>CP073693.1:0-1130000 GCA_018228645.1 Clostridiaceae bacterium Marseille-Q4143
AAATCGTATTGACAATCTCGTCCACATCATGGCTCTTGATGCAGAGCGGGAATGCATCCACATCACCAAATGCCTTGAACAGCACACATTTTCCCTCCATAACCGGCATACCTGCTTCCGGTCCGATATCACCAAGTCCAAGTACAGCACTTCCGTCGGTCACTACCAGACACAGGTTATGACGGCGAGTCAGCTCATAACTCTTCTCCACATCCTTCTGGATTTCCAGACACGGCTGTGCAACCCCCGGGGTGTAGGCAAGGGAAAGATCATCTTTATTCTCTACCGGAACAGTAGCCACTACCTCGATCTTACCTTTCCACTCTTTGTGAAGTCTTAATGATTCTTTTGCGTAATCCATATCCTCTTCCTCCTGATTAAGGTCAGTGTTTTATTACCTTCTCCATCATAATCGTCAAAAGCATTTCTGTCAATTGGTATTACCAATTTTTATTATTTCATCATCTAATGTAAACTCCCCGCTGAAAAAACTCAAATCATATTCGCTGCTCCAGTTCTATGTGCTGCCTATATTACTTGTTAATCATTGCAAGAACTACACAAAAAAGACAAGTTTTCTCTTCGATGGAAGATATACGTAATGATTCATTCGTATCATGAATTGTATACATATATGGCCCCAGTGCATCCACCGTAGGAATCCCTTTATAGCTGAAATAACTAGCATCTCCACCGCCACCGCTTGTCTGCTCAGGTAATTCATACCCCAATAAACGGCCTGCATCTCTAACCATTTCATAAAGCTTCACATTATCCTTTGTTCTCTCCATAGGCACATATACACGATTAATTCTAACAGTAGTCTTTGTACCATCAATGTATGTATCTTGTATCACTTTAGAAATAATTTCATTTACTTTATTTTCATCGCTTTTGCTGAATATCCTGACAGCCATATCAGCAGAAGCGTAATCAGCAACAACACCAACGCCATCTTTTCCACCATTTAACATACCAACATTAAACTGGATTCCTCGCTCATTATCATTATTTTTATAGAACTTTAGTATTTTGTCTGCCAATTCC
The DNA here is from genome assembly GCA_018228645.1 of Clostridiaceae bacterium Marseille-Q4143. Taxonomy (GTDB): domain Bacteria; phylum Bacillota; class Clostridia; order Lachnospirales; family Lachnospiraceae; genus Hominiventricola; species Hominiventricola filiformis. The sequence goes on from CP073693.1 coordinate 1,048, forward strand.
ACTGTGGCACTACGCCCTTCCAAATAGTTGACACCCGCATGAGCTTTCTTCCCAGTTACCTCTATGGTAAACGATATCCCTCCTTTACGCGAAGTAAGGATACCATTCTCCTGTCGTGCCGGTTCAAAAACAAAAGCCATTTCAGTCCCTTCAATTTCAGTATCGAATACCTGATGTCCAGTAGGAGAACCTATTTCCTCATCGCAATTAAAAATAAATACTATCTCCTTATTGGGAAGCATCTGATTTTTCTGCATAATCAGCACCGCATAAATCGCCACCAAAATGCCTCCCTTGCAGTCAGCAATTCCCAGACCATAAGCGGTGTCTCCATCAATATGAAAAGGATGTTTAGCAGCGTCCTCCCTATGGAATACCGTATCCATATGAGCATTTAGAATAATTTTCCCTTCTGATTGTTCGGGTGTAAGTCTTGCAATAATATTCGTTCCGTATCCGGGGTAATATCGTTTTTCTATCTCGATACCCTCAATTTGTTCAAGCAGTTCATTGATGATAGCAACTACCTTCTCGTTTCCTTCTTCGTCCTGTGAACCACAATCTATTGCGGCAAACCTTTTCAATATGTCCAACTGCTCATCAGCATACTGAAATGCACCTTCTTTTGCTGCTGATACTATGTCTTCTTTTTTTAACATCAAATTTTCCCTCCGAGCTTTTATTCTTATGCATAACAACGAACATCTCTCTGCAGAAACTTCAGTCCAAATACTTGGAATATCACAACTCAAATTGTTTGTTATTTATTGCTCTCTTAATGCGGGTAAGTGCTTCTTTTAATGTATTTCGTGTGCAGGCAATATTAATTCTTTCAAACCCCTTTCCTGCGGATCCAAACTCTTCACCCCATGATAAACCAACTTTTGCAGATTTCAAAAACATATCTTTCAGTTCCTCGGAAGTCATGTGAAGCTCTCTGCAATCCAACCAGACCATAAATCCACCTTCAGGTCGAATAATTTTAATTTGAGGAATACTCTCCATTTCTTCAGTCAAACATTCAAAATTTCCTTTCAAATATTCCACCAACTCTGCAAGCCAGGCATCCGCCATCTCACTATAAGCGGCTTGAACAGCTGTAACACTAAATATGTTTGTTGCAAAATTAAATGTAAATCCAGCCATAGAATCTTCATATAAACTACGCAACTTTACATTTGGAATAACGAGTATACAGTATGTTAAGTCCATCAAATTATAGCCTTTGCTCGGAGCTGTAATGACAACACAATTTTCTGCAATCTCCTGTGATACTGAAAATAGAGGACTATGAAAATTATCATCATACATAATATTTCCGTGAACTTCATCTGATATCATCAATACACTGTATTTCTTACATATTTCACCAAGCATTAATAGCTCTTTACGTGTAAATACTCTCCCCGTCGGATTGTGTGGATTAATCATCAAAAATATTTTAGGTCTATTCTTTTTTATTTTTTCTTCAAAGTCCACAAAATCGATTTCAAACTTACCTTCCTTTAAAATCATAGGATTTGTAATCAATTCGCAACCAGCATGTTTAACAACCACATTAATAGGTCCAAAGTGCGGTGTTTGTACAATCACTCTATCTCCTGGTTTGGCGTATGTCTGCAAACACATTCTTATAGTAGGAAATACGCCTGGCGAATTACACAACCACTCTTTCTTTATTTCACAATTATGACAACGTCTATACCAGTCAATAATTGTCTGAAAATACGAATCCGGTTTAAAATGATAATTAAAATTTCCCTTTTGCGCCACATCAATCAACGCTTGTGAAATACACTCCGCAGTGGTAAAATCCATATCTGCACATCCCATACCTATTACTTCAGGATCATCATATACGTCCCACTTAATAGAGTTTGTCCCACGTCTGGAAACTTCTTTATCAAAATCATTTTTCACTTTTCTCATTACCTTCCTACATAAATGATGCTACCATTCCTGCAAACATAGTAGATGCCAATGTTACTGTAACTATACCTGAAATAACCATCTTAGGTTGAAATTCTTGGTTAAGATACTCTATTTCTTCTGGATTATCTCCCATAGCATTACAAATTTCATTTGATAATATCAATGTTGTAGGGAATCCAAACAAAGCACATGATCCTACTGCAACGGTCATAGGAAATCCCCATTTAAATATCTTACTAAAAATCCATGCACATGCAAACAATGCAACAGTTGCTATTACACAAACTATTATCAAAGGACACACTTGATCCAGAAGCATTTCCGGTGTTGCAGAAGTCAATCCGGAAAATACACTTAACATTGGAACAGCATATACGAACGCTATTCCATTAGCTCTGTTCATTGCACTAGGCTCCAGAAAACCGATTTCTTTAAAAATAATTCCGAGTAGCAGACATGTAATCATTGAACTTACTTTACCATGAGTAATTACAGTGGAAACATACTCGGCCACAAATGCCACAGCAGCTAATTTAGCAATAATTACATAGTTTGTTAAATATTTATCTGGCATTTTAGGAATTATACGGATACGAAATTTTGATTCAGATTTCTTTTCCGATATTTCTTTTTCCGTTGTATTTGGAATTGCACTTGCTATATCGGGGATTCCATTTATTTCGTTCTTACGATTACGATACTTCGTAAGCAATTGCTTAGCTTCACTTTTAAGACATATTGTTGCGACGGGTAAACCTATAAATTTCTGGACAGCTAAAATGAGTGTAGCAAAAACCACTAAATCTGTTCTGCCAATATTGCTCACGGCTTCTTGCATAATAAGAGCTGCTGCAATGGCTCCTGAAAGAATGGGACCTGCCACATAACCATATAATTTATCCACAAATATAGGTGCAATGAACACAGGACCACAACAAAGAGCAAGGCCTGTAAAAAATGCTATTATAACCGTCTTCCATTGTTTCACAAAATCCTTAATGTTAATTGTTGTACCCATATTCACCATAAGCAAATATAGCAAAGGAACGAGTGCTCCCATTAAACCTGTATCTGTAAACAGGGTTTCCGGAATAACGGTCCAAAATCCTATAAGATAAACAACTAAGCAAAAAAATACTGACGTAATTATACCTTTTGTCTTCACTGATACTATATCGCCGATAGCATAAACAACAAACACTAACATAAAAGCTGTAATAACATTCACTCTTACTCTCCTCCTTCACTTCACAAATAAAACCTGCTTTTTCTTAGTCTTACAAATATGCTACAGCATCAATTTCAACCATGACGTTTTTAGGCAACGTCTTCACAGCAACACAGGAACGTGCAGGCTTTCCAATAAAATACTCTTCATATACTTGATTAAATTCTGAAAATAAACTCATATCACTTAAATAACAAGTTGTTTTAATCACCTTGTCTAGTGAACTTCCAGCAGCTGTTAATACAGCGTTTAAATTATCGATAACTTGCTTTGTTTGCTGCGTAATCGAATCACCTGGTATCTCGTTTGTCTTTGGGTTAATTGGAATCTGGCCTGATGTATAGACTAAATCATTATTCACGATCGCCTGAGAATACGGACCAATAGCAGCGGGTGCACTTTCTGTAAATACTTTGTTCATTTTTCTGCCTCCTATATCTATTTGATTTAACAAAAGCATATCACTGAACTTTTGTTTAGTCAATAGTATTTATTACAGTTATTGATTTTTTTTTTAATCGTGTTACAATAAAAATATAAAAATATAATAATTGAAAGAGAGAAAGTATGAAACTAACCAAAACTGATAAATTAATATTATCTTCTTATGCATCTATGCTCGATGGACTTGCAGATTATTTAGGTCCCGGGTATGAAATTGTACTACATAGTTTAGAGGATTTAGACCGCTCAGTTATTAAAATTATTAATGGATACCATTCTAATCGCAAAGAAGGTTCTCCTATAACAGATTTAGCACTTAGTATGCTTACAGAAATAAAGCATAGCGACAAAAAGCATCAGTTTAGAACCTATTTTAATCGTAGCGAAAACGGTATCATTATAAAATCATCCACTATTCCTATAGCAGGGGAAAAAGACAGAATTATTGGTCTCATATGCTCAAATTATTATACAGACACACCTTTAAACAGCATAATTGAAGCTTTGACTCCCCAAAATATTGATAATCAAATTATAAAAGAAACATTTTCAGATGATATTGATGAATTAATTTTAAGCACACTTGAATCCGCCAAAGCTCACGTATATAATGACTCATCCATTTCGAGCACTAATAAAAACAGGGAAATATTATCTATACTTTATGATAAGGGTATTTTCAATTTAAAAGATGCCGTGCCTAAAGTAGCAAATAACCTTGGAATATCAAAAAATACCGTATATATGCATTTACGTAACTTTGCTTCACACTGATTTTTGCTATGAGACGCGAGAAAGAGAAAATATCCTGCTGTTAGCCTTGGAGTCAGCTTGGCAAAAAAGGGCTGTTGCAAATTCAAAAAATAGCATACGTACAGCCTCCTTTTATTTATCACACCATTCCTGCATGGTTTCATGCAACCTGAGGACCGGACGATGGACTTCGCCACCCTTGTGGAATATTTTGTGTGAAGTCAGCACTCTCCTCGCAGCTGATCCATTTGGGTATATGAAATGTTTGTGCCTCTCCACGCCCAATATTTGCAGTGAAAAAAATATTTTTCGCTATATAGTTTCAGAAATTAAACAAATTGGACATATAGAGATTCTTATGCATCTTTTGCCCCAATTTTCCTAATTTTCTGGGCATCTGATATCACAGATTTTCTATATGTCCAAATCAAATAACAAGATTTGTTTTTTATAGAATTTTTGCGTGTATTGAACTGCCTGATTGGGCAAAAAATAACTTTTATTTTCTATCTGCCCTACAAAATAGAAAATAAGAGTCAAAATCACACAGAAGGGGCTGTTGCAGAACAGATGGCTCCATCTATTCTGCAACAGCCCCTTAAATAATAAAATTTTTCCGCTTAGAACTTCATTCTCAAAAACGTCTCCACGGAACTTTGTTGTTGCTTATATTTTTAATAGTTGCCAAGGATTTTAAAATTCACAGCTTCTTCCATCATACCGCGGATGGCATTTTTTACTGCACTGTCATTTAAGTTTCCTTCAAAGTCCACGAAGAAATGATATTCCCAGTTGCGTTCCGGAATCGGTCGTGACTCAATCTTGCACATATTGAGATCATTATAGATCATATGGGACAAAATATTGTAAAGGCTTCCGCTCTTATGCGGCAATTCAAAACAGATGCTGACCTTCTTCGCATCCGCTGCATACATTTTCCGGTTGGTGACAATAATGAAACGGGTGGAGTTAAACCGGTTGTGGTTGATGGGCATCTCCAATACTTCCAGACCATGGAATTCCGCAGCCGCCGGACTTGCAATGGCAGCCTGGGTCTTATCCTGTTCTTTGTGTACTTTTTCTGCTGCTACCGCTGTATTAGAAAGACTGATCTGTTTCCACTCCGGATGACTGTCCAGATAGACAGAACACTGCATAAGTGCCTGCGGATGAGAGTAAACAGTCTTAATATCGGAAAGCTTTGTACCCGGAAGTCCCAAAAGCGCATGATTGATCTTCAGGATCTGTTCGCCCACAATGTAGTTATCATATTCTTCCAGCAGATCATAGATAGCATCCACCTCGCCTGCGGAAGAATTTTCAATAGGAAGGACTGCATAATCCGCCATACCTTCTTTGATAGCCTCCATGCACTCTTTCCAGGTACTCATATGAAAAATATTCACATTTTTTCCAAAATACTGCATGGCTGTCTCATGCTGATAAGCGCCCTCCAGTCCCTGATACACCACACGGCAGTGTTTTCGGTCAATCTGATCAATTCTGGTAAACGGAAGGCTTCCAGATACTCCTTCCTTCTCCAGCAGCTGATACTGCAGCTTCCGACTCATAGCCATAATCTGCTGGAACAGTTCCTGAACACCATGACAGTTAAAAGAATTATGTGTCAGTGCACCAAGACTCTCCAGTTTCTGCTGCTCCCGCTCCCGGTCCAGAACTTTTTTCCCATTGGCAATCTTATACTCTGCCACCCTGCGGCTGACATCCATCCGCTTTTCAAAGAGATCTACCATGGCCTTGTCGATGGTGTCAATTTCTTTCCGAAGTTCGTTTAAATCTTCCATGTATCTTTTTGTATCCTTCCTGCTGTATTTATATCTTATTTGTTCGCTTCCCGGTACAATTCTCCCAGATAAGAAAGGGAGCCGAATGCCAGAATCACATCCTCTGGTCCCGCCAGACGCCTTGCTTCCCGGACTGCATCTCTGATACTTCCCATGGCCCGGACATGGGGATTATATTTTCCCACTGTCTCTGCCAGTGCCTCAGCGGACAGAGCCCGCGGATTATCCGGTGTCATAATCGTCAGTATCTCTTCAGCCAGCGATGCTGTCTGCTCCGCTACCACTTCGTATTCTTTATCCGCCAGCACACCCATAATAAAAATAAGACGGCGTCCCTTCAGATCCTGAAGAATGGAGTCTCTCAGCACCCGGGCTGCATCTCTGTTATGCGCGCCGTCCATCAGGAAAAGAGGTTCTTTTGCAACAACCGAGAAACGCCCCTGCCAGATCGTATGACTCATTCCCTTCCGAATGGCTTCCTCCGAAATCACATATCCCATTTTATTCAGCTCATCCAACACATCAAGTGCCAGCGCTGCATTTTCAAACTGATACTCTCCTGCCAGTGAAATCTCCACCTGCGTTCTTTCTTTATAGGAAAAGCTCTGCTTCATAAGTCCGCGGTTCCGGTCCCGTATCTGTGTGGTATCCACAAAGCTCATCGGACATCCACACTCTTTTGCTTTCTGCTCAATCACAATTCTGCTCTCCGGCTTCTGAGCAGCACTTACTACCTTACATCCCTTCTTGATAATTCCCGCCTTCTGAGCAGCAATTTCCCCCAGTGTATTGCCAAGAACTCCGATATGATCCATGCTCACCGGCGTCAATGCCGCCACCAGTGTATTTTTTATCACATTGGTGGCATCGGTAAGTCCTCCCATACCAACTTCCAGCACGACAATATCGCACTTCTGCTCCACAAACCACAAAAATGCCAGTGCCGTCTCTGCTTCAAACATCGTCGGATGTCCGTCTCCGGCTGCAAGCATCTGCTCACCGGCCTTTTGGATCTGCTCCGTCAGACGAACCAGTCCTTCCCTGGATATGTAGGTTTCATTTACCTGAATCCGCTCCCGGTAGCTGAAGATTGTCGGAGAAATATAACGTCCCACCCGGTATCCGGCTTCTTTCAAAACTGTGGAAACATATGCCAGCGTGGATCCTTTTCCATTGGTTCCCGCCACATGTACAAATTTCAGCTGATCCTGCGGATTTCCCAGAATCGCAAGCATCTTTTTCAACGGTTCCAGCGAGATCTCCCCTTTATACTGGTTGCAGTCTGCCAGAAACGCTTTTGCTTCTTCGTATGTCATCTTTTTATCTCTTTCCCGCACCTGCTCTGCTGTGCGCATAATCAGATATAGTATAGTATAATCCGTCTTCTATTTCAAATACTATGTATATGATGAAACGAAATTTTTTGCGATGTGGTATGGCCGGATGGTGTATGGAAATCCTGTGGACCGGCCTTCATTCTTTTCGAGTCCGGGATCCGAAACTGACCGGACACTCCTCCCTCTGGATGTTTCCCATCTACGGATGCGCCGCCTTTCTGGAACCGCTGATGCGGCGGCTTATCTCCACCCCTTTCTGGAAACGCGGTCTTATCTATATGCTGTGCATTTATCTGGGGGAATATACCAGCGGTATTCTACTTCGGTACAAGAACGCATGTCCCTGGAATTATGAAAAAAGCCCCTTTCATATCCAACGTGTGATCCGACTTGATTTTGCTCCTCTTTGGTTCTGTGCCGGACTCTTTTTTGAACGTCTTCTGATACATTCAGATTCCTGAAAAAAATTTTCTTTTTTCTATTGCATTTTTCAGGAGGACGATGTATTATTTCGGGTTAGAGAGTTTTTAATAAAACATCCAAATATTAGGAGGTATCTATGAGACATCTGATGAGTCCCCTGGATTTCAGTGTTGAAGAGCTTGACCATCTTCTGGATCTCGCCCATGACATTGAATTACATCCGGAAAAGTACGCACATGCCTGTGATGGCAAAAAACTTGCAACCATTTTCTATGAACCAAGTACACGTACCCGTCTTAGTTTTGAAGCTGCCATGTTAAATCTTGGCGGTAATGTTTTAGGTTTTTCTTCAGCAGCAAGCAGCTCCGCTTCCAAAGGTGAGAGTGTTTCTGATACCATTCGTATGATTTCCTGTTTCGCCGATATATGTGCCATGCGTCATCCAAAAGAAGGTGCGCCAATGGTAGCCAGCGCTGTTTCTTCCATTCCGGTGATCAACGCAGGTGACGGCGGTCATCAGCATCCCAGCCAGACATTAACTGATCTTTTAACTATCCGTTCTTTGAAGGGACGACTGGATCATTTTACCATCGGTCTGTGCGGAGACTTAAAATTCGGCCGTACCGTTCATTCTCTGGTACGCGCACTTGCACGCTATGAAGGTGTAAAATTCATTTTCATTTCTCCGGAAGAACTGAAAATGCCAAGTTATATTAAAGAAGAGGTTCTGGAAGCCAACGGTATTCCTTACCGCGAGGTAGAACGTCTGGAAGATGTAATGTCAGATCTGGATGTTCTCTACATGACCCGTGTACAGAAAGAACGTTTCTTCAACGAAGAAGATTATGTACGTCTGAAAGATTTCTATATTCTGAACAATCAGAAAATGGAACTGGCAAAAGATGATATGATCGTCATGCATCCGCTTCCCAGAGTCAACGAGATCTCTGTCGAAGTGGACAAGGACCCAAGAGCCGCTTATTTCCGTCAGGTACAGTATGGCGTCTACGTTCGTATGGCCTTGATTCTCACACTTCTGGAGGTAAAAGTATGTTAAATATCGGTGGACTTCACGAAGGTTTCGTACTGGACCATATCGAAGCCGGCAAAAGCATGGAAATCTATAAATACCTGGGACTCGACAAATTTGACTGTACCGTTGCCATTATCAAAAATGCCAAAAGCAACAAGATGGGCAAAAAGGACATTATTAAGATCGAGTGCCCGATTGATGAAATTGACCTGGATGCACTGGGATTCATCGATCACAACATTACAGTCAATATCATAAAAAATGATAAGATCGTGGAAAAGAAAACTCTTTCTCTTCCGAAAGAGATCCATAACGTGGCAAAATGCAAAAACCCGCGCTGTATCACTTCCATTGAGCAGGAGCTTGAGCAGGTCTTCCTTCTGACCGATCCGAAGAAGGGTATCTACCGCTGCAAATATTGCGAAGAGAAATACACACACAAAAAGAAAAAAGCTTAATAAAAGAAGAGGAATCCGGGCATCACTGCTCAGATTCCTCTTTTATTTCTTCACGTTCTCGTTTCTCCGCCGCCTGCTCATCCAGTCGGTCGTGCATCCATCCTTTGATCAAATGATAGATAAATCCAAAGACCGGCACGCCGATGACCATGCCGACAATTCCAAAGACACCGCCGAACAACAGAATCGAAAACAATACCCAGAAGCTGCTGAGCTGCGTGGTGTTTCCCAGAATCTTCGGTCCCAGGATATTTCCATCGAACTGCTGCAAAATGATGATAAACACGACAAAATACACACATTTCAGCGGATCTACCATCAGAATCAGCGCCGCCGTCGGAATAGCACCGATAAACGGTCCAAAGAACGGAATGATGTTGGTTACTCCAATGATCACACTAACCAGAACTGCATATGGCATATTTACCACAACAGTGAACACCATACAGATCAGGCCGATAATGAGTGAATCCAGAAGTTTTCCCTTGACAAATCCTCCCAGATAGTCGTTTAGAATATTCGTCTCTTCAATAATCCACTCTGCGCGCTGAAGTTTCAGTTTCTGCCCTCTTTTTTTGCGCCTTTCATTGATCTCTGTCAGATCACGATAAGGAAAAAATGCCTGCACCATAAGCCTCGCCTGCCGGCAGAACATTTCCCGGCTGTTCAGGAAATAAACTGCCACGATAAGACCAATGATCAGATTCTTTGCCACACCGATCATAGTCAGAAGACTGGAAGACACACCGGTAATAATATTATTGATATTAGGAAGCAGACTCGTCTTCGCAAAATTCTGCACATAGTCCATAATATCCGTGGAATACTGCTCCACATAATTCAGCATCACCGGATTATCTTCCACCAGCTTTTCCAGCCAGGCACTGGCTGTCTGAATATATCCAGGCATGGCTTCCACCAGAAGCAGAATGCTGTTCACCAGCTGCGGCACCAGCATGGCAATCAACGCATAAATGATCAGGCAGAATAACAGAATACTGCCCAAAATTGCAATTCCTTTAAAGAGACCCTGCAGCTTCTTTCTTTTTTCCGGTGTTCTGCGGGTAAGCTGTACTTTATCGGCCAGATAATTTTCTATAGAATTGCATACCGGTGTCAGAAGATAGGCAATCACTGCACCGTAAATAAACGGCATCAGAATATTAGCTATCACTTTTACATAATGTCCCAGTTCTTTCAGCCGGAACACTACAAAGAAGAACAGAATACACATGGCCACCGTCAGAAAAACAGCCAGTCCTTTATAATAGTAATCTTTCCACTTCTCCTTCATACCTTCGTCCTTTCTTTTCTACTGCTGAAGATAGCTGTTCACGGTACGCTGCAGAATCTTAAGGCTGCTGTCAATGGTTTCATCATTTTCCAGAATCTGTCCGATCTCACTGTCTGCCAGAGCCAGAGCCTGCTCATAACGTTTGAACTGCGGTTCAATCTTTCCGTCTTCTATAATTCTGCCCAGAAGACTGCCGCTGATAACCGTATCACTCTCTTCCATGTCCTCCTGTACGATGCTTTCCATCTCTCTGGATTCCGTCACTGCCTTTAATACGGAAGCCCCCTGGGAATTCCGGAAAATCTCCGTCTGAATGTCTTCATCATAGGTCAGAAGCTTTAAGAATTCCCACGCCAGCTGTTCACACTTCGTATGAGAACTGATTCCCATAAGCAGCGTATCTACCTGGGAAAGATTGCCCCCCTGATAACCGGCCGGCATGGTAATACAGTCCCACTGGAAATTCGCATAACGTTTGATCTTATACGGATAAGTCTTATACGTACGGTACTCAGCAAAAGTCAGCGGCATAAACACTACATGACCCGCATTAAAGTCTTCCTGCGTCACTTTTTCTCCCTGATACAGATCATTCAGGCGTCTGGTAAACTGGATTGCCTCCGTCACCTTCTCGTCTGTAAAATTGCTTTCTTTTCCATCCGGTGCAAAGATCTCTCCATTGTTGGAATATACCGCATTCTGCCAGCCGAAATTGTAACATCCAAACTGATCGATCACACCGTCTTCATTGGTATCTCTGGTCACTTTCTGGCAGATACTATACATGGTATCCCAGTTCCAGTCCGGATTGGGCAGGGCGATTCCTTCCTTTGCCAGAAGGGTTTTATTCACAAACATCAGCGTAGGAACTGTCTCATAGGGAAGTGCATACTGCACATCTCCGTACTGCCCGCTCCGGAATGCACTGCTGTAATATTTTTCTGTTTCAAAATCCGGGTCTTTTTCCATCAGAGGTTCCAGATTTTTCATAACGCCCATGGATGAAAACTGATTAAAATCCGTACCCAGCACCATAAACACATCCGGTTCCTTTCCCGCCAGCAGTTTTCTGGAAAACCACTCGGAATAATCATCTTTACTGATGCCGCTGTAGTAATGGATCTTCACACCTGGATGTTCTTTTTCAAATCTTGCAATTGCCTTGTCAAAGATGACAAAGCTGTTGGCACTCGCCACATTCCAGTTACTGCCGGTAAACATGCCAAACTCCAGAACTGTCTCCTGTCGGTAATGGATCCATGCTGTTACAGTCATAAGAAGAACCACAGCCGCGACCCCCACCCAGACAAGCACTTTTCTCTGTCTGTTCATCCCGCGCCTCCTACTCTTCCAGCTCCGCCAGTTTTCCAGCCGCATTTGTCTGTACAGCCCAGATTGCCAGCTGGGTCCGATCTCTCAAATCCAGCTTGTTCAAAATAGTACTTAGATAATTTCTCACAGTACCATCAGAAAGCCCAAGAATTTCTGCGATTTCCTTATTGGAAGCACCTTTTCCTACCTGTACGATAATCTTCCACTCCGTCTTTGTCAGCTCCTCCGCCGCTTTATTTCCAACGGTAATGGAGTAGTCTGCCTGTGCCATCTGAGAAAACAGTTTAAATACCTTTGTCGCAATATCCGGGTTGATCATAGCCCGTCCACTGTATACCGTCTTGATGGCATTTTCCAGTTCATCCATGGACACACCTTTTAAAAGATAACCGCTGGCGCCGAACTTCAATGCATTGTAGACATACTCGTCATCATCAAATGTCGTCAGAATGATAATCTTGATCTGTGGATAATTTTCTTTGATAATCTTGGTGCACTGTACTCCATCCATCTTAGGCATTCGGATATCCATGAGAATCACGTCCGGCTTTTCCTTCCGGATACTGCGGATCACATCCTGCCCGTCCGCCGCCACATCACACACTTCGATATCTGCTTTGCTGTTCAGCACAATCTGCAGGCTCTGCCGGATCAGTTCCTGATCATCAGCTATTAATACTTTAATCATATGTCTCTCCCCATCTGATCGGAATCCTTGCAGTCACCGTAAATCCGTTTCTGCCGTCAAAGGATACCGTTCCCTTTAACATTTCAATGCGTTCTTTTATATGCTTGGTGCCAAATCCGCTCTTGATCTCTTCACAGCCGATTCCGTTATCCTTAATCACCAGCAGTATCTCACCATCGATCTTTTTCAGTGTAATCCAGATCTTCTTCGCATGTCCATGGCGAACCGCATTGGTGATGCTCTCCTGAATTACACGGTAAATAGCATTTTCTTCATCCTCATCAAATTTCAGATGTTTTTCCTCGGTCTCAAAATGAATTTCCACATCAGATACCTGGCTCATTTCCATGACCATTTTCCGTATTGCCACTTCCAGACTTAAACGTTCCAACGCATCCGGACGAAGTTCATTTACCGAACGCCGGATTTCCTTAATACCGTCCCTGCTGACCTGAGACAACATCTCCAGTTGTTTCTTAGTCTGGTCTGGAGCCACATCGATAATAGCAAGGCAGGCATCCAGTCCTGCAGTGATACCGGTCAGAGTATGTCCCAGCGTATCGTGAATTTCTCTGGCCAGACGGTTCCGTTCTCTGGTCTGAGCCATCCGTTCGGACATATCTGCATATTCTTTCAGCTGCTCATTGGCTGTCTGAAGCTCGTGGTAAAGCTGATTGACTTCTTCAATGGTACCACGCTGCACATTAATAACATAAACGCAGTAGACGATAAACAGAATAATATTCAGCGAAATGATAACATTGAAAATGCTGAACAAATACTGCTGAGTACCGGACGGATAATATCGGATGTAGTCTGACACACTGTAAAGAGGTGTGTAAATAGACAACAGTTCATAGTCCGCCACCAGATATCCCGCTATAGCTGTAGCTACGAAAAAAATCTTCACTTTTCCGTCTTTGACATAGGCAATCACATTGGCAAATACCAGCAATAAGAGACCATTATAGTTAAAATCCATCTGCACGACCAGTCCGACACATACGAATGCGTCTACCAGAAGTGTGCAGACCGTCAGACGGCTGTGATCCTGCTGCCAGATCTGCCGCAGGGCAAACGTGATAACCATCACCATCATCAGTCCCATACAGAGCAGCAGATTTTCCCCTGGATTTACCGGTATCGTCACCACGCTGTCCAGAAAGGTTCTGGCATCATAATGGGCCAGGATCCGGTTTGTTGTGGCATAGATAAATCCGCAGATCAGTCCGACCGCCAGTATATTCAATATCAGCATGCCCGCCTGAAACAGCGTGACATACTGGTCTTTTTTATCATTCATATTCTGCTCCTTACTGCCAGCCGTTGATCTCATAGTCTCCCAGATTTTCTCTGGTGATCAGTGTCGGTTCAATGCTGATATACGGATCTACTTTCTGTCCGTCCAGATACTGGTAGGCAGTCTCTGCCGCTACTCTTCCAATGGTTTTGGGACTCTGCATACTGGTTGCCGTCACATATCCAAGCTTCAGCATGGACTTAAAATCCGGTGATCCGTCAATGCCGTAGATCAGCACTCCATCTTCCCTGTGATACTGCTGAAGCGTTGCCAGCGCACCAAGTGCAGTCGGATCATTGCCTCCCATCACCACATCAAAATCAATATTTTTTTTCAACAGTACTGCCATAGCATCTGCAGACACTTCAAATTCTCCGGCACCCCCTGCTTCTGCGATGACCTTATAAGCCGGATAATCTGCCACAGTATCCATAAAGCCCTGAATCCGGTTATTAATCGATGCCTGAATCGGATTATTGATAACCACAATGCGTGCATGATCCATTCTGTTCATCATATCCTGAGCACACAGAACCCCTGCCTGATAATTATCCGTCTCTATGGCAGCCGTCACATATTCCATATCTTTTACCATGGTATCAATATCAATGACGACTACACCAGCTTCTTTACAAGCTTCCAGAGCAGGCCGGACTTTATCAAGGTCTACAGGATTTAAGAACAGCACCTGCATGCCTTCCTCGATCATCTCCAGAATCTGTCCATTTTGCTTTTCCTGATCCTGACATGGATTTCTGGAAATCAGGATATCCCCATTAGCTTCCACTACTTCCTGTATTGCTTCATGAAGCACATCAAAATAAGGATTGTTCCTGGTCATGTAAGTTGCGCCAAAAATTCTCGGTTCATGACTGTCTTTCTGTTTCTCGATCATCCCGCATCCGCCAAGCAACAGAACGCAGATCAGAATCCATGCAGTCAAACGGTATTTTTTCATCTGCCTCTCCTTCCTCCCTATGAAATTTATTATAACACTACTGCCAGGATCCTTCCATAAATTTGGCACAAAAAAATCCTCTGCACCATACGATACAGAGGATTTTGGAAAGATTATTCAATCTTAACGTCCGGCTTTCTTATTACGCAGGAAGTCTACGTATACAGCCAGCAGGATTACAAGACCTTTTACGATATACTGGAAGTTGGAATCCACTCCCATCAGGTTCAGTCCGTTATTCAGAACACCGATGATCAGGACACCGATTAAAGTACCGCCGATACGTCCGGAACCACCACTCATGGAAGTTCCACCAACTACTACAGATGCAATGGCATCCATCTCAGCTCCGTCGCCGGCTGTCGGCTGTCCGGAATACAGACGGGATGCAATGACAACACCTGCAATACCAGCCATAACACCGGTATATGCATATACGATAAATTTTACTTTCTGAACACTGATTCCTGAAAACTTTGCTGCCTGTACATTACCACCTACTGCGTAAATGTGACGTCCCAGCTGAGTTTTGTTGATCATGAGAGCTGCAATAACAAAAATCACAATCATCAGAATAACCGGAGTCGGAACCGGTCCTACATAACCGGCACCCGGGAATTTGAATGCATCCGTCATACAACGAATTGGAGCACCGCCGGTCAGTACCAGTGCAATACCCTTTGTAATATTCATGGATGCCAGCGTTACAATGAAAGGCGGGATGTCGGTCTTACAGATGATGAAACCATTGAACAGACCTACTGCTGCACCAACTGCGATTGCCGCGATAAAACCAACAGCCTCCGGAAGTCCGAAGTTTACCACGCATCCTGCTGCCACAACACCGGACAGAGCGATAACAGAACCTACGGAAAGGTCGATACCGCCAAGGATAATAACCATGGTCATACCGGTTGCCAGGAACAGGTTGGAAGCATTCTGACGAAGAATGTTAAACATATTCTTCGGGGTCAGGAAGGTACTTCTCGTAGTCGGAAATACGGTCAGGAATATAAACATTGCCAGTAATGCAATGATAATACCAATATTGTCTTTAAAATATTTTACAACTCCATTTTTGAATCTGGTTGCCATAATGTCTTCTCCTCCTTCGCTTACACTATTTCGCCGCCAGTGTCATGATGCTTTCCTGGGTAACGGTGTCGTGATCCAGACACCCGGTTACACGTCCCTCATTCATGACATAGATACGGTCGCTCATGTTAATGATCTCCGGAAGCTCAGAGGATATCATGATAATCGACATGCCCTGCTTCACCAGCTCATTCATGATGGCATAGATCTCTGCTTTTGCACCGACGTCAACACCTCGGGTCGGCTCATCCAGAATCAAAATATCCGGCTCGGTAGCAAGCCAGCGGCCAATTATTACTTTCTGCTGGTTACCACCGGACAGGTTGCCGATGATCTGATCCTGACTCGGAGTCTTTGTCTTCATCATGTCAATATATTTCTGTGTAATTTCTTCTTCTTTCTTACCATCCACATGGAGATGTCTGATAAAGCTTCCAAGCACCTCAATGGTGGAATTGAAGCGGACACTCTGTACTTTGTAGAGTCCCTCTTCCTTACGGTTCTCAGGTACCAGCGCAATACCGTATTTCAGTGCATCGATCGGGGATTTGATCTTTACTTTCTGTCCCTTCACATAGACGTCTCCGGTTGCATGGGGTGCCAGTCCGAAAATCGCTTTCATGGTCTCGCTTCGTCCGGCACCTACCAGACCTGCAAAGCCAATAATCTCACCCTTATGTAATTCAAAGCTTGCATCTTTGGCCATCTTACCATCAGAGATATGCTCACATTTTAAGATCACTTCTCCCGGCTCCAGATAGTCACGGGTGTAATAATTGGTCAGTTCACGACCAACCATCAGGGCGATCAGGTCGTCCGTTGTTGTCTCTTTTACTACTTTTGTTCCTACGGTCTGGCCATCTCGCATAACCGTTACACGGTCGCAGATCTCAGCCAGCTCACTCATCTTATGAGAAATGTAAATAATACCTACACCTGCTTTTGTCAGGTTTCTCATGGTATTAAACAGGAAACCAACCTCTTTATCGGAAATGGAAGAAGTCGGCTCATCCAAAACCAGAATTTTGGAATTAAAGGAAATTGCTTTTACAATCTCCACCATCTGCTGCTGAGCAATGGTCAGACGCTCAACCAGCATATTTGCGTCGATATGCATTTCATAGGTATCCAAAAGCTTCTGTGCTTCTTCTACCATCTTTCTGCGGTCTACGTTCATCTTGGTTCCCGGCTCTCTGCCCAGGAAGATATTCTCCGCAACTGTCATATAGGGAACCAGCACCAGCTCCTGGTGCACAATGGAAATACCAGCATGGCGGGCTGCCACGACGCCGTCAATATTCACTTTCTGCCCGTCAATGATAATTTCTCCCTCTTCTGCATGGTAGATTCCACCCAGTACCTTAATCAAAGTGGATTTACCCGCTCCGTTCTCACCAAGGAGAGCGTGTACCTCACCGGCTTTCAGCTGAAGATCTACATTCTGCAGTGCCTTTACACCGGGGAAGGATTTACAGATTCCTTTCATCTCAAGTAAGTACTGTTCACTCACCAATCGCCACCACCTGTCTCATCTCAGAAAGAGGCTTTGCTCCGCTCCCGAAGCAAAGCCCCCAGTTATTCTGTTCTGTTAATTACTTACTGCCATCCGTCAGTTCCGTACTGGTCTACATTGTCTGCAGTTACCAGGAAGGTATCGATCGGGATGAAGGACTCAACTTCTTTGCCATCTAACCATTCATATGCAGTGTTTGCAATGGTCTCACCAATGGTGATCGGGGACTGGGCACCAGTTCCTTCAAGGATGGTATCTTTCAGAAGAGCTTTTACGTCCGGAGATCCGTCAACACCGTAGATCAGCGGAGTTACACCAGCTGCGTCAGCTGCTGCATAAGCGCCAAGAGCAGTCGGGTCATTTCCACCGAAGATAGCAACTACATCCGGATGAGCGGTCAGAAGGTCAGTAGCTTTCTCATTAGCAACCTGCTGGTTACCCTGAGCATCCTGCTGTCCAACTACATTAAAGGTAACACCGGACTCTTTGATTGCATCCAGGAATCCGTTGGTTCTGTCTGTTACAGACTGCATGGTCGGGGAATCCAGTACAAGGATATCTCCTCCGTCCGGAACTTTCTTAGCCAGGTCTTCACCACAAACATAACCTGCATTGTAGTTATCAGATCCTGCATAAGAAGTAAGGTAGCTCATGTCACCAACCTGAGTATCGAAACCAAACATCGGGATACCTGCCTCTTTCAGCATATCCAGTCCCGGGATGATACCATCAGCATCAACCGGGTTTACGAACATAACCTCAACGCCTCTGGAGATCATATCCTCGATCTGGTTAACCTGAGTATTGGAATCGTTTGCCGGGTCCATGGAGATCAGCTGATCACCGTGGCTCTCAACCACTTCACGGATTGCACCTTCCAGAGTTACGAAGAACGGGTTGGTTCCGTCCATACAGGTATAACCGAAGATTTTTCCTCCCTCAGATGCTGCTGCATCAGCAGTATCTGCATCAGCAGTATCTGCTTCTGCGGTATCATCTGCTGCTTCGGTGGTCTCTTCAGCTGCTGCATCAGAAGAAGTATCTGCTGCTGTAGAAGATGAGCTGCCGCCGCAAGCGGTTAAAGATGCTACCATTGCTGTACACAGAAGTGCACAAAAAACTTTCTTTTTCATTTTGGTTTTCCTCCCCTAAAATGATTTTGTTTTGTGATGTTTGTATCATAAATGATTTCCTGTCTTTGTACACCTGTACAATGTAACAACTTTTTCATGACATTTGTCATATTCTATATGGCGGTTGTCACAGTAAAAAGGAACCATGTCATGCGGTTTGTCACATGAACACGGTTCCTGTCGCTTTTTTATTCTGCGGTCTTCCATCCTGCCGCGATCTTCTCTTCCAGTTCCGGAAGGGTATGAAGTCCGCTTAAAGTATCCACAGCCTCCACGCAGGATGCCCCCTGCGCCGCCGCCAGCTGAATGCAGCGTTCTACCGGATAACCTTTCAGCATGGAGTAAAGGAAACATCCAATACTGGAATCTCCTGCTCCGGTGCCGGAAAGCACTTTTTCCGGAATGAAGCTCTTCTGAAATCCGGATTTTTCCGTCCAGTCTTCTACTTTGAGTTCCACCGCTGCCGGAATTTTTCCGATCAGATCTGCTCCGGCGGTCTGATAATACATGCCTCTGGCTCCACATTTGAGCATGAGTACTTTCACGCCCAGCTCCATGGCCTGTGCAGCCAGCGGACGGATATCTTTTTCAAGATCAATAATCTCTGTTACATCCTCTTCGCCAGCCCGTTCCATCCATTCATCATAACGCGGGCGATCCAGCATAAAGCACAGTTCTTCAATACTAGGCACAAAAAAATCCACATGAGGCAGTACATTGGAAAGGAATTCTCTCCAGTCCACCAGTCCCTCCGGAGATTCCGGATCAACAGCCGCCAGATCCAGTGACATGGCGGCACCCTTTGCGTGTACTTTATTACAGAGTTTTACCAGCTCTGCTCCGTCATTTTCATACATCTTTCTCATAAGAGGCGGATATCCGAAATGCACCAGTGCCGCTCCGTCAATCAGATCATCGGACAGATCATCTGCCACGAAGGTATCATTGGCCCCTGGTCCATGAAGGAAAATCCGGTCAATTCCCGGCGGTGCAATGACAACCGTATAGGAAGTGTCCGCATTTTCATCAATGATGAGGTCTTTTTCTGTCCCATGCTGTTTCATCATGGCCAGCATCATCTCGCCCAGGGCATCTTTTCCGATCTTTCCTGCCAGACGGACATTGGCTCCCATCTTATGAAGGGCAAGGCCTGTATTTGACACGACACCTCCTGTGTAGACAACCGCTTCACCGGTACGGATCAGTTTGCCCGGACACAATACCTGGGAAATACTTTTCTTTTTACTGCCCTGAAATACCGGTGTAATATCCACACTGATATGTCCGGCCACTACGATTTTCTTTTCCATAGAGATATCCTCCATCAGTCTTTTGCTGCCGGATATTCAGTACATAAATAGCGGTAAGGCGGCTCATCCTCTTCAATCTCCGGGAAACGTCCCATCTGCTCATAGAAGCAGTTATCATTCTCATCATCGTTACACATGGAAACCTCCCCTAACAGAACCGGGCCACCCTCTTTCGGCATAACGAAATCATGGTACAGATACTGGGTGATCGTAATGCTCTCACCCGGAGTCAGTTTGATTCTGGTTCCTGCCGGAACAGTTCTCTTAACACCATCTGTGACAACTGTCACATCTGTATCCAGTTTTTTGTTGCCTTCTGCTCCGTTAAATACGGTAATATAGAGATCATTTCCACCGCGGTTGATAATATCCTCCATCTTGCTCCAATGATAATGAAGTGGAGAATCCTGTCCCGGATAGAGCATCAGCAGTTTTTCTGCATATGGTTTTTTATATTTCGGGTCTTTCAAATTACCATTACGGATGGTGACCAGTGCAAATCCCAGCTCATCGAATCTGCCAAGGCCATAATCTGTAATATCCCATCCTAATTTATTATCACGGATCTCGTCACACTCATGACCTTTTTCATCCCACTCTTCCGGCGTCCAGCTGCAAAACGGCGGCAGATGAAATCCATTTTCTTTTGCCAGAGCTTCCATATCCTTAATAACCTGATTGATTCTGGAACGTTTCATTGTGATAAATCCCCCTTTTTCATCCTTAGTCCTGACGTGCAAAAGTACGCATTGCTTCTTTTACATTTTCTTTCATGGCTTCTTTTGCCACTGCAGTTACGCTGGTGTAGAATGGCGGAACTCCTTCTTTGAGCTCTGCTGCCCACTTCTGTACAGCAATTCCTGCTGCGCGGTCCATATAAGTAAAGTAGTTGATCTTACGAACACCTGCCTTAATGGCTGCATGGAAATCTTCTTTGCTGACTCCGGAGCCTCCGTGCATAACGACCGGAATGCCGTTGGTCTCTTTGCGGACATTCTCTACGACAGAGAAGTCAAGGCGCGGTTTCTTCAGATAAATACCATGGGTGGTTCCGAATGAGCATGCCAGTGCGTCAACGCCGGTTCTTGCGACGAAATCTTTTGCCTGTACCGGATCTGTGTAAATCTTGGTCTCATCATCTTCACCGCTGCCTACACCTTCGCCGGACTCGGTTTTGCCCATGCTTCCAAGCTCAGCCTCGATATCAGCGCCCTGTGCATGTGCCAGTTCTGCTGCCAGTTTGGTATTTGCCACATTCTCCTCATAAGGAAGAGTGGATCCGTCATACATAACAGAAGTGAATCCCATGCTCAGTGCAAATTTCACACGGTCAATGCTGTCACCGTGATCCAGATGTACACATACCGGAACTTTTGCTTTCTTTGCAAAATCTACCATCAGCGGTCCCATCAGTGCCAGCGGATTATGTACCTCATGCACCGGTGCGAACTGAATGATCACCGGCAGATCCATCTCCTCTGCAGCTGCCATAACAGCCTGCAGGCTTTCAAGATTCGGTGCGTTGAATGCACCGATGGCAATCTCTTTCTCCTCTGCTACTTTCAGAACTTCCTTTAATGTTACCAACATATACCTTGTCCTCCTTTTTCCGTAACTTATGTACAGAACTTTTTATATTTTAACATGAATGCCTGCCCCGGGCAGGTGTCCAATGTTAATGATCTCGCATGACATTTGTCATAACCATTTTACTCAAACAGTTCCCCTTCAAAAATGGCTGTCAGAAGAGAAGCCGCGCTGCCATAGATCGCCGCTTCTGAACCAAAACAGGACTTTACCACCTGAATCTTTCGGTAGCGCCTGGTCAACAGCCGTTCATTGGCAAGTCGTTCCGCCAGTTTTAAATAAATATCCGGAATCCAGTATCCGTCATATCCAACGATCACCTTTCTCGGATTCAGGCCATTGACAAAATTAGTAATTCCACAGGCCAGATATTCCGCCATATCACGAAAAACCTGATCCATCTTTGTTTCCCGGTCTGTAAAAACCGCCCCTGTACGCTGTCTTTCCAGCGCATGATCCATCTCCTCACAGAACACGCGGAAACTTTTCTTCTCTCCTGCTGCATCTGCAAGCTCTTCTTCCAGCACTTTTCTGGAAATATAGGTTTCCAGGCATCCTCTGCCGCCGCAGCTGCAGGCTCGTCCTTTCCAGTCAATACTCACATGACCGAACTCGCAGGTCATGCCGCTGGTGTTACTATACAGTTTTCCGTTGACTACAAGCCCGGTACCCACACCATTTGCCAGATTGATATAAATAAAGTCTTCACAGTCACTTCCGCTTCCATAATATTTTTCTGCCATAGCAGCGGCATTGCTCTCACTGTCAAAATAAACCGGGAGATGTGTATGCTCCGCAATCTCTTTTTTCAAATCCAGATCGTGAATTCCATGAAAATCCGTAGGCTTTAAAATTCTGCCCCGGATCAGGTCGTCAGGACCGATGGCACCGATTCCAATTCCTAATATCTTTTCCTCCGGGAACACCGCCAGCATCTCATCAATCTTCCCAAGAAGTTCCTGCACCAGTGTATCTGCATTTTCTTCTGTAATCGGCACACTGATCTTCTTTATAATATGAAGCATCAGGTCACACAAAATCACGCTGTATTCTTCTCTGTAAACATGAACACCCAGCAATTTGGGTGCTCCTTGCGCAATGGAAAGCTGTACCGGATTCCGTCCCTTGGTATCTGTCTGCAATTTTTCCCGTTCTTCCAGAATCCCGCTTTCAATAAATTCACTGACAATATTGGAGACCGTCATCTTGGCAAGTCCTGTCTTCTGTGCCAGTTCAATGCGGGAACTGCATTCCCCGGTTGCAATTAATTTCAACAGCAGACCACGATTTTTCTGTTTTAAAAGTTTATTATTCACTCCTGTCTTCGTCATCTGCCTTCACTCCTGTTTATTAGTAAATTGTTTTTACTTTATATTTCATATAATACATTCCTTTTACTAATTGTCAATAGTTTTTGATGAAAATATGTAAAAAAAATTACCAGACGCTGGTTCTCTGTACACAATGCACAAATTCAGCATCTGGTAATGATTCACTTTTCACAAAGCTTAAAGGTTCGTGTAACCCATAAGGGATTCATCCACCTCTTTTGCCACATCTCTTCCCTCGCGGATGGCACGTACCACCAGCGACTGGCCGATGTGCATATCACCTGCAGTAAAGACATTCGGTACGTTGGTGGCATGTTTTCCCGGCTCCGTTGCCACATTGGTACGGCCGTCCACATTGACTCCGAAGGCTTTGGTCACATAATCCTGACTTCCAAGGAATCCGGCTGCGATGAGTACCAGTTCTACATCCAGTACAAATTCACTTCCTTCTACCGGAACCATCATCATACGTCCGGTCTTCTCATCCTTCTTGCTTTCCAGTTTGACAATCTTTGCCTGTTTAACATTGCCGTTCTTGTCCTTGATGAACTCCTGAACCGTGGTCTGATAGATTCGAGGATCATGTCCGAATTTGGCAATGGCTTCCTGCTGACCGTAATCCGTCTTACAGATTCTGGGCCAGATCGGCCACGGATTATTTTCCGCTCTCGTATCCGGAAGTTTCGGCATCATTTCCAGCTGGGTGACAGATTTGCAACCCAGGCGGATGGAAGTACCGACACAGTCATTTCCCGTATCTCCGCCGCCAATAACCAGCACATTCTTGCCCTCTGCCGGAATAAATTTCTTATCAGCGAAATTGGAATCCAGGAGGCTCTTCGTGGTAGCCGTCAGGAAATCCACTGCAAAATAGATTCCTTTGGCATCTCTTCCAGGTGCTTTGATATCACGGGGATTGGCGGCACCACAACAGAGTACGACGCGGTCATATTCTTTTAAAAGCTGCTCCGGCTTTACATCCACCCCTACATTGCAGTTGGTGATGAAGGTAACGCCTTCTTCCTTCATAATCTTGATCTTACGCTCTACAATGTGCTTTTCCAGCTTCATATTCGGGATTCCGTACATCAGAAGCCCTCCCACACGGTCACGGCGTTCATAGACAGTTACGGAATGTCCGCGGTGATTTAACTGGTCTGCAGTCGCCAGTCCGGAAGGACCGCTTCCGATGACAGCTACTTTCTTACCTGTACGTACTTTCGGAGGTCTTGCATGGGCATAGCCTTTCTTGTATGCATTTTCAATAATGGCAAGCTCATTGCCCTTGCTTCCTACCGGATCTCCGTTTAAGTTGCAGGTACATGCTGCCTCACAGAGTCCGGGACATACACGTCCTGTAAACTCCGGGAAGTTGCTGGTCTTGGAGAGGCGGTAATACGCCTCCTCCCAGTTTCCCATATAGAGCATGTCGTTCCACTCCGGCACCATGTTCTGCAGCGGGCAGCCGGACATCATACCGCCCAGCATCTGTCCTGCCTGGCAGAAGGGCACGCCGCATGCCATACATCTGGCTCCCTGTTTCTCCTGTTCCTCTCTGGACAGGGGTGTGTGGAACTCGTTGAAATGTTTAATTCTCTCCAAAGGCGCTTCTGCCTTTGCATTTTTACGTTCATAATCCAAAAAGCCTGTTGGTTTTCCCATTTCCGTTCGTACCTCCTATCCTCTCTTGATCGCATAAAATGCTTCGATCTGCGCCTGCTCCGTGTTCATGCCTTTTTCTTCCATCTGGACAATCATGCTGAGCATCTTCTTGTAATCATTCGGGATGATCTTTTTAAATTTCGGCAGATACTGCTCAAAGTTATCAAGGATCTGTTTTCCTCTTTCGGAATTGGTGTAAGCGACATGCTCCTGAATCATATCTTTCAGTTCCTGCACATCATATTTGTTAGTAACTTCTTCCAGCGTTACCATCGCTTTGTTGACTTTCATATAGAGGTCGCTGTCTTCGTCCAGTACATAAGCAATACCGCCGCTCATACCTGCTGCGAAGTTTTTACCGACTTTTCCAAGGATGACTGCGCAGCCACCGGTCATGTACTCACAGCCATGATCTCCGGTTCCCTCTACAACGGTACGTGCACCGGAGTTTCTGACGCAGAAACGTTCTCCTGCCACACCGTTGATGTAAGCTTCACCACTGGTAGCTCCGTAAAGGGCTACGTTACCGATAATGATATTTTCGTCCTCTTTGAAGTTCACACCCTTCGGCGGATAAACAATCAGTTTTCCACCAGAAAGTCCCTTTCCAAAGTAGTCATTGGAATCTCCAACCAGCTCCAGCGTCAGTCCTTTCGGAATGAAGGCACCGAAACTCTGTCCGCCTGCACCGGTACATTTTACGGTAAAGGTATCTTCCGGCAGCCCTTCCGGATAACGTTTGGTGATCTCGGAACCGAACATGGTACCGAATGCACGGTTGGTATTTCTCACATCCAGCTCAATACTTCTCTTCTGTCCGGTTGCCAGGGCAGACTTGAATTCTTTCATGAGCACCTTCTCATCCAGTGTCTTTTCCAACTCAAAGTTGTAAACATGCTTCGGATCGAAAATAACTTTCTGACCTTTTCCGGCATAGGGATTGTCCAGAATCTTCGTAAAATCAATAGTAGCCTGTCTTCCGGTTCTGCCCTCTTTGACGCAGAGCATATCGGAACGTCCTACCAGCTCATCGATCGTGCGAATGCCAAGTTTTGCCATATATTCACGCAGCTCTTCTGCGATGAATCTCATGAAGTTTACGACATATTCCGGTTTGCCGCGGAACCGTTTTCTCAGTTCCGGATTCTGGGTAGCTACGCCTACCGGACAGGTATCCAGATTGCAGACACGCATCATCACGCATCCCATAGTTACCAGCGGAGCCGTTGCAAATCCATACTCCTCGGCACCCAGCATGGCAGCAATTGCCACGTCACGGCCGCTCATAAGCTTGCCATCTGTCTCAATACGGACTTTATTTCTCAGACCGTTCATAATCAGAGTCTGATGGGTCTCGGTAAGACCAAGCTCCCATGGAAGTCCTGCATTGTGGATGGAACTTGCCGGAGCTGCTCCGGTACCTCCATCATAACCTGATATGAGAATGACCTGTGCGCCTGCTTTGGCAACACCGGCTGCGACGGTACCAACGCCTGCCTCGGATACCAGTTTCACAGAAATTCTGGCTGCCGGGTTCGCATTTTTCAGGTCATAGATCAGCTGTGCCAGGTCCTCAATGGAGTAAATATCATGATGAGGCGGCGGAGAAATCAGGCTCACACCCGGAGTAGAAAGACGGGTCTTTGCAATCCACGGGTATACTTTTCCGCCCGGCAGATGACCACCCTCGCCAGGTTTTGCGCCCTGTGCCATCTTGATCTGAATCTCCTGGGCACTGACCAGATATCTGGAGGTCACGCCAAAACGTCCGCTTGCCACCTGTTTAATGGCAGAGCATTTATTTAATCCATCCGGTCCGATAGTCAGTCGCTCAATACTTTCACCGCCCTCACCGGTATTGGATTTACCATGTAACTGGTTCATGGCAATAGCCAGACACTCATGGGCTTCCTGGGAAATGGAACCATAGGACATGGCACCGGTCTTGAAGCGGGTCACAATGGAATCCACGCTTTCCACCTCATCCAGCGGAATGCCTTTCTTCGGATATTTGAAATCCAGTAGTGTTCTCAACTGTCCATGGTTATTTTCGCCATCTACCAGAGAAGTGTACTGTTTAAACAGCTGATAATTGCCTTCTCTAGTAGACTGCTGTAAGAGAGAAATGGTTCTCGGATTGTAGAGATGTTCCTCTCCTGCACTTCTTTCTTTGTGAAGTCCCAGGCTGTTCAGTGCCAGACTGGTGGTCAGCCCCAGTGGATCGAAAGCAGAAGAATGCATAAGTTCTACCTGCTCACCAATCTCTTTTAGGCCGATACCGCCGATTCTGCTGACGGTATTGGTAAAATATTTATCAACGACTTCTTTATTAATACCGATTGCCTCAAAAATCTTGGAACCCAGGTAAGACTGGATGGTGGAAATGCCCATCTTGGAAGCAATCTTTACAATGCCATTAATAACTGCCTGATCATAGTCAGCCACTGCCGCATAATAATCCTTATTCAGAATCTTCTTATCAATCAGCTCATGGATACTCTCATGTGCAAGATAAGGGTTCACTGCACAGGCGCCATAGCCAAGGAGCGTAGCAAAATGATGTACTTCTCTCGGCTCACCGGACTCCAGAATAATAGAAACAGAAGTTCTCTTCTTCGTCCGTACCAGATGCTGCTGCAGTGCGGATACTGCCAGAAGAGACGGGATTGCCACATGGTTCTCATCCACGCCACGGTCAGACAGAATCAGGATGTTGACACCGTCACGGTAAGCACGGTCTGCTTCTACAAACAGACGGTCAATGGCCTTCTCCAGGCTGGTATTCTTATAATAAGTAATCGGGAGCACTTCTACTTTGAATCCCGGCTCCTTCATATTTTTAATCTTCAGAAGGTCGGTCTCTGTCAGAATCGGATTGTTAATCCTCATAACGCAGCAGTTCTCCTGTTTTGCTTCCAGAAGGTTGCCGGCCTTTCCAACATAAATCGTGGTGGAGGTTACGATCTTCTCACGGATGGCATCAATAGGCGGGTTAGTAACCTGTGCAAACAGCTGTTTGAAATAATTAAACAGCGGCTGATGATGCTCTGATAAAACAGCCAGTGGTACGTCAATACCCATGGCAGAAGTTGCTTCGCTTCCGTTGGCAGCCATACTCATGATGGAATTTCTCACATCTTCATAATTATAGCCGAATGCCTTCTGTAGTTTTGCCCGTTCTTCCGGTGTATACTCTTCCACTCTCTGGTTCGGAATCTTCAGCTCAGACAGATTGACCAGATTGTGATCCAGCCACTCGCCATAGGGCTGACGGTTTGCATAGGATTCTTTCAGTTCATCGTCATCGATAATCCGTCCCTGTTTGGTATCTACCAGCAGCATTTTGCCTGGATGAAGTCTTTCTTTTTCCACAATTCTGGAAGGATCAATATCCAGCACACCAACCTCGGAAGAAAGGATCAGCTGATCATCCGTGGTTACATAGTATCTGGAAGGACGAAGTCCGTTACGGTCCAGAACGGCTCCCATCACATCTCCGTCGGTGAAAAGGATAGATGCCGGTCCATCCCACGGCTCCATCATAGTCGCATAATACTGATAGAAATCTTTCTTCTTCTGGGACATCGTGCGGTTGTTAAGCCACGGCTCCGGAATGAGGATCATCACTGCCAGCGCCAGATCCATACCGCTCATCACCAGGAATTCCAGTGTGTTGTCCAGCATGGCGGAGTCGGAACCAGATGCACTGATAACCGGAAGAATCTTATGGAATTCTCCCTTCAGATGCTCGGACTCTACCGTCTCCTCGCGGGCCAGCATCTTGTCGGCATTACCTTTGATCGTATTGATCTCACCGTTATGTACCAGAAAACGATAGGGATGTGCACGCTCCCAGCTGGGCATGGTGTTCGTCGAGAAACGGGAGTGAACCAGTGCGATGGCACTCTCGTAGTCCTGACTCTGCAGATCCAGGAAGAAGGAACGAAGCTGTCCTACTAGAAACATACCTTTATAAATCAGGGTACGGCTGGAACAGGATACCACATAAGTGTCCTCGATGGACTGTTCGAACACACGTCTTGCGATGTAAAGCTTCCGGTCGAAATCCAGTCCTTTTTCCACATCCTCCGGTTTCTGAATAAATGCCTGCATAATACTCGGCATCTTCTCCAGTGCTTTACTTCCCAGCACCTTCGGATTGGTGGTTACCTCTCTCCATCCAAGGAAGTTCATACCTTCCTTCTCTACGATGATCTCGAACATTTTCTTCGCCTGGTTGCGTTTCAGCTCATCCTGGGGAAGGAAAAACATTCCGATACCGTATTCTCTCTCCCCTCCAAGCTCAATACCAAGCTTCGCACACTCTTTAGAGAAAAATTTATGGGAAATCTGAACCATGATACCAACACCGTCTCCGGTCTTGCCTTCCGCATCCTTGCCGGCGCGGTGTTCCAGATTCTCTACAATGCTCAGTGCATCTTCTACCGTCTTGTGCGATTTGACGCCTTTAATATTTACGACAGCGCCGATACCGCAGTTGTCATGTTCAAAGCTCGGGTCATACATTCCCGGTCTGGGACATTCCTGATTTCTCTGTTCGTTCATAAGCTGTACCTTTCTTTCTTGAATCGTTGACATTTCATGTAACCTGCAAGTTTTCTAAAAGTTTACACCCATTTTTTTAAGATGTAAATAAGAAATTTTTACGGAATCGTCAGATTATTTGCAAATAGAAAATTTTATGGCATATTTTTTCTCTATTTTATAAGTTTTCTCATCTTCTTTATTTATTTGCGCACAATTTCGAAGTATTTTCCTGATATTGGATTAGAATTTTTCACCATAAAATTTAATCCTATTCATTTCGCAGCGGTTTTCAGGATTATTTTTGAAATTTTCTCATGATTTACATGTTTTTCTTATGTGTTACAATAGATATATCTATTTAGAAAGGGGACTTTATCATGACCAAAGAGACACTTGCATTTGTAACTGAGAAGACCAAAGAACTGACCGCAGCACACAGCTGCTGTGCAGAATTAAAAGAAGCTGCAAACAACTGGCTGGCAGCTGCCGGCACTGACAAAGAGGCAGAAGCGACCAAAGCATACGTGGCAGAACTGGAAGCAGATATCATGCCCATAGACGGACTCATCACCTTTGCAGAATCCGATATGGGTGCAAAAATATTCGGAGCTGAGATGGCAAAAAATGTGGCTGCTCACGGCAAAGATATTAAAGCCGCAGGCGCAAAATACTGTGACTGCCCGGCATGCGCTGCATGTGAGGCAATTTTAGCAAGAAAAGAGGAGCTTTTTAAATAAAGCATTAAAAACGCCTGGCACCAATCGTCCCTTTGAACGAGACAGTCGATGCCAGGCTTTTTTTTATTTTTCCCAGGATGTTTTCTTTTTATAAATCAGCCATGCCACACCTGCAGTAATCCACTCGGTCACCCAAAAGGCATGCCATACGCCATTCGCTCCCAGTATCCGGCTTAACAAAAATGCCGCCGGGATAATAATGAGGATGTAGCGGAGCATGGAAATCAGCAGTGAAGGAAAGCCCATGTTCAGTCCTTCCAGTGCACCGCAGGAAGTGACAGATACCGCAGAAATAATAAATCCGCCGCTGATAATCCGAAGTGCTGTCTTTCCAATCTCTACAGTCTCTGCTGAGCTGGTAAAGATTCCAATAAGGCTTCCCGGAATGGAGAGACAGAGAACCGTTCCCACAATCATAACAACCAATGACATACCAAGGGCTGTCCGATATATTCTATGAACGCGATCATATTCCCGCGCACCATAATTATATCCAATCAATGGACGAATTCCCTGCACGATACCACTGCTTGTCAGATACAGGAAGGTCTGCAGTTTGTAATAAGCCCCTAAAACCAACACATAGCTCTGAGAAAACTCTGCCAGAATACCATTCAGTGCAGAGATCAGCAGGGACGGCAGCGCCATATTCAGGATAGCCGGAACGCCGATAGAGTAAAGTCTTCTGCTGATACCGCCTTTAAAGCTAACTCCGGAAATACAAATCTTTACCGGAATCGGTTTTACCATATAGATAATAATGTAAATTACAAGTGTAATCACCTGTCCGGCTCCGGTCGCCAGTGCTGCCCCTTCAATGCCCATGGCCGGGAACGGGCCAAGGCCAAAGATCAGAATCGGGTCCAGAACAATATTGGAAATGCATCCGGCCATCATGCTGAGCATGGATACTTTCATCCGACCCACTGCCTGGAACGTTTTCTCAAAAGAAAGACCACTGGAAATAATCATTCCAAAGAGAAAAGCAATTCTGGAATAGCGGATAGCATAATCAATAACTGTTGCATCATCGGTAAACAAGGTCAGAAATTTCGGCATAATCAAGATGCAGACGATAGATAATGTCAGTCCCTGCACCAGACTCCAGAACATTCCCATCGTGGCCGCCTGGTTCGCTTTTTTCTTATCTCCTGCTCCTAGGAAAAAGGCAATGACCGCATTGATTCCCACACCAAAACCGATGGCCGTTGCACTGATCAGGTTCTGCACCGGATAGACCAGGGAAAGTGCTGTCATGGCATCTTCGCTGATTCTCGCTACAAAATAACTGTCTACGATGTTATATAGCGCATTTACCATCATGGAAAGCACCATGGGTAATGACATCGAAAGTACAAGACCAAATACCGGCTTCTCTTTCATAAAAGTATCATTCATTGTTGTATCCTCCTTGAAGTATGGTTCTGAAAAAAGACATAAAAAAATCGCCATACAGCTGCTTCGCAAAACAACTGTGTGGCGAAAATCAGATCTCTCTGGTAAAATCCACACCCTTACCGGGTTTAGGAACTTTATCTTAACACTAGTTTTCAGAGGTTGTCAAGGATATTTTATTTTACAATGGGCAGGGTAACTATTGTACCTGCTGTCTAATGTCTGTCACGTATCCATCCGTAAGATCAGATGTTAGATTGCAGGTATTTCCTAAGTCAAAATACATTTCCCCAAGTTTTTCTTCTGGTACAGCAAATGCCCAATGTACCGTCACTGTCTCTCCGGGTGCAAGAGAATCAATATAGTTATTCGAACGTTCCCCACCTTTCACATCATACAGTCCTACCTCCGTATTGAAAGAATGGCTGGCCACAGCCACATAGGTCCATGCATCATTCTCTGACGGGGTCTGGGTATCCGCTCTCCAGATCTTTGCCACAGCTCCAGCCGGTTCCAGAATATTGATCGTTCCATTGAACATAATATCTTTCCATGTTTCTGTACCGGTATTGGTATAATCCACAGTCACGCAGACCAGCTTCTGCGGCTCTTCTTCCGTCCGGATCACCTGATCCAGCGTATTGACTCCATCTCCTTCTTTCACATAGGTAAGTGTGACTGGAAGCAGCGTTCCATCTGATGCAAAAGCCTGCTTATCATCCTCTCCCAGCATAGAGTCTGACAACATGGAACGGTTATCCCCGATCTGGACATCCGTTACTTTTGCTGTCAGTCCTGGATGCTTTTCCAGATCGTTTTCAGATATATCCAATACTTCTCCTATTGGATGTGCTTTTTTCAAGTTCTCCATGGATACCGATGTAACAGGAAGGTTCGATTCATCTATCATCTCCTGTCCTTCATCCGCAGTCAGATAACTGCTCCAGTTATAGCACATCATCACATCTTTATCATCGGACTGTTCCGCGGGTGTCAATGTCACATGCTCCGCTATCTGGATGGCATCCTCTTTTGACACATCTGATGCCGCTGTTATTTCCAGTACCAGATGAAGATCCGGGTACGCCACATAGAGCTGCTGGTTAAATGTAAGTTCATTGCTCAGTGTCTGCTGTCCCAGGTATATACCTTCTCTGCCATCAATATTCAATGTTTCACTCTCTACCACCTGCTGTGTCAGCATTTCAAAAGCGGAGTCTCCCGTATCCATATAGTAACAGAGCATGCTCACGCCACCCTGCGCATAAGTATCTTCAAAGCTATATTTTCCTTCTTCTGTCTGCACCATTCCGTCCGGCAGCCACTCCGCAGTCAGCTTCACATAATGGCTCTCTCCTGTCGGCTGCATCGTTTCATTTTCTGTTCCTGCTTCTTTTTCCTGCGTTGTTTTCACTGCATAGGTTCCCACCTGCTTACTTTTCATTCGATATAAAACACCTGCAAATGCGGTGGTTCCCAGCGCCAGAGTTGCTGCCAGCACAGCGATCATCACTCGGCGGCCTGTGAATTTACTTGTCTTTTTCTGTAACTGCTGTTCTACTTCCTGCTCTATCATCTTCCGCATAGCATCCGGCATCTTCGGAAATTCCTGATTCATATTTTCCAGCTTCATCGTTCATCCTCCCCTTTAACCTTCTTTGGATAATTCTTCCTTCAGCTTTGTCCGCGCCCTGGCAAGTCGGCTCTTGACCGCACTTTCTGTCACTTTTGTCATTCTGGCAATCTCCCGAATATTGTATCCTTCCATATAATACAGGGTTACTGCCAGTCTTGCTTCCTCTGTAAGCCCCATCAACGCTTCATACAGATCCGAATAATCCTGTCTCTCCATCCACGGTTCTTCCTGCTCACAAGTCTCCAATGATATGATCTTCTTTTCCTTACGCATGATTCCATAACATTCATTGATCAGAATACGGAGCAGCCAGGTCTTTGCATAAGTATCCTGTTTTAACGTTCCAATCTTGTCAAATGCTTTTGCGATGGCCTCCTGAATGGCATCCTGACAGTCCGCATCATTATGGAGTAATGATTTCGCCACATGATACATGCTGTCCTCCGATGCCAGAATCAGTTGACCCAGTTGTTCTCTTTTCATAGTATCCTTCCCGCCGGCTTTTTTGTATTTACATAGATTAGATGCATGCAATCTCCATTTGGTCGCAGTGTTTTAAAAATAATTTTCATTCAAAAGAAAAGAGCAAAAAGAAACTTTTACATCTCTTTTCGCTCCTTTAAATTGATCGATCTGCATTCTAGGGCTATATGCCCGGACGGGTGTTACGTATCTTCTTCCTCACAAACCTGAAACAGATCACCTGCATCACAACAGTGGCAGCCCAGGATGCCGGATAAGACAGAAACAAAAATGTCAGCGACCGGTGTGTCGGGAATAACAGGCAGATCCAGATAATCCGCATACCTACGGTACCAATAATGGACAGGAGCATGGGAACGGTCGAATAACCCATGCCTCGAAGCGCTCCGGGAAACAGGTCCATCAGTCCACACAGAAAATAAGTAATGGTCGTATAGGCCAGAATCTCCATCCCACAGGCAACTACATCTGCCTGCTCGCTGTAGATCCGCAGTAGTTTAGGACCAAGTAGATATGCACCGTTTCCAAGAGTCAGTGCAACTATCACGGAAATGATAATACAGTCAATCAACACCTTGTCCATTCGTTTCCATTTTTTCACACCATAGTTCTGACTGGTGAAGCTCATGCATGCCTGTGTCACGGAGTTGATGGATACATACAGGAATCCAAGAATATTGTTGGCTGCCGTATAACCTGCCATGGCAATAGAACCAAAGGAATTGACGGATGACTGCAGCATGGCATTTGACAGATTGATAACCGTGCTCTGAATTCCGGCCGGCACTCCCACGGCAAAGATCTGACGCAGATATTTTGTTTTCAGACAAAGTTTTGAAAATCTTAGCTGATAGCTGCTTTCCGTGTGATACAGGCACCGCAAAACCAGAATGCAGGAAATGCACTGGGAGATCACCGTCGCAATTCCCACACCCGCTACGTCCAGGTGAAATACAATCACAAGAAACAGATTCAGAACCGCATTGACTACACCCGATATAATCAGAAACAACAGCGGTCTTTTCGTATCTCCCACTGCTCTCAGCACGGCAGCCCCATAATTGTACAGCATAAAAAATGGCATTCCGCAGAAATAAATCCGCATGTAAAGCACGGACTTATTGATGACATCTTCCGGAGTTGCCATGATTTCCAGTGCAAATCTTGCCAGAGTCACCCCCAGTACCGCCACCACAATTCCGCTGACCAGCGCAAAGGTAATGGCTGTATGCACGGTTTCTGACATTTCTTTTTTCAGCTCCAGTGCATAGAATCTGGCTGCAAGCACATTGGCTCCCAGAGAAATACCGATAAACAGATTTACAAAGATATTAATCAACGCCGTTGTAGAGCCAACTGCCGCCAGCGCCTGGCTGCCGCTGAATCGGCCGACTACAATGATATCCACTGCATTGAACATTAACTGTAAAACACTGGATAACATCAGTGGGACAGAAAATGTGATCAGCTTATCCATGATCGTCCCGTTGCACATATCAATTTCGTATTTGTTTTTGCTCTTTCCTTCAGACACTTAATCCCTTCCCCTCATCCATCCAATTAGTAATAATACAATTCCAATGACCGGAAATGCTGCAAAAGAAACCGGCCATACCAGTTCGATTCCCCCGATCAGAAACGGTGCACATGCAGATCCCAGATTGCACCCCACCAGTACAATGGAATTTACAACAGACAGCAGTTCTCCTGGCTCATCAGCCGCTGCACCGTTAAATACGCAGGTAATCCCAGTCGTATGCGCAAATCCCGTAATCACAACTCCTGCCATAAACAAAAGAAAGGATCCTGCTGCCGCCATCAGAACCATTCCTGCACAATATCCTGCCAGACAGAAGAAAAATATTTTTTTTCGACAAATTTTCAGCAGATTTCCATAGAGAAATCCCGCCAGAATCCCCACGATCATCAAAATGCTCAGCACAATACTGGCTGTTGATGCTGTTCCAAAGCCGCGTTCTTCTACCAGTACCGGAATTCTTAACGAGCAGGCAGCATTTGCTACCACCAGTAAGAAACCACAGATTGTATAAAAAATTGCAGTTTCTGCATTTTTACGTTCAAATTTTCCATTTAAAACGCCAGCCGCAGCTGTATCTGAAACATTTCCTTCTTTTTCCGGCACAAACAGAAGGTACAATGCCAGTACGAGAAATCCCAGCGCATAAACGCTGAACGCTTTCTGCCATCCAAAGACCAGAAGCTGTCCGGCTATCAATGTCAGCACTGCATTTCCCAACATTTCAAAAGAGCTTCGAAACCCAAGCAGCGTCTCCTGTTCCCTTCCACTGTAGCGTTCGCTGATCATGCTGATCGCCTTTACATTGACCAGACCAATTCCGATGCCAAGCAGAAAACGGGATCCGAGAATCACCGGATAGATATCCGTAAATACCGGAACAATCCCGCTTACAGACAAGAGAAGAAGCCCTCCTGCCACCATCAGCCGTTCTTTTAAGTATTTTGCAATCACCGT
Source organism: Clostridiaceae bacterium Marseille-Q4143 (assembly GCA_018228645.1). Classification (GTDB taxonomy): domain Bacteria; phylum Bacillota; class Clostridia; order Lachnospirales; family Lachnospiraceae; genus Hominiventricola; species Hominiventricola filiformis. The sequence goes on from CP073693.1 coordinate 36,957, forward strand.
ATTAAAAAGAATGGTAAAGGTAATTCCAAGCGCCGCTGCCGACACCAGAAACTCCACCTGACTTCCGCTGTATTCTATATAATATTCTTTCATTGCCGGAAGGGCTGTCGATACCGAATAGGTAGAAATCAACATCCATGACAGAGAAAGAATCGCAAATTTTTCCATTTTCGTTTTCATATGCATTTACTTTCTTTCACATAATGCTTCGCATTTTCCCTGTTTGCTGCAATTTCTTCATCTGACAGCATTCTCCTGAATTTTGCAGGATTTCCCATATAAAGTGCCCCATCCGGGATCACTGTATTCGATGTGACCAATGCTCCTGCTGCCACCATACTGTTCTTTCCGACTACTGCCCCGTTCAGAATAATAGCTCCCATACCGATCAAAGCGCCGTCTCCAATGGTGCAGCCATGAAGAATCACAGCATGTCCTACCGTCACATTTCTGCCAATGTTCAGAGGACAATTCTCATCCACATGAAGCACACACAAATCCTGTATATTGGTTCCTTCCCCTATCTGAATCTCACTTGAATCCCCACGCACTACTGCATTATACCAGATGCTGGCATCCTTTTTTATCGTCACATCACCAAGAACAACTGCGCCTGTGGCAACCACTGCCTGTGCATCTATTTCCGGTTTTTTCATAATCGTATCTCTCCTGCTGTTTTATTTCATTTTATCACAGACCCGCTTTTCTGAAAAGAATACGCTTAAAATGAATGGGACTGTCGGTAAATAACGTTTTTTAGCGCTGACAGCACCAAACAAAAATATCCTGACAGTTACAAGGCTTTCTGGCTCTGCAACTTGTTCAGGATATTTTTATTTTAATAAGTACTTTCTGTTTTTGGCCGCAAAAATCCTTATCTCAGTGATTTTGCGGCATCTACTTTATACATTGAATATGATATTATTTTTCAGCTTTCTGACGTTCTTCTGTCAATCCAAGCACTTTGAATGTTTCAGGATCAACCAAAACACCATAGTCAGCCTTGGCCTGTTCCACAGTGATATATTCATTCTTAACATCCATAGCTACTTTTTCAGCAGGACGCTTAAACGGATTACCATATCCACCACCAGTTGCTGTAACCATACGCACAACATCATTGGTATTCATAACACGGCGTGCTGCAATTCCCATTGGTTCGCTTACGGTTCCATCTGCATCAATAAACTGGAAATAATTTACAGAACCGTCTTTTCCACCAGCTGCACCCCATACCGGCCATTTATTTCGACCAAAAGATGCTGTAAAGGTCTGATTCTCATTCATAGAACGGTATACACGAACCGCACCACTTCCGCCACGGTATTCTCCTGCACCTGCCCCATCAGTATGCAGACTGTGCTCATCTACACGAATTCCATAACGAGTCTCAGCCATCTCTACCGGCACATTATAAGTTTCTCCATCGCCAACACAGAAAAGTCCTACCTGACCATCATGGCCTTTGCAAGCTCCCCATCCGCCAACAGTTGGCTCAATAATCAGATAATCATTTCCAAAGTCCTGATGTTTTCCGGCCATCAATACGGTACATACAGAAAGTAAATGTCCTGCACCAAGAGATTCCGGGAAAACCGGTGCAAGTGCTTTCCATACCAAGTCAATAACGTAAATCATGCTTTCATAATAACAGGAGGTTGCTGCCGGACGATTCGCTTTCAATACACTGCCAGGTTCACAGATTGTCCGCAGCGGTGCAAATACACCATCATTTACGGCCAACTCTGGTCCTACCACAGACATAAAGACTACTTTTACACCTGCATATGCTGCCGTTGCTCCGGAATTCACGCATCCTACTACCTGCGGATCGCTACCCGTGAAATCAGCAATAAATTCATCATCGGTAATGGTAACTTTTACCTGTAAATGAACTGGATTGCCATGTCCATCGTTGTCCATGTATTCATCCATTTCCCATGTGCCTTTTGGCATCTCAGCTAGACGGCGGCGGGCTACTTTTTCGCCCTGGGATACCAGACGTTCCATAGATCCTTTTACAACGTCTGCCCCATATTTATCGCATAATTCACAAATACGTTTTTCACCTGTACGAAGAGAGGATATCTGACCCCACATATCTCCCTGTGAAATCTGCGGATAACGCATATTGCTGCGCATCAGATCCCATACAGGTTCCACCAGTTCTCCGCGATCCACCAGTTTTGTACCAGAGAAACACATACCTTCCTGATAAAGGTTTGTTGCATCAGTCGTAAAGGATCCTGGTGCCATGCCTCCGATATCACTCCAATGAGCTTTGTTACCAGCAAAAGCAATCAGCTCGTCATGATAGAATATGGGCATTACCATTCCAACATCGGACATATGGGTTCCTCCGCCCATAAACGGATCGTTGATAATATATACATCACCCGGATGAAGATTTTCCTTTCCATGTTTCTCCACAACTGCACAAATCATGGGTGAAATCATACCGATAAATCCGGTAACACCATTTCCCTGGGTAAGCAGTCGACCTTCAGCATCTGCAATACCGCTGGCATAATCCAGTGTTTCATAAATAATCGGGCTCATGGAAGTCTGTGCAAATGCATAGAAAATTTCGTTACTTACTGCAATCAAAGAGTCTTTTACAATATCCAGTGTGACCGGATTAATCTTTTCTTTCTCAGCCATTATTCCACCTCCATTTCTACGATCAGGTTACCGTATTCATCTACACTTAAGCTTTGTCCCGGGCAAACTACAGTTGCGGTAGTAGGCTCTTCTACAACCAATGGACCCTGTGCTTTTGCACCGAATCCAAGCTTGCTCCGATCATAGATTGGTGTATCCAGCCAGCCATCACCGTTAAAGAATACAGGACGTGTTTCCTTCAATGCGCTGGAAATATCATCTTTTTGAGGTGCAATCTTCTGTAATGCAGGTTTGTTCAACTGACCATATGCCACAAGATGAAGATTTACAATCTCTGCCGGTGTATCTGGCAATGAGAAGGTATAGAAATGCTCATGTGTTTTGTGGAAACGATTCATGATTTCAGCACGATCTTCCTCTTTCCATGGATAAGCCGGAGCCTGTACCTGTACCGTATGTTCCTGTCCCGCATAACGCATATCTGCAATAAAAGTAAATATAGCCTGATCGTCCTTAAGTCCCTCAGATGCCAGTATCTTATGTGCCTCATCAATCTGTGATTTCCACATCGCATTCAGTTCATCCATAGAAGCATTCTGGAATGAAAGAATCTTTGTCTGAATAAAGTCATGACGAATATCACTCATCAGCATACCCCATGCTGAAAATACAGAAGCTGCTACCGGAATAATAACCTTACGAATATTCAGTTCTTTGGCGAGTGTCGGTCCATGCATCGGGCCTCCTCCTCCAAATGCAACCATCGCAAAATCACGAGGGTCATATCCACGCCGTACAGAAATCAGCTTTAACGCATTATTCATATTAGAATCTGCCACACGAATAATGCTCTCTGCTGATTCTTCCGCAGAAATATTAAAATGTTTTCCGACTTTTTCCACCAAAGCATTCTTCACATTGTCAAGAGAGACTTCCATGTCGAAATTCTTCGCAGAAAGACGTCCTGCAATCAGATTGGCATCTGTGGTGGTAGGTTCTGTTCCGTTCTTTCCATAAGCAACAGGTCCCGGAAGCGCACCTGCACTCTTTGGTCCAACTTTCAGAGATCCTCCTTCATCGATCCATGCGATGGATCCTCCACCATTTCCGATCTCTACAATATCGACAACAGGTGCCATGATCGGATAGCCTGCATGTCTTTCGTCTTTTTCGATATAGTAAGAAGTAGTTACTTTTACTGCTCCCTGATCGATCAGAGAACATTTCGCTGTTGTTCCACCCACATCAAATGCGATAATATTCGGTTCGCCAATGATTTTTCCAAGAATAGAAGCACCAAACACACCGGCTACAGGACCTGATTCTACAATATTAACAGGCGTCAGTTTTGCCTGTTCAAATGTTGTAGTTCCGCCATTACTCTGCATGATGTAACGGTTTTCCGGCATTCCGGCATCTGTAAGTCTCTGTCCCAGACGATTCAGATAAGAGGATGCCACCGGCATAACGTATGCATTCAGAACAGCTGTTGAGGTTCTTTCATATTCACGCCATTCTCTCGTGATATCAACAGACGGGCATACATATACTTCCGGCCATAATTCTTTGATTTTTTCAACTGTTTTACGTTCATGTTCTTCATTTGCATAAGAATTGATGTAGCAGACAGCAATAGCCTCCACCTGTTCCTTTTTCAGGTATTCCACTGCCGTGCGAATATCTTCTTCACTTAATGGTGTCAGAATTTCACCTTTATAGCTGATACGTTCTGTCACTTCACGGCGTAAATAACGCGGAACAAACGGTGTTGGTTTTTCAAATACCATGTTAAACAAATCCGGACGATTACCTCTCGCCAGTTCCAGAATATCCCGGAAACCCTTTGTTGTGATCAAGGCTGTTTTGGCACCTTTTCTTTCTGTCAGTGCATTAATGATCGTTGTGGTTCCATGGAAAAAAGCCTCAATGCTTTTCATATCTACACCACTTTTTTTCAGAACGTCCATAACACCCTGATCAAAATTCGGCGGTGTGGTATGTGCCTTTTCCAGAATCAGCGATCCATTTTCATCAATCGCTACCAGATCAGTAAAGGTGCCGCCAATGTCAGTTGCAACTTTCATATTAGGTTCCTCCTCGTATGTTATTGTCAAATGTACAAAATCCACTACTGCAATTCTTTCCATCCTTGCGTATTAGTGTATCATATATACTTTACCAAAGCAATCTGTTATGGTAATAAAGTGCAGAATATCTATTGAGTCTATATAGATTTGGAAAAAGAAATGTGTTACTATGAAGCAAAACAGGCAATAAATGATATCTTCTATTTACAGAAAGGCAAAAAAATGAAACAAAATCGCGTTGAAGCTGTATTGAAAAATATGGAATCCCTGAATCTGTCACAGATTCTGATTACAGACCCACTAGCTATTTTTTATCTGACAGGACGCATGATAAAACCATTTGAACGATTTTATGCACTCTACTTAAATCAAAATGGAAACCATAAAATTTTTATCAATCAGCTAGAAACGGTACCTGAAGATCTTGGTGTGGAAAAAGTACGTTTTACTGACTCTGATTCCTATATGGATCTTGTAATAAAAACAACTGATCATACGGAACCGCTGGGAATTGATAAAAATATGCCTGCAAGATTTCTTCTTCCGCTTATCGACCAAAAAGCTGCCTCCGGTTTTGTAAATGCCTCTCTGGCACTTGATCAGGCACGTGCAGTCAAAGATATTCAGGAACAGGAACTTATGCGCAAAGCATCCCACCTTAACGATATGGCTATGGCAGAAATCACACACTTTTTCAAAGAAGGAGTCACCGAAACAGATCTTGCAGAACAATTGAAAAAAATCTACCGTGATCTTGGTGCTGACGGCTTAAGCTTTGAACCTCTGTTTGCATTTGGAAGCAATGCTGCAAGCGGACATCACTGGCCGGATGACACCCGATTAAAACCCGGAGATTGTATTCTGGTCGATATTGGCTGTACATGGGAAGGATATTGTTCTGATATGACCAGAACCTTCTTTTACAAAAACGTAACACAACATCAACAAGAAGTTTATCATACGGTATTAAAAGCAAACGAAGAAGCTGAAAAAGCTGTGACTCCTGGAATTCCTCTTTCTTCTCTGGATCAGATTGCACGTGGAATCATCACAGACAAGGGATATGGTTCTGCTTTTACCCATCGCCTCGGACATTTCATCGGACTTGAAGATCACGAATTTGGAGATGTTTCTTCTGCTTCTGCCGACAGAGCTGTCCCCGGAAATATTTTTTCGATTGAGCCGGGTGTATATCTTGAAAATGATATGGGAGTTCGAGTGGAGGATCTGATTCTTGTTACAGACCATGGGCATGAGATATTGAATCATTTTTCAAAAGAACTGACAGTGATTGACTAAGAAAGAAGAGCTTTATGAAAAAAAATCCAGTTGCAACAATAACTTTTTCAAACGGCAGTGTTATTCAGATTGAGCTTTACCCTGATATTGCCCCCAATGCAGTTACCAGTTTTATATATCTTGCAAAACAAGGTGTCTATGATCATTACCCAATTGAGAGAATCGTCCCAGGCTGGGTTCTTGATATGAGTTACCATGCTTTTCATAATCCCAAAGCCTGCTATTTCATTCCCAATGATGTAAAATCCGGAAAATATCTGGAAGCTGTTCCAGGTACAATTGGGCTTGGCGGTTATGGCGCACCAGAGATTGCAGGCGGAGAATTTTTCTTTCCACTTGCGGATTGCCCGGCAATTACTGGCGTTTATCCTATTTTCGGAAAAATTGTAAATGGCATGGAAGAGATTCGACGTCTTGAACAATTAGAAACTTATCCTGTTCCATATCCAGGTGAACCGAATGTTAAGATCAACACCCCTGTTTATCCTGTCTTCATCGAACAGATTCAGATTGAAACCTTTGGCGTATCTTACGGAGAACCAACTCGCCTGACTGGCATTGCAAAACCACTTTTCTGGCCTTGTGTCTCTCCTTAAAAATTTAAAAACTGCGTTATTAATATAATAAGTAATTTAACAGAATTAGATTACAATGAATGTGTGAAAACAGAAAGTGTTACACTCAATCATATTATAAGATGTATGGATAAATAGATTTCGGTTTGGTGATTATCTCTCAAAACAGGAGGCTGTCGGTAAATAACGTTTTTTAGCGCTGACAGCACCAAACAAAAATGTCCTGACAGTTACAAGGCTTTCTGGCTCTGCAACTTGTTCAGGATATTTTTATTTTAATAAGTACTTTCTGTTTTTGGCCGCAAAAAATCCTTGTTTGGATTTTTACGGCCGCATTTTTTTCTAGGCAGTTTTTCCCTCAAATTTTTTCAGCTTTTCGTATAAAAAACGATGATATTTATTTATATTTCTGCCAATGGCATATAGCATGAATTCTTTATATACCTTATCTGCCGAGCGGTAGTTAAAGCGCCGGAAGTTCTCGTTTTCCTTGATGTTTCCAAAATGTCCCTCTGTCTGAATGGAACGTGTCTGGCGTTTCAGGATCCCGCATTCGCTCTGGATATTGAATTCAGGGAGGGTATGACTCGTTGTGAGTCATACCCTCCCTGCTTTGGAACTATCTATTTTCCGACAGCCCCATTACAGCACTGCCTCCACCAGCATCTTTGTATATTCATCCTGCGGATTACAGATCACGTCATCCGGTGTACCCTCCTCCACAATTCGTCCGTCTTTCATGACCAATACCCGATCACAGAATTCCTGTACCAGAGCCAGATTATGACAGATAAAGAGATATGAAAGATTCTTCTCCTCTTTCAGCCTACTCAACAGTTCAATGATCCGCTTCTGCACCGTTACATCCAATGCGCTGGTGGCTTCATCACAGATCAGCACCTTTGGATCCACTGCCAGTGCTCTGGCAATGGCAGCCCGCTGGCACTGTCCTCCACTGACCTGATGGGGATAGCGGTCTGCATAAGAAGCATCCAGCCCGCATTGTTCCAGCAGTTCTGCTGCTTTCTTTCTTCTCTCCACCTTTGACATTCCTTTGTTGCGGAGACTTTCTCCAATTCCATCTCCCAGTGTTCTTCTGGGATCAAAGGAACCAACCGGATTCTGGAACACCATCTGCAGCTTTCCGTAGGCATCTTTCAGTGCAATCCCTTTCAGATGCGTGATATCCTGTCCATCAAGAATAATTTCTCCTTCTGTTGGATCCACAAGCCGCGTGATAAGTTTTGCAACTGTACTTTTTCCACTTCCGGATTCTCCTACAATTCCAAGGATCTCTCCCGGCTGTAAAGAAAAACTGATGTTTTCCACGGCGAACACATCTCTTTTACCCCGCTGATGGAACACTTTTTTCAGATGATTGACTTTTAATATCGGCTCCATCATTAACTCCTCTTCAGTTTCGGCACCGTCGAAAGCAGCTCTTTTGTATAATCATTCTGTGGATGTTCCAGTACTTTTTTCGCAGGACCATATTCCATCTTTCTGCCGTCTTTCAATACCAGAACCGTATCTGCCATAGCGGATACCACGCCAATATCATGGGTTACGATAATAATTGCGGTTCCAAATAACTCACGGACATGAAGCATTTCCTGTACGACCTGCCGTTGTACTGCCACATCGAGGGCACTGGTCGGTTCATCCGCAAAAAGTACCGGCGGATTCATGAGCATAGAGATGGCAATTCCCGCTCTCTGATTCATACCTCCGGACATTTCAAAAGGATAACTCTCCCAGATCCGTTCCGGTTCTTTAAAATTCAATTTTGTTAGAAGTTCAAGTGCATGTTCTTTTGCTTCTGCTTTCACAATCTTTCCATGGGCACGCATACTCTCATAAATCTGCTCACCAATGGTTCGAATCGGGCAAAGAGAGGCACCGACATCCTGAAAAATCATGCCAATCTTAGCACCCCGGACAGCCCGAAGTTCTGATTCCGGCATATCCACAAGGCTCCTTCCCCCGAATGTAATATCTCCTCTGGTAACCAGTCCCGTATCGCCAAGCAGCCCCATAGCCGCTTTTATTAACGTGCTTTTTCCGCTTCCTGATTCCCCTACCAGCCCGAGAATTTCTCCGGGCTGCAGGGAAAAAGAAATGTCGTGAACCACCGGAGTTCCGTCGAAAGAAATCTCCACAGAATCGTAATTCAACAATGTTTTTTCCATTAGTTTATATCCAGATCTGCTGTCAGTTCATAATAATCACTTGCATGGGCCGTAAGTCCGGTTACATTTGCCTGACTGATCATGCTCATCTTCAGGAAAGAACAGAATACAAATGCATTGTCATCCAGAAGCTGCTGCTGCATTTCGATGGCAATCTGATCTCTTTCTGTTTTGTCAAATGTACTGTTTAACTGTACTGCCAGTTCTTCCAGTTTATCGCTATGATACTGTCCCCGGTTCTTGGTAGACGCATCCAGACAGTGTGTCGAGAAGAAGTTGGTCGGATCTCCAAGACCGCAGTTGACATTGGCTCCAACATAGACATCCCATGCAGAAGTGTCTTTCACAATCGTGTTATGATCAGCCGTCGCATTGATCTGTACATCCATTCCGATATCTTTTAAGGTGCTCTGGGCAGATTCTGCCAGCAGCGGGAGCTCCTGACGGCTCGGGTAAGTCAGCCATCGAACAGTCAGCTTCTGACCATCTTTTTCACGGATGCCATCTCCATCACTGTCTGTCCAGCCAGCCTCTTCCAGAACTGCTTTTGCAGCTTCTGGGTCATAAGTCTTCGCATTCAACGTCGATCCACCGAATTCTACCGTATCCGGAAATGCGCCGGTCGCTACGTATCCATATCCATTCAGAAGCACATTGACGAAGGACTCTTTATCAATTCCCATGGCAATGGCTTCACGAACCGCATCGTCTTTTACAACCGGAGATGCATAGTTCATCTGTACGTAGAAAGAACGGCTGGTCTGTACACTGGTAAAATTGAATTTATCATTTTCAAAGATCGGATAGCTTGCATAAGCCATACCGTATGCCGCATTAATCTCCCCGGACTGAAGTGCCAGTGCCAAAGTATCTCCGTCAGAAATAGTACGAACGGTAATCTCATCGATATTGACATCTCCATCCCAGTAATTTTCATTTTTTACCAGATTCAGGTGATCATCCGTCACCAGTTCCGTTGCTACATATGGACCGGTTCCCACTACGATTCCGTCATCCGACACGCCTTCATCCATATCAATAATACATCCATAGGGTTCAGCCAGATAGTTCATCAGACTCGGACACTCTTCCACCGTATGAATGGTCAGTACCAGACCATCTGCCTCCATAGAAGCAATTTTCAGATCACCTGCTGCACGTTCATGAACTGCTACCAAATCTTCCAGACATTTCTTTACCGCCTCTGCATCACATACTTTTCCATTAGAAAAGCAGATTCCCTCTTTCAAAGTAATTTTCCATGTAAGATCATCCAGTAGCTCATAACTTTCAGCAAGCCATGGCTCCAGTTCCATGGAATCATTGATTTTCATCAATGTCTCTCCGACACCATAACGGATACATGCCCATCCGCAGTAAGCACTGTGGGGATTGATATTGGATTCCTCATTTTCCGCATTGAATGTGGTATCACCAAAGACAAACGTCTTCTTACCTTCCTGGGCTGCCTCTGTCTGTGCGGCAGCATCTGTACTCTCTGTTTTGTCTGAACCGCATCCTGCCAGCATGCCGGTTACCATCGTCAATGACAGCAATAATGCAAAAATTATACTTATTCTTTGCTTCATATGTTTTATACTCCCTTTTCTATATTATATCTACCTGGAACGGCTGTTCCTGGGATCCATGTAATCACGGATCGTATCACCGAGCAGGTTAAATATTACGACAGATACAAAGATGGCTGCTCCCGGTGATAACACAATCCAGGGATAAGTCTGCAGCATACTTCGTCCGCTGCTCATCATACTTCCCCATTCTGCCACCGGAGGCTGTGCTCCCAGTCCCAGAAAGGAAAGACCTGCAATCTCCATCATCATCGTTCCTATGTCCAGCATGGAAGTGACAAGAACCGGCCCGATGATGTTCGGCAGAACATGCCGGAACACCACCTGAATCGTAGTATCTCCTGCCAGCTTCGATGCATGGATATAGGGCAGTTCCTTCATGGAAAGGGTCTGACTTCTGGCAATTCTGGAATACTTTGGCCAGCTGATCAGTGCCAGTGCAATGACCGCATTCTGTACACCACCATTCAAAATAGCAGCTACCGCCATGGCAAATACCAACCCCGGAAAAGCCAGACAGAGATCCGAAAGCCGCATGACAAGCGCATCCACACGACCACCATAATAGCCACACACGACACCAACAAAGGTCCCGAAAACAGTAATGATCGCTACCAGTGCAAAGGTAGAAGAAATACTGGTCTGTGCTCCAATCAGCACACGGGAAAACATGTCTCTTCCGTAAGTATCCGTTCCCATAAGATGCGCCGCACTCGGCGGCTTCATGGCCTGCGCAAGATCCTGGGCATAGGGATCATAGGGACACAACTGCTTTGCAAATATCGTAGCCAGCAGAAGCAATACTGCAAGTGTTGCAAAAAAGAACAATTTCATCCGAATCCGGTTCTTTTTCACTTTCTGAACTCTGACTGTCACCTCACGTTCCTCTATCATCCTTCCTCACCTCCCAGACGGATTCTGGGATCAAGAAACCGATAGGAAATATCCGTCAACAAATTGACTGCCACATAGATAATGGCCATCCACATAACATAGGCCTGAATCATGGGATAATCTCTCATACTGATGGCATCCACCGCCATCTTTCCTACTCCATCCCACATAAAGATCGATTCTACAATAGCTGTTCCGCCCAGGAGGTTTCCTACCGACAACATCAATAACGTAATAATCGTTACCAGCGAGGCTCTCATCACACTTCCCCACAAAATGGTGGAAAATCTGACACCTCTTGCCTTTGCGCCTACCACATAGTCCTGACTTAATTCCTCCAAAACGGCAGCCCTTACCTGTCGTACATATTTTGCGCTCATGGCAATGGCCAGTGTAATAGCCGGCATGGCAACACTTTTAACACCAATACCTGTTGCTATAACCGGGAACCATCCCAGACGAATCGCAAACAGATACATCAGAAGCAAAGACACGAAAAAATTCGGCAGACTGTTACCGATGAAACTCAAAATTCGGATCAGATAATCTGAAAAGCGGTTCTGATGAACCGCTGCCAGAATTCCAAGAGGAACCGATATGATAATTGTTAATAAAATGGACACTGCGGTCAGAAGCAACGTCGCCGGAAGTTTGGAAATAAACGTGCTGAATACAGATTTTCCAGACACATAACTGGTTCCCATGTCTCCATGAAGCAGACCGCCCAGCCAGACCACATACTGGGTCAGAAACGGTTTATCAAGTCCCAGTTCCTCTCTGGCTGCGTCGACTACCTCCTGGGAGATATCACTGCCCGTATTCTCCATCTTCTGTTCCACCACATCGCTTCCGGCAATCCGCATCATGCCGAAAGACAAAAATGTAATTGCCAGCAGGATGGGAATCAACTGCAGTAAACGTTTTAATACATATTTTTTCATTCGTTCACTTTCCTCTTCCGCTTTCAAATACAATGAGTATAACAGTTTTTCACAGTCGTCAAAACCCCGGGCGGGGGTTCTGTATCCATTCCGTTTTTCTGATAATCCATTCCATTTTGTTATAGCTCTTTTACAAAATTGTCGACCGCGGTGGTTGCCTGCAAGTTGTGTGGAAGTGCCTGGGTGTATGGAACTTTAGTCTACCTCTCTACCCAAATTCATCCTCCATTTTCTTGAAAACGCTCCTCTTTTCGCCAATATAACAGTGTCATTGGACATATAACTCACGACCATGGCTCTGGCACCCACAGGGAAAAGAATTATTGGGTGTATGGGGCCATCCCACGGCTATCTGCCCATCAGCCATGAAATAGACCGCGAAAACGCACGAAAACACGAGAAAATCACTGTCCGTGCAAGATTCTGTGGGTGGAGCAAAGGCATAAGATAGCTATCTGCCCAAATTTTCCCAGAATCATAAATAAGTAAATTCTCGTTTTCGGAAGCTCAATTCGAGCAACATTCCCGACAATGAACACAACTGGATATGAAACGTGCGGGAATGGGTACTTCCAGAAGCTAGATGAAGAAACTTATGATACAATCTGGAACTATGTCGGAAACAAACAAATGTTAAAAATGAAAAAGGCATCTGAAACAGAAAAAGGAGGAATCGACATGAGATATGCAATTGATGAAATTTATGAAGATGGTCTCGCTGAGGGTGAACGCCGTGGTCTCGCTGAGGGTGAAAAGCGCGGCATTGCAGGTATGCTTGATCTATTAAAAGAACTGGGATGTTCTGCAAATGATGCAAAACTCCATTTAAAAAACAAGCTTCATCTGTCAGAAGATACCGCAAATGAATATATTCAAAAATGCTGGAATACAAAATAAGCCGTTGAACAAATAGACCCAAACGAAAATAGCTGCCCCAACAACAGGCAGCTATTTCGTTGATAGAGTATTTATTTGGGATTTATATAGGAAACTTTCTTATTTTGTAAACAGTTCCGGATAAAATTCAGAAGCCATACTCTCTACTGCATAGGCCATCCGATTTCCTGCAAGCACACTCTCCAGTGTGATGGTTGCGAACCGTTCATTTTTTACGCAGTCAAGCTGTGACAATGTCGGATTAGATTTAATCTCCTGAATCTTTTCTTCCACAGACGGCGAATCATAATCATGGATCAGAATCACATCCGGGTTTCTTGCCAGCACTTCTTCGTAGCTGACTGTTACCCACTGCTTTTCATTCAGATCTTTGAAAATATTGTCTCCTCCTGCAAATCCAACTAACAAAGATTCAAAATTGGTGCCAGAGCAGGTAAAGACACCGTCATTTCCACTGTCATAAACCAGCACTTTCACCGGTTCCTGATCTTTGACTTTCTCCTGGACTGCTGTGATTCTTGTCTTCTGATCTTCCACAAATGCCTCTGCAGTCTCTTCCACACCAAAGATTTTTCCAATGTCCAGAATTTCCTGATACTGTTCTTCCAGCGTCGTCGCAGAATTCACATAGACATTCATTCCATAGCTTTCCACTTCTTCAATATTACAGCCTTCGTCACTAATCTCCCAGTCCAGCGCATAGATAAAGTCTGCTCCGCTGGTCAGAATTGCTTCTCTGGTTGCTGAAGAATAATTCAGTTCCGGAATGTTATCTACCACATCTGCATATTCCGGAAGAGGACCGCGGCTATGATTGATCAGTGATCGTCCTACTACATAATCTCCCAGTCCAAGTGCCGCAAACAGTTCCGTACAGTTTGGTCCCAGGGTCAACACCTTCTGTGGTTTCTGTGTAATCGTTACTTCTCCTCCATAATTATCAAATGTCATAGGATAGGCACTGTCCGATGTTTCCTGCCCATCATTTTCCACCTGTGGTTCTGCCGGAGCTGCCGTCTCCTCCGTTTTCTGTGTTCCACATGCCGTAAGCATGGATACTGCCATAACCCCTGTCAATAATACTGCTACTACTCTCTTGTTCATAAAATAGTTCTCCCTCTATGCGATATTCTGTAATGCTTCCGGCAAATAAGTAATTGCCAGTTTCCCGGTAACCGGATGTATGGATACGGAGCTTTTTACTCCATATACCTCATAAATATGTTCTGCTGTCAGTACCTCTTCCGGAGTTCCCTGTAATACAATTTTTCCATTTTTCAGTACATACAATCTGTCACAATACAGCGCCGCCAGATTCAGGTCATGAATCGCAGACAGTACCGTCACATTCAGTCTCTTAATAAAATCAAAGATCTGCATCTGATAACTGATATCCAGATGATTGGTCGGTTCATCCAGAATCAGGAAATCGCTCTCCTGGGCAATGGCTCTGGCAATGAGGACTCTTTGTTTCTCTCCGCCTGACAGATTCAGATAACTTCTCTTCGCCATATGTGCCATCCCCATGTGTTCCAACGCATGATGTACGATCTCTTTATCGTGGACATTGTCAACATCAAACAATTTCTTATGAGGGCTTCTTCCCATGGCAACGATCTCTTCCACCAGGAAATCAAAAGGCACCTCATTTTCCTGCCCTACCACCGCCATTTTTAATGCAGATTTCTTATAGGGCATGGTCAGAAGATTTTCTTTATCCAGCTCAATAGTCCCCTGATCGGGTGTCAGACCCCGATAAATATTTTTTAGCACCGTTGATTTTCCACTGCCATTGGGTCCAATCAGACCTACAAATTCTCCTCTGTCCACTTGCAGTGATACCTGCTCCACTGCATCCTTTTCTCCGTAAGAATAAGTCAGGTCCTCTACTTGTAATCTCATCCCTGTTACCTCCTATTTCTTTTCTCTGCTATTTTTCTTCAGCATCCAGATAAAGATAGGACCTCCGATGACAGCTGTCAGAATTCCAACCGGAAGTTCTTCCGGAGCAATGAGCATTCTGGCTGCCACATCTACCCATACCACCAAAATTCCGCCCAGCAGCGCAGAGATCGGTAATACCTTTTTGTGATCTCCCCCTACCAGCAGCCTGGTAAAATGCGGTACCATCAGTCCCACAAAACCGATGGTTCCACTGACGGCAATAGTAACTCCAGCCATCAAGGATGCCACTAACACCAACTCTTTTTGCAGCCTTCTGACATTTATCCCCAAGGCTCCTGCGCTTTCATCTCCAAGAAGCAAAAGATTTAACCCTCGGTTGTTCAGAAGCAGAAATGCCATACAAAGGACCAGTACCAGAAACGGCAATTTCAGATAAGCCCATTTGGCACCTGCCAGGCTTCCTGACATCCAGAACTCCGCATTGTGAAGTCCCAGTGCATTGGGCGCTCCCAGTTTAATGATACTGGTCACACCGTCCATGATCATGGAGATGGCCACACCGGACAGCAGAAGCTGCGTGATATTGATTCTGCCCCGTACTCTGGAAATCATATACACAAAGATAATTGTGATGGCAGATCCGATAAATGCACTAATGGACAGGGAATAGGTGCCCAGAAAAGAAAACACACCAAACAGCATGCCAAGGGTGGCAAATGCGGCAGCTCCCGATGAAACACCAAGAATAAAAGGATCTGCCAGATTATTCCGTACCAATGCCTGCATGGTGACACCACACACTGCCAAAGATGCTCCCACTACCATGCCAAGACAGACTCTCGGAAGTCTTAATCCCAGCACAATATTCTGATCCAGCTGTTCCCATGTATGTGAAACACTGTTTCCAATACCCGGAATCCGGCTTAACAGGATTTTCGCCGTTGTTCCCGGCTCCACCGATACCGGGCCAAGCCCTGTAGCGAGGAGAATCGTAATCAACGACAATACTGCCAGAAAGATGATAATGATCGGCATATTGGGTTTCTCACGATTAAATGATTTTTTCAAATAATTCATAAAAATACGCTCCCTCCGATATCATAAAGATCTTTTTTATGATATCAGAAAGAGCGTATCCTTCACAACCCACCGTAGGGGATATCTAAACATACCGTTTTGTTATGATTATTCTGCTATTTGTTATATCATTTCACAATTTTGCACCTGTCAGTGCACTTAAAACTTCCTGTTCACCAATCGGCAGTTGGTGCGGTGTTTTTAAAGCTTCCACCATATCCACATCCGTAATTTCACCGTTTTGATGAACCACTACACGGTTTGTTTTCCCGTCTGCAAGACATTTCACTGCCCAGTATCCCATACGGGATGCTGTTACCCGATCTCTCGCATTTGGATTTCCACCTCGCTGTACATGTCCGAGAATTGTAACTCTCGGATCTAATCCCAGCGACTTTTTAATTTTTTCAGCAACCTGACAGGCACTTGTCGCGCCTTCCGCAACAACAATCATATAATGCGTGCGACCTGCCAGCCTTGCTCTACGGATTTTCTCTGCAACGTCCTTTTCGAAATCCCATTTTTCTTCCGGCACGAGAACTGCGGTTGCTCCCGCTGCAAGTCCCACATACAGTGCCAGGTTGCCGGCCCTGTGTCCCATGACTTCTACTACAGAACAGCGCTCATGAGACTGCATCGTATCACGGAGCTTATCAATCGAGTCCAACGCCGTATTAGCTGCTGTATCATAGCCAATGCTGTAATGCGTACAACCAATATCATTATCTATCGTTGCAGGAATTCCAATTACGGAAATATCATGCTCATTCGCAAATGCAAGACATCCGGCAAATGTTCCGTCTCCTCCAATGGCAACCAGTCCGTCAATTTCAAGGAGTCTACAAGTCAAATATGCTTTTTCTCGACCTTCTTTCGTTCGGAACTCTTCGCTTCTCGCTGTATACAGACATGTTCCGCCTTTGTTTATAATGTGCGCCACACTGTCTTCATTCATACAGACAATATCACCATTGATCAGACCGTTCCATCCACGCCGGATACCAATGCATTCCATTCCCATAGATTCCGCACTTCTCACGACCGCTCGGATTGCCGCATTCATTCCCGGGGCATCACCGCCGCTTGTAAGAACTCCTATTCTATGATGTACCGTTCCCATTTCTTTCTCCTGATCTTACTGATAAATATGATAGGTATATTTGATAAATTCCTGTATTTCCGGAACTCCGGGTGTACCAGGTGAATTTGCAAATGCGCCGTCATGGAAGAACCGTTCAGTAACTGCCAGACAATCCTCCAGGCTGTAGCCCAGCGATTTAATGGATTTAATATGAATCTCTTTCATGAAATCTACGAATATCTGTGCCATCTCATTCGCCAGATCCATGGTATCTGTTTCATCCGTATAAGATACACCCAGTGCATCTGCAACAATCTCCAGATCCGATCTGTTTCCATATTTCGCAGAATATACCATAACTCCCGGAAGCCCCCATGCACAGCCCAGACCGTGAGGAATATGATTCACTGCACCAAATGTCTGTGCAAAACTGTGGCCAATGGAGCATCCACTGGCGGTAATGGCCATACCGCCAAGGTTTGCCGCCAGACTCATCTTCTCTCTGGCTTCTTTGTTGGAGGGGTCTTTTACGGCAATTGGAAGCCACTTCATGGCAAGTTTAATTCCTTCTTTGCCGAAAATATAACCATATGGATTATAGTTTTTGTTGGTAATTGCTTCCACACAGTGGGCAAGTACATCCATACCGGTTGCCGCCGTTGTTCCTGCCGGTACCGAATAGGTAAGTACCGGATCTACAATTGCCATATCCGGTTTATAGACCGGCATCTCTTTCGCACCGGTTGCCTCATCTCCGATCACACACCATTTGGAAATCTCACTTCCTGTTCCGGATGTGGTACACATGGTAATCAGTTTCAGTTCATGTGCATCCTCTTCCAGATGATAATAATCTCTAATTGTGGTTCCATGCTGACTGATGATAATCCCGATTGCTTTCGCAGTATCCAGGGTAGAACCGCCTCCTACTGCCACAATGCCATCTGCTCCTTTTTCTCTGTAGAACGCAGCTCCTTCATCGCAGATTGCGCTCGGTGCATCTGCCTGGCATTTTGCAAACACAAATACTTCCAGGCCTTCTTTTTCAAGCACTTCCGTTACCTGTGTAGCTACTTTAAAATCCATCAGAGCCTGCTCAGTAACGACCATAACTTTGGACATCCCAAGTTCTTTTGCTTTAATTCCTACTTCCTGTGTTGCGCCTGTTCCGAAAAGAGTCGGACAGAACGTATTCCATAAATATGCACTCATCTTTAATCTCCTCTAAAACAGGCTCTTTACGTATGCAAGTACCGTATCTACATCATAGCCGTAAAGCTTATACAGCTGCTCCGGATTGCCAAAGCCAGGATATACCTGCGGCACACCAAAACGTTTGAATGATTTTAATGCAACCGTATGATCAGCAAGTGTATCTGCGACTGCACTGGCAAGACCATTTTTCATCAGATGATCCTCCCAGACAATAATTCTGCCGGTCTCTTCTGCTGCTTTCAGAACAATCTCTTCATCCAGAGGTTTCACTGTAAACATATCAATGACTCTTACAGAAATCCCTGCTTCTTCCGCCTGATCTGCTACCTGAAGCGCATAGTCTACCATCTCGCCACATGCGATAATAGAAATATCTGTTCCTTCTTTTGCAGTGTATCCTTTTCCAATCTCAAATACTGCATCTGCCGGATAGATCACTCTGTTTTTCTTACCCGGGTCCATACGAATGGACATCGGGCCAGGATAAGTAAGACTCTTCTGAATAACCTGTTTCAACTGAGTTGGATCAGAAGCCGCAATAACCGTCATATTTACCAAGGAAGAATACAGTGCCATATCTTCCATTGCGTAATGGGTGGAACCTCCATTTCCTGTCAGTCCTGCATAGTTTGCAATGATTCGTACCGGAAGATTTGGATAGCATACATCAGTACGCACCTGTTCCAGTGCTCTCATGCTCATAAATGGCATCATACCGATAATAAAAGGAATATTTCCATCATATGCCAGACCGGATGCAACACCAACGACATCCTGTTCTGCAATTCCTGTATCAATAAAGCGATCTGGATTCTGCTCTTTAAAATCCTTGCATCCCCATCCAATATCCGGAGTAAGGAGCCATACTCTTTCATCCTTTGCACCAAGTTCCGTGATTGCATCTCCAACGACGGTTCTTGCAGAATTATATTCGTCAAGTGTATAAGATTTACTCATATTAAAGCTCCTTTCTCTGCTTCTCATAAGCAGCTTCCAGATCAGATAATGCCGTCTGCAGATCGTCTTTTGTCAGACTTCCACAATGCCATTTAATCTGTTTTTCCATAAAAGATACACCTTTACCTTTTACGGTATTTGATATAATTACGGTCGGAATATCACTGCTGCTGTCCGGAATGGAATCCAGTGCTTCCACAACCTGTTTCATATCATTTCCATCTTCTACTTCTATTACATTCCAGCCAAATGCTCTCCATTTATCTGCATACGGCTCCAGTAAAATAGAATCTTCAGAGAAACTGGTCATCAGCTGTCTGTTCCGGTCAACGATACCGACCAGATTTCCCAGATGAAGTGCACGCCCCGCCATTGCTGCTTCCCATACACTTCCTTCACATGTCTCGCCATCACCCATCATAACAAATACGCGATGCTTCTGACCTTTCTGTTTCGCAGATGCTGCCAGACCTACTCCAATTGGAAGTCCATGGCCAAGAGATCCAGTGGAAACATCCAGCATCGGAAGTCTGGTTTTGCAGGGATGCTGTCCAAACTTGCTTCCTACCTCACCGTAAGTGGAGCAGATTTCATCGTAGTCAAAAAATCCTTTCAATGCCATCACGATATACATGCAGACAGCTCCATGACCTTTTGAAAGAATAAATCTGTCCCTTTCCGGGTCTCCCTGAAGTTCGGGACTGACATTCATTGTATGATGGAACAGTGTTGTAAGTACTTCCATCATAGACATATCGCCGCCCATATGCACATTACCGCTGTAAGAGCAGCACATTTTACAGAGATTCTGCCGAGCCTGATATGCAAGATCCATCAGACGCAATACTTCTTTTTTATCTGCCATATTTGAAACCTCCAATTTCATCACTGATTAAAAATCAATTGCAACAAAAACCTTTCCACATTGTTTGGATGCTGCCAGATCAAGTGCTTCCTGATATCTGGATGCCGGAATCACATCTGTCACGATCTTATCGAGCGGAAGAATACCGGATTCAATGATCTGTGCAACTTTTCTCATATAATATTTTCCAAGATAACCGCCATACACTTCAATTTCATTTTTCAGAAGTTCCGCAACCGGGAATTCCGGATGAGTGAGTTCGTCATGACCAAACTGAAGAATCTTTCCATGCGGACGGACAAGATAAATACAGTCTACCAGCATGGCCGCTACCGCTTCCACTGCCACATCGGCACCAAGACCGTCTGTTTCTTCCTTGACAATTGCCACCAGATCTTCTTCCTCCGGATTTACAACTCTCGTTGCACCAACTTCCAGAGCCAGTTTCCGACGATGCTCAATCGGCTCAGATACAATAATTTTTCTGCATCCATTCGCTTTCAGAAGTGCTATGAACATCAGACCAATCGGTCCTGCACCAAGTACTGCTGCCGTATCGCCTACGTGCACATTCAGTTTTTCCAGCGCACATCCGCAACCTGCAAGCGGTTCTGCCACTCCCATAAATTCCGGTTTTGTTTCCGGTGCCACCTTATAGCAGAACTGTTTTGGAAGAACCACATATTCGGTCAGACCGCCATCTGCGAATACGCCTCTGGAAATAATATTTTTACACGCTTCAGGAAGGCCTGCCAGACAGTTTTCACATTCGCCACACGGACCATGCGGATCAATGACTACTTTATCTCCCGGCTTTACACTGGTAACGTTTTCACCAACTTCCACTACTTCTCCGCAAAATTCATGACCAAAGATAATGTCCGGCTTACACGGATGTCTCTGCGGAGTTGCAAAAATATTGACATCCGTACCACAGATAGAGCATCCATAGCTCTTGATTTTTACATCATTCTTATCTTTAATTTCCGGGATCGGACGCTCCTCATAAGCAAACTTTCCAGGTCCTTTATAAATAATTGCTTTCTGCATTTTTGCCATTACGATACACTCCTTTTTCTGAGGGTTTCATCCCTGCCGGGTGGGTTGTCCGGCAGAGATGAATGAGTATTAATCCAGTTCAACCCATTTAGAGTTGTTCTGAGCACTCTCAATTACTGCATAGTAGAATTTCACACCGCTTACACCGGTATCTACTCCCGGGAAGTCCAGATCTTCCTCGGTCGGGGTCTCGCCTGCTTTTACTTTCAAAATTGTGTTGATTACACTACGGTATACATTGGCAATTGCGATGTAATATCCTTCCGGATGTCCGAACGGTACACGTGCCAGATTTCCAGCCGGAACATCAATTCCATCACCGGCACGGCAGAGAATCTGTGCAGCCTCTCCGGCACGTGCGAAACGAACTTCATCCGGTCTGGTCTGATGCCACTCCAGGGATCCTTTAGTTCCATAAATACGGAGGTTAATCTCATTCGGAGAGCCGCATGCTACCTGTGAAAACCAGTATGCACCATGGGCACCATTCTCATATTCCAGAATAATATTGTCATTAAGATCCAGTTTCTTTCCAAATGTATCTGCGGTTGCCAGCAGTCTCTTTACTTTCAGACCGGTTACATAATTTACCAGATGTTCTACGTGAGTACCATCATCTGCACAGGTATTGGAAATTCCGGAATACTTCGGATCAGTACGCCAGATTCTTGCATTCACCTGCTCTTTCTCACTGAGCAGCGGGAGGAAGCATCCTTCCATATAATCAGCATTGATGGAAATAATCTCACCAATATCACCGCGTGCAATCATCTGTTTCATCACTTTACACATTACATATCCTGAATAACAGTAATCTACTGCGAAAATCAGGTTTTTCTCTTTTGCGATGCGTTCCAGTTCTTCTGCTTCTTCAATCTTCAGAGTCAGCGGTTTCTCACATACTACATTGATTCCATGCTCCAGGAAAGTTTTTGCAGCAGAATAATGTACAAAGTTCGGAGTGCAGATTGATACAAAATCAATCTTTCCTGCTTCTGCCTCTGCCATCTTTTCCGCATCATAATATACACGGGACGGATCTACATGATAAGCTGCCGCACACTCATCATTCAGCTCATCAATTGCGGAAAAACATCCGCATACCAGCTCTGCTCTCGGGTCCAGAGCAAGTGCTTTCCTGTGACACTCACCAATTAATGCTTTTAAGTCTCCACCAACCATTCCATATTTTAAAGTCTCTGCCATGATAAATTTCCTCCTTATAATCCCTTATTTAAATTTTTTTAAAAATTCTTTTACTGCCGGCATTCCTTTTTCTGTTTCTCCTGCCGGAAAATATTCCATACATACAGTTCCTTCAAACTCACTGTTCTGTATCTGCTCTGCAAGATAGTCAAGATTAATTTCACCGGTTCCCGGTTCATGTCGGTCAGGCGCATCTGCAATGTGAACATAGTGTACAATATCCAGATTAGACAGAATATTATTCAGCAGATTTCCATGCATCATCTGCATGTGAAACACATCACACAGCAGCTGCACATGAGAACTTCCCACTGCCCGGACAATGGCTGCTCCCTGACTGGTATCTGTCACTGACATGCCTGCATCGGTACCTTTATTCGTAAGCGGCTCCAGAAGAACTGTCATATGATGTTCTTCTAATATCGGCACTAACATGGTCAATGTTGCAGCAACATTTGCAATCATCGCATCCTGGCTGTACTGTTTTCTGAAATCTGCACAGCCATTGGAAGTAAAGTGATTCGGAAAAAGAATCAGTGTATCACAGTCCAGTTCTTTTGCCGCTGCAATACTTTTCTGAACCCAGTCCATATATTCCGTCCGATGAGCCACATCACAGAGTGACCATTCTTTAGTTCCACTGAATGCCCTGATTTTTACACCCGTCTCTTCACAGGTTCTTCTGACTTCTTTGAGATCAAGCTGATCCCAGCCCCAGAATTCTACTTCTTTAAATCCTTCAGCCGATACCTTTTGAATTTTTTCACAAAGCGTCGCCCCCGGATATAAAGGCTCCAGATTAATTGCCTGACTTATCATGTTCCATATCTCCTTATAAAATTCCCTGCCGGTCTCTCTCTGCCAGATCTGCCATTACCTGCGGATAAATCTTATCCAGTTTATACAGCAGACAAAGTACAATGATAATAACCGAGAAGAAAATCGGTCCATACATGCAGATCAGTTTAATCATCTTCATAACTTCTTCAGACTGTGTTGCAAGAAGTCCGTTATATCCAACAGAAGTCATCAGAAGACCAATTCCTGCTGAAGAAAGTCCTCCGCCGATTTTTGATCCTACAGATGCTGCAGAGAAAATCATGCCATCCTGCCGCACATGAGTTTTCCACTGTCCGAACTCTGCAGAATCCGCAATCATCGGAAATACGCAGGCCCAGAGCGGTGCAACTCCGATACCTCTTAATACCGCACTGACAACAGCTACCGTTACACTTACCGGACTTGTCATCCAGACAATCTGTGCTGCTATCACCAGAAAAATTCCATACATTGTCAGATTTCGTTTTCCGAATTTCGGTATCAGCTTCGGAACGATCAGTACAACTACGCACTGTGCAATCAGTTCCGCTGCATAGATCAGACTGTAAAGATCCTGATTATGTAATACATATTTGCAATAGTAAGTTGCAATCGTACCGGATACCGTACTCATCATTACCATGAATCCCCAGAGTCCAAGGCAGATGGCCCAGTACTGATTGGAAAACAGTGCCTTCAGACTCTTTCCTACCGGTATTTTTTCTTTTTCTGCCGCTTCTACAACAACTCTTTCTTCAATGTTGAAGAAACAGATCAGAAGAAGAATCAGTGCAATCACTGCGAAAATTACAGCTGTGATAATCCATGCACGCTGATCATTACCAAACATGGTAACCATCGGAAGCGTTGCTACCGTAACAACCATTTTTCCTCCAGGTCCGCAGAAGATACGGATTGCCTGAGTAGATGCTCTCGACTGACCATCTCTGGTAATCAGAGATGCCATCGTAGAGTACGGAAGATTCAATGCAGTGTACACAATGGTGTTTACCAGATTGTACGTTACAAAAATGTAAATTGCCTGAACCATGTTACTTGCATTCGCCGGTATCAGGAACAGCAGTACAAATGTGACTGCGTAGGGCACAGACATCCACAGAATCCATGGTCTTGCTTTTCCCCATTTGGATTTTGTACGGTCTGTAATAAATCCCATAATCAGATCTGATACTCCGTCAAACACTCTTGTAATCAGGAAGACCATACCGACTGTCAGTGGATTTACACCTACATAATCAGTATAGAAAAATGTAAGCAGCGTACTGCAAAGTCCATAGACCACATTACAGGCCGAATCCCCCAGGCCGTAACAGATCTGCTCTCTAAGGCTTACTTTTTCATACTCCTTTGCATGACGTTGTTCGTAAGTCATTTCCGTGTTTTCCATTTCCACTCTCCTTTCATTTGTCAGAATTGCCACATCAGGAAATGCTTTTTGCGTTTTGCCTTTATGCAGTTGTTTTAATTTTTTTGCTTTTACGAAAAGTTTTTTGTCGACAAATCACTATAGTTATGTTATAGTCCATTTTAGATTATTTAACAGTAATATTTGCATCAAAATAATATAAAAATAGTCCCAATACTTTGAAATTATTTTTATATTACTATTTACGGGAGGATATTTATGGATAATACAGCATCTGCCATGGCATCCATGGAAAAGCTGGAGCACTCCAATCAGGCCTTTCCTGTTTCTGAATTTATTGATGAATATGATGCTTCTTCAGGAGGAATCTATCCCAGTCACTGGCATCAGGAAATGGAGCTTCAGATCATTCTGTCCGGCAGTGCCCGATATACGGTAAATGGAGAAAACTATGTCGTTAAAGAAGGAAACGCTCTCTACATTGCTCCGAATGCCATTCACCAGTCCAGTTCGCTGGAACCTGGTACGGTTGGATATAATCTGGTCATCCTTCCTGTCCTGTTCACACGAATTCTGAAAAACATTCACTGTGAACAGTACTCTCTTCCTCTAACCATGCTGCAGCCAAGTGCTTTTCTGATTTCACCGGATTCAAAAACAGGATTCAGCATTCTGGAAACCATGCGCCGCATGTACTATACGGAAAGTTCCAATCATGCATATGAATTATTTCTTCTTCAGAACCTGCTTGGCATCTGGCGCAGTCTTCTTGCCCTTTTTCCAAAGCCCGCTTCAGATACTGCTGACAGTCCAAAACTTCTGAAAGAAAGCCGTATGAGAGATATGCTGGATTACATTCATGAGAACTTTTCCCAGCCCATTACCATATCACAGATTGCAGCCAGTGCCAGCATCAGCAGAAGTGAATGTTTCCGCTGTTTTTCTGATATGTCACATATTACTCCTATGGAATATCTGAATCAGTATCGCATATTTGAAGCGACCAGACAACTGACCACCACCAGTGATCCGATTACCGATATCTGTTATGCTGTGGGATTTAACTCAACCAGTTATTTTTCAAAAGAATTTAAGAAGATTTATCAGATGACGCCCCGGGAATACCGGGCATCAAAGAAAGTTTAAAAAACTCCCGTTACCATCAGACCAGACTGTCTGTGCAGTAACGGGAGTTCTTCTTTTATTTTAAATGTTCTTTCACATATTCTACAAACTTCACTGCTTCCTCCGGCAGATCACCGCGAAGCCGTTTTACATACCCGAAGGTAATACTGTCTTTCATTCCCTGGATGGGAATTGCATGAATATCCCCCTGCCCGGTCAGAATATCCGGGAAGAGGCCGCTGCTGACATTGGCAAGCGCGGTCGTACGAAGCATATGAGTCAGAAGACTTCGATTATTGGTCACCACAATCTGTCCCTGATTCTGATAATAAAGCGAATCCATACCGCCTTCCATCAGGTGCATTTCCGGCATGACATAGGCATTCTGGCTCTGCACATACTGTAGGGTTCGAAGATCCCTCTCGGTCACAATTTTTGCATGATAAAGAGGATTTTTCGGACCTACATAGAGAAATGGCTCCGTCTGACAGATGGCAATAAATTTCAGATGTTTCCGTTCGATCATCTGTAGATAAGAGGTCATCCGCCGCTGATCTGCATAGAAAAATCCTGCATCAATGGTATGATGATGAAGCGCCTGGAACAACTCTTCCACCGTGCTGTCCTGATACCAGACCTTCAGTCCCTCTTCCAGACGCATTTCGCAGTAACTGCCCACAAGTGCAGCAAACCGGTCTCCTGCAGCCGAAGCCACATGCAGGACTCTCTCCTCTTCTTCCTCTACTGCATGGATCTTTGCCGCATCCACCAGCATGTTGCAGGCATATTCATAGATCTTCTTTCCTGCTTCTGTTGCTTCCACACCTCTCGATTTTCGTTCCAGAAGCTGTACATCCAGTTCCATTTCCAGTGCCTTAATGGATTTACTGATATGCGGCTGTGTCGTATACAGCATTTCTGCCGCTTTTTTAAAACTGCCGCTCTCCACACTCACTACAAAATACTGCAACTGCTTCAGATCCATGATTCCCCCACCTTTCAGTAATTCTGCTATTTAGAAATATGTGATACATCAAAGCGCCAGAGAATCAGGAAGGAAATCCCCGCCGCAATCCATGACGCAATATAAATTACAACAATACATTCCATGGTTCCATATATCGGAAGTACCAGTAAGATACCAATCACACGAAGCAGGCAGATAGCCAGCAGCGTAGTAATCATGGGCCGCACGGTATCTCCTGTACCGCAGCAGGCACCGGAAAGAGCTTCCGCAATGGCATAGAAGAAAAAGAACGGCGCCATCATTCGGCTGTAAGTTCCAACCAGAACCCCAAGGGAGGCTGCATCCTGTGAAGATACAAAAAGCGGTGTCAGTATCCGGGCAAAGAAGAACAGTCCCACACTGATCAGTGCCACTGCGCCAACCGACATGGAAGTTCCCATGGTAACTCCCTTGCGGATTCGCTCTGGATTCTTCGCACCCAGGTTCTGTGCCACAAAGGTGGTCAGCGCCGGTCCCATGGAATCAGACATCAGCCAGATCAACATATTCAGTTTATCACAAATTCCCCAGGCTGCAATCTGATCTGTACCCATAGTGTTGACACCTGCCTGTACAATGCTGTTGGCAATGGGAAACAACATGGCCTGGAGTGCCAGCGGGAATCCCATCCTGATCATCTGGCTCATATGCTCTGCACAGAAATGGGGCCACCAGAGCGGCCTCTCATCTTTACTAATTTTCAACGTCTTTCGGAGCATAGCGAAGGTAAGTACCACACTGACAATCTGTGAAAATACCGTTGCCAGAGCCGCGCCAGCGACTCCCAGATGCAGCACGCCTACCAGCACAAGGTCACCCACAATATTAATGACTGCACAACAAATCAATACATACAGCGGTCGTTTGGAATCTCCATATGCACGCAGAATGCCAGCTGCCATATTATAGAGCACCATGGACCAGATACCGCCAAAATAAATACAGGTATAGATCAGTGCCCTGCCATAGACTTCCTCCGGCACGGACATGATATGTAACATCCACGGTGTCAAAAGGACACCTCCGATGGAGCAGACCACACCCAGAATTACTGCCACCGTACAAGCTGTACGGATGGAGCAGTGCATCTGCCGCTCATCTCCGGACCCGCAATGTCCGGAAATGAGAATCGTCGCGCCTGAAGCCAGACCATTCATGAAATTCAATGGAAACTTAAACAGCGTATGCACGGAATCGATGGCTGCCAGTCCCAGTTTTCCGGTAAACTGACCTACCACGACCGCATCAATCGTGACATAAAGCTGCTGAATCAGACTGCCCACAATAATCGGCAGTACAAACAGCAAAATTCCTTTTCCGACGCTGCCTTTCGTGAGTGTGTGTTCCTTCATCTTTATTTCCTTCTCTGTACTGCGGAATCAAAGTCCCACGCACCTGCAAGTTCCTTCAGATCGTCTAAGGTTGCATTCGGATTATGTGCTTTGCACACTTCCAGAAGATCCTCATAGTTGTAGGCATTCAAAGTAATGCCGGAAGACAGCTCATATTTTTCCTGGAAATCCTGATAATCGGTGGAAGTCCAAAACCCCTGCTGAATGGCAAATGCTTTTCCATCTTCCCGAAAATCCTCACTGTATCCGGTTACCGCATTGTAAATAGCTGCAAAGGCCGGTCCAATGATGGATTCATATTTACCACACAGATATTTCAAGTTACCGTTTTTAAAGAGTTTTCCATTAGTTTCCGTATAACAGTCAACCGTTCCAAGACTTGCATTTCCCAGAGAATCTGCAATGGCCTGTACCGGAATCGTACTCATTACCACACCTGCCTGATCCTTTTCAAACTCTGCAACTGCCTGCTGTCCTATATCCGGCACCCCAATATAGCCCGGAAATACAGTGACTTTTAAGTTTCCTGCTTCCACGCTGACCGGTTCAGAAGCCGATGCAAGCTCGGTACTGCTCTGGTCAAACTGAACGCCGTAGGCTTCCTGCAGAGCGTCAAGCATTCCTTCTGCGCGCTGTTCGTGCATCACATTGGTGCCCGCACCTCCGCTTAAAAGAAGATAATTGTCCGTAATCTGCTCTTTGGCGAAATAAGCAGCCATATCATATCCGGCCTGATACTCCATCTCATTTCCCGGTCCGAAATATCCCAGGAAATATGGATTATCCTCTACTTTCGCAAAGTCTTCCGGATCTGTCGTACTGGAGGGACGGAGATAATACACTCCATGGGATGCACAGAGTGATACTTCTTTCTCAAGATCAAAACTGTTAAATGCGATAATTCCTTCCACACCTGCCGCAATGGCATTGTTCAGGAACTCCATCTCCTCTACATCTGTGGTTACCCCTGCGGAATACAGGAAATCCACATCAGAAAAATTCTCCCCCAGATAGCCTTCCATATACTCACGGAACGCCTGTACCTGTTCATCCTTCAGATCATAGACAATTACCCCGATCTTATGGATGTGCTCCTGCTCCTCGGTTTTCTGTGCGCAGGAAGTCATAGCTAACATCATAGTCAATGCAAGCAGTAAAGCGATGATTTTCTTTGCTTTTTTCAATTATTTGTCCTCCTTGTCAAACAGATGACAAGCCACTTCATGATCTGCTCCGATCTGCTGAAGTTTTGGTTTTTCAGCCCCACACCGCTCTGTTGCCTTCGGGCAGCGTCCCCGGAAGGGGCATCCTGCCGGCACATCCAACGGACTGGGCGCTTCTCCTTTGATTTCCTCGATCGGTTTGGAGAAATCCATTCCAATATCAAAAATAGAGCCAATCAGTGCTCTCGTGTAGGGATGAACTGCATGCTCTGCCAGATCCTCTGCAGGCAATAACTCCACTACATTTCCAAGATACATCACTGCCACCTCATGAGCACAGGACTGGATCAGGGAAATATCATGGCAAATAAATCCGATAGTAATATTTTTTTCCTTCTGAAGCTTTACAATCAGTTCAATAATCGTCTGCTGTACGGACACATCCAGTGCAGAAGTTGCCTCATCCAGAATCAGGATCTCCGGTTCCAGAGCCAGCGCACGGGCAATTGCCACACGCTGCCGCTGTCCGCCGGACATATTGTGGGGATAACGGTCTGCGAAATCTCCCGGCAGCTCTACCATTTCCAGAAGACGACGGCAGGCTGCATCCTTTTCGTTCTTCTTAATCCGGTTAAAATTCAGAAGGGGTTCGCATACGATATCCCGGATCTTCATCTTCGGGTTAAAGGAAGAAGTCGGATCCTGGAATACCATCTGAATATTCTGTCGGTTCTGACGCAGTTCCTCTCCCTTCAGTTTAGTAATATCTTTGCCCCGATAAAGAATTTCTCCTTCAGAAGGGGTGTCCAGAGACACCAGGAACCGCATGAAGGTAGATTTTCCGCAACCGGATTCTCCTACCAGTCCTAATGTCTTTCCTTTATAAAATTTCAGGTTAATATCATCATTGGCAACCAAAGTCCGTCCGTCAGATGCCGGAAAACGTCTTGTAACATGCTTTGCCTCCAATATAACTTCATCATGTTCAAACATAAGATTCCCCTCCCATCGAAGGTACTGCGCTTAACAGCCTGCGGGTGTATGCATTTTCCGAATGATGCAGGATATGGTCTCGGTCTCCCTGATCTTCTATATGACCATCTTTCATGACCACAACATAGTCGGACATATAGGCTGCCACACCCAGATTATGGGTAACAACAATAATACCGGTGCCATAATCTTCTCTTAATTCCATCATCTGGCGAACAATCTGTGCCTGAGTAGTTACATCCAGTGCACTCGTCGGCTCATCTGCCAGCAGAAGCTTCGGCTGATAAGTCATACCCATGGCAATACCGACACGCTGACGCATACCGCCGGATAATTGGAACGGATAAGAACGCATGATATTGTCCGGGCTCGGAAGACGCATTTTTCCAAGCATCTCTTCCCCTTTTACCCATGCATCCTTTTTAGAAATCTTTTCATGGGTCTGCAGATACTCTGTAAATACAGAGCCAATCTTCCTGGTCGGGTTCATCATGGCACCGCTGTCCTGGAAAATCATGGAAATCTCACTGCCGCGCAGTTTTCTCCACTGTTCCGGTGTATTCTTAAGAAGAGAAGTACCATGAAAAAGAATATCTCCCTTGGTTACTTTACCGCCACCTGCAAGCAGCCCCAGAATCGCACGGATCACAGTGGTTTTACCGCTTCCGCTCTCTCCTACCAGGCTGACAATCTGCCCCGGAGCCATATTGAGACTGAAATCCATGACTGTAGGAACATTTTTATAAGCAATTGTAATATCATCAATTTTCAGCATATTCCTACCTCCTTACTCTGCTCTCGGATCCAGGATATCCCGAATGGAATCTCCCAACATGTTAAATACAACAACGACAAAGAAAATTGCAAGACCCGGATATAGCATCATCCAGGGTGCGGACTGCATACAGGCACGACCTTCATTCAGCATATAGCCCCATTCCGGTGTCGGCGGCTTTGCACCAAATCCCAGGAAGGACAGGGCTGCGATCTCCAGCATCATACCGCCTACATCCGTAGCTGCTGTGATAATCAGCGTCGGCAGTGCATTGGGCAGCATATAACGAAGCAGCATATAGGGTGTTTTAGAACCAGTTACAATGGCTGCGGATACATAGTCACGGTCACGGATTTTCATAACCAGGCTTCGTGCCAGACGGGCATATTTGGTCCAGTTGACAGCTACAATTGCGATGATGGCATTACGGATACTTGCACCCATGATACCTGCCACAGCCAGTGCCAGAACCAGACCCGGGAAAGCCAGCATCATATCTGCAATCCGCATGAGAACCGCATCAACGGCTCCGCCAAAATAACCGGCAATCACACCTACTACACTGCCCACCAGAAAAATGAGGACAACCACACCAAAGGTAGAAGTGAGGGATGCACGGGCTCCGTAAATCACACGGGCATAAATATCACGTCCCATTTTATCAGTACCGAAAATATGAGCTTTGCTCGGTGCCTCCAGGGCCTCTGTCAGGGAACCTTTCAGCGGGTCAACACCTCCGGTAAGTACCGGTGCAAAAACAGCTGCCAGAATGATCAAAATGGCAAGAATTCCAAAAAAGGTAAACTGCTTATGTTCTTTCACAAATTTTAACGTCTTCTTCATCTTCTTACCTCTTCAAGCGCATCCGGGGATCAATATAGACATAGGATGCATCCACAATCAGGTTAATGACCATATAAATCAGCGCCATCCAGAGTACATACCCCTGAATCAGGTTGTAGTCGCTGGAAGTAATCGCAGTAACGGCCAGGTTACCAAGTCCAGGATAAGAGAAGATCACCTCTACAACACTGGTACCACCAAGAAGGCTTCCGACGGAAAGTCCCAGCATGGTAATCAGCGGAAGCAGTGCATTCGGAAATACATTTTTCCAGATAATCGTGGAACGTTTCACACCTCTGGCTTCTGCTCCGATCACATAATCCTGACTTAATTCCTCCAGAACTGCAGTCCGGACCTGTCTGGTATATTTAGATGCCATTGCAATGGCCAGCGTCAATGCCGGCAGAAACAGACTCTTGAAGTCACCGCCGGAAGCGATAACAGGGAAAACCTGAATCTGTACACACAGCAGCATCATCAGGAGAAGTCCTACCCAGAAGTTCGGCATCGCACATCCAATGAAGGTTACCGCACGGCAGATATAGTCGATGATACCGTCTTTATGTAATGCGGAAGCAACACCCAGCGGCACTGCTATGATCAACATCAGAATCAGTGACATGAGGGTCAGCTTCAGGGTCGGCAATACACGGGCTGCCAGAAGCTCCACTACCGGTTTGTTGAGGCTGTAGGATTTTCCAAAATCACCATGCAGGCAGTTAAACAGCCAGCGGAAATACTGGGTGAAAAACGGGTCGTTCAGTCCCATCTCATCCCTGGTCTGCTGTACCAGTTCTTCCGTCGGCATCACGCCGGTAGCGGAGAACATGTTGCGGACCGGATCTCCAGGAGACAGGTAGGTCAGTAAAAACGTTACGAAACTGATACCAATCAATACAATTGCAATCTGTAAGATTCGGCGAAGAATCTGTTTCTTATTCAAGACAATGGCTCCTTTCTAAAAGTGAACAAAACAGGAACCCCCACCCTGGCCGCCGCAAGGGGCACGGATGGGGGTAATGAATACTTAATCTTACTCAGCCGGGGTAATCTCGGTGGTCAGCCAGTAGTAGTCTGCCGTATGGATATGTGCATTTCCTACATTCTTAGAGTAAATCATGGAAGAGTTGTAGTAACCGTCGATCAGAACAGCGGCATCATCTACCAGAATCTGCTGCATCTGGAAGATCAGATCTGCACGTTTCTCTTCATCCATCTCGCTCTTCAGCTGCTCGAACAGTGCATCATATTCCGGATTGGAATATCCGCAGTAAGTAGTATCGGTTGCCCAGTTTGCCATGTAAGCATAGGGATCTCCGGTACCTACGGTGATCCAGTTATTGTTATTAAAGTCATAATCTCCGGCAGCAAGTTTGCTCCACTGGTCATCAGAGCTGCCGTAGTCTGCGGTGCATCCGATACCGATCTCTGCCAGATACTGAATATGTGCGTTGGAGAAATCGTTCAGCAGACGGTTCTCATAGGAAACGTAGTGCAGATTGATATTCTGTCCATCCAGCTCACGGATTCCATCGCCGTCAGTATCTACGATTCCTGCATCATCAAGGAGCTTCTTAGCGCCTTCCGGATCATAGGTATAGGGGTTGGTCAGTTTGTCATAACCATAGCTTAAAGTAGACGGCAGTACTGAGAATCCCGGAGTATACAGACCTCCGATGGTCTTGGAGTTGCAAATGGTATCATAGTCAATGCCCATCAGGATTGCCTGACGCAGAGTCTTGTTGCCAAGAACGCCGTCAAAGTTCATCCAGCTGAAACCACAACGAACACCAGAAGCAATATCTACAGTGAAATCAGGATTATCTTTGAAATCCTGGATATCAGATACATTGGTAATATTCTCTACCAGATCAACCTGTCCACTCTGCAGCGCCATGGTCTTAGCAGAAGCATCCCCCATGTACATCAGTTTTACTTCGTCATAGGGAACTTCCTCACGGTAGTTCGGATTCGCTGCCAGATCATAACCTACACCTACACCATTGAAAGTCTCAACCATGTACGGACCGGTTCCGATCGTGCCATTGTCAAAGTTCTCGGTATCTGCCACATCAACAATTGCCATAGTCGGATGTGCCAGCTGTCCCGGAAGGTTGGCATAAGGCTGAGTCGTCTGGATGGTCAGGGTATTTGCTGCATCATCTGCAGTAATGGTTGCCTCGAACTCCAGATATTTCTGCGGTTTTGCAGATCCGCTCGGTCCCATCTCTTTCAGATATTCAAAGCACTCTTTTACTTTAGTCGGAGTCAGATCACAGCCGTCAGAGAATTTGATGCCGTCTTTCAGGGTGATGACCCACTCGGTATGCTCATCATTTACAGTGTAGCTGTCAGCAAGCCACGGCTCTACTTCCATGCTGTCGTTGAACTTGAACAGTCCCTCGGTGATACCGTAACGCATGGCATTCCATCCACCGTTCTCATCGGTAACGGTATTGACAATACCATCGGTATACATCTGGCATCCGAAAGTAAGTACTTTCTTATCTCCATCATTCGCAGCAGAAGTGCTTCCGCTGTTATCGGATGCTCCACCGCCGCAGCCAGTCAGCAGCAAAGCTGCTGCCAGAGTTAAACTGATACATTTCTTCGTGTTTTTCATATTCTCTATCCTTTCTCATTTCATTCATTTGCCAGCGCTGTCTGCACTATCAATTCGTCTCCCACTTAAAAATTACGCATAAAAAAAGCCGGATCTACATCCGACTTTCCTCTCACCTTTTTACACACTATCCCCTTAAAACATAGATTTTTCTAGGTAAGAATTATCTCGTCTTCCGCAAGAACTCTTTCTGACAAAAAACAAGCAGGTCTCCTGACTTTAGCATCCACACCCAAAGCACCTTCCCAGGAATCATCTCCCCAGTGGCATCTGCTCCAGGCTTAACTATTACAGTGACGGGATCGTTCCGGACTCTCACCGGATTCCCTTTTCATCGAATCCATCTTCGAACTTATTTTTTGCGGCTCGATTGCCGACCATATGAACATTTGGTTATATATTCACACTTTCTTCACATTTTGTCAACGAAGCTTGTATTCTATTTCGTTATATCTTATCAAGATCATTCTGCAATTCCGCTTCGATTTCATCTGATTTCCGCTCTTTTTCCTCTTCTTTTTTCCTTTTAAAAAACTTAAAAATAAAAAATATCTCCATTTCTTCGCAAGAACATGGAGATATTCCATTTTAGAATATATTTTATCTTATCTGTTATATATTATTCTTGTAATCTGCTTCGTACAAACTCCAGATAATGTTCTGCCCATCCATCCAGCGTCTCTCCCTGACGGCTGACGCAGCCAAACAGAATCGGTTCTTCTTCTCCGTAAAGTGAGTATCCGGGATATCCCCGTGATTCTTTTTCGCGGCTCAAATAACCACCGCTCACATTGCCAAGGTCTGTCTTTCCAAGCAGTTCATTCATAACATAGTCACTGTTAGTAATAACTGAGATCTTCATACGGTCTGTCGGTGAGATCCGGTCTGTCTCCTCCGTCATCCTGCGCCCCAGTGTATACTCATCTTCATAACACTGCACCAGGCGTACCTCATCCAGTGCAATTTCCCCAATACCGGATTTTCCAGCCAACGGATGATCTTTTCCAAAATAAAGATATGCTTTCGTCCGTTTCAGTTCCTGAAAAATGAGTCCGGCACATTCCAGTCGGTACTGAAAGGATGGCATCTGCTCATCTAATACATAGACAAATCCAATATCGTCTTTCCCTGCCTGGCACCGTTCCAGTATTTCTTCCGTTCCCGCCGTCATTACATGATAGCAGACATCCTCCTGCCGGTGCTCCTGATAAAAAGCAGCAAAACAGGAAGCCATCCAGGAACTGGGATTCCAGGATGCCAGCAGTTCTTCCCCCTTGTCCATTCGGGAAAATGATTTTAACTGTTCTATATTTTCTACGGCCCTGCTTGCATATTCATAGACACGCTGTCCTCTGGCCGTAAGCGTAATCCCTCTGCTCTGACGGACAAATACCGGAAATCCCAGCTCATCTTCCAGCATGCGGATCACTTTGCTCACATTGGGCTGCGTCGTATACAGTGCTTCTGCTGCCTTACTGAATGATCGAAGCTGGGCACAGACCACCAGGTACTGCAGCTGCTTGGTTTCTATCATGAAGTATATCCTTCCTTATTAGGACAGACAGCTTTTGTTCCGCCCATTTTTACAGCGCTGACAAGAAACATCGGTGTAGACCCATAGTTTGCTTTTTCCGTTGAGTCCCAGACTCTCTCCCAGACCTTTTCATCCGCTTCTACTTCATTTCCAAGGCGGTCTCTTAACACCTGTACATCCCACGCCGGACGCATGGTTCTGCTCATGGGAATCTGTCTTGCAATATCTTCCATGGCATCGATATCCGTGCAGGTATAATGGTCATCCAGATGAAGATTCTCTACCCGTTTCCGGTCCTCTTCGTATTCTTTTCTCTTCTCCTCATCGAAGAGATGATGATACCAGTTGGCATCAAAATTCAGAAGGCGGCCGCCTTTTTTCAGCACGCGCATCCATTCTGCATAAGCTTTTCCCGGCTCTTCCAGATTCCAGGTCAGATTTCTGGAAATGACTACGTCAAAGTATCCATCCGGAAAATCCAGTTTCTGTGCATCCATTCTCTGAAAATGGATACTGGAGGCAAGTGCCCCCGCATTTTTCTTTGCCTCCTCCAGCATAGCTTCTGTATAATCTACTGCCGTCACATCATATCCTGCTTTGGTGAGCAGAATGGCAAAAAATCCAGGACCTGTTCCAACATCCAGAATCTTCAGCGCCCCTTCCGGCAGATGACGACGGATCTCGTCAAGCCATACCCGGTCCTGCCCGGTTGCCAGCTCATGCTGGTTCACCTGGGAATAGCCTTCCGCTCTTCCTGTCCAGTACTGTTCAATCTGTGATAATATCATCCCCATATCCTCCTGTGGGTCTCTTCAAAATACAGCCGGATTTTCATCTGCTTTCCGACCACTCATGATATCAGATTAGCACATGGTTAAATTCTTCACAAGCCGGGTGGGGGGTTATTTTTTGAAACAAAAACAGCAGCAGAGGCTTCTCTGCTGCTGCAATTATTTACTGCTTATTCTTCTGGTTTTACCGTCTCATCATCTGTTTCTTTGGTCACTGCCGCCTCCGCTGCTGCTTTTGCTGCATTTCTTCGTTTTTGTCTTCTGATATGAAGTCCTACGACAACCAGAATTGCCAGTGCAAGCACTGCTGCTGAGATCAGGATCTCCACCCAGATATCCATGCGGTTCAGTACTACGATATATCCAGCAGAACTGATCTGCGTATCGGATGAGAGATAACTTCCAATGGTGTCTGCTTTCTGTACTTCTCCCACGGTCTGATATTCTGCATCCATGGTCATCAGACTGTCTGCCAGACGGGTATCGTTCAGTACCCGCACAATTGCGTTTGTCCGCAGCGGCTGTGCCTGGGATACTTCATAATAGTATACCTTCTTCAGATAATATTTATAGAACGGACTGTCATTATCCATATTGGCTTTTACCTGTGCCAGTTCTTCATCCGTTGCTTCTCTCACGGCAATCTTCGTATCCGGATAGAATTCGCCGCCCATAAGTACCGGCGACTTCTCTGCTTCTGCATCAGCTGTCAATGCCGGCATATAGGCACGATATACCGCATGAACCGTTACATTTCTGTGAATGGGACTCACATCTTTTTCTTCCCAGTACACATATCCGTCTTTCGATTTCGGGAGGTCAGGATAGTTTTCCTCCGGAAGTTCATCTCCATAAGCAAATGTATTCTGCCAGACTACCTGCTCTCCGTTCATGAAACGAACGGTAAACTGAGTGAAATTAAGAGGCATATTTCCAAGCTGAATCAGAGAATCATAGTCCATGCTCTCTGCCTCACTGCTTCTGGTCACGCCATCCACAGCACCATAACCGTTATCTACAAAATAATTATCCTTTACAACTCCGTCCGCTTTTCCTACGACTGCACCGCTGGATTTTACATAGCTGTCCATGTCAAGATAAGAGCATACATAGTTGCCGCTGACATCTTCGCCTCTTCCGGCCACACCGCCTACATAACCATCTCCGCTGACTCCACTTAATACATAACTGTCACGAATGGTATTGTCGCATCTTCCGGCAATTCCTCCGGCATATTTTCCACCATCAGTCAGAATATCCCCGTAGTTTTCCGCTGCCACGATAATTCCATAGTCTGCTTTTCCCACAATACCGCCGGCATAATCACCTTTTACCGTAATGTCCGCTGTATTGGAGCTGGAGAAAATGGCTGCCAGCACATGACGGGTAATACTGTCACTGTCATCCTCGTCATCATCCTCGCCATCGTTCTTATCCTGGAAGAACCAGGCAGATGCTTTCTGCGGATTTGTCTTCACAATGGCTCCCGCAATACCGCCTCCCTGGGTATCTGCATACACCTCTCCAGAGTTGGTACTGGAAATGATCTTTCCATCCCCTGCTGTGGCATCCGTCAGTTCAGATACATCGACATAAATAGATTTATCATCAATCCGGTTCTTCAGTTCATCCAGTGCATCAGAAACGGTTCCTCGAATCACATCAAACTGATCTTTCACCCGGTCAAGGGAATCTCTGACTCCATCGAAATCGGCATGAAGGGTATCGGATGTATTGTCCAGTGTATCAGAAATAGTATTTCCTTTCTGGCGCAGATCATCCTTCATGGTATCCATTTCATCATCAAAGTCATCCAGAATGTCATCCAGTTCATCTGTCATCTTATCCATGCTTCCGGTGATGGATTTAATATCTGACATCAGCTGATTGGTCTGCCCCGGCATTTCGCCCAACAGACCTGCAATGGTGCTCATCTGGGTACGTACATCCTTGCTGAGTGCCTGCAGCTGCTGTAATGCTGCTGTCAGTTCTGACGGAACCTGCACATCCGGAATATTCACATCCGGCAGTTTTGTTCCATCCGGCAGAGTAGTGGAAGTGACTACCCGATAAGTAACCGGTATCATTCTTCCGATGCTTGCCTGATCATTGCCGTCGCCTGAAGCACTGCTGTCATTGGAAGAACCACTGTCTGAACTGCTGTTTGCCGCAGGTACCTCACCGCTGTCGTCAGACGCTGTATTGCTGTCTTCTGTGGCCGTGCTGCTGTCTCCAGACGCTGTATTGCTGTCTTCTGTGACCGTGCTGCTGTCTTCAGATGCTGTATTGCTGTCTTCTGTGACCGTGCTGCTGTCTCCAGATGCTGTATTGCTGTCTTCTGTGACCGTGCTGCTATCCTCAGATGCTGTATTGCTGTCTTCAGATGCTGTACTGCTATCCTCAGATGCTGCGCTGTCGGATCCAGTCTGATCTTCAGATGTGATCTGCGTATCCGCTGCCCCCGCATCCGGCGTCGGTGCTGCCGGTGTGACCTCATCCGGTGCCTCCTCAGGCAGATTCTCCTGATATTGCTTCAGATCGTCAATTGAGTCAATCCAGCCCTGAATTTTCTCTTCATATTGTTTGAGCAGACCATCCAGTTTTGCATTTCCCTGATCCACATAGGGCTTCAACTGTTCCATGATCTTTTCCATCTGGGCAATATCATTGGAAATCTGCTCGATTGCCGTATTCAGCTGTTTGATCTTCACATCATACTGCATGCCATCGATCGTCTTCTTCATGGATTTTACATTGTCGTGGATGGCATCTTTTCCGTCACTTGCCATATCACTGTAATCATCCATATAACCACGAAGAGAATTTCGAAGGGTTTTCAGCTGATCGGACAGAAGATCTGCATTGTCGGACAGGTTATCCCCCAGTTTTTCGCCCTGATTGGACACATCATCGATGAGATCGCCCAGACGGTCCAGCTCATCAGAGAGCTCCTGGCGATAATCTCTGTCATAGGAAGATTCCTCATAAGGTTCCAGCACACCGGAAATACCGCCGACATTTTTGTGCCCGTAAACCACACCCTTATTAGCGCAGTAACTAAGACTGCCAAGCTGTCTTCCTACGATACCACCGGTAGAGCTTCCCAGACGCTCAAATCCAATGGTAGCCGTATTGGTACAATAGGAGATATCTCCGGATGAATTTCCGGCAATTCCTCCGGTCTCATTGGCTCTTTCATCTGCCGTAAGACCTGTCACTGCATTGGGAATGGAAATATTGACACTGCTTCCGTCTCCCTCTGCCTGTTTCTTTATTTTCTGGTTGGTATTAATTTTACCGCTGTTGACACAGTCGCTGATGCTTCCTTCGTTTAATCCGGCAATTCCTCCGGTCTGCATCTTACCGTCAATCGCCGCCTCATTTTCAGAACGGGAAACAGATCCTGTCTCCTCATTTTTTCCCGTAATACCGCCAACTGCTGTCTCTGCGTTCAAAGTACCGCGTGTGATACAATTTTCAATAGCTCCGGCATTGCTTCCTGCCAGGATTCCGATATTTTCCTGCTCATCTCCGCCAAGAATTTCTCCTTCTACGGTCAGGTTCTTAACCACTCCGTTTGCCGTTACGTAACGGAACAGTCCATAGTCGGACATTTCCTCACTCAATGTCACCCCAATAATCTGATGACCATTTCCATCAAAAGTACCGTCCATTACCGGAAGAAACAGATTTTCGTAATTGGACAAATCAAGATCTGCATCCAGCCGGAACGTCTTCCCGGTAGAGAAGGATTCTGTCTTACAGTTCTCTGTCAACAGGACAAAATCATCTTCACTGGTAATAGAAACGATACCAGGATCAGATCCTTCTGCCGCATATGCGGCAACATTCGGCTGAACAGCCAGCAGGGATACAATAAGGCAGGAATCGATGATACGCCATGGTAAATTTCTGTTTCTTCTCATTATTCTGCCCCTCCATTCGTCTGTGTTTCTCCACCGCCGATATTAATTCTTCTCTTGCGATAGGTCTTGTTAATGACTCCGTCAAATGCGTAAAGAAGCTGCGGCAGAATCAACATAACCAGTATAATCGAAGTCAGAGTACCAGTTCCCAGAGTCGTTCCAAGAGAGGCAATAACCGGGTTAGATGTAATCTGTCCGATCACAAATCCGGCAGATGTCATGATTGTTCCGGACGTAATAATCGTCGGGAAACTTTCATTCAAAGTTTTAATAATCGCCGTTCTCTTATCTACATTTTCTTTCCGGTAAGCCGTATAACGGCTGGTAATGACAATCGCGTAATCAATGGTCGCACCCATCTGAATGGAGCTGACAATCAGATAGCTCAAGAAAAACATACCCGTTCCGGTCACTGCCGGTATAGAGAAGTTAATCCAGATACTGGTCTGGATCGTTGCTACCAGAATCAGCGGGATGCTGTAGTTGGTAAAGGTAAATAACAGGATGATTGCTACAAAAACAGCAGTCATAATACTTACCATCAGGTTATCCTGGGTAAAGGATTTGCTTAAGTCGTAATCACTGGTAGAATCACCCACCACATAGACTTCATGATAGTACTGATATGCAATATCACGGATCTGATCAATCGTATGAAATACTTCGTCTCCCTCAATGGGTCCGGTGGTCATGACCAGCATACGGGAGTATTCGTCTCCCTCCAGCTGCTCTCTGGCATCCGATACGGTCTTATGCATATCCTGGATATCCTGGGAGAAATCTGCTGAGAAATCAAAAGTCTCATTTTCTTCCTCTCCATAAATAAAATCAATCATAGAGAGCAGCGGAATTTCAAAATCATCAATGGAATTGAGGAACGCGCCGTATTTCTCCTCTTTCCATGCATAAAAACGATACAGCAGACGAATCGTATCAATGTCCATGTCCGTAATATCTGCCAGTTCCTGGGGTGTCAGAGAATCGGTTAATACATACTGTTCGTCGTCATCCACCGTTACGTTGGCAAGTCCCAGTGTCGAATCCACCATAGGAAGGCTTTCTACTTCTTCCATAATCCGTGCTTCACTGTCGTAGTCACCCTTTGGAACAACAACCGCCAGCGTATTATCAAGGTCAAAGACTTTGGAAATTTCCCTCTTGGCCGTCATGTATTCGTTCATCTTCGCTGATTCTACGGAGCTATTATCATAAATATAATTACAGTTAACAGAAAGGAAACATGCCACTACCATGACAACCGCAAAAACAGGCAGCGTTACATGCCGTATGGCCAGAACGATTTTTCCCCAGAATTCAATGTTTGGTACAAAGCTTTTATGTAACGTTCTGTCAATCTGTTTCTCCCACAGCATAATCAGGCCCGGCATGAAACCAAATACAGAAAGCATACTCAAAAGAATTGCCTTAATCATGACACGTCCCAGATCAAGACCGATACCAAACTGCATGAACATCAGGGCCACCATACCTGCCATGGTGGTCAGGGAGCTGGAAGAAATCTCCGGAATACCTTTTTCCAGAGCACGTACCAGTGCCTCTCTGGTGTTTACCTTTCCTTTTTCTTCCATAAAACGGTGAAACAGAATAATCGCATAATCAATGGCCATCGCCAGCTGCAGCACCGTTGCCACCGCATTCGTCACGAAAGATATATTATAGAAGATAAAGTTTGTTCCCATATTCAGGAGTGCTGCCATACCAAATACCAGCATGAAAATGGCAATCTCCATATAAGTACCGGACGTAAACAACAAAACACCTACAATAATGATGACCGCGATTACCAAAATGACTTTCATGTCATCCTGCAGATCCGCTGCATCATCTTTATCGACTGTTGTATAGAACCAGGCATCATAATCTTTCAACGCAGTTCTTACATCTGCGATCGCTGCCTGGGCCAGACTGTCATCTTCCGGTGTCTCAAAGGAAATAGAATATAGAGCTGCCAGATCCTGATAGGAGTCTCTCATATCCTCACTGTTTGTGAACTCTTTTTCCTCGGTGTCATTGTTTTCATCATCCTCGTCTTCTTCATAAAAGTCCACAGCAGATACACCCTTGATGTCTTTCAGCTGATCTGCAATCGCTTTTGCCTGATCATATGTGACATTTTGCACCATCACCTTTGCTGTGCCAAAGGTGGTGAACTGTTCATCCATCACATCCAGACCAATACTCGTCTCGGTATCATCCGGAAGGTAATCCGTCAGTTCCTGAATGACATTAATATGACTGGACATGATCACGCTGCCAATCGCTGCAGCAATGAAAATGATCAGCAGAAACTTTCTTTTGTCTACGATAAATTCTGCCAGTTTTCTCAAGTTTCTTCCTCCTTATTTAAATGTTACATATGTAACTTCATTTTATGCTGTATCGTATCATAATATAGGAATTCGAAAATCACAAGAATTCTCATATCTAATGTGACAATTTTGTTTTTTCTGTTCTCAGTCCGTTTTCCAGTACCCTGGATTCCGTATAACGCAATGGGTTTTCAAACAGAATATGCGCCATCTCCTCCGGCGATTCCTTCAGATCCCGTTCAATCCAGCAGACCAGCAAAAGACTGAACCTCCCTGCCTCCTCATAGACCCAATAATCTGTTCGCTTGTCGCTCATATCCATCTGTACAATATGTTCTGCCAGATAATAGCAGAACTTAATGAGCCGGCGAAGTACCAGTTCATAAAGCTGTGCTTTCAACACTGCCTTCAGGAGACGATCATTTTCCTTGGTTGTCTGGAAAATCATCAGTCCAAACTGATATCGGGTAATACTGCCTATCGCTTTTGCCCGTTCCAGCAATTCTTCAAAGACTTCATTAAAATATTGGATAAGAATATCATCCTTCGATTTATATAACCGATAATAGGACATCCTGGATACGCCCGCTTTTTTTGCAATATCTGTAATGGTAATTTCCTCATAAGGTTTCTTTTCCATCAGGATCAGAAGCGCTGTAAAAATACATTCTTTCGTCATGGTATTTTTTTTCAGTGTTTTTTCTGTTTCTCCCATGTTACATTCTCCTGTTCTGCAATCGTATGTCTTAGATTTCCAGTCATTCAAGACTAACAATAATATACCTTGATGGGGATGTCAAGAAGCCGAAAAAGTTATCATAAAACTCTTGCGCTTTCTTAACTTGTATGCTATAGTCTTCATATGAGCAAATGTTCATACGTTTAAATGAACCAAATAATCACTACCACGATTTCTGGAGGTTATAAAGTTATGAAAAAAGAATTCCTGATGT
Source organism: Clostridiaceae bacterium Marseille-Q4143 (assembly GCA_018228645.1). GTDB lineage: Bacteria > Bacillota > Clostridia > Lachnospirales > Lachnospiraceae > Hominiventricola > Hominiventricola filiformis. The sequence continues at coordinate 81,035 of CP073693.1, forward strand.
TATTAGAACACCAGCACGACGATGAGTGCGGCTGCGGATGTAGTCACGATCACGATCATGAAGAACATGTACAGGAGCATAGCCACGAAGAGCATGAGCATCATCATCACGAACATGGCGACAGTTGCGGATGCGGTCATGACCACGGACATGATCACGAGCACGAGCATCACCATCACGAACACGGCGATGAGTGTGGATGCGGACATCATCACGAAGGTGTCAATGCCCATGGAAAACGTGTGTACATTCTGGAAAACCTGGGATGCGCAAACTGTGCAGCAAAGATGGAGAAGCGTATCAATGAACTGCCGGGCGTTGCAGAGGCAACCATCACCTACGCCACCAAGCAGCTTCGTATTACCGCTGAGAACTACGATGCACTCCTTCCGCAGATTCAGGATATCTGTTCTTCCATTGAATCTGAAGTAAAGGTTGTTCCGAAGGAAACTTCCAACGGATTAAAGACCAAAGTCTATATCGTGGAAAATCTGGACTGTGCCAACTGTGCCGCAAAGATCGAACGTAAGATCAATGAGCTGGATGAAGTAAGCGAAGCAGTTCTTACCTATACAACACAGCAGCTTCGTATTACCGCTGCCAACCCGGATCGCATTCTTCCGAAGATCAAAGAAGTCTGCGCCATTGTAGAGCCGGATGCAGTGATTAAAGAGATGGAACGCAAACCTTCTGTTAAAAAAGAGGAAGAGAAGAAATTCGGCATGACCGCGGAACAGCGTACCGTTGTCAGCATTGCTGTCGGTGCCATTCTCTTCATTTTGATGGAAGTTCTGGAGCATGTGAACATGGACATGACGGTTCTGCTTCCGTTCTATATCATCGCTTACGCAGTTCTTGGATGGAAAGTTGTTCTGACCGCTGTCCGCAACATGGGAAAAGGCCAGATCTTTGACGAGAACTTCCTTATGAGTATTGCAACCCTTGGTGCTTTCGCAATTAAGTCCTATCCGGAAGCGGTCGGCGTTATGCTGTTCTACCGGATCGGTGAGTTTTTCGAGGAAAAAGCCGTTGAGAGAAGCCGCGGACAGATCATGGAGGCCGTTGACCTTCGTCCGGAGACGGTAAACCTTGTAGAAAATGGTGAAACAAAAGTGATTCCTGCAGAAGATGCTGTTCCTGGCGACATCATCCTGGTTCGTCCTGGTGACCGTATCCCGCTGGATGGCATTGTCATCGACGGTGACAGCCGTATCGACACTTCACCGATCACCGGCGAGCCGGTACCGGTCCATGTAGCCACAAACGACGAAGTCACTTCCGGCTGTGTCAATACTTCCGGTCAGCTGACCGTTCGTGTCGCAAAACCCCTTGGCGAGTCCATGGTTACCAGAATTCTGGATTCCGTAGAAAATGCAGCAGCAAGCAAGCCGAAGGTAGACCGTTTTATTACCAAATTCTCCAGAGTATACACCCCGATTGTTGTATTTCTGGCACTTGGTACTGCCCTGCTTCCTCCGCTGGTTGGCGGCGGTGACTGGCATTACTGGATTTATACCGCACTGTCCTTCCTGGTTATGAGCTGCCCGTGTGCGCTGGTATTAAGTGTACCGCTGGCATTCTTCTCCGGTATCGGTGCCGGTTCCAAGAAAGGTATCCTGTTTAAAGGCGGCGTTGCTCTGGAAGCTCTGGCTGATGTCAAAGCAGTCGTTATGGATAAGACCGGAACCATTACCGAAGGAAACTTCGTTCTCCAGAAAACCGTATCCGCAGGAAAACTTTCCGAAGATGAACTTCTTCAGATCACTGCAAGCTGTGAACAGAACTCTACTCACCCGATTGCAGTCAGCATTGTAACCGCAGCAAAAGAAAAAGGCCTGCAGTTAAGCAAACCTTCTACTTTAAAAGAAATCGCAGGCGAGGGAATTTTGGCCATTATTAATGGAGATGTAGTTCTCTGTGGCAACAGAAAGCTCATGGAACATCACGGTGTCAACCTCTCTGCTTACGAAAATGATGTATTCGGAACCGAGGTTCTGGTTGCTGTGGAAGGTGACTATGCTGGATATCTGACCATCTCCGATACGATCAAAGCAGATGCCAAATCTGCTATCGCCGCACTGAAAAAACAGGGAATCATCACAGCCATGCTGACCGGTGACGCGCAGAACAGTGCAGAAGCAGTTGCAAAAGAGACCGGCATCGACGAAGTACACGCAAAACTGCTTCCTCAGGATAAGTTAAAGGAACTTCAGAAAATCCGTTCCCAGCATGAGCATGTGATGTTCGTCGGCGACGGTATCAACGATGCTCCTGTACTGGCAGGCGCTGATGTCGGTGCTGCTATGGGAAGCGGCGCTGATGCAGCCATTGAAGCAGCTGACGTTGTTTATATGACTTCCAGCATGACTGCAATCCCGGATTCCATGAAGATTGCGAAAGCTGCTGTCAGCATCTCCTGGCAGAACATCGTATTTGCACTTGCTATCAAGATTCTGGTCATGATTCTCGGTCTGTGCGGATTCGCTTCCATGTGGATGGCTGTGTTCGCAGACACCGGTGTGGCTATGCTGTGCGTACTGAACTCCATCCGGGTATTATATAAGAAATAAACTATAAATGAGCGTTAAAAACGGCAGATCGAACTGATCTGCCGTTTTTATGTGCTGTCTTGTTTTAAAGATTCTTCTCACCGCCTATCTTGAAGACTCCGATCATCTCTCTGGTCAGGCTGACACCGTCATCCTCTACCGGAATGTTGTCACGGTCAAACCATTCTCCCACAGCAAGCTCCTCTGTATCCAGCGTGATATCCGTATCCCCATCCACTTCACAGAAAAATCCGCAGAGCAGAGTAGAGGAGAAGGACCAGGGCTGGCTCTTATAATAACGGATATTTTTAACTTTGAGACCAACTTCTTCCATAACTTCCCGCTGTACGGTCTCTTCCAGTGTCTCACCAATCTCCGTAAATCCTGCAACCAGTGCATAATTTGCATTTCGTCCTGGTGCAGGCGCATATTTTGTAAGAAGAAGTTTATCCCCATTAGTCACGGCAACGATAATCCCCGGACATATCTTCGGATATACCATATTACCGCAGCACTCACAGTGAACCATTCTTTCTTTATGATCCGGAACCATCAATTTACCGCAGCGGCCACAGAACTTATTGGAACGATACCAGTCAAAAAGCTGCATGCCTGTAATTCCTGCAAATCCACGATATTGAGGTCTGGCATTTCTGAAAATCACCGGTTTCTCCCAGCCATAGCCTTCCAATTCCCCATCAAGTCCATTTTTCAGAAGGAAGAAACGCTCGTCACTGATGGTGAAAAGATAGGTCACATCCTGATCTTCCTGGGTAATTTCTTTTACTTTTGGAAAATAAATTTTCTCATTGTCAAACCGGCAGAGCACTTTGCCGTCCCGGTACACCAGCATCCAGTCCTCTGCTGTCGGACTCTGTTCTTCATAGTGATTGACATATTTTTTTGGTGCAATATCCTGAATCATTTCTTTTCTCCTTTGTTTTCTATTCATTATTATACGCATATTTTCCGGGCAGGCAACAAAAATCCGATGATTGGCTATATATTTTATTCCTCTGGCATTTATCCGTGGAATCTGATAAAATATAGTTAATGTATATCAAAAATCAATCATGATATGGGACGGTAAAAGTAATGGGAAAAAAGAAAAAAAGAAAAAAGAAAAGACATGGACGCCGCAGAATTACTCCGATGCAGTCCCTGCTTCAAGGACTTTTCCTCGGATTCTGTATCTGCCTGCTTGTCTTCAGCCTGTGGAAACTCGCTTCTATCTTTATGGGATATCATTCCGGCGAGAAAGAGTACGATGACCTGAGACAATATGTTCTTTCGGAACCCGCAGATGCAGAAAATACAACTGCTGCTAATCATACCGAAGAGGACTCAGAAAACGAAGGAGATGCCACTGCATCCACTTCACAAAGAATGGAGCGGATCGACTTTGCCTCCTTAGAAGAGATTAATGACGAGGCGGTCGGCTGGATCGAAATTCCGGGTACGGATATCAGCTATCCGATGGTTCATACCAGTGACAATACTTATTATCTGACTCATACCTTTAAACGCCAGGAGAACAAATCCGGAAGTATTTTTATCGAGACATCCAACGCTCCGGATTTCAGTGACCTTCATACCATCATCTATGGCCATAATATGAAGGATGGTTCCATGTTCGCAGGTCTCAAGAACTATGAAAAGAAGACTTATTATGAGGCTCATCCTTCCATTTATATTGATCTGGCAGATGGAACTCACTGCTATCAGATCTTCTCCTGCCATGAGGCGGATATCACTGATATCTCCTATACCATCGGCTATGCTGCGGATGATACGTATGCCTCCTTCCTTGATTCACTGACTGCCTCCTCCCTCTATGATACCGGTATCAGTGTTGGAACTGATGATTCCATTATCACACTTTCTACCTGTACCAACAAAGGTGAGAAACGTTTTGTGGTTCACGCAAAAAAAGTATATTAAAGAAATGTAAAAGACCGCTGTCTTTTGGCGACGCCAGATAAGGAAGTTTTTATGTAGGGTATGGTGTAACTCAGTAAAATGGGTTACATGAATTTCACCGTCGTTGCCGTTTAGAATCTGCTCGGCGATAACACCTGTTTTATCGGCTGATTTGCCGAGCAAGCGGTAAGCAAAAGTGAAACAATCAATATAACAGCAGATAGCACCACACCTTTTTTCATTCATTTCACCTCTTTTTGGAAGTCTGCTGTTAATGCAGCTTTATCATCATCTCTGCAATCGTTGGGTCATAGTGAGAGAAAAACAGGCTTTCTTTTTCATCCAATGCCCGGATAGCGTTCATATCGCTTGCGTCCAGAGCAAAATCAAAGACATTGATATTTTCTTCCATACGCTCCTTGTGGGTGGATTTTGGGATTACCACGACATCGCTTTGCAAAAGGAAACGCAGAGCGACCTGTGCTGCACTTTTATCGTGCTTTTTCCCGATTTCATTCAGCACGGGATTGGTAAAGAAATCCTTTCTTCCCTCGGCAAACGGTCCCCAAGATTCGTGCTGTACGCCGTATTTTTCCATATATTCGTGGGCGGCTGTCTGCTGCTGGAAAATATGCGTTTCTACCTGATTGATTGCAGGTTTGACCTCTACGAAACTACACAAATCAACCAGTCTGTCGGGATAAAAATTAGAAACGCCGATTGCACGAATCCAGCCCTCTTTATAGGCTTCCTCCATTGCACGGTAAGTACCGTAGTAATCATTAAAAGGCTGGTGAATCAAACATAAGTCGATATACTCGGTTTGCAGTTTTCTCAAAGATTCCTCAAGTGATTCCTTTGCTTTCTCATAACCGCCGTTTGTAATCCACACCTTTGTTGTAATAAAAAGCTCCTCACGGGGAACGCCGCATTTGTTAATAGCGTTTCCGACCGCTTCCTCATTGCCGTATGACTGCGCTGTATCAATCGAGCGATACCCTGCGCTGATTGCGTCTAATACGCAGCGTTCACATTCTTCATTTGATACCTGATATACGCCGTAGCCCAGCTTCGGCATTTTGATTCCATTGTTCAAAGTTACATATTCCATTATTTTCACTCTTTTCGCTGTTATTGTAACAGTCATTGCATTACAAATCTTCTTTCAGTTCCAGTTTGCTGTATGTCTCTATCAGTTCCGGCGTAGCCGTATAGTAGCGTATATTCTTATCCAGCTTTTGAATCTCCGACAATTCCTCATCTGTCAAAGAAAAATCGAAAATATTAAAGTTGTCACGAATATGCTCCGGGTTTTTAGAACCCGGAATTACAATGTTGCCGCATTGTGTATGCCAGCGCAGGATAATCTGTGCGTTGGTTTTTCCGTATTTTTCCCCAAGCTGCGAGAACAGCGGCTCTTCAATCAAATTTTTATCGCCGTGTCCCAACGGATACCAAGCCATAAGAGCCATATCTGTTTGTGAAAGAATCTCTTTTAACTTTGTCTGCGGATAATACGGGTGCGCCTCTACCTGTACTACCTGCGGCTTGATTTCCATAGTATCAATAGCCTCTTGCAAAAGCTCATCGGGGAAATTTGAAAGTCCGATTGCTTTCACTTTCCCTTCCTTATAAGCCTTCTCAATGGCTTTATATCCTTCCCGCCAGTTATCGGTAGGCTGATGAAGAAAAAGCAGATCAATGTAGTCTGTATCAAGGCGCTTCAGGCTCTCGTCAATCGCCGTTTCTTTTTCATATACAGTCGGCCACAGTTTTGTTACGAGAAAAATATCCTTTCTCGCAACACCGCTGCTTTTGATTCCCCGGCCTGTTCCGCTTTCATTCATATAGCCGTTTGCCGTATCAATCAGCCGAACACCGCTTTTGAGAGCATTTTCAACCGCACTTTGTGCCTCTGCGGGTGACATCATAAAAACTCCGATTCCTGCCATTGGCATTTTGATTCCGTTATTCAAAGTTACATATTCCATAATTTATTTCTCCTTATTTTATATTTGCATAATCTTCGTTGCTGACAGGCTCGCACCATTCGGTATGGGTATTTTCTCCCGGTACTTCCACCGCAAGATGAGAGAACCAGCTATCCGGAGCTGCACCGTGCCAATGCTTCACGCCTGCCGGGATATTGACGACATCACCTGCCGTCATACAGATTGGCTCTTTGCCCCATTCCTGATAAAAGCCCCTGCCGGCAACACAGACCAAAATCTGACCGCCGCCTTTCTCGGCGCGGTGGATATGCCAGTTATTACGACACCCCGGTTCAAAGGTCACATTGAAAATGCCCACCTGTTCATTTGAAACAGGGGCAAGATAACTTTGTCCCACAAAATACTGTGCAAAGGTATCGTTTGGCTGTCCGATTGGGAACAGCATAGATTTTTCATAAGCGGTCTTTTCGTCCGCTTCATTTACACCCTCTTTCCAAATATCTTTTGCCAAACGGAAAGCCGCCCACGCTTTGGGCCAGCCTGCATAAAAGGCTGCGTGTGTGATAATCTCGGCAATTTCACTTTTTGTAATACCATTCGCCTTTGCCGATTCCAGATGATGAACGAACGATGTATCAGTAAGTCCTTGCGAAAGAAGCGCTACCACGGTAATCAAAGAGCGTTCTTTCAAAGAGAGTTTATCCTCTCTGCTCCATACCTGACCGAAAAGTACATCGTCATTGAGTTCTGCGAATTTAGGCGCAAATTCTCCGAGGGCGGTTCTTCCTGCTGTTTGCTTTACTGCCATATTGCTATCCTCCTAAAATGTGATATTAGAGCTTCTTTGATAATTTAGCCGCTTCGGAATGGTTGGTTGCCATACCGGCATATTTCATTCCGTAAAGTCCGGCAAAGCGTTTCATCGTATATTCTCCGGCTTCCAGCATCCATTTTTCCGGCGCAGCGCCCTGAAAGAGGAAATAAAGTGTTCTGCCCGACAATGAGCCGTTTTCCACCAAACCGTAGAAGCGATCCAGCATATTTCGCACTGAGCCGCAGATGTTGTGCCAGTATAGCGGAGAGCCGATAACAATTACCTCTGCCTGTTTCATTTTGGCAATGACCTGATCGAGTTCGTCGTCCTCAAAGTTTTGTCCGTAACTGCCGATCCTGTAATCAGTCAGATTCAACGTTTCATATTCTTTTCCTTGCAGAAGCTCTTTTGCGAGGGCAGCAGTATTCCCGTTCGAATTTGGGCTTCCGTTGATAAACAAAATGTTCATTCTTTATTCCTCCTGATTTTATCTGCTAAACATTTTTACCCATTTCATAGGCTTCAGCCATAGCCGGGGTATTCAGCACCTTACCTTTTTCATAAACGCCTGTGCCGTAAATTACGCCCATTTCTTTTGCACCGTTTACGCAGTCGGCGTAGCCACGAAAACAGGCAAGCGTAGTATCCATAGATGATTTATCTTCATCGGCAGCGGTCATAATGTAGTAAAATTCTTTGTTTTTCACTTCCAGCCAGCGTGCAACCGTTCTGTCGATCACCGCCTTTAATTGTGCGTCAATGGAATAAAAATAAACGGGGCTTGCAAGCACAAGCACATCGGCGTCGATCATCGCTTGCAGGATTTCAGCCATATCGTCTTTATAGACGCACTCTCCGTCGTGTTCACTGCAGAAATAGCAGGCGTGACAGGGCGCTATCTTTTTGCTTGCAACATTGATTTTGGTTACATTGTTTCCCGCTTCCTTTGCACCACGCATAAATTCATCGCAGAGCAAATCGGAGTTGCCGCCTTTACGGGGGCTGCCGGATAAGATAAGTACATTTTTCATCGTTTCAAATTCTCCCTGTTTTTTAATTGTTGTAGCCAAGCTCGGTAAGCCATTCGTCGACTGCGCTTTCGGCTTCGTCAACATTGTTGCCCGAATAGGTAAAGTAGTCATCGGTCAGTACGGTGGAATCCGGGCAAAGCTCGGCTACGGTAGAAATGCTGTTTGCACCTGACGAGCTGCCGTTGTGAGTAAAGAACGGAATAATCGTCTTGCCGGACAGATCATATTCTTCAAGGAAAGACCAAACAGGCATTGGCAGGTCGTACCACCAAATAGGGAAACCGACAAAGATAACATCATACTGTTCCATAACCTCTTGATCTATATGTGAGGAAAGCGGCGGGCGAGTACCATTGTTTAGTTCGTCCTGCGCTCGGTCAAATACATCGTCCTCTGTATATTCCACTTTGGGGATAATTCTGAACAGTTCACCGCCCGTTTTATCGGAAATCCAGTTCGCAACCTGCTGTGTATTGCCCGACCACGAAAAATAGGCTACCAAGATATTAGAATCTCCTGCGGTACTTTCTTCGGGGGTGATATTGGTAGAATCATCTGTATTGTCGTCTGTGACATTATTATTACTTACATTTGTATCGGTGTTATTCGCAGTAGTGTCGTTGTTCTGCTTACCGCAGGCGGATAGAGCAAGAACAAAGCAAACGCATAAAACAAGCGAAAGAATGGATTTTAATGTTTTATTCATAGTGCCTCCTTAATTTTTTAGATTTTTGTCTGTCTGCTTTTCATTTGCAGCAGCTTTTTGCCGTAATAGGATAAGGTTGCAAAGGCAGACGACATAGCAATCGTTTCAAAAAAGTATAGTGCAGCCGATTTGTCGGTATCAAAAAACTTAAACTCAGTAAGGTAAAACAATTCTTCATAAAAGGCTCGGTCAACGAATACATAAACACCGTATGCCGCTAATAAAACAGCAATGATTCGACCTGCCCACAGGAATTGTCTGTGCGTTTTCAGTCTGTTTGCGAACGGTGCTAAATGTAATCCCAAATGCAGGCTCATCAGTACAAAGACCCACGCAGTCGATACGAGGTGAAGCGTCCTGCCTATCCTTGCACCGCCCAAATTCAGGAAAGCAAAAACCTTTCCCGAAACCAGCACCGAACTTACCATACAGCACAGCATAGCGGCAAACAGCGCAATATTGATAACTGCCAATATTGTCCTTGCCGGAGTGTATTTCCCTTTGAAAAGGGATTGATACCAACGGAAATTCAAGATGGTATGGGCGATAAACAAGGCAAACAGCGTGATACCGAGCCATTCGTGTAATCCGTCCCATAGGTGTTCCTGCATAAGAGCGACAAAAATCAGATACATTGCAATGTCAATGATGAGTTTGACAACCTGTTTACATTTCATTTTTGTCACCTCCATATCCAACACAGTCCGTTATAAAAGTAGAGCATAGCGTAATATCCCGAATGATCGCCGTCAGATTCAAGGTAATAGAGATTACCCTCTGCTTCATTATCGGCAAAACGGAAAAGTCCGCTGTCGCTTTCTCTCATAGCGTCAATTCCATTCTTAAATCCCGAATAGGCGAAATCATTCGTACCCGAAGCGGCAATCGCTTCGGGGGTGGTGTCCTCGGCATAGGTACTGTATTTGCCTTCCACCGCTGGAATCAGATCATTTATCAGTTCATTGTGATAATTGTCGGTCAGTCTCAGAGCAAGGCTGTAATCTCCGCTGTCCTCCGGGCTTGTGTTGTTGTATGTAGGACAAACAACAATCATCGACTGAATTTCGCCGTTCGCAATCCCGTGATCGAGAATATGTTTCATTCCCTGCGGCTCATCGGGGCTGCCGAGATAGGTATATTCGTTGCTCCAACCGCCGTGCATAAGATAGAACACGGGATATTGCTTGCTTTCGTTATAGCCATAGGGCAGATACACAACGGCGTGTTTTTGGAGCCTTTGGCTCTTTTCGTCGTAGGAAAAAGATTCGTAAGTATTGTAATAAAGGTCTTGCAAAGTGCCCTGTTGTTCCGCCTCGGTCAAATAACTGTCGGGAATCGAGGTGAGCGAAGCCGGAAAGCGGTTTGTATCTTTCTCTGTATCAGACGGCACACCGTTGTTTTCAGCTTCTAAACTGTTTTCTATTCCCGACACCTCGCTGCTTGCCGAGGTGTCGGGGGTCTGTGAATCACACGCCGAAAGAATAAGCGACGAGGCGATCAGCATAGTCAAAATTAGAATACCTTTTTTCATAGCGTTATTTTTCAAGGCTTTCCACCCAAGCCGTTACATCGCTTTCGCTGACGCCGGAACGGAAACGCCTGCCTTCCTGCCAATCACCCGTACCTGCCATTTCTGCAAGCAGTTCGCCGCTTTCGCCAAGTCCCGAACTGGAAGAAGTGCAGAAAGGAATGACTGTTTTCCCTGTAAAATCGTTTGCCTCAATAAAGCCATTAACCGGCCAAGCGGCAATGCCCCACCAAATGGGATAGCCGATGAAAACGGTATCATAGCTGTCCCAGTTTTCCACAGTATCAGCCACCAGTTCAATGTCCCGCAGAGATTCATCGTCATGTTCACGCACAACACGGCTGTTATCGTCCGTCCAGTTAAGGTCAGCGTCGCTGTACGGCTCGGCAGGCTCTAACTCAAATAAATCGCCGTCTGTTGCGGTGGCAATGTAATTCGCCACATTCTCGGTATTGCCGGTTGCGGAGTAGTAGACAACCAATGTTTTTCCTGCTTCATCGGTAGGCTGCTGTGCTTCGGCAGAAGAATCGGGCTGTTCTTCGGGTGTTGATTCGCTGGGGGATTGATTTGTCGAGCAGGCCGCCAGCGACAGCACCATAGTAAGCACCATAAAAAGCGAAATAATCTTTTTCATCGTTTTTCTTTCTGTTTTTAATAACATTCCTTGAAGATTCCAAGGATTTCTTCGTGGGTCATTTTTTTGTAACTGCCGGGCATAAGGGCACAGGAATCTGCGATTTCTTTCAAGTCAGTATTTTCATTCACACCCAAGTCCTGCAAAGATACAGGCAGTCCGATTTCGACAATGAAATCTTCCAAAGCCTCAATACCTGCAAGGGCGATTTCTTCGTCCGTTTTGGCCTCTGCCGAAACTCCCATAACCTCGGTTGCAAACCGTTTGAATTTCGGCAAGCCGTATTTGTAAATATGGCGGTAATAAACGGGGTGCAGAACGGCAAGCCCCTCGCCGTGGTTGCAGTTTGTGTATGCGCCGAGTTGGTGTTCCATTTGGTGGCACTCAAAATCCATTCGCTTGCCCAGTTTGATAACGCGGTTTTCCGCCATTGTCGCCGCCCACATCAAATTGCTTCGTGCGGTGTAGTCCTGCGGATTCTGAATAGCAGCACGCAGGTTGCGGATTACACTTCGCATAAGCGCCTCGGAAATATCGTCCGATACATTGTCCTCATTCGGCTCGCTGAAATAAATCTCCATAATGTGCGACAGAATATCAAAGCCGCCGGAAACCATTTGCTTTTTTGGAACGCTGTAAGTATAGGTGGGGTCAAGCAGGGCAAATTGGGGGTTGCATTGCGGATAATCTCTGCCCGTCTTGATTTTCAATTCCTCATTGGTAATGACTGCTCCGCCGTTGCACTCGCTGCCCGTACCTGCCACAGTAACGATCACGCCTAGAGGTAACGGCTCGAAGTCAAAAACACCCGGTCTTTTCCAGAAATCTTCCCATACATCGCCGTCATAACGGGCGGCAATCGAAATCGCCTTGCAGCAGTCCATAACCGAACCGCCGCCGATTCCCAAAAGCAGACTGACATCATTTTTCTTTGCCAGCTTCGCACCCTCCAATACCTTCGCATAGGTGGGATTCGCCATAATACCGCTAAACTCCACAACGGTTTTTCCTGCGGCTTCCAAGATGTTTGTTACCTCGTCATAGATACCGTTTTTCTTGATTGAGCCGCCGCCATAACATAGCATAACGGTATCGCCGTAGGCTTTCGTCAGGCAGCAAAGGTATTCCTTTACACAGCCTTTTCCGAAAAACACCTTTGTAGAATTTTCAAAAATAAAGTTATTCATTGTCATAGTCCTTTCTCTGATTTATTGATAATTTGAGCTAATCATTGCATTTGATTTTTCCAAAAATTCACAGCATCGTTTATCCAACCCTCTGCAACCGTTCCCGTTCCGAGACCGAAGCCGTGGCGAAGTCCCTCGTAATGATGAAACTCTGTTGGGATTCCAAGCTCGTTTAAGCGATTCAGCCGAGCCTCCATTGTACGCCAGTTTGCAATACCGTCATTTTCGCCCACACAAGCATAGGTCGGCGGATCGCTTTCGCTGTATTCGCTGTGACCTGTGTACTGCATAATCACAGCCCCGGCCTGCGGTAAATCTTTTTCCCCGAACGCAGCCGTGCCGTAAGAGCCGAGCCAAGCCGCCATTCTTCCTCCTGCCGAGCCGCCCCAAAGGGAATAGCAATCGGTGTTTACTTCTAATTCGTCGGCATTTTCAAAAATAAAGCTAATTGCTCTCGCTAAATCCTCGCAGGCGGTTTGTGCGCCGGGGCGGTAGATCAAGGCAAAGGCGTTGTAGCCCATTTTGGATAATTCCAAAGCGTGGGGAAAACTGTCGTGCATTGCACCTACATAGGCAAATCCACCGCCTGCGTTGCATACCGCAAACCGTTCGCCGGGATTTCCTTTGAAGAAGAACAAGCCTGTATCTTCTTTTGCAGGATCAGCCGCTTTTTCATCATCGGTATAAATATCATAAAAGATTACATCGCCGTTTTCAGCATGGCTTTTCATATAGTTTGCAATCTCTACCGTTTTGTCTGGGGCGATATTGTTGTACCAAGTGAGCCCCAGTTCGCCCAATGTATCGCCGCTGTAATAGCTGCCGTTCACAGGGAATATCAGCCTGCCGTAATCGCCAAAGGCAGTGTCATTTATCACATCGGAGATTTCCGTATCTTGCGTATATTGTTCTGTATCATTCTGATTTGTTTGCACAGTAGTTTCTGCTCCTTTGAAATCTGTGTCCGATTCAGTGCTGTTCATATCTGCGCTGCACCCTGCCAAGAAAACGGCTATGCAAATCAGTACCGCAACAAAAGCATTTGCTCTCAAAGTCGTCACCAGCCTTTCTGATTACATTATAAAAAAAACGAGACCTCATAAGAAGTCTCGTTTCGTTCATCAGTTTATACCCAAAGGTTATAACAATCTGTTTAGTGGTACAATTCCTTGCTCACCTTTTCGGCAGCATCCAAAAACTGCTGTACGGTAGGCGTTGGAGTGGGAGAATGGAGGATTCCATAGGGAATACAATGGTTCCACTCCACAGGTATTACTTTCAGTAGAGGGTGAACATTCGCCCATCCGGGAATAGCCAGCAATACATCATTTGTATTCTCACAACGATTAAATATATCCATTCCGTAAAAGTCAAAATCCACAATATTTATTTGTGGGTGATTCTGCCAAAGGTCATCACGGAGCTGATCGACATAGCGGCTCCAGCCACGGTGCATAAGCAGCAGATTTTCGCCGTAGAGGTCAGAAAGCTGCAATTTATCTTTGGTTGCCAATCGGTGGTGAATAGAAACAGCACAATGAAACGGGCCTCTAATCAATTCCAAGCCCGCACAAGCACGAACATCTAACATTGTATCATCGAAGATACCGCCGACTATATCAATGTTTTTGCCTAAATTGGCTAAAATCTCCCGTGCGTTTTCGGGGGTGTTCTCAAAGGGTACAATTTGAAATTTGATATTTGGGTGCAAGGCTTGAACTCTCGACCAAAGTTCCATAAGAAGCTGTGCAGGGGTGATAGGCGATGAACCGATACGAATAATATTGCTATCTTCCTGCATTGCATTTTTGGCTCTTGTAATGGAATCTCTACAATATTGTATAATGTATTTTGAATCCTGATATAGAGAGTGTCCGGCCTTTGTTAAGTGTAGCCCTCTGTGTGTCCGATCAAATAGTTTAACGCCCAACGAATCCTCCAGCAAATTGATTTGTTTGATAACAGCTGTAGGTGTAATAAAGGATTCCTCCGCCGCTTTGTTAAAGCTGCCTGCGTCCGCTACTCTTATAAATGTTTCAAGCTGCGGGTTATACATAACATTTCACCTGCCTTATTGGAACGAATTATCTTTTCTTCGTAAATCTATCGGCTTGTTCGCCGTTTTAGGAATCATCCAAGAACGCCCGAATTTTTGTATTCCGTCTATTCTGCTTTCTTCACATAGTTTTTGAACACGCCGTTCAGAGATTTCCCATTTTTGCGCCGCTTCTCTGACTGATATGTAATCCATTTCTATCCTCCAAAAAGTACGCATAACCGAATAATCTTACAATTGCATTTTATTCAGATATGCGTATCTTGTCAAGGGCGGTAATATGTAATCAAGCCACCTGCAATGAGTTTATTTTTCAAATTATTCAGACTGTCGATAATAACGCTGTACTCATAATTGTCAATCGCTAAGTAATATTTTTGCTTTCGCATACGTTCGCCTCCTTTGTACCTTTATTGTATCAAGAGAAATCCGGGATGACGAATGTGCGATTTTATTTTTGGACATAAAGAGAGACAGTATAAAAAGCATTTCTGCCTTCTATACTGTCTTTCCGCCTTTGCAACGCCCGTAATGCTTGTATCTGATGTGTTTTCAAATTACTTCCTTATGTAGTGTTAGCATTTATGGACGGTGGTCTTTTTTTCTGTCCCTGATATAATCCCGCATACGTCTGCCGTCTTCCTGCAAACGCATGGTAATCTGCCTTAATTGTTCATACTGTTCTTTTGCACAGATAATCTGCTCCTCCAGCTCCCGGATCTTTTCCTCATATTCAGATGAATCTTCCTCCTTCCACAGAATCAGTTTTTCTTCTTCCCAACGGTAGATCTTCTCTTCTCCCTTCGCTCCGTACACCAGTACCTGACTGGAACCAAGCTGTACCGGCTGTAGCACTGGCCGGGAACTATACGTCTCCGGAAGTTCCCTCACTTCTCCCTCCTCTGCCTCCAGCTTCTGCATATAACCATGAAAGCGGCTGTCCGCTGGTTCCTTTCCGGTATAGAAAATCCACAGCTCCTCTTCTCTGGCAAAAAGCTTCAGTCCTCCATACAGCCGGGCATTTACCGGATCACTTAAAATTACCCTGTCACTTACTTTCTCCGTCCCCGACAGAATAATGTGATGTTCCAGTGAATGCCAGACAAACCGTATGTTTCCCCGATACTGCACTGCAGACAAATTTGACAAATAGCCAGTCCGAAGCAGAAATTCTCCGCCTCTTCTCACCGGGAGCCTGATTCCCACAATTTCATTTCCTTCCGTATACAGAATCATCTGCTGGTGATGCTCCAGTTCAAAAATATATCCCATACTCCGGTTCCCGCTCTTTTTTCTATATATATGAACCGCAAAGATCAAAAATGAATCCATCACATATTCTATAAAGAGACCTTATTATAAGAAAGGAGTCCACTTCATGTCAAAATGTTGTCCCAAAGGCCAGCACTGCACCCCGGAAGAACCCTGTACCGATGTCTGCACATCTCCTCTGTGCGGAGATCCCACGCTTCTTCCTGTCTATGCACCTGTCATCTATGACGAGCTTGGCGTCAATATCTGTCAAACCCTCACGATCGACGATAACACCTTTTCCACACTGACGACTGCAGAAAAAGCATTTGTACAGGTGCTGGATATTGATTTCGGAACCACTGAAATAAGTCCGCTTAACGGACGGCCAAACTGCACTGAAATCACCCTGCAGAATCTCGCCATCACCATGCTGATCCGACTCTACAGCTGTTCAGACCAGCTGCTTGGCACCTTCACGGGAACTTACACCTATCTTCCACCCACAACAGATCCCGGATATGATGAAGATACCAATCCAAGTTCCGTGACCATAGAGCTTTTCACTCCTTACGGCATCTCCTACGAGATCGCCGCAGGTCCGCCGGTCACAGCCGTACCTTCCATCTCTTATCTTGGATTTACTACTGAAAACCGCACCCTCACTCAGGGGCTGAACGTCACAGCACAGCCAAAGGTTTTAAACCTCAGCATTCCTGACAGTCAGATCACGGTAGGGCTCACTCTCATTGTCAGCAACGTCGTCTACTCCCAGTATCTCATTCCTCATCAGGGCAAAGTCCATGTGCCCAAAGGAAGCCTGGAGCCGGAAGATGACAGCCTGTGCCTGAATTTCGTCAACGGTGACCTGCTGGAGCTGGATATCAAGCCGTTGGAACTTGGCAAACCGGCCTGTGAAGAACGTCTGAAAAATGACTGCGGCTGTTCCGGCAGCGGATGCTGCTGCAAGAACCGCGGACCGCAGAATACGCCCGGAAACGGAACCTGATATGCAGAGGGGAGTTTTCTCCTCTGCCCTTCCCAATTGCCTGGGACTGTGATAAAATAATCCTAGAATTACGTGACATGAAGGAAGGAAAACTGCCATGTTAAATATTTTAAAAGAACAGATTAAAGATAAAAATGTCCTGATCCTCGGCTATGGACGGGAAGGACATTCCACTCTGCACCGGGTTCTGGAAGTGGGCGGATTTTCCTCCGTCACCGTAGCTGACAAGAATCAGGTACAGCTTCCCGCTCCTGCAAAGGCCCTTTGCGGTGAGCATTATATGGACACGCTCGATGACTATGACCTGGTCTTCAAAAGTCCTGGCGTAGTACTTTCCAAAGACCCGGAACAGTATAACTGCCGCTTCACTTCCCAGATGGAGGTCTTCTTCGAAGCCTACCGGGACCGTATCATCGGCATCACCGGAACCAAAGGAAAAAGTACGACCACGACGCTTCTTTATCATATTTTGAAAAAATCCGGGCTCGATACCGTCCTGTCCGGCAATATCGGCATTCCTGCCTTTGATATTCTGGAGGAAATCCATCCTGATACCCAGCTGGTCTGTGAGTTGTCCTGCCATCAGCTGGAATACATCCATGTATCCCCCCATATCGGTGTGCTGCTGAACATTCATGAAGAACACCTGGATCATTATGGTACCATGGAAAAATATATTCATGCCAAACAACAGATTTATCTCCATCAGCTTCCGCAGGATCTCCTGTTCTGTGGAATGGATGTGACTCCCGCAGACGGTACCTGCCGTTCCCGGATTTTCACCGTATCTGATCAGAATTTTGATGCGGATGTCCTGCTCGGCGGCACCAAAATTCATTTTGACGGCCACAGCTATCAGATTCCCTCCGATCGGATTCCGCTGCTTGGGCATCATAATCACATTGATATTGCATTCGTATACGCTATCTGTCGCACGCTGGGACTCAATGATACGCAGATTGAAAATGGTCTTATCAGCTATGAACCGTTGCCGCACCGTCTGCGCCTGGTCGGTGAGAAGAACAGTATCCGCTTTTATGATGACTCTATCTCCACTATTTGTGATACGACCATTCAGGCATTAAAAAGCGTCTCTTCCGTCGGCTCCGTCCTCATCGGCGGCATGGACCGGGGCATCGATTATCAGGATCTGATCTCCTACCTGTCCATTGACCCGGTACCCCATATTATTCTTATGGCTGCCACCGGAAAAAGGATTTATGAAGAGATTCATGCTTCCTACCCGGATTTCCATCAGCCGGAACGGCTTCATCTGGTGGATACGCTGGAAGAAGCGGTTGCATTTGCAAAAGAAGTGACTCCTGCAGGTTACGCGTGCGTCCTGTCACCGGCCGCTGCCAGCTATGGTATTTTTAAGAATTTTGAAGAACGAGGAGACGTATTTACAAAACTGGCGTTAGAAAAGTAATTCATTTATTCCTCTTTCGCCCAGCCACAGGCGTATTTCACAGCTTTCTTCCAGCCGGACAATTTTTTCTTACGTTCTTCCATGCTCATCTGCGGGTAGAAGGTCTGATCAATAGCCCAGTTTTTGCGAACTTCGTCCACATCTTTCCAGTAGCGGACTGCCAGTCCTGCCAGATAAGCTGCACCCATAGCCGTGGATTCTACACAGCATGGACGGTTGACCGGCGCATCAATGAGATCCGCCTGAGTCTGCATAAGAAAATTATTGGCACTGGCGCCGCCGTCTACTTTCAGTGCAGACAGCTGGATGCCGGAATCTGCTTCCATGGCTTCCAACACATCGTGCACCTGGCAGGCAATGGATTCAAGCGTTGCCCGGATGATATGACATTTATTTACGCCACGGGTAAGTCCTACGATGGTACCACGGGCATACTGATCCCAGTAGGGTGCTCCCAGTCCGGTAAAGGCCGGTACTACGTAGCATCCATTGGTGTCTTTGACTTTCTGTGCCATATATTCGGAATCCGCAGAAGAATCAATGATCTTCAATTCATCTCTTAACCACTGGATAGCGGCTCCTGCCACGAAGATGGAGCCCTCCAGTGCATAGTTTACTTTTCCATCAAGTCCCCAGGCAATGGTAGTGACCAGTCCATTTTCCGAAAAGACAGGCTTTTCCCCTGTATTCATAAGAAGGAAACAGCCGGTTCCATAAGTATTTTTTGCCTCACCCGCCTCAAAACATGTCTGTCCGAACAGTGCCGCCTGCTGGTCACCAGCCGCGCCCGCAATGGGAATCGCTCCGCCAAGATAGCTGGGATCCGTCATTCCGCAGACACCGCTTGATGGAACAGGCAAGGGCAGCATGGAAGCCGGAATCTGAAGAAGTTCCAGGATATCCGGATCCCACTGTAAGGTCTGAATATCAAAAAGCATGGTGCGGGATGCATTGGAATAGTCCGTCACATGGACTGCTCCTTTGGTCAGTTTCCAGATGAGCCAGGTCTCAATGGTTCCAAAGAGAAGTTCTCCCCTTTCTGCCCGTGTTCTCGCACCTTCTACATGATCCAGAATCCACTTTAATTTAGTACCCGAGAAATAAGCATCCACCATAAGACCTGTCTTCTCCCGGATCATTCCCGCCAGCCCCTGTCTTTTCAGTTCATCACAATAGGCAGAAGTTCTGCGGCATTGCCAGACAATGGCATGATACACCGGTTCTCCGGTCTTCTTATCCCACACTACCACCGTTTCTCTTTGATTGGTAATTCCGATGGCCGCAATATCTGCCGCGGATGCACCTGCCTTCTGCATGGCTTCCACCGCAACTCCCAGCTGAGTGGACCAAATCTCATTGGCATCATGCTCCACCCAGCCTGGCTTCGGGAAATACTGGGTAAATTCCTTTTGAGCCATACTTACGATATGGCCCTGTTTGTCAAAAAGGATACAGCGGTTACTGGTGGTACCGGCATCCAATGCCATTATATACTTCGCCATGGTTTTTCTAAAACTCCTTCAAGTCCATTTTATTTTGCCAGATCCGCAATGAGATCTGCGCAGCCCTCAATTCCAAACTCACCGCTGTCCAGGCAGAGATGATAATTCTGTGCTGCTCCCCATTCCCGGTCTGTATAATACCGATAATTTACACGACGCTTCTTATCCTTATCTGCCAGACGCTTTTCCGGTTTGTCTGCAGTCTCTCCATAAAGTTTCACGATTCGCTCTACTTTCTTTTCCATGGATGCATGGATAAATACATTCAGACAGTCTGTCCGTTTACGTAAGATATAGTCTGCACACCGTCCGACAATCACGCAGGGCTCTTTTTCTGCCAGATCCAGAATCAGCTTTCTCTGCTGCATCCAGATCTTATCCTGCATGGAAATTCCATTGGCATCTCTTCCAAGAAAAGAATAAGAAAATACGTTGGTTCCCGGTGCATGCTCGCCGTATTCCTCAATAAACTTTTGAGAAAATCCGGTCTCCTCCGCGATCTTCTCAATCAGTTCCTTGTCATAGAAAGCGATCCCGAGTTTTTCTGCCACCATCTTACCAATGGTTCTTCCACCGCTTCCAAACTCACGGCTAATTGTGATAATACGTTTACTCATAGAAACACCTCCTTTTTCTTTTGTATATTATATCATATTTTTTCCAACTTTGTAAAATAAGTTTTGTGCATAATGTCTCCTTTTTATTGCTTTTCTTTTTTCTCCGGCTGTGCTAAGATAGATCATATGTTCGAAAACTACAATGACAGACTGGAGACATTTTATGAGCAGAAAGAAACATTATTACCGCAAAAAACGAAGAAAACGGACTGTCCCGGTGCTCCTCGCACTGGTTGTGCTGATCCTTGGTATTGCCGGATATGGAAATGGTCAGGCTGATTCCATATCATCCGCACTGAACACCATCCTTACCGCCGCTTCTGACCTTGCCTCCGGTGCAGAGATACAGACTGCCTACGCACCTTCGGACGTTACAGAAGATCTGACCGTTCATTTTCTCGACATTGGTCAGGGTGACTGTACCCTTCTGACCCAGGACGGACACGCCATGCTGATCGACGCCGGAGACAATGACCAGGGTACAAAAGTACAGTCCTATCTGGAATATCTTGGTATTTCTTCTCTTGACTATCTGGTGCTGACACATCCTGACGCAGATCATATTGGCGGTGCAGATGTGGTAATCTATAAATTTGACTGCAATACTATTCTCATGCCGGAACGAAAAGCCGATACCAGAACTTATGACGATGTCATTCAGGCTATGAAATCCAAGAATTACACAGCTATTCACCCGGAAGTGGGTGACAATTATGCCTTTGGAGAATCTTCCTTTACGATTCTCTCTCCTGCAAGAAATTATGAAGACAGCAATGACTGTTCTATTGTCCTGCGCCTGACCCACGGCAGCAATACCTTCCTCTTTACAGGAGATGCTGAGGAAGAAGCCGAAAATGATATGCTCGCTTCCGGCATGAACCTGTCTGCGGATGTGCTGAAAGTCGGTCATCACGGAAGCCACACTTCCACCAGTGATGCATTTCTTGATGCAGTCTCTCCCACCTATGCCGTCATCAGCTGCGAAACCGGCAATTCCTACGGACATCCCCATGCAGAGACTCTGAACAAACTTCGCGCGGCAGGTGTGCAGCTTTTCCGTACCGACGACCAGGGTACCATTACCGTCACCTCCGATGGTTCCACCCTCACCTGGAATACCAGCCCCTCCGATGACTGGGTATCCGGTTCCGGAAGGACGAAGTAAACCGCCGACTAAAAATTTTTCTGTTTTTTCCACGCGGACTATTGTATTTACTTCAGAGATATGATATAGTCTTCTACGTCTTGTCGGGCCGGACACCCGACAGGCACTCTGGAGAGTCTCGATGGACGAGCGCCGAAGGTGTACAGCGGAAACCTATTTTCCGCCAATCTCTCAGGCAAAAGGACAGGGCATATTTTACATGCAGATTGTTCTACTCTTTGGAGGGCTGATAGTTTATCAGCTCTTATTTTTATGTTCAAGCATATAACGAGTAGGAGGAACTAAGAAATGGAATCACTGTTACAACTGGTGGACAACGCAAATGGATTTTTATGGAATGTGGTACTGATCGTACTATTATGTGGTACGGGTATCTTCTACACCATAAAACTCAAGTTCATTCAGGTAAGAAAATTTGGAGAGGGCTTCAAGCTTCTCTTTGGCAACCTTGGTCACAAGGGTGAGAAGAAAGCGGGCGAAATGACCCCCTTCCAGTCTGTTGCAACCGCAATTGCCGCTCAGGTAGGTACCGGTAATCTGGCCGGTGCTGCAACTGCACTTTTCGGCGGCGGCCCCGGAGCCATCTTCTGGATGTGGCTCAGCGCGTTCTTCGGAATGGCTACTATCTATGCCGAGGCTACCCTTGCACAGGAATATAAAGTTGTAAAACACGGAGAGGTAACCGGAGGTCCGGTTTACTATATCCACGCAGCATTTAAAGGAACCTTTGGTAAAGTTCTGGGAGGCCTGTTCTCTGTATTTATCATCCTGGCCCTTGGCTTTATGGGAAATATGGTGCAGTCCAATTCCATCGGCGCTGCCTTCTCTGAAGTATTCGCATCCAGAAATATTAACGTACCGTCGGTAGCTGTGGGCGTTATCCTTGCCGTGTTTGCAGCCTTCATTTTCATCGGCGGAACCGATCGTCTGGCAGCTGTTGTTGAAAAACTGGTACCCTTCATGGCCTGCATCTATATCATCGGCAGCCTGATTGTAATCGGATGCAACTTCACCATGATCCCGGAAGCATTCCGCCAGATTCTGGTAGGCGCATTCCAGCCGTCTGCTATCATGGGTGGTGCCGCAGGTATCACTGTAAGAGAAGCGATCCGCTATGGTGTTGCAAGAGGACTCTTCTCCAATGAAGCGGGTATGGGTTCCACTCCCCATGCACATGCACGTGCAACCGCTGAGAATCCGCATCAGCAAGGTCTGACTGCTATGATCAGCGTTTTCATTGATACTTTTATTATCCTGAACCTTACCGTCTTCTCCGTTCTGACCACCGGCGCTATGAGCAGCGGAAAGAACGGCACCGCACTGACCCAGTATGCATTTTCTACCGTATTCGGAAGCTTCGGTGATATTTTCATTGCTGTCTGCCTTCTGTTTTTTGCTTTCTCCACCATTCTGGGCTGGCATTTCTTCGGTGCTATCAATGTAAAGCATCTCTTCGGTGTAAAAGCGACAAAAATCTATTCACTGATTGTTGTCATCTTCATCATCGTTGGTTCTACACTGAAAGTAGACCTGGTATGGTCCCTGGCTGATTTCTTTAACGGACTGATGGTTATCCCGAATGCACTGGCACTGCTTGCTTTGAGCGGAGTTGTTGCAAAGATCTGTAAAACCTACAGTAAATAATTGATTTTACCGACGAATTCCCATATAATAGGAACATATGGACTTAAATCTTTACGGGAGGTATTTACACAATGGAAGAAGAAAAGAAAACCATGGATGACTTTGCAGAGGAGCTGGAAGCATCCTACAAAGCTGCTGAGGAGGCTGCTCCGGAAGCAGACGACGAAGCAGATCCGGTATGGGCAGAGTTAAAACAGCAGATGGATGACAAAACCGTCCTGACTGTTAAAATCGGCGGCGTGGTAAACGGCGGTGTTATCGCATATGTAGAGGGTATCCGCGGATTTATCCCGGCATCCCGTCTTTCTCTGGAGCATGTAGACGACCTGAATGAATGGCTGAACAAAAAAGTACGCGTTCGCGTCATCACAGTAGATCCTGAGAAAAAACGTCTGGTTCTCTCCGCAAGAGAGATTTTGAGAGCAGAAGCAAGAGCCGCAGAAGACGAGAAAAAGAAAGCTGCTTTTGAGCAGGTACATGTAGGTGACGTCATGGACGGCACCGTAGAGACTCTGAAAGATTATGGCGCATTTGTCCGCCTGTCCAACGGTCTCTCCGGTCTGGTTCACGTATCCCAGATCTCTGACAAACGCGTGGTAAGCCCTGACAAAGTACTCAAAGAAGGTCAGGAAGTAAAAGTGAAAGTTACCGCTATCAAAGACGGTAAGCTTTCCCTCAGTATGAAAGCACTTCTGGAAAGTGCCCAGGAAGAGGAAGCTAACGAGCATTATGAGATTCCGAAGTCTGAGAATATTGCTACCAGTCTTGGTTCTCTTCTGAAAAATATTAAGCTGTAAGCCATTCTACGGCATAAAACCGACAACCGGCAAACTGTGAGAGGAACGTCCACAGGTTGTCGGTTGTCTTTTTTACGTAACGGCTAAAATTCTATTTCTAGATCATGCCGTCTTTCAGAACACCATGATCGCGTAATAATTTCCCGATAATAGTTTTATCTGCTTTCTTTAACAATGGTTTTTTCAGCATTTCCAGTGGTTTAGGCAGCGGCATCTCCAATGGGGATTTACCATCCATGAGTTTTACGGTGCTGTCCAACAGTTCCCTTACGTCATAGACACTGCCCCATACCTCCGGAACACCACGATCCACACCACAGAGACCATAGACCGCCTCCATAGCTGTCCGCACAGAATATTCCGTGGTGAAAATGGTATCTCGCGGGGTTTCAGCAAACTGTCCTAAGAAGGCTGCGTTGACACAGCCATCCGGAATGACATCCGGCCGATCTCCGGCGCTTCTCGGCATAAAGAATGCCGTAATATAAGGCATCATGGTCGGTGTACAGTTCGCATGATGTTCTGCCAGTTCCGGGATTTCTTCTACCGGGATGCCCAGATGATAGAGCCATTCTTCCGTAATTTCCTTACCCGTACACTCTTTCATAGGTTTCTTCACATAATTGCCCGGTACGTCTGTAAAGAGGCTGTAAACCCATACACAGATCTCATCTTTCTTCTGCCCTTTGAACTGTCCCTGCCGGTTGATCGTCCAGCTTAAGAGCCAGCTGGAATCTCTGCAGCTGACAATACCACCGGTCACGACTTTTCCTGTTCTCGGATCACGTTTGCAGATCTTTGTGATATAGGAAATGATTTTCTCATTGGAAGTGGTCACTGTGGCGGATTCCCAGTTAGTCTTTTCAATATTGGAGCAGAATTTCTCCGGATGTCCAAATGCCGGATCCTGACGGGCAATATTTTTCCAGAGAGACCAGCATCCGCTGTTTCTAACTTCCGCATCTCCTGTCGGGGCATGATTCTGATCGCCGTAAATCGTTCCTTCTGTACAGCTTCCATTGGTAATAAATACAAAATCATCTTCTGTCAGAGGGATTTCCTGTACCTCGCCATGCACCTTGCATTCAATGGCTCTGGCTGTCTTCTTCTCGCCCTCCATCTCAAAACGGACATTGGTCACTTCCGTTCCGAACTGAAACTGCACACCTGCCTCTTCCAGATATTTCTGCATAGGAAGAATGAGAGATTCATACTGATTATACCTGGTAAATTTCAATGCAGAAAAATCCGGCAGTCCACCGATATGGTGAATAAATCTCTGGAAATATCGCTTCATCTCTAAGGCACTGTGCCAGTTTTCAAATGCAAACATCGTACGCCAGTAGAGCCAGAAATCCGAACGAAATACTTCGTCATCAAAGACATCCTCAATCGTCTTATCATAGAGATCTTCGTCTTTCATAAAGAACAGTTTCATGATCTCCATGCTGCCCTTCTGACTCAGACGGAATTTGCCATCGGTATGGGCATCTTCTCCACGGTTCACTGTTGCACGGCACAGAGAATAGTTAGGATCATGTTTGTTCAGCCAATAATATTCATCCAGCACCGATGCATCCGGTACTTCCAGAGACGGAATACTTCGGAACAGGTCCCACAGACATTCAAAATGATCCTCCATCTCGCGGCCGCCACGCATGACATAGCCCCTGGAAGGGTCGTTAATACCGTCACATGCACCTCCCGCAATGTCCATGGCCTCTAATATATGAATATTTTCTCCCGGCATTCTGGCATCTCTTACCAGAAAACAGGCTGCTGCTAATGAAGCCAAACCACTTCCAACCAGGTATGCAGATTTTCCTTCAATACCTTCCGGCTTCTCCGGCCGCGCAAAAGCCTCATAGTTTCCGCTGGAATAATAGATCCCCTTGCTATTCTTCGCCTGTTTTCCGCGCTCCGTATTCCGATAATTACTCTCTTTAAGCGTCTTAGACTTCTTCTTTCTGCCTGCCACGACAGCCGCAGCTCCTGCCCCTACAGCCAGCGCAGATGCCATTCCCACTTTCCACTTTGATTTTCCCATATTTTCTTTGCCTTTCTTTTTATTACTATTTAACATAGTATCAAATACTACATGTTATATGTTTCGATAATAAAACTATTATTCTGATTTGTCAATGCTTTTATTATTTCCGAAAGGTAAAAAGTTTATAAAAAAAGAGACACGAAAACCAATCGTTTCCATGTCCCTTTATCAGCGTTATTTACAAACGACTTATTTACCAAGCTGAGCTGCAACCTCTGCTGCGAAATCCTCGTTCTTTTTCTCCATACCTTCACCGGTCTCGAAACGAACAAATCCTTTAACAGTAACGTTAGCGCCGTTATCTTTTGCAACCTGAGCTACATAAGCTGCTACGCTCTGTTTTCCATCCTCTGCTTTTACATATACCTGATCAAGCAGGCAGATCTCTTTGAGCTGTTTGTTCAGACGTCCCATGATAGCGCCGTTGATAACTTTCTCCGGCTTTCCTGCCATCTTCGGATCGTTCTCGATCTGAGATTTGATGATCTCAAGCTCATGAGCCTTGTACTCTTCATCAACTTCGCTGTCGTTGGTGTATACCGGTTTCATAGCGGTGATCTGCATAGCGATGTTCTTAGCCATCTCTTTGATCTCATCGTTTACTACGTCGGTCTCAACGTCAACGAGAACACCGATCTTTCCTTCTGCATGGATGTAAGAAGCTACAAATCCGTTCTGCTCCTCAACCTGTTTGAAACGACGAATGTTCATGTTCTCACCGATCACTGCGATCTGAGCTGCAAGAGCTTCTTTTACAGTCTTGGTGGTATCCTGTGCCCACGGCTCTGCCAGGAATGCGTCAATATCTGCTGCAGTAGTGTTCAGTGCCTGTGCAGCAACATCTGCAACGTAGTTGCGGAATTTCTCGTTCTTAGCAACGAAGTCAGTCTCTGCATTTACTTCGACAGCAACTGCTTTCTTTCCGTCCTCAGACAGAGCGGTAGCTACGATACCCTCTGCTGCAATACGGCTTGCTTTCTTCTGTGCGGTAGCAAGACCTTTCTCACGCAGGAAATCCACTGCTGCTTCCATGTTACCCTCGGTAGCTGCAAGTGCTTTCTTACAATCCATCATTCCTGCACCGGTCATCTCTCTTAACTCTTTTACCATAGATGCTGTAATAGCCATGATCTGATTCCTCCTGTGGGATGTGTGTTTACAGCACGTCCGGAACAATACTGTCCCGGACGGCCTTTACCTGTAAATTACTCTTCTACCGGCTGCTCCTCATATGCTTCCTCAGCATACTCCTCAGCCTCGCCCTGATTTGCCTCGATAACAGCATCTGCCATCTTGGAAACGATCAGTTTTACGGCACGGATAGCGTCATCGTTACCCGGGATTACGTAGTCAAGCTCTTCCGGATCGCAGTTGGTATCGCAGATACCGATCAGCGGGATTCCCAGAGTATGAGCTTCCTGTACACAGATCTTCTCTTTCTTCGGATCTACTACAAAGATAGCATCCGGAAGGGTCTTCATCTCTTTGATACCGCCAAGGTTCTTCTGAAGTTTATCCATCTCTTTTCTCAGAGCGATGACTTCTTTCTTCGGCAGTACGTCGAAGGTTCCGTCTTCCTGCATGGTCTCGATTGCTTTCAGTCTTGCAATACGTCCCTGGATAGTCTTGAAGTTGGTCAGCATACCACCGAGCCATCTCTCGTTTACATAGTACATTCCGCAACGCTCTGCCTCTACTGCGATAGCATCCTGAGCCTGTTTCTTAGTACCAACGAAAAGGATCTTTCCACCCTCAGCTGCGATATCTGCAACTGCTTTATAAGCCTCATCAACTTTTCCTACAGATTTCTGAAGGTCGATGATGTAGATACCGTTTCTCTCGGTGTAGATGTACTCTGCCATTTTCGGGTTCCATCTTCTGGTCTGATGACCGAAGTGTACGCCGGCTTCCAGTAACTGTTTCATTGAAATTACGCTCATTGTTCTTCCTCCGTTTTGGTTCTTTTCTTCCGCGTGACCTTCTACTCCCAGAAGGACCTGTATACAGGCACCGCTTCCGGAATCCGTCCGCGTGATTTTTGCGTAACGGGTCGTCAGTTATCTGACACACCCGGCTCATTGGACATACTTTGCCCGCAAAAAGCCTTATCTAATATAGCATAGAAAAAGCTGAGAAGTCAAGGAAAATTTTGCATTTTTTGATTATTTTTCACCCAGCAGTTCGAGCAGATCATCCTTTGTCAGGCTGCTTCCATTCAATCCCTCTCCACCCAGAATCTGGTCTGTCAGTTCCCGCTTTTCTTCTGTCTTTAATCTGGCGGCAATCCGATCCAACATAGCTATAAACTGAGAAAACAGCAGGAGTTTATGCCCGCCTTCTGCTATTCTATATCCAGCACATGATCCTGTTTATTTTCTAAATATAATACCCCGGAGCATACCGCTCCGGGGCATTGTATATTGGTTTTATTTTAAATATTACTTCTCTACCACAATATAAAGTCCATACGGTCTGAATGCTTTTCCATCTACTGCATTCGTAACTTCGATGTAACCATCATGCGCAACTGCTTTCAGTTCACGGTCAAAGGTTTTATCATCTCTGTCCCACTCACTCCATAATCCATATACCGGAGTTCCTTCTTTTACTCCATCCATTTTGATTTTCAGGGTAAAACGTACAGCTGTATTCAATCCTTCATACTCTACTTCTGCCATATGAATGGTATAGTGATCCTTGCTCTTAGGTGCCAGAGCATCCGAATCACCAAACATCTGATTTTCACAGTCCTGACGCACAAATGCGGTATAATCATCTGCATCATCCAACTCTACTTCAAATCTTACGTTTCTTCCATCTTCCATGGCAATACCGTCAAAATATTTCTGAGTCAGCTGCATACCATCAATCACATCACCTACACCAGTCACGGTTGTCCCCGGTTTAGTCTGTGTATTAGAGGTATTGGTATTGCTGTTATCGGTTGCTGCTGCCGTAACAGTAAAGTCTACGGTCTTTGTTCCCTGATAGCAGCCTTTTCCGGTCAATACCAGCTGATAAGCACCTGCGGCTTTGATATTTGCAGACATTTTTCCGGTTGCTACAGAACGATATTTTAAGGTGTAATCTTTCTTGGTCAGGGCATTGCCATCCAGAGTGACACTGGTCGGAAATACTTTCATGCTCTTACCCGTCAGCTGCAGGCTGGTCTGCATGGAAACTTCCACTTTCTCCATCGGAGCCTTTTCAATGATATAGTTCCGTTTTACAGATCCGGACAGATTTCCTTTACCAATAATACTAATAGCGTTCTTTCCAGCTTTCAGTTTCTTCGGATATTTAACGGTATAATCAACACCTTCCTGGCAGGTCTTTCCATTGTATTTTACAATGACACCCGGAAAGCTGTTGGTTCCGCTGTAAACTGCGGAATCTGCAGTCAGGGATACTTCTGCATCTTTGATCTTAGGTCCGCTAATCTTGAATTTTACTGCCTTGGTTCCGGTATAATTTCCTTTACCGGTCACATAAACCGTCGCAGTTCCTTTTGCTACATTGTTTGCATAGCTAAGCTCATAGTCTCTTCCCTCTGTCAGTCTCATCTTACTATAGGTCATAGAAACGGAAGGCGTCACTGGATCTCCCGTGAAGAGGAATTTCTTTCCTACAACTTTCGCCTGGACTTTCTTTGCAATGTTCTGAGGCTCAATACTGAAATATACCCACTTTGTACCCTCATATCCACTACCGTTTACTCCGGTAATTACAATAACACCACTACCTACATTAACATTATTTTCATAGGAAACCGTATACTGTTTTCCCTGCGTCAGTTTCTTTCCGGTTGCTGCATCTTTTACAGTTATTTTCGGGCAGATTGCTTTGCCGGTGTAGGCCTGTGCCTTTATTCCGGATACGCTTATGCTCTGCAAAGTATCTGCCTGCGCAGTCGTAAAGCTTACTTTTATCACATCACTAATTGCATCGTCATAATTCTGAATCATTGCATATACATAGTAAGTTGTATTAGCATTTAATCCTGTCAAATTAAAGGTACCGGTACGGCTGCTCATTCCCTGTTCCATCACCTGCTGGGGACTCATCATCACATCTGTTGTCGTGTTCAGCAGATAATAATGGTAAACATCACTGTCGTACTCTCCGGTAATCTGAATTCTTGCAGATGAATCCGTAACACCTCTCAGTTCTGCAGTTGCATTTAAAGGAAAATATCCCAGAATCTCCATCCGTGCAGAAGAAATGTATTTTACATTTCCTACATTGTCCATCAGTTTTCCATACACCACATGATAGCTGTTGAAATCAAGATCTGTCCATTTGTCCTCAAATGTCTTCCAGCCGCCGTCTGCTGCCACAGCCTGCTCAATGGCTGCCGGATCTTTGGATACATAGTTATCAAATACGTGATACTGAATGCTGGCAAGTCCGGACTCCTGATCACTTCCTTCAATGAAAAACTGCGGATTCGTGGTCTCCCGGATCTCCTGACCTTCTGCATCGGATGCATCGACTAATTTATCCCAGGAATGGCTGACTGTCCGAATGATACCATATGGAGCAACTTTGTCGATTTTGCAGGAAACAGTCTGCTCACAATATGAATGCCCTTCTCCGTTTCTTTCAATATCGAAACTATACAGCTCATTCATAAATTCGTTTTCATTCACATCAACAATAATTTCTGATACACCATCTTCTTCATCTTCTTCATTAGTCCAAAGTTTATATCCTTCATTTGCTCGAATATAAACTTTATCCCGAGTCCAGATATCCTCATTAATAACTG
Source organism: Clostridiaceae bacterium Marseille-Q4143 (assembly GCA_018228645.1). Taxonomy (GTDB): domain Bacteria; phylum Bacillota; class Clostridia; order Lachnospirales; family Lachnospiraceae; genus Hominiventricola; species Hominiventricola filiformis. The sequence goes on from CP073693.1 coordinate 111,644, forward strand.
TATAACCATCCCTCGGATTCATAACTGTTATTTCAAATGTAGCAATAGCATCTCCATAATACTTAGCAGTAATTATAGCAGTACCAGGATTCTTTGCATGAATATCCGGATCTCCATCTTCATCAACGAATACTTCAGCTATATCGGAATTGCTGATCTCATAAATCAAATTCGTCAAATCACAGCTAATCGAATTCTCATATTCGTCATCTGTACGCAGTTCATTCCACTCTGAAACATTTGGGAAAACACTTAATCTAGGAGTTAAAAATATTATATGTTCCTTATCTATTAAATTTATAGTAATTGAAGGATCTATCCCGTTTGCCCAGTTTATGGTTGATTCTCCCTCTATCACTGGTGTAAAAATATATTTTGAAGAATCTTGCGAATTAACCTCCCAGCGTTCAATTTTTAACGTGATTACTTCATCCTCACTAATTTCTGATCCAGCTGCATGCACTACCATTGGTTTTGGAAGAAACTTTTCCAAAACTGCAACTGTTGAAGAAAAAACGGAAGATTCTTCATCTTCTGATTGTTGTAACTCAACATTCTCTTCTTTTTCAGGTAACGTTTCTTCTGATACGGTTTCTTCCTGAACAATATCATTTGTTACTTTGGAAGATTCGCCCAAAAGATCATCCTCTTTTTCTTCTGAAACAATATCCTGTATTATTTTTCCCTCTGGAACAGTTTCCTGCACGGTATATCCCTCAGGTTCTTCAATCATTGTCTCCTGTGATTCGATCTCTTCCGTTGTTTCCTCAATTATCACTTCATCACTATCTTTATCATCGAATGTCTGTAGAGAGTTTGATTGAATATTTTTCACAATTTTCACATCTATTGTACTTGGCAAATTATTATTGTTAGTAAAATAGGTATACGGTGTTCCTTTCAACCATTTACTACTATTTAAATATGTTTGCTGATAAAGATATGAATCACCAATTCCTGTAACCGTATAACTATCACCAACCAATTCACTTCCGCTGTCATTTTCTTCTGCCCGCGCTACCAGCGGACCTCCATACATATTGGGTGGAATCGCCAGCATCACAGCCAACGAAACTGCAAGGATACGTTTCACTTTTTTCAAATTCATACACTTTCTCCTTTCACATATAACGAACCATCCTATTTTCGCCCCAGTCCTTCTTCTCTTTAACCATTCAAAAAATATGACTGTCCATTCCTCAGTTATTATTATTTTAACATCTTTCTTATAGCAAAAACAACTTATTTTGGTATTTTTTTACAATTTCAGTCCGTTTTATAGTTGCATTTTCAAAAACTATATGTTAACATAAGCACATAGTAAATACATTTCTATATATCTCATTTTCGGAGCTCAGTTCGAGCAGTATTCCCGACAATGAACGCACAATTGCACAGGGAAGCTGCAGAAGATACAAACTTCCGAAAACAAGTAGTAACTGATGACCATGTCAGAAAAGTGCCCTTTTCTCTGCAGATTCCAAAGCAGAAGAAAGGAGCTATTTTGATCAAAGATACCACAAGAAAAGAACAGCCTTACAACCGTAATCAGAAGGATCAGCTTTTCCGGCTGGCATTCAGTGAAAAGAAATACCAGCTGGACCTTTACAACGCTATCAACGGAACCAATTACACCAATCCCGAAGACCTGGAAATGACCACTTTGGAAGATGTCATATTTCTTGGCATGAAAAATGATCTGTCCTTTATCATTGGTACATCCATGAATCTGTATGAACATCAGAGCAGTACAAATCTGAATATGCCACTGCGGGGACTCATCTATTTTTCTCAATTGTATCAGCAATATGTCCGAAGATATGGCTACAGTCTGTATGCAAAATCTCAGATTCCCCTGCCATTTCCAAATTATATTGTCTTTTATAATGGTCTGGAAGATATGCCGGATGAGGAAGAATTACTTTTATCAAATGCTTTTCCTAAAGAAATGACGGATCAGTTACCCGCCGTCGAATGCCGGATTAGACTTCTCAACATTAATAAAGGGCATAATAAAGAACTGCTTGAAAAATGTCAGCGTTTAAAAGAATACTCGGAATTTATCAGTTCCATCCGAGAGTTTTTAAATCAGGGAATGTCCATTCAGGATGCTTCCCATACAGCTTTGAAACAAGGAATAGAGAAAGGACTCTTGTCCGATTTACTCAGTCGATGCGAAACGGAGGTGTTTGCAATGTTATTAGAAGAATATGATGCTGAGGAAGTTCTGAAGTACCGAGAACGAGAAGCAGCAAAAGAAACCGAACAATTAACACTCGCCCGGGATCGGAAACTATTTGATCTTCTCCTCTCTCAGGAAAGATACGAAGATGCCAAACGAGCAGCAAAAGACCCTGCATATCAATTACAATTGTTATCTCAATACGGAATTTGACAAAGATCCCCCGGAGCATTCCGCTCCGGGGGATCTTTCAGTCTTTCGACTCCACCAATATCATGATTCCTTTTTCTATGCGAATCACCGCTTCTTCTTCCGCAATCTCGTTAGAAACGCCTCTGCTGCCGGTACCAAGAACGGTAAAACTAAATTTTTCCAACGGGTATTTAAAACCAATCAGATCCACACCTTCCACATCCGTTGTGAACGGGATCAGGGACACATATTTGCCCCACTGTTCTGTCATCTTCAGATGCAGTTCCCCTGATACCAGCCGGATCCGGTTATGAGCATCCACGATTCGGCAGTCGATGCCTTTTACAAAAGGCAGATACAGGGTCTGAATATTTCCCAGCACATGGTCAAGCCTGGTTCCGGTACCGCCGATCAGGGTGATTTTCCTACTGCCCAGCTCCATGGCAAGTTCGATGGCAATCTGGGTGTCGGTAGCATCTTTCACCGGATTAAACTGCCGGATCTCAATCTGGGTGTTGGTCTGATACCAGGTCAGAATCTCCGGATCCAGGGTATCAAAATCTCCCACAATACGGGTAGGGACAATATTCTGCTCTTTACAGAATTTCAGTGCTCCGTCCACGCCGATAATGTGATCATATTTCTCTTTTTTTAATAAATCGAGGGCAAAATCGGTATCGATTGTGCCCCCGCTGATAATCAGTGTATGCAATGTATTATTCTCCCATAATGCGCAGGAAATCTTTGACATTCTGCTCAATGTCACCTTTAAAGATGGCACTTCCGGCTACGATGATGTTCGCGCCTGCATCCAGAACCATCTGGAGGTTATCCTTCTTGATACCGCCGTCTACCTCGATATCGGTATCCAGCCATTTCTCATTCAGCATCTGACGAAGCTCTTTGATCTTCTCGGTGGATTCCGGAATATAAGCCTGTCCGCCAAAGCCCGGTTCTACCGTCATGAGAAGGATCATATCTGCCATATCCAGTACGTCGGTTAAAACACTGTTCGGAGTCTTCGGTTTGATGGTTACGCCTGCTTTCACTCCTTTGCTTTTGATGAGCTCCAGCGTTTTCTTCACATCCTTGCATGCCTCATAATGTACGGTAATGATATCGGCACCGCATTTTACAAAATCGTCAATATAACGATCCGGATCTTCGATCATCAGATGTACATCCAGCACCAGATCTGTTACTTTTCTGACGGATTCCAGTACCGGCATTCCGAAAGAAATACTGGGTACAAACATACCGTCCATGACATCATAGTGCAGATACTGGGTGCCTGCTGCTGCCGCATGCTGTATATCCTCTCCCAGATGCGCGAAATCTGCTGACAAAATGGATGGTGATAAATATCTTTTCATAATCTAATTGTATCTCCTCTTCTCTTTTTCCTGAAGTTCTCCAAAGAGCAGACGGTAACTTTCATACCGTTCTCTGTTAATCTTCCTCTGCTCCACTGCTTCCTTTACCGCACAGCCCGGCTCCTGTCCATGGACGCAGCCCTGGAATCGGCAGCTGCCCTCATAGGGCGCAAATTCAGGAAAATAATACCGTAATTCTTCTTTTTCCAACCCCATCAGTTCCAGTGAACTGAAGCCCGGAGTATCAAAAATATAGCTGTCTTCTTCCACGCGGAACAGTTCACTGTGCCGTGTGGTATGTTTGCCTCTGTCAATCTTCTGGCTGATCTGTCCCGTCTCCATCTCTGCGTCCGGCACCAGCAGATTGATAAGTGTTGATTTTCCAACACCTGATGGGCCTGCCACTGTCGTGGTCTTTCCCCGAAGCAGGTCCCGGATTTCCTCTACTCCCTTCTCATATCTGGCACTGATGAACAACAGCCTGCTGCCGCATCCACCATAAATCTCTTTTAATCGCTGAAGTTCTTCTTCGGACGCTTCATCGATTTTGTTAAAGCAGATAATGGAAGGAACCTCTTTCTGTTCCATGGAGATCAGAAAACGATCCAGAAGAGACAGGTTTGGCTTTGGTTTTGCCGCTGCAAAAATGACCATGGCCTGATCTACATTTGCCACTGCAGGACGGATCAGTTCACTGGTTCTTGGAAGAATTTCTTCCATATTGCCTTTGTGCTCTGTCTCATCGATCACTTGGATTTCCACCCGGTCACCAACCAATGGCTTTACCTTTCGGTTCCGGAATACGCCTTTTGCCTTACATTCGTATACTCCGCAGCCTTCCACATACACATAGTAGAAGCCTGCAATTCCTTTTATAATTCTTCCTGTCATAGTTTAATTCGCCGGCATTCCTTCAGTTCCGTCTGTTCCCGTACCAGATGCAGAACCAGTGCTCACATAGATCGTTACTGTTCCATCCGGATCTACGGTTCCGCTTGGACTGTACCGGGTGACAAATCCGCTTCCCACAGAATCGCTGGATTCCGTTGCCTCACTGATGGTTCCGGTAAATCCTGCGTCTTCCAGCTTTTCTGCCGCTGCTTCATAGGTCATACCTACGCTGACAGAAGGAATCGTCACTTTTTCTTTTCCCTGGCTGACGGTCATAGTTACGGTGCTTCCCGGCTTTGCAGGGGTTCCTCTGTCCGGCGTCGTACTGATGACCAGGCCCGGACGGACATCGGAAGAATAGGCTTCCTTCACTGACACTTGAAATCCTGCGGCTGCAAGCTCCTGTTCTGCACGGCTCTGCTCATGACCGATGACATCGGTCACTTTCACACTGCTCGGTCCACTGCTGAGTACCAGATTCACCTTTGTGCCCTTTGCAGTCTTCGTATTGGCTGCCACCGTCTGACTGATCACGAGACCGGAAGTCACCGTATCACTGGCGGCCTCCGTCACGGTTCCTACAGTCAGTCCTGCCGCCTCGATGGCAGCTCTTGCCGTAGCCTCATCCTTACCTACCACATTCGGAACCGTTACCTCTGTATCTGTCGTGGAAGATGTGCTGTCTGCAGCTGTCGAGGATGTACTGCTTCCGCTGGTTCCTGAAGAACCGCTTCCTGCAATCGTCACCTCCACAGAGCTTCCAACTTCCACTTTCGTTCCTTCTGCAATATTCTGCTCCATAATCTGACCGGCTGAATATTTGGAAGAACTCTCGCTTCCTTTCAGCGTAATATCAATTCCCAGATCCTTCAGCTCGATCTTGGCCTCCGTCATGGTCTTTCCGAGAAGATTCGGCATGACCACCGTATTAGCTGATGAACTGTTTCCGTCTTCTGATTCCGTATCCTCATCCGCCGTCTGTTCTGTCTGTTGGCTGTCAGAAGATGAGGTATCGTTTTTTTCTTTGCCCAGTCCCAGTGCTTTGGATACCAGAAGGAGCACAATCAGTACAATGATGACTGCCAGGACAACACCCGCAACCGTCATAGCCTTCTCGACAGCCGGACTCAGTTCTTCGTCATCGTCCTCATCCTCGTCGTCTTCATCATCCTCATATTCGTCATCTTCTTCATCTTCGTCCTCATCACGGGAGGCAGGTACCTCCACCTTTCTGGAGTTTCTGATCTTTGAAGACGTTCCTTTATTCATTACAACCGTTCTGGCCTGTTCATCCACATCTATCATCTGGACGAAGTCTCCATCCGGATCCATCAGAGACTGCTTTAAGTCCGCCAGCAGATCCCCGATATCCTGATATCTGCGATCCGGACTTTTCTCTGTGCATTTCTTAATAATCTGTTCCAGACTGTAGGGAATATTCTTGCAGTATACGCTGGGCGGAACCATCTCTTCCTGCAAGTGCTTTACTGCAACCGTCACCGCAGTCTCCCCGTCAAACGGAACCCGTCCGGTCACCATCTCATACAGCACGATTCCCAGAGAATAGATATCACTTCGGTGATCCACATAACCGCCGCGCGCCTGTTCCGGAGATGCATAGTGTACCGATCCCATAGCATTTGCCGTGGTTGTCTGGGAGGTCGTGGCTTTGGCAATGCCAAAATCCGTTACCTTCACCTTTCCCTCTCTGGAAATGATAATATTCTGCGGCTTAATATCTCTGTGTACAATATGATTGTTGTGCGCCACCTCCAGTCCTGCACAAACCTGAATGGCAATGCTGGTCGCTTCCTTGATGGTCAGGCTTCCCTTACGTTCAATGTAATTTTTCAGAGTGATGCCTTCTACCAGCTCCATGACAATGTAATAAATTCCATTTTCATCACCCACATCATAGACATTAACGATATTCGGATGGGCAAGACGTGCCGCCGCCTGTGCCTCTTCCTTGAATTTTTTTACGAATGCATCATTTTCGCGAAATTCTTCTTTTAAAACTTTCACAGCCACATAACGGTTCAGCTTATGGTCTTTTCCCTTGAAGACTTCTGCCATGCCACCGACGCCTATTTTTTCCAGGATTTCATAGCGGTCACCCACAATCGTCCCTACTTTAATCATAATTTTACCTCACTGCTATCCTATTTCTACAAGCACTACCGCAATATTGTCCAGTCCGCCATTCCCATTTGCTGTCAGTATCAGCTCTGCACCGATCTCTGAGAGATCCTTCTCCTGACTGATAATCCGGCAAAGTTCCGTATCCTCCACCATATTACTCAGTCCGTCCGAACAGAGCAGATATCTGTCTCCCGGTTCCACATGGAATGGAAACAGATCAAGCTGTGCCTCGTCCTGAATGCCAAGCGCCCGTGTGATAATGTTCTTATCCGGGTGCCGTCTGGCCTCTACGGGACTTAGCTCGCCTTTGCGTACCAATTCTGCCACCAGAGAATGATCTTCTGATATCTGTACGATCTCTCCTCCGGAAATCTCATACAGACGGCTGTCTCCGATGTTTACTGCAAGTGCTTCATTTCCGTATACAGTGAGGACCACCAGTGTGGTTCCCATACCCTGATATTCTTCCCGCTCTGCAGCTTTTTCGAACAGGCGGTAATTGGCATACCGCACTGCTTTCTGCAGGATCAGTGCCGGGCGCGTTTCTGTACTTTTCTCAATCGATTCCACAATTGTCTGTACCGCATAGGATGACGCCAGATCACCTGCTTTATGTCCTCCCATGCCGTCCGCAACGATATAAAGATTGGGGAGGTTGCCTACAGGAAGGTCAGACGCATATACATAATCCTGATTCACTTTTCGCTTCCTGCCGATATCCGTCATTGCAACCGATGTCTGCACTCCTCACTCACCTCGCTTTTCCGTATCCATATAACTTTTCCGCAACTGCCCGCAGGCTCCGTCTATGTCACGGCCCATTTCTCTTCTAATAGTAACATTAATCCCTGATTTTTCAAGCTTATTTTTGAAGCGCTGGATAGCTCCGGTATCCGACTGCACATAGTCTCTTTCTTTGATCGGATTTACCGGAATCAGGTTAATGTGACAATTAATATCTTTCACCAGCTCTGTCAGCTCCCGCGCATCTTCCTCACTGTCATTGACACCGCCTACCAGACTGTATTCGAATGTAATCCGGCGTCCAGTCTGAGAAAAATAATACCTGCAGGCATCCAGAACTTCTGACAGTTCATATTTGTTTGCCACAGGCATCAGCGTCTTTCTCTTCTCCTGACTGGAAGCATGCAGAGAAAGCGCCAGGGTGATCTGCAGCTTTTCATCTGCCAGCCGTCTCATATTTGGCACAATACCGCAGGTAGAGACCGTCAGGTTTCTCTGGCTGATGTGAAGTCCTCCCTCGCATGTGAGCAGATGGATAAACCGAAGCAGTGCATCATAATTATCCAGCGGCTCTCCGGTTCCCATGACGACCACATTATGCACACGCTCCTTTGACCATTTCTGAATCTGATAGATCTGATCCAGCATTTCCGAGGGTTTCAATCCTCTCTCCAGACCGTCCAGAGTGGACGCACAGAACCGGCAGCCCATGCGACAGCCTACCTGAGAAGATATGCAGACAGAATTGCCGTGATGATACTTCATCAATACACTTTCAATGACATTTCCATCGGACAGTCGGAACAGAAATTTACTGGTTTCATCTATTTTCGACGTCTGCACCCGCACCAGTGTAAGGTGCGGCAATTCATAATTTTCCTTTAATTTTTCTCTCAATCCCTTTGACAGGTTAGTCATCTCATCGAAATCATCTACAAGACGTTCATGCAGCCAGCTGTAGATCTGCGCCGCCCGAAACTTCTTCTCACCGATGGATTCCATCTCCTGTGTCAGTTCACTCAGTGTCAGAGATTTGATATCAGTCATTTCTCTTCCTCTCCAGTTTTGCGATAAAGAAGCCGTCCCAGGTATCCACACCCGGCAGCATCTGTATCTGTTCTTTTAAGATAAACGGACAGTTCTCAAGAAACCATTCCACATTTTTTTCATTTTCTTTCTTATGTACCGTGCAGGTACTGTAGACGAGTGTTCCGCCCGGTTTTACATACTGCCAGACCGTAGAAAGAATCTTGCGCTGGAGTTCCACAAGCTCTGCCTGCTGCTCCTGCGTCATACGGTATTTCAGATCTGTCTTCTTGCTGAGCACACCAAGTCCTGAGCAGGGAATATCCGCCAGCACTACATCTGCCTTTTCCACAGATGCCTCATCCAGAACTGTGGCATCCATCTGTACGGCACGAATATTCTGTGCGGCTGTACGCTCAATATTCTCTTCGATCAGTCCCACCTTATATTCGGTCAGATCTCTGGCTTCCACCATGCCGGTACCATGCATAAGATCAGCCAGATGAAGGCTCTTGCCGCCAGGCGCTGCGCAGACGTCAATGCAGTAATCCCCTTCCCTGGGATCAGCCATGAGTGCTGCTTTCATGGAGCTTACATCCTGTACCTGGAAAAGTCCTTCCCTGAAAGACGGAAGAGCCCGCAGATAATCATATCCACTGATGGCAAGCGCGCAATCTGCTTCTTCCACAGTCTGCACCTGCGCACCTTCCTCTTCCAGACGTGCAGCCAACTCATCCCGGCTGATTTTTGACAGGTTGACACGGATAGTTGTCGGTTTGTCCCGATACTGATCCGCCAGCATCTGAGTTGCTTTTTCCTCCCCATATTCAGAAATCCACTGATCCACTATCCACTTTGGAGTGGAATACTGAATGGACAGGTCTTCAAATTTCATATCCGGAAGTTCCCGCGCAATATTTCGAAGAACTCCATTTACAAACCCTTTCAGGCTGTAAAATCCTTTTTTCTGCGCCATTTTCACTGCCTCATTGCAGACAGCGGAGTCTGGAATCTGATCCATATATTTCAACTGATACACGGACAGTCTCAGAAGATTTCGGATCACCGGTTTCATTTTCTTTACCGGAACTTTGGAGCAGCGGTTGATGATCGCATCCAGTTCCAGCATCCGCTCCAGCGTTCCTTCACAGAGACGGGTCAGAAATGCCCGCTCTTTTTTATCGAGGTACTGGTATTTCTCCAACATGCCTCTCATAACCACATGACTGTAACCGCCTTTTTCCACTGTCTCCAGCAGAAAATCAAGCGCCAACGCCCGGGTATTTACCTTTGCTCCCTGATCAGTCACGTCTTCTGTTACCTCCAAAAAGAAGAATAAGACGCAGCATGGACAGAATGGAGGCTGCAGCTGCCGCCACATAGGTCATGGCTGCCGCAGACAATACCTTTCTGGTGCCCTTTAATTCTTCCTGATCCAGCATACCTGTTTCTTCCAGAATCCGCACGGCTCTCGCAGATGCATTGAACTCTACCGGAAGGGTGATCAGCTGGAATAAAACACCGAAGAAAAAGCACAGTAATCCGATCTGAATCAGCAGATAAGATCTGGCAAATAAAAGACCTACCAAAAGAATCGGCCATGCGATCTGAGTTCCGATATTGGCCACAGGTACAAATGCACTGCGGAAACGAAGTGGTACATAGTCCACATCGTCCTGAATAGCATGCCCGCACTCATGGGCTGCCACACCAACTGCTGCTACGGAACGAGAACCATAGACACTATCAGAAAGACGAAGTACTTTCGCCTTCGGATCATAGTGATCTGTCAGATTTCCGCTGATATGCTCCACACGGACACCATAAATGCCCGCATTTTTTAAAATCTGCTGAGCTGCCTCCGCGCCGGTAAGTCCCGAACGGCTGTATACTTTTGCATATCTGCTGTAGGTGCTTTTTACCTTCGCGGATGCCCACAGGGACAATAACGCACCGATTAATACCAGAATGTACGTGGGATCATAATAATAACCATAACCTAACATGATTTACTCCTGTTCTGCCTTCAACACTGTGCCCGGTTCAATTTTATAGCCGCGTAAGAATGCACCTGCATCCATCCGCGCTTTTCCTGCCAGCTGAATCTCTGTCAGTGCCAGTCTTCCCTCTCCGGTCTGCACAATCATAGCTTTCTTTGTTACTTCCAGTATTTCACCACAGGTTCCTTTTGATGCTCCCTCTTCCTCCGGCAGCACATCACACTGCCAGATCTTCATGGTCTTTCCGTTCAATGTGGTATATGCACTGGGCCACGGGTTCAGACCTCTGACCAGACGCTCGATGGACACTGCATCTTTTGTCCAGTCAATATTTCCCATGCTTTTCTTCAGCATAGACGCATAGGCAGTCGGGGATTCTCCCTGTTTTTCCGCTGCAATCTCACCCAGTTCCAGTTTTGCAAGTGTTTCCACACAGAGCTTTGCTCCTGCAATGCTCAACTTATCAAAAAGACTTCCCCCAGTCTCTTTTTCATCCAACGGAACGATAACCTTGGACAACATATCACCGGTATCCAGTCCCTCATCCATCTGCATGATGGTAACTCCGGATTCTTTCTCTCCGTCAATGACCGCCCACTGGATCGGTGCCGCTCCCCGGTATTTAGGCAACAGGGATGCATGTACATTGACACATCCAAATTTTTTCATATGAAGGATTCTGGAAGGAATCAGCTGACCAAATGCTGCTACTACAATTACATCTGCCGGTGTCTGTTCCAGCATATCTGCTGCTTCCCTTACCTTTGCCGGCTGGAATACCGGCAGTCCCAGATGCTCTGCCGCTGCTTTTACAGGGGTTGGCTGCAGGGCATGCCCGCGCCCCTTCGGCTTGTCCGGCTGACTCACTACCAGTGTAATCTCATGCCCGGCTTCATGAAGTGCTTCCAGCGTTCCCACTGCAAAATCCGGTGTTCCCATAAAAATAACTTTCATGAACCTTATTCCTCCTCATCGTCTGTATAAGTGACGTCGTGAAGGTCTCCTTCTACCAGATCTACATAGAGTTTTCCGTCCAGATGATCACACTCATGGCAGATTGCCCTTGCCAGCAGTTCGGTACCTTCCAGTTCGTACCACTCACCGTCTTCGCCCATAAAACGTACTGTCACTTCATTCGGTCTGGTCACCGTGCCGGCTTTTCCAGGTACGCTTAAACATCCCTCATCTCCAGTCTGAGAGCCTTCCGTCTTTATGATCTCCGGATTGATCAGGACGATCGGTCCCTCTCCCACATCGATCACAACGATCCGTTTCAGGATTCCCACCTGCGGAGCTGCCAGTCCCACACCGTTGGACTCATACATAGTCTCCAGCATATCATCTACCAGTTCCACAATCTTCGGCGTGATTTCTTTTACTTCTTTACTTGTTTTACGGAGAATCGGATCTCCTTCAAATCTCAGATTACGAATTGCCATATCTTTCCCCTCCTTAATATGCCTGAAATGGGTTCATGTCAAACTGTACACGGATTTTTTCCCATCCGGCATCCATTTCCAGATAATGTTCTGTTTTGTTTTTTATAAGAAGCAGTTTTTCTTCCTGCCTGCTTTTCAAATAAATTACTTTGCGGTACCGGTCATTAAGCCTTGTAAGCGCCGCATCCGCAGGACCAATCATTAAAACTTCCTGCTGCTGCATTTCCCGAATAAATATTCCCAGAGCCTTTGTCTTCTCCTCCAGCAGTTCCTGATCTCCCGCTGACAGGTAAATCCCCATCATGGTCTCTACCGGCGGATATCCCATAAGATTCCGATAGGCAATCTCCTGCCGATAAAAGGCTTCATAATCCTGCTTCACCGCCGCCTGAATGCTGTAATGCTCCGGCATATAGGTCTGGATCACGGCTTCTCCGGCCTGCTCACCCCGGCCTGCCCGGCCTGCTGCCTGTGTCAGCAGCTGGAATGTTCTCTCTGCCGCCCGGTAATCCGATGCATACAGCGAAATATCTGCTGCCAGCACCCCGACCAGTGTCACATTAGGAAAATCATGCCCCTTCACGATCATCTGGGTTCCTACCAGCACATCTGCCTCTCCTTTTCCGAAAGCGGAAAGGATCTTCTCATAGCTTTCCCTTGTTCTCGTCGTATCATAATCCATTCGAAGAACCCGGGCCTTTGGAAAATATTTTTTTACTTCTCTCTCGATCTGCTGGGTTCCCGCCCGGAATCCGGAAATATACGGTGAACCGCAGGTCGGGCATGCTTTCGGCATCCGGATCTGATATCCGCAGTAATGACATTTAAGGCTTCCGTCTCCGTGAAGGGACAAGGTCACATCACAGTGAGGACACCGAATCGCTTTTCCGCAGGACCTGCAGGATACAAATCCCGACAGTCCGCGGCGATTCAGAAACAGCATCATCTGCTGCCCTTTTTTCATTCGGTCGTCCATGGCTGAATACAGTCTCCTGCTGAAGATGCTCCTGTTTCCCGCTTTCAGTTCTTCCCTCAGATCCACTACAGATACCTCCGGAAGGACTGCCCTGCCGATCCGCCGATCCAGCCGGTACCAGCCGTATTGTCCGTTTCTCGCATGAAATGCTGTCTCTACAGACGGCGTCGCACTTCCTAGGATCACAGAAGCCCCGCACAGGGAGGCCCGGTAAACAGCCGCCTCTCTGGCGTCATATCTCGGAACTGTCTCGCTTTTATAAGCACCTTCATGTTCCTCATCGATAATAATAAGCCCAATTTGTGAAAATGGTGTAAACAATGCAGATCTCGGCCCGATCATTACATCAATGCTGCCTTCCCTGGCACGAACAAACTGATCATACCGTTCGCCGTCCGACAGCCGGGAATGCATGACTGACACCCGATCGCCAAACCGCTCATAGAACCGTCTGACCGTCTGAAAGGTAAGGGCTATCTCCGGAATCAGTACAATAGCCTGTTTGCCTTCTTCTGTGATCCGGGCAATCAGTTCCATATAGACTTCCGTCTTGCCGCTTCCGGTCACTCCCTGCAGAAGATAGGTCTTCCGGATTCCTTTCTCGTATTCACTAAAGATTCCATCCACTGCCGCCTGCTGCTCCTCCGTGAGCAGCACTGTTCCTTCTTTCTGCTCAAAATGTCCTTCAAATGGATTCCGATACTGGATCCTGGACTCCTGCACAAGGATACCATCTTCCTCGAATTTTCGGATCACCGGTGCGGTCACTTTATAGCGATCGGCGGCTTCTTTTTTATCCAGTACGCCGCCATGGTCAAGAAGAGCTGCCAGCAGCCTTGCCTTCGCCCGAAAATTTTTATGAAGCGCATCTTTCAAAAGTGCTTCGCCCTGCTCTTTGGACACGATAAGCCGAAGCCTGACCTCTTTTTTCTCTGCAATCTCCTGCTTCACCGGAAGTACGGTCTTCAGTGCCTGGTTCATGGTCGAACCATAACGTTCCTTCATCCATGCCGCCATGGCAATGAGCTGGGATTCCGCGCGCACGCCGCCTTCCATGATTCTGTCAAGTTCCTTGATCTTTTCCGGCGGATAATCCGGTGTATCCGTAAAACCCACCACATAGCCTTTCATGGGCCGGTTGCCGTTTCCAAATGGAAACTGAACCTGCATTCCTGTTTTCAGATGTTCTTTCAGATGTTCCGGTATCCGGTACTGAAACACCCGGTCCAGTTTCTCGTGGGAGATATCCACGATCACATTGGCGTATTCCATCTATTTCTCTGACAGCTCCTTCAGTACTTCCTGGATCAGTACTCTCTCATCCATGGGATATTTTACCCCTTTGATCTCCTGGTAATCCTCATGACCCTTACCGGCCAGCACGATGACATCACCCTTCTCACCATGCTCAATCACATAGCGGATGGCTTCTTTTCGGTCACAGATCTCAATATATTTTCCATCGGTCTTTTCCATACCAATCTTAATGTCGTTGATAATATCCTGCGGCTCCTCAAAACGGGGATTATCAGAAGTAATCACGGTCAAATCCGCCAGTTTTCCGGACACCTCACCCATTTCATAACGACGAAGCTTGGAACGGTTACCGCCGCATCCGAAGACACACACCAGCCGTTTCGGATGATATTCGCGCAAGGTGGAAAGAAGACTTTCCAGTGCCATGGCATTATGTGCATAGTCGATCATCAGAATGAAATCATCCGATACTTTTACAAGCTCAATCCTTCCCTTGGTCTTTACCACTCTAAGTGCTGCTTTCAGATCATCCTCGGAAACTTTGAAATGCTCACATACCGCAATGGCCACCAGAGAATTGTACACGCTGAAACGACCCGGAATATCGATCTCCACATCCATGTCGAGTTTGCCGGACACATGGTATTTTACTCCCAGATATCCCGGTCTGCCGATGAGTTCCATGTTGGAAGCACGATAATCTGCTGCTTCGGAAAATCCAATGGTTTCCAGTTCACAGGTATGACCGTCCAATACCATGTGAAAATGTTCATCATCAATATTTGCAATGCCAAGTCGGCACTGACGGAACAACATCCCTTTGCATGCCGCATATTCTTCAAAACTTGCATGCTCATTTGGTCCAATATGATCCGGTGCCAGATTAGTGAAAATACCGATTTCAAAGGGGATGCCTGCTGTCCGGTGCATCATAAGTCCCTGAGAGGATACTTCCATGACGCAGAGCTCGCAGCCTGCCTCCACCATCCGTGCGAAATACTCCTGAATGAGGTAAGACTCCGGTGTGGTATTGCATGCCGGAATATGCTCCTCACCGATGATAATCTCGATGGTGCCCATAAGTCCCACCTTGTAGCCTGCATGCTCGAGAATTCCTTTTACCATAAAAGTCGTGGTCGTCTTTCCCTTGGTTCCGGTAATGCCGATAACCTTCATTTTCTCTGCCGGGTAGTCAAACCATGCAGCTGACAAAAGAGCCAGTGCATACCGGCTGTCGTCCACCAATACCAGCGTCACGCCCTCCGGCACTTTCACCGGCCGTTCTGCAACGATCACGCGGGCTCCTGCTGCCGCGATTTCTTCTGTATGCTCATGGCTGTCGTAAGCTGCTCCTTTGATGCAGACAAACATGCATCCTTCTGTCACTTTTCTGGAATCGTATACCAGTGCGCTTATCTCTCCATCCAGAGAACCATCTATTACTCTGTAATCTAATCTTTCCAGTAAACCGGTTATTGTCTTCATGAAGAACCTCCTTCTTCCTGCTTTTTCGCAGGGGACTTTTTCGCAAAAAATCCCAGTTTCATAGTAGTATAACACATTTGCTCTACCCTTGCAATTTTGAAAAAATGAAAAAAACTGCCCGGAAAAATTTTCCGGGCAGCCATCTTTGTTGTCTTTATAAAGATGTAAATCCAATGATCAGATATACGATAATCGCCAGCGCACCGCAGCACAGTGCATACGGAAGCTGTGTCTGTACATGGTCGATATGGTCAGATGCAGAACCGGTAGATGAAAGTACGGTCGTATCTGACAGCGGTGAACAGTGATCGCCGAATACACCGCCGCCTGCTACTGCTCCAAAGCATGCATAGACGAGCGTGCCCAGCTCACCACCTGTAAAGGTAAATGCAAGCGGAAGGGCAATCGGCATACAGATTGCAAATGTTCCCCATGAGGACCCGGTTGCAAATGCCATGATCGCGGAAATCACAAAGATGATCGCCGGAAGCAGAGCCGGTGTCAGGAATCCTTCGCTCATGGAAATAATATAATCAGCAGTTCCCATGGTCTTGCTCAGGGAGTTGATGGAATAAGCCAGTGCCAACAGCATAACAGCCGGAACCGCACCTTTCACCCCCTGTGTCAGCGTATCCATAACCTCCTGGAACGGAATTCCCTGAATCAACATGCTGATGCTCATGAAAATGATTACAAACAGGAATGCTTCCATGGTCTTCGCAGAGCCAAGGGTTACATAGGTTCCAAGTGCGATGGTAATGATCATCAGTACCGGCAGAAGGAAGTTCAGGAAAATACGCGGTTTGATGCCTTCATATGGCTGCATCTCCGTCAGCTCTTTTCCGATCAGCGGAACTGCACCGTCACGAAGTACTTTGCCTTCGTTCATGGCACGCTGTTCAGCCTTTTTCATCGGTCCGAAATCCTTGACGATGCCGGAAGCAATGAGACCTACCATCAGTACTGCCAGAATGGCATATACATTATAAGGAATTGCATGCAGGAACAAAGCTGCACCTTCCTCCTCAGTGGCAATACATCCGATTCCCACTGCCAGACCGCTAAGATAAGCAGCCCATCCGGTAATCGGCACCAGAACGCTGACCGGAGCAGACGTAGAATCCGCAATGTATGCCAGCTTCTCTCTGGAAATCTTTGCCTTATCCGTGATACTTCTCATAGTGGTTCCTACAAACAGCGGGCTGAAAGAATCACTGAAGTATACAAAGATTCCAAGTACCCAGGCCATCAGCTGTGCGCCGCGGCGGCTTAAATTCTTGTCGTGAATCATCTGTGAGAAGCTCTGAATAGCTCCTGTCTTCTGGAAATATGCCACGATAATTGCGATAAATGTATTCAGCAGCATAACCCAGGAAAAACTGGTAGTACCAAGGCTTTCCTTTAATAAGGTCGGGAAGCCCAAAGGCCCCTGGCCGGCAAGCAATGTACCCACGATGCAGGCAGTTACCAGGGAAACAATCGTATTTCTCGTTGCGAAGGAGAGCACGATAGCAATAACGGCAGGAATAATGGAAATAATTCCCATACTGATAAGTTCTGATTCCATTCAGAATGTCCTCCTTTGTTGTAAATAACACTTTTCCTCATATGTGTCTGTGTTTGTGTTTGCGTTTCTATTTCAGATGAATCATATTTGCAGATCTGGTTACAGTCGCAGGCGGTGCCTGATCCAGCTGACGGTCCGCAATGTCAAGAATCTCCTCCGGACGAATCCATGGACGATTCTGCAGCGCACTGGTCTCCTCATGAGTCAGATAACCATTGTAAGTAGTAAGACTTCTTCTTAAAAATCCGTCTCTTACACATGCCTCTGCCACACCGTTCTTTGCAATGCTGCGGAAATGCGGCAATACAGAAGCTGCGTATGCGATAGAAGTAGAGTTCGCAATTGCTCCCGGAATATTGCTGACGCAGAAATGAACGATTCCTTCCTCAATATAACGCGGATCCTCATGAGTTGTCTCATGGAAGGATTCGATAGCACCCTGCTCATCATTACTGATATCCACGATTACAGAACCCTTCTCCATCAGTTTCAGCATAGAACGGTCGATAAGATAATCTTTACATCCTTTCGGCCATTTTACGCAGTTCAGTACCATGTCAGTCTCCGGAAGTAATTTTGCAATATTCTCCTTGGTGGAAATCATAGTATTTACTTGTTCATTGTACTGTCTGCTTAAGGTACGCAGCGTTCCGATATTAATATCCATAACGGTACACCATGCGCCGAGTGCATGCAGTACGGAAAGAGCAGCCTGTCCTACTACACCGCCGCCGAGGATCAGCACTTTCATGCCCGGTGCTCCGCCGAGACCGCTGACAAATTTTCCTTTTCCTCCATTGATGGTCAGCATAGATTCAAGACCAAACAAAGCGCCCTGCTTTCCTGCTGCCTCACAGTTTGGAGAACCGTAACGATGAGAATCCTCTGCGGTAAATGCAGTTACCTTCTTATCAAGCAGTACCTGTACCTCTTCCGGATGTGCTGCCGGATGGATGCAGGTGAAGACAATCAGGCCTTCTCTGAGCATGCCATACTCGGACGGCTCAAACTCTTTTACTTTTGCCACAAATTCGCAGGTGCCGTAGATCTCTTCTGCTGTATCCACGAGAGTTGCTCCTGCTGCCGCGTAAGCCTCATCTTCAAAACCGGCTCTTGCACCGGCTCCCTTCTGAACTTTTACCACATTGCCGTCTCCGATCAGGGTTGCAACCTCTCCCGGAGTAGCAATCACGCGGTTTTCACCTTCTTTGATATCTTTTAAAATACCGATAATCATATGTATGCCTCCATAATAATTGTGATTTGTGCTTCTTCACTTTACCACGGGAAATTATACAGCATAAATATACGTGTTGCAAGGAAAATATGCATTTTATAGTTTTTTTTGTTCTTCGCACCGGCAGTCTTGCATTTTTTTAGAGATACAATTATAATCTTATTAATCATACAGAGTCAGATAAATACGGCTCTGCAATCATTTACTAAACAGAAACGAGGACCCATCTATGAGCAAAAAGAAAGTTGTCGTTGCCTTAGGGCACAAAGCGTTGGGAGCTACGCTTCCCCAACAGCAGACCGCTGTAAAAAATGCCGCAAAGGCAATTGCTGATCTTGTGGAGGCTGACTGCCAGGTTGTCATCTCCCACAGCAACGCACCCCAGGTGGGCATGATCCATACCGCCATGAACGAGTTTGGAAAACAGCATCCAGATTACACCTTCGCACCTATGTCTGTCTGCTCTGCCATGAGCCAGGGATACATTGGCTATGACCTGCAGAATGCCATTCGTGAGGAACTGTTAAACCGCGGTATCGGACGCCCGGTTACCACCATTCTGACTCAGGTTGTGGTAAATCCTTACGATGACTCCTTCTACAAACCGGTTAAAGTCATTGGACGTGTTATGACCCGTGAAGAGGCAGATGCCGAAGAAGAAAAAGGAAATTATGTAACGAAAGTCGAAGGCGGATACAGACGAATCGTCTCCGCTCCGAAGCCGGAAGACATTGTTGAGATCGATGCCATCCGCACCCTTTCCGATGCAGGACAGGTTGTCATTGCCTGCGGCGGCGGCGGAATCCCGGTACTGAAACAGGCCAACCGCCTCAAAGGTGCCAGTGCCGTGATCGAAAAAGACCTTGCAAGCGGCAAGCTGGCAGAACTTCTGGATGCAGATATGCTGCTCCTGCTCACCGGCGAGAAGAAGCTTTACCTGAACTACGGCAAAGATAACTGCGAACCTCTTGACACGATCAGTGTGGAGAAAGCCCGCAGCTACATTGCAGAAGGACAGTTTGCCGAGAAATCCATCCTTCCGAAAGTCGTTGCTGCTGTTTCCTTTGTATCCGGAAAACCGGGTCGCGTTACGGTAATTGCTGATCTTGATGATGCAAAAGAAGCGCTGGAAGAGAAAGCCGGAACCATTATTAAATAATCGTTCTTTTTACAAAAAACTGCTGCTGAACAGATCTCTCATCTATCCAGCAGCAGTTTTTTATTTTCTATGAATTTTTATCACGCAGTTCCATCTGTGCTTTTGCTTTACGTGCAACTTGACCAGCTGTATTCATCGTACTTCCCCGCACAATCATTCCATTTCCAAAACGCTTGCGGATATCATCCACCACTCCGTCCACTTTTTTCTGTTTCTCATGGTTCTCTGTATTTTCAAAAAGAGACATCTGTCGGAAATCATCTGAAGTCAGATCTGTCAATGCCACACCAATCAGGCGCAGCGGCTGGCACTGCCAGCATTCATACAGCAAATTTTTTACCTGTACGAAAATTTCCTCCGTTACATCCGTAGGATTTCCCAGTTTTTTCTGATGAGACCTGGTTCTGAAATCCAGCATCCGGTAAGTGACCGATACACAGCTGCATTTCTTACCGTCTTTCCGCATTCTGGCCGCTACCACATCACACTGTGCCAGCAACAGGGAAAATGCCTGCTCATACGTCACAATATCTTCTTCCGTCGTTGTCTCCGCACTGTATCCTTTTGCTTCTTCCCGTTCTCCCCGCACCGGAGAATCATCTCTGCCGTTGGCGTACTCATATAACTGATGTCCCGTCTTTTCTCCAAGCAGCCGCTGAATCTCCGTTTCCGGATAACGTGCCATCTCTCCTATGGTCTTAATCCCCGCCTTTATCAGCTTCTGTTCCGATGCTTTTCCGAGAAACAGAAGATCCCTCACTTGAAGCGGCCACATTTTGGTTGGAATTTCCGCTGGAAACAGCGTATGGACTTTATCTGGTTTCTCAAAATCTGATGCCATCTTTGCCAAAAGCTTGTTGGTTCCAATTCCGATATTGACGGTAAAGCCCAGTTCCTCCCGGATTCGGTCCTTGATTTCACAGGCTAGCTTCACAGGATCCGGATAAATTTTCTGTGTGCCACTCATATCAAGAAAAACTTCATCGATGGAGAAAGACTCCATAACCGGCGCATAGGATGCGCATATTTTTTTAAATGCCCGGGAACAAGTTTCAAACAGCGCAAAATCCCCCGGGACACATACCAGTTCCGGACATTTTCGAAGTGCCATAGATACGGGTTCCCCTGTGGTAACTCCGTATTTTTTCGCAGGAATGGATTTTGCCACCACAATTCCCCTGCGGGATTTCGGATCTCCGCCAATGCAGGAAGGAATCTCCCGAAGATCCGGCAGGCCCTCCTTCACACGTCTTGCCGCCTCCCAGGACAGAAAAGCACTATTTACATCTACGTGAAAAATCAATCGTTCCATTGCTTTATGATTTTAAAATCAGTTCCACCGGACAATGGTCACTGCCCAGTTGTTCGGAAAGAATTTTGCTGTCTTCGATTCTTTCTTCCATTCCCTCAGATACTAAAAAATAGTCAATCCGCCAGCCTGCGTTCCGCTCTCTTGCCTTAAAGCGGTAAGACCACCAGCTGTAGGCATCTTTCAGATCCGGATAGAGATACCGGAAGGAATCCACAAAACCGGATGCCAGAAGCTCCCTCATTTTATCCCGCTCCTGATCGGAAAATCCTGCATTTCCACGATTACTCTTGGGGTTTTTCAGATCGATCTCTTCCTTTGCCACGTTCATGTCACCAGTAATGATGACCGGCTTCTTTTCTTTCAGGCCACCCACATAGGCGCGGAAATCATCTTCCCATTCCATCCGGTAGTCAATTCTCTTTAATCCGTCCTGGGCATTGGGAACATAGACACACACCAGATAATAATCCGGGTACTCTACTGTAATGGCACGTCCTTCCGTGTTATGCCTGTCTTCAAATCCAAGGTCATAGGAGACACTTACCGGCTTTTCTTTTGTAAGCACTGCTGTTCCGGAATATCCTTTTTTTACTGCACTGTTCCAGTAGATCTCATAGCCCGGAAACTCAAACTCTGCCTGATGCGGCTGCATCTTGGTTTCCTGCAGGCACAGCACATCCGGCTGTTCCCTTTCTAAAAACTCCCGAAAACCTTTTTCCATACAGGCACGCAGACCATTTACATTCCAGGAATATAATTTTGTCATCGCTGTTCTCCCCCTGTCCACTTTTCTCTGCTGATTTCCATCTCATGAAAGTTCCAGTCCTCTCCCATCAGATGATACACTTCATATTTTCCGGTTGCAGTAAGTCCCAGTCTCTCATAGCACCGCCTTGCCGCCGGATTATTTTCAAAGACACCCAGTGAGACCCGATCCACTTTCAGAATTCCAAATGCATAATCAAGTGCCTGTGCCAGCATCCGGTAACCATACCCTTTTCCACGGACTGCAGAATCCACGATAATACAGCCAAATTTCAGGTCTTTCATCTCCTCATCGAGGAACTGCATGATGAGATGCCCCTTTACTTCTGTTCCATCCAGCATCGTCATCTGAAAATGGCGGGGATTCTGTTCAAACTGGTTGTAAAAAGCATTCATATCCTCTGCTGTAATCGGATAGTGATCATATCTTCCAGCACACCATTTCCAGAATCCGGCTTCATCGGTAAGCCATCCCACAATCGTGGCCGCATCACATTTCTTATATGGACGTAATCGTACCATGGATATTCTTCCTCTCCTGATATAAAAAACGCAGGGAACTTCCTTTTGTAGAAGCCGCCCTGCGTCTTTATCAATCTTATTTTTACAGCAAGCAAAACGATAAGCCGGGTTATGTCGTTGGACAATCATCTATCTAGACGTACCGTTACCGGCACGTTCAAGCAACCTACCTGAAGCTGGCGGGCCACCATATGCTTCTGCTTGGTCTTGCTTCGGATGGGGTTTACATGTGCCCCGCCTGTTACCAGTCGGGCGGTAGTCTCTTACACTGCCTTTCCACCCTTAC
Organism: Clostridiaceae bacterium Marseille-Q4143; assembly: GCA_018228645.1. GTDB lineage: Bacteria > Bacillota > Clostridia > Lachnospirales > Lachnospiraceae > Hominiventricola > Hominiventricola filiformis. The sequence continues at coordinate 134,199 of CP073693.1, forward strand.
CAGCTCCTTGCGGTGCTGGCGGTATATCTCTGTTGCACTGGCCTTGGAGTCACCTCCACCGGACGTTATCCGGCATCCTGCCCTGTGAAGCCCGGACTTTCCTCACCTGATAAAATCAGCCGCGATTGTCTGTCTTACTTGCCGTATGTTCTATTGTAGCGTAATTTTGAACGATTGTCTATGGGGAATTGTAATTTTGTCAACACTCCAAAGTCCCAGTGGCAGATGAACGAGAAATTCCGCAATCTTACTATGCCGATTTTGAAGTGCCAGTTGTTATGTGCTGTCCCGGAGATTGGGCAGATAGATCATAACTATTTTCTGATACCCAATAACAGGCTCTTTTTCCGTAAAATCTTCCAGATTTCAAATGCTGTAATCCCATATTGGGCAGATAGAAAGTATCTCCCCTTCTCTGCCAAAATCTGCTTTATTTTGTGGGCATTTTCAATATCAATATTTCCATCTGCCCAAATTTCATTTTTTATTCTTCACAGATCATGATTTTTTTCTATTTTTACTGATATTTGGCTATAATTTATCTTTAATCAGCCATATGCCCAAACCACTCAATACACAGACAATTAGTCAAATAAAAGTGATTTTTCTTTCACAGGCCGTCACTTTCCTCAGCTGGGTGTCTGCTGTTTTTTCTCAGGCCACAGGATTGCCAGCGCCATTCCGCAGGCACCCCAGCCGAGAACCCACAGCCATTTGTGGTATCCATAAATAAGTATTATGTTACCTAAAATACCAGAAGCAAAATTAAAAGATACAGAGTCACCAGGTTTCATATTTTCTACTATCTTTCTATATACCCACTGTTCATATCCATAGCGAATACATTCCACTGTCATTACAATTACATAAACAACTACTGCGCCTATTAAAATCCCAAACACAGTCTTTACCCATCTCGTTCCAGCAATTTGTTTTCCATATGCATGCCATAACAGTGCCATGATCTGTTCACCAATAATCGCATATGCCATCGGATAAACCACAAGACCTAACCACCATACCCAGCTTGGAACAATAAACGTATCTTTTGCCAGCTCATTTCCATATCTGATTAACGAAGAAGAAATCAACATCATTAATCCAGCAATTGCAAGCCAGATAACCCTTTTGAGAATCTCTTTTCTCCATCCCTGATCCACTGGCTGGTTTTTCTTCTCACCGTAGATCAGTGTATTAGGATCTGTTTCCAGTGCCTCTGCCAACATCTGAAGCATCTCAATATCCGGATTGGAATGCCCCCGTTCCCATTTAGAAACCGTGCGGTCGCTAATCTGCAGCTTTTCTGCTACCTGCTTCTGTGTCATGCCGCACTCCTTGCGCAAGCGGCTGAGCAGTTCTCCTGTTTTCTCTAAGTCCATACCTTTCCCTCCTTCTTGTTTTAATCTTAAGCTATCCACTTCTCAAAAGCAACAAACGTTCCGTAGAGTGATTGTTCCATCAAAAAAGCCCTCCAAATTCATTTGGAAGGCCTTGTATTCCTTATGCACGGGGATGTGGTTTTTCAATTTTTGATTTGTCAGCTTCGTGTAAATCTGTGTGGTGGAAATATCGGAATGTCCCAGCATTTCCTGCACCGAGCGCAAATCCGCACCATTTTCAATCAGATGGGCGGCAAAGGAATGACGCAGCATGTGCGGTGTAATTTCCTCCGCAATTCCTGCCCGTTTCGCATAGGATTTGATGATTTTCCAAAAGCCCTGTCTGCTCATGGGCTTGCCGTTGCAGTTCACAAACAACGCTTCCTCCTCCGGTGCGGAAATCATATGCTCACGCACCCGCTCCATATACTTGTGCAAGGAGGCCTTCGCCTGTGCACCAATGGGAATAATGCGGCTTTTTGCTTCACTGCCGCAATGGATATATTCCAACGGCAGATTTAAATCCGCTACCCTCAAAGAAATCAATTCTGTCACACGGATGCCTGTAGCATAAAGCAATTCCAGCATAGCCTTATCCCGCACCTCCTTATCCTCTTCGCTTGAGGGCTGCTCCAAAAGAAGCTCCACCTTCTCCAAGGAAAGAATTTCAGGCACCTTTTTTTCAACCTTCGGCAATTCCAAATCTGCCGCAGGATTCTCTGTCACAACGCCTTTCTTTTGCAGGAATATTTCACCAAAGAAGTTTCAGGGGCTTTGATTAAAGCCATACTCCAAATAAAAAATCATCCCAGACATTAAATTTAAAAATAAAGAACGGCACACACCAGAAATTTCCGATGTGTGCCGCTTTTTTAGTAGTACTACTTCTGAGAATTGATAAATGCTCCTAACTTCTTATCTGTGCTGCGAATGTGGCTTATAAGAACGCCGATATGCTGATTGATATGTATTAAATCAACCATTTTAGGTCCGTCTGCGGGGATAGCGGATACAATGTCTCTGAGCTTCTTGGCGTAATTTGCATGGAACTGCTTGTGGACTTCCAAATTTGGAAAGCCGCTCTTCTGATGAAGCTGCTCTTCATGTGCAAAGTGTCTGTCCACATAGTTTAAAAGAAACTTAATAGTAGCATCAATCTGAGTTCTTCCCTTTCCCTTGGAACATGCATCCATCATATCATTTACAGCATTGAAAAGTTCCTTATGTTCTCTGTCAATAGTAAGATTGCCTGTCTCCAGATCTTTTGTTAATTCATATTTCATAATATTTTCGCCCTTTCAAAATTATCACTGATTTGTCAGTAAACTTCCTTGATTTGCCTTCTGCATACATTGGGTCATAATGGCTTTAAATCTTTCCTGCATATTTTCATATTTCTCTTGAACAGGAGTTACACGCAATGCAACCTTTTTTATTATATTTTCAAAGTTATCAAATGCAATATTTACTATATCCTTATCCAAATCTTTGGACTCTGCCATACTTTTTAATATGCCGAAAGTCCTTTCCTTTGAATAAGCTTCCTTATAGCTTCTTGACATACACAGGGCACTTAAAACATCGGCAACCGCCAAAATTCTCTCGGGAACTGTCAGGCTTTCCTCTCCAATTCCCAAAGGATAACCTTTTCCATTGAGCTTTTCATGGTGACGTACTGCAATTTTTACTATTTCATCATCAACACAGCCCTCTATAATCTTACCGCTTAAAATTACATGCTGACGCATTATTTCCATTTCTTCATCAGTAAGTCTGCCAGGTTTTTCCAAAATCGACAATGGTGTTGCTATTTTTCCCAAATCGTGCATCAAAGCGCCATAATATATCTTTTTCTTGGTATCATTGGACAAATTCATAATGTTTGCTATCTCAAGTGCAATTTCCATTACGCTTCTTGTGTGAATAGCAGTGGTTCTGCTTCTGAAATCAATGGAATCCACCAATATGTAAATATATTCTTCCGCTTCCTCACTGCTGAGGACTTCATCCTGCAAAAAACTATCCAATATATTCTTGTCGCTCAGTTTCTCCCATGTGCCATAAAGCTTATCAGCTCTTTTAAAAAGCTCCACTCCATAGGGTGAAAACGTCGTTCCGCTAAATTTAGAGAGGCTCTCCAAAAGAGATTCTTTAGTGCCTTTTATTTCATCATGCCAAATGCAAATTCTGTCAGCTATGTGCATAAGCTGGCTGTATTGCATTACATAATCACTTTCATGCCAGTCAATATTGTAATAAGCATGGTGATAAAGCACTATCTTTGCAAGCTCATCCGAAAAAAAATTGCTAACAAACAGATAACTGTTCACCGAATGTGCCCACACATTTTTAGTCTCAAAATGAACTATTTTGTCTATTTCTTCAGAGCGATAAGCCCCTACATCATGGAAAAGAGCCAAGATTCTGAGTTTTCGCTGCTCTTCTTCGCTTAATTCTCCTTCTGTCTGCAGCATATCGTGAAGTACGAAAGCAACCTTTGTACTATGGTCAACAAGTCGGCTGTCAACAAAATTTAAAGTGCGCCTTATCATAGTTATAACTTTTCTTCTGTCCAAAACTTCCATCTAAATAAAACCACAATGCCATTGCCTGTTAAAGTGGCAAGGCTCCTTTCCGTACATACTGCAAAATCAGAGTCAGCAAAAATTCAATATGTTTAAGCTTAAACTACATATTTATTTTCAGAGTCTAAACAAATACTTTTATCTGGCGCTGTCACTTTAACTCTAACAGACTGTTTTGTCAACAGTTTTTTATTTTACATACCGGTACACATAGTATCTTCGGTTTTTGACGGTCACAAAGTCAAATCCCTTCTCTGTTACCGATAATTCAGCAGCAAGCTACCCCTCCACGGGGCACATACCGCCTTTTCTTGTTATCCAGCCCTCCGGCTGTATCGGTTGAGCAAAAGTCAGCGTGGGAATGGTGTGGTATCTTTAACTTTGGGAAACTCCTGTCTCATAATTAGAAATCGTATTTCGCGTCACACTTAATTTCTGCGCCAGCTGCTCCTGGGTATACCCTTTTTCTGCCCGCGCTTTTTTGATATTTTTCCCGATTCGACCCATATGCCACTCCCCTTCCCTCTTCTGGTAGCTTTATCATACCTTATGAGGGTGAGAATTGTCACGCCAAGAATCTTTACATGCCAGCAAAAGAAATGACAGCCTGTGAGAAGAAACTCTTTTGATGATTCCTTTTCGCAGGCTGTCACTTGCATTCAACTGATTTTAAGTTTATTTTTTTACAATCTTCTCAATCACTATAGCCAGCACTGCGAACATAACGATTGCAGCAGTCACATCCACTGCGGAATGTTGTTTGGTAAACATGGTGGACAGTACAATCAATACCGCCAGCACCCGGCCAACCCATATTCCCCACGCGGGAACCAGTTTTTTCTGCATTTCCAGCGTATACTGAAGCACCAGCGTCACATAGACATGCATGCTTGGGAATACACTTTTCGGCGTATCCACGGTCTGTACAAACTTCAGCAGATTTCCACTCAAGGTATGAAGATCATAGACAATGCTCTCGCGAAGATCAAGTCCTGTAGGCCACACATAGGAGATAAACAAGAAAATATTCATCCCCGTGGTCAGAACCAGAACCGCTTTTTTAAATTGTCTGTCATCCAGATTTTTAATTGCCAGCACTGCACACACTACGATGTACGGAAACCAGCTCACATATGGATAAATAAAGACTGCCATATTAGGAATTCTGTCATCCAGCGCACAATGGATCAGATGAACATCCTTCGGCGGTACGATCTCCAGAAATCCAAATAATCCCATGTAAATAACAAACCAGACCGCAATCGGAATGAGATGTCGTTTTTTGATTAGTTCTTTCATTATTATGTAATCACTTTCTATAATCATACAGGGAGAGCGGATGCTCCTACGAGCCCAATCCGCTCTCCCCCTGTATTTTATACCGGGAAGAAACTTCCCCCGATAAATTCTCGTAATATGGAATTTCCCGGAATCAGGTTACTGTCAATTCCCTGGAAATAGTTGAGGAATTTGAGCAGCCGTTTTGCTTCCAGATATTCCGGGTCTTCCGGTCGGATGCCGAAAAGCAGCGGTTCTGCATACTGTTTTAATACTGCCAGTTCATAGATCAGTGCGGAATTGAATACTACATCCGCAGATTCCTGATAGGGGAAGATGTTCTCATCTTCGCCGCGGCGGACGGAAGGCCACATGGAAATAGTCTTCTGCGCACTTGCCCCGCGGGTTCTGGCGTCCCGCACCATACGACGGATCAGACGGCCGTCCGTGGTCGGAATCCGGTTGTGTTCATCAATATTCATCTGTGTCAAAGCGCTCACGTAGATCTTGAACTTATTCTCTGCCGGAAGGGAATAGGAAAGGGCATCATTGAGACAGTGAATTCCTTCGATAACCAGCACATCTTCCGGACCAAGCTTCAGGCTGTTCCCCTTATATTCCTTCATACCGGTAACAAAATTAAATGTTGGCATGAACACTTTTTCTCCCCGAAGGAGAGCACTCATCTGCTGATTGAACAGTTCAATGTCCATGGCTTCCAGACATTCGAAATTATATTGTCCGTTCTCATCCTTCGGCGTATCCATCCGCTCCACAAAATAATTATCCACCGCGATCGGATGCGGTTTTAATCCATGGGCCATAAGCTGAATGGAAAGTCTGTGGGAAAATGTGGTCTTACCGGAGGAAGAAGGTCCGGCAATCATAATCAGCTTTTTATCCGGTCTGGATGCGATCTCCGCCGCAATATCTCCCAGACCTTTTTCCATAATTGCTTCCTGCGCCAGAATGATATTTCCTACATTTCCTTCCGAAATCTGTTCATTCAGCGCACCTACGGTTCCCACATTCAGAATTTCTCCCCATTTTGTTGAGTTCTTTAATGTCTGGAATACTTTCGGCTGCTCACGGAAAGGTCCAAATGTCTCCGGCGTCTTTCGCGGGGGAAACTCCAGCACAAATCCCTCATCATAGGGTATCAGTTTGAAATATTTCAAATACCCGGTACTGGGTACCATATATCCATAATAATAGTCTTCAAAGCCATCCAGAAGATAGACATTGACACTGGAGCTTCTGCGAAAACGGAACAGTCTTGCTTTATCAGTCATTCCATGTCTGGTGAAATGTTCAATGGCTTCTTCCACCGGAATGCTGCGTTTCTCAATGGGCAGATTCTGACTCACCAGCTCTTTCATCCGGTTCTCGATCCTTGCTAAGGTCTCCTCATTGACCGGCATCTTTCTGCTGCTTACATAATAGCCTTCACCGGCAGAAAACTCCACTTTCATGCCGCGGACAGCATCCATGCCTTCCACATCATAAATTGCTTTCAAAAGCAGCAGCGTTGCGCTTCTTCTGTATGTATTATATCCATCGATCTGTCCTGTTGTCAGAAATGTAACAGCTGCTCCGTCCTTTACTTTCCGGAACAGCTCCCGCATTTTATTATTTTCCAGAACCAGTACAATATCATGATCATATTTCTTCTGAAAATTTTTCGCCAACTCCAGGTAGGTGGTTCCATCCTTTATATTTAAAGTCTGTCCTTCTACGGTAATCTGTCTCATATACGGCACACCCCTCTCCGTCTTATATGACTTACTTCATGTCTTCAGATCACTGCAAACGGATACTTCACCGGCACACAGTCCATATGCACACCCGTCAGCACTTTCTCAAGGTAAGCTTTCACATCTTCCATAAATACGTGTTCCATTCCATAATGGCCCGCATCAATAATGCAGAGTCCCTGATCCACCGCATCAATTCCTGTGTGATGGTCAATATCTCCTGTAATATACACATCACAGCCAAACTGCAGTGCATTGTGCATGGTACTCTTTCCTGCACCTGGGCAGAGCGCCGCCAGATGCACCTTCTGATCCAGATTTCCAAAAATCTTCACATTGGGAATATCATAGGCACGTTTCACCAGTTCTGCGCATTCCCGCAAAGTCATTTCTTCCGGAAGGACGCCGACCCGGCCAATGCCTTCGCCATCCTTTACTTCTTCCAGAACTGTACATTCCTGCAGGTTCAATAACCGGGCAGTCAGGTCTGCCATGCCTCTCGTATCATAATTTGTATGCATGGCATAGTAGGAAATATCACTTCTGATCAGACTTAAAAGCCGTCTTCCCACCATATCTTCATCCGTTACCCTTTTAATCGCCCCAAAAATCATGGGATGATGGGTAATGAGCATATCATAAGCACCTTCTGCCGCCTGTCCTACCACTTCATCCGTGGCATCCAGTGCCAGCAGAATTTTCTTTACCTCTTTATCCCGGCGTCCTGCCAGCAGTCCCACATTGTCCCAGTCACAGGCATATTCTTTTCCATATTCCTGCTCCAGAAGCGTTATAATCTCACTGCATTTCATATTCTTTCATCTCCTGTCCACATCCGGCTGGAATTCTGTTTAACATATCCACCATCCGGCTTCTTTTATCCAGAAGTTCCACATAGCGATCGGATTTTTCCTGACCGTTATCCACAAGAGTTTTTAAAATCACGTCTGTTTTCCCCTGCTCTGCACGAAGATATGCACTCCATACACCGATGGAACGCTGCAAAGCGGGATTTCCATATTCCAGTTCACCTTTTGCCGGAAGCTTCATGGAACCATGCTCAACACGCATCATAGGATAATATTTTCCCTCATCCAGCACAATATCTTCATCCGTGATTTTATAGCCATGTTCACAGAGCCATTCCCTCACCAGCCAGATCTCGGACTGGGGCTGAAGAATCAGCTCTTTTACCGATGCAAGGCAATGAGCGCCGCCTTCCAGAATATGCACCGTCAGCGCTCCTCCCATTCCGGCAATGAGTACTGTATCTGCCTCTCCTTCTTTCAGAGCTGTCATTCCGTCAGAAAGTCGTGTGGTAATCCTGTCTTCCAGATGCTGTTCCCTGATATGTAACGCAGCGCGCTCCAGCGGTCCTTTATTAATATCCATGGCAATGGCACGAGAAACTTTCCCTGTCTGTACCAGAGCAATCGGAATATATCCATGATCCGTTCCCACATCTGCCAGTGAGCTGCCCTCCGTAACCATAGAGGCCAGCCTGTCCATTCTCTTTGATAACTGCATAGATCACTCTTACTCCAGGAAATCCTTCAGCTTGCGGCTGCGGCTCGGATGACGAAGCTTTCTTAATGCTTTTGCCTCGATCTGGCGGATACGCTCACGGGTAACATTGAATTCCTTACCAACCTCTTCCAGTGTACGCGCACGGCCGTCATCCAGTCCAAAACGAAGACGGAGCACTTTCTGCTCTCTCTCTGTCAAAGTACCAAGTACCTCTACCAGCTGCTCTTTTAACAGGGTAAATGCGGCTGCCTCTGCAGGTACCGGCACGTTATCATCCTGAATGAAGTCTCCTAAGTGGCTGTCTTCCTCCTCACCAATCGGGGTTTCCAGAGATACCGGCTCCTGGGAAATCTTCAGAATCTCACGCACACGCTCTACCGGCATGTTCATCTCTGCTGCGATCTCCTCCGGCTGCGGCTCTCTTCCAAGCTCCTGCAAAAGCTGACGGGATACACGGATCAGCTTGTTGATGGTCTCTACCATATGCACCGGAATACGAATAGTTCTCGCCTGATCTGCAATGGCTCTGGTGATAGCCTGACGGATCCACCAGGTTGCATAGGTACTGAACTTATAGCCCTTGCGGTAATCGAATTTTTCAACTGCTTTAATAAGACCTAAGTTGCCTTCCTGAATCAGATCCAGGAACAGCATACCGCGGCCTACATAACGTTTTGCTATACTGACTACCAGACGAAGGTTAGCCTCTGCCAGACGTTTCTTGGCATCTTCATCCCCTTCTTCCATTCTCTTTGCCAGTTCAATCTCTTCCTCTGCGCTTAACAGAGGAACTTTACCGATCTCTTTTAAGTACATACGGACCGGATCCTCGATGCTGACACCATCCGGAACAGACAGGTCAATCTGCTCCATATCTACTTCATCTTCATCACTTAAGATGATGTTACTGTCATCATCATCGTCAGTAATCCGAAGCACATCTACATTGTTATGCTCAAGAAATTCCAGAATCTTATCAAACTGCTCTGCATCCAGCTCCATGTCGCTGAAAAAGTCGCTGATTTCCTGATACTCCAGCACATTTTTCTTCTTTTTTGCCAGTGCCAGTAGCTCTTTCATCTTCTCACTGAATTTTGCTACATTTTCGTCCATATTGGTTCTTCCTTCCATAATTGTTCATATTTTATCCTTAATCCAAAGAAATATGCAATTTCTCTATATCCCGGCGTCTGCGGATCAATTTCTGCAGAGCATCCATATCACCGGGATCCAGATGTTCTGTCTGCCAGGCAATACTGTTCTGCTTGACTCTCCGGATCGTCTCCTGCAGCGCTTTTTCTTCCGCTTCTCTTCCCGAAAGATCCGGGATCGTGTCATTACACATGGCGGCAACTTTCTGCTGCTCTTCCTCTTCCGTAAAATACTGGAACAGAGACGGCGGATTTAAGCGTCCTTCCTTCAGCTGTTCTGTCAGAAGCTCTGCTACCTTCCTGCACAGCGGGTCGGTAAATTCCTCCGGTTCCACGTATTTTGCAATACTGCGGAATATCTTTTCTCCCGAACACATCCAGGTAATCAGAAGTTTCTGGGATTTCAGGCTGCCCTCTTCCGGCCGCTTTCTTCCCGGCGGAGGTGCCGGTGATGCAACTTTTGTCATTCCCCCCAGCTGCTCTCCGGTCTGGCTGACCATCCGCTGCAGCTGTTCATATGTCAGATGATAACGGGAAGCCACGGCTTCCGTATAATTATTCCGTTCAATTCCTGGTTCAAACTCCAGCAGCTTCTTCGCCACTTCCCGGAAAAATGCAGTCTTGCTTTCAGGCTCCCGGAAATCATATTTTCTCTGCCGCACCCGAAGTTCGAAGAAAAAGCTGCTCTCAGCCTCATCAATTCGCTTCTGGAACGCTTCTGATCCCAGTGCCTTGATAAATTCATCCGGATCTTTATAAGGTTCCATATTGATGACCTTCGCTCGGATTCCCGCATCTTTCAGGATCGGAATAGCCCTCAGAGCTGCCTTAATGCCTGCCTCATCGCTGTCATAGGTCAGAAGCACTTCATCGGTATACCGTTTCAGGATCGTTGACTGCTGCTGCGTAAATGCAGTTCCAAGCGATGCCACTGCCTGATTAAAACCGGCCTGGTGCATGGCGATCACGTCCATATAACCCTCACACAGAATGATGTTAGGCTTCCGGCTTGTCCTTGCCAGATGAAGCCCGTAGAGATTCCGGCTCTTGTCAAATACTCTTGTCTCCGGAGAGTTCAGATATTTAGGTTTTCCATCCCCCATGACACGCCCGCCGAATCCGATAACTTTTCCACGGCTGTCCATAATCGGAAACATGACACGATTCCAGAATTTATCGTACATACCATGTTTTTCATCCACCTGCATAAGACCGGATTCTTTCAGCAGAGCATCGGAATAACCTTTGTTCTTCAGATATCTGTAAAGCTCATGTCCCGTCTTCCCGGAATATCCGAGTCCAAACTTCTGAAGCGTCTCCATGGATAACTGTCTTCCCAGCAGATAGTCAAGTCCCAGCTTTCCTTCCGGTTTCCGCAGCAGGTAATAATAGTAGCTGGCTGCCACCTTATTAACCTCCAGAATCCGGCTTTTTAAGTCCTCCTGTTCCCGCTCTTCCCTGGATACATTTCTCTCCGGCAGTTCAATTCCTGCCCGGTCCGCCAGCACCTTCAGTGCTTCCGGAAAGGTCAGGTTCTCATAATCCATTACAAATTTGAATACATCTCCGCCTGCTCCACAGCTGAAGCAGCGGTACATCTGTCTTGGCTGGTTCACCGACATGGATGGACTGTGATCATTATGGAAAGGACACACACCTACATAATTACTTCCCTTCCTCTGCAGTCTCACATAACTGTTGATCACATCCACAATATCGCTTCTGGATCGTATTTCCTCCACCAGCTCCTGTGAATAAAAACTCATCTTTAATACCTCCAGGCAACCGGAACGAAAAATTCCTGGAATTTTGCAATTGCATACTGATCTGTCATTCCTGATATGTAATCACAGACACTTCGTTCCTGCGTCTCGCCGGACTGCCACATCCGTTCAATATACTCTGTGGACAACAACTCCGGATGTTCCATATAGTATTGAAACAGTTCTCTCAGAATATTCTCTGCCTTCTGTTCCTCTCCTTTGGCTCTGGGATTCGTGTATACATTTTCAAACATATACTTCCGCATCCCTCGAAAGGCAAATTCCACATCTTCTGACATCTGAATATCCGGTTTATCCTTGCTCTGATTTACAATATCATGAATCAGTGTATTCAGTCTCTCTCTGGTCGAATGCCCCAGAATATCCGTGTAGGTATCCGGAAGATCTTCTTCCCTGATAATTCCCGCGCGGATACTGTCATCCACATCATGATTGATATAGGCAATCTTGTCCGCATAGCGAACCACTTTCCCCTCCAATGTGGAAGGGTTCCCGGATAGCTGATGATTCAGGATACCGTCCCTGACTTCCCATGTCAGATTCAGTCCCCTGCCTCCTTTTTCCAGCTTCTCCACAATTCGAACACTCTGTTTCTGATGGGCAAAACCTTCACTGAAAATCTTATTCAGTGCCCGCTCCCCGGCATGACCAAAAGGCGTATGTCCCAGATCATGTCCAAGTGCGATGGCCTCTGTCAAATCTTCATTCAACCTCAGCGCACGGGAAATCGTCCGTGCCGTCTGTGACACTTCCAGTGTATGCGTCAGACGCGTACGATAATGATCCCCCTGAGGTGTAAGGAATACCTGCGTCTTATGCTTCAGTCTCCGGAACGATTTACAGTGCAGGATGCGGTCGCGGTCCCTCTGGTACACCGGCCTGATATCACACTCGGGTTCTTCCCTGTCACGGCCTCTGGAATCACAGCTGCAGGATGCATACGGACTTAAGTATGTTTTTTCCCATAGCTCCGTACTTTCACGAATAGTCATACTGATCCCTCCTTCGACAAAAGCGGTTAAAAAGTATCCTCTATATATAAATTACTGCGTTGAGCTCAAAAATCCTTCTTTTTTTTAAACTTTTTTTATTTTTTCCAAATTTTAATAAAAACCGGCCACAATCGGTCCCACAATCACGGTCAGGATACCGGTTACGGCGATGGCAAGGCTGCTCATGGCTGCCTGAATCTCTCCCAGCTCCAATGCCTTGCTGGTACCGATGGCATGGGAAGCTGTTCCCAGCGCCAGCCCCTGTGCGACCGGATCTTCAATATGGAAAATCTTAAATACGGTCGTTGCAATCACAGCGCCCAGAATTCCCGTGATAAATACTGCCATAACTGTTACTGCGGCAATGCCACCCAGCTCTTCGCTCATTCCCAGGGCAATTGCAGTGGTAATGGACTTCGGAACCAGAGATGCATAGATACTGGTATCCAATGCAAACAGCCTGGACATAGCAAAAATCATAATGGCACATGCCACGGTTCCGGAAATGATACTGATCAGGATTGCTCCTGCATATTCTTTCAGAAGTTTCATCTGCCGATACAACGGGACTGCCAGACAGACGGTGGATGGTGTCAGAAAATAATTAATGTATTTTACGCCAGTTTCATAAGACGCATACTGAGTTCCCGTCAGTTTTAAAAATACAATGATAAAAATAATGGTTAAAAGAAGCGGATTGCACAGGGTGCTTTTCGCTTTTTTTGCAATCTGTGATGAAATCCAGTAACCAAAAAGGGTAATAAAAAATCCAAAATAAGCAGAACTCTGCACTACACTATTCATTGATCTCTTCCTCCAGTCTCTCTTCTTCCAGTCTTCTCTTTTTAATCACCAGGAACTGTGCGATCAGTCCGGTCAGTATCATGACAAAAACCATGCTGACTATGGAAATTATGACAATTCCAAGAAGAGAATCTTTCATCAGTCCGAAGGATTCCATCAGTGCTACTCCGGGGCCTACGAATACCAGCGGCATGGCTGCCAGCATAAAATCTGCGGTCTCCTGAATCTGATTCAGTCTGATCACTTTCGTGCAGAGACAGATCAGCAAGATTACCATTCCATAGACGCTGGCCGGTACCGGGAGCGGCAGCAATGTGTTCAAAAGTTCTCCGGCAAAGGAGATTCCGCCAATAATCATCACCTGATATGCATATTTCATAATCTGTCTGCCGGACCTTTCACTTTTGTCCGGCAATTCCTCCTGTCTTTTATGCTCTATTTTATCTTTGGATAATTTTTTCTGCCTACCATATATTTTCTCATGTAGGCAAATGTCTTTTCCTCTCCCTTTTTGTCCAGCATTTTTAAGATATACTCCAGAAGCGCCCTGGTTTCCGGATGAATCATATAGCCATCTTTTCCCATCTCATAATATTTGAGTGGTGAATGCTGTGTGTATGCTGTCCCCTCATAGACTTTCGATGCTGCAATTCTGTCCATAATCATCTCATTGACATACTTTAACGGCATCTTCATTCCGGTCATCCCCTTGACCGGTCCTGTACTGTAATCAATCCAGTACTCATAATGATGCTTGTTTCTTCCTTTGTGGTGAAGCCACGCTGCGGAATAGCCCTTGTCTTCTCTCTCCGCATTGTTCGGGCTTCGATATCCCTGATAATACTTCACGCCCTGCCAGAATTCTGACGGGGAATATTTGGAAAGATCATGGGTGAGTCCCTGCCAGTACATGCCCACCTTAAAACAATGTCTGGCAACCATAATCTTATGTTCCGTAATCGTGTGGAAATGTCTCCATATATTAATCAGCTGCATCTTTTCTACCTGCCATAATCATAATTGTCCGCGGAGCCACTTTCACAGTCTTTTCCCCTGCCAGCTCCGGCTCCCTGCCTTCCGGGAAAAAGCACTGTCCCTCGCATCCGGTATCTGCAATGACTCTCCAGAATTTTCCTGATGGAAGTGTCGGCAAAGCCAGTTCCTGTGATGTCGTGTGCATATTGCAGACTACATACAATGTCTCGCCTCCGGTATGGCATCCGGCATAAAGAATTCCCACATGTCTGCTCCCGCCTTCAAAATCACCATACCAGGCTTTTCTTCCATGATAAGAAAGATCCGGCATACCCTTCGCTCCCGTATCGTGCATCGTATATGCCCTATTTCTTCCAAAAGCAGGATGTGTCTTTCGAAACTCTATTGCATCTTTTATAAAATTCTGCAGGTTCTTTCCACTTTTTGTTTTCGGCCACTGGATCCAAGAAAGTTCATTGTCCTGGCAGTAGACATTATTATTCCCCTGCTGGGAATTCTCCATCTCATCCCCACCATAGACAGCAGGAACTCCCTGGGAAAGCAGCACCAGCAGAAGCGCGTTCCGAAGCTGCCTTTCCCTGAGCTTCTTCAGCTTCCGCGCCGCAGTCTGACCTTCTTCCCCGTAATTGCAGCTGCAGTTATAATCACTGCCATCCCGGTTGTCCTCACCGTTGGCTTCATTATGTTTGCTCTCATAAGACACTGAATCCATCAGCGTAAAGCCATTGTGTCCTGCCGCATAATTGACCGGAATCACCTGCTCCGGATTCTGACGCATTTTTTCCATCAGCTCCTGCAGCGCTCCTTCGTCCCCTTTCAGGAACCGACGCAGCTTCATCATGAAATCATCATTGCATTCCATCAGATGACGAAATCCCGGCTGATCTTCCTGGTCATAAATATGTCCGGTATCAAAATATTCGCTTAAGATCTTCGTCTTCGCCAGAAGCGGGTCTGACGCCAGAAGCGTGGTAAATACGGTGTCACTGTTAATCTGGACACCATCTATATGGTATTCCTTCACCCAATGGCGGATACAGTCCAGTACAAGTCCCGGTCTGATTCCTTCCGGAAAGTAAAATTCCAGAATCAGTTCGATGCCATTTTTATGCAGTTCCCGCACCAACATTTTCAATTCTTTCACCGGATCCCCGGATGCGCTGTAAGATGCTTTCGGTGCAAAATAATATGCTTTTCCATATCCCCAGTAATTGATCCTCTCACCCATGCCTTTACGGACCGGCATATGCTTTTTCGCCGCATGTTCTTCTCTGATCTCGGCAAATTCATATACTGGCATCAACAAAAGCTGTGTAATACCCAGTTTTTTCAGGTAGGGAATCTTTTCCCGGATGCCAGCAAAGGTTCCCGGATGACGGACACCGGAACTTGGATCCATAGTAAATCCCCGGACATGGGTTTTGTACAGCACACACTGTTCCACCGGCAATGCCAGAGGATGATCCCCTGCCCACGAAAAAGATTCAAACCGGGTCTGACAGCGAAGCTTTTCTTCTTCCACCGCTTTTCCCCAGATCTCTCTTCCCCGTATGAATGCCGCATAGGGATCCTGTACGACTTTTCTGTCTATCTTATAGTTGTATTCATATTCCTGCACCGGCAGACCTTCCAGCCCCATGGCACAGATCTCTCCGAATCTCATATCATCTGTGAAACCCAATTCCAGTTCCGGCTCGTCCATACCTTTCCGATACAATAGCAGACTGCAGTCTTTTCCGTCCTGCACTGCCACCGCAAAATTAAGTTCTCTTCCTGCCCTGGTAACCCCAAGCTTTTCCGGGTTTCCGGGCCTGATGCGATCCTTCCACATGTTCTTATCCTGTCCTCTCAGCAATCGCCATTTTACCCAATTATAAGTATTATACCATTGCCGGGCACGGTTTGCAAATGCAAAAAGGACTGCGGTTTCAAACCGCAGTCCCTTGCATTTATTCTATTTACTTCCTTTTATAATCGTTTCCGTAAACAGATTCATAAATCGTTTTCCTTCTATGGTTGAAGCAATTCTCACATTTCTGTGTTCTCTTTCAGGATATTTATTGATCTGATATCCAAAGAACGCGATCGTCTGTCCTCTTGTCAGTTTTCCTTCCAGCTCTACATCTACATGAACCGTATCTGTATATTTGCAAAGATCTTCATCTGTGGTCAGCGCCGCTGTAATCACATCATCCATAGGGAATCCGCCCAACTGGAAATATTCTCTCCACATATCAATATAAATAGGGTACTTATCGCAGATATAATCTATAACTGTTCCTTTTCCCATATACTGCATATCAGACAAATGATCTCTTGTCAGCATTCCATCTGCGAATTCATTATTTTCGCAGACATCAAGCGGAACTAATGTAATCTTTATATCTGAATTCAGGACCTTCTTTGCAGCTTCCGGATCAGCATATATATTATATTCCGTAACCGGAGTAATATTTCCATAGATTTTAAATGAGCCGCCCAGAACATACATCTCTTTAATATCTTTTACAATTGAACTGTCTTTTTCCAGCGCCAGAGCAATATTCGTAAGGGGTCCGGTTGTAATCAAAGTTATTTCTCCCGGATTTTCGTGAACCATCCGAATCAAATAATCCACCGCATGTTCTTCTTCGATTTCTCCTTTTGGCTTTTCTGCAGGTGTATTAAATTTTTCCAGCCGATCTCCGAATTTCCAACGAAACTCCTCATAGAAATTTACCGGATCTCCAGAATCATCCAATATATGATCTGAAATCGGCTTTCCTGCTCCTGCATATACCGGAATATCTTTTCCAGTCAGTTCAACAGTATTCTTTGCTACCCATGCTGCCTGCTGAATATCTCCCGCTGCTCCTGTAACAGTTGTCACACCCAGAAGGTCTGCCTTCGGATTTAAGGCCATATACAATACCGCAAGTATATCATCACCTACAGAATCAATATCCATGATTACTTTCTTTGCCATTTTCTTCTCCTTGCTCAACTTCTGTCTACCCAATAATTTTATCCACTACTTTATGTACAGCCGGTCTGACAAACTGAACCGCCGGTCCTGTCATAAATGCAGCAACCACAGTTCCAATTCCTACCGTACCTCCTAAGAAAAATCCAATAACAACGAAGCTGATATCACCAATCACTCTTACAATACGATACTGAAAGTTTCCCTTTCTACTGATAATTTCCGAGATAAGGTCGATTGCCCCCACTCCAAGATCCGCTCTTATATAGGTGGCTATTCCGATTGCCATAATCATAAGGCCCAACACGATCAATACAATTTTCACAATTGGATTCAGATCCCCCAGATTCAGCATATTCAAAAACATTCTCACAAAATCTGCTGTATATCCAATTCCAAAGATTGCAATCACAGACGAAATATTAATGTAGGATTTGTCTATAACAAACACAATTGCCAATATGATCACATTGATCAGAGCGGATGCTGTTCCATAGCTGATATGTACTACATTTGCTACTCCGAGTTCAAAAACACTTGCCGGATCAACGCCCCATCCACTATACAGAAAAAGTGCTACCCCAATGCCGCAAAAAATAAGTCCAATCAAAGAAACGATGGTTCTTTTTACTAAATGTTCCTTCATCTTTCATGCCTTTCCTTAGTTTAATCGTTTCATTGCTTCAAAGAAATATTTTACAAATTTTTCTCTGTCTACTCCGTATAGAAATTGGGTATTATGATTTACATCTTTTCCAAACAGTTTTTTCTGATAATCAATCGTATCTACCACTGTCATTCCTGTTGTCAATTCACCGGTCAATTCTACATCAACATTACACTGTTTGCTTTCAAATATCTCTGGATGAACCAATACAGCAATCGCGCAGGGATCATGCAGCGTGCATCCCGGAAAACCTTCAACTTCATAATGATATCTGCTGAAATAATCAATCAGTTCTGCCGTGAATACAGATATTTCATTTCCCTGAGCACGTAACTGTTCATTTTCTTCTCTTGTCACATAAGCTTTTTGTGTTACATCCAATCCAGCCATGATAATTGGCAATCCACTGTTAAACACAACTCTTGCTGCTTCCGGATCTTCAAAAATGTTATATTCGGCTGCCGGAGTCCAGTTGCCTACCGTTCCACCTCCCATAATGGAAATCTGTTCTATTTTTTCCATCAGATCCGGTCTGGTAATCAGTAACTGTGCCACATTCGTAAGCGGACCAATTCCCACAATTGTCACTTTTTCTTCTGACTCCTCCAGCACCTTAACCAGTAATTCCAGTGCTCTTAATTCAGAAACTTCAAATCCATTTTCCGGAAGCACCGGACCTTCCAGTCCGGAATCTCCATGAACAAGTTCTCCACCAACTACAAGCTTTCTTACCAGCGGAGCTTCTGCTCCTTTCGCTACCGGAATATCATATTTTTTTGCTTTTGTCAGTACACGAATCGCATTGTTTGTTACTTTTTCAATCGTCTGGTTTCCTGCAACCGTGGTAATTGCCTTGATTTCCAACTCTTCTGATGCAAGTGCCCACAAAATTGCCATTGCGTCATCATGTCCGGGATCACAGTCAATAATAATCGGTCTTCTTTTCATTGTAATATCCACCTCTCTAGTTATTTTGTTTTGCATATTCCGTTTTCATTTTTTCATCAGATTTTTTTCGCTTAATAGAATATGCAATCAAACCTATAATTGTTGCCAAATATGGAAGCATCTGCACCAACTCTGCCGGAATTGTCGTCACCTGCAAGGAATAGGATAATGCCTCCGCTACCGCAAAGAGCAAGGATGAAAGTGCTGCTCCAATGGGTGTAGAATTTCCCATTGCATCAGCAGCCAGTGCAATAAATCCTCTACCGGCTGTCATATTTTTGGAAAACCAGGTTACGTATCCCATAGACATAAATGCTCCTGCCATTCCTCCCAGCACTCCACTGATACCAAGTGCAATATACCTGGTTTTAATTAAGCTGACTCCTACAGAAGACAACGCTTTTGGTGCTTTTCCTGCGGAACGGATTCTCAGTCCCAAAGGCGTTTTATACAACAGCACATACACTACAAAAATCATAAGGATTGCCACATAGGAAATAATATTATGATTAGAAATAATATCTCCAACTACTGGAATGCTGTCGATTCCAGGTATCTTAATATTAGGGAGTTTTCCGGAATCCAATGCCAGTGTTGTTCCTTTATCTTTCACCACTGCATACATAAAATATACGGTTCCACCTACAGCCATGGTATTAAACGCAATACATGTTAATACGCTGTCAGCTTTCAAAGACATAGAAACATATCCAATGGCGAGTGAACACAAGATACCCGTTACAATCGCAACCAGCAGGCCAAACCAAGGTCCAAATCCAAATGCGCTGGCAAATACACCTGCCAATGCAGAAATCAACATAACTCCCTCAATTCCGATATTGGTAATACCGGCATTTGATGTAATGACTGCTCCTAAGGATGCCAGAATCAGAGGAGTTGCAACTCTGATCACGGAATATAAAAACGAAGGGGTCAAAACAGAATTCAATATTGTTGACATAACTTAATTCCCTCCCTGTTCTTCTGTTGAAAGTTTTGTAATCATCTTATGCTGATAACTTGAAAGGAACGCATTTGCTGCCACCAGTACAATTACCAATGCTTCAATAATAGATACAATTTCAGAAGCCACATCAGACTGCTTATACATATAATCCGCACCAATTCGCAGATAAGCAACTGCGAAAGCAGCAATCGGAACATAGGCTGGATTTTCTTTTGCAAGAATGTTTAATACAACGCCATCAAAACCATAGCCAGGCAATGCAGACCACTGGAATCTTGTGTACATTCCCAGCATTTCCGTCGCACCTCCGACACCTGCTATAAATCCTCCGATCAGCTGTGCCATCATAATGATCCCTGCAGTTCCAATGCCAACATATTTACCGAATTTAATATTGCTTCCTACTACCCGAAGTTTGTATCCCCATTTTGTTTTATACATAAACACATAGGTAATGACAACAAAGACCGCAACAATCACAATTCCAAAATGAAGTCTTGTTTTCGGGATCAGTTGCCCCAGACTGACTCCATCTCTGAACGGTAATGATGCTTTATATGCAGAATTGGGATCCTTTGCAAACTGATTGAAAATGAAAGTTCCAAAGTACAATGCAACATAGTTCAACATCAGGGAAACTACCAGTTCGCTGCAGTTCCATTTCACTTTCAGGAATCCCGGAATCGCACATACCAAAGAACCAATAATTCCTGCTACAAGCATTGCAACAATAATCACCAGAATAGGCGGACCCGGCATAAAAATAGCCGTAATTGCCGCTCCTAATGCACCAAGGAAAAATCCTCCTTCTGCCGCCATATTAAACTGATTCGCTTTAAACATTACGCAGGTTGCCAGTCCGGCAAAAGTTAAAGGAATTGCCGTTTCCAATACCGTACTGAATCGCCGCACCGTTGTAAGCGGTCCAATAAACAAGTTTCCAATGGCCGCCAGCGAGTTACTTGACGAAAAGCTCATGATAATAAATGAAATAATAAATGCAATCAGAATCGCAATCGCGAAGCGTACAACGGCAAAGTAAGTATTAAATCTGTCAACCTTTGACTTTTTTGTTTTTTTCATCATAACATTGCCCTCACTTCTTCTTCGCTCTGTTTCTTAACTCCAAGCATGTAATATCCAAGTTCTTCTTCCGTCAGATGAGATGTATCACCAAAATACGCATTAATTTTTCCGTTATACATAACAATACAGCTGTCACTTAATTCCAATATCTCATTCAAATCAGCTGAAATCAGTAATACTGCCACACCCTGATCACGAAGTTCCACAAGTTTACGCCGGATCAGCTCTGATGCTCCTGCATCAATTCCTCTGGTCGGCTGTTCTGCAATGACTACTTTCACGTTTTCAGTCAGCTCTCTCGCTGCTACTACTTTCTGCATATTTCCGCCCGAGAGCATATCTACCGTCTGGTTTGCCGATGTACAAAGAATTTTAAAATCATCTACCCATTCTGCAGATTTACTGTCCATCTGTCTGCTGTCCAGGAAAATATTATTTTTCAGATATCGTTCAATTTTATCTGCAAACATATTTTCCTCTATTGTCATACCGACAGCACATCCCACTTCCATTCGATCCTCTGGAATATACACCACTCTGTTTTTTCGAAATTCTGCCGGTTCATATTTTTCAATTTTTGTATCAAAGACCTGGATAGTTCCATTCATCGGTTTAATCATACCTGTCAAAATAGCAGCAAGTTCTGACTGTCCATTTCCTTCCACTCCAGCCACACTTAAAATTTCTCCTGCACGCAGCTTCAGGCTGACATTATCCAACATCTTCTTTCCGATGTTATTTACATATGTAATATTTTCTGCTTCAAGACAAACATTTCCAATTTTTGCCGGTTTCTTTTCAATATGTAATACAACTTCTCTTCCAACCATCTTATTGGAAATATCCTGCGGACTGGTATCTTTAACATATGTGGTTTCCACTGTTCTTCCATGCCGCATAATGGTAACCCTGTCACAGATCTCCATAATTTCATTCAGCTTATGGGAAATAAAAATAATCGTGTGTCCCTGGCTCTTTAAAATACGCAGTTCCTCAAATAACTTTTTTGTCTCCTGCGGGGTCAGTACCGCCGTAGGCTCGTCCATAATCAATATTTTGGCGCCTCGCACCAGCGCTTTTAAAATCTCCGTTTCCTGTTTAATACCAACACTTACATTTTCAATTTTTTCGGTCACATCAATGTCAAAACGATATTTCTTTGCACATTCCTCTGATATACGAATCATCTCTTTATGATTCATCAGTGTGCCATATTTTTTTGGTTCTGCTCCCAGAACAATATTTTCTGCTATCGTTAATGGATCTACCAGCATAAAATGCTGATGTACCATTCCAATTCCCAGTGAAATAGCTTTTTTCGGACTATCTATTTTTACTTCTTCCCCATTGAGATATATCTTGCCTCCCTCAGGAGTTTCCATTCCAAAAAGGATTTTCATCAAGGTAGATTTTCCGGCACCATTTTCACCAATCAATGCATGAATTTCCCCTTCATATACCTCTAAATTAACCTCTTTATTTGCCACTACACCATTTGGATAAACTTTTAATATATTTTCCGCTTTTAAAACTACCTTGTTATTCTCTCCCAACAGTACTACCCCTTCCTGCAAAAATCCCGGAAGTTTTTCGCTTCCGGGATTCCCTATCTCATCAAGGCTTTACAGCATTTCTGATCTGATCAAGCTCTTCTGTAGACATACCAATTGCTGAATCAACCTGGATTTCTCCGGAAACTACCTTTTCCTGAATTTCTTCGATCTTAGCTTTCTGCTCATCGGTAAATGCAGCTTCATAAACATCATTCTTTGCAAGTCCTACACCGTCTTCAGCAATACCCAGGCTCTCAGATGTTCCCCAGGCAAGTTCTCCGTTAATGTCTTTTTCAATTGCTCTGAAAATAGAGTCACCTACATTTTTAACCATAGATGTTACAATATGTTCTGCAGTTGTTGTATCACCATTTTCTGCATATGCAGTAGACTGGTCAGAATCTACACCCACGATTTTCTTGTCCTTGTCAACTGCAGCCTCGATTGCTCCCAGTCCTGCAGGTCCTGCTGCCGCAAATACAACTTCTGCCCCCTGATCAAACTGAACAATTCCGTGCTCTTTTCCCTTTGCCGGATCGTAGTAATCACCTGTATAAGTGCTGATTACCTTAATATCCGGATTTACACTTTCTGCACCTTCAATGTAACCTACAAGGAAATCGTTGATCGGAGGAATATCCATACCACCAATAAATCCAATGGTACCGCCATCTCCCGCAAGAAGTCCTGCTGCCACACCTGCCAGGAAAGATCCCTCATTCTGTTTAAAGGTTGCGCAGTATACGTTGCTCAAATCATCTGCTTCAAAATCTACAGTGTTGTCAACCAGCATGAATTTTTTATCCGGATATTCCGGTGCAAGTTTCTGGATCGGTTCTACCATAGACGGTGATACAGCAATAATCCATTCTGCATCTTCGTCTGCCGCATCTGCCAGTGCCGGCTCCCATTTTGCCTCATCATCACCAGTTTCAATTACCTGAATATCCAGTCCCAGTTCATCTTTCAGTCTCTGCATTCCCCTGTTTGCAGAATCAAAGAAACCAAGATCTCCAAGATTTCCGTTTACAATCAGAATCGCTTTTCTTCCAGACAGATCACTTTCCCCACTTGCTTCTGCCGTTGTTGTTTCTTCTCCTTTTGTTGTCTGTGCATCATTTCCAGATGAGCCACAAGCCACAAGACCCATACACATAGTTGCTGCTAAAGTTGCTGCTAAAAATCGTTTCATTTAAAAACCTCCCATTAGATAGTTTGTATGCATAAAATAACAAGACTATTTCTGTTATTTACTGCCGTAAAAATTTTAAAACTTCTTTTCTCTCCGGAATTCCCGCTGCTGCACCTTTTCTGGTAACTGCTATGGCACTTGCCGCGCTTGCTTCTTTTAAGCAATCCTCATAACAATTTCCCCGTGCTACCCCCGCAAGAAAATATCCACAAAAAGTGTCTCCTGCACCCGTTGTATCTACAACGTCTACCTTAAAGCTATTCTGATAAAATACCTCTTCTTTATTAAAGAAGACGGATCCCTTTTCTCCCAGCGTCAAAACAAATGATGCATCCGGGAATTTCACTTTCAATGCTTCTTTAATTGCTTCCGGTTCCTCGGAATCAATTCCCGCCAGAGCCTGTCCTTCTACTTCATTAAGTATAAAATAATCAACCTGTTTCAAATCACATCGATCAATCATTTCATTAATCGGAGAAGGATTAAATGCTACCAGCATTCCTCTTCGTTTCGCTTCCTCAATTGCAAAATCGACATTTGTTATTTCATTCTGAAGTAAAACGATGTCCCCTGCTTCGAATTTTTCAAGAATGCTGCAAATGTCCTCTTTCTCTATCCGCTCGTTCGCCCCTCCTACTATAATTATATTATTCTGTCCGGTCTCATCTAACTGGATCACCGCATGTCCGCTAACATCATCTACCCATTTGATGTACTCCGTACATGCACCTGCTCCATTCAACATATCGACCAACACCTTGCCGTCCTTTCCAACTGCCCCCGCATGATAAATTTCGGCTTCCGCTTTTGCCAAAGCGGTGGACTGATTCAATCCTTTTCCCCCGCAGAACTCTTCGTACTTGAGAGCACGTATTGTTTCTTTAGGCTGAACAAATCTCTTAACTGTATAAGTTTTATCTATGTTCAGCGAACCTATATTAAGAATTTTCACATTTCCCTTCTCCCCTCGTCCTTATTCTGTTTTACACTTTGTACAAAGAAAATATTTTCCGAAATCATTTTCCTTACATAGACAATAACACATCGCACATAAGCTGTCAACACCATTTATTTATTTCATATAATTTTTCTCTTTTCTTTTTGCATTTTTATTGTATAATGACAACATAAGGCATTTCATACAATCGAATTGTGAGGTATTTTATCATGACAATCAACGAAATTGCAAAACTTGCCGGTGTTTCCCCTTCAACCGTTTCCAAAATCATGAACAACAAAGACAGCAGCATCAGCACCGAAACCCGAGAACATGTACTACGCATTGCCAAAGAGTATCATTATAAGCCGTATGCTTCTGTCATTACATCCAACACTTCCAAAAGTTTATGTATTGGTGTTATTTTCCGTAATGCCTCTGAAGCCAGTTCTTCAGTAGAGGGTATTCTATCCGCAGCAAGAGCTGAAGGTTATTCTGTTCTGTTTTATGAAAGCAATCTGTCTGCGGAACAAGAATTAAAAAATGTTTCCGCCATGCTTGATCTAAATATAGATGGCATTATCCTGGAGCCTGTTTCATCCGATTTTAAATCGGCAGAAGAGCAGATAAAGCGGGCCGGCATTCCCTACATTCTTGTAAATAGTAATACGAAAGAATCTTTTCAAATAGATTTTGAACAAATGGGATATCAAACAACCCAGACACTCATCAATGCCCGACATACTGATATTGCCTGTCTGATCCGTCCCGGTGACCGTTCAGCCAAGTTTTTGCAAGGATATCGGCAATGCCTGTTTGATAATGGCATTCCTTTCAATGATGATTTGATTTTTAACGAAAATGAAGAACTTCCTATCAAAAAAATATCATCCCATGCGTTTACTGGAATCATTGTTTCTCATTATACCCTTGCCATCCGCCTTTTTAAGGATATCACTGCACTGCATTATTCAATTCCGTATGACTTATCCATGATTACTTTAAAGGATGGATATTCATCATATGAAAATGGGGTTCCAATTTCTACTTTTACAATTCCGCATATGCAATTCAGTCAGTATATCACGAAAACTTTATTGCAAATTGTTGAAAAAAAGGCAGACAATTCTGCATTTAACTTTACAGCAGAATTGGATAATTCCCTATCCATCGACATACCTTATCATTTACGGCTGAAGCGAATTATCTCTCTGGGAAGTATTAATATTGATAACTATATGAACTTTAAAGAATTACCTCATACCGGAAAAACAGTCACTACTTCCACTTCGGTCATCCACCCGGGTGGGAAATGCATCAATGAGGCAATTGGAGCTGCCCGGCTCGGACACACCGTAGCTGCTATCGGGCGGGTAGGGGACGATGCGGACGCTGATCTGCTATATGAATTTATTCAGAATTATCAAATAGAAACATCCTGTATACGTCGAAGCAAAAACTGCCGAACAGGACAAGCCTATATCTTTGTTCAGGAAGATGGAAACTCCATGATTTCCATCCTGTCAGGAGCCAACAACATTGTAACTGCCGAAGATATTGTTGCCAGTAAGCACATTTTCTCCAGCGCAAGCTACTGTATGATTCAGACAGAAGTTCCTATGGATGCAGTCTTAAAAGCTGCAGAGCTGGCAAAAGAATATCATGTTACAACTGTCTTGAAACCCAGTGCCTGTTCTTATCTTCCAGATGAATTATATTCCCATATTGATCTGCTGGTTCCAAATCTGGATGAATTGAATGAAATATGTCCCGGCTCCCAAAGCATGGAAGAAAAAGCAGATATTCTTCTCACCAAAGGAATTAAAACAGTAATTGTTACGTTAGG
This sequence comes from Clostridiaceae bacterium Marseille-Q4143, assembly GCA_018228645.1. Taxonomy (GTDB): domain Bacteria; phylum Bacillota; class Clostridia; order Lachnospirales; family Lachnospiraceae; genus Hominiventricola; species Hominiventricola filiformis. Next base: position 160,607 of record CP073693.1, read on the forward strand.
TGCGGACGGTTGTTACATCCGCAATGCAGACACCGCCTGTTATCTGCCTGCCATTGATGTCGTTTCTACCGATAGTTCTGGTGCCGGAGACGCTTTTATCTGTACTTTAGTTTCTTATCTTTTATATGACTATGACTTAATTTCTGCATCAAAAATTGCCTCCTATGCCGCCGGATTAAGCACCACACGGCAAGGAACCACAACGGCTCTTGTAGATAAATATACTCTTGAGTCCTATATTCGAAGAAGTGAACCAGATTTACTAAAATAATGTTTAATCTAAAAAGGGGCTATGGAATCTTCCATAGCCCTAACTCATTATTTATTCTGTCTTTTCTGCCTTTTTCTCTTCCTTCTTCTGATTCCGTCTCTTCCGGATCTTCTTCACTGCCAGTACCACTACTATAATGATCACCGCCCAGACTATGAGGATTGGCAGGGAACCAAGTACTACGATAACAAATCCCCGTATATCTCTGCCTACTGTATAAAGGCTGTTGCCAAACCGGTCTTTGATCTCACCGAAGAAGCTCTTTTCGCCGGTATCGGTGACCCGTTCCACTTCGTCCACATCCACATTAACCGTACTGTAGTCAATCTGGTTATCCAACAGCCGAAGCTGACTTCCGTAATTTTCCAGTTCATACCGCACATCAGAGAGCTTGCTCTCAATGGCCAGCAGATCTTCCATATTTTCTGCCTGCGCAAGAAGTTCCAGAAGACGCTCCTGCTCTGTCTCCAGTGCTTTCTTACGGCTTTCCACATCCACATACTGGAGAGTTACATCCTCTACAGATTCATTTTTCTGGGTTACATTTCCAAGCTCACTCACGATATCCACAAACTGATCCAGCTGCTCCGACGGGATCCGGATGGTATAGCTTGCATACCGGGTACTCTGATGATAGTAACTGTTTCCGCTGATCGAGGAATTTTCAATATAGCCTCCCAGTTCTGTGGTTTTTGCACTTAAATCACTTAATACAGAATCAAATTCTGTAGTCTGCAAGGACAGATAAATGGTCCTGATCAGTTTCCGTCCGTTCTCGACCGTAGACTCCAGTCCATTCTCTGAGGTAATGCCACTTCCACTGTCCATGGCCGTTTCTTCATAGGCACCTTCGGACAAATCTTCTTCATACTGGCTTCCCGCATAGGCCGTGTCCATGGCAGCACTGCTTTCCGAAACCGCATTTTTCGTCGTCATCATGGACTTGCTGCCACAGCCTGACGCTAATACCATCATTCCTGCCAGTAAGAACGCCAATACTCTTTTCTTCATACAATCCCTCCTTTACTGTCTGGAGGCTTCCGATGCCTCCTGTTCTTCCATTTTCTGTGCAAACACATCTTCAAAGGTAAATTCAGCACTGATCTGCTGTCCGTCCACATAGGCAATGAGCCGATACTCCTGTGCGCCATAATCAATGTCATAATCCGTCAGGTCAATTTCCAGATTCACAGCCATCTTAGCTTCCAGCATCTTCCACTCCCGCTGCCGGTACTGTTTATGCGGAATCACATACCATGTGCTGCCGACACGAACCTCCAGATCATAGCCGTCCAGATACCGCACTGCCTCTTCTCCGGTATTTCCGATAGCCAGAACTATCATCGTGTTGTCCTCATCCTGCACCGGGCAATTCACCAGCGTTGTCAGCGTCTCCAGAAGTTCCGGCACTTCCTGCTGTACTGCAGGATAGATCATGTTGCCGCAGTAAGAAATTCCTTCCTGTGACGGATCATTAACCTCGCCCTTCTCCCACTCTTCTTCCTCCGCTGTCAGGCTCCCCGGTGCGGCATCTGCTGCTTCTTTCTGCGTCCCTGCATCTGCACTGTCTGCTGTCGCCATTGCCTCTTCGATATCCTCTGCTGCACTCTCTTCTAACACGGCATCGTCATAAGTAGAGGTATCCATAGCGGTTTCCGTCTTCACACTTTCCGAAGCAATTTCCGGATGAAACAGATCTTTTACGTTCCAAACCAGGAATCCTGCCACCAGAAAAATCAGTACGGTTGCTGCCATCTGTCCATACCGCGGTGAGAAATGTCTGCGGATCTCCCTTTCTTTTTCTTTTCGCACCGCCTCTTCCCCGTCATTTAACAGCTGATCCATCTTTTCTTCAAATGATTCTGAAAAGGTGTGGCTTCTTGCGATTTCCCGTTCCGGAGGTACAAAGCTTAAATCCTCATCAAGACATTCTTCCAGTACCCGTGCAAGAAGCCTGTCTCTGTCTTTATTTCCCGCGGTTTCCTCGTCCTGTTTTTTCAAGCTTCCTGCACCTCCTTCCTGATCATTTCCTGCAGCTTTTTCCTTGCCCTGAAGTATCGGATATTCACGTTTTTCGCAGAAATCCCCATCACATCGGCAATCTCCGCATCTGACATCTGGTACATAAATTTGTACTCAAATACGGTACGGTATGTATCATCCAACTCCAGCACACAGGCTACCAGTCTGTGATAGTTCTCTTTTGTCAGATAGTGATCCAGCATGTCACCTCCGATTTTGAGTTCGCCATATTCTTCCGGCAGCTCCGCCTCCGGCACTTTTTTTCGCAAAATATCCACTGCCTTGCTGCGCACGATGGTCGCCAGAAAGTTCCGGGCACGGTCACTGTGAACATCCTCTATTTTGTCCATATGTCTGGTCAGTGCCAGAAAAGCCTCCTGTACCGCGTCTTCCGCCAGATGAGCGTCCTGAAGTTTCTGATTTGCCACATACCACAAAAAATGCCGGTATTGATAATAAATCTCTGTAAATTTCTGTTGTTCTTCCGGATCATCCAGAAGTGTCAGAAAGAAAAACATGTCGTATCCTCCGGTAAATGCATTTACATTAATACAAACGTGATTATTTTTTATTTTACTACATTTCCGCCGGAAAATCTTCTGAATTTCTCTTAAATATTCCTAAAGCCGGGTTCTTTTTCCAAAAACCCGGCTTTTACAACAGATAGATTTATTATTCATTCAGGGTTACAGTCTGGGGCATGGTAAATTCCACACATCCCATGGAACCCGGTGCTACGTCATACTCATTGAAGCAGATTACTACATGGCCTTCTGCATCCACATAGAAATCCTGATCTTCTGCGATCTTGTCGAAGTTCCACTCCGGTACATCCGGATCATCCAGCCAGTACTTCACGCTCTCGTCTGCTGCCATCTGCTCCTTCATCTGTTTCTTCACTTCTTCGCTGATGGTATCCACGTAGTCATTTCCGCACAGATCTTTGAGAGTCAGCTCTTTTCCAGTCAGTTTATCTACCGTGTAATGTTTGTGCTGCTCATAACCGCTGCCAGCTCCCTGATAAAGGATGAGTTCCAGAGAGAAAAGTCTGTCATTGTCTGTCAGCACCTTGCTGTCGATATAAATATCCTGGTAACCTTCTTCATTTTTCATACTCTCTTTGAACTCGTCAATGAGTTTGTTAGTTTCCTCTTCAATATCAAAATTGATGGCATCTGCAGATTTCTTTGCCTGTGCTGCCGTATCGGTATCTGTATTCCCATCTGTACTATCCTGCACTTCTACCTGCGGCACTTTTACATTGGCCATATTCCGTTCTTCATCCACCTGATATTCTCTTACGGTTGTGATTTTAAACAGATTTCCCAGAAGTGGAATCTGCTGCATGGCTGCCGCTGCTGTCTGACTCGTATTTGGAAGGATCAGCACAATGGCCAGTACCGCTGCTGCACTTGTACATGTTTTCCATAATTTTACTTTTTTTACTTTTCTCTTATCTTTTTTAGCTCTCGCTATAGATGCTTCCATCCGCTCTTTCATATTCTCAGGCACTTTAATTTCCTCATACTCCTTTTTCCAGTTTCCCATATTCCGCCCCTCCTGTTTCCATATATTTTTTTAATTTATCCATAGCCCGGTAGAGTCTGCTTTTCACTGTATTCACATTCAAATTCATGGTTTTTCCAATATTTTCCAGTTTTTCTTCTTCAAAATACCGAAGCACTACAATCGCTCTTTCCTGCTCATCCAGTTTATCAAGGGCTCTCTGAAGATCAATATCTTCCACATGGTCTTCCTGCCCCTGTTCCGGTAAACTTTCCATATCTACGGATGCCAGTTTATTTTTCTTCAAGAAGCGTAATGCCTCATTTATCACAATCTTACAGATCCAGGTATCCACATATTCCGGTTGTTTTAAAAGATCACTTTTCAGGATTGCCCGATAAGCGCCTTCCTGAACGATATCCATCGCATCCTGCTCACAAAATACATAGCTGTAAGCCATTCTATAATATTTTTCATAATTCTTTACCAGGCACTCATGCACAAGCGCCTCTTTTTCTGAAGCTTTCATATTTATCTCCTCCTTTCATTTTCTTTTATCTATTAGACCCTCATATACAGAAAAAAGTTTCACGAATCCGTGAAACTCTTTTCTTCTTCTTTCTACACCCGGATCTTCGTTCCTTTCTGGTCCCGGCTTCCATTTTTCAGTTTCTGCAGTGCCACCTCTTTTTCTTTATAAAGAATGTTCCGTTCTTCTCCATCTGCCAATGCATACACCTCTTCCAGATGATCTTTGGCAGACAGCTTCATGGCACGTACACCGATGGCTGCCTTCTTCTTCTCCGGGATTTCTTCTACAGGGAACCGCAGGAAAAATCCCTCCGCAGACTGGAGCACCAGCTGGGTGTGATCTCCCACCAGTCCGGCATAGAGCACTTCGTCTCCTTCATTTAACTTAGTGGCCATACTGGTTCTGGTACGCACATCATATTCATAACCACTGACAGTCTTGGTCATGCCGTATTTGGTTACAAAAAGCATGGTGCCAAGAATCAGATCCTCCATGCTGCTCACGCAGACAATCCGTTCCTGTGCACTGTCAAAATTACTGTAATTATCAATCGGAAATGCCTTGTCACGGAATTTTCCATAGGGCAGCTCCTGTACTTTTGCCGTATACATTTTTCCGGTGTCCGTAAAGAGACAGAGTCGGTCCGTATTGCGGCAGGTGAGTACATACCGGCTCTCACTGTCGGCAGCCTCTTTATTTCTCTCATAGGTGGCTGTATCCACGGTTCTGCAGTAGCCGAAGCGGTCCATAAGAAATACCACCGGCATCTCCTCGATCTTCTTCTCCACATAGACAGCTGCCTGGGCGTTGACAATGTCTGTCTTCCGCTCTTCTCCATAGGATTTCTTATAACGTTCCAGATCTGCAATGATCACTTTCTGCATCTCGTCGTAGTTATTGAGGATCTCGGAATAGCGGGCAATATTTTTCATGGTCTGATCATGTTCTTTCATGAGAGCCTCGATCTCCAGACCAATAAGCTTATAGAGCCGCATTTCCAGAATCGCCGTTGCCTGACGTTCCGTGAAACGAAGTTTCTCTGCCTGCGCTTTTGACTGCTCTGATTTAAAACGGATTCCTTCCGTCGCACCACTCATGAGACAGCCTTTTGCCATTTTCAGATCCCGGCTGCCTCTTAAAATTTCTATAATCAGATCAATCACATCACAGGCTTTGATAAGGCCTTCCTGAATTTCTTTCTTATCCAGTTCTTTATTTAACAGAGTTTTGTATTTTCTCGTATTCAGTTCAAACTGGAAATCAATGACTTGATCGAAGATCTGTTTTAGACCCAGAGTTTCTGGTCTTCCGTCTGCAACTGCCAGCATATTCACACCAAACGTATCTTCCAGCCTTGTTTTCTTATAGAGCATGTTCGTGAGCTGCTCCGTGTCAGCGCCCTTTTTCAGTTCCAGAACGATCCGGATACCTTCCTTGGAAGACTGGTTGGTAATATCCACGATGTCTGTCGTCGTTTTGCTCTCCACAAGGCTTCCGATATCGTTTAAGAACTTTCCGATATTGGCTCCAATCATGGTGTAGGGAATCTCCGTAATCACCAGCTGCTCTTTCCCGCCTTTTAGTTTCTCCACTTCAACACGACCTCGGATCTTGATTTTTCCTGCACCGGTCCGGTAAATCTCCGGAAGCTCGTCTTTATTTACCACGATGCCGCCTGTGGGGAAATCCGGTCCCGGCATGATCGTGAGCAGATCTTCCACGGTCAGTTCCGGGTTCTTCATATACGCTTCCATGGCATCGATGGTTTCTCTTAAATTATGAGGCGGGATGCTGGTGGACATACCAACTGCGATTCCCTCGGCCCCATTGATGAGAAGATGGGGAATTCTCGCCGGAAGCACTCCTGGCTCTTTCTCTGTTTCATCAAAGTTCGGCACAAAATCCACAATGTCTTTATCAAGGTCTGCCAGCAGGGCTTCCTCGCTGACTTTCTGAAGACGTGCTTCTGTATATCGCATTGCTGCGGCACCATCTCCCTCGATGGAACCAAAATTTCCATGGCCGTCAATGAGAGGCAGTCCTTTCTTGAAATCCTGGCTCATCACAACCAGCGCTTCATAGATGGAGCTGTCTCCGTGGGGATGGTATTTACCCATGGTATCGCCGACGATACGGGCACATTTACGGTAGGGGCGGTCACTGCGGATGCCCAGCTCATGCATATCGTAGAGAGTTCTTCTTTGTACCGGTTTTAAACCATCCCGCACATCCGGCAGAGCGCGGGCTACAATGACACTCATGGCATAGTCGATATAGGACTTCTGCATGATGTCAGAATATTCTGTTTTGATAATCATTTCTTCACTCATGAAAAGTCCTCCTTACACATCCAGCTCTGCGTCAACCGCATTGTCATAAATAAATTTCCGTCTTGGCGGCACTTCAGTTCCCATCAACATCTCTGTTACAGAGGCAGCCAGTCTGGCATCCTCGATCTCCACCAGGCGGAGTCTTCTGTGCTCCGGATCCATGGTCGTCTCCCACAGCTGGGAAGCGTCCATCTCACCGAGACCTTTGTATCGCTGCAGGGTAAACGCACCGGTATGTTTCTTTCTGTATTTTTCCAGGGCCTTGTCATCATAGAGGTATTCTTCCTTGCCTCTCGATGGCATGGCTTTATAAAGGGGCGGCATGGCAATGTACACATGTCCCTCATAGATCAATTCCGGCATAAAGCGGTAGAACAAGGTTAAAAGCAGCGTACTGATATGGGCGCCGTCCACGTCCGCATCGGCCATAATAATAATTTTGTCATAACGAAGCTTCGTAATGTCGAAGTCATTTCCGTATCCTTCGGAAAATCCGCAGCCAAAGGCATTGATCATGGTCTTGATCTCCGCATTGGCCAACACCTTGTCGATACTTGCCTTCTCCACGTTCAGAATCTTACCGCGAATGGGAAGAATGGCCTGATAGGTCCGGTTTCTTGCCGTCTTGGCAGAACCGCCTGCCGAATCTCCCTCCACGATAAAAATCTCGCATTTGGAAGCATCCCGGCTCTCACAGTTGGCCAGCTTTCCATTGGAATCAAAGGAAAATTTCTGTTTGGTCAGAAGGTTGGTTTTTGCACGTTCCTCTGTCTTCCTGATCTTCGCTGCCTTCTCAGCGCAGCCAATGACCGTCTTCAAGGTCTCCAGATTCCGGTCAAAATACCGCTGAATCTCTTCTCCCGTCACTTTTGCCGTGGCCTTGGATGCATCCTGATTATCAAGCTTTGTCTTGGTCTGTCCCTCAAACCTGGGTGCCGGATGTTTGATGGAGATGACTGCCGTCATACCATTTCTGACATCTGCTCCGGTAAAGTTCACATCTTTGTCTTTCAAGACCCCCAGTTCTCTGGCATAGGAGTTGATCACAGTGGTAAAAACCGTCTTAAATCCCGTAATATGGGTACCGCCCTCTGCATTGTAAATATTGTTGCAGAATCCAAGAACATTTTCATGGAACTCATTCACATACTGAAATGCTGCTTCCACAGTGATGCCGTCACTCTCCCCCTTGAAATAGACCACATCATGAAGTGCTTCCTGAGATTTATTCAGATCCTTTACAAATCCTACCAGCCCGTCCGGCTCATGGTATACGATATGTTCTACTTCCGAACCTCTCCGGTCTTCGAAAATGATGGTCAGTTCCGGATTCAAATAGGCCGTCTCATGCATGCGGCTCTTGACTTCCTCTGCCTTAAAACGAGTTTTTTCAAAAATCTCCGGATCCGGCAGAAAGTTAATCTTTGTTCCGGTCTTTCTTGTCTTTCCGATGGTCGGAAGCAGGCCATTGATCAGTTCAATCGTTGGATTTCCTCTTTCATAATGGTCATGATGGATATAACCGTCCCTGGATACTTCAATATCCAGATAGGTGGACAGAGCATTGACCACCGAAGAACCTACTCCATGAAGTCCACCGCTAGTCTTATATACGGAATCATCAAATTTTCCGCCTGCATGAAGTGTCGTAAATACCAGACGTTCTGCTGACATTCCCTTCGCATGCATGCCTACCGGAATTCCCCGGCCGTTATCTGCCACCGTGCAGGAACCATCCTTTTCCAGATACACCTCGATCTGGCTGCAGAAGCCTGCCAGATGTTCATCCACTGAATTATCTACAATCTCGTAAATGAGATGATTCAAGCCTTTGGTAGAAACACTTCCGATGTACATACCGGGACGCTTCCGAACTGCTTCCAGTCCCTCCAGGACAGAGATACTGTCCGCATCATAGGTGCTGCTTTTTGCCATATTTTTCTACTCCTTTATAACACAGCAGAGCCGCAGAAGGATATCGATCTGCGGCAGTTACTGAAATTTTACATTATTTACATGGAAACACGTTCTGCGATTTCCGCCATCTTCGCTTTGTTGAGGCGGGTGTCACCTTTTACTCTGGAATAGGACAGATATCCGTTCATGCGGTCGATCTTGGTCAGATTCCTGCTTCCGCATTTCGGGCAGACCTCCATATCCAGTTCCTGATACCCACAGTCATCGCAGTAGGCCAGAGACAGGTTCACGCCTTCATAAAACCCTTTCTTCATGGCTCTCCGCACCAGAGTACGGATGGCTTCTTTATTATATCCTACCGGATAACGGACATACTGGATCTTTCCGCCATTGCACAGCTCCCAGAACCGTCCTTCTTTGTCCTGTTTCTCGATAGGCGTCATATTTTCCGTTACATGGCAGTGGAAACTGTTGCTCACATACGGGCGGTCAGATACATTTTCCACGATACCGTATTTCTTACGGAACTGTTCAATCTGCAGGCCACACAGGCTCTCTGCCGGGGTTCCGTAGATCGCATAGAGAATACCGTCCTCCTCCTTGTACTCGTTGACCTTCTTGTTAATGTATCTCATAACCTCCAGGGCAAACTCTCCATCCTCACGGATGGATTTTCCATTGTACAGCTCCTGCAGCTCATTAAGGGCAGTGATGCCAAAGGAAGCGGTCATAGGTTTCAGAAGAGGCTTAATCTTATCACCCGGCTTTAAGTGTCCGCCGTAGAAACCACCCTCGCAGTAAGCCAGCGGGTTGGTGGATGCTCTCATCTCACCCAGATAATCATAAGTGCGGATATGAAGGTTTCGGATCATCTCCAGATAGTAGTCCAGCACTTCATAGAAATCCCGGTTCTCAGAACGGGACTGAGCCAGAATCATCGGCAGATGAAGGCTGACTGCACCAATATTGAAACGTCCCACGAAAATCGGCTTATCATTTTCATCCGCCGGCTTCATGCCGCCTCTCTCGTACCAGGGACTTAAGAATGCACGGCATCCCATAGGACTGATGACTCTGCCGTATTTCTGGTACATTTCAGAGATATAACCCTCTCCGCTCATGGACAGCCAGTCCGGGTACATGGTCTTAGAGGAACACTCCAGTCCTGCTTCAAAGACGTCTTCGCAGCATCCGCCTTTTCCGTGAATAGCCTCATCATAGAGGAATACGATCTTCGGGAACAGTACCGGTTTTTTATTGCCCGGTTTGCCCTGTCCTCCCTGATGTACCTGAAGAAGGGAAATATTACACATTTTTGCGAATCGTTCCTGTCCAAGACCCATGGTCACGGTCACGAAGGGATAATCTCCTCTGGAAGAACCGACGGTGTTCAGTTTGTATTCGATTCCCTGCCATCCCTGATCAAAATCACGGCGGACTTTGTTCATGGCATATTCTTCTGCCTTTTCCTCTGTACCTTCCCATGACGGATCGGTATATTTCAGGAATTCTTCCCTGTATTTCTTATAGCTTTTCTCTGCATAGGGTGCCAGCACCTTATCCACTTCCGGCACGGTAAATCCGCCGTACTGCTGGGCTGCGGTACTTAAAATAATGTCTCCCATGACATCGAATGCGGTATCCAGGGTCTTTGGCTCGTTGTACCATACATTACCCATCTCAAAACCGCCGGTAAGCACACTTGCAATATCGAAAAGGCAGCAGTTCATGGTATCCAGACGTGCAGACTGATCATGAATATAGATATAACCGTCCCTGCAGGCCTGCAGCTCGTTCCGGTTCATGAAAAACTTCCGGTACAGTTCCTTGTTCAGCTCATTGAAGATCAGGCTTCTCTTGGTAGCCACCAGAGCACTGTCCGTGTTGGCATTACTTTTATCTCCAATGTAACGAATAGACTGGCTCTTGGTATAAACGTCATCCATCATATGGACAAAGTCTTTTTTATAATTCCGGTAATCCCGGTAGCTCTTTGCCACTGCAGGGTTTACACGGTCGAGAGCACCCTCCACAATGTTGTGCATATCCTGAATATCAATATTTTCCTTGCCCAGCGATTCTGCCTGTTCCTGGGCAAATTCACAGATAAACTGAATCTCTGCTTTTGAAAATTTATATAATATACGTGCTGCAGACTTATTCACTGCATTCACAATCTTTTCGACGTTAAAAATCTCTCTTGTCCCGTCTTTTTTGACTACGTATAACATCCGTTCACCCCTACTATATCTTGTGTTTTTTCTCTCTATCAAATCGATATGTTGATTAAAAGTATATACCAACCACTTCGAATATGCAAGTCGCAATGACGCTGAAAACTCCACAAGAATCTTTTTCGAAATTCTGCTATATTTCACAAACTTGAAAAAGAAAGCGCTGCCCTCTTGACAAAGAGAGCTGCGCCTTATCTTTCGCATCCGGTTATTTCATAAACCGGTCAATTGCCTCAGTCAGATCGGCAATGGCTTCCATGTCTCCACATTCCACCGCCTCCACCAGACAATGTTCAATATGGTCTTTTAAAATGACCTTTCCGGTGTTATTGATCGCCGATTTTACCGCAGAAAGCTGAATCAATACTTCGCTGCAGTCCCTTCCTTCTTCCACCATTCTCCGGATGGATTCCAGATGCCCGATAGCACGGGACAGCCGGTTCAGCACTGCTTTTGTATTCGCATGCGTGTGGGTATGTCCGTGAGCATGCGAATGTTCATGCTCATGGGTATGTCCCTGCTCATGATGATCATGGCCCTGCCCCTCGTGCTCGTGGGTATGAATGTGCTCATACACTGTGCCGTCTGGAGCAACATGAGTATGTGAATGCTCTTCTGACATGCCTGCCGCCTCCTTATGATTACAGATCACAATTCTTTACGGTTCTCGGGAACGGAATCACGTCTCTGATATTTCCCATACCGGTCAGATACATCACACAACGCTCGAATCCAAGACCAAATCCGGAATGATGAGTAGAACCATATTTCCGAAGATCCAGATAGAAACCATACTGCTCTTTATCAAGTCCCAGCTCGTCCATACGTGCTGCCAGTTTGTCGTAGTCGTCCTCTCTCTGGCTTCCGCCGATGATCTCGCCGATACCAGGAACCAGACAGTCCATGGCAGCTACGGTCTTGCCATCTTCATTGGCTTTCATATAGAATGCCTTGATTTCCTTCGGATAATCTGTTACAAATACCGGACGCTTGAATACCTGTTCCGTCAGATAGCGTTCATGCTCTGTCTGAAGATCGCATCCCCAGGATACTTTATAATCAAATTTATCATTATTCTCTTCCAGAATCTTCACAGCCTCTGTATAGGTTACATGTCCGAACTCGGAGTTCAGTACATGATTCAGGCGGTCAAGAAGTCCCTTGTCCACGAAGGAATTGAAGAAATTCATTTCCTCCGGAGCATTTTCCAGCACATAGCGGATGACATATTTGAGCATTGCCTCTGCCATCTCCATATTGTCGTCAAGATCTGCGAATGCCATCTCCGGCTCGATCATCCAAAACTCAGCTGCATGACGGGTAGTGTTGGAATTCTCCGCACGGAAGGTCGGCCCAAATGTATAGATATTGCGGAATGCCTGTGCATAAGTTTCACCGTTTAACTGTCCGCTGACAGTCAGGTTCGTCGGTTTGCAGAAGAAGTCTTTGCTATAATCTACTTTTCCATCCTCTGTTTTCGGAATGTTGTTAAGATCCATGGTAGTTACCTGGAACATCTCTCCTGCACCTTCGCAGTCACTTCCAGTGATCAGTGGCGTGTGTACATAGACAAAGCCCTGCTCCTGGAAAAATTTATGAATCGCATATGCAGTCAGCGATCTTACCCGGAAAACAGCCTGGAACGTATTGGTTCTCGGTCTTAAATGGGTCATGGTACGCAGATATTCAAGGGTATGGCGCTTTTTCTGTAGCGGATAATCCGGTGCGGAAGCACCCTCTACCGTTACCTCTGCTGCCTGAATCTCAAAAGGCTGTTTTGCCTGTGGGGTAGCCACCAGTGTTCCTTTTACAATAACGGCTGCACCTACATTCAACTTGCCGATCTGTGAAAAATTCTCCATGGTGTCATGATATACCACCTGCAGTGTCTCAAAAAAGGTACCATCATGAAGCACCAGGAAACCAAAACTCTTGGAATCCCGGATACTGCGTACCCATCCGCCTACGGTAATCTCTTTGTCAAGATAAGCTTCTCTGTTTTTATATAATTCACGAACGGTTATCAGTTTCATTTCTTTTTATATCCCCTTCTGTTCATAAAAATTACCGGCGTGTCCGTTGGCATATCTGCCCGCCGCTTATAGCTAACGCCCATTATAACATACTTCCCCGCCATACGCAAATAATGCATGCAGTCTTTTTGCCTGCATGCATCAATTTTTCCCATATTTCGTCACATTGTATCCGGATGTCTCGGATGAGCCTCCAGAAAATGCTGTTTCACTTCCAGGAATTCTCTCAGATCCATCAGTACATGAAACAGAATTGCCCGGTTTTCAAATTCCTCCCTTGTTCTCGGCAATGCTTCCAGATTCATCTGATCGAGCACTTCTTCCAGTTTCCAGAGCTGTTCTTCCGGAGAATCTTTCTCCGCAGAACATTCTGACAAATACTCCAGATACCTGGCTACATAGACCGCCTGCTTTGGTACCTTCCGGATCCTTATCACACTGTTTCGAAGCGTCTGCAGCATGGAGCACTGCTGAAGCCTCATCTCCAGATAATCTGCATAGTAGTAATCCTCTTCTCCAAGCGTATTATCCACCTGCTCATGGGCATGTCGGAGACCATCATGAAGGACTTCTTCCAGATCATCCAGATCCACCCAGACATCCCCGGAAGACTTCCTCTCCTCCAGATACTCCGCCATCTCAGTCAGAACCCTTTTCATGCCCTGCTCTGCCGTCTTTACATCCTCCCGAATTTTCTTCCGGTAGCTTGGCATCAGCCAGTTCATTCCCAGTGCCAGGCCTGTTCCAATCAGGATCAGAGTCAACTCATTCAGTGCGAAATTCAGGCTGTAATCCGGCGTCATCAGGTAATGTGTACCCATTACCGCATTGACCGAAATGGTATTCTGCCAGTTGAAAAGGCAGCAGCATATTACCATCAGTAAGATATATACGATATAGTTCACCCACCCTGCCGGTGGAAAATGAAAGCATGCATAAATCAGCCCCACGCACAGGAGAAAGGACAGAATTCTGTCAACTGTCAACTGAATCGTATCCTGTCTCGTATCCTGTACAGTCAGAAGGGTAATAATCCCGGCCGATGTGGCATAGGAAAGACCCAGGAGTTCTGCCGCTATAATCGCCATACCGCTTCCAGCCGCTATTTTCAGCGCTTTCAGTAAAAGTCTCCTGTATTTGTGTGAACCCATGAAAACTCCTGTTATTTTATATTCATTATCGTCCGCTGTATACCAGACCCTGCTCAGAATCCATAGTCACAAATGTACCGGATTTCAGAATTCTGGTTGCATTCTTCGCCTCGGTAATAACCGGAATATCCAGCGCAATACCGACAATGGCCGCATGGGAATACCGGTCTCCCTGCTCGGTAATGATACCTGCGGCATCTTTGAGCTGCGGCATCATGTCATTATTGGTTGCAGATACAACCACAATATCTCCCGGACGGAAGTTCTTTGCCAGATCATCTGCGGAATTGCAGACACATATATTTCCGGAGGCCTTCAATGCATTGCATCCTCTTCCGGTGAGCAGCGTATTTCCTGCCACCTGGACTTTCAACATATTGGTCGTACCGGAGAGTCCCAGCGGTACGCCTGCGGTAATGACAACCAGATCACCTCTGGAAATCAGTTTCTTATCCTCGCTCAGTTTCACTGCATGGTCAAACAGATCATCTGCTGTCTCTTCTTCCTGCATTTCTACTGGAATAACGCCCCACATCAGACTCAGCTGACGGCATACCCTCGAATGGGTTGCACATCCGATAATCGGACAGGAGGGACGGTATTTTGCAATTCGGCCAACGGTACGACCGGATTTAGTTACGGCAACGATCGCTGCTGCATTCAGATCCATGGCAGTCGTACAGGTTGCATGGGAAATGGCATTGGTCACATCCGGACGCTCTGCCAGACGTCTTGGTTTGAACTCTCTGGAATAATCAATATCCTTCTCGGTACGCTCTGCAATTCTTGCCATGGTGCGCACTGCCTCGATCGGATATGCGCCTGCAGCCGTCTCACCCGACAACATGATGGCACCGGTTCCCTGATAGATGGCATTTGCCACGTCGGAGGTCTCTGCACGGGTCGGTCTCGGGTTCTTGATCATAGAATCCAGCATCTGGGTCGCGGTGATAACCGGTTTGCTCGCTTTCAGCGCCATACGAATCAGTTTCTTCTGAATAACCGGCACTTCCTCCAGCGGAATCTCCACACCCATGTCACCACGGGCTATCATGATACCGTCTGCCACGCGGAGAATCTCCTCACAGTTCTCCACTCCCTGCATATTTTCAATCTTCGCAATAATATGAATGTACTGTCCGCCTTTTTCTTCCAGAATCTTACGGATCTCCAGAATATCATCTGCCGTTCTTGTGAAGGAAGCAGCAATAAAATCATAATCCTGCTCAGCCGCAAACACGATATCCTCATAATCTTTCTGGCTGACAAAAGGCATCTTCAGTTCCACGCCCGGAACGTTGACACCCTTGTGGTTGGAGATGAAACCGCCGTTCTTCACCTGGCAGACAATCTCTTCACCGTCAATCTTCTGCACTTCCATGCCGATGAGTCCATCATCAATCAGGATGGAATCTCCCGGCTTCACATCTTTGTAAAGCTGTTTATAAGTAATGCTTACTATCTCTGCATTTCCAACAATATCTTCCGTAGTAAGAACAAATGTCTGTCCTTTTTTCAGCTCGACTTTGCCGCCCTCAATATCTCCAATACGGATCTCCGGTCCCTTGGTATCCAGGAGTGCTGCCACCGGGAGTCCCAGTTCTTTCCGGAGTTTTTTCACCATATCCAGTCTTTTTTTCTGTTCCTCATGGCTTCCATGGGAAAAATTCATTCGCGCCACGGACATTCCTTCCAGCATCAACTGGCGCAATACGTTCTCATCATCAGTTGCCGGTCCCAGTGTACATACAATTTTTGTCTTTCTCATACTTCTTTCATGTCCTTTCCATTTCTCTTAAACTCTTTTCATTCCTTATCACGTTTCTAATGTAACATCAGCTTACATGTTTTGCAACCAAAAAGAGTGTTAAAAAATCCTCAAAACAACGTAAAAAATTCCGGAAGAGAAATCTCCTGCCGGAATTTTTTATCAACTGGCTTCACAGTTATTATTCGTTTACACTGTAGTTCGGTGCTTCTTTGGTGATATGAATATCGTGCGGATGGCTCTCTTTCAGAGATGCTGCGGAAATTTTGACAAACTGTGCTTTTGTCTTCAGAGTCTCGATATCCGGTGCGCCGCACAGACCCATACCGGAACGAAGTCCTCCCAGAAGCTGGAAAATCGTATCTTCCACATAACCCTTGTATGCGACACGTCCTTCCACACCTTCCGGAACCAGTTTCTTTGCATCGCTCTGGAAATAACGGTCTTTGGATCCGTTCTCCATAGCGGCAATGGAACCCATTCCACGATATACTTTATATTTTCTTCCCTGATACAGTTCAAAAGATCCCGGGCTCTCATCGCAGCCTGCGAAGATACTTCCCATCATGCAGACATTGGCACCTGCTGCCAGTGCTTTTGTAATGTCTCCGGAATATTTGATACCGCCATCGGCGATGACCGGAATTCCATATTTATCAGCTACTTCGTAGCTATCCATAACTGCACTGATCTGCGGAACACCCACACCGGATACAACACGGGTAGTACAGATAGAACCAGGTCCGATACCAACTTTGACAGCGTCTGCACCAGCTTTGATCAGAGCTTCCGTTCCTGCTCCGGTTGCCACGTTTCCTGCGATAACCGGCACATCCGGGTATGCATTTTTCAGCATATCCAGACAACGGATGACATTTGCAGAATGTCCGTGGGAAGAATCCAGTACCAGCACATCAACATGAGCGTCAATCAATGCTTTGGCACGATCCAGAACGTTGGCTGTAATGCCGATACCTGCACCGCAGAGAAGACGTCCCTGTGCATCCTTTGCTGCCAGCGGATATTTGATCTGTTTTTCAATATCCTTAATCGTAATAAGGCCTTTCAGGTTGAAATCTTTATCTACGATTGGAAGTTTTTCTTTTCTTGCTTTTCCGAGAATCACCTTTGCTTCTTCCAGAGTAATGCCTACCGGAGCAGTAACCAGATTTTCAGAAGTCATGGACTCTTTAATCTTCTTGGAAAAATCAGTCTCAAATTTCAGATCACGGTTTGTCAGAATACCAACCAGTTTCTTTCCTTCAGTAATCGGCACGCCGGAAATCCGGTATTTTGCCATCAGCTCATCGGCATCTGCCAGTGTGTGTTCCGGAGATAAAGAGAAGGGATCCGTAATAACACCGTTCTCGGAACGTTTTACCTTATCTACCTCTTCCGCCTGCTCCTCAATTGACATATTTTTATGGATGATACCAATACCACCCTGTCTGGCCATCGCAATTGCCATGCGGCTTTCCGTTACCGTATCCATTCCTGCACTCATCAGCGGAATATTCAGTTTTACCGTTTTGGTAAGCCATGTCTCCAGCTTCACCTGATTCGGGATCACTTCTGAGTAGGCCGGAACAAGAAGAACATCATCAAATGTAATGCCTTCACCGATAATTTTTCCCATCTCTTTTCCTCTCTTTCCTGTATTTTTGTTTTATTAGAATTATTAATAAGTACCTCTTCTTCTAGTAAAAATAATAATATCTAATGACGTTTAAAACAGTCTACCAGATCGGTCACTTAATGTCAATGGGTTTTCTGATGGAACTGAAAAAAGCTGCGGGAAAACCCGCAGCTTTAAAATTCGGAAATTACATCATTCCCATTCCGCCACCTGCCGGAGCAGCAGCCGGAACCGGCTCTTTGATGTTGGCAACACATGCCTCAGTAGTCAGGAATGTAGATGCAACGCTTGTTGCATTCTGCAGAGCTGTTCTGGTAACCTTAGCCGGATCCAGAATACCTGCCTCTACCATGTTGACATACTGTTCATTGTAAGCATCGAATCCGACGCCAACTTCAGACTCACGTACCTTGTTGATGATAACAGCGCCTTCCAGTCCTGCATTTACAGCGATGTGGAACAGCGGAGCTTCCAGTGCTTTCAGGATCACCTTACCGCCGGTCTTCTCATCACCTTCCAGCGTATCAACCAGTTTTGCAACCTCTTTGGAAGCATGGATGTAAGCAGATCCACCACCGCAGATAATACCTTCTTCAACTGCTGCTCTGGTAGCTGCCAGTGCATCTTCCATACGAAGTTTTGCTTCTTTCATCTCGGTCTCGGTAGCAGCACCTACGCGGATAACAGCTACACCACCGGACAGTTTTGCAAAACGCTCCTGAAGTTTTTCTTTATCAAATTCAGATTTGGTGTTCTCAATCTCAGCTTTAATTGTCTTAACACGATCAGCAATTGCCTCTTTGTCGCCAAGACCATCTACAATAACGGTAGATTCTTTCTGTACTTTTACAGATTTTGCACGTCCAAGCATGTCAATGGTAGCATCTTTCAGTTCAAGACCAATCTCCTCGGAGATTACGGTACCACCGGTCAGGATTGCGATATCCTGCAGCATCGCTTTTCTTCTGTCACCATAGCCCGGAGCTTTTACTCCTACAGCAGTGAAAGTTCCACGCAGTTTGTTCAGTACCAGAGTGGTCAGAGCTTCGCCCTCGATATCCTCTGCGATGATGAGCAGTTTCTTACCGGACTGTACCAGCTGCTCCAGTACCGGGAGGATCTCCTGGATATTAGAAATCTTCTTATCAGTAATCAGGATGTACGGATCATCCAGAACTGCTTCCATCTTCTCAGTATCAGTTGCCATGTATGCGGAAATGTATCCACGGTCGAACTGCATACCTTCTACTACATCCAGCTCGGTCTGCATGGTCTTGGACTCTTCGATGGTAATAACACCGTCGTTCGCTACTTTCTCCATAGCGTCTGCAACCATATCGCCTACTTTGTCATCTCCGGCAGAAATTGCTGCAACTCTTGCCATCTGATGTTTTCCGGATACTTTGCTGCTCATAGCTGCGATTGCTTCTACAGCTTTGTCAGTTGCTTTCTTCATACCTTTTCTCAGGACAATCGGATTAGCACCTGCTTCCAGGTTCTTCATTCCTTCGTGGATCATTGCCTGAGCAAGAACAGTAGCGGTCGTAGTACCGTCACCGGCTACATCGTTGGTTTTGGTAGCTACTTCTTTTACCAGCTGTGCGCCCATGTTCTCGAACGGATCTTCCAGTTCAATCTCTTTTGCGATGGTAACACCATCGTTAGTGATCAGCGGAGCACCGAACTGTTTGTCAAGGACTACGTTTCTTCCTTTTGGTCCGATCGTTACACGAACGGTATCTGCAAGTTTATTTACACCGGCTTCCAGTGCTTTTCTGGCGTCAACGCCATATTTTAAATCTTTAGCCATGACTATATTCCTCCTGTCATACTGACATCATATTTATTCTACAATTGCAAGAATATCACTCTGTTTTACGATAACATACTCTTCCTCGTCAAGCTTTACTTCGTTGCCTGCGTATTTGGAGTAGATTACCTGATCGCCAACTTTTACCTGCATGGTAACTTCTTTTCCGTCTACCATTCCGCCAGGTCCTACGGCAATAACCTCAGCCGTTACCGGTTTCTCCTGTGCTTTTGCTGCAAGAATGATTCCGGATTTGGTGGTTTCTTCTTTCTCTGTCTGTTTTAATACAACTCTGTCACCCAAAGGTACTAACTTCATGATAATTCCTCCTGTCTGTCTACAGTCTAAATTCATTTGCTAGCACTCACTTGGCTTGAGTGCTAACCCTTGATCATTATATTAGTATGATTGCAGGAAAATGTCAATGGGTTTTTTAATATTTTTTCAGTACGGCTCTGCTTTTTTCCGCCTTTTCCAGTTCCTCAAAAACGCAGTCATTGACTACCTTGATATTGGTGCCTTTCATACCGGAAGAACGGGATTCGATCACACCTGCACTCTCGAATTTTCGCAGGGCATTGACGATGACGGAACGGGTAATGCCTGCTTTATCTGCAATACGGCTTGCTACAAGCGTACATTCATTTCCCTTCATTTCCTTGAAAATCAGAAGAATAGCTTCCAGTTCTGTCACGGACAGGGTACTGATTGCAGACTGTACGATATGCTGTCTGCGGATCTCCTCGGCATTCTCCTCATGAACGGAACGCATCATCTCAAGACCTACAACGGTCGTACCGTATTCACTTAAAATGATATCGTCGATATCATAGTCATTCTCATATTTGTACATAAATAAAGTTCCAAGACGCTCTCCTGCAATGTCGATCGGAGTTACAAGCGCATGGTATTTGCGGATATCTTCCGTATCAAACCCCAGAGTCTGCAGATTGACATTTTCTTTTGTAGAAAGAATACCGAGCAGTCTCTCATTTAGCAGTGGATCAATCAGACTTCCCACCTGATCCACAATCAACTCATGAATCTCATCCACACCGATGCAGTCACCGATACCAAGTACTTTTCCCTTTTTACTGATTACCAGAACATTAGAATCCAGAATATCGGAAAGTACACGGCAGATATCGTTAAACACAACCTTACTGGAGTTGTTATTATGCAGAAGTTTATTAATTTTTCTTGTTTTGTCTAATAACTGTACACTCATTTTTTCTCTCTCCTGTAAACGCACAAAGTGCAGCTGCCCCACGCAGCCGCACCTTGCATCTTAGCATATTTATCTGTATATTTCAATCATTTTCAGAAATTATTTGTTTTCCTTCTCTACCGGGACAGAAACCGGATTTTCTGTCGGATTTTCCGGGCGTTTCCAGGATATGAAATCACAGTCCGGATAGCCTTCACAACTGTAGAATTTCCGACCTTTGGAAGAACGTCTGAGCACAACCTCTTTTCCGCATTTTGGACATTTCACGCCGATCTTCTCCAGATACGGCTTGGTATTCCGACATTCCGGGAATCCAGGACAAGCCAGGAATTTTCCATGCGGTCCGTATTTGACTACCATGTTCCGTCCGCACTGCTCGCAGACCACATCAGACACTTCGTCCCGAATCTGTACTTTCTCCAGATCTTCCTCTGCTTTTTTCACAGCTTCCTCCAGATCCGGATAAAAATTGCTGACTACCGTTTTCCAGCTGACTTTTCCTTCCTCTACCATGTCAAGAAGAGACTCCACATTGGCCGTGAAATCCGGTTCCACAATACTCGGGAAAGCCTGCTTCATCATATTGTTGACCACCTCTCCAAGCTCGGTCAGATACAGGTTTCTTCCTTCCTTTGCCACATAGCGGCGGGCAATAATGGTGCTGATGGTCGGCGCATAGGTACTCGGTCTTCCGATTCCAAGCTCCTCCAGCGTCTTTACAAGAGCAGCCTCCGTATAATGGGCGGGCGGCTGGGTAAAATGCTGTTTGTCTTCCAGTTCTTTAAGCGTCAGTTCGCTGTCCGGTCCAAGCTCCTTTAAGAGATTCATGCTGCCACCTTTTTCCTCTTCATCCTGTACATAGACAGACATGAATCCATCAAAGGCAACCGTGGATGCAGATACGGTAAACCGGTATCCACCTCCGTCGATCTTCACTGCCATGGTGTTGTATTTTGCATCTGCCATACAGCTGGCAGTAAACCGTTTCCAGATCAGCTGATAGAGACGGAACTGGTCTCTGGAAAGAGAGTCCTTGACAGCCGCCGGGAGTCTGGTGATATCCGTAGGACGGATTGCCTCATGGGCGTCCTGAATCTTCTTACCAGAACTCTTCTTAGTTTCTCCCCGGTGCAGGTACTCTTCTCCATATGTCTGGCTGATATATTCTGTCGCCATCCGGGATGCCTCCTCGGACACACGGGTGGAGTCCGTACGGAGATAGGTGATAATACCGACCGTTCCCTGTCCCTCTATATCAATTCCTTCATATAACTGCTGTGCAAGACGCATGGTCTTGGATGTGGAAAAGTTTAAAACCTTGGATGCCTCCTGCTGCAGAGTACTGGTGGTAAACGGAAGCGGAGCCTTCTTGGTGCGCTCCCCTTTCTTTACATCTGTCACATGGAAAGCCGCATCTTTGACTGCTGCAAGCACCTGATCCATCTCCTGCCGGGAATGGATGTCCATTTTCTCCTCAGTAGTTCCGTAAAACTTTGCAGCCAGGGTTTTTCTCTCACCTTTTACCTGGAACTGTGCATCCAGACTCCAGTATTCCTCCGGTACAAATGCATTGATCTCCTCTTCCCTGTCGGCAATGATCCGAAGTGCTACGGACTGTACTCTTCCGGCACTTAAACCTCTCTTCACCTTCGCCCACAGAATCGGACTGATCCGATACCCCACCATACGATCCACCATACGTCTCGCCTGCTGCGCATCCACCAGATCCATATCGATTTCCCGTGCATTCTTGATGGATTCTCTGACTGCGGTCTTCGTAATCTCATTGAACGTAATCCGGTACATCTTTTTGCTGTCCAATCCCAGTGCTTTGGAAAGATGCCAGGAAATTGCTTCTCCCTCACGGTCCGGGTCAGTTGCGAGATATACTTTGTCTGCCTTCTTCGCCTCTTTACGAAGTCCTGCAAGAATATCTCCTTTTCCGCGGATGGTAATATATTTTGGCTCATAGTCATGGTCCACGTCGATTCCGAACTGGCTCTTCGGAAAATCCCGCACATGGCCGTTGGATGCCATGACCTCATATTTTGCGCCTAAAAACTTCTTTATCGTCTTCACCTTTGCGGGTGACTCCACAATTACTAAATATTTAGCCATCTGTAATCTTCAAATCCGTCCTTACATAATGATTCTTCTGAACTTCCCTGATCAGGCCTTTCAACTCCAGTCCGGTCAGGACCGAAAGCACTCTGGAAGCGGGAAATCCTGTCTTTGCGATCAGGTCTTCCAGACCAGCCGGTTGTAAACGTATCCAACTATACACGATATCCTCTTCCTTTGCAAGTAAAATTTTTGTGTCTTTTTGCGTCAAAACTATTTTTTCTTTCTGAATTCCCAGTGCTTCCAGAATGGTATCCGGCCTGTCCGCCAGTCCGGCGCCCTGCTTCAGAAGGTTCAGACAGCCTCGGCTCAGCTCATCTCCCAGCCTTCCCGGTACTGCCCACACGTCCTTTCCCTGTTCCAATGCGAAATCCGCGGTGATCAGGGAACCGCTCTTTTCTCTTGCCTCTACCACCAGCACCAGATCAGAAAGCGCACTGATAATCCGATTTCTTGCCGGGAAAAATCCTGCCAGCGGCGGACGGCCGGGCGGCTGTTCTGACAGTATCCCCCCTTTTTCCTTCAGACATTCATAAAGATGCCTCTGTCCAGCCGGATAGCAGACATCCACACCACATCCCAGCACGGCAAATGTATCTCCATCTGCTTTCAGCGCACCTTCATGGGCATAACTGTCAATGCCCCATGCCATACCGCTGATGATCTGCACCCCGGCTTCGGCCAGATGTTCTGCAAAAAGTTTTGCCATGGCATTCCCATAAGCCGTAGATCTTCTGGCTCCGACGATTGCCACACTCTTGCGGTTCGGATCCGGCATTCTGCCCATATACCAGAGTTTTCGGGGCATTCCTTTGTGAACCGCTATTTTTTCCGGATATCTGTCCGATTCTCTTTCCACACAGAAAATCATGTTTCTTCTATTATATATGTCATTCATAACCTTTTTACTCCCAGAATTTCTGATACGCCGAGCGGTACCCGAGAGCTTCCAGAAGGTGCGGCTCCCGGATTGTCTCTTCCCCTGCCAGGTCTGCGATGGTCCTCGCCACTTTGATCACCCGATGATAACCTCTCGCGCTTAAATTCATCCGTTCAAATGCCAGTTCCATCAACTTCTGCTCATCAGTTCCCAGAGGACAGAATTCCCGGATGGCTGCAGTACCCAGTCTGGAATTAAATTTCCATCCAGCCTTTTCATACCGCTTCTCCTGTATCTGTCTTGCCTGTTCCACCCGCTTTCGCATCTTCGCAGAAGATTCATTTTCTTCTTCGGAAGTAAGATCCCTGTATTCTACCCGCGGGATCTCCACACAGATATCAATCCGGTCCAGAAGCGGCCTGGAAATCCGCTTCACATATTTCGCCACTTCTCCCGGAAGGCAATGACACTTGCTGCGGTCAGGATAATAACCGCATTTACATGGATTCATAGCTGCGACCAGTTGAAACTCTGCCGGAAACTCATAGGTTCCATCTGTCCGACTGATCACCACCCTTCCTTCTTCCATGGGCTGGCGCAAAACTTCCAGTGCGTTTTTTGAAAATTCCGGCAATTCATCCAGAAAGAGAATTCCGCCTGTGGCAAGACTGATCTCTCCCGGCCTTACTTTTCTGCCTCCTCCCGTCAACGCATTGGCGGAGACAGTATGATGCGGCGAACGGAATGGCCGCTCCGTCATCAGTCCTTCTTTTCCCGCCAGCAACCCGCAGGCACTGTAGACCTTCGATATTTTCAGGCTTTCTTCCAACGTCAGTTCCGGCAGAATGGATGGCATGCGTCTGGCAATCATTGTTTTTCCTGCCCCCGGACTTCCAATCATCAGTAAATTATGCATTCCTGCGGCTGCGATCTCCGCTGCCCTGCGCACTGCAAACTGTCCGTTCACCTCTCGAAAATCTTCTCCGGTCTTCTTTCTCGATGGGTGCCATGCCGGAACTTCGGTTCTCTGGCTCTTCTTCGCATTTTCTGACAGAAGACACTCCAGAAGTTCCCGGATGCTTTCAATCCCGATCACCGACATCTCCGGTACCGCCGCCCCTTCCCCTGCATTGGCTTTCGGCACCAGACAACAGCTGCACTTTAACTCCCGCGCCAGAAGTACTGTCTGCAGCACACCATCCACCGGATAAATCTGCCCGTTCAGACCTACTTCTCCTACAATCATGATATTTCTGGCATATTCTGCCGGGAAGACACCCAGTGCTGCCAGCAGTGCCGCTGCTACCGGAAGATCATACCTGGTTCCCTCTTTCCGGATATGGGCCGGTGACAGATTAACTGTTACCCGTTTTGGCGGAACGGCGATTCCCGTATTCCGCAGAGCCGTCCGTACCCGGTCTGCCGCCTCCCGTACTTCTGTGGACAGATCTCCCACCATACAGAACATGGGCAGTCCGTCGCAGACATCTGCTTCTACCTGCACCGCTTTTGCTTCCACGCCAATGACTGCAGCTGATAAAATCATGCTGAACATTTTTGCTTCCTCCGTAAATTGTAACTCGGAAAATATATGCGATTTGCATTTCAGATTTTAGACACCTACAGCATAGCATATTTCCACACAGGATTCAATCCTGGAAATATTCCCGCAGCCGATGCAGTGCATTTTTTTCAATTCTGCTGATATAAGAACGGGAGATTCCAAGACGTTCCGCAATCTCTCTTTGAGTATATTCTCTGCCACCGTAGAGGCCATAGCGCATGATCAACACCAGCCGCTCCCTCTCACTTAAAC
Source organism: Clostridiaceae bacterium Marseille-Q4143 (assembly GCA_018228645.1). Lineage (GTDB taxonomy): Bacteria > Bacillota > Clostridia > Lachnospirales > Lachnospiraceae > Hominiventricola > Hominiventricola filiformis. The sequence continues at coordinate 185,862 of CP073693.1, forward strand.
GTTCCTCCAATAGCCTGTAAATACGCAGTGAATCATCCTTCAGCTGGATCTGCTCCATTGCTTCCGGTTCCCCGCTCTCCATAATGTCCAGCAGCTGTATCTCGTTTCCTTCCTTGTCCGTACCGATGGGTTCATAATAGGATGTTTCTCTCATATACTTCTTTTTCGCCCGCATATACATGAGGATCTCATTCTCCACACATCTCGCCGCATAGGTAGAAAGTCTTCTGGCCTTCTCCTGGTCAAAGGTGTCCACCGCCTTGATCAGTCCGATCGTTCCGATAGAGATCAATTCTTCCATATCATCTTCTGCCGACTGATATTTTTTCACAATATGCGCTACCAGACGCAGATTATATTCAATCAAAATCCGCCTGGCCTCCCCATCCCCGTCCCGCAGTCTGCTCAGGTAGTATTTCTCGTTTTCAGCCGTAAGCGGTTTTGGAAAAGTCCTCAAAAAAAGGCACCTCTCTCGCGGATTTAATACATTTTATGTAAAAATCCGGCAGAAGTGCCTTTCCCTCTTATTTCTTTTTCCTTTAAAAATCTTTTCTTCTTAAGATATCCATGGCTTCCGGCGCACTGGACAATTTTACTTTGAGCGCCTGTTTTGCATGCGGCGCGCTTTCCTGTTCATTGCCTTCCAGATCCTGAATATGTTCCACCGTCACCTCAATGTTCCGTCCATCCGGCTTCATAATCTCGATCGTCTCTCCCACAGAGAACTTGTTGCGCTGTTCCAGATCGAAGACACCGGCTGCATCCGGCTGTCCGGCAATTCCAAGATAGACATAATCTTTCTCATAGGTGTTGCTGTCATAGATCTGTGAATTTTCATCCGGTTTTCCGTAGAAAAAACCGGTGGTGAACCGACGATAAGTACATCCAGTGATCTGCTGCTCATACCACGGAAGGTTCTGTTCATAGACCTCTCTGCCTTTTTCCAGATCATCCAGTGCCTTGCGGTAGGTTCTCGCAACTGTCGCAACATAGAGTGCCGTCTTCATACGTCCCTCAATCTTCAGGCTGTCCACACCGGCATCTACAAGATCCGGCAGATGATCCACCATGCAGAGATCTTTGGAGTTAAAAATATAGGTACCTCTCTCATTTTCGTAGACAGGCATATATTCGCCCGGGCGTGTCTCTTCCACCACAGAATATTTCCAGCGGCACGGATGTGTACAGGCTCCCCGGTTCGCATCTCTTCCGGTAAAGAAATTGCTCAGAAGACATCTTCCGGAATAGGAGATACACATAGCTCCATGTACAAATGTCTCTATCTCCAGGCTGTCCGGAATATGATCCCGGATCTCCCGAATCTCCTTCAGGGAGAGTTCCCGTCCCGTTACCACACGGGTTGCACCCTGACGCTGCCAGAAAAGAAATGTCATATAGTTGACATTGTTTGCCTGGGTAGACACATGAATATCAATCTCCGGACATACTTCTCTTGCGATGGTAAACATTCCAGGATCGGAAATGATCAGTGCATCCGGCTCGATAGCCTTCAGTTCTTCAAAATATGCTCTGGCACCGTCCAGATCATCATTGTGTGCCAAAATATTGGCGGTCACATATACTTTCACTCCATGTTCATGAGCAAAGCGAATACCCTCCGCCATGTCCTCCATGGAAAAATTTTTTGCCTTTGCACGAAGTCCGAAGGCTTCGCCACCGATGTATACGGCATCTGCGCCAAAGGTAACTGCCACCTTCAACACTTCCAGACTGCTGGCCGGCACCAGAAGCTCCGGTTTTCTTCTCATCATATCGATTCCTTTCTTACTTCCGGACACTGACTGTCACTCCGTCTCCCAGCGGGAGAACCGAAGTCACCAGATCATCCCGGTGTGTCAGTTCATACAGATATTCTCTCATACGCGCATGAATTGTCCGGTCACGCCGCTCTACTGCGAAACGGGACTCCACAATATTTCCATCCTGCAGCACATTATCCGATACCAGAACAGCTCCTTCTGGCATGATCCTTAAAAGTTCCGGCAGATAGTAGATATACTGTGCCTTCGCTGCATCCAGAAATACAAAATCATAGGGGCCGGTAAGCCTCTTCAGCACTTCCATGGCGTCACCCTCGAGAAGTGTAATCTGATGATCCTTCCCTGCCCGGACAAAGTTTTCCCTGGCTATGGGAATTCGTTTTTCATAATTTTCTATCGTTGTGATCGTACAGTTCTCCGATACACATTCACTCATCATAAGGGAAGAAAAACCAACCGCTGTGCCAATCTCCAGAATGTGCTCCGGCTGTTTCATAACCAGCAGCATCTTCAAAAAACTCTGCGTCTCTTTCCGGATAATGGGTACCCTTTCTTTCAGCGCCCATTTTTCCAGTTCTGTCAGAAACGGCGTATCTTCCGTGCTCAGGGAATTGATATAGGAGATGATTCTTTCATTTGCAATCATTCCTCATCCTCCTCTGTCTCTTCTCCGGCAAGAATCTTCAGCATCTCCCTCGGTCTCATGGACGTATTCAGCACATACTTTCCCGGTTGGATTTTATCCTCATATCCGGTTACTTTCATCTGGATTTTGAAGACGTCTGCGCTTTTTACCAGTCCCTTCCGCTCGAGAAGTTTTGCCACTTTTCCTGCGGACATATCGCTGGTCACAGATACGCTGACATCCCGTCCCGGTTCTTCTTCCGCCGCCGTGTCAGACACCACACTGTAGCAGTACGTATATGCATATTCGCCAACTTTAAAGATACCAACCACTACCAGTATCAGGAGTGCCAGTCTGAGCAGAAACAGTCCCAGTGACAGCATCCAGTTTCCTTCCTTCATGCCTCGTAAACTTCCTCTCTTATACCTCCATGATGATCGGAAGAATCATGGGATTTCTCTTGGTCTTCTTTCTGATATAATCTCCCAGTGCATCCTTCATCACGTTCTTCATCTTGCCCCAGTCCGTAATATGACGGTCCAGACATTTCTCCACTGCGTCATAAACTACAGCTCTTGCCTGCTCCATCAGATCCTCGGATTCTCTCACATAGACAAATCCTCTGGATACAATATCCGGTCCGGACAGCAGTGTATTGCTTCCCTTGTCCAGGGTCAGGACAATAATCATAATACCATCTTCTGCCAGATGCTGACGGTCACGCATTACGATGCTTCCTACATCTCCCACACCAAGTCCATCCACAAAGATTGCTCCTGTATGAACTTTATCCACAATTTTCGCAGAATTTTCATCCATCTCGATCACATCACCGGACCGCATAACAAAGATATTCTCTTTTTCAATACCCAGCTGCTCTGCGATGGAAGCCTGTGCTTTCAGATGGCGGTACTCTCCATGAACCGGAATCGCATATTTCGGATGCACCAGAGAATAGATCAGCTTGATCTCCTCCTGACATGCATGTCCGGATACGTGCGCATCCTGGAAAATAACATTGGCACCCTTGGCTGAAAGCTCGTTAATCACCTTGGATACCGCTTTCTCATTTCCCGGAATCGGATTGGAACTAAAAATTACTGTATCCCCCGGCATAATATGGACTCTTCTGTGCAGGTTCTGAGCCATACGGGACAGAGCTGCCATGGATTCTCCCTGGCTTCCTGTCGTGATCAGCACTGTTGCCTCCGGCGGATAGTTGTTCAGCTGCTCAATCTCAATCAGTGTATTATCCGGCACATTGATATAGCCAAGCTCTGCAGCAGTGGAGATAACATTGACCATGCTGCGTCCCTCGATGACTACTTTTTTGTTATACTTATAAGCAGAATTAATAATCTGCTGCACACGGTCTACATTGGATGCGAACGTTGCAACGATAATTCTGGAGTTGCAGTGTTCTGCAAACAGAGTGTCCATGGTACGGCCGACTGTCTTCTCAGACTGGGTAATGCCAGGGCGTTCCGCATTGGTACTGTCACACATCAGCGCCAGTACACCTTTCTTTCCGATCTCACCGAAACGCTGCAGATCAATACTGTCTCCGTATACCGGCGTATAGTCTACCTTAAAGTCTCCGGTGTGTACAACAGTTCCTGCAGGAGAATAAATCGCCAGAGCGGAGGCATCCGCAATACTGTGGTTGGTCTTGATAAACTCTACCCGGAACTTCCCGAGATTAATGGATTGTCCGTGGCGTACTACCTTTCTCTTGGTAGTTCTCAGCATATTATGCTCTTTTAATTTATTCTCGATCAGAGCAATCGTCAGTTTCGTTGAATAAACCGGTACATTAATATCCTTCAGGATATATGGCAACGCACCGATATGGTCCTCATGTCCGTGTGTGATCACAAAGCCTTTCACTTTGCTCAGATTCTGCTTCAGATAGCTCACATCCGGTATGACCAGATCGATTCCCAGCATATCATCCTCGGGGAATGCCAGACCGCAATCCACGACAACAATACTGTCTTCAAATTCAAAGGCAGTAATATTCATTCCGATCTGTTCCAGTCCACCAAGCGGAATGATACGCAATTTTGAATTGTTTACATTTTTCAAAAAAATAACCTCCTGTATGTTTCATTCAATAAGTAACAGTTATATCTGCAGGACAACTTCCCTTTTGTCCTATCTTTCAATATCCACATCGTCAAGAAGCTCTTCAAACACGGTCAGCACCGCATCCAGCTCCTTCTCATCCTCTACGATTTCATAGAGGCTTTCCTGGTCCTGATCTTCTGAAGTATCTTTTAAGATCAGACACTCTCCGTCATCTTCCTCGGAATCAGTTACCAGAAGATAATTTACCCCGCTCATACGGGTCTGTTCCAGTACATAAAATTCCGCAGAATCTCCATCTTTTCCCTGAAATACTAATTTTTCCATTTTCTATTTTCTCCTGCTGTACTCTCCGTCCAGATATCCCTGAAGGATAAATACAGCTGCAATCTGATCTATGTGTTCTTTTCTGTTTTCTCTGCGCACGCCGCTCTCCATAAGCGTCCTGTTCGCTGCCACGGTTGTAAGACGTTCATCCCACATGACAACAGGCAGACCTGTCCGCCGTTTCAGCATTTCTGCAAACTCCAGCGATTTTTCAGCCCTGTCCCCAATCGTATTATTCATATTTTTCGGAAAACCCAATACGATACGTTCCACTTCGTATTCCCGGCACAGTTCCTCTATTCTCGCCAGCGTCTTACGAAGCTTGTTTTCCTGTGTCCTGCAGATGGTCTCTACAGCCTGAGCAGTCAGAAGGAGTGCGTCACTCACTGCGACTCCCACTGTCTTGGAGCCGTAGTCAAGTCCCATAATTCTCATCTTCTACTCATTCCTTTACGGTTTTATCTACATATACTCTCAGAAGCTCTTCGACCAGCTCATCCCGCTCCACTTTCATGATAAGACTTCTGGCTCCGTTGTGGCTGGTAATGTAGGTCGGATCTCCAGACATAATATAACCTACAATCTGGTTTACCGGATCATACCCTTTCTCGGTCATGGCCTGATAGACCAGCTGAAGAACATCTCCAACCTTTAATTCCTGATCGGACTGAATTTTAAAATACTGTGTATTTTCCAGTTTTTTCATAGTCCCACGTCCCCAAATGTAATCTAACAATAGTTTACTATACTCTTTCTGAAAATTCAACGCAAAATTTCCGACAGACTTCGTAGGATTCACTCACCGAGAACCATGTCTTTCAGAAGTCCGGTCACTTTTACATCGATAATCTCTCCGGCTGCCGCCGTCTCCGGTGCTACAGCTACTTTCACATATTCTCTGGTATGTCCTGCCAGATATGTTGTTCCACCAATGGTGCTTTCTTCTTCCAGCAAAACTTTTACAGTGCGTCCCAGCAGTTTTTTTCTGTACTCTCCACTGTTTTTTTCAGTCAGAGCAAGAAGCACATCACTTCTCTGATTTTTGATCTGTTCTGGAATCTGATCCGGCATCCGGTCTGCTTTCGTTCCTTTTCTGCGGGAATATTTGAAGACATGGGTTTCATAGAAACAGATATCTTTTAAGAACTCTACGGTCGCCGTAAATTCTTCCTCCGTCTCGCCCGGAAATCCGACGATCACATCCGTGGTCAGTGCCGGGTCATCAAAATGCCGTCTCAGGCGTTCACAGCACTGGCGGAATTCTTCTGCACTATATCTTCGATTCATCCGCTTCAGCGTGGCATCGCATCCGCTCTGCAGAGACAGATGGAAATGCGGACACAGTTTTTCTTCCGCTGCCAGTCCTGCCACAAATTCCTCCGTCATGATCCGCGGTTCCAGGGAACCAAGACGGATTCTTTTAATCCCGTCAATCTTCGCAATCTCCTGAACCACGGTCAGCAGATTCTCATGTTCTTCCAGATCCGTTCCGTAGGAATCCAGATGAATACCGGTAAGAACAACCTCTTGATAACCATTTTCGGCAAGACGTCCTGCCTCCGCCACAATGTCGGAGAGCCGTCTGCTTCTGACTCGCCCTCTTGTATAAGGAATAATGCAATACGTACAGAACTGATTGCATCCGTCCTGAATCTTCATAAAAGCACGGGTGTGACCTGCCGTATGGCTCAGTGTCAGTTCTTCATACGTATGCTCTCTTGTCAGGTCATGCACATGCAGCGGATTGTGCTCCTTTTCCCAGTTTTCCAGAATGGACGGCAGGTTCACTTTTTCGTTATTTCCAATGAGAATATCCACAGAAGTATCTTTCAGGAGTTCCTCCCCCGCTGACTGCACATAACATCCGGCAGCAATCACCACTGCCTCCGGATTCATCTTTTTTGCACGATGAAGCATCTGGCGTGATTTCTTGTCTGCCATATTCGTGACACTGCAGGTGTTGACAATATAAGCGTCTGCTTTTTCTTCAAATGGCACTATCTCATATCCGTTCTGTTCCAGAATTTCCTGCATGGCCTCTGTCTCATATGCATTTACCTTACAGCCAAGATTATGCAGTGCTACTTTTTTCATATTTTTCCTCCGAAATCTTTTTTTCATTTTATCATTGACTTTCTCTCCGTAAGTAATTAATATGAAAGAAAAGAAAAATTACTATAGGAGGAACATTCAATGAAAACAGTTCACATTTCATTAAATTCTATCGATAAAGTAAAAGCATTTGTAAACGAGATCACAAAGTTTGATAATGATTTCGACCTTGTATCTGGTCGTTATGTCATTGATGCCAAATCAATCATGGGTATCTTCAGTCTGGATCTCTCCAAACCGATCGAGCTGAATATTCATTCTGAGACCAACGTAGATGAGATTCTCAATATTCTCGCTCCGTATATCGTTGATTAATCATTGACTTTTACAGATAATCATGCCGCAGGATTTTGTTCCTGCGGCTTTTTGTTTGTCCGTAACTATTCGACTTCAATAATCTCATCAGAAGCAAGTGCTGCTTCTACCATCTCGTCGATCTTATCAGCAAGTGCCTTCTCTGATCTGCGGATCACATCCACACGCGGTTTGGTAACCGGATGCTTTGCTACGAATGTGGTACAGCAGTCTTCATACGGAAGAATAGAAATCTCGTAGGTGTCAATCTTCTTGGCAATCGTCACGATATCTTCTTTATCAAATGCAATCAGCGGACGGAATACCGGAAGGGTACATACATCGTTGGTTGCCGCAAGACTCGGAACTGTCTGACTTGCCACCTGGCCGATACTCTCACCGGTAATAAGTGCCAGGCATCCGGTGTCTTCTGCGATCTGCTGTGCAATTCTCATCATGTAGCGGCGCATGATAATCGTCAGTTCGTCATGGGGACACTGATCATAGATATACATTTGGATATCCGTAAAGTTGATTACATGAAGGCGGATCGGACCTGAATAAGCTGCTACTTTTTTCGCCAGATCCACTACCTTCTGCTTTGCTCTCTCACTGGTGTAAGGCGGTGCATGGAAGTAGACGGCATCAATGTAAACACCTCGTTTTGCCACCATATATCCTGCTACCGGACTGTCGATACCGCCGGATAAGAGAAGCATGGAACGTCCATTGGTTCCAAGGGGCATACCGCCCGGTCCCGGAATTACTTCGGAATAGATGTAGATTCTGCCGCGGATCTCAATATGAATGGTGACATCCGGCTTGTGCACATCAACTGTCATCTCCGGGAATTCATCCAGAATTCTTCCGCCCAGTTCCGCATTGATCTCCATGGACTCCATGGGGAATCCTTTATGGGCACGGCGTGTGTGTACCTTGAACGTCTTCTTCTGTCCGCCGTACATTTCTCTTACGTAAGACATTACATGGGAAGACAGTTCTTCAAAACCTTCCCGCTCCACGATAACGACCGGGCAGATTCCTACAATTCCGAATACTCTCTGCAGTGCAGCCACTGCTTCCTCATAATCAAATTCACCCTCTGCCTCTACATAGATTCTTCCTTTTTCCTTGGAGATGCGGAAAAAGCCTTCCACATCCTTTAACACCTGTCTGATCCGGTCTGCAAGGGCATCCTCGAACACATAACGATTCTTCCCCTTGACGCCGATCTCTCCATATTTAATCAAAAATGCCTGAAACATACAGTTCTCCTTCTTAACGACGAACGTATCGTCTGAGTACCGGGAGCAGTTCTCCCAGCTCTTTTATACAGTAATCGATCTCTTCTTCTGTGGTATCAAAACAGAAGCTGAATCTGAGCGTACTGCCCAGAAGTTCCTTGTCAATCTCCATATTCTTCAGCGTCCGACTGACAGACGGCTTATTGGAAGAGCATGCAGAACCTGCAGATACGTAGATTCCTTTTTCCTCCAGCGCATGGAGCAGTACCTCGCTTCTCACATCCCTGAAACTGACACTGACAATCTGCGGTGCGCTGTCTCTTCCGGTATGTCCGTTGACTTTCGTACCTTCCAGGGCCGACACCTGGCTAACAAACCGATCCTTCAGTGCATACAGACGGTCGATTTTTTCTTCCAGATTCTCATAACATTCCGCTGCTGCCTCTGCCATTCCGGCAATTCCCGGCACATTTTCTGTACCGGAACGAAGTCCTTTCTGCTGACCGCCTCCAAATACGATGGAGTGAATCTTTACTTTACTATTGACATATAAAAATCCAGTTCCTTTCGGCCCGTGAATCTTGTGTCCGCTGACCGACAGAAGATCGATACCCTCTTTCTTCGGATAAATCCGGTATTTTCCATAAGCCTGAATCGCATCCACATGGAAAATGGTATTGGGATTATGCTCTTTTACGATTCTGGCGATCTCATCCACCGGCTGCACCGCTCCTACCTCGTTATTCACATACATCACAGATACCAGAATCGTCTCCGGACACAGCGCCTCTTTCAGCGCTTCCAGAGATACCACTCCGTATTCATCCACTGGCAGATAAGTGACACGAAATCCCTGTTCCTCCAGATACTTCATAGTATTATCCACTGAAGCATGTTCAACAGACGTAGTGATCAGGTGATTTCCAGCTCTCCGGTTCGCCATGGCCGTTCCGATCAGGGCCAGGTTGTTGGATTCTGTTCCACCGGAAGTAAAGCAGATTTCTTTCTCATCCACCTTCAGATTTTTTGCAAAAAATGCACGCGCCTCTTTTACATAGTGTTCCGCTTCCACACCTTTTGTATGAAGAGCTGAGGGATTTCCAAAATCTTCTCTCATGACCTTCATCACTATCTCTGCTGCCTTCGCAGAACATCTTGTGGTGGCTGAATTATCCAGATATGCCTCCATGTTTCCTTAAACCTCCAGTTGGAACATCAGTACGGACAGAATACAAAGTCCTGCCGTCTCCGTTCTCAAAATTCTTTTTCCTAATGTTATCGGATGAATGCCTGCCTCCATTGCAGCAGCCACCTCCGATTTTTCCAGTCCGCCTTCCGGGCCGATAAGAATTCCCACCGTCTGTCCTCTCTCAATCGTTGAGAGAAGCGCTCTGGTCTGATCCATTGCAGATACTCTTGTCTGTCTGTCCTCCAGAATTTCATCCGCACATTCATAGGGAATCAGACCTTTGTCGAACTGCTTCATGGCTTTCAGCGCCGATGCAAAATCCATCACTGGCTCCACCGTCGGGATCAGTGCCCTTCCGGACTGCTTTGCCGCACTCTCGGCAATTGCCTGCCAGCGTTTTACCTTGTTATCCGCCTTCTTTGCATCCAGCTTCACCACACAGCGTCTGGAAGCAACTGGAACTACCGCAGATGCTCCAAGTTCTACCGCTTTCTGGACGATCAACTCCATCTTGTCTCCCTTCGGGAGGCACTGGAACAAGACCAGCCTGGACGGCAGTTCCACCGACACTTCCCGACGTTCCAAAATCTCCGCGCGAACAGAATCTTCTGTCAATTCTGATACATTGCAACTATATTCATGTCCAAATCCATCACTGATGGTGATCTCTTCACCCGGCTTCATGCGAAGCACATTTTTCATATGGTTCACATCTCCGCCCAGAATTTCCACATAATTATCATGCACCTGTCCGGGTTCTACAAAAAAATGATACATAAATCCGTTTTCCTTAGTTCTTACGGGCAGTCACAGACACCCACTCGCCCTGATGGTTCACTTCCAGAACCTCAAGTCCTGCTTTTTTCACAGCCTCTACTACAGTTTCTTCCTTATCATCAATGATGCCGGATGTAATGTAAAGTGCGCCCGGTTTCATCTGTGCCAGAATCACCGGTGTCAGCGGCACCAGTACCTCAGCCAGAATATTGGCTACTACCATGTCATATTTTTCATAGCCGACTGCATCCTGCACTTCTTTATCATCAATAATATTTCCAAGCATCACCGTATACTTGTCCTCCGGAATGCCATTCACTTCCATATTTTCCTTCACCGCATTGATGGCACAAGGATCCAGATCCGTACCGCAGGCATATCTGGCACCCAGCTTCAGAGCCGCAATAGAAAGAATACCACTTCCGGTTCCCACATCAAGAAGCACCGTATCCTCTGTTACATACTTTTTGATCTGACGGATGCAGAGCTGTGTGGTCTCATGCATACCCGTTCCGAATGCCGTACCCGGGTCAATCTGAATCAGAAGCTTCTCACGATCTTCCGGCTGCACTTCCTCCCATGACGGTTTGATCAGAATATCATCCACATGGAACTGATGGAAATACTGTTTCCAGTTATTGATCCAGTCCTTATCCTCTGTCTGGGAAGCTTCAATGGTTGCCGCACCGATATTGATGCCCCAGCTTCTGATCTCCTCCAGACCTTCTTCTACTGCTTTGAGCATAGCAGCATTGTCAGCATCCGGCTCCAGATAAAAACTGATCTTTGCCACACCGTCATCTGCCGGACCTTCCGGGAGAATGTCCACAAACATCTGGGACTTGTCACTCTCACTTAAGGGAACCTTATCTTCAATCTCAATTCCCTCAATACCGGCTTCCATCATCATGCTGCTGATCATATCTTCCGCTTCTGCGGTGGTTGTCAGTGTATATTTATTCCATTTCATGGGGCATTCCTCCTTTTACCGATCCAATCCGATCTTTTATCTTATCATAAAACCCGTCGAAATTCAACTTGACTTTATCTGGCAAGAATATATTCCGTCATTTCTTCAATACTGTGGACAATTCCGCAGACACCGGCTGCTTCCAGCTCTCCCTCCGGGGCAAATCCCATAGAAGTTCCAAGGCACGGGATACCAAAGAGCGCCGCACCTTCCGCATCATATTTTCGGTCTCCGATCATCAGTGCTTTGGTCTTCCACTCTTCTTCCGTAAGTCCAATTCTCCTTAACAGTTCCTCGATCACTTTCGGCTTTCCACACCGGCTCTCATCCAGGGATCCCCCACAGATATAGTCGAAATCATCCGTGATTCCAAAGTTTCGGAAAGTGGTCTCAATATGGACTTCCGGCTTCGAAGACGCCGTACAGAGCACTCTTCCATCCTCTTTCAGTTTTTTCAGCATCTCTTTCACACCCGGAAACAGTGTATTTTCAAAAATACCTTTTTCAGAAAAATACTCCCGGAAATATGCCACACCCTGTCTTGCCTCTTCCAGCGTCATCCCACAGTACTCCGGAAAAGCTTCCGTCAACGGCGGGCCGATAAATTTACTGAGTTCCTGCTGCTCCGGCACCGGATACCCCATCTTTTCCAGCGCATAGACCACCGCTTTCGTGATGCCTTCTCTGGAATCCCACAGAGTCCCATCCAGATCAAATAGCAGATATTTATACTTCATGATTCAATTCCCCTTCAAACTGTTCCAGAATATACTCCCGCACTCTGCTGACTGCAGGAGCAAAGACATCACCTCTTGCATAGGCCAGTACAATGGTTCTCTCCTCCTTTACCTCCAGCGGATAGATATCTACCGGAAACGGCATCTTTCTCATGACCAGCTCCGGAACCAGGCAGACACCATAACCGCCCATGACCAGGGAAATAGCGGACATGTCGTCCACAATGTAGCTTCCGCCACCGCCCGGAAGGCCGTACTTCGTCATAACGTTATTCACATCCGCATCACAGCCTTCCCGCTGTGTGACGAAATGCTGTTTTTTCAGCTCTTCGATTGTAATATAACCCGGATGTTCCGTCTTAAAGTCTTTCGGCACCACACACACAATCCGATCTTTGTAGATCGGGTCATTGGCCAGTTCTCCCACGCTGGATGCAGACAGGAATCCCACGTCCACCACGCCGTCCTTCAGCCAGTGATAGACATCATCGTAAGTCCCCTGATAAATATCCAGCTGCACATTGGGGTATTCCTGTTCAAACCCTTTCAGGAGACTTGGCATCCACTCCACGCATGCGCTGTTGAACACGCCGACCCGTACGACTCCTTTCTGAAGTCCATTGAACTGAGCCACTGCCTGATGCAGATACTCATCGCTGTTCAGTACATTTTTTATGTAGGGAAACAGTTCCTTTCCATAATTTGTAAGATATACGCCCTGCTTGCTGCGGATAAACAACGGAAATCCCAGCTCTGATTCCATTCCGGCCACTGCGTGACTGATTGCCGACGGTGTCAGCTGCAGCACCTGCGCAGCCTTCTGAAAGCTTTCCTGCTCCACCACCGCCATAAATACCTGGTAAGACAGTAATGTCATGATATATTCTTCTCCTTGAATCATTTTCATTCTCAAAATGAAAATAATGAATTTTACTTATCTATAAAACTATAATAAAATAAAAGCATAAAGTCAACAGTGGATATATCCTTTTGTTGTATAAATGTGTTTGCGATGAAAAAAGGAAGGCAGTAATGCCTTCCTTTTTTCATTCCGGGAGACTGACCAGGCTTCGCCCTTCTCCCAGAATCCACTCATAAATCTCATCCAGTCCTTCTTCCGAAAAAGGAAAGTCTCTCGTCACCTTCTGCTCATCCGGCGTATGCTTTAAGGCAAAAGGTTCCGGCCAGAGAATTACCCTCAGTACCAGCTTTTCCTCCTCGGCGCCTTCTTCCCTCGTATCCGTCTTCCCAATCCAGAACCGAAGTCCCCGGTCTGATCCGGTAAAGGCTTCTTTCTTATAAAAAGGAAGATGAAACAGATCAATCCGGTCTATCATAGCGCATTCTCCTTAAACGTCACCGTCACCCATCCGTCATCTGTGTTTACTCCCACTTCGGTTCCCACCGGTGTCAGAAATACCACACGTTTCTCATCATCAGAAAGAATTTTCAGCAGTTCTTCGTCAGACATATCATCCAGCCAGGTAATATTTCCATTTTGTTTGGAATTCTGTACCCGGAATCTGGTCACCAGCGTATCATCCACTTCCAGAAGAGTACTGTTTGGAATCTCTGTTCCGGTAGTCATATCCATGTTCAGCGCATCCAGTCCATAATAATCATTTTTCCCGGACACTTCATATTTGCAGACCAGGCTTAAGCGGTCTTCTTCCATGAGAGTAACATAGACCACCGTACTTACCACAGCCCCGTCCTCCGTATAGCTGCCATCATACCGATGAATCATCTCCCTTACTTTCCCATTGATGGATTCCAGCAGTTCCTCATGATCTCCTGAAAAAGTCGGGTAATACAGCGAAAGATAGGCATTTTCATCCGAATTATCCGGATATGCTGTTTCCTGATGCCACTCCACCTGATAGCTTAATCCATCTGTTGTCGCATCTGTCAATTCCTCGTAATACTCATCATCCGCATCCGGTGTGTACAGATCGTAACCATAGTTGCTGCCATAATCATAGAAATCCTGCGGCAGTTCTGGCTGTGAGGATGATATAGAAGAAATATTTTTTACCGTGACAAATATAATGATCCCCGTGAAGGTAAGTGCCAGTACCGCCAGTACAATGCAGATGATGAGCACTGCCTTTGCCCCCGCAGACATGCCTTTCTTCTTCGGCCCTGCTTCATATTCGTTTCTGCGTTCTTCTTCCATACCGAAACCTCCTGTTATTCTTTATCGTCCTCCCATACATACGGAGTGAGCTGATAAACATAATAATTGAGCCAGTTTGTGTACAGTGTATTGGCATGGGCTCTCCACTGAAGGGCCGGACGCTGCGTGTCGTCATCATTCGGGAAATAATTCTTCGGTACCTGAATATCAAGACCCTTGTCCTTATCTCTCCTGTATTCTTTTCCCAGTGTTATCCGGTCATATTCCGGATGTCCCATAACAAAAATTTTCTTTCCGTTCTCCGCCATGCACAGGAACACACCTGCCTCCTCGGATTCTGCCATGATCTTCAGATCTTCACATGCCTCGATGGCTTCTTTCGGAATTGTCGTATGCCGGGAGTGGGGTGCTACAAAATAATCATCAAAGCCTCTCACCAGCGGCTCCTTCCGATTCATGACACGGTGGGTGTAAAGTCCGAACAGTTTCTGCGGAAGCAGTACCTTCTCCAGACCATAATAATAATGAAGCGCTGCCTGCGCCCCCCAGCAGATATATAAGGTAGATGTCACATGAGACTCGCACCATGCAAAGATCTCTCGAAGCTCTGTCCAGTAATCCACTTCTTCGAATTTCATCTGTTCCACCGGTGCTCCAGTGATGATCAGTCCGTCAAATCTTTTTTTCCGTATCTCATCAAATGTCTGATAAAATTTGTTCAGATGACTCTTATCTGTATTCTTGGATTCATGGGTTTTCACCGTAATAAAAGTCACATCCACCTGCAGCGGCGTATTGGAAAAACTTCTTAGTAACTGAAGTTCCGTATCTTCTTTCAGCGGCATCAGATTCAGGATTCCCACCTTCAGCGGACGAATCTCCTGGCTTAACGCTCTGGTCTCATCCATGACGAAGATATTTTCCTTCTCCAGTATTTCCTTTGCCGGTAAATCATTCTGTATTCTGATTGGCATATTCTAATTCCTCTTCTCTTTTGATTCTTCCATCATATCACACTTCGGCAGCCTGCGCGAGTTCATTCTTCAATCTCCACTGTCACAGTCCAGTAACTCTCACTGGCTTCGATGGATTTTACTGTACCGTCAAATCGATGCAGTTTTTTCTTCGTATTATTTGACATGGCAATAGCGTCCTTGATCGTATAGTAATACATAATGCCCGCCATGGTATTCGCGGTATCTTCTTTCAGTTCTACATGATCACCGGCCTGTATTAGCCCATCCCGCTCCATGCGAAATTCCATCTCTCTGGCCATCGTATGCCACCCCCAGAAATTCTTCCAGACATAAATTCTGGTCCTTCATCAGTTTTGCCGCCGGTTTCCCCACATACCGAAGATGCCACGGTTCAGAAATAATTCCCGTAATCTCTGACTTTTCTTTCGGATACCTTATAATGTATCCATATTCCCATGCATGTTCATCCACCCACTGATATTCTTTGGTATTGCGGATACCTTCATCCAGCTTCTTGTAGCTGGGTGTCACAAAATCCACGGTCAGTCCCAGCTGATGCTCGCTGGTGCCCGGCACTGCCACAACTGTGCCGGCTTCCTTCACTGCTTTTTCATGGGAATAACCGCTGCTCTCCAGGCGTGCAATCTTATTTTTAAACAGATCCACCTGTTTTGCATAAGTACGGTAGGAAGATGTAACGTTGATATTTACTCCGTCTTTCTTTGCATCATTTACCATCTCTGTCAGTTTTTCTGCTGCCAGAGGTTCCAGCTGATGCCCGTTACCAATGCTGACCAGATCAAGATCCAGTTCATCCCGCAGAATATAATCCTTATTTAAAAGACTTAAGTATCCGTTGATAATAGCATCTTTTGCATCGGGCTCCAGTGAATTTTCAATATCTTTTTTCAGCTGTGCAGAGACAACTGCCTTTTTCTCCTTTTTACTGCCGGTACTGTTTCCTGCACTGGTAGCGGGCTGCGGTTTCTGAGTACTCTCCGCTGCGCTTCCAGTATCCTGCTGCGGAGTAGTATTATTGTCCGCCGGAGTCTGTCCGGCAGCTGCCGCTGCCTGGGCCGCTGCTGCCGCCTGGGCTTCCGCTGCCGCCTGGGCTTCCGCTGCTGCCTGGGCTTCCGCTGCTGCCTGAGCCTCCGCTGCCGCCTGGGCTTCTGCTGCTGCTTGGGCTTCTGCTGCCGCCTGAGCCTCCGCTGCCGCCTGGGCTTCTGCTGCTGCCTGAGCCTCCGCTGCCGCCTGAGCCTCCGCTGCCGCCTGGGCGTCAGCCGCCGTTACATTTATTGTTCCCGTACCGAACATAAGCGCTGCCGTAATCAGCAGCGCCACTTTTCTTTTTTCCAATTTGTAATTCATATTCCTCATCTGTCCCTGTATCTATTTCTATCTTCTCTTTTCGCCTAGCAGCAGAACATGCCTCCTCTGCCTCCAAAGCAGCAGAGATTACACATCATATTTGCCAGACACAGTTTACAGCAGAAATCATTTCCCATGACCTGCATGCCGCCATACGGTGTACTCATCTGGTCATACCATCCTCCGCCGCCCTGCAGCTGAGAAACCAGTGCCTGGTATTCCATTCTTCCCGGCTCCATGGCTGCCGCCTGTTTTGCATGCTCCAGCGCCACTACATTATTACCGAGACCATTATTGGCAATAGCACTCAGATAATACCACTGTGCATTCTTCTGCTCCATTCCGGAAAGTACGTTTAATGCCTCATTATAACGTCCTGCCCGGATATAATTCATGGCTGCATTCAAATGCATGGTATATTCATCAGTACTTCCTGTCGTTCCACCGGAACCATATCCCGCTCCGCCATATCCATAGCCTCCATAGCCGTTGGTACTTCCGTAACCGGAATAGCCTTGCTCCTTTTCCTTCATGATCTGGTCATAAGCCGCCTGCACCTGTTTAAACTTTTCTTCCGCCTGTGCAGCATTCGGATTATTAATATTGGCATCCGGGTGATATCTTCTGCTTAAGTTCCGGTATGCTTTCTTTATCTCCTCGTCCGAAGCGCCCCTTTTAAGTCCGAGCACTTCATATGGATCTGTCATCATGCTTCTTTCTTTGTTTCCTTTCTTCTGCACCGGATCTGACCATATCTTGTCCATACTCCAGCATATAAAATATTACGCAGAATCTCCGCATCTTCCAGAATCGGAAGCTGCTCAAATACTTTTGATGTCTCCGCCATCATCATTTTCAGAATCTGCTGGCAGTCCTGTTCAAAAGTTTCTTTCTTATATAATTCTGTAAAAGGATTGTATCGTCCCTGTTTCAGATCTTCTTCTATATCTTCATAGGCATCCATCAAATAAATGAATTTTCCGAAATAAAATCCCATACGCCGCAGTTTCTCTGTCCATTCATCTTCCGCGTACACGAACAATTCTGCCATAATTGCTCCAAAAAATCCAGCAGTTTTATCAATATCGTACTGTTTTTCTTTTTCATACGCGGAAAGTGCCGCCAGATTATCTCTGAGGCATCTGCTCTGTCTCTCATATCTTTCGGCAAGCTTCTTTACGTTTCCTTTTAATGCCTGTCCAAACAGACAGGCTGTCAGTTTCCGTTCATCCTGCCAGTCATCCAGACATTTATAATAGGTAAGAAGAACATTCATATCCGCCGCATAGTCAAAATACCGGTTTTCCCGGTAAAAATGCTTTTCCACAGGATGGGCAATACAGCGCGCACTCTTTGTCACCGTCTCCGGTTCATAAAGACCTGTCAGAAGCAGCGCCAGAAATGTCATATCGAAGCTTAAAGTCAGCTGTCCGATTCTCCCGCTCTGTTTCTTCAGGCTGTGGCAGAGTCCACAGTAACTGGCACGATAGGTTTCATATTCCCTTACTTTCAGTTCCGGCTTATGTACCACAATGTATCCGAACATGAATTTTCCTAACTCCTCTTCTGAAACTCATGATGACACTTCGGGCAGCGGATCATAATCTTACCTTTTCCCTTCGGAATCCGGATCTTCTGTCTGCATTTCGGACAGGTATAAATATGGTGATATTTACGCTCTTCCATCAGTTTCTTCTGCTGATCAAACCAGTAACGGATTTTTGCTGTTGCCTGCAGATATCTCTGATTTTCCGCATAACGGGCGCTGTGATTTTTGGATAACACACGATACATGGCATATACCAGGATCAATGTTACCGCAAAGCTCAGCAACTGACTTTTGAAAAACCAGTTAATCACAATTCCAATCAGCGCAACCCAGAAAAGGAATTTATAGAAATCATCCGTTCCATATCTTCCCTGCATAAATCGATAGATTTTGTCTCTCATACTGCAAAAACTCCTCTTTTACCCTTTTTAATATATATATTTACAATCTGCATATAAATCCATTGTAAACAAAGACCGTGAAAAAACAATGAAAAAATTATGAAATTTTCTAAAGAGTTGCGGTTCACAAGTCTAAATCAGTCAGTTGGAAGTGATAGGCTGCGAGCGGAACCGCTCGCGCTAAGTCCTCGATCCAGCGGTACTAAGCTTCGAACATCGTCTTTGACTTGTTCTCAGCAAGTACCGGGACTGCGGACGTTCCTTTCGCAGCCTATCACTTCCAACTGCCCAATTCATATCTATGAACTGTAACTTTAAAAGCTCCCTGCCAAAAACTCTCGGACCGCTTCTATCTTTGCCTGTGCGTCCGCATATCCCAACTGATAGACACTCATAACTTTCTCCGGACGTTTGTCCATTCGTCCAATGTCCGGATCACAGCTTGGCCGGATGACCAGAATCTCCCCCGCCTCTTCCAGGCGGTCAATCTCATCCATCGTATCATTATAATGTTGATAACGCTCCTTCATAGCTTCCACAAAAGCCGGATACTTCCGGTAAATTCTTCTTGCCAATGCCATGGAAGAGGGTTTCTTCCGATAGCCTTTCTGCCGGGTCAGTACCACGATATTTTTCTCATAGCCAAGTTTTCGGAACGCATCGAGAGGCACGCTGTCTGCCACACCGCCATCCAGAAGCTTCATGCCGCCCACTTCCACAATCTGGGACACCAGCGGCATAGAAGCAGATGCCCGCATATAATCAATCTCATCCATGTTGTCCATACGGATATATTCTGCTTTTCCAGTCTCCACATTGGTACAGGTCACATAAAAGGTGATCGGTGACTCTTCAAAAGCCTTCCGGTCAAAGATATCCAGCTTATCCGGAAGTTCATGATAGCAGAACTCTGTCTCTACCAGATTACCCGTCTTCAGAAGTGACCGGAAACTCATAAACCGGGGATCTTTCATATATTTCAAATAATAACGGATGCTGCGCCCGTGCTGTCCGGATACATAAGAGCATCCATGAACCGCACCTGCGGATACGCCGATCACGCCATCCACTTTGATGTCCTGCTCCAGAAATGCATCCAGCACGCCTGCCGTATAGATGCCGCGCATGGCGCCACCTTCCAGTACCAGTCCTGTTTTCATACTCTGTCTCCTCCTTACTATCTGTCTATATTCCCATCAACATCATTATATATCCGTAAATCACCTGCATGACACCTGCCAGTACCATCACCAGAATGGGGTTCCATTTCTTTCTGAGCAATGCCAGACAGATAGCAAAAATCACTGCCATCTGCAGTTTTATTCTGCCTTCTCCACCGATGTTCAGCGCAGACACCATGATATCCACACCTGCAGACGCAATGAGCGCCACGACTGCCGGACGAAGACCTTTTAACACGCCCTGCAGCAGATCCATAGAACGATATTTGAGATATAACTTTGCAATCAATGATACCAGAATACAGGACGGAAGCACACATCCCAGCGTACATATCACTGCTCCCGGAATTCCTGCCACTTTTAACCCTACGAAAGTAGCTGAATTGACGGCAATGGGACCAGGTGTCATCTGGGAAATGGTAATGAGATCCGTAAATTCCGACAACTGAAGCCAGCCATTTGCCTCCACCACCTGATGACGAATGAGAGGAAGTGCCGCATAACCGCCTCCAAAACTGAATGCCCCGATCTGGAGAAAGCTCAAAAATAAACGTAAATAAATCATACCTGCCCCCTCCTTCTTCGCAGCATGGTTCTGACAAATCCTAAAATTCCCGCTGCCAGAATGATGAAGATCACGTTAATGTTAAAAATCATGGAAACGGCAAATGCAGCAATCATGACCAGTATACTGACCGTGTCCTTTTCCTTTGTAATGCCGCTTCCCATATCCCAGACTACGGATGCGATAACAGCTCCCACACCTGCCTGCATGCCTTCCAGCATGAGGGCAATCAGTGTCATGGAACGAAATGCTTCATAGCAGACCGAGATCACCGACAGAATTAAAAACGGCGGAAGCACCGTCCCCAGCACTGCCGTCAGAAGTCCCGTCACTCCGGCCAGTTTGTAGCCCACCACAATGGCTCCATTCACCGCAATGGCCCCCGGCGCCGACTGGGCAATAGCTACCAGATCCAGCATTTCATCCTCATCTATCCAGTGAAGCTCATCCACAAACTTCCGTTTCATCAATGTCACAATCACATAGCCGCCTCCGAAGGTGAAGGCACTCAAATAAAATGTTGATAAAAACAGAGAACGCAGCAGATGGACGTTGTTCTTTTCTTTCATAATATGCTCCTACTGTTTCTTTATAGATATTGTGGCTAAACGGAAGAAAATGACAGGCCGTGAAAGAAACGTCCACAGTCCGCTCACAGTCTGTCATTTTCTCCCGTTCTAGTTGCCGATAAACTGCAACGAATATTATCTCATAAATAAAGATTTTTGCAAGGCATGATCAGGAAATGGTTTGTATATCTGCTCCGATAATTCTGACCTGCCTTTTCCACTAATTCTACGTCATGATTTTTCTGAAAAGGCTGCCCGCCTGGGCATATATATTTCTGCCTGTTATTCCTGCCCAAACAGAATCTCTTTTCTATTCACTTTCAGAAAATTGCCACACTTTTAGGCAGATAGCCGCCAAAACTCCCTCTACACCCAACAAACGTTATTATAATGGGTAGCAATACCGACAAGCGTTGTATATGTCCAAAGCTTCTATTTTCTACGATAAATTCAGGTATTATGGAATGGTTCAACAGATTCCATGGACATGGTTAGTGACTACATTTCTATATGCCCAAATCATTGTGATGGCTTATTTATTTTTATCAAAAACTGCCATTATACAGGATTTCTCCTATATAATGGCAGTTTTTAACATTTCGGTTAAAATTACGTAACTATTCAGAACCCCATTCGCAGAACGCAGTTTTGCATGGCTCTGAATAAATGCAAATTACATAATCTCTTTGATCCAGCCTTCCGGTGCCTCGATGCGGCCCATCTGGATTCCGGTCAGAGTATCATAAAGTTTCTTGGTAACCGGTCCCATCTCTTCCATACCGCTCGGCAGGCAGATCTCGGTTCCGTGGTCTACGATCTTTCCGATCGGGGAGATAACTGCTGCAGTTCCGCACAGACCAGCCTCTGCGAAATCTTTCAGCTCTTCTTTTGCAACCGGACGCTCTTCTACTTCCAGTCCCAGATAATCTTTTGCTACTACCATCAGAGAACGACGGGTAACAGACGGTAAGATACTGTTAGACTTCGGAGTTACGACTTTATTGTCTTTGGTTACAAAGATGAAGTTGGCACCACCGGTCTCCTCAACATAAGTTCTGGTAGCCGGATCAAGGTACATGTTCTCATCAAATCCTTTGTTGTGAGCATCTACGATATTGTAAAGGCTCATTGCGTAGTTCAGACCAGCCTTGATATCGCCGGTTCCATGAGGTGCTGCACGGTCCACATCAGATACGCGGATGGTGATCGGTTTTGCTCCGCCTTTGAAGTACGGACCTACCGGAGTAGTAAAGATACGGAACTGATACTCAGTTGCCGGTTTTACACCAATAACAGAATCAATACCAAACATATACGGACGAATATACAGCGTTGCTCCGCTTCCATAAGGCGGTACATATGCTGCATTTGCTTTTACAACATCTACAACTGCCTGTACAAAACGATCTTCCGGAAATACCGGCATCTGCAGTCTTCTCTCAGAATCTGCCATACGTTTTGCGTTCAGATCCGGGCGGAAGGTAACGATTTTACCCTGCTCGGTTGTATAAGCTTTAATTCCCTCAAAGCAGGTCTGTGCATACTGAAGTACACAGGCACATTCACTCATGGTAATCATTGGATCGTCAATCAGAGCACCTTCATCCCATGCTCCATTTTTATAGTTGGCAACGAATCTCTTATCGGTTGGCATATATCCAAAACCAAGGTTGCCCCAGTCAATGTTTTTCTTTTCCATCACACTTTACTTCCTTTCCTATGTATATAGATGATGTCTGCGATGACTTATCTTGCTTTATGATACGCTTTTCAAAAACCAGTGTCAAGATTTCAGTACAAAATGCTTCTTCCGATATTCCAATAATCCCTCTTCCTGCATCCGGCTCAGTTCCATGGAAAGTCCGCTCCGATCCACAGACAGATAATCTGCCAGCTGCTGGCGGGAAAATGTAATGTCAAATTCCGCACTGCCATGGCGTTGTGCTTCTGCCGAAAGGTAGGATAAAATCTTTGCCCGGCGGCTTCGCTGTCCAAGGTGAGTAATTTTTTCATTAAGGCGCAGATTTTTCTCGGCCAATTCAGATAACAGATTGCGAATCATCCGGCTGTGATGACTGCAGGTGGACGGGCAGGTAGTAAGAATTCTCTTAACATTCAAAAAAAGCACCTGCACATTGGTTTCTGCAATGACACTTACATTCAGTACAGCACCCGGAGAACAGGCAAAGGTTTCTGCAAAACAATGTCCCGCTCCCACTGCAGCAAGAATATTCCGGTTTCCCCAGAAATCTTCCTGAATGATCATCACTTTTCCTGTGATTACCACTCCAAAAGCTTCTACCCGGTCTCCTGCCCGCAAAATATATTCGTCTTTTTGATAAGTTTCCGGACGCACTTCCAGGCAATGAAGCATTTTTTCTGTCTCTTCCTCGGAAATTCCGAAAAAAATTCCTGATGTCCGCAAAACGGATAACATTTCTTTCATTTTCTTACCTCGTTGTATTTTCAACCGATTTGTTGTTCACACTATAGTATACTCCACTCATCAAATCAAAAAAAAGGAGAATTTCTTATGGATACAAATATGTTTTGTTTTCAATGTGAGCAGACCGCCGGATGCAGCGGATGTACCGGGAAGGCCGGCGTCTGTGGAAAATCTGCTCAGACTGCTCAGATTCAGGATCAGCTGACAGGTGCACTTATCGGACTTGCTCACGCAGCAAACGGCTCTCTTCCAGAGGGACAGCCTATTGAAAAGGTAATGATTGAAAGTCTTTTTGCTACTCTTACCAATGTGAATTTTGACGATGATGCATTAAAAGTGCTGCTGGCTCGGGTACATGAAGCAAAAGCAGGACTGGTTCCTGGCTGCGGCAGCTGCATGTCTTCCTGCGGTCACAATGATGATTATGACATGATGCGGATCTGGGAGGCTGATGAAGATATCCGTTCCCTGAAATCCCTGATTTTATTCGGTATTCGCGGAATGGCCGCCTATGCTTACCATGCCATGGTACTTGGATATGAGAATGCCGAAGTAAATCAGTTCTTCAGTAAAGCGCTGTTTGCCCTCGGCGAAGACTGGGATATGGAACTGCTCCTTCCCATTGTCATGGAAGTTGGGAAATACAACTTACTGTGCATGGAACTGCTTGATAAAGCCAATACCGAATCCTATGGCACACCAGTTCCCACCACAGTTCCGTTGGCTGTGGAAAAAGGACCATTTATCGTTGTCACCGGACATGACTTAAAAGATCTGCAGCTGCTGCTTGAGCAGACAGACGGAAAAGGAGTTAACATCTATACACACGGTGAAATGCTCCCTGCCCATGGTTATCCGGAATTGAAAAAATATGCGCATCTGAAGGGAAACTTCGGAACCGCATGGCAGAATCAGCAGAAAGAATTTGCTTCCATCCCGGCACCGATTCTCTTCACCACCAACTGCCTGATGCCGCCGAAGGCATCCTATGCGGATCGCGTCTTCACCACCGGAGAAGTTGCTTTCCCAGGAACCGTCCACATTGATGAAGAAAAAGATTTCACTCCGGTGATTGAAAAAGCACTGGAACTCGGTGGATATACCGAAGATCAGGCATTTACCGGAATCAACGGCGGCTCTACTGTCATGACCGGATTCTCCCATGGAACCGTGCTCAGTGTAGCTGATCAGGTAATCGATGCCGTAAAGAGCGGTGCTATCCGTCACTTCTTCCTGGTAGCTGGCTGCGACGGTGCCCGCCCGGGACGTAATTACTATACGGATTTTGTAAAGCAGACACCTGATGATACCATCATCCTTACCCTGGCCTGTGGAAAATATCGTTTTAACGATCTGGATCTTGGAACCATCGGCGGTCTCCCCCGCATCATGGATATGGGCCAGTGTAACGATGCCTACGGCGCTATCAAAGTAGCTGTGGCACTCTCCGAAGCCTTCGGATGCGATGTCAACGAACTTCCCCTGTCCATGGTACTGTCCTGGTATGAGCAGAAAGCCGTCTGCATCCTGCTCACCCTGCTCCACTTAGGGATCAAAAACATCCGCCTCGGCCCTTCCCTTCCGGCATTCCTCTCTCCCAATGTTCTGAATTACCTGGTAGAGAATTTTGGAATTGCACCGATCACCACACCGGAAGAAGATCTGAAAGAGTTGTTAAAATAAAAAGGGGATAAATCTGTAAATATGTGCCAGATAGCGGTCAATTTCCGCTTTTTTATGCCTTTCAACTTCGGTTGGAAGGCATATTTTTCTGCCCGCGGCCGGGGCGTGGGGCTTTTATTTTTCTGCCCGCGGCCGGGGCGTGGGGCTCAGCGCCCAACTTGCTTACAAAAGTTCCTGCTTTTTTGAAAACTGAGGAACTCGCGGCCAGCAATCTGCATTTCAGACCCATTTCAGGTAAAAAAGCTTGTTGTGGCAGAGGAAAACAGGAACTAAAGTGGGGCGAAAGTGATATAGACCCAGTACGTACTGTTCTGTTAACTCTCATTCCCGGAAACTCACTTTTGGAATTGGTAACAGCCTGTATGCTCAGTTGAATACAGAATGACAACTATTTATGATAATCTTTTTTTCATCTACCGGAATCCGGATCTCCGTCACAAACTTCTCAGGATTGCTGGTGATGCCATCATCTATCATGGTGATTTCCTGAGAAAAACCTGTGATCGTCAAATGTTCTGCCCTGATGTAAGTGAGAATTTTCCGGTAATAATCAGGCGCTTCTGTGTGTCCTCCGCAGAAACGGATAGTCACATACATCTGCTCCTGCAGTTCTTCTGTTGTCCCCTGATAGCTGTCTTCCTCATCTAAAATTAGGAATACCAGATCGTAGGTATCAAATTTTCCTTCCAGAAGATGTTCCAGGGTGATTCCAATTCCCACTTTTCCCAAAAATACACTTGTCTCCGGCTGGTCTTTCTGAAGCTGCCGGATGGAAAATTCCAGGTCGAGATAGGATTTTGGCCGCAGGGAATCTTGTATTCGCACCATGCGGCATCCCGGAATCTTAATTTTTCGGATCACATCGAGCTCCGACTGGCTGGCATCCTGGATCTGCCGAATACGATGATCAATCTTCCGCTCGATAATCTCCAGTTCCCGCTTTTTCCGGGCAATGAGTTCTTTCTGCCGTTCCAGCTTTTCCTCGATGACATCAATATCCCGGTTATGAAGAAATTCCGCAATTTCATCAAGAGGCAGATCAAGTGCCCGCAAATACCGGATTGTGTTCAGCACCTCAAATTGCCGTACACTATAATAGCGATACCCTGTCTCCTGATCTGTATGTTCCGGGCATAATAATCCCGCTTTCTCATAATGGCGAAGCGTTCCCGTACTCACACGGAACATCTTTGCTACATCGCTGATCCGGAATAATTTCTTATCATCCATGAATTTTTTTCCTCTCTGTACCATGTTTCCGAAGCCACAAATACACCATCACACAAATACCTACCGACAGCAGTGACCCACAGGCTGTGGCTATTCCCATTGGCAGCAATGTAGTCGGGAATAGCTTTGACGTCAGATACACACCGGGAATTCTCACCAGCAGGATGGCAATGATATTGTGGAGGAAAGAAAATTCTGACCGTCCACAGGCACAGAAATATCCGCTGAAGCTGAAATGAATGCCCGCAAAGATACAGTCAAAAATATACCCCCGGATATACTGTCCACCCATCATCCGCACCGTGGCATCTGTAGTAAAGAGCCCCACTGCCGGTTCTGCAATGAATTGAATAAGAATGGATACCAGAATACCAAATCCTGCCGCAATCATGATAGCATAGCGAAGGGTCCCTCTTGCCCTGTCCTCTTTGCCTGCACCAATATTCTGGGCGCAAAGCGCCGATACCGTGGACAGCATGGAAGATGGTACCAGGAACAGGAAGCTGATCATTTTTTCCACAATTCCTACCGCTGCCGCCGCGCTTAATCCACGCCGGTTAGCGATAATGGTGATAACAATGAACGCAATCTGAATAAATCCGTCCTGCAGTGCCACTGGAATACCGATCTGCAGAAGCTGTCCCATAACCGGCCTTCTTGGACGGAAATCACTTTTTCCAAGGGAAATACCGGATCTCTGTTTCAAGATGGCGATCAGGGCAATCACCACACTGATTGCCTGGGCAAGCGTGGTACCCAGGGCCGCACCTGCCGGCCCCAGATGAAAATAGCCAATAAAGAGATAATCCAGTACAATATTTGCCACACAGGCTACTGCGATAAAGTACATAGGACTTCTGGAATCCCCCAGCCCCCGAAAGATAGAACTGATGATGTTATAGGCTGTGATAAACGGAATTCCCAAAAAGCAGATAGTCAGGTAGAGAACTGTTCCACTCACTGCCTCCTCCGGTGTGGACATGACTGTCACAATGGGACGCACAAATAAAAGCAGCACTGCTGACAGCACCACAGATAATCCCATAAACAATGTGACCGTATTTCCCACCGACAGGGATGCCTGCTTTTTATTATTTGCTCCTACTGCCTGAGCAATGCTCACCGTCGATCCCATGGCAAGGCCTACGATCATGACCGTAATCATATGCATGACCTGACTTCCGATAGAGACTGCCGTCGTTCCGGCTACTCCCTCAAACTGTCCAATAATAAAAAGATCCGCCATGCCGTACAATGTCTGCAGAAAATACGACAACAGATACGGCAGGGAGAACCATACAATATTCTGAAATACACTTCCTGAAGTCAGATTCTTTTCCATTTCTTTCGTAACTCCTTTTCCTGAACTGTCTTTCATTCTAAACCTTATAACTATTGTAAGGTCAATCTTTTCTTTCAGCAAGCACTTGGCAAATTTTTTTCGTGGTTTTATAATACGACTATAGTTTTGGTGCTGCACGGAACTATCACCTACAATTCGGAGGGATACCATCATGAATATTATCATCAGAGCATATCAGAACACAGATCTTCCTGCTATGAATCAGATCTGGAACGAGGTCGTGGAGGACGGCGTTGCTTTCCCCCAGGAAGATTTTCTGAATGCGGAAACCGGCAAAGCATTTTTTGCTGAGCAGACATACACTGCTGTAGCAGAGGATACGGACACTGGAAATGTTCTGGGACTTTACATTCTTCATCCTAATAATATCGGCCGGTGCGGTCATATCTGCAATGCCAGCTATGCAGTCAGCTCCCAGGCAAGGGGACTTCATATCGGAGAGAAACTGGTCTCCGACTGTCTTATTCAGGGAAAACTCCATGGCTTCCGCATCCTGCAGTTTAATGCTGTTGTTGCCAGCAATATTCACGCGAGACATCTCTATGAACGTCTTGGCTTTATCCAGCTGGGCGTGATTCCCGGTGGCTTCCGGATGAAAGACGGTCATTATGAGGACATCTGTCCTTACTACCACGAGTTATAAGTTCATTTGTTAACCTCCTAATTATTTTTAGTTGACAATTTGTTTTCCTCCTTTTATAATTGTGAACCATAGTGATTACGGAGGTTTACAAATGACAAAGACAAAATCTATTATCTACTGCGGACTCTTTACCGCACTCATTGCCGTGGGCGCTTTTATTAAAATTCCTGTCCCGGTGGTTCCCTTTACGTTACAATATCTCTTTACCATGCTGGCCGGACTGCTCCTTGGCGCACGCCTTGGTTCCCTGTCGGTTTTCGCTTACATGGTGCTTGGTCTTGCAGGACTTCCTATCTTTACCGAAGGCGGCGGACTCTGGTATGTATTGAAACCAAGCTTCGGTTATATCATCGGCTTTGTAGTCGGTACCTTCGTTACCGGATGGATTGCTGAGCATATGAAGAAAAAGACGATCCTTCGTTATCTTTTCGCAAATCTTGCCGGACTGATGGTAGTCTATGCTTTCGGCATGATATATTACTACTTTATCTGTAATTATGTGATCAACACTCCAATCGGTGTATGGCCGCTGTTTCTCTATTGCTTCCTGCTGGCTGTACCGGGAGATATTGCTTTAAGTATTTTAGGAGCTGTCATTGCCAAACGGGTGCGTCCGGTCATCGGCCTTCACGCTCTGTACCCGGCAAAAACAACTGCAAAATTATAAAACCTGAATCTACGAGGAGACACAACATGGATGTACTTGCACTTGCAAAAGAAATTATTGACGGGAGAAGACTGACCAGAGAAGATGATCTTTCCTTCTTCCTTACCTGCGATCTTGACGATCTTTGTAAAGGAGCAGACCAGATCCGCGAAGCGCGCATCGGTGATAAGGTGGATCTTTGTTCCATCATCAACGGACGAAGCGGACGCTGCCCGGAAGACTGTAAATACTGTGCCCAGTCCGCACATCATCATACCAACTGTGAAATCTACGATTTTCTGCCGGAAGAAAAAATCGTGGAGCTCTGCAAGCTCAATGAATCTGAAGGTGTGAACCGCTTCTCCATTGTCACCGCCGGAAAAGCACTGACTGGAAAAGAATTTGATAAAGCCATCCACGCATATGAGACCATGCACCGGGAATGTAAGATTGACCTTTGTGCTTCCATGGGATTTCTCTCTGCTGAGCAGCTGCACCGTCTCCACGAAGCAGGCGTGACCAGCTATCACCATAACATCGAGACCTCCCGGAGAAATTTCCCGAATATCTGCACTACCCATACCTATGACATGAAAATTGAGACTCTGAAAAAAGTAAAAGCAGAAGGCATGTGTGCCTGTTCCGGAGGTATCATCGGCATGGGCGAGACTTGGGAAGACCGTCTCGACATGGCTGTCAGTCTGGCTGAACTGGGAATTGATTCCATTCCCATCAATGCTCTGATGCCCATTCCTGGGACACCTCTCGAACATCTTAAGGAACTTTCCGAAGAAGATATCCTGAGAACCATTGCTTTCTTCCGCTACATCAATCCGGACGCCAATATTCGTCTGGCTGCCGGACGTGCACTTCTGACCAACGATGGAGAAAAAGCCTTTCAGGCTGGAGCATCTGCTACTATTACCGGAAATATGCTGACCACGGTTTCCTGTGCTACGATCCGGAGCGACCGTCAGATGCTGGCAGATCTTGGCCGTGATGTAACTCCGGACTACTGGAAGGAGGCATAATGCCATGAGCAAAGCACTTTTTATCACCGGTACCGGCACAGATACCGGGAAAACGTATGTTACCGGTCTGATTGTTAAAAAGCTTCAGGAAGCCCAAAAAAATCCTGCCTATTATAAAGCAGCCATGAGCGGTAATGACAGACGTCCTGACGGTACCTTAATCCCGGGAGACGCCCTGGCAGTTCAGACCATGAGCGGCATCGATCAGTCTCTTGCTTCCATGTGTCCCTATGTCTATGAGCATGCTTATTCTCCGCACCTGGCATCCCGCCTGGAGGGAAATCCGGTAGTGATGGATGTAGTAACGCATGGATTTGCAGATGTAACAGCAGTCTACGACTATGTAACGGTAGAAGGAAGCGGTGGCATTCTCTGCCCCATCTGCTTTGACGAGGCGAGAATTCAGTTGGAAGATGTGGTGAAAGAGCTCCATCTTTCCAGTATTCTCATAGCAGATGCCGGACTTGGCACCATCAACAGCGTAGTACTGACCGCAGAATACATGAAAACCCACGGATTGCCGCTGAAAGGAATTATTTTCAATCATTACCATCCGGGCGATGTGATGGAGGACGACAATATTTTCATGTGCGAACATATGACAGGACTGCCGACACTGGCAAAGGTGCAGGACGGTGACACGGAACTTGATATGAATATCGACGCACTCTGTGCGCTTTATGACGAGGTGAAATAAATGATCTGGTATCCTTATGAACAAATGAAAACCATGCGGGAACCTTACAAAATCGTGGATGCAGACGGAGTCTATCTCTATACAGAGGATCAGAAGCTCATTGATTCTGTTTCTTCCTGGTGGTGCATGATCCACGGTTACAAACATCCGGAACTGACTGCCGCCATCAAAGAACAGGCTGATCACTTCTGCCATGTCATGCTGGGTGGTCTGACCCATGATCCGGTACAGAAGCTCTCTGATAAACTGGAAAGCTTCCTCCCCGGTGATCTTGACTACTGCTTCTTCTCTGATTCCGGCAGTGTAGCTGTGGAAGTTTCCCTGAAAATGGCACTTCAGTACAATACCAATCAGGGCCGGAAACGTCCGCTGGTACTGGCTCTTACCCATGCTTACCATGGAGATACATTTAAAGCTATGGAAGTCGGTGATGATGAAGACTATCATTTCGCTTTTGATAAAAAAGAAGGCGTCATCCATATTCCCACTGAGATCGCGGCTCTGGAAGAAGCCTTTGCCCGTTACCACGATCAGCTGAATTCCTTTATCGTGGAACCTCTTCTGCAAGGTGCAGGAGGTATGCGGATGTATGATCTTGCATTCCTGAAACGTGCCAGAGAGCTCTGTACAGAATATGATGTACTGCTGATTTTTGACGAGGTAGCCACTGGATTCGGCCGCACCGGCTATCGTTTTGTGGCTGACGAGGTACTTCCGGACATTCTGGTCTTAGGCAAAGCACTAACCGGCGGTTATATCGGTCATGCCGTAACAGTTGCCAACCATAAAGTCTTTGAAGCATTTTACAGTGATGACGACCGGAAAGCACTGATGCACGGACCCACCTTTATGGGAAATCCTCTTGCCTGCGCGGTCGCCTTAAAAGGCATTGAGATCTTTGAGCGGGAAGATTACATGAGCAAAATCCACCGGATCACGGAGATCTCCCACCGGGAAATGGACGGATTTACCGATCCCAGAATCCGTGAGATCCGCATCATGGGTGGCTGCACCTGTGTGGATGTCTACGATCCTGCCACTCTGGACGGATTCCAGCAGTTCGCCTATGAACACGGGGTCTTCAGCCGTCCGTTCCTGACCTGTATGTATACGATGATGCCTTATATCATCAAAGAAGATGAACTAATACAGATTTATGACGTCATGAAAAAATGGTTCCGGAGATAATCTCCGGAACCATTTTTATATCGTACCCCTTCTCCTGTCAGATGAATTCTACCCTTCCATCCTCGATATGATAGACAGCCCCTACGACCCGCAGTCCTTCTTCCTCAATCTGATGGATCTCCAGACTGTGCTCAATCATATCGATACTGCGCTGCACATTGAGACAGCAGGCTTTGAAATCATCCGTCTCATCCCCGATAGCCAGCTTAATCTCATCGGTAATGTATTTGATATATCCCTGCGGGTCATGGTTGATGGCCGCATCTACCGCACCGCAGAACGTATGTCCAAGCACAACAATCAGCGGACTTCCCAGATGATCCGCCGCATACTCGATGCTTCCCAGCTGATGGTCATCAATCACATTTCCCGCCACACGAATCACAAAGAGATCTCCCAGGCCTGCCGAAAAAATACTCTCCGGAATCACACGGGAATCCGAACAGGTAATGATAATCGCATAAGGATGCTGTCCATTCTCATGCGTATATTTTCGGAGCATACGGGAAATATTTCCCCGGCTGGTCTCCGCATTCAGGTATTTTGCATTTCCCTCTTTTAATTTCTTCAGCGCCTTGTCGGCGGTCATAATAAATGCATGCATACTTCAAACCCTATTTGTTTTTCTTATATTTGCCGATCTTCTGGTCAATGGAAAGGATTTCACCCTCCGGGCGATATACCACTTTTACGTAAGCGGACACCTTCTTCGCCCCTGCGCGGACTGCCACGTGCTGGCATTCCTTGACAATATCCATCAACTGGTCATAATCCTCTCCCTCGATGGTGGTTTCAAAGGGACCCACTTCATAGCGAAGACCAGTGCCTGCAATATAAGCAATTACCTCATCTACGATTCTGCAAAGCTCCTGATCATTTTCTGCCGATGGCAGTACCTGAATTGCTACACTTGTCATATCTTTCTTCTCCTTTTACAAATCCGCTGCCGCAGACTTCCAGTCTTCTATCACTTCATCTGCCAGCCATTTCATCTTCTCCCAGCAGTCTGTGTTACTCTCATCCTGAACACCTGCCACATAAAATCCTGCCCGTTTTGCCGTCTCTGCCGCATAGATGGCATCTTCATAAACAGCCGTCTCTGCCGCTTTTGCACCCATCCGGCTTATGGATTCCAGATAGACATCCGGCTGCTTCTTTCCTGCCCCTACAGTCTCGCAGGAGAGCAGAAATTCAAAATCAGCAAGAACATCAAGACGTTCCAGACAGGCTTTCATGAGCGGTTCTGCTGTGGCTGATGCCACGCACATACGGACTCCCGCTGCCTTTAATTTTGTTAAATATTCCTTTACTCCTGGTTTCAGCGGGATATCATTCCGGTAATGTTCATCCATCATGGTATTCATATCCGCTGCCACGCTCTCCGGTGTTCCCAAAAGACCATATTCGCTGATAAAAAGTGCTGCTGACTCTGTCATCGTCATAGGCTTGATACGTTCCAAAATCTCTGCTGACACTTTCTTCACCCCATGGCTTTCCAAATATTCAAAAGCCAGACGCTTCCAGAATCCCATGGAATCTACCAGGGTTCCGTCCATATCAAAAATCGCATATGGTTTATTCATGGCTCACCATCTCTGCTGCCAGTGTTTTCAGATGCTCTGTAGCTGCTCCCGGATCCTCCGCTGCAAAAATGGCGGATACTACTGCAACTCCGTCCACGCCACATCCGGAGAGTTCTTCCACATTGGAAGCGTTAATGCCTCCGATGGCTACCACCGGAATGGATACAGAGCTGCTGATCTCTTTTAACTTTTCTTTGGAAAGATTTCTTGCATTTTTCTTGGTGCTGGTTCCAAACACAGCACCGACACCAATATAGTCTGCACCTGCTTTTTCTGCAGCCTGTGCTTCTTCTACGGTTCCGGCGGAAATTCCCAGAATTTTATCCGGACCAATCATGGCACGGATATCTCTTCCCTTAATATCGGACTGGCCTACATGGACGCCGTCTGCATCAATGTCGATGGCAATCTCCACGCTGTCATTTACCACAAAAGGCACATGATACTGGGCACACAGGCCTTTCAGTTCCTCTGCTTCCTGCTCAAAGGTTCCCTCATCCAGGTCTTTCTCCCGGATCTGCAGAAATGTTGCCCCATGCTCCAGCACATTTTTGCATACATCTGTCAGTTTTTCGCCTTCCTTTAACCACATCCGGTCGGTTACTGCATAAAGCAACATAGATTTCCGGATCTCTTCTTTAGAGTATTTCATATTGCATTCCCTCCACCAATTGTTCTTCTGTCATATTAAATACAGCATCAATCAAATCTGTCCGGAATGTAGCATTGCCTGTTCCGTTTTTGATACGGCGTGCCTCTGCCACCTCTCCGCTGATTCCCATCACGCTCATGGCTGCCACTGTTGCCGTAAAGCAGTCTTCCGGCATGGCTCCACAAAATGCGCCGATCATGGAAGTCAGCATACAGCCGCTGCCCGTAATCCGCGCCATAGTTGCACATCCATTTCTGAGGACTGCCGTTTCTTTCCCATCGGATACCAGATCCAGCTTTCCTGAAACAGCAATGACACTTCCCGTGCGTTCCGCAAGTGCCCGCACCATCTCTGCTGCTTCTTTGAGATTCTCTTCCGTAATCTTATCAAGCGCGCTTACATCCACACCGCTTCCGGCGGTCTGCTGTCCTGCCAGATAACGGATCTCTGACGCATTTCCACGAATGGAGCTGAACTTCACTTCTTTTAACAATTCTGCTGCCACTTCTCTTCGAAGGCTCGTTCCGCCTGCTGCTACCGGATCCAGAACAACCGGACGACCAAGCTTGTTCATCTCTTTTCCGGCCAGAATCATGGACGGGGCATCTTCAATGGCTCCCATATTGCAGACCAGTGCCCGGGCATTTCTGGCTGCCTCTGCCGCCTCCCGGACATCATGCGCCATAGACGGAGAGCCGCCTGCTGCCAGAATGATATTTGCACAGTCATTGACCGTCACAAAATTGGTAATGCACTGCACCAGCGGTTCCTTTTCCCGCACCAGATGTAATGCCTCTGCATACTTGTTCATAAAACGTTTGTCTCCTTACGCCAGCTCATTCTGCATCCGTCCAAGCACAGCCGTTTTCTTTAAGATCACCAGGATTGCAACACCCATAGCTGCTCCTACCACTGCAGACGGGGTATAGAACGGAATATAGTAAAACGGGGACTGGGCATCCAGTCCGTAGAACATCTTCATCAACGGATAAGAAGACATGGCTCCGAAAAATCCGGTTCCGATGACTTCTCCAATCCATACCAGATAAATATTTTTCGTCTTCTTATAAATCAGGCCTCCCAGAATCGGTCCATAGATTGCTCCGGTAACTGCCTGAATGGTACGGCCGGACAACATTCTCATAATACCGCATAAAAGGGCTGCCGCGAATCCATACCAAGGGCCTACCAGAACCGCTGCAATGACATCCACGCAGTGCTGGAACGGTGCCATGGCCGGGAAATAGACAAAGGTGTTCAGGACGAAGGCCAGACAGGCCAGCATGGCAGTCAGTGCCATTTTTTTAGTTACATTTTTCTGCATATTCATTCACTCCTCTTTTGCTCAAACAAGGGAAACCTGATGACCAACACCTGACTTTTTACTGACAAAAAAGGAGGCTCCTGTATCGGTGCCTCCTGTAAAATCATATTCGATGACTTCCTACGACGGCATTATCCGTATCAGGTTAAAGGGTCGAAGGTCATTCCTTCCTCTCAGCCTGTCACACAAGCTCCCCTGTTCTCTTTCTGCTGTCTATTTTACCCCTGTACAGTAGGAAATGCAAGCCCTATTCATTTTTCTTATCCTGCATAAGGCAGCTCTTCAAAAAGATCGCTCTCCGATACACCTCCAATGGTGCCTGCATAAATACCGTCTGCATTCAGGTCTACGATCAGGTTTCCTGCCGTTCCATCCTCCAGTTCAAAGCCAAAGGTACCGTCTTCAGAGTAACTGGTCGGAGTAATCACATCTCCTGCTTTTAATGTGGCATTGGAGCCTTCCAGTCTGCAGGAAATGGAACCTTTGACACTTAATTTCACATCAGAAGCATGGTTAAAAAGATACATGTCCCCGTTCGGAGTCAATTGGTCATTGGAAATATGGTAAGTTTTGGTTCCACCATAAGTCCCCAGTACATCTACTTTGGACGTAATCTCAATGCCGTCTGCCGGATTGGAAGGAACTTTTTCAATGCTTCCGTCCTGCTGGGAAACCGCGAACTTTTCCCCATCCATTTTCACCAGATAGGTTGTCGCATAATCATTATAGGTACGTGTTTCCGCCAGCACATAGTACTGTCCATTCAGCTTCAATGCATAGATATCTCCCACGGCCAGCGTCTCTGCATCCAGTTCAAAACTGTTAGAGCCATACTGGGCGGTTACGCTGATCATATCATCATTTTCTTTGGGATCGGATGTTACCAATGTAAATTCCTGGCCGTCAATCTCCACCGGTGTGTTGGCTTCCAACTTCGTCACATTGGAATCCACCGTAGCCGGAGTACCGATAGCGTCCATAAGCGGGGTCCAGTCAAGGACGGCATACTGCTCCATATAAGAATCAATCATTGCCTGCGCGGTCTCTTCATCCGTCGGCGTATCATTGCTCACATCCCAGTCATCATCCACGGAAGTAAACCATGGATTCTGCTCATCTGCTCCTGCGTCATAAATGACCGACTGCTGAATAGAAAGTTCTCCATTTTCTACGATATAATACAGCCATCCGGAACTTGCTGCACCGTTGGAACCTTCATTGGCAATGATCACAGCACCTGCCTCATCTTCCACCAGATAATATCGGTTTCTCTCCCTGCTGGTAAACAGCTGCTTTGCCGCATCTCCATCCATGGTATAAGCATCCAGAATCATCCGGTTCACCGGTTCTTCCGTATCTGTTTCACCAATCAGTAATTCCAGCTGTCCGTCCTGATCAAGATCGTATAACGTATAACCTACTGACACCATAGTGGCCAGATTACTGTAATTATGCTCATAGATCTGGTCATAATCCCACTGTTCCTCTATCAGTGACCGATAGTCGTCGATAATCCCTTCGTAGGCTTCCGTCATACCATCATCCGAGATCGTCTCCAGCGGAGCATCTTCCTCTCCGATGATTTCCTCATTGTCTTCCGGATTTTCTGTATCCTGCGCTGTCTGATCTGCATTGTTTCCACATGCTGTCAGCATGGACATTCCAAGCATCAATACACATAAAATCGCAATTCTCTTTTTCATAAGATCCTCCTTCATGAAATTACCTTCATTTTGGTATCCTCATTTTACTACACAGGAGGTATTTGTCCACTTAAGATTTCTTAATTCTGATACCGGATCTCTGTCTTCTGCAACATAGGATAACTGACCACTTCCATTCCTTCAAGATCCTCTGCATGCATGCTGACTGCCGTGATCTGCGGATTTTCATAGGTGGTATAATAGTAAATACCTTTGCTGGTGTTGCAGCAGGAAGTATAAATCGTAATCTCATACTTTCCTTCCGCTACTTCGCAGCAGCCTCTCTGCTGGTCTACAGATCCAAGGATATGGAAAAACTGGCTGACACTCTCTTCCTCCGTATCTCCTGACTGGGAATTAAGTCTCGTAAATGCCACTCTTGCAAAGCGGGATGTGGAAGACAAATCTCCCGGAAGTCCCAGTGCTCCCATGCCTCTGCTGTACATATCAAGCGGCAACTCTTTGGAAAACT
Organism: Clostridiaceae bacterium Marseille-Q4143; assembly: GCA_018228645.1. Classification (GTDB taxonomy): domain Bacteria; phylum Bacillota; class Clostridia; order Lachnospirales; family Lachnospiraceae; genus Hominiventricola; species Hominiventricola filiformis. Next base: position 223,411 of record CP073693.1, read on the forward strand.
GATTTTCCGGCTGCTTCGGAGAAAGATTCCTATACTGATTCAGCAAAAACATCTGCTGAGGGAATGGAGGATTATTGGTAAGCACCCCTGCCGGATTATCATAGACATGGAATCCATCCTTCATAGATTCCACCACAATACAGCCATTTTTATCCGCAATGATCCAGTGAAGCTGTGCAGAAGGAAGCTGATCGCTGAATGGGATTCCTGTCAGATTCATTTTCTCAAGTGCTGCTTTTGCCTCTTCCACAGTCGCACATCTGGAAAGGATCCATGGAATAAACTCATACTGGGCTACATTCTCTTTCTCTTTTATTTCCTCTGCATAAGCTGCATTTCCCACAAAATTCAGACCAGCCATACCAAGACCTTTTTCATTGGCTGCATCGTAGTAAAGCGGATATCCGCCCGCCATATGTGCCATACCGATCATTGCATAATGCTGCTCCATCACGCCGGCATAATGAAAATGAATGGGATAATTCCGCGGCATCACTGCAATCTCTTCTCCATAAGAGAATTCATAATCCAAAGTACGTCCCATATAGAAATCTTTTGTCAGATAGGTTGCTGCTGTACACATATTAATCCTCCCACAGTCCTTGCGGATATTTGCCCGCATCTTTCAGATCCTGCATAGCTTTCATAACAACTGGTTTATCTTCTTTATAAGTCACTCCGTGCCAACGGTCATGAGACTTCAGCACAGTAACCTCTGCTTTTCCCTCACGAATCAGTTCATCCACCACAAAGGGCAGGAAATACTCACATTTCAGCGGATTCTCCGGGATACTTTCTTTTAAGAATTTCGGGAAACGGTCTTTTAATTCTTTTAAAATACTTTCAGAAAATCCCCACAGATTCATGGAAACCGGTGCATCCTCCGGCAGTGCATGCCAGGTAGCCCCATCATCCTCGGTATAAGCTGGTCCTTCCGGACGGCGCTCAATTCGTGTTCTTTCTGTAATAGCGGTCAGTTTTTGATGTGCGTCAGTCTCGCAGACACCTCTGGCCACATGGCCATTCTCGGTCAGTGTATTTTTCAGCAGATAACCTACCATGGCATACTGATATTTCTCGCTATCTTTCGTATTTACCAGAAAATCATGAATCAGCTGAAATGCTTCCTGTCCGTAATAATCGTCTGCATTGATCACCGCAAAAGGTCCATCCACAACCGGCAGACAGGACAGAACAGCATGTCCGGTTCCCCATGGTTTTACACGGCCTTCCGGCACCTCAAAGCCTTCCGGCAGATTGTGAAGATCCTGAAATACATACTCCACCGGAATCCGTTTCTCCATACGGTTTCCAATGCTCTCACGGAAATCTGCTTCGTTCTCCTTCTTAATAATAAATACGACTTTTCCAAATCCAGCCTGTACTGCATCGTAGATAGAATAGTCCATAATAATATGTCCCTGGGGATCAATGGGGTCAATCTGTTTCAATCCGCCGTAACGGCTTCCCATACCTGCCGCCATAATGACTAATGTTGGTTTTTTCATGCTTTTCTCTCCTCCTGTACGAAAATTCCACTTATTACTAATATACTCATAAGTCCGGCATTTTACAAGTTTTTGACGAAAAAAGAGGTGTACCAAAAGGTACACCTCTTCGAAATTCTTATGGATTCTACAGATTACTCTGCATCTGCTCCGTAAAGAGTTTTCAGTTTGTTCAGGTAAGCAAATCTTGCTTTGTACTCCTCTTCGGATCTGGTGAACAGAGCCTGTGCTCTCTCCGGATTTGCTCTCTTCAGAGAGTTGTAACGAACCTCGCCGTCCAGGAATGCCTGGAAGTCACCGGTCGGTGCTTTGGAATCCAGAGCGAATGCGTCCTTGCCCTCTGCTGCCAGAGCCGGGTTGAAGCGGAAGCAATGCCAGTAACCAGCCTCTACAGCCAGCTGCTCCTCGGTCTGAGCTTTGCTCATACCTTTCTTGATACCATGGTTGATACACGGAGCGTAAGCGATGATCAGGGACGGTCCCGGATATGCCTCTGCCTCTGCGATTGCTTTTACGCACTGATTGAAGTCAGCACCCATGGAGATCTGTGCTACATATACATAACCATAGCTCATTGCGATAGAAGCCAGGTCTTTCTTCTTGGTCTCTTTACCACCAGCTGCGAACTGTGCTACAGCACCAGTCGGGGTAGCTTTGGAAGACTGTCCACCGGTATTGGAGTAAACCTCGGTATCGAATACCATAACGTTGATGTCTTTGCCGGAAGCAAGTACATGGTCAACGCCGCCGAATCCGATATCGTAAGCCCATCCGTCACCACCGAAGATCCACTGGGATTTCTTAGCGAGGAAGTCTTTCTGTGCAAGGATCTCTTTGCCCTTGTCGCATCCGCAAGCTTCCAGAGCAGCTACCAGCTTATCAGTTGCAGCACCGTTGGTTGCTCCAACTCCATAAGTATCAAGCCATTCCTGAGCTGCAGCTTTGACATCTGCATTCTTGCCGTTAGCAACGATATCCTCAACTTTTGCTTTCAGTCCGCCACGGATAGCGTTCTGAGCAAGTAACATACCATAACCAAACTCTGCTGCATCCTCGAACAGGGAGTTAGACCATGCCGGTCCCTGACCTTTCTCGTTTACAGTATACGGAGTGGACGGTGAAGAGTTACCCCAGATAGAGGAGCATCCAGTTGCGTTTGCAATGTACATTCTGTCACCGAACAGCTGGGTAATCAGTTTAGCGTACGGAGTCTCACCACAACCTGCGCATGCGCCTGAGAACTCAAGCAGCGGAGTCTTGAACTGAGATCCTTTTACGGTAGCCTCTTTGAATTTCTCGATAACATCTGCTTTCTCCGGAAGAGTAACAGCATAATCGAATGCGCTCTGGCAAGCTGCATTTGCTTCCATATTTGCCATATCGAGAGCTTTTGCACCCTTCTTGCCCGGGCATACGTTTGCACAGGAACCGCATCCGGTACAGTCAAGAGCGGATACAACGATTGCAAACTTCTTATCAGCCATACCAGTCATAGCCAGAGTCTTCATCTCAGCCGGTGCAGCAGCAGCCTCAGCCTCGGTCATAGCAACCGGACGAATTGCAGCGTGCGGGCAGACATAAGAACATCTGTTACACTGGATACAGTTTTCAGCATTCCATACCGGGATATTAACTGCAATACCACGTTTCTCGTATGCAGAAGTTCCGGACGGAGTAGTTCCATCTACATAATCCTTGAATGCAGATACCGGCAGGGAGTTACCTTCCTGAGCAGATACTTTAGCCTGGATGTTGTTAACGAAGTCAACAGCAGCCTGTCTTCCGCTCTCTGCATGAGTAGTTACAAGTCCTTCATCAGCTGCATTCTTCCAGCTTTCCGGAACTTTGATCTCTACAACCTGTTTTGCTCCCTCATCGATAGCAGCCCAGTTCTTAGCAACGACATCATCACCCTTACGTCCGTAAGTAGCCTTTGCAGCAGCTTTCATAAGATCGATTGCCTGCTCCTCCGGAATGATTGCAGCCAGTTTGAAGAATGCGGACTGGAGAATGGTATTGATACGGGTCGGTCCCATACCAGTCTCGATACCGATCTTAACACCATCAATTACATAGAATTTGATGTTGTGGTTAGCGATGAATGCTTTTACCTGTCCCGGAAGATGTTTCTCAAGACCTTCCATATCCCACGGGCAGTTCAGCAGGAAGGTACCGCCGTCTACCAGCTCCTGTACCATGTTGTACTTACGTACATAGGACGGATTGTGGCAAGCTACAAAGTTAGCTTTATGGATCAGGTATGTAGATTTGATCGGTTTCTTACCAAAACGAAGGTGAGACATGGTCACACCACCGGATTTTTTGGAGTCATAATCAAAATATGCCTGAGCATACATATCAGTGTTATCACCGATAATCTTAATGGAGTTCTTGTTAGCACCTACAGTACCGTCTGCGCCAAGACCCCAGAACTTACAGTTGATGGTTCCTTCCGGAGTGGTTACCAGCGGAGCACCGGTTTCCAGAGACAGATGTGTTACATCATCAACGATACCGATAGTGAATTTAGCCTTCTCGGTGTTGTGATATACTGCAACGATCTGTGCCGGAGTGGTGTCTTTGGAGCCCAGTCCGTAACGGCCGGTAAATACCGGAGTATCATTGAATTTGGTTCCTTTAAGAGCTGCAACAACATCAAGGTACAGCGGCTCGCCAAGAGCACCCGGCTCTTTGGTTCTGTCAAGTACAGTGATCAGTTTTGCAGTATCCGGAATAGCCTCTACCAGAGCATCTGCGCAGAACGGTCTGTAAAGACGAACTTTAACAACGCCGACTTTCTCTCCTGCAGCGGTCAGGTAATCGATGGTCTCCTCGATGGTATCACATACAGATCCCATAGCGATGATAACTTTCTCAGCATCCGGAGCACCGTAGTAGTTGAACAGCTTGTAATCGGTACCGATCTTAGCGTTTACTTTGTCCATGTACTCCTGTACGATTGCCGGAAGAGCATCGTAGTACGGGTTACATGCCTCACGAGCCTGGAAGAAGATATCCGGGTTCTGAGCGGAACCTCTCTGGCACGGATGATTCGGGTTCAGAGCGTCCTGTCTGTAAGCCTCGATAGCATCCATATCTACCATATCTTTCAGATCTTCGTAATCCCACTGCTCGATCTTCTGGATCTCATGGGAAGTACGGAATCCGTCGAAGAAGTTGATGAACGGAAGACGTCCTTTGATTGCTGCACAGTGAGCAACCGGAGTCAGGTCCATAACCTCCTGTACGCTGGACTCACAGAGCATTGCTACTCCGGTCTGACGACAGGCATATACGTCGGAGTGATCTCCGAAGATAGACAGTGCATGGCTTGCCAGTGCACGAGCGGATACGTTGAATACACCCGGAAGTCTCTCACCTGCTACTTTGTACAGGTTCGGGATCATCAGAAGAAGACCCTGAGAAGCTGTGAAGGTGGTAGTAAGGGCACCTGCTGCCAGAGAACCGTGTACAGCACCTGCTGCACCTGCCTCAGACTGCATCTCGGTTACCTGTACGGTATGTCCGAAGATATTGGTTCTTCCCTGAGTTGCCCACTCGTCAGTTGCCTCTGCCATTACAGATGACGGGGTGATCGGATAGATAGCAGCTACGTCAGAGTATGCATAAGATACATGAGCGGCTGCATGGTTTCCATCCATGGTTTTCATTTTTCTGGCCATTTTTATTATTCCTCCTTATTTGAATCAATAAGACTCTTTATTACTTTGTAAAAATAGCTCTTATCATACGGATTTATTCTAGCACATCTGTCGAAGGTTGTCCATTTCTATACTTAATTTTTTCCATAATTTTTTCTCATTAAGCTCTTATCTTTGGTTAGTTTAGACAAACTTTTCATGTTGCTGAGTAAAAAAGAATCGGAAAGCCATTTGGGCTCCCGATCCTTATTTTTATGATCTGATTATCCAAGAATCGCCTTGTCGTTGGTGAACTCTTCCCCGCTGACCTCTTCAAATTTGTGAAGGAGATCTTCCACGGTCAGTTTCTTCTTCTCCTCGCCACGGATGTCAAGAATAATCTTTCCTTCCATCATCATGATCAGACGGTTTCCATGAGTAATGGCATCCTTCATGTTGTGAGTAATCATCAGCGTAGTCAGATGGTCACGGTTGACAATCATCTCGGTGGTTTCCAGTACTTTTGCTGCTGTCTTCGGATCCAGAGCTGCCGTATGCTCATCCAGCAGAAGAAGCTTCGGTTTCTTTAAGGTTGCCATCAAAAGGGTCAGTGCCTGTCTCTGTCCTCCTGAAAGAAGCCCAACTTTAGAAGTCAGACGGTCTTCCAGGCCAAGACCAAGGGTTGACAGAAGCCGTTTATACACTTCTCTCTCACTGGCTTTGATTCCTGCGCGGAGGGTTCTGGACTGCCCACGCCGAAGTGCCAGTGCAAGATTCTCCTCAATTCCCATAGTGGCTGCAGTTCCATTCATCGGATCCTGGAACACACGTCCCAGAAAAGCAGCTCTTTTATGCTCCGGAAGTTTGGTTACATCCTTTCCGTCAATGATGATCTGTCCTTCATCTACCGGCCATACACCTGCAATTGCATTCAGCATGGTGGATTTTCCTGCACCATTTCCTCCGATGACCGTTACAAAATCACCATCCTCCAGCGTCAGGTCAATTCCTTTCAGTGCCTGTTTTTCATTTACTGTTCCGGCATTAAATGTTTTATAAATATTCTTCAGTTCCAGCATCAGTGGTTTCCTCCCTTTCTAACCGGTTTGGAAAAATATCTGCTCTTCCAGGTCGGAATTGCCAGGAATATGGCAACTACCAGTGCAGACAGAAGCTTCAGAAGATCTGTGTCGATACCGAACCAGATGACGATCTGAAGTACAAAATAATAAATAATAGAACCAATGGCTACTGCGATAAGTTTCAATCCGAAGTTGCGGAAAATCTTTCCGAAGATAGCCTCACCGATAATGACGGCTGCCAGTCCGATAACAATGGCGCCACGGCCCATGTTGATATCGGAGAATCCCTGATACTGTCCCAGCAGTGCACCGGAAAAAGCAACCAGTCCGTTAGAGATCATAAGGCTAAGTACCCGGTTAAAATCCGTGTTGATTCCCTGTGCTCTTGCCATCTTGTCATTACATCCGGTTGCACGTAAGGAACATCCAAGTTCTGTACCAAAGAACCAGTACAGTACTGCTACCAGAAGTATAATCAGAACGGCTACGATCAGAATGGTATTTTTATAAATGGCAACATTCTTAATATAACGAAGAGATACCAGCAGGTCAAATTTATCAACATTGATGGCCTGATTGGATTTACCCATAATTTTCAGATTCACGGAATACAGTCCAAGCTGTGTCAGAATTCCGGCCAGGATTGCCGGGATTCCCATAAAAGTATGGAAAAGTCCGGTTGCAAATCCTGCCAGCATACCGGCTAAAAATGCACAGAGAAGGGCAACCCATACATTGCTTCCTCCCTGGATCATCATAATGCAGACTGCTGCGCCTGTACAAAGGCTGCCGTCTACGGTCAGATCTGCGATGTCAAGAATACGGAAGGTGATATAGACACCAATCGCCATAATTCCCCAGATCAATCCCTGTGCCACTGCTCCCGGCAGGGCATTCAGTAAACTCATAATGTTCATGTTCCCAATCACCTCGTAATTCTTATTGCTTTTTATTTCACAACGACGGCAGCGAGAGTGGAATCCCCCTTCTCGCTGCCATCATAGTAAGTCAAATTTGTATGAACTTTTTGGTTTCTTCTTATTTATTCTGCAATTGCAGTGTAATCATCCGGAACAGTTACTCCAAGAGCCTCACACAGTGTCGGGTTGTACTCTTTGGTAAACTGCGGAGCATACTCAATCGGCATCTCAGAGATATCAGCTTCGCCTGTCAGAATCTTCACTGCCATCTTACCGGTTGCTACACCAAGATCATAGTAGCTGATGGAAAGAGTTGCAACTCCGCATCCTTTGCAGATACCTTCCTCACCTGCAATAATCGGAACACCTGCAGGCTGGCAGATATTGTTTACGATCTCTGTATTGTTTGCTACGGTGTTATCGGTCGGTACATAAATAACATCACTCTCATCTGCTGCGGTAGTTGTTACAGAAGAAAGGTCATTGGAATCAGAGAAACCATACTGTTTGCAGGTATATCCCATTCCTTCCAGTGCTTTCTGCACCTCGTCTACCTGATACTGGGAGTTTGCCTCTGCAGTACAGTACAGAAGACCTACATTCTTAGCATCCGGGAACAGCTCATTCAGCATAGCTGCCTGCTCAGTCAGCGGTGCCAGATCAGAAGTACCGGAAATATTTCCACCAACAGTTCCATCAAAATCATCAATACCAAGAGCTACACCATACTCCGTTACTGAAGTACCAAGAATCGGGATCTCACTGGTTCCAGCCTGTGCTGCCTGCAGTGCAGCAGTTGCATTTGCAAGAATCAGATCTGTATCCTCAGCCACGAAGCCGTTAATAATGGTTGCGCATGTATTGGAATCGCCCTGTGCATTCTGCTCATCGAAAGTTACCGCATCCTCACCGAGTGCCTCTACGATGGCATCCTTAAATCCCTGGGTAGCTGCATCCAGTGCTTCATGCTGTACCAGCTGGCAGATACCGATCGTGTAGGATCCGCCTGCAGACGGTACTTCCGTCTCCTCTGCTGTATCAGCAGTGTCAGCTGCCTCAGCAGTATCAGCTGCCTCAGTTGCAGTATCTGTGGATGCTGCGGTATCACTGCTTCCGCATGCAACCAGGCTAAGTCCCATGGTCATTGCCATAGCCAGAGCTATCATCTTTTTCATAATCCGTTTCCTCCGTCTTTTTCGAATTGGCTTTCAATACTTTAATGCATTGAAGCTTTTAGACTTAATCAATATAGCACTTTAATGCGCAAAAGTCAACAAGTATGAAAATATTTAATAAAAAATAACATCTTTCCAGTGAAAAGGAACCGCTCGCGCTAAGTCCTCGCCCAGCGGTACTAACACTCGAACAATGTCTTCGACTTGTTCTCGTGAAGTGCCGGGGCTGTGGACGTTCCTTTCACAGGGAAAGATGTTTTCTGTACTTATTAAATATTTTATAATACTTTGCTTAAGAAGTCGATGGTACGCGGCTCTTTTGGATTCAGGATGACTTCATCCGGAGTTCCTTCTTCCACAATATATCCGCCTTCCATAAATATGACACGGCTTGCTACTTCTCTCGCAAAACCGATCTCATGGGTAACAACCACCATGGTCATGCCATCACGAGCCAGCTCTTTCATAACAGCCAGTACTTCGCCGACCATCTCCGGGTCCAAAGCACTGGTTGGTTCATCAAAGAGCATGATATCCGGCTTCATTTCCAAGGCACGAGCGATCGCTACACGCTGTTTCTGTCCACCGGACAACTGGCTTGGGAATGCATCTGCCTTATCTGCCAGTCCGACTCTTTCCAGAAGTCTCATAGCCTCGGCCTTTGCCTCTTCCTTGCTCATGAGTTTTAAGTGTACCGGAGCAAGGGTCATATTGTCCAGCACGGTCAGATGGTTAAACAGATTGAAATGCTGGAATACCATTCCGATATTCTCGCGCACTTTGTTGATATCTGTATGTTTATCTGTCACATCGTGTCCGTCGATAATAATCTGGCCTGCGGTAGCGGTTTCCAGCTGGTTCAGACATCTTAACAAAGTGGATTTTCCACTTCCGGACGGTCCTAAGAGAACGACAACCTCACCCTCGTGGACATCCATGCTGATATCTTTTAATACTTCCAGTTTTCCAAAATTCTTTTTCAGATTCGTAACATGAATCTTCAGCTGCTTATCTTCCACGGTTTACCCTCCTCTCAATTCTCTTGGCAATCTTGCTCAGGGTAACAATAACAACCATGTACATAATGCCGACGATTGCCCATGACTGCAGTGGCTTAAATGTATTTCCCATAACAGTCTTACCTACCAGGGTCAGCTCCGGGAATGCAACAACTGACAGAATGGAGGTATCCTTCAGTGTAATAATAAACTGGTTAATGATTGACGGGATCATGGTACGCACTGCCTGCGGCACAACGACCAGTGCCATAGATGCGCCATAGGAAAGTCCAAGGCTTCGGGAAGCCTCCATCTGTCCTCTGTCCACGCTCTCAATACCGGCACGGATAATCTCTGCCATATATGCTCCGCAGTTCATGGACAGTGCAATAATACCGGCCTGAAGAGAAGACAGGCGGAAATTCGTCATTCCCATCTGCTGCATTGCTGCAGGGATACCAAAATATACAAAGTATGCAAGAACGATCAGAGGCACTCCACGGACAGCATCTACATATACCGTTCCAATCAGATTCAGTACTCTGTTATGTCCAACATTCATCAGGCCAAAAATCATACCAATTACCATAGCGATAATCAGTGCCAGAAGCGTCAGCAATAAAGTCTGTCCCAGTCCTGCCAGCAGCATGCCGCCATATACCTTTATAATTCCTATCATGGGGTTATCTCCTTATCTGTATTTAATTCCCATGTAAAAATGCGCTGCATCCGATCCATGGGTTGATGCGGAATACTTCCTGTATTGTGAAAACCTCCAAAACGGGCGCTTTCACAGTACAGGAAGCAGCCGTTTATTCACGGCTGCTCCGCTGTATCATCTCTGCATATTTACAGAAATTACTCTCCTACATAAGTTGCAATGATCTCATCGTAAGTTCCGTTTGCCTTAATATCAGCAAGACCTGCATTGATCATATCCAGAAGTTCCTGATTGGACTCGTTCATGATAGCAAAACCATACGGTGCACCTTCGCTCTGTGTTCCGTCAACCAGTTTCAGATCAAGTCCGCCGGTTTTGATGTTATCTGCCATAATCGGCTCATCCTCTACACATGCAACTGCCTGACCGAGAATAACTGCCTGATACATGGTCGGTGAGTCTTCATATACGTCTACGGTAAATCCGTACTGGTCTTTCAGACTGTCTGCATATTTAGCACCTGCAGTACCGTTCTTTACAGCTACGGTCTGTCCCTTCAGATCTTCCAGAGAAGCAACTGTGCTGTCACCTTTTACAGCAAAGATCTGGCAGGAATCATAGTAAGAATCAGAGAAGATCCATCCTGCTTCTTTACGCTCATCTGTAATACTTGCACCTGCAAGAAGTACGTCAGCCTGGCCAGCCTGTACTGCTGCTACAGCTGCGTCCCATCCAAGGCTCTGGATTTCATACTTGAATCCCTGATCCTCAGCAACGGCTTTCAGAATATCAACATCGATACCTACAAAGTTTCCGCTCTCATCAGTATATTCAAACGGTCTGAATACGGTATCCATGGCAACAATCCATATTTTGTCAGATGCAGTGGTATCAGCAGCATCTGCGGTCTCCTCTGCTGCGTCAGCAGTCTCCGTAGTCTCCGTAGTCTCAGCAGCTGAAGAGTCACTGGAAGATGATGATCCGCATGCTGCAGCAGAAACAGCCATGCATGCAATCAGAGAAAGTGCAATTAACTTTTTCATAATATGTATACTCCTTTTCTCCGGTAAATGTACCGGTCCTGTTTATGCAGAAAGGCATTTGTATTATTGTATACAATGCCTCGCATTTGAAAACAGTATAATTTTTTCTGTCCGTATTGTCAAGGGAAAATTCTGTCAGGGCTTTATCTGTGCTACAGATTTTCTGCTGCCTCCAGTACAAACTTTACCGCACGATCAATCCCCAGTTTTTCCGTATTTATACAGAGATCATAATTGGCCGCATCCCGGTATCTGGTCTTGGTGTAATGTTCACAGCTCTTCTTTCGCGCTTTGTCTGCCTGACGCACGTCAGATGCCACCTGTTCAAGCGGAACCCCAGGCATCTTGCCTGCCATACGATTGACTCTCCACTGAAATCCTGCATGGGCAAATACCCGCAGGCAGTGATCAAACTCTTTCAAAATATATTCACTGTTCCGGCCTACAATGACACAACTCTCGTGACTTGCCATCTCCCGAATGGCATCCATCTGTGCCTGCCAGAGCTGTTCATCCAGTGGTTTGTTATAGAAATCAAAAAGGCTCTGTGCAAATCCAAAAGTCTGTGGTACTCTCTCATCCCACTTGCGCACTTCTTCCGGCGTCAGTTTAGGATCCGCCAACGCAGTTCTCAGGATAATATCCTTGTCATAATATTCGATGCCAAGCTCTTTGGCAACTCTTCTTCCGATTTCTCCACCCCCTGCGCCAAATTCGCGGGCAATGGTAATGATTTTTCTCATAATTACTGACTCTCCTTCTCCAGCAGTTTACGTCCCATCAGCACACCCATGGCGGAAGCCATCATCAGTCCTCTGGTCCATCCGGAAGAATCTCCCAGACAGTGCAGTCCCTGAATATTGGTGTTCAGGTTCGTATCCATCTTTACTTTATTGGAATAGAATTTCAGCTCTGGACTGTACAGCAGGGTCTCGCCGCTGGCAAATCCCGGAACAACCTCATCCAGCATCCGGATAAACTCGATGATATTGGTCATGGCACGGTAAGGCATAGCTGCCGTGATATCACCTGCTACCGCATCTTTCAGAGTCGGGCGCACATTGGACTGGGCCAGCTCCTTCTGCCAGGTTCTTTTTCCATCCAGAATATCACCGTATCGCTGTACCAGAATATGACCTGCTCCAAGCATATTAGTTAACTCTCCTACCTTCTGCGCATAGGCAATCGGCTGATTAAACGGCTCTGTAAAGTTATGGCTTACAAGAATGGACAGGTTGGTGTTTTCACTCTTCAGGTCTTTGAAGCTGTGTCCATTTACAACAGCCAGGTTATTGTCGTAGTTCTCCTGTGCTACAAATCCGCCCGGATTCTGACAGAAAGTACGCACTTTATTCTTCCACGGTCTCGGATAACCAATGAGTTTTCCTTCGTAAAGTACCTTGTTGATCATCTCCATGACCTCGTTGCGGCACTCGACACGGACACCGATGTCAACGGTCCCCGGCTTATGGGCAATTCCATTCTCCTCGCAGACTTTTTCCAACCAGTCAGCACCTCTTCTTCCGGTAGCAATAATGACATTGTCAGCGTAGATTTCCTCACTGCCTGCCTTATCTTCCAGACGAACGCCCTGACAGACATCCTCTTTGAGAATAATATTGTCACACTCCGTGTTAAAACGCATCTCCACGCCTTTTTCCTGCAGATAATTCTGGATATTCAGATACAGCTGCTGAGCTTTCTCCGTTCCCAGATGACGGATCGGGCAGTTTACCAGCTGAAGGCCTGCACGGATGGCACGTTTACGGATTTCTTTGATCTCCTCGCCCTCATATACGCCTTCCACATGCTCGTCAGCACCAAACTCCAGGTAGATCTTATCTGTATAATCAATGAGTTCCTGCGCAAATTCAGAACCGATCAGATTTGGCAGTTCTCCTCCTACCTCGCAGGAAAGGCTTAACTTTCCATCAGAAAATGCACCTGCTCCGGAAAATCCGGTAGTGATCATGCAGTTCGGCTTGCAATTCATACATTTTCCGGTCTCTGCTTTCGGGCAGTGACGTTTGTCCACCGGTTTTCCCTTTTCCACCATGAGGATCTTCTTATCTGATCCGTTTCGTACCAGTTCCAGTGCGGTAAAAATTCCGGCCGGTCCTGCTCCGATAATTACTACGTCATATTTCATAAAATCTTCTCCTGTATTCCAAATATTCGCGTGATCTCATCACGCAGTCTTCTCCATCATTTAGTATAGCATATTCCCGCCTGTTTGCAAAATGGATTTTCACTTCGTCGCTTCCAGCATCATCTCCGCGAATCCCGCATATCCTTTTGTTGGATCATTGACAAACACGTGGGTCACTGCCCCGACAAGCCGTCCGTTCTGAAGGATTGGGGACCCGGACATTCCCTGAATGACACCGCCGGTCAGTGCAATGAGATCCGGATCTGTCACTTTGAAAATCATGCCTTTATTCACATTGGACTCATTCAGACGGATTTCCTGAATCTGTATCTCATATTCCTTCATCTCTCCGGAAACAGAACTTCGGATCACCGCCGGACCGGGCTTGATTTCCTGCCGAAATGCCACTTCCACCGGTGTGCCTGTCAGTTCTTTTGCAAGTCCTGCGTCTGCCTGCCCGAAGATTCCGACCCGGGTATTTTTCTGAATCATTCCCTTCTGGTACCGGTTTGCATAAGTAATCACTCCACTCAGTTCCCCTGGTAACCCTCTCTGACCTTTCACGATCTCCAGAATGTTTGTATCATAAAGGCTCCCGCCGGAGATGGTAATCAGATCCCCTGTATCCGTATCCGTGATTCCATGCCCCAGTGCGCCGAACCGGTAATCCTCTGTAAGATAGGTCAACGTACCGATCCCCTGTACATCATCCTTCACCCAGATTCCCAGTTTATAGTCTTCTGTCTCAGCTTCCACTGCCTGCACCCGCACCTGAATCTCTTCCTCATTCCTGCAAAGTTTCAGAATGAGAATTCCGGTCCGGTTGGCCTGCACGCAGCTGATCAGTTCTTTTTTGTCTGTGATGCGTCTGCCATTCACCGCCAGAATATAATCTCCGGACTGAACTGCCTGCCCTGCAGGCTCACAGAGCATCCCGTCTGCCGTCTGTACGGCATCCGTACCTACTACATAGACCCCCTGCGTCTCAAGATATATTCCTACCGGAATACCTCCTGGAATCACTTTTTCCCGCTTCACAACCCGGACAGAGACTTCCTTCAGTCCAAGATCCAACGTCTGTGTTTCTTCCTCACTGATCCTTATCTCATCCGGCACCTGATTGCTCATATAATAAAAGCCGTAGATTCCAAGAGTCATCACTGCCAACAGCAGCGCAGCTATCAGACATCTGCGATAAATTTTTAGACGGTTCATGCAGCCACACCTTTCTCATGTTCTCACATTAGTGTCTGCACAAAACCGTCTAAAGTTACTGTCAAATATTTCCTTTATATTGAAGTGCCAGCCGTTTCATCTCCCGGGCATTATCCCTGACTGCGTCCGTGATCTCTGCTCCCCCCAGGATTCTCGCCAGTTCTTCTGTCATCTCCTGTCCGGAAAGCTTTCGGATACGGGTCTCCGTGCTTCCGTCTACCGCTTGCTTCTCAATGCAGAAATGGCTGTCCGCCATGGCTGCCAGCTGTGCCAGATGGGTGATGCAGATGACCTGTCTGCTTCTTCCGATCAAAGAAAGCTTTTCTGATACTTTCTGTGCTGTTCTTCCGCTGATACCGGTGTCAATCTCATCAAAAATCACCGTATCAATAGCATCCTGGTCCGCCAGCACCGTCTTAATCGCCAACATAACTCTGGAAAGCTCTCCTCCTGATGCAATCCTGCCGAGCGGCTTGATCGGTTCGCCCGGATTGGTGGAAATCAAAAACTCCGCATCATCCCAGCCATCCGCCCCCGGCTGTCCGGTCTCCTGCACCTGAATCTCAAATCTCACATCGAGGAAATTGAGCTCCGACAATTCTTTCAACATCAGTTTTTCCAGTTCTGCTGCTGCCTTTTTCCGGATCCCATGAGCTTTTTTACACCAGTCTTCCAGCTCCTGCGCCGCCTTCCCGTACTCCTTTTCCAGCTGCTGTTTCCGTTCTTCCAGATGGAGAAGGAAATCCAGGCGTTCCTGCTGCTTTGCTGCATATATACGAATCTTCTCCATGGAATCTCCGTACTTGGACTTCAGATGGTTGATCAGATTCAGCCGCTCTTCTGTCTCTGCGAAATCCTGTTCAGAAAAATCCATCTCTTCCATATAATCATCCAGCTCTCTGGCAAAGTCTGCCAGCATGCTGTCAATCTGCTGCAGCTGTTCTGATAACGGTTCCAGCGCACTGTCATAATGAGTCACACTGCTTAACTCTCTGCAGGATCTTCCGGTCAGATCAGAGGCGGAAGTTTCCTCGCCCACGCAAAGTGCTCGTACCGTTCCCAGCGCTTCCATGATCCGGCGGCTGTTGACCATCCGGCGATAATCCTGCTCCAGACACTCATCTTCTCCGTCTTTCAGTTTTGCCTCTTCAATCTCATTTAATTCAAATTCCAACAGGGATTGTTCCCGGTTTCGCTCCGTCTCGTCCATACCTGCTGCTTCCAGTTCGGTTTTCAGCTTTCGGCACCGTTTCCAACATTCATTTAAGGACGCTTTCACCGGATCGAGCGTTTCGTGGGTATAAGAATCCAGAATTTCCAGATGTTTTCGTTTATTGAGCAGTGACTGATGTTCATGCTGTCCGTGAATATCAATGAGCATGGAGGAAATCTCCTTCAGCACCGCCGTGCTCACAGTCTCTCCGTTCAGCCTGCAGATACTTCTGCTGCCAGACAGTTTCCGGGAAAGAATCACCTGTCCATCCTCCACCGGAATCTCCAGCTCGGAAAGTCTCTTTAAAAGTTCCGGCCGATCGGTCTCAAAGATCAGCTCCGCCAAAGCATAATCCGCATCTTCACGGATCATTTCCTTTGATACTTTTCCTCCCAGTGCCATTGTCATGGAACCGATCAGAATCGATTTTCCGGCGCCGGTCTCTCCGGTCAGAATATTAAGTCCTTCAGCGAAATCAATCTCTGCCTCCCGGATCAACGCCAGATTTTTTACATGAAGATGAAGCAGCATGTTCTCTCCTCCTATGCTTTTCCGTCTACAATTTTCTTCAGTTCATCCATCACCGCTTCGGTGTCTTCCTGTGTACGGATGACACACATAACCGTATCATCCCCTGCGACACAGCCAAGGATTTCCTTCCAGTTAATATTATCCAGTGCTGTTGCCAGTGCCATCGCCATGCCGGATACCGTCTTGATCACCAGAATATTCTGTGCGGAATCCATGGAAACAAAGGCTTCCCGTAAGATTCCCACATATTTTTCCGACATCTGATGCTGTACACCGTTTAACAGCGCATATTTCTGTTTTCCATCTCTGGCCGGGACTTTGGAAAGCTTTAATTTTCTGATATCTCTGGACACTGTTGCCTGTGTCACCTGAAATCCTGCATTTCTTAAATGTTCCGCCAGTTCATCCTGCGTCTCAATATCATACTGATTAATCAGTTCAATGATCTTCTCATGTCTCTTATCTTTCATGACTTCTCTCTGCCGCCCTTTTTGTCTCCGTCATCGCCTGCTCAGCTTATCCCGGAGCACCTCCAGAAAGCTTACCTGGTTGATCTTGAGAATTTTTGTCACCTCACAGGACTTGTGAATCTCCACATAATCTCCTGTCTTCAGTTCTTCACAGGTATCTCCGTCAAATGTCACGCAGGCCTCATCCGGCCCGTTTCTTCTTCCTTCCCCGATTTCAATTCTGATCCGGTCATCCCCTGAAAACACAATACTTCTGGAATTCAGCGTATGCGGACAGATAGGTGTCAGCACCAGCATGGATGCTGTCGGTGATACAATCGGGCCTCCTGCTGACAGGCTGTATCCGGTAGAACCGGTAGGTGTGGACACAATCATGCCATCTGCGGTAAAGGAATTCAAATACTCGTCATTGACATACACATCATAATTGACCACCCTGAGGTTGCCGCTTCGGTTCATCACAATATCATTAAGCGCCAGATCATGGAATGTCTGCTTTCCTTCCCTGTAGACCGTTCCTTCCAGCATCATGCGGTTCTCTACGGTATAGCACCCTTCAATCAGCCGGTCCAGTGCCGACGTCACATTCTGTTCTTCAATCTCAGCGAGATATCCCAGATGTCCCAGATTAATTCCAAGAAACGGAATCTTTCTGCCTGCCAGATCTCTGGCTGCCCGGAGAAGAGTGCCGTCCCCTCCGAGTACCAGAATGCCATCCACATCCTGCCCCACTTCCGGATCGTAGGAATCCTTTCCCTTCCGGATCAGACATTTCTGTCCGTGCGCAGTCAGATACTCTGCAATCTCTCCGGACAGTCTTATGCATTCTTCCTTATCACTGTTTGCAATAATGTAAAAAATTTTCATCTCTGTTCACTACAGCGCCTGATGGGCCTGCTCCACAATTGCCTTCGGATCGACCGGCATGTTTTCGCAGGCAATGCCTTCCTCATGATTCTTCAGATGAACCAGATATTCAATATTTCCTTCCGGTCCCTTAATGGGTGAAAATTCCAGATTCAGAATCTGAAAACCAATGCCTGACGCATATGCCAGGATACGCTCCACCACTTCCAGGTGAACCGCTTTGTCTCTGACAACACCCTTCTTCCCAACCTGCTCTCTTCCTGCTTCAAACTGTGGTTTGATCAGGGCAACAATCTCTCCATCCGGAGTCAGAAGTGCTTTTACCGGCTCCAGTACCTTGGTCAGAGAAATAAATGCCACATCAATGGATGAGAACTCAATGGGCTCCGCTATCTGCTCTCTTGTCACATAACGGATATTGGTCTTTTCCATGCACACCACACGCTCATCCTGGCGCAGTTTCCATGCAAGCTGTCCGTTTCCCACATCCACTGCATAGACCTTTTTCGCTCCGTTCTGCAGCATGCAGTCGGTAAATCCGCCTGTGGAAGCACCTACATCCATGCATACTTTTCCTTCCAGTGTCACATCGAAATGGGTCATGGCCTTCTCAAGCTTCAGGCCACCGCGGCTTACATATTTCAGCGGACTGCCCTTGACTTCAATGACCACTTTCTCCGGAAATGAGGTTCCAGCCTTGTCTTCTCTCTGTCCATCTACGAATACTTCTCCGGCCATGATGATTGCCTTGGCTTTTTCCCGGGACTCTGCAAGGCCCCGTTCTACCATCAGCACATCCAATCTTGTCTTCATCTTCTGCCATCCTCCTTCGGACAGGTTACATATTTTTCAATAATCCGTTTGGTCACGGATTCTGCATCAATTCCTACTTCTTCATAGAGAAGCGCCACATTGCCATGCTCCACATATTCATCCGGCAGAGCAATCGTAAGAACATGTACCGGAATTTCCTGTTCCTGTACATAGTCGCGCACTTTCTCGCCATATCCGCCGCTTCTCACATTTTCTTCCATCGTCACGATCAGTCGATGGTCCTTTGCCAGCTCCTTTACCACATCCGTATCAATGGGTTTTACAAAACGTGCATTGACCAGCGTACAGCTGTAACCGATCTCTTTTAACCGATGGCGGACTACTTCTGCCGTCTTCACCATGCTGCCCACTGCCAGAAGTGCAATATCTTCCTCTTCGTAAAGGATCTCACTCTTACCGTAAACAATCGGGTGACGGAATTCCCGCAGACCGTCATAGGCCTCTCCTCTCGGATACCGAAGAGCAATCGGGCCGTCAAACTCCACGGCAAACTTCAGCATATCTGACAGCTCCCATTTATTCTTCGGAGCCATGATATGCATATTCGGGATGCTGGACAGATACGACAGGTCAAAAATTCCCTGATGAGTCTCACCGTCACTTCCTACCAGCCCCGCACGGTCAATGGCAAATACCACCGGCAGATTCTGGATACAGACATCATGGAGTACCTGGTCATATGCTCTCTGCAGGAAAGAAGAATAGACAGCAAAGATCGGGCGCATGCCTCCTGCTGCCAGTCCTGCTGCAAAAGTTACCGCATGTTCTTCCGCAATTCCCACATCAAAGAAACGCTCCGGGTAGATGTTTTTAAAACGTTTCAGGCCCGTTCCATCCGGCATAGCCGCCGTAATTGCCACAACCTTCTCATTTCTCTGTCCCAGTTTTACCATACAGGTAGAAAATACATCCTGATAGTTGGCCTTCTTCCGTTTATTTTTCGGAAGTCCTGTTTCGATATCAAATGGTTCTGCTCCGTGGAATCTGGCCGGATGCCGCTCCGCCGGTACAAATCCTTTTCCTTTCTTAGTAAGTACATGGACAAGCACAGCGCCTTTGACGCGCTTTGCTTTCTTCAAAACTTCCTGTAGTTTACCGATATCATGGCCATCCACAGGGCCTAAGTAGGTCACGCCCATATCCTCAAAGAACATTCCAGGAATAAAGAGCTGCTTCAACCCGCTCTTCGTCTTCTTTAGCTGATTTGCCAGATGATTTCCACCCGGAATCCGGTTTAAAGACTGCTCTACGCCACTCTTAAAATTCGTATATACTTCGTTGGTACGAAGACCGTTCAGGTACTCCGACATTCCTCCGACATTTTCCGCAATGGACATATTATTATCATTAAGGATAATAATGAAATTCTTCTTCAAGCGGGATGCATTATTCAATGCCTCATATGCCATGCCGCCGGTCAGAGCACCATCTCCGATCACGGAAATTACATGCTCATCGCCACCGCACAGGTCACGCGCAGCCACCAGACCAATCCCCGCAGAGATGGAAGTGGAACTGTGTCCGGTGTCAAAACAGTCACAGTCACTCTCTTTTCTCTTCGGAAATCCACTCATGCCGCCATATTTTCGAAGTTCATCAAAGCCGCTTTTACGTCCGGTCAGGAGCTTATGCGTGTAGGACTGATGGCCCACATCCCATACGACTTTATCCTTCGGAAAATCAAAACAAAGATGGAGTGCCATCGTAAGCTCCACCACTCCCAGGTTAGAAGCCAAATGTCCCCCGGTCTGACTGATCTTTGTAATCAGGAACTGCCGGATCTCTTCCGCCAGCTGCTCATATTCTTCCGGCGGAATCTTCTTAATATCATTTACCTGATTGATCTTTTCCAGTACCATTCTTTATCCCCTTTATTTTTCTCTGTAAATCAGAGACTTTATCAGTTCCAGCAGAAACTCATTTTCATACGGAAGTGCTTTCAGATGCTCAATGGCCCTTTCAGAAATCTCTTCCACATCCTTCGACGCCTGCTCAAGTCCATGAATCGTCACATAGGTAGTCTTCTCATTCCGGTCATCGCTGTTGATCGGTTTTCCCAATGTCTCCAGTGTACTGGTCACATCAAGAATATCATCCCGGATCTGAAATGCCAGTCCTACATCGGAAGCGATCTTCTCAACAGCTTCCACTTCCTCATCCGACGCGCCTGCCAGCACAGCTCCCACCATCATGGATGCCTCCAGAAGCGCACCTGTCTTCAGCTCATAGATAAAATCCAGCTTCTCCTGGTCGATGGCTCTGCCTGTAGACTGTACATCCACCACCTGTCCGCCAATCATACCATAGATACCTGCTTTTCTTCCAAGGATTCGCAGTGCCTTCGCCACTCTCTCCGGATCCTCTCCACAGTCAAATGCTGTCATGGCAGTCTCAAACGCATAGTTCAGAAGACCGTCACCGGCCAGCACACCCATGGCATGTCCGTATTTCGCATGAGTTGTCAGTTTTCCTCTCCGATACTGGTCATTGTCCATGGCTGGAAGATCATCATGTACAAGAGAATAAGTGTGTACCATCTCGATAGCTGCCATCAGCGGAAGAATCACTCTTCCGGTACCGCCGAACATCCGGTATGTCTCATGCATCAGAAGCGGACGGAGTCTCTTGCCTCCTGCCATGACGCTGTAATTCATGGCTTCCATAATTGCTTTCTGTGTGCCGCTCTCCTCCGGCAGAAATGTCTTTACTACATTTTCTGTCCATGCTGTTCTATCTGCCAGTTCCTCATGAAAATTCATGGGTATGTCCCTCCTCATCTATCTGAAGCATCTGCTTCTCCACATGATCAATATTTTCACTGCATTTTTTCAGGAGTTTCATCCCCTGCTCATACAAAGCAAAGGATTCCTCCAGAGAAACGTCTCTGTCCTGAAGCCGTTCCAGAAGAAGCTCTATCTGATCGAAGGCCTCTTCCAAACGGAATTTATCTTCCATCTTCTCTGCCATCTGATTCCTTTCTGCCCGAACCGGACGCATATACCGCAGTCGTCTTCGCTGCCACCACTCCGTCTGCCAGATGAATTTTCAGCATTTTTCCGGGTGCCGTCTGTGAAATACCGGTCAGGGCACGCCCTGTCTCGTCTTCTATATAGGAATACCCCTGCTGAAGTTTTTTAAGCGGTGACATACCGTCCAGCCGTTCTGCATACAGCGCTGCCGTATGCTTCCGTTCGATAAGTTTTTGCTCCATGGTCCTTCTTAGCCTGTCCTCCAGATCTGCCGCATGCTGTTTTTTCTCTCGCAGCTGGTATTCAGGACTTGCCTGCTGAAGCCGCAGCCTTAAAAACTCTGCTTTCTGTCTGCACTGCAGTATTTTCTGTTCCACACGGTCCGCCAGCTGATTCCGATACAGCTCCAGTCCGCTCATCAGCTGCCGGTATTCGACAACAGCCAGTTCTGCCGCCGCTGATGGAGTCGGTGCACGGCGATCCGCCACCAGGTCTGCAATGGTCGTGTCCGTCTCATGCCCGACTGCTGATATCACAGGTGTCCGGCATTCAAAAATGGCACGCGCCACTTTTTCTTCATTAAATGCCCAGAGATCCTCAATAGAGCCGCCGCCGCGGCCTACAATCATCACATCCACGCCATATTCATCCAGCGTGCGGATGCCCTGTACGATACTGTCCGCCGCATTTTCTCCCTGCACCAGTGCCGGATAAAGGATCAGCTGCACAAACGGATTTCTCCGGCGGGTAATATTCATAATATCCCGGACAGCGGCTCCCGTGGGTGCTGTCACCACACCTATCTTCCGGCTGTACAACGGAATGGGCTGCTTGAACTCCGGGGCGAACATGCCCATCTCTTCCAGTTCTTTCTTCAGTCTCTCATAACGAAGGTAAAGATCGCCTTCTCCGTCGGGTACAATTTCTTTCGCATATAGCTGATATCTTCCGTCCCGCTCATAGACGCTGACTGCACCCAGTACAATGACTTTCTGACCTTCCTGCATCCGAAAGTGAAGCCCTTTTACCCGGTCACCTGCAAACATGACGCAGGCAATGGCTCCGCTCTCATCCTTCAGTGAAAAATAAATATGTCCGGACGTATGATATTTACAGTTGGATACCTCGCCCTTCACATAGATTCTTGCCAGCATGAAATCCTGGGTAAACATATTTTTAATATACCGGTTGACCTGCGCCACCGAATATACATTTTTTGCCATATTGCCTTACTCCCCGGCATCCTGCTGCCGGCATTCTTTATTTTCCGGCAATCTTTGCCAGCACGCCGTTGATAAACGCCGGTGACTCATCTCCGCCGAATTTTTTGGAAAGCTCCACTGCCTCGTTGATGGCTACTTTCTCCGGAATATCTTCATCAAACTTCATCTCATATACCGCAAGGCGCAAAATCGTCAGATCCACACGTCCCATGCGGGAAGTCTTCCATCCTTTTGCAGATGCATTCAACATCTCGTCGATCTCCGGGATTTTCTCCACAATCTTCTTATATTTCTCAGTAATATAGGTCTCATCCTTTTCTGCCAGAGTCTCTTCCTCCCTGACTCCGTCAAAATACATGCTCACCTGCTCGTCCATCTCTTCACTGCTGTTGAACTCCACGCGAAAAAGCAACTGGAACACGTGCTCTCTTAATTCTCGTCTCTTCATCTATATCCTCCATGATATAAGGGACTGCCGCGGAATACGATCTTTCCCGCAGCAGTCCCTTCTCTTTCAAAAGTTCTCTTACTCCAGTGCTACACCGGCTACACGTACATTTACTTCAGATACATTCATTCCGGTCATGCTCTCAATGGCTGATTTTACTTTTTCCTGAACTGCACCGGACACTGCCAGAATATTCGCCTCGAATTTCAGAATCAGTGTCAGATCCACCTTTACATCCGTGTCTGTCACTTCTACTTTCACGCCCTTGGACAGGCTCTTCATTCCCATCTTGGCTACCAGTTCATTTTTAATATTTCCTGCCATGGATGCAACACCCTTGACTTCAGTTGCTGCCATTCCGGCAATGATTGCTACTACTTCATCTGCAATCTGCACTGTACCTTTCTCTGCGTCCTCCTGGAGAACATGGGTGGCTCTGTCTAATTTTTCCATACCGGCACCTCCTAAAAAACCATACCTTTCAGTTAAGTATACCAAAACTTGTTCCCTTTGAAAAGGGGCAAATTAGCGTCCGAATTCGCTTAATTCCAAGCCCGGATTGCGGTCCATGGTCATGCCGATACTCCAGCTGTTAACCCACAGAAGAAGCGGACGGCCTTTCAAATCCTTAATCTTCTTCATATCGGAAGTTCCACTGATCTTATCAAGATCAATCTCCCGGTTCTCAATCCAGCGAATGTGCTCATATGGCAGATTTTCCAGACGGATCTCTACATTATATTCATTGTTCAGACGATATTTTAATACGTCAAACTGCAACACCCCGACCACGCCAACAATGATCTCTTCCATACCAGTGTTGTATTCCTGGAAGATCTGGATGGCACCTTCCTGGGCGATCTGCTCGATTCCTTTGACGAACTGCTTTCTCTTCATGGTATCCACCTGACGCACGCGTGCGAAATGCTCCGGTGCAAAAGTCGGGATACCCTCATACTGAATCTTGTGTCCTGCCATACAGACCGTATCTCCGATGGAGAAAATGCCCGGATCGAAAAGTCCGATAATATCTCCTGCATAAGCCTCTTCCACGATCTTACGATCCTGCGCCATCATCTGCTGCGGCTGGGACAGACGGATCTTCTTTCCTTCCTGCACATGGAGCACTTCCATGCCCGCCTCAAACTTACCGGAGCAGATACGCATGAATGCAATACGGTCTCTGTGTGCTTTATTCATATTTGCCTGAATCTTGAAAATAAACCCGGAAAATTCTTCTTCCACCGGGTCAATAAGTCCCACATCTGCTTTTCTAGGAAGCGGCGGAGTCGTCATCTGCAGGAAATGTTTCAAGAAAATCTCCACACCGAAGTTGGTCAGTGCAGAACCGAAGAATACCGGAGAGAGTTCGCCCTTATCTACCAGTTCCTGATCGAACTCTGCACTCGCACCGTCCAGCAGCTCGATCTCATCTGCCAGCTGATCTCTCTGACCCGGGAGCAGTACACTGTCTGCCTCATCAAGGGTCAGTACCTGATCTTCTCCTTCTTTGGTACCCTTCTCAGTGTCGGAGAATACATGGATCTTCTCGGTGGCACGGTCGTACACACCTTTGAATTCCTTACCGGAACCGATAGGCCAGTTGATCGGGCAGGTGGCAATACCGAGCTCTTTCTCGATATCATCCAACAGTTCAAAAGTATCCATGGCGTCACGGTCCATTTTATTAATGAACGTAAAAATCGGGATATGTCTCATGACACAGACTTTGAACAGTTTTCTGGTCTGCGCCTCGACACCTTTGGATCCGTCAATGACCATGACCGCAGAATCTGCAGCCATCAGGGTACGATAGGTATCCTCAGAGAAATCCTGATGTCCCGGTGTATCCAGAATGTTGATACAGTAATTATCATAATTGAACTGCAGTACGGAAGAGGTAACAGAAATACCTCTCTCCTTCTCGATCTCCATCCAGTCGGAAACTGCATGTCTTGCGGTTGCTTTTCCTTTTACGGAACCTGCCAGATTGATGGCTCCTCCATATAACAGAAACTTCTCTGTCAGTGTTGTTTTACCCGCATCCGGGTGGGAGATAATTGCAAATGTTCTCCGCTTCTCTATCTCTTTACGTAAATCTGCCACGTATCATTCCTCCAGTGCATAATCCACTTTAGTATAGGGCAGGGTTGTACGCGTGTCAAGGGTTCATTACTCTTAAAGTCCTGCAAAAAACAGTTCGTAGAAATCATCCTCGCCCTCCAGCATCGGGGAGTTCTCTCCGCCGCCGTTGGTGCTTCGACGCATGGCCGCATAGGCTTCTTCTCCGGCAGTGATGAGATCCATCTCATAAATCTCATACCCAAACTCCCGGCACTTTCTGCAGAATGCCGCAAAAGGCTGGTCTTCCTTTCGGGTTGCCAACAGTGCTTCCTTCAGTTTCGGATCATGAAGTGCTTTCTGTTTCAGTTCATCCAACATTTCTGCAATTGCCATATGCGTACCTCCTTATGATTCCTGTTCCTCTCTGTCACAGGATATGATTTTATTCCTTACAAAAGCGTTTTTCTTAATTCTGCACCGTCTTTTGCGCTTAAATATGCCGGTGCAATGTCAAATACGGTCTTGCAGCCGGTCTGTCCCTCTTTGTAGAGACGATAAGCAGCTCTTGCATAAGCTACGATCACACTGGAAGTGAACTCCGGATTGGAATCCAGTTTCAGGCTGTATTCGATTACATGGTTATTTTCCAGGTTCCAACCGGTCTTTCCGGAACGGATCACAAATCCACCGTGAGGGATTCCGCTATGATCTCTCTTTAACTCTTCTTCGCTGATAAAATGAACGGTCGTATCATAATCAGAGAAGTAGTTCGGCATATTTTTAATGGTTTCTTCTACCTTTGCAGCATCAGCGCCTTCTTCCAGTACGACGAAACACTCTCTGGTATGTTTCTGTCTTGCAGTCAGCTCCGGATTCTCACCATTTCTTACTGATTTCAGTGCAGACTCCACTGGAATGGTGTACTGCTTGCCATCTTTGACACCCTCTACCCGGCGGATGGCATCTGAATGTCCCTGGCTGACACCTTTTCCCCAGAAAGTATAGTCATGGCCTTCCGGAAGAATCGCATTTGCATACATACGATTCAGGGAGAACATACCCGGATCCCAGCCCACGGAAATGATGCCCACGTGACCGCTCTTCTTTGCCGCTTCATCTACATCATCAAAATGCTCCGGAATTCTTGCATGGGTGTCGAAACTGTCTACAACATTGAAAAATTCTGCATATTTCGGGGTCTGTACCGGAAGATCTGTCGCACTTCCGCCGCAGAGAATCATTACATCAATCTTGTCTTTCCACTGTTCCACATCTGCCACGGAGCAAACGGCCGCAGTCTCTGTCAGTACAGATACCGTCTCCGGTGCACGTCTTGTAAATACGGCCACCAGCTCCATGTCCGGGTTCTGCTTGATGGCACACTCAACACCTCTTCCGAGGTTTCCATATCCTAAAATACCTATTCTCATAATTCTATCTCCTTATATATTGTCCGATTTTATTTATTAATTTTACTTTTTGTATACACGTATGTCAACAGATTTCTCCGGTTCTGCGCTGCCTTCCAAAATCAGATTTTTAAGCTGCCTTGTCGGTGCATTCAGAGAATGTTCCACATCATATACCATACAGATCTGCCGTTCCGGAACAGGGTCCTGCAGCGCAATCTGCACAATTTCATGACGTGCAATAGCTTCTTCTGCTATCTTCTCCGGCAAAAAGGCAAGTCCCAGTTCATTTTTCACAAGAGGCAGAATCTGATCTGTTGTCGCCACCTCCGTATCCGGTGTCAACTCCAGACAATGTTTCAGAAAAAACTGGCTATAAAACTGATAGGTCATCGTTTCCCGTCCAAGGCAGATCATGGGATAGTTCTTCACCTCTGCCAGAGAAAGCACCTGGCTGCCCAAGGCGGTAAAGGTCTTCCCCCCTACCAGAATTTCCCGAAACGATTGCAGAACTATCTTTTTCAGCGGAGGTTTCATCTCTACTGGAGTGGTCACCACCGCAAACTCAATCTTTCCGCTCTTTACTGCCTCAACAGCCTGAGGTGTGGAATGGTTATACAGTTTCAGGCGGATTCCCGGATATTCCATATGGAAACTTTTCAATTTCTCAAGCAGGAAAATATTTAAGGCAGTCTCGGTTGCTCCTATGGAAATACTTCCACGAGAAAGTCCCCCACTGTCTCCTAATTCTTCCTCAGCCGCAAAGAGCTGTGTCATCGCGGCAGAAACACGGACATATAGCCGTTCTCCCTCCGGTGTCAGCTGAACACCTCTGTTGGTGCGGATAAAAAGGCTGCACTGCAGCTGTTGTTCCAGGCAGTTCATGGCCCTCGTCACATTAGGCTGACTGTTCCCTAATGTTCTTGCCGCCTTCGTAAAATTTCCATACTTTGCAACGTAATAGAAAATTCGGTAGTAGTCCATGTTGACATTCATGTTTTTTCTCCTGCCATATCATTTTCTGATGATTATCATATCAATAATAGTTTTTACATATTTCTATTCTCTCAGTATAATGGAATTCGTTTCAAAAAACAACAACCGAAAGGGGATCATTGATATGTTAACAGCAGTTACAGGTATTAACTGGGGAGATGAAGGAAAAGGTCGTGTCATTGATCTGCTCGCAGAGCAGGCTGATGTAGTTGCACGGTATCAGGGCGGTAATAACGCCGGACACACCGTTGTTACCAACCAGGGTAAGTTCGTACTGAACCTTCTTCCCTCCGGTATCCTTCACTCCAATGTCGTATGTATCTTAGGCGGCGGCATGGTCATCGATCTTGAACATCTTGCCGGGGAAATCCAGCAGATCCGCGAAAAAGGAATCACGGTCACACCGGAACATCTAAAGCTGTCCCGCCTGGCTACCATTTCCATGCCATGGCATCGGATTCAAGATGAACTGGAAGAAGATCGTCTTGCCAAGACCGGTTCCGCCTTCGGTTCTACCCGCCGCGGAATCGCCTATGCCTACAGTGATAAATACAGAAAGAAAACACTCCGTCTGGGAGATCTTCTCCACCTGGATGAGGAGCCTGTACGTTCCCGTCTGAAGACGATGCTGGATGCAAAAAATTTGGAGCTGGCAGGCTGCTATCATCAGGAGCCCATGTCCTACCCGGCACTGCTTTCCTGGTGTGAGAAACAGGCTGAGCTCTTTGCACCCTATATCTGCGATACCGGAAGTTATCTCAGCCAGGCGCTCTTAGAGGGCAAAAAAGTCGTTCTGGAAGCACAGCTCGGCGCTATGCGTGACATTGACTATGGTATTTTCCCATATACCTCCAGTTCTTCCACCATTGCTGCATACGGACCTATTGGTGCCGGAATCCCGGGAACCCCTCTGGACCACATTGTTGGTGTCCTGAAAGCTTACTCCACCTGTGTAGGTGCAGGACCCTTTGTCGCAGAAAAGGCCATGTCCGAATCCTGGCTGGAAGAACTTCGTCAGGCCGGTGGAGAATATGGAGCCGCTACCGGACGGCCCCGCCGTGTGGGACCCTTTGATGCAGTGGCCAGCCGTTACGGTCTGAAATGCCAGAATGC
Source organism: Clostridiaceae bacterium Marseille-Q4143 (assembly GCA_018228645.1). Lineage (GTDB taxonomy): Bacteria > Bacillota > Clostridia > Lachnospirales > Lachnospiraceae > Hominiventricola > Hominiventricola filiformis. The sequence goes on from CP073693.1 coordinate 251,940, forward strand.
GGATCAGATTGCCCTGACCAAGCTGGATGTATTAAGTTCTTTAAAGGAAATTCCGCTGATTATTGCTTATCAGAAAGGTGCTGAGAAAATCACCGAATTTGATCCTACGGAAGATATGGACAACTGCATCCCGGTCATCGAAATGGTACCCGGATGGCAGGAAGATATTTCCGGTTGCCGTACTTATGAAGAACTTCCGAAAAATGCCAGAAACTATATCGAAACGCTGGAACGCCTTCTGAATCACAAAATCCAGATGATTTCCGTGGGCGCGCGCCGTGACCAGTATCTGATGAAGGAGATTTAAATTTTATGCATCACAAAGCCCATAAACAAATGTCCGAGGCCTTCCTGACGGCTGCTTTTCTTTCTGTATCCGGCGGTCTTCAGGATGCCTATACGTATCTGGCCCGTGGAAATGTATTTGCCAATGCCCAGACCGGAAACATCGTTCTCTTAAGCCAGCATATTGCAGATGGAGATCTTGCTTCCTCCATCCGTTATCTGGTTCCGCTGACATTCTTTGCTCTGGGTGTTGCCGCAGCCGAACTGATTCACCAGCGTTACCAACAGGCACAGCGGATCCACTGGCGGCAGCTGGTATTAGTGATTGAAATCCTGCTCCTGTTTGCTGTCGGATTTCTCCCCGACTCCTGGAACCTGATTGCCAATTCCATGGTATCCTTCTCCTGCGCCATGCAGGTACAGGCATTCCGTAAAGTGAACAGCTATGCTTTTGCCAGCACCATGTGCATCGGTAATCTCCGCAGCGGCATGGAATCCCTGTGTGCCTATTTTAAGACCCGCAACAAAGATGTGCTGATAAAATCAATGCACTATTTTGGTGTTATTTTACTGTTTGCTTTTGGTGCCGGAATTGGCGGACATCTGCTTCCGCGTCTTGGCATGCGCACGATCTGGCTGTCCTGCCTGCTCCTCCTCGTCAGCTTCCTGCTCATGTTTATCAAAGAAGAGATCGAGGAGCATCCGGAAATCAAACTTTAAGCATCCGATACCCAATTCCGATATGTGTCTGTATATAAGCAGTTCCGTTTTTATCCGGTTCCAGTTTTCTTCGCAGAGTTGCCATAAAAACGCGAAGGGATGCAATATCATTTTCCGAACTGCTTCCCCAGATCTGCCGGGTAATGTAGGTATGTGTCAATACCTTCCCGACATTTCTGGCCAGCAGACATAATAACTTATATTCAATTGGAGTAAGATGCAGTTCCTCTTCCTTCAAGTAAGTGCATCCTGCCGTGTAGTCGATCTTCAGGTCTCCATTTTCAAAAACGGACGTATCCTGCATTTCTCCCATACCAAGCATGGCAAGACGCCTTATCGTTACACGGATTCTTGCAAGCAATTCTTCTACGGAAAAAGGCTTGGTAATATAATCATCCGCACCTGCGTCCAACGCTTCGATCTTATCCGCATCTTCGCTTCTGGCACTGATCACGATGATCGGCACATTGGACCAGGTACGGATTTTTTTGATCACATCTACGCCTTCCATGTCCGGCAATCCCAGGTCCAACAGAATAATATCTGGCTGATGGGAGGATGCTTCCATAATTGCAGTGGTGCCATTTTCCGCAGTAAGATATTTATAGTCATGTGTTTTTAATGTTGTCACAATCAGATTCCGCACAGGACGATCATCCTCGACAACCAGAATTACTATTTTATTCATTTAATATCACCTCACTCAACGGTAACGTAAAGGTAAATGTACACCCATGGGGCATATGGTCCGTCAACATAAGCTTTCCCCCATGGGCTTCCACAATCGTGCGGCACAATGCAAGTCCCAGTCCCAGACTTCGATGGCTGTCCGCTATGGTATTTTTTCCAGTATAGAACATTTCAAAAATGTGCGGCTTCATTTCATCATCAATTCCCGGTCCATCATCCGTAACACTGATCTTTGCCTTTCCATCTTCCCTGCATCCGCAAATCCAGATGGTCGATCCTGGCGGTGTATATTTGATGGCATTATCTATCAGATTAACCAGCACCTGAATCACCAGCTTCACATCCATCCGGGCAAGAATCAGGTCATCACATTCTGGAATGATCTGGTATTCATCATGCTTACGGCTGATATGCTTTAGTGCCTCCATAATGACTTCATCCAGAAGCTGATCTGTGAATTTGAATTTTAACCTTCCATCATGAATTCTTGTAATGGACAGGAGATTTTCCACCACTGCAGTCAGCCACTCTGCATCATCATAAATATCAGAATAAATCTGCTGTTTCATTCTATCATCCAGGCTTTTCCCATTATGAAGAAGCATATCTGCATTTCCGGAGATCGAGCAAAGCGGAGTCCGAAGATCATGAGAAATGGCCCGCAGCAAATCTGCCCGCAGCTGCTCATTCTTTGCCATAATGGCGTTCTTCTCTTTCTCCTCCGCATTTCTGATATTTTCCATGGCAAGGGCACATTCATTGATGACAGAAAGTACAATGCTGTATGCAAAGGAATCCAGCTCCTCTTTCCCCATGGAAATCCCAATCACACCATATACATAATTTCCCATGCGAATTGCCAGATACAGACATCTGGCCTCACTGAAATGATGCGTCGTTGCGCCGGCACGTTTTCCGTTCTCATATACCCAACGAGCTACGTTCTGTTCCTTTTCATTCAACAGTTCCTGTTCAGAAAAGATTCCCTGTTCAGAAAAAAGAGTCCCTTCCGACAAAATTCCATTCTCCGCCACATAAGTCACAATGCTGCACTCCATCAGCCTGGTCAGCTGTGTGCAGGTAATGTCCAGCATTTCATCTTTGCTTTTTGCCTGCTGCAGCTGACGGTCGGTATCAAACAGAATCTGGGTGCGAAAAGCCTGCTGCGCTGAAATCTTTGCATGTGTTTTCAATTTTGCAGCCAGTGTTCCGGCTATCACGGAGGAAAGCAGCATAATGGCAAGGGTAACCGGATATCCCACTGCATAAGTTTGAAATGACATCCTTGGTTCTGTCAGAAAAAAGCAGAAAAGAAACGCACTTAAAAACGATCCTGCCAGACTGCAGAAATATCCATCCGTAAGAACAGAAGTAAGCAGCACTCCAAGAATATAGATGGTCACCACATTGGTATCTGTAAAATGAAGTTTTTCGAACAAAAGACCAATCACCGTACAGGCAGTAAAAATAAGCAGTGTCAGCAAAAGATCTCTGGCGGATGGATGTTTCCAGTGTATCTCATAATGCCTTTTTCGATAATTTTCTGCCTGAACAGTATCCGGAATGATATGGATATCGATATCCGGCACAAGTTCAATCAGTTTCTCTGTCAGAGTACGTCTGCTGAAAAAATGACTTTTTATTACGCTGCTTTGCCCTATCACAATTTTTGTTACCCCGGATAAATGTGCGTACTCCGCAATTTGTAATGCCACATCCTCCCCGTGGGTCATCACGATTTCCGCACCGGATTCTTCCGCATACCGGATATGAGCTTCCAGTCTCTCCTTATCGGCTGATATGGTTTCTGCCCCTGTCTGTACATATAAAGCGGTAAAGCGGGCATGAAATACGCCCGCCATCTTTGCTGCTGTAGATATGATTTTTTTATTCGTCGGTGATGATGACAGACAGACAAGAATATGCTCATCCTTTTTTTCCACTATTGTACCCATCACTTCTGCCGCCTTTTCCTGTTTTGAAAAAAGTATATCATGAGACCGATTTGTGGTCAAAATCTTTCATCTCTTCTGATCTCAGATGTGAAAACATTTCTGGATTGCTTTATATTCCCCAAGCACCAGCAACGAAATATGATTTTCCAACAGTGTGTCCGGAGTAATCGTCATATTCATTTCTCTGCCGTTTTTCACTGCAATAATATTAATCCTGTATTTTTTCCGGATATCAAGCTCTCCGACTGTTTTTCCTATCCATTCTTTCGGAACCTCTACCTCAAAAATTGCATGGGACGAATCCACTTCCATGTAATCAAGAATATGGTCATCTGTATAACGGATAGATGCCCATTTTGCCACCTGCTTTTCCGGATAAACGACTTTGTCAGCGCCGTTTCGCAGAAGAAATTTTTCCTGTACATCCCGTTCCGCCCGGGAAATCACTAATTTGGCTCCCAGCTCTTTTAGCAGAGACGTCGTTTCCAGAGAATTCTGAAAACTGTCTCCGATGGTAACAAAACAAATATCATAATTTCCCACTCCAAGAGATTCCAGAAATTCTGCATCTGTACTGTCTCCAATTTGTGCGTTCGTGACAAAGGGAAGAATTTTATTTACCCTTTCTTCATTCACATCTACCGCCATAATCTCATGTCCTAATGAGTGTAACTGCTTTGCAATATGGCTTCCAAACCGTCCAAGACCGATCAGTAATACATTTTTCATGATCCATCATTCCTCTTTTCTCTGTTGTCATCCGATCATTACTTTTTCCATCGGAAATCTTGCATTTGCTTTATTTTTTCCGGAGAACACCGCGTATATCAATGTCAGTCCTCCCACGCGTCCCATATACATCAGCAGTATCAGAACATACAGGGAGATTTTGTGCAGGGAAGGTGTGATTCCGAGTGTCAGTCCGACAGTTCCCATGGCAGATGCTGCTTCAAATAGGCTGCTCAGTATCGGCAGTCCTTCTGCTGTGCTTATCATAATGCCCCCTGCAAGAAACATCATAAAATATAACATGGCAATTGATGACGCACTTTTAATTACCTGATCATCAATTCTCCGTCCAAATGCACCTGCATGTTCCTGGCTTTTAAAGGTCGCCACTGCATTCAGAAGAAGTACCGCAAATGTAGTCGTTTTCATACCGCCGGCGGTAGAACCGGGAGATCCTCCAATTAACATCAGAAGTATCATGACCACTTTGGAAGCCTCCGTCATCATCGTGATATCCACTGTATTGAACCCAGCTGTTCTTGGTGTGACAGACTGAAAAACAGAAGCCAGAAAGCGGCTTTTTACTGGCAAATGTTGAAAATCAGCAAAAAAGAAAAAGCATGCAGGGAAGATAATCAGACATACAGTAGTCGCAAGAATCAGCTTGCTCTGCATCCTGTAATTTTTAAATTTCCATTTATATTCACAAATATCCTCCCAGGTGAGAAACCCAATTCCACCAATGATAATCAGTCCTATAATGACCCCATTGACCAGAATGTTGTCAGCATATCCCACAATTGACGGATACAAATGTCCTTCCCTGCCCAGAATATCGAACCCGGCATTGCAGAAAGCTGATATCGAATGGAAGACTGCCATCCATATCCCCTTCCAGCCAAAATCATGGCAAAAAACCGGTAACAGCAGAAGTGCTCCAATTCCTTCTATAAGAAATGTCCCTTTCAGAATGAATTTTGTCAGACGGACAATGCCCCCTACCTTGGGAGCTGAGATCGCATTCTGCATGGTACTGCGCTGCATCAGTGAGATTTTTCTTCCTGACATCATGGACACTGCAGCAGCAACCGTTACCACGCCAAATCCGCCTGTCTGTATCAGGATAAGAATGACTGCCTGTCCAAAGGAAGACCAGTAACTTCCGGTATCCTGTACTACCAGTCCGGTCACACACACTGCCGAGGTTGCCGTAAAGAGCGCTTCATGAAAAGGAGTCACTGCTCCTTTCACCGAAGCCCACGGCAACATTAAAAGGAGTGCACCAGACAGGATTACGCCTGCGAAACCTAAAATAATAACCTGGAAAGACGTCAGATGTATTTTGTGTAGATTTTCCGACATATATCATATATTCTCGCTTTCTTTTTTCTTCCATTATATATTATATATGCCGAAAATCAAAGATCGTGTAAGAATATTCGATTTGATATTAAGATTGTATTAAGAATATTTGTAACTATTCAGAGCCATGCAAAACTGCGTTCTGCGAATGCTTGCATTCAGGCAGATAAGCAGTTTTATATGGCGAAGTAACCACATGAGCAAAAGGAAAGCTTCGAAGAAGCGATTTTGCGAATGGGGTTCTGAATAGTTACGAATATTGTATGTATGAAACCTGGTTTGAATCAATCATGAAATAGAATTTGTGAAAAGTATCGCACTTTATCATCATTTACCCAGCAGGTCATGCCCACAGCATCTGCCATCATCTGCGCATCTACACAGTAAGCCGACATACAGGAATTATGCTTATAGGGACCTGCTGTCATGAGCAGCAAATCTGTCTTTCCGTCTTCTTTCATCCTCTCTGCCAGCGCTTCTGTCAGTTTGTTATGTGCCACTTTAGCTTTCTTAAAATCCATGGAATACTCCTGCATGGTCTGAAGCACCAGTGCTTTTTCATACTTCATTGCATGTTTCTTCATTTCTTCCACCGTTCCGCTCTCCGGTGGACATGCAGGATTCAGATCATAATTTCCGCACCGATTCTCCTCGCAGAAGACACGGTATTCCGGCTTGAATACCAGATCTTTCGTATCCATGATCGCTGCATCTGAAAATCCCAGTTCTTTTGCTGTTTCTATTAAATCCATGATGTATTCCTCTTTTCCTCTGTTTTTGCTGACTGCACGGCATCTTCTTTTTCTATGCGGCTTTCTCCGCAAATTCTTTTTCCAGTTTTCTCATATGCAATACATACACGATGAATATCAGACCACCTGTAAATACCCAGGAAGAGATATACACATTCATGAGCATTTCGTAGGTTGGTATCCACTTAAATACCGTTGCCATCCAGATCATACGGAATACAACCGTTCCAAGAATGGTAATAATCGATGGTTCCAGTGATTTTTCCAAGCCTCGCAAAGCAGCACTTTCCACTTCATAAGTTGCTGTCAGTCCTTCCATGGAACATACATGGTGCATACGGATCAGACCATAGACTGCGACTGCATCACTGATCGTATAAATGCTGACAAAGAAATCATCCCAGATCATAAATATAATACTCAGGATCTCTGTAAATCCCACCCCGAAGATCAGGCAGAGCCAGAATATTTTCTTGCATCTTTTCAGGTTTCCAGCTCCAAAGTTCTGACTCGTAAATGTGACTGCCGCCTGTGCAAAAGCACTGCCAATATCATAGGTAAAATATTCAAAATTCAGTGCCAGCGAGGAACCTGCAATCGCATCCTCCCCGAATGTATTAATTCCGCTCTGGATAAATACATTGGAGACAGAAAAGATGGCGCCCTGAATTCCGGCCGGAATTCCAATCATCAAAATTCTTTTCAGATCCTTCCATATCACACACATTTTATGGAAACGGAACTGAAATTCGTCTTTTTTACGGTACAGATGAGTCAACACCATGGCTGTACTGAGCATATTGGAAACAGACGTTGAAATGGCAACACCTTCTACACCGAGGCCAAAACCGATTACGAAAATCAGGTTCAGAACCACATTTACGGTACCGGAAATGATCAGATAACACATCGGTCTTTTGGTATCCCCATAACTTCGAAGAATTGCCGCTCCGAAATTGTAAATAGTCATAAACGGAACGCCGATAAAATAAATCCTGATATAGAGAAGTGCTTCATTGATCACACTCTCCGGCGTTCCGGATGCTTCCAGCACGGTTCTGGCTGTCAGAAATCCCAGTCCCATCAAAACCACTCCAAGAGCAATACCAAAGGTCAGTATCGTGTGCACCATTCCACTGATCCGTTCTCTCTGCCCCTGACCAATCAGATTAGCGAGTGCTGCATTCGGTCCTACGGAAAGTCCTACGATGAGATTCACAAAAATGCCAACCAGTGCCACACAGCTTCCTACAGCCGCCAGTGCCGCTGAACCTGCAAATCTTCCCACAACTGCCACATCTGCTGAGTTAAACAGCTGCTGCAGAATACTGCTGAATGCCAGTGGAATTGCAAACAAAATCAGCTTTACGGCCAGGCCTCCATGCAGCATGTCCATCTCTTTTGCTTTCATGATCGTTCTTTCAAGTACTCCATAAAGTTTTCTTTATTTTCTTTTGCGGTTGTCGTCGGTCTTCCCAGATCATCTCTTGCACCGATGGCACATTTTACTTCAATCAAAGTAAGTGCATGTCTCGCCTTGGCTGCTTTTAATTCAGAATCCAGACTTTCAAAGCTGTCCACACTGACAGCAAATGGATATCCGCATGCTTTTGCTACAGCCGGAAGATCGACTCCTGCTGCCACTGTCGGCATTCCACCTACGGTTTCATGGGCTCCGTTATTAATGACAATATGTATCATATTCCCGGGATGCTCGGAACCAAGTACCGCCATGGCTCCCATATGCATCAGTACAGCACCGTCTCCATCAATACACCATATCTTTGTATCCGGTTTCTGTGCCGCAATTCCAAGCGCAATGGAAGAACTGTGTCCCATAGAACCAACGGTCAGAAAATCATATTTATGGCTCTGTCCGAACGCTTCTCTCAGCTCAAACAGCTCCCGGCTTGCCTTTCCGGTTGTAGATACTACCGGATCTTCCCCAGATACCTGAATAATATGACGGATGATCTCTTCCCGCTTCATCTCATTGTCATTTTTATAAACGACTTTTCCGTCGTAGGTCAGTGCGCCTTTCCGGATGACAAACGCAACATCTTTTCCTTCTGCCAGTACACTTTCAAAATCTTTCATGGCTTCCCGGAGTTCTTCTTCCGTTGTCTCTTTTCCAAGAATATATGTTTTAATACCCATATCTTCCAGAAGCCGGACTGTCACTTCTCCCTGATAAATATGCTGGGGTTCATCATGGATTCCTGGTTCTCCTCTCCATCCAACGACAAACATCACCGGGATGGCATAAACCTTGTCATTCAAAAGAGATGCCACAGGGTTAATTATATTTCCTTCCCCGGAATTCTGCATATAGACTACCGGCACTTTTCCGGTAGCCAGATGGTATCCGGCTGCCAGTGCCGTACAGTTTCCTTCATTTGCTGCAATCACATGATGCTTCGGATCAATTCCATACGTATTCATCAGATAATTGCACAGCGCTTTCAGCTGGGAATCCGGAACTCCTGTATAAAAATCCGCTCCCAGAATTTCTGTAAATTTCTCCGCTTTCATAAAACAGCTCCTCTATTTCGCAATCCGTGCATACAGACTGCGAAGTACTTCTTTTTTAAGACACACCGGATTGTTGCCAAGACGCTCCGGATTTACGGAACCCGCAAGCAGCTCCAGCTCTTCTACCGACTTCACTTCTGGTCTGGAAAGGTGCAGCTGTTCCAGCATCTCATGATATTTAACTGCTGCATCCATGGAAGAAGCACAGCCCATCACCTGTGCCAACCGAAGAAACATATCGTCAAGGTATGCCTTTCCTCTCACATCCATGGCATCTTCCGTATGTCCTATCATATACGGCCAGAGCGCATCCACACAGAGTGCCACTGCATGACCGTGAGCCAGTCCATAAAGTGTTGTCAGCTTATATGCCATGGCATGACCTGCCGTTGTCTTTGTATAGTTGATTGCTTTTCCTGCAAGATTGGCTGCCAGAAGCATCTTTTCATTTCCTTCCGGCTGATTGGTAAGATAAGCGTCTTCGTATGCAAGCACCATACGGATTGCTTCTGCAGCTACCTTCTGGCTTTCCTTTCCTGCGTTGACAGACCAGAATGATTCCACCGCATGACAAAGTGCATCCAGCATGGTCGCTTTTCTCTGGTATTCCGGAAGTGTCCGGAGAAGTTCCGGATCCATAAGAACATATTCCGGAATACCACTCTCATGGCTTACGGACTGTTTGTTTCCTTCATAATAGATCACTGCAAAACGAGTCGCCTCGCTTCCGGTACCTGCAGTTGTCGGAATGGCCAGAAATGGAATCTCATTGGAAATGATCTCCTGTTTCAGACAGTTTTCTTCCACGTTCATACAGTTAAACAATTTGATACACTTTGCCACATCCATGGCACTGCCGCCGCCTGCTGCCAGGATCAGATCGCAGCCTTTCTGGCGATATGTCTTAATCCCACTGATGACAGACTCATATTTCGGGTTCGGCTCAAAATCAGAGAACTCAGTAAGTTCCATTCCTTCTTTTTTTAATGCATCTTCAAGCTGCTGATACAATCCCTGTTTCCGGAAGGAATTTCCACACACCAGCAGAGCATGATGAACGTTCCGCTCTTTTTTTATCGCTGCGAGACAGCTTTCCAGCTCTTCTGACTTAATGATTTTCTGTTCCATGAATGTTTCTAATCCTCCTCCGGAATCAGCCGGATAATTTCTTTAAATGGCATACAAATCTCATCACACTCTTTTGCACGATGATGTTCCAGAATCATCTTTGCCGCATTCTGCATAGCCGGGAAACCTGTTCTGGTCAGCTGGTTTGCATAGATCACAATATTTACGCCGCGCGCCTTGAACTCCTCTTCTGTCACCTGGTTAAATGAGGTCGGCACTACCACAATCGGAGTCACCTGATCTTTGCTTCTGAACTTCTCTACAAACTCAAAGATCTCATCCGGTTCCGGTTTCCGACTGTGAATCATGATACCGTCGGCTCCTGCTCCCACAAAAGCAAAGGCACGCTCCAGCGCATCCTCCATGCCACGCTCCAGAATCAGACTCTCAATCCGGGCAATGACCATAAATTCTTTTGTCTTCTGAGCACGCTTGCCCGCCCGGATCTTCTCACTGAAATGCTCAACAGAATCCTGTGTCTGCTCAACCTCGGTACCAAACAGAGAATTTTTCTTCAGTCCCGTCTTGTCCTCAATAATGACCGCAGACACGCCCATACGTTCCAATGTACGGACTGTATAGACAAAATGCTCAATCATTCCGCCGGTATCCCCGTCAAAAATAATCGGCTTCGTCGTAACTTCCATAATATCGTCAATCGTACGGAAACGGGATGTCATATCTACCAGCTCAATATCCGGTTTTCCCTTGGCGGTAGAATCGCACAGAGAGCTGATCCACATGGCATCAAACTGTCTTGCTTCCCCATTCTGATAGACAACTGTATTTTCCACAATAAGGCCGGTCAGTCCACTGTGAGCCTCCATGGCACTTACCGTTCCCTTCATCTCTATGGCTTTTCTTAATCTTGCACGGCGCATATCCGGAAGTGACAGATCTGCTCTTGCCCGGTTCTCCAGTGCTTTGTATTTTTCATCTCTGGAATATGGAAACTCTACCAGGGTTCCTCCATATGCTTTCAGTGTATCCAGTACCTCCTGACGGACTGGTTTCTGGAATCCACTCACCCAGTCATCTCCATGCACTACATAATCCGGATGATATTTCTCAAGATTTTCTTTATAACTTAATGTTTTTTGTTCCACTACACGACTGACACCACGGATATTTTCAAAGAGTGCCTTTCTCTCCGCATACGGCAGCAGCGGGTATCTCTTATAACTGATCACCGCTTCATCAGAAAGCACACCGATGATCAGACGTCCCAATCTTGCTGCCTTTCTGATAATTGCAATATGACCACTGTGCAGCATATCTGCAGAAAAACACATATACACAGTTCTGTTTTCTACTTCTTTGAGCATTCCGGACACCTGCTTCAGATCTTCCGGATTATCAATCTCGGCACAAAGCCTGTCCTGTACATCCAACGGACGGATCAGACACTGATCGGATACTTCGTTAAACGCATTTTCCGCATAACATGATACCTTTTCTTTTTCACAGAACTCTTCGATGCGTGCAAGCCATACATTCCAATCCTCTTTGTTCAGTTTGTAAAGAGGCTGTGCGGCAAGTGCATCTTCAAAAAATTCGATACCGACTTTTCCGATACGGTTTTTATGGATGACTGCCTTAAAATCCTTTTCTGGAAGCGGAAGCGTGGAACTGACGGTCATGCAGCTCTCCTGGCTCTCCATCACATCATCAAGAACGGTGTTTTCAAATACCAGATCACCGTGCATCAGCAGAACATCCTGATCTTCCAGGTATTCTCTGGCGCAATAGATAGAATAAATATAATTGGTTTTATCATAAACCGGATTTTTTACAAACGTGATAGTAAGCGGCAGTTCCAGACTTTTGCAGTACTCTTCCAGCACCGTATCAAACAGGCCTGTTGTCATCACCACTTCTTCGATTCCTTTTTCAGCCAGCTGAGTCAGCTGCCTGCTTAAGATTGTTTCCCGACCGGAAACTTCCGTCATGCATTTCGGATGCTCGGACGTCAGCACACCCATTCTTCGTCCCAGTCCGGAATTTAATATCAATGCTTTCATGAAAGGTAATAATCCTCCTGATTTTCCCATTATTAGTAACTTTTTTTATTGTATCATTCCAGCTTGCCCTTGTCGAGACAGACTTTCCTTTGTCCTATACCTGTGATAGACTATAACTATACGGACTTACAGGAAAGGGATACCATTATGCATATCATCTGTTTTGCGGCAGGCATGATCTGTCTTCTGTATTTTATCATTCTGCTTTTATACAGCGGCTTCACTTCCGCTTTCTACCTGATCTGGCCTGCCATGACCATCGGATTTCTGATCCTTGGTTCTTTATTTCACCATGGTTTCTTCGCCCATCTTCCCGGTGCAGTACGAACAGGGCTGATGATTCTCTGCGCCGCTTCTTTTCTTTTCTTTGCCGGTGTGGAAGGAATGATTATAAAAGGGGCCATTCAGGCTCCGGCAGCCGGTCTTAACTACGTCATCGTACTTGGCGCGCACGTACGTCCCACTGGTCCCAGCCGCGCGCTGGCACTCCGTCTCGACCGTGCATACACATATGCCCTTGAAAATCCAGATGCTGTCCTCATTGTCTCCGGCGGTCAGGGCAGCAATGAACCATGCACGGAAGCGTCTTCCATGAAACAATATCTCATGGATAAAGGCCTCTCTGCAAATCGGATTCTCATGGAAGATCAGTCCACAAATACCCGGGAAAATCTGATCTTCTCCGCGCAGCTGATACCGGACAATGCTTCCGTCGGTATCGTAAGCAACGGCTTTCATATCTGTCGTGCCCTGCACCTTGCAAAGGTACTGGGATACAAAAACGCAGCAGGCATTCCGGCAAAAAGTGATCTTATCACCCAGCCGGCAAACCTGCTGCGGGAATTCTTTGCAGTTGTAAAAGATTTCTGGCTGCTTTAGCCTTCCAGAGCCATCAGGAGACTCTCTGCCATTGCCAGATAATGATTGTTTGCTTCATCGAAATGTCCATCTGCCAATTCTGCCAGCTTCGGCTCGATGGGCATCCGTCCAAGAATGGGAAGATTCATCTCTTCAGCAAGCTTGTCAAGACCGCTCTCTCCGAAGATCTTAAATTCTTTTCCACAGTCCGGACAGACTACGTAGCTGTAGTTCTCTACAACTCCAAGTACCGGAATGTGCATGCTCTCTGCCATGTGCAGTGCTTTCTTCACAATCAGGCTTACCAGATCCTGCGGTGATGTCACAACCACAATTCCATCCACCGGAATGGACTGGAAGACAGTCAGCGGCACATCACCGGTTCCTGGCGGCATATCTACAAAGAGAAAATCAAGTTCTCCCCAGATAACATCACTCCAGAACTGTTTTACCATATTGGCAAGGATCGGACCTCTCCAGATTACCGGAGATTCCTCATCCGGAAGGAGAAGGTTAATGGACATGGTCTTGATTCCATTCTTCGTCTCTACCGGTTTGATATAGTCTCCATCCATTTCCGCCGGACCATGTACTCCATACATTTTGGGGATGGACGGACCGGTAATATCTGCATCCAAAATGCCTACCTTATATCCCTGTGCTGCCATCAGGTTTGCAAGAGATGCAGTCACCATGGATTTTCCAACTCCGCCTTTACCACTGACAATTCCTACTACCTTATGAATATGGGAAGCCGGATTTGCCGGTGCAAGCATACTTGCTGGTTTCTGTCCGCAGCTGGACGCACTTGGACATCCTTCGCAGCTCTCTTTTTTACATTCTGCCATTTGCTTGTTCTCCTTTATTTTGTATTTTTATCTGAGTCTGCTGCATTCAAAATGTTTCATCATCGAAATGCAGTTCATGATCTCATCATATTTTTCCTGAAGATTTTTCTTCTCTACTACCAGATCCAGAGAGATCGCAATGCTGTTCAGCAGTCCTTCATCCATCTGGTTTCTGTAACGTGTGAGAATATGAATCTTCTCCTCCAAAGTATCCGCATCCAGAAATTCCAGAAGAATCGGATTCACACCAGCGTCTGCCGGTTCCGCTTCTGCCGTCCTCACCGGCGGTTCTTCTTTCTGCGCTTCTGCTACAGATACCGGTTCTTTCTTCTCAGGTTCTTCCGTAACCGTTTCTCCCGGTACGGTCAGTTCAAACCGGTACTTCTGTGTCACTTCCGGGTACTTCTCATGATCAGTCTCCCCTGCAAACATCTCATAAGGCCGCGCATAGATCTTATAGTTTCCGTAAAGTGCCTGATAGATTACCAGCTTTTCCCCTGTCTCAGTATGTTCTGCCACCCCTACGATCTGATAGAGGCCTCCCTTAAAATGTCTGTAAAACTGTCCGGTCCTGATCTCCCTCATGACCTTCACTTCCTTTCCTGCACTTATCCTCTACTATACCATGAATCACGTGAATTGTATAGTTAATCAATACTGTCTGCCTCCAGTTTCACCGCCTGCAAAGTTGCCGCATCCAGCCACTGCACATAAAGCTTTTGTTCTGTCACTTCTGCAATCATGCGGTTAATCTCCGCAAGAAGATCCTCTTCGCCTTTAACCACACCGGCCACAACTCCCTGTGGTTCATAAGAAAGTTCCACTTTTGTCTGTGCCAGATCATCATGCTCTTTCAAGAACACATCCGCCAGATTTTCATCCAGTGCAATGACATCTGCTTTTCCGATCCGCACCTGGAACACACCTTCTTCCGCTGTTCCGGAAAGTTCCAGGCTGCTCTCCGGCATCTGTTCCGTCACAAGCTGTGCCTGAAGGGATCCATACTGTGCTTCAACTGTTTTATCTTTAAAATCATCCAGTGTCAGATATTTGTCACTCTGGCTCTTTCTTGCCACCAGCACCTGTTTTCCCGGTTCATAATAAGCATCGGAAAAATCCACGCTGCTCTCCCGGTCTTTCTCCGGCAGCATACCGAGCAGCACCAGGTCCACTTTTTTCTCTTTCGCTGTTTTCAGACATTCCTCGAAATCCATCTCCACGAATTGAGGCTCCACCCCAAGCTCTTCTGCAAAATATTTTCCAAGTTCGATATCAGACCCTGCACAGACTTTAGTTCCATCTTCTTCCGTCAGAAATGCAAATGGTGCATAATCCGGTGAAACGCCAATGAGAAGCTTTCCGGAACTTTTAATCTCATCCAGTCTGGCTCCGTCTTTTGTCCGCACCGGCAGCTCGCTCTCCTGCGTAACCGGCTGTACATTCTCTTCTTCCACTGCTTCACTCTCTGCGGAAGCTGCCGCCGCACTCCCGCATCCTGTCATGGACATTATCATAAATCCTGCTGCCAGCAGACTTACTATTTTCTTCATCTGTTCTAATTCCTCTCCTGTCTTTTTCTGTATAACAAAAATGGCTCCGGAAAATATTTTCCGAAGCCACAGCAGGGACAGAAGGACTCGAACCCTCGACATTTGGTTTTGGAGACCAACGTTCTACCAACTGAACTATATCCCTGTGTATCACTGACACTTCGATAATATATCACAATCATCGACATGTGTCAATGATATTTTTAAACTTTTTTCAAATCTTTATCCCAACACTTCCATAGCATCACGAACCGTGGACACCCCCTCAAGCCGGATGCCAGTTATGCTCTTCAGCTGGGACAGGCTGCTCTTCGGCAGGATGATCCGGTCAAAGCCCAGCCTCTTCGCCTCCTGGACACGCTGCTGTGACATACCGACCGCTCGCACTTCACCACTTAAACCTACTTCTCCGAATACAAGTGTCTTATCCGGAATCGGCACATCCCGATAACTGGAGATAATAGCAAGCACAAGTCCCAGATCCAGCGCCGGTTCACTTAATCGGACACCTCCTGCAATATTCACATAGGCATCATAGGAGGATAACGGAAGATTCAGGCGTTTCTCCAGAACTGCCATCAGAAGGTTCAGACGATTATAATCCATGCCTGCTGCCGTTCTTCTCGGAAGGCCGAAATTCGTCCTGCACACCAGCGCCTGTACTTCCAGAAGCATGGGTCTCGTTCCTTCCATCATGCAGACAACCACAGACCCGGATGCCCCTTCCGGCTTACCGCTCAGCATATATTCTGACGGATTGGATACTTCCCTGAGACCGGTATCCGTCATCTCAAATACTCCGATCTCATTGGTGGAACCGAAGCGATTTTTTACGCCGCGCAGAATCCTGTAGGATGCATGACGGTCTCCCTCAAAGTAAAGCACCGTATCCACCATATGTTCCAATACTCTGGGACCAGCGACCGTTCCTTCCTTGGTCACATGACCCACAATAAAAATGGCAATGTTCTGTTCTTTTGCCAGGCGCATAAGCACTCCCGTGGCCTCACGCACCTGTGAGACACTTCCGGGTGCCGAAGAAATCTCTTCCTGGAACATGGTCTGAATAGAGTCTATAATCACCACCTGCGGCCTGTTTTTCAGGACAACCGCTTCGATATCCGAAAGATTCGTCTCGCAGAGCAGCTTCAGGGAGTCGGAAAATTCTCCGATACGCACGGCACGAAGTTTGATCTGCTGCAGGGATTCCTCACCGGAAATGTACAGCACCTGCTCAAGACGATCTGCCAGATTCCGGCACACCTGCAGCAAAAGGGTCGACTTTCCGATCCCCGGGTCACCGCCCACCAGTACCAGAGATCCAGGAACAATGCCGCCTCCCAGCACCTGATCAAGTTCTGCCATACCTGTGGAGATCCGATCCTGGCTGTCGGAATCAATGTGTTTTAAAGAAACCGGTTCCTTTACCTCCGCCCGTCGGCCGGAAGAAGCCATTTTCCCTCTTGAGGTACTTACTTTCGGCTCTTCCGCAAAAGTGTTCCATTCATGGCAGGCCGGACACTGTCCCAGCCATTTTGCTGATTCATATCCACACTCCTGACAGAAGAAAACGGAAGCATTCTTTTTCATGATCTGTACTCCTTCACCTGCATCTTCACTTTTCCGTTGACCACCTTCACATCCACATGATCCCCTTCATGAATCTTTCCTTCCAGAATCTCATCCGCCATAGGATCCTCCAGTTTGTTCTGAATGGCACGTTTCAGCGGCCTTGCTCCGTATTTGACGTCATATCCAGTCTCTGCCAGCCATTTCGTCACAGAATTCTTAAAAGATACATCTATGGACAACTGTTCTTTACAGCGTTTTGTCAGTTCATCCAACAGAATGCCTGCAATTTTCATGATCTCATCCTTCTGGAGTGTATGGAAAACGAGCGTCTCATCAATACGGTTCAGGAACTCCGGTTTGAAGATCTGTTTTACCTCATTCATAACGCCATTTTTCATAAATTCATAATCATGCTTCGCATCCTCTGCAGATGAAAATCCAAGCTTCTTCGGTGATACAATTGCTCCTGCTCCTGCATTGGAAGTCATGATAATCACAGTATTTTTAAAATCTACTTTCCGTCCCTGAGAGTCTGTAATATGTCCGTCATCCAGTACCTGCAGCAGAATATTGAATACATCCGGATGTGCCTTTTCTATCTCATCAAACAGAATAACCGCATAGGGATTTCTGCGTACTTTTTCACTCAGCTGTCCGCCATCATCGTGTCCCACATATCCGGGAGGCGCTCCGATAATCTTAGCCACGCTGTGCTTCTCCATGTACTCGGACATGTCAACCCGGATCATGGCGTCTTCTCTGCCAAACAACACTTCCGCCAGTGCTTTGGAAAGTTCCGTCTTACCTACTCCTGTCGGTCCGAGAAACAGGAAGGAGCCAATTGGCCGTTTCGGATCCTTTAAGCCCACCCGGCCTCTTTTTACTGCTTTTGCTACTGCCGTCACCGCTTCATCCTGACCAATCACCCGCTTATGAAGAGTCTGTTCCAGATGAAGGAGTCTTTGTGACTCTGCCTCCGCCAGCCGCTGCAGCGGTATCTTCGTCCAGCGGGAAACCGTCACCGCAATCTGTGCTTCTGTCAGTACATTAGTCTTTCGCCCTCTGCGTGCCTTTCCGCCGGATGCTTCTTTTTCCAGCTGTTCCATCCGGATTCGTAACTCTTTGGCTTTCTCCAGATCGCCGTCGATCAATGCCTGATCCAGTGCCTGCTTCACTTCCGGGAGTCCATTCTTCTCCTCTGCCGCGCGGTTCTGATCTTTGACATACTGTTCCAGCTTCAGTCCGGCCGCTGCCTCATCCATCAGGTCAATGGCTTTGTCCGGAAGAAACCGGTCATTCACATAGCGGGCCGAAAGCTTTGCAGCCGCTTCCAGCGCCTCATCCGTGATCTGTACCTGATGATGTTTCTCATAGTAGGGCCGAAGTCCCTTCAGTATCTCCACTGTCTGTTCTACTGTCGTCTCTTCCACCGTAATTGGCTGGAACCGGCGCTCCAGTGCCGCGTCCTTCTCAATATGCTTCCGGTACTCTTCCAGTGTCGTCGCACCGATGATCTGGATCTCGCCCCTTGCCATGGCCGGTTTCAGGATGTTGGACGCATCCATAGCTCCTTCTGCCCCGCCTGCGCCGATGATCGTATGCAGCTCATCAATAAACAGAAGAATCTGTCCGTCATGTCTTACTTCGTCAATCACATTTTTAATCCGCTCTTCAAATTCTCCGCGGTACTTGGAACCTGCCACCATGGCAGTCAGATCAAGAATGTACAGTCTCTTACCGCGGATGGTCTCCGGCACCTTTCCGGATGCAATCCGTGCTGCCAGTCCTTCCACAATAGCAGTTTTACCAACGCCCGGCTCTCCGATCAGACACGGATTATTCTTTGTTCTACGGCTTAAAACCTGAATCACCCGATGAATTTCTTCCTCGCGGCCGACCACCGGATCCATCTTTCCTTCCTCTGCAAGAGCTGTCAGATCCCGGCTGTACTGTTCCAGCGTCTGAGTTCCGCCGCTCTGCTGAATTTCCTCTTTGTACTCAGATGCCTTCTCGCCCATAGCGCTCACCAGCATTTTATAAAGATCCCGAAGCCGCACATTCATGGTGGTCAGAAGTCTTGACGCTACACATTCTCCGTCTTTTAACATGGCAATCAAAATGTGCTCCGTACCGGTCTCTTCCTCATGGAACCGTCTGGCTTCCACCACAGCGTCATCCAGTATCTTGCGGGCTCTCGGCGTATATCCTCTCCGTTCCTCCGTCAGGACCATTCCTTCCGGGGCTATCAGATGGTCTATCATCTCCGCCAGTCCCTTCGGTGTCACTCCGGCTCCTGCAAGAACCTGCCCTGCCGTGCTGTCCGGCTCATCCAGCAGTCCCATCAGTATATGTTCTGTTCCCGTATAGGGATGATGCATTCTTGCAGAAAAACGCTGCGCTTTTTTCAGCGCAGACTCCGCCTTGTCTGTATAAATACCCATTGGTCAGCAATCCTCCTTATTCCCCGTATTCCTCATAAATCTCATCAATCAGCTGATGTACTTCTTCCCGGTTAATATTTCTGCAGCTTCCTTTTGCAAGCGTCATCAGAAGTTCCCGTTTCATCTCTTCCATAGCCTTGATCTTATCCGCATCCACGGCAATCACCGCTCCTGTTCTTCGATCCAGCCGGATATAACCTTCCTGACGGAGCAGGGCATATGCCTTATTTACCGTATGCATATTGATACCAATCTCATCTGCCAGCTGACGTACACTGGGAAGCGCATCCCCTTCCTGCAGCTTTGATGTAGCAATTCCAATAATAATCTGATTACACAGCTGTACATAAAATGCTTCATCACTGTTAAAGTCTATTTCCAGATACATGTTGTCTCCCGTCCTTTTCATCTGTACAACTCTTTTTGTTATACAGACAGTATAACAATCTTATGCGTTTCGGTCAAGTTTTCGGTATAAAAAAGGGACTGCATCTTTTTTCGTACAGTCCCTCTTGAACATTTTCTCTATTTATCGTCATCATCGAGGTCAATGATTTCCAGTTCATCATCACTGTTTTCATCATCCTCATCTGCCTCATCTTCCGGCTCTTCAAAGTCCGTTTCGTTTTCTTCCAGATTACCTACAACCAGAGAACTGCTCTTTCTTTTCATGACTGCCGGTTCGTAGTCATCATTCTCATCCTCTTCCGGTTTTACCATCTTCTTCATATGGAAATACTGGAATGCTGCAACGTTGGCAAGGACAATCACCAGCAGCGTCATTACAAGGATCACCACAAGTCTGCGTCCCATATCACGATTGTAACGTTCTGCCTGCCATTCCAGATCATCCCGAAGTCCGTTTTCCTTGGTCTCCAGTTCAGTGATGTAATCCTGCTCTCCCTGATATGCCACGTCATCGAACAGCTGCAGGGAATTCTTGTCGTAATCAAAATTATACCAGTTCTTCTCGCCGTCCTGATTAATGCCATAGACCAGATAACGATTGGAGTCATCCTGAATATGATCCACTCCGTCTACGGTGTAATGCTTATAAGCCGGAACCGTGTATTTCTGACCCCATCCAAGATCTACATACGTATATCTGGTCGGCACATAGCCGTCTGTCTCCGGCTCAATAAAAATGACCGTATCATTGCCGCTCTGCATCTGTATAAACGGAACGATGTTTCCGGTATTCGGATTGTAGACAAAATCATCACGGAAAGTTCCATTGTCACTGTTCAGACGGATGACATAAAGATCCAGTGTATCACTCTTCAGTGCTTTGCTGCTGATGCCATTAATGTCAATTCTCGTTCCGGAAAACCCGTCAATGGCATGAGGTGTATGCACATAGAATGTACGGTTATCAATCACAAAACTTGCACGGTTGCCATCATCCTCTTCGTCTTCCTCTTCGGAATCTGTCGCAGTCTGCTCACTGCTTACGTTCTCACCGGTCAGTGCATCGATCTGCTCGCCGCTGCTCTCGATCACACAGGAGCTGATGGTTACGGTCGTATCCGCATCAGCATTTCCTTTGAATTTTACTTCAAAAGATGCGTTGTCACTTCCCGGTTTGCTGGATAACTCTACAGTTCCATTTCCGCCATTACCGGAGAAATTGTCACCGCCGCTTCCTGACATGTAAGTGAGTACATCCTTGTCATAGGATAATACCAGTTTCACGGAATCAATGGTATCATCTGCCGTAATCGTATACTGCGCAGATACCATACTGTCTTTTTTCGCTTTCAGCTGCGTGTCTCCCTCTACTGAAGGCGCCGCAAATGCCGTCATGCCAAAACACCAGAGCAGCATGAGCAGCAGACAGCCTGTCTTTCCAAAACTAAATTTTGTATTTTTCATGTGAACTCTCTCTTTCCGAATATTCCAAGTTTAGTAATTATTAAGATATCTCGTCCGGGTAAGAAAGTCAACCAGTTTCACAGATTTTTCAGCTTTTGTTTATTTTTCGCGAACCGCATCCTTCATGCTTTTTACAAACTCTGCCACATGGGAAGGCGCCTCTTTGCCGTATTTTTCCACCAATTTGACAATTGCAGAACCAACAATGACACCATCTGATTTTTCGGCCATATTCGCTGCCTGCTCCTGGTTGGAGATACCAAAACCAATGGCAGCCGGTAAGGCTTCTTTTACCAGATTTACCATGGCTCCTACATCGGTAGTGATGACGTTTCGCATACCAGTGACTCCCAGCGAGGAGACGCAGTAAACAAAGCCCTCCGCTTCTTTGGCAATCATGGCAATGCGCTCATGGGAAGTAGGCGCAATGAGGGAGATGAGATCCATACCCTGCTCACGGAATGCCGGAGCAAATTCTTCTTTTTCTTCAAAGGGTACATCCGGCAGGATGAGACCATCCATCCCCACTTCCGCTGCCCGCTTTGCGAACCGCTCGATGCCATAAGAGTACACGACATTTGCATAGGTCATAAATACCATGGGAACGGTCACTTCTTTTCGAAGTTCTGCTACCATATCAAAGATTTTATCGGTGGTCACGCCGCCTTTCAAGGCACGTAAGTTTGCTCCCTGGATCACCGGTCCTTCTGCCGTCGGATCCGAAAATGGAATTCCAAGTTCCACAAGATCAGCTCCGTTATCCACCATGACTTTTACAATTTCCTTCGTTGTCCCCAAATCCGGATCTCCGCAGGTGATAAACGGGATAAATGCTTTTCCGTTCTGAAATGCTTCTTTGATTCTACTCATGGATATCCTCCCCTCTGTAACGGGCAATGGCCGCACAGTCTTTGTCTCCTCTTCCGGAAATAGTAATGACCATCACCTGGTCTTTGTCCATCTTCGGTGCCAGCTCTCTTGCATAGGCAACTGCATGGGCACTTTCAATGGCCGGAATAATCCCTTCCATTCTGCTTAAATATTCAAAGGCATCCACTGCCTGATCGTCGGTGATGGCTACGTATTCTGCTCTTCCTGTGTCATGAAGCCATGCATGTTCCGGTCCGATACCCGGATAATCAAGTCCCGCTGAAATGGAATATACCGGTGCAATCTGTCCGTATTTGTCCTGACAGAAATAGGATTTCATACCGTGGAAAATACCGAGTTTTCCGGTAGCGATCGTAGCTGCCGTCTCGAAAGTATCGATTCCCCGGCCTGCTGCCTCGCAGCCAATAAGACGCACATCTTGATCCTCAATAAAATGATAAAAAGTTCCAATCGCATTGGAGCCGCCGCCCACACAGGCCAGC
Organism: Clostridiaceae bacterium Marseille-Q4143; assembly: GCA_018228645.1. Classification (GTDB taxonomy): domain Bacteria; phylum Bacillota; class Clostridia; order Lachnospirales; family Lachnospiraceae; genus Hominiventricola; species Hominiventricola filiformis. The sequence continues at coordinate 274,628 of CP073693.1, forward strand.
ACTGCATCCGGAAGTTTTCCTTCTGCTTCCAGACACTGTTCCTTGATTTCTTTGGAAATGACTGCCTGAAAATCACGGACAATGGTAGGGAATGGATGAGGTCCCATGACAGACCCAAGCACATAATGGGTATCGGATATCCGGTTGGTCCACTCTCTCATCGTCTCGGATACCGCATCTTTTAAGGTTCCCGTTCCTGAGGATACCGGGTGTACTTTGGCACCCAGCAGCCGCATTTTATACACGTTCAGTGCCTGGCGCTCCGTGTCTTCTTTCCCCATGAACACTTCGCATTCCATGCCCATGAGGGCTGCTGCTGTGGCGGTTGCCACACCGTGCTGTCCTGCTCCGGTCTCTGCAATGACTCTGGTCTTGCCCATTTTCTTTGCCAGCAGCACCTGTCCCAGTACGTTGTTGATCTTGTGGGCGCCGGTGTGATTGAGATCCTCCCTCTTTAAATAAATCTTCGCGCCGCCCAGATCTTCCGTCATTTTCTTTGCATAGTAAAGTCTTGACGGTCTGCCTGCATAGTTATTTAAAAGATCGTTAAGCTCTGCCTGAAACTGCGGATCCTCTTTATAATGATTATAGGCTTCTTCCAGCTCAATGACTGCATTCATGAGGGTTTCGGGGATATACTGTCCGCCGTGAATTCCAAAACGTCCTCTGGGTGTATTCTTTTCCATCTTATCTGCTCCTTATGATTTCTATGATATCCCGGATTTTGCCAAAATCCTTTTCTTTCTCTGTCTCTACACCGGAACTTACATCCACTCCCCAGGGAGCAAATCGTTCCAGTGCTTCTTCTATATTTTCCGCCCGTAATCCCCCTGCCAGAAGATAGGGTCTTGCGGGAACCTGTTCTCTTAAAAGCTGCCAGTCAAAGCAGCTGCCGGTGCCGTAACCATTATCAAGAAGGATTCGGTCTGCCCCACTGCTCTGGGCCTTCTCCAGCGTTTTCGTATCCCGGATTTTAAAGGCTTTCCATATCTCGACTTTCGGTGCCAGTACCCGAAGTTTCCGGATGTCTTCTTCGGTCTCCGCTCCGTGAAGCTGTGCGATCTCAATCAGTCCTTCTTCTATATAAGAAGCGACCTCCTCCATGGGAACATTGACAAAGACGCCCACCGCCGGGATCTTATGGCTCAGTTTTTCCCGCAGCCGCTTCATCATTTCTCTGTCCACATAACGGTGACTGGGTGGATAAAAGACAAACCCTGCATAATCCGGTCGTGCAGTATTTACATAATCCATATGCTGTTCCCGGTATAATCCGCAGATCTTAATCCTGGTTCTGCTCATCTGCTGCCTCCCGGAACCGTGCCAGTTCTGTCTGCTTATCTGCTGCCCTCATAAGCGCTTCTCCTACCAGTACCGCATCTGCCCCGATGGCGGAAAGGGCTCCCACATCCGATGCATCTTTCACCCCGGATTCTGCCACGAAGACAGCTTCCTCCGGAATCAGGGAACGAAGTTTTGCGGAATTGAAAAAATCTACGGTAAAATTCTTCAGGTTCCGGTTATTAACGCCGATGACTCTCGCTCCCGCCTCCACTGCCGATGCAATCTCCGCCTCGTCATGGGTCTCCACCAGTGCCGTCAGCCCCAGTTTCTCGCAGATGGCCAAGTATTCCTTCAGCTTCTCTGTAGGAAGCAGTGCACAGATCAGAAGCACCGCGTCCGCTCCCATAAGTTTTGCCTCATAAATCTGATAGGGATCTACGGTAAAATCCTTCCGAATCATGGGAAGAGAAATCGCCTCCCTGATTTCCCGGAAAATATCATCGGATCCCAAAAACCACTTTGGCTCCGTAAGTACGGACACACAGTCCGCACCTGCTGCTTCATAGGCTCTGGCAATCTCTGTATAAGGGAACTCTTCCGCAATCACGCCCTTGGATGGGGATGCTTTCTTTACCTCACAGATAAAAGACATGCCTTTCTTTTTCAAAGCCTTTTCAAACCGGAAATCTCCTTTGGGAAGATGCTCCGCCTGTGTACGGATTTCTTCCGGTGAAAGTTTCTTTTTGGCCTCCTCTACCCGGTACGCTGCATAGGCAGCCAGTTCGTCTAATATCATCTTGCAGCTCCTTATTTGTTGGATTCTTTTATAAAATCTTCCAGTTTCTGTTTTACCTGGCCGCCGTCAATGAGGGATACGGCCAGTTCCACACCCTCCCGGAAGGTATCTGCCTTACCGCCGATGTAGAGGCCTGCACCTGCATTTAAGAGAACAGCATTTCGTTTGGCTCCCTGCTCTCCGTTTAAAATATCCCGGGTAATCTGTGCATTTTCCTGTGGAGTGCCGCCCTTCAATGCATCCCTGGTTGCAGTCTTCATACCGAAATCTTCCGGCTGAATCACATAGGTACGGTATGTACCATCCTGAAATTCACAGATGGAAGTCGGCGCACAGGCGGAAATCTCATCCAGCTTATCCTGTCCATAGACGACCATACCTTTTTTCACACCCAGCTGGCACAGTACTTTTGCCATAGGCTCCAGCAGTGCTTCGGAATAAACCCCCAATACCTGCAGATTGGCGTGTCCCGGATTGGTCAGCGGTCCTAATAGATTAAAGACCGTCCGCACCCCCAGCTCTTTTCTCACCGGTCCTACGTATTTCATGGAGGTATGGTATTTCTGTGCGAAGAAGAAACAAATGCCTATTTTTTTCAAAAGCTCCACGCATTTCTCCGGGGAAAGATCGATATTGACTCCCAGCGCTTCCAGACAGTCTGCCGCACCGCTTTTGGAGGATGCCGCCCGATTGCCATGCTTTGCCACCGGGATTCCGCCTGCGGCAATGACCAGAGAAGCGGTAGTGGAAATATTGAAGGATCCGGCGCCATCTCCACCGGTTCCCACAATTTCCAGAAGATCTCCATCATACTCTACCGGAAGTGCATGATCTCTCATGGCAGCCGCACATGCGCTGATCTCTTCAATGGTCTCTCCTTTCGCGGACAAAGCTGCTAAGAATGCAGCGGTCTGTACCTGGGAGGTCTCTCCGTTCATAATCTCGTTTACGACTGCGTTGGCCTGTTCATAGGTCAGATTATTATGGTCAATGAGTGCTGCAGTTGCTTCTTTGATCATTTCTTTAATCCTCCATCGCAAAAATTTTTCAGTATTTCATATCCGTCCGGTGTCAGAATGGATTCCGGATGAAACTGGACGCCGTAGATGGGATAATCCCGATGCATGACTCCCATGATCTCGCCATCTTCGGTCTCCGCCGTGATTTTCAGTTCTTCCGGCATGGTCTCCCGAACCGCTGCCAGGGAATGATATCTGGCTGCCGGAATGATCTTTTTCATCCCTTTAAAAATGGGACAGTCTGTATCCAGCGTCACCATGGATTGCTTGCCGTGCATGAGCTGCGACGCATAGGAGACCGTCGCGCCAAAGGCTTCACAGATGGCCTGATGACCAAGGCAGACGCCAAAGATGGGAATCTCTTTTCCCAGTTCCTTTGCCGCTTCGATGCAGATGCCTGCGTCCTTTGGAAATCCGGGACCCGGTGATAAAATGATACGCTCCGGCTTTAACGCCCGGATCTCATCTATCGTCATCTGATCATTTCTTACCACTTTGATATCCGGGTTAATGGAACCGATGAGCTGATACAGGTTATAGGAAAAGCTGTCGTAATTATCAATGAGTAAAATCATAAGTCCATGTCCTCCTGTGCCATCTCCAATGCTCTTCTCACGGCTTTTGCCTTGTTGATACACTCTTCATACTCTTTTTCCGGAACACTGTCCGCCACGATGCCGGCTCCACTTCGCACGAAAACTTTTCCATTTTTCTTATAAGCCAGCCGGATGGCGATGCAGGTGTCCAGGTTTCCGGTGAAATCAATGTATCCCACGGCTCCCCCATAGATACCTCTCTTATTGTCTTCCAGTTCATTGATGATCTCACATGCCCGGATCTTCGGTGCCCCGGAAAGGGTCCCTGCAGGAAGGATGGCGTCCACAGCATCTGCTGCATCCAAGTCTTCCCGGATGGTGCCTGCCACTGTAGAACCAATATGCATGACATGGGAGAATCGTTCCATACTCATATATTTTTCTACTTTGACAGAACCAAACTCACTGATCTTTCCGATGTCATTTCTTCCCAGATCCACCAGCATATTGTGCTCTGCCCGCTCTTTTTCATCTGCCAGCAGCTCTTCTTCCAGTTTTTGATCTTCCTCCTCGGTGGCTCCTCTCGGCCGGGTGCCCGCCAACGGAAAGGTATGAAGAGTCCGGTTCTCCAGCTTCACCAGTGTCTCCGGGGAAGCTCCGGCAATTTCCATATCGTCACTGGAGAAATAAAACATATAGGGGGAAGGATTCAGTGTTCTTAAGACCCGGTATGTATTGAGAAGGCTTCCTTCATAGTCAGCTTCCAGCCGGTTTGACAGTACCACCTGAAAAATATCCCCCTCACGGATGTAGTGCTTGGCTTTCTCCACCATGCTGCAATACCGCTCTTTGTCGAACAGTGCCCGGAAATCGGAAGTGCAGCGCCCCGGTTCCAGAGGAGCCATCTCCCCATCGGATAGGAGCCGTCTCATGGTCTCCAGTTCCACCTCTGCCTTGTGATACTCTGTCTCCAGATTCTCGCAGCGGATGTTGACAATGAGGATCACTTTCTGCCGGAAGTGATCAAAGGCAATGACCTTGTCGAACAGCATCAGATCCACGTCTTTAAACCCTTCTTCATCCTTCGCGGTAAGCTTCAGCGCCGGTTCTGCATATTTCATGTAATCGTAGGAGAAATATCCTACCAGTCCGCCGGTGAAGGTCGGCAACCCCTCAATCCTTGGACTTTTGTTTTCTTTTACAATCTGCCGGATGTACTCGCCGGGATGCTTTGCCTCAAACACCATGGACGTTCCATTTTTAACAGTCAGCCTTCCATCCGTACAGGTTAGCTCCAGCTTCGGGTCATATCCAAGAAATGTGTAGCGTCCCCACTTTTCATTGTCCTCAATGGATTCCAGCATATAGCAGTGTCTGCTGACCCGTTTCAGTTTTCGTAATACTTCAATGGGAGTATAAAGATCCGAGTACAGCTCCGTGCTGACCGGAATACATTTGTAAAGGCCTTGCGCCGCCAATACGGAAGCTTCCTGAAAATTCGGTCTGATATTCATGGTGTTCTCCTTTCACACAATAAAAAAGTCCCTGACAGATCTCTGGTAAAATCTGTCAAGGACGAGTCATCTACATTTCCCGCGGTGCCACCTTGCTTTGCGGATCTTAAAAAATCTCCGCACTCTTACGGAATACCAACATATTCCCGGCAACTGACGTATGCCCTCACGTCGCAGAATACTCGGAAATCCATTCCTTTCCCTACGCCCTCGGCGGTCCATTTGATTATGTGGGTTCGGTCCGGCTCTCAGCTTCCCGGGCTCTCTGTGCGTCCATCATCACCGTTATCTCCGCTTCATCAGTTTAAAGTGATACTTGATTCAATTGATTTTTTACATATTAGCAAATCTGATGCTTACTGTCAAGAGAAATTGATTCATTCCATAGTCACTTAGTATGAAAAAAGTGCAGTCATTTCTGACTGCACTTGAAAAATTATATTTAGATTGCTCTCGTCGCATGAGCCAGCCATTCCTGCTCTTCCTTCGGAAGATGGGGCGCGATTGCCTCATAGACGGTGTGATGATATTCATTGAGCCATGTGCGCTCCTGTTCGGTCATCCGGGCAGGATCGACTGCATCCAGATCCCACGGAATCAGGGTCAGGATCTCGAACTCCAGAAACTGACCGTACTCATTCTTCGGTCCTTCCACACAGAGAAGTTCATTTTCCAGACGGATACCGTACTTTCCTTCCAGATAAATACCCGGTTCGTCGGTAGTTACCATACCCGGCTCCAGTTCTGCCGCATTGGCTCCCTCCGGAAGTTTCCAGCGGAATGTGTTAGGTCCTTCATGAACGTTAAGCAAATATCCGACGCCATGACCGGTGCCGTGCTTATAATCCATCCCGATCTGCCACAGCGGTGTCCGGCAGATCACATCCAGATTATAACCAGAGCATCCTTTCAGAAATCTGGCATGGGACAGATTCAGATTACCTCTTAACACTGCCGTATACATCTTCTTCTGCTCATCCGTCAGCGGTCCCATGGCAAAGGTACGGGTGGTATCGGTGGTGCCATCCAGATAATGTCCGCCTGCATCCACCAGGAAGAAGCTCTCCGGCTTCAGCTCCACATCGGATTCCTCTGTCGCAGAATAGTGAACGATTGCCCCATGCTCACCGTATCCACAGATCGGTGAGAAGCTTAATTCCACCAGATCTTTCTGCTCACTTCTTAAAGCGGCCAGATGTTCAGCTGCGGAGATCTCTGTGATCTTCTCCTTGCCAACTTTCGTCTTCAGCCAATACATGAAACGTGTAAATGCCACACCTTCCTTTAAATGGGACTGATGAAGATTCTTCTGCTCCGTCTCATTTTTCACAGCCTTCATAAGCTCCGTCGGATTCGGACAGTTCAGAACCTCCGCTTCCTCCGGAATGCTGGTGAGCAGACGGTAGTTCACATTTCCCTGATCCAACAGTACTTTACTGCCGGCCGGAACTTTTTTGAGATCCCCATAGATCTCATCATATCCTTTGATGGCAATACCAAAGTCTGCCACATAATTTCTGATTTTCTCGGTAATGACGGACGGACGCACATACCAGGTGCATTCTTTCTTCGTCACGGTCAGGAAGGATAATACAACCGGAACGCAGGGAATGTCCCCGCCGCGGATGTTGAGGAGCCATGCAATATCGCACAAAGATGCCAGCACATGAAGATCGGCTTCTTTCTCTTCCATGGCTTTCCGTACACGAGCCAGTTTCTTATCAGTAGTCTCTCCACTCCATTTTTCTTCCAGCACAAAGAGATCTGCATCTGGTACTTCCGGGCGGTCCGCCCAGATCTCCCCGATCAGGTCTTCTTCTGTGAAAAGAGAAGCTCCATTTTCTTCTGCTGCCTTTGCAAATGCCAGGGCACGGGATGCACCCATGACTCTTCCGTCAAATCCCAGCTTCTCGCCTTTTTCCAGGTGTTCCTGTATATATTCTTCTACGGTCGGCACGCCCGGCTCTCCCATACGGAACAGGCGGATCCCCGTCCCCTGAAGCTGTGCCTCTGCCTGCAGGAAATACCGTCCGTCAGTCCACAGCCCCGCATCATCCTGTGCAATCACTGCCGTACCGGCAGATCCGGTAAAACCGGTGATAAAGGCTCTTGCCCGGAAATGCTCACTGACATACTCCGACTCATGGCAGTCTGTGGACGGCACCACATACATTGCCACGCCGGATGCTTTCATTTTCTCTCTTAATGCCTGTACACGCTCTTTGACCGTCATATGCTTTACCTCTCCCAGTCCGCTTTCTGGAATGCCTTATATCCTTTGTATGCCTCATAAATATCTGCTTTGCTGGAGATCTCCCACGGACTGTGCATGCTCAGAAGAGCCACGCCGCTGTCAATGACATCCATACCGTAGTTGGCAGTAATATAGGCGATAGTTCCTCCGCCGCCCTGATCCACTTTTCCAAGCTCCGCAGTCTGCCAGCAGACATTACTGTCGTCCATCACTTTCCGCAGTTCGCCGATATATTCTGCGCAGGCATCGTTGGAACCGGATTTTCCTCTGGAACCAGTATATTTGTTGAATACCATACCTCTTCCCAGGTAAGCGATATTTTTCTTTTCAAATGCAGACGCATAGTTCGGATCAAATGCCGCACTTACATCAGAAGACAGCATATGAGAATGCTGCAGACACCTTCTCAGTGCCAGATCGGAATACTGTCCGGTCAGATTCAGTACCTCTGCCACTACATTTTCAAAATAACGGGACTGCATACCGGTCGCTCCCATGCTGCCAATCTCTTCTTTATCAGTCAGAAGACATACAGCCGTATGAGTTGGATGATCTGCCTCCAGCTGTGCCAGGAGAGACGTGAACGCACAGATTCTGTCGTCCTGTCCGTATCCGAGGATCATACTGCGATCCAGTCCAAAATCTCTGGCCGGACCTGCCGGAACTGCTTCCAGCTCTGCAGAGAGAAAATCCTCTTCTTCCATGCCGTATTCTTTCTTCAGATACTCCAGCAGCGTCTTTTTGATAAGTTCTTTCTTCTCCTCATCTTTTTCTTCCGGATCTTTCCACGGACGGCTTCCGACGATGATGTTAAGGTTCTCACCTTCTACCACAACAGCCGCTTTCTTCTGCATCTGCTCACCGGACAGATGAATCAGAAGATCAGAAATTCCAAGAACCGGATCTTCTGCCTTCTCGCCAATGGCAAGTTCAATGACAGTTCCGTCTTTCTTTACCACTACACCATGGAGTGCCAGCGGAATGGATGCCCACTGATATTTCTTGATGCCACCATAGTAATGGGTATCCAGAAGTGCCATCTCTCCATCCTCGTATAACGGATTCTGTTTCAGATCCAGACGCGGGGAATCAATATGGGCGCCCAGAATATTCATACCTTTCTCCATTGGCTCTGTACCGATCTCGAAAAGTACCACCAGTTTTTTCTTGTGTACAGCATATATTTTGTCTCCGGCCTTCAGCTGCCTGCCAGATGCAACTGCTTCCTCCAGAGAAATATAGCCGTGTTCCTTTGCCATTTCTACCGTCAGCTGCGCACACTCACGCTCCGTCTTTCCTTCGGAGATAAATCTGCGATACTGCTCTGTTACCTGTTCTAATTCTTTCATGGCATTTTCATCGTAGGTATTCCATGCGTTTTTGCGTTCCATAACTTCTCCTTACAGATCTTCCAGATTTTCTTTTAATTTATCCATAAAGCCTTTTTTCTTCGGCTTTGCTCCGCTCTCGGTTTTCTGATTCAGCGTATTTCCGTTCTCACGGTCATATTCTTTCAGAGCCTCTTTTGCCCCATGGCTTAAGGTAGTCGGGACTTCTACAACCAGTGTTACATAGTGATCACCGCGGACACTTTTGTTTCGGAGAGAAGGCATACCTTTTCCACGAAGACGTACTCTCGTATCCGTCTGAGTTCCCGGTTTCACATCATATTCAACTTCGCCGTCCACTGTCTTGATACGGATCGTTCCTCCCAATGCTGCAACCGGGAAACTGATCGGTACTGTGGAGAAGATATCAATATCCTGTCTCTGGAAAATCGGATGTCTGGATACAACCACTTCTACCAACAGGTCTCCCCGCGGACCGCCGTTGGTACCAGGCTCTCCCTTTCCTCTGATACGGATACTCTGTCCATTGTCGATACCTGCCGGGATCGTGACAGCAATCTTCTTCTTGCTTGCCGTATAACCGGTTCCGTAGCAGTTCGGGCACTTGTCTTTGATAATCTTACCGGTTCCGTTACAGTCCGGACACGGACGTACATTCTGCACCATGCCAAAGAGAGACTGCTGAGTATAAACCACCTGGCCCTTTCCTCCGCATTTCGGGCAAGTCTGCGGTGTAGTACCCGGTTTTGCTCCGGTACCATGACAGGTCTCACACTCATCTTTTAAGGTAAGCTCCAGTTCTTTATCACAACCTGTAACAGACTCTTCAAACGTAATTCTTACACTTGCCCGTAAGTCCGCACCTCTCATGGGACCATTGCTGTTTCTTCTGCTTCTTCCGCCACCGAAAATATCACCAAAAATGTCACCGAAAATATCACCCATGTCAGCGCCATTAAAATCAAAGCCGCCAAAACCACCAGCTCCGCCGCCTCCCTGCTCAAAGGCTGCGTGTCCAAATTGATCGTACTTTCTTCTCTTGTCTGCATCACTTAATACGGCATATGCCTCGGAAGCCTCTTTGAATTTCTGCTCTGCTTCTTTATCTCCCGGATTCATATCCGGATGATATTTCTTTGCCAGTTTTCGATATGCACTCTTGATGGCTGCGTCATCCGCATTCCGGTCTACGCCAAGAACCTCATAATAATCTCTCTTCGTCTCTGCCATAACTTTTCCCTTTCGAATTGCTGTGAGCTGAAATTCATCTGCACACGCAAAAAACAGTGGGGAGTTTATCGCTCCCCCACTGCTTTATTTTTATTTTCATCCTGTTCCGGATTAAACCTCGCGGTAATCTCCGTCTACCACGTCATCTGCCGGACCGGAAGTACTCTGTCCTGCGCCGCCCATATCCGGACCTGCGCCCTGCGGACCTGCACCCTGTGCACCTGCAGTCTGCTCATACATCTTCTGGAACAGTTTCTGTGCTGCATTCATCAGATCCTCTTTACCGGATTTCAGTGCATCGATGTCTGCATCAGAAATATCAGTCTGGTTAGCAGTTCTGTCTACAACTGCTTTCAAAGAATCAATCTTCGCCTGAACAGCTGCTTTCTCAGAAGCGTCGATCTTGTCTCCGGCTTCCTCCATTGCCTTCTCGGTCTGGAATACCATTGCATCTGCATCGTTTCTTGCATCAATGGCCTCTTTCCGTTTCTTATCCTGTGCCTCGAACTCAGCAGCTTCTTTGACTGCCTTGTCGATATCGGAATCAGACATGTTGGAACCAGCGGTAATGGTGATATGCTGCTCTTTTCCGGTACCCAGATCCTTAGCAGATACATTTACGATACCGTTTGCATCAATATCAAAGGTAACCTCGATCTGCGGAACTCCACGTCTTGCAGGCGGGATTCCATCCAGACGGAACTGGCCGAGGGATTTGTTGTCTTTCGCGAACTGTCTCTCACCCTGTACTACGTTGATGTCTACAGCGGTCTGGTTATCAGCTGCGGTGGAGAAGATCTGGCTCTTCTTGGTCGGGATCGTGGTATTTCTCTCAATCAGACGGGTTGCGATACCTCCCATGGTCTCGATGGACAGAGACAGCGGAGTAACATCCAGAAGAAGGATATCACCGGCACCTGCATCTCCTGCAAGTTTACCACCCTGAATGGAAGCACCGATTGCTACACACTCATCCGGGTTCAGAGATTTGCTCGGCTCATGTCCGGTTAACTGTTTTACTTTATCCTGTACTGCCGGGATACGTGTGGAACCACCTACCAGCAGGACTTTACCAAGTTCAGACGGGCTGATACCTGCATCGCGGAGAGCTGCCTGTACCGGGTTAGCAGTACGCTCTACCAGATCGTGAGTCAGCTCATCAAATTTTGCTCTGGTCAGGTTCATATCAAAGTGAAGCGGACCGTCTGCGTTCATGCTGATGAACGGAAGGTTGATGTTGGTTGTTGTGGAAGCGGACAACTCTTTCTTAGCCTTCTCAGCTGCTTCTTTCAGTCTCTGCAGTGCCATCTTGTCGTTGCCAAGATCTACACCGTACTGTTTCTTGAATTCAGAGATCATATAATCTGTGATCTTCTGGTCGAAGTCATCACCACCCAGATGGTTGTCACCTGCGGTAGCCAGAACCTCGATAACGCCGTCACCGATCTCGATGATGGAAACATCGAAGGTACCGCCGCCAAGGTCGTATACCATGATCTTCTGCTCTTTCTCATTATCAAGGCCGTATGCCAGTGCTGCAGCGGTCGGCTCATTGATGATACGTTTTACATCCAGTCCTGCGATCTTACCTGCATCTTTGGTTGCCTGTCTCTGTGCGTCATTGAAGTATGCCGGGACAGTGATAACTGCCTCGGTTACTTTCTCGCCCAGATAGTTCTCTGCATCTGCTTTCAACTTCTGCAGGATCATAGCGGAAATCTCCTGCGGAGAATATTTCTTTCCTTCGATGTCTACTTTATAATCAGTTCCCATATGTCTCTTGATGGAAGAGATGGTTTTCTCGGAGTTGGTAACTGCCTGACGTTTTGCCGGCTCTCCTACCAGACGCTCACCAGTCTTTGTAAATGCTACGATAGACGGTGTTGTTCTTGCTCCTTCTGTATTTGCAACAACCGTAGGTTTTCCACCTTCCATTACGGCTACACAAGAGTTCGTTGTTCCTAAGTCAATACCAATAATCTTGCTCATTTCTTTTTCCTCCTGAAAAATATATCTCTGAAAAATAGTTAATTGACAACTTTTACCATGCTGTGACGAAGCACTGCATCTTTATATTTATAACCCTTCTGGAATTCCTCAGATACTGTATTTTCTCCAAGTTCCTCATCCTCCGCATGCATCACTGCATTATGGAAATTCGGATCAAATTCCTGACCCACCGCTTCGATGGGGGTTACGCCCAAATCTGTAAGAACCGTGATCAGCTGTTTATAAATCATTTCCATTCCGCTGGCTACCGGTCCGTCTTTCTGATCTTCCGGAATACTCTTCAAGCCTCGCTCAAAGTTATCTACTACCGGAAGCAGTTTCTCGATCACATCTCTTGCTCCCACCATGTACATCTGGGATTTCTCCTTTTCTGTACGGTTTCTGAAGTTTTCAAACTCTGCAAGCTGACGTTTTACTTTATCGGTCAGTTCTGCGATCTGCTCATCTTTCTTGTCTTTTTTCTCTTTCTTCTTTCCGAAGAATCCTTTTTTGTCAGGTTCCGCATCGGCTTTTGTTTCTTCTGTCTCGGCCGTCTCAGTGGCTTCTGCTTCAGCAGTATCTTCTGCTTTTACTTCTTCCTCCTGAATCTCCGGTTCCTGTTCCATTGTCTTGTTTTCTTCCACCGTTGTTCCGCCTTTCTATTTATGAAAAACATCATCCAGCTGATCCATCATGGCTTTCAGCTTACCCATAACGTTCTCGTAATCCATTCTCTTGGGACCAATGATTCCAATGGTACCCTGAAGTCCTTCGCCCAGTTCGTAGGTTGCAGTGACAACACTGCAGTCCTTCATGGATTTTACCGGTGTCTCATTACCGATATATACCTGAATACCTTTTTCGTCTTTGTTCAGTGTGTCTGTAACCAGATCTACCAGGTTCTGCTTCTCCTCCAGTGTCTGTATCAGTTCACTGGCCTTTCCGTTCTCACTTAATTCCGGATAACGGAAAATGTTTGTGGCCCCGCCGGTGTAGATCTCCATTCCCTCATCGGAATGAATCGCTTCGGCGACTGCATCCACCACATCACTGACGATGTTGCTGTGAATACCGGCCTGTTCTTTCATGCTGGAAATCATCTGAAGATTGATTTCCTGAATGGTCTTTCCATTCAGCATGGTATTCAGCAGGATATTAAGCTTCAGAATACTTTCATCACTCAGTTTCTCACAGACCGGTAAGAGTTTGTTGCGGATCACATTTCCTTCCGCTACAATCACCGCCAGGATCTGATTGGCATCCACACGGGACAACTGAATGAATTTCAGTTTGTTCTGATGATACTGTGGAGTGGAAACCATCGTGGCATAATTGGTATCATTTGCCAGAATCTTTACCACCTGCTTCAGCACACTTTCCAGCCGGTCGGTACGCTGAACCATCAGTTCCTGAAGTTCCGTCACTTCCCGGTCTTTTTCCTGCATCAGGTAATCCACATACAGCCGGTATCCTTTATCGGAAGGAATTCTTCCGGCGGAAGTGTGGGGTTGAATGATGTAACCCATCTCTTCCAGATCCGACATTTCATTGCGGATGGTAGCAGAGGAAAGCTTCAGGTCCGGATCCTTCGATATGGTTCTCGATCCTACCGGTTCTCCGGTCTCCATGTAATTCTGGATAATCACTTTTAAAATCTTTTTCTTTCTTTCATCCAGTTCCATGGTACTCTCTCCTTTCTTCTGCCTGTTAGCACTCAACATTTAAGAGTGCTAACATTTCCTGTAACTTAAGATAGCACCACCTATAGTGCTTTGTCAAGTGTATTTTCTATTTTTTTGTGGAGATTTTGTGAACACAAAAAAACCATGTAGAAAACTGAATCATCCACATGGTTTCCGTATTTATTCTTCTGTATTTTCTTCTGCTGTTTCTTCCTCTGTGTCCTCACCAGACTGTCCGTCTTCAGATCGTGTCTTCAGAAAGGTATATTCTCTCTGCGCATCTCCATCATCCGGATAGCTTTCCAGATAGGTTTCCATTTTCTGAAGAGCAGTTGTAAAATCCCCTTTATATTCATACACTGCGATCTCCGATGCCAGCAGTTTCTGCAGGCATCCGCCGTTTCCCATGGAAATACCGGCTTCCAGTGTTGATGCAGCTCCATCGTAATCCTGATTATCAAGCTGCCAGGAGGCTACTTTTTCATAGGCATCCTGATGTTTCACATTCCCGCTGTCCAGATAATTCTGATAAAGGGTTATGGCATATTCCGGATTTCCCATCTCATTGTAAAGCTGTGCCTGCCAGTAGATTCCTTCCGTATTTCCCTCTTTTACTACAGTTTCCAAATAGGACTTTGCATTGGTATAATCTTCCATATAATAAGAGAGTCTTCCCAGCATAATTTTATCTTTCTTCGAAGTCATCCCCATGGCACTGGCGAAATCCGCATTGGCAGCTTCCCTGTTCTCTGCTGCCCGATAAAGAAGTCCTCTGGTCAGATATATTTCCTGGCTTTTCTTTACATCCAGAACTGCACTGCAGACAGCGATGGCATCCTCCGTATTTCCTTCTGCATACAGTGCCGATGCTTTATAGGCTGCAATGTCCATCTCCAGGTTTCCCACATACATATCGGAAAGTCCCAATGCTTCATCATAGGAAGCAACTGCCGCTTCATAGTCTCCTTCTTTTGCCTGTTCCATACCCTGGGAGCGAAGCGTCATCTGCTGCTCCTGTACAGCCTTGCTGTTTCCACAGCCCGCCATCAGAATCATGCAGAACATAGCAGCCATAACTGCAGTTATTCGATGCTTTCTCATAGGTTTTCCTCCTTCTCCCAGAATTTCCGATTCATGGTGCATGCCAGAATCACTTTTTCCGGAAGCCGCTCATATCGCTGTCCCAGCTTATAACCCAGAAGCTTCCCGGCACTCTGTGTCACCACCTGAATCATCAGCCACGGTTTTCCGATCCTGATACAATAGGAAAGACTTTTCTTTACAAGACGGATTCCCTCAGATTCTGACCGAATACCGCCAAAAATCTCCGGATGCATGGTCTGGGATACCGCCAGATCAAAATTCCGGTGGAACTGTTCCAGGGCACTGTAATTATGAGAATGCACCACCTGCGCATCTGCGCAGTAAGCGATCTTTCCGCCTTTTTTCACAATAGTTCCCGCATAGATCATATCCTCATTAAAAATGGTCCTTTTCACAAATCCGCCCAGTTCCAGATATTTGTCCCGCCTCCATGCCGCACACACATTGGAACAGAAAAAGGTCTTGATTCCAAGTATCGGAAGATCTTCTTTTCCCTTGATTCTGCTCTCCTCCGGATAGTTAAAACTTCTTGTATATTTTTCCACTTCCCTGCAGTTCTCTTTTGGCAGCTGTCTTGCATAGGCAGCCCAGACTTCCGGATCATCAAAAGCCTTCAGAAGTGTCCCTGCCATATGTTCATCCGCCGGAATGGCATCCTGCGTCATGCAGATCACCACATCTGCGTCTGACATGCGGATTCCCTGATCTCTGGTTCCGCCATGGTCAAACTCCGCCCTGGTCACATGATGCACTTCCGCTTTCGGATGATCTTTCAGAATTTCTGCCGGAAAACAGGCCTCCTCCGTATTCATCAGTATGATTCTGTTTACCGGATAGTCCTGCGCTTCCAGAAGGGAGAGCAGCTGTTCCAGCTCTTTGCCCGGATGATATACCGGGATCAGTACGTCTGCCGTTCTTTTCATTTACCTGTCTCTTACTTTCTTTCTGATAAAAAAAGCGAGGAAGTATTTTCTTCCTCGCCTGATGTCTGAAATCAATATCCGGTCTCTGTTGTAATCTGGCTGGAGATTGCTTTTACTTCATCTGACGGCTGATAATCCGTTGTACCGAACAGATACTCATGAAGCTGTTTTACATTTTCTTCCAGATTTACCGGAATTACACAGGAGCCTTTGCCCTTTACAGTAGCAGCCGCCTTGTCAAACGGGAAACCGGTGGTATCCACGATATCGTAGGTCAGAAGCTGCGGAGCCATTGCAAGAAGCTCATCGTTGGTATAATTGGTAGCTGCCAGCGGGAATACAGCATCGATAATATCATTTACCTGGCTGATATCCATGGTCTTTGCCTTGCTGACAATCTGCATGATTACTTCTCGCTGACGCTCAGTACGCTTGAAGTCATCACCTGCAGTATAACGGATACGGCAGTAGGAAGTTGCCTGTACACCGTCCAGTGTCTGAAGTCCGGTCTTTGTCAACGGAGTAGTCTTCACGCCGGTAACCTCGGATGTCTCTACAATGTAGTTATTCAGATGCTCAATCTCAGCATCATCAACGTCAATGTCAATGCCGCCTAGGAGATCAATTGCCTTGGTCATTGCCGCAAAGTCCACACTGATATAATACTGGATATCCAGATCCAGGTTCTTATTCAGCATGCTCATGGCCTGCTGCGGACCACCTGCGGAATATGCACCATTACACTTGTTGAACTTTCCATTCGTCAAATCAAGATAGGTATCACGGTATACACTGACCAGTTTTACTTCTTTGGTATCATTATTGATACTTGCAATAATGACGGTGTCACTTCTGTTTCCGCTTCCCAGCTGTCCTGCCTGACGGGTATCGAGGCCGAAAAGTGCCACCGTTGTATATCCCTTCATGGACTCCAGGGTAGATTCCTGAATTGTGTCATTCACTTCTACTTTTTCCGGGTCTACCTTCGGCTTCTGGAGCTTATCCAGCTTGCTTACTACCCAGAATCCAAGCACCAGAATCAGAATTACCGCGATCTCGATACCGAAGATCATCATGCGCTTTTTCTTTCTGGCCGCTTTTTTCTTAGCTCCCCCTCTGCTTCCTTTCGCTGACGCGGTCTTCGCAGAAGATGTCTTATGAGCCGTAGCTTTTTTCGAAGTCGTCTTTTTCATCGTTTCTTTTGCCATAGTTCATCCTTTCTACGCCTGTTAATAAGCATTCTTATTTACAAAGCCCTTGAAAAACGTAAGAAACAGAATTTTAAAATCCAGTCCCATAGTCCAGTTCTCAATGTAATACAGGTCGTATTCAATACGCTTTTTAATAGATGTATCCCCGCGGAAACCATTCACCTGCGCCCATCCGGTGAGTCCTGGGCGAACCTGATGTTTGATCATATAACGAGGAATCTCTTCACGGAATTTTTCCACGAAGAAGGGCCGTTCCGGTCTTGGACCTACAAGGCTCATGTCACCTTTCAGAATGTTGAACAGCTGCGGAAGCTCATCGATGCTGGTCCTCCGGATTACTTTGCCCACTGCTGTTACGCGGGGATCATTTCGCACGGTCCAGGCTTTCTTTTCGCTTTTCTCAGACTGCACTTCCATAGATCGGAACTTATACATCTGAAATGTCTGGTTATGGAGTCCTACTCGCTCCTGTTTATATATCAACGGTCCTTTGGATGTTGTCTTTACCAAAATGGCCGTAACCAGCATCACTGGTGAAAAAAGGATAATGGCAACAACTGCGCCCACAATATCCACTGTCCGCTTGCAGACCATGTTAAACGTATTGGTCAGCGGCACATGTCTGATATTCACTACCGGAAGCCCCAGAAGATCTTCTGTATAGGGTCTCGTCGGTATAATATCATTATAGTCCGGAACGAATTTTGTATGCACGCCGGACTTCTCGCAGATCGCAACGATCCGCTTCAATTTATAGTATTCCCGGAGAGCAAGCGTAATCGCAATCTCATCCAGGCGGTTATTCTCCAGAATCTGTTCCAGTTCTTCCGTTGTTCCGAGGACCGGCACATTTTTGTAAGTATATCCCGTCTCTTTGTTATCATCCAGAATTCCGCACACACGGTATCCCCACTGAGGATTCGCATAGATACGGTCGATGAATGCCTCTGCTGCACTGCTGTATCCTACAAAAATAATGTGGCGCAGGTTAAATCCGCTCTTTCGTATCTTTCTGAGACAGATACGAATCAGATTACGGACAAGAATCTCCATCACAATGTTGACTACACAGAAGTAGAACAGCATGGTTCTGGAATATTCATATGCATAGCCGTTATATTCCCTCAACAGGAAAAATACAGCCATGACAATCAGCAGTCCAAATGCATTGGCCTTGACAATATTACCAATCTCAAGCCTGCGGCCCTGTACTCTCTTTGCCGTATACATGTTAAATGCCAGATACAGCATCAGATACAGCGGTACAATTCCAGCCAGAGCCACCATATAAAGGACAAACCCAAGTCCAGGTGGATCACGCAGAATTACAAACTTATAGACCCAGGCCAGAAAATATGACACGCAAATGACGGCGGCATCTATTACAACATGAATCCGATTAAAATACCGTTGGTTATCCTTAATCAAATTTTCTCACCTATAATTCCCCCTTCGCTGCATCCTGTCAGGAACATCCTGTCTATTTCCCAAGCCGCAACAGATTTCGCAGTAATTCCAGCTCAATTGCCAGACAGCGAATCACATGCTGCTTTCCAAAAGATGTTCTTCTGTCCGGATTCGATCTGCACAGCTGAATTCCCCTTGCGAGGCCTTCCCTGTAATCCCTGCCCAGACCTTTCTTCACGAAAAAAAGATACTTTATCAGAAAACCCGCCAATAACAGCGGTGAATTCACTATAATCTGAATCAGCGGCATATTTTTGTAAATCAGGTAAAGATTGTTGCCCGCTGAGTGCACCACTTTAAAATGATTGTAGCGGGAACCGCTGGTGCCGCTTCCCACATGGTAAACCTTTGCTTCCGGTTCATACCAGTGATAATATCCCGCCAGTTTTGCCCGGTAGGACAAATCCATATCTTCCAGATAGGCAAAATGGGCTTCATCAAATCCACCAAGTCTTTCTGTCAGGCTCTTCCGGTATATTGCCGCTCCTGCACAGGAAGAAAAAATCTTCTGTCCACTACGGTAATTCTCCACCGGACGTCCCTTGCCTCTGGCCATTCCCCAGCCAAGGACGCAGTAAAAATCTCCCGCATCATCCATTTTGCTGTGATCATGGTACTGTATCATACATGCCTGACAGGAAAAACGCTTTCTGTCCTTCTTGATAGACGCAAGAAGCCGAAGTGCAAAATCCGGCTCGATCTCCGTGTCATTATTCAGAAGAATCACATATTCACTCCCGGCATACCGAAAACCTTCATTCACTGCCCGGCAGAAGCCATAATTCTTTTCCAGGCAGATCAGGCGGCAGGCAGGAAACTCTGTTCTGATATATTCCTGGCTCCCGTCAGTGGAACCGTTATCCACTATTAAAACCTCGGCCGATACTCCTTCCTGTTTTTCCACAGAACGAAGACATGCGCCAAGGTAGGCAATTCCATTATAATTCGGGATTACAATCGTTACATCCGGCATATCCTATCCTCTTTTTTCAGTGATTATTCCCGGATTCGAAAATCCGTATCATCCAAAGAAAGATTACAGTTGTAAAAGGCATCCGGTACTTCCAGAAGCTCTTTCCATTTTTTCATAAACTGTGCTGCCGGTCTTACTGCCAGTTTTCTCCCTCTTCGATGATCCTGAAGAATCAGGGCGATACCAGGCTCATAGATATTACTGTAACCCAGTTGTTCGAGTTTCAGACACAGATCCACATCTTTCATCCGGTCCTCTACGTCTTCTGAAAAGCCTCCGGCTTTCAGGAACAGTTCCCGCTTTACCATCATGGCTTTTCCGCTGACTGCGTGATAATTCTGCTGCAGAATCACTTTATGCAGATATCCGCTGTGTCCTGCTTTCAGTCCCTGGAACACATCTCCCACCATGCCGTGGAGTCCCAGAACTTTTGCACCATAACAAAGTCTGTGGCTGCTGTCGTAGACACGTCCGCCGACTGCTCCGGCTTCCGGTCTCTGCGCATTTCCAAGAAACAGCTCCATATATCCTCTGGTGATCCGTCCGGTTTTCCCGTCCAGAAAGAGGAGATAATCGCTGTCAAGTTTTTCCGCCAGACTGGTAAATGTTACAAATTTATTACACGCACTAGTACAATATACTACTTTTATTAAAGTTTGTCTATGTTCTTTTATAAAATTCAGAATTAATTTATTTTTTTTGGGGGCATCCAGAAGGATTAGGATTTCAACATTTCTATAACTTTCCACCCTGGAAAGCGCCCTCGCAAAACGCCCCATTGACGACATGTCCGGTGGGTCAAGAACGACAATGCTGACTTTGGGATCTCCTTTTACGGGATATTTAATCCGGTAAAATCCCGGATTATCCATACATTCAATGCGGGCATCCGTACCGGTTCTTTCAAAATGTTCTTCCAGCGCTTTTCTGCCTGCCTCATAGGCATAACTTTTACTGTCCGGATTACCTGCCGTAGATGCCTGATGGCATCTCCAGTGATAAAGCACCTGCGGAATATGTCCGATCTCACCTGCCAGCTCACTGCAGCGCAGAATAAAGTCATAATCCTGCGCGCCGTCAAATGATTCCCGGTATCTTCCGGCTTTCTCAAGAAGCTTCTTTCCGACCACAAGGAAATGACAGATATAGTTGTTGCTTCTTAAAAGATCCAGGCTGAAATCCGGTTTGTAATGAGGATGAAAATAAGTCTTCGAGTCAAACGTCACCTTATCTTCATCTGTGTAAAGCATATCCGCATCCCGATGGTTCTGAAGAAAACGTACGATCTCAAACAGGGCATGTTTTTCCAGAAAATCATCATGATCCAGAAGTGCCACATAATCACCTGATGCCAGATCAAGAGCCGCATTGGTATTTCCGGCAATCCCCAGATTTTCCGGAAGTTTCTCGTACCGGACTCTTGGATCCTTCTCTGCATAGGCTTTTAATATGCGCTCCGTATGGTCGTCATCTCCGCTTCCATCTGCAAGACACAGTTCCAGACTGGCGTAGGTCTGTCCCAGAACAGACTCCACCATCTCTCTTAAAAAAGCCTCTGGAGTGCGATAAACCGGCACTACAATACTGATCAGCGGTTCATAGGAAAACCGATGCTCCCGCTGCAGCTGCAGCTCACTTTCCACAGGTCTTCCTGCAAACAGAAACTCCTGATAATTTTTCTCCAGACGATCCCTTTCCAGACGATCTCTTGCTTTCAGATACAGTTTTGACAGACCGTAGTTTTTCATATAATGATAACCACGTTTTGCGTAATCAGCTTTCATAAATTAAAAGGTAACCTCACCATCATGTGCAATCAGAGATGCTCCGATCATTCCGTCCAGAGCTGCTACTTCAGATACCAGTCCGCTTTCATCTTTCACGCGGAGCTCTACCACCATATCCAGACGTCCTTTGGACAGGTTTCTGGATTTTACTTTGTAGGATTTTGCATATTTTCCAACCACATCAAGCACGGTCTGCTCATCATCCATTTTGGAACTGTTGACAACCAGCATCATCGGCGCTCTGCTGACCGGGATCATATCCAGAACCAGAATAAATACCGTAACAGCTACGGAAGTAACCAATGCCACTTCATACAGGCCTGCTCCACAGATGATTCCGATACTGATAGACCAGAATAAGAACACAAGATCCATCGGATCTTTGATAGCGGTACGGAAACGTACGATGGACAGTGCTCCGACCATACCAAGAGAAATCACCAGGTTGGACTGCATAGCCAGAATGATGGCTGCAGTGATCAGGGACATAGCTGCCAGGGCAATATTAAAATTCTTGGAATAAAATACCTTTCTGGTTACCAATCGGTAAATTGCGAAAATGTAAAGTGCCAGAAGTGCGGTCACAAACAGAGTTGCCGCAATCTTTGCGGTTGTAATGTCCATGCCATTGAACCCCTCCAGAAATGATTTTTTAAATACGTCTTTAAATCCCATCTTATGTAATCTCCTTTTCTTTTTTATAATTTAAAGATGATATTTTCTGCAAAGATAATATTTGGAATAAGCGGTTTGTCTCAGATTATCAAGTTGTGCGGCCTGATAAATATAATCCGGCAGATATTCGTCATATTTCACTTCCAGGATGTGATGCCCCGCCGGCATGATCGGCCTTAAGGGAATCTGGTCTTCCAGGAAGAGATCCACCCGGGAGCCTCCCCGGATGTTTTCGTCCAGCGTCACGCGCACATTGCCAAGGGGATAGATATACGGTACACGGTCATACTCTACGATCACCTTTGGCTGCATCAGCGTTGTCTTCATGAGCATCACCAGCTTGTTCAGAAGAGGCGGCGTCTCTTTTGTGATCTCAGGAGTCTGTCCCGCCATCAGCATTCTACACTGCTCCTCTGTCAGCGGGCAGGATATTTTCTGTGTCTTTCCCCTGACTTTTCTTTTCAGTTCCAGAGAAATACGTTCTGCGCTGTGATTATAGATCCGGATACGGAACTTTTCCCTTGGATCTGTTCCTGCCTCATTTTCCATCAGACACCGATCATAGTAATCATCAAAATACAGGCTCCGGATGTTATAGATGCCATCCTCTCCCGCATGGGGATCAAGCGGAATCAGCCCCGACAGCCGGCACTGAAGATTCTTCAGCTGTGCATAGGAGCATTCATACTTGAACTCATGCCGGAACCTGTTCTCCATCAATGACGGATCAAATACTTTTAGTTCCATAGATTCACTCTCATTTCTATCTTATTATTGTGTCACTTCTCTATCTGTTCATCCATGTTTTTCATAGTTTCGTCAAGCCATGCAATTCTCGTTTTCAGATAGGATTCCATTCCTTCATAATCACCATCATGCCGGCTGTCCGGCCAACGTGCTGCGTCTCTCGCAAATGCACCGGAATCCTGTACCTCATGAATGCAGTCATCCAGCATATTCTTAAGATTTTCATCTGACAGCTCATCCTGTCGGAGTTTCTGCCATCTGGCCGCCACTTTTTCCCGGATATTTCCCACATCCAGTTTTAAAAGCCGGTCCAGAAACGGCCATTCCAGATAATCCTGCGCATGTTCCGGCGACCACTGCACATACAGTTGTTCCCCATCATCCACATAGGTATTTCCCCAGGTCAGGTCTGTATCCCACGGCACCAGATACATCCGGTAACCGTCGGATTCCTTTTTGAAAGCAAAGAACATGTTTTTATAAATATTGTCTTCTGCATACATCATCTGCAGATACAGCCAGATGTCTGCAACGTTGTCCATATTAAGCAGCTTTTCCGCTTCTGCCCGAAACGTTTCATCGTCAGACTGGCACATTTCCACAAATGTCCGGAAACATTTCCAGTCCTCTCCATTTCCCTGACCATTTCGTCCTTTCAGTTCCATTCCGAGAACTGTCAGGTATTCAGACGGAGCAACGGAATCCATGGTCTCCGCCAGAAGTTCTCTTCCGTAAGTCCTCTTATAGAGATATTCCTGATCTGAAATTTCCAGCTGCGTGCTGTCTATCGGTTCAAAAATCCCGTAAAGACCTCTGTACTCTCCGTTCACCACCAGCTCCACATATTTCATGCTGGTGCCAAACCGGGTGTCATAAGGTGTATCCCATGCTCCAAGCCTGTCCCAGATCCGGGTATTGAACTGATCCCGCACTTTCGTGCCGTCACTGTATATGGCATAAAAGATCCAGGAATCGGACTTCCTCATTCCCAGAACCTTTTCTTTGTTTTTATTGATTACACCTGTGGATGTGACAGAGATCAGATCCACCCGGTAACCCTTCTTCGGGTAAGCTCTGGTCGTCTGACCTCTCTCGTGTGCCTGAAAAACTGATTTGAGTGTCCAGTCTTCCTTTCCACAGTTTTCATAGAACTCGACGCTTCCGGCAAATACCGTATCCACATCAAGGCTTGCATCTGTCTCCATACGTACCACCGGCAGACCAGTGAATACCACATAGATTGTCGTACAGGTTCCTTCCTTTTCATTCCATGCCAGAAACGGCACTGCATAACCGGATGAAACCGTCTCTTTTTTTTCAAGACGCGTATAATCTTCCAGTGGAAGGATTCCAAATTCCCCACTCTGGTCGGCAAAGGTTCCTGCTTCCCATGCATCCGTTTCCATATCTACCGGAAGATAGAATGTCAGACTTTCCCTGTCACATGCCAGCAGTTCGCCTTTAAAACACAGCTGCACGGAAGTTCCGTCAAGAGTCTTTGCCAGGCGTTTCTGCAGTTTACGCGCTTCATGAACCTCACCTTTCAGAGCACCGCTCTCATAAGTGTCCTGGATTTCGGCATGTTCAGATTCATGCACGAAAAAAAAGAGGGAGCCAATGAATAGCAGTACGCTGAAAAGCAGCGCCATCTTTTTTACCACTCTGTCTCTCCTGTCTATTTTATACGAAATCTTTTCGCAACTTTATTTAGAGTTCATTATATCAGCTTTGCCGTGGATACGCAACTTTACTTTTTCTTTACACGCTCAAACAGACATTGTGATACAGAAGTTAAGAAATTGTTCACGTTTCCGCAAGGCCTTATCCCTTTACTTTTCCGGGTAATCTGTGTTATGGTAAACCAAATATATTAAGTAACTGTTAAGGAGATCCTGCAATGATGAAAAAAAGACTATTGCTTCTTGCAGCCCTGTTGATGATTACAGCGGCAGGCTGCGGTAAAGCAGATTCAGAAAATACAGAACAGCCGGCCGCAGAGGAAGCTGTCCAGGAAGAAGTAAGCCCTCCGGCCCCCGGCGAAGAGACCTGGAGCACCGCACCTTCCTACTCTGCCACGCTGATCACCTCCACTCCTATCCGATATCTTTCCGTTACCGTGGGAGCAGCCGAGTCAGATGTCAATATGACCTGGTATTCCCCTTCTTCCGCCGCAGGTGAAGTGCTTCTTACTACTGCTGATGACACGGATTTTGCGAATGCCCAGTCTTTTCCGGCATCAGATCCCACTGCTTCGGAGATCACTTCCGGATATTATATAAACCGCGCTGCGGTAAGCGGTCTTTCACCGGAAACAGAGTATATTTATAAAGTAGGAAATGAAGAAGGATATTCTCCGGTCTACTCCTACACCACTCCGCCATTCTCTGATACGTTCCGTTTTACGGCTATCGGAGATCCTCAGCTTGGCAAACCGGTTGATGAGCTTGATAACCAGAAAACCACTTTTAAAAAGGTGCTGAACAAAATCAAATATCATTTTCCGGATTCCAGTTTTCTGATCTCTCTTGGTGATCAGGTCAACGATTATAACGATACGGAACAGTATGACGCCTTTTTAAACCAGCCGGTACTTTACAGCCTTTCTCTGGCTCCTGTCAAAGGGAATCACGACATGGGTGGTCCGGAGTATTCCGAGCACTTCACTCTTCCGGATCAATCAAATATTGGTACCTGTGATGACGAAGGTGATGGAGATTACTGGTTCGTGCGCGGAGATGCCCTTTTTATGGTGCTGGATGTAATGGATGAAAATAAATGGGGCGACCATGAAGAATTTATCGCGGATGCCTGTGAAGCCAACCCGGAAGTCCGCTGGAAGCTGGTCTTCTCCCACTATTCTCCCTATAATTCCTATGAGGAATATATGGAAAAAGGCCAGGAGATGCGCCCCTATTTTCTGAAGTTTGCAGACGACTATGATATCGACGCTGTGCTTTGCGGACACAATCACTGCTATATGAGAAGTTATTTTATCAATGAAGACGGAACCTGGCAGGATTACGAAAGTCCTGCTGTTGATCCGGAGGGCACCCTATATCTGACCCTTGGTTCTTCCAGCGGAAGTCTTTATCACAAACCTTCTGTCCAAGAGGAAGCGGCTGTCAGTGAAAAGCAGAAAGGTCCGCAGGTGACAGATGTCCAGGTTGCTCCTGACTCTCTGACTTTCACGACTTATGATGCAGAGACCTGGGAAATCATTGATACCTATGAAATTAATAAAAGTGTAGGATAAATTTCCGGCACTGCAAAAAACGGCTGCGCCAGCATCGAGGTGGCACAGCCGTTTTTGTATTCTTTTTAATTTTTCTTTTCAATAAACATCTTTCTGGTCACAAAATTGTAAACCATTACAATGGCCGTCGCACCAATCTTGGTAATCATATAATGGATTCCCATGAGGTCCGTTCCCAGCCACATGCAGAGTTCGTTGACACCAAGACCTACAATACTCAGCAGCACGAACACAATAAATTCTTTTATCTTATTTTTATCTTTGTCAGTCTCAAAAACAAAGGCCACGCTTAAGATATAATTGACGGTTACGGATACGGAGAAGGAAACCGTACTGGAAACCATATAATTGATTCCAAACACTTCCGTCAGGAAGACCATGATCCCATAATCAATAAAGAAACATAAGACTCCCACAAAACCAAATTTAATCATCTGTTGAATTAATTTTACCATATATTTACTCCCATTCTGCTTTTGTTCCGCAGATCACACTGTACAGACAGTCTGCAATCTGTTCATAAGCTGCTCTTCCCGGATGTACCGCATCTGTCGGAACTTCCTGCATCACATCCGAGTGGGGACTTACCGGTTCCTCCGTCGTGTCAAAATTATTGGCACTGTCCACGCAGATTGCTGCCGGAACAAAATATAGATAATCTTCATCATTCAGTGTTTCTTCCAGATAGGTCATCAGATGAAAAACTTTTTGATCTTCCTCATATTTATACCGGTCACTGTAAAGAGCATACCCCTTATTATTCCAGGAACCGATACCATCCTGATTGGCCGGATAGATGGTATGCACCAGATAAATCGGCAGTTTCGGCTCATCTTCATGAATTTTCTTCACAATTTTGATAATATTATCACCATTTTCCACCGGATCTACATCCAGTCCGTTGGTCCCCAGGAACAATTCCACCGCATCCGGGTGAAAACCTGTTTTTTTCTTATAATAATTCCAGTCAAAACTGCCGGTTTCCTCATTATAGAACGGATGCACTTCTTCATGGGGGTCTTCCATCGTGTACGGACTGTCGGTCAGATAGTTGGCTGCCGAAAAGCCTCTTCTCGTCTCTGTCAGAGACCCGCCCACACCGCGGGTTCCCATATAGACAATCTGATTATCCGTAAGCGTATTCAGTTCTTCATAAGTTGCTGTATTGCAGGACAGGCTGTCTCCGATGGTCAGCAGTGAAAAACTTTTTTCCTGCTCTCCCAGGTCTTCTACAATCTTTAACGTGGTCGATGTCGTTGCCACCTGAGTTCCATTATCATCAAAAATGGTGAAGATCAGCGGATACTCACCCAGCAGTTCCTCCGTTCCCGTAATTGAAAACTTCCGCTGCATGTTCTTTCCCACTGCACAGGTCCATTTCACATTATAATCCTCAATACGGGTTCCAAGAGAAGAGACCTGACTGTTATAAAGTTCCAGCGTCACGCCCTGTGCCACATATATTTTTTCAGGAAGAAACAGCTGCACGCTGGCGTACAGGCCTTCATCATTCTGCACGACTCCTTTTGCATCCAGTTTCTTATTCAGTTTGCTGACTTCGTATTCTCTTGCCAGTTCATGGATCACCAGCACTGCTCCCAGAAAAATACAGCAGATGGTCAGTGCCAGTATCGTACTGCGGTATGCATTTCTGATGACTTTTTCCCGTTCAATTCTCTTCATGTCTCAACCTCTAAAAGCGCAGGGTAAAATCAGAATAATCCAATGAAAAATTCGGATTATAATAGGGATCTCCGGCATCCAGCTGTGCTTTCCATTTTTCACGGAAATGCGCGCATTCTCTTTCATAACGGCGAAGCTTCTCGCCTTCTTCCATTCCTCTTGTCTTGGATTCATAGTGATAAAGCTCTGCAAATGGAGTGAAAATATTTAAATATCCTGCTTCTCTGAGCTTCAAGCAGAAGTCCACGTCGTTGAGAGAAATCGTAAAACTTTCATCCAGGCCGCCCACCTGATCGTAAGCAGCTCTGCTCACCATGAGGCATGCACCCGTGACAGCTGTCACATCCTGTGCATAACAAAGGCGTCCCATATAGCCTAGATGCTGTCTTGGCATCTTATAATGGGTATGTCCTGCAGAACGATGGGCTCCAAGACCGATGACCACACCCGCATGCTGGATCGTATCATCTCCATAATAGAGCTTTGCTCCGGCTGCACCCACGTCTTTTCGCTGTGCATACATAAGAAGCTGCTCCATCCAGTCGGGAGTAATGACTTCTGTATCATTATTTAACAGAAGCAGATACTCTCCCCTGGTCTTACTTACACCAAAGTTGTTGATCCTGGAGTAGTTAAACTCGCCTTCGTAGGTCACTACCTGTACCTGAGGCAGTGCTTCCAGTTCTTTATAATAGTCAAAGATGCTCTGTTCCTTGCTGTTATTCTCCACAACCACGATCTCGTAATTGCTCCATGTAGATTTGTTCACGATGGACTGAATACATCTTCTTAAGTCTTCCACATGATCCTTGTTGGGAATCACAATGCTTACAAGGGGCGTTCCGGTAATGGGATATTTGATCTGGAAAATAGTCGGGAATGCTCTTGTGCTCTCCACTTCCACTTCAATGCCATAGTAATCCCGCATATGATCATGCACCGCACGTTTTGCCGCATCAATCGCATAGGTCTTTGCTCCGATATCTGCCGCCACCGACTGGGGATGAGATCTCCAGTAGTAGAGAATCTTCGGAATATGCTGTACATTCTTTGCCTCTTCCGTCAGACGTAAGATCATATCATGATCCTGGCTTCCGTCGTACTCGGAGCGGAACAGCCCGGTCTTCTTCAGAAGATCCGCATCAAACATGGAGAAGTGGCAGATATAGTTGTTGGCCCGCAGGTTGTCCGGGGAATAATCCGGTTTAAAATGCAGGACAATCAGATCGTCAAGATTCGGGGAGGTAAAGGTTGCCTCATCTGTATAGACATAATCCGCATCCTTCTCACAGACTGTCTTCACACACTCAAAGAGCAGGCTCGGATGCATCACATCATCATGGTCAAAAAGTCCAATGAAATTACCCGTTGCCATGGAAAAGCATACATTGGTATTTCCGGAAATCCCCAGATTCTTCTCAATCTTTTTGTAGACGATTCTCTGGTCCTTTTTCTGATAATCCAGACAAATTTCACCCACATCCTGATGTTTGTCATCACTGCCGTCTGCCAGACAGAGTTCCCAGTTTTTATAGGTCTGCGCCTGCACGGACTCGATCATCTCCCGCAGGAATTTTTCCGGGGTATTGTAAAGAGGTACCAGCACGCTGATCTTGATCTCTCTTGGAAATACAGTCTCTTCTTCTCTCCGGCGCTCTTCTGCATTCGGAAAGCTCTTTGTTCCAAAATCCACCCGTTTGGCTGCCTCACCTTTTTTCTGTTTCCAGCGTTTGTACATTCCCTTGATGCCTCCATAATGGATGTAAGCATTGCGGGTACGGATCACAAAATGAACCACCACGCGGACTGGCTTGGATAATTTCCAGTACCATGTATCTCTCACTGCATCAAATCGTTTGTCTCTGTGTTCAGGCAGATCTGCCTGCTTGTTTTCTTTACTCATACGAATTTCCTTCTATTGAAACTTATCTGCTCTTTAATATATTTTTAAGTTTCTTAAGAAACTTAAATGGCATGCTGTTGGTAAGCCGTTCTGCTGCCCTCACCCGGTTCAGAAGATGCATGCAGGCATAGGCCGTATCCGGATACAGTTCCTGAATGGTCAGTTCCACATAGAGCCGTCCGGTTCCCTCCACGAGACCGGAGATCACAATCTGCGGATCCGTGGTCGTATACAGGATTCCCTGCTGCTCCAGTTCCCGTCCATTATGGCTCCAGCCCGGATTGTAACTGCCGCCCAGTTCTCCCAGAATACGCTTTATCTTTACCAGACAGGGCGTCTCTGCCGGATCAAGTCTCAGTCCGCGGATATCCGCCGGAAGCAGAAGCTCCAGCCGGACATTCCCTTCCTTGTCGGCTTCCGTCTCCACCCAGTAACTGGTGCCTTCCGAAAATCCGCTGCCGCAGTCAGGATAAATCTGAATCCGGTTCTTCTTCACCTGACGTAACAGTTCTTCCCGCGTAATCGTCTGTCCTGCCGTATGGAGATACTGTGCCCCGATAGTCACCGTTCCATCCAGGAGCCACAACTGGAAATGATGTTCCATCTCTGTAAAGACCGCTTCTTCCGCCTCAGAGATTCCCATCTGCGCTATAAGTCCCAGATGCTTTACATCTTCCCGGCTGTTAAGATAAAGAGATACTGCTCTCCAGATAAGATATTCCACCGGCACCTGTACCGGGAATGTCCACTCATAATCAATGATCTGGGTACCATCCTTTGTCTCCATGAGATTTCCGAAAATCCAGTCCAGATTATTGATGGATGCACCGCTGTATGCTTTTGTAAAGTCAGGGTTACCGAACATCTCTATGAATTCCTGGCTTTTTGTAAATGGCTTTATTTCTTTTGCAAGTGCCGCTGTCAGAAGTTTCCGGTAACGCTGCAGCTCTGCTGCAAGCCCTGCATAATCTTTTTCCTGCCGCTTTTCATCCAGCAGCTCCTCAAAGGTCCGCCCATGCAGGAATTCAAAATAGGCTGCACCATCTTTTAATTCACATCGGTTGGCGCGAAGTCCCGCCTCCTGGTACTGCACATCCAGCACCTCTTCCCAATGTTTTAGTTCCTTCACATGAGACACTGCCTCTGTAGACACCGGCACCTTCCGTACCTGCCGATGAGCAGCATCTCCCAGAATATCCGTCCGAATCATGAACCGCTCTGCACGGTCATTGGAATATTTTACATAGACCGGGCAGTCCTTTCTTTCCGGTCCTGCAATCATCAGATAGGTATTGGAAAACTCCGGGAACCTGCCATCCTTGATCAGTTCATCATAGACTTGTTCCTCATCAAAGAGTACCATGCGCTCCCCTTCAAAATTCCGGAGATTCTGATTTAATTCCCCTTTCTTCGGAAGCCACTGATCTGAATAGATGCTCATAGGAAACCATCGTTCCGGATAGGGATAATAGAATTGATAATCCGTAAGACCGCTGTCAGTCAGAATCGTTTCCAGCTCCCGCTTTGAAAAAGAAGTGGCTTTTCCTTCCAGACTGTCAAAATACTGACCTGTATGGGGTTCCTTTGCCCCGGCCCAGTATTTGAGGCCAAACCGGTTGTCTGCCGCCAGCACCAGATGACCGTCCGGCTTCAGATGCTGTTTCAGAATGTTCAGCGCCTGTTGTTCCGGATATTCTCCGGTAAAATATCGATGTGCTTCCGTCAGCACACCCGGGGCCACAATCCAGTCGAATCTCGGAAGGGTTTCCAGCGTTGTCCACACACTTCCGCCAAATACGGAGATGTTATCCACTGTCTGCCACCGTTTTGCCAACAGTCTGCACCGGCTCACACTTTCCTCCAGACAGATGACTTTCTCTGCCTTCTTTGCAAGTCCCCCCGTCAGCTGTCCGCTGTCGGCGCCAAATTCCAGCACCGTATCTGTCATTTTCACCGGCAGCCATTCTGTCAGATTTCCGCGAAGATGAGATAAATGATAAAGAACAGGGAAGGACGGTGCCTGTGCCCTCTTACAGTCAAAGCCTTCCTCCAGCAGCTGCTCCACCAGAAGATCTTCCGGGCGGGGCTGCTGCAGTAAAGCAGTCTCCTCATCATATGTCACTGTTACATGGCCAAACTGTTCCTGCATATGCATTCCTTCCTGCCTGCTGCAAAATTTTTTCCGAATCAGCCCTGGCGCTCTGCCGGGTTCTCCACGGTAATTACGGAGTTCATATCATAAAAGCCCACCGTATCCTTATCAGAAAGTACGGTCATTCCCACCAGATCATAGAGTCTGTGGTACACTTTAAATTCATCTCCCACATATCCGGTACATCCAAGGGAAATGAGATAATCTCCACCCTGCAGGTCAATCCGCTGGGTATAGGTGACGATTCTTGTCTCTCCCGCTTCCACGGTTCCGGTCTCCACACGTTCAAACATAGTGTTGGTTCCCGTAATATCCGTTCCTTGCTTGTTCCGGATGGTAATAGTGAAGATAGGATTCTTCACCTGACTGTGGAACGTAAGCTTCGCCTTGACCTGACAGGTGGAACCCTTCTCAATAATACTGGAATACTGTCCATATTGGTCAATGATGGCAAAATCCACAATCTCCGCCTGCTTCTCGCCATAGTCCAAAAGCTTCGGATTCGTTTCAAAATGGTCTTTCCATGCTTTTCCGTCTGCCGTGTGCTCCACAATATCACTTTTCTCGCAGACAT
Organism: Clostridiaceae bacterium Marseille-Q4143; assembly: GCA_018228645.1. GTDB lineage: Bacteria > Bacillota > Clostridia > Lachnospirales > Lachnospiraceae > Hominiventricola > Hominiventricola filiformis. The sequence goes on from CP073693.1 coordinate 306,733, forward strand.
CTTCCAGTGTTTCCTCATCCAGCTGATGCACCAGAAGCTTCTTATACATATTGACCATGTCCTTCGGTGTTCCCTCTGCCAGCTTCACGCCCTTGTTCAGCAGAATCACACGGTCACAGTATTTTGCAATGCTGGTCAGATCATGGCTGACGAACAGAATGGTCTTACCAAGCTTTTTGAACTCTTCAAATTTATGATAACACTTTGCCTGGAAGAACACGTCTCCCACAGACAGAGCCTCATCTACAATAAGGATCTCCGGGTCAATGTTGATGGCCACGGCAAAAGCCAGCCGCACAAACATACCGCTGGAATAGGTCTTCACCGGCTGATGGATAAATTCTCCGATATCTGCAAAATCCAGTATATCCTGCAGACGTTCATTAATCTCCTCCTCGGAAAATCCCAGCATGGTACCGTTTAAGTACACATTCTCAAGCCCGGTGTATTCCATATTAAATCCGGCTCCCAGTTCCAGAAGGGCAGAGATTCTTCCATTAATCTCCATCGTGCCGCTGGTGGCGCTTAAAACACCGGTGATAATCTTCAGAATCGTAGATTTACCGGATCCATTGACACCGATAATTCCCACCGTCTCGCCCTGATGAATCTCCATGCTTACATCCCGGAGGGCATAATGCTCCGTATAGCATTTCTTCTTCGTAAGCCCCAGGGAATCCTTCAGGCGGTCTCTGTTCCGGCCGTATAATTTATAAATTTTAGTAATATGCTCAAGTTTAATTGCTTCGCTGCTCATAGTTCTCCTTTACAGTACGTCTGCAAAATGCACTTTCAGTTTCCGGAACACATGACTTCCCAGCAGCCATACCAGAATGGTCACTACCCAGAAATAAATATTCATCCAGCCAAGGCTTGCCACAGAACCGGTCTGAAACAGTACCGCACGATAGCCATAGACGATATAGCAGAGGGGATTCAGCTTCAGCACCATAAGAATCGGATATTTTGCAAGCAAATCTTCCAGATTCCACATAATCGGTGTCATCCAGATGCCGACCTGCAGAAAAATATTGATAATCTGGGTCAGATCCCGGAAGAAAATCACCAGAGAACTGGTCAGCATGCAGACTCCGGTCACAAAGATCAGAAGACATGCGCTGAAGTACACGACCCACAGCGTGTGCAGCCCCGGATAATAGCCATACAGTGCAAATAAAAACAACATGAACAGCACAAAAAATACATGAATAAACAGTGCTGCAATCGTCTTCACCAACGGCAGAATGTCAATGTTGAAGACCACTTTCTTTACCAGATAATTATATTCCAGAAGCGCATTGGTTCCGTTGCTTAAGCTCTCGGAAAAATAGAACCACGGCACAATACCGCTGACCAGCCAAAGCACAAAGGGAACGCTGATTCCCTGCTTTAACTCTGCCGTCGCATTGTTTAAACCGATCTGAAATACAAACCAGTACACCAGTACAATGATAACCGGCTGTACCATTGCCCACAGAACGCCAAAATAAGAGCCGGCGTAGCGGGTCTTAAAATCATTTCTGGCAAGCTTCCAGATCAGTTTCCGGCTCGCCCAAAAATCTTTCCACATACGGACCATAGGGTCTCTCCTTATTTCTTCAGTTCTTTAATGCCGCCCCACTTCTGATCCTTCTCAGAAATCGTCAGCTCCATGCCTTCCGGGATCGGCCATTCTACTCCGATATCCGGGTCGTTCCATGCCAGACCGCCCTCATCATTTGGATGATAGAAATCGGTACATTTGTAAGCGAACTCTGCGTAATCAGACAGTACGATGAATCCGTGTGCAAAGTTCTTCGGAATAAAGAACTGCTTTTTATTCTCTGCGGAAAGCAGTACGCCGAACCATTTTCCGTAGGTCTTAGAACCCGGGCGCAGGTCAACAGCTACATCAAATACTTCTCCACTTACCACGCGGACCAGCTTGTCCTGAGGATAATGGATCTGGAAATGCAGACCTCTTAACACGCCCTTCTTGGATGCGGACTGGTTGTCCTGTACAAACTCCATATCAATGCCTGCTGCCTTATAATCATTATAATTATAGGTTTCCATAAAATATCCGCGCTCGTCTCCGAATACAGTCGGTGTAATGATCTTCAATCCTTCAATATCACAGGTTTCTACAGTAATCTTTCCCATTTCTTTTCTCCATCCTTCTTTAAAATCTGATAAAACCCCGGAACTTCGCAGGTATGCGCTCTTCCGGGGCCTGAATTTTTCATTTACAGCCCTTCGGCTACTTCCGTCAGATAACGGCCATAGGCGGTCTTCATCAGCGGCTCTGCCAGCTTCAGCAGCTGTTCTTTATCAATAAATCCTCTCCGGAACGCAATTTCCTCAATACAGGAAATGTAAAGTCCCTGGCGTTTCTGGAATGCTGCCACAAAGTCAGCCGCATCCAGAAGTGCATCATGATTACCCGTATCCAGCCATGCAAATCCTCTGCCCAGTGTCTCCACATGAAGGGTTCCTCTGCGCAAATACTCGTTGTTAATGCTGGTAATCTCAATCTCGCCTCTCGCAGACGGTTTTACGTTCTTTGCTATCTCCACTACATCATTGTCATAGAAATAGAGGCCCGGTACCGCATAATTTGACTTCGGATGCTCCGGTTTCTCCTCGATGGAGATCGCCATGCCATTTTCGTCAAACTCAACCACACCGTACTCTCTTGGATCTCTTACGTAGTAACCGAAGATGGTGGCTCCGCTCTCCTGGGCTGCTACTCTTCTGAGAACCTGAGAGAAACTCTGTCCGTAGAAGATATTATCGCCAAGAATCAGTGCTACGCTGTCTTTCCCGATAAAATCTGCGCCGATGATAAAGGCATCGGCCAGTCCTCTTGGCTGCTCCTGCACCGCATACTCAAAACGCATGCCCAGCTGACTTCCGTCTCCTAAAAGCTCTTCAAATACCGGAAGATCTCTCGGTGTGGAGATGATCAGCACCTCCCGGATTCCTGCCAGCATAAGAATGGACAGCGGATAGTAGATCATCGGTTTGTCATATACCGGCATAATCTGCTTGGACACTGCCTTGGTCAGCGGATACAGTCTGGTTCCTGATCCTCCTGCTAAAATAATTCCTTTCATTGCATCTCATCCCCCTTTTCCATAGTGCGAAGCAGAAGATCACAGTCCGTCAGAAAATTCCTTGCAAACAGGAAATTCATCTGACCGTCAATTTCTTTTGCCTCATATAACCGGACAGATTCATTGTCCGGCATCCCCGACCGCTGATAGGTGCTGATCGGAGTAAAATCCTCTTTATAATCGTTGTAATAGACACCGGCACCCTGATAGCTCTCTCCTACACAGGCATAGTCACTGCTCACATAGAGCCGCCATCCATAGTCGGTCTGTTCACAGGAAGCCATCTCGTTGTCCGCCACATTGGGCAGGAGTACGATCGGATCACTCCAGCTTCCGCCCTGATCATCAGACGTCATGACACAGATCTTAGAAGGACCTTTATCATAATCTTCCATCTCAAAGAAATAGTAGAGTGTCCCGTCAAGATACCGGATATCTCCATCTTCCAGATTCTGCTTTTTACTGATGATGGTGGTCAGCGGTTCCCAGGTCTTCAGGTCTGCGGAGCTGTAGAGCTGTACAGAATAGATTCCGTTGTCCCCGTCCGGTGACGGATTGTTGATCGTTCCGTCAATCTCTGTATTGGTGAGGAGCCAGCCATCTTCCATCTTCACCAGAATCGGATCAATAGCCAGCGTATCGGTGGTCACCGCAATCCGGTCTTCCACCAGCTGAAAATCAGCGGTCAGCTCCAGAATATGGGTTTCATCCGCATGATTACTGTAAGCGATGAACCAGTGATCTTCCGGCCCTCTCGACTCCACATCATCTTCCATCACATACATCCAGGAAGCAGCCAGCCCGTCATAGGAAGCCACCGTCTTTCCTTCCAGATCCAGAATCCGGATTCCTTCATCCACGCTGGTGATAATGTGATCACCGATGAATTTAGCATCCGCATTGTGGTACTGATTCAGCGTAAATCCATTCTGGGAAATACCGGTCTTTCCAAATACCAGAGCCAGCGCTGCGAGCAACACTCCCAGCGCCGGTACCAGCCAGTTTTTATTTATTTTTGTACATTTCTTCATAGTATTTCTGATAGTCACCGCTGGTCACATTCTTCATCCAGTCCTCATGCTCGAAGAACCACTGAATGGTCTTCTTGATGCCCTCGGCGAACATGGTCTCCGGATACCAGCCGATCTCTGCTTTGATCTTGTCCGGTGCAATGGCATAACGACGGTCATGTCCCTTACGGTCAGTTACGTAGGTAATCAGCTTCTCGCTTACCAGTGCTTTTCTCGGATCACTGTCCGGAAGCATCTCCTGCAGAGTATCCAGAATAATATGAATGATCTCAATGTTCTGCTTCTCGTTGTGTCCGCCGATGTTGTAACGCTCGCCCAGTTTTCCTTTTTCCTGAACCATGTCGATTGCCTTTGCATGGTCATCTACATAGAGCCAGTCACGAACATTCTTACCATCACCATATACCGGCAGCGCTTTTCCCTGCAGTGCGTTGTTGATTACCAGCGGAATCAATTTCTCCGGGAACTGATACGGGCCATAGTTGTTGCTACAGCTGGTAATGTTGCACGGGAATTTATAAGTATCAAAATATGCCTTGGTCAGCATGTCTCCACTTGCCTTGCTTGCAGAGTAGGGGCTGTGGGGAGAGAACGGAGTTGTCTCATAGAAATAATTATCTCCGTCATCCAGAGAACCGTATACTTCGTCAGTGGAAACATACAGGAATTTTTTATTCTCCTTAAAGCTTCCGTCCGGCAGCTCCCATGCTGCTTTTGCTGCATTCAGCATGACCAGAGTACCCAGTACATTGGTCTTAACAAATACTTCCGGATTCTTGATACTGCGGTCTACATGGCTCTCTGCTGCGAAATGAACCACGCGGTCAATATCATTCTCCTCGAAAATTTTGGTAATTGCCTCACTGTCACAGATGTCTGCTCTTACGAAGGTATAGTTCGGATAGTCCTCTACATCTTTTAAGTTCTCCAGATTACCTGCATAGGTCAGCACGTCCACATTGATAATACGGATCTCCTCGCCGTATTTGCGGAACATATAATGAATGTAATTGGAGCCGATAAATCCGGCACCGCCTGTTACGAGATAAGTTCTCATGAAATTTCCTCCATCATGTAAAATCTGTTTATTCTTTCTTCAGCAGCCGTCAGGGCAGAATACCCCCTTTGAACCCACTGCATTTGGTCTGATTATAGCATGATTTTCCCTGTCTGTCACTGTTTTTCATAAAAAACACAGCCCCTGGTCAGTTCCTGCTCCCCATCGCAGTGAATCAGATAGTCTTCTGCATCCAGAAACACGGATCCTCCACTGATTCGTACCAGCGCCTCTGCCTCCAGTGCATCGTCTCCGGCTGCCACAGAAAGAGTTCCGGTACAATATTATCAATCATACAGAAGCTTTGTAAAGCCTTTATAAAGCGTTTACTTTTTTTCGTGACCATGCTATATTTTTTGTAACTATTTAGATTATGAGGATTTATTTTATGAAATCATTTTATACACGGCTTCTGCGTCTGATTGACCGTCTCTATCCGGTTTTTTTCGCATTTTTGGCACTGATGACCGCCTTTCTTTGCTTCCGATGTCTTGGTATCAAGGCGATTGACTCCTGGGACGAGGCCCGCCATGGTATTTCCGCCTATGAAATGTTGAAGAATGGAAATTTTCTGGTAAATACCTACCTGAATGAACCCGATTACTGGAATGTGAAACCTCCCGTTTCTTTCTGGAGCATTATGGCTGGTTTCACCCTGTTTGGCTATACATCAGTGGGGCTCCGGTTCTTCTCTGCCCTTGCCTATCTGATTACCACGGTCGTGACCGGACTCTTTGCCCGCAGATATGGAAAGCTCACCTCTCTGCTGGTTATGGCATTCCTGTGCGCCAACTATTTTCCCTTTAAGGCGCATCTGGTCCGCGCCGGAGACGCAGACAGCCTCTATCTTCTGTTCTTTACGCTGGCCATGCTGGCCATGTTAAAGATCCGTGAAAACGGACGTATGCTTTATGTATGCGGCTTGTGTTTTTCTCTTGCGTTTCTGACCAAGAGTTTCCATGCAGGCATGATCGCTGCCATCGGCGGACTCTTTCTTCTGCTGACCGGAGAATTAAGAAAAATGAAGCCGGGAAGATTTCTTCTCTTCCTTGGCTCCGCCCTGCTGCCTGCTGCCCTGTGGGCAGTCTGCCGTTTCCAGTACGACGGCTTTACCTTCTTCCGGAATATGTACGAAGCCGACATCGCAGGACGAACTGCCGCCGGAGGACTGGAAGGCCATGGATTTCCATTTTCTTTCTACTGGACCTCCATCTTCTGGAACTTTGACTATATCTACGGCTGGCTGACCCTGCTTGTGATTGTGGGGCTTATCTGTCTGTGTATCCGGCCGTTCCGCGTGAAAGATTTTCCCCTTTCCAACACAGATCTCACCGGACTGTTTCTGTGGTTTCTGGTGCCATTTCTTGGATTTTCCGCCGTGTCCACCAAGCTCATGTGGTACGTCTACCCCTGTATCATACCCCTGTGCCTGCTGGCCGCCATTTTTCTGGGTGCCTTTCTCCAGAACAAAAAACTGCCCTGGTTTATTCTCTGCCTCGGTCTGTGCGTGGCCGCTGTCGGAACTGGATGGTTTATTCGGAACAATTACATGGACAACGTCCGCGGTGCCAGAAACAACGACCTGCAGACCTTTGTCATGGAACAGTTTGACCGGAACGGGCTTCGCACCGGCTCAACCGTTTATCTCGATGCCTATGACCCCTTCCTCTATGCAAATACAACCAAATGGGAGCAGAACATGCAGCTCCTCGGCATGATGGAAGGCGATCTCACCTGCCAGGATGGCGGCACGGAAGGCTTCCTTGCTGATTCCGATGATGCGCTTCTCATTCTGTCGGTACCCTTCCTTGCAGATCATCCGGAACTGAAAAACTGTCAGATACTGGCGGATAACGGACAGTATCTGTTGTTAGAAAAATAAAAAAGAAAACCGCCCTGTTCAGAACATTTACTCCAGACAGGGCGGTCTTTTTACATCAGAAATTCAATTAACATTTACAATCGAAAGTTGTACACTCCGTATTCTTGCAGCTGCAGGCGTTACTTCCACTTACGCGCACCTGATCAGCCGCGCACTTACAGGCATGGTTGTAGCAGCAGGATTCCGCATCACAGGAAATCTCGGTGGGTTTGCTGGGAATGCTGTCCGCATTGCTGGCGCCGTCATATTTGCGCTCGCGGAAGCTCTCGCAGCTGGTCTCATCCGTCACCTTCGCATTTTTTCCACCCACATGAATGTTGTCCTTGCAGCAGGAATCATCCTTATTGTAGGTACAGTTTACAACAGAACAGTCTAATCTTGTCATGGTTTTCCCTCCTTTTGATAATTACCACCTTAGTATGGGAAAAACCGTTTAAAAATATACACGCAAAAAAGGTGGAACACATGTACTGCATTCCACCTTTTCCTATTTTTTTATTTGAAATATTTCACTCCGGACTCAAAGATCTTCAGATCCTGCTCACCGTAGATATTGATAGCTACTGCGGTGCCGCGTCTCTCGGAATGTGCCATCTTACCGAAGACACGTCCGTCCGGGCTTGTGATACCTTCGATGGAAGCGTAGGAACCATTGACGTTCCATTCTTCATCCATGGTCGGGTTGCCTGCCAGATCTACATACTGGGTTGCCACCTGTCCATTCGCAAACAGTTTGTCAATCCACTCTTTCGGTGCTACAAAACGTCCCTCACCATGGGATGCCGGGTTTACATAGACACCGCCCAGCTCTGCACCTGCAAGCCACGGGGACTTGTTGCTGACTACCTTGGTGTAGACCATCTTGGAGATATGACGGTTAATGGTGTTGAAGGTCAGAGTCGGGGAATCCGGCTGCTGTCCGGTGATCTCACCGTAGGGAACCAGTCCCAGTTTGATCAGTGCCTGGAAACCGTTGCAGATACCCAGTGCCAGACCGTCTCTCTCATTCAGAAGCTTTGTTACCGCTTCCTTGATCTTCTCATTTTCAAATGCGGTTGCAAAGAATTTCGCAGATCCATCCGGCTCGTCACCTGCGGAGAAGCCGCCCGGGAACATGATAATCTGTGCCTGGCTGATGGCTTTCTCGAAGGCATCCACGGATTCTTTGATATCGCTTTCGCTTAAATTTTTAAATACCTTGGTTACTACATTCGCACCTGCGCGCTCAAATGCTTTCGTACTGTCGTACTCGCAGTTGGTACCCGGGAATACCGGGATAAATACGGTCGGTTTTGCCACCTGATGTTTGCATACATAAATGCTGTCTGCCTTGTAGATCGGTGTATCCAGTACTTCTTTATTCTTCTCTGCCACGGTCGGGAATACTTTCTCCAGTGTTCCTTTCCATGCATCCAGTGCTTCCTCAGTGCTGATGGAAACATTTCCATAGGAGAAGCCGCTTACCGTCACTTCACCGATCTCGGTATAAGTGATAGAAAGCTCGCCAACTTTGCCTGCCGGAACCTCTGCCACGATAGAACCGAATCCAGGTGCAAATGCGTCTCTCGGATCCAGATTGTGCTCCAGTTTGACACCGAGTTTATTACCAAATGCCATCTTGCTGACTGCCGGAATCACACCCTTGCCATCCAGGGCATAAGCAGAAACGATCTTTCCGGCCTTTACATCCTCAAAGAACTTGCCGTACTGATCCATGATCTTTTCATAATCCGGCAGATCGTAAGCGTCTCTATCGACTTTTAAGAGAACCAGCTTGTTACCGGCTTTCTTAAATTCCGGAGTGATGATATGTTTGTAACTTGCAATATCCACTGCGAAAGATACCAGTGTCGGCGGTACATCGATATCGTTGAAAGTGCCGGACATACTGTCTTTTCCTCCGATGGACGGCAGTCCGAATCCCAGCTGTGCACTGTAAGCACCGAGGAGTGCTGCGAAGGGCTGGCTCCAGCGATGGGGATCCTCGGTCATTCTGCGGAAGTACTCCTGGAAGGTGAAACGGATCTTGCTGTAATCACCACCGGTTGCCACGATTCTTGCCACAGACTCCAGCACTGCGTAAACAGCACCATGATACGGAGACCAGCTGGACAGATAGGGATCAAATCCATAACTCATCATCGTAACGGTATCCGTATTTCCTTTGAGTACCGGAAGTTTGGCTACCATTGCCTGGGTCTCGGTCAGCTGATATTTTCCGCCATAAGGCATCAGCACGCTGCCTGCTCCGATGGAGCCGTCGAACATCTCCACCAGGCCCTTCTGGGAGCACACATTTAAATCTTTCAGGGTATCCAGCCATTTTTCACGGATATCACCGACTTCTTTTCTTTCAAAATATTTCTCTGTCTCGGACGGCATGTCCACTGCGACAGAAGTCTCCTGATGAGCACCGTTAGTATCGAGGAAGGCTCTGGAAATATCCACGATCTTCTTTCCTCTCCAGGTGAGCACCAGTCTCGGAGATTCGGTCACTTCAGCTACGCAGACAGATTCCAGATTCTCCTCTGCTGCATATCCCATAAATTCTTTGACGTCTTTCGGATCAACAACCACCGCCATACGCTCCTGAGATTCGGAGATGGCAAGCTCAGTTCCATCAAGACCTTCATATTTCTTCGGCACCTTGTCCAGATCTACGACCAGACCGTCTGCCAGCTCACCGATGGCTACAGACACACCGCCTGCACCGAAGTCATTACATTTTTTAATGAGACGGGTTACTTCCGGACGGCGGAACAGTCTCTGGATCTTACGCTCCGTCGGAGCATTACCTTTCTGCACCTCAGCACCGCAGGTCTCAATGGAAGCCTCGGTATGTACTTTGGAAGAACCAGTCGCACCACCGCAGCCGTCACGTCCGGTACGGCCACCCAGCAGAATGATGATATCCCCCGGATCAGAAGTCTCACGGATGACATCTTTTCTCGGAGCAGCACCCATAACGGCACCGATCTCCATACGTTTTGCCACATAGTTCGGATGATAAATCTCTTTTACATAACCGGTAGCCAGTCCAATCTGGTTACCATAAGAGCTGTAGCCGCTGGCTGCACCGCGCACCAGTTTTTTCTGGGGCAGTTTGCCCTTCAGAGTCTCAGATACCGGAACGGTCGGGTCAGCTGCGCCGGTTACACGCATTGCCTGATATACATAAGTACGGCCTGACAGCGGGTCACGGATAGCTCCGCCAAGACAGGTAGCAGCACCACCGAAGGGCTCGATCTCTGTCGGATGGTTGTGGGTTTCGTTCTTGAAATTAACCAGCCACTCCTCGGTCTCCCCGTCGATTTCGACCGGAACCACGATGGAGCAGGCATTGATCTCGTCAGATTCCTCCTGATCCTTGAGTTTTCCTTCTTTTTTCAGCTTTCTCATAGCCATCAGCGCCAGATCCATAAGACAGATGAACTTATCGTCTCTTCCTTTGAAAATCTCTTTATGGTCAGCTACGTACTGCTCATAGGTCTTCTCAATGGGTGCACGATAATATCCGTCTTCGAATTTTACATCCTTAAGCTCCGTAGAGAAGGTGGTATGGCGGCAGTGATCGGACCAATACGTATCCAGCACGCGGATCTCGGTCATGGACGGGTCACGGTTCTCCTCACCTCTGAAGTAGTTCTGGATATGCTGGAAATCCTTGAAGGTCATAGCCAGATTTAAGGAGCTGTAAAGTTCTTTCAGCTCTTCTTCCGGCATATTTTTAAATCCATCAAAAATCTTTACATCAGCCGGATCCTCAAATACAGTTACCAGAGTCTCCGGTTTCTCCATGACAGTTTCACGGGAATCTACCGGGTTGATACAGAATGCCTTGATGGAATCAAGCTCTGCCTCTGTCGTATTCCCTTCAATCACATAGATAACAGCGGTACGGATCACCGGCTTTTCAGCGGAATTCAAGAACTGTACGCACTGTACAGCGGAATCTGCTCTCTGGTCGAACTGTCCCGGAAGGAACTCAACACCGAACACTGCGGCTCCTTTGGCGGTCTCAAAGCTTTCCTGATAAAGAGTATCTACCGGCGGCTCTGCAAATACCGTATGACATGCTTCTTCAAAAGTCTCATCAGAAATATTCTCTACGTCATAACGGATCAGGACACGGACACCTGTCACGGTCTGGATACCAAGATAACTTCTGATCTCCTCCTGCAGCTCTTTTGCCTTTACTGCAAACTCAGGTTTCTTTTCCACAAAGACGCGTCTTACCATGCTTCTCTACCTCCATCAGCTCATATGGTTCTATCTTACGGAGCCATAATCCTGCCCCGTTGTTCACATTGTTAAGGTTATCATATCACACTTTTTCTGATTAGTAAATTTAATATATGTTAATTATGTTATAAATTATACTAATAAATATAAGAAGACCGACAAAAGAAAAAGGATCCAGATAAATTCTGAATCCTTTAAGAGCACGAGACGGGATTCGAACCCGCGACCCTCGCCTTGGCAAGGCGATACTCCACCACTGAGCCACTCGTGCAAAATCTGTTGTGCTGTCACTGTATCAGCGACAAAACATATGATACCGGAAAACGGTACATTTGTCAACAGATATTTTTTATCTTTCAGATCTTTTCACTTTCATTCAGGATCAGCAGGCTGCCCACATACATATTGTTTGGGAAATCTTTTTCCAGAATGCTGTCCAGTTTCTGGTATTCCAGGTCAAACCACTGCTCTTCTGCGGTCACCAGCATATGTGCCAGGGCAATACCTGCATCAAAGAGATTAAAATCCTGCTGCATCTGATAGCCGATCTTTCCCGGCTTCTTCACAAACATATGAATTTTGCCATCGGTCACTACAAAACGCCAGGGCTGCAGGTTCATGGCGGAAGGAGCCACCCTTGCTACTTCCAGAAGTTTTCGCTGCACTTTGCCAAAATTTCCATGGACTTTCACAAACCGATTCAGTTCCATCCGCTTGAATGCTTCCCGATCCCGCTCCAATGGTTCTGCCGGGTAACCAAATGCCATGATCATGACCGGCTCCAGTTCTTTTTCATCCTCATGCTTCACGCGGGCACCGCCCTGATAACAGCTGCCGATACCCTTTGTATGCAGATACAGCACCAGCTGTTCCATAAGACATCCTGCATTTTTCCGGTAGTCCTCACAGATCTCCGAATAAAGCACCACATAATAGGGTGCTTTCACCAGAAAAAGTCCTGCCAGACGTTTGTCAGAGCCTTTTAAAATTTTCCATTTCGTCCGGATCTCCGGGCGGATGCCGACTGCATCCTCTCCATACTGTTCGATCTTCTCCAACAGTTTGGGATCAATCTCTGTATCCCTGTATTTTCTGATTGATTTTCTCCGAAAAATTGCTTCATACAGTGTCATGGTCTGCAAGCCTTTCCATCTCATCGAGATATTGTGCAAATACCGCAAGTGCATCCTGTACCGGAGCTTTCTGCTCCATATCCACTCCTGCCATCTTCAGAAGTTCCAGCGGATACATGGAACTTCCTCCCTTCAGGAATTTCTTATACTGTTCCACCGCAGGCGCTCCCTGTTCCAGAATCTGTTTGGACAGAGCAATGGCTGCCGAAAATCCGGTCGCATACTGATAAACATAAAATGGTGTATAGAAATGTGGAATCCTGGCCCATTCCATGGCAATCTCCTGATCCACACAGATCTCTTCCCCAAAATACAGCTTATTCAGATCATAATAAATCTCACATAACCGGTCTGCCGTCAATGTCTCTCCCTGTTCCTGCAGTCCGTGGGTAATCTTCTCAAATTCTGCAAACATCGTCTGCCGGAACAATGTGGTCCGGAACTGTTCCAGAAAATAGTTCATAAGATACATGGTCTTCTTCCGGTCTCCGGCCTTTTTACTCTGTTCCATCAGATAATGAATGAGCAATGCCTCGTTGCAGGTAGATGCCACCTCTGCCACGAAGATCCGGTAGCCTGCATAAATATAGGGCTGATGCTCATCAGAATACCAGGAATGCAGCGCATGCCCCATCTCATGGGCAAGTGTAAAGACATCGTGCAACGTTCCCTGATAGTTGAGCAGCACGTAAGGATGGGTTCCATAGGCTCCCCAAGAATACGCACCTGTCCGTTTGCCCTGATTCTCGTAGACATCTATCCATCCGTGATCAAATCCTTCTCTGAGCAGATGTAAATATTCTTCACCCATGGGAGCGAGCCCTTCTAATACAGTTTTCTTCGCCTGCTCAAATGGAATCTCACTGTGATCCTGTTCTGTCATGGGAACATAGAGATCATACATATGAAGTTCTTCCACGCCAAGAAGTTTTTTCCGCAGCTTCATATAGCGGTACATAAGCGGCATGGATTCATGCACAGCTTCAATAAGCTGCTCATAGACTTTCACCGGAATATGACTTCCATCCAAAGCTGCTTCCAGGTCAGATGTATACTTATGTGCCTTCGCCAGAAATGCCTCCTGCTTCACATTGGCACGATACATGGCAGCCAGCGTATTTCTCCAGTCACCATAGACTCCATACATAGCTTCAAAGGCATCTTTTCGCACCTGACGGTTCCGGCTCTGCATGAGAGACATATAACGTCCATGGGTCACCTGCACCGGATGCCCATCTTCTCCGGTAATCTCCAGAAAACGAATATCCGCATTATTAAACATGGAGAAAATATCCTTCGGGCTTTCTGCCACCTCTCCCATAGCCGCCAAAAGCTGTTCCTGTTCTGTGGGCAGGACATGTTTTTTCTGTCTTATTATATTTTCAAAATACTGGCGGTATACCGAAAGCTCTTCATTTTCATCCAGGAATGTCTCAATGATTCCGTCCGGCAGCTCCATGAGCTCTGGCTCCACAAAAGACAGGCTCTCGGAGAGTTCCACTAACAATCCCTGGGCCTGACTTGCCAGATTCTGGTACGTGCTGTTGTCTGTATTTTCATGAAGACGCTGATTTGCATAAACATATACTTTCTCCAGCAGTTGGTTCAGTTCGTCACTTAATTTCTGCATGGATAAGAGAACTTCTGCGCTCTCGCCAAGCCGTCCACGGAACTTTGTAAGTTCTGGGATCCGGCTTTTCAGAAGTTCATAATCTCTCTTCCAGTCTTCATCATCCTTATATAAATCTTCGATAGCCCATTTGTAGCGGGCATCGGCTTCTTCTCTTGTGTTCAATTTTCTGTCTGTCATCATTAACTTCCTCGCTTTCTTTATCGTAACACAGGTTTTCAGGAAGTCAATGTCCTTTTTAAAAAAACGAGACAGAACTCATTTCTCTGGGTTTTGTCTCGTTTTTCCTGTTTCTTTATTCATTTCGAATGGCCGCCAGCGGGCTTAATTTCATGGCACGAAGTGCCGGGAAGAAACCGGCCACCATACCGACCAGTACGGCAAATACCAGTGCTGCCAGAACAAGCCATACAGGTATATAGGAAATGCCGGAATAATATCCACTTCCGTCTGCCCCGGCTGCCACCATATTAATAACAAAAGATATCGTTTCACTGAGTATCAGTCCGACCAGTCCGCCGAAAAATCCAATAAATCCGGCCTCCAGCAAAAACATCGTACGGATATTGTTCATGTCGCATCCCAGTACCTTAATAATACCAATCTCCTTCGTCCGTTCATAAATGGACATCATCATGGTATTGGCAATACCGATGGCTGCTACAAACAGGGATACTGCGCCGATCCCGCCCAGTACCAGCTGAATCATTTTCATCTGCTCTTTCGTCTGCTGCATCCATTCTGCATTACTGCTTGCTCCATATCCCATGTCCTGAATTGCTTTCTGGATCTCCTGTACATTTTCCATGCTGTCTACTTTTACATAGACCTGATCATAATAGATCTCTTTATAGGGTTTTCCCGCTTTGTTCGTCGGCTGTCCGGGAATGGCTTTTCCCTTGAAAATCTTCTTCAGCATTGCCTTTAGCTGATCAATGTCTGCATACACATTGTAGCTGTTCTCGCTGTAATCATCTACCGTTCCCGCCATCAATCCGCTGGTGGGAATAATATACTTCTTCGGAGGTGCCGTCACCTTACCGCTGCCATCTCCACCGCTGGTGGAATTATAATAAGCATCCGTGTCAAAGATCACAAACACTGGATCCTTCATCAAATCTACATCCGGCACTGTCATTGTATCCCAGTAGTATTCATTGGTCTTGGCATTGTAAAAATTCGTAATGACCTGATTGCCATAGAAAAACTGCAGACCTCCATTGGCAAGAGGAAGCGTTCCTTCTCCCACCTCCATATTCATGGACTTCATAGCTTCCTGGGTCATTCCATATACCTGCAGGTTTCCCATATAAGCCCCCTGTTTCGCCAGTACATTAACAGACAGCATCGGCGAGGCAATTTCCACATGAGGCATGGCTGCGATTTTTTCCACCAATGCATCATCAATCCGGAGTTCTTCCGTATTTGAGGAAGAGCTGTCCCAGTTGCCCCATGTATTGACATTGATGGTGGTCAGCCCTCCATACTGCTCTATCTGCTCAAGTGAACTTTTCTGAAGTCCCAAGCCCAGAGAAATCATGACTACAATGGATGCCGTTCCTATGACAACGCCAAGTACGGTCAATGCCGTACGAAGCTTCCTTCTGAGCAGATTCGAACTGCTCATTCGAAGTAAATCCAGAAATTTCATGCTTTACTCCTTCTCGTCATCCTCTTCATCCAGATCAATGAGGTCTTCTTCCAGTTTTTTCTGTTCTTTCAGTTTCCTTTTCTTCAGACTGATGATGATGGCAATACCACCTGCTGCAATCAGGAAGACAACAATCACAGGAACTGCCTTTCCAACGCTGCCGCCGGTTCCGGTCTGATCATCCGCAGGCATATCGTCCATTCCCATACTATCATCCATCATAGGTTCGCTGACATATAAGGAAACGGTCTTCTCAATCACAGTTGCCTCTCCGGTCTCATCCTCATAAGAAATATTAAGTTTTACCGTTCCATCGTCTGTCGTAGGTGCCAGACCATTCACATACATATCTACGGAACCGGTTGCTCCGGAATCCAGATTACCTACAAAAGCATCACCGCTGCTCACGAATTCACTGTCTGCAGACACTTTCACATTGTAAAGCTTGGTCTTTCCCAGATTGTAGATACTGAACATAATATTTGCTTCACTGCCCACTTCAATACTGGAAGGATTCACCTCCGGCTCACTCATGTCAACCCGGGCTGCCTGTTTCACTGGAATGGATACACTCGCTTTGTTGGTGTAAGCGTTGACATGCTCATCCTCATAGCTCATGTTAACGTCGATAGCATATGGTTTCTGTGCCAGATCGGCTCTTGCTTCCATTTCAATCTGGATATCTTTGGTTCCATTTTTTGCCATCTTATCTACAAAGATCGTGTTGGAACCTGCGGTCGGCAGGAAAGATTCATAGGTCGTCTCGGAATCCTTGCCCTCTACTGCTGCATCAAACTCAAACAGCATATTGCTGACACTGGTTGCTGTGGAAGTATTTTTCAGATGCAGGGTCAGCATAAAACTTTCACCTGCATGTACCGTCTCCGGATTGGTCTCAAATCCGGTTACAATCACCCGCGGCACAGATGATTTTCCATCCGCGCTGACACCGGCTGTACCACTGGTCTGGATGTAAGTATCAAGGGTGGTCGTCTGGCTGCTTCCATCAGATGCAAAATACCGCACATTGAAAGAAATCTTCTGATAGCCATTTCCCACATCACTTCTGGTTTTCAGGTTCCAGGTAAGTTCCCGTCTCCGGTCCATGTCAGACATTCCGGTGTCAGTGCCGGGAAGATCCGCAATGTTCTGGGAATAACTGGACTGAGTAATCTCAAATGGCCAGGTTGCTGTATCGGTGCTTAATACCGGTGTAACCACTGCATTGGTCACATTGGTCTTACCCATATTGACAACCGGAAGAACAATGCTGACTTCCTGCCCTGCATTGGCTACCGGAGTTACCCAGGTACCGCCTACCATGAGAAAATGATCCGCATTTACCGGAACGGTATCTTTATCGTCGTCATCATCGTCATTGCTGTCATCTTTGGGTGGATTGACTACTTTATCCATGTCCCCTTTTGCCTTGGTAATATAATCATTGACGCCGTCTGCTGTGGTCATAGCACCGATCTGATTCAATGCCTTGGTCACAATATCGTTAAGCTTTGTTGCATTTTTTCCGTCAGGATCAACTAAACGCTGATAGTCCTGAAGTTTTCCCATGGCACTATCTTTCGCTTTCTGCAGTTCCGCTGCCGGATCTTCTGTAGGAGTTGTTGTATTTCCATCTTTTTTGGTGTTATCCGTTCCGGGCGTTGGAGTCGTCGGTTCCTCCGCATACACCGTCATCCCTATTTCTGGCACGCTCACCGCTGCTGCCGGTGCCAGCATTCCCGCACACAGGGCCACTGCAAGTCCTTTCATCCACCACTTCTTCATTGCTCGTCCTCCTTATATTCACTCCGTGTCTCGATTTTCACAATTTTTCCATCTATGATATGGAATATCCGATCCGCAAATCCTGCCAGATGGTTATCATGAGTTACCATCACCATGGTCTGATTCTTTTCCTGTACCACTTTTCTCATCAGTCCCAGTACTTCTGCGGATGTATGGGAATCCAGATTGCCGGTCGGTTCATCCGCGAAGATAATCTCCGGATCCAGCACAAGGGCTCTTGCCACACCGACTCTTTGCTGCTGTCCACCGGACATCTCGTTTGGCCGGTGCAGCATATGTTTGGACAGTCCTACCAGCTTCAGCATCTTCACTGCCTTAGCTTCCCTGACCTTCTTATCCACTCCCCGGAAGGTCAACGGCAATGCCACATTTTCAATGGCGTTCATGGTTCCCAGAAGATTAAAAGACTGAAAAATAAATCCCACCTTTTCTCTCCGGAACTTGACCAGCTGGTTTTCCGTCATATTTTCCAGATGCTGTCCCGCCACCACGACTTCTCCTTTGGTCGGTTTTTCCAACCCCGCCAGCATATTCAGCATAGTGGATTTTCCGGAACCGGATGTACCGACGATGGCACAGAACTCTCCTTTATAGATGGTCAGATCCACACCGTTTAGTGCCCGGACCTTCTCGTCCCCCACCCGGAATATTTTATAGAGGTTTTTTACCTGAATCACAGGCTGCCTTTTTTCTTCCACCCGAGGCCCTCCTTTATTCTTTTTCAAGCGCATTTTAATATATAAAGTATACCATATTTTTGATTTTGAAATTCTTAATTAATCTTAATATTTCAAATGCCAGGAGCAAAAAAGGCAGGAGCAAAAGCTCCTGCCTCATCTACATTTCTATTACTGTTTCTTTACCAGTTTTGTTTTCATGACATACCACAGCGGACCGGTGATGCATACGGAAGAATAAGCTCCGCAGGCAATACCTACCATCAGCGGCAGTGCGAACTCTTTCACGGAAGCAACTCCCATGACATAGAGAACCGCTACCATGATAAAGGTGGTCAGGGAAGTGAAAATACTTCTGGTCAGTGTCTGGGTAATACTGTTATTTACCACATCCTCCAGCGTATCTTTCCGTTTCATCTCTGCCAGGTTCTCACGAATACGGTCGAAAATAACGATGGTTGCATTGATGGAATAACCAACAATAGTCAGCATGCAGGCAATGAAGGTATTTCCAACAGAGATTCTGGCTGCTCCGTAAAATACAAGTACTACCAGAACATCATGCAGCAGTGCAGCAACTGCACTGGTTGCAAATCTTACATCCTTGAACCGGATCCAGATATAGATCAGCATAAAGATCGTTGCGATGATCACAGAAATAATCGCATCATGTTTTACTTCCTGACTGATGGCCCCGCTGATATTCTCTGCGGTGATTGCTGTATCGCTCAGATCAAATGCCTCGGTCAGCTTCTCATCCAGTTCCGTACGTTTGTCAAGATCCAGCTCTTTGGTCTTGATAACCACCTGAGTGGTTCCTGCCACCTTCTGGGTCTGAATATCATTGTCTCCGGTAACTTCTGCCACAACCGGAACTACATTCTGTTCAATCTCCTGGATGGTCATGTCATCGTTAAACTCTACCGTTGTGGAAGTACCACCCTTGAACTCCAGGCTGTATGCCAGCGCGCCTTTGCCGGAGCCTGCATTGATCCCCATATAAGCCAGTCCGGCTACAATGACCAGAACAGATACAGAGAACCAGATCTTTTTCTTGCCAACAAAATTGATCGGCTGTCTCTCTTTGAAGGTGCCGTACCATTTTACATCTTTCATACCAAGGGCATACAGTGCATTCATCACCAGCTTGGATACTACTAGTGCGGTAAACATGGAAACAACAATACCAAGTGCCAGAGTCTGTGCAAATCCCTTCACACTTCCGGAACCCTTGATTGCCAGTACCGCTGCTGCGATCAGGGTGGTAATGTTACCATCCACAATTGCGGAAAGGGCTTTCTGGTAACCGATCTTCATAGCGGATTTGACGGTCTTGCCTGCTGCAATCTCCTCACGAATACGTGTAAAGATAATAACATTGGCATCCACCGCCATACCGATGGAAAGGATGATACCTGCAATACCCGGCAGGGTCAGGGTCATCTGGAATCCATTCAACAGTACCAGAACGATACCTACATAAGAAGTCAGTGCTATGCCGGATGCAAGTCCCATAATTCTGTAAATGGCAATCATGAACAGAACAACCAGTGCAAATCCGATCACACCTGCAATTAAACTGGTATGAATTGCTTCTGCTCCCAGCTTTGCTCCTACCACATTAGAACGTAACTCCTGCAGTTCCAGAGAAAGGGAACCGATACGGATGGTGGAAGCCAGCTGATCGGCTTCTTCGTAAGTAAAATCTCCGGTGATCTGGCATCTGCCATCTGTAATTGCAGACTGTACGGTCGGAGCACTGATAACATCGCCGTCATAGACAATGGCGATCTGCTTTCCGAGATTTGCCTGGGTTGCTTCGGCAAATTTCTTTGCACCGTCATCCGTCAGGGTAAGTTCTACAATGTACTTTCTTGCCTGTGTCATCTCGTCAGAAGTGGAACCAGCCTGTGCATCTGCTACATCGGTTCCTTCCAGAACTACCGTTCCGTCAGAAGTCATGAACTGCAGAGAACCTGGTTTTCCAAGCTCTGCCAGAATGGCATTTGCATCACTGACACCCGGAATCTCAATATTGATACGGTCGGAACCTTCCTGGTAAACCTCAGCCTCAGTACTGTAGCCTTCTACACGCTTCTGAAGTTTATACACCGTATCTGCCATATCTTCTACAGACGGTGCTTCGTCACCAACGGCCTGATAGGTAATGCTGACACCACCTGCCAGATCGAGTCCCAGTTTGATGTCTTTTGCTGAACCTGCTCCGTCAGCGCCCCAGCCTACTGCCGAGGTGAACAACAGAATTGCCGTAATGGCAATGGTCACCAGCAAAGTGACAACTGCTCTACTTTTCTTCATTTCTTGCCTCATCTTTCTCCGCCTCTGCGGCCTTGATCATGATTGCGCACTCCACACGCTTGCGCTCCAGTTCACAGCTGATATCGTAAGCGTCATTAATGGAGCCGTGGAATTTATAGGAGTTTGCCGCACATCCGCCGCTGCAGTAGAATTTTGCGAAGCAGTTCCGGCATTTTTCCTTAGAGTACACATTACATTCTTTGAACTCATCACGGATGTCTGTACGTTTCAGTCCCTCGTCCACATTTCCCATGAGGTATTTTTCCTCGCCTACGAACTGATGGCAGGGATACAGATCTCCCCATGGAGTGACTGCCAGATACTCTGTGCCTGAACCACATCCTGACAGACGTTTTGCCACACAGGGGCCGCCGGTCAGATCCAGCATAAAATGGAAGAAATTAAATTCTTTATCCGTATGATAACGCTTTACCATCTCTGCTGCCAGTTTATCATATTCAGCAAAGATTTCCGGAAGATCTTCCTCCCGCAGTGCGTACTCTTCTTCGTCGCTTCCGACTACCGGTTCCACGGAGATCTGTTTGAATCCCAGATCTGCCAGGTGCAGGACGTCGTTGGAGAAATCCTTGTTATTCCGGGTAAAAGTTCCACGGACATAATATTTCTCCTGATTCCGGCTTTCTGCCAGCTTCTCAAATTTCGGAAGTACCAGATCATAACTGCCGCGGCCATTACGGAACGGTCTCATGTAGTCATGCACTTCTTTTCTTCCGTCAATACTGAGCACTACGTTGCTCATCTCTTTGTTCACAAACTCCTGCACCTCATCATTCAGAAGCACACCATTGGTTGTCAGTGTAAAACGGAAATTCTTGTTGTGGATCTTCTCCTGCTCACGTCCGTAAGCAACCAGATCCTTTACTACCTGCCAGTTCATAAGAGGCTCTCCACCGAAGAAATCCACTTCCAGATTTCGTCTGTTACCGGAGTTCGCAATGAGGAAATCCAGTGCTTTCTTTCCTACCTCATAGCTCATGAGGGCACGGCGTCCATGGTACTCGCCCTCCTCTGCAAAGCAGTAGCGACAGGCCAGATTGCAGTCATGGGCAATGTGCAGACACAGCGCCTTCACGACCGGTTTCTTGGCAGCTACAATATCGTGAATATAGTTTTCATAAATATCCTCTGTATACAGCTTTCCTTCCTTGATCAGCTCGTCAAGATCCTCAGCTGCCTCCCGGATATCCTGCTCCGGGTACTTGTCCTTCAGGAGATTCACGGTCTCCTCCAGTCCCTTTTCCTTATAATAAGGGATCATATCATAAATCAGATCATCCACCACATGGACGGATCCGCTGTTCACATCCAGCAGGATGTTATAACCATTATTTTTATACTGGTGAACCATTGTTTTTCAGTTCCTCTTTCTAATTCAAATTCCATACGTAAAATAAGCAGCGACGGGAGCCGCTGCTTACTCGTAAACTCTAAATTTCCTTATTTGTGATTCTCACAGGTCTGATTTCCTACAGTGCAGGAAGTCTTACATGCAGACTGGCAGGAAGTCTGGCACTCGCCGCATCCGCCTTTTTTCATGGTATTCTGTAAGGTCTGAGTATTTAAAGTTTTAACGTGTTTCATTGTCTCGTCCTCCTTAATTTACAGTTCTACATAACTGGTATGAGTATACCACACAGGATAAGAATGCGTCAAGCAGTGTTTCGCAGCTGCTGCGCAGTCAAAAGTGACAGCCCCACTGTAGCTACGCGCACATACCGCCTGCCATGCCGGACACGGTACAGATCACGAAAGTTGTCATTACTCCTGTCACGGCATCTCCAAACTCCTGATTGACCGCCACCGATACCAGCAGCATCACTGCAAAATACAAAAATCCAAGCAGGCCTCCCCACAGAAATTTTCTGGTTTTCATCATCTTTCCTGCAAGGAACCCACCCAGAAAACAGGAAACAATATAGATCAGGATGACGGCGATCTGTACCTTGCTCTCATCCAGACCTGCACGATACACTAAGGCAGCTGTCAGCAGCAGAAAAAGCGCTGTCACCACATAAGATACAAGCAGCGCCCTCATCATTTTCAGAGACTGGCTGATATATGTAACCGGATATTTCATAGACTTCCTCCTGTGAACTCCTGATTTTCTACGCTATTTATATGTCCGTCCTGTCCGGATTATGCTTTTTTTCTTGCAATCATCAGGAAAATAGCGTATATTAGACTCTAATCATACATATTTATCAATTAGAAAAAAGGAGTGAACTACGTTGGACGCATCTGACGCCATACAGGTACTGATTTTGATTTTCCTCATTGCCTGTTCGGCATTCTTTTCTTCTTCGGAAACCGCAATGACAACCGTGAGTAAAATCCGGGTGCGGAATCTGGCCGAAGGAGGGGATCGCCGCGCCATTCTTCTTTCCCGGTTAATTGAGGAGCCCGGAAAGATGTTAAGCGCAATTCTTATCGGAAACAACATTGTCAATATTTCCGCTTCCTCATTAGCTACTATTCTCGCCACTCATTGGCTGGGAAGTGCCGGAGCCGGTATATCTACCGGTGCCCTGACCCTGATCGTTCTGGTATTTGGAGAGGTAACTCCCAAAACCTGTGCCACCATTGATCCGGAAAAACAGTCTTTAAGAAGCGCACAGATCATTTATATCTGGACGCAGATTGCTACACCGCTGATCTTTATTGTCAATCATCTGACCATGGGACTGATGTTTCTCATGCGGGTGGATCCCCGGGCAAAAAATGATTCCTACACTGAGGAAGATATTCGTTCCATTGTCGATGTGAGCCATGAAGATGGCGTCATCGAACAGGAAGAAAAAGAAATGATCAACAATGTGTTCGATTTCGGAGATGCCACCGCAAAGGATATTATGGTGCCGAAAGTCGACATGAGTTTCCTGGATGTCAATGCATCCTATGGGCAGACCATGGATGTCTACCGGGAATGCCGGTACACCCGTTATCCTGTCTATGAAGAAAGCACCGACAATGTCATCGGCATGCTGAATGTGAAGGATCTGCTGGTCTACGAAGACAAGGAACATTTCAATATCCGTAATATATTGCGAGGAGTTCTGTTTACTCATGAACACAAGAAGACCTCTGATCTTCTGTTTGAAATGAGAAAGAGTTCCACCAACATGGCCATCGTTCTGGACGAGTACGGTGTGACATCCGGTATGGTTACCATGGAAGATCTTCTGGAAGAAATCGTCGGTGACATCCGTGATGAGTACGACGAGGACGAGGAAGAACAGATTCGTAAAATCTCTGATCTGGAATATATCGTAGAAGGTACACTGAGTCTTGATGACCTGAATGATTATCTGGATCTGGAAGAGAAAGGTCTGCTTCTGGAATCTGAAGATTTCGATTCTGTTGGCGGAATCGTCATTGAACTTCTTGACCGTCTCCCGGAGGTCGGAGACGAAGTGACTACCGAGAACGGCATCCGCCTGGTGGTGGAATCCGTAGAGAAAAACCGGATCGGCCAGGTACATATTTACCTGCCATCTCCTGAAAACCCGGAGGAGCTGCCGGAAAATTAGCAAAAATGGGCAGTCGGAATCATTCCGGCTGCCTTTTTTATATTTATATGTGTTGAAGGAGGATTTCCCCATGGGAAAAATATTCAAGTTTCATACGGATGTGGATACCGATCAGATTATCGCATCCCAGTATCTGCTTTTTCCTACCATTGACGAGATGAAAGCACATACCTTTGAATCTCTGGATCCCACGTTTGCAGAACGCGTGAAGCCAGGTGATTATGTAGTTGCAGCAGAGAACTTTGGCTGTGGTTCTTCCAGAGAGCAGGCACCCAGCGTCTTAAAAGCACTCGGTGTCAAAGCAGTTGTGGCAAAATCTTTTGCCCGCATCTTCTATCGCAATGCCATTAACATCGGTCTTCCGGTTATCGTCTGCAAGGATCTCTATGATCATGTATCTGACGGTGATGAGATGGAACTTTCTCTGACCGACGGAACTGCTTCCGTAAACGGACAGACCTTTACCTGCACCAAGCTTCCGCCTTACATGCAGAATATTCTGGATCAGGGCGGCCTGATCGCATCATTAAATAAGGAGGAAGCATAAGATTATGGGAATGACCATTGCTGAAAAAATCATTGCCCGTGCGGCAGGCGTCAGTGAAGTCCGCCCCGGCGATATTCATACCGTAGAGGTGGATCGCCTCATGAGTAACGACGGAACCACTCATCTGACCATTGATATGTATCACAACAAATTAAAACATCCCCACATCGCAGATGTGAATAAACTGGTGTGGATCGTGGACCACAACGTTCCCTCCGACAGTCCAAAGACCGCTGCTTCCCAGAAGAAAATGCGTGATTTTGCAAAAGAGCACGGCATCAAATTTTATGAGGGACAGGGTGTCTGCCATCAGATCATGATGGAAAACCATGTCTGCCCGGGTGAACTGATCTTCGGTGCGGACAGCCATACCTGTGCCTACGGAGCTCTCGGTGCCTTCGGTACCGGTGTAGGATGTACGGACTATCTCTATGCCATGGTAACCGGCAAATCCTGGGTTCTGGTTCCGGAGACACTCCGCTTCAATCTGACCGGTAAGCTTCCGGAAGGTGTTTATGCCCGTGACCTGATTCTGACCATCATCGGCAAGATCGGTGCCAACGGTGCCAACTACAAAGCCATGGAATTTGCAGGCGACGGTATGAAGAACCTGACCATGAGTGACCGTATTGCCATCTGCAACCTCTGCGTAGAGGCAGGTGCCAAGACTGCTCTCATGGAAGTAGACGACATTGCCCTTCATTACCTTCATGAGCATGGCCGTGAGCCAAAGGCATGCTTTGCCAGCGATGCGGATGCACATTTTGCCGCTGTCTACGACATCGACTTAAGCACCATCACTCCCATCGTTGCGAAACCGCATTTCGTAGACAATGTCTGCCCGGCAAAAGAAGCCGCAGGGGTAAAGATTGACGAAGCATTCCTTGGTTCCTGCAACAACGGAAGAATTGAAGATCTCCGTGTAGGCGCAGAGCTTTTAAAGGGCCGCAAAGTACATCCGCTGGTTCGTTTTCTGGTGGTACCGGCCAGCCAGGCAGTCTATCAGCAGGCATTAAAAGAAGGTCTTCTGAAGATCTTCATGGAAGCCGGAGCCATCGTCATGAACCCCAACTGCAGCGTCTGCTGGGGAAGCTGTCAGGGCGTCATCGGTGAAGGAGAGACCCTCATCAGTACCGGAACCCGTAATTTCAAAGGAAGAGCCGGTCATCGGGATTCCTTCGTTTATCTGGCAAGTGCCGCTACCGTTACCGCCTCTGCCATCAAAGGTGAGATCGCAACAGCAGACATGCTGTAAAATACATATTCGCAAACACTATTCATCAAGGAGACAAAAACCTACCATGAGTGAAACATTTACCGGAAAGGTGTGGGTGCTCGGAGACGACATTGACACCGATATTATTATTCCTACAGAATACCTTGCCCTGAAAACCGTTCAGGACATGGCTCCCTACGCATTTTCTCCCCTTCGGCCGGAACTGGCTTCCCAGATTAAACCAGGAGACATAATCGTTGCAGGCAAAAACTTCGGCTGCGGCTCCTCCAGAGAGCAGGCTCCGGAGATTATCAAGGCACTGGGCATCCGCTGTGTGATTGCCCGCTCCTTTGCACGAATCTTTTTCCGCAACTCCATCAATAATGGACTTCTGCTCATTGAAAATCCAACTCTCCGTGACCATGTAAAAGAGGGAGACACGATCGAGGTTACCACTGGTGAGAAAATTGTCTTAAACGGTCAGGAATTTCCTATTGCCTCTCTTCCGCAGAATCTGATGGATATTATCAATGCCGGCGGGCTGGTAAAAGCCATGCGCCGTCTGAACGGACTGGAGGACTGATTATGGGACAGACAATCATTGAGAAAATTGTAAGCCGCAATGTAGGTCATGACGTACATCCGGGAGATATCGTGACGGTCAACGTAGACCGCGTCATGATCCACGATATTTTTATTCCCTTTGTGGCAGAAAAATTTGAAGAAATGGGATTTCAGAAACTGTGGGATCCGGATAAAGTGGTTCTGATCTATGACCACCTTGTTCCGGCAAGCCAGGTGGATGACACCCGTCATTTCCATGTCGGAAATGCATTTGCAGAAAAATACGGCATGAAAAATGTCCACAGAAGTGACGGTATCTGCCATCAGCTGATGACCGAAGCCCTCTATGTAAAACCTGGAAACATTGTATTTGGTACGGACAGCCATACCACTACCTACGGTTGTGTTGGCGCCTTTTCTTCCGGCATTGGTTATACGGAGATGGCAAGTATTCTCGGAACCGGTACCATGTGGATCAAAGTACCGGAGACCATTAAAGTCGTCGTCGAAGGTACACTGCCGTCTAATGTTACTTCCAAGGATATCATTCTCCGTCTTATCGGTGATCTCCGGGCAGACGGCGCTACTTATCAGGCATTGGAATTCTCCGGTGACACCATTGAGAGCATGAGTGTGGCAAGCCGTATGACCATGTCCAACATGGCCATCGAAGCAGGTGCCAAATGTGCCCTGTTCACACCGGATGAGAAGACCGCAGAGTACTGTGAGATCGAACTGACAGAGAGAGAAACTTCTCTGAAAGGTGATGCTGACGCCCGCTATATCCGTGAGATCCACTACAAAGCCGAGGACTTCGTGCCGGTACTTGCCTGCCCATCTCAGGTAGACAACATTCATCCGGTCAGCGAATGGGAAGGAACTCCGATTGACCAGGTCTTCATCGGCTCCTGTACTAACGGCCGCCTGGAGGATCTGCAGAAAGCTGCTTCCATTCTAAAAGGGAAAAAAGTGGCTCCATTTGTAAAACTGATTGTCACTCCGGCAAGCCGCAAGATCTATGAGCAGGCTCTTGAGGACGGTACCCTTGCTATTCTCGCAGAAGCAGGTGCCATGATCACCCATCCCAGCTGCGGTCTCTGCTGCGGCCGTACCGGCGGTATTCTGACTGACGGTGAACGCGTCGTTGCCACCAACAACCGGAACTTTCTGGGACGTATGGGAACCTCCAAAGTAGAGATCTTCCTTGCATCCCCGGCCACCGCTGCTGCCTGTGCAGTAGCAGGTAAGATCGTCGTACCGGAAATCTGAATCTAAACAAAAAAAGATACGTCTGCACGAGACAGGCGTATCTTTTTTTATCTCTTTATTTCTGCTCCTGCCGGTCCACCTCAATGGTGTCCCCTGCAATTCTCAGAAGGTCCTCAATTTCATCAAGCGGCATGTCGAGGAATACGGACAGTTCCTCCGGACTGACCTCCCTGCCCAGATCCTCCGTCAGCTCCGTGATAGAATCTGCCAGTTTGTTAAGCTTACCCGTCACTTCTTCTCCGACTCTTGTCTCACCGCTCTGCTCATCCATCGCTGCACGGATGGTCTTTCGAATCTCCCGCTCCAGATAATCTTCTGTCAGTTCTCCATGCTCTGCATCAGCAGCACCGTGAAGTCCCATGAGAAGTCCGATATTTCCCTCCTGAATCAGATCCTGAATCAGCATGCCACGATGTGCATACTCTTCTGCAACAGCAAGTACCTTCTCCATATAGTGTTCTGTCAGCAGACGGATCGCTTCCTGTTCTCCTGCCAGGGCAGCTGAAAACAGTTCCTGCAGCACCTCTTCTGTCTGTCTGCGCATCGACTTCATATCTTTCCGATACTGCTCCAGAAACTCCTCTTCCTCCTCCGTGTACAGTTCCTGTTCCTTCTCTGGCAGAACCGCTCCTTCTACTACATAACCTTTAGAGGCCAGATATGCATAGATCATACTCATCTGCTCGTCATTGAACTCCATATCCTTCAGAAGCTCCTTTGCTTCCTCTGCAGATAATTTTCCCCCATTTTCCTCCGCCCGGATGGTCACCGACGCCAGGGCTTCTTTAAATTTACTCTGTTCGTCCATCAAATCACTGATTCTCCTTTTTCTTTTCATTGATTGAAATAATAAATACCGTGGAAAGTACAAATATAAATCCAATAAAGTCGATGATCTGGAACTGTACCTTCAGCCATACAACAGAGATCACCGTTGCTGCCACCGGCTCGATGCTGGCCAGCATACTGGCATTGGATGCGCCCACCATCTGAACACCGCTTAAATAGAGCCAGAATGCGCCAATCGTTCCCAGCAGAATGATAACTGCCATGGAAAGTACCGTCTGACCGTCGATGACCGGATGGACCGTCCACGGTTTTACAAACAGTGCCAATACACCTCCACCCAGAAACATTCCCCATCCAAGGGTCAATAGTGTAGAGTATTCTTTCATAAGCCTTCCAGGCTGCAAAGTATAGACTACCAGCGCCATTGCAGCTGCCATTCCCCAGGCGAGCGCTTTGGCCGGAATACTGAGCTGTTCCAAATTACCGTGAGTTGCCAGAATAAACGTGCCGGTCATAGCACAGACAAGTGCCACCAGTTCATACAATTTCGGCTTTCTTTGTTCCCTGATACAGAGCCATACCAGAATCATGGCAGGTCCCGTATATTGCAGGACCGTTGCTGTTCCCGCATTGGAATACTGAATCGTTGTAAAATATGCATACTGGCAGAGCATCATACCAAATACAGAGAAAATAAGAATATCTCTTCTTCCCCACGGTTCTTCCCATACTGCCAGTATTTCTTTTTTGTTTTTTACAGCCAGTAAAAACAAAATCAGAATGCCTGCCCCCATCAGACGAATTGGAACAAGCCAGTTTGACGTTGCTTCCTTGTACTGAAACAGAAACTGTCCGCAGCTTCCGCATAATCCCCACAGAATTCCTCCCGTCAGAGTCATAACCACGCCCTGAGCCTTTCTGTTCTTACCGGTATTCATCTTATGTCGTCCTCCAGTCAGCCATTTGTTCAACGCCTATCATACTCTATCTGTCTGAAAAAATCCAGTCCCAGCTGTCCCGGTCACATTTTCCCGTCCAATCCATATACTGGAATAAGATTATTTCAGGCAGGAAGCTTATGGCTGTAAAAATCATTCTGGATGCCGGGCATAACGGAGCAACCGATCCCGGAGCCATCTACCAGGGAAGACGGGAAAGCGACGATAATCTTCGACTGACACTTGCCGTCGGAAATCTGCTGTCACAGGCCGGATACAATATCGAATATACACGGACCGGAAACCTTCCTCAGTCCGTCGTCCAAAAAGCCCAGCTTGCCAATGCAATCAATGCTGATTACTTTATCTCCATTCACCGAAATATGGCCTCCTATCCGGGACAGTATTCTGGTGTTCAGACACTTCTTTATGATCTCTCCGGTGAGAAGCTTACCATGACGGAAAATATCAACCGCAATCTGGAAGCACTTGGATTCCGTAATCTTGGTGTGGAAGCACGTCCCAATCTGGCCGTCCTCCGCCGGACAAAAATGCCGGCTCTGCTCATCGAAGTGGGTTTTCTGGACAGCGAATCCGATAATCACCTCTTTGATACCCGTTTTGACGAGATTGCACAGGCTATTGCAGACGGTATCATGGATACCCTGCAGGCATCTTCCCTCATACCTCCGGAAACCGGTGATACCGAATCGGAAGAACCTCCGCTCTACCGCGTACAGGTAGGCGCATTCCATAATCTCCAAAATGCCGTGGCGCTGGAACAGGAGTTAAAGAGGATGGGATATAATACCTGGATCGTTACCTCCTGAAAATTTGTCTACACGACAGAAAAGCCGGCGAAACCGCCGGTTTTTCTTCTGTCATGTTAATATCCGCGTTCTCTGAGATGCTTCAGTCTCTCGCCAATCGTCTTCTCATAGCCATTATCAGATGGCCGGTAAAATTCCCGTCCCACCAGTTCATCCGGCAGATACTGTTGTTTCACATAATGCTCCGGGAAATCATGGGCATAGAGATAGCCAACGCCATGTCCCAGCTTCTCCGCCCCACCGTAATGCTTGTCCTGCAGATGAACAGGCACTGTCGTAGTCGTGGTCTTCACCGCTTCCATGGCCTCAAAGATGGCATTACATGCCGCATTACTCTTGGGCGCTGATGCCACATAGGAGGCAGCCTGAGACAGAATAATCTGAGATTCCGGCATGCCGATCCGTTCTACGGCCTGAGCAGCCGCTGCTGCCACCTGAATGGCCTGTGGATCCGCATTTCCCACATCTTCCGATGCACAGATCATAATTCTCCTTGCAATAAATTTGATATCCTCTCCCGCATACAACATCTTTGCCAGATAGAAGACTGCCGCATCCGGATCACTGCCACGCATACTTTTGATAAAAGCAGAGATTGTATCATAATGATTATCTCCCCCTTTGTCATACCGCACCGTTTTCTTCTGAATGCACTCAGAGGCAACCGGAAGTGTAATGTGGATCTTACCGTCCGCACTGCGCTCTGTCGTGAGAATTCCCAGCTCCAGTGCATTCAGCGCATTTCTGGCATCTCCTCCCGCAATATCTGCCAGAAAATCAAGGGCATCCTCATCCGCCACTGCTTCATAAGCTCCCATGCCTTTCTCCATATCAGTCAGTGCCCGGGTAAGAAGCGCTTTGATATCATCTTTTTCCAATGCTTTCAGTTCAAAGATAATGGAGCGGGAAATCAGTGCCCCGTTTACCTCAAAATATGGATTTTCCGTTGTCGCACCGATCAAAATCAGTGTTCCATCCTCTACAAACGGGAGAAGGTAATCCTGCTGCCCCTTATTAAACCGGTGAATCTCATCCACAAAAAGAATGGTTCTCTTTCCGTACATTCCAAGATTGTCCTTCGCCTGTCGGACCACTTCCTCCATATCTTTCTTGCCTGCCACGGTTGCATTGATCTGCGTAAATTCTGCACTGGTAGTATGCGCAATGACTTTTGCTATCGTCGTCTTCCCTGTGCCGGGCGGTCCGTAGAAAATGACAGACCGCAGTTTATCCGCCCTGATAGCCCGATAAAGCAGTTTATCCTTTCCGATGATGTGCTGTTGCCCCACAATCTCATCCAGCGTTGTCGGCCTCATGCGGGATGCCAGCGGTGCTTCGGATTTCATGGTATTACTTCTCATATAATCAAATAAGTCCATACTGATGTTCTCCTCCGTATATATTTCATTATACGCATTTTCTTTCTGTCTGGCAAACCTTTCAGTCCATAATCACCTGATCCACCGTCACAAATTCAAATCCTTCTGCTTTCAGCCGCCGGATGATCCGCTCTGCCGCCTGTACGGTACTCTCATAGCTGTCATGCATCAGAATGATATCATTTTCCCCGGCATCCTGAACGGTCTTCTCCACGATCCAGTCCACATTCTGCGTCGTCCAGTCCAGCGTATCAATGGTCCAGAGCACGGGAATCATATCCAGTTCCTCTTCCAGTTCTGGATCCCAGATACCAAACGGCGGCCGGACATAGGACGTGCCATTTCCAGTCAGTTCTTCCACCAGACTGCTTACTGCCAGAATTTCCTCTTCTGCTTCTTCTTTTGGAAGTGATGTCACCTGTACATGACGCCAGGTATGATTTCCAATAAGATGACCCTGCTCTGCGATCATCCTCACCTGCTCCCCGTACTGTTCCGCATTTTCTCCCAGAAGAAAAAAAGTTGCCGGAACCTGTTCCTGTTCCAGCACTTTCAGCATCTCTTCCGTATAAACCGGATGCGGGCCATCATCAAAAGTCAGGGCAATCTTCCGTGTCTCCGGTTCCGCGCTCCACATCCCCGCAGTCAGAATCAGTGCAGCACACACTGTCAGGAATTTTTCCATTCATTCGCTCCGCCGGATATTCTCCCTACATTCTATGCCCCATCACTTTAAAGTTTCCTTTAGAATCGATTTCTTATTTCTTCATTTATTTTAGAATTCTTTTAGAACCTTTCCATACTTTAGACACATTTCATTGATATAGTAATACATGTAAGGACGACATATCCGTATTTCATTCATAACACTTGGAGGATTCGAAAGAATCCTCCACTCCCTCGAAAATCAAGGCCGCAAGGGCCTTTTTCTTTTGCTTAGATTTCCGTGAAGGAATACCTTTGCAAAAGTCCTGCCGACTCAATATCAATGACAACAGATCCATCTGCCTGTACGGTTTTCTCCAGATGGAGTTCCTTATCTTTATGGCGGGCACGGACATAGCTTTCCGGATCTTCCACTTCTGCCTCCTCAAAGAACACATCCCGCATCTGGTTATTGGCACATTCATTGAAAATCTCATGTACGATCTCATATTCTTTCATGGTTCATTCCTCCTGATTCTTCCGGTATAATACTAGTCCTGCTCATCCACCTGTTTTTTCAGATACCGTCCTACCACATGGGCAAAGGTAGATAACGTCCTGATATAGGCAAAATCTTTTCCGAAAATTCTCCGCTCCGCAGATAGATCCTGTTCTTCTCCGGCAAAGACACCCAGTACGGAAATCCCCTGGGAACGAAGGCGGCGCACTTCTGCTGCCGTATCCTTCACCGCATATTCTCCGGTGTAAACGGCCGGGTTCTTAACGTTGGGACGGTTAAGCACCACATCGTTTGGGCGGCCGTCACTGAGCATAATGAGGATTTTGTTCTCCTCCGGCCGTTGGAGAAGTCCGTCGGCTGCTGCCCGGAGCGCCAGACCGTCCCGATTGCTGGATGATGAGGTAAACTCCAGAATCCGCCAGTCAGCTTCTGCCTTCTCGTCATATTCCCGGAATCTGCGCATCACTGTATAGCTCCAAAAGCTGCAAAAGCTGAACACCCGATGGGGAATCCCCGCTTTTGACAGGGCCGCCGATAAGATAAAGCCCTGCAGTGCCACATCCTGCTGCCGTCCCCTCTGGGAACCGCTTCCATCCATGAGAATGTCTACTACAAAATCGGAATTAAGCTTCTTCGAAGTCCTTAAGAAGAGCCGGGCATCCTCCGTCCGCCCCACCTTCCACAGTTTTGAAGGAATGACTGTCCCGAAAGTACTCCGTGTATGCTCTTCTTCATTTCTTGCCTGCAAGGACCGTTTTAGGAGATTTCCAAGCTGAGTAATGTTCTGCCTTGCCATCCGCTGATGCTGCCGGTAATATCTTCGGTTCAGCTCCAGTGTCCGGCATGCCAGCACATAGGTATTATTTTCCCGGACGTAATTTTCGATAATGCCATCTGTATAATAAAGACGACAGTCCCCATGAACACCGCGGCAGATTCTGCGGTTCATCCGTTCCTGCTCCCGTTCGTCCATATAAGACCGTCCAAAATTCAGTTCAATATAAGAGTACATTTTCCGGGCTGCCTCTTCTGTCACCAGAAGCTTCTTTGCCCTGCTCTTCCGTTCCTGTTCCTCCATCTCCGGCGGAATGACACTGCTGTCCACCTGACGCATCATTTCCTCGAGGGTAGCTTCTTCCGCTGTCTCATCCAGAAAATCCTGCCAGTTGAATTTCTTTAAGTCCTCTGCACTGACAGCAAGTACCTGCTCCAATGTGCCGTGTTCCTGCTCAAATTCCGGATCTACCAGTCGATTATAAAAATCGTCTACTTTTCGAATGACTTCCTCAGTGGTCTCTGCTTTTCGGAGAGCCAGCAGCTGATCTACCTGCTCACGCACTCTTCGCTCTGCCGCGTAAGTTCCATTCAGACCTTCCTGCAGCATGGCAATCTTCATACGGCCCACCGGATTGTTGTACCGGGCCAATTGGTCAAAATCCCGATCCAACAGATCTTCGAAAGCTCTTTTCCGGAGTGTCCGGACTCCTGCTCTCTCCTCACAGATTTTTTCTGACACCGCCTGATCTACGCACATCTGCGCCAATCCCATAAGAGAAGCTTCCTCTGCTCCCATATACAGCTTTTTCACCAGGTACATGCCGAAAGCATCTTTAGAAAAGAAACGCGCAAAAGCTCCCTGTTTCACCGCATCATAGAGGGATATATATTTAGAACGCTGAAAAGAATCAATATCCAGACTCACTTCCAGAGCATAATCCCCACTGACGGTCCAGAGCAGGTTTTTTATGCGGTTTTCCAGTTCATAACGGTATTCTTCATCCGGCATCAGAATACATTCTCCTTCGTCCAGTCTTCCGGAATGCGTGTCATGACCATATCTGACACAATTTCCTTTTCAAAAATATCAAATGCTTTGTTGGTAATTCCCATCTGCACTGCCTGATAAGGAGGAAGACCGATCTCCACCGCACCCAGGGAACCAAGAAGTCCTCTCAGATCCAGTGCTTTGGTAGAAATCTCACTGTTCTGGGCCTTTGTCTGCAAATCCAGAAACAATCCGCAGAAGGCATCTTCAGCCGCTTCCTTGATTCCCGGATAATCATGCCGAATAATCTTTCTTAAATTTTCTTCCGAAAGCTCCGGCATATCAATGACGAGAAACCGGGACACCAGCGCTTCATTTAACTCTCTTGTTCCTGCATATCCGTAGTTCATGGTTCCGATAAAGCGGGTAGCCGGATGAAGCTCAATCCTCTCATATCCCGGCACATCGATCATCCGCCGATAGTCGAGGGTGGCATGAAGCACACTGGCTGCATCATTTTTTGCCATATTGATCTCATCGAAGACACCAAATCCGCCTTCTTCCGCACAGCGGTACACACTTCCTTTTCTGAGCTGTACTTCATTATTTCTGAAGGTGTCCGTTCCAATCAGGGAACTGCTGTCGGTATTTACATTAAAAGAAATATTATAGGAAGGTCTTCCAAACATCCAGGCCAGATTTTCCGCCAGAATATTTTTACCGGTAGCCTTTCCTCCTGTGAGCAGCAGATTGGACCCTTGGAGCAGCGCTGCCATGGCCATCTCCAGAATTTCTTTCCCATAGAAAGGAATCTTCGGTTCCGAGATCCGGTTTCTTACTTCCTCGTGAACAGGATACTCTTTTCGGAATGCTTCCACCTGCTCGATGAGCACCGGGGATACTTCCTGTTCCTCTAAAAACTGTAATTCTTTCTGCATCTTTCTCTCCTCATCAGTCATCCAGAAACTGTGCCAGCACATAGTTGCTCACATCAATTCCATAATCTGTCAGACAAATTTTACCATTCTTTTCCTGTAAAAGCTGTTGTTTCTGCAACTCTTCCAGTAACTTCTCATAATGTTCCCGGTAAGGTCCAGGATCCACGCCCTCCATCTTCCGAAGGCCTAGGAAGAAATATTCCTCCCGGATATCCTGCTCACTTAAATGCTCATTGCTTCCTGCAAAATTTCCCCTGAGATATTCGGTCAGATCTTCCTGCACGGTACTTCTGACACTATTTAGCAGAGAGGATGCCCCCAGACCGAATCCTTTGTAATCCCTTCTGCTCCAATACCCCAGATTATGACGGCAGGCATAGCCTTTTCTGGCATAATTGGAAATCTCATACCGTTCATATCCTTGCTCTGCCAGAATCCGCTTCGTGTCATAATACATCTGCCGTTCTTCGTCTTCCGGAGGCAGGAGTTCCGGATGGTCTGCATACTTCTCATAGAAAGGCGTTCCTTCCTCAATGATCAGACTGTATGCTGAAATATGCTCCGGATTAAGAACCAGCACTTTCTGCAATGTTTCCTGCCAGCTCTTCCGGGTCTGTCCAGGGAGCGCAGACATGAGATCCACATTGATATTGGTAAATCCGGCAGTTCTCGCCGCCTCATAGCTTTCCAGAAACTGTTCCCAGGTATGGATTCTCCCCAGTTTCTGTAATTCTTCATTATCTGCCGATTGAAGTCCAAAACTGATCCTGTTTATACCAAAAGAACGGTAGGCGTCAAGTTTTCTTCCGTCTACCGTTCCCGGATTGGCTTCTATGGTCACCTCTGCATCCGCTTTCCAGTCAAACTGCCGATGCAGAAGCTCCATCACACGCCCGATCTCTTCTTTCGGAAGGATACTGGGGGTACCGCCTCCAAAGAATGCGGATACTACTTCATAGTCTTCTGCCAGTGGGGCCGCCTTCTGGATTTCCTCCAGCAGACGATCTACATACTGTGCCTGCACTTCCCGGCCGGCCGGAGCCGACCGGAAATCACAGTATGCACATTTTCGGACACAAAATGGAATGTGAATATATAGTTCCAGTTCCTTTTTCATCTTATTTGTCATCCAGTTTTAATACACTCATGAATGCTTTCTGCGGGATCTCCACATTTCCTACCTGACGCATCCGCTTCTTACCTTCCTTCTGTTTTTCCAGAAGCTTCTTCTTTCGGGAAATATCTCCGCCGTAACATTTTGCCAGAACGTCTTTTCTCATGGCTCTGACGGTCTCACGGGCAATGATCTTTCCGCCAACGGCTGCCTGAATCGGAATTTCAAAAAGATGACGCGGAATCTCGTCTTTCAGCTTCTCACACATTCTGCGGCCCCTCTCATAAGCAGATGCACTATGTACGATGAAGGAAAGCGCGTCCACTTCCTCTTTGTTAATAAGGATATCCAGTTTCACCAGCTCGGACTGTACGTATCCCTTGAATTCATAGTCAAAGGATGCATATCCTCTGGAACGGGACTTCAGCGCATCGAAGAAATCATAAATGATCTCATTGAGGGGAAGATCATATTTCAGAAGGGCACGGGTCTCCTCAATATATTCCATACCAAGATAAATTCCGCGGCGCTCCTGGCAAAGATCCATAATAGAACCGATAAATTCCGTCGTTACCATAATCTCCGCACTGACCATCGGCTCTTCCATATATTCGATCTCGGATGGATCCGGCAAGTTGGACGGATTGGTCAGTTCAATCATCTCCCCATTCGTCTTATGCACCCGGTAAATAACGCCCGGCGCTGTGGTCACCAGATCAAGGTTATACTCTCTCTCCAGACGCTCCTGAATGATTTCCAGGTGCAGTAATCCTAAGAATCCACAGCGGAAACCAAAGCCAAGGGCAATGGAAGTCTCCGGCTCAAACTGCAGGGACGCATCATTCAGCTGAAGCTTCTCCAACGCATCCCGAAGATCCGGATATTTGGCACCGTCGGCCGGATAGAGTCCACAGTATACCATGGATTGTACTTTTTTATAACCTGGCAGTGGTTCTGCACAGGGGTTGTCCCGGTTCGTGACGGTATCACCCACACGGGTATCTTTTACATTTTTAATACTTCCGGTAATATAACCTACCATACCGGCACTTAACTCGTCGCAGGGAATAAACTGGCCTGCTCCGAAATATCCCACTTCCACCACATCGGCTTCCGCTCCGGTCGCCATCATTTTGATCGGCATTCCTTTTCTCACGGTACCTTCTTTAATACGGCAGAAAATAATAACACCCTTATAAGAATCATAGACAGAGTCAAAGATCAGTGCCTGCAGAGGTGCATTCGGATCTCCCTTTGGCGCCGGAATCTTCTTCACGATCTGCTCCAGCACTTCTTCCACATTTAGACCTGTCTTTGCAGAAATACGGGGAGCGTCATGGGCTTCGATACCGATAACATCTTCGATCTCCTCTACCACACGGTCCGGATCTGCACTCGGCAGATCAATTTTATTAATGACCGGCATCACATCCAGATCATGATCCAGTGCCAGATACACATTGGCCAGCGTCTGGGCCTCAATTCCCTGGGCAGCATCCACTACCAGAATGGCACCGTCGCAGGCTGCAAGGCTTCTGGATACTTCATAGTTAAAGTCCACATGGCCTGGTGTATCAATCAGGTTAAAGATATATTCTTCCCCGTCTTTTGCTTTATAAACAGTACGCACTGTCTGTGCTTTAATAGTAATTCCGCGTTCTCTTTCCAGGTCCATATTATCCAGTACCTGTGCCTGCATCTCCCTGCTGGTCAGGAGCCCTGTCATCTCGATAATACGGTCTGCAAGAGTCGATTTTCCGTGATCTATATGGGCCACAATACAAAAATTGCGGATTTTGCTCTGATCTGTTTCTGCCATCTGTTTTCCTCCGTTTTATGTGGTCATGAAAATCTCATGTTACCGAAGCTCTCTTCGGTCAAAACTTCCTTTAATTCCCAGTTCTTCCCGGTATTTTGCTACCGCTCTTCTGGAAATATCAATATTCCGTTCATTCAGTATCTTCACGATTGCCTGATCGCTGTACGGTTTATGTTTATCCTCTCCGTTGATCAGTTCCTTGATCATCTCTTTGATCTGCATCGGTCCGACAGCCACATCTCCATCCGTCATCGTCACGGAAGCTGAGAACAGGTTTTTCACGACTGTGGTTCCGCCAGGATACTGAATATATTTACCTTTGATCGCACGGCTGACCGTGGATGTATGGATACCGATATGCTCTGCCACGTCCGTCATGGTCATGGGGTTCAGGAAAGATTTTCCATCCAGGTATTCTTCCTGACGGCGCAGAATCTCTTCGGAGATTGCCATCATCGTCTGGCGCCTCTGCATAATACTGTTCATGACAAACCGGATTCTCTCCAGTTTGACCCGGAAATATTCGCTCAGCTCCGGATCTTTGCTTTCCTTCATCATCTTCAGATAATAATCGTTGATGTGATAGTCTTCCACCCATCCGTCGTTCAGCTCAATTTCCCATTTTCCATGCTCTTTATGGAAAATAATATCCGGAACAATATATCCGGCATGTTCCGTACCAAATTCACTCATAGGACGCGGATTCAGCCTTGCGATCTGCTCAATACATTTCCGTACTTCGACAGTAGAAAGCTTCATGCTTCTGGAAATACTGCTGATCTTTCCGTCCGCCACATCCTGCAGATGCTCCTCCACGATCCGGTATGCTGTGGAATTCCGGTCTCCCTGCATCTCCAGCTGTTTCATCAGACAGTGGCGGAGATCCGGAGCAAAAATGCCATAAGGCTCCAGCTCCTGCAATGTTTTCAGTGCCAGATCCACCTCCGGTTCGCTCATGCCGGTCTTATCTGCCACCTCTTTCAGCGGTGTTGTGAAAAATCCGGTATCATCCAGACATTCCACCATATACTCCAGCAGATTCCACTGTCTGGCATTGTACATATTTCTTGGAAGCTGATAGAGAATATAATTTTTCACGTGATCCGCATCCTGCATGGGAATGTCTTTCCGCCGCCGATCCTCTTCCTCCACCATCTCTTCATAGTTCTTTTCAAACGGCGCGGTCTGCTCGTATGTTTTATTGATTTCCACAGAACCCGTTCCATGATCTCCGCTGTAGTCCAGCAGCGGATTTTCCAGATATTCATTCTGGAGAAACTGGTTCAGTTCCATACTGTCCATTGCCAGCACTTCCAGTGACTGTATCTGTCCCTGAGAAAGCTGCTGCTTCTGTTCCAATGTAATTCCGTAACTCAGTTCCATTTGTATTTCTCCATCCCTTTATCTAAAAGCATCTTGTTATCTTACTAATAATAACCCCATCACGGCTGCTATCGCAATGGTTTTCGGCACACTTGTATCTTTTTTCCATATAAGAAGCGCGATCAGGACACCGATGATTATGCTGACCGGGTCAAATGCGCCATCTGGCATATAATTGCTGAGCCCCAGCGTAAACATGGTTGCAAAGACCAGTCCGATGCCCGCCGGGCGAATTCCATAAAGCATCTTCTTCATGATGCTGCTTTTCCGGAATTTTTGAAAAAAAACCACCGCCGCAAATCCGATGGTCAGTGTCGGAAACAGGATACCAAGCATCGCAATTATTGCTCCGGGAATTCCTGCCACCCGGATACCTGCAAAAGTAGAACTGTTCATACCGAGCGGTCCCGGCGTCATCTCCGCGATTGCCACGATATCCGATACTTCCTGCGCATTCATCCATCCATGACTTAACATTTCAGAATTGATCAGCGGCACCATGGAGACACCGCCAAAGCTTGTAAATCCAATTTTTAAAAAAGAGATAAATAACTCAAGAAGCACCATGTTCCAAAACCTCCCTCTTCAGCACCAGACCCACACAGGCACTGGCTACAATGAGCGCTGCACAGTTCCAGTTAAGAAACGCACAACAGACAAACATGATGACGCTGATCCCATAACAGAGCTTATCCGTATATGCGCCTTTTCGTAGCCGCAGACCCGCAGAACCGATGATCGGCACGACTGCTGCACGGATTCCGGTCATGGCGCGCGCCACATAAAGATTGTCCTTGATCTTTGTATAGCACATGGTTACTACTGTCATGATCAGAAGCGCCGGAACACTGATGCCAAGCAGTGACATTATGGCACAGAACACTCCACCATTCTGATATCCAAACATAAAACTGACATTTCCGATCATCAGACCCGGAAGTGATCTGCCCACAGAAACCGTGTCCAGAAGTTCCTCCTCCGTCATCCATTTCCGCTTTGCAACAAATTCCTTCTGAATCTGTGCCACGATACTCCAGCCCCCTCCGAAGGTGAAAAAACCGATTCGAAAGAAAAACCAGAAAAGCTGAAATCCCTTTTTTATATTTTTCATTTCTCTCTCCTAATGTACAGCCAAAAAAGGAGCGAATCTGATTTCTTCGCCCCTCTTCCATGTCAACCATTATAACTCAATTCGATCCAGATCATCCGGCACGATCAGATTACCATGGTAGTACTGACGGCCTTCCTCTGTATAAAGTCTGCGGCGATCTGCCAGATTTCTATCCTCTGTATGATAGAGAATCAGATTCTTTGCTCCCAGCTCTTCCGCATGTTCACAGGCTTCTTTCACCGTTGTATGATGTTTCTCGTACGGTTTGTAAATATCCCGGTCACGGTACAGGCAGAATGCTTCATGAAGCAGCCAGTCGGCATCTTCCGCATATTCTTTTTCATGCTCCTGATAAGGTTCATCGCCTACGAACGTGAATTTCTTTCCATTCATCAGTCTGAGCGTAAATCCAAACTGCTTTGCCTTTGTGGAACGAATATCAAAAAACTGTACCTGATATCCGAATATTTCTCTCGTCTCCCCATCTGCTACCGGGTGGAAGAAAATGCGCTCTCCGATCATTTTATAAAATTTTTCCTGAACTGTCAGCTTTGTGATCGTCAGAATCGTCTGCTTCAGCTCTTCGTGACAGTAAATATTGAGATTTCCCACATACTGTCCTTTTTTCATCTTGGTTGCAATCATGCGGATCAGCCAGATCAGTCCCAACAAGTGGTCGGTATGCTCATGGCTCATGAAAATTTCGTGAATAGCTTCCATAGGGATATTGGCTTTTTCCAACTGCGTCATAATTCCGTTTCCACCGCCGGTATCCACCAAAAAATATTCCTCGCCTCTTTTAATGGCAAAACAAGTATTAAAACATCTGGTTACGGTTGCATTACCGGTACCCAGTAAAATCAGTTCTTCTTTCATCGTGTATCTCCTGATGTCTTCCGTTCTTATTAGCAAAATGCCTTGATCAGACGAAATACCTGCTCTGCAGTCTTCGTCATATTCACTTTCGCAATTGCTCCGTCCATAGCTTCGTCCAGAGTCATGATTCTACGGATAATCGGGAAGTATGCGTCAATACCGGCATCATTGCAGGCCTCACAGCCATCTTTCAGGGCACCTGCCAGTGCTACTGTCTTTGCACCATGTTTCTTTCCAAGTTTTGCAATACCTACCGGGCCCTTACCCATTGCGGTCTGCTCATCCAGACGTCCTTCACCAGTGATAATCAGATCAGCGCCTTCCATAGCTTTCTCCATCTCTACTGCATCCAGTACCAGATCAATACCCGGCTGAAGATCTGCTTTCAGGTAGCTTAAAAATGCGAATCCGAGTCCACCTGCGGCTCCTGCTCCCTCGCTCTCTGCGAAATCAGTGCCAAGTGCTGCTTTTGTTACCTCTGCAAAATGAGCCAGATCTGCATCAAGTGCATCTCTCATCTCCACGGTAACACCTTTCTGCGGTCCATAGATATAGGTTGCTCCGGTCGTTCCACACAGCGGGTTGGTAACATCACATGCAATCTTGAAGTTACACTCTGTAAGTTCCGGTACTACCTTGTCGCATTTTACAGAAGCAACATCCTTCAGAGCGCCTGCTCCGATTCCCACCGGATTGCCATCTTTATCCAGGAACTCCCATCCAAGAGCAGTCAGCATACCAATTCCACAGTCATTGGTTGCGCTTCCGCCGATACCAATGATAAAGTTACGGCATCCTTTTGCGATTGCATCTTTGATCATCTCCCCAACGCCGTAAGTCGTTGCATCCAGCGGACGAAGATCTTTTCCTACAATGATAATACCTGCAGCTGCAGCCATCTCCATGATTGCAGTCTTACTCTCACTGATCATACCATATGCTGCATCTACCGGATTTTCCAGCGGGCCATGTACGTTAACGTGAATCATCTCTCCACCAAGGCCTTCTGCAAGTGCTTCCGTAGTTCCCTCTCCACCGTCTGCCAGCGGTTTTACAATTACTTCTGTACTCGGATCTACAGTCAGAATACCTTCTTTGATCGCTCTTCCGGCTTCCATGGAAGTCATGCTTCCTTTCAGAGAATCAATCGCAATTACAACTTTCATTATATATCCTCCATCTTTGTATTCTTTTAGGATTCCTGTTGTTCTCTACGTTTCTTTTCCAGTTCACTCTGGCGTTTTGCCATTCTCCAGAGAGTGGTCCTGCTGACTCCCAGCTCCTCTGCCAGATCTTTTTTCTTTTTCTTTGGCTTGAGGCGACTGTATACGGAATCCGGATCTTCCTCTTCTGAAATTGCGTGTACCGAACATTTATCCTCACGGAATATTTTCAGCTGGCGGAGCAGTTCCGCATCAATCACATCCGTATCATTCAACACGATCAGACGTTCACAGATATTCCGAAGTTCTCTCACATTTCCCGGCCAGCTGTGCTCGGTGAGCAATCTTGCTGCTTCCGGAGTTACTTTAGGAATGCTCTTTCCCATCTCACAGGCAAATCTGGTCAAATAGGCATCTACCAGTTCCTGAATATCTTCTTTCCGCTCACGGAGCGGCGGAATCGTGATATCCAGCAGGTTCAGGCGG
The DNA here is from genome assembly GCA_018228645.1 of Clostridiaceae bacterium Marseille-Q4143. Lineage (GTDB taxonomy): Bacteria > Bacillota > Clostridia > Lachnospirales > Lachnospiraceae > Hominiventricola > Hominiventricola filiformis. Next base: position 350,156 of record CP073693.1, read on the forward strand.
TAATAGAGGTCCGATCTGAACTGGCCTTCTTTAATTTTTTCTTCTATATTGATGTTCGTCGCGGATATAACTCGTACATCAATCGGATGTACACTGGTACTGCCTATCCGGCGAATCTCTTTTTCCTGTAACACACGCAGCAGTTTTGCCTGAAGGGTAATCGGTATCTCTCCTATCTCATCCAGAAAGATCGTTCCTCTGTGAGCCAGCTCAAAGAGTCCTACTTTTCCACCTTTTGCCGCACCGGAAAAGGCTCCCGCCTCGTAACCAAACAGCTCACTCTCCAGAAGATTTTCCGGAAGTGCCGCACAGTTCAGCGCCACAAAAGGCTGGTTGCTGCGTTTACTTGCCTGATGAATACTGTGTGCAAACAGTTCCTTGCCTGTACCGGTCTCTCCGACAATCAGTACATTCGAGTTCACCCTGCTGTAGCGTTCTGCCATCTGGATATTTTCCCGAATTGCCCTGCTATGTCCAAGAATATCCTTAAATGTATATTTGGCTGTCAGGCCTTTTTCCGAAAGTCCTTTACGGATCTTCCGCTCTTCTTCTATAATCCTGTCAGTACTTCTGATGAAGATCAGTGCGCCGGTCTCCAGTTCTTCCTCATTCAGAGGTTTGTACTGTACATAATAATCTTTTCCTTTGATTCTGAGAATTTTTTCCTTCTCCGAATTATTTTTAAGGAAATCTTTCCATTCTCCTGTAGACACCAGTGGTTCTGCCGGCTGCCCGATTACTTCTCCTACCGTCGTCAGCTGGAACACTCTGTATGCCTGATTGTTGATGTTCACAATCTTTCCCTGCCCGTTGATCGCAAGGACACCCTCCTCACTGTGATTCAGCATAATACGGATAATATCCGCGCGGGCACGCTCAAGATTAATCGTTCTCGCTGTATTGAGTGCCTCGATCATGGCAATCTCTACAGCATCATGTTTTGTATGGATATGGATACGCTTTAGTCCCATCCGGTCACAGATTCCGCACATGGTACCTGCTCCAACAAAAACGTCTGCGCCGTCTGCCAGAGCCTTACTTACAGCTTCCTCTGTCGTCATTTCATTCTGCACATCATAAATGGTAATGGATGCTCCGCATGCCTGCTCAAGATCTTTCAGACAGTTAATTTCTATATTATGAATACACAGGGCAATTTTTTTGGCATGCTCATGCCGGCACTGCACCAGTGCATCAAATATATCAAAGCTGCTCAGCTGAATTCTGATTACATGCTTCTCCGGAAATAACTCTTTTAGTACATCATGGGTCATTCCTCTGGCAACCAGTATCTCCGCATCCCAGTTCTGGGCGAGAACCTCCGGCGTTCCAAACACATACGTAGTCTCTATCTGAACGTCATCATACTGCGGCAGTTTTTTTACCACATCCTCAAATATTCCTTTTAACTCCAAATGTGGTATAAAAACCCTGATTTTAACCATATTCCGCAGACCCTTTCCACTCTGTCCATGCACCCTTTTTCCTGTAAAATGGCTACATAGAAATATACTCAACTATGGTAAGTATACCACAGTCGAGTATATTCTGCAGAAAAAATGTTAAATTTTTTCAAAAACTGTCGGAATTATTTGTTCACTACGTTCTGCGGAGCCCCTTTGATTACGGACTCTACGTTGTCTGCAGTAGTCTGCATAATTCTCTCACGAGCCTCTTTGGTTGCCCAGGAGATGTGCGGGGTAATGATGCAGTTCTTAGCTTTCAGAAGTACGTTGTCAGCTTTGATCGGCTCAGTAGAAACTACGTCTACTGCTGCAGCTGCAACCTTACCGCTTTCAAGAGCATCATAGAGATCCTGCTCAACGATCAACGGACCACGGCTGTTGTTGATGATGATAACACCATCTTTCATCTTAGCGATGTTCTCTTTGTTGATGATTCCCTGAGTAGACGGGAACAGCGGGCAGTGCAGGAAGATGAAATCGGATTTTGCAAGCAGCTCATCCAGCTCAACATACTCTGCTACAGCTTTTCCAGCTTCGCTCTGGAATGCATCGTAAGCGATAACATTTACATTCATAGCTTTCAGGATCTTTGCGGTGTTAACACCGATACGTCCAAGACCGATAATACCTGCAGTTTTGCCGGATACCTCAATCATCGGATAGTGCCAGTAGCACCAGTCAGCATTGCTTGCCCACTCACCAGCATGTACGGAATCACTGTGATGTCCGATATGGGAGCAAACCTCAAGCAGAAGGGATACAGCGAACTGAGATACGTTATCAGTTCCGTATACCGGTACGTTCATTACCGGAATTCCTTTTTCTTTTGCATAATCGTAATCAACTACGTTGTAACCAGTTGCCAAAACTGCGATACCTTTCAGATTCGGGCATTTGTCGATGGTCTCTTTGCTGATCGGAGTTTTGTTGATAACAGCGATATCAGCATCACCAAGTCTCTCAGCGATAAGCGGAGACTCCTCATATGCGGTTCTGTCATATACAGTAACCTCTCCAAGTTTCTCAAGCGGTGCCCAGCTGATGTCACCCGGGTTCTCGGTGTAACCGTCTAATACTACGATTTTCATGTCTAACCTCTCCTTTGAAAAATTTATAATAAATTATTGCTACCTGAAAATTAATCCTCAACCAGTGCCCATGCTCTGTTCAGGCATCTCTTGGTATTAGCCAGAACGTACTCGTCGTCCTCACCCGGAGCAAGAGTAACTTCCATGGAAAGTACCAGCGGATCATCTGCGCGGAAGAAGCCTTCCTCTTTCAGAACCTGAAGGAAATCTACCAGCTGCGGGATATCGTTTGCACTGTTCGGATATCCAAGACGCGGATGTTTGTCACCATACATCGGTTTGCCCTCTTCTACAACGGCATTTCCGAAATGAAGATGTGTGATGTACGGTCTTAAAGTCTGGATAACGAATTTGGAAGTCTCATAAGTAGTCGGGAAATGAGACAGGTCAACCAGCAGACCGAAGTTGTTGTTAGTTGTTCTCATATCTGCAGCAAATTTTGCAGCATACGGAGCCGGTCCGATGAGAGCAGCTTTGTCCATATCAAAGTCAAATACCTCGAGCTCTACGTTCATGCCCTTTTTAGCTGCGTAATCACATACGTTACGGGTAGTTTTCAGAAGCTGTGCATATGCCTGATCTTTGGTCTCCTCTTCCCATTTACCAGCGAGGAAAGCAATTCCTTTTGCTCCAAGATACTCAGCCTCATCTACTGCCTCGATCAGAGTAGCTTCTGCTTTCTTTCTGCCCTCTTCGTCGATATCGTTCGGATTCAGCTTCGGTCCGAGAAGTCTCGGCTGTGCGCCGTAGCAGACTTTCAGATGAGACTGCTCAAGAATTTTCTTAACTTCTTCTCTCTCAGCGTCATCTGCGCATTTGGTAACCTCGATTGCGTCAAAATAATCATCAACAGCAACTCTCTTTACCTGATCTACAACACTTCTGTTCGGGAAGGACATCCAACGGATAGTACCAACCTGAAAATACTTATGAATGGATTCTCTCATTTCAGTGAACCTCCTGTTAAAAAGTAATGTTTATTTTTTATACGAGTTCCCAGGCAAGATCCAGGGTTCTCTTTGCATTAGCAAGGCAGACCTCCGGGTCTTCCTCACCGAATGGCTTAATCTCAAAGCTGACGATCGGACGTTTCTTCTCATTGAGGAAACCGATCTTCAGCAGAAGCCGCAGATATGCGGTCAGCTCCTCCACATCGTTTTCACTGTTCGGGAAACCGAAGCGGGGATGTTCATCACCATAAGCCGGGCATTCCGGACTCTTGATGACCGTATTTCCCATGTGCGCATGACGGATATATTGTTGCACTGGGAGAAGACTTTCTTCAATCGTCTCATGAAGCATCGGGATATGGCTTAAATCTACCATCAGCCCAAAATTATCGTACTCGGCACAGACCGTCTCCGCATAACGCTTCACCATATCCACCGGTCCGATCAGGGACTTCTTGGCAATATCATAATCAAATACTTCACACAGAACCGGCATGTCGCCTTTGGATTTTGCATACTCACAGAGTTCTCTGGTGGACTTCAGCAGTGCCTGGAAAGATTCCTCTTTCGTCTCCTCCTCATATCTTCCCGCCAGAAATGCAAAATCTTCGACACCCATTTCATAGGCCTCATCAATACCTTCCTTTAAAGAAGCAAGAGCCTTTCGGCGTCCTTCCTCATTCAGATCATTGATATTGAGTCCTGCACCAAGCATACGACCCTGTCCGCCATAGGAGGATGTCATATGACCGCGGGCAATCATGTCTGCGGCAGCCTTCCGCACTTCAGCATCCTTCATGTGAGCCACTTCCACGACTTCAAAATAAGGATCTGTTACGATCTTTTTGAGACACTCCAGAATCGGGCCTTCGCCTGATCCCAGCTGTTTATAGGATACATGAAGAATCGTTCCGACTCTCATATATCTTCTCATTGACTTTTCCATCTTCCAATGCCTTCCTTTTTTCTGTGTTCAGACTATATATCAGGGCAGTACAGATGCACTGCCCACAGATATCTGATTATTTTCTGGAAACAGCCTTCTCAGCAGCTGCTGCAACAGCCTCTGCGTCCATTCCATATTTGTGAAGGATGTCTTTGTACGGACCAGACTCGCCGTGGCGATCCTGCATACCAACCATCTCAGTCGGAACTGCGCATCCTGCTTTTGCAAGAACCTCAGCAACTGCTCCGCCAAGACCACCGATTACGCTGTGCTCCTCAGCAGTAACAACAGCACCGGTCTCTTTTGCACATTTCTCGATCAGCTCAGCGTCGATCGGTTTGATGCAGTACATATCTACAACTCTTGCGCTGATTCCTTTTGCAGCCAGTGCCTCAGCAGCAGTGATTGCAGTACTTACCATCAGACCACATGCGATAATGGTAACGTCAGAACCTTCTCTTACTACCATACCTTTACCAAGCTCAAATTTAGCATCTGCCGGATGGCAATCCGGAGCTGCATCTCTGGAAAGACGGATGTACATCGGCTCCTTAACTTCGATAGCAGTTTTTACCATCCAGTCAGTGATCTGAGCGTCAGATGCAACCATAACGTTTACGCCCGGAAGAGTTCTCATCATAGCGATGTCTTCCAGTGCATGATGAGTAGCACCGTCGAATGCATCAGACATTCCGCCGTAAGCGCCCATCATTTTAATCGGAAGTCCTGAATAGGACATGAAAGTTCTTGCTGCCAGAGAACCGAGGGTGGTCAGGAATACAGCGAAAGTATTAACGAACGGGATCTTTCCGCTCTTAGCCATACCAGCTGCCATACCCATCATAGCGTACTCACAGATACCACAGTTATAGAAACGGTCCGGATACTCTTTTCCAAACATAGCAGATTTGGTAGAACCGGATACGTCCGCGTCCAGCACAACGATATCTTTATTCAGCTCACCGTATTTTTTAATAGTTTCTCCATATACTTCACGAATCGCTTTAGCCATTACTGTGCTCCTCCTAACTCTTTCATTGCCTGCTCGTAGTCTGCATCTTTGACCGGAGCTCCGTGCCATGTATTCTTTCCTTCCATGAAGGATACGCCTTTGCCCTTAACAGTCTTTGCAAGGATGATGCTCGGAACACCCTTAACAGATTTAGCGGTCTCGATTGCTGCGCTCAGAGCTGCAACATCATGTCCGTCACATACGATAGTGTTGTAACCAAATGCTTTCCATTTCAGCTCAATATCTCCCATCGGCATGATCTGCTCGGTGGTACCGTCAAGCTGTACACCGTTCCAGTCAAGGATAGTGATCAGTTTGTCAGCTTTGAACTTGGAAGCGTTCATAGCGGTCTCCCATACAACGCCCTCATTGATCTCGCCATCACCAAGGACTGCATAGGTATAAGCGTCGATGTCATCGTGCATATCAGCAAGAGCAACACCAAGAGCCAGAGGATATCCTGCACCCAGCGGGCCAGTGGAAGCCTCTACACCCGGAGTCTCTTTTGAACACGGATGTCCCTGCAGACGGCTGTTGATGTCACGCAGAGTATGAAGCTCTTCTACCGGGAAGAATCCTTTATGAGCAAGCTCGATATAAAGCATCGGAGCTGCATGTCCTTTACAGAGAATGATCTTGTCACGGCTTCTGTCATTGATATTCTCCGGGCTGATGTTTGCATCATTGAAGTAAAGGTTTGTCAGAATCTCACATACAGAAAGAGATCCACCCGGATGTCCGGTCTGTTTCTCGTGTAAAATCTCGATCAGAGTACGTCTGAATTTCAGGCAGAGTGCGTCCAACTCCTGTTTCTTTTCGTTGGTCATTTTCAAAATCTCCTTTTCTTTAAATAAATTTTAATGTTTCTTTCACCTGTTCCAGGCAAAGTCCAGGACTTGACAGGACAGGAATTTTACAGATTTCTTCGATCTTTTTGTCCAGATGTGCCATAGAGGCCTGTGCAAGCACTACGCAGTCATATCCGGAGATCTCTTTTGCCATTTCCAGCAGAAGGGCGTCATGCTTGTCCATCTCTACTGCCTTCATAGCTTTGAATGCTTCTGCATTTGCACGGAAGTCGATCTGAATCTTCTTTCCAAGCTTTTCTGCTTCCGCATTCAGCTTTTCGCGCATAGGAACCTCTGTGCTGCCTGCTGTGGCAAGTACCAGAATGCGGTCACCGTAAGTGACTGCTTTTCTTCCCATGGCATCATCAATTGCAATCAACGGCACTTTGATAAAAGGCCGGATCATATTTACTACCGGAGTCAGTGTAGAACAGGTCACAACGATCATATCAGCACCCGTCATCTCGGCAGATTTAATATCATTATACAGGCGGCAGCGGTTTTCAATCGTAAACTCGCCAATCTCATTTGGATTATTTGCAAGAAAATCATCCCAGAGATTATGTACTTTTACCGGCTCACCCACATAATCCTTCAGTGTCTGGTCAAAAGAATTGGCAACCGTTTTCACGGTATGGATTAATGCAATGCTTTTCATGACACCCTCCTAGTAATTCTGCGGTCCGTATACCTTGTCAAAAATCGGCTGCAGATGTTCAATTGCTCCTTTTGCTGCACCTTCCTGACTTGGAATCTGGAAGATCTCAGTAGTATAGGCTCCATCATATCCGCATTCTTTAAATGTAGAAATGATTTTTTCAAAATCCAGTCCGCAATGTCCCGGATAACGTCTGTTATTATCAGCCAGATGTACATGAATATTATAAGGGCTGTACTGTCTGATGGCATCGAAGAGATTCTTCTCCTCCAGATTCAGATGGAATACATCCAGCATCAGTCTGAAATTCGGACGATTTACACGGTCTACCATATCTGCACCCTCAGCACACGTATTAATGAAATTCGTCTGCATGATCGTAACAGTCTCCAGTGCAATCTTCACATTCTTCGGTGCCGCATAATCTGCCAGCTCCTGGAACGCTTTTACCGCATATTCTTCCGTCTGCTCTTTCGTAAGCTCGGCACAGTACTGTCCTCTTACACGTCCGATGTTGATATTTGCACCCAGATGTGCAGCGAAATCAATGATTTCCTTGGATCTGCGGATTGCTTCTGCTCTCACTTCCGCTTTCGGGCTGGTGTAGCTCAATCCAAGCTGTCCCCAGATCTCACCGGTGCAGACAAGAACAACTTTCAGTCCGTTTTTCTCTGCCTCGCTCTTCACGAAGTCCCAGTCAAGCTCTGACGGATTCAGTGTCATCAATTCAACGCCCTTGTAGCCCAGTTTTGCCAGATCAGAAAAACTTTTCTCCAATGGTCCCTGGTAAGCAGTTACTGAATCAGCAATCGCCACGTCCGGTGTTGCAACCTGATAACATAACCTCATACACTCACTCCTTTTTTGTTTGTTTACCTAATTGGCTTTATCCTTTTATAGAGCAAAATCTGTGCCAACCACAGATTTTCCTTTTTTTGTTTCCGAATATAATATCTGCCCAGTCGAATGTATTATATCATACAATTTTTTAATTTCCCAGTAAATCTTTTATAAACTTCTATAGACATTATGAATCATTTATCGTTTCATAATGTTTCTAACAGTTTCGTTCCGAAACACCATATTTCTTTTCCTGCAGAAAACATAGAAAAAAAGCCCGGAGAATCCGGGCCTTTTTCCTGTTACTTGTTAAGAATATGTATGACTATTTACTGAATTCCATTCTCTGCCATAAAGTCTGCTTCGTACTGGGTAACATACTCAGTAGCAGTTGCTGTATCCATGTAGTTCGGGATCAGTTTGTTTGCTTCAATATACTCAGTCTTCCATGCATCACTCTCAGATACAGTTTTCAGAGTCTCACTCCAGAATGCTGCTGCCTCATCGCTCATAGCTGCCGGAGCTGCAACACCACGCCATACTGGGATCTCTACATCATTGTATCCAAGCTCACTTAAAGTCGGAGCATCTGCCAGGTTGCCGGTGTATCTCTCAGTGGAGAATGCAAGGATCGGAACAAGGGAACCAGCCTCTACATACTCGGAAGCTGCTGCCGGTTTGGAGATTACATACTCTACATGTCCGCCGAGTGCTGCAGTGATTGCATCACCAGTGGAATCATAGGTAATGTAGGTAAGGTTATCTTCAGATACACCAAGTTCTGCAACCAGTGCCTGATAAGTCGCAATATCATCACCCTTGGATCCGCCGATTACGACTTTCTCCCCGTTCTGTACAGCAGCGATCACATCTTCAAATTTGTCATATTTTGCACCCTGGCCTTTGAACAGAAGCTGTTTATCAACTGCCATAATTGCAAGAATACGGAAATTAGCAGCACGGTTCTTGGTATTCTGTACCATTGGCATCAGGTCACCGCTGTTGAAAGTAAGCAGCTGGTAATCTGCATTATTCTTCATGGTAGCAACTTCATTACGTCCTACTTCACCTGCGCCATCAGTCTTGTTGGTAACTACGATGGTCTGTCCGTTTACCAGATTCTCTGCGGTCATGATATCACCGATCTTACGGGTGAAGATATCGGATCCGCCGCCTGCAGAAGAAGTACACATCCACTGAATGGATTTGGACGGTGTGAATTTACCATCTTTGATATCCTTGCTGCCGCCACATCCGGTAGCCAGCATGGAGACTGCCATTACGCCAGCCAGTACAGTTGCCATAAGTTTCTTTTTCATTTTATTACCCTCCTGTAAAATGAATATATTTATTTTACCGCTTTGCGGTAGAATTCTATTTTGTAGCTTTCTTCTTCATGATAATCGGACGAAGTACGGATACCAGTACGATTCCAAGGAAGATGATCATCAGTACGCAGGTGATCGGTCTTGTAAAGAAGATGTTTAAGCTTCCGCCGGACAGGATAAATGCCTTACGCATATTATTCTCCAGAAGAGGAGCCAGTACGAAGGACAGAAGCATCGGAGCTGCCGGGAAGTTATTCTTGTCAAGCAGGTATCCTACCACGCCGGACAGGAACATAACGATAACGCCGTACATGGAGTTGCTGGTACTGTAAGCACCTACCACGCAGACTACCGTAATGATCGGGATCATGTATTTTACCGGTACAGACAGAATCTGAATCAAGAACGGAATGATACAGATTGCCACCAGCAGGGTAAAGATATTTGCCAGATACAGGGATGCGATCAGACCCCAGCAGAAATCCGGCTCATTTTCAAACAGAAGCGGTCCAGGAGCAAGTCCCCACATCATCAGTCCGCCAAGCAGAACTGCACCGGTTCCTGATCCAGGAATTCCAAGTGCAAGGAGCGGAGCAAATGCACCTGCTGCTGCTGCATTGTTTGCCGCCTCAGAAGCAGCAATACCTTCAATCGCACCAGTTCCCAGAGGTTCTTCACTCTTAAACTTCTTCTGTACTGCATATCCCATAAAAGAACCGGTGGTTGCACCTGCACCCGGAAGTACTCCGATGAAGGTTCCCATGAATCCGGAACGAAGGGCCGGCGGAAGAAGTCTCTTGAAATCATGTTTCGTCAGCATGGAACCGCGGATAGAAAGTTTCATCTCTTTCTTTGCGGAATCTGCTTTCTTCTCGCTGTCAGAATCACGATCATTGATCAGTTTGATTACCTGAGCAAATCCAACCGCTCCAATAACAAACGGAGTAAACGGAATTCCGCCCAGCAGATACATATTGCCAAACTCATATCTGGAAGCGCCGGACAGTGTATCCATACCCATGCTTGCAAGAAGGATACCGAAGCAGGTGATTACTACACCTTTAATCGGGTTTTCTCCTACCAGCCAGCTGATGGAAGTCATGGCAATCAGAAGAATCGCCGTCATCTCTGAAGGTCCGAATTTCAGACCCAGATTTGCAAGACCAGGTCCCATGAAAGTCAGGATAACCATACCAATGGTTCCGCCAATACAGGAAGCCATGTTCGCTGTCAGAAGTGCCTGACCAGGACGTTTTCTCTTAGTAGCCATCGGATATCCATCCAATGTTGTCGTTACTGCCGGTGAATCACCCGGGATATTTAAAAGAATGGCACTGAAGCTTCCGCCGTACATATTGGAATAGTACAGGGCGCCCAGCATGATAATAGCAGTTGCCGGATTAAATTTGTAAGTCAGAGGCAGAAGAAGAGCAACTCCGGCCAGGGAACCAATACCAGGCATCGCGCCTACGACCAGTCCCAGGATTGCGCCCAGCATGCAGACACCGATGTTCATCGGAGTCAGTGCTGTTCCAAACCCCTGAATCAGCATTGTAAAATTTTCCATGATATCCTCTCCCTTTACATGAAGTTCTCAAATAGTCCCCATGGGAACTGAACCTGAAGCCAGCCTGCGAATACACCAAGCACGATTACTGCCACGATTGCTTCTATAATTACAATATGAAGAATCGGGGTTCCTTTCTCGATCACAGTCAGCCAGAACAGTACAAACAGAAAAATCATCGGGATCATACCAACAATGAAGCTTCCTGCAATTACCGCCGCACCTCCGGCAATGACCATCAGCTCATCTTTGTTGTATTTCGGCTGATCTTCCTCTTTCAGTGTCTGGAAGAATGCCGCAATACTTGTGATCACCATTACAATTGCAATGATGCTCGGGAAAAATCCCGGCTGCGGCTCTTTGTCCCAGAATCCCAGCTGTGTGAATCCTATGAACGCGAAGACAATGCCCATAAGTGCCATCGCCAGCGGAATCAGCTGTTTTGAACCAAACCTTTTCACTTTTCATTTCCTCCTTCAAAGTTTATCCGTATTTCTAACGGTCTGATACTTATTTTTATAGCAATTTCTGTGCCATCTTCACAACCTTTTAACAGTCTTCTTCCAATTAATGACATGTTTTTGACACAAAGTTGATTAATCTGCACAGGAACTAGCCTTTATTCTTTTCCTATTTTGCAATTTTTGTACAACCCTGTTGCAAAGTTTCTGAACACTGTTGCTTTTCTTTTCCTACTTTTGTTTCACATGTTCCATGTTTCATATTAATGTTTCTATGTTTCACTTTTGTTCCAACATTTCTTTTTCTGCATAGATAGCACAAAAAGGATCCGGACAAACCGGATCCTTTTTGCACTATATCATTATTCTATTTTAGGGAAGCAATTTTATTTTGCAGATACAGCTGCCATAGTAGAGCACTGTTTTACAGCGTTCTCGAAAGAAGCAGTGGTAACGATACCTTTGCCTGCAATATCATATGCGGTTCCATGTCCACAGGTAACGATCGGGATCGGGAATCCTCCTGCTACAGTGATTCCTCCCTCGAATCCGATCAGTTTCAGTGCGATCTGGCCCTGATCATGATACATGGTAACAACACCGTCGAACTCTTTCTTAACCAGCGCTTTGTGGAATACAATGTCAGACGGGAACGGCCCCATTGCATTGATGCCCTCTTTCTGAGCCCACTCAATAGCCGGTTTGATTACATCGATCTCCTCACGTCCGCAGTCTCCGTTCTCGCCACAGTGCGGGTTCAGAGCTGCAACACCGATTCTCGGATTCTTGATACCGGCACTGGTCAGAGTTCTGTAAGAAAGGCGGATTGCTCTCTTAATCCGAAGTCCGTCGTTCTCACACAGATCATGGCTTACCTGAGAGATCGGAATATGGCTGGTAGTTCTTGTAGTGTACAGTCCGTTAGTTACATTGATCTCGCCAAACGGCTCTGTATGTCCAAGAAGCTGAGCCAGATAGTGATGCTCGCTCTCAAGGGTCAGTCCTGCTTCATGCATTCCTGCTTTATTCAGCGGTCCAAATACATATCCGCCGATTTTTCCTGCCTGCCACAGTTCTACGCCAAGTTTCAACATATCCAGGCAAGCTTTTCCGCTCTCTACCGTCTTGGTTGCAAACGGAACTTTCTCCGGATCCAGGTTCTTCTGATCCAGTACCGGAAGTCCTTTGCTCCAGTCAGCTTCATCCACATCAGAGATAACCTGCACTTTTACTTTATCCTCTGCGCCGATTACTTTCAGTGCACGTTCGAACACACGCAGGTCTCCGATAATTACCGGTCTGCAGTACTCCTCATAGAAATTTGCAGCTGCACATTTTGCCACAAGCTCCGGACCTACGCCTGCAGCGTCACCCAGAAGCACGCCAATTACTGGTTTTGTTGCCATAATTACTAATCCTCCTTCTTAGATATAATGCTTTATTTATAATAGCATTTATTCTCTACCCTTTTATTAAGCAAGCTCTGTGCCAACTTCCAATACATAATTATTTTCCTGTTTATTTTTTCATTTTAGTCGATCTTTCACTCAACGTCAATGAACGTTCCCGTCATTTTCGATAGTTTTTCTCAAAATTTAAGAATATTTTGTGCATTTTTCCTTTTGAAACAGTTGCGTGTATTTCATTCTGTTTCATTTTGTTCAAAACGTTTCTCTCAAAATCCATTTCAAAAAGAAAAGTCCGATCGTTTCCAACCGGACTTTCTGTTCTTTTTACTGAAGGCCTTTTTTTGCCAGGTAATCAGCTTCATACTGCGTCACATAATCTGTCGCAGCAGCTGTATCCATATATTCCTCGATCAGTTTATTTGCCTCAATATACTCTGTCTTCCACTGTTCTGTCTCGGAAACTGCTTTCAAAGTATCTGACCAGTACTGGACAGCAGCGTCACTCATGGCTGCAGGTGCCGCTACACCACGCCATACCGGAACTTCCACATCATTATAATCTCCCACTTCGCTTAAAGTCGGAGCATCTGCCAGATCTCCCGTATATCTCTCTGTGGAGAATGCAAGGATCGGCACCAGGGAACCTGCGGTCACATATTCTGATGCAGCTGCCGGTTTGGAGATCACATACTCCACATGTCCGCCAAGAGCCGCTGTAATTGCATCACCAGTAGAATCATAAGTGATATAAGTCAGATTATCTTCAGATACACCAAGTTCTGCAATCAATGCCTGATAAGTCGCAATATCGTCTCCTTTAGAGCCTCCAATTACCACTTTTTCGCCATTTTCCACCGCATTGATCACATCCGCAAATGTGTCATATTTCGCACCGGCGCCTTTGAATAAAAGCTGTTTATCCACTGCCATAATAGCCAGAATCCGGAAATTAGAGGAACGGTTTTTCGTATTTTCCACCATCGGCATCAGGTCACCACTGTTAAACGTCAACAGCTGATAATCCGGATTTTTTTTCATCATCGCCACTTCATTACGGCCGACTTCTCCTGCACCGTCTGTTTTATTAGTAACCACAATCGTCTGGTCATTGACCATTTCATTGGTTGTCATGATATCCCCTATCATACGGGTAAAGATGTCAGATCCGCCTCCCGCAGAAGAAGTACACATCCACTGAATGCTCTTCGTCGGTGTAAAAGTTCCATCCGCCGTATCACTGCTGCTTCCACATCCGGTCATCGCCACAGAAAGCGCCATTACTCCAGCCAGTACAGTTGCCACAAGTTTCTTTTTCATATTAAAATACCCCCTTTTATTTTGCTGCTTTTCGTTTTGTAAGCATCGGACGAAGCACAGATGCCAGAATAATTCCAAGGAAAACAATCATCAGAACACAGGTGATCGGTCTGGTAAAGAAAATGTCCAGACTGCCGCCAGACAGGATAAATGCTTTTCTCATATTGTCTTCCAGAAGCGGAGCCAGTACAAAAGATAAAAGCATCGGCGCTGCCGGGAAATTATTCTTATTCAGAAGATATCCAACTACACCAGATACAAACATCACGATAACTCCATACATGGAATTACTGGTACTGTAAGCGCCAACCACACAAACTACCGTAATAATCGGAATCATATATTTTACCGGTACAGACAATATCTGAATCAGGAAAGGAATGATACAAATTGCCACCAGTAAAGTGAAGATATTTGCCAGATACAAGGATGCAATCAATCCCCAGCAGAACTCCGGTTCATTTTCAAAAAGAAGTGGTCCAGGAGCCAGTCCCCACATCATCAGACCGCCAAGAAGAACTGCACCAGTTCCAGATCCCGGAATACCAAGTGCCAGAAGCGGGGCAAACGCACCTGCTGCCGCAGCATTGTTGGCGGCCTCAGCCGCAGCAATACCCTCGATCGCACCAGTTCCCAGAGGTTCTTCACTCTTGAATTTCTTCTGAACCGCATATCCCATAAAGGAACCTGTTGTTGCACCTGCACCCGGAAGCACTCCGATAAAAGTACCCATCACGCCAGAGCGGAGAGCCGGAGGCAGAAGGCGCTTAAAATCGTGTCCTGTCAACAGAGAGCCTCTGATTGAAAGTTTCATATCATTTTTTGCCGCATCTGCACGTTTTTCATTATCAGAGTTCCGGTCATTGATTAGATTGATGACCTGTGCAAAACCTACCGCGCCGATAACAAACGGTGTAAACGGAATTCCTCCCAAAAGATACATATTTCCAAATTCATACCTTGGAGCACCTGACAGTGTATCCATTCCCATACTTGCCAGCAGAATACCAAAGCAGGTGATGACTACACCCTTAATCGGATTTTCTCCTACCAGCCAGCTGATAGAAGTCATGGCAATCAGAAGGATGGCTGTCATCTCTGACGGGCCGAATTTCAATCCCAGATTGGCAAGTCCAGGTCCTGTAAAGGTCAGGATAATCATACCAATCGTACCGCCAATGCAGGATGCCATATTAGCTGTCAGAAGCGCCTGACCCGGACGTTTTCTTTTTGTTGCCATCGGATATCCATCCAGCGTAGTACATACTGCCGGCGAATCTCCCGGAATATTTAAAAGAATCGCACTGAAACTGCCGCCATACATATTGGAGTAATAAAGTGCACCCAGCATAATAATTGCCGTTGCCGGGTTAAATTTGTAAGTCAGTGGGAGCAGCAGTGCCACTCCGGCCAGAGATCCAATTCCAGGCATAGCGCCTACAATCAGTCCAAGTATCGCGCCAAGCATACAGGCCCCGACATTCATAGGGGTCAGTGCCGTACCAAATCCCTGAATCAGTAACGCAAAATGTTCCATATTCGTTCCTCCCTCTACATAAAGTTTTCAAAAATCCCCCAAGGGAACTGTACCTGCAGCCAGCCGGCAAACACGCCCAGCACAATTGTTGCCACAAGGAGTTCAATAATGATTACATGTTTCCATGGAGTTCCTTTTTCAATTACCTTCAGCCAGAATAATACAAACAGGAACAGCATCGGAATCATTCCGATAATGAAACTTCCTGCAATCACAGCCGCGCCTCCTGCAATCACCAACAATTCATCTTTATTATAGGAAGGTTTATCTTCCTCCTTAAGTGTCTGAAAAAATGCTGCAATGCTGGCAATCACCATAACAATTGCAATAATGGTAGGGAAAAATCCTGCCTTTGGTTCTTTTTCCCAGAATCCCAGCTGCGTAAATCCAATCCACGCAAATACAATTCCCATCAGAGCCATTGCCAGAGGAATGAGCTGTTTTGTCCCAAATTTTTTCACAGTATTAAACCTCCTTTTTTATAAAATACGGTTTCAGGGCAATTACTTTCACAACACCATAAATAGCAATCAGTCCCAGACCAAGAAGCATTCCCAGGTTCATGACCCATAACGGGTACTTCAGAACCGTTGTCGCCTCACCGGTATTCATCTGCGTACTTACAATCGTAAACAACTGTGATGTCAGAAGTGCACTGATTCCCACAGCCGCTACATACTGAATTGCTTTCAAAATACCGTAAACCTTTGGTTTTGACTCTTTACACTTATCTTCCAGTAATGTCAACGAAATCAGTTCGTCATTCATGAACAGTACTGCGGAACCCATATAAATTGTCCAGATAAAAATCAGTTTCAAAAGTTCATCACTCCACGGTGTCGATACTAACAGCACGTTTCTGGCAAGAACCGCATAACTCGCCACAAGCACCATGATAATACCTGCAATTCCAAAGAGAAAATTCAATCCGGAATTTACTTTATCCCATACACCTTTCATTCTATTTTCCTCCTTTCCTTTGTTCCCATAAAAAGCAATGAAAATGCCATCTTTTAAAAAACCGGTCATTCTGAACAACATCTTAACCAGGTCTTAATGCCCCTTTAACAGACTTTTAACTTTTTTGTACCAACTAAAAAGGAGAGGATCTTCTCCTCTCCAAATTTTATAGAAACTTTATGTTTATTTTATATTTCATGTTTTGTTTCATTTCTTTTTGTTTCATTTTGTTTATCTCAGTTTCTTTCAGCAAATTCCGCAAGAACCGTTCCAAACTGAGAACCGCAGTGTTCCACCTCTGTGAGAACCAGTTTCCTGCCTGTTTCAGTCTGATACCAGTTCTCCCTGCTGATTCCTTTTGTCACCACCGGGCACACAAAAAATTCTGTCTCCGGAAAACAGATCTGATAATAGAGAAGCGCCCTGGCTGCATGATATGCCTGACAGCACAGAATTGCTTTCTTCACCATAAGTCCCTCTGCATCCGTCACTTTCCGCGAACACAGGGCATTTTCATAGGTAAATGTCGCCTGATCTTCCTTCCAGATAGCCCGCTCCGGCACTCCCTGCTCCATCAGTCCCGCTTTCAAATACTCCCACTCCGATGCATATTCCTTGTGTTCTTTGAGATGTCCGGTGAGCTTCGCATATTTCCCAGACGGCAGAATTACCGGCGCCAGCCCTGCTCTCCACAGTTCCGCTGCCCTCACTGCCAGTGCACCTTCCTCCGATCCCGGCACAAAGATAATATCCGATTTTTCCGGTATGTCCTCCCGGAAAATAAATTCCGTGTAGATGTCAAATACATTTCGTTTCATTGGTTTTTATTTTCTCCCTGCTTCTTCTATTTGTAATCATATAGAATCCTTGTAGAAAGTCAAGTCGAAGACTTTTCAGGCTCAGGCAGCCAGATGAACAAAAGTGACAGTCTGTGAGCGGAACCGCTTTCGCTCACAGACTGTCACTTTCATTCACCCGACCACCCGCAAACAGAATCTCGCAAAACTTCCATATCCCAGTTACACTCCAGGACTTGCAAATACCCACTGTTATATGTTACTCTTACTAATATACGTAAACTTCGTAAAAGAAAGAATGAGAGGGTTTTAAAATGTCTAATAACTGTGATGAAACAAAATGCAGCGGTGACTGCTCTACCTGTACCGGCGACGGCATGACCGTAACTCTGACTCTGGATGATGATTCCACTGTAGAATGTGCGATCGTCGGTATCTTTGATGCCGCTGAGAAAGAATATATTGCACTGCTTCCGCTGGATGAAAACGGTCAGAACGAAGACGGTGAAGTATATCTGTACCGCTATGCCGTAGGCCCGAACGGTGCTCCGCAGCTCGACAATATCGAGACAGATGAAGAATATGAAATCGTTTCCGACGCATTCGATGAGCTTCTGGATTCCATGGAATATGACGAGATCGTTTCCGAAGATGAGCTGAACTAAAATTCAATCTAAGTCAAAACAAGGGACTTGTTGCAAAACAGATGAGTACTCATCTATTTCTCAACAGTCCCTTGTTTTATTTTTTATCCCCCAAACACCGTATCCAGCACATCCGCCAGTGGTTCCATGGTATTCAGTATTTCCTGCAGCGTATTGGTCTGTGCTCCCGCCTCGATGAGCAGCGCCTTTGGCGACAGATGGAGATTATACCTCAGACTTTTGAGATAAATATTTCTGGCAAGTCCCGGATAATACTGATCGCAGGTAAGTTTCAGCTGCAGAGTCAGAGCCAGATTGTCTTCGATATACGGATTATGGAGGTATTCGATCGGTCCGTTCTTTCTGGTTCTGCTCAAACCGTTAAAGAACATAAAGCGCGCCATCGTCTTTCCATTCAGTTCTGTCACCAGCCTTGTACCTTCCGCAACTCCGTCTCTATGCAGATCAATGACAGATTGAATCGACGGATGTTCTGCGAGTATCTGGCTGATTTCTTCTTCTGCCCGACTGTATGCCTCGCTTCGATCCAATTCTCCGTCGATCAGGTCATAGACACTGGTCACATGCATCACCTTATATCCACGATTTCTCAGAAGTTCCGCCAGATATTCCCCCGCGCCCACGATCGTCGTTGACGGATCTCCCGGCACAGAATCCGCAAATCCTTCCTGTGAATGGGTATGATAGATCAGAATCTGCGGTCCGTCCACTGTCCTGTCGATCGTCATATCCTCTGCCAGCAGTTTTTCCGCATCCAGTTCCTGCGCCGTCACCGCTGTTGTCGGTTCCACCGTATAGAAATGACTGAGCAAATATTCATAATCCGACAATTCCTCCAGATTATAAATGGTTCCCATATGAGAGGCTGACTGTTCTTCCGATACCAAACGATCTTCCTTCGGTTCCTGGATCGTCGGTTCCTGGACCGTCTGCTCTGTCTCTTCTGCCGACTGCCTGGATGCTGCCGCATTCTCCTGCTCAGCCAGTGATGCCAGATCATATTCCTGTCCGCTCTCATCCAGTTCATTTTCGTCATGGACGCCGCCCTGGATAAGCATTTCATAAGTTGCCAGATTTTCCGATCCGCCGTTTTCCCGGATTCCTGCCTGCAGCCGCATCAGAGGATGCATCCGAAGTACCATTTCTGCATACCATTTCGAAAATGTTCCTTCCTGCTCTTTTTCCTCCGGAATAAACATACCAGGATAGATATTTGCTGCCGCTTCTTTTACCAGACAATCCTTCATTGTTTCCAGTACCTGATCCGGTGCCATCTCCACAAGATTCGCGCAAAGTACGGTTCCGCTGGCCGCCAGAATATAGATTCCCATAAGGAATAACAACACCATTGCTATCCGATTTATTCTCATACTCATCCCACCGGTTTATTATATGAGAAATAATTCGACGCCATGCACATTTCCCTATGCCTTCTTCGTTTCTGAAAATACCATATTTAAAGCTTCCGACAACGTAAAACTGAGCTGTTTGATCATCTCGTCAATATTTTTGGGTGTCACAAACATTCCATTAAGATGCGGTGGCATTTTCTCACAGTTTCCCTGAGCGTCATATACAATAGCAGCTGCTTCCACTACAGTCGGCACACCAATCGCAATGACCGGAATGCCAAGGCTTTCTTTCGTAAGGCTTCCCCTGTGATTTCCAACTCCGGAACCCGGCTGAATTCCCGTATCTGTTATTTGAACAGTTCTTCCCAACCTCCGTGTGCTTCTTGCCGCCAGTGCATCAATTACAATCAGCAGATCCGGTCTGGTCTCTTCGATAATGCCCTGAAGAATCTCCGATGTCTCCATTCCGGTCTGTGCCATAACGCCGGGAACAATTCCGCTCACTACGCAGCAGCCATCCATCCCCATCATTTCTCTTCCATATTCTCGAATCAGGTGCCTTGTAATCATCAGGTTGGACACCGCCTGGGGACCAAGTGCATCCGGAGTCACATCCCGATTGCCAAGTCCCGCTACCAGGACGGATTCTGCTGTTCCTGTCAGTTCTCGAAGAAGATCTGCGATCACCTCCGAGACTTCTCTGTGATAGTCTTCATCCGGCGACGCCAGCCCAGGAGCTTCCAGTGTCAGATAAGTTCCCCTCGATTTTCCCATCTCACGGGCTCCCCGTTCCGATACAATTTTCACCCTCGTCAGCCTGACATCCCGTTCCTCGTCACAGGATTCTTCCACTTCCACTCCGTGGATCTCCACACCGCTTCCGTCAAAACTCTCCCTCTCCTCCAGTGCCAGATCTGTACGCACCTTCATTCGTTCCACTTTCTTCCTGCACCTCACTTTTTCTTTTTCCCTATTTTTTCCGAAAAATTGTAATTTATGTATTGACAGTACCGATCCTTTCGACTAGAATATATTCGTGTGTTTCCATGCAAAGCTACCGTGTCTCGCTTTCATGACGCACGTGATAAAGAATAATTATTGAATTGTTAAAGTAAGTTGGAGGTGCATGAAATTGGCTAATATCAAATCCGCAAAGAAGAGAATCCTGGTTACCGAGACCAGAACTGCAAGAAACAAAGCAATCAAATCCGAAGTAAAGACCATGGTTAAGAAAGTATACGCTGCTATTGATTCCAAAGATCAGGAAGCTGCAAAGGCTGCTCTGAAAGCTGCCATTTCCACTATGGACAAAGCTACTTCCAAGGGTGTATATCATAAAAATACTACTTCCAGAAAAATCTCCCGTATGCAGAAAGCTATCAACGAGATGGCTTAATCCGGAGTTTTCGGAAGAACATCATGATAAAAAAACGACTGGTACCGTCATGCCAGTCGTTTTTTTGTGCTGTATTTGACAATCAGAAGTTCCACACTGATCTGATCTCCCATCTGTCCGGTCTTCACCCGTTCTTCTGTATCCACGCAGTCTTCCACTGCCATTTTCAGTTCCCCTGTAGAAAACCGTCTCGCCTGCGCCTGATATTTTCCAAGAGCAAATGGCGGAATTCCCGCTTTCTTTGCCAGTTCAGATTTGTCCAGTCCCCGTCCGCTTAACAGTTTCAGCTGCATCAGCTGATTAAACTGCCGGGTAATCAGGAAAAGGATTCTCATGGGCGGTTCCTTCATGGCCAGCAGATCACTGTAAAGATCCAGTGCTTTCTTCTGGTTCTGCTCCGTAATTGCCTGGATCATCTCAAAGATCCGATTCTCCGTCTGCTCTGTGCAGACCGCTTCCACATCTTCCGTCCTAAGTGCGCTTCTTCCCATTGTATAGCAGAGAAGTTTTTCCAGCTCCCGCTCAATATTTTCCATGTCCGAACCGGTTCTTCCCAGAAATGCGTGCAGCGTCTCCTCTGTGATCTGCTTTCCCTCCCGTTTCAGGATACCAAGAACCCAGCGGGCAAGTGTCCGCTCGTCCTGTCTGACAAATTCCACCACCCGGCCATTATTTTTCACAGCTTTATAAAATTTTCCTCTCTTATCCACTTCGGACTCTGTCAGAATAATACAGGTACTGTCCGGGATCTCCGGAATATACTCGGCCAGCTCCGGGCAGGCATTTTTAGCAAAACCGCTGTCGCTGATCTCAATCACACGACGATCTGCAAAGAATGGCATGGTCTCCGCCAGATCAATGACCTCCTTCGGATTGATGTTCTTTCCCTCAAATGAGGCATAATTCATGGTATCTTCCGGATCAAGAAGCGCTTCTCTTAATCTCTTCCGATACTGATTCCGAAGATAAATCTCTTCTCCTGTCAGCAGGTAAATATTTTTAAATTGTTTGTTTTTGATATCTTCAATAAGCATTTTCATATGCCCATTATACCCTACCGGCCCGGAGATTACAAATTCTTCTTAAGATATTCGCTGACCCGGACTTCATGGCCATCCGTCAGAATCGTAATTGCTCCGCTGTCCTTCGTGATAAAAATCCTGCTTCCTACATCGTCAAGCCGTTCCAGCGTCTCCGCGCCCGGATGGCCATACCGGTTGGCAGCACTGCAGGAGATAAGACTGACCTCCGGTTTTATTTCTTTTAGAAATGCTTCCGAAGACGAATATCTGGAACCGTGATGCGCTGTCTTCAATACTTCCACATCTTCCAGTACACCATTCTTCACCAATGCCGCCTCTGCACGCGAACCAATATCTCCTGTAAACAGCATCTGAAAATCTCCGTATTCCGCCATAACGACCATAGACAGCTCATTCCGATCCTCCCATGGGAGTCCTTTCTCCGGCCAGAGGCAGGTAACCTCCATCGTCTCCGAAACCAGCCTGTCTCCTGCCCCCATATAAAGAATCTTTGTCCCGGCATCTTTCAATATCTGTTCCATATTTTTATAGGCATCATCTTTTTCCCTGACCCACGGCAAAACAGCTGTTCCGATCCCGGTTCCAACTTCTGTGATTTCCATAATACCGCTGATATGGTCTTTATCCATATGAGAGATCAGCACATAATCAATCTTCCGATACCCTTTCGATTTCAGAAACGGAAGAATCCTGTAAGTTCCCACTGACGAAACACTGCTGCTTCCGCCATCCACCAGAAACGTTGTTCCGCCCGGACTCTTGAGAAAGATGCCGTCCCCCTGCCCTACATCCAGCATTGTAATTTCAAACATCTGATTTTGAGGCCGCACACAGAGAAACATCATGCCAAGAGCAAGGGCCATCAGACTTCCTGCCAGCACCTTTCGATCAGGACGGAATCTTTCCGGCCTGGAACTGTATTTCTTCCGATGCTTCTCCCGATACCACACCATCAGACTCCCTGTCAGTATCATATAATAACACACCACCTTCCACCGCTCAGGCTGGCCGGTCACCAGCACTGCACCGGGAAGTTTCAAGAGCCACCTTCCCGCATTTTCATAGATTCCAAAAATCAGGCTGCAGATCCACGCTCCTGCCTTTCCCGCCGGAAGCCAGCACATTCCGGCCATCCCGCAGAATAATCCCGCCGCCATAACAGCTGTCATAAGCGGAATTACCAGCAGATTCAGCAGGATAGAATACACCGGATACTGATAAAACGCATCCAGAAGAGTTGGAAATGTTACAAACAATATCGCCAGGCTGATTCCCACTGACTGTCCCACCTTTTTCTGCCAGATTCCATAAAGTTTCCACACCGGTGCGATCAGGGCAATGGCCAGCACCGCACCAAAAGAGAGATAAAATGCACTCTGCCTCAGCTGAAGCGGCATCAGAACAGTGATCAGCAGTCCTGAAAGTGCCAGCCCTGTCAGCATATCATAGGTCCGCCCCAGAATTTCCGCCAGAATGAACAATACGCACATCACCACTGCACGGACGGTGGAGACAGATGTCCCGGTCAGATATCCATAAGCCAGCAGGAGCACTATAGTAGGAATTCCAGCCAGCAGAAAATGTCCGGTTCCTCTTCTTAACAGCCGGTACAGGCCCAGTCCGAGTAAAGATACATGAAGCCCGGAGATTGCCAGCACATGGGCAATACCATTTTCCTGGTACAGTTCCTTTATCTCTGCATCCAGGCTGCTTTTATCACCCAGAATCATAGATTTCAGGAGCCCGGCAGTCTTTTCATCCGCTGCACTCTCATAAACATCTGAAAGCCTCTTTTTTAATTGGAGAAGTGACTCTCTCACCGGTGATGGGTGAACCGTCAGGATATGGGCATTTTCTCCATAGACGGTCCCTGCGATTTTTTTTGCACCATAATACAGTTTTCCATCAAACTGCCCCGGATTTCTTTTTTCTTCGATTGGATAAACAGTTCCCGAAAGGGATAGAACTGATCCCACCGGATATTCGGTGTCATCAGTAAGAGTTACGAGTAACTGATCTGCATGCTGTACAGATCCGCCGCTTTCGATCTGGCAGTCTGCCAGCGTAAGCTGCATATTTTCCTTCTGATGCTGCCGGTAAGTGACGGTTCCCGTCACCTGCCCTTTGCATTTTTCCACAATACCTGCGGACCGAATCATCCGATCCGCAGGTATCAGCTGCAGGATGAGAAAAAGCAGTAGCATCAGACAGGCCAGCGGCCGTCTTCTCATTGTTCCACCAGCTCCTCATTTTTCTCAAAAATTGTATTAAAGTTGATAGTTTCCCGATAGACCCGGTTGCTCTCTCCATTGATACTGAACTGCACCTTAACTGCATCGGTGTTGTCCACAATGGAATTGACGATAGAGTAGATCGGAATATTCTCGGCCACATTATAGCCGGTCTCCAGAAATCCCTCGTCCAGGTTGACATAACAGATCTTATCCTTGATGGAAATGCTCACCAGTTTTGTATTGGTCGGGATCGTCGGGTAAGCTCCTTCAAACGGCGGTCCGGCAATCAACCGTTCCACAATCAGCTTTTCCAGTGCAATATTGCTGTCATACTCCATGGCAACTCTCTGTTCCACCAGTTTGTCTCCGGTTTCATTGGTATAATAAAGTGTCAGGTCCGCAGTCTTATATGCACTGACCTCTTCTCCCGCAGATTCGATAAACTGATCTGCATTCATAAGGCCCACCGCTTTTCCGTGAGTTTCCAGAAGCGGTTCTCCTTCCACACGGAACCCTACATATTCAATTCCGGGAATCTGGCAGAATGTTCTCACATAAGCCGCTCTGCACAATACTTCATATACCCTCTGCATCTCCTGGTATTCCACCGAGAAATCAAGATACAGCTGATTATTTTCCAGTTCATAGTCGTTGATCCGGACATCTTCCGGCAGAACCGGTTTTAATTTTTCATTCTCCGGACTATCTCGAAGCAGCTCGATCAGTTCTCTGATCTGACCATCCGTCGTATCCGCCTGGAGTTCTTTGCTTTCCGCCTCCAGCTTTGTCTCCGCCTGGTTCATGTACCAGATCTTGCAGCCGCCCGTCTCCTCCCGCTTATTGCTTCCGCAGCCAGCCAGGGCCAGCAGCATACACATCAGAAGGAATCTTATAAACCATTTCTTCATCGTTGTTTCCTTCCTTAGACAATATACCGGAGCGGAATCCGAACAATAAATGTGGTCCCTTCATCCACCGTACTTTGTACCTTGATCGCACCGCGATGTGCTACTACAGCACTTCTGGTAATGGCAAGACCAAGACCGGTTCCTCCGATTTCTCTGGAGTGGGATTTATCCACCCGGTAGAAACGTTCAAAAATATAGTCAATGGATTCCTGAGGAATACCGATACCGGAATCACTGACCTTTACATAGAAAAACTTGTGGTCTGCATCCAGTGATACTCTCACCCATCCATTTTCACGGTTGTACTTGATGGCATTCTCCACCAGATTAGAAAATGCAAGCGACAGCTTGGTTGCATCGATCTCTGCCGTTACACTCCGGTTGCTCTCAAATACCAGCTCAATATTGGCTTTTTCCGCAATAGGACGAAGCCTTTTCAGAATCTGTTCAATAAAATCATTGATATCCGTCGATGCAACATTAAGCTCCGTAGATTTCCGGTCCATCTTCACCAGTGTCAGAAGATCGGAGATAACCGAACTCTCACGATCAATCTCATTGGCAATGTCCTGCATAAACTCTTTGTAAAGCTCTACTGGAGCGTCTCCCTGCATAAGAAGCGAATCCGCCA
Organism: Clostridiaceae bacterium Marseille-Q4143; assembly: GCA_018228645.1. Classification (GTDB taxonomy): domain Bacteria; phylum Bacillota; class Clostridia; order Lachnospirales; family Lachnospiraceae; genus Hominiventricola; species Hominiventricola filiformis. The sequence continues at coordinate 375,569 of CP073693.1, forward strand.
GCACCTTCATGGAAGTCAGCGGCGTCTTCAGTTCATGAGAGACATTGGCTACAAATTCCTGTCTGGATTCTTCCACCAGCCTGAGCCTGGCCAGCATGATATTAAATGTATTGGAGATATTCTCCGTCTCCGTACAGTCATGAATATCCAGATCCCCGTCAAGTGATCCTTCCGCCAGATCCCCGATATACTGATTCATATGCTTCAGCGGGCGTACCAGCCAGTTGGACAGGAGAATGGAAAATGCCAGAGAACAGATAGCAATCACAGATACCCAGATCTCCGAAGATCTCCGAAATTCGCTCAGTTTCACATAGATACTGTCCGTGGAAGCGCTGACCAGAATAACGCCGGCAATCTTTTTCTCCGTCTCGCTGCCCGCCATAATCGGCACCGTCAGCTCCACAAAACGTCCGCTGGTATAATATCCGGAAGCCTCTCCCTTAAAACATTTGACAACTTCCTCCGATACCATCGTCTTCTCTTCTTCCAGCGCATAGGTATCTTTTACAATGTTGAAATCTTCATCAATCAGAATAATACGTCCATCGTAAAGCGTCGCCACCTGAGCCAGATCATTTTCCAGCGATTCATTATGCGGATTATGAAGAAAATCCGCGCTGCTGATCTGATTGCCCAGAATCTGACACTGGTTCTTTACATCATTAGAAAGCTGCACCATGGCCTGTTTCTCATAAGATACCAGAAAAATCTCCGCCATCAGCACTGCCGACAGAAATCCGAACAGAAACAGCAGAACCATGATGCGGAAATTCATGCTTCTGAAAAATTTTCCCTTTGTCTTAAACATTGAAATAATATCCTACTCCCCACTTCGTATGTACATACTTCGGCTCACTGGGATTTGCCTCGATCTTCTCACGGAGTCTCCGGATGTGTACATCCACCGTCCGGACATCTCCCGGATAATCATAACCCCAGACCGCATTCAGCAGATGGTCACGGCTGTAGACTTTATTCGGATTCAGCGCCATCAGCTCCAGCAGATCAAATTCCTTCGCTGTCAGATTGATCTCTTTTCCGCCGATATTCAGTCTGCGGCTGTCACAATCCAAATGAAGATCACCTTTTTCCACGACTTTCCGATTCTCTTTTTCCGGAGCCTTCTTTTTTGTTCTGCGGATAATCGCCTTAATACGGGCTTTCACCTCCAGAATATTAAACGGTTTAGTGATGTAGTCATCTGCGCCGTATTCCAGTCCCAGAATCTTGTCCATGTCATCCCCTTTGGCAGTCAACATGATCACCGGCACAGAAGAAAATTCCCTGATCTGCTGGCACACCTCAAAACCGTCCAGTTTCGGAAGCATTACATCCAGTAAGATAATATCATATTCATTTTCCTTTGCCTTCTGAACAGCCTCTTCTCCGTCATAGGCGCAGTCCACTTCCATGCCTTCCTGTTCCAGACTGAAACGGATTCCCTTTACAATCAGTTTTTCATCATCCACAACTAATACTCTCTGTGCCATCTTCGTTTCTCCTCAATGAACTCTTATCTGATCTTTTATCCTGGAGTATACTCCTTCTTTTATGCCGGAAATCTGCATAATATCTTCCGGCTTTTCAAACGGCCCCTGCTCCGTCCTCCAGGCAATAATTGCCTGTGCACGGCTTTCGCCCACACCTTTCAGCGTCATCAGTTCTTCCACTCCCGCCGTATTAATGTTAACACGTGCATCAGCCTCCTGCTGCTCTTCCGGAAGTTCCTGTTCCTTCTGTTCTGTCTCTTCTGTTTTTTCTGTCTTCTCTGTCTGTTCTGTCCTCTCCGGCTCCGTATCGCAGTAAAATACAAATTCTTCTTTCGGCGTTCCAATGCCGCAAAAAGAAAGACTGCAGCCAGTAAGACAACTGCAGAGAAAAACAGAAACGCCAATCAGCACCGGGCGTATTCTTTTTATGCATTTCATACTTTTCCCACCTGTTCCGGAGAAAAGCTTATCCTTGCGTCCTTCATTTATTGTAGCCGACTTGTCTGTGAAAAACAAGCAGAATCTTCTATGTTTCCCACTCAAAAATAATGACTCCGGCAGCGGCAATGAGAAGTCCGGCCAATCTGCGAAGAGAGAATTCCGCGCGCTCTGCGCCAAAAAGTCCCAATAACTCAATTCCCCAGGAAACCGTCAGCTGAGCGAGTACAATCAACATGGTTGCCTTTGCCGGACCAAGCGCCGACATGCCCTGAATCACCGTATAAGTAATAAACGCGCCGATCACTCCACCCAACAGCATATACCACGGTGTCACCTTAAATACTGCCATAAGACTCGATTGATCGAAGACCGCCCAGATCAGCAGACAGGCCATCAGTGCTGAAAACTGCACCCAGGATGCCGACACCCACACGCTGCTCTGTTTAGTCACTTCTGTATTAAATACTCCCTGAATACTCATCAGCGCGCCGGAAACCAGCGCAATCAAAAAACCGGCCATATGAAAACCTCCTTTATCCGGAGTATCTCCATATGACCGGGATTCTATTCCTGCTTAATCCAGTCTCTGTATCAATTCTTCTGAGAATGCCTGCATCTGTTCAGATGGGTCTTCCCCTCTCCAGATATCTGCAAGCGTCAATTCCAGATTCAGCCACAGATCAGACAGTTCCATCAGTTTCGGTACTTCCGCCGCCTGATCATATGCCTCACAGACAGTTTCCCACGCAGGCGTCGGAGCTTCTGCAAGTGTTCTGCATGCCGGAAGCTTTCCGGCATTTTCATAGAGGCTGCCTGCACATTTCTCCGTGATCCAGGAAACCAGCTCCCATGCTGCATCCTGATTTTGGGAGTAAGGATTCACCACGACGGAAGTAGTCACGGAAAGTCCGCGGGAAATCAGTTCTTCTGTCAGATCCGGGAGTACCGACGCACTGTAAAAACCTTCGGGAACTTTTCCTTCCCTGATGGCCTGATCCGCCTGTGACAGCATCGATTCATTGGCAATCACATATACAGTCTTACCTGCAAGGAAGTCCTGCATAATTGCATCAGAAGTAATGGTATCCGCATCAATTGCAAAAAAGCTGTTCAGGTTCTGATAATATGCCATACATGCATTAATCTGATCAAGATCGAGCATCACCTCGTCCTTCTGGTCTCCGTCTTCGCCACCCAGATTAGTGTAGCCGCCCATGAACATATAATCTTCGATAACGTCTGCCACGTTCCAGTTGAAAATATTCTCCACTGCCTCCGTGGTTTCATTCGTCTCAAAATTCTCTGCATAATTCAGAATCTCATCTATAGTCTGAGGTGCACTTTCCACATAAGCCGGATTGTACAACAACACGCTGGTCTCCACATAGAACGGAACCGCAACAGCATTTCCGTTATAAATTACTGCATGGAGCGCTTTCTCCCCGTATGTCTTCTCAATCTGTGACTGCTCTGCCGGCAGGGCAAGACCAGCCTGCGCTGCTTTTCCAAGCTGGGATGTAGCTGCCACATAGAGATCCGGCCCTGTCATCTCTTCCGCCATAGATTTCTCACTGATATTTTCCATATAATCTACTTCCGATACCAGTTCCGTCTGAATCTCCACACCGAGACTTTTTGAGGCCTCCGCTGCCGTTTCTTCCATATAAGTCTGTATATCCGGATCCGTGTACCATACCAACAGCGGGCTCACATTTTCCGGTTCCACCGCTTCTTTATTTTCCTGTTGTCTGGTCTGGAATGTCATCTCCATCAAGAGAAAGATCACAAGAATCACAGCCAGAATTCCGGGAATTCTTTTTGACATACCGTCCCCTTTCTAAAAACATTTCTCCAATTTGACAATCATTTCATCCACATCTGCTTCCGTGACAACCAGAGGCGGAACAAAACGCAGCACGTTGCTGCCTGCAGTAATAATGATGAGTCCTTCCTCCAGTCCACGATTTACGATCTCACCGATGGGTCTTCCTTCTACTTCCAGTCCCTGGATCAGGCCTTTTCCGCGGCGTTCTTTCAGAAAATCATACTTTTCCACCAGTGCATTTAATTTCTGCTCCAGATATCCACCGACCTTCTTCACATGGTCCACAATCTGTTCCTTCTCATAAAGGTCAAATACTTTGCTGACTGCCGCGCAGACAAAGGGATTTCCGCCGTAAGTGGTTCCATGGTCTCCCGGTGCAAGGGAAGCGTCTGCCACTTTTTTGCTAAGGACAAATGCGCCGACCGGAACACCGCATCCCAGTGCCTTTGCACAGGTCATGACATCCGGCTCCACACCGTACTCCTGCCATGCGAACATGTATCCGGTTCTTCCCATACCACACTGAATCTCATCAAGAATCAGGATCAGGTCTTCCTCCTCGCAGAGTGCTTTCACGCCTTTTAAGAACTCCTCCGTTGCCGGATAAATGCCGCCCTCACCCTGAACCGTCTCCAGAATGATCGCACAGGTCTTCTCATTGACCTGGCTTTTCACGCTCTCCAGATCATTGTAATCTGCAAAACGCACGCCGCCGATCAGCGGTTCAAAGGGTTTTCTGTATTTCTCATTTCCGGTTACGGACAGAGCGCCAAGGCTTCTTCCGTGGAAGGAATGATTCATGGCAACGATCTCATAGCGGTCCTCACCGTATTTTGCATAGGAATATTTTCTTGCCACTTTGAGCGCACCCTCAATGGCTTCGGTGCCGCTGTTGGTGAAAAATACTTTTTCCAGTCTGCTGGCTTTTTTTACCTTCTCTGCCGCTTCTGCCATAGGAACAGAATAGTAGAGATTGGAAATATGGGTCAATTTATCGATCTGGTCTTTCAGCGCCTGGGTATATTCCTTATTGTTATATCCCAGAGACTGAACTGCGATACCTGCTGCAAAGTCCAGATACTCTTTTCCATTTACATCATAAAGATGTACACCCTCTCCACGATCCAGTACGATCTGATACCGGTTATAAGTATGAAGAATGGCCTCTTCTGCTTCTTCAATATATGGATTACTCATGATAGAATTTTTCCTCCGTATCTCCCAAAATAGCAGTTCCCACACCACGGTCAGAGAAGATCTCCATCAGAATACTGTGAGGGATTCTTCCGTCGATAATGTGGACTCTGGATACACCTGCCTCGATGGCATCAATACAGTTGGACAGTTTCGGAAGCATACCGCCGCCGATGGTGCCGCCTGCAATCAGTTCTTTTGCTTCACTTACCTTGATCTCGGAAATCAGGGAACTCTTGTCATTGAAATCTCTGTACAGTCCTTCAATATCCGTCAGGAATGCCAGTTTATTTGCTCCTACCGCACGGGCTACCGCGCAGGCTGCGTCATCCGCATTGATATTGTAAGTGTTGAACTCATCATCCAGACCAACCGGACAGATAATCGGAAGAAAATCCTTCTCCATCATATCAAACAAAATCTGCGGGTCTACCTCGCTGATTTCACCCACATAACCAATATCCTTACCGTCAGAATATTTCTTCTTTACTTTCAAGAGTCCGCCGTCTTTTCCGCTGATACCGATGGCCTTCACACCTAAAGATTCTACCATACTGACCAGACTCTTATTCACACGGCCAAGTACCATCTCGGCAATCTCCATAGTCTCCTCGTCAGTCACACGAAGTCCGTTGATGAATTCCGGCTCTTTTCCGACTTTTCCGACCCATTTACTGATCTCCTTGCCGCCGCCATGTACGATGATTGGCTTGAATCCAACCAGTTTCAGAAGGGTAACGTCACTGATCACACTCTTCTTCAGGTTCTCATCCACCATGGCGCTTCCGCCGTATTTGACAACAATTACTTTCCGGTTAAATTTCTGAATATAGGGAAGAGCTTCCACCAGGACGGCCGCTTTCTCCAGATATTTCTCATCATCTTTTCTCATGTTCTCTACTCCTCTTTTCACGTATCCGTTCTGTCAGGCTCTAGCTTCTGTAGTCTGCATTGATGTTCACATACTCATGGGTCAGGTCACAGCCCCATGCAGTGGCTGTGCAGTCACCCATCTTCACATCAGCAATGGCTGTTACATGATCCTCTGAAAGAATCTTTGTTGCCACTTCCTCGCTGTATCCGGTAGATACGCCATTCTCAATGATCTTCAGCTTGCCGGCTTTGCTCTCAAAATAGAGATCTACTTTCTCCGGGTCAAACTGGGCACCGGAATATCCCATAGCACAGAGAATTCTCCCCCAGTTCGCATCATGTCCATAGATGGCTGCTTTGGTCAGGGTAGACATGACAACGGATTTGCTTAAGGTCACAGCCTGTTCCTTGCTCTCTGCACCGACCACTTTTACTTCAAAGAGACAGGTTGCGCCCTCGCCGTCTCCGGCAATCTTCTTGGAGAGTTCTGTATTTACATAGTTGAGGGCTTTCTTAAACTCTGCATATTCCGGACTGTTCTCGTCATCGATGACCGGGTTTTCTGCCATACCATTGGCCAGCAAAAGCACCGTATCATTGGTGGAAGTGTCTCCATCCACGGAAATCATATTGAAGGTATCTTTGATATCATCAGAAAGGGCTTTCTGCAGCAGTTCTTTGGTGATAGCTGCATCGGTAGTGATAAATCCAAGCATGGTACACATATTCGGATGGATCATGCCGGAACCTTTACACATGCCGCCGATAGTGACTGTCTTACCGCCAATTTCAATCTGTGCGCCCACATATTTCGGCTTCGTATCAGTGGTCATGATGGCTTTGGCTGCCTCCAGACCTTCCTTTTCGCTGCCGTCCTTTGCAGCTGCCAATTTCTCCACCCCTGCTGCAATACGGTCCATGGGAAGCTGCATGCCGATGACTCCGGTAGATGCTACCAATACGGAATCCTCCGGTACGTCCAGTGCTTTGGCTGCTGCCTCTGCGGTCTCTTTACAATAACCATAACCTTCTGCTCCGGTGCAGGCATTGGCGATACCAGAATTAATGATGACCGCCTGTGCTGCCGGTGAATGGTATACGACCTCCTGATCCCATTTTACCGGGGCTGCCTTTACCACATTGGTCGTGAAGGTTCCAGCTGCCACACAGGGAACTTCGCTGTAAACCAGCGCCATATCTTTCCGATTTTTGTATTTAATCTGTGCCTCCACAGATGCCGCTTCAAATCCTTTTGCTGCGGTAACTCCGCCTGTAATAATCTCCATGGTTCCTTTAATCCTCCTCGATAAATGCGGTAATGTTTGCTTCATTTAATGTAAAGTCATAATAATTCAGGTCTTCGCGCTCCGTCCAGCCGATCTTATTCCAGAATGCATTTCCAATATCGTTTTTCGTAAATGCGATCAGGGTGACTTTATTGATCTCTTCCTTCCGGAGTGCTTCCATGCAGGCAACTACCATGGCCTTTCCCACGCCATGGCGGCGATAGCCTTTTCTCACGCATACATGATAAAGACAGCCCCGTCTTCCGTCATGTCCGCAAAGAATGGCGCCAATCAGGGTATCCCCGTCCCAGGCAGTCACGCTGGTGGTAGGATTTCTCTTTAGAAAGCGGGCAACTCCTTCTCTGGAATCGTCGATGCTTCGGATACCGAAGCCCTTGATCGTCATCCACAGTTCATATAATTTATCATAATCTTCCGCTTTCATTACCCGGATTTCCATTGTATTTTCCTGCCTTTTCTATATTTACGGGAAAACCGGAGCCATGCGAAGGCCTTCCGCTTCCTCAAATCCAAACATAAGATTCATATTCTGTACTGCCTGTCCAGCTGCACCTTTTACCAGATTGTCCATAGCGCCCATCATAATGATACGCTTGGTTCTCGGATCAATCTTGAAGTTCACATCTACAAAGTTGCTGCCTTCCACCCAGCGGGTCTGCGGGCAGACATCCTTATTTAATACACGGACGAAGAACTCGTCGTTGTAGTATTTATCATAAACTGCCTTTACCTCTTCATAGGTAACGTCTTTTTTCAGAGATGCATAGGCGGTTACCAGAATACCTCTCTGCATGGGTACCAGATGCGGTGTAAAGTTGATGAGCACCGGCTCACCTGCCGCATACCCTAACTGCTCCTCGATCTCCGGTGTGTGGCGGTGTCCTGCCACGCCGTAGGCCTTGATATTTTCATTGACCTCACAGAACAGATTGTCCACCTTGGCACCTCTTCCTGCTCCGGAAGTTCCGGATTTCGCATCAATGATAATGGTGTTCGGATCAATGAGTCCCTCTTTCACACAGGGATAAACAGAGAGAAAACTACAAGTCGGATAGCATCCCGGATTGGCTACCAGTCTTGCTTTCTTCACTTTTTCCCGGTTCACCTCACACAGTCCGTAGACTGCCTCTTCAATATACTGGGGAGCTTTGTGCTCAATCCCATACCATTTTTCATAGACAGATACATCTTTAATACGGAAGTCCGCACTTAAATCGATGATCTTTACTTTCTTTAAAATCTCTTCATTTACCAGTGATGCACACAGCCCCTGGGGTGTTGCTGTGAAGATCACATCCACCTGCTCTGCCATTGCTTCCATATTATCGTCCAGACATTTTGCATCTACCAGCTGGAACATATTCTGATATACGGATGCGTAGGCCTGATCCACATAGCTTCTGGATCCGTACCATTTGATCTCTACATCCTTATGACCAAGTAAAAGGCGTACCAGTTCGCCGCCTGCATATCCGGTTGCTCCGATGATTCCTACTCTGACCATATTCTCATTCTCCCCGTTGTTCATATAAAATAAATGTGTTGCGAATTTACAATAGATGTATTGTAACCCCGTTTTATCTGCTTTGCAAGTCCTTTTCTGACTTTTTCTGCATTTTTATTCATTTTATATGCATATTTCAAACTTTATATGCATATATGTCAAGTTTATGCGCATAATTTCTGTTTTTATGTATAAAATTCCGCTTGCAGTTTTCAATAGGATGTTGTATATTTAATTGCAGTGAGAAAAAAGTCGGAAGCCGACGATTTTCCGACAAAACATAAACCCATATTGAGGAGGACTTATAATATGAAAGAAAAAGTTGTTCTTGCATATTCCGGTGGTCTGGATACTACCGCTATTATTCCGTGGCTGAAAGAGAATTTTGGTTATGACGTTATCTGCTGCTGTGTAGACTGCGGTCAGGGAAACGAGCTGGATGGCCTGGAGGAGAGAGCGAAAGCATCCGGCGCTGCTAAATTATATATTGAAGACATCGTTGATGAGTTTGCTGAAGACTACATCATGCCGTGCGTACAGGCAGGTGCTGTATACGAGAACAAATATCTTCTCGGAACTTCCATGGCTCGTCCGGTTATCGCAAAGAAACTGGTAGAGATCGCAAGAAAAGAAGGCGCTTCCGCTATCTGCCATGGTGCTACCGGTAAAGGAAATGACCAGATCCGTTTTGAACTGGCAATCAAAGCTCTGGCTCCGGACCTGAAGATCATTGCTCCGTGGAGAATGACCGACGTCTGGACCATGCAGTCCCGTGATGACGAGATCGAATACTGTAAAAAACACGGCATTGACCTGCCCTTCGATCACAGCCACAGCTACAGCCGTGACCGCAACCTGTGGCACATCAGCCACGAAGGACTGGAACTGGAAGATCCGGCAAATGAGCCGAACTATGATCACATGCTGGTTCTTGGCGTAACTCCGGAGAAAGCACCGGATCAGGATGAATATGTAACCATGACCTTTGAAAAAGGTGTTCCGACTTCCGTAAACGGCAAGAAGATGAAGGTTGCTGACATCATCAGAGAGCTGAACAAACTGGGAGGAAAACATGGTATCGGTATCGTAGATATCGTAGAGAACCGTGTTGTTGGTATGAAATCCCGCGGTGTTTATGAGACTCCTGGCGGAACTATCCTGATGGAAGCTCACAAGCAGCTGGAAGAGCTGGTACTTGACCGTGCTACCATGGAAGCAAAAAAAGACATGGGCAACAAGCTGTCCCAGGTTGTATACGAAGGAAAATGGTTCACTCCTCTGTGTGATGCTATCCGCGCATTCGTAGCAAGCACTCAGGAGTATGTAACCGGTGAAGTAAAATTCAAACTTTACAAAGGCAACATCATCAAAGCCGGAACCACATCTCCTTACAGCCTCTACAACGAGTCTCTGGCATCCTTCACTACCGGTGATATGTATGACCACCACGACGCAAGCGGATTCATCACCCTGTTCGGACTGCCGCTGAAAGTTCGTGCGATGAAACTTATGGAAGCAAAAGAGAATCAGAAATAACTGAAAACAGATAAAAAAATCCCCCGGCTTTACAGCCGGGGTTTTTACTTGCTATGAAGTTTTATTCTGCTGCGTCTCCGTCTGTACTCAGGCCGGATACATAATCGTTCAATGCTGTGATATCTGCGGTCACATCACCGCTGTTCTGCTTCTGATCATATTTATACATGACAGAATATCCAAGCCACGCAACCAATGCAATGGCAATCAGTCCTGCACAGAGCTTTGTGAGAAATGCCTCTTTCTTTTTCTTCGCCTGAATTGCTTTTCTGTTTCTTTTCTGTTCTTTATAACGATCTACTTTTTCCTGACTCATATATCAACCGTACTCCTTTATCAATACTTAACAGCTATTATAGCATATCTCTGTGAAAATTTCATGTTTTTTTCTACTGCTGCGTATCCAGTTCGATCTCCATATAGTCACCCAGTGCATGCGGAACTTCCATACAAATCCACACTTTTCCATTTTCCAGATAGGAATATCCGTAAGGTGCGCTTCCATCCTCCGCATAGTCATAACCCGCCAGTGATCTTGCCAGACTGTCCGGTGTTCCATAGATAGCTTCCAGGCGTTCCCTGAAATAATCTGCTGCTGATTCTTCCACATAATAACCGGTTCCCGCAAACAAATTCTCCGCCAGACGGTCCACATCCACATGATCAGCAAGCCGGATACTTTCTCCGGTATTCAGATCAATGTTGTAGGTGTATTTAAAGCTGTAGGGATGAGCAGCTCCCTGTTCACAGATATTTCCATTCATAAGGATAGACAGCGTATCCGGCGTCATAGTTTTCACCACATAGGACACTTCATAGGAATCATCCTGACTTTCCCCTCCAGACAGCCATCCATCCATGGCCCGCTCTTCAGTGGAATGAATAATATCATTCCATTTTTCCTGCATTCTGGCATCACCCAGACCCTCGATCTGGGGATAGGTGATGGAGACACCGTCTCTTTCCAGCTTTGCATCCACAACCTTATAGGAAGACTCCACATACGGATACCATTCCAAATATTCCTCATAGGCTTCCCGGCCGGTATCCAGTACCTTTCCCTCCACTGTCACCAGCAGAAGCTCACTCTGATAACAGTCCAGAAACGTATTGGTAATGCTTCCCATGACAACTGTCTCGCCGGACTGGCTCAGCTTCTTCATATAATCCGCAAATGCCTGATTAAAATCCAGCATCACGACTTTGTCTCCTCCGTGCATTCCAAAGGAAATCTTTTTCAGCTGGATATTCGAATCCAGTTTCAGTGCCTGCGCCAGCTGCTCCATTACAGAATCTTCCGTCACCTTGTCCACATAGACAGTCTTCTGCACGATATTCTCTGCATTCTCATCTCCGTAGTAAAGGTGAAATGCGGTTCCTTCCGGCGTTTCCTCCACAACCGGATCGACTTTACCGTCTACCGGAACCACCGCATCCTTCGTCTCTGTCAGCAATTCGGATCCGGTCTCTTTCCGGGCGCACCCAGTAAGTGTCAGGCAGCACGCTGCCAGCAGCATATATCGCATCCATTTTTTCAACATTATCATCACTTCCCTGCTATCTAGTATATGTCTTCAGATGATTTATTATAGCAATGAAATATTGAATATCTGTTACAAAGTTCTTACGTTTCTTCAGAAATCCCGCCGCACCTTCCGGAACGGTTTTTCAAACCATCGTTTCACCACGATCTGGGGTTCGTCGGTGGATTTGTCAATCGGCTCCGTGAGTACCGTATCCAGTCCGGCACGGTTTCCCCCAAAAATATCCGTAAAAATCTGGTCGCCAACGAACAGCGTATTTTCCGTATCTGTCCCCATCTGCTGCATGGCTTTCTCATAGCCGTCTTTCTTCGGCTTTCCGGCCTTATAAAGATATATACTCTCTACTTTCTCCGCAAAGGGGCGGACGCGTTCCTCCCCGTTGTTGGATACAAGAGCTGTCTTCATTCCCAGTCCGTGAAGCCTTGAAAACAGCTCTTTTGCCCGGTCATCCGCAGGCGCCCCATGGGGAACCAGCGTATTATCAATATCAAAAATCACTCCCCGATATGTCAGGGCAAGCTTTTCCCAGTCCATCTCATATACAGACGATACCATCCGGCCGGGATACAAATTTTTCAGACTCATACTGTTTCCTTACTGTTACATTGTCAGAAATTTTACGATTGCCACCAGCGGAATCACACCGGATACACAGCCGATTACCTGGGTCTCCTCCTCAGCTTTCCGCTCCAGGAGTGCATACATCTTCGTATAAGTGCATCCGTAGAATGTAATGTTCAGCGCCAGGTTGATCAGAGTAGCAAGCGGTCCGGACAGTGACAAAACCCACAGTGCCAGCTGCGCAATCCACCAGAACTTGAATACGGCTGCCGGAACTTCAAAACTGTTGAACATCCGTACCTGATCCGCATCTCCGGTCACTGCATCTGAGCAGGCAAACAATACGCCAAAGGGAATCCATGCCAGCCACGCCTTGTCATAACCAAGCGCTTTCAGTGCTTTCATATGTGACCAGGAAAATGCCACATAATACACGATTCCTACCAGAATTCCCACAAACATCAGACCGATTCCCAGTCCCAGTAATGTTCCTACATAATTCATATCCTTTTCCTCCTTTGTATAAACATTCTTTGTTATCAGTATACGGGACTCTCTTCTTTATGTCAACGAAAAAGCAACTCTCCGCCATGCTTTCCTTCTTTTCTGCACGCCGAAATTTTTTCGGTATGATACCACATTTATTGACGATTTCCTAGCTCTTTGCTACAATATATGCAGTTTTTGATTATATACAGAAAGGATCTGGAATCTATGCCAAAATTAAATGAAAATTATCTCAATCTGAAGGCCAGCTATCTGTTCTCCGAGATTGCACACAGAACTGCTGCCTATAAAGAAGCAAATCCCGAGAAAGGCGCACAGATCATCCGTCTCGGAATCGGCGATGTCACCCTTCCGCTGGGCAAAGTTGTCATTGACGCACTCCATGAAGGAGTCGATGCCATGGCGACCTCCGAGACATTCAAAGGTTATGGCCCTGAGCAGGGATATGAGGCTACCAGAAATGCCATTGCAGATTATTATAAGAGAAACGGTGTGGAAGTAGACCCAGGTGATATCTTTGTATCCGACGGTGCAAAGAGCGATACCGGTAATATCACTGATCTGTTCGGACATGACAACGTCGTTCTGGTTCCTGATCCGGTCTATCCGGTCTATGTGGATACCAATATTATGGCCGGAAACCAGGTTACCTATATGGCAGGAAATGCAGAAAACGGATTTCTTCCCATGCCGGATAAAAGCCAGCACGCAGACGTCATCTACCTCTGTTCTCCCAACAATCCTACCGGTGCATGCTACAACAAAGAGCAGTTGAAGGAATGGGTCGATTACGCACTGGCCAATGAAGCAGTGATTCTTTTCGACTCCGCATATGAAGCATTTATCACCGATCCGGAACTTCCGCGAAGCATCTTTGCTGTCGAAGGTGCAAAGAAATGTGCGATCGAGTTCTGCTCTCTCTCCAAGACAGCCGGATTTACCGGAACCCGCTGCGGTTACACCGTTGTTCCGAAAGAGCTGGTATTTACTGCTTCCAACGGCGAGGAAATGTCTCTGAATGCCATGTGGAACCGCCGTCAGTGCACCAAATTCAACGGTACCTCCTACATTGTACAGAAAGGTGCCGAAGTGGTATTCTCTGAGGAGGGCATCAAAGAATGCCAGGAAAATATCAACTACTATAAGAGAAATGCAAAAGTCATCGCAGACACCATGACCAAACTTGGCATCCGCTTCTTCGGCGGCATCAACTCTCCGTACATCTGGTTTGAGTGCCCGAACGGCATGGAGTCCTGGGAATGCTTCGATTACCTGCTTCAGAATATCCAGGTAGTTGGAACTCCGGGTGCAGGATTCGGTGAAAACGGAAAGAATTATTTCCGTCTGACTTCCTTCGGAAACTACGAGAAGACCGTAGAAGCCATGGAACGTTTTGAAAAACTGTTTAAATAATTGATGGAAGAAAAAGAAACCGGCGTTCTGCAGATCGCCGGTTTCTTTGTACTCATAATTTTAGAAAAATCTGGTTTTCTTTACATCCTGTACAAATTCTTCATTATTCTTTGTTCTGGCAAACAGGTTCAGAACCGTCTCAACCGCATCATCGGCTTTCATGCCATTCAGACCTTTTCGGATGTTATCCATTGCCAGCTGCTCTTCTTTGTTCAGAAGCAGATCCTCTCTTCTGGTACCTGATTTTGGAATATCAATTGCCGGGAACACACGCTTCTCAGACAGCTTTCTATCCAGAACCAGTTCCATGTTACCGGTACTCTTGAACTCCTCATATACAACATCATCCATCTTGCTTCCAGTATCTACCAGCGCGGTTGCCAGGATCGTAAGGCTGCCGCCTTCTCTCATATTTCTGGCCGCGCCAAAGAAACGTTTCGGCATATGAAGGGCTGCCGGATCAAGACCACCGGAAAGAGTACGTCCACTGGGCGGAACCGTAAGGTTGTATGCCCGGGCCAGTCTGGTGATACTGTCCAGAAGAATCGCAACGTCCCGTCCAGACTCTACCAGACGTTTTGCACGTTCGATGACCATCTCGGAAATTCTCTTATGGCGCTCAGCCAGCTCATCGAATGTGGAATATACGACCTCCACATTTTTGCCTGAGATTGCCTCTTTTACATCCGTAACCTCCTCAGGACGCTCGTCGATCAGCAGAATGATCAGATACATCTCCGGATTATTCTGCGTAATGGATTTTGCCACATCTTTTAAAAGAGTCGTCTTACCTGCTTTCGGCGGGGAAACGATCATACCTCTCTGTCCTTTTCCAATCGGTGCAATCTCATCCACAATACGGACTGCCATACTGCCGCCATCGCGCTCCAGACGGATTCTCTCATTCGGGAAAATCGGAGTCAGATCCTCAAAGTTCGGTCTCTTTGCATTCGCATCCGGAGCCAGCCCGTTGACCTCTTTCAGATATAGAAGCGCACTGAACTTCTCTCGCTCTGTCTTTACTTTTGTATTGCCGGTCACGATATCACCAGTCTTCAGGTTAAATCTGCGGATCTGCGCCGGAGAAACATACACATCATGATCGCCCGGAAGATAATGGTCACTTCTGATAAATCCGAAACCGTCAGACATCACCTCCAGGATTCCGCTTACCGTCTGTCCGCTGTCCAACTGTTCCATATCAGTCACTGTTTTTCCTGTCTCCGTCGCCTGGGTTTTCATGCGTTCTGCAGCAGCTGCCTTTTCGTCTTCTGCCAGCATTGCATCAATTACCGCTTCTTTCCGCATGGTGGATGTACTCTTGATTCCACGATTTTTCGCGATATCGCGCAATACAGCCAGAGAAAGTGATTCATACTTTTCTCTCATATTTACTGCCATAAATTCCTCCTGTATTCTGTATGGTCATCTTTTCGGGAACGCCCTCATCTGATTTGACAGGGCCGTCTTAATGAATTACATTGTCTCAAACTGAGTCCAGATTATTTGCATTGATTTAAGTATACTATCTTTAATGAGAAATGGAAAGCGAAACTTTTGATAAATCATTGATTTTTATTTTTTACTATGGTAGATTGAAGACATGAATTTATGGAATGATAAACCTTACCACTCACTGGACTTTGAATTGAAAAAACGGTTTCATGAAAAAGTATACCGTCTTGCATTAAATGGTGGCATGACCTGTCCGAACCGGGACGGCCACATTGCAACCGGTGGCTGCATATTTTGCAGCGAAGGAGGCTCTGGAGATTTTGCCGCTCCGGCTTCTCTCTCCATTTCAAAGCAGATTCGGGCCGGTCAGAAGCTTCTCGCAAATAAACGCCCCGTACATAAGTATATTGCATATTTTCAAGCCTTTACTAATACCTATGGGCCTGTGGATTATCTGCGTTCTATTTTTACAGAAGCCATCCAGCATCCTGAGATAGAGGTGCTTGCCATTGCGACCCGTCCGGACTGCCTGCAAGATGAGATTGTAAGCTTACTGTCGGAACTGAACCAGATCAAACCTGTCTGGGTTGAACTGGGACTGCAGACCATGCATGAAGACACTGCACAATTTATCCGGAGAGGTTATCCTCTTCCGGTCTTTGAAGATGCTGTAAAAAAGCTCCGTCTTCACGGCATCGAAGTGATCACCCATGTAATTCTGGGACTTCCCGGAGAAGACCATGAACGGATGCTGGAGACCATCCGCTATCTCAACACGCAGGATATTCAGGGCATAAAACTTCAGCTTCTGCATATTCTGAAGGGAACCGATCTGGCAGATATTTATGAGCACGATCCATTTCCGGTCTTTACGCTGGAAGAGTATGTCTCTTTCATCGTCGACTGTGTGGAAATCATCCGTCCGGATATGGTTATTCACCGGCTGACCGGAGACGGTCCAAAAGATCTTCTGATTGCCCCGTTGTGGAGTTCAGCCAAACGTCATGTCTTAAATTCCATTCACAGGGAATTCCGCCTGCGGGATACCTGGCAGGGAAAATATTATGATTCGGAAGGGAAGGAGCAGTAACGATGGCAGATACACTGACACTTTATAAACTGATTGTTCTTAAAATGCTGGATGAAGCGGATGCGCCGCTGACCGGAGCCCAGATTACAGATTTTATTCTGGAAAAAGAGTATACCAATTATTTCACACTTCAGCAGGTACTCTCAGAAATGTCAGAGACAGGCCTTGTCACTGTTGCATCCACCAGAAACAGCTCCCTCTATCGGATCACAGATTCCGGCAGACATACCCTGAAATATTTCGGTGACAAAGTATCCGATACCATCTGCGGTGAGATCACCTCTTTCCTGCAGGAGCACCAGATCGAGATCCGCAATGCGCTTTCCAATATCGCCGATTATTTTCCATCCAACGACGGCGGTTATCTGGTACGTTGTCAGGTACGGGAACACAATTCCACACTGATCGATCTGACGCTTTCCGTTCCTTCTAAAGAAGAAGCCGATTCCATCTGCCACAACTGGCAGAAGAAAAGTCAGACGCTCTATGCCTATGTCATGAAAGAATTACTGTAACAAACCCGTGATCGAAAAGAAGCCGGCATCATCTGCCAGCTTCTTTTTTATTTTCCTGTGCGTAATCTGTGCATATCGTCCGCCAGTTCCCTGACACTGGCAATCACACCTGCAAATGCACCTGCTTCATACAACTGAATCAGGATCAACCCTGATGGAATTGCGACAATCATTCCAATCAGTCCTGCCATCCGGTATCCGATGAACAAGAAGATCAATGTGGTCATGGCATCCATTCCAATACTGTCTCCTACCATCTTCGGCTGAATCAGCTGTCTGGTCACCTGCGTCACCGCATACAGAATCACAAGACCTGCAGCAGATGACAATTTTCCACTTAACGCCCATAAAACTGCCCAGGGAATCAGGATGGTTCCCGTTCCAAGCATCGGCAGAAAATCCAGCACTGCAATCCCGGCAGCTGCCAGAACCGCATACGGAACTCTTAAAACCAGGAGACCTGCCGTCAGAATCACAAACACAATAAACATGATTTTGAACTGTGCCCTGAAATAACCTCCAACAGCAAATTTCATCTTCTTTCCGATCAGTTGCAGCTGCCGTCGCGTCTCCTCCGGAACGATTACTTTGATAAAATCCTGCACCCGCTCGCTCTGGGCGGTGAAGAAATACGCAAATAACAACACGAACAGGAAGGAGATCAATAATGAAGGGATCTTACCTGCCGCATTTCCGGCCACTCCCATCGTCACGCCTCCCAGACTGCCCACAATCGTCCCGATCTGAGTGCTTAGACTTCCGGTCAATTCTCCGATTTTCTGCCCTGCCTCCGGCGACAGATGTCCTGCCAGACTCTCCAGATTATCAGAGATCACTGTCATCTCAGCTGACAGCGACCTATAATATTCCGGCAGATGTTCCAGCAGAAAAACTACCCGCCCTGCCGTCCATGTCACTATCAAATAACAAATCCACACAATCAACAGGATCGCACCGGCAATAATTCCCATGGAACTGTGCTTTCTGACAATATGAAGATGCTGCTCCAGAAACCGCACCAGCGGATTGGCAATCTGCGCGATCAGCCAGCCAACCAGCAGCGGAAGGAAAAAACGCACCGTCCATGGTCCCAACAGGACAAGGATCAGTATTTCAGTAATAAACACTCCGATATTTAACAGATTCTTCCGAATCCGTTTTCCCGTATCTACTCCCTCAACATGTTTACACGGTTCCTCTTTCATCGGATGGTTCCTCCACAAATGAACAGATCACATCCCATATCTCATCCCGTCCCTGCTTCGTCTCCGCAGAAAACGGAATCAGCTGGGTGCCCGGCAAAAGCTTCAGTCCCTCTTTCAGGATTTTTATCTGTTTCTGCACCTGGCTTCTCTTAATTTTGTCCAGCTTGGTGGCAATAATCACAGGCTCATAGCCCTGTGCCACAATCCACTGATACATATCTTTGTCATTAGCCGACGGCTCATGACGGATATCTATCAGCAGGAAAACGGCTTTCAGCTGTTTTGAGCCATGCAGATAATTTTCAATCATCCGCCCCCACTTTGCTTTGATCTCATTGCTGACTTTCGCATATCCGTAACCCGGAAGGTCTACCAGATACAGATCGCCATTTACTTTGTAAAAATTAATAGTCTGCGTTTTACCTGGCTGTGAAGAAGTTCTCGCCAGTGATTTCCGGTTCAGAAGCCCGTTAATCAGCGAAGATTTTCCCACATTGGATTTTCCGGCAAATGCCACCTCAGGAAATGCATTTTCCGGCAGCTTGCTTGTAATTCCGCAGACCGTCTCCAGCTCCGCCTGTTTGATAATCATCATAGCTTTTCACCTCTCCTCTATGCGAAGGCATGGGACAGAACCGTTTCCATGCTTCCGGCATAGACAAGCTCCAGGCCTCCTGTAATTTCTTTTGAAAGTTCTTCTACATCTCTTCGGTTCTTCTCCGGCACAATGACCGTTTTCATACCAGCACTCTTTGCTGCCAGCAGTTTTTCCTTCAATCCTCCGATCGGAAGGACACGGCCCCTCAACGTAATTTCTCCGGTCATGGCCACATCCGCACGTACCGGTTTTTCCAGAATCGCAGAAAGCATGGCAGTTGCCATGGTAATACCTGCGGACGGGCCATCCTTCGGCACTGCACCTTCCGGAATATGAATGTGAATATCATGTTCCTGGAAATAGTCTCTTTCCAGTTCATATTTTTCACTCACGGAACGGATATAGCTGATACCTGTTTTGGCAGATTCCTGCATGACATCGCCAAGTTGTCCCGTCAGTTCAAAGTTTCCTTTTCCCGGCATCAGATTAACTTCGATCTCCAGTGTATCCCCGCCGGCGCTGGTCCATGCCAGTCCACGGACAATTCCCACTTCGTCCTGATCCAGTTTCTGCTGGAATTCATAGATGGTCTTACCCAGATATTTTTCCACATTCTTTTCCGTAATCTGCACACTGGCTTTATTTTTCTCCAGAATCTCCCGGTCTGCCTTTCTGCACAAAGACGCGATTCTTCTCTCCAGTGCACGGACCCCGGACTCTCTTGTATACTGATGAATCACTTTTTCCAGTGCTTTATTGCTGATCCGGAACTGCCCTTCTTTCAGACCATGACGCTCCATCTGCTTCGGAAGAAGATGCTCTTTCGCAATATGAAGCTTCTCGTTCTCCGTATAGCCGCTGATCTCGATCACTTCCATACGATCCAGAAGTGGTCTGGGAATCGTCTGAATATCATTGGCCGTACAGAGGAACATCACCTCGGAAAGGTCAACCGGAAGTTCCACATAATGATCCCGGAACTTCTCATTCTGCTCACTGTCCAGAACCTCCAGCAGCGCCGAGAAGGTATCTCCCCTGTGATCACTGCTCACCTTGTCGATCTCATCCAGCACCATCAGTGGATTTTTTACTCCCGCATGGCGGAGCCCGTCGGCAATCCGTCCCGGCATGGCACCTATGTATGTACGTCTGTGACCGCGGATCTCCGCTTCATCGTGAACGCCTCCCAGACAGATGCGTACATATTTTTTCTCCAATGCATGGGCAATAGACCTGGCAATGGAAGTCTTACCGGTTCCAGGAGGTCCTACCAGACAGAGAATCGGACTTTCTTTGGCATTCATCATCTTCCGGACAGCCAGGAACTCCAGAATCCGCTCTTTCACCTTCTCCAGACCATAGTGTTCTTCTTCCAGAATTTCTTCCGCTTTTCTAAGATCAAGCCGGTCCTCGCTCCGCTTATCCCACGGCAGCGCCAGCAGTGTCTCGATATATCCGCGGATCACACCTGCTTCCGCAGAATTGGCACCGCTGTTCAGAAAACGCTGAATCTCTTTCTCGATTCGTTCCTTAACTTCCTCTGAAGCTTCCAGTTTCTTCACTTCTTCCCGAAAAGCTGCAGCCTCTGTGTTCGGGCCATCATCTCCCAGCTCCTCACGGATCACTTTCAGCTGTTCTCGAAGGATATAATCCTTCTGCTGCTTGTCAACCCGTGCCTTTACCTTTTCCTGAATACCTCGTCGAAATTTTTCGATCTCAATCTCATTATTCAAAAGCACACACAACAGTTCATAGCGTTCTTCAAAATTCACGGTCTCCAGATACTGCTGATGCTCTTCCCAGCGAAATGGGACATGAATGGATATCTGTTCCATCATGTTCTGCACAGTCTGACAGTTTTCGATCTGGCGGGCCATATCCTTGTTCATTTTTCCTGATGCAGCTGTATACCCTTCAAAAATATCCTGCAGATTTCTGAGCATAGCCTCTTCCGGCAGCCCTTCTTCCACGATATCCGGGATTTCACAGACATCCGCCTCCAGATATTCTCCGTCTTCCAGCCCACAAAGCTCTGCCCTGCCTGCTCCTTCTACCAGAATTCGAAGAATATTGTGGGGCATCTTGATAATCTGTTTTACTTCAACAATAGTACCGATAGAAAACAGTCCGTCCTTGTCCGGATTCTCTGTCTCCGGATCTTTCTGTGTCACTACAAACAATTTCTGATCCTGCGCCACAGAGCGCTCCACTGCTTTCGCAGATCTGGAACGGCTGACATCAAAATGTGTAATCATTCCCGGAAGAACGGTCATTCCCCGCAATGCCACAGCCGGCATTTTCAATACGGATCTCTCCATGTTTCTTCCTCCTCTCCGGTCAGAAAAAGGGCCTTGAATCAAGGCCCTTTCTTTCCTCTTATTTTCTGGTTATCTCCGGGACTCCGGTGCCTTCTACCGCTTCCCTGGTAACCGTACAGCTCTTAATTGTATCATCCGACGGGATCGTAAACATCAGATCCATCATCGTCTCCTCCATAATAGACCGAAGGCCTCTGGCACCGGTCTTTCTGGAAATGGTCTTATCCGCAATCGCTTTCACTGCTTCGTCATCAAAGCTTAAGTCTACGCCGTCCAGCTCAAACAGCTTCTGATACTGTTTGACGATAGAGTTCTTCGGCTCCAGCAGAATTCGTACCATATCATCCCGCTCCAGCGGCTCCAGTGATACGGAGATCGGCACACGCCCCATGAACTCCGGAATCATACCAAATTTGATAAAATCTTCTGGAAGCGCATGCTTCAGCAGCTCTCCTACATTATTCTGGCGCTTGTCACGGATATCTGCATTAAATCCGATGGATTTCTGATCCATACGGGTTTCAATAATCTTGTCGAGTCCCTCAAATGCACCGCCGCAGATAAACAGGATATTGGTCGTATCGATCTGAATCAGTTCCTGATGCGGATGTTTTCTGCCGCCCTGTGGCGGAACCGATGCCACCGTACCTTCCAGAATCTTCAACAGTGCCTGCTGAACACCTTCTCCGGACACATCCCTGGTAATAGACGGGTTCTCAGATTTTCTGGTAATCTTATCGATCTCATCGATATAAATAATACCCTTCTGGGCTCTCTCAATATCGTAATCTGCTGCCTGAATAATCTTCAGAAGAATGTTCTCCACATCTTCTCCCACATAACCGGCTTCCGTCAGCGTCGTCGCATCTGCGATAGCAAACGGTACATTTAAAATCTTCGCCAGTGTCTGTGCCAGAAGCGTCTTACCCGAGCCAGTCGGTCCGAGAAGAAGAATATTGCTCTTCTGAAGCTCCACATCCAGATCCTGCTGTGCAAGAATTCTCTTATAATGATTGTAAACTGCTACGGAAAGAACTTTCTTGGCTTTCTCCTGACCGATCACATAATCGTCCAGAAATGCCTTGATTTCCTCCGGTTTCAGAAGATTGATCTCTTCCGCATCCGTTCCGTCTTCCTCATCATTCATCTCTTCTTCGATGATTTCGGAGCACAGTTCCACGCAGGCATCGCAGATATAGACGCCATTGGGTCCTTTCAGCAGTTTCATAACCTGACTTTCCGTCTTGCCGCAGAAAGAGCATCTGATTTCATTTCTAGCCATTGAATTCTCCCTTAGTGTCCTGCGATAACCTGATCAATCAGTCCGTAAGCTTTCGCCTCTTCCGCAGTCATATAATTATCACGGTCCGTATCACGCACAATGACATCCATCGGCTGACCGGTCCGCTCTGACAGAATGCTGTTCAGTTTTTCCTTGGTACGTAAGATATGCTTTGCAGCAATCTCAATCTCCGTTGCCTGGCCCTGCGCTCCGCCAAGAGGCTGGTGAATCATGATCTCTGCATTCGGAAGAGCGAAACGTTTTCCCTTGGCACCGCCTGCCAGAAGAAATGCTCCCATGCTGGCTGCCATACCGATGCAGATAGTGGATACATCGCATTTGATGTAATTCATCGTATCATAAATTGCAAAACCTGCGGTCACGGAACCACCTGGGCTGTTGATGTACAGATGAATATCCTTTCCCGGATCCTCAGATTCCAGGAACAGAAGCTGTGCTACCACCAGGCTTGCGGTAGTCTCATTAACTTCCTCTCCCAGGA
The DNA here is from genome assembly GCA_018228645.1 of Clostridiaceae bacterium Marseille-Q4143. GTDB lineage: Bacteria > Bacillota > Clostridia > Lachnospirales > Lachnospiraceae > Hominiventricola > Hominiventricola filiformis. The sequence goes on from CP073693.1 coordinate 398,732, forward strand.
AAATAATTCTCTCTTTCAGAAGCCGGGAGTAGATGTCGTAATTTCTCTCGCCTCGGCTGGTCTGCTCAATGACATAAGGTACTAATGCCATGATAAAACTCCTCCTCTCAAAATGCCCCCTCAGAGCATAAAAGGGCACAGCTTAACCCGCCATGCCCCCTCTGATCTCTATATTTCGCGGCTTCTTCTTAAGCCTCTACTGCTGCCTCAGTAACCAGCTCAGCTGCTTTCTGGATTACGATATCCTTCTTCAGCTCTTCTTTCTGGTACTCACCGAAGATCTCTTTTACTTTATCTACGTCGAGTTTGTACTGCTCAGCCATCTTAGCATACTCTTTCTCAAGATCTTCCTCAGTAGCTTCCAGCTTCTCAGCCTCTGCAACTGCCTCAAGAACCAGTCTGCTCTGAATGTTCTGCAGTGCTCTCGGTTTCATCTGCTCTTTGTAATCAGCCTCGGTCATGCCGGTGAACTGGAAGTACTGCTCCAGAGACAGACCCTGGCTCTGCATACGGCGTCCGAAATCATCCAGCATCTGCTGAGTCTGATACTCTACCATTGCATCCGGAATGTCCATGGTTGCGTTCTCAACGATCTTGCCGATTACCGCATCCTCTTTAGCTCTCTTAGCCTCATCCTCTTTGTCTTTCAGAAGTTTTGCTTTAATATCTGCTTTGTACTCATCCAGAGTATCGAACTCGGATACTTCCTGTGCGAACTCATCGTCTGCTTCCGGAAGCTCTTTTACTTTGATTCCGTTTACTTTGCATTTGAATACTGCTTCTTTTCCAGCCAGCTCTTTTGCACCGTACTCCTCCGGGAAGGTTACGTTTACATCCAGCTCTTTGCCGATCTCAGCGCCTACCAGCTGATCTTCAAATCCTGGGATGAAAGTATTGGAACCGATCTCAAGATCATAGTTCTCACCCTTACCGCCGTCGAAAGCAACACCGTCAACAAATCCTTCGAAATCGATGGTAGCGATGTCACCTTTCTGTACTGCTCTGTCCTCAACGGTTACGGTTCTGGAGTTAGCCTCGCGCTCTTTATTTACCTGAGCCTCGATCTCCTCATCAGTTACCTCGATCGGTGCTTTCTCTACCTGGATACCTTTGTACTCACCAAGGGTAACAGCCGGTTTTACAGCTACCTCTGCAGTAAAGATGAACGGTTTTCCGCTTTCGATCTGTACCACATCAATCTTCGGATAGGAAACGATCTCCTCACCACACTCCTCAACAGCATCAGAATATGCTTTCGGAAGCATAGCATCTACTGCATCGCTGTAGAATACTTCTTTACCATACATTTTCTCGATCAGCTGTCTTGGTGCTTTTCCTTTACGGAATCCCGGAATGTTAATGCTCTTCTTGGTTTTCTGATATGCACCCTGAATTGCTTTTTCAACGTCCTCAGCCGGAACCTCAACGGTCAGCTTTGCCATGTTTTTCTCTAATTTTTCTACCTGTACGCTCATGTTAGAACTGTATCCTCCTTCTATTTATAGATCAGTATTGCCTGATTTACATACTCATAGACATTGTAGAAGTATAACACAAAAAAATGAGGCTGTCCAGCCAAAACGTCCGGACAGTCCCATAATTTTCTCACTTTTTTGCGTTTTTTATCCGTTACTGGCCGGATGACATCTGCTGTTCCTGCTTCATGATCATCTTTTTGACCATTTCACCGCCAATGGAACCGGCCTGTCTGCTGGTCAGATCGCCATTATAACCTTCTTTTAAGGAGACACCAAGCTCGTTTGCCACTTCTTCCTTAAAACGGTTCATGGCCGATTTTGCTTCCGGTACTGCCATACGGTTGGTTCCTGACTTTCCGCTCTGATCTGTCATGCTAATCACCTCCATGACCCTAGTATGATCCGATCAGGAAGCAGCCATACTGGAAACTTTATCCGTAAATAATTCCCGTCTTCAGCTCCTGTGCTTTTTCTTCCGATACCAGCTGGCTTACCAGATCAAGGGCAAACGGAATGGCGGTTCCCATGCCTCTGCTGGTCGTCACATTGCCGTCGCGGACCACCTGGTCAAAAACCACTTCTGCACCTTTTAATTTATCTTCAAATCCCGGATAGCAGGCAGCTTTCTTTCCTTCCAGAATTCCAAGTCCGCCAAGCACGCTCGGTGCCGCACAGATGGCAGCCACTTTTCTGCCTTCCCTGAAAAACTGTAACAGGAGCTCTGTCAGCGGCCGACATTCGCCCAGATATCTGGTTCCCGGCATTCCGCCCGGCAGTACCAGAAGTTCTGCCTCTGAAAAATCCGTTTCTTTGATACAGCTATCCGCCGTAACCGGGATCTGATGACTTCCTGTCACCAATCTTCTCTCCGTGATGGATACAGTCCGTGTCTCCACACCTGCTCTTCTCAAAATGTCCACAACGGTCAGACCTTCGATTTCTTCAAATCCGTCCGCAAGAAATACACACGCTCTCATAAGTCCATCCTCCTTGTTTTCTCATTGAGGATATTGTACCATTTTCCCATGAAACGTGCTACACTGTATTTCAAACCACACCCTTTAGGAGGCACTATGAAATCATACGAAATTGAGCGAAAATATCTTGTTCCTGCTGCTCCTGAAAATCTTTCTTCCTTCCCTTATCATGAGATCGAACAGGGATATCTGAGCACCGAACCGGTAGTCCGCATCAGACGCCAGGACGAAGAATACTATCTCACCTACAAGTCAAAAGGTCTGATGATCCGCGAGGAATACAATCTCCCGCTGACAAAGGAATCCTATCTTCATCTGCGCGAAAAAATCGACGGCCGCCTGATCTCCAAACGCCGTTATCTGATCCCATATGGAGATTATACCATCGAGCTGGATCTCTTTTCCTCACCCAAATCCGGACTTCTGCTCGCCGAGGTGGAGTTTTCTTCCGAAGAAGAAGCCCTGTCTTTCACCCCGCCATCCTGGTTCGGAGAAGATGTCACAAGCTCTTCTCTCTACCACAACAGCAATCTGAGTAAATTATAGATTCTTTCTTCTTTCAATTTCCTGCTTGATCTCCCGGAGCATCTGCTCCGGGCTTTTTGCATCCGGCGGAGCCTCCACTTTCACAGATTTCATTTTTGCACATTCTTTCAGTATCCACAGTCTTTCATCTGCAGTATTGTTATTTTTTGTCATTTTATTTTTCCCCTTTTTTATATTTTACATCATTTCGTTGCATGAAATCAATTTTTCTGTGCAAATTCTTTGTTTTCTTGTAATCGAGCAAGTTATCGCAGGAAATTGCTATAATACGTTTCAGGTATTTATATACAAAAGAGGTAAGAAATGGAAGACCGCACGATCAGTGCCGTTCTGAAAGATCTCCGGCATCATGCCGGACTTACGCAGGCAGCACTCAGCAAAGAACTTCATATCTCCCGACAGGTATATTCCTGCTATGAGACCGGCAGACGGCTTCCTGATCTTGATACAGCAGTCAAGCTCTGCAGCTATTACCATATTACGCTGGACGAACTTCTCCATGGCTACAGTGATGCCATACCGGATCAGTACCGCCAGTTTATAAAATCCTATGATGAATTGAATCCGGAGAATCAGAAAAACATGCATCTCTATATGCATTTTCTGAAAAATCAGGAAAAATATCCATAAATACTTTTCGACAAAAAGGGACTGCCTTTTCGGCAATCCCTTTTTCTTATTTATCCCCTGTATACGATTTTGCCTGCACAGATGGTATAATGCACTTTTCCCGGCAGAGTCCAGCCCTTGAACGGACTGTTCTCCGCTTTGGAATCGAAATGATCCACCGTCCACTGCTCATGCTCACCGAAGATCACCAGATCCGCCGGAGCTCCTTCCGTAATACTTCCTGGCACCATCCGATAAAATTCTGCCGGCGCCTTGCTCATAAGCCTCATCAGATCCATCAGCGTAATATATCCCGGTTCCACCAAAGAATGAATACCAAGGGCCAGTGATGTTTCCAGTCCTGTAATGCCACTCGGTGCCTGTGCCATGGGACGTGCTTTTTCCTCCGCGCTGTGAGGTGCATGATCTGTCACAATCATATCGATCGTGCCGTCTTTGATTCCTTCAATAATTGCCTGTCGATCTGCTTCTGTGCGAAGGGGTGGATTCATTCTTGCCATGGTACCGTATTTCAGGACCGCTTCCTCGGTCAGCGTAAAGTGATGCGGCGTTGCCTCTGCATGGACATCCGCGCCCAGTTTTTTCGCCAGCCGTACCAGTTCAACGGAATTTTCGGAGCTGATGTGCTGGATGCAGACTGATGCACCCGTGTGAAGTGCCAGCATACAGTCTCTTGCCACCATCACGTCTTCTGCTGCTCTGGCTGCTCCGCCGTATCCGATCTTTTCCGCTACCGCTCCTTTGTGTACGCCCGGCTCTGACATGAGTGCCGGATCTTCCTCATGGAATGCCAGCGGAAGCCCCAGTTCTTTTGCTTTCTCCATGGCAGACACAATGAGTTTTTCATCCATCAGTGGAATACCGTCATCGGTAAATCCGGCGGCTCCGGCCTCTGCCAGCGCTTCCATATCCGTGAGTTCTTCCCCCTTCAGGCCCTTGGAGATGGCCGCTGCCTGCAGCACATGGATCAGGGCTTTCTCGCCTTTTTTCTGTACCAGATCCAGTGTCTCCACATTATCAACCGTCGGTTTCGTATTTGCCATGCACACGACTGTCGTAAATCCGCCTCTTGCCGCTGCCGCCGCTCCGGTGAAAATGTCCTCTTTGTAAGTCAGCCCCGGATCCCGGAAATGTACATGGGCATCCATAAGTCCCGGTGCCACCACGAGCCCTGACGCATCAATCACATCTGCTCCCTCTGCCTCCAGATGCTCTCCCGTTTTCACAATTCCGCTTTCGTCCAGAAGTACATCCATCACCTGATCCGTATTGGTTACCGGGTCGAGAACTCTTCCATTCTGAATCAATATCATATCTTGTATCCTCCCTCTTCCTGGTTACAGTCTGTTTTTTAATTCTATCATACCCCATTCTTCTCTTCCATGCTATACTATTTTAAACGTAAACATGCAGAAAGCAGTTACTCCACTGCTTTCGGAAAGGAATTTTCATGAATCTGTATCAGCTTCGTTATTTTTCGGTTCTTGCCGGGACGCAGCATTACGGAAAAGCAGCCGAAAAACTGTGCATTGCACAGCCAAGCCTCAGTCATGCCATCTCCCAGCTGGAACAGGAACTGGGTGTACAGCTTTTTGAACGCAAAGGACGTTCCAGCAGCCTGACCAGTGCCGGAGAACAATTTCTGACCTACGTCAATAAATCACTGGCCATTCTGGATAATGGAATCAGTGCCATGGAACATATTTCCCGCGGAGAGGGATGTATCCGTCTCGGATTCATCCGTCCCCTCGGAACTCAATTTATCCCCGGACTCGCCGCCGATTTTCTGAAAACACAGAATTCCGTGGATATCTGTTTTGAATTTCACACCGACAGTTCCCAGCCGCTCCTGACAGCACTCCGCGAAGGGATCTATGACATGGTATTCTGCACTCGCATGGATCAGGAGACTTCCATCGACTTTTTTCCTGTAGCACATCAGGACCTGGTTCTGATCGTCCCAAAAGGGCACCCTTTATCCGGTCTTGATTCCGTGGATCTGTCCGCCTCCCTTGCCTATCCTCACATCTGCTTCACCCCGGATTCCGGATTACGCAGCGTAGTGGATCAGCTGTTCCAGAAGATCGGTCAGTCTCCTGAGATTGCCTATGAAATTCAGGAAGACCAGGTAATCGCAGGACTGGTGGCACAGAACTTCGGCATCGCAGTCGTTCCCTATATGGATGAGCTGCCCCGTATGAACCTTGATATCATCCAGATCTCCCGCCCCTTATGGGAACGGAACTTTTATCTTGCCACTTTAAAAAACCGTCTGCTGTCCCCTGCAGCGCAGAATTTCCATGACTATGTCGTGGAGCATTATGCATCGAATCCTGCGCTCACGGACCTGTAACAGCCTTAGGAGGATCTGTCTATGAAAAACTTGTTAAAAGGCATGTTGATCGGCTTTATTATCGGAGGCATCCTGCTTGCGGCAGCTGCATTTTTGTTCTTCCGGCATCCAACAGAAGAACCAGAACCCGAAGTACCTGCTGCCGAAGTTTCCAAAGCCGTACAGGAAGAAGCTCCAGAGTCCGGTATTTCCCTTCCGGAAGAACCGGAAACTCCGGAAATACCTGCCGTGGAACCGACCAGAGAAGCATCCGAAGAAGTCTCCGAGCCGGAAGAACCGGACAGCGCCCTTCTGGCTTTTGCAGGAGATGTGATGTTTTCCGACCCCTTCTTAGCCTCCTATGATAAATCCGGTATTTCTGCTATCGCTGACAGTGAGATGCTTGGACGCATGCAGAATGCGGATCTCTTTGTCATTAATGAAGAATTTCCTTTCAGTCTGCGGGGCGAGGCCATGGAAGACAAACAGTTCACATTCCGGGCCGATCCTAAATATGTGGAAATCTTTCAGGAGCTTGGCGTTGACATCGTGACGGTGGCCAACAACCATGCCCTGGATTTTGGAAGAGACGCCTTCTTAGATACGCTGGATACCTTAAAATCTGCAAATATCGCCTGCATCGGCGGCGGATATCATCTATCGGAAGCCTCTGCTCCCGCAGTACAGACCATAAACGGCCAGACCTTCGCCATCTTCGGCGCCACGAGAGTATCACCCTCTGCCACCTGGTATGCCTCTGACAGCCAGCCCGGACTATTTCAGACCTATGACGCCACTCTGCTCAATCAGAAAATCGCAGAAGCCCATACAGAATATGACCATGTGATTGTATTTGTTCACTGGGGTATTGAAAAAAATGAGACACCGGAAGATTATCAGCGGTCACTGGCCAAAGGATACATTGATGCTGGTGCCGATCTGGTAGTAGGCTGCCATCCTCATGTCCTGCAGGGATTTGAGTATTACAATGGTGTTCCCATTGTGTACAGCCTGGGAAATTATCTCTTCGGTAACCGGGACGGAGATACGATCCTTCTGGAAGCCTCCTACGACAACAAAGGAGCTCCTTCCATCCAACTGGTACCATGCAAACGGGTGGGCAGTGTCCTGTCCCGGATTCAGCATCCGGAAGCCTTATTTCAACATCTGACGGAGCTTTCCTTCGGAGTAACGGTAGCTGAAGACGGAACACTGCAATCGCAGTAACAAAAAAAACGGAAGTAACCTGTATCTGGCTGCTTCCGTTTTTTTATTTTCTCTGCAAATCAAAAAGAGCATCCGGATCATTCCGAATGCTCATCTGATGCGGAAGAAGGGACTTGAACCCTCACGAGCGTAACGCTCACAAGAACCTGAATCTTGCTCGTCTGCCAATTCCGACACTTCCGCAAACCGTATGAATTTTTACAGAGCTCATACTCTCTGATGCGGAAGATGGGACTTGAACCCACACGACCTAACGGTCACAAGATCCTTAGTCTTGCTCGTCTGCCAATTCCGACACTTCCGCAAACCATTGAGTGTTTTCGTTTCTGTTGTTTCAGCGACTCAACAAAAAATATTATATCACTGTGATTCTCATCTGTCAACACTTTTTTCAACTTTTTTTATTTTTAAGTTGAAGCATTTTGGATGAGTGCGGAAGAAGGGACTTGAACCCTCACGAGCGTAACGCTCACAAGAACCTGAATCTTGCTCGTCTGCCAATTCCGACACTTCCGCATCACGAACGATATCATACAACAATTTGACGCAAATGTCAAATATTTTTATAATGTATTTAAAATAAAACTCTCCGTAGATTCTAATATAGGGGTATTTCAAAGTATCATTTATTTAAACATTTAGTTGCTGAAAGGAAGGTACAGATATGGATTATCATGCATTGGGAAAAAGAATTCGTGAAGAGCGTCTGCGTCTGAATCTGACTCAGGAGAAACTTGCTGAGGAAGTAGGTGTATCTACCGCATACATCGGACAGATCGAGCGCGGAGAGAGAAGTCTGACCCTGGACAAGCTTGTAAAAGTTGTAAACCGTCTGGGTGTTACCATCGACTTCCTGCTTGCTGATTATGTGGTTGCTACTGATGATCACAGCATTAATCTGCTGATCCAGTTAATGCACGACCGCACTGCTGAAGAGAAAACTCTTGCAATCAACCTGCTGAAAGTATTATTTGCGGACAAATAATTCCTTTTACAAAAAAGAAAAGGCGGAATTCCTGCTACGGAACTCCGTCTTTTCTTTATTTTGTCTAGAAGTAAACCAGCTCTTCTTCCGGTTTTTCCGCGCTGGTAATATGGGTTGCACGCAGTACCACACCATTCTCACCGCTGTACTCTGCACGTTTCTCCACATAAGCTTTGGCCGTAATGGTCACCCACTGCTTATTCTTCAGTTCATCGACATGGGAAGACTTGCACAGGAAACCGATAAAGGCTGTGTCGTCCGCACAGCAGGTCATTGCCATACGTCCCGGCACAAAATATCCCTTAGGCAGCCTTGCATTCTTATAGACCATTCCTTTGTACTGCAGGGTCTTTCCTGCATACTTCTCCGGATGATCCATGGCATCAATGTACCAGATACCATAGTCCACGTCAGAGATCTCGATAACATCTGCATTGATATCAAAGGGAAGCTCTTCCTCGAACTCCAGCTGGCTTCCATCCTCTTTCTCAAATACCACCTGTGCCTTCGGATTGACTGCACGCATATTTCTCTTATAAGTGGCTGCCGGTGTATCCTCCGTACTACGGTTGAAAATAATGAGATCGGAATCCTTTGCCATCTCCATGAAAATAGATTTCATATTTTTCAGATAAACATCAAAGGTAGTCGCATCTACGGTTGTGATAACCTGAGCCACGAACCAGCCCTTCGGCATATACATCTCGCGCAGATAATCCAGTCCCCACATACAGTTATACTCTACAATAACCTGGGTAGGTTTGTATTTCTTCTGGCATTCTGCCAGAAACATTTCGTTGAATTCGGATTTGTCCTCCAGCATTACCAGAGTGGTATTGCTTTTCTGAAGTACCTCATCCTCGTATTCTTCAATTCCTTCCTCGCAGGCAATGACCAGATTGCGCTCGCCATCAGAGAAATATTCGTCTGACAGCGTTTCCATCGCAAACTGAGTTTTGCCGCTCTCCAGAAATCCGTGTACTACAAATACCGGGATTTTTGCCATGTTCAATCTCCTTCTATTTAAGCCAGCCCGAACAGTTTTGCCAGTTCCTCTTCATCAAGATGAGAACCGATCACACACAGGCGGCCTGTGTAATCCGCATCTCCTCTGCGGATTTCATATTCTTCCGGAACCATATCAAAGTGCAGCCAGGTACCATCTGTACACGGAATAATGCCCTTTGCACGCAGAATGATGCCATATTCGTCACCATCGGAAAGTTTCTTCAGGATGTCACGCAGCTGCTCCTCGCTGTATTTGTGTGGAGTCTCCTGACCCCAGCTGGAGAACACTTCGTCTGCATGATGGTGATGATGATGGTCATGATCGTGGCAGCCACAGGTGCAGTCATCGCCATGCTCATGGTCGTGATGATGCTCGTGATCGTGGTCGTGATGATGCTCATGCTCGTGATCATGGTCATGATCGCAGCAATGGTCATGATCCTCATGCTCATGAAGATGCTCCATCTCCTCTTTCAGAATCAGATCCTGATGCTCCATAGCAGCCAGAATCTGCTCCCCTTTCAGCTCATCCCACGGAGTCGTAATGATGGTAGCCTTCGGATTCTTCTCTTTTAACATCTTTACAGCAGCGTCCAGTTTGTCCTCGGACATCTTCTGGGTACGGCTCATAACGATAGTTCCTGCATTTTCTACCTGATTGTTAAAGAACTCACCAAAGTTCTTCATATACATTTTGCACTTCTGTCCGTCTACAACGGTAATGGAGCTGTTCAGTTCCACCGGCTCATGAGCAGCAACACCCTGTACCGCTCTGGTCACGTCAGAGAGTTTGCCAACACCTGACGGCTCAATCAGGATGCGGTCCGGAGCATAGGTCTCGATAACCTGTTTCAGGGCAGTACCGAAATCACCTACCAGAGAGCAGCAAATACAGCCGGAATTCATCTCGGTAATCTGTACGCCTGCATCCTTCAGAAAACCGCCATCGATGCCGATCTCACCGAACTCATTCTCGATCAGAACAATCTTCTGACCTGCGAATACCTCTTTCAGCATTTTTTTGATCAGTGTGGTCTTGCCGGCTCCAAGGAAACCGGAAATAATCTCAATCTTTGTCATGCTATTTTCCTTCTTTCTCTGAGCAAAAAGCCCTCGGTTTCCCAAGGGCTTTCATTCGTTACTTATTTATTCAGTGCTTTTTTAGCAGTCTCTGCCAGAGCAGTGAAAGCTGCTGCATCGTTTACTGCAAGATCAGCAAGGATCTTACGATTCATCTCAACGCCTGCGCTCTTCAGTCCGTACATAAATTTGCTGTAGGACAGTCCGTTCATACGTGCTGCTGCATTGATACGAGCGATCCACAGCTGTCTGAACTGACGTTTTCTCTCTTTACGTCCAGCGTATGCACTGGTCAGTGCTCTCATTACAGACTGTTTTGCTACTCTGTACTGTTTGCTTCTAGCTCCTCTGTAGCCCTTTGCGAGCTTTAATACTCTATTGTGTTTCTTTTTAGCGTTTAATGCGCCTTTAACTCTTGCCATTTTTCTTCCTCCTTAACTTTCTTCCCAAATCTTATAAATACGGCAGAATCTTCTTCATGCTCTTAACGTTAGTAGCATCCGTGATGATGGATTTACGAAGATTTCTCTTTCTCTTCTGGGATTTTTTCGTTAAGATATGGCTCTTATAAGCTTTCATTCTCTTTAACTGACCTGTTCCGGTCTTTTTGAAACGTTTCGCAGCTGCTCTGCTAGTTTTTACCTTTGGCATATGTTTGTTCCTCCTGTGAAATCTAAATTATACTACAGGCCCCCTGGCCCTTGTTATTTTAACGCTTTTCCGTTAAAAACATCGTCATACTGCGGCCTTCCATCTTCGGAGCCTTATCAATCGCTGCGATGTCTGCCATGCGCTCTGCAAACACGTCCAGAATCTTCTTGCTGCTCTGTACATGTGCCATCTCACGGCCGCGGAAACGTAAAGTAACCTTTACCTTATCACCCTTCTGAATGAATTTTCTGGCTGCATTCACCTTAGTGTTCAGGTCATTCTCATCAATATTCGGGGACAGACGCACCTCTTTGATCTCAATGGTCTTCTGCTTTTTCTTTGCTTCCTTCTCTCTGCGTGCCTGCTCATAACGATACTTACCGTAATCGATGATCTTGCATACCGGCGGCTTTGCTGTAGGTGCGATCTTTACCAGATCAAGCTCCGCCTCTCTTGCCATCTTCATTGCCTCGCTGGCAGACATAATTCCTAACTGTTCCCCGTTCTGACCGACTACACGAACCTCACGGTCGCGAATCTGCTCATTGATCATTAACTCGCTAATTGTCGTACACCTCCGCAATTGTTGCACAAAAAAAGTGGATAGAAAACTATCCACTTTCTACATGAAAAATGCTCTTCGCATCATCTTTTCACGATATAAACCCGGGTCACCGCTTGTGCCGAGGTGAGAGTGGATACTCTTCTTTCATTTCATAACCTTGTATAGATTATCACACTTATTTTCTGCTGTCAACTATTTTTATACAAATTTATTTAATTTTTCATCATACTCGTAATCAATGGTTTTCAGCTTCTTTTTCAGCTCTTCAGCTGACACATCCTGGCTGCTGCAGAACCCTTCCAGACTCTCATAAAAGTCCCTAAGCTGGGTATTCACATAGCTTAACAGCATCATTGGATCTTCCGGTAACATAAAAAGACCTCCCATACTATGATATGGATCTATCATACCATGAGAGGTCTCATTTTACCATGCTTTATTTTGTATGGATGGTCAGTCCGTTACCGTCTGTATCCACTACCATGACACTTCCAGCATGGACTTCTCCACCGAGAATGAATCTGGCTGCCATGGTTTCCACATTCTTCTGAAGGAATCTCTTCAGAGGACGTGCGCCATAGACCGGATCATAACCATGCTCCACAATGTAAGCCTTCGCTGCATCGGTCAGCTCAATGGTCAGTTCCTTATCCTCCAGACGTTTGTTCACATCTGCCATCATCAGATCAATGATATTGCCAATGTTATTCTTCGTCAGCGGTTTGAACAGGATAATCTCATCGAGACGGTTCAGAAACTCCGGTCTGAAATGTCCGCGCAGATCGTTCATTACCTGTGCTTCACACTCCGGACGGATGTCACCATTTTCATCAATGCCTTCCAGCAAATAGCTGGAACCAATGTTGGAAGTCATAATGAGAATCGTATTCTTAAAATCCACTGTTCTTCCCTGAGAATCTGTGATACGTCCATCATCCAGTACCTGCAGCAGTACATTAAATACATCCGGATGGGCTTTCTCAATCTCATCGAACAATACAACAGAGTAGGGATGTCTTCTGACTGCTTCTGTCAGCTGACCTCCTTCCTCATATCCTACATATCCGGGCGGCGCTCCGATCAGACGGGATACGGAGTATTTCTCCATATACTCACTCATATCGATACGCACCATATTCTGTTCATCATCGAACAGGCTGGCTGCCAGTGCCTTAGCAAGCTCTGTCTTACCAACACCGGTAGGCCCAAGGAACAGGAAGGAACCAATAGGTTTGGTCGGATCCTTGATGCCCGCTTTGGAACGGATAATGGCATCCGTTACCTTCTGCACACCTTCATCCTGACCGATAACCCGTTTGTGGAGTTCTTCGTCCAGATGGAGGGTTTTATTTCTCTCACTCTCCGTCAGTTTTGCTACCGGAATACCGGTCCAGCGGGAAATGATTCTGGCGATCTCCTCATCTGTAACACTCTCGTGTACCAGAGACAGGTCTTTGTTCTTAACCTTCTCTTCCTCGTCCTCCAACTGCTTCTGCAGCTGTGGCAGGCGGCCATACTGAAGCTGTGCTGCTTTCTCCAGGTCGTACCCCTGCTGGGCAGCCTGAATCTGCTTGTTCACATCCTCGATCTCCTCACGAAGTTTAGAGAGATTCTCGACGGATTTCTTCTCGTCATCCCACTGGGCTTTCTTATTATTAAACTCATCCCGCAGATCAGCCAGTTCCTTCTGGAGATTCTCCAGACGCTCCTGGCTAAGACGATCTGTCTCTTTCTTAAGAGCTGCTTCCTCGATCTCCAGCTGCAGCACTTTTCGGCGCAGCTCATCGAGTTCGGTCGGCATGGAATCCAGTTCCGTCTTAATAAGGGCACAGGCCTCATCTACCAGGTCAATGGCTTTATCCGGCAGGAAACGCTCGGAAATATAACGGTGGGACAAGGTTGCTGCTGCCACCAGAGCAGAGTCTGTGATCTTAACCCCATGGAATACTTCGTAACGCTCTTTCAGACCTCTCAGGATGGAAATCGTATCTTCTACGGTCGGCTCGTCTACCAGTACCTGCTGGAAACGACGCTCCAGAGCCGCATCTTTCTCAATGTACTGACGGTATTCATCCAGCGTGGTCGCACCGATACAATGAAGCTCGCCTCTTGCCAGAAGCGGTTTCAACAGGTTACCGGCATCCATGGCGCCGTCGGTCTTGCCGGCACCTACAATCAGATGCAGTTCATCGATGAACAGGATAATCTGTCCTTCGCTCTTTCTGACTTCTTCCAGAACAGCTTTCAGACGTTCCTCAAATTCACCTCTGTATTTGGCACCTGCTACCAGGGAACCCATATCCAGTGAAAAAATCTTTTTATTCTTCAGTCCTTCCGGAACATCACCGCGGACAATCCGCTGTGCCAGACCTTCAACGACTGCTGTCTTACCAACACCAGGCTCACCGATGAGCACCGGATTATTCTTGGTCTTACGGGACAGGATACGGATCACATTGCGGATCTCGGAATCACGTCCGATGACCGGATCAAGCTTCTGCTCACGAGCACGCTCTACCAGCTCTGTACCATACTTAGTCAGAGTATCATACGTAGCTTCCGGATTATCACTGGTGACTCTCTGATTGCCCCTGACGGTAGAAAGAACCTGCAGGAACTTATCCCTGGTAATTCCATTCTCACGGAACAGCTCCTTCATGGAAGGACTTGGATTATCAAGCAGAGATAGGAACAGATGCTCTACGGATACGTACTCATCACCCATCCGTTTTGCTTCATCCTCTGCGCTGATCAGTGCTTTATTCAGGTACTGGCCGATATAAGGCTGACCGCCTGATACTTTCACACGCTTGTTCAGCGCCTGCTCTACCTGCTCTTTAAATAAAGTATCATCTATGTTCATCTTGGAAATCAGTCTGGCAATCAGACTTTCTTCCTGTGTCAGAAGACTGTACAGAAGATGCTCCTGCTCAATCTCCTGATTGCCATACTCCATGGCAATCTTCTCAAGCTCGTTCACTGCCTGAACTGATTTCTGAGTAAATTTCTGTATATTCATATGCTCGCCTCCTCGCTTCGCATAACCGATGCCGGATATAAAATCCTGCATACTGATGTCTATTTCTTTGTTCTATGTGTACTATAGCACCAGTTGTTAGCACTGTCAAGAGTCGAGTGCTAATTTTTTGTGAAAATTTTGTGAAGCCTTGATTTTACGGGCTTCACAGGGATTTTTCACTTGCTTTCGCACTCGATTTTCTTGATTTGACCACATTTTACGACAACGACTTATGGTTTATACCACAGCAGGTACGGTTTCCGGCAGGTTCATTTTAGACATCTCGTTCTCCACATGAGACTTGCTTATATAAAATAATATAAAACAGACCTATTCGTCTAAACCCAAAACTCTTTGGGACAACATATCTTTCACACATATACTCCTATAGTCACTCGGCGACATCTTATATCTTTCCTTAAATACTCGATTAAACGTTCTCTGACTTTCAAATCCACTATTCAGACAAATATTTGTAATAGAATCACTCGTATTTTCCAAACGATGGCATGCATAGTTCAGCCTTGCATCGTTAAGATATTGATTAAAGTTTCTATGGAATGTTTTGGAAAAGAGTCTGGATAAAACATATTTGCTCACCCCAAGATCTTTTGCCATCTCCTCCAATGAAAACTTCTTCTTGAAATTTGCTGATATATAGGAAACTGTCTGGTAAATAAGATCGTTGCTCCCCACATTACTCTTTTCTACCAAATTTAATTTTCCTATGCAGCGCGCCAACACAATTTGAAGATATGCCTGTGCAACCATAATATCCGACTGTTCTGTCTCTAAAATCGCATTTATAACCCTATATACCTCCGATTCGACCTTTTCTGCTTTGATGATTGGATATTCAGGAGCCATAGATTTCATGATATCTGCAAATTTGTCAAGCGTAAATGGCGATGCAATCAGATAAATTGCTTTATTTACACCGGGTGTCAGTACCTGATAGTGATGAATAACATCTGGAAATATAAAGCCTATATCTCCTTTTTCCATATGGTATAGTTCCTGTCCGACACCAAGCTCTAATGATCCACTTGTTACACAAACGATCTCCAGTGCATTATGAAGATGTGGTTCAATATGTTTTGACTTCTTATTTACTGCTATGATCTCCTCTTTTGTGTCAACATATTTTAACTGCATGAAATACTCCCCTTTGCAACATTTGTCTATATCTTCTTTCGATTTGGCAAGCAATCCTTTTACACCTATCTTATAATCAACTTATAAATAAGGAAAGGAGGAATTGCAAATGAGTAACCTAAAAAATTATCTGAATGACCTTTTAGTATTCTACACTGAATATTTTGAACATCCATACCATGTATAAATGCCGAAAAGAAAAAAGCATTGCCTCATCAAACACTGATCAGACAACGCTTTTTCCTGTCAATTCTAATTGATGTCTAATGCATCTGTTACTTCATCTGCAACGATTCCTTTTTCTGCTTTCAGTTTCTTATTTGTATCTTCTACATTCATTCTTGAAAGCACAAACATAATCAATACATCAAAGATTAACGGAAGCCACAGATACATGAACTGCATCATATCAAGTGCAGACTGTGGCTGAGTTGCATTTGTTCCGACATATCCACTGAACTCAAGCATCCATCCAACAACAGCGGTTCCAATACCTCCACCGATTTTTACACCAAGAGAAGTACAAGAGTACATCGTTCCGTCAATTCTCTTTCCCTGCGTAAGATAAGTGTATTCAGAGCAAGATGCGATAACTGCATTCATATCTCCCTGCCATGGTCCCTGACCTAAGGCTGCAAGAGCTGTAAATGCCATCATCAGCGGAACACTACCCATATATCCGGCAACAACAACAAGTGCTCTACCGATGACTGCTAAGACGTAACCTCTTAAGTTCAGTTTATACATACCTTTCCACTTACCAACTAATGTCGGTGTGAAAATCAGGGCAATGATCAGTGGAATATTTACTGCCCATGCAAATTGTCCAAACAAATTCTTATTTTTCAGTACCCATGTCATGTAATAAATGCCAGCTCCAATCATGGCACCATATAACTGCTGTAAAATATATGTTCCACAAATCATCATGTAATATTTGTTTTTGACAAGAAGCTTGAATGCCTGTACCATTCCATACTTTTCATTATCATTCTTTACTTCTCCTTCATTAAGTTCTTCCTCCGGAAGTTCCTTAACAGAAAGTGCTGAAATCGTATTTACGACCAGACCAATGATTGCATAGATAATAGCAACCGTTCTCCATGCCGCAGCATCTCCACCACATTTATCTACAAATCCAACTGTAATCGCCTGAATCAGAAGACTTGTTGAAAATGCAAAAATAAAACGGTAAGATCCCATCTGTACACGCTCTTTGCTGTTCTTTGTAATCAGTGACGTAAGTGCTGAATAAGCAATATTGTTTGCTGTATAAAACACACCATTTAACAGTGTATAAGAAATAAAGAACCATGCATATTTAGCCGTTGTTCCCAAACTCACTGGTACTGCAAAGCAGCCGACCAGCGTAATGGCACAACCAATATATCCGTATAGCATCCAGGGTTTCGCTTTTCCCATTTTACTGTGTGTTTTGTCGATCATTGATCCAAAGAATATATCCGTAAAACCATCAAATAGTTTTGATACGGCAATCAGGGTACCCACGACACCTGCAGCAAGTCCTACCGAGTCCGTCAGATAGACCATCATAAAGGAGGTCAGGAACGCATAGACTACATTGCCTGCAATATCACCTGAACCATATCCAATTTTGTTATACCATTTCAAATACTTTTTTTCTTCCATCGAATTTCTTTGCTCCTCATCTTCATCGCACTTAGAATCTCAATATGTCTAACCGTATGATTATCCCTTTACATACGGTATCAGGGTAAACTGGAACCGGAATAATACATCATCAAATCGGTACTGATCCAATACAACCGGACCACAACTGTTAGAACCAATGCCATTTAATGCGTAGTCAACGCAAAATACTATACTATCTGATTCTGTCAGTTCATAATTATGCGTTTTCTTCTCAAGTTCTTCCTGCGTATAATAAGAAGCATTGAATGAGAAAGCATTTTCCGCGGATACCACAATTCCATATCGACTGTTGTTAAGCTCTACATATTCACAATCATAATGGCTTCCATTTTCCTGTGGGCGAATATAATCTTCATGCAAATCATCTACATTTACCTGATACAAACCGTGGCTCGCAGCCTGATGTTTGTCACAATAGCTTTCCTGTGGTCCCATTCCAAAGTATCTTGTAGCTGAAAGCTTTTTATCCAGGAACATCCTCACACCAAATCTTGGCAGATCCGGGAATTCATCATCTTTTGTTACTGCAATATCTGCATCAATCTTTCCAGCAGCTTCTATTTTCCATGTGATCGTCACATCAAGAATCTTCTGTACTGTCTCTGCCACAACGGCCGCATGGCTTGTAATTTTCACACCATGTTTTTCCTGCACGACCTCTGTCGTGTAGGCTCTTGTATAAGCTTTATCATAGTGGGCTTTCTTCCATTCAGACTTGATGTACATATCGTTATCTGTTGGAGCTCTCCAAATATTTAATTCCATCGGATGGTTCAAGTATTCCCGCCCTGCGAATTTCATCTCTGTAAAAAGTGCAGTCCGTCGGTCGATTGTATATGCGAATTCACGACCTTTGATATGAATCTGTGTATCATCTTCACTCACCTGTAATTCAGAATCCGTCACTGTTTTTTCAACCCATTTTTCTGCTAACTGGCATTTGGCATCCTTCTGGCTTACTTCGATTTCATCAAATCCAAGAATATGGTCTTCATCCAACAGTGGCAATTCCTTTTTCAGATGGTAAATAAATTTTAAATAACATTTTCCACTCTCTGGTATATTGACCTTCAGGTTTGTTTTTCCTTCTCTGTGTGGTGCTGCTGAAACTTCTGGGAGTTTACCTTTGCTGATTACAAGCCCGTCCTGCGTCAGTTCATAACTGATCTTCACATAATCTTTCAAGTCATCAAAATCCATGTAGTTATGAAGCACCAGTTCTCCGCTTTCTTTATTATAGGAAATAACTCTTGCCGGGCGATAAACATTCTTGTATTCCAAAAGTCCTGTATGTACGGTTCTGTCCGGATATACTAATCCATCCATGCAGAAATTTCCATCATGAATTGCCTCGCCATGATCTCCCCCGTAAGCATAGATTGTCTTTCCATTCTCAGCAGTTCCATGAGCAATCGCATGGTCACACCATTCCCAGACAAAGCCACCGCACATTTTATCGTTATCCTGAATCATCTGGAAATAATCTTCAAAATCTCCAGGTCCGTTTCCCATGCTGTGACAGTACTCTACCAAAAGGAAGGGTTTGCTTCCATCTTTATCCAGATATTCCTGAATTTCGGAAAGTGCCGGATACATCCGGCTATACACATCCAGATTGCTGTAATCATATGTTTCATCATAATTACGATATCTTGCACTCTCATATTGTGTGATGCGGTATGGGTCAAATTTCTTTGTCCATTCCAGTGCTTTTTCAAAGTTGCAGCCATATGCACTCTCATTTCCCATTGACCACATGACAATACAGAAACGGTTTTTGTCGCGTTCCACCATGAGTTTCACACGATCAACGATGGCCTCTTCCCATACTGGATCGTCGGCAATCTTTTCATTCCACCGCTTAAATCGATTGTAATCGGTGTCTTCTTTTCTGTAGAGCATAAATGGACCATGAGCTTCAATATCTGCTTCATCTATCACCATAAATCCATACTTGTCACACATTTCATAGAAAAATGGTGCGTTCGGATAGTGGCTGGAACGAATCGCATTAAAATTATGCTGCTTCATTAACGTAAGATCGGTTGTAATCTGTTCCATACTGATTGTAAATCCAGTAACCGGATCGGAATCATGTCGATTGACACCACGGAATTTAATCTTCTGTCCATTTAAATAAATAACCTGGTCTTTAATCTCTATCTTTCTTAATGCAATGTGGTCTACAATTACTTCATTCTCTGTTTCAAAAATCAGTTTATATAGATATGGATTTTCTGTATTCCAAAGTTCCGGACTTGCGATTTCTAATACAACTGTTCCTTCTTCAGCAATACTTCCTAGTGCTACAACTGCTCCGGTTCTATCTTCAATCGAAATTTTTACATTTAACGGAGAGTAGAATTTCATTTCAATTTCTACTTTCGCAAGCATATCCTCAATTCTTGTTTTAATATGATAATCACTGATTGCCTGTTTTGGGCGTTTCAAAATGTACACATCCCGGAAAATACCACTCATACGGAATTTGTCCTGATCTTCCAAATAGGAACCATCACACCACTTCATTACCAACACTGCCACCGTATTCGTTCCATCCTGAAGTACATCGGTAACATCAAACTCACTGGTCATATGCGAAACCTGGCTGTATCCTATGTAAGAGCCATTGATCCATACGTAAAAGCAACTGTCTACTCCTTCAAAGTTCAAAAAAGATTTTGACGCTTTCTCATCTCTACTGTACTCAAAAGTATGTACATAGGCTCCACACGGAATGTCCTGTGGCACATATGGTGGATCAAACGGAAATGGATACCGGATGTTTGTATACTGGTGTGTATCATATCCAGCCATCTGCCATACACTTGGAACCTGAATCTCATCAAAATTTTCTGTATCATAATTCTTCTCAAAGAAAGAATCCTGAATGTCATAGATGCTGTTAAAATACTGGAATTTCCAAGTTCCATTCAATAACTGCATACGATCTGACTCTTCTCTGTGTTCCACCAAGTTATCCATTCTTCTGGATGCCGGAATATAATAGGCTCTGGCTGGCATTGTGTTTTCGTGCAGTACACTTAGATTTTCATAATAACGTGGTACGATCATAAATAGCTCTCCTCCAATACATATACTTTTTTGTTCCCCTACAAAAATCCTGTCTTTTACTTTTATATTTACGTTTCTTTATTATGTTATATATAGCTTATGATAAGATGCAAAATATGTCTATAAATTGAATTAGACAAAATATGCACTAAATGATACAATAACAAAAAAAGTAGGAAAGAGGTGATGCCATATGTACATGAACACCGGTTATTTGAACCATTCACATATGGATTTCAAAGATAAAAGTCATCCGTTGATTGTAGGAAGCTGTGGTACTTATCGTCTTTCCAGCCATCCTAAGCTTCCTACCTACCGTCCAAGGGGACGTCTGGATTATCAGATTATATATATAACTGCTGGTTGTGGGCATTTTCATTTTGATAATGTCAATAACGAAATGATTGTTCCAGCCGGTAACATTGTACTTTACAGACCGAAAGAACTTCAGAAATATGAATATTATGGAGATGATAAAACAGAAGTATACTGGATTCACTTCACAGGGAGCAATGTAAAAAATATCTTGCGTCAATATGGATTTCCAGATAAAGAACGTATCTTTCAAGTTGGTACATCTAAGGAATATGAACAGCTTTTCAAACGTATTATCATCGAACTTCAACGCTGTCAGGATAATTACGAAGAAATGCTTGCTCTTTTGCTGCGTCATCTTCTGATTAGCTTCCACCGGGAACTGGCCAGAGAACACATCTTGAAAAATGAATATCTTGATCATGAGATGGATAACGCTGTTACCTTTTTCAGTGAAAACTACAATCAAAATATTAATATTGACGATTATGCGGCCTCACGAGGGATGAGTGTCAGCTGGTTTATCCGAAATTTTAAAAAATACACCGGTTCCACGCCAATGCAATTTATTGTGGGAATCCGAATTACCAATGCTCAGATGTTACTTGAAACAACAACGTATTCTATCAATGAGATTTCCAAGATTGTCGGATATGATAATCAGCTTTATTTCAGCCGACTTTTCCACAAACTGAAAGGATATTCGCCCAGAGAATATCGAAAAATAAGAAACAAATTCTAAAATACAGAGGATGTAAAAATCTGACTCACGCCAAAAGAGGATGCCACAGAATCAAATCAGATTATGTGGCACCCTCTTTTTCCTTTGGTTATTTTACGAACTCGATTAAATAATAATACATATACTCATTATCCGTATCTAGCTGTTCCCCTGTAATATCCTGCATTGGCAGTGAGCTTACCCATTTTTCGCCATAGATCAGTGTGCTGCCAATCCTTGCTCTGCTCCATACTCTATCATGCATTTATTCCCGATAGCTGTTGCTAATCTTCCATAATATGCCCTGTTTGCAACTCCCTCCAATATCGGCGATTCTGTCATATACTTTGAATATTCATCCGCTACAATAAGTTTTCTATATATCCAAACCTCGTCATTTTAAGACATTTCATAATAATGTGCGTAAATCCCACCTTTTTCCAACAGTTCATCATGCGTTCCACATTCTACAATTCCATTTTCTGCAACCACCAGAATTTCATCAGCGTTACGGATCGTTGACAATCTGTGTGCAATCGTAATCGTAGTTCTGTCTTTTGCCAATTCTTCCAGACTCTGCTGGATAAATCTCTCGCTTTCATTATCCAGAGCACTCGTTGCCTCATCCAGAATCAGGATAGGTGGGTTCTTCAAAAATACTCTTGCAATAGAAATCCGCTGTTTCTGACCACCGGACAATCTGGTTCCTCTCTCACCAACAAATGTCTCATACCCATCCGGAAGTTCCATGATGAATTCATGAATATTAGCTTTCTTTGCCGCCTCAATGATCTCTTCCATCGACGCATCTGGTCTGCCATACGCAATATTCTCACGAATACTTCCACAGAACAGATATACATCCTGCTGTACCAGTCCGATCTGTTCACGAAGACTCTGTAATGTCAGTTTCCGCACATCCTTTCCGTCGATTGTAATACGACCTTCAGACACATCGTAAAATCTCGGAAGCAGTGAACAGATGGTTGTCTTTCCACTTCCGGATGCTCCAACCAATGCGATCGATTTTCCTTCCTGGATATCAAAAGAAACATCATCAAGAACCAGTGAGTCATCGTCATTATAATGAAAGGAAACATGTTCATAACGCACATGCCCTTTGATATTTTCCAGTGGCTTTGCATCTTCTGCATCCACAATCTCCGGTTCTGTCTCAACGACATCCAGGAATCTTCTGAATCCAGACAACCCTTTTTGCATCATTTCCGTAAGCTCTACCAGAATCTGGATCGGACTGATAAAAATGCCAATATAAAGCGCATACATCGCCAGATCTGCCGACTCCATCTGTCCATGTGCAATCAGCCAGCCTCCAAACACCAGCGTCATCAGATACATCATTCCCTGAAAGAACAAATTGCCTCCTGTAAAACTACCCATACAACGATAATTTGCATTCTTTGAGCTCAAAAAACCCTGATTGCTCTTTTTAAATTTTTCCCGTTCAATGTCTTCATTCGCAAAAGACTGTACCACACGAATTCCTGCCAGCGTATCCTGAAGGCTGGAATTCAGATTTCCGATCTTACGTCTGTTATCCATAAATGTTGCCTGCATCTTCTTATTCTGTCCATAAGAAAAAAACAGCATAATTGCCACAATCACCAGAAGAGGAATTGCCAGTTTCCAGTTGATCAGAAACAAAAATACAAAAGATCCAATAATTTTGATCAATGAGATAAATAAGTTCTCCGGCCCATGATGTGCAAACTCTGAGATGTCGAATAAATCCGATACCAGTTTGCTCATCATCTGTCCCGAGTTATTCTGATCATAGTATGAAAATGATAATCTTTCATAATGATCGAACAACTGTTGACGCATATCCCGTTCCATATATGCTCCCATCATATGTCCCTGATAACTAACATAGTACTTGCATCCAGTCTGGATCATATACATAATAAGCAGCACGAGTGTAATCGGAATCAATGCCCGTAAAATCACATCAGAACTCTCTGTAAATAATGTCTTCGTCAATGTTCGTAAAATCTGTGGAAAAGCCAGATCAACCAGACTGATCACAGCGGCACAAATCAAATCCAGAAAAAATACCTTCTTATACGGAGCGTAATATTGAATAAATCTCTTTAATGTATGCATATTAATTCCTTATTCCTTTCAAATCAATCTGCTACATTATAACACATCTTCTTCGTAGTAAAAACTGAACGTTTCGTATGGGCTACGTTTGTTCAGCTTTTTCTTTATATGGCTGGCATTTTGCTTGCAAAACATAATTCAAGAATCATCGGAGTGATGGTGAATGACCATGAAGTTAATGAAAAAGAGTATTTTCTGATGATAAAAACGACATCTGATATCAGAGATTGTCATGGCCCGCATTTACAGTTATTGCATGTCCAATAGATTATTGAAAAATCTTTCATAATCAATAAAGGGGCTGTTGCAAAATAGATGAGTAATCATCTAATAGCATACGTACAGCCTCCTTTTTATTTATCACGCCATTCCTGCATGGTTTCATGCAACCGGAGGCCGGACGATGGACTTCGCCCCCTTGTGGAATATTTTGTGTGAAGGCAGCACTTCCCTCGCAGCTGCTCCATTTGGGTATATGGAATGTTTATGTCTCTCCACGCCCAATATTTGCAGTGGAAAAAATATTTTTCGCTATATAGTTTCAGAAATAAAACAAATTGGACATATAGAGATTCTTATGCATCTTTTGCCTAAATTTTCCTAATTTTCTGGGCATCTGATATCACAGATTTTCTATATGTCTAAATTAAATAACAAGACTTGTTTTTTATAGAATTTTTGCGTGTCTGCACTGTCTGATCGGGCAAAAAATTACTTTTATTTTCTATCTGCCCACAAAATAGAAAATGACTATTAAAATCACGAAAAAAGGACTGATACAGAACAGGTGACTCCATCTATTCTGCAACAGTCCCTTTATTGATTTCACATACTATAAAACAAGTTATTCTGTAAACGTGTAACGCACAATAGAGCCGTGGTTATCACCTGTCACTATTACAACATCTCCATTTTCATTGAGTATAGATTCCAAAATCGGAAATCTTCCATTCTCTTTTACGTAAGCTTCCGGACTATCCGCTTCTGCCTCGATCAAAGTCTTTTTGCTGTGTTTTTCTCCTCCGCACGGATTTATTTCCTCAACAAAGATTTCATACTCATGCATGTAGTGTTCCTCCTGAAATTGATTTTTTTAAGAAGTAATACATATTATTATAAAATCAATCCGTTTCTATTTCAAAAGGGGTTTTTACTAAAAATCTGCTTTTCGTTTTAGACATTATTACCATGACAGCCATGTTTCTCTTCGCCGCAATGATGCTCACCGCAGGAATGCTCATGGGTCCGCTTTTCCAGATCAATCAGACGAATCGCCTCACCTACTGTAGTGAATAAAAAAATATTTGAAATCTTCATTCGTCACTGCTATAATGAACCTACAGCGTGTGGCGTTTTTGCGTAAATCCAGTTGCAAAAACGCCACACGCTTTTTTATGGAATCGAGGTGAAAAATGGAAAAATGAAAAAAAACTTGATAGGCAACTCGTGTAGCTGAAATGCGTAAGTCCGGATGTTTTTGGATTTACGCATTTCTTATTTTTTGAAAGAAAGGTGAATTTTTATGGATACTGGAAATCAGTTTTTAGGGGCAGAGCGTGTCAGCAAGCTCATGAAGCAGTACGCCATCCCCTGCATCATCTCACTGTTAGTAGGTGCACTTTATAACATTGTTGATCAAATTTTTATTGCAAATGCAAGCTATCTCGGCTCTTATGGCAACGCGGCCAACACCGTTGTTTTCCCTCTGACCGTGGTGGCACTGGCCATCGCCGTCATGATCGGTGACGGCTGTTGTGCTTTTGTCAGTATGGCTCTTGGAAGAAATGAACTGGAGAAAGCCAAACGCAGCGTTGGCAACTCCGTCGTATTATCTGTTGCCACCAGCCTTGTTTTAATGGCGGTATATTTCATTTTTGCGAACAGCATTATTGCTATGTTCGGCGGCACAGTCAATGAAGAAACCTTTCACCACTCGCAGGAATACTTCTTCTATATTACGCTGGGTATTCCGTTCTATATGTTCGGACAATCCATGAACCCCATCATCCGCGCCGACGGCAACCCCAAGTTTGCCATGATCTCTACGCTTTCCGGTGCTGTTATCAACATCATCCTTGACCCTATTTTCATCTTCTGCTTTAAGTGGGGCATGATGGGTGCAGCTGTTGCAACAGTCATCGGGCAGGTGCTCACAGCGGTCCTTGCAGTGTGGTATCTGATGAATATGAAAGTTATCAAGCCTGCTTCCGGCGATTATGTCCTGCATAGGAGCATCTGCGGACGGATGCTGACACTTGGCATCACCAGCTTTCTCTCCCAGATCAGTTTGGTAGCGGCAATGGCAGCCATCAACAATATGCTCCGTAAATATGGTGCACTGGACGCTGTATTCGGGCAGGAGCAATATGCACAGATCCCTATGGCAGTCGTGGGTATTGTAATGAAATTCTTCCAAATTGTCATTTCCATCGTGGTGGGTATGGCGGCAGGCTGTATTCCCATTGTAGGCTACAACATGGGTGCACAAAAAAAGCTCCGTGTCCGGGAGCTGTTCACCAGGCTGCTGCTCACTGAGGCTCTGGTGGGTGCGTTGGCACTTATACTGGCTGAAGGTTTTCCCCGTCAGCTCATCGATATTTTCGGTGCCGCCAATGAGAGCAGCTACTACACCGATTTCGCCATCAAAGCCTTCCGTACTTATATCTGTATGATGATCCCCGCCTGCGTCAACAAGGCATGCTTCATCTTCTTGCAGGCAGTAGGTAAGGCACTCTCGTCCACGCTCCTGTCCATGTTCCGTGAGGTGGTATTCGGCGTGGGCTTCGCCCTGCTTCTGCCAGTGTTCTTCGGTCTGGACGGTGTACTGTATTCCATGCCGGTATCGGATATCCTGACTTTTATCATTTCGGCAATGATTATTGCGAAAACTTATCGGGAATTGAATGAGAAGGGAGTTTAAAACATAAGACGAACAGCGTTGTCAATTTTTCACTTCATTTTTTATAATTTCCTTGACATTTTCCAGTAAAAGGTATATGATCCAAATACAATAACAGTAATTATTACTGTTTTAGAAAGGAGCAGATCTTATGAAATATGTATGTGATGTATGCGGATGGGAATATGATGAAGAGCAGGGTTATCCGGAGGGCGGCATTGCACCGGGCACCAAATGGGAAGATGTTCCGGAAGATTTCGAATGTCCGTTATGTAATGTAGGAAAAGACCAGTTTTCTGAAGTAAACGAATAAAAATATAGAAGTGCCACTCAGTCAGGGAAATGATTGAGTGGCACTTCTTTTTTACACCATCGTTCTATTCTTTTTTAATTCAGGAAATTCTGGATAATAACATTTTCTGCCTCTTCTTCTGTCAGGCCAAGCGTGCGCAGCTTCAGAAGCTGTTCATCGTTGATTCTTCCGATCGCTGCCTCGTGGATGATTGCTGCATCCACATTTTTAGCACGGATTTCCGGAATAGAGCCTACCTCCGCATGGTCCATGATAATGGAATCACACTGGATATGCGCCTGACATTTGCTGTTTCCGATTGCATTCGGATGGAAGGTCTGCACAGACTCCCCTTTTCCTACTGATCTGGAAATGATTTGCGCCGAGCTGTCTTCACCGTTTAACTGTACTTCAATATTGGACTCTGCCTGCTGCTTTCCATCTGTCATCAGTCGTTCCGTCACAAATAATTTTGCATTTTTTGCAAGCTCTACATTTGTTTCACGGAGAGTGGAATCCACTCCTTTGATCTGTGCTGTATCCAGTGTAAATACCGAATTTTCTCCCACATAAATATTGGTCACAGGATTTAATACTTTTCCGCCGGTTCCATTGCCTTCCCCATAGTGCTTCTCTTCATAACGCACGTTGGCATTTTTTCCTACATGAAACGTATGGATGCCATCATGACGGCTCTCATTGCATCCACTG
Source organism: Clostridiaceae bacterium Marseille-Q4143 (assembly GCA_018228645.1). Lineage (GTDB taxonomy): Bacteria > Bacillota > Clostridia > Lachnospirales > Lachnospiraceae > Hominiventricola > Hominiventricola filiformis. The sequence continues at coordinate 426,196 of CP073693.1, forward strand.
TTGTGAATACCGCAGCCGGCAATAATCGAAACATCTGCTCCGTCTGCCACATAGAAATCATTATAGACCACATCCGTCATTCCTGACACACTTACTACGACCGGAATATAGACAGCTTCTCCTTTGGTCTCTCCATCAATGTAAATATCAATTCCCGGCTTATCTGTTTTTCTCTTAATTTTAATATGCTCACTGTCACCATGACAGATGGACGTTCCATTCTGGCGGAGATTATAGGCACCTTTCTGCTCAAATTTGTGATCATTGATCACATCCAGCACATTTTCCGTAACATTATCAAGCTTTACCATTAAAATTCACCCTCCATCCGGTCTGCGCATTTATGACATTTCTTAACTCCGTTAAGATAAGGAAGCACTTCCTCTTTACTTCCCATTCTCTTGATTACACCGTCATCAACTATCATAATCTGGTCTGCCATCTCTATAATCTTCTCCTGATGAGAGATGACGATCAGACTCTGCTTTTTCTGTCTGTGAATCTCTTCAAATTTCTGGATCAGCATAGAGAAGCTCCACAAATCAATTCCTGCTTCCGGCTCGTCAAATACACACAACTTATGCTCTTTTGCAAGCACAGTGGCAATTTCAATTCGTTTCATCTCACCGCCTGATAACGTTCCATCAATCTGCCGGTTCACATACTCCTCTGCACAAAGTCCGACTTCAGAAAGCATTCTGCAGCATTCCGGCTCTGTGAGCTCTTTTCCTGCTGCCAGTGATAAAAGTCTCGAGACCGGCATTCCCTTGAATCTGGGTGGCTGCTGGAATGCATAACCGATTCCTGCATTTGCACGATGATTGATATCATAATCAGTGATATCTACATCATTCAGATAAATCTTTCCGCTCTCAGGTTTGTTGATACCGATCAGTGTCTTTGCCAGTGTTGATTTACCGCCTCCGTTAGGACCGGTAATTACCAGCATTTCTCCGTCTTTTACTTCAAACGAAATATGATCCAGCAGACATTTCTTTCCACCTTCATCATCTACCTTCACAACTAACTCTTCTGTTCTTAACATGTCTTTTCTCCTGTAGTTCTAAAACCTGTAATCTATACCTATTATATTGGCTTTTATAATGATTGCAAGTACTCTTCTCGCATTTCTCTCATAAACCTATTGAAAAACTGCCCGACAAAGGCTACACTATTTATAAATACATGCGGTGCATCCGCAAGGAGGGTATATTCATGAATATGAAAGAAATTGCAACAGGAGTACAGCACATCGGAGTTCCTACGGGAGATATGGACGCAACCATCCGTTTTTATCATGCACTGGGCTTTGACACCATCTATGAAACCGTCAACGCAGAGGCTGGCGGAAGAGTTACTTTCTTCAAGCTTCATGACCTGGTGATCGAGACTTATGAGACAAAAGAACCAAAGCTCATGCCGGGTGCTGTTGACCACATCGCCATCAACGTTAAAGACATCGAGGAAGCTTTCCGTTTTGTCAATGAAGCAGGTCTTAACAATACAAATGATATCATTCATTCTCTTCCGTTCTTTGAAAACGGTGTAAAATTCTTCACCATCGAGGGCGCCAACAAAGAAAAAGTCGAATTCAATCAGTTCCTGTAAAGCAGGACACGAAAATACCGCCCACCCTGTAGAAACATTCCTTTCTGCAGGGTGGGCGGTATCTTTATGATTTCACAAGGGGAAGCGTGATTGTGATCATAAATTCATTATTTTCCTGCTTCCAGGTAAAGTTTCCCCCATGATTTTCCATAATTTTTCGACAGGTTTTCAGACCAATCTGCGTACTCTCAGGATGGTCTTTCCGGTCACGAATATGGTTCGTGACCTGGATATGCAGCATATCCGGCTGCTCCGAAGCCTCGATCCGCAGCGGGTACACCGGATCTCCATACTTTTTCAGATTGGAGATAAGATTATCCATGACGCGCTGCATATATTCGCTGTCCACCTGTACGATTCCTTTAAGCTCTTTAATCTGGCATTCAATAGTACCGCCATGATCCTGCCAGTCAAAGAACTGACCGTTACAGAGATCTTCCGCCAGCTCCACACTTGGAATCTTCTGCAGCTGCAGTCCCTTTTCTTCTCTGCCATAAACCAGAAAATACTCAAACAGCCTGTCTGAGACCTTTTTCATCTGAAATGCCTTCTTCCGGCAATATTCCAGATATTTTTTCAACTGCTCCTCGTCTTCATACCGATGCATATTGAGAAGCTCCAGATAACCGATCAGCGAAGTCAGCGGTGTCCGCAAATCATGGGACATGGCCGTTACCAGTTCCATGTTGGCTTTTTCCGCCTCCGCCTTCATCTGCTGCTCTTCCAGAATACCATTCTTCAGTGATTCAATTCCGATTGCAAGGCTGGTCAGTTCATCTCTGCCTTTGATCGTAATAGGATACTCCAGATTTCCTCCCCCCAGCACCTTCAGATCCTGCTCCAGCTGATTGACATACCGGATTTTCCGGTGAATCAATGCAAAGAGAAGTAAAATGAATACAATTGCTCCTGATCCATACTCTGCAATATCAACCCAATAAAGATTATCTACATCCAGATAAACCTCCAGATCCACTTTAATCACGGTTCCGTCATAAAGCATCACGTCATGATAGTTACTGGTCGGGTATAGTTCGGCTGAATCTATCTCATCCGGATTTTCTGCTTCCCCTTCCATATATAATGCATCATCATCCTCCCAGGAATCTGTTTCCGGCGAATCAGGAGCCATATACGGCCCAAGAATAGGATCAATATTCCGGTAAAACGTCACATACACATCTCTCTGCCTTTGTACCCAGGCAACCAATAATTCTATATTCTGTTCCGTAACCTTATGTTTTACAATAAACTGATCCAGATCCTTCAGCACTTCTTCGGTTTTGTCTTCATATTTTGTGCCGGAGTATGCTTCTGTAACTGCCCACTGAATGGCCGCTGTTCCTACTGCTCTTGATACCAAAATGGCAGTCAGCAGTGCAATTCCGCTCAGTGCGATCAGCTCCATTGTCAGTCTGCTCCACCATCTGTTTTTCCTAATTGACACAATAACCTCTTCCCCAGATATTCTGAATATAGGACTGTCCGCCCTTTTCCAGTTTTCTTCTGATATTTCGGATATGAACCATCACCGTATTACCGGAATTGGGAAAAAATGCTTCCTTCCAGACTGTCTCATAGATTTCTTTTACGGAAAATACTTTCTTCGGATTGGAAATGAGCAGCAATAAAATCTGATACTCCATCTCTGTCAGCGTAATTTTCTCTCCGCCTGCCATCACGGTCTGCTGCTCTTGATCAATGGTAATATCCCGGTAACATACAAGCTTCTCCGGCCTTTCTTCCCGTCCCTGATAGACCTTATATCTCCGGAGCAGTGCTTTTACCCGCGATAATAGTTCCATGTAAGAAAATGGTTTCACCAGATAATCGTCACCACCTGCCGAAAATCCCTGCACTTTATCGTGTTCTCCAGATTTGGCTGTGAGGAACAAAACCGGAACCATCGTCTTCTCCCTTATCTGTTCACATGCCCAGATCCCGGATTCTCCCGGCATCATCACATCCAGAATGATCAGATCTGCCTTTTCTGCCTGTTCTACCGCTTCTCTTGCATTACAGGCTTCTATTATTTCATATCCTTCTCCTGAAAGCATCATACGCAGCACATCCCTGATCTCCGGTTCGTCATCTGCTATCAGAATCATCTGTTTTTCTGTCATGGATTCACCACCCTTCTTTTTTTATATTCTTTTCCTTTTGGAAAATTTCTAATGAAAGTGTAACATGTCCGTCCTGTGTAAAGAAAGACCCGAGAGGCAGAATTAAGACTTTTTAAGAAAGAAAAACGGGACTACAAAACTGTAGCCCCGTTACCTGTCTCTACCACATAGAATTCTGCTTTCAGTCCGGTCTGTGCGTAATAATTTTCACCGACCTGGCTGATAAAATCATTGACTGCACTGTTCTCCACGATACTGACGGTACAACCTCCAAATCCGGCTCCCATCATGCGGGAACCCAGGACACCTCCTATTTTCCATGCTTCTTCTACCAGAATATCAAGTTCCCGGCCGGATACCTCATAGTCTTCCTTCAGCGAAATATGAGACGCATTCATCAGATGGCCGAATTCTTCCACATCACCGGCCTCCAGCGCTTTCACCGCTTCCATGGTACGCTGATTCTCCGTTACTGCATGTCTCGCTCTTCTTAAACAGACAGGGTCTTTGATCATCTCCTGTACTTCTTCAAAGACATCCGCTGTCAGTTCACTCAAATTACTGATAGCAATGACCGTCTGCAGCTCCTTCAGTGCTTCCGCACATTCTTTCCTGCGTTGTCTGACACAGTCCTCCACACCGTCACGCGGTTTTCCGCTGTTGGTAATAATAATTTTTTCATGCGGAAGCTGCAGCGGCGCATATATATAAGAAAGATTGCTCGTGTCCAACAGGATCGCATAGTCCTTTTTTCCCATGGCAATGGTAAATGGATCCATAATGCCGCCGCCCGTCTTCAAATACTCATTCTCCGTCAGCTGGCTGAACAATGCGATATCCACCATACTAAGATCCGGAATTTCCAGAAGATCCCTTAAGATCAGGCCTGTCACCACCGTCAGGGATGCTGAAGAACCTATACCCAGTCCCTTCGGAATCTCTCCATAGTACAGAATATCAAGTCCACCCTTTACCTGAATCCCCTTCTTCATAAACGTACGGACAACACCTTTGGGATAATTCCCCCAACCGTCCTCTTCCCGGTAATACATCTGTCCGGAATTCATTTCCAGAATTCCCTGCTCCGGATAATTCAGAGAATAGAACCGAAAGCGGTTATCTTCTCTTTTTCTCGCCACTGCATAGGTTCCAATAGCAATCGCGCAGGCAAACACATGCCCGCCATTATAATCGGTATGATCCCCGATCAGATTCACACGTCCCGGTGCAAAATAGACACTGACCGGACCATCTTCCCCGTAAATTTCCTGAAACTTATCAATCAGCCGTTGTTTCATACCCTCTTTTCTCCCATAGTTTCTGAAATCGACATATATTTTAGTTATCATAGCATAAATCAACGTTTTTGTTAAGAATTTGTTACGTTGACTTTTTAACAGCAGGTAGTTACAATAAATAAAAATATCTTTTTCTAAGGAGTATGTACCATGTTAGAATTTTTAAAAGTCATTTTCCTGGGTATTGTGGAAGGAATCACAGAATGGCTTCCCATCTCCAGCACCGGACATATGATTCTGGTCGACGAATTTATCAAGCTGAACGTCACTCATGATTTTATGGAAATGTTCCTGGTGGTCATTCAGCTGGGTGCTATTCTGGCTGTCGTCGTTCTGTATTTTCCGAAACTGTGGCCGTTCTGCTCCCCCAAAAACGGATGGATCAAAAAAGATACCTGGATTCTCTGGTTCAAGGTCATCATAGCTGCTCTTCCGGCTGCCATCATTGGTCTTCCATTTGACGATCTGCTGGATAAACTGTTCTATAACTATCAGACCGTTGCTGTCACCCTGATCCTGTACGGCGTGCTGTTCATCGTTGTCGAAAATTGTAACAAAAAACGCCGTCCACGTATCAGATCTCTGGAATCCCTCCCCTGGTCCACCGCTCTTCTGATCGGTGTCTTCCAGATCCTTGCATTGATTCCGGGAACTTCCCGTTCCGGTTCCACCATCCTTGGAGGTATTCTTCTTGGTGCATCACGCTATGTGGCAGCAGAATTCAGTTTCTTCCTGTCCATTCCGATCATGTTTGGGGCCAGTCTTCTGAAACTGGTAAAATTCGGTTTCAACTTTACCGGCTATGAGCTTGCCATCCTGATCGTCGGCATGCTGACCGCATTTATCGTATCCATCTTGGCCATCAAATTCCTGATGAACTACATCAAGAAAAATGATTTCAAACCGTTTGGATACTACCGTATTGTACTCGGTATTCTTGTCCTGGGTTACTTCCTGTTCCTGGGCTAATCATACATAAGGGAGAAAGAAAATGTACAAAGAAATCGCAAAACTCATTTTATACCGTGATCTTGGAGAAGACAGCATCCTCTTAAAGCTGTCCGGCATCTTCCGCGACTATGAACTTGATCTCGCAGAAAAAGAAAATCTGACCAGCCGGATCTATGAGCAGATGAAAGCGCTCCTCGATCTTTCCACCCAGTATGGCTTCGACAAAAATCTGTGGCACAATTATCTGACCTTCATCCTGCTGACCAATGAAAACTCTTTCAGCATGACCAGTGAGAAGGTAGGTGCCAATGACGGTACCGTCAATCATTTTGCAAAAGCAGATTTCGCCGTATTCAAAAAACTGTTTGACTTTGACTTTGGTCCCATTGAAAAAGATCTTGGTATCGACTGTTTCTCTACGGTCTGCAATTACCACTCCATTCCGAAAAAGGAACGGATGTACAACCGCAATGTCAGTGAACGTGTGCAGGAAGTCAGCGAACGAATCGAGAAGGCCGCTGATGAAGAAGAGATCTTTACCATCGTCACTGATTTCTACAAAGCTTATGGTGTAGGTATGTTCGGCCTGAATCGTGCTTTCCGTATCCGCCACCTGGAAGATGGAGTGGAATTCCTGCCTATCAACAATACGGACAGCGTTCTTCTGAAAGATCTGATCGGATATGAGATCCAGAAGAAAAAGCTGATTGATAATACAGAGGCATTTGTCAAAGGACTTCCGGCCAACAACGTACTGCTCTGTGGAGATGCCGGTACCGGAAAGTCTACCAGCATCAAAGCACTGCTCAACGAATATTATGATCAGGGACTTCGTATGATCGAGATTTACAAGCATCAGTTCCAGGATCTGTCCTCCATCATTGCACAGGTAAAAAACCGGAACTACCGCTTTATCATTTACATGGATGACCTTTCTTTCGAAGACTTCGAGATTGAATACAAATTCCTGAAGGCAGTCATCGAAGGCGGCATGGAGACCCGTCCGGATAATGTCCTGATCTATGCAACATCCAACCGCCGTCACCTGATCAAGGAGAGCTGGAATGACCGCAACGACATGGAAAACGAGAACGGTATGCACCGCTCCGATACCATGCAGGAAAAACTCTCCCTGGTGGCCCGATTCGGTGTAACGATCTACTACGGAAAGCCGTCCCAGAAGGAATACTTCACCATTGTGAAAGAACTCCGCAAGCGTTATCCGTCCATCACGCTGACCGATGAGGAACTGTGCGCAGAGGCCAACAAGTGGGAATTAAGCCACGGCGGTATCTCCGGAAGAACTGCACAGCAGTTTATCAACTATATGGCAGGCATGGCTCCTGCTGCTGAATAACCTTTGCCTCTTCCGGCATAAAAATGCACCCACCGGAATTTCTCCGGTGGGTGCATTTTTTATCTTATTCACATTTTTATTTATTTTCCAGAAGTTTTTCCACACTTGCCAGTTTTACACACAGTGCAAACAGCTCTGCACACTGTTTCAGTTCTTCCATGGACGGGAAGGACGGTGCAATTCGGATATTGGTATCATGGGGATCTTTCTTATATGGATAGGTTGCTCCGACAGTGGTCAGAGTAACGCCTGCATCTTTACATTTCTGGTATACAGCCTTTGCACAGCCTTCCATCGTATCGAAAGAAATGAAGTATCCTCCCAGCGGTTTTGTCCAGGTACCGATGCCCAGACCGCCCAGCTCTTTCTCCAGCACATCCAACACGAGTTCAAATTTCGGACGCATGATGGCTGCATGTTTCTTCATATGCTCTTTGATACCGTTCAGGTCCTTGAAGAAACGTACATGACGCAGCTGGTTGATCTTATCATGGCTGATGATCTGTACGGTCATAGATTTCTTTACCCAGTCCAGATTGTCCTTGGATGCGGCGATACAGCTGATACCTGCTCCTGCAAAACTGATCTTGGAGGTGGAAGCAAATTCAAGAATCATGTTCTCTTTTCCGTTTGCCTTGCACATGGAAAGCATCTCCGGCAGATGATCCTGCTTCTCTTCCTCATCATACAGATGATGTACACAGTAGGCATTGTCCCAGTAAATACGGAAATCTTCTGCTGCCGGATTCAGATCTGCCATCCGTTTACAGACATTTTCAGAATAGGTAATTCCCAGCGGATTGGTATACATCGGTACACACCAGATACCTTTCACAGCCGGATCCTTTACATACTCTTCTACCAGATCCATATCCGGACCTTCTGCGGTCATGGGAATCGTAATCATCTCGATACCGAAATGCTCGGTGATTCCAAAGTGACGGTCATAACCCGGAGCCGGGCATAAAAATTTTACTTTATCAAGCTTACACCACGGAGTACTTCCCATGACACCATGCGTGTAAGATCTGGAAATGCTGTCATACATGACATTTAAGCTTGCGGTACCAAATACGATAACGTGCTCCGGGTCCACACCCAGCATCTCACCCAGCAGGCGGCGTGCTCCGTAAATTCCTTCCAGGCAGCCATAGTTTCTCGTATCCACCCCCTGCTCGTCCTTCATATCGGCATGGCTGGTGAAAATATCCATCATCGGCATGGTCATGTCAAGCTGTGCCGGAGCTGGCTTTCCTCTGGACATATCCAGCTTCAGTCCTTTGCCCTTTGCATCTTCATACTGAAGAGTCAGTTCTTCTTTCAGTTTCAGCAGTTCCTCTTTTCCAAATTCACTGTACGGTGTCATCTTATGTCCTCCTTATAATAAATAGAAGGAGCTGTATCCGGTTCTACGGATTTACAGCCCCCTGTGATTACTCCTGTTCAAATACCTTCTTTATTAGTCGATCATATTCCTTCCAGGCGGGGTAAGAAGCCAGTTCCCGGAGAGCTTCGGCTGTCTGCCGATAAAGCCATCCATGCATCTTTTTATCGTTCTGGTGAAATCTCTCCCAGATCCGATCACCCACGCTGTCTACATCTCTGGCTATCGCACGAAGGTTGGACAATTTATCAGCCAGCGCCAGCATCTTGGCATTTCTGTCTGCCTTTTTCTGCAAAAAGGTGATTGTCTCCTGTTTGCGGATCATCCATGTAGACTCCGGAGGAAGATCCCTCCTTTTATCCTCGGTCTCACACGCCACATAATGTGCTACCCGACTTCCGAAAAATGCTTCCACCTCTTCGGATGTCGCCGGTGTATCCTCCACAACATCATGGAGTACTGCCGCGGCAATCAGTTCCTCATCATCCGTCATCTCCGCCACAATTGCTGCGGCTTCCACTGGATGAGACAGATAGGGAATTCTACTCCCCTTACGGGTCATCCCGCTGTGCGCTGCTGCTGCAAACATCACAGCACGTTCATAAAGCGGAAATTCGCTGTTTTTTAACATAGAACTCAACTCATCTGTTATACTGACTGCCATTTTCCTGTACACCCTCTACCCCAATTTCTTCGTCAGTATACCATAACACAAAAAAAATAGCAAGACATAATGTGTCTACTCACCGGACAAATGACCGTAGAACGAGAGCATATAAAGTCCGCATAAACCGACCAGTGCATAAATAATTCTGGAAATCCAGCTTAAGTTTCCAAATAACCATGCTACCAGGTCAAGCTGGAAGAAGCCGATCAGTCCCCAGTTTACCGCTCCTATAATTACCAATGTCAGTGCAAAACAATCTAAACCTCTGTTCATCAAAGATTTACCTCCTTTTGCACCTAGTATATCCGGCCTTCGTAAGACTATACTTCACCAACTGCAGTCTGTCCGCATTTAATTTCTTTTAATACGAAATACGTCTTAGTTGCAGAGACGCCACGGATACTCTTGATGATTCTGTGCAGATGCTCCAGCGTCTCGGAAGACTGGGTCTGGATCTTCAACATAAAATCATAATCACCGGTCAGATAATCACAGGCAACAATACTCTCATTGTCTGCCATTACCTTTGTAAATTCATCATAATATTTCGGATGCTCCAGCGAAACCTCCATCAGCGCAGTTACGTCATTTCCCAGTTTGTGCTGATCTGCTACGATCGTATACTGCTGAATAATTCCCTTTCTCTCCATCTTCCGGATTCTTTCGATAACAGCTGCCACTGACAGATGGACTGCCTGACTGATATCAGTTGCTGATCTTCTTGAGTTTTCACTGAGACATTTTAAAATACTGCGATCCATGCTATCCATAACGGTGTGCTCCTTCCTGAAATAAAAAAGGGCATGGAAAAGAATTCCTCTTTCCATGCCCATTCATGTACATCATTTAATTTTCTCTACTGTACAATAAATTTTTCTGTTTTGCAATATATTTTTTGCACAATTTTCAGTGAAAACTGTTGGAAATTTTTTTCTTCCTATTTAATGATCTCAAACAGCGGTTTGCATGCCGGATAAATCTGTTTAAACTGCTGATATTTTTCTTCGTACTTTGCTGCCAGTTCCGGATCCGGTTCTACGGTACCAGTAACTTTCACCAGTTTCTCCGCTGCTTCTTCTACATTTTTATATTCACCGCAGGCTACGGCTGCCAACATAGCTCCACCAAGGGCCGGGCCTTCCTCGCTCTCGATCATGTCCACCTTCAGGTTCATGATATTGGCAATCATCTTCCTCCAGAGTGGGCTCTTAGCTCCGCCACCGCAGATCTTGGTTCTCTCAATGTGGATGCCAAGGGATTTTGCCACTTCCAGAGAATCTCTCAGGGCAAATGCTACACCTTCCAGTACCGCCTGGGTCATGTCCGCTCTGGTGGTGTCCATGGTCATACCGATGAAGGTTCCTCTTGCATTCGGGTTATTATGGGGAGAACGTTCTCCCATGAGATACGGCAGGAAAAATACATGATTCTCGCCCAGCTTCTCAATGGCTTTCTGCTCAGCTGCATAATCTTTGGTTCCAATAATCTCATCCATCCACCATTTATTGCAGGAAGCAGCACTGAGCATGCAGCCCATCAGATGATAATGACCATCTGCATGAGCAAATGCATGAAGAGCATTGTACTTATCTACACCAAATTTTTCAGAAGAAATGAAGATAGTTCCGCTGGTTCCCAGAGAAATATTGCATCTTCCGTCTCCTACTGTTCCGGTTCCCACAGCAGCTGCCGCATTGTCACCTGCTCCTGCTACGACTTTAACGGTCTTTGGAATACCAAGCTCTTCTGCGATCTCCGGAAGCACATTTCCTACTGCTTCATAGGACTCATATACTTTTGCCAGCTGATCTTCGGTAATACCACAGATCTCCATCATTTCCTTGGACCAGCAGCGGTTCTTTACATCAAAGATCAACATACCGGATGCATCGGATACGTCCGTGCAGTGTACACCGGATAATTTGTATGCAATGTAATCCTTCGGCAGCATGATCTTTTTGATCTTTGCAAAATTCTCCGGTTCCTTATTCTTCACCCACAGAATCTTCGGTGCCGTAAATCCGGTGAAGGAAATATTTGCCGTATACTCGGAAAGCTTTTCTTTTCCGATCACGTTATTCAGATAATCGCATTCCTCATAAGTACGGCCATCGTTCCAGAGCAGCGCCGGACGGATCACCTGATCCTTCTCATCCAGAATGACAAGACCATGCATCTGACCGCCGAAACTGATACCTGCCACCTGACTCTTATCACATTCAGAAAGCAGTTCTTTCAATCCGTCCATGGTCTGCGCAAACCAGTCCTCCGGATTCTGTTCCGACCAGCCCGGATGTGGGAAATAAATCGGATACTCTTTTGATACAATTTTTTCAATGTGTCCTGCCCCGTCCATGAGAAGCAGTTTCACTGCGGATGTTCCAAGATCCACTCCAATATACAGCATATGATGTCCTCCTTTAATCCCTCTTACCTGTACATACACATATGCACATTCTCTGTTCTTATATTACGCTATCCCACCTGCTTTTTCAATAAATAACTTTCATGTGACATTTTCAGTTTTTTGACGTATGATAGGGAAAGAATTGATTGTGTGGAGGGACAAACCATTGGAACAGGATTATTTAATTAAAAAACCGCCGTTTCAGGCACTTTTTATATTTGCACTGCCAATCATTATCGGCAATTTATTTCAGCAGACTTACACCATGGCGGATTCTGCCATCGTGGGCCGCTTTGTCAGTGAGCAGGCGCTGGCTGCAGTGGGAGCCTCCTATTCACTGACCAATATTTTTATCTGCGTGGCCATTGGCGGAGGCATGGGTGCTTCTGTCATCGTCAGCCAGTATTTCGGCGCACAGAAATATGACCGCATGAAGACTGCCATCTACACGGCATCTCTGGCTTTTCTTGGCTTAAGTCTGCTGCTTGGCATCTTCGGATTATTTTGCAGCCGGGAAATCATGGTTCTTCTGAACACACCCGCGGATTGTCTTTCCATGGCTTCGGAATATCTGCGGATTTATTTTCTTGGGTTGCCGTTTCTGTTCATGTACAACGTGTTTTCCGCCATGTTCAATGCCCTTGGAAAATCAAGAATTCCTCTCGGATTTCTCATTTTTTCCTCACTCTTTAATATTGTTCTTGACTATCTTCTGGTAGCCGGTGCCCACATGGGTGTCTCCGGGGTAGCGTGGGCAACGCTGATCGCGCAGGGAATTTCAGCAGTTCTGTCCATGCTTGTACTGCTGAAGATTCTGAAAAAAATATCATCACCAGTATCTTCCATAGATGACTCTTCTTGTAGTGTCGGAGCAATGACAGCGTTTTCAGAGAGCCACTCTGTCTTCGACGGAAAAGAGCTGGTTTCCATGACCCGCATTGCCATTCCCTCCATCCTGCAGCAATCCACCGTTTCTATCGGTATGATGCTGGTACAGTCTGTGGTCAACAGCTTCGGATCCGCCGCACTGGCCGGATTCTCTGCTGCCATGCGTATTGAAAGCATCTGTGTAGTTCCCATGTCAGGCATTGGAAATGCGGTCTCTTCCTACACTGCACAGAATCTGGGTGCCGGAAAGACGGACCGTGTTGTAAAAGGCTATCATGCTGCTGTCCGGATGGTCATCTTCTGTGCTGTCATCCTGTGCATCAGTATGGAATGCTTCCATCATCCACTGATTGCTCTGTTCCTCGGTACCGACGGTGCCACAGAAGCCTTTCTGACCGGAGAAGGTTACCTCACTTTCATGGGATGGTTCTTCTGTATGATCGGTTTTAAAATGTCCGTAGACGGTCTCCTGCGCGGTTCCGGTGATATGGTCATGTTCACCGTTGCCAATCTGGTCAACCTGTCCATCCGTGTCATCGTCGCCATGACCTGCGCTCCCCGTTTCGGAATTGCCATGGTCTGGTGCGCCGTTCCCATCGGCTGGACCGCTAACTTTTTGATCTCTTATGCAAGATACCGGACCGGGAAATGGAAAGAATGCGGGATGGTATGAGACCTGAGCTTTCGGCTCGGTTGCAAACACTTAGGCAGGCACCTGGGTCTCTGGCTCGGTTTACCTCGAAAAAGTTCCTGCGTTTTTTGAATTCGCAGGAACTTTTTTTCACGCAAAGCCAATCGAGACCCACAGAGACTCTTTTCACTGCGCAATCTGGCTTGGCGCGGGAACTTTTGACTTCAAAATTTCATATAGACCCGCGAACAAGTTTACAGATGCCGCCGGAACTGTTTATTTCCCTGCTTTCAGCACTGGTTCCGGCCACAACAAGCTTACTTCACAAAATATTCTTTGATCAATCCCTCCACATAAGCCATATCCAGTGGATATTCCTTCGTCTCAAAAGTTAATATCAGATTCACGGATGGAATCCAGCCATGCTCCATATATAGCTGTAATTTTGACAATGCATTTCTCCGATATGTCGGATCGCCCATCATCCCCAGATGCTCCCAAAGAAACAGCTTTCCTGTTTTCGGATGCCTGATTGTAAAATCTGGATAAACTGTCACTTGTCCCAGTTCCAGTTCACTTTCATATCGGAACGGAATTTTGTAATCATGAAGAAGATAGACAATCATAGACTCGGATTTTGACCGGACATGAATTCCGGCACTTGTACCGTAAATCTTCTGCTCTGGATACTTTTTATTCTGTTCATAAGGGGATTCCATCCAGGACTGAAGGTCACTGGATTCTGGTTGAAAATACGGTGCAAGAAGTTCAGAGTATGGGCTGTCCGGTGCCAGCATCTGCTCCGACACAGATTCCCGATGGTGAGAAATGTAGCTGCCTACCGCCCGCTCTTCCTGTATCAACTCCTTCATCCGCAACAGCAGATATTTTTTCATTGCCAGCTTCTCCGCATATTTTCGCTGGTCTTTTGGTAAGTACTGACGCCTCTTTCCGTCTTTTTCATACCATTTGACATGAATGCCATTTTGGAAACAAAAAATCGTCCCCGCAGGTAACTTGAAAATTTGTTTCTGAATTCGTTCTTTTTCTTTCTGGATTCGCTGCTGTTCTGCCAGCATCTGATAATAATAGGAAATAAGACCACCTCCTGATGTTTTAGAAAATAACGGAATTGATAGTCTTATTAAAACATACAGACAAGAAAAAGTAAACTATTTTTATAATACTTTACTGCCATTTGCGGTCAGCTTGAATCTTGCTCCGAGAATCTCCGCCGCGCCTCGGCACATCATCATTCTTCCAAGAAAAATATCAAAATACTCAAACATAGTACAGATATTTTCATCAATCTGCAGATTCAATGCGATGCTCATTTTTTCTTTATTCACTTTCAATTTTGCCTCGGTAACTGCATAATTGACCCGGTCGTGGATATCAAAGGCAGCCGGTTCTTTGTCACGAACCCGGTTGCGCCGTACATCCGTCTTGTCCGCAATGATCAGTGCGGCACTGATTACATCGGTTGCGCCACCTGCAGATTCATCATGATGTCCGATGGCAGACATGACTGTTATCCGGTCTTCCAGACTCATATCCGTCTTCCTCAGAATCTCACCTGCCAGCAAAGCTCCATATTCTGCATGCTGCTTCCGGTTAATGGCATTTCCAATATCATGCATCATCCCGGCAATCTTTGCCAGTTCTATATCATGTTCTGTATAGTCCAGCTTCTTTAAAATATAAGCGGCGCGTTCTGCAACCAACACACAATGTACTTCTGAGTGATCCGTATAACCGAGAACTCCGAGATTTTCATTTCCTTTTTTTAGATAGGCACGTACTTCTTCATTTTTTCTAATTTCTTTATAAGTCAAATTCTTATCCTCCTGACAAGGTATTAGTATAATCCCTGTCACGGAGGCGCTTCTATCATATAGCTATGAAGTTTTTGTAAAATGAAGGTAAAACTTGTTGTGACCGGAAATTCAGAGAACTGTGACCGGAACCAGTGTTGGCTGTCAGAGTACAAGCAGACCGGGCAGTGTCCCTGAGCTTGTTCGCGGGTCCACTTAAGCTTGTTCGCGGGTCTATCTGAAATTCTGTTAGAAAAAGTTCCCGCGTCAAGCCAGATTATGCAGTAAAAAGAGCCTCGATGGGTCTCGATGGACTTTACGTCAAAAAAAGTTCCTGCGAAATCAGAAATCGCAGGAACTTTTTCGGGAGCAGCCGCACCAGAAGCCCATCCAAGTGGTCGCAGCTGAGTCGGGAACCCAGGCACCCAACTAAGCAGGCGAGTTGGGAACCCAGGTGCTCAGCTAAGTGTCCGCATCCGCAGCCAGGCCCTTATTTACCCTCTATGGAACAGAGAGAATTTTTTCTTCTCATATGGCTCTGTCTTTATACCCAGTACTGTGTAACCGGTCGCTTCAATGGTGCTTTTCAGTTTCTCCTCATCCAGCGGTTCCTCGGCAATGATTTCCGTGGTTCCTTTGCTGTGGGAAGAGGTCACTTTCTTCACCTGAAATCCTTTTCTGACCGCATCATTCACATGTGCCTCGCACATGCCGCATGCCATGCCGTCTACATCTAAAATCATCTTTACCATAACTGTATCCCCCTTTTCTGTGAAATTATTTTTGAATCTGTCACTTCTGAGCGTCTTGTTACTTATATCTCTAAGCAAGCAGTTCTGCTACCAGTTCTGCCCCGCTGATCATATCCTGTATATAGGTATATTCCTTGACAGAATGTGCCTCATACATACCGCTAGACAGGACGATGCCCTGGATGCCATGAAGGACAAAGTTATTATTATCGCTTCCGCCGAAGGTCTCGGTCAGGGTTCCGGCAAGTCCCAGTTTTTCACATGCCTCTTTAAAATGCGTAACTACCGGAGCATCCTTTGGGATGTCATAAGCAATAAGGCGGATATCCGGTGTTACCTCTACAGCTGCACCCACTTCTTCTGCTGCCTTCTCAAAAGTCCTGGTAAGCTGATCCATCAGCGCCAGTGCTTTTTCATGGCTGTAACTGCGGATCTCGCCTTCGCAGGTACACAGTTCCGGGATAATGTTAGTTCCCTCGCCACCGGAAATCTTTCCGATATTCAGCGTCGAATCTTCATCCACCTGTCCCTGCTCGATCCGGCTGATGGCAAGGCTGACTGCTCGGATGGCATGAATGCCCTGCTCAGGCGCAAATCCGGCATGAGATGCTTTTCCATGCATCTTTACGGTAAAGGAAATGAGGGACGGTGCCCGAAGGGCTGCTGCTCCCGGTGCTCCGCCCATGTCGAGTACATAGGCTTCTTTTGCCTTCACCTGACTGAAATCAAATGCATCCGTACCTTTAATATACAACTCCTCGGCAATGGGGAAGAGCACTTCGATATCCCGATAGGGAATCTTCTCTTCCTGTAAATGACGCACCGCTTCCAGAATTTCCACCAGCCCGGTCACATCATCCGCACCAAGAATGGTATCCTTGCCGCTCTCGATCTTGCCGGTTGCTTCATTAAGGAACATCTTCTTGCCAATTCCCGGACGCACCGTATCCATGTGTGCGGAGAACAAAATGGGGTCTCCCGGCAGGGTTCCTTTGAGATAGCCATATACATTTCCGGCTGTTCCATCTTCCTTGGCTCCGGCATTGTCCTCACGGACTTCAAATCCAAGGACGGCCAGTTTCTCCTTCAGCCGATCCGCCATGTCTCTCTCTGCAAAACTCAGGGAATCAATGGAAATCAGTTCTTCAAACTCTTTTAAAATTCTGTCTTTTTTAATCATCATCTGTCACCTGTGTTAGATAAAGTATTCGATCGTCTTCTCCGGTTCCAGCTTCGTCCGGCCATTGAAGAGAATCACCGCTTCCCGGCCCTCAAAAGGTCCCAGGGCATAGATGGTCTCCCCTTCCTGATTGAAATACTGCTCCGGCACCAGCCGGTTGCAACTGGTCTCACGGTCTGTCACCAGTAAAATATCCTGTTCGTTAAAAGGTTCCGCCCGATAATAGGGGTCAAACATTTCCACCACACCATCATGCTCACCTGTGAGCAGCACATAATGAGGTTCATCAAGATAAAGCCGAACCACCACTGCACCGCCTCTGTGCAGGGCATCATTAATAAGACTCTCACTGCCCAGATAAACACTTTTTCCCGACAGATACTGGCTGCTCACCGGCAGGTTCCGGATCTCACCAAAGCCATTGAGCCAGTTGCTCAGAAACATCATGGCTGCTCGCGAAGTGCCGCTTTTTCCCGGAATTCCTTCCGAGCCATAACAGTCCAGACAATAAAGCATGACATTTCTGATAATTTCCGGTAAGATTTCCTCCCGGTCAAAGAGATAGCTGATGGCATCCAGCATAGCGGTCGGACCGCAGTCGTATTCCGAAAGCTGATAGTGCAGAGGATTTTTCATATGTGTTCTTCCTTCCTGTTATCCCAGAGAATTCAAGGCTTTCGCCAGCCGGTCAAAGGCCTCCTTCAGCGTCGTTCTCGGGCACGCAATATTGATCCGCTCAAATCCTTCCCCGTCTGATCCAAAAATAGCACCACTGTCAAGCCACAGCTTTGCCTCCTTCGTAATCAGATGTTCCAGTTTTTCCTCCGGCAATCGAAGATCCCGGAAGTCAAGCCAGATCAGATAAGTGCCCTCCGGTTCAATCAAATGAATCCCCGGAAGATTTCTTTCTATATAATTTCTGGAAAAATCCAGATTTTCAAGTAAATATTTCTTTAATTCTATAAGCCACGGCTCCCCTTCTTCATAGGCCGCCTGACATGCCACCAGTCCCAGCGTATTTAACTGGCTGTAACCAGCCTGATCAATGGCTTTTTTGAAGGTCTTCCGAAGAGTTCTGTTCGGAATGAAAATGTTGGAGGTTTGAAGTCCTGCCAGATTGAAGGTCTTGCTGGGTGCCGTACAGGTAATGGAAATCTCCGCATATTTCGGATCCAGGTTTGCAAATACATGATGCTCATGCCCCGGCCAGGTAAAATCGCTGTGGATCTCATCGCTGACCACCAGCACATTGTGTTTCACACACAGATCTCCCACTCTTCGAAGTTCTTCCTCTGTCCAGACACGGCCTACCGGGTTATGAGGACTGCAGAGCAGGAATAATTTTACCTGATGCTCCACTATTTTCTGCTCCAGATCCTCAAAGTCCATCTCGTAATGACCATTCACCAGCTTCAACGGGCTGTTCACCAGCTCTCTTCCGTTGTCTTTAATGGCCTCGCTGAACGGATAATAAACTGGCTGCTGCAGGAGCACTGCGTCTCCCTCTTTGGTGAATGCACGGACAGCAGCTGCAATGGCGAATACCACCCCCGGCGTTTTTACCAGCCACTCCCGTTTTACCGTCCATCCGAAATGCTTCTCATACCAGCCTGCCAGTGCCTGAAAATAGCTGTCCTTTCCTTCGCTGTATCCGAAAATACCGTGAGCCACAGATCTTTGCAGGCGCTCCACAATCTCCGGCGCCGTCTGAAAATCCATATCTGCTACCCAGAGAGGCAGCTCCTCCTCGCTGTGTCCGCGTTCTCTTGCAAAATCATATTTCAGGCAGTTGGTGCCTTTTCTGTCAATTATTTTATCAAATTCATAAGCCATACTGCCTATTCTCCTTTCAGCGCCTGCGCAAGATCTTCGATGAGGTCGTCACCATTTTCAATACCTACAGACATTCTCAGGAAATTATCAGTGATGCCAAGACGCTCCCTGATCTCTGCCGGTACATCTCCGTGGGTCTGCAGCATAGGATACGTAATCAGGGATTCCACCCCTCCCAGACTCTCTGCATAAGAAATGACTTTCACCCGCTCCAGAATCCGCTTTGCCGTCTCTGCCGTATCCGTGTGGAATGAAATCATACCGCCAAATCCTCTTGCCTGGCTTTTATTAATCTCATACCCTGGATGTTCCGGAAGTCCTACGTAATAAACCCCTTTGATCTCTGCCTGTTCCTTCAGCCAGTTGGCAATCTTCAAGGCATTTTCCTGCTGCCGCTCCATGCGGACAGACAGGGTCTTGATGCCGCGGATGAGCAGAAAGCTTTCAAAAGGTGACAGGCAGCCACCGGTGGTCTTGTAGATATACCGGATCTTGTCAGCCAGATCCTTGCTCGCTGAGCATAAAAAGCCTGCCAGTGCATCATTGTGGCCGCCCAGATACTTGGTTCCGCTGTGTACCACCAGGTCTGCTCCAAGATCAATGGGATTCTGGAAATAAGGGGAGAGGAACGTATTGTCCACAATGAGCAGAAGACCATATTTCTCTGCCAGCGCCTTCATAGCACGCAGATCTGTTACCTGCATGGTCGGGTTGCTTGGGGTCTCAATATAGAGGGCTTTTGTCTCTTTTTTAATGGCTTTCTCCACCAGTTCTGCATCTGCCGTGTTGACATAGGAAAATGTCAGGCCTCTGTTTGCTCCAATGGTACTGAAGATCCGGACAGAACCGCCATACAAATCCTCTGAGCATACAAAATGTGCTCCATTTTCAAACAGCTCCAGTAAGATAGAAAGGGCTGCCATACCACTGGCACATGCCACCGTATCATAAGCTTTTTCCAGGGAACTCACAATCCGCTCCAGTTCACTTCTGGTAGGGTTACTCTCTCTTGTATAATCAAATCCAGTGGACTGCCCCACACCCGGATGGGCAAAGGTCGCTGTCTGATATATCGGCGTTCCCATGGAACCATATGCATGCTCTCTCGTAATTCCATCTTCTCCATGAATACATCGCGTCTCAATTCCGTATGCCATTGTATGTATGCCTCCTCATTTGTCTATATTTATAGACTATATAATTCCTATATATTTAATAGGATTATATCTTTTTGAAGTGGAGATGTCAACATGGTTTTCCATCATTTAAGCAAGCGAAGGGCAGCCATGGGGCTGATGTGGCTTCTGTTGGCTCCGTCCTGAGTCTGAAATCTCCTCTACCGGCCCGCTGTGGGTCTGGAATGAAAAAATATCAAAAAAGTTCCTGTTCAGCTTACAGTTTATACAGCAAAAATAGCTGATATGGGTCTATATTAAAATGCCTGAAACTCAGTTCCTCTTTTTCACAAAATAGCAGGAACAAAAGAGAAGGAAATTCAATATAGACCCATACATGCTAATTCAGAAATTCAAAAAACTATTCTATATCACAGAAGGACTTGCAGATCGTTTTGCCCTGACAGAAGACTACTCCGATACCCCGGTCAATCTGATCAGACGCTGATGCCGCTGGCTCCTCCTGTAATCAGAACTGTTTTCTTCGTTGTGCTCATTTGTCTTTCCTCCTGATTTTATAAAAAATGAGGCGGAGATTATGGCATGTTTTTTCATGTGCATTCTCTCCGCCTTTTATATTCTATGCCTATTCAGAACCAATTCGCAAAACCGCCTCTAAGAGGCTTTGAACAGGTCAAATATAATACATTTCCTGTCCGCCTGACTGCCGCTCCTGAAAACTTTCCTCCAGGTCAGCCAGCGTCAGGTTTTGAAGAATCTGATCCAGTCCGTGATTGACTCTATCCACAATATCTTCCTGTATGGTCTCCGCAATCCCGGCTGCGCTTTCTTCTGTCTTTGTCTCTTCATCATCCAGATAATAGGTTCCTTCCAGTGCCTGTATGATGGAGGCCACTGTAATACTGGAAGACGGATATTTCAGCAGATATCCACCCTGGGAGCCTTTGACGCTCTTCACAATTCCTGCCCGGCGCAGGCTGGCAAACACCTGCTCCAGATACTGGGGAGAGATCTCATTTCTCTCAGCAATACTTCCGAGTGCCACATGACCATTTTTCGAATTGACTGCCAGATCAATGAGAGCCGCCACTCCGTATCTGCTTTTTTTGGAAAATTTCATTCCTTACTGTACTGCCTTGAATGCCTCATCCAGGTCCTGAATAATATCGTCGATATTCTCGGTACCGATGGAAAGACGGATGGTATTCGGTTTGATTCCCTGATCCAGAAGTTCTTCTTCTGTACACTGGCTGTGTGTGGTGGTCGCCGGGTGGATGACCAGAGATTTCACATCTGCTACGTTAGCGAGCAGAGAGAACAGCTCCAGGTTATCGATGAAGTCTTTTGCTTTCTGTGCATCTCCCTTGATTTCGAAGGTGAAGATAGAACCGCCTCCGTTCGGGAAATATTTCTTATAAAGAGCCTGCTGCTGCGGGTCCTTGGATACCGACGGATGATGAACCGCCTCTACCTGCGGATGATTATTCAGATACTCTACCACCTTCAGTGCGTTCTGCACATGACGCTCTACACGAAGAGACAGAGTCTCAAGTCCCTGCAGGAAAATCCAGGAATGAATCGGAGAAATGGTAGCTCCGGTATCACGCAGAAGGATGGCACGGATCTTGGTTACGAATGCAGCCGGTCCTACTGCTTTGGTAAAGCTGATGCCATGATAGCTCGGGTTCGGCTCTGTCAGTGATGGGAATTTTCCGGATGCCTCCCAGTCAAATTTACCACTGTCTACGATCACGCCGCCGATGGTGGTTCCATGTCCGCCGATGAATTTGGTTGCGGAATGAACAACAATATCTGCACCATACTCAATCGGACGAACCAGATACGGAGTAGCGAAGGTGCTGTCTACTACCAGCGGGATCTTATGTGCATGAGCAATCTTTGCGATTGCTTCAATATCAACGACATCAGAGTTCGGATTTCCAAGGGTCTCGATGTAAACTGCCTTGGTATTCTCTTTGATCGCTGCCTCTACCTCATCCAGATCGAAAATATTTACGAAAGTAGTCTCAACACCATATGCAGGAAGGGTATGCTCCAGGAGATTGAAGGTTCCACCATAAATGTTCTTTGCAGATACGATATGGTCACCGCTCTGTGCCAGGTTCTCGATGGTGTAGGTAACTGCTGCTGCTCCGGATGCGACTGCCAGGGCTGCAACACCACCTTCCAGGGCTGCGATTCTCTGCTCGAAAACATCCTCTGTCGGGTTGGTCAGACGTCCGTAAATATTACCTGCATCTGCCAGACCAAATCTTGCTGCTGCATGATCGCAGTTGCGGAATACATAAGAAGAAGTCTGATAAATCGGTACTGCACGTGCGTCAGTTACCGGATCGGGAGCTTCCTGTCCTACGTGAAGCTGTAAGGTTTCAAATTTAAACTTTCTATCTGCTCTTTTGAGTTTCTCTGCCATTGGTTTTATTACCTTTCTTTTCTATGTTCGTATGGGATTTCGTAAATTATTCTGCGAACAGCGGAGTGGAGTAATATCTGTCACCATTGTCCGGAAGCAGTGCTACGATGGTCTTTCCTTTATTCTCCGGTCTCTTCGCCAGCTGGATAGCTGCCTGAAGAGCTGCTCCGGAAGAAATACCTACCAGCACGCCTTCATGTTTTGCAAGGAGCTTTCCGCCTGCGAATGCGTCGTCATTCTCAATCGGAATAATTTCATCATATACTTTGGTGTTCAGTACATCCGGCACAAATCCTGCACCGATACCCTGAATCTTGTGAGGACCGCTCTTTCCTTCAGAGAGAACCGGAGAAGTTGCCGGCTCAACTGCCACGATCTTCACATCTGGTTTCTGGGATTTCAGATACTCGCCAACTCCGGTAAGAGTTCCGCCGGTGCCTACGCCTGCTACAAAGATGTCTACATTTCCGTCGGTATCGTTCCAGATCTCCGGACCGGTTGTCTTCTTGTGTGCTGCCGGGTTGGCCGGGTTTACAAACTGTCCCGGGATGAAGCTGTTGGGAATCTCTTTGGAAAGCTCTTCTGCTTTCGCAATGGCTCCCTTCATTCCTTTGGCTCCTTCGGTCAGAACCAGCTCAGCGCCATAAGCTTTCAGGATGTTTCTTCTCTCCACGCTCATGGTCTCCGGCATGGTAAGAATGATTCTGTATCCTTTGGCTGCTGCGATGGATGCAAGTCCGATACCTGTATTTCCAGAGGTCGGTTCGATGATGACAGAGCCTTCTTTCAGAATTCCTTTCTCCTCGGCATCCTCGATCATGGCCTTCGCAATACGGTCCTTTACGCTTCCGGCCGGATTAAAATACTCAAGCTTTACCAGAATCTTTGCTTCCAGGCCAAGCTCTTTTTCCACATTTACGACTTCTACCAGCGGGGTGTTTCCAATCAGTCCAAGTGTTCCCTTGTAGATGTTTGCCATTTTCTATTCCTCCTATAATTCCTATTCACATACTATGTTTTATTTGATGATGCAATTATATCCCTATATTTCCTATTTGTCAACTATGTTTTATTACTTTTTTCTATGTTTTTTGTCTGATCCTTGTTGCTGGGGCTATATCAAGTCTATGTTTTTGTCTGATTCTTGCTGCTGGGGCTATATCAAATTCTTGCCGGAAAAATTCCTGAGAAATCAAATTTGGAAGGAATTTTGTCAGGCTCAGGTCAGATTGAGACCCACAGCTGCCTGCGAGTTCGGCGGTATCGGCTCGTGGTGGTGCGCGGTGAAATCTCGCCCGCTTGGGTATATGTACTCCGTGCAAGCTTAAAAACCCAATCCTCTTTCGATATCTGGGATTTTGAGGGTTTTATGCCGCTTGCGCAGAGGCAGTTGGGCAGATAGATCTGTTCTATGGCACTGGCACCCATTATGATAAGAATTGTTGGATGTATTGGGAAGTTTCATGGCTATCTGCCCGAGGCAGCTTCTGGAAAGCACCATATAATGGCTAAAAAGGCGGTTTCAAAGCGCCTAGCCAATCACCACCGGGCGACAGGGAAAATCTCTGTTCTATATGCCCACGCAAAAGGTTCCTATGGCGGATGGGCCAGAACTCATGTAAATAATCTGGAAAGAAGAAAGTTTGTTATGGCGCGTGGTAATGGAATGGCAGGATTCAGTGGAATGCCGGAGCAGACGCTCCGACGCAAAAAGTCCGGAAGACCTCACGATCTTCCGGACTTTCTGTTATTTATTCGCAAACATCCGCTTTCAAAATTCTGGCTGCGATCTGCACATCTGTTTCTTCTGGATATTCTTCTAACAGCTCGGCTACTTTTTTAATATATTCTGGCTCAAGTACCAAAAGCTCTGCTGTTTCCTCTGGAGTTCTCTGAACCTGCTCAATTTGGTTTCGAATAATATATATTTCTGAAGCTCTGCCTTCTGCCTTCCCTTCTGCTCTTCCTTCTTCTCTATCAAGCACTTTTTCTTCCCACTTCTGCATATACTTCACTCCCATCTCCTCGCTTGCCTTGATCTGGCTGACATGTTTATGAATCTTTTTTAGTTTCTCATTCACACTGTTCTCTGCGAGAGCTGCATCTGTGCTTTCCATATATTTTAGAAACTCAGTCAGTTCAGGTGACACCTCTTCCGGATTTTTTCCGTGGCTGTTGAGAAAGATTCTGATTGCGCCATCTTCCATTGATAGTGCCGGATTTTCATCACATCGGGAACGGAATGTATATTGATATCGTCCTTCGCCAAACAGATCAAACGGTGTAATCATGATAATACAAGTATCGTTCATCTGATTAAAATTGATTGCTCCTGGTTCAAGCAGGGAAGAATCTATCAAACTTTGATAAAAACGACTCCTTTTCACTAGATCTTTCTTTTCTGCCTTCTGTGCCTCTGTATTGTAAATCCGTTTTTCCTGATCTATAGCGTAGACATCCAGACGAATTGAACGCAGCCATGGCGCGGTACGGATTTCTTTCTCCGTCTGCGCCGGTGTCAGCAGTTTTAAATTGTCATCTCCAAATATAATCTGTAATACTGCTTCATGCGCCTCCGGAATATCCATCGTCTCATCAAACAAAAATTTGTCAAACAACGTCAGTTCCTGAAGTTTCTTCATAGGTGTGCTCCTTCCTTTGCCGTATAGAACACCGGAAGGAATGCTCTCTCGTACTCATATCTTATCACAGGTATATCATCTCGAAAAGCTTCTTTTCCATTCCCGCTGTTCCATATGCGCTTGTGTTGTCATCGTCGGGAATGTTGCTCGATCTGAGCTTCCGAAAATGAATTTCCTTGATTTAACAGATACTTTACAGAAATGAATTCTGTATGTAAATATTATAACATACAGTTTCTCTAAATGCAACTATTCTATCAGAATCCAGATCTCCAATCGTTACAGCTCAGAGATTGTTCTGTGGCACGAACCTGGAGAGTTGTTCTGTGTCGAGATCCATGGACTCCAGTGATAGCCGGCGTCATCCGCGGTGATACTAGGCGTCGTTTGCGTTGATAGCCGGCGTCATCCGCGGTGATACCAAGCGTCGTTCGCGGTGAAATCTCGCCCGCTTGGGCAGATGTACTCCGTGCAAGCTTAAAAACCCAATCTGCTCCTGATTTCCGGAATTTTGAGGGTTTTATACCGCTTGCGCAGAGGCAGTTGGGCAGATAGATCTATTCTATGGCACTGGCACCCATTATGATAAGAATTGTTGGATGTATGGGGAAGTTTCATGGCTATCTGCCCGAGGCAGCTTCTGAAAGCACCATATGATGGCTAAAAATGGCGGTTTCAAAGCGCCTAGTCAATCACCATCGGGCGGCAGGGAAAATCTCAGCTCTATATATCCAAACAAGTTCAGACCACATAATGCAGAAAGTCCAAAAGGCCTCTCGTTCTTCAGTACCTTCTTAAATTGCCTGATTCTCTGTTCATGGTTCTCTGTTCAAAAAAATATCGGGGCAGTTCCTGTATAGGAACTGCCCCGGCATTTACTCTTCTTATTTATTATATTTTTTCTCGATCTCGATAATCTTCTGTACACGCTCTGCATGTCTTCCGCCTTCGAACGGTGTGTTGAAGAAGGAATCCAGAATCATTTTTGCCATCTCGTTGCCTACGACACGTGCGCCAAAAGCGATAATCTGGGAAGCATTATGTTTTGCAGTCATCATAGCAGAGTACGGCTCGCTGCAGACTGCTGCACGGATACCCGGCACTTTGTTTGCTGCCAGAGAGATACCGATACCGGTTCCGCAGATCAGAACACCTTTCTCTACTTCACCAGCTATAATTGCTTCCGCTACTTTCTGTCCCTGATCCGGATAATCAACACGGACAGATGCATCATATGCTCCATAGTCTACACACTCATAACCTTTCTCGGTCATGTACTCCATCAGTTCTTTCTTCAGATCAATTGCGGTATGATCGCAGCCAAATCCTACTTTCATCTCTTTTATATCCTCCTCTTGAAAAATGCTTGTTTATGCCTATTATAGCAGATATCCAGGAGTGCGTAAATATACTCACAAAAAATCCCCGGTGCAGCCACACCGGAGATTTTTCATTTCGCAAACAAATGAAATAAGTATCTATAATTATATGATTCTTGCAATATTTATTTAGACTTCGAACATCAGCTCACCATAGGTCGGTACCGGCCAGTACTCGCTATCCACGATAGTCTCAAGCTCATCAATCGGAGCTCTCAGAGCTGCCATGGCCGGAAGTACGGTGTCATGATATTCTTTTGCGGTCTCAGCGGCATCGGTCACTTTCTTCAGTTCATCCAGCGCTTTCTGCGCATCTGCAAGAAGGGAGCTTGCTCTTACCAGAATGGTCTGCTGAGCAGAAGTATCCGCCTGAGCATAAGCACTCTTAACAGTGTTCATGGAAGAAGCCACGCTGTTGACAAATGCAATCACGGACGGAATATACAGCTTGGATGCCATATCGATCATGGTACGTGCCTCGATGTTGATGAGACCTGCATACTCTTCCAGTTTGATCTCTTTTCTTGCTTCCAGCTCTCTTGCGGAGAGAACACCCAGCTTCTCGAACATCTCGATGGTGGAGGGCTCTACGTAAGCCGGGATAGCATCTACGATACTCTTTACGTTCGGAAGACCTCTCTTGGCAGCTTCTTCTACCCACTCATCGGAATAGCCGTTGCCGTTGAAGACAATGTCTTTGTTCTCTTTCATGGTCTTGTAAATGTAATCAATGGCAGCCTTTTCAAAGTCCTCTGCGCCCTCCAGAGCGTCACATGCTTTGTTGAAGGACTCAGCCATCATGGAGTTCATAACGGTATTTGCATCACCGATGGATACGGAGGAAGCTACCATACGGAACTCAAAACGGTTGCCTGTAAAAGCAAAAGGTGAAGTACGATTTCTGTCGGTCGGGTCTTTCGGCAGTACCGGGAGGGTGCTGACACCAAGATCCAGCGTCTCAACAGTTGCACACGGCAGCTTTTCGAAGGGAACGCCTGCTACGATGGCATCTACGATCTCGCCCAGCTGATCGCCCATATAGATAGAGATGATTGCTGGCGGTGCCTCGTTGGCTCCCAGTCTGTGATCGTTACCGGTGTTGGATGCCGCTGCACGTAAGAGCAGGGAATGTTTCTTCACTGCTTCCATCAGGCATGCCAGCACTAACAGGAACTGCAGATTCTTGTTGGGCTCTTTACCCGGTTTGAACAGGTTCACACCATTGTCAGTACCCAGGGACCAGTTGTTGTGTTTACCGGAACCATTGACACCTGCAAAGGGTTTTTCATGAAGCAGGCAGGTCAGCCCATGTTTGGTAGCAGTGCTCTTTAATACATCCATTACCAGGAAGTTGCTGTCCAGTGCAGCATCAGCCGGAGCAAAGATCGGTGCAATCTCATGCTGTCCTGGAGCCACCTCGTTGTGCTGGGTCTTTACGGTGATCCCCAGCTTCCACAGCTGCTCATCCACATCTGCCATAAAGTCTGCAATCTTGGTCTTCAGCGGTCCGAAATACTGGTCTTCCATCTCCTGTCCTTTCGGTGCCGGTGCTCCGAAAAGAGTACGTCCTGCATAGATCAGATCCGGGCGCTCCAGATATTTTTCACGGTTTACAATGAAATATTCCTGCTCAGGTCCCACATAAGCCCGCACTTTCTTTGCCTCGGTATTACCGAACATTCTTACAAAACGAACACCTGCTTTGCTCACTGCATCACATGCTTTCAGAAGCGGGGTCTTGGTATCCAGAGACTCACCGGTGTATGCACAGAATGCAGTCGGAATACAGAGGATACCGTCTTTTACATAAGCCGGTGATCCAACATCCCATGCAGTATATCCTCTTGCCGCACAGGTGGCACGCAATCCGCCGGAGGGGAAAGAAGAGGCATCCGGCTCGCCCATCAACAGATCCTTACCGGAAAAGCTGTTCTCAATCTTGCCGCCCTTCGGGATATCAGCGAAGGAATCATGTTTTTCAGCGCCGATGCTGACAATGTAGGGCTGGAAAATATGGGTATAATGGGTAGCACCCTTCTCGATTGCCCATTCCTTCATGGCTTTTGCCACAATGTCCGCAAGCTCCAGAGTAACGTCTCCGCCCTCTTCCATCAGTTTTACCATCTGCTTGTAGGTCACTTCCGGCAGACGCTCTTTCATGACTGCCTCGTTGAATACGTCCTGACCAAATACTTCAGCCACATTTACGCTCATACTTTTTCTCCATCCTTTCCCTTGGTACTGGCAAAGTAACAAAAAAAGGCGCTCCTCCCTTATGGGTGGAACGCCTTTGTTCTCTCAATATTGCTTATTCTGTTCTTCGCCGGAAAAAACTTTTGTTTTCCCTTTGTTGTATACAAAAATACACGATAAACTTAAAAAATGCAAGTGTTTTTCTTTTTTTCGTTAATTTTTTCTAATTTCCAGTACGGATCAGCAAGGCCTTCTGGTGATTTTTTATGACCACATCCGCATAATTGCCGCCGTATTCCCCGTCCAGTGTCCAAGGAATCAACTGTTCCGCAAAAATCTCCAGGTTTGCCGTACAGAAAGATACCATATACTTAGAATCCATCTCTTTTAAGACGATGGCTGCCAGAATCTCCTGGACTTCCAAAGGTGTCTTCGGCGTCCGCACAAAGGTCACTTCAAATACACCATCATCAAAGCGCACGTGCCGCCCGATAATGTTTTTGAAACCTCCTACGGAACGGGAATTGGTGACCATTCCAAAGATAAAATCCCCCTCCCCCTCATATTCCGCACTTTTCAGCCGGACATGATAGGATGGGATGTTGGTCAGCCGCTTTACGCCTTCTAAGAGGTATGCCATATTTCCCAGCACATTTTTCACATCCTGGCTGGTGGAGTAGGCTACATCCGTAAAAATACCAAATGCCGCAATATAGACGAAATGCGAACCGTTAAAGGATCCCACATCACAAATAAAATCATTTCCATGAACAGCCACTTCTGCTGCATGAGCCATATTGCGCGGAATCTTCAGGCTCCGGGCAAAATCGTTGACCGTACCGGATGGGATATAGCCAAGAGGCAGTTTTTTCTTTCGCCGCATCATCCCTTCCACCACTTCATCCATGGTGCCGTCGCCGCCGCTGCAAACTATCAGATCATAGGTATCCGGAAGTTCTGTCACCATCGCTGTAGCGTCTTTGGGCGCACGGGTGGGATGAACGGTGATCTCATAACCTGCCTCAGAAAATACATTGATAATATCAAACAGCTTATTTCTGATCTGTCCTCTGCCGGACATGGGATTATACACGAAAAATAGTTTCATCAGTGAAGAATCGCCCCCAGAAGTCCATAGGATACTACGGACATAATAAACGATGCAAGTAAGATTCCCAGCACCACCGCCGGAAATGCTTTCTTAAACTTCATGCCAAGGAGAGCAGCTAAAAGAGAGCCGGTCCACGCGCCGGTGCCCGGCAGAGGAATGCCTACAAACAGAACCAGTCCCCAGAACTCATACTTTTCTACCTGTTCTCTTTTACTAAGCGCCCGGTTTTCCATCTTTTCCACCATGGGGCGGAAGGTCTTTGTCTGTTTCAGCCAGTTGAAAACGGGTGTAATCAGAAGAAGAATGAATGGTACCGGGATCAGATTACCTACGATGCAGATCCACAGGGCTCTGACAATATCAATATTCAGTACGGATGCCGCCAGAAGGCCTCCGCGGAGCTCCAGAATCGGGATCATGGAGATAATAAAGACAATCATTTCACGGGAAGCTTTTCCGCTCAATGCCCCGATCACTGCAGACATCAGTGTTTCCATATAAAAATTTCCTTTCTAGTATGTATCGGCTTTACGCTTTTCCCATGTACTGGCGGAGGAATGCATAGAGCGCCTCCATCTGCCCGTCGGTTCCGATGGATACCCGCAGGTAATTATCAATTCTGGGCTGGGCAAAATAGCGTACATAAATGCCCTCCTCCCTGAGCGCCTGGAACAAGTCTTTCGCCTGATACTCCGGATGGGTGATAAATAAAAAGTTTGCCTTGGAATCCGGGAAGGAGAATCCGAGCTTTGCAAGCTCTACTTTTGCATTTTCCCGGGTCTTCTTAATTTTATCCGTAGTCTCCTGGAAATATGCCTCATCTTTTACCGCAGCCACACCGCAGCTTAATGCAGTCTGGTCCATGGTATAGGAATTGAAGGAATATTTCACATCATTTAAGTATTTGATGAGTACCGGATTACCGATGGCAAAGCCAATCCGCATACCGGCCAGGGAACGGGATTTGGAGAAGGTCTGGACAACCAGCAGGTTCTCATATTTCTCCACCAGCTTCAACGCGGATTCCGCACCGAAATCCACATAGGCCTCATCCACAATGACCACTACGTCCGGGTTATGGCGAATGATCTCTTCCACGTCCTCAAGACCCATGGCAAGGGCCGTCGGGGCATTGGGATTCGGGAACACGATACCGCCGTTCTCCCGGTAATAGTCTTCTTTGCAGATGGTAAAATCATCTTTTAAAGCCACCTTTTCAAAAGGAATCCGGAATTCCTCCGCCCATACGGGGTAAAAGGAATAGGTAATATCCGGGAAAAGGATGGGCTTCTCAGAATTAAAGAAGGTCATGAAGGCCATAGCCAGCACGTCATCGGAACCCACGCCCACGAATACCTGGGACGGATCTACCTGGTAACGTTCTGCCAGTGCATTCACCAGCACAGATGCAGCCGGGTCCGGATAACGCCGGAGGGCATCCCCATCCGGTGCCGTCATTGCTTTTAACACGCCCGGTGCCGGCAGATATGGATTCTCATTGGTATTCAGTTTAATCATGCCCGGCCGGTTCGGCTGTTCTCCCGGTGTATAGGGGGTCACTTTCCGGACGTTCTCCTCCCATTTGCTCATCTTTTTGTCACTCTCCTTTTAATGTCACAATGCCTTTTTCTACCATAAAAACAGGCCGGTAGGAAAGCTTCGCCGTACGAAGCCCTTCATCTCCCGTGTCTTCCTCCCGGTTGACATAAGTGTAATCTTTCACCTCATGCTCCAGGAACTGCTGATTGATCATGGTATAGGCACCTCTGATATCTGCATAAGCCTTCTCAATGTGTACCACGAAGGTATCGTCGCTCACCGGCTCTCCCAGCGTATAGGCAACCACTTTGCCATTCACCCGCAGAAGTCCGCCTTTTAAATGCAGTTCTTTAAATAACCGCAGGGAATTCAGTGCCACACACATCTCCTGATTTTTCTCAGGGTCATCCTCACAGCCATTATGATTTCTCCAGGACAATGCCATCTGAAAACACTCTTCCACATTTTCATCCGTGATCGTCTCATATTTCCAGTCCGGATAAGCGGCTTTGAACTGATTCAGATGATTTTTCTTTCCATGGTATTTTTTGCCGGAGAGATTGATGAGCTTCTCTGTCTCATAGACATAGTCCTCCAGATCTCTCGGCCATTCCACATTAAATTTCCCCGGAAAATAGCTTTCCAGTTCTTCCATCTCTCCCTTGCTCACTGCATGGAGCTGGAATGGATAGCCTTTTTCCTTCGCATCCTCCATGAGCATTTCGACTACTTTTTTGCGGTCTCCTGCTCCGATCGGATAGGTATAGGAGTAGGCGCCTTCCTGTCCTGTACGGAAGACGGCTGTCCCTTCGATCTCTGCCCACCCTTCATTATAGAAGCGTGCCCAGAGATATACATTTGCAAAGGTCCGCTCACATCCGTGGAGCTTGCGTTCCGCCAGATGTTTGAGAATCGTATCCCGATCCTCCAATGCAGGCCTCTTAAATGTGATATCCATATTTAACCAAACAACCTTTCTTTGTATACACCGGCATCAATCAGTGCTCTAAAAGACTCTACTACCAGTGGCTTGTCCTCTTTGTAAGTAACACCGAACCATTTATCTTTAGATTCCAGCACGGTAACATTCGCCCTGCCGCTGCGGATCAGCTGGTCCACAACCGTCGGAATAAGGTACTCACCCTTCATCGGATCTGCAAGATTGCCAAGAAACTCTGCAAATCCATGCTCCAGAACATCAAAAATCTCCGTGGAGAATCCCCACATGTTCATGGATACCGGGCAGGATGCCTCCAGCGGAGTGAGGCTGCCGTCTTCTCCCTGAACCGCTGCTCCCTCCGGGGTCTTTACAATATTCTTGGTCTCGGTCACTTTGGTCAGATGCTGCGCATCATCCACGCTGCATACGCCTCTGGTCACGCCGCCGTTCTCACTTAAAGTATTTCCCAGATGAAAGCCCGCCATACAGAATTCCATACGGTCACTTGCGGGATGCTCTTCTACAAGATAGTCATGTACTTTTACAAATGCTTCTTTTCCATAGTAATCGTCTGCATTGATGACTGCAAAAGGCTCTTTTACAATATCCTTGCAGGCAAGGATCGCCTGACCGGTTCCCCAGGGTTTAGTTCTCCCTTCCGGCTTGGTAAAGCCGGCCGGAAGTTCATCTACCTCCTGAAATGCATAAGCAGTCTCCACGATCTTCTCCATACGGTTGCCGATCACTTCGCGGAAATCTTTCTCCAGGTCTTTTCTGATAATAAATACCACTTTATTAAATCCTGCTTCCAGCGCATCATGAATGGAATAATCCATAATGATCTCGCCGGACGGTCCTACCGGCTCCAGCTGCTTGATGCCGCCGCCAAAACGGCTGCCAATACCTGCTGCCATCACAACCAGTGTTGTCTTCTTCATATTTCACTATCCTCCAAGTATATCCCTTACATAATACGCTTCATTGTATCGATCACTTTACCTACATACACCTTGCAGAGTTCCTGGGTCGTAGCCTCTACCATAACACGCAGCAGCGGCTCCGTACCGCTTTCACGCACGAGAATCCGTCCGTCGCTTCCCAGTGCCTCGGTAACTTCTGCAATTGCTTTCTTTACTTCCGGATGCTCCAGAACTGCCTTCTTATCCGTCACGCGCAGGTTCTCCAACAGCTGCGGATAGATCTGCACCTCAGAAGTCAATGTACCAAGAGTAGTCTTCTTCTCCAGCAGTACTTCCATGATCTTTAAGGAAGTCAGAATACCGTCACCGGTGGTTGCGTGTTTGCTGAAGATGATATGACCGGACTGCTCACCGCCAAGACGGTAGCCATTCTCCATCATATTTTCAAATACATATTTGTCACCAACTTTGGTCTGCTGATAATGAAGACCGATTTTGTCGCATGCTTTGTAAAGACCGATGTTGGACATGACGGTGGTTACAATCATATCGTCTTTCAGCTGTCCGATCTCTTTTAAATATTTACCGCATACGTAAAGGATCAGGTCACCATCTACCACGTTGCCGTGCTCGTCAACAGCCAGGCAGCGGTCTGCATCTCCGTCGTAAGCAAATCCGACATCCAGGCCTTTTTCCTTTACAAATGCCTGCAGGCTCTCGATATGAGTGGAGCCGCAGTCTTTATTGATGTTGGTTCCGTCCGGCTCATTGTGAATGACATAGGTCTTCGCACCCAGTGCATCGAAAACGCTCTTCGCAATAGCGGATGCACTTCCGTTGGAACAGTCAAGTCCGACTCTCATGGTCTTGAAAGATCTGGTCGGCAGGGAAATAAGATAACCGATATAACGATTTCTTCCTGCTGCGAAATCTACAGTTCTTCCAATGTTCTCTCTGGTAGCAAATGGAATCTCCTCGGTCTTGCCATCGATGTAATCCTCAATCTTCTGCTCAACCTCTGCTTCCAGTTTGTATCCACTGCCATTGATGATCTTAATTCCATTGTCATAGAACGGATTGTGGCTGGCGGAAATCATAATACCGCAGTCGAAGCCCTCGGTACGTACCACATAGGATACACTCGGCGTGGTGGTTACATGCAGAAGGTATACATCTGCACCTGATGCAGTCAGTCCTGCAACCAGGGAATACTCAAACATATAGCTGGATCTTCGGGTATCTTTTCCGATGACTACCTGGGCTTTGTGATCCTGCCCGTAATACCATCCCAGAAAGCGTCCTACTTTGTATGCATGCTCTACTGTCAGGTTCACGTTTGCCTCGCCGCGGAAGCCGTCGGTTCCAAAATATTTTCCCATATTTTTCTCCTTACTATCCCTTAACTTCATGAATATTTATTTTTACACACGGATTCATTTTATTATATGCAATCAGGAAAGTTTTTTCAACTTAAAAAAGTATAAAATGCCCTGCACTGGAAATAACCGGTGCAGGGCATTGATTTAGTTTTCGTTCATCTTTGCGAGTTTCGCCGCCTGATCGGCTGCGATACAGGCATCAATAATCTCCTGGATATCACCATCCATGATCTTATCCAGCTTATACAGCGTCAGGTTGATACGATGGTCGGTCACGCGGCCCTGTGGGAAGTTGTAGGTACGGATCTTCTCGGAACGGTCTCCGGTACCGATCTGGCTTCTTCTGGCCTCTGCCTCTGCGTCGTGGGCTTTCTGACACTCAATGTCGTAAAGTTTTGCTCTTAAGAGGGCAAATGCTTTTGCCTTGTTCTGCAGCTGGGATTTCTCGGTCTGGCTGTATACCACGATTCCAGTCGGATAGTGGGTCAGACGTACTGCGGAGTCGGTGGTGTTGACACACTGTCCGCCGTTACCGGATGCACGCATTACGTCGATACGAATATCTTTGTCATCAATCTGTACATCCACATCCTCAGCCTCCGGCATCACTGCTACGGTGATAGTGGAAGTATGAATTCTTCCGCCGGATTCTGTCTCCGGCACACGCTGTACACGGTGGACGCCGGACTCATATTTCATCACGGAATAAGCACCCTGACCGGTAATCATAAAGGTCACGCTCTTCATGCCGCCGATACCGATCTCATCAGACTCCATCACTTCAACTTTCCATCTTCTGGACTCTGCATAATGCACATACATACGGAAAATCTCGGCTGCGAAAAGGGCTGCCTCATCTCCACCCGCACCTGCACGGATCTCCACGATAACGTTCTTGTCATCATTCGGGTCTTTCGGAAGAAGGAGAATCTTCAGTTCTTTCTCCAGCTCCACGATTCTTTTCTTTGCCTCGGAAAGCTCTTCCTTCAGCATCTCACGCATCTCCTCGTCGGACTCGCTCTCCAGCATGGAAACGCTCTCTTCCTCTGTCTCCTGACATTTCTTATACTCTGTATAGGCCGTTACCAGCGGCTGCAGATCAGACTGTTCCTTCATAAGCTTCCGGAACCGGTTCTGATCATTTACCACAGACGGCTCTGTCAGTTCATTGGTAATCTCTTCATACCGTCTTACCAGGTCTTCCAGTTTATCAAACATGTCTTTCCTCCATTACTTTTACGCCTTAAGTGTTCCATATACAACCCGGTCAAGGCCAGCCAGGTCCTTTATTACATGAATATCTTTAAAATCTTTCTCCATCAGCCTGCTGACAGATACACCCTGATCATATCCGATCTCAAAGAAAAGCATTCCCTTCGGAGCCAGATATGCCGGACTTTTTTCTATAATAATACGGTAAAAGTCAAGGCCATCCGTGCCGCCATCCAGCGCCATCACAGGTTCATGATCTTTTACCTCCTCCGAAAGTGTCGTGATAACTTCCGAGGCAATATATGGTGGATTGGATACGATCATATCGTATGTGCCATTTACCTGTTCAAACAGGTCGCTCTGCAAAAGTGCTGTTGTCTGCTCCATCCCCAGGGTTCTACGGTTTTCCTGCGCAATTTTCAGTGCTTTTTCTGACAGATCCACGCCGGTTCCGGTGACTTCTTTGCAGCCATTTAGTTCTGCTGCCAGTTTGACAATACTCAGCAGAATACACCCGGATCCGGTACACATGTCAAGAAGCTTCATTCCGGAATGAACATATTTCAGTGCTTCTTCTACCAGTATTTCCGTATCCTGCCGGGGTACCAGCACATCTTCTGACACCTGAAAATCCAGTCCCATGAACTCCTGGTGCCCTGTCAGATGCTGCAGCGGAATGTGCTTTGCTCTTCTGGCAATCTGCTTTTTATAAAGCATCTCCTCTTCCGGAGAAACTTCCTTTGATGGCTCCATAAGGTATCTGGTTCTGCTTACATGCAGCATCTCTTCCATTAGATACCAGGCATCCATTTTCCAGTCTTCAATTCCTGCTGACTGAAGCGCATGTTCCCCTTCTGTCAGTAAATCCCGAAGCGTCAATCTTCCATCTCCCCGGCACCGCCAAACAATGTACTGTCCAGACTTGGAACTTCCACATTTTCGGTGTCAGAATCGAGATCCGGAATTTCCACATCCTGTTCTTCCTCAGCCGGATATCCAAGAAACGCTTTCCAGTCAAACACTGCCTCTACTGCGGCAATGGCTACTTCGATCATATCGTCATCCGGCTCTCTGGTCGTCAGCTTTTGCATGGCTTTTCCCGGAAGGCTTAACACTTTCATGAGCGGATTGTCCGTTCTGCCTGCCAGCCGGATAAATTCATAGGAAACCCCGGCAATCACCGGAACCAGCAGAATACGGAATACTACACGCAGTATCGGAGAATCTACTCTGATAAAAATGAAGAAAACAATACTGATCACCATGACGATGAACAGAAAACTGGTACCGCAGCGCGCATGATAACGGGAACTTTTCCGTACATTTTTTACATTCAGCTCCCGGCCACGTTCAATACAGTTGATACACTTATGTTCTGCCCCGTGATACATGTAGGTTCTCTTAATATCCTTCATACAGGAAATCAACACTACATACAGGGTAAACAGTCCCAGCCGGATCACACCCTCCAGCACTGCCAGAAGAGTATTAGACACAATAAAATTCCGGAAGATGCCAGAAATGTAATAAGGCAGCACCATAAAAATGGCCACCGCCATAATCACAGAAAATGCCACGGTACAGCCCATAACTACTTTCTCCGCTTTTTCACCGAAAAGTTTCACAAGAAGCTTCTCGAACTTTCCCGGTTCCTGCTCTTCTTCATCATCATAGAAGCTTGCGGAATAGCTTAAGCTTTCCATTCCCAGAATCAGGGAATCTATAAAATTTACCACTCCACGGATCAATGGAAGCTTTGCCCATTTACTGTCACCGGCAATACTCCGGTACACTTCTGTGCGTACTTCGATCTGTCCGTCCGGTTTTCTTACGGCCACGGAATATTTTTCCTTATTTTTCATCATGATGCCTTCCAGCACCGCCTGGCCGCCAATTCCTGATGGTCTCAAATTTTCACGTCCTCTTATATTGCTGTATTTAAAAATAGGTTGAGATTAATCATAACCTCAACCCTACTTTCCGCAATCTTATTTAATACCGTATTTGCGATTGAACTTATCGATACGTCCGCGAGCTGCTGCTGCTTTCTGCTGTCCGGTGTAGAACGGATGGCATTTGGAGCAAATCTCAACGTGGATATCGGATTTGGTAGAACCTGTTACGAAAGTGTTTCCGCAGTTGCAGGTTACAGTTGCCTGATGGTAATTCGGATGGATTCCTTCTCTCATTATTTTTCACCTCTTCTTATTATTCGTGAACTTCCAGCTCTCGCTGATTCCCGGTCAATGCCGCTCCGATGTTTCCACGACAAGATTCCCCGGGCTATCCCTGCAAGTCCCTACAGGTATATCCTTACATTAGCCTTTAAACTATACCATAGTTTTTCGCGGTATGCAAGAGATTTATCGTTGCTCTAATCATAATTTTTATACAAAATTGCCAGATAAACCAAATATGCTGCAAATCCTGCCAGGCCAAGAAGAGATACTGCTGCATTTAGCAGATCATCTTTGAACAATGGCAATATACGAGGCAGAAAAACAAGCAGGAATATCAGTACCGGAATCATCAGTTTGGAAATCATCCTCAGTATCTGATATCGTTTCTCCGGGATGTTTTCCGGCTTATATAACTCCGGATGAAGCAGTTCTCCGTGGATTACCATTCCCATTCTGCCGCATACACGGTATGCCCGATACTCTCTTCCGTCAATAGTAAATTCCGGATACATGCCTTCTTTTGTAATTACCAGATTCAAATGATGCTGTTCCGCATACAGAAAGAGCTGTTCCGTCATCTGCCGGGGTGTTGTACAAAAATCCTCCGGAGAAAAACTGAACTCACGAAGACTTTCACTTTGCAATACTTTTTTATAATCCTGAAGAATATCTGCAAAATAATGTCCATTTTTCTCCTCGGTTTTTATTTTGCTTAAATACCCGTCCACGTCCAGCTGCGTAAGCTCCTTCTCTTCGATCTGTCCGCAGAAAGAAATTGCCGCCTGCAGCTTCTGCTGTCTTTCCACAAGCATCTCTTTCTGCATCTGAAGTGCATCTTGCAATTCTATGGTTCCCTCAAGGAGCTGCCGGATTTCCTCCAGCGGCATATCAAGCTTCCGAAAGAGAAGGATCAGCTTCAGTCTTCTGATATCTTCCTCACTGTAATTCCGGTACTTATTTTCCTGCTCCCTTGATGGCTGCAGTAAACCTATCTTTTCATAATACCGTATATTCTGCTTTGTAATCCCTGTCTGCATCTCAGCTTCCTTAATCGTTGCCATAATAACCTCCATCTATTTTTCTTTGATACTAAGGGATATAGTAACTATAAGGTCAAGTATTTTTTGCTGTCTGCAGCCGTTTATTGAATTCCTCATAGAAATTTCCGTCTGGGGCATAGGGTGTCAGGTAAAATTTCTGCAGCACACCCATGCTGATCTGCTTCATCTGATCCGGTGCTTTCTTCACCTGGTTTTCCAGATCTTTCAAGTAATAGTGCCAGTCCCTGACAAAGACTTCGTACTGCTTCAGATCCGGCGTATCCAGCCATTTCTTTACTTTTACTTTTGATTTGTCCGGCTTGGGACATTCATGAACCTGAAGAAAGTATTTAAAAGAACCATCTTCGTAGATTCTTCCCAGCGGAAATAATCTGCAGATGCCCGGGCGGAATCCGTGAATCGAGCAGCGCCCATCCTTATTTAAAAAGGAACAGGCTTCCTTCTCCCCTGCCATCTTAAGATTTGGCAGAATCAGGCAGTCCACAATATTTAATTCGATCTTATCCACCATGAGTCCGTTAAAATCGGTCCCTAATCCACAACATAAACGGTGGATATCCAGAGGGTCCAGCACAATGGATTCTCCCATTCCGCGACAGCAGGCAGAACAGCCCTCACAGCCGCCACAGTCTGCCTTTACCATGTCGTTGGAGGTATATAATTTTCCGTCTGACACTTCCTTCATGTCAATATTTCGTTCCATAGTTATTCCTCTTGCTTCTTCTGATGGCTTCCAAACTCTGTATTTCCCATCCGTACATCCTGCAGATGTTTCTGCAGATCTTCCGGCAAGTAATCAAAGAGATAGTTTTTGCTGCCCGGGAATTGTTCTACATAGTCCCGGCGGATTTCCTGATTGATCCGGTTGATCTCTTCTTTCAGCTCCCGCGCTGACATCATGGCACAGCCCTGTCCACGGATAATGATCTGTTCCAGACCGTCGGAGGTTGCCACCGTCACCTGATATTTCCGTCCAATCTGGTGAGCTGTTCTTTCTATATAACTGTCTGCCGTCTCTGCTTCTTTGGTGTAGACAACGTGGATATTGTGATAAGGAACGATCTCCTCCTCATGCCCTTCTACCCGGTAGGCATCAAAGACAAGGATAAGATTGCACTTTCGAAAGCCCTGATAATTGCACATAATATCCTGCAGCTTTTCTCTGGCTCCCGCAATGCTTACTTTTGCCAAATCACTCAATTCTTCCCAGGCAAAGATGACATTATAACCATCCACCAGAAAATATTCCGGCAATTTCTCTTTGGGTTTGTACGGTTTTGCTTTCTCCGGCTTTTCCGCTCCATAGGTTCTGG
This sequence comes from Clostridiaceae bacterium Marseille-Q4143, assembly GCA_018228645.1. Classification (GTDB taxonomy): domain Bacteria; phylum Bacillota; class Clostridia; order Lachnospirales; family Lachnospiraceae; genus Hominiventricola; species Hominiventricola filiformis. Next base: position 466,528 of record CP073693.1, read on the forward strand.
AAGCAGGGCGGTCGTTATAACGGCGGAGTTTTTCTTCTCCAAAAGTCCGCTGCATAATAGCCTGCAGTTCTTCTTCCTCCTCCGCACTTCCAAGCGTCACCGCCGGCCGCCGTCTCTCCTCCGGCTGGTTCAGATCTTCCAGCGGATTTTTCCGGATCGTCGATGCTCTCAGACTGCCGTTTTTCTGCAGTACACTTTCCAGATGCATATGCTGCGGCACTTCATACCAGGGCACAATGGTACCTGCTCCATGATAACAGAAGACGGATGAAGAAGGATTTCTGAAATCTGTCTCGGGATCATACCAGGTCTCTTCCAGTACTTCCTCCGGGTTATGGCAGCGTCCATAGCCACGGAAAATGCAGGTCAATCTGCCTCTTCCTTTTGTATAAGAATTAATCTCTTTCTGATAATTCTTAATACAGGCTACTGCCACACCTCCAGTGAGCACAGACATATCACCTTCCTGCTCCGGAAGTCCCATCTCCGCACCCATACGTTCCAGATCCATCATGGCATGTCCCAGTGTCTCAGAGGGCACTTCCAGACGAAAATCATACCAGGGTTCCAACAATACACTTTCTGCCTGCATCAGTCCCTGCCGGACAGCCCGGTAGGTTGCCTGCCGGAAGTCGCCGCCCTCTGTATGTTTCTGGTGGGCACGGCCTGCCACCAGAGTAATCCGCATATCTGTAATATCCGAGCCTGTAAGCACGCCTTTATGCTGCCGTTCTTCCAGATGCGTTAATACCAGCCGCTGCCAGTTGCGGTCCAGCAGATCTTCGCTGCAGTCCGCCGCAAACTGAAGTCCGCTTCCCTGCTCACCCGGTTCCATGAGAAGATGTACTTCCGCATAGTGGCGCAGCGGTTCGAAGTGTCCCACCCCTTCTACCGTATTGGCAATGGTTTCCTTATATACAATATTTCCTTCATCAAAATCCACGGACACTCCAAAGCGGTCCAGAATCAATTTTTTCAGAATCTCGATCTGCACCTCACCCATGAGCTGCACTTCGATCTCCCGCAGTTTCTCATTCCATCGAATGTGAAGTTCCGGTTCCTCGTCTTCCAGAAGACGCAGTTTCCCAAGTAGCTGCACCGGATCACAGTCTCTTGGCAGCGTCAGTTTATAATTCAGTACCGGCTCCAGCACCGGGAGGTTGGTGTGATGTTCGATTCCAAGCCCTTCTCCGGCCCGCGTCTTCGTAAGTCCTGTTACCGCGCAGACCATCCCCGCTTCTGCCTCATTCACCGTCTCATATTTAGTTCCGGAATAGACACGGATCTGATTTACTTTTTCCTGCCACTCTTCTTCCTCCGCCGTTCCACTCAAGGTATCTTTTACTTTGAGCATTCCTCCGGTCACCCGAAGCCAAGTCAGTCTTCCTCCCTGCTCATCTCGGCTGATCTTAAAAATACGCGCGCCGAATTCCTGCTCAGGCTCTTCTACATAAGAATACTTCTCCAGACCTCTCAGAAATTCATCCACCCGGTCGAGCTTCAGCGCTGATCCAAAATAGCACGGGAATACATGGCGGTCACGAATCAGTTCCCGGATCGTCTGCTCAGGAACCGTTCCCTGCTCAAGGTAGTGTTCCAGTGCCTGTTCCTCGCAGACCGCCACATTTTCCAGAAATTCTCCGGATGTCTGATCGCAGTCAAAGTCCACGCACCGATCATCCAGTTCCTTTTTCAGATGCTCCATAAGCAGTTCTTTATCGGTTCCATTCTGATCCATCTTATTCACAAACAGGAACACCGGAACGCCATAGCGTTTGAGCAGCCGCCAGAGTGTTCTCGTATGTCCCTGTACTCCATCTGCTCCGCTGATGACCAGCACGGCATAGTCCAGCACCTGCAGTGTCCGCTCCATCTCTGCGGAAAAATCCGCATGGCCCGGTGTGTCCAGCAATGTTACTTTCCAGTCTCCAAGGGTGAATTCTGCCTGTTTTGAAAATATGGTAATTCCTCTCGCCCGCTCCAGCTCGTGGGTGTCCAGAAATGCGTCTTTATTATCTACTCTTCCCAGCTTCCGGATGGTGCCGCTTTCATACAGCATCGCTTCCGATAATGTTGTCTTTCCCGCATCCACATGTGCCAGAACTGCTATACAAAGATGTTTCAATGCAAAATGCCCCCTCGTGTCATAATTTAATTATTATAACACGAAAGAGGGCATTTCGTCGAGGAGAGGGTATTATGCTGTCGGATACATGGTCCGATAGAGCCGTTTTCCGCTTTCCGTCCGGAATATTTTGTGGTATGCATTTCTGCATCCCTCCGGGGACACTCTATCTTCAAAAAGATTGACCAGAAAATCCGCTTCCACCAGAATCTGATAATCCATGCCGTCCATATCGTGATAGGTATGGTGATGGCCCACCAGATAGCAGACCCGCTCTGTCACATCTGCCGGCCATTCTAATCCGTCCAGCAGTTTTTTCGCCTCCGCCGGGCCTTCCAGCTCCTGATATTTTCCGCTGCTGCTTCCATATTTCTGCTCAGAAATATGGATTCCAATATCATGAACCACTGCCGCACTCTCCAGCGTAAACTGGGTCTTCAAATCCAGCCCTTCCATGAGTCCGATCATTCTGGCAAATTCATATACTTTCACAAAGTGTTGGATCCTCGGCACATCTCCATGGTCATATTCCATCATAGCAGTTAACAATTTTTCTATTCTCATCTTAGCGGCACTCCCGTTCTTTTTTTCAATTTTATCACAAGTGATTATTCTCGGAATAGTACTTTTTCAGAAATACAAAAAGTCCGGAAAGCTTTACGCCTCCCGGACCTTCTGTTATTTATTCGCAAACACTCTACAAATATAGGTTAAATTCACATTAAGCACATACAGTTGAAAAACTGTTGTAATACTCCTTAAAGAATTCATTCAGCATACTTAAAATTTTTCTCATAACAGACACCTTGCCTTTCTTGTGCACTGTGTTTTCTTCCACAGCATGTTCAGTTACGATTGGATTTTCAGATCTGATTTCCTTTTGTTGAGTATAATGTACCACAGCTGTGCATAAATGTGAAATACATATAGTAATCGTGTTGCGATACTTTATAAGCATTGCGCGACATTAATATTTAGTAATTTGTTATATATATGACAGCTTGTTCGCGGCACTGACCAGCCTGGTTGGGTATATGTACTTCGTGCTAACCTGTACAGCCAAAATCATTAAGATGTATTAGATTTTTTCCTGTTTTAGAGTCACAAAAAATAATATCTGGGCAGATGTCTCTCTGCTACGACTCTACACCCATAATATTTAAAATTATTGGATATATGAAACAATTTCATAGCTATACGCCCAAAATACTTTTAAACTCTTATTTTAACGAGTAATGGCACAACCCATTTGGGTGTCAAACTGTTCCTTTAATGCATACACCCAATTAAGTACAAAACAACTCGCTCTGGCATAAAACTTCACATAATTAATATCCTCAGGAAGCCATTATGGCAAAGCAAACAGCCGGGCAAATAAACCACCTGCCCGGCTGCCATATTCTTTTATGCTGCCTGTTTCACGGCCTCTTTCTTCTTATTAAATAACTCTTTTCCGGAGTTTACCACGATAACCACGCCAAGCACCATTAACAGAATGGCAATGATCAGCTGCAGACCTTCTACCATGAAGACTGCGGTTCCTGCGTTGAATGCTTTGACCAGGCCGATGGTTCTCTGAACCAGTGCGGTGAAGGTGACGCAAAGCATGATGACCAGAGGCGGGAACAGCGTCTTATTCTCACGGCCGGTGACTTTCAGGAATACACACAGGGTAATGAGTACCAGTGCGCTCAACAGCTGATTGGCACTTCCGAACAGCGGCCAGATGTTGGAGTATCCAACCTGTGTCAGGATATAGCCGAATGCCAGTGTCACAATAGTGGAGAAGTAGGTATTACAGAACAGTTTTCTCCAGCCCTCTGCATGTTCCATATCATCCACACTGAACAGTTCCTGGAAGGACATACGCCCGATTCTTGCAACCGCATCCAGACTGGTCAGCGCCAGAGCGGATACACACATGGTCATGAAGCAGGATGCCACATAGACCGGAACGCCGAACATTTCCAGAAGTCCTGCAACCCCGCCGGAAAAGACCTGGAACGGAGTTCCTGCTGCGGCAGTTCCATCTGCCGCTGCGGCTGCACCTGCCACGCAGAGTGCCAGCACTGCCAGAAGACTTTCCAGAACCATGGCTCCATATCCGACTTTCAGCATATCTTTCTCATTTGCTACGGTCTTGGAAGAAGTACCGGAAGATACCAGGCTGTGGAATCCGGAAACAGCTCCGCATGCAACGGTAACAAACAAAATCGGGAACAGATTTTCAAGATTGTCATTATGGAATCCGGTGTATACCGGCAGATTCATGTTCGGATGTGCAACCACAAGTCCAAGAGTTGCTCCGATGATCATGCCTGCAAACATGAAGGTAGTCATATAATCACGAGGCTGTTTCATCAGCCACATCGGAAGAACAGATGCCAGGAAAATATAAGCAAATGTGATGTAGGACCAGGTTGCTTTATCTGCCACCATCGGAAGGTTCATACCGATTCCAAGAGCAGCTACGGTGCATACCAAACCAAGTACTACTTCTTTCCAGCCGCTTACTTTGCATTGTTTCTGGATCAGTCCGAAGATAACTGCAAATACCATGAATAGAATGGAAATGGTTCCGGCTGCTCCGTTGACCTGTGCATTTTCGGCAAGGGAAGCAACTCCGTCTGTAACAGTATAGGCATTAAAAGTACCGGCTACCATATCGGCAAATGCGGCAATCACAATCAGGGTAAACAGCCAACAGAACAGAAGGAATAATTTTCTTCCGGTCTTGCCAATGTATTTCTCGATCAAAAGTCCCATGGATTTTCCTTCATTCTTTACACTGGCATACAGTGCTCCGAAATCGGTAACAGCTCCGAAGAAAATGCCTCCCAGGAGAATCCAGAGCAGTACCGGCAGCCAGCCAAATGCTGCCGCCTGAATAGCTCCCGTCACAGGGCCTGCACCTGCGATGGAAGAAAACTGATGTGCAAATACCACCCATCCATCTGTCGGTACATAATCTTTTCCATCTTCTTTTGTGTAAGCCGGCGTCTTTGCCTTCGGGTCGATGCCCCATTTGTTCGCCAGCCAGCATCCGTATAAAGTATAGCCTGCCAGCAGGCAGACAGCTGCGATTGCTACGATCACTAACGTATTCATTTCTTCTCTCTCCTCATCTTATTGTTTTTATGTTTCAGATCAAAAAGACCTCCGTCTTCTCCAGATGGATTCTGAAGAAGACGAAGGTCTGTAGATTCCTCCGCGTTACCACTTCTCTTGCCGGAAACTTCCGGCCTCTCTGCCACATCCTCGACAGTCTTTTCTGTCAATGAATATGCGTCCTCATAACGGTGGACTGCCCGTTCTGAATTACTTGCATTTCCTTTCACTCAGACTGCTGGCAGGGGATGAATTCTTTCCATGCCTGTTTTCTCACACCAGCCGAAAACTCTCTGATAAGCATTGCGGAAACAATCCGTATCCTGTTCACTGCATTTGATCTATGAAACGATTACGATTATAGTCCGCTTTTTTTTAATGTCAACATTTTTTGAAAATGAGAAAATATTTTTTGTTTATGAAATAAAACATGAATTTTTTTCATTAATATGCTTCCTTTTATTCATCGAAAAAGGCGCCCCTAAGGACGCCTCATTTCATGCCGTATTTCAATATGTTTGCTAAATCCCTGTTGATTAAGCGTTTGCTTTTTTCGGGTTTTTCAGAGTCTGAACACCCTCAATAACAAGGACAATAGCAAGGGCGATCAGCAGAACTCCAAGAATGGACTGTGCCCAGGGACCCCAGTCTGCTCCGCCAGCCATGATCATACCAACCTGATTCTTTACAGTCAGACACAGGGAAGCGATGGTAACGATGATCATGAATCCCATCGGAAACAGGAACATCTTATTGTTCTTTCCAAGGTTGCCAAGCCAGGTAGCAACAGCCAGAAGACCGATACCTGCAAGCAGCTGGTTTGCAGCTCCGAACAGACCCCAGATCTTACCGTATCCGTTCATACCAAGCAGGATACCAAGAACAACAGTCAGGATGGTAGCAAAGTACGGGTTAACCATCACTTTCTTCCAGCCTTCTTTTACATCTGCAGCAGTTTCACCCGGCTCCAGCCAGAACTCCTGGAACATGAAACGTGCAAGACGGGTTGCAGTATCCAGAGAGGTCAGACAGAATGCAGAGTAAGTCAGTACCAGTAAAGAGTTCAGAATGCTATAGCTTCCCGGAATGATGTCATCGATCATATGAGCGATACCACCACCGAAGATAGCAGTTGCACCAACCAGCGCGTTGTCCGGGTTAACTGCATTCCATTTGTAAGCATATCCGATTGCACACAGAGTCAGTACTGCAAGTACGCACTCCAGAAGCATTCCGCCGTAAGCGATCGGTTTTGCATCCGTCTCTTTGTCCAGCTGTTTGGAAGTGGTTCCTGATGATACCAGTGAATGGAATCCGGAGATTGCACCACATGCTACAGTTGTAAACAGTACCGGGAACATGAACTGGATACCATTTCCGTTGTCTACTGCAAAGCTTGTTACTGCCGGGAACGTGCTGTCGAAGGTCGGATGAGCAACGATAACACCAAAAGCTGCTACTGCAAGCATAGCGTACAGCAGGAAAGAACTCAGGTAATCACGCGGCTGAAGCAGAATCCATACCGGTGTTACAGAGGCGATTGCAATGTAAAGACCTACAATCCACATCCAGGTCTTGGTAGACAGATACAGTGGATGGAAATTCATACCAATTGCCATAATAACAACGATTGCAAGCACACCTACTACAGATGCGATGCCCATCGGCATATTCCGGCGATATACGCAGAAACCAAATACAATAGCAATGAGAATGAACAGAATGGAAATCATTGCTACCGTAGCCGGAGTAGCAGATTTAACCATATCAACTGCTCCGCTCTCATCATAAACAGCACCAAAAGTAGATGCTACGATAGAAGCAAAGGCTGCTACTACCAGGATCAGCGTCAGATAAGAGAAGATGATAAACAGCTGTTTTGCACGTTTGCTCATATTAGCGGAAATGATCTCTCCGATGGACTGTCCTTTATTGCGGACAGATGCGAACAGTGCACCAAAATCATGCACACCGCCGAAGAAGATACCTCCAACAAGGATCCAAAGAGTTACAGGAAGCCATCCGAACATGGCTGCTCCAATCGGTCCGGTAATCGGGCCTGCACCTGCGATGGATGAGAAATGATGTCCCATCAGAACCGGAGCTTTTGCCGGTACGTAGTCAACACCATCTTCCATGGTATGAGCCGGTGTTTCCGTTTTGTTTTCACCTACGCCCCACTGTTTGCACAGCCAGCCGCCGTAACAGACGTATCCAGCTACCAGGATAGCGACGCAGATGATGAGAAGTACTAATGAATTCATTGTTTACTTACTCCCTTCCGTGTTTGCGAATATAGTACTTTTTTCAAAATTTTCGCTACATGATGACCGCTGCGGTTAGCATCAATACGGCTGTCTGCCACACGCACCAGCGCTGCATGAAAATTCATCCAGCCATGCAGTGAAAAATGAAAACTTTTGTAAATACGGCATTTTTTCAGTGCCTTCAGCGCATCCTCATCACAGGTATCGCACACAAAGACTGCCGTAATATAGGAGGCCATATGTCCCGGACCCACATGAATCCGTTTCATGCCATCCTCATGGATGTAATCTCTCCACTGCTCAAAAAGCGGCAGTGTCAGATGGGGAATGTTCAGCAGATAGAGAAATTCCTCATTTTCCGCAGACCATAATTCTGCTTTTTTGGAGATTACATATTGACCGGAATGCTCAAAAAAATCACAGCGGGCTGTGATCGGGGTCTGATCATCTTCGATCATGTGAATATTATAATATGGCCCATAGTTTTTCAGTAACCGCTCGATTGCCGACTCTCTTGTATACTGCATTCCGTTTCTTCCAATCTATATCAGTCAAAATCAATTTTTCATAAAAATTTTATAAAAACTTTATACATTATAATCCTTCATACATAAATATGCAAGTTTTTTATGTGTTTGCACAAGATTTTTGCAAAAAGTTTATAGTCCTTATTTTCAATTCTTGTAATTCCAAGTACATAGTTCCTCACTTTAGCCGCAAAAAAGCTGATGCCTGCTGCAACGTTTTCATCACAGAAGTCATCAGCTCATATCAACTTTCTTTATAATATTTTTCTACATGAATTCTGAACTTTTCAAATAATGGATAATATTCGTTTACAATAGTTGAAAACTGCTCCTCTGCAAAACTCCCATCATAATCATGTGCCAGCTGGTTTCGCACTTTCAACATTTGCATCCACCGGTCATCATCAATCAGTCTGTTCACAAATGCCTGCTGCAAAGTTTCCCGTGGAGAACCAATGGCAAAATCAATAATCTCCATTTTCTTCACCAGAATGTCTTTCATAACTTTCCACGCAATGTCAAATGTCAGATTAAAATTTAAAACAGTTCCTTCCAGGACAAAATCAGCAGATGGATCTGCATATCTGCTTTTTTCCAGATTTTTTAAACTTTTGCAAAATGTCAGGTAACGGTTAATAAATTTGTTTTCCATACTTTTCTATATCCTCCAATAAAAATGGATTCTTTATACTATCATAATCAAAAATATCAATTTTCCGAAGTGTATCAATAGATTCCAGGTCCCTTTCCAGTTTTAACAAGTCTTTACATCCATAAACAACAAAATCAATATCACTGGTCGGTGTCTGCGTTCCTGTAGCAAATGATCCAAACAAATCCAGTCTTTGTACTCCATTTTTCTTACACACATCTGCAACTTTTTCAATAACTTCCGAAACAGGCATTGTATTCATCATGCCTACCTCCTGCGAAATGTATTTCTATTTTCTTACCTTATCATAAAATCCCTGTTACCGCCAGAGATTCGCTTCACTTTTCAGTAAACCTTCTTTTCCACATTATCATTTCCGTCGGTATTCACGGGGCGTCATCAGATACCGGGTTTTAAATGCACGATTGAAATATGACAGATTTTCAAATCCGCACTGTTCCGAAATGGACAATATGGTATCTTCCGTCGTACGCAGCGCTTCCGCTGCTGCGTTCAGACGATATTCATTGAGAAAAGCCGTAAATCTCTGGCCAGTCATTTTTTTAAACCACCGCATAAAATGACTGGAACTGCACTGGCAGATGTTGGCAGCATCTGCCACATGCAGCTTCGTTCCATAGTGCACGGAAATCCACTGCAGGACCTGTTTCAGACGCATCGTATCTGCTGTTTCCGACGAAGGAAGCTGTTTTCCCTGTGCCATAAGAATTGCCAGAAACCGAAATAATGCCCCTTTGATCAGGAGTTCATATCCCGGCAGCTTTGTCCGATTGGCATCCTCTGCTTCACGCAGACAGGCCGCTGCCTCCTGATAACATCCATCCTTCTTATTCAAAATTCCGGACAGCTCCAATCGACCGCTCTGCAGAGGAAGCAGATATTTTTCCGCACAGAGATCTCCGGCTCCTCCCAGAAGTTCAAGATCGAAAATAATGTTCTCATATTCCATGGAACTTCCCTTTTCCTGACGGAATGCATGCAGTGTTCCAGGCGAAAAAATAAAAATATCTCCTTCCTGTGCCCGGCAGACCGTGACACCCATCTGGATAAATCCATGTCCTCTTTTCACAAAAACGAGTTCCATACTGTCGTGCCAGTGCAGTGCCACCTGTGGGAAATCCCCCGGAATCGTGCATGGGTAAATATTAAATGGGAAACGTATCTCCCCATGTTTTTTCTTTTCCTGCAATGAAAGTGGATTCTTCATGTTTTTCCTCCTTAATGATAGAATTGTATCATATTTTGCGCTCTTTGTATAAGATTTTGCTCGTTTTGTGTGATATATCTAAGACATAGGTATTAATCGTGTTTTCATATTAAGGAGGTTTTTATGAATTTCACTGAAACATTACAAAACATTACCAAAAAATCTTTGTCCGATTGCAGTAATCAGGAACTGTATCTGGCACTTCTCGAAATCGTGCGTCAGAAAAGTGCTGACCGCATCCAGCCTGTTACCGGAAGGAAGCTGTACTATATCAGTGCAGAATTTCTGATTGGAAAACTGTTATCCAACAATCTGATCAACCTTGGTCTGTACGAGGAAGCCCGCGATGCTCTGGCTGCTGCCGGCAAGAATCTGTCCGACATTGAAGAAGTCGAGCCGGAACCGTCCCTTGGAAACGGCGGTCTCGGACGTCTGGCAGCCTGCTTCCTGGATTCTCTGGCAACTTTGAATCTGCCGGGAGACGGTGTAGGTCTGCGGTATCATTTTGGTCTGTTCCATCAGTCTTTCGAAAACGGACTTCAGAACGAAAAACCAGATCCGTGGCTGACCGCCCACAGCTGGGCTGAAAAAACCGATATTACTTACCCGGTTGAGCTGGCTGGAAAAACTTATACTGCCCGCCTGTACAAACTGGCAGTTACCGGCTACGAGGGTCGTACCAATACGTTGAATCTTTTCGACCTGGATACCATCGATGAGACAATTGTCAAAGAGGGTATTTCCTTTGATAAAACAGAAATTGCCAAGAATCTGACCCTTTTCCTCTATCCGGATGATTCTGATGAGGCCGGCCGGCGTCTTCGTGTCTTCCAGCAGTATCTGATGGTTTCTGCCGGAGCCCAGCTGATTCTCGCAGAAAGTGCAGCACGAGGCTGCAATTATCATGATCTGGCAGATTATGCCGCAATCCAGATTAATGATACCCATCCGAGCATGGTGATCCCGGAGCTCATCCGCCTTCTTGAAGAAAAAGGAATTGCATTTGAAGAAGCAGTCGACATTGTGACAAAAACCTGTGCCTACACCAACCACACAATTCTGGCAGAAGCACTGGAAAAATGGCCGCGTGCTTATCTGGATTCCATCGTCCCGCAATTGATGCCGATTATCGAAAAACTGGATAAACTTGCACGCACCCGCACAGAAGATGAGACGCTTGCTGTCATTGACACTGACGATCTTGTCCATATGGCACACATGGATATCCATTTTACCCATTCTACCAATGGTGTGGCAGCTCTCCATACCGAAATTTTGAAAAATTCTGAGCTGCATGGTTTTTATGAGCTTTATCCTGAAAAATTTAACAACAAAACCAACGGCATTACTTTCCGCCGCTGGCTGTTAGAGTGTGATCCCAGACTTACTGCTGTACTGGAAAAACATATCGGATCCGGTTTCCGGAAAGATGCTTCCGAGCTGGAAAAACTGATGAATTTCGCAGATGATACTGCGGTTCTCAATGAATTAACTGATGTGAAGAAGGCAAATAAAGAAGCACTTGCAGACTGGCTTCTTCGTACCCAGAATGTTGTTTTAAATACCAATGCTGTATTTGATATTCAGTCCAAACGTCTGCATGAATACAAACGTCAGCAGCTGAATCTGCTCTATTTGATTCATACTTATTATGAAATCAAAGCCGGTCATCTGCCTGCTGTCCCGCTGGTAAGCATTTTCGGTGCAAAAGCAGCGCCTGCCTATATCATTGCAAAAGACATTATTCATGCTCTGCTGACACTGTCCAAAGTAGTTGCTGCGGATCCTGAGGTTTCCAAATGGCTGCAGATTGTCTTCATTGAAAATTATAATGTTACAGCCGCCGAGAAACTGATTCCTGCCTGCGACCTGTCTGAGCAGATCAGTCTGGCATCCAAAGAAGCTTCCGGTACCGGCAACATGAAATTCATGTTAAACGGTGCATTGACCCTCGGCACTATGGATGGTGCAAATGTGGAAATCAGTGAGCAGGCTGGTGAAGATAATATTTATATCTTCGGGCAGACTTCTGATCAGGTTATCCACCGCTATGCAGCCGGAGATTATCAGGCAATCCAGTGGTATGAAGGTGACCCAAATATCCGTCGTGCCATTGACTTCCTTATCGGTCCGGAAATGCTGGCTGCAGGTCATGAAGAAAATCTGAGCCGCCTGCATCATGAACTGATCTACAAAGACTGGTTCCAGACCCTTCCTGATTTCAACGCATATGTGGTTCGAAAAGAACAGGCGCTGAAAGATTACGCCTGCGATCCTATGGGATGGCGCCGTAAATGTCTGATCAACATTGCAAAAGCCGGCATGTTCTCAAGTGATCGTACCATTGCTGAATACAATCGTGATATCTGGCATCTGGAAAAGTAGAAGTTTACTTTTCCAGCAGCGCCACTGTTTCTACGTTGGCTGACCACGGGAACATATCCACGCAGCAAGCTTTCACCAAATGGTAACCACTCTCCTGCAGCATCTCCAGATCTCTTGCCAGACTGGTAGGTTTGCAGGAGATGTAGACCATACGCTCCACGCCATAATTGATAATCTTTCTCAGTGCTTTTGGGTTAATGCCATCTCGCGGCGGGTCCAGCACAATAAAATCCGGACGTTCTTCGATGGTATCCAGCATCTTCAGCACGTCACCTGCCAGGAACTCACAGTTGGTAAGCCCATTAAGCTTTGCATTTTCTCCTGCTGCCTTTACTGCCTCTTCCACAATCTCCACACCGATTACTTTCTTCGCCACCGGAGCAAGAATCTGAGCAATCGTACCAGTTCCGCTATAGAGATCGAAAATCACCTGATCCTTCGTCTCTCCCACATAAGATCTGGCTGTGTCATAGAGTACTTCTGCACCCAGAGAATTGGTCTGGAAGAAGGAGAAAGTAGAAATGCGGAATTTCAGCCCCAGCAGTTCCTCGTAAAAATAATCCTGTCCATAGAGGATGTCTGTCCGATCACTCTGTACCACATCTGCCAGACTGTCATTGATCGTATGAAGAATTCCTGCAAATTTTCCTTTCAGCGGAAGTGCCAGCAGGCGCTCTTTCCATTCATTCAGATCTGGCTCCATCTGGGAAGTCGTCACCAGAGACAGAAGTATTTCTCCGGTCTTCACGGCTTTTCTTACCAGCAGATGACGGAGATATCCCTGATGGGACAGTTTATGGTAGAACGGAATCTCTTTTTCCGTAAAATAAGCAAGCGTCTCTTTTAACACTGCCCTGAAATCTTCATCTGCAATGCGGCAGCCATCTACCGTCACAATGTCATAAAAACTGCCTCTTTTGTGCATACCGAGAGCCAGTGGTCCGTCTTTTACTTCATCTCCGAAAGAGAACTCCATCTTGTTCCGGTAATCGTAATGACTGGGACTTTCCTTGATCCCCTCAAACTCATATTCATAGCCAAAGGGTACCACTGCCTGATCCAGTAGTTCCTTTACCTGATTTTTCTTCAGATCCAGCTGTGTCTCATAGGGCAAATTCTGATAAGTGCATCCGCCACAGTCTGCAAAATGAGGACATACCGGCTCGCACTCCAGAGAAGATTTTTCCAGGACCTCCAGAATCCGTCCTTCTGCCTTTCCACTTCTTACTTTATTTACAGAGAATCGTACCTTCTGACCTGGCACTCCGTTTTTCACCACAACTGTTTTTCCATCCATCTGAATGTGACATTTATTTGGGAATGCCACTTTTTCAATGATTCCCTCGTAAACCTGTCCTTTTTTCATGTCTGTTTTTCCTTTCTTTCCTCATATTCCGGGACAAAATAAGCTCCTTCCACCCAACTGCTGCACGCAACCGGACGTGCCAACGGGATAGAAGGAGCTTATCTGTGCATCACATTGAATGATTATTCTTCCGTGTCTTTCTCTTCTTCCTCTTCTTCGTCGTCAAAGAAATCGTCGTCATCATCATAATCGTCATAATCATCGTCGAAATCTTCGTCAAAGTCTTCCAGATAATCCGGTGTAAAGAAGCGGTATACCGCATAGGCAATACCTGCTACTGCAAGTACAGCTCCAAGGGTGATCGCAACCCACATCAGAACATTGCTTTTCTTCTCTTCTTCTTTCTTAATGTGAAGCAGTTCCCCCAACAGTTCATTGGTCTTTGCTGAGTTAATTAAATCCTCTACACGATTCATGGCGGATACCTCTTTTCTGTTTTAATTAGCTATTAGTATAGCATATATTCTCAGGATTTGCAATTTCCGCTTATCCTATGTCAGACTTTTTTGAGTTTTGCAAAAGATGCAAACATGCGCTTGACCCCATATTTTTCAAAATCTACTTTAACCTCAAAATCACGGCCACCATCCTGAATCTCCAGCACAGTTCCCTGTCCGAATTTGATATGCGACACCGTATCTCCCACGGTATAATCCAGATTGTCGGCTTTCACCACCTTAAACTCTTTTGGATCAAAGGTTTTGGTCTTAAACGCTTCTTTCGCCCGCTGATACGGCGTATCTTTCGGCGGCTCCTGATGCTTTGGTTCCGGCGGCACGACACTCCTCTTTCCGAGCAGTTCCGGCGGAATCTCCCTGATAAACCGTGACACATTATTAAACTGATTTTCCCCACGGATCATTCTCATTCTGGCACAGGTCAGCGTCAGTTCTTTCATGGCACGGGTAATACCCACATAGCAAAGTCTCCGCTCTTCCTCTATTTCTTCCGTCGGATTGTCCGCTGCAATAGACATATAACTCGGGAACAGTCCGTCCTCCATGCCTGCCAGAAATACATAGGGGAACTCCAGACCTTTGGCGCTGTGAAGGGTCATCAGAAGAACCCGGTTGTCACTCTCATCGAGACTGTCAATGTCTGCCACCAGTGCCACTTCCTCCAGGAATCCGCTCAACGTCGGATGTTCTTCAGCAGTCTCGTAAGAAACAGCCTTACTGATAAACTCATCGATATTTTCCAGACGGGCTTTGGATTCATCGGTATCTTCATCTTTCAGTTCCTGACTGTAGCCGGTCTTTTCCAGAATCTCTTCGATCAGTTCTTCCAGCTTCAGATCTGCCACCTTCAGACGCATCTCATGGATCAGTGTCACAAAGGGCTGTATTTTCAGAAGTGCTTTTCCAAGGGATGGAATATTTTCCGCATCTTCCAATGCCTCGAAGAAACTGATACCAAGTGCCTCCGCATGGTCCTGTACCTTATTAAGTGTTACATTTCCAATACCGCGTTTGGGCACATTGATAATCCGGCGCACTGCCAGATCGTCTTTTCCATTATCAATGGTCTTCAGATAAGCCAGAATATCTTTAATCTCTTTTCTGGAATAGAAATTGATACCGCCAATCAGTTTATATGGCACATTGGCATAAAGAAATTTTTCCTCAAAAAGACGGGACTGGGCATTGGTACGGTACAGAATTGCAAAATCCTTATACTCTGCTTCCCCGCTTCTTACTTTCTTCCTGATCTCCCCGGTAATATATTCCGCCTCATCATAACCATTCTGAAACTGCTGAAAATATACCGGCTCGCCTTCTTCATTTTCTGTCCAGAGTGCTTTTTCTTTTCTTCCTCTGTTGTGGGCAATCACTGCATTGGCCGTATCCAGAATATGCTTCGTAGAACGGTAATTCTGCTCCAGTTTGACTACTTCCGCATCGGGAAATACATGTTCAAAATCCAGAATATTCTGAATATTTGCTCCGCGGAACTTGTAGATGGACTGGTCATCATCACCTACCACGCACAGATTGTGATATTTACCGGCCAGAATGCTGATCAGCTTAAACTGTACTGTATTGGTATCCTGATACTCATCTACCATAATGTAGCGGAACCGTTCCTGATAGTATTCCAGTACATCCGGACAGCTCTGAAACAATTCCACTGCCTTCACCAGCAGATCGTCAAAATCCAGTGCATTGTTCTTCTTCAATTCCTTCTGGTATTCCAGATAAGCATCTGCCATTTTCTCCTGACGAAAATCTCCCTTTGCCTGAAGTTTGAATTCATTTGGGGAAATATATTCGTTTTTCGCGCGGGAAATGACACTCAATACCGCACGCTCTTTGTAAAGTTTCGGATCCAGTTCCAGTCTTCTGCAGACGTCTTTCACGACGGTCTTTTGATCTTCTGTATCATAAATCGTAAAATTCGTGTCATATCCCAGCCGGTCAATATGTCTCCGCAAAATGCGGACGCATGCCGAATGGAATGTGCTCACCCACACGCTCTCGGAACCGTATCCCACGATACGATCCACACGTTCCCGCATCTCACCTGCCGCCTTATTCGTAAAGGTAATGGCAAGAATATTCCATGGATTTACTCCGCAATCTTCTATCAGATGAGCAATTCTGTATGTCAGAACCCTGGTCTTTCCTGATCCTGCACCTGCCAGAATCAAAAGCGGACCTTCCGTACATAATACCGCCTGCTCCTGTTCTCTGTTTAATGTTCCCG
This sequence comes from Clostridiaceae bacterium Marseille-Q4143, assembly GCA_018228645.1. Taxonomy (GTDB): domain Bacteria; phylum Bacillota; class Clostridia; order Lachnospirales; family Lachnospiraceae; genus Hominiventricola; species Hominiventricola filiformis. Next base: position 482,889 of record CP073693.1, read on the forward strand.
TATCACTCATTGGGAATCCTCCTTATCCGCCTGCTTTTTCATAACTATAGCATAAGAACAGGTGTTTGACAATTGCTTTCCCCCGGCAAACCCTCTATAATAAAATCAGCTTTTCAGAAAGGAATTTTTCCATATGTATCAGAAATTAAAACGCATTCTGGCTCTGACAGCCGTTGTCATTATTTTACTGTTATATGCAGCCACCTTTGTACTTTCCCTGCTTCCGGGCGATCAGGCGAAAGACCTTCTCATGGTATCCATCGTAGCCACTGTGGTCATCCCGGTGCTTCTCTATATTTACCTGTGGCTGTTCCGCCTGTTTAAGGGTGACGGCAAAGATCAGAACGATCCCGAAAAATAGGCATTCTGCACACAACTGTTTCTTCCGCATATATTACACTATAAATTTCTGCAGAAGGAATGAGATCATGAAAAAATGGTTTTGTCTCATGCTGTCCGCGCTTACTGCCCTTTCTCTGGGCGGATGCGGCGGACAGGAATCACCCTCCGGCACTTCGCTGACTCCGGTTACACTCAACGAAGTAGCCCATTCTATCTTCTATGCTCCCCAGTATGTGGCAATTGAAAACGGTTATTTCAAGGACGAAGGAATCGACCTGACCCTGGTCACCGGTTTCGGTGCCGACAAAACTGCTACCGCCGTTATCTCCGGTGAGGCGGACATTGGTTTCATGGGCAGCGAATCTTCCATTTATATTTACAATCAAAATCCAGACGATTATCTGGTCAATTTTGCACAACTGACCCAGCGGGCCGGTAACTTTCTTGTATCCCGGACTCCCATTGATAATTTCCAATGGAAAGATCTGAAGGGTACGTATGTGTATGGCGGAAGAGCCGGCGGCATGCCGGAGATGGTATTTGAATTCATACTGAAGAAAAATGGCATCGATCCTGCTGCTGACCTGACCATCGACCAGAGTATCGATTTTGGTTCCACCGCTGCTGCCTTTACCGGAAATGGTTCTCCGGCAGATTATACAGTTGAATTTGAGCCTGCCGCTACTGCACTTGAGCAGGAAGGAAAGGGCTATGTCGTTGCTTCTCTCGGCGAAGCCTCCGGCTACGTACCATACACTGCCTACAGTACAAAACAGAGCTACCTTGCTGCTCATCCTGATCTTCTGCAGGCCTTCACCAATGCCCTTCAGAAGGGTATGGATTACGTCCAGACCCATACCCCGGAGGAAATTGCAAAAGTCATTCAGCCTCAGTTTGCAGAGACCGACCTTGATACCATCACTGCCATCGTCACCCGATACTATGAGCAGGATACATGGAAAAGTGATCTGATCTTTGAGCAGAGCAGCTTTGATCTTTTACAGAATATTCTGAAAGAAGCAGGGGAACTGCCTGCATGGACACCTTATGAAGATCTGGTAACCACTACCTTTGCTGCAGAAGCTTCTGAATCCGCTCACTAATCTTCCAAAATGTTGATCCCGGTATGATATTTTCTCCGCTCGGATTTTCATGTAGTTTTAATAACCATATCACTTGACTTTCTTTTCCGTATCTATTATAATTATTTTGATAATCAAAATAACATTCAAAGGGCAACTGCCCGGAAAAGAGTACTTATGAAAGTAAAACCGTTACAGATTGGAAATAAAATTGCAAGACTGCCACTGATTCAGGGTGGCATGGGCGTTGGCGTCAGCCTGTCCCGACTGGCAGGTGCCGTGGCAAAAGCCGGTGGAGTCGGCATCATCTCCACCGCGCAGATTGGATTTGAGGAACCGGATTTTGCAGAAGATTCCAAAACCGCCAACCTGCGCGCCATGAGACAGGAATTGGAAAAGGCAAGAACCATTGCACGAGATGTGGATGGCAAATGTCCGGGACTGGTGGGATTCAACATTATGGTCGCCACCCGCGATTATGAAGATTATGTGAGAACCGCCGCCGACGCAGGTGCAGATGTCATCATCTCCGGTGCCGGACTTCCTGTGGATATGCCTGCATATGTGGAAGGCACCGATACAAAGATCGCGCCCATCGTCTCCTCTGAGAAAGCTGCCCGCATTATTCTGAAACGCTGGGATAAACGTTTTCACCGTACCGCAGATTTTCTCGTCATTGAAGGTGCTCATGCCGGAGGACATCTCGGTTTTTCCAAAGAGCAGCTCTCCCATCTCTATGAGTCGGATTACGACAGCCAGTATGATGAAGAAATCCGCCGCATTATCACCTGTGCAAAAGAATATGCAGATAAATATCAGACGTCCATTCCGGTCGTCGTGGCTGGCGGAATTATGAATGAAAACCAGGTCCGCCATGTACTGGAACTGGGTGCTGACGGTATTCAGGTGGCAACACCCTTTGTCACCACCGAGGAATGCGACGCCGCAGATGCATTCAAACAGGCCTATGTAGATGCACGTCCGGAGGATATTGAGATCGTCACCAGCCCGGTCGGTATGCCCGCAAGAGCCATCCACAATCCATTTCTCGAAAAAATCAGCCATGGCAAGGAATGCATCACAAAATGCTACCGCTGTCTGGAAAAATGTAATCCGAAAGAAGCTCCTTACTGCATTACGCAGGCATTAATCCGTGCGGTAAAAGGAGATGTAAACGATGGTCTTATTTTCTGCGGAGACAATGCCGCTTATCTCGATCACATCGGAACCGTTCCGGAAGTCATAAAAATGCTCTTCGGTTCTGCCGAATAGACTTCAGATGTACAAAAATCCCCGGAGATTTATTTTCTCCGGGGATTTCTTATATTTTTGTCTTATTCAAAATCCTGTTCTCTCAATACATGATTGCCGTCTTCGTCCACATTCTGCTTCGTCATCTTCGCAAAGAAGCTTTTAAATCCGCCTTTTTCCGCATGTTCTATTGCCTGGTCGATGATCTCTTTTACTTCCGCTACGGATACATCGTGATCCAGTGTCTGCTTACAGCCAATCTTGTCATACAGAGCCAGCATGGCAAATTCGTCAAATACATACTCATTTTCCAGAGCATATGCTTTTCCAAAGTTCACAAGCTCATCGTTTGAGAAGATGGGAACGTCCACCGTATAGTCAAACTTTGACGCAAAATTCTTATTTTTCCGAAAAATCTTCTGGATCTCATCGGAAGTGCCTTCCAGAATAATCAGAAGTCCGCCGGTATCCCCTTCCATGGCAAGACTTAATGCCATCAGGGTTGCCTCTGCCAGTCCGCCTGCACTCTCGATAATCAGAGCTCCGCCTTTCAGTTTTCCAAGCACCTCATGTGCATCCTTGGAATTCAGCTTGCTTCCGCTGATCTTCGCCAGTTTTCTGCCCTCGATCCGACCGTCTTTCTGAAGTGCACGCACAATATCAATAGCAAGCGTCGTCTTTCCGTTTCCATGAGGTCCAGTGATGACCAGATTCCCTCTGGAAGAATTGCTGTGACTTGACGGTTCTGCCCCTTTTAAAAGACTTGACAACTGCTTGCTCATTCCTTTTACCGTTGCGAAATAGGTAAACAGACGTGCCTGCTCTCTGGTCAGATAACCAGACTTCACTGCTGTCTCCGTTACCTGCACTGCGAGGGAACGCTCCAGATCACGAATCGTGTTTTTAGAACCGGACGGTATCTGCTCTTTCTGCGACAGCTTCACCTCTTCCGGCTGCTTATCCCCGATCTCCTCTACGATCATCTCACCAGCTTCATCATCTTCCTCGATATTCTGGGGAAGATCGTCCTCCGTCACAATCGGTGTGATCGCCTGTTTTTCCTCTTCGATCTCATTGAGGATTTTGCGCACATCCTCCGGAATTTCTTCAGATTCTCCGGAAATCAGCTTCAAAAGCTCTGCCGTCTCCTGCATGGCTTTCGCCTTACGGGCTTCTTCTTTCTCCGCGTTAGCTTTCAACATGGCTTCCGTCTTTGCTCGCTTGCTGTCCCACTCTGCCAGTACATCCGGAATCGTCAGCTGTTCTGTCAGGCGCTCTTCCAGCGGATTCTTCTCTTCCGGTTTCTCAATCTCCGGAATGTCCTCTGGCTCCTCTATCTCCGGAATGTCCAGATCAAGGCTCTCCAGTTCGATGTTCTCCGGCTCCTCCTCTGATTCCTCTATCTCTGGGATCTCCTCTGGCTCCTCCATCTCCGGAATGTCCAGATCAAGGCTCTCCAGTTCGATGTTCTCCGGCTCCTCCTCTGATTCCTCTATCTCCGGAATCTCCTCCGGTTCCTCTATCTCCGGAATGTCCAGATCAAGGCTCTCCAGTTCTATATCATCTGATTCTTCTGTCTTCACTTCTTCCATGGGTTCTTCTTCCTTCACTTCATCATCAGATGGCAGCTCCGGAATGTCAATACCATCATCACCATCCAGCAAAATCTCATCAAGATTTGCCGCCAGCTCTGCCTGCAGATTTACCGTGCTGAATTTGTCATCGTGGAATGCGACTTCTGTTTTCTTATAATCATGCGGCTCTTCTTCCGGCTGCATGGCCTTGTCATATTTCTCCTGCTGAGCGGCGGTAAGCGGGGCATACTGCATCTTCAGTTCCATGGCTTTGGTCACATATTCGCCCTCACTGAACCACAGAATCAATTCATCACACTCACGGACACATTCTTCTGTCATTCCTGCTTCCGCATAGAGAGAAGCCAGCTCATAGGCCCATCGCTCCTGATACTCATGGGTTTTATACTCCTGCAGAGTCTGGATCTGGTCTTCCAGTGATGATCCTCTTTCCCGATATATCTGATATTTCAAAATGTATCTGCTCTGATCGTGAGGTGCCGCCTTTACAAATTCACGGTACAGATTAATTGCCTCTTTGAATTCATGCATCTTTGTGGCAATTTCTGTCATCTTGTAGAGCAGCATCCGTCCTACAGGCGCCCTGTCATATGCAATATTCAGGATCTCCATGCAGTCCTCATACCGTTCCATCGCCTCATATACTTCGCTGACCACATACAGCATATCCAGACTGCGCACTCTGCGCCAGTCAATAGTGTCAGCAATCTTGGCAGCCGTCTCATAGTCTTTTTTGCCTGCCAGCTTTTCTATCTGTTCCGCCTTCAAGCGATACTCATACTTATCCAATGTTGGACGCCCTCTTTTCCTATACTTCTACCACTCTGGAACAAGCTACAGCCAGACAGCCATCTCCAATATGGCATGCTACGCTCAATGACAGCTCATCCACTCTCTGAACCTGATATCCTGGGAATTCTGCTTCCAATTCTTTTACAAATTCCAGCGCGGCTTCTTTATTATTCGTATGAGCAACATCAAGCCGCATCTGTTGTCCTGCAAAACGATTTTCCAGGTCACTGCGAATGGCATCAATCATAGTACGCTTTGCCGCATTCATAGTACGTACTTTTGCAAAAGCATCCAGCTTTTCACCATGAATCTGAAGTACCGGTTTCAATCTGAGCATCGTACCAAGGGCTGCAGCTGCTGGTGTGATTCTGCCGCCTTTTTTCAGATATTTTAAGGTTGTTACCGTAACATAAATACTGGACTGCAGTGCTTCTTTTTCCAGTACTTCCTTTACCTCAGCAGCCGTCTTTCCTGCTGCAATTAATTTCTGTGCATCTGCTATAGAAGCAATCTGGGTAATGGAAACACGCTGGTTATTAACCACCTGTACTTTTCCATCATAATCATCTGCCAGCATCATGGCTGTCTGGCAGCTTCCGCTTAAACCACTGGACATGGGAATATGCACAATCTCATCATACTCTTTCAAAACCTCCTCCCACAGTTTCATGACTGAATCCGGAGATGGCTGAGAGGTAGCTACATCAGCATCTTCTTTTAAAAACTCATAGAACTGCTCTGGAAGGAGATCCACTCCGTCCAGATATTCCTTTCCGTTAATCAAAAACGGCATCGGGAGGACAAAAATTCCCATCTCCTTTGCTTCTTTCTGGCTGATTCCACTGTTGCTGTCGGTTACAATTGCTATTTTACTCATACGATTATTATCCTCTTCTATAATTTTTCCCAGCAAAAATAACAATGATAATGCTGGCGGCTTCCTGCCGGAACGAAATTTTCCGCTCCGCAGTAGGCACATTTGATCCGCTCCATTCCGGAAGGGGTTCCCGGCTCGTAATCACCACGACGTCCGATTCTGTCCGGCTTACCTTTCGAATAAGCAGCTTCATAGTGACAATTGTCTCTGGCTGCCTGTCGCTCCATCTTTCTCTCCTTTTGGCGCGGCTGATTGGGTTTTGCTGTAGGTTTCAATTTTTCGACCATTGGACGAACCGGCTTATTCGGCGTCGGTGTTCTTCTCTCCGGCATTCTTTCTTCCGGCTTATTCTGCCCCTTTGAGAGCCTATTTTTCTTTCCTATATTAGAAAGAACAAAGAATATCACAACGACAATGGCTATTTCCATACAATTTCCTCCTGGCTCTCTGAGCATAAAAACCCATATTTTGATCTATTATAGCAAAAGCCATTCCAGAAAACAAGAATGGCAGAAGCCTTTTTACAGGTTTCTGCCATTCTACTTCTTTCAATATTTATTTTTTCATTTTGGAATCAAACACCAGACTTGAAAAATAACCAAATACCAGCGCCGCACAGGTGCCGGCGGAGCCGGCGGTAAGTCCGCCCTTGAAGATTCCCAGAAGTCCTTCTTCTATGACCGCTTCTTTAACCCCTTTCCACAGCACGTTTCCAAATCCAAGCAAGGGTACACTGGCTCCTGCACCGGCATACTTTTGAAATGGCTCGTATATCCCGACTGCCCCAAGCACAGCGCCTGTACATACCAAAAGTACCATAATCCGCCCCGGCATAAGTTTTGTCTTTTCCATCAGAATCTGTGTCAGGGCACAGATCAGTCCGCCTACCCAGAATGCATTGATATAATCCATGAAAAACCACTCCTTTTTGACAGTATGCGAGGCTTCTAAAAAAAATATGCAATTTTTTTAAAATAATGCTTGCATTTTTATTTCGCCTGTGGTAAAGTAAGCAAGTCGACGAAATGCGGCAACAAAATGGTGGATTGGTCAAGCGGTTAAGACGCCGCCCTCTCACGGCGGAAACAGGGGTTCGATTCCCCTATCCACTGCTTTATATCGAATATTTGTCAAACCGTATGGTGGATTGGTCAAGCGGTTAAGACGCCGCCCTCTCACGGCGGAAACAGGGGTTCGATTCCCCTATCCACTGCTTTAAGAACTGTGTATGATTTCATACACAGTTTTCTTTTTGTCTTTTTCTATTTTTCAACACAATAAAAGCTGTGAAATCTCTTTCGAATTTCACAGCTTTTTGTACATTGTCTTTTTATGCTGCTGATGCGGTATTTTTGAAGATCACACATTTATAGCGTGCCAGTACACACAGCAGTACAGTTCCCATAATACTTGCCGTCAGAATCTCGCCAAGACCTACCGTCACCATCAGGAACGGAATCGGAAGGGGCTCTCCATATCCGAATTTCAGCACCCACGGAATGACAATGGCGTTCAGAACCACCGGCGGAACACTTGCCAGAAATTTGCTCTTTCCGCGAAGCATCCAGGTAAGATATGCCGCTGCAAGAGTGGTCAGACTTCCTGCCAGCACATCCAGCAGAATACCACCGCCGAGCGCATTGGCAATGAGACATCCGATAAAGAGTCCCGGAATAGCTGCCGGAGTGAAGAAGGGCAGCACCGTCAGTGCCTCTGCCACACGGGTCTGAATTGCGCCGTAGCTGATTGGCTCAAATACCAGACAGAGCACCACGTAGATCGCTGCAATCATAGCAGCCTGGGTCATAAAAAGTACCTTGTTGTTTGTTTTCATATTCTGTTTTCTCCTTTAGTTTTGTTTTACGAGTGGAAGGTCACGAACACTCGGCACATTTTAAGGCGGTGACCGCCTTGAAAGCCCTGTACGACCTTGTTTTTATGGGCTTTACAACGGCTCATAGGATACCATATACACCCTCGATTTGTCAAGACCGGACCTTTTCTTGTAAAAATGCCCTGTTTTTCCGTATTTCTTCAGAATTATTCAGCTTTCCCCCTCTTGAGTTCTTCTTTTTCATATGCTATCATACCGTGAACAGATAGATTTTGATAATGGAGGTTTCTTCATGTCTGCAAAAATAAAAGCATTTAAAGAAAATTATCCTCATATATGGGTAGTTTCCTATTTTATTATTTATATGATCTGGTTTGCATGGCTGGAAAGCCGGGCTGATGAACCATACCATGTGATTCATTTTCCACTGGATGATTACATTCCGTTCTGTGAATATTTTATTATTCCTTACCTGCTGTGGTTTGCATATATCGCTGTCGTATATGTCTGGCTGTTCTTCCATGACCGCCCGAATTTCTTCCGATATATTGCATTTATCTATGCTGGAATGACATTGTTCCTGATCATTTCCACCCTCTATCCGAACGGTCATCTTCTCCGCCCGCTGGAATTTGACCGGGATAATATTTTTATCAAACTGGTATGTTTTATCTACTGGGCAGATACATCTACGAACATTCTTCCCAGCATCCATGTGTTTAATTCCATCGGCGCCCACATGGCAGTCATGCATACGCCGGGACTGAATCAAAAAAAGTGGACCGTCCGACTTTCACGCATCCTGTGCGTGTCCATCATCCTGTCCACTATGTTTATCAAGCAGCATTCCTGCATTGACGTGATCTTCGCTATATTACTTGGTATGATTATAAATTATATCGTTTACCACACCTGCTTTTTAGTTAAAGCCCATGACTTTGTTGGCAAGTTTGTACGCAAGCACCGATACTTTACGCCCTCCCTTGCCCGGGAGATTCATAGCGCGTCCGAAGATGCCGAAATATAATTTATAGTAAAGACCTGAGTCCTTATTTTTAAGGTACTGCCACAGGTCTTTTTTCTTTGCCAGACTTTCTTCCGTACCGGAACGAATCAGCATAATAGAGGATACCGTCATCATAATATCCAGATAGCTGGTCATATATTTTCTCAGTTTTACTGGCTGAATCGTCTTCATGTCATACTGATCGATCATAATCTTGTTGACTTTGATCTGCTGATCCACACGACCAATCATAACCTGCTCATTAACTGACTGATCTGCTCTGCCAATGAAATAATGATACAGATCAATATCCATATAATAAAGCGTCTTCACATAGGGCAGCGGATAATATACAAAAATGTTATCCACATAGAAAGTATGTTTCGGCAGCTCCAGTCCACATTCTTTCAACATATGGGTACGGTAAATCACAGAGTGCATAAGAATGTATTGTCCCAGACGGAAATGTTTTACGTCTCTCCAGGTAAACACTTCATCCTGCGGAAATGCCGATGCATAACTCACTGCTTTTTTATGTTTCACTCCCTGCTTATCATAAATATAGTTGCAGATCATCATATCCGGCGCTTTTCCCTGATGCACCAGTTCTGCCAGCTTCGCCAGCACCTTCGGATAATTTTCCTCATCCAGCCAGTCATCGCTGTCTACGACTTTGAAATACAGGCCGGTGGCATTTTTCAAACCGGTGTTGACTGCCTGTCCGTGACCGCCGTTTTCCTGATGTACTGCTTTGACAATAGTTGGATATTTGGCAGCATATTCATCTGCAATCTCTGCGGTTCTGTCTTTGGTAGAACCGTCATCCACAATGATAATCTCCACCTCTTCTCCGCCGGGAAGCAGGGATTCGATGCAATTTCTCATATAACCTTCCGAATTGTAACAAGGAACTGCGATTGATAATAACTTCATTTTATACTTCTTTACCTTTCCTGTATTTTTCTTCTCCCAGTGCAATATCCAGATACTCTGCATAGGCCGCAAATGCCGCCGGAATCGGATAACTGCTCTCAGTTTCTTTTGTTTCTATAAATAAGAATCCGGAATCTTCCATATGATCTGTTTCTTCCAGACTCACAGCATACCCCGTCATATGCCATTCCACATGACTGAAAATGTGTTTTGCTCCCGCAAGCGGCAAGATTCGAAGGGGCGATAATCCCCATTCTTTCACCTGCTCCAGCACCTGCTGCTCACTTAAGTTTCCATCCAGATTTGGAAGTTCATAAAGTCCTGCCAGCAGTCCTTTTGCCGGCCGTTTCCTGATCGCTACCCGGTCTCCGTCTTTTAAAATCAGCACCGTCCGGTCTTCGATCCGACGTTCTTTCTTTGCCTTTTTCTTTGGAAGCTCGTCTACGATTCCTTCCGCTTTTGCCCTGCAGCAAAATGCCAGTGGACATTCTTCGCACTTCGCCTTTCCGTTTGGCACGCAGACAATAGCCCCGATCTCAATGAGCGCCTGGTTAAAATCACCCGCCCGCTCTTTGGGAATCAGTTCCCGGATCTCCGCTTCCATGGCATTTTTTACTGACTGCTTCAACACATCCTCATAGCTTGCCTTCACTCTGGAAATGACACGCAGCACATTTCCGTCCACAGCAGGCATGGGAATGCCAAACGCAATGGAAGAGATTGCTCCTGCCGTATAACTGCCTATCCCCGGCAATGCCAGAAGCTTTTCAAAATCCGCCGGAAATTCTCCGCTGTATTCTGTCATAATGACCTGTGCAGCCTTCTGCATATTCCGTACCCGGTTATAGTAGCCAAGGCCTTCCCAGAGCTTCAGCAGCTCATCCTCCGGACATTCGGCCAATGCCCGCACATCCGGCAGTGCTTTCATAAAACGCTCGAAAAATGGCTTTACAGCCTCCACACGGGTCTGCTGCAACATAATCTCGGATACCCACACCCGATAAGGCGCTGTATTTTCTCTCCAGGGAAGCACACGTGCATGCCCATCATACCATGAAAGCAGCGGCATTACAATCTGTTCCAGTGATGTCTCTTCCGTCATAACCGCACTTCCACCTCCTGATCTGCACAGATAGAATCCGGTTCCACCAGACAGTCTGCCGCCATAATATGCACCCCTGCCTGCTTCGCATCCCGCAGCGCCTCTCCAAAAGCCGGATGCGTCCGGTCATTAGGTTCCATCCAGCAAACACCTTTCATCTGGATAATAAACAGGATGCCGGCCTCATAGCCGTCTTCACGGGCCCGCATCAGCTCATGCACATGTTTTACACCGCGCTCTGTCGGTGCATCCGGAAAACGCGCCACTCCATCTTCTTCCAGAGTCACGCCCTTGATCTCCAGAAACATACGGACATCTCCGTCTTCCAGATAGAGATCAATGCGGGAATCCCCGTATCTGGTCTCCGGTCTTATGACCGTCTCCCTGGAAAATACATGCCGCTCTCCATCTGACCGCCAGATTGCAAAATGACCGCTGCGAATCCATTCCTCCGCCACCCGGTTGGGAATCTGGGAATCCATGTTAATCAGAAGATCCCCCTTCTGCACCGCAATCAGGTCAAGGGCTGTCTTCCTCGCCGGATTAACATTTCTCTGCACCCAGATTCTGGCATCCGGCACCAGCAATTCTCTGCATCTGCCAGTATTTTTCACATGACAGACTTCCATTCCACGCTCCGTCTCCACATGGGCAATAAACCGGTTAGGGCGGGATTTGAAAACTGCCGCTTCTATTTTTTCGTATTTCATAAAGCCTAGTATAACATAAAACCTTGATTTCTCCTACTTAATTTTATATTATGGAAAATAGTACAAATTCTTAAGAAAACCTGAATGAAGGAGATTTACATGAAAACCGATGGTATTATTTTAGATATTGATGGAACTTTATGGAATTCCACTCCCATTGTCGCAGAGGCGTGGAATGAGATTATTGAAAAGCGGGATGATATCCCCTTCCGTTTTACCGCGAAGCAGCTGACACAGCTTTTTGGCCGCCCGCTGCCGGTCATTGCCGATATGGTATTTCCATTTCTGGAAGAAAAGGAGCGCTATGAACTGATTAATGAATGCTGCGAGCGCGAGCATGAACTTCTCCGCGCATCCACGCAGAACATCCTTTACCCGGGCGTGGCAGAGACCATGAAAGCTCTCTGTAAAAAGATTCCGCTCTTTATCGTCAGCAACTGCCAGTCAGGCTATATTGAACTCTTCCTGGAGAAGACCGGCCTTGCTGACTGCATTACCGATTCTGAATGCGCCGGCCGCACCGGCCTTCCCAAAGGTCCTAACATCCGCCTGGTTGCTGACCGGAATCACCTGCAGAACCCTGTCTACGTAGGCGACATCGACGGCGACCGCCAGGCTTCCGAAGAAGCTGGCGTTAAATTCTGCCACGCCTCCTATGGATTCGGGAAAGTCGAAAGAAAAGATTATGTAATGAAAGAGTTTTCGGATCTGATGACATTATTTGAATAAGGTTTTCACCTGATGTTCGGTCTGCTGCAGCACCTCTTCCGTCACACCAGCCTTTGTAAGGTAATGGAGTTCATCCACGGTTCCCTTTCCATGGGGAACCAGGTAAGCTCCGGCGTCACTGCCGAGTCCAATATGCGCACCCAGCCTCATCGCTTTCCGCACATTTTCCATCTGCCGTTCCAGATTCTTCTGTACTTCCTCATCCGGGAAGCGTCCGCATCCAAGCAGATTGCCCACCGGCGCAAAGGTCGGCATCCAGGCTGTTCCTTTTTCTGCCAGCAGATGCAATGTCTCTTCTTCCATGAAAAATCCATGTTCCAGACTGTCAACGCCCGCTTCCAGTGTCTCATAACAGGTCTGATTGCCATTGCAATGAGCCATGACCGCCATACCAGCGTCATGAGCCGTACCGATCATCCTGCGAATTGATTCCCGGTCAAGACCATCTTCTGTCAATATTCCCGCGTGGGCAAAATCCAGAATCCCGCTGACCATAATCTTGATAAAGTCAGCGCCTTCCTCTTTCGCTCTTAGGACCAGTGCCTCATACTCTGTCCACGTATCAAAGGGCAATCCTACAATACCACCGTAATGATGACGTTTATGAATGGCAAACACCGGAGTACGGTAATCAATCCCATACTCCGGCGCCAGTTCTTTTGCCTTTTTGGACGCTCCGCGCGCATCTCCGCCATCCCGCACAAAGGTTATCCCGGCATCTTTCCATTCCTTAAGATGGGCACGGACTGCTGCCTCGCAGACACCGTCTTTATGAAGTGCCACCGCTGCTTTATAATTGATTCCGTCCATAATTACATGGGCATGACATTCTCCGAACATTGCTTTCGCCTTCTTTTTCTATCTGTTTTTCCGGTTATACATTTTTTTCAAAAGAAATAAAGACAAGGGAACTGATGAACAACATGTACGGGTAAAACAACATTGGCAGAATATCAAATGCACTGACTGTCTCACCCAGGCCGGAAGCCGCTGAGATGGCAACCAGCATCTGTGCTCCATAAGGAAGAATTCCCTGAAAGATACAGGAAAATGTATCCAGAATGGATGCTGCTTTCTTATTGCTGATCCCATAGTTTCCTGACATTTCTTTTGCAATTGGATTTGCCATAACAATTGCGACTGTATTATTCGCGGTTGCAATATCCATCAGACCTACCAGCAGACCCATGCCAAGGAGTCCGCCTTTTCTTCCTTTGAACACCTTTTTTATCCAGTACAGCAATGCGGCAAATCCACCATATTCTTTGATCAGTGCACAGATAGACGCTACCAGAATGGCAACCATGCTGGTTTCAAACATACCTGCTGCCCCGTCTCCCATATTTCCAAGCAAATCCGTCGGCACGATCATCCCTGTCGCAATCATGATGATGGATCCGCTTATGATTCCTGTAATCAGTACCAGGAACACATTTAAGCCAAGAATACCTCCCGCCAGCACCAGTATATAAGGAATAGCCTGTATCAGATGATATTCTTCCTGCACAACTCCGCCACTGTAATTTTTCACAGACAGACTGTAAATAACCACCAGACTGACAATTGCTGCCGGAAGTGCAATGAAAAAGTTTTCCTTAAATTTATCCGTCATCTTACAACCCTGTCCATTACATGCGGCAATTGTCGTATCAGATATAAAGGACAGATTATCCCCAAACATTGCACCACCCATGACTGTCGCAATACAAAGCGGCAGGTCAAAACCCGATGCTCGCGACACAGCTATTCCAATCGGGGTAATTAAAGTAATGGTTCCTACGGAAGTCCCCATTGCAAGTGATACAAAACAACTTACTACAAAAAGCACCACAACCGCAAACTGAGGCGGTATCAGTGACAGAATAAAATATGCCACACTGTTTGCTGATGTTCTTCCAACAACACCCACAAAAATTCCAGCCAGCATAAATATGATGATCATGGTAATAATGTTCGGATCGCTGATTCCAACTCCCATTATTTTCAGTTTATCATTCAGGCTTAATTTCCGGTTTTGCAGACATGCAACAAGCAGTGCAAGCAAAAATATAATCACAACAGGAATTTTGTAAAATCCCATCTCGATATTCAGGCCATATTCAAACAGAATCCCCAGTCCCAGATATAAAACCACAAACACCGCGATAGGCAATAAGGCTTTTGCGTTTCTTTTTTCCATTTGTTAATCCCTCTCTACCCCTTTTATTTATCCCAAACTATACCATGCCATGATACCGCAAATGCCTTAAAAAATCAATGACTCTACTTCCAGTGAATCACTGCTTCCACCGAATCCGTATACTGATCATCAGTGATGGACTTGTAACGGGATCCGTCATACCAGTCGGTGAAACCGTTGTCAATTTTGTAAATATTTCCAGTTTCAGTGTCCACGATGCGCTCGTAACCCAGGGTGGCGTCACTCTGCTTCTGGCTCATAATATCCTGACTCCGGTTCCGGTTTTCCCAGGAAGACATGATGCTGTCGGACATCTCACTGGCTGACTGGCTGAGGGACTGAGAGGTGGATGCCGCCTGATTACTCTGAGACATGGCAAAGCTCTGGAACTCCGGCGTATAATTAAGACTGCTGAGAACTTTACTCAAAGTAGGCTGCCAGTCCTGAAAGGTTCCCTTTTCTGCACTGAGGACTGTCAGATTATAGACAGAATAATACCCCATTCCCGTTCCCATGGCAAAGGGGACTACGTCCGCCGTGAACATTCCCTCTCCCGCCGTTCCATCCTGCGTAAAATCAGCCCGAAGAATGGAGGGAGAGATAGCAACGCTGCTCATTCCCTGAGTGCTTTCAAAGCTCTCTGTCACAGAAAAATCCGCAATATGCGGTGCCTGAACTTCTGTGTAATCAGGAGTTGCCATCAATGCGTCTGCAATCTGTGAAAATATTTCAAAGACTCCCTGTGTCGATACATTCGTAAGAATGGGATATTTTCCAAACAAATCACTGGAAAGCGCCATCATCGCCCGGGAATTCTCATCCGGAAACATTGGCTCCATTTTCAGCATAAAGAAAATCTGATTCACCGGATTTTCCGGATCAAAAACGTGAATCGCATGAAACATACCGGTGTACATGGCAGAAGATTTCACGCTCCAGCCTTCCGGTATATTCATACTGAATTCCGTGCAGCTATAAGGCACCAGCTCCTGAGCAGATGCTAACGGAACGACTGTCCAGTTGTCTTCGACAGCAATTTCCGTCTGCGAATCTGTCGCGCCTGCTTCTCCATCTGGCAAAGCACCCTCTTCTTCATCCGGTGCAGTCACAGCTGCTACGCTTCCTGGCCGTTCAAATACCATCTCTGTATCGGCATTTGCCAGAATCAGCACACCATCCTCCAGCGTATAAGAATCTGCCACATCTTCCATGGTAATGCTGCTGTCGTCCCATGTCAGGTCATAGACCGTCCCGTCATAATCCATGGTTCCGGTACCGTCCTCCAGGAGTTCCAGAGTCATGGCAGTTCCCATTTCTTCCAGATCCTCCTTTCCGACACTCATACCGTTATAGGTCATGCTCACAAGCTCCCAGGTTCCTGCCGCAGTGTCTGCGGCAGCAATCGTTGCAGCATCCGCTGCGGTACCCGTTTCCACATTTGATGCTGTATCTGCTGCTCCGCCACAGCCGGTCAGTAAAAGCGCCGCAAGCAGCAATGCTCCTGCCTTCTTTCCATCTCGTAATCTCATCGCAGTCCCTCCTCCGTAAGATCATCCCATATCACATTCTGAACATTCTTCCAGCCCTCTGTCTCATAACAAGTGTTATTTCTCAGCAGGTTTCCGGCTTCAAAATCCAGCGTCCAGACATTTCCGTCCGCCATTTGGAAAGCAAGAGTCTCTCCGGCGTCCATGGTGCGAAGCTCTGTCTCCTCCCCGACGACAAGCTGCTTCAGAGCCTTCATACAGGCATCGATGGTAGCTGCATCGGTAATCTGCCATTCATTATGAGCCTCACCCTCCTCACTGTAGGTAAGTGCTATGGGAGTTTTCACATATTCTGCGATCTCACCCAGGGACATGGCTGGAAACTCCACCGTATTTCCCATTACATCGTCCTTTCCCTTTCCATATCCGTCCACTGTATACCAGGCAGAAGTACCAGTATGGCTGACCTTCTCATCGTCCTCCACAATCTCATAAAGGTGAATGGTGGTCGTGCCGTCGTCATTCTTCACACATTCCACCTCCGGCACCAGAAAATTACTTTCCTTCAAATAATAAGCACGGGCCATAGCCGCCAGTTCAACACTCTGATAGGGTGCCAGAATGTCCTGCTTTTCCATTGTTGCAGAAGTATCCGGTATCCAGTCGGAAGCAAGCAGGGTATAGGTTCCTGTCTGAATGTTGTCCGAATCACCTCCGGCCATCAGATCGGTGTTTCGTTCTACCGTCATAACCACCTTTTCCGGATAAAAAACGAAGTCAAATTTCGTAAAGGACGGTGTCAGATCTTCTCCCTGTTCCTGCATCACGCGGGTAACCTCCGCGGAATCTTCTTCCTCTGCTGAAAGCTCCAGATCGTAAATCACTTCCTCATATTCTTCAGAACCCGACTGAAAATAGCAATGAAGCCGAATATCATTCCGAGTTTCCAGAATGTATTTTTTCTGTCCGTTCTCTTCGGTGTAAGCAAAGCCGTTATAGGCTTCCAGCCGGGGAGCTTCCTTTTTTGCGGCGGTTCCGCAGCTGCAAAGCAGTCCTGCTGCCAGCAGAACGAAAAGCATTCTGTAATGATGTTTCTTTTTCATCCTCCATTCCTCCTGTGATATCGATAGTAAAACTGAACCAGTCCGATTCTGGACTTTGTTCCGGTTTTCTCATTAAGGCTGGCAATATGCCGATACAGTGCTGCCCTGGAAATCATCAGTGTCTCCGCAATGTCCTGAACGTTTTCATCAGATACCAGCAGCACCTCCAACACCTCTTTTTCCCGCTCTGTCAGAGAAAACGACACAGCAAACATTTCCAGACTTTCTTCCTCTCCAGGCTTTGTCCCGCTGCTCTCCGGTTCTTTCTTTTCCTGCATATACAGAGCATTACTGTAAACGAAAAATGCAATGCTGATCAAAACAAATAGTACCAGCAGTACACCATCCCGCAGCATCTGGTTTTCTGACCGTATGAGCCAAAGTGACAGTGATCCTGTAGCAAAAGCACAGATGTTGTTCACAGCCCTTCCAAGACCTGCCCAGAGCTTCGGGCACTTCATCCGGGTCGAAATCCGCATAAAGCTCACCGTAAAAAATACAACAAAGAACCCGGCTGACAGATAAAACACAACCAGTCCTGCCAAAAAAGGGCCGCCATTTTCCAGTACCACAATAGAGAGCACCGACAAAACCGTCACACAATACATCAGTATATTTCCATACCGGCGTTCCCGGCCGTCAAAGAAAACACCCGCCAGAAGACCGCTTCCTGCAAGCAGCAGTCTTGGCCATTGTCCCACATCTGCACTGCCAGATACGTGTCCCAGTGTCACTGCTGCATCCAGCGTAGAAAAAATACAGGTGATCAATATCACAAGAAGAATCAGCCAGAGACCCGCATGCCCGGAGCTTTTCGATGTGCTTTCCGATACACTTTCTGCTTCTGACATTCCATTCTCCGCATTTAACAGCAATACAGAAAACACCGCTGCTGAGACAGCCAGAACCACAGACTCTGCCGTATCATTTTTTATGAGATTATTATTAAGAAACTGAAGAAGGATTCCTACCGCATAAGATATGCCGACAGCCTTCGCCAGATGCTCAGGCTCCGCCTCCCTGGGGAGATAATAATGTACCGCGCTGCCTGCCATACCCATCAGAATAAAACAGATACAGCCCGCCGCCAGAATCGTACCATAGGAGTTATGCTGCCAGATTACAAAAATACAAATCACCCCTGCCAGTGCTCCTGCAAACACAACAATCTGCCCAAATTTTTCTTTTATACAGGAAGCAGCAGCCGGGTAAAGCAAAAAGCCCAGCACGCTGGCTCCCAGCACATAGCCCTGAGCCGTCACCACCTGTTCCGGTCCGGTAACCAGTGCCATCATATTATCAAACTGATATTCGATCCCCAGAAAAATAAAATTGAAAAAAGCAAGGGCCAGCATCAGCGTCAGCACCCTTCCATTTGATCTGCACCATTTCATCTATCTTCACTCCGTTTATCTTTTGAATTACCTTCTTTCTGATAATTTTATTATAAACAAAAGTCTCATGCAGACAAGGTGACATTCGTCTCAATCTTTTTCCTTGCTTCTTTTTTCTGCTTTTTCAATTTTTTATTTTCAGGTCAGGAATGAAACATTTGTCAACTACAAGACCTTTTTCACTTATGTTAGACTACAGACAAAAGTATCACACCCGGTCATAATCACCACCGAAAGGAGCATCATTCTATGGAATATCAGGAAGTAAAATGCAGAAACTGCGGAAGTCCAATGCATGTTGCAGAAGGCGCCGAACGAATCCGCTGCCCCTATTGTGGCACCGAATACATTCTGAATTCTCGCAACAGGCAGGAAAATTCCGTCCATGTCATCAACTATGGCGGACGAGGTGCGCTGTTTCAGTCCTACCTTCCTTCCGGGTGGGATTACCGCATCTTTGATGATAACGATTCCATCTCCACACTGGCTCCCGTCTGCAAGGGGTTGCAGCTTTTTCCACAGGATATGTCTGCCCAGCTTCTGTTCTATCCTTTCGCCTTCTACAAGGATTCCACGCCGAAAGCCTCTATTTTTTCCTCCATGGGAATTCCTGGACTTTCCTCGGGAGGCGAGTATCAGCTGGATCCCATGTCCATGGCCTGCAACTGCCGGTGGCTCGAACTTCCCCAGTATGCCCGACGGCGGATTGCAGGTATCACCTCCCGGATTCTTCCGGGTTCCCTCTCTGAACCAGAGCTCTATCCTCTGCCTGCAGAAACCCTTCAGGCAAAGGCTCTTCGGTTTCAGCAGACGGCATCTCAGAAACTTCAGAAACAGGCAAACGTATTTCCCGGCAAGTTCGCTTTTCGCGTCTCAGCAGGCGGGCAGCTTTATGAGGGCTATTTTGCCACGATACTTGCACGGGTTCCCAAAAATTCTTCTGCGTCTTCCACAGACCGGATTACGGATTTTCTGAAAAAAGGAACCGCCTTTATGGGTGCCATGTACGGTATTGGCGGTCTGGATACATCCAACTGGGGCCGGTCCTTCGACGCCCTGATTCTCTGTCATTCCTCCGGCTCTGCCGTTTCCTCCTGTGAAGCTGTCTTTGACCGTTTCCTGAAGGAGCTGAAGTACGGTCCTCTCTACTTTGCCCTTCAGGATGAGGAACTCCAGCGCGCCCGGCAGATACAGCTTCAGGGAGCCATGGTCAGACAGCAGAATGCGATCCATGCTTCCCAAAACCTTTCCCACACGCTTTCCCAGACCTCAGATATCGTAAACCAGGCCTGCCAGGATCACAGCCGCCAGATGGATCACATCTATGACCACTCCACCGACGGTATCCGTGGCGTAGAACATTACCGTGATTCCTATGGGAATGCCTATCAGGCAGACGTGAAATATGATCATATCTATAAAAATGGGAATACCTTTGTAGCCAGCACGGACGGCAGCCTGCAGCTTGGTCCGGACTGGGAAGAATTAAAGAAATAAAAATAGACATAGAGATTGGAGACTTCATATGAAAAAAGGTTACACGAAATATGATTACATCGATATATACTCGAAATTAGGGGTAATGACCGGTACTTTTGCCGCTGTCAGCATATCACTTTCACTTTTCGTTGGATTTGTGATTACATTAGCCGCCCATGCTCATCCAGATCTGTCAAGTCGAATCTGTCTTCTCCTGTTTGTTCTGAATCTGCCTGTCGTGCTTCGCAATATCAAGCGCTATAGGGCAATTCAGAACAAACTTCAGAGAAAGCATTCAGATGATGCGGAAGAAAATGTTACCTCTCAGATCATTCTTCCAACCAGAAAACAGTTATGGGGAGGGATGATTCTGCTCGCTGTCCTTGCTTTTACAATACTGTTTTTGAGTGTTCTGATGCTCTGGCTTATGATTTCATACTATGAAAACATTTTCTTGATTTTGTTTATCTTTTTAGGTTCCTTATCTCTTCCGGTATTGGCCGTAATGGTTACATACATCCGGCTATTAGTCATTGATAAAAATTTGTGTCAGTAGCTAGAAGAGGCTGCTTTACAGAACCGTCAGAACATCTGTATCCTTCGTAACAGCACCTGTTTTGACTTCACCGATTGCTTCACAGTCATCTGTGTTAGTTATTACAACTGCCGTTGTTACCGGATAACCTTCACTTTTAATAAGGTCCATATCAAACTCTGCCAGCAGGTCACCTGCTTTCACCTGATCACCGGCTTTTACCTTCACATCAAAGCCTCTGCCATTTAATTTAACCGTATCCATTCCTATATGAATCAACAGTTCCACACCATTTTCACTCATAAGACCGAGGGCATGTTTCGTATCAAAAACGGTCGTCACCTCACCATCCACCGGTGCGTAGGCTTTTCCTTCTGACGGTTCCACACCGAAACCTTTACCAAGCATTTCAGAAGAAAAAACTGCATCCGGCACCTCTGATAATAGAATAACGGTTCCATTCATGGGACTTTTGATCACCTTCTCAGATATCTGCTTTTCCTCTTTTTTCTCTACTGTTGCTTCTATATTGGTATTTTCGTCGTTTGTTTTACCGGAAATACCGGTAAAATCTTCAGATTTTACCTGATCAGCCGCAGCTGTCTGTAAAAATGCTTCCAGATTGGTTTTCAGTACCGCTACCTGCGGTCCATAAATGACCTGAATTCCTTTTCCCTTTAAGATTACACCCCGGGAGCCACTCTGCTTAAGCAGTGCCTCCTCTACTTTCGCTGGTTCTTTGATGGTACAGCGAAGTCTGGTAGCACAGCAGTCCACATCTTCAATATTGGATTTTCCTCCAAGGCCTGCAGTGATCAGTGCAGAGACTTCTGCGCCTTTCACACCGGATTCCTTTGCTGCATTGTAATCTGCTTTGGTATACAGTTTGGTCTCCACATCTTCATCTTCCCGGCCCGGAGTCTTCAGATCAAATTTGAGAATCAGGAATTTGAAGATACCGTAATACAGCAGGAAATAAATGATTCCCACCGGAATGATCCGAAGCCAGCTGGTCTTTGCATTTCCCTGAAGAATACCAAACAGGAACAAATCCAGAAGTCCGCCGGAAAATGTCAGTCCGACAGCAATATTCAGAATATGGGCAATCATATAAGCTGCTCCTGCCAGGAGCACCTGTACGGCAAACAGCATAGGTGCTACAAACAGGAAAGAAAACTCCAGCGGCTCCGTAATACCCGTTGCCATACATGCCAGTGCTGCCGAAAGCAGAAGTCCGCCTGCCTGTTTTTTCTTCTCCGGCTTTGCAGTCTGGTACATAGCCAGTGCTGCCCCCGGCAGACCAAAGATCATAAAAATAAATTCACCGGAGAAATACCGGCATGCATCTGCGCTGAAATGAACGGTGGACGGATCTGCCAGCTGTGCAAAGAAAATGTTCTGTCCACCTTCAATCATTTTTCCTGCCACTTCCATGGAACCACCCACTCCGGTCTGCCAGAACGGAAGATAAAATACATGGTGCAGACCAAATGGAATCAGTGCACGTTTGATGATTCCGAAAATCAATGTTCCCAGATAACCGGTTCCTGTAACCAGTCCGCCCAGCGCATAAATTCCATTCTGAACCACCGGCCACACAAAAAACATACCGATTCCCACCAGTACATATACAACGGTGCTGATAATCGGAACAAAACGGCTTCCACTGAAAAATGCCAGTGCACTTGGCAGTTCAATCGTATAAAAACGGTTGTGAAGTGCCGCCACACCGAGGCCTACAATAATACCTCCAAAGACACCCATCTGCAATGTCTGGATACCTACAGAACTGGTGATGGTTCCCTGAATAACAAAGTCTGCGATACTTCCATCATCCAGAATCTGTCCGCTGTTGACCAGCATGGCATTGACTGCCGCATTCATAGTAAAATAAGCGATCACAGCAGAAAGAGCCGCAACCTCTTTTTCCTTTTTCGCCATACCGATGGCACATCCTACCGCAAAGATAATTGGCAGATTGTCAAACAATGCACTTCCAGCCTTGCTAAGTACCGTCAGGAACATGTTTAATATGGTTCCCTCTCCTAAGATTGCCTGCAATCCATACGTATCAATCATAGTTGCATTTGTAAAAGAACTTCCAATTCCAAGCAGCAGACCTGCTACCGGAAGCACAGCGATGGGCAGCATAAAGGAACGACCTACCCTCTGTAAAACTCCAAAAATCTGATCTTTCATTTCTTCCTCCTGTTAATCAACATGCATGGTCACACGTTTAATGTGTACGGTCAGGTAGACCACCTCTTCTTCACTGATCTCCACCCCGTAGCATTCACCCAGATGCTGTCGGATCTTCTGTGCACATGCATAGCTCTCCTTATACTGGTCCCGGATCATATTCCGGAACAGAAAATCGTCATCATCCGGCATTTGTTTTGCCTGCAGTACGCGGGCTGCAAAAAATTTCAGATGCGTGATAAAACGTTCATAGTGAATCGACTCTTTGTTGATCTTAATAGAAAACTCCGATTCCACAATCGCAATAATGTCATCAATCAATCTGGGAATATCAAAGGTCACATCCATCTTTGTGTCATATTCTGCCGTGATAAAATGAAGAGCAATAAATGCTGCTTCATCCACCGGAAGCTCGATTCCCAGCATTTTCTTTAAAATGTTTAAGCTCTGCACACCCACCTTGAACTCAGACGGATAATACTGCTTAATCTCCCAGAGCAGCGGATTGGCAAATTGGATCTGATTCTCATATCGCTCAATGGCACCATCAATATGATCGATCAGAGACAGATAAATCGTCTCTTTCAATTTTTCACCCAACATACTTTTTGCATACTCGATGATCTGATCTGCCGCCTTGATATGTTCCAGAGGTATGTCCTGGATAATATCCACCAGTTTCTGGTTTTCTCCTGCGGAATTCAGCCGGAAAACCTTCTCCACCTTTCCATCATCAATGGTCATGCCCGGCTTTCTCCCAAAACCAAGACCGCGTCCCATGACAATAATCTCCCTGTTCTGTTCGTCCAGCGAAGTGACGATGTTATTATTCACGATCTTTATGATTTTCATTAAAAATTCCCCCGTGTCATGCATACAGGCATTTTCCATAGTGGCCACCTATGAAATATTGAAAATAAAAAAACCAACCGGAAAGAACGCTTCCGCTCTCTCTCAGTTGGTTTTGCCTGCTTTGTCAGTAACAATCCAAAAATATTTCATTTTTGAAACATCCAAAGGATATCAAATAAATTTTTATACGTCAATTGATATTTTACACAAAAAAGTAGTCCTTATTTTATGCAATATATTGTAGCAAAGCAGCGACGACGCGATAGGAGTATTCGCAAGCTGCAAAACGGTCTACTGCTTTACCGACACAGACGATCCACCAGTGCCAGAAACTTTTTATCTGACTGGATACTCTGTGTCAGAAATTGACCGTCCCAGAATAAGGCATATGTCGTCACTGGCGCAGGTACATTCTGTGCGGATTCTTTGTCAGTAATATGGATGGCCTTGAAGGGGATACCATGTTCCTTCGCCACTTCCTGCACCTTCGGTACCCAATAGTAAGTGTAAGGGCACTGGTCGGTGTAGTAGAGGACAAAGCCTTTTTCGTCTGCCTTGGGGGTCTTGGCACAGTCCTTAAATTTTGGCAACTCTGCACCCTCTATAAGAGGCAGGAACATAAGATTGATTCCGCAGTCAGATATATCTGCCACACAGAACCCCTTGTAAGTAAGGAATTTCGGGTCAGCGAGAAATTCCCGCTTGCGGCCTTCTGCACACAGAATGCAAATACCTTTCTTTCCCTGCGCCCTGGCATCACGGATGCACGCCTCCAGCAGATCATTAGAATACCCATGTCCCTTCATAGAACCAGAGACCCACAGACAATTGATGTAGATCCAGCCATCCGCCTCAATTGGCACCCAGGCGTTTTCGGCCGAAATGTATTCGATAAAGCATTTGCCGCGCTCCTCGCTGCGATAGAAAACAAGTCCATCATCAAAGCGTTGTCTCAGCCATTCCTTTTTTGCAACACTCTGCTTGCCGGACATAGCACAGCAGATGTGCTCTCTATCGATGTTTTCCTTTGTGATATGGATATAATTCATAGATCGGCACCTCCACGACACACCCTTTTATGTTTTCGGTCCAACAACCGGAAGTTATATCTCATGTAATAATTTTTCTACGTATTTACGAAAATCATAAAATAAGTCAATATACGTTTCCACGATTGCATGGCAGTGCGTCTTAACAATTTCACCATCATAATCATCTGCTAATTTATTTTTCACATCCAGCATTTCCATCCACGTGTCATCAGAAATCAGATTTGCCTTAAAAGATTCCCGAAGAACTTCTCTCGGAGAGCCCGTGACAAAACCAGTTATTGCATAATATTGTACTAATATATCCTTCATAACTTTCCATGCAAGGTCGAAAGTAATACTGAATTTTGCACTGGTTCCGCTTAAAACAAAGGAATCGCTGAGATCTCGCTGCCTTGCTTCTGCCAGTCCATCTAATGAGTTGCAAAACGAGAGAAAGCGTCTTTCAAATTTTGCGTCCATATTCTGTACGGCTATCTCATCAGAAAAAGCGTTTAAATTTGAGTCTATTATACTGGATTCTAGTAGAAAGTACAATGAATGTTCAGTGAGATACTCTTTACTGGATGCCATTATTTCTCCTTTTCAAAACAGCTGTCCCGGCAGCTCCTGTATTTCTTTTGCTGGGAAAGTGGCTTCAAACTGTTCAAACCCCTCCGGGTCTTTCTCACAAACAAAATACCCCTCTGGATCTTTGTATGTGCCGGAGATGCCGTCCAAAAAGCCGGACGTCAGCTCCTTGATGAGGAAGTAATCCGCCTCCGGGTCGTCGGCATACCGCACGCCCTTGCTTTTGGCCGGAACAAAGCCAGACTTGCCGTAAAAGTCAATATTGCCGGTAATGGCAAGAGCCCCTGCACCCATTTCCTTCGCTTTTTCCATGGAATAGTCGAGCAACTGCTTTCCGTAGCCCTGCCGCTTGTATGCGGGTGCGATGCCAATGGGACCGAAGGTCATGATCGGCACCTTTCGTCCATCGTCACAGTCGATCTCCGACCGCACATAGATGACCTGCCCGATCAGCTCGCCGTTCAGCTCCATCACGAAGTCCAGCTCCGGCACAAATGCCGGGTCATCCCGATAGCAGTGCAGTACATAATGCTCCATGCAGCCGGACCGGTAAACATTCCAGAATGACTCGCGGGTCAGGTTTTCGACAGCTCTGTAATCGTCTTTCGTTTCCAGACGAATGATAATATTCTTTTCTGACATAACTTTTCTCCTTCTCTCTTATCAATAATTTTGTATGATCGGCACAGGCACATTTCCTTTTCCCTTCAGAAAATGATCCTCGCAATCTCCATCGTCACGATTTTCAGCACTACACCACTCGACATCACATAGAACCAAGCCTCGCGCATCTTTTGCGTCTTTGCAATCGGCGTAGCAATGGCAGCAACAATAATCAACAGTGCGCCGACACAGCCAACGATGGTAGGCACGCTGATGAGTGGAAACAGCCCCGGCGCCCCCAATATTGAATACTGGAGCGGTTCACGACCGACCAGCCGATAAAGCCCAGCAGGGCAAAGAGCATCAAAGTTGTCACCGTAGTTATGGCATTTCCAAAATAGAGTTTCATTCTCACTTTCCTCCTTTCAAAAAAGGACGCAGCGCATGATCGGCTTTGCGATCAGCACTGCGTCTTAGCGTCTGGCTGTTTGGTTTCAATGATAAAATTTTTTGCGTTGATAATACTCTCATGCCTGCATTTGGGACAAAACAGAGGAAAAGTTACTAATTCTGTCTCCCGCAGTATCTGCAAGCGCGTCTTGGCACCACACCACGGGCATAAGACCCAGCGTTTTTCTTCTTCGCCATCTTTCATGTTGGTCTCCCCTTCTTTCTATAATCAGACTCAACCCTGGCAATAAAGTGATCAATATGTGCAGCCAGTAAAGAAGAAACCGATTCTTTTTCCTCGGCACCATCGTAGACACTGTATAAAAGATACATTGGACCATAGAATTCCAGCGCCAGCTGCATAGCGTCCTCATCAGACTCTACCAACTTGCGGAAGATGGCCGCCATGTACTCCAAAGGACCACCCGCCAGATAATCGTGGTAGAGCTGTGCAAGCTTGGGATCACGATACTGCTCCAGCGTCAGCATTTTGCGGAAATTGGAGGAAAACGGTTCCTTTGTCCAATGATCAAACTGGGCAAGGCTGTATGTGCGAATCTTTTGAATTGGTGTATGCAGATATGCTTCCGCAAAGCCGTCTGGTTCCGTCTCCGGCATTTCATACTCCTCAGCACGCTCATAGTCCATCTTGTTCATTCGTTCCACAATCTTATCTAAGATTTCCTGTTTGCTTGCATAGTGCTTATATAAGGCAGCTTTCGTAAATCCCAACTGCCCTGCAATATCATTCATAGATGTCCCCAGATAGCCGTTCTGCGCAAACAGTTCCAGCGCGATTCTCAAAATCCGTTCCTTTGTACCCTCTGCCATAATTATCTCCTTTACAAAAGTAACCATTCGGTAACTTTATTATAGTTACCGAATGGTTACTTGTCAAGAGTTAATGTAAATCCGGATTGATTAAGGTCAAATTGTAATTTCAATTTGATTGCCTTCGATTGCAACAATACAGCTTTCATAGTAACCATCCCCGGTTGTCCTGGGGCCGCTGACTACTTCATATCCGTCCACTTTCAGTTCAGCAGTCAAAGCATCCACTTTTTCTTTGCTGCCTACACTGAATGCAATGTGCGCATACCCAGTACGAGCAAATTCCTTTGGAAAGTCAGGCATTTCCGGCTTGTTCATAATTTCAAGCCGTGCCCCATCGTCAAACGAAAGAAAATAGGAGCGGAAACTTGTTTTCAAATTATGGTAGCCTTCGTTTGATTTTGCCCCCAGATACTTCACAAAGAAATTGCGGGCTGTTTCCAGATCTTTTACATATAAAGCAATGTGTTCTATTTTCATAACCCACCTCCAAAATGTCCGAACATATACCTCTATACACTTCTATCTTTCCTGACAGCAAGACAATAATTGACGTACTCAAGCGTAAGTTTACATCGACCATTCATCCTTCGTCATATCACAATGCCCCGGCAGTGATCTACTTCATGCTGAATAATCTGTGCCGTCCAGCCGGAATACTTGCCATGCTGCTTTCTGAAGTTCTGATCCAGATAATCTACGTCAATCTCTTTATATCGTGTGCAAGGTCTCACACCATCCAGTGAAAGACAGCTCTCTTCCGTCTGATATGCTCCTGTTTTCTTCGTAATAACCGGATTGATCATGGCAAATTGTAATGGTCCCGCTGCTACAACAATGATATTTTTTCGAACACCAATCATATTTGCCGCCATACCAACACAGCAATCCAGGTTTGCTCTAAGTGTATCCAGCAAATCAACTACTACCTGCTGATCAGCTTCCGTGGCATCCTCTGACTTCTGTGCGAGGAAAAAAGGATCCCGCATAATTTTTCTAACCATATAGTCTATACCTCCAACATTTTCCTGAAAAAACACTCATCCTCATGCGACCAGATCACACCGATGGCCTGCAGATATGCATAAACCACTGTGGTGCCCACAAATTTCATGCCTCGCTTCTTTAAGTCTTTGGAAATTACATCGGACAATTCCGAGCTTGTTTTTCCTGTTTCCCGAATCACCCTGCCATCTGTCCAATGCCAGAGGTAGTCTGAAAAGCTGCCATATTCCTTCTGGATTTCGTGGAATACCTGTGCATTGGTAACGGCAGCCTGTATTTTCAGGCGGTTGCGTATGATATGGGAATTGTTCCTCAGTGCTTCCAGCTTTTCCTCATTATAGGCACAAACCTTCTCCACATCGAAGCCGTCAAAGGCTTCACGAAACGCAGCTCGCTTATTCAGAACACATTCCCAGGACAGGCCTGCCTGAAAGCACTCCAATATCAGCATTTCAAAAAGCTTCCGGTCATCATGCACCGGTACGCCCCATTCCTCGTCATGATAACGGATGTATCGTTCATTTTTCGGATTTGCCCAGCAACACCGTATCTTTCCGTCTGCCCACTTCATTCCTTATTCTCCCCAATTCTGCATTTTCAACTTTTTAAAACTCTTAGGAATTTCAAATAATGTTTGTTACCTATGACTTACATATTACCATATGCAATACAGGAGGGAAACCTGATTTATTTACTGAAAAGCGGCAGCGACGTTCAGTCAGTGAAACCGAGTATGCCGCAGCATGTGCGGAGTCACCTTGAAGTCCATCGTATAAACCAGCTTACATTCATGAAAAAAGGTTCTGACATTGAAGCACAGCTCCATGTCAGAACCCATTTATTTCACAAATTATTTTTTGGGGTTGCGTCGCCCGGTGTTTTCCGAGCCACGCACTTCCTCATGGTAAAAGTAATCCACAATGACCGGGTGCCCAGGCTCTGCTCGTCCGTAGGGCAGCTCGTTGTCCACGAAGGGACAGCTGTTTTCTTTCGCCAGCCGTTCCGCTTGATCCTCCAAACCACGGAAGTAGCTTCTGTCCCTCTTGTTGTAGATAGCGTCGTACAGCGGAACCAAGTCAGGATGTTTTTTACGTATATAGTCAAGGATGTCTTTTTTGAATCCGCCTCGCAGGTTTAGATTTTCCAGCCATACCAGGTCGCACTGATTTCTGACCTGATGGAAGATAGCCTCAAAATCCGTGATACCGGGAAAAACCGGAGCAATAAAGCATACGGTGCGGATACCTGCGTCATAAACCTGCTTCATGGCATCCAGCCGTCGCTTAATGCTGACGGCATTGTCCATATCGTTTTTGAAATCCTCGTCCAGCGTATTGATCGACCAGGAAACTGTGACCTTTCCCAGTTCTTTCAGGAGGTCGATGTCGCGGATTACCAAGTCTGACTTGGTACAGATGAGAATTTCTGCCTCGCTGCCCCGGAGCTGCTCAAGAAGCTTTCGGGTGTTCTGAAACTGAGCCTCCTGGGGCAGATAGCCATCGGTCACTGAACCGATGACTACGCGCTGCCCTTTGTACTTTTGCGGATTTTTGATTGCCGGCCAATGTTTCACATCCAGGAATGTACCCCACGGTTCGGTGTGCCCGGTAAATCGCTTCATAAACGAGGCGTAGCAGTATTTGCAGCCATGGGTACAGCCCACATAAGGATTGACGGAATAGCCTCCCACCGGCAGGGTGGATTTTGTCATAATATTTTTGGTTTCTACATCCTGAATCAGAATGCTGCTCTCTTTTACTTCCGCCATGTCTTCTGTTCCTCCAATACCCGGTAAAACGCCGGGGGAAATTCTTGTACCATTTGTGCCTCTCCCATAATAGGAAGTAGATCTTCCTTCATGAATACAGGGATGCCTAGCGCATGGGCCTGATGTGTCAGGTTCCACACCCATTCCGGTTTCGATACAGCTTTGCCCTTCCTATGTCCGGTCTCAGTCCCAATGACGATCCACTCAATTCCGGTAAGGTCTACCATGCCAACATCATCAAACATAGGTTCAAAGGTCACATGATAATGTCCGCCATGGATATGCTCTCGCAAAGTCCGGATACGGTTTTTCTCTTTACTGGAGGTAACAGTTACACCAAACCAAGCGTTGTCTAATGGGGTGGAAAAGACGATGCCCTCCGGTCTCTTAGTCAAGAACAGATACTGATGCTGTGGGTTTTCAGTCATCTTGTCAAATATCTGTTCCCGCCACTCTGGCTTCCAGTGGGAAAAATCGCTCATGCCGGTGAGCAGAAAATTTTGTGGGCGCTTTTTCTCCATCAGCCGCAGCTTATTTGGAAAAAACTCCGGCTTTTCAAAGTCGTCGATCATGTGAAACCGACGAACATTGTTTCTGGCGTAGCAGTAGCTGCAACCGATCGTACAGCCGATCACCAGATTCATGTTTTGAATACAGTCTTTAATACAAACAGCCACCGCTGATGCCTCCTTACCGTTTTAAGATTTAGCCTTCTGCCGCAGGTGCAACTTTCCCGAAGCCGTTCCAAGCATACAGGCCCTTCTTGTCCTCATCGCCCAGGAACTTGTCCACCTGACAGATGTGCAGGATATGGTCGCCTACCTCCACCGACTGCTGCAGGGTGGCCACCATCGCCAGCCTGGTATCCGCCGGAATCTGAATGTCACTGCCCTCCACAGCCATCATCTCGATGTTGTTGGCGGCCACCTTGTCGGTCTCGGCACCGGTAGACGCTCCGCAGGCCATTACTGCGCCGGCCAGACTCTCACCGGGAACAGTGACGATGACTTTGCCGGTCTCACGCACACACTTGCCGGTGTGGGACTGTTTGCCAGTGGCGAAGCCCACCATAGGCGGATTGAAGGAGAGATAGGAAATAAAGCAAATGGGAGCCAGGTTCGTAGAACCATCCTTCTTTTTAGAGCAGATCAGTGTCAGCGGATTGGGGGAGGTCAGAACAGTAGCCTCCATAATGTTCAGTTCTTTCATAAAATTCAGACCTTTCTAAGAGATTTCAGTCGTTGACTGCATGGTCAACCAGTGATATATTTATTATATCTGATAGCAATTTTTGTTCAAGTACGCAAATTATTTGTACCTGGTATCAAAAAATATACCGCAAAAGACGAGGAACGATCCAATTATGACTTATGAAGAATTCAAAGAAAAGGTTGGCAGTGTCATTCTAACCGACGAGGGAAACTGCCCGGTCACGCCGGTGGTTCAAATGCTGCAGGGCAAATGGAAACTCCAAATTCTCTATGAACTGTGCATCAAGTGCCCCATGCGGTTTGGGGAACTGAAAAAGATGCTAAAGCCAATTACAAATACGGCGCTGACAAATGCCCTCAAAGAGTTGGAAGCCGATGATTTGATACAGCGAATCCAATACAACGAGATGCCCTTGCGGGTGGAATATTTCCTTACTGAGAAAGGTCGTGACCTGCTGCCGGTCTTTTACGCCATTTCCCAATGGGGAATGAAATATATACCATGATTCTAACTATATTAATATCTGTATGATAATAGCCGGGAGGCATTGACAATTTGAGTCAACTTCCCGGCTTTTTTATGCATTCTCTACTGCTGCAAAGGATTCAGGACATAATATTCCGTCCGCAGCACAGTGATTTTAACCTTCTTATGCATTAGTATATCATTTTGAACCTGCTCCGAAATCGTCATGCCTCGCACGCCTCCCGAAGAGCAGGCAGCAGCTCATCCAGCCGTCCGTCCAGTCCGAAGGACTTCTCTTTGATATTGTCCGCAATGTAGATCTCACCCAGATTGATGGTCACATAAGTGGCGTTTGGCTCGCTGGCCACCAGGCGCATCATCGGGGCCTTGATCAGCTGATTGCGCCAGCCAATGCCCAGCTCCAGAACCACCAGTTTCTTTCCGTGGTAGGTTTTCAGAAAGTTTTGGAACCGTGCCTGGGCAGCGGTATCCGGAATCATTCTCTGACCCGCACCCATGTGGATGTCCATGGGACCTCCGCACTTGGGACAACGCGGCACCAACTCTGTAGGCACATGGCCGCCCTGTTCGGCAGCCAATAATTTTTCGACCACCTCTAAACTTGAATAGAGGGTGTCGTGGCAGGGGCGGGCACACTGCATCGTAAACCAGTTGCCCTCTATCTCATGGATTTTCGTCGGATCAAAGCCACACAGTTCAAAGTGACCTTCTCCGTTTGATGTGACGACAAAGTAATCTTTCTCTCCCACAATGGCCTTCAAATCGTTCATCACCGGCGTAGGCTGGTACTGCCCGCAGTAATGATGGATGAGCCGGGCCCAGAAGGCCCATTTTTCCTCCTCGCTGGGCCATCTAGCCATCATGCCCTGCAAAATGCACCCAAGTCCGTACTTCCGTTTAAAATCCCCAAACAGTCTTTCAAAGGCCGCATTGTCCGCAAACAAATGCAGTCCTTCGGTGATGGACAGGCCGTTACTGGCTCCGATCAAGATAGCGTCCGCTTCTCTGAATTTTTCCGCAATAGGATTCCAATCAATCATATTCGTTCGCTCCTTTTCTATTTTATGGTTGCTGCGATGGATCGCTCCTGCCGGAGGGCAGCTAGAGTTTCCGCCAAATCTCCTTGCAGATACAAGCTGCGTGCCTGCAGATGCTCTGGCCTATGAGATGCCTCTCGATTAAGACATGCATAAAAGACGTTTTCGTTTTTGGTAGTAAGTTCCCAGAAGGGCAATTTGATGATGCTGGGTGTCATCTCACCCACGCCAAGTTCCAACAGCAGGACTTTTTTGTCGGACTGATCCATTATCCAGCGCCGGAGGAAAGCATGGTAGCGGTCCAAGCTATCCTGCCAGAAGGTTCCCTCCAGGAAGGTATCATCTCGTACCCAGGGCACCAGCATCCGCCCGCAATCCGGGCAACGAGGAACAGCCTCCTCCGGCAGGTGAACGCCTACCAAGCAACCAGTCAGTTTCTTCACCAGTTCGCGGTTTTCCCCAATATCATCCCGGCAGGGCTGACTGCATTGGCAGTAGCTAAAGTCTCCCTAAAAGGCGCAAATCTGTTTCTGGGGAAATACTCGAAAAAACTGCTGATCCACATTAGTGGTCAACACAAAGACAGATTTATCTGCAACAAGCGCCTGCAGGTCCAGATAGGGCTGCCCAGTAGGGGCTTCCCACATGAAGCGTATATATTGGCTGTAATACCCCCACTGTTCCCCATAGCTGGAAAAGCAATGGTAGAATCCAGCCAGCGGGGAGGTGAAGCCATACTGTTCGCGAAAGGGAGCCAATGCCTCCGAAAGTGCCGGGGACCAATGGTAGTGGTCATATCCAGCCGCGCTTGACAGGCCGGAGCCGCCTCCGATCACAACGGCATCTGCTTGATCAATACGCTCGGCAAGTTCCTGAAGCACCGTTTGGTTTCCAATCCTCATTGATCGTTATCTCCGCTGCCCATGGTGTCCCGTGCATCCCGTAGCACTTGAGCAATGTCGGCCACAATGGTCATGCCCTTGTCCTCCAACTGCTTGGGCAGGAAGTCATACTTGTTGTTGATAGCAATATATCGAGCATAGGGAAAGCTGAGGGTCATGTTCCAGAAAGGCTCCTGGATAAACATGGGAGTCATTCGGCCAACGCCCAGCTCCAGGAACAGAATTTTGCTGTCTTTGTGTTCCAGCACATAGCGAGAAATTTTTTCGTACTGTTCTTCGTATTTCTTTCCTTGCAGGAAATTTCCATATCCTCGCACCCAGGGGAATGCCTCACCACCGCAGTGGGGGCACCGGGGAATGAGATCCGTAGGAATCTTCGTACCATCCCCCATAGCGGCTACCATATCAGCCACCGGCTTTACCGCATCCCAAGTGTCATCGGTACAACAGGCGGCACACTGGAAGAAACGGTGATCCCCCTGGATCTCTGCCACCTTCTCCTCCGGGTAGAGTTTGACAAACTGGGTATCCTGGTTAGTGGTGAGGATGAAGAAGTCCTTGCCTTTCAGCAAAGCGTCTAAATCCAAATAGGAATGACGCACAGGTGCGGTCTGGGTGGTGTGAAGGAAGGTGGCGAGATACCCCCAATACTCTTCCCTTGTCTTCCAGGGGTGCATCATCCCTGCAAAAGCACCTTTGAAGTGGTACTTCTCGGCAAAAGGGCGGAAGTATTTGCGGTAGGAGTCGTTGTCCTCGTAGTAAAAATCTCCGCCACCGGCAGCGGACAGGCCGGAGGCTCCGCCCACTACCACACAGTCAGCTTTCTTTACCTCCTGTACCAACCGATCGATCTGTTCGCCATACGGAAGCGGCTTTTTGTCAGTCAGCTGATAAGGCGTACTGCCGGAAGCATAGATATGATAGTGCCTGGAATAATTCATCTGGGTCTGCATGACCAAATCATCATAGAAGTTCATTGTCACCATTCCTTTCAAGTTGGTGTTATTTTTATTATTACTTCAAACTATCTTAGCATCCTCTTACGTCACTGTCAACATGTTGTTATAATAAAAATAACATCAAGGTAAAAAGGAGATCAGACAATGAAATATCACACGAAGTTAGAAGGGATGCTCTTGCAGCGTTTATGACGGATTGATTTTCAGAAACTCTTCCATTTGGGACAAAAATTCTTCTGTAAGGTATGCAGAAAAGGAGCTTTCGCATAGGCGAAGGGAGTTGAAGCGCGGCAGCGGTGTTTGACTGATAATACATAAATACCTCCTATCCGGCAGTCAAACACGATATTGAAGTCCAACCTCATTATACCGCGCTTACTTCTTTCTGTCTGCCTGTTAGGAGGTTTTCAAGTCACAGTTTCTTTCTGAACATCGGCTTTTATCAGATTCTCCAGTTTGGAGAGTCTCATTATCCTGCCTGTGCATCCTCGCCCACAGGCTGCCGCACCTGTTTCGCAGCCTGGTTTTGTCGCTCACCTGTTTGGTAGGGGTCCCGTCCTGCGGACTTGCAACAGAGTCATGGCGCACCGCAGCAAACGCCATGAACGGGAGCTAAATTTTTTTATTTCTGGCGCAATTTTATAGCCAGGTTTCTTTGTTAAGAACGCCTGCCGAAAGCAGGCAGGCTATTTTCTTTGTATAGCATCAGCTCCCTCCTTAGGCCAAAATAAGGAACGGACAGTAGCTATAAAAAAGCTACTCTGCAATCATTTCACATAATATTGGCAAATCGTAAAATAATATTGTGTGAGGTGACGGAGAGTGTCTAAAAAAGACAACAAATTGTTTTCTCGTTTGGGGTGCTTCATTTGATGAAATTCTTGCTCCACAGATGGAGCGAAGAAGTGAAACTATTGACCGTATCCAGCGTTTAATCCTGCAATGCAGTCAGCGGGATCAGGAATTTTTACTTGCCCTGATTGATAAAATGCTGGACACCAGAGAAAAACAAGAAAAAAAATAAACGCGGTGGGGTTTTAGATACCCGACCGCGTTTATCTTTGTCCGCTGATATACGGGCAAATCGTTTTTTATTGTAGGTTACTTTCTTGCACCATCCGAGCCGATGGTATATCCGTCAATGGTGGTATTCACCGCCATCGTCCCGTCTGTGTAGAAGTAGTACCACTTCTGGTCGTCGGAGAGCCAGCCCTTCACTGGCTTCCCATTTCTGTAATAGCTCCACTGGCCGCTGTCATTCTGCTGCCAGCCGTTTGCGGTCTGCGGGTCAATGACGATCTCCACAAACCGCCGCAGGACGGTGGCGACTTCGGCGCGAATGGCGGTTCCCTTGGGGTTAAAGCGGTTATTTGCCTTGCCAGCCAGGATGCCCGCCTGCTGCATGGCTCCGATCGCATCCTTCGCCCAGCTGCTGATGTTTTCGTTGTCCGCAAAGGTCACAGCCTTTAAGGTCTGGGGCAGATCATAGCCCAACTTTTTGGCATAATTTGCCATGATGACCGCCATCTGTTCCCGGTTGATGTTGGTATCCGGCGCAAAGGTGGTGGCGGTAACACCCTCCACAATGCCGGTCTGCGCCGCCCAGTTCACATAGGGCGCATAGTAAGCGTCGGCTTTCACATCAGTGAATTTTCCGGTTTTGTAGCTGTCCGGGTTGATGCCCGCCAGCCGCCCCAGGGCGGTGACGAACATTCCTCTGGTCATGCCGGTGTTGGGGCTGAAGGTGGTGTCGCTGATTCCGGAGAGCAGTCCCCGGCTGGCTGCAAAGAGGATGTTATCTGCTGCCCAGTGGCCGGTAATGTCGGTAAAGGCCGGGACAAAAGTTTTGTAGCCCACGCCGTAAACGCTGAAATGACCGGTTTCAAAAACCACCGCTTTCAGGCTGGCATTGTAGCTGGATTGGGTGATCCATTCCACCTTGCCCGCGTCGTCTACATAGACTGCATAGAGATTACCGGTCTGCTCACCCTTTGCCGGTGTGTAGGGCAAACGCACCGAGATGGTATGTCCATTCAGGCTGGTAATCGGCGTCTCTTTGCCGCCGGAGAGGTACACCAGCGACAGGTCATAGGCCGGTCTTGTTTCTATGGCGGCTTTGGCCTCGGTAGAACGCAGCGCATCCACCTTATCTGCCCGGAGAATGATGTCCCCTCCAGCAGAGGCGGCATCCAGCTGCTTCAGAGTATCCAGCCCGATATTAACCGAAACCAGATGGTCTGTTGCAACGGTAAACTGCCGGACTTTTTCTTTGATCAGCAGATCCAGTGTCTGCGCCTTGATGGTCACGTTAAAAGAGGTCTGGCCTGCCGCCGAGGTGATGGGAACGGTAATGGCAATCCCGTTCTCTGTGGTGCCGTTCTTTTTCGCATCCTGTTTGGCCTTGTCGATGGCGGACTGTACAG
Organism: Clostridiaceae bacterium Marseille-Q4143; assembly: GCA_018228645.1. Classification (GTDB taxonomy): domain Bacteria; phylum Bacillota; class Clostridia; order Lachnospirales; family Lachnospiraceae; genus Hominiventricola; species Hominiventricola filiformis. Next base: position 519,665 of record CP073693.1, read on the forward strand.
AGCTGTTGTCCACTGCCGCATTGCCGTTTGCATCCGGCTTCATTGGCTGCGTTTCGCTGGTAACCGGGGCATCCGTTTTGGCACTACCGGGCTGATTGGTTCCGCCGGAATTGCCGGAGCTGCCGCTGGACGAACCACTGGAGGAGGAATCACCCCCGCCACTGGACGAACCACCGGAGGAGGAACCGCCTTCGCCGCTGGACAAACCACCGGAGGAGGAACCGCCTTCGCCGCTGGACGAACCACCGGAGGAGGAACCGCCTTCGCCGCTGGACGAACCACCGGAAGAGGAACCGCCTTCGCCGCTGGACGAACCACCGGAGGAGGAACCGCCTTCGCCGCTGGACGAACCACCGGAGGAGGAACCGCCTTCGCTGGAAGATTGCTTGGAAACGGTCAACGTTCCAGGAACATAAGTGATCGCATAATTGTCATTTGACAGCGTACCAGTAATGTTGATTGCAGTTTTGCCGGTTTTGCTCATATCCGGTGTCTGCTCGTAAGTCAATGTTACCGTGCCGCTCAGGGTGTCTGCACCAAGCAGACCTTCCACCTTGTAGTCCTTATCTGCTTCCGGGCTGCCAAGATCGGGCGCGGTGCTACCGGTGTAGGCGCTCTTATCAAGCGCCGTAACGGTAACTGACTTTTTCGCTACGGTCACAGTCAAGCTTTGTTCTGCCACATCTGCGTACTCTGCGTTTCCCTGAACCTTATACCAAACAGTGTATTCCCCGGCATTTTTCGCTGTGGGGAGCTGCTCACTCCACTCAGAATCGTCAAGCCGGTAGAGCATCGTGCCGCCAGTGGTCTTGCCTGCTGTAACCAGAGCCTGTTCTGTACCGTTGTAGGTCAGGGCGGTTGCCGTAGGTGCCGTAACAGTGGGGACAAGCTTGTTGGTCGCATTGACATTGACGGTCATCGTGATGTCCTCATAGTTCATGCTCTTGATTACCACGGTCACTGTGCCCACAGAGCCGGTGGTTTTCACGTCATTTTTCTGAATCGGCAGGATCAGCTTGCCATCTTCCACCTTCGCACCGTCGGCGTAATAGGTGCTGGACAAGTTGACCGTTGGTGCGCCGTAGGTCACTGTGCCGTACTCTTTGGGAGTTTCCAGCGTGGGCAGGGCGGGGAGCGTCACAGTGTAGGTCTTTTCGCAGTCATTTACAATGGTAAGCGCAGTCTCCTTGGTGAAGTCAGGCGCAGCGGCCTTGGTGATGTTGCCAGTCGTGGTGAAGCTGCTCTGCTTCAGGGCGTAATTCTTCTCAGCCTGCCCCATCAGGGTCACTGTGGCAGTGACGTTCTTGCCGTTGCCCACACTGGCATCATCAAAACTGGCGGTCACGTTGTAGTCTGTGCCTCGGTTCAAGGTCACGCCGTCGAAGGTCACGCTGGAGATGTCCGCGTTTGTCGTGCCATCATAGGTCTTATCTTTTACCGCAACTGAAAATTGCAGTGGGTACTTAGAAATTTCCGGTACCACGGAATCTGTTAATGTCCTATCGTATGAAGCACTTGAATCTGTCGGTGTAAATTTCACGGTATAAGCCTTGTTATCTTCTACATTCGGATAAATACCAGATGCTGAACTACTATTTTCCGGTTCCCAGCTCCAGGTTCCGGCTACCGGTTGATTTGCACCATTATATACACCATAACCAGAAGCCAAAGAAACCGGAATCTGATCAAGTGAAACCCCATAAGTCCCCTTCGCATCCCACTTTTGTGTTCCGTCTCCTACAATTTTCAGTGCATCCTTGGTAGACACATTAAGCGGTTCCGTTCTCTCAGAAGCAAATGCATTCTCTTTCGCCTTTATTCTGCTGGTTACCTGATATCCATGTGCCGGATATAATCCCTGAATTTCCGTACCGTCAATCCATGTAAATGCTCCGTCTGAATCTGCATCACGGTATCCATACTCAATGTCATTTTCCGGATTCGTTCTGTTTATGGTAATCGTCGTACCGGTTATATCCACCTCACCCTCAGTTATTGCAGCCGGTGCTGCCGTTCTTTTAAGAATCGTGATCCTTTCGGGTTTTCCGGCAAATTTCTTATCCGTGTTGCTTGCAGCATACCGATAATAAACCGTACTCTCATGATCGGAAGAAATGATGTCTGTAATCGAAATTCCTGATCCACTGCCCATTTTTGCAGATGTCCAGTTTGGAGAGGTATTGGTTCCGTTTACAATCACATACTGTAAAGATGAGGAAATTGTGATTTCTTCCTTCCGATAATCAATATTCGGCTTGTTCGATTCTTCCGGAATCGTCTGTGTTTGCAAATTCGCCACAAAAATCGCTTCACTGGCTGACATGGACGAGGATGCTTTCTTGCGAATATAGACTGGTACAGACCCACCATTTTCACGAATGCTATCCAGCAGCCCTGTCAGACGAACCATACCACCCTGTCTTATAGTTGTCCATGACTGTGCATCATTAGAAGCAGCATACTCCAGATCGCAGGAAGCTTTATTCTCTAAAGTCTCCTGTTCGTAATTGATAGAAACATCAGCAGCAGTAGGTGCCTCCTGCCGCACTTTTTCTGTCTGGAAATTTACATAGGTTACATCAAGAGATAATTTACCATCCTTTTTAATCATCAGTCTGACAAGATATTCTGTGTCCGGAGCTAAATCCTGAATAGTATACTCATAGTTTCCGGAAGAACTTTCCTGAAGTGACGTTCCATTCGAGAACATATCCTCTAATGTCCGCTCATCCTCGCCGGAGGTTAAGAAAAACTTAACCTCTGCTCCGGGAGTTCCTGTTGCCTTAAGTGTAGCAGTCGCTTTTTTTTCAGGACTCGTCTTAATATCCGTGACAGTTGCGGAAGTGATACTTGCCGCATTATTATTAGAATATGTCTGAGTAGCTGGATCATAATATACCGTCTTACTGTACTTGCGGAAATGCGGGTAATCCTCCGTTCCAATCACCTGTCCCCACGTACCATCTGATTTTTCACCGTTTAATTTATAGGCAATTTCGCCGAATTTCAGTTTTTCTTCGCTTATAGTAGTAATTCCACCCAAAGAACTAAAATCACCCTGTGTTGTCTCATAACAGTTCGTAAAAGTAGTCCTACGATCATTCGGGCGCTTAGTTCCTTCCAGTTTTCCTGATACAGCCAAGCAATTAGTCACCGTTCCTTTAGTCGCCGCTCCGTTTGAAGAACTATATAAAAAATCTGTTCCTACTACAAAACAATTCTGAATTTTGACATCATACATAGCGGTACGACACAATCCACAAGTCCAATCACCTTCAAACACCAGCCCTATATTTTGTACACTCCCATGTTGAATCCTTCCCACCAGTCCCCACTTATAACTTTCACCGTCATTAGCAGGTCGCAGTCCGGAAATTACATGGTAATTTCCCTCAATAGTCCCCTCGAAAGACCTAGTACCAGATTTGTCTCTAATGCTTGTCCAGTCATATCCGGCCGGGATCTTAATATCCTTCATCAGCTTCAGATTGCTCTTCTTATTAAAGTTTTTATCATCATTAAACTGCTTTGCAAACCAGAAAAGCTGACCGGCATTATAAATCTCATAATATTCCCCCGACTTTATTGCCTTCTGATATGCATCACATGCTTCACAAAATCCATCTGCATTATAGTACTCATGACTACAAACGGTATCATCATGAAACATCTCGATTTCATTTGGTGTTGTTGTCGAAATCGTCTTACCTGATACTGTGATCGGATTGCCGCCATTTAAGCCTGGTACCGTCACCGAAATCTCTGTGTTTCCCTCATTTTCCGGCAGATATACCGTCAGATGTCCCGTGTTCGCTTCATCATACGAAATCTGCATGGAAGGAATGACCATAGCTGCACTTTGACCTTCTTGATTGATCAACGGTTCACCATCCTGCTTGATCGTGATATCGGTTGCCTGTAATACCTGATCGCTCGTGATCGCCGTGGAAACAAATTTTAATCTTGTCTCATAAAGAGGAATTCCGGTCTTCAAAGTAATCGTTGCATTCTCATCATCAACGTCAGCAACGTCAGCTTCCATCTGATAAACATAGTTTTCTCCAAGCGTCACATCTACCGTTACCTGTGTCTCTGACGTTAATGGTTTCAGATAATTGGATGCCGTAAGTGTGCCTTGATAAGCGCTCACCTTCATCGTCCCTGCATCCCAGGTAATCTCTCCCACGCTGATCGTCACCGGATAAGAGCTTTCGGTTAATCGTCCATCCGCAATCGTGCCCTGAATGGTATACTTTTTCAGTCCAAACTCATCACTCTTTGGAAAATAATCACCACCATTTAAGTTGACTACTGCCTGATCACTGATGGAAATGGAGCCATCCAAGGTACCCTCCGGCAGCACTTGACCGGGCTTCACTGCGATACCGATCGCATATACTTCATTATTATACGCAATGGCCGAAACCGTTCCACCATTGATCTCAATATCACCATACTTGTATCTACCTTCTACCGCTTTTGCTCCACCGCCGCCAGCGCCGATTGCGGCTCCGGGGTGTCTTCCTGCGTTCGTAACATATCCTCCATAGGCCGTCACATTGCCACCATTGATCTCAATCTTATCCACGCAGCCGTTCGCTCCACCGCCAATTCCTGCTCCACCGTATACATTTTTAATATCCTTGTAGTAGCTTCCATGTCCGCCCTTGGCATATACAGTTCCGTTGTTGATGATAATGGTACCGCTGCCGCCCTCTGCACTGCCGCCAATACCTGCTGCCATCTCGCCGCCATAAGCTTTGATATCGCCTCCGTCGATCACAATCGTCCCCAAGGAACCATTTCTCCTGCTTGACGCACCAATTCCGGCGCCTTCTCCACCGGTTGCTTTTAAGCTTCCCTCTCCGCTGATCGTCAGGGTGCAGCCTTCCGGCACATCAATAGCCGCACACATATCACCGCCCTTGAGTGTATTTTTTCCCTCCAGAATCAGATTCAGGTTTGCACCATTTCCCAGTCGGATCGCCGGTATCCAGGTACTTGCTGTCTCATCGTTCTTATCGATCGGAATCTGGATATTCAGATTCGAAATCGTGATTGTAGCATCCACACCACTAACCAGAATAACATTGGTCGTACTGCTTCCCGTGATAGTCGCATCCTTATACTGTTCCAATGTGTTGCTGTTGATGCTGATACCGCCATCCGCAATATTATAAGTATCTGTTGATGCCAGCAAAGCGATTCCGCCGTCCATGCTGACCTCGATCTCCGGAAGCTCCACGCCCTCTGCCAAAATATACTCTCTCGGAAGAACCGGAAGATAATAATAGAAACCACTTTCATCTTCCCGGTTCTCATCCAGCTCCCAAGTAACGCTGATATCCGTCAGCACCGGGATATCTTCTGAGATTTTCTCATCTTCAAACTCATAATCCTCAAGAAAATCCCCGCCATTGCTGTCGGTCGCGATCAGAAACGTACCCTGCTGGTCTTTCTGCAGGTCTTTCTCCTGAACTTCCTGTTTATCTGCTTCCTCCTCATCATTACTATCCGGCACATTTTCTGTTTCCGGAGTTTCCTCCTCATCATTGCTATCCGGCATGTTTTCTGAATTTTCTGTTTCCGGAGTTTCCTCCTCATCATTGCTATCCGGCACGTTTTCTGAATTTTCTGTTTCCGGAGTTTCCTCCTCATCATTGCTATCCGGCACGTTTTCTGAATTTTCTGTTTCCGGAGCTTCCTCCTCATCATTGCTATCCGGCACGTTTTCTGAATTTTCTGTTTCCGGAGTTTTCTCCTCATCATTGCTATCCGGCACGTTTTCTGAATTCTCTGTTTCCGGAGTTTCCTCCTCATCATTGCTATCCGGCACGTTTTCTGAATTTTCTGTTTCCGGAGTTTCCTCCTCATTTAGATTTTCTTTCTTTGCATTACTGTCGGTAGCAATTTCCGAGTCTTCTTTCTTATCACTGTCGTCTGCTGCCGCTTTCTCATCTTCCGCGCCCTTATCGCGATCCGCATTATTTTTCTGATGATCCACGTTCTTATATTCCACCACCGAAGCCTCGATCGTCTCCGGGAAATTCAGATAATCCTCAAAGTTTTCTCCGGCATCCGCAGGGATCTGAATATGCGCGACCTCCTCCGGTAATTCCGTAAATCCCGTGATCACTTTCAACTTTTTTGTAGGGACTGCAGCAAACGTTGTAGCCGGTATGCATAACTGCATCGCCATCATTGCCACCAATGCTGCAGATACGATCTGCCGTTTCTTCTTTTTATACCTCATATCCATTTTCTCCTGTTGTCATTATTTTCTATATAACATGACGGTTTTGTTCTCTCCGGTAATATTTTTTATTCATACTTTTCCTCCTCACCTGATTCATTACTTCCCCTTTTTCCCTAAAGCAGCCGGGATACTGCCTCCCGCAGCTGATATTCCGTCACAGGCTTCACCAAAAAGGTGTCCGTCTGCATCCTGCGGCTTTGGGGTTCAAACTCTGCCTGGTCGCTGATCCACAGGAGAGGGACATCCCTGCTGTAGCCTCGTATGCTCATGCAGAAATTCATCCCCCTGGCTCCGTCCTCCATGACCACCACAGCATCATAAGGCCCATCCCGCTGCATGGCATAGGTACAAAATACGCCGTTATCAAAGCGGTCTACTTTGCCCAGCTTCATCAGCAAAGCGGTTTCTTTTTCTTTCTGGCTATAACTGCATAGCGCAATTCGCATTTTCGCACCTCCATTTCATGATGGGTTTTATCGCCTCATATAGCTCCTGATCGGAGCAGTCTGCCGGAAGAAACACAGGGATACGCAGGTGATACGCGATCAGGGCAAAGTTTTCATCATCACTCCACCAGACAAGCGGTACTTCCGGTGCCAGCCGCTTCGCCTGTATGGCCGCCTCCAGTCCCTTTGCTCCGGTCATGGCGATGACAACCGCATGGTAGCGGCTTCGCCGGAGTGCCTGAGCAAGCTGGTTCTCATTCCACAATTCGTCAATCGCAAGCTGCCCATCCCCATCAAAAATGGAGCGCAGCCTGCTTTCAAACCATTCCACATTTCTCAGCTCCGTACAAAGTGCGATTTTCATGCTGAGCCTCCTTTCCTGAAAAGAAAAATAAAAAAACCAGACCTTCTCATCGGAAAGTCTGGTAGTATAATTAGGGTAGCATCTTGTCAAGAGAAATGCAACCGACTTTGTTTAAGACGCAGGTTTCCTGTTTAAGACGCAAGTTTTTTCCTGCGGTTTTATGTTATACTAATACTGGATTATTGTGCAAAGGAGATGGCACGATGCAGATTGCGATTGTGGATGATAGAGCAGAGGACAGAGAAGAACTGTCTGCCTGCCTGGAAAATTATATGAAAAAGCATCAGCTGGACTATACGCTGACAGAATTTGAGGACGGAGAGAATTTTCTGAAAGCTGCCGCCCAGGTCGATTTTCAGCTTGTCTTTATGGACATCTATATGGAGAACATGGATGGAATAGAGGCCGCCAGAAGGCTGCGCCAGAAAAACAGGCTTTGTAAGATCGTTTTTCTGACCATTACAGAAGATTATGCCCGGATGGGGTACAGCCTGTCCGCCAGCTATTATCTGCTGAAGCCGCTTTCGCTCCATCAGGCAGATTTTGAAGAAGCGATGGAGCTGTGCCAGCTAAAACCGCCCTATGAAGTGATGACACTTTCGGTTATGGCTGACCGTCAAAAGCTGGAACTTCCCACAGAGAAGATTCTATACATAGATTATCAAAACCGTATGACACGGATTCATACGGCGGAACGCGTGATACCGGTAAGCGGAGGCTTTCAGGAGGTCACTGCCGCATTGCAGAAGGACAAGCGTTTTTTGCCCTGCTACCGGGGCGTTCTAATCAACATGGATTATATCAGCCATGTTGACAGTCAGAGCTTCCGTTTGATAAACGGGGAGAATCTTCCGATTGCCCTCCGTAATGGAAAACAGCTGCGGGAAACCTACCGTCAATATGTTTTCTCTGGAATGGTGGGTATCGTATGAGAATGAAGCAAATACACAGGCGTATTCTGGGGGGCTGTCTGGCCTGCCTCCTCTGCTTTACCGGCAGTATCCCCGCATTTGCCGCTGGAACTGCAACCACAGCCAACGCCGATGAAAGAAGGGAGAATCCGCCGGGTTTAGAAAGCGAGGCTTCGGAGACACTGGAGAGCGGAACCCCGGAAACATCGGAAGAAATACCCCTCGTCCTTGTCACAGAAATACAAAATGAAGGCGAACTGCTCTCCCTGCCAGATTTCACCCTGCCCCTTAGAACCACACCGTCTGATGATGACCTGGAGGAAATTTATCAGCTGGCCCTTCAGTATCAGACCGTTTGCGCCACTGTAACAGCCGGTGAAGAAATCCGGCAGGAAACATTTTCTGTCGCATGGGATTTTTCGGCCATTGACCAGACCACTCCAGGCGAATATACCGCAGCAGGCCGGATTGAACTGCCGGAGGGGTATGCCTTTGGTGAAACTGTCTTGCAGGAGCTGCAGATTTCCGTCCGGGTGGAAGAAATGCAGCCTGCTGTCATTACCTCCATAGAGAAATGGTATCCTTATACGGACGCGTTTGCGGTTCAACAGGGCAGCGAAGTTGAAGCGCTGGAAGCATTGTTCGCCGCCTCCCCGTATTATCTGGAATGCTATGCGGAAAACGGAACCAGCTACACCGCCGTGGTGGAATGGGATTTTTCCGGTATTGATCTGAATACTGTGGGACTGTACCATGCAGCAGGAAGGCTGACCGCACCGGAAAATACCGTATTTTCGGATCGTATCGATTTCCCTGAAATTTCAATTCCTGTTTCTGTTCAGGCTCCGGATGGACCAGACATTAACTGTTTTCTGGCCGCCAGAGGAAACCTTTATTTTCCCTGGGTCACACCGCCGGGAGAACTGGATAAGATCAGCGTATGGCTGTCCGAAAACAACGGTTCATGGAACCAGCTGGAAAATGGCATTTACGTGGGACGGGAAATGCTTTCGATTGCTACCCGTCTGCTGACGCCGGGCAGCGGTTACCGCCTTCAGGTTGATTATGACGGCGGACAGACCGGCATCCTGTCCTTTACCTACGCAGATGAAATTGTCCTTGAAGGGTATCATGAAGGCGACCGGGATGGAGGGGATGCAGGCGGAAATCCACCCGACACCATCATTCAGCCGCCTCCTGAAGATACCGACGATCAGGATGATGGTTTCGCAGACAGGCCCTCCACAAAGCCTCCAAAACCGCCTGTAACAAATGACGGTGGAATGGATTCCGATGATTCTGAAAAAGCACCTTCGGTCAGCGGAGAAAATGATCCTGCGGATCACAAGCCTTCCGAGCCATCCTGGGATGGAAAGGATGATTCCATAGATATCGATAAAGACGATTTCCCATCGGAACAGGCAAACGGTGATACAGAGGAAGATGCGGATTCCAAAAGCCCTGCTTTTTCAGAGTTCTTCGATGAAACCACTGACCGGATTTCCGGCACACGCTTTTTGATGATGCTGCAGACAGGGAAGCAAAGAGCCATCTTTTCCAAACAGGGAATCACTATCAGCATACCCAAAGACGCCTTGCCGGAGGGTATCCAAAACGAAGATCAGATTGAAGTCATCATCCAAAAGGATACGGATGGCGGTTTTTCTTTTTCGTTTTCCATCAATGGAACTGTGCTCAACTCCCTGCCGGATGTTTCTGTCATGCTGCCCTGCCCAAATGAACCGGCAGCCGACACATTGTTCCTTTGCGATGAAAGCGGCGTGGAAGTTCCCATGACCGGCTATGACGATACGGCGAAAGCCGCTTCCTTTCAGATCAGCCATACAGGGACATACACCATTGTGGGAAAGGAAGATACCGCTTCCCTGGCACATGCTGACGACACAGAGCACAGCCGGTCGCCCATATTCTTTTTGATTCCGGCCTGTCTGCTTCTTCTGTCTGCCGGTGTGTTTTTCCTAAAGAGGAGGCGAAAATAAGATGGTATCTTCTGCGGTAAGAAAATATGCTGCTTTATGTATGGTCTGCCTGTGTTCATCCCTGTTATTTCTTGGCCTGTATCAGTTCAATAATAAATATAGCCAGAACACAATCCAGGCGGCAAATGGGATTCTGGCGCTTTCTGAGGAAGAACTTCAAAAGTCACCGATCCGCTTTCTGGTATCCGGCTGGGCATTTTATCCTGACGCGCTTTTGACCCCGGAAGAAATACAAGATGAAAGCCATTATATGCGCTACCTTTCCATTGGAGAGCAGACCAATTTTTCCAGTCCTGCAAATCCTTCTCCCTATGGCTGCGGGACTTACCAGATGACATTCTTTCTGCCGGAACGGAAGGAAGTGTATGCACTGGAAATCCCAGAAGTGTTTTCTGCTTACAACCTTTATCTGGATCAAGACCTGATCCTGCAAATGGGGGAACCGGCACAGGGGACACCATTGGTTCAAAACCGCATGGTCACTTTTCATGGCGGAAAACCGGTCACACTCACCATAGCGGTCAGCAACTATGACCACTTTTACGGAGGGATTGTTTATCCGCCTGCTTTCGGAACGATGCTGGCGGTCAATACAACCAGAGGAATCCGATTTGCGTTCTGCCTGTTTGGCTGTACAGTTACCTTTGTCTGTGCGCTGCTGTCCTTTTATTTCAGCCGCCGGATGAAACAGAAAAATACATTCCTGTTCGGACTGATCTGCCTTGCCATGTGCGGCCTGTCATCCTATCCTGTACTTCATATGCTGGCTGCGGTTCCCGTATTCCCCTGGTATACGATGGAACTGTTCTGTATCTATCTGGTTACCTGGCTGATCATGGTTCTGCAAAACCGGATATGCAGGCCGGGCTTCCTGCCTGCGGCCATCAGTAATGGGGTGGGCGCTGCCTTCCTGGTATATGCGTTTTTGTATGGCATGATGGCTTCCCATCTCTCCCTTGGAGCCATTCGTTTCTTCTCTGCATCGGTCTGTTGTTATAAGGCGGCATCTGCGCTCTATCTGCTTATCATCGCTGTGCTTGCCATTTACAGAGGAGAACAGCGGAGCAGGCCAATCTTCTATGCTGCGGCAGCCGCAACCTGCGCCTATATATGGGATCGCCTTCTGCCGGTTTATGAGCCGGTTATCGGCGGTTGGTTTGTGGAATGGGGCAGCTTCTTCATAGCAGCAGCCATCGGTTATTCCCTCTGGCGCGATGTGGTAGAGGGCTATGGAAACAGCCTGATTTTTCAGGAAGAACGCAAGCAGGTCATCCGTCAGCTTTCTATGCAGACCGAATACAGCCGTCAGGTTTCAGAGGCAGCGGCAGAAAACAGAAGGCTGATCCACGACATCAAACACCATCTGCGTACCATAGACCGCATGGCCTCTGAACATGGGCAGACAGAGATCTGCTCCTTCCTGTTACAGGTTGAGGAACAGGTTGCGGCAACATCGGGTCACTCCCCTGCCCAGTTCTGCCAAAATCCCGTTGTAAATGCGCTGATTGAATACTACTACGGCATGGCGCAGACACAAGGAACAGAATTTCAGGTACGGCTCGATCTTCCCGATCAGATGCCGCTTACCGATGTGGAACTGTGTACGGTGCTGGGCAATCTTTTGGACAATGCCGTTGAGGCGTGCAGCCGCCAAAAGCAAGGGGTGCGCCGCGTTTTCATTGCAGGCGAAACCAGAGGCAATATGTACTTTTTGAAGATTGAAAACACTTACGACGGTCTGGCCTTGCAAGAGGGAAAAACATTCCTCTCCCGAAAGGGTACATCTGCTGATCATGGAATCGGGCTTTCCTCTGTCCGAAAAATCATTGAAAGCCATGGCGGTGATCTCGATCTTGTTCCCGGTGAGGAATCCTTTCTTGTTGGAATTACAATACAGATGTAAAAACTGTTTTTTGAGGCGCATTCAGATAACATAGGCAAGACCTGATGGATGGACTTTGCCCGGAGGGTGTGGAGTATCCCAGATTTGGGATACCGTAGGCGAGCAGTGCCCTTGTGATCACACAGGGCGTCTTTGCTCGTTGGAGGCACATCCCCAATCCCCTAAAAATGTCATCTTCGATGCCAAGCTGCGCCCACACTTTGTGTGTGCTGATTCATTCCGGATTTCTGGAAATAAAAAAGAGGCAGAATGATAGCAAAAGGATAGCAATTTGTAACAAAATGGTAGCAATACGGAAACATGCTGCACATTCCTCTATCCTCTGTCCACAGACTCTACACATATAATAATTCCATAAAAAAATCCTTCCTACTAGCAAAACCAAAGGCTATCAGTTATAAAGCATAACTGACAGCCCTCCTCTTCTTGATCATTTATCCTGCATTTGAAAACTGATCTTTTCCAATTTCTTCATCATATTCCCATCCACAAACATCACATACATATTTCATGACCAGTTCCTCCTTAAAATTTATTCTTTATAAACGTATATGGTAATAATACATGAAAGTTAATATAATAATAGTAATTATTATCATTTTATTAACAAACACCTCTTGACCTTTCTTTCTCTCGTATAATGAGAAAGAAAGAACAAGAAAGGAAGCGTAGCTGATGGTAACATTCGAGGACCAAAATATCGAATTCAAACAAGAATACGTCCCTGACATCCGCAAAGAGGTGATGGGATTTGCAAATGCAGATGGCGGTACCGTTTATGTCGGTATCCGTAAAGATGGAGTGGTTCTGGGTGTTTCTGATCCAGATGGTGTGATGCTTCAAATCGTGAATTCCTTAAAGGACTCCCTGGCACCGGACATCATGCCGTTTGTCAGGGTCACTACGATTGAATTAGAAGAAAAACCAGTCATCGAAATTGATGTAACAACCGGAACAAATCGGCCGTACTATCTACGTGAAAGAGGGTTAAAGCCGAGTGGCGTTTATGTAAGAAAAAGAAGCTCTACACAGCCAATGACCGAAGAAGGCATTCGAGAGATGATTCTTCAAAACAGCGGCAGATCCTTTGAACAGTATAGAAGTATGAATCAGGAACTGACTTTTCACACCCTCCAAACCGAGATGCAGAGAAGATCCATCGAAATCGGAGCATCCCAAATGCGGACACTCAAACTGATTGGTGAGGATGGTTTGTATACGAATCTTGCATTGCTGCTATCAGACCAGTGCGAAACCACAACAAAAGTCGCGCTATTTCAAGGGAAGGATAAGGAGCTATTCCGTGACAGAAAGGAATTTACGGGCTCCATTTTGAAGCAACTTGAAGATGTCTATCAATTTATAGATTTGGTCAATAAAACAAAAGCAACCTTTACCGGTCTGGATCGAACCGACAGAAGAGATTATCCAGAGGATGCAATCAGAGAATCTTTATTGAACAGCATGGTTCACCGTGATTACTCCTTCAGCGGAAGCAATCTGGTCAATATCTATGAGGATAGAATCGAATTTGTCTCTCTTGGAGGTCTTGTATCGGGTCTGGAACTGAAATCCATTTTCTTAGGTGTTTCACAATCGAGAAATCCGAACCTTGCGGTTGTTTTCTACCGAATGAGATTGATTGAAAGTTATGGCACAGGAATTGGAAAAATTGAACGTGCATATAAGACTTGCCCATCCCAGCCAGAGTTTGAAACGGCAAAAGGTGTTTTCCGCGTAACACTTCCCAATAGGAATGAGCAGCCGGAAATGGATGTCCGGGTATCTGATAAAGCGGTCAAAGATGTATCACTAAATGAACAGAAGTCTCTCATTCTTCAATATGCACAGGTAAACGGCAGTGTTACAAGAAAAGAAGTCGAGGATTTGATTAGCGCAGGAACAACAAAGGCTTTCCGGTTGCTTAAAGAACTCTGCGAAGATGGCAAACTTGAGCAAAAAGGAAGCGGCAAGTTGAGCACCTATGTTGCCAAATAAAATCATTGCACAAAGGAATACCCCGGCAATGAAATCAGCTTCATAAGTTTAGTCAAAAAACAAAAGGTCTGAATTCCGTGCTGTGCACAGGACTCAGACCTTTTAGCTTTTGCTGTTGTCTCCAATCTCCATACACTGATATGGATAAAGCCTGCCAGGTATCATACTGTTACAGCACCCAGCAGTGCTTTCTGAAAATATGGTTTCCCAACGAGGCATCAAAGACGATTCTATTCTGTTTTCTGTAAACTGTTATCCATCTTTCCTGGTGACCATTTGAGTCACGGCCAATGCATCAAAGTCCTTGTGCTGTGATGCAGAGTGTTTTCATGATTTTCCTCATCTAAAAACAGTTTTTCCGTTTTTATTCTCTGATTGTTATTGGGTCAAGTCAATCGAATCCTTGCTGACATGCCCTTGTCTGTTCAAACATCTATATTAAAGTGTCTCGTACATTGCTTTTAATTCTTCCAGAATCTTTTCCTTTGTTCTGCCAACCAGCCCCAACTGTTTAATATCCACGTTTTCATTTTTCATACGCTGGACAAACTCTTGAATATCGGCATAAACTCCTTGGGGAGCCACTACTTTGGCGGTGGGATCAATCAACTCCGTCAGACGGAAAACATCATTCTTATGTTTCTTGATATTTTTGCTATCAACGTGTTCTCCTGCGGCCTTACGATCTGTCAAATCCATCCACGCTTTTGCCTTAAACGGAATCAAATATGCCGCATCCAAGACAGTCACTCCATCAACGGTGACTTTCCCCTGCTTCAAAAACTCATAGTAATCATCGTCCAAAAGAATAGCAGACAGACTCGAAATATCTTCGTCCATCGGTAACAGTGTTAGCACTGCATATTCTGGAAGTTGGATGGCATCCAGCTTTCGCGTGAAAAGTTCAATCATTGCAGGATACTGATTTGTAATTGGGTGACTAAACCGATAAAACTGCGGCACACCCGAACTTTTGTTGCAATGCTCATATCCCGCCTGTTTTACATATTCCCAAAATTTCTTTCCGAAATTTGCGTCAACTGCTTCTATAATCAAAACAAGGTCAATATCCTTTGTCGCACGGAAGTCCAGTCCCTCCTCCGTCATCAGAATGTCACACGCAGTTCCACCAATGATAGCATATTGTTCTTCACTGCCCTTGAACCATTCCTTAAAGCTATCAATTCCTGTAACCATCTATCTTCCTCCACAGTTCATTCAACATTTCTTCTACTGCTTCTTCAACCCGTTCATCTGAATCTTCTCTCAATGCCAATGCCAGCGAAAGCTCATCTACAATGTTTCGCGTGGACAATTTTCGTGGATTGTATCTCCACATCTCTACGGCCACTTGCACCTGCGAATTCTGCAAGCTATTGGTCATAACATCTTTCCATTGAGAGATTCTTTCTGCCGCATAACATCTGACATTCGGTGCGTTCAGCATGGAATACTCTGCCAACGCCGAATATCCACTTTCCAACAGCTCTGTTCCCACCAATTCTTTCGGAATATAAACTGTTCGTTTTATTGGATTCAGCAACTTATCTCCTGCTTTTTGGAACAGTGTTTTCGGAGAATCCTCAGATTGCATGATCCTCTGCACACCGACTTTTCTGATATGCAGCAATCCCATTTCTTCAAGCTGTCTTGATGCCCTTGATATAGAAGTAGGTGTCAGTTCCAAGTCCTTCGCAGCTTGACTTGTAGATAGTTCCTGTGCGCCTCCATAAATGAAATGCAGTAGAAGCATCTGCGCCGATGGAAGTATTTCTTCCCGTGACTTTTTTTCGGCGCTGCACCGTTCCTGCAAATACACTGCCATAAAAGGCAAGTAAATTTGCTTTCCCTCTACAATAAAAGGAATCTTCTCACGAATCAAATATTCTTTCTGGCGATAGCTAAGTTCTTTTAGAACCAGCACAATAGGCAAGTTCTCATTTTTCTGTATCCGAACAATATGTTTTTTCAGTACTTCAATCTGCTCCAGTTCTGTCTTAGGATAAAGGAAAATCATCTTCTGTTCATTCATAGACACCATCTGTAAACGGTACCTTGTGGCTATAAAATTGGGCAAATGCTTAAACTCTACATCCTCATAGGTAACCTTGACTCCCAGAACTTTATCGAGATATTCCATGTCATCACCTGCAATCTTAACTCTTTTTCTGTATTATAACTCTTTTTAAGTTAAGATGCAATATTTGAGTTAAGAGCAGTTAAAAATCAACATTATTAAAAATTATTTTTACAAAAAACCGATGCAACATGAGCATTACACCCACACTGCACCGGACATTCCACATCATCAACTGCTCTGTATTTCGTTTCAGTACATCCGATGCAGAAACAGCAGAAACCTGATATACACCCTCCTCCAGATGTTTACGCAAAAACACATAAGCATAGAATATGGTTCTCCGATGTATGCGTGTGCGCCTGCTTGAAACGCACGCATACATTCTACATGGCAGGATTGAAAGGACAGGATTAAATCACCGTCCCGTTCTCGATACAAACAATATGATCGCAGCAGCGCTGAATCAACTCCGGGTCGTGGGTCACGATCAGCACGGTCTGGTTGCCTTTCAGAGAAGAAAGCAACGCCGCCGTTTGCTCCATGTGGCGGAAGTCAAGACCGCTAGTAGGCTCGTCAAAGATCAGGATCTCTTTTCCAGCCAGAATGGCAGACGCAATGGCTACCCGCTGCTTTTGTCCACCGGACAGGCTCATGGGATGGCGTTCCCGCAGATGGGACAGATCCAGCATCTCCAAAACACGTTCAACATCTGAACTATTTTCCGACCGCATCCCAAGCTGAACTTCGTCAGCTACTGTTTCGCAGAACAGTTGGTGGTTCACATCCTGCATGACCATGTAGCAGTTTTTCAGCAGCTGTCTGTTTTTCCAAAGCTGTCCGTTTATCTTGACCTGCCCTTTGAACTTCTTCTCCAGTCCGCACAGGCAGCGGGAAAAGGTGGACTTGCCCGCACCATTTGGACCGACAAGCGCAATAATACCGTCCAAAGGCAGGGAAAGATGAGGAATATTCAGCACCGGTGTTCCATCGTAAGAAAAGCAAAAGTTTTGCAGCTGCATCGTTTCGGTTTCCGGAACACTGTTCTGTACCGGTGCTATCTTCTCATCGCGCAAGGATCGAAGTCCCATTTGATGAAGCTGTTCTGTGGAATACTGTGCAAATGCCTGCATAGAAAGGTCGAAAGCTACCTGTCCATCCTTCATTCAGATCACCCGGTCACAGAGATCGCGGAGCCACGACAGCCGGTGCTCCGCGATCACAATGGTCTTACCTTCAGCTTTCCATCCGAGCAGTGTCTGCTTCAGCTCCTCAATAGCGTGAACGTCCAGATTGGATGTAGGCTCATCCAGCACCATCACCTCCGGGCGCAGAGCCGAAACGGAGGCGCAGGAAATCTTCTGCTTTTCTCCGCCAGAGAGTTCAAAGATGCTGCGCCCTAACAGTTTTTCTATGTTTAGCTCCCTCGCTGCTTCGTCTACACGGGAGAGTATCTCGTCTTCCGGCATTCCCATGTTCTCGCAGCCAAAGGCCAGCTCACTGGTGGTGTCCACGCAGAAAAACTGACTGCGGGGGTTCTGGAACACGCTGCCGACGATTCTTGCCGTGTCGTAAAGCTCGGCCTCCGTCACATTCAGGCCATTTACCATGGCACATCCTTCCATCTTACCCTCATAGAAATGTGGGATCAGGCCGTTGATCAGACGGGTAACGGTCGTCTTTCCGCTGCCGGACTCGCCGCAGAGAAGAACACATTCGCCTTCGGCAATGGTCAGGGATACATTTTTCAGGGATGGTTTTTCCGCATTTTCATGCTGAAAGCTGACTTTTTTGATCTCGATCATAGAACCCTCCCCATGATCCAAACCGCATAAGGGATCAGACAAACTACAAACAGAAGATAGTCCTGTATATGAAAGCCGATTTTGCAGATGTTGGTTCGCTTCACCTCGCCGCCAAGTCCACGGGTTAGTGCCGCGGCAGACAGCTCCTCACCGATCTTCACGCAGCAGGTCATCAGCGGCACCAATCGGTATTCCAGCATTTTTCCCACATTCTTTCCGCCCATGTAAATTCCCCGCATCCGCATTGCGGCATTGATGGAGGCTGCCTCATCCATGACCGTGGGAAAAAATCGAAACATGACGGACAGTGGAATGATGATCTTTTCACTCAGGTGCAGGCGCAGCATAGCGGCAGTGAACTCGCTGACCGTGGTAGTGGAAACCAGATAACCGCCCATCGCGATCCCCGGCAGGAAGCGGGAGAGCATTCCGCTGCACCCCAGGAGGATGAAATTGACTGCCCCCTTGGTCAGTGGGACAAGCTGCGTATAGGTCAGCCAGGACAGCAGGTAGACGAGCAGATAGGTTGCCGCCCCTTTCCACTTTTTTGCGCTCAGCATCAGCACAGCGGGCATGGCACAGAGGATGGGGACGAGAGGTTCCACACTCCCGCCCCCGGCAGACCCCAACACGAACAGGGCGATGTCGAAGAGCATCACCAGCTTCGTCCTGGGGTCCAGCACCAAACCTCTGTTTTGAATGCTGGCCTGCAGGATTCCCCGAGCCATCAGACGATGCCCGCCTTGACAAAGTGCTTTTTCAACAGCGCCTTGCCCAACAGTGCGCCCAGCATACCGCACACAAAGGCGGCTACGATCAACACGGGAGCCGTCCAGGGCTGCATGATGTTTCCCAGCGTATTGATATATTCTGCGCCAAAGCTCTGGCGAGTGGAGAAATAGCCCTCCCTGTCGATATACAGCGGCAGATAGTTACCAAACAGAAGAACGCAGAAGGTTCCATAGCTGAGAATGCTTTTCTTCCCACTGGCGTAGCTGCCGCTTTTTGCGATCAGGTCAGCCAGAAAGCCGAACACTACGCCAAAGAGAATAGGCCAGAATCCCATACCGGTGACGCATAGATAAATACCAACAATGGTCGCCATAATGGTGATCATTCCGAACTTCTTGACCTTGGTATAGAACAGCATCATGGGAACGCCGAGGATGATCGGTACGATCACCGTCAGCATGGGCATCATGATAGGAATATATCCTAACATGGAAATACAAGTCATTAAAACACAGTAGATCGCTGCGTAAATGCCAATGTTAATCAAGTCTTTTCCTTTGAGTTTCTGATTGTTTTTCATCGTTATTTCCTCCTTCTTTATACCTTCCAGCCCACAGCCTGTTCACGAGATTCCACAAACCGGCGATAGATACCGCCTTGCTCCATGAGCTGCTCGTGCGTACCGCTTTGGGCGATTCGGCCTTTGTCGATGACCAAAATGTTATCCGCGTGGCGGACGGTTTTCAGCCGGTGGGCAATCATCAGAATGGTCTTTTCTTTTGTCAGGGCTTCAATGGCAGCGGTTAGCTCCTGCTCGCTTTCCGGGTCTACATTCGCAGTCGCTTCGTCCAGGATGATGATAGGAGCATCCTTCATAATGGCTCTGGCAATGGAAATACGCTGCTTCTCTCCGCCGGAGAGACTGGCCCCACCCTCACCGATGACCGTATCATAACCATCCGGCAATGCCATAATGAAATCATGGCAGCAGGCTTTCCTGGCCGCCTCGATGACCTTTTCCATAGGCGCATCCGGCTGGCCGAAGCGGATGTTATTGGCAATGGTATCCTGGAACAGATACACGCTCTGGAACACAAAGCTGAAATTACGCATCAGACTGTCCATGCTGTATTCCCGTACATCCACACCGCCAAGCTTCACGCATCCCTTGTCCACATCCCAGAATCGGGAGATCAGATGGCAAAGGGTGGTCTTTCCTCCACCGGAAGGACCGACGATTGCTGTAGTGGTGTGTTGCGGAATATGGATGGATACCCCATCAATGATTTTTCGCTTGTCATAGGAAAACTCTGCGTTTTCCACATCGATGTCATAGCTGGAGGGAATGATATCCTTTCCGTCAATGTCCATCGTGGGCATATCCAGCACCGCCTGCGCCTTGCCCACATACAAATCCACATTGCGCAGCAGAGCGGAATAGTTGCCCGCCGTGTCCAGCGCACCAAACAGGATGAACGCCGCAAGGATCATGACCACAGCATTCAGCAGTTCCATCGTTCCGTTCAAGTAAAATGCCACGGATATAATGGCCACCACCACGCCGAGGAGCTTGGCCGTAAGGTTTTGCAGAAACATAATGGGTACAAAAGCCATTTCAGCCTTGGTATTCGCCGCGCTGTTTTCATCAATGGCTTCATTCAAAGCCCTGCTCTTTTTCCCTGTCAGATTGTAGGCCTTAACCTCTGCAATGCCCTGAACATACTCCAGCACCTTTTCCACCAACTTGCGGTCAGAGGAATCCTTGAGCGGTGCAATCGTTTTGGATTTCTTTTGGAGCAGCGAGTTGATGGCAAAGTACAGCAATACACCCCAAACGGCGATGCCGCCGATTCGCAGGTCAAAAAGAAGGATCATAAGGACTACGAAGATGGTGGTCAGGATTCCCTGCGTCACCATCATGACCACACGGGTCGCCACATCCGCCAACGCTTCCATACTGTTAGTGGCAACTGAGGTTATGTAGCCAAGGCTGTTTCGATTGAAATATCCCATAGGCAGATACTTCAAATGCTCGGCGATTTCAATGCGCTTGTCTGCGAAGGTACCATAGCCCGCCTCGCACTGAAGCATGGTGGAACGGTAATTCGCAAAGGCGTTGCCCGCTACGCTCAGCAGCATGATGCCGAAGGAGAGCAGGATGTGCTGTACGGTCAGATCACCCGACAATACCCCGTGCAGAGTCACGGCGATGGCCGGGATTTTCATAGCCTCAAAGATGGCTTTCAGTACTCCAAGGAAAATGGAGCGGATAAATTTGTGCCGATTTTCTTTTCCGCTGAACGCAAAGAACCGTCTGAATATCTGGATCATTCCTGCGCACCTCCTTCCACGGTGTCCCGAACGGAGATATGAGAACGCCACATCTGGGCATACAATTCATCCTGTGCCAGCAACTCCTCATGCGTTCCACTGGTACGAATTTTTCCGTCCTCTACCACAAAGATCTGGTCGCTGTTTGTGATGGTAGACAGGCGGTGAGCGATCACGATCAAGGTCTTGCCCTTGGTCAGCTTTGCCACCGCCGATTGAATCATGGCTTCGTTTTCCGGGTCAGTAAAAGCAGTGGCTTCATCCAGAATAATAATGGGCGCGTTTTTCAACATAGCTCTGGCAATGGCGATCCGCTGCCGCTCACCACCGGAGAGATGCCCGCCTGCGCCGCCGACCACGGTATCGTAGCCATTTTCAAGGCCCAGGATAAACGCATGGCATCCACATGCTTTGGCCGCTTCCATCACCTCAGCATCGGTGGCGTTCTGCTTGCCCATGCGGATATTTTCCATAACTGTGGTATCAAAAAGAAAGTTGTCCTGGGATACATAGGCAATATAGCGATGATAGTCCTCCTGCGTCAGCTTCCGTATATCCACGCCGCCCAGGGTAATACTGCCGCCGCTTACATCCCACAGCGATGCGACCAGCCTGGCGATCGTGGATTTTCCGCTGCCGGAGGGCCCAACCAGGGCATTGACGGTACCCTCTCTGATCTCCAGATTGATGCCGTGAAGCACTTCCTTCTCGTGATATCCGAAGGTCACATCTTTGAGCTTAATATCCTTGGACTGAGGCTGGCTGGCAGATGTGTCCGGCCGCTTCATGTCCTCCAACGTCAGCAGAGATGTCACCTCACCGATGATGGTACTCAGCTTTGCAAGATCATCGCCGTAAGACATGACGGTGATGAGCGGTGCGATCAGGCCAACGGAAAAAAGAATGACCTGAATGAAAGTACCTGCGTCCAGCGTCCCAGCTCGGAATAGCAGCCCGCCGATGGGAAGCACTGCGATCATGGTAGCCGGGAAGATTGACATGGCAAGGCAGAAATAGATATTGCACCGCCGCATCCACTCCACATAGCAGCTTGCGCCCTCTTTCGCCGCCGCCACAAATTTATCGTAGGAGCTTTGCGCCTTACCGAAGGCTTTGATGACCTCGATGCCGTTGATATATTCCACGGCAGTATCATTGAGAATTTTTGTCTTATTTATGGTATTCTGATAGCTTTCCTCATAGTCACGGGTCATGAGGGCATAGCAGCCAAAACCAATCGGAACCGTTGCCAATACCGCCAACGTCATCCGCCAATCCAGAATAAACAAATACACCAAAAGAGCGATAGGCACCAGCAGATTGGATGTAAACTCCGGTATGATATGTGCCATAGTCGTTTCGATGCTGTCAATACGCTCCACCAGTACATTTTTGATGGAGCCAGAGGGGATGTCCAGCACCGTGCCCAAAGGCACACGGGAGAGTTTCGCGCAGACCCGCTTGCGTATGGTGCCCAGCACAGCGAAGGTTGCTTTATGAGAGAGTGTGGTGGAAATGCTATGAAATCCGCAACGCCCCAACCACAGGACTGCCATAACAAGACAGTTTTTTATGTATATGCTCATGTCCCTGCATCCACCCAGGAGATCTGAGATGATGCCTGCCATCACAAAATAGGGCAAAATGCCGCAGACCACGCCACAAACCGCGCTTAGAACGCTGAGCACATATTGCGTTCGATGTTGTCCTGCAAAATCCCATATCCACGATGGCACGGAGCGTCTTGATTGTTTTTCCATGGTTTTCTTACCTCCTGTCATTTCGATATTCAGCAGGGGACATACCAAAGAGTTCCTTGAATGCCGCTGCAAATTTACTCGGGTTGTCGTAGCCAACGCTGGCCGCCACATCAATAATTTTCTTTTTTCTGTCAGTAACCAGCACGGAAGCCGCTACATTCATTTTGTAGGTGCGAATGTAGGTATAAATAGGACTGCCGTAGACACCCTTAAAGCCGGTTTTCAGTACTCCCACGCTGATGTCAAAACGCTTAGCCAGTTCTTCCGTAGTGTAATTCACAGAGAGTTCTTCCGTCAGCAGCTTGTGGACAGACTTGATCTTCTCTATTTGACTGGAATAGAAATAAGGGCGCTCATCCCGATAATCGGCAAGTTCCAGCGCGCCCAGGAACACCAGAAGCTCCATGACCTTGATTTTAAAATAATCCATGCGGATTTTCGATGGAACATGATAAAGCTCAGAAAATATATGCTCGATGGCACTGTTTTGACGCAAAATGTATAGTCTGTCTCCACTGCAGAATTTCTGCGCTAAGGAGGCAATATCAACGGAAATCGTTGGCATTTCCTCATCAATGGCCTTTTCCGCCTGCTCCATAAAAAAGCCGATTGTAATCCCGTGGTAGTGGGAAAGAGGAAAGTCCACATCGCCGGTATGATGTACACGCTGGTCAACGCGCATATCCCCGGCCTCTATATAATAGTGGAGATCCTGTTCCGTTCTGTGTTCCATGCGCCCTTCCCGGCAATGGTCGATACACAGAATGTTTGCGCAGCTTGTAAACCGACTGTAGCAGTGGGCAAGGTGAAAATCGTTATACATAAGATAGACACCGTCAAATACGCGGTAGATGGTCATCAATCCGTCACCGCTGGGGTCATTCAGACGCAGAACCTTGCATTCTTCTGTTTCCACCACTTCTTCGATATTATCTCCAAAATCAGCCCCGCGGAACATTTTCCATGGGTCCGTTACCATTTCCAAAAACACCCCTTTTTGTTAGCGTTTGCTAACTCGCGTTGATTAAGAAAAGCCGCACCCTGCGGCTTTCCGAATTATTATATCAGATCAATGCTTGGGTACTCTACTCCGATTTGCTTTTTCTGCTCCATTTGGAAAGGAAAATCGACTTTCTACAACTTTTAACCGAAGAATCCCCTAATAATATCCCAGAGTTGTGTAGTTATTTCGAAAACAATGTACTGGATGTCCAGAAGGCTGTGGATGGGAGAAAAAGCAGATAGTTTTCCCATTTTTGAGTTTTATAGATGCTTTTTTCGGCCTATTCAGCCTGATTTTAGTCTATTTTGCAAGTACCTTTTTCTTGTCTGGCTGAGGAAACTCTTAAAGTTTGTTGCCTCATCTTTTTTTCATATAGAAATCACAGCGGCTTGCGCCGATTCCCAGCGTTCCAGTTCTTCCGAACTCCAGGCCTGGAAGGTTGCCGTAGCAGCGGTCATCATTGGCGCAGAATATTTTTGTCAGCTCCGGGCAGCCAACGTATTTCTGATGGCAGCGTTTTCGATCACAGCATAGGCGGTTTTGGTGATCCATTTCCGCCTTGAAACTCTGCTTGCTTTTCATGATCTGTGCTGCTGTTTTCCTGCGTACTTCCTCCCGTCAATCGCCCATTCACACATTCTTTGACATGGTATTGGTATCAAATACCCCATAATTATTTCTTCGCCAGAATACAAAGCCAGTGCTTTTCTTTTTCGGCGTGGCACACAACAGAAGCAAACCCAGCAGCTTCCAGAACCTTGCAAATCGTCTTTTCATCATAAATACGCATGCCGTCAATGATTTTTTATATCAGCTTCTCCTCTTGTACCCGCAATCGCAGTAGTCATCACCATTGGCAATGGTACATTCCCGCACAAAATGCGATGCACCGCCCACCTCGCTCATGCTGTAATCCAGAGCGCACATGGCGGGGACGAGGTCAAAAAGCCCCAACTCCCGCATGAGTGTGCAGATGCCACACTGAGAAAACCGTGCCTCATAACCGCTGTCATCGGGGTAGAGGCAAAATTCCATGTTCCAGGAATAGGGGTTCCGGTCGGCGGCTTTGAACGCTGCCGTGGTTTTCATGCCATCTATATCCTGTCGGCTGAATTTCTTCTTCCCGCTCATGCGGCAGAACCAGCGCATGGTAGGGGTCATCATGGCCTGCCGGTAATAGACCGTTAATTTTTCCACATCCGGGCGTTCCGGCATGGAGAGAACAAAGGCTGACAGCATGGCACAGCTGACAATGTTCATTTTGAAGCGGTCGCCCTTTTCAAACTCCGGCAACTTGCGGATAATCTCCTTATATTTTTGCTTTGCCTTGGATGTAACCACTTTGGAAGCATCTCCGTCCAGTTCAAAAACGGCTATGAGATTTCGCTCAAAGGACGTTCCAAACAGCGCCCACATTCCAAAGGGCATTCCAGCGTATTTCATTGCAGATACCTCCCGGCTTCCGCTTCCAGTGCCTGCCATACCGGGTAGGCTGCGCCATGTTCATCGAAAAATTTCTTAAGATCCCGGTTCAGCGCACTCATTTCGTCAATGGCGTTCATTGCGTGGTCGGAGGCGCAGAGCTTGCCCAGCGAGGTAGCACACATCAGCTTGAAAAAGCGCAGGCAGGTCTTGCGGTATTTCTCCCCTTCAAAGTCTGCATCCTCCTTGGGCAGAATGGTGTGCCCGGCATCTCGGATGGCGCGGTATCCCTCGATGTTGGCATCCAGCACACGGCTCAGGTACGCGGTATCTCCCCTGAGCTTTTTCAGGTCGCCGTTTGTCTTATAGCAGGCGAAGGCCGCAGGCATCACAAACGCAGCATGGCAGAGCAGATAATCCTCCATGTTCGGCTCGTAAACAACCTTATATTTTGTGCCGTGGAAGATGCGCCTGATCAGCTGTTTATTGGAGATTGCACCCGGCAGATGTCCGATAGTGATCTTTTTCAGGTCGATGGAGACCACCCGGTCAA
The DNA here is from genome assembly GCA_018228645.1 of Clostridiaceae bacterium Marseille-Q4143. Lineage (GTDB taxonomy): Bacteria > Bacillota > Clostridia > Lachnospirales > Lachnospiraceae > Hominiventricola > Hominiventricola filiformis. The sequence goes on from CP073693.1 coordinate 545,226, forward strand.
CCTCCCGATGCCCCGCAGAAAGCGCAAAGGCAAACAGGACGTTCTTCCCCGGCAGCGCAGCCGCCAGTGCCCTCGCCTGCACATTGTTCCCCACAAAAACAATGTTCTTCGTCCGGTTCGCCCGCAGCGTGTCCAAAACGGAATCCAGCTGTGTATAGCGCAGGACCACAAAGATCACATCGTACATTGCATCCGGTGCAAGTTCAGTCACCACCGGAATGCGGCTGACCGAGGTGCGGAGCGAAAATTTGTCCTTGATCCGCAGGCCGTTCTGCTTGATCTCCGCAGCCCAGTTTCCCCGCGCAAGCAGAGTGACATCCTTTCCGGCGCGCAGCAGATTTCTTGCCAGATTGCACCCCAGAACGCCTGCACCATATACCAGAATTTTCATAGCTTGCCTCCAAATCCGATCTTCACAATCTGCATTTTCATCCCGTTGTCCCCGACCTTGGCGAGAAATCGGAAAAAGCCGCTGACGGAAGGGTCTTTCAGGTCGTTGTAGCCCATCATATAGCCCCTACTGGATACTTGCAAACGGCTGTCCCATGGGGAAAGCTCGCTTTTCGCATCCGAAACCGCGAAATATGCTCCCACATCCTTGATTTTCGCCGTCCTGAGCCACGTTTTGGCGATCATCTTCACCGCCGTACGGTTGGCAGCATCAAAGACCAGCACTCCGCCGGGGAAAGCGTCCGCCATCCCCTGCACCAGTTCCCGAACCTGCTCCGTCAGAAAGTAATAGAACACCCCGGAAGCAAAGAACACCGCCCCGCCGGAGGCATCGATCTTGTCAAACCATGCGGGGTCTTTCAGGTCGCAGGGGATGTTTTGCTCCCGCTCCCCGGCGGGCAGAAGCTGCTGCCGCAAGGCGATCACATCCGGGAAGTCTAGATTGTAGATTTTACAGCTGCCGTTGTCGCAGGCTTTGCCGGTGTTATCCAGCCCGCAGCCCAGATTGACCACTGCCGCGCAGGGGTGGTTTTTCAGGTACACCTGCACTTCAAAGGCAAGGTCATTCTGCCGCATGGCGACCTCCAGCGCACCGAAACGCTGCATCAGGCTGCGGGAATTTTTCTCTGCCTCTGAAAAGTCGTAGTCGATCTGGTCGATCAGACGCACCGCCGTTTCGTCCCGGTAAAGGTTTGGATACAACTCCGTACACAGCTTCCGTGAATACAGCGGGAGGATCAACGTCTCCTGCACGGTGTTTTTCTCGATTTTGTATTTCATGGGTATCACTCACTTTCTGATAAATGGCAGTTCCGGCATACAGTCACGCTCGGCGATGTGTGCCAGCATTTCGGAGAACCCCTTTGGATCGCGAATCTGATATTGCATGTGATTGTATCCCTCAAACACGGGATAATGGCCGCAGGGGTAGGCTTCCATCACTGCTTGACGGTATTTGAAATGATCTTCTATACTGCCAAACTCGAAATAGGTATGTTTTTGCAATTCTTTTGAAAGCGGCGGAAAGGGTTTATCCTCCAGACTGTCCGAAATCTGCCGCCGCAAATTTGTATAGGTCAGATTTTTCCCTGCGTCTATAAAATACGACTTTATGGAATCGTCGTCACACCACAGTATCTTTTTCAGCGTACCGCCCTTCGACCAATATAGGCTCTTGATGGCAAAATACAGAAACGGCGTCATGATACGGCGCGTGCCCTTTCCGATTTGGACGAACTGCCCGCCGTCAAAGAAAGCGTGCTCCACGGGCAGCTTCGTCTGCGTCAGAAACGCCATGGCAAGGTCGGCACCGATTGAAGAAGCGACCACCATCGCCAGCCGCTCCACGCCCTGTCGATGCAGAAAGTCCTCCACCTGCCGTATTTCGTCCAGCTTGCTGACATATTTCTGCCCCTCGCAGTAAACGGTGGAGGTGGGCAAGATGCAGAAATATCGATCATGCAAATACCTCGCAATCGGTTCGCTGCTCGCTCCTGTCACACCCATTGCATGAAAGAACAGCACGGCAGGATTCCTCCTGTCGCCATATGTTTGAAACAGCATTTCTATCACCTCATATTTTCATAAAAAGCATCATAATCGCCGCCAGTGATGCCGAAATGACCGCCATACCAATTGTGCCGAACAACCACTTTTTGCCCTTATCCTTGGCTGTAATGTAGGGTTTCAGGTCTTCCGTTCCCGGAATTTCCCATGCGTTCGTATGTCCTACCCAATAGCCGTCAACCCAAAATCGGTCTATGAGATTCATAACGGACAGTATGACCAGCAGCTGCCAGAAGCCCTGAACGAAGCCCTTTGCGCCGTTGAGCGCATAGACGCAGACCAGCACATAGGCGATGTATCCGGGGACGCAGACAGCTTTGAAAATCAAAGCATTTCGCTTGATTTTCGCGTGTGTTGTAAGTCCCAGCGTTACGCACCGCTCCTGCACCTCCTGGCTGTAAAGATGCACCATGCCCACCGCGCCCTTGCGGATACCGATGGCGCAAACCAAAATGAGCAGAACGCCCAGCCCGATGCCTTCCAAAATCATCTGTAAAAGCATTACCGATTCCTCCTGAAGCCCGCTTTTCGGCAGACAAACCATGCCATGCTTTTCAGGTTTCCCATGTCCACATCCGTATACATTCCATCCAGCCGTGCTTTCAGACTGGAAACCGTCTCATAGGGCGGTGTGAAAAAGCCTGCCTTTTCATAAACATGCCGGACAAACCAATCCGTCCGCTTATGCTCATCCTTCACATAAAAGCAGCCGCAGAATGTTCCGCCGGGTCTCAAAACCCGGAAAACCTCCCGATAAGCGGCTTCCTTGTCCGGAAAAGCATGAAAGCCGTTCAGCGACAAAACGATGTCGAAAGTATCGTCTTCATAGGGAATCGCCCCCACATCGCCCTGCCGGAAGGTTACATTTTTCAGGTGCAGGCGCTCTGCCTTTTCCAGATAGGCGTCGTTTTCCGCCTTGTTCATTGCCCACACCAAGCGGCACACCGCTTTCCCGCTCAGAGTAGAGCAGGTGATCATGCCGTCATAAAAACTGTTTCCGATCTCATTTTTTCAAAATGTCCACGATTTTCGCAAAGTCCTCCTTTGCCTCCTTGAAGATCGGCAGCATACAGTAGCAATGCACCATCTTCGGGCGGGCAGACACCGTATAGGGGACATTCGCCCGTTTGCAGGCTTCCTCAAAGTCCGGCAGTGCGCCGTAGAGTACCTCGTCGGCAGAATAGAAGAAGTGAATATCGCCTACGCCGGTAAAATCTCCCCGGGAACCGGAGAGCATATAGTCCGGCACATTCTCGCAGCCATGCCGCATGATTTTTTCCACTGTCACCATAAAGGCATAGTCGATGGAAACATCCCTTTCATTGAGCGCCTGCATCCGCGCCTTTTCCGCATCGTTCCACGGCACTTCACCGGGGGATACGGCGACAATGTGCCTCGGCTGCGGCAGCGGCTCTGGCTGGGCGTTGTTGTGCGCCGCGATCCCCAAAGCCAGCGCACCGCCGGAGGAAAAGCCGCAAGTACTGACATTTCCGCCGCCGTACAGTGTAATCATTTTTCGATAACATTCGTACACCATCGCGTATGTTTCAGTAATGCAGTGTTCCATGCAGAGCGGGTAAAACGGAAACCACACATCACAGCCGGTCTCGCGGCAGAGCTTGCGCATCACAGGCAGGTCGCCCTTATCGGGGCCGATCACCATGCCACCGCCAAAGAAATAGAGAATCGCGCGCTCGGACGGCTTCGGATGCTCTCGTACGATCAGGCAGGGAAAGCCGTTTACCGCGATCGTTTCATAATATGCCTTGCGGTCGGTGGGCGTAAAAACGCCACGATGCCGGTTCTGCTTTTCAATTTCCTTTCGCAGTGCATCCTCTGGCAAGGCGAACGCCTTTTTCGCGTCGGAGAGCTTGTATACGCTGCGTAAGATAGATGCAAAGATACTCATGATTTAACCCCCTCATTTCCACGCCGTAATGCAGAGCCAGCTTTTCTTTTTGTGTATCTGCACATCGTGAAAGCCCGCCTGCTCCAGATACGTCTTCAGCTCGGCGTCCTTGTAGATGGTCATGCCGCCGATGATCTCCGTCCACTTCTTGTCCTTGTCCGTATCGCCGTTGCTTTCGTTGCAGATGAGTAATGTCCCGCCGGGCTTCAGCACCCGGTAAACCTCCCGGAAGCACTGCGGCAGATCGGGCCAGAAATAGACGGTTTCAAAAGCCGTTACCGCATCGAACCAGTCGCCTGCAAAGATCATATCCGCCACGCTTCCTTGCAGAACGGTGCAGCGGCCCTCCGCTATGGCGACCTCGTTGACCTTTTTGGATTTCTCCACACTGACTGGGGAATAGTCAATGCCCTTGACAATACCCTCCGGGCATTTTTTCAGAAGTCTCTTGATGTTCGCCCCTCCGCCGCAGCCGCAGTCCAGCACCTTGGCGTCCAGAGTAAGCTCCAAAAAGCGAAGTCCCCACCGTGCCACAGGACTGTGCCCCAGGTTCATCATGGCGACCATGATTTTCCCGCCAAGCCCCACAGGCTTTCTGGTGTTCTCAAAAAATGACATCTTATCACACCTCCAATTTCACACATTCCGCATAGGTCAGCGGGAAGGATGCCTTCAGAACAGCGCTTTTCCGCACCGTCCAGCCATTCTGACTTAGAAAGCGCAGGTATTCCGCACTCGTCCACTTGCTGTGGAGGGGAAAGCCCACACGCTTCATAAAAAATGCCCTGACCTTGCCGGAAAACGAGTTTCCCGCATGGGTAAAGGTGGGTGCGATGAGCACACCGTCGTCCTTCAGCACCCGGCGGATCTCGGCAAGGGCCTTCTCCGGCTGCGGCACGATGTGCAGTGCGTTGGACACGATCACCACGTTGAAGGACTCCTTCGCATAAGGCAGGCAGAACATATCCTGCACGGAAAAGTACAGCTTTGTTGAGCGATTATCCCGCTTTGCCTCGGCGATCATCTCTGCGGAGGCGTCCGTCGCCTCAATGTGCGCCGCCGCGTTTACGATGTGTTTTGCGATCAATCCCGTGCCGGTCGCCAGCTCCAACACTGTTTTGTCTTTCACGACCGGACGGATCAGCTCATACATCTCGTCATACGCCGCCCGATCCTTTCGCATAAAGCGGTCGTAACGTCCGGCATTTTTGTCCCAGAAATTCTTGTGTTTTCGCATCTCTTTCATTCCTTTTGGCTTTAGATTTATCAATCGGTGTGCGCAGCCGCGCGGTTAGATTAGGCTAACCTGTATGTCTTGGAAAAGCCGCATTTCTGCGGCCTTTCTGCTTATTCAAATAGCTCCCTGCAAGCACCGTCGCGGCAGCCAAAGAAGCGCCTTGTGAAGTTGTTCTGTTTCATAGTCGGTAAAAACCAAGCTCGTCCACCATCCAAATGACCATTTCGGTTCTTCTGGTCATGTTATATCATGCCTCTTTCTGTTTTGCAAGGGGTGTGGAGAAAAAATCGCTAATCAAAAGGAGTGCAGTGTTGCAGAAAGAGACGACGGAATTCCGGTAATCGTTGTCGCCACTGTAAAAGAAACTATATCGTAAAAGGGCATCAGAACGTTTAAGTTGCTCCGTACTCCTTCGCCGCATGATCATCTGCCGCGCCTGCCGATTCTCCGCATCCTCTCCGAGCAGTCGAGATGTTTCCTGCTTGGCGCTGAGCAGCATAATAAGGAAAGGCTTCTCGTGCATGGTGCCCTCTAATTGCTGTTCCATTCACCACAAATGAGCCGCAGTCATATGTATTAGGTGGGAGAAACCACCCTCTACATAGTAACTCTTGATTTGGAGGATATATGGAAAATTCATATAAGATAATAGATGATGCACATGAGAAAGATCAATTTACTGTTAGATTTTCAGAAATAGTGTAGAACCATCCTTTTGCATTACATTTTAGTCAAAAATTACTTGATTTAAAATATTTAATACTAATAATGGTTACTATTATTGACAAAAGTAGAATTATCATGTATAATACAGACATACATAACAAAGAAACAAAACGCTGAAAAATTCAGTGGGATTCTTATAACAAAAATAAATCAACAATGAAAAGGAGAAAATGACCATGAAAAAATATGAATGTGAACCATGTGGATATATTTATGATCCGACAGCAGGAGATCCAGACGGAGGTATCGCTCCAGGAACTGCATTTGAGGATATTCCAGATGACTGGGTATGCCCGATTTGCGGATTAGGAAAAGATGTTTTTGTTCCAGTAGAAGACTAAACAGAAAATGCAGATGCAAGGCTGACAGACACTAAAAGATACCAAGAGAACATATTAAAGAAATGGAGACCAGATTATGACTAACGATTTAAAGATTACCTTTGATGACAATTTAGTAACAGGAAATAAAACGATTGATGCCCAGCATAAAGAATTGATCGACCGTATCCAGAACTTTGTAACCGCCTGTCAAAATGGCGATAGCAAGGTAAAAGCGATCAAAATGCTGGATTATCTGGATGAGTATACTGACTTTCATTTCAAAGATGAGGAAAAGCTTCAAGAAAAAGCCGGTTATCCTGAGCGCGAAAAACATCACGAAAAACATGAAGAATTTAAAAAGACAATTCAGGAACTGCATGAATACCTTCAGGATTATGAAGGACCAACAGATCGGTTCAGTGAACTTGTGCAGAAAAATGTGATCGACTGGCTGTTTGGACACATTAAAACATATGACCGCTCTGTAGCAAAATTTATCTTTATGAAAGAAAATCCAGACCGATGTTAAAATCAAACAGGGAACGCGTTTCCTCGAGTGTATGAGAAAATCTCTGTAAATAAGATTCTTCTATGATAATTAAGGGCAATAAGCTTACGGATTAGGCTTATCGCCCTTGTCTTACCATAATAAAAGGCCCTCCTAATGATAATTATTTTATCATAGAAGGACCTTGCCTAGATTATTTTACAGAAAAAGTTCCACAGACTCATTTTTGCGCTGCCGGTCTCGCAGCCATGCAACGTACTGCACTCTGCAAGCAGCTCCGGTCCGGCTGCACGATGAATGCAGCCGTCCACACCGCCGCCACCCAAAAGAGAAGTGTTTGCAGCATTGACGATTGCGTCAACTCTCATTTTTGTAATATCGTTTCTGATAATTTGCAAAGGCATGAAGCATCCCCCCATTCGTCAGATCAATGCCCGTGTCTATTGAACCATTTCCTCAAGCTGTCTCGATGCCCTTGATATAGAAGTAGGTGTCAGTTCCAAGTCCTTCGCAGCCTGACTTGTGGATAGTTCCTGTGCGCCTCCATAAATGAAATACAGTAGAAGCATCTGCGCCGATGGAAGTATTTCTTCCCGTGGCATTTTTCTGCACTGCACCGTTCCTGCAAATACACCTCCATAAAGGGCAAATATATTTGCTTTCCGTCTACAATAAAAGGAATCTTCTCACGAATCAAATATTCTTTCTGGCGATAGCTAAGTTCTTTTAGCACCAGCACAACGGGCAAGTTCTCATTATTCTATATCCGAGCAATATGCTTTTTCAGTACTTCAATCTGCTCCAGTTCTATCTTGGGATTCTTCAAATTCACTTTCCAAGCTTCTTTTTACTGTGTTTCACGACCTCGGCCAGATGAAACGGACAGATAGCCATAAAACTTCTCCTGGCACCCAACAATTCTTCTCTCTGTGGGTGCCAGAGCCAGTTACTGACTCTCTCTGTCCAAATGTTCCCTGCCGCATCAGAAAAACGCGATATTTCCGCCCAAAATGACTGCCTGTTGGGCAAAATAGCATCTTTCTCTTCCATATAGCCAAAGCGCTCCAACAAGAGTACTCCAGGTAATCATCGTTATCTGCAAACGCAGGAAGACCTCGATTCTGCTTCGCTTCATGGCCAGGTATCAGGAATGGTGCCTGGTCATTGTTTGGGATTACATTTTTATTGAAAATCATTCTTTCACTATTCCCAGACACATAATATAAAAGAAAGCTGGTCATAAATGACCGGGATCATGCTCAGCTTATGAAATCAAATCGAACATATACTCTTCTATCAACTTATGTCTATTGCATTTTGGCGTTTAATCCATAATACATACGTTTGATATATTACTAGACAATGTATTGCTATCTCAAGTACAAGTCTAACCGTGCTATTCATAGACAGATACTGATTTGCATGAACTATAAGATTATAATTTGAATAAATGATGCGGAACATTCCCCAAATCGCAACCAAATAAATTATTATAGAATATATCTTACTTTTCTTACCCGAAACAAAATAAGCGAATGTTACTACAGCACCAACTATATTCGGGATAATTAAAACAATCCACCATAAAACAATCTGAACATTTGAATTAATTACCATATTTCCAGTTCCAGTAATACAGGTCGCAGCAAAAAATGCAACAATTACGGCACCCATCCTTTTTGGTGATAGCATTCCTTGTATAGCATTAACAAAACCATACGCAAAGAAAACAATCTGTGATATTGTCAATATTGGTTGACACATTTATCTCAAAGATATCATTTCCTATGCAACCAGGCCCAGAGATTGGTAGTATCTCTGACGCTTAATCATAGGAGGAAGCCCACCGTTGGCAGAGCAGATCCTCCTGTTGTTCCAGTAACTGATGAAATATCTCCAAATAAGAACTCTCAGCTCATCCGTGGTCAGGCTTTCCGTATTGTAGCGGTCATAGAGAAGCTCGCTTTTCATTCTGGCCCACATGCTTTCACATCGAGCATTATCGTGGCACCTGCCACCATCACTGTTCATGCTTTGTATAATGCCATATTTAGAAAGCGCCTGACGGTAGGTTTCACTGGTATATTGTCTTCCTCTGTCGGAGTGCACAATGGCACCTCGCAGATCAGGATGCGCCAGATAGGCATTATCCAGTGTATGCTCACACAGAGTTGCCTTCATGTTTGTTTCCATTGCCAGTCCCAGAACGCTGGAATCAAAGCAGTCGAAGATGGCTGAAACATACAGTTTTCCATCTTTTGCCTTGATTTCTGTGATATCAGTTACGCATTTTTCAAGTGGCTTATCAGCCTTGAACTCTCTCTTCAGAAGATCATCTGACTTACGTGCTTCCCGATCAGCCTTGGTAATGCCATTTGGCTTGCGCTTTGGCCGATGGACAAGTCCTATTTCATCCATAACCCTGTAAACGGTTCGTTCACTGGGGATCTTGATTCCCGTCGGATTCTTAAGGAGCAGTGCTTGGTACATGCGAATACGTCCATAGGTATCATTGCATTCATCCTCAGCATGGATCACTCTCATGGCATCAGCAAGATCCTGATATTTCCAAGGGCGATCTTTAATAGCAAGATATTTGTAGAAACCCTGGCGGCTGACGCCAAGCATCCGGCAATAGAATGAGAGTTTTCCCTTAATCACGCCGTCTTTCGTTTTTATGGCAATGAACATCATTCTTTGGTTCTTGCTGACTTCCGACGGCTGGCTGCGAAAAAAGCGCTTGCTTCCTCGAGAAATTCATTTTCCTCTTTCAGACGCCGGATTTCTTTGTCCTGATCTTTAACGCGTTTGCGGAGCATGGCAAGCTCCTCAGCAAGACTCATCGCGCTTTCCGGAGTATGTGCACCGTCGCCAATATCCAATGTGCCTGCTCTAACTGCTTTCAGCCATGTGTGGATGGTTCCTTCTGGGATACCTAATTCTTTGGCTGCCTTAGCACCGCCGATTTCTTTGGCAAGTTTGACAGCCTGGATCTTATATTCCTGGTCGTATTTACGTTGGGTTCGTGACATTGAGAGTTCCTCCTTATTCTCTTTTATTATACATGAATTCCTTGAGAATAAGGTGTCAACTTTATTTATACAACATCACTGCATGAGCAATGCCAATACATTTATTACAATCGCTTGAATATCATTATAATCAATCATCTCTGATTGCAACGGGAATCTAATTATAATGTCCACAATAGTGATAAAAAATGAAATTACCACAAACGCATAAAGAGCTATCATTATGTTATTGACGCTTTTCTTTTCAATAACAGGGTTACGTTCTACTACTTTTTCCATTTCTTTTCCAGATAACAGGTCGTCAAGACTCACTTCCAGAATCTGCGATATTTTTTTAGTAGTAAGTAAATCAGGGTAACGATCCCCACATTCCCACCTTGATACTGCCTGTCTGGTTACATATAATTGCTCGGCAAGAGACTGTTGAGTCATTCCCTTTTCTTCTCTCGCTCTTCTTAGTTGTTCGCCAAATTCGACCATATTAAATCTGCTCCTTTCATAATTAGTTCATCTGCAGATGTAACCTTAGTATCACAAATTACTAGAACAACTTCAAGCAACACCTCAATAACTCATGTCACCATTATGGTGCGTCCGCTAAAATCAAGCATTTATCCCATTTACAAATCTATCGTTAAGTAAATCGGGAGTTGTCGGCTTCCCCAAAAGATTCTTTCTAGCATGCATCTTCTTTCGCCCTTGATAAGAACTATCTCAAGTTCCTATAGACTCGGTAGTCGAGTAGACTTACACCTCACAATGTAAGCCCCTCACAGAACCGTACGTGCGGCTTTCCCGCATACGGCTCTTCATAATAATATTTACAGTCTCAAAACAAGCTGACATAAATCTTTGGCATTGCCAATGGATAATATTTCAGCATTTCAATGAATCCTTCTCTTGTATAACTCTTTCTGTCACTTCGTCTATTCAGCACCTTAAACAGAAGTTCTCTCACTTGTTGTTTGTAGTTTGAAATCATTCTGCCATTAAAACTTATGCCATAGTACCTATAATGACCTATTAGTTTCAGATTTAGCATACCCATTAGTTTCTTTAGCGGTTGGTCTCTGTTTGCGTATAACCACACTTTTATGTCTCGAATTTTCTGTCTGAATTTCTTAGAACTTGTCTTTGGCATTATATATGGCATGCCTTTGCGTGAACGTCCACAATAGAACGTGAATCCCAGAAAATCAAATGTTTGTAATCTGATACACTCACCGCTCTTTTGCTTTGCCCTTGCAATATAAGCACCGCTTTGTAAGAGACGACTTTTACTATCTTCTAATTGCAAACCGAACTTTTCCATTCGTTCTTTAAGAAGCTTGTAGTAATTTTCTGCTTCCCATTTATATTGAAATCCTGCAACAAAATCATCTGCATATACAATCAAAAAGTTATCACCCTTGCATTCCTTGGTAATAATAAACTTATACCAAAGTGTCAATACATTATGCATATATATGTTTGCAAGGATTGGACTTATGATATTACCCTGTGCTGAACCTTCTTCATTCAACATCAGTTCGCCATCATCTAACACTCCCACTTTAAGGTACTTCTTAACCAGACCGATTATGTTAGGGTCTTTGATATAGAGATAGAGAAACTTGATAATCCATTCATGTTTCATGTGGTCGAAGAAGCCTTTGATGTCAGCGTCCACAATATAACATATCTTCGTATTGTTTAAGCTCTTATACAGTTCTTTTATTGCGTTATGGCATCCTCGATTTGGTCTGAATCCGTACATGCAGTTCAGAAATCTCGGTTCATAGATAGCTTCCAGTATCTTCTTTAATGCTAATTGGACTATTTTGTCCTCATAGCACGCAATTCCTAATGGTCGAAGTTTTCCATTGCTTTTCGGGATATATACCCTAATTGATGGCTGTGGTTTGTATGATTTTCTTTTCAGTCTTTCTACCAAGTCATCTATGTTTTGCCCCAGATTTCTCCCGTATTCTTTCTTAGTAATCTCATCAACACCGACTGCTTTGTTTCCGTCTAATTCTTTGTGACATTGCAAAAGCATTTCTTTATTGATTAGATGATACAACGATGTGAACTCTGGTCTCGGCGAATTTGCCGATATTTCTGCTATTCTTTCTAATTTCGTTTCCATCAATACCTCCGTCCCTGAGTACGGTTGATGTGTCCTCAGAAAGACCATTATTATGTAGCTCCCTTTCCTCCGTTGGCATTACCCAACTTCTTCAGTACTATGAAGCTATCCGACTGCCTGTTGTTCTTTTGGCATTCTCCCGTTTTGCAGTTGTTTGCCATACTTGCAATGACAAGAAACAACAGGCTCTCCCCAGTTGACTGAATAGTCACAATGTAAAACATAAAGTGCTCTTTGACCCCGCAGAAGCAAACCATTTCTCACCAATGCGAATTGATTTGTATTGCTTTCCGTCGAAATTAAAACGTCAGCCTTCCAGATATCAAAATTTCGAGGCTCAATCACACTCTCTATTTTCTCGCTGTCTACGCTTAGCAACTACCATTACTGGCAGTCACCCAAGACTCGCTACTGGCGGTTGGTTAGACCTTACCAGACAGGCATTCCACCTGCTAGACTACTCGCCCTTGTCTGGGCGCACAAATCCGTTTTGCAGCAATAGTTACCATAGTACAGCTTTGCTTTTTGCTCTAACCTATCGAGATGGAGCAGGCAGTACAAGCCAGCAAAGAAACCGCGATCAGGCAGCATCCAATAAATTTCCCAACTCTACGCATAACCGTTTCCTCACTGAACGAAAGCAAGGAACATGGCAAGCGCAACAATTCCCACCATCAGCAGCAGCCAAAAAACGCTGATTGCAGTTGATACAATATTGATAATGCTGCGGCTTTCCCTGCTCCGCACACATACCACCGAAAGAATCAGACCCAGCAGGACAAAAACGATATTGACTCCGGCCCAAGCGGTTCGGACTCCATCCGACAGCGAAAGGTGCAGAAGCGATGGGGCAAGAGCCGCCAGCGGTAGGATGCTCACAATGAGCGCAGCGATACTAACTGATTGAAGTTTTTTCTTTTCCATAGTTTTACCTCATTTCTTTTTTCCCAAATTGGGTGACAGCCAGCGCGAAAAACAGGCCAAACACTACAATCGCGCATGGCAGGAACGGAAACACCGAAAAAGCGGCGTCGGAAGTTTCTGCTGTAAAGTCATGGAGAGAGCAGGAAACGAGATAACCGCTGTAACAGTACGGGTAGGCGATCCACAGCGGCGTATTCGCAACCAATACACCGGGAATCACAAGCAGCAGATTTAATCCCACAGAAAGAAGCGGCTTTTCAAACAGCACAGTGATGGCCCACATAGCCGCAATGCACGGCAGCATAGTCAGAAACAGCACCAAGCACCATTTCAGAAGATATAGGATCGGCAGGGTTTCTGTTACTCCCATTGTCTGTGTCGCAATCAACCCAGCGATTACAAATATGACAAGAAACACCACCATCTCCATAAACAGATAAAAGGTAAGCACACAGAATTTGGCAATGGATAATGCGCAGCGGCTGACCGGCAGCGCCAGCATTTTCAGAATCCCGTTATTTCCTGTTTCTCGTCCTGCGATCATCACGCAAACCACGATCATGCTGAATGGAAGCAGATAGTAGGCGTAAACAAGCGCACTTTGAATAAACATGGCAGGCCACGCATTGGTGTATTCCGGTGTAAAGTAGTTGCTCAAACTCGCAACCCCGGAAACCACCACCAATAAAGGTGCAATAAAAATCAGGGGGACGATTTTGGAGCGTTTTACTTTCATAAACTCGATTTTGAGTAAATCCAAAAAGCTCATTTCTTATTATCCCTCCTTACTCGTAGCGTCTGTACTTCGCCAGCCACAAGCCCACAGCAAGGAACAACAGTGTTTCCACCAAAGCGACAAGGGCAACCGTCGAATCAGGCTGGGCGCTCATGGCTACTGCTGGTTTCAGAATAATCACAAAAGGATGCACCAGCAAAAGCGTCAGCCCCGAATTTGCAAGGGCCATACCACTCAGAAAACCGGCAACACCAATTCCAAGCGGCACCCACATATTTTCAAAGCGCGAGGAAATCAGCAGCATAAACGACAGTACCGGCATGGATGTGAGAAAAGAGTATCCGGCAAAGCGTACCAGCGTACCCATCTCAAATGCTCCGTCCGGCAAGTCCGTCATTCCGATCTGTGCAAGTGCCAGGTTTTGCAGCACGATTGCAACCAAAAACATGACCGTCAGAATCAGAAATTTGCACAGATACATGACTGGGACGCTGACGGGAAGCATATACATCTTCTTTACGGCACTTCCCTTAAATTCCATGTTGTAGATCATGCAGGTAGCAACCACGATACCGAACAGATTCAGCACCATAATCATGCCGTAGAGCTGGGTCAACAAGACATCCATCGGGGCCAGCGGCAGATTCAGAAGTGTGTCTTTCCGCACAATGAAATTGACAAATGCGTAGGCGGCTCCCAAGACACCAACGGCCAGCAGCACAGGAATCACGCCGGTTCGCTTTTCTTTCCGAAGTTCGATTGCCAGCGTTTTCATAATTTTGCCCTCTGCTTTCTGTCCATGTTATCTTTCTCAACCATAGAAAGGAACACATCTTCCAGATTGTCCGCAGCGAAGCCGGATTGCAGGGCGTATTGACGCAGATCATTCATGCTTCCCTCAAACAGCAGCCGCCCGTGGTTGAGAATCCCAATGTCATCTGCAATCAATTCGATTTCAGACAGCATATGGGACGAGATCAGCACCGTGCAGTCGTAAAGACTGGGCAAGGATTTTACCAGATTGCGGATTTCGTGGATACCAGACGGGTCAAGACCGTTTGTGGGTTCATCCAAAATCAGAATCGGCGGACGCCCCAAGAGCGCCCCGGCAAGGCCCAAGCGTTGCTTCATTCCCAGCGAATACTGTTTTGCCAGCCGGTCGCCAAACTCGGTCAGCCCTACCAGTTCCAGAGCATCTTCCACATCCGCTTTCAGCAGTCCCAAAATGCGGCGGATAATGTCAAGATTTTCCCGCCCGGTGAGATTCGCGTAGAAAGACGGCGCTTCGATGAAAGAGCCGATCTCTTTGAGAATGGCAATCCGATCCTGCGGAAACTGTTTCCCATCAATGGTAAAGCTGCCTTTTGTGGGATTGGTCAACCCCAACAGCATTTTCATGGTTGTGGATTTGCCTGCCCCGTTCGGGCCAAGAAAACCATAAATGCTGCCCTTGCGAATATGAAGCGAAACATGATTGACCGAAGTGAAGTTCTTATATTTCTTGGTCAACTGTTCCGTTGTAATGATATAGTCCATAGAAACATCTCCTTTCGATGCTTCTATGGTACAACTTCAACCTGACATCTACATTCTCCCGTCCTTACTTTTACCTTACTTTTCAAGGAACAAGAACGCAGAATGGACAGCCCATGATATAATAGAAACAAATAAAATCAGATTGGAGAAACTGCTATGGATAATTCCTTTTTACATACTAAAAGGCTCCTGTTGGTAGATGATGAACAGGAACTATTGAAAATGGTTTCAGATATATTGAAAGATGCAGGATTTGAAACTGTCCTTACCGCAATGACGGTCAAAGAAGCTATTTTGACCGCAAAAGAGGAAACTCCCGATTTAATTGTTTTGGATGTCATGCTGCCGGATGGGGATGGCTTTTCTCTGATGCAGCATTTCCGCACTTTTACCAATGTGCCGATCATTTTCTTAACAGCAAAGGACGAAGCGGCAGACAAATTATCGGGATTGGGACTTGGTGCAGATGACTACATTTCTAAGCCCTTTATGCCGCAGGAACTGTTACTGCGTATCTATGCGGTACTGCGGCGGACCTACAAAGAGGATTCACCGCTGCTTGTTTTGGATGGATGTACGATTGATTTCAGCCGGGCCGAAGTCCATAAGGGCAGCGAAATTATCTCCCTGACAGCCAAAGAACATACTTTACTTGAAACGCTTGCCCGTAATGCTGGAAAGATTGTTACCGTAGATGCGCTTTGTGAAGCCCTCTGGGGGGATAATCCTTTTGGCTACGAAAACAGCCTCAATGCTCATGTCCGGCGCGTCCGGGAAAAAATTGAAACCGATCCATCAAAACCCGTGTCCCTAATAACCATTAAAGGATTAGGCTATAAGCTGATAGCAAGGAAGTGATGTCATGAAATCATTCGGAAGTTATATATCTAAATATCTTGTGTCGTTCGTTGCCTTTATTCTGATATTGCTTTTTCTTAATGCAGTAGTATTCGGTCTGACTTTTCAAAAGATTGTGACCGAGGATTATGGCGATTCATCCCCGCAAGCCATGTTGGAAATGACTGCTACCGCCGCTACACCGGAACAATTATCGGATGAGGCGGTGCAAATGCTCCGACAGAATCATATTTGGGCGATCTACTTGAACACAGATGGTCAATGTTATTGGTCGGTTGATTTGCCGGACAATGTGCCGAAAAATTACACAATTCAAGATGTCGCACTATTTTCAAAAGGGTATATTGAGGATTACCCGGTTTTTATTTGGAACACCGATGATGGGTTGTTGGTGCTGGGCTATCCCACAGACAGCTACACAAAACTCACCAGCAATTACTATTCCATTGCAGCACTTCAACGACTCCCCATCTTTGTGCTGGGGATGCTTGGCTTGGATTTGCTGTGCCTCTTTTCAGCCTATTACTTTTCCAAACGCAGAATCATTCACAATACCGAACCGATTGTGTCCGCTGTGAAAACTTTGGCAGACGGAAAGCCAGTTTCACTTCATATCAGCGGAGAACTATCGGAAATTGCAAGCAGTGTAAACAAAGCTTCTTCCATTTTGAATAGGCAAAATGAAGCGCGGGCGAACTGGATCAGCGGCGTTTCCCATGACATCCGCACACCTCTCTCCATGATTATGGGGTATGCGGACCGTATTGCAGAAAGTAAAGCTGCCAGCAAGAGCATCCGTGAACAGGCGGAAATAGTACGGAAGCAAAGTGTAAAAATCAAAGAGCTGGTGCAGGATTTGAATTTAGTATCGCAGTTGGAATATGAGATGCAGCCGCTTCATAAAGAGATGGTTCGCTTATCCAAACTACTGCGATCCTATGTAGCAGACCTGTTGAATACAGGAATTTCCGATAGCTACAACATCGGAATTAAGATCACTCCTGACGCCGAAAATGCTGTGTTGGAATGTGATGCCAGATTGATTTCGCGAGCTGTAAACAACCTTGTCCAGAACAGCATGAAACACAACCCACAGAGCTGTGAAGTCTGCCTTTCGCTTACAGCATCGCAAAACCATCTTATCTTGGCGGTTACGGATAACGGAACGGGTCTGTCTGCTGAAAAGCTGCAAGAGCTGGAAGAAAAACCGCATTATATGGAAAGCACAGATGAACGGCTTGATTTAAGACATGGGCTTGGATTGCTGATTGTCCAACAAGTCGCCATAGCTCATAACGGCACTTTCAAACTTACTAGTGTTTTCCCGAAAGGGTGTGAAGCCACTTTAATATTCCCGTATATCGGATAAACAGGCAAGTACAAATCTATAAGAAAACGCCAGATGCAGAGGTGCTACGCCCCTGGATCTGGCGTTTTCTTAATAAGCGCACTTCAAATCGGTATAACCTTCTTATTAACACTGACAAAAAACAGGCTCATCAAATGAAATTTTATCAAAAATATTTTACAAGCTGCTTTAATCCACGGCGGATACTGTCTCGGACACGGCTTGGGTCTACACCTTCTACTTCGGCAATTTCATTTACCGTCATTCCCAAATAATATCGGGCATAAATTCGCTTTGCCTGTTTCTCCGGCAGCTTCATCACAGCGGCATAGACCTGCTCCTGAAACTGTTTTTCCTCCAGAAGCATCTCCGGTGTTTGCGGCTTCAATAGCACCGCATTTTCAATGCCATTCTCGCAATCCAGAGAATACTGTGCTTTATAACGATACATCTTTCGCTCATACGCAGCCTCCGCACGTTCAGCTGCTCGAATAGTCTCCATTACTTCCTCTGTCACATCTACAAAAAAGTCTGTTGTATAAATATCAGGATAAAGTTCCCGAAGGTTAATTTTCTTCATTATGTACCTCCATTTCGATTCACGGGTGATTGACGGGTGAATCGAATGGAGGCGGAGACCGACACCGGCAGACAACCGGGTCATCTCCGAAAAAATGGCAACAAAAAACGCCAGATTTCCGTGAGAGAAAACTGGCACGCCAAGAACAGCCATTATTATACTGAATTACATGGAACGATAATGCCGATGCAATGTTATATTTGCCCGGAGGAGGAGCAATGCTTTTTTTAACTGATGTAGATCATGTGAGCTTTGAAAAAGCAAACGAGACACGGCAAAATAACCTCCCATCGGCTACCGTGTCCCTGCAAGTCGTCATAGGTTTGTGTAAACGCAAAGAAACGGCGGCTCTGAAATCAAAGCCGCCGTTTCAAATGGGCGTGTCAAATTGTCTGCTCTACGACGGCTTTTTTTCTTTTGCCGTCGTCTGGCAGATTGTAGTTTTATTCTTTACCTATATGCTATATGGAAAGTTTGTAGATTTCATAAAGATTTGAAAAAATAATGAGCGATACCACAGTACCGCCCACTACTTTTAATATGGAATTTTGATAATAACCTGTGCGCCGCCAGTCTTTTTAGAATTGCTTAAAACAAGCTGCCCGTCATGTTGCTTGATAATGCTGCTTGTGATATAAAGTCCCATACCAAAGTGCATATTAGAAGTACGGCTTTTGTCGCCCATGAAAAACTGTTTCTGTGCATGATGTAGGGCCTCCGGTGTGAAGCCGCCTCCCTCGTCCGTTATAGATATATGTAAAAAGCAGTCCGTTTTTTGCACCGTTACATAAATTGTCCCCTGTGGTGGAGAATAGTCTAACGCATTGCTTATCACGTTCATAATTGCCCGTTCCAACAGCAGCTTATCCGCCTTGAGTGTGCCCAGGTTAGCCCCCGTTTCCAGTTGCAGACAAATTCCTTTGGTAAGACATAAAGAGCTGATGTTGTATAAATAAAGTTGACACCTTATTCTCAAGGAATTCATGTATAATAAAAGAGAATAAGGAGGAACTCTCAATGTCACGAACCCAACGTAAATACGACCAGGAATATAAGATCCAGGCTGTCAAACTTGCCAAAGAAATCGGCGGTGCTAAGGCAGCCAAAGAATTAGGTATCCCAGAAGGAACCATCCACACATGGCTGAAAGCAGTTAGAGCAGGCACATTGGATATTGGCGACGGTGCACATACTCCGGAAAGCGCGATGAGTCTTACTGAGGAGCTTGCCATGCTCCGCAAACGCGTTAAAGATCAGGACAAAGAAATCCGGCGTCTGAAAGAGGAAAATGAATTTCTCGAGGAAGCAAGCGCTTTTTTCGCAGCCAGCCGTCGGAAGTCAGCAAGAACCAAAGAATGATGTTCATTGCCATAAAAACGAAAGACGGCGTGATTAAGGGAAAACTCTCATTCTATTGCCGGATGCTTGGCGTCAGCCGCCAGGGTTTCTACAAATATCTTGCTATTAAAGATCGCCCTTGGAAATATCAGGATCTTGCTGATGCCATGAGAGTGATCCATGCTGAGGATGAATGCAATGATACCTATGGACGTATTCGCATGTACCAAGCACTGCTCCTTAAGAATCCGACGGGAATCAAGATCCCCAGTGAACGAACCGTTTACAGGGTTATGGATGAAATAGGACTTGTCCATCGGCCAAAGCGCAAGCCAAATGGCATTACCAAGGCTGATCGGGAAGCACGTAAGTCAGATGATCTTCTGAAGAGAGAGTTCAAGGCTGATAAGCCACTTGAAAAATGCGTAACTGATATCACAGAAATCAAGGCAAAAGATGGAAAACTGTATGTTTCAGCCATCTTCGACTGCTTTGATTCCAGCGTTCTGGGACTGGCAATGGAAACAAACATGAAGGCAACTCTGTGTGAGCATACACTGGATAATGCCTATCTGGCGCATCCTGATCTGCGAGGTGCCATTGTGCACTCCGACAGAGGAAGACAATATACCAGTGAAACCTACCGTCAGGCGCTTTCTAAATATGGCATTATACAAAGCATGAACAGTGATGGTGGCAGGTGCCACGATAATGCTCGATGTGAAAGCATGTGGGCCAGAATGAAAAGCGAGCTTCTCTATGACCGCTACAATACGGAAAGCCTGACCACGGATGAGCTGAGAGTTCTTATTTGGAGATATTTCATCAGTTACTGGAACAACAGGAGGATCTGCTCTGCCAACGGTGGGCTTCCTCCTATGATTAAGCGTCAGAGATACTACCAATCTCTGGGCCTGGTTGCATAGGAAATGATATCTTTGAGATAAATGTGTCAACCAATATTGACAATATCAAGCTTACCTGCGCTTTAATCTGGCCCATGTAATCAGCTATATCAAATTTCTCCAAATGAAGCTGATACCCGGCGATTGTCCGGGAAATGTCAATTAACGCTTTAATATAAATGCCTATCCGCTCGGAGCTTTCAGTGATGTAACTCGCATATAGATGTTGTTCGTCGTCAAGCTCCGTTTCATTTATCAAATCAATATTTCCTTGAATGACGGTCAGAGGTGTTTTCAAATCGTGAGCGAGTGCTGCAATCTGTTCTCTCTGTAAATGTTCCGCGTTCCATTGCTTCTCTAAAGATATTTTCAGATTATCTTTCATATTTGCAAAAGAACAAAGTACATCCTCAAATTCTTTGATTTTTGAATGTCCCACTTCATAATCAAGATTTTGTTCTGCTACCTGCCTTGTCGCTTCAAAAAGTGGGGAGAGCTGTGTCCTCATATTTTTTGCAAACTTCGCTGTCAATATCACGCATACTGCAATACAGTTGATTGCTATAAAAATATAAAGTAGAATTTCCGGTGAGGGAAAATGCTCATAAAGCCATTCATTTGTAAACTGTGAACCTATGTAATATTGCAGCACTACATATTCATTTTCGCGGGTCACAAGCAAATACTGTTTGTTAAGGTTTGTATTTCTCTGCCCGGATATTGCGTATTCCATAGCTCGGTCCAAATCGTCGCCCTCTAAGGTCGTTTCCGTCACTTGATAATTTTTATCCAGCACCAAATATTCACAGCCCATAGGAAGCTGCACATCTGCCAAATCCGGCGTTGCGGCAATAACAGGAGCAAGATCTTTTGTGCAGCGTTCTGAATAATCCGCATAGGTAATAAGCCCTGTACTGGTTCCAGCTAAAATAAGACTAAATGGTATTGCCACCGCACCTATTAGTCCAATCAACAGCATACATAAGAATTTCCAAAAAGACGCTTTCAGTGATGTTGTTTTTTTCATTCCCATTTATATCCAATCCCCCAGACTGTCGCTATCGGCTGAATATCCAGTTTGTTCAATTTTGACCGGATATTCTTGATATGAGTAGAAATCGTAGAATTATCACTGTCGCCCTCTAAGCTGAAAACAGCTTCGTAAATCTGTTCTTTTGAAAATACCTGTCCTTTATTCCTTGCAAGATATTCACAAATCAGATATTCGCTTTTCGTTAAGGCAACAGGCGTGTTATCTACCCGTAATTCTTTTTCAGATAAATCAATTTTTATGCGGTCAAAGGTAAGTGCGGTATGTCGTTCCCTACGTTCACGCCGTAAGTGGGCGTTTACTCTCGCCCGCAATTCTGCAATACGAAATGGTTTTGTCAGATAGTCGTCTGCTCCCAGACCAAGCCCAAATGTGATGTCATGCTCCATTGTCTTTGCTGTCAGAAAAAGAATAGGACAGTCTACAAGGGAACGAATTTTATCACAATAGGAAAAGCCGTCTACATCTGGCATCATAATATCCAGTATAATCAAGTCATATCTGTTCAGCTTATCAAGCGGTACCTGTGCGGCAGAGGTATAAGCGGTCACGAAATGCCCATCCTTTCGCAGCCCGTTTTTGACAAGCTCTAAAATAGCCCGTTCATCATCAATCATAAGGATCGCCGCCATATTGTTGCCTCCTTTCGTTGTCCTTTTTAGTATAGCACAAGCTCCAAGGGTAGGAAGGTAGGAAAGCTGTCATTGTCGCTTTGCAATATAGTAGTTATCATTTACATTGACCGCAACCGCTTCCGCTTTATCGGTTCCGTAAATCTCATAGACATCTGTGTAAAACCAAGACTCTCGCCCCTGTCCGGCATTTTCCCCGTACCAGTCAATCTTGCTTAAATCTTCTTTTGACAAAGGGATTTTCGTTTCTGTATCGAATGTAACACTTTCAGCGAGAATATCAATGTAGCTGCCTAATTCATCATCTGATACCATATCAGACGTTACTTGATAAACCGTCCCGCCCCAAATAAGTTGTGTCGCATTTTCTGGATTGACTTCAAAGCTGTCATTTATAGATTCTTCTGTTTTCTTAAAATCAAAAACAGTATCGCTATCTTTGACATTTTCGCTGATAACAGCTTTATGATACCCTCCGTTTACATCTACAATAAGATAATCGTCTGCGTTAGGAGCCGCATATACATTGAGAAAAGGAATAATGTAAGCGGCTTCTGGTGCTTTCTCCGCCAAATCCGCTAAGAATTGAAAAGTTGCCGGTTCAACATTTTCTTGCAGCAATATTTTTCCGTTCTCGTCTATGGCGGCAAGCTGCCGGATATATCCAATCCATTCTCCAAGCCCGCCATTTGATACGGTATCTGCCAAAATGGTGTAATCGTTACCTTTATAGGAAAAACGTGTTACATTTTCCGTATTCAAATAGCATTGTTCCTTGTCACTGGAATATTCTTCGATTCTGTCCTGTAAAGTACAGCCAGCAAGAGCCACACAAACGATAAAGGTAAACAGCAGAAGTAGCATTATTTTTTTGCTTTTATTCATAATTTTTTCTTCCCTCCCAATGAGAAAACCATAATAAGGTCAGCAATAAGCCGCCTGTCGTTAATACTGCAATCCATATTTTTTCTGTTCCATAGTTGAAAATTTGTCGGCTCAAAATATCCTGTACCCAATTCATAGACCATGCAAAGGGGATATACCGGGCTACACCTTTCAGCTCAATATTGCTATATAAGATACATTGCAGACTTTCAAACACGCCCCAAAACAGGGATAACCCTAATCCAAATTTGAAGCTAAGGAACAGGTGCAAGATGTATATTATAAAATTACAAAAGGCCATCCCGGCGGCGGCTCCAATGAGCATTCCGAGCTGCACTGTATCAGCCATTCCCAAAAGATGTATGCCAATCACAAATAACAGGAACAGAAAGAACAATGCAAATACCCCCGAACCATAAAGATAAGTTAATTTTGCAAGCATATTTTTGTGTCTGTTTGGTACAGCAAGCAGCGTTTGGAAGTGTGAAGCCTTTTCTTCCAGTGCAACGTTCAGACCAACAATAACGCTTATCAACACCGGAAAAAACGTTGTCGTAATTTCCAATATCATTTTGAGCTTTTTACTGTCTGCGGTGCTGGCATACTGGGAATAGTAAGCAAGAAATAACAATGCCCCCATAACGGGTACACAAAAATGAATAGCCCAAAACGATGTATGCTTCGTTTTTTCCTGTTCAGAACGAAGCGCATAAATAAAACCCATTTCTGTCTACCTCCCTTTGGAAAAATCCTTTGCGTCGGCATAGGATAAAATAAGAAACAAGAGTATTGACAACGAAATGGAAATCATAATGGCTATAGAAAATCCACAATTCCCCGCATAAGTTCCGTTTATTTCAATTCCCATAAGTGGCTCTGCCAGTTTTGCTGCCCAACAATACGGTACAAACCACCATGCTATTGTATTTCCTAATGCGGTAGCAGTAGATAGGACAATCCCAAGTATTGTATTTAACACAATCGGCACAAACATTCCCGTTTTGCGTGCTAAGTACAGGCACAAAGGGATTTGCCAGACAGACGCAAGGATAATTCCGATACTTCCTGTAATGCTGTGTAAAAGAGAATATACTGCCGTTGCCGGAGCAATGATATTACTGATAGAAATAAGCAATGCTAAAAATATCGCTGAAACAAGCAGTTTTTCGACTAAGATAATGCCCTTGGCAAATTCAAATCTCGAAAGATTTACAGGCATAGAAAATACCGAATAGTATTTCCCGGCGTTTTCTTCTTTTCTGTGTGACAAAGAACACAAAATTGCGATTGCTCCCGGAAGCAGGAACGCATACCACCAGTAAAGCGTCATGTACTGATACCCTATATATCCACCCATAAGCCATGCAAAAATAGCCGTAATTAGCGGAACAATGAAAATCAGTTTGTTCGATATTGTCCTCTTGAATTTCAAATGTTCTGATTTTAGATAGTCCATGCCTTAACCCTCCCTGTGATTGCTTTTTACAACGTCCATAAAAAGCTGTTCCAAATTTTCGTTTGCATTAAGTTTCCCCTCATAGCCTAAGACGCCGCCCGCAATAATGCCGATGTGGTCAGCGGTCTGTTGTACCTCGGAGAGAATATGACTTGATAAAATAACGGTAATACCCTTTGCAGGAAAGGAACGGATAAGCTCTCTAAGTTCTTCAATCCCAATCGGGTCAAGCCCGTTGGTTGGTTCATCAAGTATGAGCAGCTTCGGGTTGTTTAGTAATGCAACTGCAATTCCAAGACGCTGTTTCATACCAAGAGAAAACTGTCCGGCTCTTTTCTTGCCTGTTTCCGTCAGCCGGACGATTTGCAGCACTTCGTCAATCCGCTTATCTGTCAGCCCTAAAATAGTAGTCCTTACTTTCAGATTTTCATAGGCGGTCAAATTTTCATAAAGCGGCGGCATTTCAATTAACGCTCCAATATGGTTTAAGTCGCTGCGTTTCCATGCGTGGCCGTCAAACTCAATACTCCCAGATGTGGGCCTCAAAATACCTGTTATCATTTTGAGTGTTGTAGATTTTCCGGCTCCATTTGGTCCTAACAATCCATAGACGGAATTTCTTTCAATGTTCAGCGATATGTTATTTACGGCTGTCTGCCCGTTGAACGATTTGCAGAGATTTGTTGTTTTCAAGATTATACTCATGTTTTGTACTGTCCTTTCTTTTGGTTTCAACAAGAGGATACAAGGGAAATTTGAAGATTTCATAAAGATATTAAATTTTAATCTGCATAATCAAACATATTAAATGGCCAAATATAGATAAGGCGCAAGCCCCTGTGCTGGAAACATTTTGAGACCTTGCGCCCTTTGTTATTCTATCCTAAAAATACTTTGCCAGTTGCTTCAGACCGCGCCGAATGCTGTCACAGATACAGGTAAGTTTGCATCCTTCATTACTCTTTAATGGAATTTGTATTCTCAGTTTTATAATCGGTATAATTAAGCCTATTAACCGGCATAATAAGGTCATTCCATCACATAAACCGGAACGATACAATATTATTGAGGTGAACGATTATGCCGATTGATGATTTAACTGCTTTAGGGCAAAAAATGCGGGAATCCCGAAAGAATAAAGAACTGACACAACAGGAACTTTCTGATCTGAGCCATGTTTCTGTAAAGCAAATCGCCAATATCGAAAAAGGGAAAATGAATCCTTCCTATTTGATTTTGAGAGCATTGGCAAAGGTCCTGCACATCTCTTTAGATACGCTTATAAATCCAGATATTTCTCTGGAGGATGAGGGTGTCAATCAGATGAAAATGCTTTATTCCAGCTGTCCGCAGAAATGCGTGACACCCTGCTGCATCACACCCAGGAAACGGTGAAAGAACTTACAGAGTTGTCCGAGAAATTTGAAACGAATTGAGCCAGTGAGTGAAATTTAACGATTCTCTCACTGGTTCTTTTCATTTTCGGAGAAAAGAGGCAAGCAATGCCTGTGTTAATACACACAGGCCCGCAGAGAAGAAAATCCCTCCGTGATTTTCCTCTCCGCTTGCTTGCCCGGGGCAGCGCCCCCAAGCCCCTTTGAACACAGAATTTCATTCTGTGGCTGCGCGTTCTGCGAACGCTTTTGACCAGGACCAGCTTACCGCTGGCCGTGGTCTTTTTCTTTTTCAACATCCTGTTCTACCTCCATTTTCAGCACTCGCTCTACATTTGCCTTTGCCGTTAAAAGCTCCCGCATTTCCTCACGGGAACGCCGGTACTCGGCATAGGTCTTTTTCTTTTCTTCCAGCAATTTCGCGTACTCCGTCTGCAACTCTTTGACCTTGGGAAGCTTCTTGACTCCCATCTCATCAAAGGCATTCTTAGCAGCCTGGTGGAGCAGAATTTCTTCCTCATGTTCTTCCCGGAATTTCTTAGAGTATCCCGCCTTGCGGTATGCCACATAGGTCTCGCGGGTCTTGGCATAATTTACGATGTGAGTACGCAGAACAGCGATCTCTGCCATGCGCTTTTCAGCCGCTTTGATCTGCGCCGAAAGATCATTGTGATGTGCCGTGGCAGCCGCAGCCTTTTCTTCCAAAACCGCATACTCCAGCAGATTGTTCTCTGACAGGTAATTCATGGTCTGCGCCATTTGTTTCAGATTAAAAACTTTAGCCCATCGAGCATAGCCAGCACCTTTTCCAGCCTGCAATTTTGTCTGAATGTCCACCAGCAGATTGACCTTCGGCGGCTCTGCCTGTGTGACGGTTTTCTTTCGCGGGGTATGTGCTTTCTTTCCTGAGAGAACTGCCCGCAAATCTTCCAATCCATATCCTTCGCCCAGACTGTCCATACGGGCGGCTTTCTCCCAACCGGGGAGCTTCAAGCGATATGATTTCCCTCGTTTTGACACCTCACAGCCGGACTCTTGCAGCAGCTTCAACAACGCCTCAAAGTCAGCAGGACTTTGTGATAATGCGTTGTCAATCGCCACACGAAGCAACTCTCGGTGAGAGGGCTTTGCCTGATCGCCCAGCCATTTGTTATAGCTCTTTCCGTAAGGTTTCGGATTCTCTACAATGGACAGTCCATTCTCAATACAGATGGTGTCACTTAGCCGGCGAACCGCCTTGGTGCTGCCCCAAAAGTTTCGGAACTTCCGGTCATATTCTAAGCTGACCGATGACCAGATAATGTGATTATGAATGTGCAACTTGTCTATGTGAGTGCAGACTACAAAGGCATGATTGCCTTTAGTAAAACGCTTTGCAAATTCTACGCCCAGACGGTTGGCTTCTTCCGGGGTAATCTCACCGGGGCGGAAGGACTGGCGCACATGATAGGCAATCACATCATCTGTACCACGCACTCGTCCGGTAGCGGCAATGTATTGCCTCTTTGCCAGAAGAAACTCTGCATCCGCAGTCCGGCTGTCACACGCATAGCCGGTAATGAGCCTGCCGTTATCTGTTTTCTTTGGATTGGCCACATAGTCGATGATGTCACTGATCGCCCGACTCTCTGTGCGGCCTTTGCCGACATGAAACGGCATGATTCTTGTAGTTGCCATAATGCTTCCTCCTCTCCAAACATAAAAGCTGCCACTCAACGAATTTTTATCGTCGAAGTGACAGCTTTCTGTCATTATGCACACCTTTGTAATGGTGCTTTTATGTTCTTTTACTATTCAAAAATTCAACCAGCTCATAGACTGTCGTTACCGGATTACTGTCTCGGCAGATCACAGCAACCTGATCTCTGGTTAACCTCTCCACTCGTTCTTTTGCGTACTGAATAGCTTCTGGCTGGTGTTCCTGCAATTCTTCAAAAACATCCACACTTTTTCCGTAATTTTCCAAATATCCTTTGTTTTTCAAGATGTCAATTACCGTAGCGGAATCTTTCAAATATCCATTCCGTCTTTCAAAATGGAGCAGATACCAATATTCAAATGCTGGATTGGAATATGCGATTTTGTACCCATGCTTCTCCGCATAAGAAATTGCGGCTTGAAGCTCAGAGTCTTTATTATCATCACAATCGAATACACACCAAAGCTGATCTCCATCTTTCGGATAATAATCTGCTTGAGAAATCAGGGATTTTGCGTGTTTCACCAAATGTTCCGCCGCCTTATGTTTCGATGGAATTGGGATAATATCCACTAGGCAGTTTCGTGAACGAAAATGTTTGAAATAAAGTGTCTCTGTTTCTTTTCCTTCGCAGATGATATAAACAATCGGTTTACGCTTACGCCGCTTAACTTTGTTCGGGTCATACTCTTTTCGCATCTTGCTCATCAGGCGTCACCTCCGATAAAAGGGATTGCACCAAATCGTCCCTGAAGATAACCCTTACGCACATTTTCTCCTTTTCTTGGAGAGAAAGATGCCAACGAGTAAAGCTCTGTTGCACAAGTCTCATCGTTTTTTTCAGCAAACCAAATCTGATCTCTACGGAAGAAATTCAAGTCAAGCAGCATTGCATCGTGTGTTGTAAAAATCAGCTGCGCTCCCTTTGTATTGACAGCCTTATCCTGCACCATTTCAATCAGCCTTCTGGTTAAAAGAGGATGCAGACTATCTTCAATTTCATCAACAACTAAAAGTGCGCCGTTTTCAAGTGCCTGCAACCATCCTCCAATGCGGGCAAAAAAGTGTTGCGTACCAACAGATTCCTGCTCCATTAAAAGCTGAAAGTAGTCTGTTGTACCATCCTCGTTAATAATTCGATGTGTTGTCGTAATAACCGGGATTTTACCGGAAGTATTCTTGATTGTAACATCGGTAATTCCAAGATCGGCAAGCAGCAATTCCTTTAAGATTCGAGCCTTCTTATCATCACCGCTGGCAATCTGAGCAACGGTTTCTGAGGTAGCTGGTTCTTCATCCATCAGGAATGTCAACTTTTCCAGAAACCACCGATAAGCATTCTCCGTCTGAGGCAAGTTCCAGTCATTAGAGGACACCAGATAGAGCTTATTATCCGGTGTTCGATTGCTTAGAGTTACCTGCTCATTTACATTTTCCCGGAACTCATATACTCCATTTTCTCTTGAAAAAATTAAGGCTTCACGCCCATTCGGCCAATGGTAAAGATACTCTTTGTAAATCTTCTTTGCATCAAAAGAAAAACCGTATGTGTAACGAACTCCCTGAAAAATAAATACCATTTCAAAAGAAGTCGGAACCTTTGTTCCTCCAAACGGCTCCCACGGCAACTTTTGTCCCTTAGAAACTTTTGCAGCATTTCCCACAACCATTTCTTTCATTGTCATCATTGCATGTAATACGTTACTTTTTCCAGCTGCATTTGCACCGTAAATTGCAAGTACGGGCAGCAATGCCTTCTTTTCATCTGGATGAAGCAGATACTCATCAAATGACTTATCCTTAGAGGCCGCAAAACTGATCACGGCACTGTTTTTTATTGACCTGTGATTTTCCACTGTAAACTGAATCAGCATAATTGAATACCTCCATTCTCAGTATTCGTATTTTCAGTCACTATTATAACAGTTAAAAATGCCTTGGTCAATATTTACGGCTTGTTTTTGCAGTTTCTCTGCGAAATTTATAAATAAATTCTTTCTCAGCCATTTTTCGCAAAATATTTATCATACTATAACCCTACCATCTTAGTCAGAACAACTTAGTCAATGACCAAGATTGTGAGCAAGATACATTTATCCATACATCCAATCCTGGATCGCAAATTTCAAACTCTGCACCTTGCCCAGCAGCCAGCGACAGCCCCATCGGGCTAATCAAAAATGCCATAACCAGCAAAATTGCACCATTCTGTGGGGAATAGGTAATAAGCACAGCCACGCCAAGTAGAGCAATTACCGTGCTGAGCAGGCCAAGCACCAGACCGGATATGTAGATCAGTCCCATGCAGAGCCAGACAAAAAGCGTCAACACCAAAATGACCAGTACAGTTACGATCATCAGCGGGCATTTCAAAATCATAAAGTGACGGCCTTTTCTAATGCCAGAATCTCCGAAATAAAGAAAACCCCGAAAATACTGGATTTTCGGGGTTTGTTGCTCTTTTTCGATATTCGGTTGAATTATCGCTTGCTGAACTGAGGTGCGCGACGAGCGGCTTTGAGGCCGTACTAAACATCTCTATGGTGCGTTTTTCCTTGATATTACGGGCTTTTTCGCATTTTCTGTTGTCGGTTGTCCTATTCCTTAACCATAGAAATCGGTGATTTTTCATCGAAATTCTCCTGGTTCAAAGCATCATTCACTACCTCGAAAAGTTCCTCTGGTTTATTATACTTGACCCTCGCGTAAATGTCCATAGTTGTCTTACTATTCTCATGCCCTGCCAAATACTGAACTGTCTTAGGGTCAACGCCCGCATAGAGCAGATTCGTGATGTAGGTATGCCGCAACAAGTGCGGTGTTACATCGAAATTCAGGGTATAGCGAATCTTGGGATTGTTCCTCTGCGTTGTTCCTAATGTCGGCTTGACGGTATATTTAATGCTCTGTCCATTCACATATTTATAGTAGGCTCTCTCTTTTGCAGAACGAACAACTACATACTGCCAAACTCTTGTAAACTGAGAATAGGAAAGCGGCTGTCCCTCGCTGTCGGCAATCACATACTCCGATATGGAATTTGCTTTTGCTTCCCGCAGACAGTCCACCAGACACTTCGGAATGGGAATATCCCTTTTTGCTGCTTTTGTCTTTAGGACGGTAGAAATCACCGGCCTGTTATGCTCTGCACGCCATGCACGTCTCACAGAAATATATGGGGTGGATTCATCTATGAATACACAGTCCCATTGCAATGCAAGAATTTCTTCCCGACGCAAGCCGGAATACAAACCAATCATAATAAAAAGATATGGCGGAAGCTCTTTCACCGTATCCAGCAGAATTGCAACCTGTTGATCTGTTAAGGCGTCTTTCTTTTTCGATGCTTTTCCGCCCTTTGCTGAAATTCCTACACACGGATTATCGGTTATCAGCTGACTGCGCTCTGCCGAATAAAACACACACTTAATCAGCATATTTACCGTATCATACAGTCCTTTCGATTTTTGAGACAGCGGAACAAGCGCCAGACGAATATCATCCGCAGTCACTTCCTCCATATACATATCTCCCAGAGAGTTGATGACATAATTCTTCATATTCTGTCTGTATCCTTTTATAGTAGCCGTAGACACTTTTGCTGACTGCATCAGCAGCCATTTCTCACAATACTCGGCAACCGTTGGATGCTTTCGGTGAAAGATGATCTCCTCCACCTGTCTCCGGGCCTCCAACTGCTTTTCATATAATTCTTCACAGGTGGTCGCATATAAGCTGACCTGCTTTCCATCGGCATCTGTAATTCTGGTTCTGTAATACAGTGTTCCTTTTCTTGTAACCGTTCCGTACTCTGGAACGCTTTGTTTTTTCTTAGCCATACAAATCTTCCTTTCCTGATAATGAGGGTTCTTAAATTCACACCTTCTTTTTATCAGAAAGCACCCACTTAATCAAAGATACGGATTATGTAAAACAAAGAGCGAGACATCCTTGCCTCGCTCCAGCTTTGTTTCCTGCTCTTTATAATTGTTATGCCTGTGCTGCATCCCACTGGGCAAATGCACCACCCATTGTTCTTACCAGCTCATCCGGTCTGTTGTATTTGACCTTTGCGTAAATATCCATCGTAATTTTACTACTCTCATGCCCCGCCAGGTATTGAACCGTTTTCGGGTCCACGGACGAATGAATCAGATTCGTAATGTATGTATGACGCAGCTGATGCGGTGTCACTTCAAAATCTAAGCTGTAAATCACTTTTCCGTTATGTGCTGCCTTTTCACCGAGGACCGGCGTAACCGTGTGCTTTACACGCTTTCCATCCTCGTAGCGATAATAGAAACGCTCCTTGACTGTTCGGGTCACAATGTACTGCCAAAGCCGCTTGAACTGTGTGTAGGACAGCGGATCGCCTTCCCGGTTCGGCACTACATATTCTGACTGTGAATTAGCTTTTGTCTCTTTCAGACAGTCCGCCAGGCAAACCGGCAACGGAATATTTCGATGCGCGGCTTTCGTTTTCAGCTCATCCAGAATCACCGGTCTGTTATTTTCCGTGTGCCATGCCCTGCGTACCGTTAAATAAGGGCAATCCACATCCAGATATACAGAATCCCATTTTAGGGCAAGAATTTCTTCTCGCCGCAATCCTGCATACAGCCCTAACATGACAAATACATACGGCGGAAGTCCCTGAATGGCATCCAGCAGTCTGGCGGCCTGTTCATCCGTCAATGCAGCTTTGTCCTTCTGCGGAACGCCTCCACCTTTGGCCGTAAGGTAAATCGTTGGGTTGTGATCAATAATCTTACTTTCCTTTGCTGCACGGAAAATGGATTTATACAGGATAACCACTGACTTATATACCGAAGCAGACTTCTCGGAAACAGGAACAAGTGCAAGCTGAATGTCATCCAGTGTCACATCTGCCATCCGCATCTGTCCCAGTTCTTTTATAATGTGCCGTCTGACCTTTGAGGTATAATCTATCAGCGTGGTTGCCCTCACATGAACCGACTGCATCAAAAGCCATTTTTCACAGTAGTCTGCAACCGTCGGGGATTTCCGACAGAATGTATCGTTGTCGATCTGCTCTAATGCTCCCAACTCTTTATCATATAATTCTTCCGGTGTTCTCGCATAAAGGGCCACCAGTTTTCCATCTGCGTTCTGAACCCGCGTTCTATAATAATCTATGCCGTTAAGCGTAACTGTACCGTATTGTGGAATTGCTCTTTTTCTTTTTGCCAATTCCGTCACCTCCTAAGAATAGACTCCAGCGCTGTATCTATGTTTTATCAGACCATTATGATTTCGACAAGGATACGGACCGGCTCACACTCCAGCTCTGCGAGGTTTACGATAAGTTGCGTTCTTTTCTGCTGGCTTTGCTCTGTGGGTGCATTTTGCGATATACTCCTGAAGGCCCGCTGAAGTAAAGTACACACAGCCATTCTGCACATATTGCACATAAGAAATAAGACCATTGTTACGGGCCGCGTCCAGCGTTGCAATGCTGATACCTAAAATTTCTGCTGCTTCTTTTCGTGTAATAAGTTTTTCCATAAAGCATATTTCCTCCAATCTGTCAAGTTTGTCATCGTGTTTGTTCAAAGCCACATGAATACGCTGGCAGCCGAAACTGCCAGCGCATGGTATCTGATTTTGAACAGGAAGCTGCAAACGCTTCCTATTTATATAACTCAGCTTTCATCACATTTGCCACGCCCCCTGACGATGGGAACACAACAGGTCTCCGTTGGCGCGGCTGTCATAACTCCGCAGCACCGTTCGTATCGTGTGCCGCAGGGTTCCCCCCAAGTCTTTGGCGGGCCGTGAGGAAGTATCTTTAAGCCCCCATGCAGTCATCGCGCCGAATCTGCCACAATCCGTTTTATGAAATCGTAGATCGCTCCGAAGCAGTTCTTTCATCACCTCCCTGACGGCTCCATCTTCGCGGCGTTTCACATTCGCTCGTACATGGGTTATGTACCTGTTGTGCTGTCTATTCGATTGTCAATGTACTGATGAAGGAGGAAAACTTGTCCTTCTTATTAACACTGACAAAAAAGGCAAAAAACAGGCGCATCAAATGAAATTTTATCAAAAATATTTTACAAGCTGCTTTAATCCACGGCGGATACTGTCTCGGACACGGCTTGGGTCTACACCTTCTACTTCGGCAATTTCATTTACCGCCATTCCCAGATAGTATCGGGCATAAATTCGCTTTGCCTGTTTCTCTGGCAGCTTCATCACAGCGGCATAGACCTGCTCCTGAAACTGTTTTTCCTCCAGAAGCATCTCCGGTGTTTGCGGCTTCAATAGCACCGCATTTTCAATGCCATTCTCGCAATCCAGAGAATACTGTGCTTTATAACGATACATCTTTCGCTCATACGCAGCCTCCGCACGTTCAGCTGCTCGAATAGTCTCCATTACTTCCTCTGTCACATCTACAAAAAAGTCTGTTGTATAAACATCAGGATAAAGTTCCCGAAGGTTAATTTTCTTCATTATGTACCTCCATTTCGATTCACGGGTGATTGACGGGTGAATCGAATGGAGGCGGAGACCGACACCGGCAGACAACCGGGTCATCTCCGAAAAAATGGCAACAAAAAACGCCAACTTCCCATAACGGGAAATCGGCGCAACAAAAATACCTACTATTCTGCTGATTTAGATGGAACGATAATACTGATAGATAGTCATACTCCCCCGGAGGAGGGGCAAAACTTTTTTTAGCTGGTGTAACTCATGGCTATTGTGAATGACAAAAATTGACACGGCGGCATCCTCCTATGTGCCGCCGTACCAGATTACAGGGTGTAGGGTCGTCGTTCATTTTAGATAGACGAAAGGAAACGGCGGCTCTGATTTTTTCAAAGCCACCGTTGCAAAGTGCATAACAATATAGTCGCTGTACGATGGCTTTTTTTCTTTTGCCATCGTGCGGCAACTTTTTCACTTTTCTTTTATCTTAACAGGCAATCCTCACAGAAATGTCACGGACATACTCCATTTCGACAAAATAACAAGCTGAAATCTCACCAATCTGTGAGATTTCAAATTTTATGAGGAAAGCCGAGAGGAAATGCCTCCTCCCGGCTTTCAATAGGTTTATGATTATCTATTGTAGCAATCTCTGTCGTTACTCCGAAGTCCTCAGCCGCTCCACCACAGTTCCCTTGTTAAAGAAATGGAGAACGATCAGCGGAATAACCACAGCCAGCAGCAGATAAAGCACACCAATGACCAGAACCGGAACCAATGTAATATTCAGAGTAAAGAACCACATGGAAGGGCTATTCAATGCGCTCTTTAGCACTGTGACTGCCAGGATCGCTGCGACTGCTCCGCCGATAATGTCCGCACCTACGGCATAGTAGATGCCCTCATAGACCGTCAAGCGGCGAAGCTGCTTGCCGGTCATACCGATGCTCTGCATGGTAGCAAACTCATGGCGGCGGGTGATGATGTTGGTAATAATCATGTTGGCAAAGTTAATCAGTCCTGCAAAGGCCATGATGCAACCAATCAGACCGCCGATAACCAGGATCATGCTGCGGACCGAATCAAGCTGCTCTTTCAACAGCTTGGTGGAAGTATAGGCAACCGAAGTATTTTCACTCACATAGCTGCTTAAAAATTCTTCCATCTGCGGCTGCAAGGCTTCATCCACATTGAATCCATAAGTCAGCAGCGTGGGAGCGTCATAGATTTCCTTAAATACAGTGTCCGGCAGATACACAAAAGGAGCATCAGCGGCGATGTGCGCCTGGGCGGTGGTGCCTGTCGGCGTTTCGGTTTCCGTTCCCACGAGGATCGCTTTTGCAAGGATAGTGCTGGTTTTGACCAGTTCCCCATCCTTGTAGAAGGAAATGCTCTCTCCAACCTGTAACTGATCGGTCAGCGGAGTGTTCCTTGGTTCCTCTGTCAGTTTGTCCATGGGGCAGCCAATAATGACATATTCTCCGGTAGCCATTTTCTGCGTTAAGGTTTCGGCATCTTTTTCGCCTTCAAAAATACGCATATCAGCCCAGAAATTTTCGGAGGCTCCCATCACATTGCCAAAATAGCGCCTTTCGGTATCAGAACTTGTGTACAGGCTATATCCCTGATAGCTTTGATTTACGACGCCTTCTTCCTCATGAAACAGCTCTATGCCGCTTAAATCTTCAAACCCATAGTCAACCAATACATTTCTATCGTCTTTTGTATTTCGGTAGAGATAGCGTTCATCCTCAACTCCGGGCTGTCCGGCAATCAGATCCACCGCCTGTTGTGAGAGCGTATCTTTATGGTGCTGAACGCTTTCCATTACATTAAATGCGGCTGAGTTATAGACATTAAAATCTGTTCTGGTGACACGGTTTACCCACTTTTCTTCATCAAGGCTTTGCGTCACAATGATGATAGAGTTAAACAGGACGATGCACAGAAGCAGGGAAATAATGATGAACGCTGAACGCCGACGATTGCGGCCCAGGTTGGAAAAGGCCATACGGGACAGCTTTACCCCATTGGTTCGCTTGGCACTTCTCTTTTTATAGGCGTTCTGCTCGGTGTAGCGAATCGCCTCCAGAGGAGAAATCTTTGCCGCCTTTTTTGCAGGCTTCCTGGTGCTGATAAACACGGTCAGGATTGTAAAGAGAGCGGCGATAACAAAAATTAGCGGCGAGGTCGATACGGATGTACCCACCATAGAATATTCAAGGTTAATGATCTCTGTCACGATAGGAAGCAGCACCCAACCGGCAAAGAAACCGGCGATCAGACCAATAGGCAGTCCGATCAGCGTGAGCCAGACCGCCTGACGGTTCACAATGCCCTTGATCTGCCGTGTGGAAGTGCCAATCGTCCGCTGCAGGCCGTATTGACGAACATCCTGCATCACAGAAATATCAAAGATATTGTAGATCAGCAGGTATCCGCACACGACAAACATCAGGATAAATACAACAGCAAACACGATGGACTCTGATGAAGTCACTCCCTGGGACATTTGATTTTCAGAGGCGAGAATGAAATTGTCTGCGCCCATATCCTCTGGATTGCCGCCAATGGAGTAAACGAACTCATTCAACTGCTGCTGAACATTTGCTTTATTCTTCAGCACGACATCGGAAAAAGTAACGCCGGACATTTCATGGTCTACCGCATAAGTGTTCTGGACCACATCGGGGTTTTCCTTTATAAACTGCTCTGAAACAGTCGCAACGCTCACAGAGTCATTGCTTGCTTCCCACCAGCCGGAAAGCACCATATCATAATGATAAGTTTTCCCCCGCAGTTCAAATTCCAGCGGAACCGCTGCGCCAATCTTTGGTTCTACACCCAGCGCCTTCAGCGCCAAATCCGTGGTGGCGATCTCATTCGCTTTCTCCGGTGCAGCTCCATGAGTAGGCACACAGAAGGTCAGCTCCTGCTGCACACTGTCCGCATAATTGATCTCAATGGAATGGCTGGAAGTATTGCTTGCATAGCCAATGATGCGCCGGTGACCTGCCTGCTCCACAAAATCGCTGTTTACAAGCTGCTCGTACTGTTCCTCCGTCATATATCCTAAAGTGCCATCCGCCTTGCTGCCTTTCTGCATTTGCAGAGAGAGCTGGATGGAGGACGCCATATTGAACGCCAGGGAAGTGATAGAGGTAAATAGGAAAGCAGTCAGGATAATTGCCAGCAGTGCAGCCAGATTGCGTACCTTATTCTTTTTGAAATAGCGTTTGGATAGCTTGGTAATTACTTCGGAATTATTGTTGCCAAATAAAATGTCATTCATAGTCCCGCCCCCCTTTACTGCACGATCTTACCATCCTCGATCCGAATGATGCGGTCGGCAAGCTGGGCGATCTCACTGTTATGGGTAATCATCACGAGGGTCTGATGGAATTTCTGGCTTGTGGTTTTCAGAAGCCCCAGCACATCGGCGCTGGTCTTGCTGTCCAGATTGCCAGTCGGTTCATCAGCCAGGACGATTGCAGGCTTTGACACCAAAGCGCGGGCAATGGCTACGCGCTGCTGCTGGCCGCCGGAAAGGTTATTGGGCATATTGTTCAGCTTATCCTCCAGCCCCAGCATCTGAACGACTTCTTTCATAAACTTCTTGTCTACCTTGTTTCCGTCCAGCTCCACAGGCAGCACGATATTTTCGTAGACATTCAGCACCGGAACCAGATTGTAGTTCTGGAAGATGAAGCCAATCTTTCTCCTACGGAAGATGGTAAGCTGCTCATCTTTCAATGTTGAGAGTTCACGTCCATCCACAATAACCTTGCCAGAGGTCGGCACATCCAACCCACCAATCATATTCAGCAGTGTAGATTTACCGCTGCCGGAGGTTCCTACGATGGCAACAAATTCGCCCTTTTCAATGGAGAGGGTCACACCATCCAAGGCTCTGGTAATGTTCGGTTTTGCGCCATAATATTTTTTTAGTTCAGTCGTTTGCAAAATGCTCATAAAGAACACCATCCTTTCTTTTTGATAAACCCATTGTAACGACCAAACCTCACAGAAATGTCATGAGCCACAAAAAATTTCTGCTAAATTCGGCCCCAAATGTCACGAACCTGTGACATTTCATTTTTTCGGGGCGTGCCTGCTCTACTTTCGGAGCAGGAAAACAGAAAAGGTTGAGCCTTTCCCAACTTCCGATACCACCCGGATATAACCGCCCTGCAAGGTCACAATCTCACGAGCCAGATACAGGCCAATCCCAATACCGTCCACATCATGCACCGCATCTTCCCGGTAAAACCGCTTGAAAATCGTTCCCTGGTGCTGCTCTGAAATGCCAATGCCGGTGTCGGCAATGTCGATCTTCACATACATTTCCCAGCCTTCC
The DNA here is from genome assembly GCA_018228645.1 of Clostridiaceae bacterium Marseille-Q4143. GTDB lineage: Bacteria > Bacillota > Clostridia > Lachnospirales > Lachnospiraceae > Hominiventricola > Hominiventricola filiformis. Next base: position 583,260 of record CP073693.1, read on the forward strand.
ACCGACACATGGATCTGCCCGCCTGCCGGAGTGTACTTCACTGCGTTATCCAGAATGTTAAACAGGGCTTCGCTTGTCCATTTTCTATCATGGCGTGCATCCAAATGCTCCGGGCATTCCACCTGCACATCTATTTGTTTCTTTTCGGCATTGAGCAAAATCCCGCCCAGGGCAGCGGCAAGGGTATCATAAACCGGCTGCTGTTTTTGCTCCAGTGAAATGACTCCTGTTTCCAGGCGGGAGGTTTTAATCATGGCTTGCATGAGGAAGTCCAGCTTATCAAGCTGGCTGGCCTGGGCTGTCAGAAATTCCTTTTGCTTCTGCGGGGGAACCTCGTTTTCAAGCAGCGTGTTGTTGATCATCTTCAAGTTGGCAATCGGGGTCTTGACCTGATGGGAGATGTCAGAAATCAGCTCTTGCAGGTCAGCCCGTTCCTTTGCGATGCTGTTTTTATTTTCCTGCATGACCTCGTACAGTCGCCCCAGCCGGTAGTTGATTTTATAGAACAGGTTTTCTTCTTCAACCGTCTGCTTGGGCTGCATATTTTCGGAGAGCATATCATCCATCTGACCACAAAAGGCATCGGAGAACCGGACCAGCTTCCGACGAATCAGCGCCACAAAGCAGATGACGCAGAGCAGCACAAAAAGACTGAACAGGAACACACACCGGACAGCGGTTATATTCTGGGTCAGCAGATGAACAGCGGTGCAGACTGCACCAACCGCCAGCAGCAAAAGCGTTCCCAAAAGGACGCAGGCTTTGTTGATGGAGAGTTTTCGCATATTCATTTCGATGCCCCTCCGATCCACATATAGCCCATACCGTACACCGTCTTGATGTACTGGCGTCCATCCGTTTCAATTTTATTCCGCACCCGGCTGATGGCCGCAGTCAGGGCGTGTTCATCCACAAAGTTCCCATCGGCATCCCACAGCTTTTCAAGCAGCACCTGCCTGGTCAAAACATTCTGCGGATTTTTGGTCAGGATTTTCAACAGCCGGTATTCCAACGGAGTGAACACCAGCGCCTTACCGGACAGAGAAGCAGTCATCTCCGAGAAATTGATGGATAGTGCGCTATCCTCATAACAATCCCCGCCGCCAGATTGTTTTGCCAGCCGCCCCAGCACCACGGACAGCTTTTTTTGAAAGACGCTCATAGGAAATGGCTTGGTCACATAGTCCTCTGCGCCCAACTCATATCCTTTGAGCATATCGCTCTCCATATCATTTGCGGTCAGGAAGATCACCGCCGTATCCGGCCGGCGCTCTTTTACCTCCCGGCAGAAATCAAAGCCATTCCCATCTGGCAGGTTTACATCCAGCACGATCAGGTCATAATCCTGCTTAGTCAGAAAGTTGCTAGCTGCTGATTTTGTCAATACAGAGTCCACGACATAGCCCGCAGTATACAGGTTATAGCACAAAGTATTATTCAAAAGCCGGTCATCCTCGACTACTAAAATTCGCAATTGTATCACACTCCTTCATTCTTAGTGTAGCATCCAAATGTCACAGAAATCTCACGAGAGGATTATTTTTTTGTATTTTTGAAACGACGGTCTGCCGGTTTCTCCGCATCCTTGGGAATCAGCCAAATGGTAGCCATCTTCACAGCACCGGGGATACGCCCACCGGCACACAGATAATTGATCTGCCTTGGGGTAACACCCCATTTTTCACTTGCTTCTTTCAGCGTCATATAATCCATATAGTTTCCCTCCAATATGGTTTATTATATTTCCTTTGCTCGAAGAATACAAGCTTGCAAATAGGGCGCAAAGCCCTGTGCCAGAAGCACTATGTGGCCTTGCGCCCTTTGTTATTCTATCCTAAAAATACTTTGCCAGCTGCTTCAGACCGCGCCGGATGCTGTCACGGACACGGCTTGGGTCTACACCCTCCGCTGCGGCGATCTCACTCACACGCATACCCAGGTAATACCGGGCATAGATCCTCTTGGCCTGCTTCTCTGGCAGAGCCATCACAGCGGCATAGAGCTGCTCCCGCAGCTGCTTTTCCTCCAGAAGCATCTCCGGTGTTTGCGGCTTCAACAGCACCGCATTTTCAATGCCATTCTCGCAATCCAGAGAATACTGTGCTTTATAACGATACATCTTTCGCTCATACGCAGCCTCCGCACGTTCAGCTGCTCGAATAGTCTCCATTACTTTCTCTGTCACATCTACAAAAAAGTCTGTTGTATAAACATCAGGATAAAGTTCCCGAAGGTTAATTTTCTTCATTATGTACCTCCATTTCGATTCACGGGTGATTGACGGGTGAATCGAATGAAGGCGGAGACCGACACCGGCAGACAACCGGGTCATCTCCGAAAAAATGGCAACAAAAAACGCCAGATTTCCGTGAGGGAAAACTGGCGCGCCAAGAACAGCCATTATTATACTGAATTACATAGAACGATAATGCCGATGCAATGTTATACTTGCCCGGAGGAGGAGCAATGCTTTTTTTAACTGATGTAGATCATGTGAGCTTTGAAAAAGCAAACGAGACACGGAAAAATAACCTCCAATCGGCTACCGTGTCCCTGCAAGTCGTCATTGATTTGTGCAAACGCAAAGAAACGGCGGCTCTGAAAATCAAAGCCGCCGTTTCAAATGGGCGTGTCAAATTGTCTGCTCTACGACGGCTTTTTTTCTTTTGCCGTCGTCCGGCAGAGTATTATTCAATATTTAATTCAATGTTTCCAGTGAAATTCTCACATTCAATGCCAATATAATTTCCACCATCAGGAAGTGTAATTGTGTCACTATAAGTTCCGGTTGCTTCAATCAATGTGACTGCTTCATCAGATCCAGAAATCCAAAATACTTTTGCAGTACCTTCCGTAATCTCCAAGGTGCAATCAATGGACAGCTCCTTACCGGCTTCTCTCTTTATGGAAGTTCCTCCGAACAAATACTCTGTACCTGAAAAGTTCGCATAATCAGCCGTATAAGTCCCTGTATAATCATCAATTCCTTTTTCTTTTTCCCCTTGCAGTGACGATTTCCCTGTCAGTTCTATGGAGCCCGCAGATTGAACAATGTTATTGTAATGATTGAGAATTTCATCTTTTGAACAGCCAGCAAGCATAAAACTTCCCACAAGGACGAATGTTAATGCTAAAACTATTTTCTTCATAAAATCATCACCAGCCTTTCTTTGGAGCTACCTTTTTGGCCTTTTTCTTTGTTTGGGTTGCTTCTCGTTCTTTCATGCACAAAATCAAGATGGCAGAAATAACGACAGCAAGCGCAAGACTGCAAGAACAGGTTCCGATATTCCAGTTGACTGCGGTATCATAGCTACGGTAGCCTACCATTCCAAGACTTGCGGTAATCGGATAAAGGTTTGCTAATGTCATATTTCCTGCGGCAAACATCCCTCCATATCCATAGACAAAAGCAATGATTACACCGACTAAAAAGCTGCCTGCCCTCCGACAAGTAAGAGCGATAATCGGCAGAACCGCAAGATATAAAAAGAAATTAACCGCAGTAATCTGCAAGGCTGCTTTTAGAGCTAAGGAAATCTCAAAGCCGGGAAATCTCACAATCATTTCTGCTATGATTGTAAACAGACTGCATATCAACCCGAAAATAATAGACAATACGCCGCACACAATCAATTTTCCGGTCAGCAGTTTCTTAAAAGAGATCGGCACAGTCAGAATATTTTTCAATGTATCATCCGTCTGCTCGCGAGAAATCATATATCCAGCAATTAGGCTGATACACATCGGAAAAATCATGGACATATTGTTTTTGATGACCTGTTCTGTAAGATAGGCAAAATCCCAAACGGAACCATCATTCGCCATAGAGGTAAACAAGGTCAGCAGGACGGATAGGAGCATGAGTGCAACGCCCGCCCAAAGGATATGATACCTTTTCAATTTATAAAATTCTGTTTTTACAATGCGAACCATGTTTATTCCCCCCTCTTCTTATATAATCTGTCAATCAGTAAGAACGAAACCAATGCCATGATCCCAAGAATGAATACAACTTGAAATGTTGAGGGAATTAGCCCTGTCATTTGCTCCAAGTCCATTTTTATTCCATGAGCCGCCATATCTCCTGCACTCCAAAATGTAGTCAGTGGCGTGGGCAGAAGCCATAACATGGTTTTAGGCAGCGTGTCAAACAATGCCGTAGCACTCATGTTCAGAACGCTGTAAAAGACGCACAGCAAAATGGAAAAAACATAGGTCTTACTGAAAAAGACAACAAGAACAATCAACGGGAGTGTTCCTGCCGTAATGAAAATTCCTGTTTCAACCGCTAAAAACAATTTATAGCCTATTCCATAAACTTCTAATGTTCCAAATCCGCAAAGAATTGTTGCAATGGTAGAAGCCACACAAAAAACAATTCCAAAAAGAAAGAGGACAATAATCTTTGCAAGCACCATTTGCGTGCTGGTTACGGGAATTGTACGCAGATTTTTGAATGTATCGTTGTCGCGTTCCATAAAGAACAGGATAGCGGCAATCACTCCAATAATGCAGGGCAGTAAAAACTGGATACCATATCCCAACACCATGTTAAATAGTCCGTCAAAAGCATCTGCCCGATCTGTATATCGCTCCATCATAGAGGGCGTTGTCATCAGATAAGTCAGCGGGATTGGAAACAGGAAAGCAGCCAGAATAATAAGCGGAATAAATTTTTTCCGTTTCAATTTCAAAAATTCGCATTTGATTAGTTTAAGCAATTCCTTCTCCCCCTGTCACACGCTTGAAGTAATCTTCAAGACTTTCTTCACAAGTATGCGCCTCCGATACCTCCAATCCATTTTCTACAAAGGCAGTTACAATTTTCCCCACAGGCAAATCAAGGTTGTGCAGGCGCAGATTATGGTCGTCCTGTATGGAAAAATGGTTTTCATGGAAATTGCGTTCCAAAATTCTTGCCGCCTGTGCAGTATCCGAAAGCGTAAAACGGATATGCTTACTGCTTTTTTGCTCCAGCTCAGCAAGGCTTTCTTCTTCCAGCAATGCGCCGTGGTCGATAATTCCAATATCGTCAGCCAGCAAGGAAATCTCCGAAAGAATATGACTGGAAATCAAAATGGTTTTTCCTCGCGCGTCACAAAGCTCACGAATAAAGGAACGTACTTCTGCAATACCGATGGGATCGAGGCCGTTGATCGGCTCATCCAAAATCAAAAGCTCCGGATCGTGCATAACGGCAAGGGCGATGGCAAGCCGCTGCTTCATACCAAGAGAATACTGTGAAAAGAGCTTTTTATCTTTGTAGGGCAGTCCTACCAGATCCAGAGCATCTTTGATAGCATGATTGTTTGGTACGCCCCGCAGAGTAGCAAAGATACGCAGGTTCTCTGTGCCGGTCAGATTGGGATAAAAGCCGGGGGACTCAATTAGACTGCCAATGCGGGGGAGCAACTTCTTTTCATTCCCTTGCAAAGACTTTCCCCAGATTTTGACCTCCCCGGAAGTCGGCTTCGTTAAGCCCAACAGCATTTTCATGGTAGTGGTTTTTCCGGCTCCGTTTCTGCCCAGCAGACCGTAAATTCTCCCACGCTTCACATGAATATTTAAGTCAGCCACACTCTTTTGTGAGCCGTATTGCTTCGTCAGATTTTTTGTTTCAATGATATAATTTGTATCCATATTCAAAACCTCCTGTTCTGTAAGGTATTCTATCATGCCAACCTTGCATTAACCTTGCCGCAACCTTGCATTAACCTTGCAATTTGAAATCCAGTAAAATGACAAAGGCTCCCGCCATAAAGACGGGAACCCGCTTAACTCTCCAAAGGAAAAAGCAACATAAATTCAGTTCCTTTTCCCGGCAAACTTTCAACTGTTATACTCCCACCCATCTTTTCTACAAGCTGATGGACAATAGAAAGACCAAGACCGCTTCCTTTTTCAGACCGTCCTTTGTCACACTTATAGAGCCGTTCAAAAATGTGTTTCAAATCTTCCTTCTCAATTCCCACTCCATTATCCGCCAGCAGCAGCTCCATGTTATTTTCCTTCTTTGACAGGGCAATTTTGATTTTGTCTGCATGGCTGTGAGCGATTACATTTTGAATGAGATTATTGACAATCCTCATATAGCTGTCCATATCCAATCTTACCCGGACAGGATGTTCGGGAATATCAATGTCATACTCAACCTGTTTATCCTCAAAAATCGGTATCCAGTCAATGAGGATATTTCTTGTCAGCTCTGCGGCCTCAACACTCTGGATCTCCAAAGCAAACTCGTTGGAATTTAACTTGAACCAGTCAAAGAGTACATCAATATATTCTTTCAGATCATGGGCTTTCCGGCGGGCGGTTTCAATATAATCATCCCGGTCTTTTCCTGTGACCAGTCCTTTGTGTGCAGCGTCAAGATACCCAATCAGAGTAGTAAGGGGCGTTCGCACATCATGGGAAAGGCTCGTCATAAGCTGGCGGTTGGTTTCTTCTGTCTGCCGTACAGTTGAAAGTCTGCTTTCATAGGCCACAACGATCTCGTTGATTTCATAAGCAAGAGGTGCTGTCAGTTCATTTGTTGCAGATAGAATACGCCGGTTGCCATTTCCGTTTTTCACATCAACCAGCACATCGGTCATTTCTGCTATTTGTTTTTTTACACGCCGAACGAGAACGATGGAAGTCAATACAGCCACAACAGCAATCACAATGGACAAGAATACGATAATTTCCATGCTGACTACACCTCCTTATTAAACCGGTAGCCAATCCCTTTGACCGTTTGTATATACTTTGGGCTTGAAGGATTGACTTCTAATTTTTTACGAAGTCGGCTGATAATCGCCATAATGTTACTGTCATCATAGAAATATTCTTCGCCCCATACTTCCTCATAAATCTGCTGTTTGGTCAAAATTTTCCCTTGATGTTTTGCACAGTACAGGAGCAGATCAAATTCCTTTGGGGGAAGTTCAAAAGTACCATTTTCCGTCGTAACAGAACGATTTTCAAGGTCAATTTGCAATCCATCAAAATCCAGTTTTTGCACAGCTCCGGCTTGCTGATTAAAGCGAGTGTAGCGGCGAATGAGGGACGCAATACGGGCAATCAGTTCGTCCATATCAAACGGTTTTGTAAGATAATCGTCCGCTCCGGCCCGTAAGCCCCGTACTTTAGAAATGCTGTCATTTTTAGATGTGAACATCAAAATCGGCAGACTGTTCTCTTTGCGGATTTCTTCCAGCGTTTCAAAGCCATCCATACCAGGCATCATCACATCCAGCACCACAAGCTGATACTCCTGCTCTCTTAATTTTTGTAAGCCCTCTTTTCCGGTATTACAAAAATCGGCTTCTATGTTTTCTGCTTGTACGCTACGTTTAATCAAAGCGCACAGTTCTCTGTCATCATCTATAATCAGGATTTTATTCATGGTGCAACCCCTTCCCTTGTTTTGTCCTTCCGTCAATCGGCTTTTCTGCGTTCTTTGGGATCAGCCAAACACCGGCCATTTTCACAGCGCCGGGGATACGCCCAGCAGCGCAATAGTAATTTACTCTACGAGGTGTCACGCCCCATTTTTCGGCGGCCTCTTTTAGTGTCATATAATCCATTATGCACCTCCACAGAGTACATTATAGTTCTTTGTCTCGAACAATACAAGTTTATCACCAATCGCAGCTTTATATAATCGGCATAATCGTACAGCTTGTCAGGCATAATAAGGTCATTCCATCATATAAACCGGAACGATACAATATTATTGAGGTGAACGATTATGCCGATTGATGATTTGACTGCTTTAGGGCAAAAAATGCGGGAAGCCCGAAAGAAAAAAGACCTGACACAACAGGAGCTTGCGGATCTGAGCCATGTTTCTGTAAAGCAAATCGCCAATATCGAAAAGGGGAAAATGAATCCTTCTTATTTAATTTTAAGAGCATTGGCAAAGGTCCTGCACATCTCTTTAGATACACTTATAAATCCAGATGTTTCTCTGGAGGATGAGGGTGTCAATCAGATGAAAATGTTTTATTCCAGCTGTCCGCCAGAAATGCGTGACACCCTGTTGCATCACACCCAGGAAACGGTGAAAGAACTGACAGAGTTGTCCGAGAAATTTGAAACGAATTGAGCCAGTGAGTGAAATTTAACGATTCTCTCACTGGTTCTTTTCATTTTCGGAGAAAAGAGGCAAGCAATGCCTGTGTTAATACACACAGGCCCGCAGAGAAGAAAATCCCTTTGTGATTTTCCTCTCCGCTTGCTTGTTGAGGGCAGCGCCCCCAAGCCCCTTTGAACACAGAATTTCATTCTGTGGCTGCGCGTTCTGCGAACGCTTTTGACCAGGACCAGCTTACCGCTGGCCGTGGTCTTTTTCTTTTTCAACATCCTGTTCTACCTCCATTTTCAGCACTCGATCTACATTTGCCTTTGCCGTTAAAAGCTCCCGCATTTCCTCACGGGAACGCCGGTACTCGGCATAGGTCTTTTTCTTTTCTTCCAGCAATTTCGCGTACTCCGTCTGCAACTCTTTGACCTTGGGAAGTTTCTTGACTCCCATCTCATCAAAGGCATTCTTAGCAGCCTGGTGGAGCAGAATTTCTTCCTCATGTTCCTCCCGGAATTTCTTAGAGTAACCCGCCTTGCGGTATGCCACATAGACCTCACGGGTCTTGGCATAATTTACGATGTGAGTACGCAGAACAGCGATCTCTGCCATGCGCTTTTCAGCCGCTTTGATCTGCGCCGAAAGATCATTGTGATGTGCCGTGGCAGCCGCAGCCTTTTCTTCCAAAACCGCATACTCCAGCAGGTTATGCTCTGACAGGTAATTCATGGTCTGCGCCATTTGCTTCAGATTGAAAACCTTGGCCCATCGAGCATAGCCAGCACCTTTTCCAGCCTGCAATTTTGCCTGAATGTCCACCAGCAGATTGATCTTTGGCGGCTCTGCCTGTGCGACTGTTTTCTTTCGCGGGGTATGTGCTTTCTTCCCGGAGAGAACTGCCCGCAAATCTTCCAATCCATATCCTTCGCCCAGACTGTCCATGCGGGCGGCTTTCTCCCAACCAGAGAGCTTCAGTCGATACGATTTTCCGCGCTTTGAGACTTCACAACCATATTCTCGCAACAGCTTCAGCAGTTCTTCAAAGTCAGCAGGACTTTGTGATAATGCGTTGTCAATCGCCACACGAAGCAGCTCTCGGTGAGATGGCTTTGCCTGATCGCCCAGCCATTTGTTATAGCTCTTTCCGTGAAGTTTCGGATTCTCTACAATGGACAGTCCATTCTCAATACAGATGGTGTCACTTAGCCGACGAACCGCCTTGGTGCTGCCCCAAAAGTTTCGGAACTTCCGGTCATATTCTAAGCTGACCGATGACCAGATAATGTGATTATGAATGTGCGACTTGTCTATGTGAGTGCAGACCACAAAGGCATGATTGCCTTTAGTAAAACGCTTTGCAAATTCTACGCCCAGCCGGTTTGCTTCTTCCTGGGTAATCTCACCAGGGCGGAAGGACTGGCGCACATGATAGGCAATCACATCATCTGTACCACGCACTCGTCCGGTAGCGGCAATGTACTGCCGCTTTGCCAGAAGGAACTCCGCATCCGCAGTCCGGCTGTCACACGCATAGCCGGTAATGAGCCTGCCGTTATCTGTTTTCTTTGGATTGGCCACATAGTCGATGATGTCACTGATTGCCCGACTCTCTGTGCGGCCTTTGCCGACATGAAGCGGCATGATTCTTGTAGTTGCCATAATAGAAGGTCCTCCTCTCATAAATATTTTTGTTTTCGCTGAACTCTTTGCTTCTATCGTTGCAATAACTTTCTCCGCTGGGTATAATAAAAAAGAATATTCTACAACCTCAAAGGAGGGATTTCTATGATAGAACAGCTCATTGCTGAAGCAACCGAATGTGATTTCAAAGTTGCTCTCGAAACAAAAAAGCCAAAAAGCTGGTTAAAAAGTGTCAGTGCCTTTTCCAATGGAATCGGCGGCACTCTGTTTTTCGGAGTCTCCGATGACCGGGAGCCTATCGGCTTGTCCGATGTTCAAAAGGATGCTGAAGCGATCAGCCGCTTAATCAAAGAACGTATCACACCATTACCTCAGTTTATCTTAAAACCATTACAGGAAGATGGTAAAAATCTATTAGCTCTGGAGGTTTCTCCCGGCCGCAGCACCCCATATTATTACAAGGCAGACGGAGTGATGGAAGCATATATCCGTGTTGGAAATGAAAGCGTAATTGCCCCGGATTACATTGTAAATGAACTGATCTTAAAGGGAACCAATCAGTCCTTTGACACCTTAACAACAGAAGCTGTGAAAAAGGATTACAGCTTCACACTCCTGGAGGCAACCTATCTGGAACGAACCGGCCTCCGCTTTGAGCCATCCGATTATGTTTCCTTCGGTTTGGCTGACAAAAATGGGGTCTTGACCAATGCCGGAAAGCTCATGACCGATCAGCACACAGTTTATAACTCCCGTATGTTCTGTACCCGGTGGAATGGCTTGGAAAAAGGCTCTATCTTTGATGATGCACTGGACGATAAAGAATACGAAGGGAATCTGATTTATCTACTGAAAAGCGGCAGTGAATTTATTCGCAATAATTCCAAAGTCCGTTTTGTCAAAGAGGCACAGTATCGTGTAGACAAGCCAGATTATGCTGAACGAGCTGTGACAGAGGCTCTTGTTAATGCGCTTATCCATCGTGATTATATTGTACTTGGCAGCGAAATCCATATTGATATGTTTGATGATCGGGTGGAAATCACATCTCCGGGCGGTATGTTTGGCGGCGGCTCAATTCAGGAATACGATATTTACAGTATCCGTTCGATGCGACGAAACCCTGTGATTGCTGACCTGTTCCACCGCATGAAGTACATGGAACGCCGTGGAAGTGGCCTACGCAAAATCGTCAGTGAAACCGAAAAGCTGCCTGGATACACAGAGGCATATAAGCCCGAATTTTCCTCAACAGCGACAGATTTCAGAGTCATCTTGAAAAATGTAAACTACAACTTAGAGGGTGACGCCCACCAAGTTATCCACCAAGTTACCCACCAAGTTATTGAACTATCAACGGTATCCAAACAGATTTTGGCTTTTTGCACAACACCAAAATCCAAGAAAGAGCTTGCAGTATTTTGCGGCTTCAAAGATTTAAGAAACTTCACCTTGAAGCATATCAATCCGCTTTTAGAATCCGGGCAATTAGAAATGACTATTCCCGATAAACCTAAAAGTCGCAATCAAAAATATATTACAGTTCGTTCCGAATAAACAGAGAAGCAGGGCATTGGGTCTCATCTCCCATTGTCCTGCTTCTTTTTCATTCCAAATTATATTCACATCATTTACCCATACACCCAATCCTGGATCGCAAATTTCAAACTCTGCACCTTTCCCAGCAGCCAGATCGCAGCCAGCGGCAGCCCCATCGGGCTAATCAAAAATGCCATAATCAGCAAAATTGCACCATTCTGCGGGGAATAGGTAATAAGCACAGCCACGCCAAGTAGAGCAATTACCGTGCTGAGCAGACCAAGCACCAGACCAGATATGTAGATCAGCCCCATGCAGAGCCAGACAAAAAGCGTCAACACCAAAATGACCGGTGCAGTTACAATCATCAGCAAGCATTTCAAAATCTTCATTCCAGTTCCTCCCTCCAACGCTCCAGATACCGTTTGCACAGGGCATCCGCTTCTCTCTCATCATCTTCCGTCAACTCCCGTCTGCCTTTGGTCAGTTCAATCTCCACATAAGTCCGGTAATCATCAGCTAAGAGATTGAACAGTTCCTTGGGAGTATGGCACACCTCGCCAGAGCAATAGTGAAAATCTTGGTCAAATTCAACTCTTACACATCCATGGCGGCTGATATAAACTTCTATGGTCTCGTCTGCGGTCAGGTAATCCGCAAAAATCTCCAGCACCTTTTCAAAGGTCAGCATCTGTTTTCACTCCTTTGCTACGCTTCTTATTCTACTCATATTATCCGGTACGGACAGGCAAAAGACAAGGATACAGACAAAAAGAAAAAGCGGAGGAAGGTGCGGCGAAGAAATGCCGTCCCTCCCTCCGCAAATGGAGTATCTATCCCTGTTATGAAAGTTTGGAGAGTTGGGTAAGGATTTCCTTCACACCCTCCCACAGTTGTTCCTGCCGCTGGGATATATCCTCCAAGTCAGCATTATAAACCCGCCCGGTCTCATGCACTTTGCGGGTCAGCTGGTTCAAGTTGTTGCTGCTTCGGCGCATCAGGGAGACCAACTCCTTCAGCTCTGGCAGTTCCAGCTTGACCACATAACCATCCAGCGCCATTTTCCGCAGATAAGCGCTCAAATTCTCTGTCCCGTATTGCTGCATCTTTTGATGGATCAGTTCCAGTTCTTCTGCGGACACCCAAAACAGAACCGGCACATCCCGCTTGCGCTTTGCCATGGTTATCGCTCCAGCTCCCGTTTTTTCGGGGCGGCAGACTTATTGGCGGGCAGCTCCTGTTTGAGCTTATCCCGTACTGAGGGACGGGACGGTTCCAGTTTTTCTCTCTGGGTACGGCTGCGCTGCTGTTCTTCACGCACCAGATCAATAAAACCATCCAGCACAGCAGGGTGGCTGTTTAAGGCATAACCACAACGGACGGTTTCGGGATTATCATTAGGAATGGTCTTGGCCCATTCTTTGTTGCGTCGGGAGTAGCGCCCATCCCAGTCCTGAAGCTGGATCGTGTTAGACAGAACCATAGATACACGCTCCATGCCATAGGTCTCAATCACACCCTTTGCCGCATCGTGGCTGAGATACATTCCGTCGAAATGTTCCCGCACCGCCGCTTCAATGGACTCCTTGCATTGGCGATTTACATTGTTGGAAGCTCGGTACTGCTCCAGCTCCCCATGTTCTCTCGCATAGGCAGCAGAATGGGGATAGACCGGTGTTGTTCGCAGTTCCTCTTTGGCTCTGCACACATCGTCGGCACGGCTCTCAATACTGTCCCGGATCATATCCATATAGCCGGTCTCCAGCTTTTCAAAATAACGGTACACATCCGCCAGCGGCGAGGGAGATTCCAAAAGCGCCTGGGCCTGTGCGTCGGTCAGCTCCAGCTCCTCCATCGCCATCACAATATCCTCACGGACAGTATATTCATAGGTGTGGTGCAGGATTTCTTCCGGGGGCTGGCTTTTCAACCAGTCCCTATATTTTTCCTGCTCAGTGGCCATCTTTTCATAAAGGGCCGTATTCAGATTATTGGTATTCATGTTATCGCACCTCCTCATGCTGTTTTGGTTTCTTGTCTGTACTGCGGGGCGTCACCGGGCGCTTCAGGCTGTCCAGCACCGAAGTCCGTGTGCTTTTGGCAACAACAGCCTCGGCGTGTGCCTGTCCCTTTCCGTCGATGTTGAGCAAAGTATCCAGCTCCACCAGACGGGCATTTTTGCTTCGCAGTTCTTCTTCATAAAGGAATGGCTTTCCGACTTCCTCCTTTGCGGCAGCCTGCTGCTGATAGAGGTTATCCAGCTGGGCCTTTGCCGCCTCCAGACGCTGGGGCATCAGGGCGAGGGCATTGTCGATACGGGTAAGATTTCCGCGAGGGTCTGTACCAAGGGTTGCCCGGTGGGTCATCTGTCCTTTCAGTAGGAGCGTATACTCCTGTTTCCAAGCGGAAAATTCCACGGATATGGCATAGCCCCGGTAGCTGCCGATCTGCACCGGATCGGAGGTTTTGACCTCCTTGCAGGCATCCAAAAGGGCTGCGCCGGCGTTCTCCTTATCGGTCAGCAGATCGCCGCGGATTTCCATACCAGCAAAACCGTCCTCCGGGTGCGGGTACGCTGCCAAAACCTCCAGATCGGATTCAAAGCCCTTGATAAAGCCTTTGTGCTTTTCAATCTCCTCCGGGAAGTATTTGAGCAACTGGTCCTCCAGACGATACTGCTTGCTCTGGTGGTCGGCTTTCATCAGCTTTAGGCGGGATACCTCCACATCCAAATCCATACGCTCTTTGATACGGGGGTCTCCGGCACACAAAGCCTTGATCTCTGCAAAACTGAGGGCGGTTTCATCCACATCATCGCAGGAGCGTACCGGCGATTTAGAAGTCATGATCTGACTAATGAATTTTTGCTTATTCTCCACCGTCTGCCAGAGGTATGCGTCAAAGGTTCCTTCGGTCACATAGCGGTACACATGGACAAGAGGATTCTGGTTACCCTGGCGCTCGATACGGCCCTTGCGCTGGGCAAGGTCTCCCGGTCTCCACGGACAGTCCAGGTCATGAAGTGCCACCAGACGGTCCTGCACATTGGTGCCTGCGCCCATCTTGGCGGTGCTGCCCAAAAGGACACGCACCTGACCGGTACGGACTTTAGAGAACAACTCCTTTTTCCGCACTTCGGTGTTGGCTTCATGGATAAAAGCGATCTGGTCGGCAGGCATCCCCTGAGCAATGAGTTTCTGACGAATATCGTCATATACCGTAAAGGCCGGTTCCTGCTCCGGCAGAGGCACGGCACCTTCCAGTGCGTGAAGCAGTGGATTATCCAGCGTTTTCGCCGCCTTGCTTGCAGTAGCTTTTGCCTGCGGTGTAGAAATGTCGCAGAACACCAGCTGGGTCAGCTTGTCAGCTTCGCCATCCCGCCAGATCTGCATGATGTTGTCCACGCACTGATTGACCTTTGTGCCAGGTTCATCCGGCAGCATCTGGTTGACGATCCTCTGGTCCAGTCCCAGCTTGCGGCCATCCGAGGTGATTTTGAGCATATTATCCACCGACGGGTCCACACTGCCTCTGTGTACTTCGGAAGCGCGCTCAGAGAGTGCCTTCACCATTTCCTGCTGATGTTCGGTAGGCTGCGCCACGATGTTGTGGTATTCCACCTCCGGGGTGGGCAGGTTCAGTTGGTCGGCGGTCTTGATGTCCGCCACTTCTTTGAACAGGTTCATCAGCTCTGGCAGATTAAAGAACTTGCTGAATCTCGTTCTTGCCCGGTAGCCGGTGCCTTCCGGTGCCAGCTCCAATGCTGTGACGGTCTCCCCAAATCTGGAAGCCCAGCAGTCGAAGTGGGTCATGTTCAGTTCTTGCAGGCGTCCATACTGAAGGTAACGCTGCATGGTGTAAAGCTCGGTCATGGAGTTGCTGACCGGGGTGCCGGTGGCAAAAATCACGCCACGGTTT
Organism: Clostridiaceae bacterium Marseille-Q4143; assembly: GCA_018228645.1. Taxonomy (GTDB): domain Bacteria; phylum Bacillota; class Clostridia; order Lachnospirales; family Lachnospiraceae; genus Hominiventricola; species Hominiventricola filiformis. Next base: position 598,429 of record CP073693.1, read on the forward strand.
CCGGTGATCTCATCCATATAGCGGCACTTGGCAAACATATCGGAGGATTTCTGCGCGTCCGATGTGGAAAGACCAGCCACATTCCGCATTTTTGTGTATAGAAACAGGTTTTTATAGTTGTGGGCCTCGTCCACAAACAAACGGTCCACACCCAGCTGCTCGAAGGTTACCACATCGTCTTTTCGCCCCTCGGCTTGCAGCTTTTCCAGTCTGGCTTCCAGAGACTTTCTGGTACGCTCCAGCTGTTTGACGGTAAAACGCTCGCCGCCACTGGCCTGTACCTCTGCAATCCCCTCAGTGATCTCGTCGATCTGTTCATAGAGAAGCCGTTCCTGACGCTCCCGGCTGATGGGGATACGCTCAAACTGGCTGTGTCCCATGATGATGGCATCATAATCACCCGTCGCAATACGTGCGCAGAACTTCTTTCGGTTATGGGTCTCAAAGTCCTTTTTGGTGGTGACTAAGATATTGGCGGAAGGATAGAGACGCAGAAACTCCGACGCCCACTGCTCTGTCAGATGGTTTGGAACCACAAAGAGAGATTTCTGGCACAGTCCCAGGCGTTTGGCTTCCATCGAAGCAGCTACCATTTCAAAAGTTTTGCCTGCGCCTACTTCATGTGCCAACAGGGTATTTCCTCCATACAGCACATGGGCAATGGCACTTTTCTGGTGTTCCCGCAGGGTAATGGCCGGGTTCATGCCTCCAAAAGTGATGTGGCTGCCATCATATTCACGGGGACGGGTAGAGTTCATTTCCTCGTTGTACTGGCTCACCAAAGTCTGGCGACGCTCCGGGTCTCTCCAGATCCAGTCCCTAAAGGCTTCCCGGATCGCCTGCTGTTTTTGAGCCGCCAGGGTGGTCTCCTTGGCATTCAGCACGCGGCGCTCTTTTCCGTCTGCGTCCTCTATGGTGTCATAGATGCGGACATCCCGCAGGTTTAAGGAATCCTCCAGAATCTTGTAGGCGTTGGCGCGGCTGGTCCCATAGGTGGTATAAGCTGCCACATCGTTGTAGGATACAGAAGATTTTCCCTTGATCTGCCATTCAGCGGTAAAGGACGAATAGTTGACCTCGATACTGCGTTGGAGATAAAACGGGGTATTAAAGGTCTCATACATAAACTGCTGGATATATTCCTTGTCAATCCAGGTAGCGCCCAGACGCACCTCGATCTCCGACGCATCCAGGTCTTTGGGCTGGGCGGCGGTAAGAGCTTCCACATTGACTGCATAAACCGGGTCCTGCTGTGCTACCCGCTGTGCCTGACGCAGCTTTCGGCGTACATTGCCAGAGAGGTATTCATCAGCAGTCACATAATGGGGCGTTCTGTCCTGCTCCAACTGTCCCGGTACACGGAAGATTACGCCTTGCAACTCTCCGGCCAGTTCTTCTTTTGTTTTTCCGGTAAGCTGGCTCATATAGTCCATATCCACGCAGGCTTTTTCCGAGATGGACACCGCCAGTGCTTCACTTGCCGTATCCACCACAGCCACCGCCTGATGGGGCTTGATGGTCCGCTTGGTGAACATATCTGCCTTACGTTCCAGTTTACCGTCCTCGTCGATGACTTCCAGCGCACAGAGCAGGTAATAGGAAGAATCGTCTGCATAGGCCAGACGGTTTGCACGGTCATTGATGAGACCGTATTTGGAAGAAAAGCTGTCATAGAGGCTGTTCAGTTCCGCCTGCTTCTCCCGAATGGTGCTGTCCGGAACCGCTGCATCCATCTGAAGGTCGATCAGTTCCTGCACACAATCACGCAGTCCCACAAGACCTTTTACACGGGCTTCGGCGGTGGCGTTGAGGTCAGGGCGCACCATACGGCTGTTTTCCCGGTAGTACACCTGCCCGTCTACAATGGCATAGGAATAGTTCTTCACATTGGGGTCGGCAGGAATGGAGGTGTCAATAGCTTCGCCTTCGCCCAGCTCCGGCAGCTCTGCCTCCTGATAAGTGCCATGAATATACTTCACCGCATCATGCAGCTGGTCGGAAAGCTCCAGTCCCTCGATAGGGTTTACGGTGTAGTCCATACCATGAGCAGTGCTTACCGGCTCCTGTCTGCCCAGCACCATTTCCGGGTGGTCGATAAAATACCGGTTGATGGCAAACCCGTCCTCCGTCTGTCCGGTCTGGGTCCATTCCGGCACGATGTCCAACGGGCGGTCCCGCTTTTGGAGGAAGATGATGTCCGATACCACCTCGGCACCGGCATTCTTTTTGAACGCGTCATTCGGCAGACGGATAGCTCCCAGCAGCTCGGCACGCTGGGCAAGATAGCGGCGCACGGTGGAATCCTTGGCGTCCATGGTATATCGAGAGGTCACAAAAGCTACCACACCGCCGGGACGCACCTGATCCAGTGCTTTGGCAAAAAAATAGTTATGAATACTGAAATTCAGCTTGTTGTAGGCTTTGTCGTTGACCTGATACTGACCGAAAGGTACATTGCCGATGGCAAGGTCAAAGAAGTCACGCCTATCGGTGGTCTCAAAGCCGCCTACTGTGATGTCCGCCTTGGGATAGAGCTGCTTTGCGATGCGCCCGGAAACAGGGTCCAGCTCCACGCCGTACAGACGGCTGTTTCGCATTTTCTCCGGCAGCATACCAAAGAAATTGCCCACGCCCATAGACGGCTCCAGAATATTTCCGGTCTCAAATCCCATACGGTCCACCGCTTCATAGATGGCCTGAATGACCGTAGGGCTGGTGTAATGGGCGTTGAGGGTAGAGCTTCTGGCGGCGGCATATTCCTCCGGGGTCAGCAGTTCTTTTAGCTGGGCATACTCTAAAGCCCATACCGGTTTCTCCGGTTCAAACGCATCAGAGAGACCTCCCCAGCCCACATATCGAGAAAGAACCTCCTGCTGTTCGGGGCTTGCCTGCTGTCCGGCAGCTTCCAGCTCTTTCAGCAAACGAATCGCATTGACATTTGCCTGGAACTTGGCTTTCGGACCGCCTTCGCCCAAATGCTCATCGGTAATGCGGAAGTTTTTTGCATTGCGGCGCAGGTTAGCCTTGTATTCCTCATAAGATGCTTCCTCGGCAGCTTTGGCATTGGGAAAGGTCTGCCACTGGCCATTGACCTGAATGGAAACCGGGTGTTCATCCAACACTTCCTCAAAGGTTTTCTCCGGCTCTGTTACAGGGGCTGGCGGCTCCGGCTCCTCGATATGCAGCTGTTCCACCACCACATCATAAGGCAGATTGTTCTTATCGCCCGGATAGACGGCCATGGTCTCGGAATGGAAGGTCGGGGATTCGGTAGTCGGTTGGGGCTGTTCCTGTCCAAAACCGTCCTGCTGACGGGCATACATCCCGCGCAGCAAAGGCGCAACTTCATCCCAGCGGAAATACAGCATAGCCAGACGCTTTTCCTCTGCATCCATGACTTCCAGTTCTATGCCCTGTGCCGTGGTACGGTAATCGGCAATATCGCCGGTCTCCAGATTCAGTGTCTCGATCTCACCGGAATAGGCTCTGCTCAGCCAGTAGGCGATCTCGCTGTTGCTCCTGCCGGATTGCAGCAGCGTGAAAATCTGCTTTTTATCCGCTTCATCCATCAGTCCATGAGCCAATACATCCCGCAAGTCCTGATCTGCCTTGTCCGGGTCAATAGGAAGAAATTCGGTATAGTAAGCATTGCGGCGGTCTGCCCGAAGCAGCTGCTCGAACTGTTCTTTGCGCTCTGCCCGATAGATGGGATATACCATCCCGGTGGGCAGAAGCTGTACGGTGTCCTCCCGCAGCTCGGTGATCTGATAGGCGTCATCCTCGATATACACGGTATCGCCCACGGCATAGACCGGGGCGGCTGGGTCATAGGAGGTTCTTTGCGGAATTGGGCGGCGAACTGCGTCATATTCCTCATCGGAAATGGAAACTTTGGAAGTCTGCTCTGTCTCGGCATCTGCGATCTGCCCTACATCCGACACCACCTGTTGGATAAATGGGTCATTGTCCAGTTTTTCCGGGTCTGCCACCTGTCCGTTGACAATCCCTCTTTCCTCCAGGGCTTCCCGGATGGCGATGGGGTCGATGTTGTCAAAACGTTCCTGTTCTTCTTCGGTATAGAACTGGTCCTCCTGAATCAGCTGGGCAAGCCTGCGCTGTACCTTCGGCCAGGGCAGCTGCGTTTCCTCCGGGCTGCCGGCACGGACAACGAACGGGATGTTGCTGCCACTGTATTCCTGAGCCAGCCATGCAGCGGTATCTTTCTCTCTTGCATGGTCTTTCATATAACGGACGACAGCATGTTTACTCTCGATATTGCCGTTCCATGCACAAATGGCAGTATCAATATCTTCCTGAGAAAGAGGGCGCAGAAGTTCATGGAGCTTTGGATAGGTTTCGTCGATCACTTCCCGGTGCAGTCGCTGTCGGAACTCCGGCACATCCGAATAGAGTCGGATCAGCTCCATATCCTTAGAACCAAGGACCGCACGGCGCACAGCGGCATTGCCCTCGATGACAGCATTTTCACGGTCAGAATGCCCGCAGGCATTGCGGTATGCGGCATCCTCGGAAATGGCGGCAGTCACCACAGTCTTATACTGCTCAAACTGCTCCCGAAGGGTAGGCTTTGGCGTTTCTTCCTCCACCTCCGGCTGCTGGGCTTGGATGGCATCTTCTTCTGCCAATTCCTTTTCAGCCTGGATTTTGTCATACTGCGCCTGTTCCTGTTCGGTAAGATAGCGGCCTTTCTGGACAAGAGAGGTAATGCGCTTGGCAACCTTTTCCCAGTTCAAGTGAACATCCGGGCAGTCTTGCTTTTTATAGTGCAACCCTTTCCCGTCGTGATCTTCGCCGCTGTGTGTTGCGCCGGACAGGGCATGAGAGCGTCCGCCAATACCATACTCGTCTTTGAGGAATCTCACTTTTTCCTTATCCGTATGGTTTTCCATGAAGAACGCATAGATACGGCCTTTTCCTCCGGCGAAACTGCTTCCGCCGGTCATGGCGGCGTCGATCTCATCCTCGGTAATAAAGTGCTGGACGGTTGGCACTTGGGAAAGCTCTGAAGAAAAGGTCCTGCGGGGCAGGTCAAGGTCCTTCAGGTTCTCCCAGATCTCCCTCGGTCTATGATAGTGAAAACGCAACAGGTCACGGTCCTGCTGATAGGCAGTCCAGAAGGCGGCGTATTCTTCCTTGAGGGTCTGGCGGAAAGCCGGTTCACTCAGCTGCTCCATCAGGCGGCGGGTCTCCTCCGGGAAACCATTGCCTTTGATCTCTGACAGGCAGGACAAATATCCGCCTTTTCTGGCGTCCTCACTGAGATCGTGATACAGATGCCAGAGCTCTTCCGAGAGGAGGGAGCGTTCATAGCCTGCCGCTTCTGCAAGCTCCACATTGGAGGCAAACTGACCACTTTCCAAAAGCTCCCCGATACGCTCTGCGGCACTCTCCCAGGAAATGACCTGGGCAGACCTGTCATAACGGACAGACTTCCCATGTGAAAGATGGATACCATCCTCGGCATACCATGCGCTCACACTGCCAAGGCCATTGCCGCCGTGGTACAGCGTTTTCAGTATCTCGGCAATCTCAGCGGTGGTTTTCTGCTTTTCAAAGGCTGCAACCACACGCTCCCTTTGACGGTCTGTATTGCCGCCCAAACGCAGCACATGGTCGATGTCATTTTGTGCAAAAGAAAAAGCAGAGGATGTATGCGCTACATTCTCTGCTTCATCTATGGATTGGATCTGTTCCGCTTCGGAGAGGAACAGGTTTAGAGTCAGCTGTTGATAAGCTCCGCCATCAGGATTTCCTCGGCCTGGGCTTTGCAGGTGTTCATCAGCCCCACCCACTTCATGGGATCGCTGGCTTTCAGTTCCTCGGTGGCTCCCGCTTCCTTCGCCAGCTGGGGCATCATCTGCTCCAGTCTGCTCTGGGCGGTCTCGTCGATCTCCAGAAGGTGCGGGTACAGCTTCTCGCTCATCAGCAGCTGGTTGTATAGGATGGGACGGTGTTCCTTGAGGTATGCTTTCCGCATCCTGCCGTACTTGCCCAGGGGCTTCTCCGGCTGCTGGCTCAGCTTCAGGTCGGGAATCAGATAGTCTCCGTTCTGGATATAGGTCATGGGATTGTTCATCTTGCTTGCTCCTTTCTTGGTTGGCTTCGCGCTCTGCATTTCGGACGGTGACGCCGATCTGCCGCAGCACCTGCTGGTTAATCTGGCTGACCGCTGTTCCAAGCGCCCCGATAGTTGCTGGGGTATTGAAATCAAAGATCGCCATGAAATCTTCGTGGTCGAAGTAGCGTTCCGGCTCCAGTCCGCAGCGGGACATCAAAGCGTAAGTGATGCTGACGGTGGCTGCTGCCTTGAACTGTACTCCGATGTTAAACTCATCATATTCCTCCAAAAAGGAACCGTCAACGATATAGAAGAAGTCTTGCTGATGCTCTGTCCAGTATTCCTCAGCCAGTTTTCCGGCTACCTCCGTGAGCTGTCCGGCAAGGTCATCACCGGAAACATCATAGGTGCGCTCAAGCATGGCCTGCACCGAATCCAAATGGCGCTCCTCCAGCTGCCACAGCCAAGGAGTGCGGGAATGTTCACGGGTTCCGGTGTCGGAAATATCAAAAACATAGCGCAGGCGGGGCCTGTCCCCGGAATCGTCCACCAGAGCGATTCCCTTGGAGCCGCGCCTTACATACCGCCCCATCTTTTCATTCCACAAATCGTACTCTGCACAGGCGGTAGCGTCCGGACGCTGGGCGTAGATCATCAACTGCTCATGGAACGGGTACTTGTAAAGGCGGGAAGCAGTGGTGAGAAACCCTGCCCATTCCTGCCAGCTCCCCGTGAGCTGCGTTGTTACCTTCTCCGCCATCTGTGCATATAGTTCAGCTTTGGTTGGCATAGTGTTCTGTCCTCCTTTCAGTTTTGGGGTAAAAAGGTGGGGTGGCATATTGCCACCCCATCCCTGCGGTTATAGTGTTTACTGGTCAAAATCCGGGTACAGCTCCAGCTGGGCAAAGTCCTCATCGGTCATCGCACAGAGCTTCGTAAGGGCGCTGTCGGTCAGCTCCCTCAGTTCCGTTTCCTCCGGGGCCAGCTCGCCGCGCATCTCACGCAGGCTGTCGATCAATCCGGTGCGGCTGCCGGTGTTGTAAATACACATCAGGTTCATTTCCTCAAAAGTAAAGTTTCCCATATCAAATCTCCCTTTCCGCACTCTTTTTGGGCGCTGTCTTTTTGTGTTCTGCCTTGGGCTGGCTTTTCAGCTGCTCCATGACGGACTTTTTCTTTTCCCGTTCCTCCCGATGGGCAGCGGCAGCCAAATCCATGAGGGAAATGGACTGACCGCTGCGGGCCTGCTGTTCCAGCTCTGCCACCGTAGGCTCTTTTGCGCCATTGTTGATGATACCGTCGATCATGCCGTAATCGTCCTCCACGGCCATCTCCGCATTTTTCAGCGGATTTTCCGGCAGGAATCCGGGGATCTGGGTAAAACCAACACTGTCACAGTAATGACAGGATACCTTACCATCCTGCTTGATCGCAACGATGTCGCTGACGCTCAGGGACGGGCTGTGAAAATCCGCCGGTTTTTGCAGATTAAACTGCTCATATAGTTTTTCCAGCTGCTCCGGTACCGTGCCAGACTCCCTCAGCGGAGCAGTGTAAATGAGATCATAATTGCTACGGTCTATGGAAATGTCATGGGACTTTAGCCAGTCCAGATTCATAAAGCGCACATTCTGCGGATCGTCACGGCTCACCTGATAGATGGCAAAGCAATCTCTGTTCTGAGCAAGAAATGCCTGTTCCCGTTCCTGCTGATGTTCCTGGCGCTCCATGACCTTTTCGTGGAACTGAGGGCTTTTCTCCCATTCCTCACGGTCCACACCGAAAATGCCGCCATGATCCATGATTTCCTGCGAGTCAAATACCATACTCTCCGTATTGTCCTCATGCAGCACATAGACAGTCAAACCAGCGGCATCCAGTTCCAGCGCCCGTTCTCTGGTGACAGGGAGCATCCCATCATAGAAGTAGCCGTATTCCTGCATATCCGGTGCAGATACCTGCTCATCCGGCGTTGGGTATTCATCCAGCGCCTGCTCTTGTGCTTCCGGCAGCTGAGAAGAAGCAGCCATCTGACTGGCCTCTGCCTGCATCTGCTGGTAGGCAGTTTCCTGCAAGGTCTCAATCATGGACAACGGTGCGTATTTTACCGAGTCTCTGCCCAAATCGTTGTCATCACAAATCTGGAGAACTGCCTTCATGCGGGAAATCTCCGGCATATCCAGCTGACCACCATCCAACTCTTTCATGGACGCGGCATCGTAAAGGGTATAGCCCCAGCCACTGTCACAGGACTGGATATGAAGATAGGTGGCATCGTCAATCAGAAACAAAGCCTCCTGCTGGTTGGCGTCCGACCCCAGCACTTCCATTTCCGGCATTGCCGCAGCCAGTTCCTTTACCGCTTTTTGCACCAGAGGATTATCACGGTAATAGTCGATTGCCTGGATGGTGTCCAGGTCAATGGTCTGGCCGGTCAAAATCGGAAAAGGTCCTTCATAGTCGCTTCCGTCTTTCAGCTCAAAACCAATGCCCTTGATCCCGTTCATTCGTTCTGCCGGAATCTCCTGATAAATGCGGATTGCTTCCTCCAAAGACAAGTTATCGTGGTATTCTCCGAGGTTTGGAAATTCCATGCACTCTGCTACATAGTAGGTCAGATTGCTGGTTGGCTGCTCTATCGGGGCGGTTTCCGGCTCTGCCTTTGCATGAGGGTCGATTCCGCGCTCTTTGCAGATTTCCTTATAGTGGCGCTCAATGTCGGAGATCAAAGTGCCGGAGGTTTTGTTGATGGTCTCCAAACTGGCTCTCAACTCTTTCAGTTCCTTGCCCTGACTCCAACTGGCAATATAGCCAAAGCTATTTTCTCCAGTCTCGATGCCAAAATATTTGCAGACTGCATAGGAGATGCTTTCAGCCTCCACTTCTTCCGTGTGACGGTTTTTGATTGCCTGTTTTTCTGCGGTTGCATCTTCCTCAACTGCAAGACGCCATTCAAACTGATTTTCGTCCACATAACGCCAATCCATATCAGAAGCAAACTGTTCGGCTTCTTTTTCTGTGGCAAAATCCAACTTGAAATCATGTTTGGTTCCACCTTCACTCTCCTGCACAACCTTCCATGACGGTAGCATTTCATATTTTTTAGGGTCATGGAGCTTGCTGTGGGCAATCTCGTGTACTGTGGCTGAAACCGTCTGAACCTCACTCATGCCCTGACGAATGGCAATTTTCTGATGATCAGCAGAAAAATAGCCGTCCGTATCAGCGGCCATTGCTTCAAAAGTAATCGGCACCGGTGCGCTGCGGCGCAGGGCCTCCATGAATGCCTCATAATTTGGCACACTGCCGGAAAGGGATGATGCAAGCTCCGGCAAAGGTTTCCCGTCGGTCTGGCTCACATCAAAGACCTTGACCGGACGAAACATGGGGATCTCGATTTCTTTTTCCTCTGTGACAATCTTTCCGTCTTTATCCAAAATCGGAGCCTTGGTATCCGGGTCCAGCTTCTGCTCCTCGATTTTCTTCTTATACGGTGTGGGAGCGATGATGGTAATGCCATGCTCGCCCTTTTTTACATGACGCTCAAACTGGTCTTTCCACTTATTGTATCCGGCTACCAAAGTGGCGTCCGGCTTCTGCATATAGATGAGCATGGTGTTGTTTACCGAATAGCGGTGGAAGCGGGACATGACGGACAGATAGCGCATATACTTTTCACTCTCAAACAGTTCTTTGATGCCCTGCTCGATGCCATCTGTGATTTCCCTTAGCCGTTCTCGGTTGGTGGGTTTGTTCTCAGCCATGATTTTCAATCTCCTTTCCAAGTGTGTGATTTCTGCTGTGTGTTCTGCAATCCATGCCTTTTGTTCTTCTTCACTTTCATAAAGAAAAAGGTCCAGCAGGTACTCTACATAGGGTTTCTTCTGGATTGCTTCCACAAAGCGGGGGTGCGGTTCTTCCTCCGGTGTCCTGGGAGAACGGTCGGCTTCCCATTTTTTCAACAGATAGTAGTAATCGGACAGTACACGGTAACAGCGCTGTCGATCCTCCCGAAACTTCTGTGCCTCGGTTTTTTGCCGGACATATCTCCTGCGGGGCGGGGCCTGACTGTCATAGATCAGGCCAAAGTCCTGTGCCAGTTTCTCCGCCGCTTCTTTTGGGGAGAGGTCAAAGAGCTTTGCGGTAAAGTCGATCACATCCCCATCTGCACCGCAGCCAAAGCAGTGGAACCGCTGGTCTACCTTCATGCTGGGGTTCTTATCATCGTGAAAAGGACAGCAGGCCATGCCATTTCGCCTGACTTTTATCCCATAAAACGCTGCCGCTTCTCTGGTGCTGACCGACTGCTTGACCGCTTCAAATACATTCTCTGCCATGTGCCTTTAACTGCCGGACTTTTTCACAGGGGGCTGGTATCCGGCGGCTTTCGCACGCTCACTGGCAGCTTTGCGACGCTCGGCGCTGTATGGCTCCCTGACTGATACACACCGCTTGGGGACGGTAAAGTTATGGGCGTCCTTTCGGGTGATCTGGTCGGGGTGCTTTTTTGCCAGCAGTTCCAGCTTCTCCATCAGGCGGGGATCGTGGGTGTAGACCTCAGCCATTGGTTCTGCCTGGTTATAGAGGAGAATGGTTTCCCGTTCCACTAAAGAGAGCTTCATCGGCTGCCTCCTTTCCGCTGGTCAAATTCCAGCTTGAAGTTGGCATACTGTCCATCGTCCTCCAAAACCACAGTGGCATCGTAGGTCTTGCCGGTTTTCTCCGAATATAACCCCGTCACACGGACACGGCCATCGTTCAGCAGCGCAGACACCACAGCCTTGGTCGGCTGTTTTTTCTTGGCAGCCCACCATTTGTTGTTTTTCCAGATTGCAAATCTGCAAGAATCATTCTGACAGAAGAAGCCTTTTTGCAGTTCTGCAACTCCCCCACCGCAGCGAGGGCATTTGCCCACCACCTCGTGGGGCGGAGTGAACAGGTACTCAGTTCCCTTGATGACCTGATAAGTCCCCACCAGATCTTTCAGCATGGTGCTGATCCCGTCTAAAAACTCCTCCGGGGCAAGCTGCCCGCGCTCGATCTCGCCCAGGCGGTACTCCCACTCGGCAGTCAGAAGCGGCGATTGCAGTTGTTCCGGCAGCACCGTGATAAGGGATACTGCATCGTGGGAAGGAAGAAGCTGCACCGTTTTTCTGTTCTTTTTTCGCTCCAGAAAACCGGCAGATACCAGCTTTTCCAAAATACCGGCACGGGTGGCCGGTGTCCCCAGACCTTTTCGCTCGGCGTCCTCCGGCATATTCTCTTTTCCGGCAGTCTCCATTGCGGACAACAAGGTATCCTCCGTAAAGTGCTGAGGCGGACTGCTTTTGCCTTCTTTGACGATTGCCGCAGCAACTGAAAGGGTCTGTCCTTCGGTCAGCTCCGGCAGGGCTTTCTCTGCGCCCTCTGTTTTCGGCTCTGTATCCTTCATTTTGGCACGATAAGCGTCCTCCAGTGCTTTCCATCCGGGGTGCTTCACTGTTTTTCCTTTGGCGGTAAACTCCCCATCGGAACACGCTGCAATCACAACGGTTTCCGAATAGATATGGGGCTGGGCTACGGCGCACATCAGACGCAGGGCCACCAGCTCCAGCACCGCTTTTTCTCCCGCAGGAAGGGCAGAAAAGTCTGCATCCTTGAGATTTCTGGTAGGGATTACTGCGTGGTGGTCAGTTACTTTCTTATCGTTGATGACCGTATGCTGATCACAGGTAATGGCGATTTCTTTGCAAAACGGCATGGCGTTGGCAACCAGGTTCACCAGCACCGGCAGGCTGTCTGCCATATCACTGGTCAGATAGCGGCTGTCAGTACGGGGATAGGTGCAGAGCTTCTTTTCATACAGACTTTGCAGATAGTCCAGGGTCTGCTGGGCTGTAAATCCAAGCAGGCGGTTGGCATCTCTTTGCAGAGTAGTCAGGTCATAGAGGGCAGGCGGCTTTTCAGACTTTTCCTTGCACTCCACCTTTTTGATCGTGACAGCTGCACCCTGACAGGTTTCTTTCAGCTGCTCAGCAGCGGCCTTATCCGCCATGCGCTCCCCAGATACGGTAAGACCGGGCAGCTCCAGCGCCACGGTATAAAAGGGAATCGGCTGAAAGGTGTCGATCTCAGCTTCTCGCTGAACAATAAGCGCCAGCGTCGGGGACATCACGCGCCCGATGTTGAGGGTTCGGTGATACAGCACGGAAAAAAGCCTTGTCGCATTGATTCCCACCAGCCAGTCGGCCTTGGCACGGCAGAGGGCAGCATCCCGAAGTCCGTCATAATCCGCACCGGGGCGCAGGTTTGCAAAGCCTTCCCTTATGGCAGAGTCCTCCATCGAAGAAATCCAGAGCCTTTTCATCGGCTTCTTGCAACCTGCCAGCTCATAGACGCTACGGAAGATCAACTCGCCCTCGCGTCCGGCATCGCAGGCATTTACCACCTCCGAAACATCCGGGGCATTCATCAGCTTTTTGAGAATATCAAACTGCTTTTTCTTATCCTTTCCCACCACCATCTGCCAATACTCCGGCAGGATAGGCAGGTCATCATATCGCCACTTGGCATACTTGGGGTCATAGCTGTCTGCATCTGCAAGACCGGCCAGGTGGCCCACGCACCAGCTGACACGCCAGCCGTTACCCTCCAGATACCCGTCCTTACGGATGGTTGCGCCGATCACCGCCGCCAAATTCTGGGCAACTGATGGTTTTTCGGCAATTACCAATTTATGTTGAGCCATGATGGTTCCTCCTCTCTTTGAGCCATCGGGACATTTCCCGGTGACAGATACCTACGCAGGGCCTTCCATAATTCCCGCAACCATAGCAGGGGTGGCTGTGAGGTAAAGAAGGAGGACGGGAAGTTTCCTTCCCGCCCTCCGGCCTGCGTGTCATCATGCGTTCATAGGGACTGTCTGTGAATCGGGTCATTTCACGCTGTCCTCGTCATCTTCTTCTGTGCTGCCCCCGTCAGCATCCGGCTCGTCCGACTCCTCATCCTCGGTTTCCCATTCCTCGGAATCTTCCTCGCCATAATCATAATCGTCCAGACTGTCATTGCCCTTGGTCTTAGGCTTGTTCTTAACGAGCTTCAAGTAGGCAAATACGCCACCGCCTCCCAGCAGAGCCAGCAAAAGGACTATCGCAGCCGGGTTCAATCCGGCAGGCTTCTCCTTTTCCGGCTCCGATGTTTCTGCCGGAGGTTCCGGTGCTTTGCCCGTACATTTACTCTTATCAGTTGCGCAGACCGGGCAGGCCGTATTGACTGCCCCTGCTTCACATTTTGTTGAACAGCTGCATACCGCAGGCATCTCCTCTTTGGGTTTTCCATCTTCCATCAGCGCCACAAGGTCTGCATCGTCCACCTGATTCAGAAAGTGAACAGCAGTCTCCTTGTCCTCATTCGCCCTATCAATCAAGATGTAAAAGTAATTTCCAGCTTTGGTCGTAACAGTAATAAGCTGCTTATTGCCTCCAAAATCATCCACCAATGCCGCATTCCCCTCCGGTGTAAGTGCCGGTGCCGGTTCTGTTTCTTCCACAATCACATTGCTGTCATTGGTAGAATCCTCTGCCGGTGCTGCCGGAGCCTGTTCTGACCCCTGTGCGAAAGCAGGGATTGTAAAGCCAAATGCCACAACCATTGTCAGGCAAAGGGCGGAAAGTGTTTTGCAAATTCTTTTATTCTTCATAAGCGGTAACCTCCTGATTATTTGATTCCGACAGTGCTGTATCTCTGCCGTGGTTCATTCCACCGGAAAGCATAGCGTTCAGCTGTGCTGGAGTCATGCGTAACGCACGAACCATCTGAACGATTTCCAGATTCTCTGCCTCCGTTTTCTGTGCTTCCAGGGTCTTGAGCTTTTCCTGATATTCAGCAATCTTCTCACGGGTTTTCTCAATTTCCTGGTCGATACGTTCAATTTTGTTTTTTGCCATAACCGTTCACTCCTTTCCACAAAGTCTGTTACCAGTTCATCAGGCCGTAGCCCTTAATACTTTGATAATTCAGGTCATAACTTTTGATCTTGCAGGCATCGCCGGAATTTCCCTCCACCGTATAAACACGGCTGCCATCCGTACCGATCACGATACCCACATGGTCTGCTGTCCCATCCAAATCCCAATCAAAGAAAATTGCATCTCCGGGAGCCAGATTGTTATAGCCTCTTGCACCCCATTGTCCATGAGACTGGAACCACGGAACGCCCTGCCACTCACAGCCTGCAAAGCGCGGTTCACTTTTTCCAGCCTGGTTATAACACCAGGATACAAAGCAGGCGCACCACTCCACGCGGCTGTCAAAGCCATACCAGCTCCAATAAGGATAGCCGCCCACATTGCCGACCTGACGCTTGGCCAGCTCCACCAACTGCGGATTTCCGGGACGGGTACCATTTACGAACTGTACACCGGTCAAGTCCTCGGAATTACTCATGTCAGGGGAACCGCCGCCAAACAACAGCGGCTTATTGCCCATGGTCTGCCGGTAAACCTGATACATTTCCATCTGCTCCGGGGTCAGTAACTCCGACGCCACAGCGGAAATGGGCTTGCTGGTGAGTTTCACATTCAAAATGTAATACTCATAGGGAACTTCTTCTGAGGTGGTCTCGCCGGTCTCCGGGTCGGTGGAGGTCTCCGTGCGGTAGCGGATCTCCACTTCCTCAGTAAGCGTCAACTGATACTGTGCTGCAAACACACGCGCCAGCTCTGCCTGAGCGCTCTGCCGGGTGTAACCTTGCAAGACGGCAGACAGAAATGCTGCCAGTTCATGAGGGTCATGGCCGATCATACCAAGATCATAGCGATACTCGTCATACCCTGGGTGGCTGCTTTCAATGTTGTCGATTTCCTCCTGCAACTGGACTTCTCTGGCTGCATAATCTGCCTCCACTGCCAGCATTTCCGGGTCATCCGACGGATAAGTGGTGCCGGAGAGAACGGAACCGATACTCTGCGCCATCATGGAGCAGGAGGACATGGTATTCATCAGCATACAGGTAATGAGGAACAAAACCCCTGCCATCAGGAAACCCTTCTTGTGGCGCATGACGAACGCCCCTGCCTGCTGTGCCTTTTCTTTTACCGTCCTTGCGGCTTTTCCGGTTTTGGATACAGCCTGGGCGGTATTTCCGGCAGTCTGACCGGTGTGTTTGGCGGCGGCATACTGCCTTTTGATGGCCTGCTTTTGCTGCCAGCGGGAAAGAGGGTTGCTGGCAAACTGGGGATTTTCCCGCAAAGATTTCTGGTACAGAACATTTACATTTGCCTTTTCCAGTTGGCGCTCTGCCTGTGCTGCTTTGCGGTACGGCTTCAGCTTGTGGCTGCGATAGCCCTCCCGCACCAGATAAGCGCCGGTCTCCACCGCCTCCTCGGACTTGTGGGCGCTTTCCACGCCCACATTGTCCTGCTCTGTTTCCCGTATCTCTTTGTGGAGCTTGCCCACGGCCAGATGGACGGGAGCTTCCCTGACTCCTTGAGAAACTTTGGAAGGTGGCTTTTTCTTGTCCTCAAAGGTCAGCTTCGAGGTCTTTTTTCCGGTATCCGGGTCAATGACCGTCTGCCTGACCTTTTTCTTTGGGATATTGGCCTGCGCCTTATCTGCTCCGGCCGCAGCTTTCTCCGCTTTACGGATTGGCTTTTCCAGTGCAGGGTCAGACCATTCCTCATCAGTAAAGCGCAGACGCGGTTCCTTATTCAAACCATTCTCCCAGCATGAGGGAGGACATCATGTAGTGCAGCTCTGCATAAATGGCCATTCCCACCGGATCGTTGAACATACAGCCGGACAGGTAGGCATAAAACTGTGCCACCACATCGGACAGGATCTTCGCTTCGGTTCCTTCCAGAACCAGACCACCCATACCTTCCTTGGCACGGATGGTGCTCCAGACCTCTGCCAGACGGAGCAGCCCCATCTGACCGGTCTCATTCAGTTCGGCTGCCTGGTCTGCCGCCGTGCGACACTCGCTGACCGCATCGGCCATGACCGTAAGCAGCTGGCTGCGCTGGGCATTTACCGCCCTGTCAAAAAACATCAGCGGATTTTTATTCATAATGTTGGGATTCATCATCATTCATCCTCCTTCTTTTTCAGTTCCTGGGGTTTGGTAGTCATAATGCGGTAAAGTTCGGTGTTCTTCGGGAAGTGATCCACAAACGGCAGGATCGTGGAGCCATAGAACAGCAGGCCCTCGCCCTCACCGGAGTGGGTCACATAGCTAAGCTGGTGCGTGGAAATCCCCAGTTGCTTCGCCAAAATCTGGCGGTCTCCGCCTGCCTGGTTAAGCATATACACGAAGTCCGAGTTTTCAAAGATGTTCTCTACCTCGCGGCTGCTCAAAAGGTCTTTGACATTCTGGGTGATACCTGTCGGAATACCGCCCCATTTTCTGAATCGCTTCCAGATTTCCACCGTATAGGCGGCGGTCTGCTCCTCCTTCAAAAGCAGGTGCATCTCGTCGATGTAGTAACGGGTGGACTTGTGGGCGGCACGGTTGATGGTAACGCGGTTCCACACCTGATCTTGAACTACCAGCATACCGATTTTCTTGAGCTGCTTGCCCAGCTCCTTGATGTCATAGCAGACAATCCGGTTATCAATGTCCACATTGCTCTGATGATTGAACACATTCAAAGAACCCGTTACATAGATTTCCAATGCCGTTGCAATGTACTGAGCTTCTTTTTCTTCCTGCTCCCGCAACAGGTTATAAAGGTCCTCCAAAATCGGCATATTCTCCGGCTTTGGGTCATTGAGATATTCGTTGTAAACCAACCGTACACAACGGTCAATAATGGTTTTCTGCACCGGCTGCAAGCCCTCCTTACCACCCACGATCAGCTCACACAAGCTGAGGATAAAGTCAGACTTGAGTGACAGCGGGCTTTCATCATCCGAATAGTCCAGATTCAGATCCATCGGATTGATATAGTTGGTTGAAGTAGGTGAGATCTTGATGACCTGCCCATGCAGACGCTCAACAAGAGGTGCGTACTCCGCTTCCGGGTCACAGATAATGACATCATCGCTGGTAAGCAAAAAACAGTTGGCAATTTCTCGTTTTGCGCTGAAGGACTTACCGGAACCCGGCGTACCCAGAATCAGACCATTTGGGTTTTTCAGCAGCTTTCTGTCCACCATAATGAGGTTGTTTGACAGAGCATTGATGCCGTAGTACAGGGCTTCTTTCCCGTTCTGGAACAGTTCCTGCGTAGTAAAGGGCACAAAGATAGCTGTGGAACTGGTGGTCAGTCCTCTTTGAATCTCAATCTGATTGAGACCCAGAGGCAGACAGCTCATCAGCCCTTCTTCCTGCTGGAAGTCCAGCCTGGTCAGCTGACAGTTATACTTCTGGGCAATAGAGCCTGCCTGAAAGATGTTGTTGCCAAGCTGACGGGGATTGTCCGCTGTGTTCAGCACCAGAAAGGTCAAAAGGAACATTCTCTCGTTGCGGCTCTGCAAATCCTGCAAGAGTTTTTTCGCTTCACTGCCGTAGGTAGCAAGGTCAGATGGAATGATGTCCATGTCGTATCCGGCACGGACTGCTTTTTTCTGTTCCTCGATCTTGCTGCGGTCCAGGTCGGTAATCTTCCGCTTTACCGTTTTGATGGCTTTCACCTGATCCACCGACTGAATGTGCATACTCACAATGAGCGAACTTTCCATATCCAGAAAATCAGCCAGCAAACGGTCATTCAGCTCCGGTGCGAGGATCTGCAAAAAAGAAACAGCTCCGTATTTCTTACCCATACGGAACTGCTTGCCGGTGCGGAACTCAAAGGAGCTTGGTGCAATAAAATCCTTTGTGGACAGACCGGAAGGAGCCAGCCAGTCCCATTCAAACTGAAACGGGAGTTGTTCATCCATGTGGAATACCGCATGAAGCTGAAAAAGCCTTTCTTTACCGTCCAGCGTTCTGGCAGCTACACCAAGACGCTTGAAGTTATTAAGTATATCGGTCTCAATACGCTCCAGACGGGGCTTGGCGGCTTTGATGCTGTCCGCGTCGATACCAAAGGTCAGGTATTTGGTCTTGATGAGACCGTTGTTACCTCTGGCCAGCTGATTTTGCAGCATTGTGGTGTATTCCTCGCGGATACTGTCAAAGGCGTCCCTCTGGGGCGGGATGGAAATGGAGTTATCAAAGGTCTCCTCCGATGCCGCAAGATTCAAAAAAGACAGCTGGAAATGAATCGAGCTGTCAAAATAATTGAGGAAATCACACCACCCCTCAAAGATTGCCGTCTTATCTTCGTTTTGGGAGAGCTGATAGTTGATGTCCTGAAACTGGATGGTCTTTGTGTAGTGGCTGTCCGATATGCGGCAGATTCCGTCCGGCCACATCCGTTCATAAGGGATACTGTCCTGCGCAGATTTTCCTTTTTTGTCCGTGCGGTTAGCGCGGGCAATGGCCGCTTCGATCTGCTTCTTATCGGCGCGGGACAGTTTTTTCTTTGTCTTTACCGGCTGCACAGTTTTTTCCTCGGTTTTTCCGAACATCCGATGCAGCCATTTTTTTATTGCGGTGAACAATGTCATACACCTCCTTATCGAGCATTTCCTGCCGCTTTAATACGGCATAAAAGTTGTTGGTCTGGTAAGGTCGCTGCTTTGGACGGATCACAGCTACTTTGAGAATGTTGCCCACGATCTTTTCCAAGGGCTGTCCATGCTTTTCGTACATAGCCAGCATAAAGAAGGGCAGCATAACCAGCATCATACACATAGCCGCTACACTGTTTCCGGTAGGTTTTCTGAGCAAAAAGAAAAGCGGTACGCCAATAAGCGCTCCGCCCGTAAAGCAGATAAGCTGCCGCTTGGTCAGATTGAACATGACCTTTGTTTTGACTTTTGTTAAGTCCTTGGGTACGGGTACATAAGCCAATGTGGAAACCTCCTTCCGTTTTAGTGTGCCTGAAAGACTGATTTGGCGAGACTGCCGGTTTTGAACAGCGTAAAACATAGCAGTACGGTGTAGCCCACGCAGCTCCAGATTGCCATGATGATGTCATCTTCCAGAGCGATGTTCTGCACCAGCACAGCATAAATTGCCACGCAGACGATAATGAGAAACGCCTGAAAGCCCAGTGCCAGCAGGGATCGGAGGTAATTCTGTCCCATACCGCCCCATTCTTTGCCCATCATTGCAGCCATTGGAACGGGAGCCACCGAAGTTACAAGGTAGATCTCGATCATACGGCCATAAATAACGATAAAGATACAGATATACAACGCCCACATGGTAATGCCAATAAAGAGGGATTGGAACCACAGTCCGAACAGCGGTCCCAAATCCATTTCCATCAGCCTCGGTTCCAGATCGGTCATAACTGAGGAAATGTCAATGGACGCATCCGAATTGATAATCCCTGCCGCCTGCGCCACCACGCTCTGCGCCATATCAAAGACGCCCATCACGATATTCCATGTGTTTGTGACAATGAGGATGGCGGCAGCTGATTTGAACACCCACTTGAAAATCATCCAGGTATCCACATCATGCAGGTTGTTCTTGTCTGCAATCATCTGGATCAGGTCTACGGTCATCACGATAGCCAGGATCACACCTGCAATCGGCACCATGATGGAGTTTGACAGATTCTCAATCATATTGAAAATACTGCCATTCCATCCCTGTGGGGTCTGTCCTAACTGTACGGATATATCCGCGACCTGTTGGTTTACGCTGTCAAACATCCCCGAAAGGTTGCTCATAATACCGCCCACCAGCATTTCTTTCAGCCAATTTGTCAAGGCTTCAAGTAAGAAATCCATACGGTGTCAACCTCCTTTCCGCCGCCCCCGCAGAACTGCGGGAGCGGCAAGGATTTCATGCAGGAACGCTTAGACAGAGAACAGCCCGGAGAGCAGAGGTACAAGAACCATGCCGACTACGGCTACACCGGCGCCGGCCATGAGCTGCTTCATGCCCTGAGATTTGGCGCCAGGGTTGTCGTTGCCGTAACCTTCCAACAGGTTGATGACACCCCAGATACCAAGACCAGCGCCCAGAGCGATAACGAGAGTCTGAAGAACGGTAATTGCCTGTTCAAAAAATGCCATAAATAATATTAGCCGGAATCATTTGAATGATTAGTTAGGTTTTTTTCATAAGCGCACAAAAGCCGGAACAATCTGCCCTCTATCTATGAGAGCCTGATTCCGGCTGTCCTCCTTTTTCATTATTTTGTTGATGATTGCCCGCTTTGTACGCCAATGGCCTCAACAGAGGCAGTTGCGGCAAATAGATACGATCACTCCTTTCTCAGCGGAACCGTATTACACGCCCTCCGTGTCTACTTCATATACATCGCAGACCTCATCAGGCTTGAGTTTTAGTCTGGCAGACAAAAATGCTTCAATATCAAAGGTATTTCGCTTGTCTGCATCAGCTGTGTATTTGAAATTAGGGTGTCTGGTAATGTCATACTTGTCTGAAAGAAACGGACGCACACCGCGCAACTGCAAGATGCACTTGCCGCCATCCATAACTGCCAGCTCGTCCTGGCTCATCAGCTCTTTTCCCAATTTCTGATAGTTGAGCGAGTGGGAGGTCTCCCGTCCCCGGCTCTCTCCGGTGTTGTAAGTGTCTATGGTCTCCTTTCCCAGAACAGCCGCCAGCTCTTTCAGCGTTGTTGGCTCTTTGCCACCCAGGAAGATGGAAGTATCCATATTGCCGATGATGGTATCGGCATTATCTTTGTAAATTGCCTTGAGCTGGCTCTGTGCCTGCAACACCAGACAGGCAGAGATTTCACGGCTTCGGATCGTGGCCACCAGCTTTTCCAGCTTCGGAATCTGCCCGATGTTAGCACACTCATCAATCAAACAGCGCACATGAACCGGAAGCCTGCCACCATACACATCATCGGCCTTTTCACAAAGCAGGTTGAATAACTGGGTGTAGCACATGGAAATGAGAAAGTTAAAACTGTCATCCGTATCACTCATAATGAGGAACAGAGCCGTTTTTCTGTCTCCCAGCGTATCCAGTTCCAACTCATCGTAGGATGTAACCTCGCGCAGCTCCGCAATATCAAATACGGCCAGACGCGCACCGCAGGAAATCAAAATCGACTTAGCGGTTTTGCCGGCTGCCAGCTTATATTTCTTATACTGCCGCACTGCGAAGTGGTTTGGCTTTTCCGATTCCAGTGCATCAAACATCAGGTCTACGGGATTTTTGAACTCCTCGTCATCCTCCCGGACTTCCATGGCGTTGATGAACTCGATGAGGGTTGAGAAGTTTTGCTCCTCCACCGGAGCTTCATAGTGGATATATCCGATCAATGCGCAATACAGCAATGTTTCCGCCTTGACCCAGAAATCGTCTCCGGCCTTGCCCTCGCCTTTGGTATTAGCGATCAGCGTTGTCACCAGCTTCAAAATATCCTTTTCCGAGTGGATGTATGCAAAGGGGTTATAGTGCATGGACTTCTTGAAGTTGATTGTATTTAGGACCTTGATTCGGTACGGCTCATAAATGACCTTGCCGTGCTTATCCTTCATGGGCTTTCCGTCCTTCCCCAGCTTGGGCGCACCCCTTTGGAGCATTTTTCCGCACTCCACCAGAATTGTTCCCTTCGGGTCCGTCACAACATAGGAGCTGTGCATCTGCATCAGGTTGGGTTTCAGCCAGAATCGGGTCTTACCGGAACCGGAGCCGCCAATCACCAGTACATTTTTGTTTCTGGCAGTCTTGGGGTCCTTGGGGCGGCTGTTCATGGTCAGGCTCTCCGTTTTCGTCAGAATCACATTGTTCTGAAATACAGGATCAACGTAAGGTGCAATATCCTCACGGGTTCCCCATGAAGCGTTTTGTCAAGTGCTTTTCGCAATTTATTGACGCAAAACAGGATTTTTTCAAGAGAAAAGCCCCATGCGGTCAACATGGGGCGAGTTGATAAAGTGAAAGTGCGAAAGTGCAAGGTGCAAAGGCTCTGCGTTTTGCACTTTCATTTTGCAGTTTCGGGCGGCTGCTTCTTCTTGATGAAGTTGTACCATTGACTTCCAACGCGCCTTGCGCCCAATATGCCGCCCATGCTGCGCTTGGCATTTTGTACCGTTCTTTCGGATATTCCGGCTTCGGCTGCCGCCTTGACAATATCCTCGCTTGCCATTTCCTTACCGTCTGCAAGTAAATCGAGTATCAACCTTTCCGCTTGCTCGGTCTTGGTTTCGGTGTTGCCGCCTGTGCCGGACAGCAGTTCATCAGCGGTAATGTCATATTCGCCTATCCATGAAAAGCCGCTTTCCGCGCCCAACGAAAACGCCATAGGCTTACCCTCCGGTGCAAGGGAAGATTTGTCGTGAATGATAACGCGCACATTCGGCTCTCGTTTCACGCGCCCTATGAGCAGCACACTACGAGCGGCGGCTCGGAAGTCGATAGAGCCTAATCCCCGGTATGCGCTCTGACCTCCGGCAGCTTTGTTCAAGTGCCCGATAAGCACAACGGCACACCCGGTACGCTCTGCAACTTCGGCAAGGCGGCGAAAGATAGGGCGTATTTCGTTTGCCTTGTTCATATCCGTTTTTTCGCCTACATACGCCTGTATGGGGTCAAGGATTATAAGACGCGCCCCGGTCTGCCGGATTGCCCTTTCTATGCGTTCATCGGATAAGGACAATTCCTGTTTGCCCTCGTCAATGACAAGTACCCGGTCAAGGTCTGCGTCCGCTTCCATAAGGCGCGGCTTGACGGTATCGCCCAAACCGTCCTCTGCGGTCTGATAGATAACATTAAAAGGCTCATGCTCTGCCATAGCCGGAAAGGGCTTGCGGTTGGTACAGGCGGCGCAAAGGCGCAGGGCAAGGGTGGTTTTTCCCTCGCCGGGGTTGCCCTGTACGATTGTTACCTTTCCAAAAGGGATATACGGCTCCCATAGCCATTCAACGGTCTGTGTGTCAACCTCGCTCATGCGGATAATTTCAACGGTTTCTTCCTGTTGCGGCTCACGCAAGCCATAGACAGCTTCGCGCAGATATTTTCCGTCTGTAATTTCCTCTTTACGCTGTAAAACCTCGTTCCAGTCTTTGAACAACGGTACAAGGCGATTGACGGTGTAGCCTTGGGGGATAATGCTGTTAAGGCGGCTGCAAGCGTCTGTCCCGGCTTTGTCGCTGTCAAGGCAGAGATAGACGGTCTTGATATTCGGACGGTCAGAGAGAAAACGCAGCAGGGCTTTTTCACTCACGCCGCCCAATGACAGATAGCTTTGTTTCTGCCATTCCTTTTTGAACAGGCAGAGGAAAGATAACAGGTCAATGGGGGCTTCAAAGACAAAAAGCCTTTCGCCCTCGCCCCGGTAGCAGAAGTTAAAAGTCTTGTCGCTGCCTTTCACATCAAGCCGGAAGCTGCCCACCGTTCCCCGTTGGTGGGCATATCTCGGTATGCCGCTTTCATCTCTGCCGACAAATACGGCGTTATGGTGGGCGGCTTCCTCGTAGAGATCGCCGCAGGAAAAGAAAAAGCCCGACACATCTTCATCAATGCGCCGGGCGGCTGTAAGGTAGTTCCTCGCTGTTTGGTTGTCGGGGCTTTTGGGTGGTAGTCTGAATTGCAGATAGACGGGTGGGGGTGCTTCGCCCCGTTCGCCTATCAGCATTTCAACGGCTTCAAGAAAACTTTTGCCGTAAAACTCCATGACAAAATCAATCGGACCGCCGCCTTTGCTCTGGCTGTGCCGATACCATCTGTTTTCTCTGACCGTCAAGCTGTCGTGCCGTTTCCAACGGTACTCCTGTCCGGCGCGTTCAAGCTGTTCGCCCTGGGCTTGCAGGAATGATACAAGGTCGGTCTGATTTGCCCGGTCAATCTGTTCTTTGGTGTAGGTCATAGGGAAATATCCTCCTTTTTGCGTCTTGGTGTTTGGTGTGTCTGTTCCTGTGTGCGCTGCTCGGCTTGCTCTACAATATCAATGCACTTTCGGATTTGCTGTAACTCCTTAACCTCGCTGCGCTTTGTTTTCAGTTCTTCATATTCGCCTGTGGATTGGGCTTTCAGTTCGTCAAATTCTTTCTGCCACTCGGACACCTTGAAAGACTTTGTACCCTCCGGCAGATTTGCGTGCAGGAAACGGTTGGCGGCGTTCCAGATAATGAGGTCGCTTTCGTGGGCTTGCTCAAATTTTTCTCTCTTTTTGCCCCATCCGTTTTTCAGCGTTTTCAGTTCATCGTGAATGGGCTTCAAGCGGTTGTAGTTGCTGCCATGCTCGATAAACTTTTCCAATGTCCTCATGCGCTTCTGCTTGGCAACAACGCTTGTATTCAGCCGCTTTGCTTCTTCATCAACAGAGGAAAGGGCAGCGTCCAAATCTTCAAGGGTAGCAATGCCCTTGCTTTGCAGATAGACAATCGCCTTGCTGATTTTTTGCAATTCCCCGGCAGTATGCTGTTGCTGCCAGCCCTGTGAATACTTCCGGCTTTTCTCTCGTTCAATGCTCAAATACCTTGTAAGCAGCGTGGCAATATCGGGAGAGTGCGGGGCAGCTTGCAGTTGCTTCTTAGCGGCGAAAACCTCCGCAAGCCATTCTTTCAAGCTGTCGATATAGCCCCGGATTTCCCGCATAAGTCGGTTGGTCTTTTGTATCATGCGGTTGATTTCTCCCTTGTCGGTGGCTATGCCTTTCTTCTCCATTTGGGAAGCTGCAACACCCATGTGGACGGTGGGGAGTTCCTCAATACCACGCTCTGCATGGCTGCGGTGGTCGATACGCTCCGCGCTGCCGCTTCGCTCTAAATAGTCGTTGGCAAGGTCAGCCCACGCCTTGCGCCATAGGTCGGCGTTCTCCTGCCTGTTCCAGTCCATAAGGTCAACCTTGCGCGTCTTGTATCTGCCGCTTGGCAGCTTTACGCGCTCCCCATTTTCGTCAAGGACATATTCCTTTTTTGACTTCGCCGCCCATGTGCCTTTTTCATCAAGGGGGCGCATAGTCAAAAGGATATGAGCGTGTGGGTTGCCGTTGCCTGTGTCGTGGATATTGAAGTCGGCGCACATTCCTTTGGAAACAAATTGAGAGGAACAGTATTCCCGGACAAGGCGGGTCTGTTCCTCTCTTGAAAGTTCAACAGGTAGGGCGATTTCGATTTCCCTCGCAAGCTGTGAGTTATTCGATTTTTCGATTTGCTCCACGCTGTTCCATAGAATAGAACGGTCAGAGAAAGAGGGTGGGGCATGGGGCGGCAGCATGATTTCAGAATGAACAACGCCGCCTTTTCTTGTATAGTCGTGGGTCAGTCCGTCCCACTCGTTTGTCAGCTTCTCTCCGGCGCGGTAGGCTGCTGCGGCTACGGCAGATTTGCCCTTTCCCCGGCTGACAATCTTAATGCTGCAATGGTAGATTGCGATAGTATCACCTCCCGATACGGTCAACAAAACCCCATGAAAGTGAATAGCTTGCAAAGCAAGGTGTTCGCTTTCGTGGGGTACACAAAAGGGTAGACAGCGCAAGCTGTCGCAGGGAAAGTGTAGGTTTCCCTGTCGCGGCGCAAGCCGCCAATCTCTGCACAAGGCAATAATGCCCGGTGCGGAGATAAAGCCCTCGGCAGAGCGCACACGCCCGTTAGGGTGTATAAGTGCGCCCTTGTGTGCAAGGGTAATTCTTCGGTGTCGCTTCTCCGGCTCGTTTTCTCAAAAACTCCTGCGCTTTGTCGCTGAAAACCGCGGTGTAGAGGAAGTCGCGGGCTTCCTGTTCTGACATATCAATGAGTGCCGGGACAAGGCTTTCAAGGTAGCCGCCCCGCGAACAAAGACGGTGGTTGCGCTCCTTGCGCTTCTCAATGGCAAGTTTGCGGTCAAGCATTTTGTTCCTGTTCTCATACTGCCGGATTTTCTTCTGTGTCAGTTCCATTTCGGCGTTACATTCCTCGATGGTGGTCGGTGGTTTTTTCTTCGACATGGTAGCCCTCCTTTTTGATTTTTAGTAAAAGAAAAGGGCGGCTACTTCGGTTTGGAAATAGTCGCCCTGTTGGGGAATTATGTTATTGTTATTTGAATAATATTATTCTGCCGCGTCTGTGTTACTTTTATCTGCTTTCTTCATTTTCAAGGAGCCCAAAATAAAGACAGCTCCGAAAATGAAACAAAGGACAGACCAGATAGCAAGGTCAGAGAAGCTACCGTAATTTACAATTCCCAGCAGTCCGCCCAACAGATAGAATACTCCGGCAACAATTCCGCCGCCTTTGCTCTTTCGGGTTGCTACTCCAACGATGCCTGCAATCAGCATACAGAAAGCAAGCAACATTCCTGATGTTCCGCTTACTTCGCCGTTATCTGCTAAAGCATTTCCTAATCCGGCAGCGCAAGATTGAAAAGCTACTAAAACAAATAAAACCATGCTGATAATTCCGATTACTAATTTTGCCGTTTTCATGTTGCACACCTCATCTCGTTACGGATTTAATGTAATTACCTCATTTGCAAAATCTTCGCCCATAAAATCATCAGCATCGTATGCTCTAAACAGGACTTCGATTTCTTCCACTTCGGTAATTCCGTTTTCCTCTAAAGTTGTATCAGACCATGCCATAGAACTAAATGCACATTTTCCGGCAGAAACAGAAGTTGCATAGAATGGGTCTGCCATAAAGCCGTTTACAGATGCGTCATCAACGCTGAACATTACCGTTTTGTCTGTCTTGTTCAGCAAGAACAGATTGGCAGTATAGCCCCATATCTCATCATCTTCATAGCCTGTTACGATAACAGTAACATAATCATTATCGATAATCACATTATCAGTAGCCTGTGCTTCTCTCACAAATGCAACAGCGTTTTCTTCTCCGTATGGATAGACATGGATTGTTTCCTTTCCAACAGGGTCAGCAGACCAATCATTGCTATCATACACCTTGAAAGTCAATTCAATATCTGTGTATTCAACAATACCATTTTCCTCAAGAGTATCGGTGCTAAAGTTGATTTCTTCGTTAGCCTTTTTGCCAGCAGCTACCTCGCTTGCAAACATTGGATCGCACTGAACACCATTGATGGAAGCACTCTCGACAGAGAACATATAGGTTTTCTCTGTGGACTTGTTTTCAAGCTGTGCTTTCAGAGTGTAGCCCCACATATTATCGGGGTCGATTTCGGTAATTTTTACCGCACACTCTGCGTTGTCAATGGCAACAACTTCCTCAAATACGATTTGATTTTCGGTGTTGTCGTTTTCGGTGCTTTCTTCATTTTGAGAAGAAGCGGGGGCATCGTCAGATGCGTCAGGTGTCGCTTCTCCGCCACAAGCTGCAAGAGATAGCACTAAAGCAAGCGAAAGAAGCAAGGTTACAAGTTTTTTCATTCCATTCCCTCCGTTATTAAAAAGTGTAACTTTCCAAATTTAAAAAAGCGACTCATAGAATTATTTCCTCCCGTTAAATAATAGATAACTATTAAAAATAGACAATACTTGCTCATAAGTAATGGTACTTAAATTGTTTACTTTGGCGTGTTTCATTGCTTGATGAAACTGATTTTTAGTAAACAGTTGACGATATTCTCGATTGACCCATTTTGAAACAAAGTACGTATATAGCTTCCAATATTTATCTGGAACATCTGTGGTATGGCGGGTAAGTTTTATTAAGACACTGTTTACTTTTGGTTTAGGATGAAAGCATTCCGCTGGCAGCTTAAGCAATTGCTGAATCGAGACTTGAGTGTGCAAGAGCAACCCTAGTGTTCGGTGAATATCCAAGGTACGCTTGTAGAATCCTTCTTCAACAATCAGATAGATGTCAGACGCACGGCTTTCAAAAACCACTTTTTTAATAATTTGTGTGCTTAAATGGTAAGGAATATTCCCAACAATTTTATACCTCTGTTTGTTAGGGAATTGAAACTGTAGAATATCTTGGTGAATTAAAGTGACACGAGTATTCAGTTTTAATTTTTCTGACGATAAGTTGAATAGATGACTGTCTAATTCAATAGACGTTACCTGTTTACTTATTTTAGCCAGTTTCGTCGTTAAATGCCCTTTACCTGTTCCAATTTCGTAAACGGTATCGGTTTCTTTTAAATTCAATTGTTTTATTATTTGGTTGAGTACTTTTTCACTCGTTAAAAAGTTTTGAGAATATTTTATATTTTTGTTCATGTAATCTCTCCTGAAGTGATTACATCTATAAACAAATACAGAAGTTAAACGATTTGTTTGTAATTTTAGTTATCTGTTTAAAAAGTCATAAGATTAGTCACTGGTAGGAATTAATCTAACGTATTTATTTATCTGCGTAATCACTGTTTTTAGTCTGTTTCAAAACAGTAGATGTTTTATCTACATTACGCATTTGGAATACCAACATGACGAATCCCTCCTTCTTATCCCTTTAGTAACGTGTACTTTCCTGTAAACGCATTTTATCGACAAATTAGCCGGGATATAAACGAATATTTACATTTCAAGACTTGAAAAACGCCGTCTGAAGAAGTATAATATTAAATACCTATAAGCAATAGGCGGTTTACAGGAAAGTACACCTTTCTGTAAAACCGCCTATTTACAATAATTTGGCTTTTTCGTAGATTTCTGCCCGGTAGCGAAAGGTCGCAAGGGGCATACCACACTCTTTTGCGGCTGCTGTGCCGGTAATTTTCCCGGCACGCCACCTCTGATAAACAGCATGAAAGTTATCCGGCAAGGGGCGTGGTGGTCGCCCAAAGCGCACACCCCGCGCCTTTGCTGCCGCGATACCCTCTGTTTGCCGCTGTCTGATATTGGTGCGCTCGTTTTCTGCCACAAAGGACAGCACTTGAAGCACAATATCCGAGAGAAATGTTCCCATAAGGTCTTTTCCCCGGCGCGTATCAAGCAGGGGCATATCCAAAACCACAATGTCAACGCCCTTGTCCTTTGTGATGATACGCCATTGCTGTAAGATTTCTTCATAGTTGCGTCCCAGACGATCTATGCTCTTGATATAGAGCAGGTCGTCTTTTTTCATTTTTCTAAGCAGCTTTTTGTACTGTGGACGCTCAAAATCTTTGCCGGATTGCTTATCCATAAAGATATTCTTATCTGAAACGCCTACCTCGCGTAAGGCGATAAGCTGCCTGTCCTCGTTTTGTTCTCTTGTGCTGACACGCACATAGCCGTAAATGCTTCCAGTCAATTTTTATCCTCCTGTTCGTTTTACATAGACATCAACCGTCCTTACCTAATAATTTTACTGTATCTTTGTGTCATGGCTTGCTTTTCCCGGCTGAAATACCATGCTTCTTTGCATAGTCGCTTGCCGCCTGTCTGCGTTCCTCGCTGTATGGTGCGGTCAGACGGAAAGAGAAGCGTCCCTTTGCAATCTCAAACTCCATACAGCCCGTTTCCGGGTCGCTGTCGGTCAGCTTACAGACAGAGGGGAAGCGGCGGCTGTACGCGGTCAGCCTGTTCTTCAAGTCGGTGTTGTGGGTGCGGATATGGATAAGGGGGTCTTTCTCGTCAAACCAAATATCGGTGGTCTTTTCCTGCTTTTTCAGTCCTGTTTTCATAAACTCTCCTTTCTGCGCCCCTGTTACGCAGTAGGGGCATTTTTCGGGTGTTTTCTTCGGCTCTTGACTTGGGAAAAACGGCGTTTTTTCAATAGAAAATGCTCTGGCGATACATTCCTCGTCCAGAGTGTTCCAATCGTCAAATATTCCGTTTTTACGGCTCTTGACCGTCAGACGCAGAAAAATGCGAATAGTCGGCAAGTATCGCTTTCAGCAGCTTGTCGCGGAATGTTTCTGCGCTTCTGTGATTGAAAAACAACTCCGCAACGATGGTCTGTCCGTTCCGCTGTGTTGTGATGATACCATCCGGCTGCTTCTGCGCGGTGGTTGTGGTTTTCTTTTCTGTCATTGGGTCACTCCTTCCTTTGGGTGCAAAAAAAGGATTTCCCATAGTTGGAAAATCCCTTTCTGCTGTCGGTTATTCTGTTTTACGATACGGGCAGCGCAGCGGCTTGCGCCTTTCGCTTTGCCCGATATTCCCGCGCCTTGATGCGTTCATACTCCCGGCGTTTTTCAAGGTTTTTCGCCCGGTATTCCTTTGAGTAGTTCCGATGATAAGCGCGGCTCTTTTCCTTTTGGGCTTCTTCGATTTTCTCCCGCATTTGCCGGATTTCTTCCTCTGTCGGCTCTGCAAGCTGTGTCAGTTCGTTTTCAAACTTGCCGATATAGCTGAAATATATCCCGATATGCTGAACAGCTTGTTTTGCCCTTTTCTTATCGCGCTCATGCACTTCAATTCTGCTGATAAATTCATTGAGAATGGCGGGGGTAAGGTCGGTAAAGGCGGCGTAGCGTTCTATCAGCTTCAAAAACTTATGCGCCCATCCTCCTGCGTCCTCAAACGCGGATAACTGTTCTTTGAGTTCTGCAAGTTCCGCTTTCAGCGTATAGTATTCCTCCGAATATTTCTGTGACATTTGCTCGTATCGGTCTTGTGGGATAGCACCGAGGGCGTTATCCTCGTAGAGTTTATTCAGCACCTTGTCAATCTGTTCAAGGCGTGTTGTAATTTGCGGAATACGCTTCTGCTGTTTTTTGCTCTTGTCCGTCTGCTGCATATCAAGGTTTTTTCGGACTAATGCTTCAAATTCCTCCCGGTTGCTTATGGAGTATTCTGCAACTTTTTTCAGAACATCCGCGATAGTCTGCATGACTAAATCAGCGTCTATGATGTGCGGGGAATTGCATTTGGGATTTTTGGCTTTGCCCTTGTGGTACTCGCTGCAAAAGGCAACATGACGCTTGCCGCCGTTCCTGTAATCTATGCGAATGTGCATTTTTGCGCCGCAGTCTTTACAGAACATCAAGCCCGACAAAGGGTGGATTTCTCCGTCCCCGTTAGGGCGTCTGACAGGCGCGTTTTCCAAAATCCGCTGTACGGTTTCAAAGTCGGCGCGGTCGATAATCGGCTCATGCACATTCTCGGTTATCTGCCATTCGCTTTTATCTACATAGTGGTTGCGCTTGTCCCGAAAATGCTTTGTGGTCTTGAAATTGACAACATCACCACAATACTCCTGCCTTGTGAGTATCTTGGTTAAGGTTGCTTTGTTCCATTTATAGCGATTTTCCTCGTTCAGCGGTCTGCTTTTCGCTGTCCCTCTGTCGTGCTGTTTGAGGTAGAACGTAGGCGTGAGGATTTGCTCGTTTTTGAGATATACGGCAATTTGGTTTCTGTTCTTCCCGCCGATAAACAGACGGAAAATCAAGCGTACCACTTCGGCGGCTTCCTCGTCGATTATCCAAAAATCCTTGTTGTTCGGGTCTTTCATATATCCGTATGGGGCTTCGGTGGCGATGGGTTTGCCGCTTGCACCCTTGGTCCTGATACCCGTTTTTACTTTCTTGCTGATGTCCTTTGCGTACCACTCCGACATGATATTGATAAAGGGCGCAAACTCCAATGTATCGGGATTGTCGCTGTCTATGCCGTTATTGACCGCGATAAAGCGGACATTGTTCCGTCTGAATACCTCCATTGCATTGCCGACTTGGAGATAATCACGCCCCCAGCGCGTCAGGTCTTTCATAATGCAGACGCCTATTTTTCCGTTTTCCACATCCTCCATCATGCGGGAATAGGCAGAGCGGTCAAAGAACCTGCCGCTTTCGTCATCGTCAATGTAGTGCCGGATATTGGTTAATCTCTGCTGTTGGGCGTACCGTTCCAGAAATGCCTTTTGGTTTACAATGCTGTTGCTCTCGCCGCCATCTCTGTCCTCGTCCCCGACGGAAAGGCGGGAGTAAAGGGCTGTAATTTTATTATATTCGTTCATGTGCATACCTCCTGCGTCCACATAGTTTTCCTTACAGTTAAGATTATGCACCACAGCGGGCCGAACCATATTCCAATCCATGTCGATATTTCTTGGCGTTCTTGCTTTTAAGATACACCGCCAGCCTCAGACTGCCTCCACAACACAGCCCTACCAACAAGTCCAATGGATGCAGGCTTGGCCAGAAACTTTCCAGCGCCCCAGGCAGAACCGCAATCAGCGAAAGAAACTTTTCTGAAGCATCCGCCCCTTGTGCCATTCGCCATGCCTCTCCAAAATTGGTAGCAAACAGTCCCATCAGGATATACGGCATATTCAGCAAAATGAGCTTTTTGATGTCCAATGTCTTTTTCATCGTTCCAGCTCCTTTCGCTTGGTGCGATCCACCACAGCATTTTTAACCATCTCTTTGAACTGGTTAAGTTTTGCCAGTACGGACGGGCGCTCTGTTTTCGTTGCCTTTTTGACCTTTTTGTTGGTGTACTCTGTAAAAGCTGCTGTCAGAGCATCTGCATCACGGCCTTTGAAAAAAATCAGGTACTTTGGCGGAGAACTGCTGCGGTCCTTTTTCACCGCATAATCCACACCATATTTCCGGGCGATTTTCTCAAACTCCTTGATAGAGGGGTCTGTGATCTCAATGTTGGATATTCCCTGATTCTGCCCGACAAGCTGCTTCACAGTCTGTTTTCCATGCGGAACAACCGGCGCATCACGGCTTCTCTGTTTTTCCAGCTTCTTTTCCTTGCGATGTGCCATGTACTTGCTTATGGCAGCCTTAAACATTCTGCCGGTAAACTTTGTTCCACTGACAACCAGCGTCAAAGTTCTGTTTTCCACTTCTTCCTGCATTTTCTCGCCTCCTTTCCACGAAGTTTGCAGGGAATCTCTTTTTTTGCTAAGGCGGAACCACCAGCCGCCGCAGAAGATAACGCTTCATATCACCCTCCTTAGCGTAACTGGTCAGAACGGTCATAGTGCAGATTGCCCTGACGTACCTTTGCGTGGCTCAAAATCTTAATCTGCCCCTTTTCCTGACTATCCAGTGCTTTTTCATAACCGGTATCCGACAGGAACAGGCGGGTTCGTTCGCCTTTCCAGCCAACAGGGGAATCGTTCGTCAGCACATCAAAAATAATCATGTGCCGGGTGTCCTCCGCAAAACGCTGGAGGTCCATATATCCATGACCGTGATAATTCTGCGCTCCTGCCTTTGCCCGCATTTCTTCCATCAGCTGCCCTATGGTCTTTCCCTCAGACATCATGCTTGCTCCTTTCTCCCGGCAGTTCCGGGCAATAAAAAAGCGACCATTTACCAGCCGCCATACAGATCGTGATTTACTTGTGAGGTGTAATGATTGCTTATCGTGGTCGGTGCATTGAACAGAACGGTCAGAAGATACTGCTTCATGTTGCGAATTTCCGTGGTGTTCTTCTGTAAACAGTCCATGACAAACTCAATGTGCGAGTTATCCAGCTTCAAGAACCTGGAACGAACGATTTCATGCGGAAAATCGCTTCCTGCAATACGGGTGGTCTTTCGCTTTGCACAGACCGTTTCCACGATCAACTCCACAATTTCGTCCAAATCCTCCCGATAAGTTTCATACTGCTGACACAGGTATTCATACCCGATATTCTCCTGAATCAATTCCCGATAACTCTCTATCTCTGTGAGTGACATCACATCCCTTCCTTTCCGTTCCGGCAGACAATCTGCCGCGCAATCCCGGAAGGGAATGGAATCGGTACTTGATCCATAAATATTTTGTTTTTGAGTATTTGATTTCTCTATATTTAATTCTGCGGGCTTTTCCGTATCCGGTTTATCCATATACGGGTTTTCCGTATCTGGTGAATCCGTATCCGGTTTTCTAAGCTGTGGCTGCTCGTATATGACATACTCTGTATCGCTGATGCGTCCCTGCCGGTCACGCAGCTTGTGCCGTACAATATAACCGGCGGCCTCCAATTCCCGCAACGCAGCGCCTATGGCATCCACGCCCTCCTTACAGATCTTTGCAAGACCACGGGTGGTGTAATTCCAGTCCTCTGGCAAAGATAACATCATGGAAAGCAGTCCCTTGGCTTTTAACGACAGGTTTGCATTTCGTAAATGATGATTGCTCATCACGGTATAATCACGGGTCCGTTCAATGCGAAAAACGGCCATCGACCTCACTCCTTCCGACTTTTGGATATAAAAAAAGCCACAATCCCAAATCAAAGAATTGTGGCGTTCAACTTTCTCTATATTTTCTTGTGCGTTTCTTTCCCGGCTTAAAGTCGAGGATATGTCCCTCAATCACACGAGCATAACGCTTGATCTTGATCTCCCGGCGCTGCTGGCTTTGCAGGGCAGCCTGATACCCATCCTCGGTCAAAAACAGCCGCATTTCCTCTCCGGGGCTGCCGTAAGCTGTGCTGGGGCGCAGGACGGAAAACTCAATCATCCAGCGTGTGTTATCCCAAAACCTCTCTACGGCGAGAATGTTGTGTCCTTTCAGCTCACGGGCTGAAATATCCATCATAGGCGGCTCCTTTCATCGTTCCTGGTCTCTCTGACGCTTTTTCTGCCATGCCTCCAGCAGCTTGATGATGGTTTCCTGCATCCGCTGGGGCGTATAGCTTTTAGGAAAATACTTCCGCAAGGTGTCAGAGGTAAATGTCACTCGGTCCAGATCGCTTTTCTTTTCCTCACCCATGATGACACGCATCATATCGAGGGTCAGATGCCCCTCCTGACTGTATTTTTTGAGCCGCTGGGCTTGAGAAAGAGAAGGGGTAGCCTGTTCGCTGTCCATCGCGTCCAACAGGTCTACCTGCTCCTCCTTTTTGAGAAAGGACAGCTCATAGGCAGGGTTCAGGGCAACCTTCTTCTCATCCACCATATCCATCAATTCAGGAATCAGCTCTGTCAGACGGATATAGCGAAAAATCTGGTTTTTACTCTGACCTACTTGCTCTGCCAAAATCTCACTGGACTTCTTGCCCTCTAACTTGTTCCCAACTTGGGAACAAGTTAAATCAACTCGCTCTCCCTGATGTTTCATAGCATCCAGTTTCATTTTATAAGCAAATGCTCTTTCACTGGGGAGGAGACTTTCTCGTTGCAGATTGCTGTCAACCATAATAATTGTGGCTGCATCATCGTCCAGATCACGGACAATTACCGGCATGGTCTCTTTTTCTGCCAGTTCACTGGCTCTGTGCCGTCTGTGTCCGGCCACCAGTTCATAACCGCCCTCCGGGTCCGGTCGAGCAATCGCCGGAACCAGAACGCCATACTGCTTGATACTGTCAGCGGTCTCCATCATGGCTTCGTCATCCTTGACTTTGAATGGGTGGTTCTTAAAGGGATGCAGTTCAGACAGCGGAATCTCCTGAATCTTTTCCAGCTTTGCATCCTGACGGCCTTCTTCGGTGGAGAACAGATCATCTACCGAGGCCAGCTCTATTTTTTTCGCGCTGCTTTTCAAGTTTCAACACCTCCTTCGTCAGATTTCGATACCCCTCTGCCACCTTTCCGCCAGGGTCATGGGCGAAAATACTTTTTCCCTCTGCGCTGATTTCCTTTGCACGGACAGAGTGTGGAATCTCCGTTCCAAAGATTTTGATTTTACTTCCATAGGTGTCCCGCAGCAAAGCAGCAATCTCTTTTGCAAAGTTGGTGCGGTTATCCACCATCGTCAGCAGGATACCGTCAATCTGGAGCTTTGGATTGATCTGCCGTTTCACCTTACTGACCGTAGATAGAAGCTGTTCCAGCCCTTTGGCGGGCAGATACTCTGCCTGAACGGGAATTATGATCCTGTTCGCAGCCGCCAGCGCATTGACCGTAAGCATCCCCAACGAGGGCTGACAGTCAATCAGGATATGGGAATATTGTCCCTTCAGTGTGTCCAGATATTGCCGTAAAATCGTTTCACGACTCATGGCGTTTACCAAAGAAACCTCCATACCGGAAAGCTGAATATCCGCAGGCATCAGGTCAACGCCTTCTACATGATGCAGAATACCTTCTCCGGGGCGTATAGGCTGATCCATCAGAATTTTGCCCATTGCATCCGACAGTGTAAATGGCAGCTTGTCTGGTTGCGGATTGCCCAAGCTGATCGTCAGGCTGCCTTGCGGGTCTCCGTCGATCAGCAGGACTTTCTTTCCGGCCTGCGCCAGCCCGATTCCCAAGTTGGCACAGGTCGTTGTCTTGCCAACGCCGCCTTTCTGGTTGGCAATGGCGATGATTTGCGTGTTCATTGATTTCACCTCATTTCTAATTATTGCTGTTGCTTCTGGAAATAGAAAAAGCCGCCACTTCAAAATCATAAAGTGACGGCCCTTTCTAATGCCGGAATCTCTGAAACAAAAAAAGCACCCAGTTATTTGTTACTGAGTGCCTGCATTAGAATCGTATTTAATTGTTCAGATTTGGTCAGATTATGCCAAACCCTCCAGCGAAAAATCCGGTGTCTGAGAGTGCCAAATCACCCTCAAAAATACCCCCGAAATTGCTCTCTGGTTGTCCTATTTTTTAACCACTAAGGCCGTTTTTTGACCCCATTTTTGCCGGTTGTCCTATATTTAACCACTAAAACTTGGGTGAAATCGGCTCTCGTTTTGCCAAATTTGGTCAAACCATATCAGCCCGTTTAGATATAGCAAAAGCCCGGAAAACCTTGATTTTCCGGGCTTTTTGAACCATTTTGATATAGTCTGAGCAGTCGATTATCGCTTGCTGAACTGCGGAGCGCGACGAGCTGCTTTGAGACCGTATTTTTTACGCTCTTTCATTCTCGGGTCACGAGTCAGGAATCCTGCTTTTTTCAGGATCGGTCTGTACTCCGGATCAGCCTGTACAAGTGCACGAGCGATACCGTGTCTTACAGCACCTGCCTGTCCGGTGTAACCACCACCACGAACATTTACCAGAACGTCGAATTTCTCGGTGTTCTCAGTAGCTGCCAGCGGCTGACGAACGATAACTTTCAGAGTCTCCAGTCCGAAATACTCATCGATGCTTCTTTTATTTACAGTAATGTTGCCGGTTCCCGGTACCAGATAAACTCTGGCGATGGATTTCTTTCTTCTTCCGGTTCCATAGAATTTTGTCTTAGCCATGATAATTTACCTCCTTCTTCCTACCTGATTAAAATGTCAGAACTTCCGGTTTCTGAGCGGTATGCGGATGCTCTGCACCAGCATAAACATGAAGTTTGGTGAACATCTCTCTTCCGAGCGGTCCTTT
The DNA here is from genome assembly GCA_018228645.1 of Clostridiaceae bacterium Marseille-Q4143. GTDB lineage: Bacteria > Bacillota > Clostridia > Lachnospirales > Lachnospiraceae > Hominiventricola > Hominiventricola filiformis. Next base: position 635,508 of record CP073693.1, read on the forward strand.
CGGAAGCATTCCTTTAACTGCGAGCTCAACAACCTTCTCCGGTTTCTTTGCAAGCATTTCTCTCAGAGTGGTCTCTTTCATACCACCTACATAGTCTGAATGATGATAGTAAATCTTCTGATCCAGCTTTTTGCCGGTCACTTTGATTTTCTCTGCGTTTACGATGATTACATAATCACCAGTATCGATATGCGGAGTAAAGATCGGTTTGTTCTTTCCTCTCAGCACTTTTGCTACTTCAGAAGCCAGACGGCCTAATGTATATCCGGTAGCGTCAACTACGTACCATTTTCTTTCCACTTTTGCTGGATTAGCCATGAAACTGTTCATAGGTGTACCTCCTGTTAAAATTCAAAGTTTTGTAGCTTTTATACGTAAAAACATCTTACCGGGGCATTGGATCAGATATTTTCTCGCGTTGTCACAGTTAATTATTATATGATAGACCGTGACTTGTGTCAACCGTTTTTTCAGCTTTTTTTGCCAATTTTAGAGATGATTTTCCGGTTAATATGCACCATGAAAATTACGGACATTGCAAAGGAAACAAGTTCTGCGATGGGGAATGCCCACCACACCAGTTCCACTCTTCCAGTCTGTGCCAGAAGGAATGCTGCCGGAAGCAATACTACCAGCTGTCTTGCCACAGATACATACATACTGTAGATAGATTTGCCAAGTGCCTGAAATGCACCACTTGCTGCTACACCGAAGCTTGCCAGCACAAAACTCAGGCTGATAATCCGAAGGGCCGGAATACCAAGAGCCAGCATCGTCTCGGATGCATCAAACATGAGCAGAAGCTGTCTCGGTAACAACTGAAAGGCAGCCAGTCCAAGCAGCATGACAACTACTGCATAAGTCACAACATGACGAATGGCACTTACCACACGTTCTCTGTTCTGTGCACCGTAATTATAAGCAATAATTGGAGTGACTCCGTTGTTCAGTCCGAATACCGGCATAAAGACAAAACTCTGCAGTTTGAAGTACACGCCGAAGACTGCTGTTGCTGTAGACGAAAACGCAATGAGAATCCGGTTCATACCATAATTCATGGCTGAGCCAATTGCCTGCATGACGATAGCCGGCAGCCCGATCTCATAGATCTGTCCAATGATCTCCGGATTCGGACGGAAACCTTTCATCTGAATCCGTACTTCTTTATTTTTCAAATGATTCAAACTCACAGCCAGCACTGCTGCCACCATCTGTCCTGCAACTGTTGCTGCGGCGGCTCCGGCCACTCCCATACGCGGCAGACCAAACATACCAAAAATGAGGATCGGGTCCAGAATAATATTGGTAAGCGCTCCTACGCCCTGCGTACACATGGTATACACCGTCTTTCCTGTTGCCTGAAGCAGACGTTCAAACATAATCTGGATAAAGACACCAAAAGACAGACAACAGCAGATGGAAATATACTGTCGGCCGTACTGCACGATTTCTTCGATATCTGTCTGGCTTCTGTAAAACGGCTCTGCCAGGAACAGTCCTACCAATAAAAATACCAGGTAACTCATGATTGCCAGAAAAACAGCATTTTCTGCAATCTTATTTACCTTTTCATAATCTTTCGCCCCAAGATAACGAGCCAGCAGTGCATTGACACCCACTGCCGTTCCTACACTGACTGCAATCATCAGATTTTGAATTGGAAATGCCATGGACACTGCAGTCAGGGCATATTCATCAATCCGTGCCACAAAAACACTGTCCACCACATTATATAATGCCTGCACCAGCATGGATATCATAATGGGCAAGGACATCGTAACAATCAGCTTTCCTATGGGCATGACGCCCATCTTATTTTCTTCCATTATTCTTTTTCTCCCTTAAAATGTATCTCCATAAGCGTCAGACCTTTGGCCGGCGCCGTCGGTCCTGCCAGCTTCCGGTCACGGCCTTCCAGAATTTCAGTCATCCGCTCCGGCTCCCATTCGCCCATACCGACTTTCATTAGTGTTCCTGCAATAATTCGAACCATATTGTAGAGAAATCCATTTCCCGTAATTCGAATCACAATCAGATCGCCCTCTTTTTCCACAGTTAATTCATAGATAGTTCGAACCGTAGTCTTCACCTGGGCGCCTGCTGCACAAAAACTCTGAAAATCATGCTCTCCTTCCAGATAACGCGCCGCCTCCTGCATCCGTGCAATATCCAGCGGCCGATACGTAAAATGTGCATTCAATCGATAGGCAGGAAGCGGGAACTCCCTGTTCAGAATATGGTATTCATAAGTTTTCACTGTTTTTTGGTATCTTGGATGAAAATCCAGAGGCACTTCACAGGAATTCTGAATCCGGATATCCTCCGGAAGACGTTGATTCAACGCATAAGAAAATTTATCTGCTGCCATCCTGGCTTCTGTATCAAACACTGCCACATTTCCCATGGCATGCACACCGGAATCTGTCCGGCTGGAACCCATTACATGGATTTCTTCCCCTGTCAGACTGCTGATGGCACGGTTCAGCATGGATTCAATTGTTTCTCCATTATTCTGTACCTGCCATCCCCGGTAATTGGTGCCGTCATAGGCCACCACCAGTTTCACACGTTTCATACGGATTCCTTTCCTATATAAACGAAATATAGTGATAGATCAGTCTTCCAAATACCACCATGGCTGCCATGTATGCCCAGACTGCCACATAAGCCATCCTGTCACAGCTCTCATAATGCAGTGGTTTCATCTTGGTACGCCCATCCCCTCCGTGGTAGCAGCGCGCTTCCATGGCCATGGCAAGATCATTTGCCCGACGGAACGCAGAGATAAACAGCGGCACAAGCAGAGGAATCATAGCCTTTGCTTTCTGAATCAGACCACCGGATTCAAAATCTGCTCCTCTGGCGATCTGCGCTTTCATAATTTTATCCGTCTCTTCCAGTAAAATCGGAATAAAACGAAGTGCGATGGACATCATCATAGACACTTCATGCACCGGTACATGCACCTTTTTCAGCGGCCCCAGTAATTTTTCCAGACCGTCTGTCAGATCATTCGGCGTAGTCGTCAACGTCATAATCGAAGAACCGATGATCAGGTAAATCAGACGAATTGCCATGAAAATGGCCGTTTTCAGACCTTTATCCGTAATTTTCAAAAATCCGAAATGCCAGAGAACCACGTCTCCATCAATCAGAAACAGGTTAAATACCACTGTAATCATCAGCAACATAACAATGGCTTTCAGACCCTTTGTAATAAATTTAAATGGCACTTTGGATGTTTTGATCACAATGGCCAGAAAAATCGTAGCAATTACGTATCCTAAAATTCCCTTCGCCACAAAAAGGGAAATGACATACAGCATGGTTGCTACCAGCTTCACCCGTGGATCCAGCTGATGGATCACGGATTTTGCCGGATAGTACTGTCCTAATGTTATATCTCGAATCATATTATTTTCACCTCTGTCGCAGCCATTTTTCAATGGTCTCCGCAGCTTCCTCTACTGTGGTTGCCTCCGTATCCACAGACGCACCTTTTTCCTTCAACTCCTGCATGAGATACGTTACCTGCGGCGCCGCAAGTCCGATCTCCTCCAATTCTTTATAATGACGAAACACTTCCTTGGGTGTCCCGTCAAAACGTACCTCTCCCTGGTTCATAACAATCAGGCGATCCACATATCTGGCCACATCTTCCATACTATGGGAGACCAGAATTACCGTGATTCCTCTCTCTTTCTGAAGATAACTGATCTGATCCAGAATTTCATCCCGGCCTCTTGGGTCAAGTCCTGCCGTCGGCTCGTCCAGAATCAACACTTCCGGATCCATAGCCAGTACACCGGCAATGGCCACACGACGCTTCTGACCGCCGGACAGCTCAAAAGGAGAACATTTATCATATTCTTCTCCCATGCCAACCATACGGAGGGCTTTCTTCGCCCGTTCCTCAGCCTCTTCTTTACTGCACCCCAAATTCTTCGGACCAAAGCACACATCCGTCAGTACATCGATCTCAAAGAGCTGATGCTCCGGGTACTGGAACACCAGTCCGACTTTGCTGCGCAGTTCCTTCATGGAAAAATTCTCTCCATAGATATCTTTTCCATTAAAATAAATCTTTCCGCTGGTCGCCTTTGTCAATCCATTCAAATGTTGTGTCAACGTGGATTTTCCAGAACCGGTGTGGCCAATGAGACCCACAAACTGCCCATCCGGAATTTCCAGATTGATATTTTTGAGCGCATGCATCTCATATGCAGTTCCCTCGGAATAGGTATAATTTACATTTTTAATTTTAATTGACATAATTCTTCCACCAGTTCCTCATTACTCAGAATGCCATCGCGCAGAGGGAATCCTTTCTTCTGCAATTCATATGCAAGCAAGGTTGCCTGCGGTACATCCAGACGAAGCTCTTTCAGCTTCTCCACCTGTGAGAATACTTCTCTTGGAGTTCCATCCATGACAAGATTTCCGTCATCCATGACAAAGACATGGTCTGCCTCAATGACCTCTTCCATATAGTGGGTAATGAGTATAACCGTGATGCCTTCTTCCTTATTTAACTTTTTGACGGTCTCTATGACACTCTTTCTGCCGTGGGGGTCCAGCATAGCGGTCGGCTCATCCAACACGATACAGCGAGGATGCATGGCCATGACGCCTGCAATTGCCACACGCTGCTTCTGTCCACCAGACAGTTTATTAGGAGAATGTTTTCGGTATTTATACATACCAACTGCTTTTAAGCTTTCTTCCACCCGCTGCCAGATCTCATCGGTAGGCACGCCCAGATTCTCCGGGCCAAATCCCACGTCTTCTTCTACGATTGTTCCTATAATCTGGTTATCCGGATTCTGAAATACCATTCCCGCATTCTGCCGAATGTTCCAAAGTTCACTCTCATCCCTGGTATTCATTCCTTCTACCCAGAGCGTTCCCTCTGTCGGGGTCAGCAGGGCATTGATATGCTTCGCAAACGTGGATTTACCGGAACCGTTATGGCCCAGTACCGCGATGAACTGCCCGGACTGTATTTCCAGATTCACATGGTTTACCGCACGTTTTCTGGACTCTACGTTGCCCTCTTCGTCCATACTCTCATAATCAAATGTTACGTTCTCTGCCCTGATCATACTGCCTCCCAATAAAATTCTTCTTTTGCGCTCATTACATTATATCAAGAAACCTTGAAAATTCAAGAAAAATTCTGATTCTCCCACCAAAAATGCGCAAGATCCTGCCACTTTTCCTTTTGTCCGCCAGGGACTTTGATAAGCAGGGTTTCTGCCAGTTTCACAGAAGCTTTGTTTTCTTTCTCCGCAAAGAGATGCACTTCCTCCAGATCCAGCACGTTAAATGCATAGCGCAGCACCGTCTCCGCTACTTCTTTTCCATATCCATTTCCCTGGCATTCGGGGGCGATCATATATCCCATCTCAATCTGCCCGGCCAGCCGTTCTGATAGGAAGAGTCCTACCCGGCCAATGACACGTTCCTGTCCGTAAGCATCCTTTTCCAGCACCGTCCACAGGCCAAAGTCATAAAAGGCATACATATGCCTTACATAAGCTTTTGTATAGACTATTTCCTCTTCCAGTGTCGGCTGCATGGGCGCAATATATTTTCTCACAGCCTGATCTGTCCCGATCCGATATAATTCCGAAATATCCGAATCAATGGTTTCTCTGATCAGCAGCTGGTCAGTTCTTGCGATCTCCACCGGAATTCCCGCTTTTCGAAGTGCATCTCTTTTTTCAAATTCCGGGTCCAGTTCCCAGTCGCTCTCATTTTCCTTCATATCTGTCCTTTACCTTCCGCTCAAAATCCGTTACAATAATACTAAATGAACCCGTGAGGATTTTCAATCCGCCGGAGACTATTTATTTTAAAGGAGATTTTTCATATGGCACAGAATCCTGTTATTACCATCGAAATGGAAAATGGTGATATCATCAAAGCAGAACTTTATCCGGAGATCGCTCCGAACACCGTGAATAACTTTATCAGCCTGGTAAACAAAGGCTTCTACAACGGTCTGATTTTCCATCGCGTCATCGAAGGCTTCATGATCCAGGGCGGATGCCCGGACGGAACCGGCATGGGTGGTCCTGGATACTCCATTAAAGGAGAGTTCAACCAGAACCGTTTTAAAAATGATCTGAAACACAGCGCAGGCGTCCTTTCCATGGCAAGAGCCATGCATCCGGACAGTGCAGGAAGCCAGTTCTTCATCATGCACAAAGATGCTCCTCATCTGGACGGCGCATACGCTGCTTTCGGTAAGGTAACCGAGGGCATGGATGTGGTAAATAAGATCGCAGAATGCGATACAGATTTCCGTGATCGTCCGATTGTTCCTCAGGTGATGAAAACTGTCACCGTGGAGACATTTGGCGTGGATTATCCGGAACCGGAGACAAAATAATCATGTTTTCAAAAAGGCGATTTCCTCTTATCGGGGAAACCGCCTTTTTTATGTTCTATTAAGCTTTCAGCAGTTCTGCTGTCACGCCGCAGAACGCTTTCACGCCATTTACCAGTGCTTCTTCCTGAAAATCAAACCGGTCATTGTGAAGAGGTGCTGAGCATCTGCTCACATTCAGGAAATAACAAGCCTGTCCGCCATGGGATCTCACCGCTTCCGACATACAGGAAAAATCTTCACTCACATTAGAGAAGGCTTCCGGGTCGCGCCATACCGGAATCTTCAGCTGCTCAGCACATACCTGTTCCAATCGTTCGTTCAGCTCCGGTGAATTACTGCTGCTCAGTGCTGTACCCATGAGATGTGTCTCTACCGTACAACCATGCATTTCCGCTGCACACTTGACAATTCGCTCTGCATAGGTCTGCATATACTGATTGGCTTCCGACGTCTTTCCCCTTACTTCCAATTCCATGTGAGCAGCATCACAGATAATATTTCGCCCGCTTCCCGCAACCAGCTTTCCTACATTGATTCTCGTATCCGCCTTCCCATGTCGTGGAATGGCCTGTAAATTCAATACTGCAGTCGCTGCTGCCAGCAATGCATTATTTCCCTGTTCTGGCGCTGCCGCCGCATGGGATGCTTTCCCATGAAAATCCACATCCAGCTTTGTGGTAGCCAGTCCATGACCCGCTGTTATACAGATACCACACGGATGCTGCTCAGACCCTCCATACATATGAGCGGCAAGTAGAAAGTCGACATCCTCCAGGTGACCATTCTCCACAATTGCCCGGGCTCCTCGAACACCTTCCTCTGCTGGCTGGAAAATAAACTTTATCGTTCCGTGAAGCTGTTCTCTCATCTGACACAATAGTTTCGCAGTACCTAAACCTACGGTGATATGCCCATCATGTCCGCAGGCATGCATATACCCCGCGTGCTCAGATCGAAAGCCCTCCTGAGCAGGAAAATGATCCAGTTCTTCACACTCCCTTACAGGAAGTGCATCTATGTCAAATCGCAACGCTACCGTGGGACCCATTCCACAATGCAGCATACCGATCACACCTGTCATGCCACCGCCTTCCGGTACCCCCATACGCGCTTCTGCTTTACATACCTGTTGATCCGTCAGCACCTCATCGCAGCCATATAGATGTAATAAATCCGCAATTCTGCCAGATGTCCGAAATTCCATCCAGCCCGGTTCCGGATGCCGATGAAAGTCTCGCCGAAGTTCTGACAATTCTGATGCGGAAGCTTCTGCATATTCCGTTATTTTCTGCCAAATCCGGTTTTTTTCTGTATCATCCATCATTCTCTAATTTTCTGCCTTCAGTTCTTCCATAATCGCCTTAAATACCGGCAGGGAATCCAGAATTGTCTTCTCTGCCACACAGTAAGAGATTCTTACATACCCGGGGCATCCGAAGCTGTCACTGGGAACTACCAGTACATCATGCTTCTTTGCACGCTCAGAGAACTCTCCTGCATCTCCGCTCTTCTCCGGAGATTTCACAAAAAGATAGAATGCTCCCTGAGGCCGTACGCAGTCATAGCCGAGCCTTGTCAAACCATTGTAAAGAAGATCTTTATTTCGAGCATAAGCCTCAATATCACTTGGTACATCCGCACACATGGCAACCGCTTTCTGGAACAACACCGGCGCACATACAAAGCCCAGCGCACGTCCTGCACCATTTACTGCAGCCATCACACGTTTGGAATCTGCCATCTCATCCGGCACGATGATATAACCAATGCGCTCACCCGGTAAAGACAGGGATTTGCTGTAAGAATAACATACAAATGTGTCATTATAATATTTCGGAATATATGGTACATTCAGTCCATCATACACAATCTCACGATAAGGTTCATCGGCAATCAGATAAATAGTATGTCCATACTCTTTTTCTTTCTTACAAAGCACTTTAGACAATTTGATAATCGTATCCTCCGAATAAACGACGCCGCTTGGATTATTCGGAGAATTAATAATAATGCCCTTCGTCTTCGGGCTCAAAAGTTTCTCAAAAGCTTCAAAATCTATCTGAAAACTCTCTGTATCAGCCGGAGTAATGAACAGCTTTGCCCCTGCATTTTCCACCCAAACCGTGTATTCCGGGAAGAACGGTGCAAAGGTGATAAACTCATCCCCTGGATTGGTGATGGCATGAATGCTGATATTGAGAGAGGCCGCAGCACCCACTGTCATATAGAAATTATCCCCGCTGAAATGGGTTTCAAATCTGCGGTTTACAGATTCTGCCAGCATCTGCTTTGCTTTTGGATCACCGGATGCCGGAGAATAGCTGTGCAGCACCTCTGCTGGTTCTTCCAGAAGCTTCAGTAATGCATCTTTTACCTCATGGGGTGCCGGAATGCTGGGATTTCCCAGACTGAAATCATATACCTTGTCCTCTCCTACAACTTTTTTTCTCTCCAGGCCATAAGCAAAGAGCTCACGAATAACGGAGCTCTTACTTCCAAGGCCATACATGGTCTCGTTTATCATTTTGATTAATCCTCCTCATGATCGTGATCACAGTCACAGTCGCAATCACAATCATCATCCACTGTCATATATTCGCGGGAAGATACACGTTTTTTCACACGTTCTTTTTCTACCGCCTCTGAAATCAGTTCTTTGACCCGTCTGGAGTCCTTTACATTTTTAATGCACAGTTTTGGGGTAGATTTATCTACCGTATCGCAGGTAATGGTTCCCAGTCCAAACAGTCTCTGTACGAAAGACCGCTCCAGTGTCAGATCCATAATACGGTACAGCCGGATCTCCTCCTCTTTTTTAGAAAAAACTCCGGATTCTACAATAAATTTTTCCGACGTACAAATGTATTTTGTAAATGTCCACGGAAGTCCAAAAAATGTCCATCTTTTCCGATCGCTCCAAAGAATATCCATATGAGATACCTGCCTTTCCCTGTTTGTATCCATTATAGAAGATTTCTACTTAGATGGCAATTCCTGTATCATAAAAAAACCGCAGGAATTTGTTCCTGCGGTTCAAAAGGTTTAAACTTAAATTAAACGAGCTCCAGAAGAACTTCCATAGCTGCGTCACCTTTTCTCTGGCCGATTTTAACGATACGGGTATATCCGCCGTTTCTTCCAGCGTATTTCGGTGCGATCTCATCGAAGATCTTAGCAACCATATCTACTTCTTTGGTCTTTTTGCTTCCCTCTACCGGAGTTTTAACGGTGTAGAGAACTTTCAGCATCTGTCTTCTTGCATGAAGTCTGGACGGAAGATCTTTTTTGATCTCTTTCTCAACTTCATCATAAACAGTTACTTTCTTTCCATCAACAACTTCTTTGACTCTCTTACCATCTTTGTCTTTACGAGCAACTTTAGCGGTAACTTTTACAGTCTCGAAATTATCTTTCTCTTTTACGCCAAGAGCGATCAGACCTTCAGCGATCTTGCGGATCTCTTTAGCCTTAGCCTCAGTAGTAACGATTTTGCCATTAGCCAGCAGTGCAGTTACCTGACCTCTGAGTAATGCTTTTCTCTGTGCAGCAGTTCTGCTGAGTTTTCTATATTTTGCCATTTTTATTTTCCTCCATTTGGTTGCGCCCCTGCACACGCTTCATCGGACTTACTGTCCAGGGGTCTGGCTTCAACTTACATACATCTACCCGCATTACGCTCATCGGACTTACTAATGCGGGCAGTTATCATTCCTTACTCCTCGCTCTGGTTTAACTCCAGACCAAGTTCTTTCAGTTTTGCAAGTACCTCTTCCAGAGATTTACGACCAAGGTTACGAACCTTCATCATATCCTCAGAAGTGCGGTTGCAAAGCTCTTCTACAGTATTGATTCCTGCTCTCTTCAGACAATTGTAAGAACGTACGGAAAGCTCCAGCTCATCGATGTTCATCTCAAGAACTTTTTCTTTCTCATCGCTCTCAGTCTCAACCATGATCTCTGCCTGTTTTGCATTTTCAGAAAGATCAATGAACAAGCTTAAATGCTCGCTCAGAACCTTTGCTGCAAGGCTGACAGCCTCGTCCGGAGCCAGTGTACCATTGGTGTACACGTCCAGAGTCAGTTTATCATAGTCGGTAACCTGTCCGACACGAGTATTCTGTACTGTAAGATTTACACGCTCCACCGGTGTGTAGATGGAATCCACTGCAATCACACCAATCGGAAGCTCGTCATTCTTATTCTTGTCTGCGCTTACATAACCTCTTCCCTTGGTAATGGTCAGCTCCATATAAAGCTTGCTGTCTGCGCCGCCGTTTAAGTGAGCGATCACCAGGTCCGGATTGAGGATCTCAATATCCGGATCACACTGGATATCTCCAGCAGTGACTACACCTTCACCTTCAAAATCAATGTAAGCGACCTTTGCTTCCTCTGAATCGCTGTTATTCTTGATGGAAAGGCTCTTGATGTTCATGATGATCTCAGTCACATCTTCTTTAACGCCCGGGATAGAGCTGAATTCATGAAGTACGCCGTCAATCTTTACCTGGCTTACTGCAGTGCCCGGCAGGGAGGACAGCATAATTCTTCTCAGGGAGTTGCCGAGGGTCGTACCATAGCCTCTTTCCAATGGTTCAACAACGAACTTACCATATTTTTTATCTTCTGAAATATCTGCTATTTCAATCTTGGGTTTATTAAATACCACCACGAAAAGCCCCTCCTGTTCTGTGTTAGGCGACAAATTACTTGGAATACAGCTCGACGATAAGCATCTCGTTTACCGGGACATCGATCATGTCTCTGGTCGGGAGCTCTTTAACTACACCTTTCAGGTTCTCCTGATCGGACTCAAGCCACTCCGGAACAAGTCTTCCAGCGGTGGTCTCAAGTACAGCTTTGTAACGATCAGATCCTTTGCAGGACTCTTTGATCTCTACAGTGTCACCAGCTTTTACAAGATAAGACGGGATGTTAACCTGTTTTCCGTTTACAAGAACGTGTTTGTGGTCAACGATCTGTCTTGCCTCCTGACGGGTTCTTGCAAATCCAAGACGGAAGATTACGTTATCCAGTCTGGTCTCAAGCATAACCATCAGGTTCTCACCGGTCATACCTTTCATACGATCAGCCTTTTTGTAGTAATTACGGAAAGGTTTCTCAAGTACACCGTAGATGAATTTTGCTTTCTGTTTCTCTCTCAGCTGAAGTCCGTACTCGGAAATCTTCTTATTGCCTCTCTGAGAATGTCTGTTAGATTTTTTATCAATTCCTAAATAGATCGGGTCCAGATCAAGGGACCGGCATCTTTTAAGGACAGGTGTTCTATTTACTGCCATCTTTCATACCCTCCTATTAAACTCTTCTGCGTTTCGGCGGCCGGCATCCGTTGTGCGGTACCGGAGTAACGTCTGTGATGCTGACAACCTCAAGTCCACAAGCCTGAAGTGCACGGATTGCAGCTTCTCTTCCTGAACCAGGTCCTTTTACAAATACATCTACAGTCTTCAGACCGTGAATAAGAGCTGCTTTGGTAGCAGTCTCAGCAGCCGTCTGAGCAGCGTAAGGAGTAGATTTCCTTGAACCTCTAAAACCAAGACCACCGGCACTTGCCCAGCTCAGTGCGTTACCTTCTGCATCTGTCAGGGTAACGATTGTGTTATTAAAAGATGACTGGATATGTGCCTGTCCGCGTTCAACGTTTTTCTTGATACGCTTTTTTGTCACTTTTTTCGTAACTTTAGCCATTTCTAAACTAACCTACTTTCTTAAATACATTCTATCGATTAACAGGGTACTACTTATTTCTTCTTATTAGCAACAGTCTTCTTCGGACCTTTTCTGGTTCTTGCATTGGTCTTAGTTTTCTGACCACGAACCGGAAGGCTTCTACGATGACGAACACCTCTATAGCATCCGATCTCCTGAAGTCTCTTGATATCCATAGCGATCTGTCTCTTCAGATCACCCTCGACGGTCTGAGTCTCGTCGATAACAGCACTGATTCTTTTAACCTCATCGTCAGTCAGATCTCTGACACGGGTATCCGGGTTAACCCCAGCCTGTGCAAGAATACGATTGGAGCTTACTCTTCCGATTCCGAAGATGTAAGTCAGACCGATCTCAACACGTTTTTCTCTCGGTAAATCTACACCAGCAATACGAGCCATTGTGATTATTCCTCCTAATAAAAAATTGGGTTCCGGGCGTTTTTTAATAGGTGCCCGTTGACACTTTCCTAAATGAGACACGCTCTTTTGGCGCATCCAGCCGGATAAATACCCGACCTTTCAGATACTCTGCATCCGCATTTCTCCGTTTTAAGCAATATCATTGTGAATAATCCTGGTCAAATCTATTTTGTAATCACGAAGATACCTGCTGTTTAAAGGCATCTCGTGCAGCCGCACAAAAATAATTTTCCACAAGAATCACAGTTCGCGAATTAGCCCTGACGCTGTTTGTGCTTCGGATTCTCGCAAATTACTCTGATACTACCTTTTCTTTTGATGATTTTGCATTTCTCGCAAATGGGTTTTACAGATGATCTTACTTTCATCGTAAAAATCCTCCTTTCACATCTTGCGTTTTCTTTTGTCTTCCCACCACTGGGTTTTGAAGCGGAAATTTAAAGAAAACAAGGCATTTCTTGTTTCCGATCTTCACAAAAACCACTGAAATGCGCACAAAAAACAGGCGCAATGATCCCGTGAAAATCATACTAGAGTATAGTAGCACAGGTTATTTCAATTTGCAAGTGTTTTTTCTTTTATTCTTGTTTTTTCTTCATCTTCTCCTGATACTCTTTCGGAGAGGTGCCTTTTATTTTTTTAAATGCCTTATAGAAGTAACTGTAATTGTCAAATCCTGTTCGTTCTGATGCCTCCACGATAGTTTCCCCATTGCAGATCAGGTACTCTGCGTGTTCAATTCTTTTTTTCAGCATATATTGGTTCAGTGATTCTCCTGTAATTAGTTTAAATACTTTAGATGTATATCCGGCACTGTAATTCATGACTTCCGCAATCTCTTCCACTGTAATCCATCGGGAAATATTCTTATCTACATACTCCAGTATTTTGGATACCAGTTTCAGATGTCCGTAATTTGCCGTATCCTCCGGAATATCAATACAATAATCTTTATACAGACTTGCAATGATCACATGGATCCATGCTCGCTGCATGACATGTTGATTGGGAAGTCCGCTATACTGAAGATATTCCTTAAGTAACCCCATATATTTAACTTCATCTTCAAAATTCATACTCAGGACTGGAAAATACGGCTGTTTGGGATTAAACACCTGAAATAGATTTGAATCTTCGTGAGAACATTTAATCAGCATATCCGATGTTACACCAAGGCTGATCCTTTTAAAACTGGCTTCTTCCTGTCCTCCAAATCTGTGATTCTGAAACATTCCGCAAAGAGCAATATCTCCCTTTCTCAGTGTATAATATTTTCCTTCATAATAATACTCTATCGGTTCATCACCCAGAAAAAATACAAGTTCATAATAATCATGATGATGGATTTCCGCTGCCGGATTATCACCTTCTATATAAATTTGGTGTCCAAATCCCTTTTTAAAAATATCATAATCCTTCATGGATATTAACCGGGTTTCTTTTTTAATTTCCACGGGTTCTCTTCTCCTGATTCTTGTTTTCTCTATTTTATCATATACTTTCTATATATATAAGTAAGGAGCAAAATATCCTCATCGAATATTTTGCTCCTATAGGGGAATTGTATGTCAGTTTTTATTCTTTAGATTAATCCAACTGTTACAAAAACTCCTGCCACTACCAAGCAGATCACTCCGCAAATACTTCCAAGAACCGTAATATACTTCAGTCCCTGTTTCGTATTCAGATTAAACAATGAGGTTCCTACCCAGAAACCAGAATCACTTAAATGTGATCCCATCATGGTTCCGCATCCGATCAGGAGTGCTACTGCAACCGGACTCAATCCAAGGCTTCCTACCATCGGTGTACAAATAGCTGCTGCGGTCATACCTGCCGTGGTTCTGGAACCTACTGCAACCATCATCAATGCACCAATCATGAATGGAAGCATGAAATTCGGGAATCCAATGCTGGAGATGGCTTCTCCAAGAACGGACATTCCTTCATAGGATTTGATGACGGTACTGAAGCCGCCACCCATAGCGGTTACAAGAAGCGGAATTAATGCTACTTCCAGTGCATCACTGACCCATCCATTGGCCATAATCTTGAAGACATCATTTTCTTTTTTGCCTGTATAATGCTCATAATTTTCTTTTACACAGCCACTTCTTGCAAATCCAATGATAAAAGTAACCACAACACCGATGAACAATGCAATGTTTTTATTACCAATAGTATTCCAAAATGTATGCATGAATGTACCTTCTGCCAGATACATATTAGCAAATGAGGCTGCGGCAATCAGGATAACCGGAATCAAAATTGGTGCTGCGGCCACAAGTACCGGAGGAAGAGCTTCATCTTTAATCAAGAGATTACGATAATCTGTATTATCAACTTCTTCCACACCCACTACATAATCTGCTCTCGGTGGAATATATTCTTTTGCCACAATTCCTTTGCAGAAAAACCAGGTCAGCATAAAGGCAATAAAAGAAATAACAATACCCCATACAATGACCATTCCCAGGTCTGCGGAGAGCATTACAGCCACTGCCAGAATTCCCGGTGTCGGCGGTACAATTGCATGTGTCAGAGAGCAGCCCAGCATGGTAAATCCGGCCATAGTGGACATAGACTTTTTATCTCTTTTTGCAATCGTAGATGCGATCGGTGCTACCAGTACCTGCGTGATATCTCCAAACACCGGAATAGACATAATATAAGCTGCCAGCGCAGTAGAAAGTTCCAAGCATTTTCCACGGAACAAAGAAATAAAGAAGTTTACCATGGATTTTACCGAATTAGAATCTCGGACACCCTGTGCGATAATAGAACCAAAGATGATAACACAGCCAATACTTCCAAGGGTATTGCCGAATCCTTCTACAAACAGGTTTATCGTTTTATCCACAGCATATCCAAAACCAATGCCTGTGAACATTCCGGAGATGAACAATGCCATGACTGGATGTACATTAAACTTAATAATCAAGACAACAAGAATCACGACCGCTAACAACATTATCAGTAAGAACTGACTGATGCCAACCATTTTTACCCCTCCCTTTTGTATCTTACTTTAATACATCTTTATTAACCACATTAACCGGTTTTTCTCCTTTTAATACCCCTGTAATACCGCTTAACGCTTCTTCCGCCATTCCCAGACGTGCCTTCATGGTTCCACTTGCCACATGTGGAGTCAGTACCACATTTTCCAGCTCATACAAACCTTCATACGGATGTGGCTCATGTTCATAAACATCCAGCGCAGCACCTTTAATCACACCCATTTTCAGTGCTTCGCAAAGCTCTTTTTCATCAACAATCGGTCCTCTTGCTGCATTTACGAGATATGCCGTTTTCTTCATTTTCTTTAAAGCTTCCATATTGATGATATGATGATTCTCCGGAATATACGGCATATGAAGGGTTACGCAATCTGCATTTTTCAGAACCTCATCAAATTCCATATATGTTACACCGTACTCTTTTTCAAGGTCTTCGCTGGCACGGAATTTGTCATAATAAATTACATTCATGCCCATGCCCTGTGCTTTTTTACATACCATCTTACCGATTCGTCCGAATCCAAGAATTCCAAGAGTGCTTCCGCTGATAGCCTGATTATGATCTGGAAACAGCGGTGCATACCATTTACCAGTACGAACCTGTTTGTCATATCTTGCAACACCTCTCATTACATCGAAAATCAGTACCGCAGTCATTTCTGCAGTTGCATCTGTTACCTGAGTAGGTGTGTTAATTACAGCAATTCCTTTTTCTGTTGCATATTTCCAATCAATATTGTCGTATCCTACACCAAAATTTGCAATGGCTTTCAAATTGCTTCCTTTATCAATCAATGCTTTGTCTGCACGGTTTCCCATGACAAACAACGCATCATACTGATCAATAATAGCGCTCACCTCATCATAGGTCAGCTCTTTATCTGGAACTGTCATTTCAAATTCTTTTTTATATTTTTCAGTTGCACACTCCGGAATCGCTCCTGTTGTTAAGATTTTCATCATGTCGTTCCTCCCTATTTGTTGATTGTTTCTGCTAATTTTTTCACATCTCCACAAGTGCCTCTCCAATATGCCATCTGATTTCTAAATTCGTCACCTACGCAAAAATGTTTTACACCGAGACTCTTATAATATTCTGCCTGTTCCATCGTATCAAGTTCACAGCGAACTGCTACATTATGATCCTGTGCAATCTGAATCATTTTCTCTTCCGCCTTACGAATGTCATCTTTATGATCTTTGGCATCCCAACCAAGACTCATAGAATAATCGGACGGTCCGAACTGTACCATCTCCACTCCCGGTATGGAACAAATCTCCTCCAGATTTGCAAGAGTCTCTGCTTTTTCTACCATGAATGCTTTCAC
This sequence comes from Clostridiaceae bacterium Marseille-Q4143, assembly GCA_018228645.1. GTDB lineage: Bacteria > Bacillota > Clostridia > Lachnospirales > Lachnospiraceae > Hominiventricola > Hominiventricola filiformis. Next base: position 652,402 of record CP073693.1, read on the forward strand.
AGTATTGCTTACCATCTTCGCGTAATCCATCTGGGTCTTGTATGGCTGAAAACCAAGCCATCTGTTATTGGGATATCCAAAACGTCCGCCATATTCCGGCGCATCAGGGCTTACTGCGTAAAGAGTTTCTTCTACTTCTTTTGCGGTTTTGTGATCGGTGAACAATACTGCCTGGAATCCTGCAGCCATTGCTCTCTGTGCCACATAGAAACGATTCTGAAAATCTACTTTGATCATAGATGCGATATTATTCAACTCGCATGCTCTTACCAGATTTTCCATTGCCAGCATGTCAAATGGAGCATATTCTGCCACAAACTCGATATAATCAAAGTTACCTGTGGAAGCAGCTGCCTCCGTAATCACTGGCCAGGTACTCCAGATTCTGGTTGCCACAGAAGTCTCCCCATTTGTTAAAATGCTTCTTAATTTGTTCTCTTTCATGGTTTTCTCTCCTTTTAGGTTTGCCGTTTTTGTTTATGTCTTTATTATATAGATTTCCAAAATGAATCCCATTGAGAGAACCATCTAACCATATTTCGATTTTTGATCTTTATCTATTTTCCAATTTTTATCTATTTTGTATAGTTTAGTCTCACTTTTTCAATATTTTACTGTCTATTTTTTATCACTTCTACAAATTTTATTTTATTAATATTATCAAACTCAATTTCCATATTTCCAAATCGGATATTCTGTTTTTTCTCAAGCAAACATGTGAAATGGTCTGTCAGGAAGGCAGCATAACTGACGCTGTATGAATTGGAGCGCACAAAAAAAGAGACCTGTGTGGCAGAGACAGACACCTTCTCGTGTCTGAGCACTGACATACAGGTCTCGAATTTTTGCTGCGATACACTTCATACGAGCATTATGCTGCCGCCATGGCAGGCCGTTATCGCATTATAAAATCTATTTATCTCTCCAGATAATACGTCCCTTGGACAGATCATACGGGGAGAGCTCGATGGTCACTTTATCACCCGGCAGGATACGGATGAAGTTCATCCGGAGCTTACCACTGATATGTGCCAGTACTTTGTGTCCATTCTCCAGCTCTACCTGGAAGGTAGCGTTGGGGAGTTTCTCAATTACAGTTCCTTCGATTTCAATTGCATCTGCTTTAGACATTTTTATTCCTCCATTGTCCGGTGTATTACCTGGACATGTCTGCGTTTTTTCTTTTTCGGATTCTCCGCTGTCCGGTGAACCCCGTCTGCTAACCATACATATTCCGCATCTGCGCGGATTATGACATAGATTCTGTTTCGGTCATGGCCAGCCTTGCTTCTGGCCAGCATTCCCGCTTCCATCTTTACCATAGATCATTCTCCCTTAAGAGGATCTACTGATGAAGAGTCAGGATCTCCGGCTCGCCGTCAGTGATGAGAACCGTGTTCTCATAATGTGCGGACGGAGAATGGTCTTCTGAGATAACGGTCCATTCATCATCCAGCCATTTAACTTTCCAGGTTCCCATATTGATCATGGGCTCAATGGCCAGTGTCATACCCGGCACCAGTTTGATACCGTGGCGTTTCTGACGGAAGTTCGGAATCTGAGGATCTTCATGAAGATTGGTTCCAATTCCATGACCTACCAGATCCTGTACAATTCCGTAACCGAATCCGCTTACGTAATCATCAATGGCTGCGGAAATATCAAAAAGATGATTTCCTGCTTTTGCCTGTTTGATTCCTTCGAAAAAGCTTTGTTTCGTCACATCCATCAGTTTCTGAACTTCCGGGCTTACCTTGCCTACCGCATGGGTTCTCGCTGCGTCGGAATGATATCCTTTGTAGATGAGTCCTGCATCCAGGCTTACGATATCTCCTTCTTTCAGAATATGATCACGGCGCGGAATGCCGTGAACAACTTCTTCATTGACTGAAACACAGATAGAGGCCGGAAAACCGCCGTAATTCAGGAAATTCGGGGTGCAGCCAAGACGACGGATGGTTTTGTCTCCGCACTCATTAATTTCCATTGTGGAAATACCCGGTCTGATGATCTTTGCCATCTCATCATGGACTATCTCCAGCAGGCGGCCGGCTTCCCGCATCAATTCAATTTCTCTTGCAGATTTAATCGTAACTGACATTTCTTATACTCCCAGAATGTTCAGAATCTCCTTGAAGACATCCTCCATATCGACAGAGCCGTCTACTTCTCTTAAGATTCCCTGATTCTTATAATAATCAATCAGCGGCTGGGTCTGCTCATGATATACGCCAAGACGTTTCTGAACGGTCTCTGGCTTATCATCATCACGAAGAATCAGCTCGCCGCCGCATACATCACAGATTCCCTCTTTTTTGGTCGGTGCATATACCAGATGATAGGTAGCTCCGCAGCCTACACAGGCACGGCGTCCGCCCATTCTCTTAACGATATTCTCGTCCGGAACTTCAACGTCAATGGCATAGTCCATTTTCTCACCAATTGCCTGCAGTGCCTTGTCAAGACTTTCTGCCTGCGGGATCGTACGTGGAAATCCATCCAGAATGTAACCTTTTTTGCAGTCATCCTGCTGAATTCTGTCTACTACCAGATCGCATACCAGTTCGTCCGGAACAAGCAGTCCCTGATCCATGTAAGTTTTCGCTTTCTTTCCAAGCTCAGTTCCGTTTTTAATATTTGCACGGAAAATATCTCCTGTGGAAATGTGCGGAATACCACACTTCTCAGCGATTTTTTTAGCCTGTGTTCCTTTTCCAGCTCCGGGAGCTCCTAACATAATAATTTTCATAATAGTGTCTCCAATTTATACCAGTTTATGCATTTTAAAATAGCCTGTACAAAATTACCATTCTGGCACTTCCGTACAGGCTTTTTTCTGTATCGACTAATCGTTCAGAAAACCTTTATAGTAACGTACCAGCATCTGGGATTCGATCTGTTTTAATGTTTCCAGAACAACTCCTACAATGATGATGATGGACGTGCCTCCGAAGGATACATTAGCGCCAAAGACACCATTGAATACGATCGGGATCACACATACTATAATCAGTCCTACTGCACCGATAAATACAATGTAATTTAAAATCTTGCTGAGATATTCCGTAGTCGGCTTACCCGGACGAATACCTGGAATGAATCCACCCTGGCGCTTCATATTATTGGAAATCTCGATCGGATTGAAGGTAATGGATGTGTAGAAGTATGCAAAGAATACTACCAGCACAATATATACCACAAGACCGATAGAATAGATCGGTCTGCTGGGATCACACCAGCTTGACTGGCTTAATCCAGCCAGAATCTTGGAACCGATACCTGTTCCTCCTGTTTTGCCCAGAAGAGAAGCAATGACTCCCGGAAAACTCATCAGGGAAGAAGCGAAGATAACGGGGATAACTCCTGCAGTATTTACCTTCAGCGGGATATTCGTGGACTGTCCGCCTACCATCTTGCGGCCCTGCATTTTCTTTGCATACTGTACCGGAATTCTTCTTTCACCATCCTGAAGGATGATAACGAATACAACCGTAACAAGAACAACTGCAATGATAATGACTGCAGCGAGTACTGCATTCAGGATTGTCTTCCCTTTCATGAACTGATCATACAGTGTCACAAAATCATCCGGGATTCTGGACACGATATTGATCAGGAGCACGATGGAAATACCGTTGCCCACACCATATTCCGTGATTTCTTCACCAATCCACATAAGGAATGCACTTCCAGCTGTCATAGCGGCCACAACAACAATGCAATTCGGTACGTTAAAGGATTCCAGCAATCCTCTTCCGCCAAATCCGATCGTCATTGCAATACCTTCGATGAGAGCCAGTGCAACCGTCAAATAACGTGAAATGGTCTGAATCTTCTTTCTTCCATCCTCTCCATCCTTCTGCATCTCTTCCAGTTTCGGAATAGCGATGGTCAGAAGCTGTACAATAATGGAAGATGTGATGTACGGTGTAATACCAAGTGCAAATAAAGACATGCTGGTAAAAGAACCGCCGGTGAACGCATCAAAAAAATTGAATGCGTCACCGGTCTGTCTTGCGAACCATTCCTGGAAATAAGTTCTGTTTACACCTGGGATTGGAAGCTGGGAACCAAACCGTACAACGATTAACATTAAAAATGTGAAGATCAGTTTCTTGCGAATATCTTCAATTTTAAATGCATTCCGCAGCGTTTTAAGCATTAGATCACCTCTGCTTTTCCACCAAGAGCCTCAATTTTAGCTGCTGCACTTGCAGAAAAAGCGTTTGCCTGTACAGTGAGTTTCTTGGTTAACTCTCCATTTCCAAGGATCTTAACTCCGTCTTTCGGGTTTTTAACAACACCCTCTGCAATAAGAGTCTCAACAGAAACTACACTGTCATTTTCGAATCTTTCCAGAGCGCTTAAGTTAATTGCAACGATCTCTTTTGTATTGCGATTAGTAAAGCCTCTCTTCGGAAGTCTTCTGTATAAAGGCATCTGACCGCCTTCAAAGCCCGGTCTCGGAGCTCCTGAACGAGCTTTCTGACCCTTATGACCTTTACCTGCTGTCTTACCGTTTCCTGAACCGTGTCCACGGCCTCTTCTGAAGTTATTGCTCTGTCTGGAGCCTTCAGCGTACTGTAAATTCGATAAGTCCATTGTGGCACCTCCTTACTGTCTGATAATTAGATTTCTTCCACTTTTACTAAGTGTCTTACATGCCAGATCATTCCACGAACTGCATCGTTATCCGGCATCTCAACAGTCTTGTTTACTTTCTTAAGACCAAGAGCTTCTACCGTAGCTTTCTGCTTCGGGATAGCGCCGATAGGAGATTTTACTAATGTGATCTTTAATTTCTCTGCCATTTTCATTCTCCTCCTTATGCCATGATCTCGTCAACAGACTTACCACGTTTCTTAGCGATCTCCTCCGGAGAGGTCAGACCAGCCAGACCTTCGATAGTAGCCAGTACAACATTCTGTTTATTGTTTGATCCCAGAGATTTGGTACGGATATTCTTGATACCAGCAAGCTCTACAACGGCACGTGCAGGACCTCCTGCGATGATACCGGTACCTTCCGGGGATTTCTTCAGCAGTACGGAAGCACTTCCGAACTTACCAAAGTTGTCATGCGGAATACTCTTATTGTCATCCAGTGCGACGGTTACAAGCTTCTTAACGGCATCTTCTCTGCCCTTACGGATAGCTTCCGGAATTTCAGTGGCTTTTCCAAGACCGGCGCCTACGTGACCGTTTCCGTCACCAACGACTACCAGAGCCGTGAAACGCATGCTACGTCCGCCTTTGACGGTCTTACTAACACGCTTAATTGATACGACTTTATCAGTCAGTTCTAACTGACTTGCATCAATGATCTCATGTCTCATGTTATGTCTCCTCCTCCTCTAAAATTCCAGTCCTGCCTCACGGGCTGCCTCAGCCAGTGCTGCAATCTTACCCTGATAAATGAATCCGCCACGGTCAAATACAACCTCTTTGATTCCTTTCTCAAGGGCTTTCTCTGCGATAACTTTTCCAAGATATGCTGCTGCATCAACGTTGTTGGTTTTCTCAAGCTCAGCTTTTACATCCTTCTGAAGGGTAGAAGCAGATACCAGAGTGTTTCCAACGGTGTCGTCGATAATCTGAGCATACATATGATTATTACTTCTGAACACTGCCAGACGCGGTCTCTCAGCGGTGCCGCTGATGTGGTTACGCAGTCTGTAATGCTTTTTAGCGCGAACTTCGCTTCTTGATTTCTTACTAACCATCTTTACACTCTCCTTATTTATTTCTTACCAGTTTTACCAACTTTACGTCTGATAACTTCGGTCTCATACTTGATACCTTTGCCCTTATACGGCTCAGGTCTTCTCTTATCGCGAATCTCAGCAGCGTACTGGCCAACTTTTTCCTTGTCGATTCCCTTAACGGTGATCTTGTTGCCATCTACAACAGCCTCAAGACCTTCCGGATCGGTCATCTCAACCGGATGAGAGTATCCAAGATGAAGAGTCAGGTTCTTTCCGGATTTGGAGCAACGATAACCAACACCGTTTACCTCAAGAACTTTCTCATAACCAGTATGAACACCTGTCACCATGTTGGAGATCAGAGTTCTGGTTAATCCGTGTAAAGATTTCATTTTCTTCAGATCGTTCGGTCTGGTCACTACTACGTGTCCATCCTCAACTTTGATTGTCATTTCTGCGGGAAGTACTCTTTCCAGAGTTCCCTTCGGGCCTTTTACGGTCACTTTGTTTCCCTCGGCTACGGTCACGGTTACTCCGTCCGGGATCGCTACCGGTAATCTTCCGATACGGGACATAATTCAAATCCTCCTTACTTAGATTTTCGGAAGGGACATGTTTGTCCCTTCTGTTTTCAGTGAGTTATATAGTAATGTATTTACTACCAAACAAATGCAAGAACTTCGCCGCCGACATTCAGCTCTCTTGCTTTCTTGTCAGTCATCACACCTTTGTTGGTGGAGATGATAGCGATTCCGAGACCACCGAGTACTTTCGGCAGCTCTTCTCTGCTGGCGTATACACGCAGACCCGGTTTGGAAATTCTCTTCAGGCCAGCGATAATTTTATCGTTCTTATCTTTTCCATATTTTAAGGTGATACGGATATCTTTGAAGTTTCCGTTATCTACCAGATCGTATTTCTCAACATATCCCTCATCTACCAGGATGTCAGCGATCGCAAGTTTCATCTTGGATACCGGTACATCTACGGTATCATGCTTTGCAGTGTTCGCATTGCGGATTCTAGTGAGCATATCTGCGATTGGATCGTTCGTTGTCATTTTGACGTCTCCTTTCTACCAGCTTGCTTTCTTTACGCCCGGGATCTGGCCTGCGTAAGCCAGCTCACGGAAGCAAATTCTGCAGATTCCATATTTTCTAAGGTAAGCATGCGGACGACCGCAAATTCTGCAGCGGCTGTATTCTCTGGTGGAGAATTTCTGTTTGCGCTGCTGTTTGATTTTCATCGATGTCTTAGCCATGAAATTCCCTCCTATTTAGCGAATGGCATATTGAATAAGCTTAACAGATAACGAGCCTCCTCGTCTGTCTTAGCGGTGGTAACGAAGATGATATCCATACCTCTTACTTTGTCCACTTTATCATATTCAATTTCCGGGAAAATCAGCTGTTCTTTGATTCCGAGTGCATAGTTTCCTCTGCCATCGAAAGCGTTCGGGTTTACACCACGGAAGTCACGTACACGCGGAAGTGCCAGGTTTACCAGACGATCCACGAACTCGTACATTTTCTCTCCACGAAGAGTAACCTTGCATCCGATCGGCATACCCTCACGGATTTTGAAGTTTGCTACGGAATTCTTTGCTCTGGTCAGAACGACTTTCTGACCGGTGATGGTCTCCAGATCTTTTACTGCAGAATCCAGCACTTTAGCATTCTCTTTAGCCTCGCCGACACCCATGTTGATAACAACTTTGTCAAGCTTCGGCACTTCCATAATGTTTTTATATTCAAATTTTTTGATCATAGCGTCTACGATCTCATTTTTGTACTGCTCACTGAGTCTACTCAACTTCTCCAGACCTCCTTCCTCAAATATTAGTCGATAACCTTACCGGTTGCTTTTGCAACGCGGACTTTCTTGTCTCCGTCCATCTTGAAACCGATTCTGGAAACTTTTCCTTCGCTTACGAACATAACGTTAGAAGCGTCGATCGGTCCTTCCTGATGTACGATTCCGCCCTGCTGGTTAGCCGGTGACGGTTTGGTGTGTTTTGTAATCATGTTTACACCCTCTACGAGGACGGTGTTGTTTTTGTGATTAACAGCGATAACCTTGCCTTCGCTTCCTTTGTCAGTACCGGCAATGACTCTGACGGTGTCGCCTTTTTTAATTTTCATTGTAGACATATTCCGATACCTCCTATAATACTTCCGGAGCAAGGGATACGATCTTCATGAACTGTTTCTCACGAAGCTCTCTAGCTACCGGCCCAAAGATACGGGTTCCTCTCGGGTTTTTATCCTCTTTGATAATAACTGCGGCATTCTCATCGAATTTGATGTAGGAGCCGTCTTTACGGCGAGCGCCTTTAACAGTGCGGACTACAACAGCCTTCACTACATCGCCCTTTTTAACAACACCGCCTGGTGTTGCATCTTTAACGCTGGCAACGATCACATCGCCGATGTTTGCATATCTTCTTGTAGAGCCGCCCATAACGCGGATGCAGAGTAATTCTTTTGCACCGGTGTTATCAGCAACTTTCAGTCTTGTTTCCTGCTGTACCATTGCGGCATCCTCCTATCTGGCTTTCTCAATAATGCTGATCAGTCTCCATCTCTTGTCTTTAGACAGCGGTCTGGTCTCCATAACTTTTACGGTATCACCGATTCCGCACTCATTATTCTCATCGTGCGCTTTTAATTTATAAGTCTTCTTAACGATCTTTCCGTAGAGCGGATGTTTTACATGGTTCTCTACAGCAACTACGATGGTCTTATCCATTTTATTGCTAACCACTTTACCGACACGGGTTTTTCTCAGATTTCTTTCCACGATTGTTCTCCTTTCTCAAACTGCAGCTTCCAGGCTTACGCGTTCTTCTGTGCGATAACAGTCTGAATACGGGCAATATTCTTACGAACCTCTTTGATTCTTGCCGTGTTATCCAGCTGATTGGTTGCATTCTGGAATCTCAGGTTGAAAAGTTCCTTCTTTGCAGCTACTAACTCATTGTTCAGTTCTGCAGCTGATTTTGCTTTTAAATCTTCAACATATTTATTCATTTTCACTGTTATCACCGCCTTCTAAGTCTGCGCGAGAAACGACTTTACATTTGCAGGGTAACTTGTGGGTAGCCAGACGCAGTGCCTCTTTTGCGATCTCTTCGGATACTCCGGAAATCTCAAACATAACACGGCCCGGTTTAACAACTGCCACCCAGTACTCCAGCGTTCCTTTACCGGAACCCATACGGGTCTCAGCCGGCTTGTTGGTTACGGGTTTATCCGGGAAAATTTTGATCCAAACTTTACCACCACGTTTGATGTAACGGGTCATAGCGATACGGGCTGCCTCGATCTGATTGGATTTGATCCAGCACGGCTCAAGAGCAACAATACCGTATTCACCATTTGTAATCTTATTACCTCTAAGCGCCTTACCGGTCATAGTACCGCGGAACTGTTTACGGCGCTTTACTCTCTTTGGCATTAACATTATTTATCGCTCCCTTCCTTTGCTGCCTTTGTTGGAAGAATCTCGCCTCTGTAGATCCATACCTTTACGCCAGTTTTGCCGTAGGTAGTATCTGCTTCTGCGAAACCATAGTCAATATCTGCTCTCAGAGTATGCAGCGGGATTGTACCGTCTGAGTAGGTCTCAGTACGAGCCATATCAGCGCCGCCAAGACGACCTGAACAGGTAACTTTGATTCCCTTTGCACCAGACTTCATAGCACGTCCCATGCAAGATTTCATAGCACGACGGAAGGAGATACGATTCTCCAGCTGCTGTGCAATGTTCTCTGCAACGAGCTGAGCCTCACGGTCCGGTCTCTTAACTTCTTTGATATCTACAACTACTTTCTTAGTAGTCATCTTCTGTAATTCAGCTCTTACTTTTTCGATCTCTGCTCCGCCTTTACCGATGATCATACCCGGTTTTGCAGTAGAGATGATAATTTTAACGCGGTCGGAGGTTCTCTCGATCTCAATCTTGGAAACTCCAGCGCTGTACAGTTTCTTTTTCAGGAACTTTCTGATCTGATAATCTTCAACCAGGCAGTCTGCGAAATCTGCTTCCGCATACCATTTGGAATCCCAGTCTTTAATAACACCGACTCTAAGGCCGTGCGGGTTAACTTTCTGTCCCATGATTGTCCTCCTTATTTCTTCTCGTCAAGCACGATCGTGATGTGGCTCATTCTCTTCTCGATACGATAAGCGCGGCCCTGTGCTCTCGGTCTGATTCTCTTCATGGTCGGTCCCTTGTCTGCATAGCAGGCAGCTACATAAAGATTCTCAGCGTGCATTCCGTTATTGTTCTCCGCATTTGCAATTGCGGACTTTAATAATTTCTCAATCAGTGTGGATGCATATCTCGGATTGTAAGCAACAATACCAAGTGCAGTTTCCACATCTTTACCTCTGATGGCATCTAAAACGAAGCAAGCCTTCTGGACAGAAACGTGTGCATAAGATAACTTAGCAGACGGTCTGGTATCCTTCTGGGCATTTCTTTCTCTCTTAATCTGACTTCTGGATCCCTTTGCCATTCGATGTAACCTCCTTCCAATATATCAACGACTAACGTCTGGACTTCTTCTCGTCTTTTCCATGTCCTCTGTAAGTTCTGGTCGGAACGAACTCTCCAAGTTTGTGTCCTACCATATCCTCAGTAACATATACCGGAACATGTTTTCTTCCATCGTGTACTGCGATTGTATGTGAAACCATCTGCGGGAAAATAGTGGAACGGCGAGACCAGGTCTTGATCACGGCCTTACTTCCGCTTGCGTTCATAGCGTCTACTTTCTTAAGCAGGCTAGCATCTGCAAATGGTCCTTTTTTTAATGAACGAGCCATTGTGAAACCTCCTATTCCTTATTTGAATGTTCTGCCATCTCTTCTTCTAACGATCAGCTTGTTGGACTGCTTGTTCTTCTTTCTAGTCTTAAGACCAAGAGCCGGTTTACCCCAAGGTGTGCACGGACCCGGACGACCGATACCAGTCTTTCCTTCTCCACCACCATGCGGATGATCGTTCGGGTTCATGACGGAACCACGGACAGTAGGTCTGATACCCATGTGACGTTTACGACCAGCTTTACCAACGTTGATCAGGTTGTGCTCGCCATTACCTACAACACCAACGGTTGCACGGCAGTTCAGCGGAACCATTCTCATCTCGCCGGACGGCATTCTCAGGGTAGCATATTTGCCTTCCTTAGCCATCAGCTGAGCGCTGTTACCAGCAGAACGAACCAGCTGTCCGCCCTTACCAGCATATAACTCTACGTTATGAACCATAGTACCAACCGGAATATTCTCCAGCGGCAGGCAGTTTCCTACATGAACCTCTGCCTCCGGTCCATTCATGATAACCATTCCAACTTTCAGTCCCTGCGGAGCAAGGATGTAAGCTTTCTCGCCGTCTGCGTAGCAGATCAGTGCGATGTTAGCAGTTCTGTTCGGATCGTACTCGATACCAACAACAGTTGCCGGAACTCCATCTTTTCTTCTCTTGAAGTCGATGATTCTGTATTTTCTTCTGGATCCACCTCCACGGTGTCTCACAGTGATTTTACCCTGAGCATTACGTCCTGCGTTTTTCTTAAGAGAAACGACCAGAGATTTCTCCGGAGTACTTTTGGTGATCTCCGCGAAATCATAACCGGACATATGTCTTCTGGAAGGTGTATATGGGCGGTATGTTTTGATTCCCATTACTTTATCTCCTTTCAATATCTACGAAATTGTCGTGCTCGTATGCACATAGTTTTAAATCGCTTACGACTTACAGTCCCTCAAAGATCTCGATGTCTTTGCTGTCTGCAGTCAGCTGAACGATGGCTTTTTTGGTTTTTGCGGTTTTGCCGACAACCATGCCACGTCTCTTATTCTTTCCGTCGCAGTTCATGGTGTTTACGCTCTGTACTTTAGTACCAGCGAACATTTTCTCTACTGCTTCTTTCACCTGAGATTTGGTAGCCTCGGTATGAACAAGGAAAGTGTATTTCTTCTCGCTCATAGCTGCCATACTCTTCTCAGTGATAACCGGTTTGAGGATTACATCATAGTATTTGATATCAGCCATTATGCATATACCTCCTCGATGGTCTTAACAGCATCCTTGGTAACAACAACAGTGTTGTATTTCAGAATGTCATACACATTGATGGTGTTGGTCAGAGCTGTCTGAATGTTTGCGATGTTGCTTGCAGACTTAACAACGTTAGTGTCGTTCTCATTGAGAACTACCAGCGCTTTGGATACGTTCAGTGCATCCAGAACTGCCTGCATTTTTTTAGTTTTGATCTCGTCGAATTTCAGTTCGTCGAGAACGATGAATTTATTCTCATTTACACAGTTAGTCAGAACGGATTTCAGAGCAAGTCTCTTCTCTTTCTTGTTCAGACGGATCGTGTAATCTCTCGGAGTCGGAGCGAATACTACGCCGCCGCCGGTCCACTGCGGAGCTCTTGTTGAACCCTGACGAGCATGTCCGGTACCTTTCTGTCTCCACGGTTTTCTTCCACCGCCGGAAACTTCGGAACGGGTTTTAGCTTTCTGAGTTCCCTGTCTTTTATTTGCAAGCTGTGCAACAACTGCCATGTGTACCAGGTGCTCATTTACTTCTACACCGAATACTGCATCGTTCAGTTCAATTGTGCCAACTTCTTTGCCTTCCATATTATAAACAGATACGTTTGCCATTTATGTGTTCCTCCTTTCCCTAAACCTTATTTACCGCTCTTAACGGTCTCTTTGATGGTAACTAAGGCTTTCTTAGGTCCTGGTACCGCACCTTTTACCAACAGTAAGTTGTTCTCTGCGTCAACTTTGACTACTTCCAGATTCTGGATAGTAATCTGTTTAGCGCCCATGTGTCCAGGCATTCCTTTTCCTTTGAATACCTTACTCGGATCGGAGCAAGCGCCGTTGGAACCCTGATGACGATGGAATTTAGAACCATGAGCCATCGGTCCTCTGTGCTGGCCAAGTCTCTTAATAGCACCCTGGAAACCTTTTCCTTTGGATACAGCAGTTGCATCGATCTTATCGCCTGCAGCGAAGATGTCTGCTTTGATCTCCTGTGCCGGTGCGTACTCAGCAGCATTCTCTAATCTAAACTCTCTGACAAATTTCTTATAAGCAACGCCTGCTTTGTCAAAGTGTCCTTTCTCTGCTTTGTTCACCAGTTTTTCTCTGGTATCAACGAAACCAACCTGAACAGCGGCATATCCGTCGTTCTCTACGGTTTTAACCTGAGTTACAACACACGGTCCGGCCTGAAGCACGGTAACCGGAGTGAGCACTCCGTCTTCGTTGAAGATCTGAGTCATTCCGACTTTTGTAGCTAAGATAGCTTTCTTCATTCTTACGTTTCCTCCTGTTCTCTCTACAGCGGAATACCTTCTTTTAAGGAATTCATTCTAGCCGCAGGAATTATTTGTTTTTCATTTTAATATCAACATACACACCTGCAGGCATCTCAAGGCGGGACAGTGCGTCAACCGTCTTCTGCGTCGGTGCGATGATGTCGATCAGTCTCTTGTGAGTTCTCTGCTCGAACTGCTCTCTGGAATCTTTATATTTGTGTACTGCACGAAGGATGGTTACTACTTCCTTCTTAGTCGGCAGCGGCACCGGTCCGCTCACCTTAGATCCCGTTTTCTTTACCGTCTCGATAATTTTCTTGGCGGATGCATCGATCAGCTGATGATCATATGCTTTCATTGTGATTCTCATTACTTGACTTGCCATAAAAAAAGTCGCCTCCTTATTCGTACTTTAGACTACCAGTACGACAAGCGGTGACTGTACACTCATCCGTGTGTATCACGTGGATACTCACACGATATTTGCCTCTTACTTAAGAAGCTCTTTACTTGTACAGTGACTTGTCGCCAGTTTGCTAACTTGACATTCGCTCCACGGAAAACCCACGCGCTATACCTGCGTGGCAACCTCACGCTTCATTGCTATCATGTCACAACATGAATTAGTATAATGGAAAACGCCTGATTTGGCAAGACTTTTTTGAAATTTATGAAGAAAATTTTTTCATGAATATATACGAAGTTTTTCGTCTGTTTTTGTGCAAGTTGTATGCATAAAGAGGCAGTCAAAAGAAAATATGACTGCCTCATCCAGACCAGTTTACTTCATCCCTCTATTTGTAGAAGCAGCTTGTCCGCTCCTGGCGGATGTCTTCTTTTACATATCTGGCATTGAATTCCATATTGATTTCCCGAAGTTCTTTTTTACCGTCAATGTAGTCCTCATACATTTCTGCCAGTCCGGACATGCATCCGTCGCAGTTCGCTTCAATATTTCCAAGAGACTCTGCCACAATTTTCTCGCGTTCCTCACGAGTTGTCTCTGCAATTAAATATCCCATCGTTCACTTTCTCCTTGTTATGTCTTCACTGGTTCTGTGTCCTTTAGCCACTCTTATTCACATTCTTGAGATCAGTCTGGCTATATACGTTTGTTTTTAGCAACAATACCCATTGCGCAATCTTTTTCATCCCCAAATAGTGGTTTCTTCTTATTATATAATATTGCTATGGGCATATAGCGCTCTGTCTCTATCCCTCGCCCGTTTTCCTATAAATTTCCGGGTGTTATCTTATCAACGGAAGCTCTGCTACCCAAACAGGTGGAAAATCATACGGAACAAATTATTTTCAAAGGGTTTTTATATCATTTCTGGGCGGCAGGATCTGTAATCCTTCCATATACCCAAAAACAGAAGAGCGGCGAAACCTATCATCTCTCCGAAGCATAAAATACGCAACGCAATAGTATTCTCAGTAAACGAATACTATGCACGTCATACGAGTCATATATTCGTTACTGCTGTTTCAATACTGTCGCTGGCCATGTCTCTTCTATGCTTCCCACCGTCCGCTGGCACCGCAGGGCAGTACCAGTCCACTCTCGGTTACCGGGAGTCCCACTTCCTGGGAATCTACATGACCGCCAAACTTCCTGAGTTCTGTTCCCAGCATATAGGACAGTACTGCAGGCTGAAGACCGGTTGTGTAGGAATTAATAAGGAAGAAAAGCGGATCATCACTCAGGATCTGGGTACACAGTTTCACCAGCGGATGAATTGCATCCTCAATCTTCCAGATCTCACCTTTCGGTCCTCTTCCATAAGAAGGCGGATCCATGATAATCGCATCGTAGTGATTGCCGCGGCGGATCTCCCGCTCTACAAATTTCTGGCAGTCATCCACCAGCCAGCGGATCGGTGCATCTTCCAGTCCGGAACTCTTCGCATTCTCCTTCGCCCATGCCACCATTCCTTTGGAGGCATCTACATGAGTAACCGTAGCACCTGCTGCCGCTGCTGCCAATGTCGCACCACCCGTATAGGCAAACAAGTTCAATACTTTGACCGGCCGTCCTGCATTGCGGATTTTCTCAGAAAACCAGTCCCAGTTTGCCGCCTGCTCCGGGAACAGTCCTGTATGCTTAAAGCTGAAGGGCTTCAGGTTAAAGGTGAGCTTCTTTCCTGACGGAAGGGTGTATCCAATCTCCCACTGTTTCGGCAAATCAAAGAACTCCCACTCACCGCCGCCTTTGGCGCTGCGGTGATAATGTCCATTCATTTTTCTCCAACCCTTATGTTTCTTCGGTGTGTCCCAGATGACCTGCGGATCCGGACGCACCAGGAGATAGCCTCCCCAGCTTTCCAGCTTCTCACCCGCGGAACAGTCAATGACTTCGTAATCTTTCCAGTTATCTGCTATGAACATATATTTAAAACCTTTCTCTTCCTTATATATAATATAAATAATTATATCTGCTTTGCTCTCTCAGCACAAGACAGCACTAAAAATTCCGAGAATTTATGCATGTTGTATATTTTTTTCATATTCTTTCGTTCTTTATTACATATTTTTACAAATATTTCTCTTCTGTTTGTTGCATCTGCACACATAACTTGATATCATATTGATAAGAAGAATTGTAAGGGGGTTGTTTTATGAGACTAGGTTTTGTAGGCGCAGACCATGAGGTCACCGGAAGCTGTCACTATCTGGAAGTGTGTGGAAAACATATCCTTGTAGACTGTGGTCTGGAACAGGGCAAAGATATCTACGTGAATCAGGATATCCCGGTACCCATCAACCAGATTGACTATGTTCTGCTGACACATGCCCACATTGATCATTCGGGCCGTTTACCGCTTTTATATAAGAACGGGTTTCACGGAGATATTATTTCCACCTTCGCCACCAGCGATCTGTGCAGTATCATGCTCCGCGACAGTGCCCACATTCAGGAATTTGAGGCAGAATGGCGTAACCGGAAAGGAAAACGTGCCGGTTTGGAAGAATACGTACCTCTATACACCATGGCTGATGCTCTCGGTGCCATCGGTCTCTTCCATCCCTGCGATTATGAGCAGAAAATCGAACTTTGCCCAGGTATCCATGTAAGATTTCGCGATGTAGGCCATCTTCTCGGTTCCTCCTCCATTGAGATCTGGATTGAGGAAGATGGAGTATCAAAAAAAATTGTTTTCTCCGGTGATATTGGAAATATCAATCAACCGCTCATCAAAGACCCGATTCCTACGGACACTGCAGACTATGTGGTCATGGAATCCACCTATGGCGACCGTTATCACAATGCACCACCTGACTATGCAGCGGAACTGGCTTCTGTCATCAATACCACACTGAAACGCGGAGGCAATCTGGTCATCCCTGCATTTGCAGTCGGCAGAACCCAGGAGCTCCTGTATTTTATCCGTGATATCAAAGAACGGAAGCTTCTGGACTTTGATTTTCCTGTTTATGTAGACAGTCCGCTGGCCATTGAAGCAACTTCTATTTTTAATAAGAACTTTCAATCCTGCTTTGACGATGACGCCATGGCACTCATCAATGCCGGTATCAGCCCGATCAGGTTCCCGAACCTTCATCTGGCAGTCTCCAGTGATGAGTCCAAGGCCATCAATTTTAATGCTGAGCCGAAAGTCATTATCTCCGCTTCCGGTATGTGCGAAGCCGGCCGTATCAAACACCACCTGAAACATAATCTGTGGCGTCCGGAATGTACCGTCCTGATTGTAGGATATCAGGCATACAATACGCTGGGACGTTCCCTCATTGAAGGAGCTGAATACTGCAAGCTCTTCGGTGAGACGATCGAAATCAGAGCTGAGATCAAACAGCTTCAGGGTATCAGCGGCCATGCTGACAAAAACGGTCTGTTAAATTGGGTCAAAGCATTTTCACCTAAACCGGAAATGGTATTTGTTGTACATGGTGAAGATACGGTATGTGATGATTTTACCGCATGCCTCAATGAAGAATACCAGATTCCTGCCTTCGCTCCCTTCTCCGGTGCCCTGTTCGATCTTGCCACCGGCCTATGGATCAAGGAAGGCCTGAAGATTCCAGTATCTGCCGAGAAACCTGCTGCCAAACGCAAATCCGATATGTACACAAGACTTATCGAAGCAGGCAAACGGCTTATGCAGGTCATCTACCACAACGAAGGCGGAGCCAACAAGGATCTCGCCAAATTTATCAGTCAGATCAATTCCCTCTGCGACAAATGGGATCGTTAAACGAAGAGAAAGGAGAAGGCATATCCGCCCTCTCCTTTCTCTATTATACAGGAATCTTGTCCATAAATTATGAAAGTTTCAGTCCATCCTGATACAATTTATAGATTTCCAGTCCGGACAGATCCACATCTTCCAGAGTGATCGGCTGCCCTTTTTTCACATCTCTTAAAAGTGTAGTATTATTCAGCAGATAGAATGGTGCTGCATTTCCTGCCTCTTTTACTTCCAGAAGCTCCGGAACCAGTCCATCGATTGCATGATGATGTCCATGTACTTTCAGCTCCGTTCCCTTCGCCATATCCTCTTCAGCCACACCTGCCAGAACAGATACCTGACGGCACTCCGGATGGCATCCTATTCCCATCAGATCTCCAAGGATGATGGATACCGGAGTCTCCAGTCCCATGAAATGATACGGCAGATAGATACATGCATATTTCTTGTTACGGCTTACTACATGACCTTTACCGATGAGGATTTCCCACATCTTCTCGTTCTCGCATCTGATAACAATGAACTCTCCGCCGCAGAAGCTTGCCTCGTCTGTTCCACGCAGATTATAGAATACATCCACAACACCGGTTTTCTTCAGGATTCCTCCATCCTCTTCCGGAATAAAGATATCAGCCAGCTCACTCGGTTTTGCTACCGGATAATCAAGAAACGGAGTTGCCGGTACATATCCGGTAACGTTAGATACCAGGTTCATCTCGCACAGGTCAGCAGAAATAACTTCTGTGTATTTCTCCACCAGTTTTCTTCTCTGTACCAGGGTCTCAGTTCCTTTATATCTCCAGCAATCCAGCATCTGTGGCATCTGCTCACTTCTTCCGCTTCCGTCCGTATAAGTCATTTCCCCGGTCTCACGATCCCATACAAAATCATATTCACTGGATTTACCAACTGCAATCACATCCAGTCCAAGAAGTTTTGCCCAGGAGTAAAGATCCAGCAGGTTTCTCGGCTGATCACCGTTTACTAATGCATATACTGCATTATTCTCTGCTGCGATCTGGTTCAGGATCGGTCCGCATACACTGTCTGTCTCTTTAGAAACCATGTATACGTTGATTCCTTTTTTCAGCGCGATGATAGCAGCGTCTGTACTGACTGCGGTATTTCCGGTACACTCTACCATCGCGGTAATGCCGCACTCCATAACCAGACGGTAGTCTTTCACTACGATGATCGCATCTTCAGCGGCAGCATCAATGTCTGCTTTGTTCTCACATACAACAATCTTATCTTCCGGGTATCCGATTTCTTTTAACACTGCCAGACACTCTTCCGGATGACGGGAGCAGATCGCTCTTAACTCCATCAGTTTTACGCTTGGAATCTGAGCAAGAAGAGTATAACCATATCCTTTGGTTGCTCCTACGATTCCAACTCTTGCTTGCTTTCCACTCTTGTCATTCATGATCTTTGTATAATCCATATTTGTTCTCTCCTTTTATTCTGTAATTCTGTTAACCGATTTTATCGTATTTTGCATCTGTCTCAATCATGCAGGCGATCTTTGCACTCTCTTCCAGCTCCTCGATACCAAAAAATGCATCCATGATAGTCTTGCCGCCCACGATTCCGCCATGATTTTTCAGGAGATAAGCATCTCCATTCGGCAGACTGTTTTTAAATGCGTCAAAGAGGGTATCTGAACCCGGTTTTCCATAGGGAACCAGTCCGATCTTTCCAACCTTCATGCCAAGGTACGGGGTATAGGCCGGAATAATATCACTATCTTTCTCAAAATGTCTGCAGGACCAGAGTACCGCATACGGTCCGTGTGTATGAACCACTGCCTGTACCTTCGAGTCTTTCTCATAATAATATTTATGAAGGGTAAACTCTTTGCTCGCTTTCTTTCCATTCAGACTCTCGCCATCCATGGAAACAACTGCAAAATCATCCGCTGTCAGTGTTCCAAAGCAGGTTCCGCTTGCCGTAATATATACATTCCCATTATGAAGAAAACTCATGTTTGCGGAGGACCCGCTGGTTTTTCCTCTCTCAAACAGGCTGTGTGCCACCCATACAGCATCTTCCAGTTTTTTCTTTAAAATCTCATCCATGCTTATTCTCCTCTTTTACCTTCCATGGTCATCTTCACAGCACGTTCAAAGAAATCCGGCTGTCCGAAGTTTCCTGATTTCAGTACCAGTCTCAGTGCCCGGTTACCAGTAGGTGTCATAACCGGCACTCCCGGCGCAACGCTTTCCCCGATCAGATAGGACTGATATCCAAGTCCCTGTGTGACCGCTCCCGAAGTCTCGCCTCCGGCAACAATCACCTGTGTATATCCGTCCTTCACTGCCTTCTGAGCAAGCATGCTCATGGTCTGTTCCAGAAGTTCTGCAACTTTTTCCCGTCCGGCTTCCTGTACTTTCTTGACATTATCAGCTTTGTCCGAGCTGTAATACAGCACCTTACTGGCACCTTTTCCCTCTTCCCAGAGGCTGTCCACCGTGACCTCTCCATTCAGGAGACGGAGTGGATCCACATGTACAGAAAATCCACCGGCTTTCTGATAAGTGTCAATCTGCTCCAGTGTTGCCTTGGAACAACTGCCTGCCAGCAGAAGACTCTTTTCTGCCGGAACCGTCATCTCTTCTTTTGCTTCTCCGGCTGCTTTTTTTCGGAATGCTTCTGCCCCCAGAAGTCCGGACCCCCCGGTCATCAGTGAAAGATCACCAAAGATGCCAAGAATCAGCTCCGCATGTGCGTCTTCGTAGTAATCCGGCACAATATAAAATCTCGGATGCTCCGCAGCAAACTTCTCCACTTTTGCCAGCACAGCCTCTTTTCCTTCTTGAAGCTCCTGGATAGATAATTTCATACACGGATATTTACTCTGTTCTTTCATCAGTACCGTAATATCAGATGCCCACATGGGAGTCAGCGGATGATTTTTCATATGGCTCTCATGGAGCGGAATTCCGTTCACAAACAGAGATCCTTCTTTTACCGTTCTTCCATTGACCGGAAGTGATGGACATACCAGCGTATACGGAATATCAAATGTTTCCAGCGCTGCATCCAGAATCGGTCCGATATTTCCTTCTTTTGTGGAATCAAATGTAGAACAGTATTTAATATAGAGCTGTGCCGCTCCCTGCGCTTTCATCCACTTCAATGCCTGAATGGAATCATTTACAGCTTCTTTTACCGGTGCTGTACGGGATTTTAATGCAACTACAATTGCATCACAGTTCTCCGGAAGCTTTTCCTCCGGCAGCCCGTTAAACAGTACCGTCCGCATGCCCTGTCTTCTGAGAAAAGACGCCGCATCACTTGCCCCTGTAAAATCATCTGCAATACAGCCTACTCTGATTGTTCCTTCCATGTTTCACCTCATCCTCTTTCCTGATTTGCCGAGTTTCTATCTATTTATAATAGTAAGCAATCTTCGTGCCATCTCTCTCCTTCACAGATTCCCACCTATTTTCCATCTTTTTCCCATTGCATCCGCTATTTTATTGTTGTATGATAGCTATAATTGCAACATTGCAACTGCAACATCAGTGAGGTGCTTATATGATTCATGTATTAATTATCGTACCATACCCGGAACTTGTGGATAAAACCTGTAAGATTCTTGATATTCCAAAATATAAAGATGCCATTGATGCCACCATTCAGCTGATGACTGTGGATAAAGTCGATCAGGTCATCTCCAGCGGCTACGATCTGATCATTGCCCGCGGCTACACCGCAGTCACACTTTCACAGAAGCAGAATGTTCCCATCCTTCCACTTCCGATCACGACACTTGATATCCTGCATGCCATTATTGACTGCAGAGATACCCTCACTCCGACGCCGCGTAAAATCGGATGCGTTGGACGAGGCAATGAATTTGAAAGTCTGAACAGTCTTACGGATGTTTTAAATATTCCGATTTACATTTCTACAACCAGCACCTATATGGGTGTGGAGCAGTGCGTACAGGATGCGATTGACCATGGATGTGATGCCATTGTCGGCGGATACTCCGCATTCCTTGCTGCTCAGGATAAGGATATCCCCGGATTTTTTGTCCGCACCGGTGAAGAAGCCATTACCCAGGTACTGGATGACGCAATCCGTATTATCGAAGCGTCTTCCATGCAGCAGTTTCGAAACGAAATATATAAAACCGTCATCCGGTCTTCGACCAATGCGATTCTGTATGTGGATAATCAGGAACGTATTATTATCGAAAACCAGCAGGCGCTTTCCCTGACTCGGAAGAAAACATTGAAAACCCGGTCACTTCAGCAGATGCTTCCTTTTATGGATGCCACCTATCGCGAAGTTCTCTCCACCGGAAAAGCAGTGTCCAACGAAATTCAGCAGCTCTATGACCAGACTATCTCCATAGAGTATATTCCGATTCTGATCCGTGAAAAAGTAGATGGCGTTCTCATCTCTTTCCAGGACATCACGCAGATTCAGAAGCAGGAAGCCACGATCCGTAAAAACTTAAGTGATAAAGGACTTCGGGCAAAATATACTTTCCGTGATATTATCCATAACAGTGATATCATGAACACCACGATTGAAAAAGCCCGCCGTTTTGCAGAGACCTCTTCCAATATAATGCTGCTCGGAGAAAGCGGTACCGGAAAAGAACTTTTCGCTCAGAGTATCCATAACTGCAGTAAGCGAAAGGACGGACCCTTTGTGGCAATCAACTGTGCCGCACTTCCGGAAAATCTTCTGGAAAGTGAACTTTTCGGTTATGTCCAGGGTGCGTTTACCGGTACAAATAAAGGAGGTAAAATCGGACTTTTCGAACTGGCCCACGGCGGCACGCTTTTCCTTGACGAGATTTCCGAAGTATCCATCAATGTACAGAGCAAACTTCTCCGTGTTTTGCAGGAACGTGAGGTGCGGCGAATCGGTGACGACAAAGTGATCTCCGTTGACGTCCGTATTATCTGTGCAACCAATCAGAATCTGAAGAAGTTGATCGTGGAAGGCCGTTTCCGTCAGGATCTTCTATACCGGCTGGATGTGCTGCGAGTCTTTCTTCCGCCGCTCCGCCGCCGTGAAAAAGATGTCCTGCTGATCTTCTCCAGCCTGCTCCGACATTATCTGCCGGACAATGTAGAAGAACTTCCACCGCTTACTCTGGAAGCACAGGAACTGCTTCTTTTTACTCCGTTTCCAGGAAATGTCCGGGAGCTCAGAAATGTTGCAGAACGTGTCAGTGTACTTCATAATTTTCCGGATGCAATTACTGCTGATGAGCTTACCATGGCACTTTATCCGGAAGATATCGATTCCGATGACCATAATGCCTTCTTTGACGCTCCCGCAGCTCCAGTCACGCCCTCCCATGCCAGTAGCGAAGCGCAGGCCATTCAGGATGCGTTGAAGGAATGTAATGGCAACCAGACCAAAGCTGCCAGACTTCTCGGCATTGACCGAAGCACACTCTGGCGCAAACTGAAAAAATACAATCTTAATATATAAAAATACCGCAGATCGGAAATTTCCGGTCTGCGGTATTTTATTAGCTTTTTTATAAATCCATTAAAAGATTCCCTGTGCGATCATAGCGTTTGCAACTTTCTCGAAGCCTGCAATGTTAGCGCCTGCTACATAGTTGCCTTCCATACCGTAACGTTTTGCTGCATCATCAATGTTATGATAGATGTTGATCATGATCTGCTCAAGTTTTGCATCTACCTCTTCGAAGGTCCAGCTCATACGCTCGCTGTTCTGAGACATCTCAAGTGCAGAAGTAGCAACTCCACCTGCATTGGAAGCTTTACCGCAGATGAACAGTACTCCGTTGTCCTGCAGATATTTAGTTGCTTCCAGAGTAGTCGGCATGTTAGCGCCCTCGCATACTGCAGTACAGCCATTTGCAACGAGCTGTTTTGCATCTTCCAGAAGCAGCTCGTTCTGAGTTGCACACGGAAGAGCGATATCACATTTGATCTGCCATACTCCGCGTCCCTCATGATACTGAGCGCTCGGTCTTGCAGCTGCATACTCGGTCAGACGTGCACGTTTAACCTCTTTTACTTCTTTCAAAAGTGCAAGATCAATTCCCTCCGGATCATATACCCAACCGGTAGAATCAGATACGGTAACAACTTTTGCACCCATCTGCTGAGCTTTCTCAGTCGCATAGATTGCTACGTTTCCGGAACCGGATACACAGCAGACTTTATCTTTTATATCCATACCATGGCATTTCATCAGCTCACGGGTGATATAGAGAAGTCCGTAACCGGTTGCCTCTGTACGAGCCAGAGATCCTCCGAAGGTCAGTCCTTTTCCTGTCAGAACGCCTTCGTAACGTCCGGTAATTCTCTTATACTGTCCGTACATGTAGCCGATCTCTCTTGCGCCGGTTCCGATATCTCCAGCCGGTACATCCACATCAGCTCCGATGTATTTATATAACTCTGTGATGAAGCTCTGGCAGAATGCCATAACCTCTCTGTCAGATTTACCCTTCGGGTCAAAGTCGGATCCACCTTTACCACCACCGATCGGAAGTCCGGTCAGAGAGTTTTTGAAGGTCTGCTCAAATCCCAGGAATTTGATGATTCCGATGTTTACAGACGGATGAAGACGAAGACCTCCCTTGTACGGTCCAATGGCATTATTAAACTGTACACGATATCCGGTATTTACCTGAACCTGTCCCTTGTCATCGATCCACGGTACACGGAATTTGATCTGACGATCCGGCTCAACCAGACGCTCAAGAAGAGCTTCTTTCTTATACTTCTCTTCGTTAGCTTCGATTACCGGTCTCAAGGTCTCCAGTACTTCCTCTACAGCCTGCAGGAATTCCGGTTCAGATGCGTTTTTCTCTTTGACTCTTGCGAGTACCTCATCAACGTAGCTCATGTTAATCAATCTCCTCAGTTTTTATAGTACAACATCAACGGTTAGATTTTAGTACTATTTTTCAGATTTTGCAATATTTTTCATGTATAAAATTAATTTTATTCACTTTCAATACCAGTAGATCTTCGAAATCCGGTCGATTTCCGCCAGTTCTTGTTTCTGTCTGCCCTTTTACACGCGTCCTGTAAATACTACTACAGATCTTGGCTTCATGATAAAATCATGCTGGATAAACGGTGCTTCCTCATCGGTCCAGGTATATTTTCCTTTTCCATTTCCCCAGGTATTCACGTTCATATACCAGGCTACTCTTCCATATACTTTCGGAAGTGTGATCCGCACATCCTCCCAATAGGTATTCACTGCAATGTAGACCAGATCATCTTTTCCTTTATCCAGATCATAACCTGCAAAGCTGACACAGAAGGTCATGGCGTCTCTTGCGATATCCGTCCGCTCCGCGTCCGTATCATGGGTATGGATGGGATCCATGCCGCATACTGCATCCGGTAATTTTTCCCGGATTACCCGGTGTTCCTGACGGAATGCAATCATATATTTGAAAAATTCAAACAGTCCATGATTTTTCTCAAGATCGTTCCAGTTCAGCCAGGAGATCTCATTGTCCTGACAGTAGCCATTATTATTTCCATACTGAGTATTTCCAAACTCATCCCCCGCCAGGAACATGGGGGTGCCACGGCTGCACATGAGCACTGCGCAGGCATTTCGAATCATACGAAACCGGAGTTTCAGTACTTCCGGATCGCTGGTCTCCCCTTCTGCTCCACAGTTCCAGCTGCGGTTGTCACTGTGGCCATCCAGATTGTTCCAGCCGTTGGCCTCGTTATGCTTGTTATTATAGGCATACAGATCATACAATGTAAACCCGTCATGGCAGGTGAAGAAATTGACGCAGGAATTATACCCTGCATAATTACCGGTATAGTCATCCCCATACCCACCGTACATATCGCCGGAACCGCTGATACTCCATGCCGCGCTCCAGGATTCCCACCGTTCTCCTTTAAGGTAAGCCCGCAGCACGTCCCGGTAACGGCCATTCCATTCTGCCCATCTGCGGCTGGCTGGGAAACTTCCCACCTGATACATGCCACCTGCGTCCCATGCCTCGGCGATCAGTTTGACCCTGCTCAGGATCGGGTCCGATGCCAGATTTCTGAGCAGCGGCGGATTGTCAAGGGGGGAACCATCTTCATTTCTTCCCAGAATACTTGCCAGATCAAACCGGAATCCATCCACGCGGTAAGTAACCGTCCAATACCGAAGACATTCCAGAATCATCTGCTGGACAATGGGATGATTACAGTTCAGCGTGTTTCCGCAGCCGCTGAAATTATAATAATTGCCATCAGGCGTCAGCATATAGTAAATATTATTGTCAAACCCTTTGAAACAGAAGGATGGTCCCTGCTCATTTCCTTCCGCCGTATGGTTAAATACCACATCCAGAATCACTTCAATGCCATTATCATGAAGTGCACGGATCAGTTTTTTCAGTTCCAGCCCTTCCTTATTATATTCCTCAGATGAGGCATAGGCCGCATTGGGCGCAAAAAAACCTACCGTATTATAACCCCAATACTCCAGAAGCTTTGTTCCGTTTATTTCCCTGGCGTTGATTACCTCATCAAAGGCAAAGATCGGCATCAGCTCCACCGCATTGACACCCAGTTCTTTCAGATACGGAATCTTTTCCTGCAGCCCGGAGAAGGTTCCACGGTGCTTCACCCCGGAGGAGAGATCTTCTGTAAAACCGCGAACATGAAGTTCATAGATCACCAGATCGCTCATATTTTTACTGGACTGCGGCATCTCCCCCCAGTCAAAGGTATCCTTTACCACTCTGGCCCGATAGTTACCTTCCAATTTCTCTCCCCAGGCACGTTTTCCAACTACCGCTCTTGCATAAGGATCCAGCAGAATCTGTTTCCGATCAAATAAAAGACCTTCCCGCGGATTGCTGGGACCGTCCACCCGGTAGGCATATTCAAATTCCTCAATATTCAGGCCGAAGACAATCATGGAATAGACATCACCAATCTTATAGGATGCCGGAAACGGAAGCACTGCGTAAGGTTCTTCTTCTCCTTTATGGAACAGCAGCAGTTCACAGGATGTCCCATGATGGGTATGCACAGTAAAATTCACCCCTACCGGGAGGAGTGTTGCTCCAAAATCTTCAAAATAACCGGGTCTTACCGGATATCCGGCAATTTCCCCCATAGGGCGTGCGGATATCGGAAAACTCGGTGTATAAGTTCCTGTATAATTCTTCAAATCTACGGTTTCCTTTCTCTCTATTCTGCCTTTTCGGTGCGGAAAAAGACACCTTCCTGATAGATCCACAGTTCTCCGGTGTCAGTCACAAAAAAGGTATCACCAAAAAACTCCTGATCTTCACTGCTTATCACTTCTCCGAAGGAAATATTCTCCACTCCATCTTCCCAGTCAGAGAGATCTGCTTTATAGTCTTCTTTTATAGAGTCTGGTGTATAGACATCCTGCATGGTCTCATAACCTTCGATTTCCAGCTGTTCCTCATTGATCTGCACCGTATTAGCTTCATAGGTTACGGTATTGCCGACCTTCCCTGAAATCTCCTCTTCCGACAGCGCACTGACTTCCGCTGCCTTCGTCTCCGTTACCACCCTGGTTCCATACCAGGATGCTTTCTCTGATGCCTCTTCTTCTGTATCTTCTGAAGCACTGTCCTGTACTTCTTGTGCTGTATCTGATGCTGTACTGCCACATCCGCTCAGTCCGAATATTACACATCCAGCCAGTGCCATCCATACTTTTTTTCTCATCTTGCTGTCCTCCCTGCACTCGTAACGCTATTATACTACATTTGCAGAAAGAACGCCAAAAAACTTAAGAAGTTTCTCCGTTTTCCATTAAAATGCCGTCTGCCAGACAGTCGATTAACTCCTGCTGATAGTCTTTACTGCCCAGATTCTGACGTTCACTGGAATTAGAAAGATAACCGATCTCCACCAGCACCGCTGTCATGGAGGTATTCCGAAGAACACTGAAATCCGCCGTTCTGGTTCCCCGACAGGAAATCAGAGAAGATTCCTCCACTGCTGTCACAACGTCTTCTGCCAGCTTCTGTGCTTCGTCACTTCCTTCCCTGTAATAACACTCCAGACCCTGCACACTGCTGTCATCCTCGCAGTAGTTGCAGTGAATGCTCACGAAAAGATCTGCCTCTTTTTCATTTGCCATGGCGGCCCGCTCTTCCAGAGGAATCTTCGTATCATCTGTTCGTGTGAGGAGGACAGAGGCACCTCTCTTTTTCAGCTCCTTCGCTAATTTTTCTGCCACTTGCAGATTCAGATCCTTTTCAAGTACATTTCCGGCACTGGTACCCTGATCTTTTCCTCCATGTCCGGCATCAATCATAATCCGCGGCTGTCCTTTCGGAAAAGTCTCCGGCTGCTCAATGACGCTGGCCCCGGCAAAAGTCTGCTCTTCTCCGTCTGTCGTCAGTCGATTCCACAGAAAAGTACCGCCCCAGATCAGTCCAAATAAGAAAAGGAGAACCACCGTGAGCATTCCACATCGGATCATAAATATCCTGATCATTTTCTTACGCCGTCTCCGGCTCATTCGTCGCTTGCTCACAGCAGTTCTCCTCCGTTCGTTACATCTTATGGGCTTATTCTACCGCAAAAATGTATCGGAAGTGTATGAAGTTTTCTAAAGATTTTCTTAATCTAAACGATCCAGCAAATCCGCAATAAGACAACCGATCGTCTCATAATGAATAAAATCCGTTACGCAGCGGTCCACCAGAATCTGTGCCTGAGCTGGGAAATCTTCCTCTGCTTCCCAGAAAATCAGGCGAAGGTGCACCTGCGGAAATGCTTCGAATTCATAGCCCACATCTCCAATGTCCAGCTTCGTGCCGTCTGCCTGTTCGCAGGCCGTTCGGAGTTCTTCCAGTTTTCCGGAATATTTCCGGGCAAAAGGATCCAGAAGCGGATCGGCCGTAGGCCTTCGGGATACCACCCCATCTACCGTCTGGCTTGGCACCCAGCTTCCGGAAATCACCGGTACATCTTTTGTATAGTACAGAAAGTGATAGATTGCCATCGCTTCGTTAAAATACAGCTGATCACTCCATGTTTCATCTGATTTCTTTTCCAGAACTCCATTTTCCAGACGAAGCCGATAGGGGCTGGAAAAATACCATAAATACAGATACCCCCCATCTGTTTCCAGATGAAGAGTATTCATAATCCGGGCAGGGTCATACTGACTAAACTCCTGCCTCCACTGTTCACTTACCTTTTCATGATTTTCAAAAAGCACGCCCCGGCTCTGGGCTGCATGATAATTCACACTCATGATTTTCCCCTCTGTTCTTTTCCTACCAACGTTCCCGAAATGCGGTTTCCTCCTCCTGAAGGGGGATTTTTTTCTCATCCATTTCCTCAATCTGTATAAAACGCTGTGCCTGCAGATAAAGAATCAGATCATTGATCTTATTCGGATCTCCCTGCACTTCCATCTCCACACTTCCATCGTAGCAGTTTCTCACCCAGCCTGTGAGACCGAGGTTTTCCGCCTTATATGTGGAGTGATACCGAAATCCAACCCCTTGGACCCTTCCACGAAAAATAATGTGTTTTCTGACGATCATGCTTTCTCTCCTTTATCCAACCAGGTGAAGCACATGAATCAATAAAATCCATACCAGACCATAGTAAGTCACTACTGCCACCAGGTCGTTAACAGTTGTAATCAATGGGCCGGATGCAACGGCCGGGTCTACATGAATCTTATGGAAGAACATCGGAATCAAGGTTCCCACCAGGCTGGAAATGACCATGGCAATCATCAGTGCCAGTCCTACACAACCGGAGATGACAAATGCATGTGGTACCGGATTCTGCTTGAAAATCCATACATACAGTCCGATAAAAATAAACGCAAGTGTTCCAAGAAACAGTCCATTTAACAGACCCACTCTCATCTCTTTGATGACCAGATGGGCTTTCTGTTTTCCAGTCAGATTTTCATCTACCAGAACACGAATGGTAACAGCCAGGGACTGGGTTCCCACATTTCCCGCCATATCAAGGATCAGGGACTGGAAACACATGACCACCGGAATCACGGCCACTACCGTCTCAAAGATGCCAACCACGGAAGATACGCCAAGGCCAAGTATCAGAAGAATCATCAGCCAGGGAAGTCTCTTTTTCATACTTTCTTTGGTGGTTTCTTCCAAATCCTCCTCTGCCGTCAAACCTGCCAGCTTTGCATAGTCCTCGCCCATGGCGTCATCTACTACTTCCACCAAATCCTGAGAAGTAATAACTCCGATCAGCTCTTTTTCCTCAGTCAGTACCGGGATGGAATCCTCAGCGTAATCCTTAATCTGCTCGATGCAGTCATCGATTTTTTCATGATCCGTCACATACGGATAGGAGGTACTGACGATATCATCCAGTAACGTTCCTTCTCTGGCAATGATCAGATCCTTCAGATCGATTGCTCCATAGAACCGATTATCTTTATCAATTACATATACGGTTGAAATATTATCATTCTCACCTGCCTGTTGGATCAGTTCCCGCATGGCCTGTCGAATAGTAAGGGTATCATGAATGACAACGAAGTTCGTGGTCATAAGACTTCCGACTTCATCATCCTCATAAGACTGGATCATCTTGATGTCATGACTGGACTCTTCATCCAGCATGCCAACCAATTTTTCCTGGGTACTGTCATCCAACTCATCCAGAACATCTACTGCATCGTCAGAGTCCATGAAGGACAGGACCTTCGCCGCCTGATCCAGATTCAGCTCCTGCAGATATTCGTCGGGGTCTTCAATGTAACTGAAGATCTCTGCAACCCATTCCGCCCCCAGAAGCGGATACAGCTTCTTTCGTTCCTCTACAGATAACTGTTCAAAGGCATCTGCAATATCACTTTCATGGTAATCGGAAATCTGATCCCGCAGTTCTTGCGCATTCAGCGGACTGCGGAAAATTTCCAGCAATTCTTCTA
Organism: Clostridiaceae bacterium Marseille-Q4143; assembly: GCA_018228645.1. Taxonomy (GTDB): domain Bacteria; phylum Bacillota; class Clostridia; order Lachnospirales; family Lachnospiraceae; genus Hominiventricola; species Hominiventricola filiformis. Next base: position 682,562 of record CP073693.1, read on the forward strand.
CATAATTTGGTTTCCTTGTTGTTTCCATCTTCTGCTGCCTCCTTCTCTCACCCAAAAAAGGGCATAAAAAATCCACCGCTTATGTGATTCTTAAGCGTACCTCCAGTTGCTTACTGCGAAGTGTCGGAATTACATACGGTGGCTCAAAAAGAAGCGGCAGAAAAGAAACCGCCAGCTTACCTGAAATCTATGGAATGCTGCCTGGTGTATCTTTTCTGTCTGCCACCGAAGATAATACTTCGACCTGTACTATCGCAACTGTCCATAAATTTCACCTCCAAATCTTACTTCTATCTTATTTTAATCCAGGGAGTGGAATCGGTCAAGTCCATAGAACGTAAAATTTTTTTACAGAAAAACCCCGGAAACCTTACGGTTCCGGGGTATCTTACGTTTGGACACAATGGTGTCATGCGACACCTATATTAACTTATACGCAGTGCAGTACCTCAACTTCGCTACGCTTCGTTTCGGTCGGGGCATTCGCCCCATAAATTCTTCGCCTAATGACCTTGTGTGAGTAAACTCCCACCGGCCATTATTCTCGAATTTGCACTGCTCATTGCTTATTCGAAATTACTCGATGATAGTAGCAACACGACCTGATCCTACAGTTCTACCACCCTCACGGATAGCGAAAGTAAGACCCTGCTCCATAGCGATCGGATGGATCAGCTCGATGGTCATCTCTACGTTGTCACCCGGCATGCACATCTCGGTACCAGCCGGCAGCTCGCAAACGCCAGTAACGTCAGTTGTTCTGAAGTAGAACTGCGGACGATAGTTGTTGAAGAACGGAGTATGACGTCCACCCTCATCTTTGGTCAGAACGTAAACCTGAGCGGTGAATTTGGTATGGCAGGTAACGCTGCCCGGTTTAGCAACAACCTGTCCACGAACGATATCAGTTCTCTGGATACCACGAAGCAGACAACCGATGTTATCACCAGCCTGAGCCTCATCAAGAAGTTTACGGAACATCTCGATACCAGTTACAACAGTTTTACGGGTCTCCTCTTTAACACCAACGATTTCAACCTCGTCGTTCAGATGAAGAACACCACGCTCTACTCTACCAGTAGCAACAGTACCACGACCAGTAATGGTGAATACGTCCTCAACCGGCATCAGGAACGGTTTGTCAGTTGCACGCTGCGGATCCGGGATATAAGAATCAACGGTATCCATAAGCTCCATGATCTTGTCTCCCCACGGTCCCATCGGATCCTCAAGGGCTTTCAGAGCGGAACCTTTGATGATCGGGCAATCATTGAATCCGTACTCCTCAAGCTGCTCGGTAACTTCCATCTCAACCAGCTCGATCAGCTCTTCGTCATCAACCATATCACATTTGTTCAGGAATACAACGATGTACGGTACACCTACCTGACGGGACAGAAGGATGTGCTCTTTAGTCTGAGCCATAACACCATCAGTAGCAGCTACTACAAGGATAGCGCCGTCCATCTGTGCAGCACCAGTGATCATGTTCTTTACATAGTCAGCATGGCCTGGGCAGTCAACGTGTGCGTAATGTCTTTTAGCGGTCTGATACTCTACATGTGCAGTAGAGATAGTGATTCCACGCTCTCTCTCTTCCGGAGCTTTATCGATGTTAGCGAAATCAGTTGCCTCATTTCCCGGAACTCTTGCTGCAAGTACTGCAGTGATAGCTGCGGTCAGAGTAGTTTTACCATGGTCTACGTGACCGATGGTACCAATATTACAATGTGGTTTAGTTCTGTCGAACTTAGCTTTTGCCATTTTGTTTTCCTCCTTGAATAGATCAACTTTTCTACGTTTAAATACGCAATCAGCTAATTTTGATTATATTTCAAACAGGCTTGTTTTGCAAGCCTATTTGTATATTATTTTGCCTTTGCAGCAAGAACTTTCTCCTGAACGTTCTTCGGTACCGGCTCATATTTCTCGAAGAACATGGAGTAGTTACCACGTCCCTGAGTTCTGGAACGAAGGTCGGTAGCATATCCGAACATCTCTGCCAGCGGAACATAACCTTTGATCATCTTACCGCCACCGATGTCTTCCATACCCTCGATACGACCACGACGGGAGTTGATATCACCGATAACATCACCCATGTAATCTTCCGGAGTAGTTACCTCAACCTTCATGATCGGCTCAAGAAGAACCGGAGCTGCTTTCTGCATAGCCTCTTTGAATGCAAGAGAACCAGCGATATGGAAAGCCATCTCAGAAGAATCGACCTCATGATAGGATCCGTCGTATACGTTAGCATGAACACCAACTACCGGGAATCCACCAAGGATACCAGACTTCATAGCCTCTTCAATACCTTCGCCTACAGCCGGGATGTACTCCTTCGGAATAGCACCACCAACTACGGTAGACTCAAACTTGTAAGTCTCCTCTGCGTTAGCATCCATCGGCTCAAATTTAACTTTACAATGTCCGTACTGTCCACGTCCACCAGACTGTTTTGCATATTTGCTGTCTACATCAGCCGGTTTGGTAATGGTCTCTTTGTAAGCAACCTGCGGTGCACCTACATTAGCCTCTACCTTGAACTCACGAAGCAGACGGTCAACGATGATCTCCAGATGAAGCTCACCCATACCAGCAATGATAGTCTGACCAGTTTCCTGATTGGTATGTGCACGGAAAGTCGGGTCCTCTTCTGCCAGTTTTGCAAGAGACTCGCCAAGTTTGCCCTGGCCAGCTTTGGTCTTCGGCTCGATAGCCAGCTCGATAACCGGCTCCGGGAACTCCATAGACTCAAGGATTACCGGATGCTGCTCGTCACAGATGGTATCACCGGTAGTAGTTACCTTGAAACCAACTGCTGCTGCGATATCTCCAGAGTAAACCTTGTCAAGCTCTGCTCTCTTGTTAGCGTGCATCTGAAGGATACGTCCTACACGCTCTTTCTTATCTTTCGTGGAGTTGTACACGTAAGAACCAGAATTCATGGTTCCAGAGTACACACGGAAGAATGCCAGCTTACCTACGAACGGGTCAGCCATGATCTTGAATGCCAGTGCAGAGAACGGCTCTTCATCAGAAGAGTGTCTTACAACCTCATTTCCTTCCATATCCACACCTTTGATGGACGGGATATCGGTCGGAGCCGGCATAAACTCAAGAATTGCGTCCAGAAGTTTCTGAACACCTTTGTTTCTGTATGCACTACCACAGCATACCGGAACAGCGGTACACTCACAGGTAGCTTTACGAAGAACAGCTTTCAGGTCCTCAACGGACGGCTCCTCTCCATCAAGATACTGCATCATCAGATCATCATCCAGCTCGCAGATCTTCTCTACCAGCTCGGTGTGATACAGTTCCGCATCATCTTTCATATCATCCGGGATATCAGTAATGCTGATGTCATCACCCTTATCATCATTATAGATGTAAGCCTGCATCTCGAACAGATCGATGATTCCCTTGAAATCATCCTCTTTTCCGATCGGCAGCTGCAGACAGATTGCATTCTTACCCAGACGGGTCTTGATCATCTCTACTGCATTGTAGAAATCTGCACCCAGGATATCCATCTTGTTGATGAATGCCATACGCGGTACATTGTAGGTATCAGCCTGACGCCATACGTTCTCAGACTGCGGCTCTACACCACCTTTTGCACAGAACACGCCGACAGCGCCGTCCAGTACACGAAGGGAACGCTCAACCTCTACGGTGAAGTCTACGTGGCCTGGAGTATCGATGATGTTGATACGATGCTCAAGCGCACCTTTCTTCGGCTTGCAGTGATCCTGCAGAGTCCAGTGACAGGTTGTAGCTGCAGATGTGATGGTAATACCTCTCTCCTGCTCCTGCTCCATCCAGTCCATGGTTGCAGTACCTTCATGAGTATCACCAATCTTATAGTTAACACCAGTATAATACAGAATACGCTCGGTCAGTGTGGTTTTACCAGCATCGATATGAGCCATAATTCCGATATTTCTGGTTCTCTCCAATGGATATTCTCTTTCAGCCAATGGATTTTCCTCCTTATACGAGTGAGCAAATCAGGTCGCGCAGCCAGATTAGAATCTGTAATGAGCGAATGCCTTGTTTGCCTCTGCCATTTTGTGCATATCTTCTTTTCTCTTCACAGCTGCACCAGTGTTGTTTGCTGCATCCATGATCTCGTTTGCCAGTCTCTCTTCCATGGTCTTCTCGCCTCTTTTACGGGAGAACATGGTGAGCCAGCGAAGTGCTAATGCCTGACGACGATCAGCTCTTACCTCGATCGGTACCTGATAAGTAGCTCCACCGATACGTCTTGCTTTTACCTCCAGAACCGGCATGATGTTGTTCATAGCCTCTTCAAATACTTCCAGAGCCGGCTTCTCAGCCTTTGCTTCTACTTTGGCAAATGCGCCGTATACAATTTTCTGTGCTACACCTTTTTTACCGTCAAGCATGATGTTGTTGATCAGTTTGGTAACCACTTTGTTATTGTACATCGGGTCTGCCAGTACGTCTCTTTTCTGAGTATGTCCTTTACGTGGCACGTTACTTCCCTCCTTAATACATGTTTACCGGATAAATCCGATAAGATTAATTCATAGGTACTCACATGTGTCGTTCTACGTGTGTCCGTGCCCGGTATTCCTCTATATCAAACCCGCAGTCATAGGTCCTTTTGATGAACCCTGGCACAAGGCGGCGCTTACGCGACGCCAACAATCATAGTTCTGTTTGTGATACTTGATTCGTTTACTTTATTACTCGAAAATCCATCCGTTTCACGGATGCCGTGCTTACGCACTCTCTGATTTTCTCGTGTAAGCTCCGGTTGAAAACAAATACTCACTTCGTTCGTGCTTGTTTTCCGTCCTCGCTTCCTATTTTTTAGCGTCTTTCGGTCTCTTAGCTCCGTATTTGGAACGAGCCTGACGTCTCTTAGCTACTCCAGCGGTATCCAGTGTACCACGAACGATGTGATATCTGGTACCCGGAAGGTCCTTTACTCTACCTCCACGGATAAGAACAACGCTGTGCTCCTGAAGGTTGTGTCCCTCTCCCGGGATATAGCTTGTTACCTCAATTCCGTTGGAAAGACGTACTCTGGCGATTTTACGAAGTGCAGAGTTCGGTTTCTTCGGGGTTGCGGTCTTAACTGCGGTGCACACACCACGTTTCTGCGGTGCAGATGCATCGATCGGTCTCTTCTTCAGAGAGTTAAATCCTTTCTGAAGTGCCGGTGCCGTAGACTTTTTAACAGATGTCTGTCTACCCTTTCTTACTAACTGGTTGAATGTTGGCATTCCTTTCACCTCCTGATGGTTTGTGATGACTGCTGTTTTTCAGACTTGCTGAAACATGCACACCTAAATACGCATGCTTGATTATTATATTAAATTGATTTTTGCTTGTCAAGCGGTTTTCCTTGATTTTCTGTGAAAGTTTTAGGATTCGACCGTATTTGCTGGACAGTTTTCTCCTTTGGTGCTATGATAGGGCAAATTTGTTTTTGAATTAAAGGAGATTTCTATATGATAAAAGCATTTTTAAGGTCCCTGTTAAAACCTTTTTCCTTTGTACCGGCGTTACTCATGATGTATCTCATCTTTTCCTTTTCTGCTCAGGACGGCACCACTTCCGGGAATCTGAGTTACAAGGTCAGTGAAATCATCGTCGAAACTGCTAATGACGCTTTTGATCTGCACTGGTCTTCTTCGGAAATCAAACAGCATATTAAGGAAATTCATCATCCGGTCCGCAAACTGGCCCATATGACAGAGTATTTCCTGCTTGCCATCTCCGTATCCTTTCCATTATATGTGTACGGTGTTCGGGGAATCTGGCTTCCCCTCCTTGCCGGCATGATCTGTGTGGGATTTGCTGCATTGGATGAATATCACCAGTCCTTCGTGGCCGGCCGCGGCCCTTCCAAAAAGGATGTGGGAATCGACAGCATCGGCGTGTTTGCAGGAATTATTATGATGCAGTTTATCTGCTTTCTGGGAAGAATCACGGTGTTCCGTCCACTTGCGAAAAAAAAGAAAGCATGATGCAAAAAGCGCTGCGGTACAGGCCCGCAGCGCTTTTTCAGAGGAATTAATATAAGGTTATCTTTCATCATTTTCCTGCAAAGTCCGATTCCGGTATTCTACAGGACTGATTCCGTATACGCTTTTAAAGGTTTTGTAAAAATAGCTGTAATTATTGAATCCAGCCTGCTCTGCCGCTTCCGTGATCGGAATATCTGCCTTCAGATACTGCACAGCCAGATCAAGCCTCTTCTCTTTGATGTAGTTATTAATCGTTTTATTCATCACGCTCCGGAATGCAGAACAAATATAAGAGATACTATAATTGGCCTCCTTTGCCAGCTCCGCCAGTGTAATGTTTTCACTCAGATGCTTCTGAATATACTCAATAATAACCGTTACAGTCTGCACACTTTCTGAATTCTTCGTATCAACCTCAATATATGGACGCGCATCTTCATAGATATATGCCAGGAAGAGCTGTACCAGTCCACGCTGCACCAGTTCACTGCTATATTTGAGCTCTTTCTTTTTATAGACATCAATCAGCTCATAATATTTCACCATACTTTTAAATGGAAGCCGAATAATCGGATAGCTGGCATTACACTGTTGAAACATGGAAGACAGATTGATCCCCTTTGTGGAAAACTGCATCAGTCTGGTAAATTCAATTCCCAGATTGAAGCGTTCGCAATAGGCGTCCGTTCCTACTTCCCGGTAACAATGCGGTTCAAATACATTGCTGAAGACGATGTCTCCTTCCTTGATCTGATATTCCGTATCATTGCACAGATAGACTACATTTTTACAGCTCAGTACAATCGACAATTCATAGTAATCATGATAATGATAATCCGTCAGATGGGTAATCAGTCGTTCAAAGAGCATGATCCGATAACCATATTTTTTAAATTCTTCATAATGTGTCCTCGGATATGCTTTAATTATCATGATAGTCCCCCTCCCGTCTTCCACTCAGTCCACATGCTACCACTTGTCTGATTGTATTATAAAATCATGGATACGTCCACATCTAATCCATTAATGCAAAATCTGCCTGGCAGAATGCCGGTTCTCCATCTGCAAATACCATTTGCGGAACAAACAGTTTATGAGTTTCAAACACTTCATTCTTGCAGTCTTTGTGGATTGCTTTTTTATCAATCATCTTGAAAATCGCCACATCTGCAAATGCACCCGGTTTCAGTGTACCGATCTTACCTTCCATATTCATGACTTTTGCCGGTGTCTCGGTAACGCATCTCAAAACTTCTTTAAGCGGCATTCCAAGTTCTAAGTATTTCGTCATGACAAACGGCAGATTCTTTGCAGTATTTGACATATTGTATTTGTCGCCGGTCCAGTCAGATGCAATGATATCCGGATAGAATCCCTGCTCCAGTGATTTCCGGCATACATCAATACTGAAGTTCATACGTCCATTTGCTGCATCCATGAGGACGCCTCGTTTTCTTGCATCCAGAATGAAATCTTTGACTTTACCGTTCTCATCAAGAATGGTCTCGTCCCCCCAGCCATGATAGCAATGGCAGTAAATATCACCTGCTTTCAGTCTGTCAGCCACTTCTTTCAGCGGAGTGACCGGATTGCTGGTATGAACGCAGATACCGATTCCCAGTTCATCAGCCAATTCACGGGTTGCATCCATGGCATCGATACCGGTAGCTACCCCTTTGCTCATACGGATCTTGACACCAAGAATATTGTCTTTATACCGCTCCACCATCTTCTTAATATCCTGCGGTCGATACTCTGCGCGGTCAAATTTCTCAATGATATTGTAATCAATCTGTCCGCTTCCATACATACAGATATAGCTCTTGATTCTTACCTTGCTTGCCAGTACGGTTCCTGCATAGAAAGAATTGAAGTTACTGCTTCCTGCAGTTCCCGGATCTACTGCGGAGGTAACACCGGTTGCAAGAAGGTAGTCTGCATGTACTGCGCAATTGGAACCATTTCCATATACATGGGCATGGAAATCAATCAATCCCGGAAACACATAACATCCAGATGCATCTACTACTTTATCGCATTCCCATTCATCCGGAAACGCAACGATATGATTATCTTTAATAGCAATATCCATGACCTGATCAATATTCTGTGCCGGGTCTACTACATGTCCATTTTTAATTACAAAATCAAGCTTCATACATTCTCCTTATTCTTTCACCAGATATGAGGTGCCAGATACTTCCGACACCTCATATGTTAATCACTCCTGATTTTTAGCAAACGCCTACCATATAAAGAAGCAATGCTACAAAGAAACCTACAATTGGAATCATACACTGGGATATAAATGTATATTTATATGTATCAATCATATCTGTCTTTGCAATAGAGTTTGCAAGTACAACGCCAGATGCATGCGGCATAGCGTCAAGTCCGGCAGAAGCAATGGCACTCAGACGATGAAGAATCTGAGTATTGATTCCGGTAGTGATCAGGTACTCTCCCATGGAGTTCAGGAAGATATTTAAACCACCTGTAGAAGAACCAGTAATCATACAGATTACGTTGATAGAAAGGAACATCAGCATGATCGGGCTCATATCAAGGCTCAGCAGCCAGTTAACACAGGAAGTATAGGTAGGAGATGCGGTTACGACACCACCAAATCCCATGATACAGGAAGTAACCATCAGTGCATTCAGACCATTGGTGATACCTGCTGTACATACTTCTTTGACATTGAATTTTCCTCTGTAAAGAATAATTCCAAGGATGATTGCAATGGTAGTAGCCAGACATACAGAGTAGTTAGCTGCATAACCAAAACCTTTCTGGAATACAAAGATTGCAATAATCAGGACTACGATCGGAGCAAATGCTGCACCTGCTGACGGAAGACCTGCCAAAACAGATTCATCATTCAGATCCGGGATTGTATCATTCTCGCCTGGTACAAAATGCTCACCTCTTGCAGCACATCTCTTAACAACCCAGCTATAGAACAGGTAGTCAAGGATAAATACAACGATAGAGGAAATAATACCAATTACCGGTGCTGCATAAATACTGGTTCCAAAGAACTCTGCCGGAATCAGGTTCTGAGTGGACGGAGTACCCGGAAGGAATACCATGCAGACAGTTGCCGGTACTGCGAGCATCAGACCTGGGAATACTTTTTTCGGAATGTCTGCCTCTTTAAACAGTGCCAGACAGATCGGATACATCGTAAATGCAATAACGAATACTCCGATTCCTGCGTAAGACAGGATCAAGGATACTACAAGTACGATTAAAACAATCTGTTTTTTGCCGAGCAGCTTTACTGTATGTCTCGCAATGGACATGGACGCTCCACCCAGATCCATAACTTTACCAAAAATAGCTGCCAGCGAGAATACCAGGAACCAGTTTCCTGCAAAACTTGTAAAACTTGGTGCAAAGTTTTCCGTGATAGTTGTCCAGATATCCATCTGGCTGGTTAAAATAATGATCAAAGAGGAAGCAATTGCAACAACTCCCATATGCCACCCTTTAAACGTCAATGCGACGAGCACTACCAGTGCAACAACAATACCAATTACTCCTAACATATTTTCCCCCTTCTAAAACCTTAGAATTTGCTGACAGGCCATGACGGCTTCAGTCCCTCAAACACCTCATAAATTCCCTGAGCTGCGTCCAGACCCATCTTATTCATAGTTTCTACATTTAACGCTGCATCGTGCGGCGTTACAATCATGTTATCCAGCTTCAGCAGACGGCTGTCTTTATCAAATGGCTCCTGAGTGAGTACATCGACTCCAGCCCCATGGATCTTGTGTTCGGAAAGTGCCTCATAAAGATCATCCTCGTCTACAATTCCGCCTCTTGCGCAGTTGATCAGGCATGCAGTCGGTTTCATCAGAGAAAGCAGGCTCTTATTGATCATTTTCTTTGTCTGCGGAGTCTCTGGAAGATGAAGAGATACAAAGTCAGCTTTTTCAAAGATTTCTTCGATCGTTGCTACTCTTTCGATATTCTCAAGTTTCACATCTGCCGGAATCACCGGATCATATCCGATTACTTTCATATCCAGACCAAGTGCAGCTTTCTTAGCTACCTGTTTTCCGATACGTCCGCATCCTACGATACCGATAGTCTTTCCTGCTACTTCCTGTCCCTTGCAGCTGTTTCTTGTCTTCCAGCCATTTCCAAGAAGAAGCTGTCTGTTCTGGTAAACCAGATTTCTTGCGCATGCAAGTACCAGCATAATCGTGTGCTCTGCAACTGCATTTGAGTTAGCAGTCGGAGTAATGGTTACCCAGATCTTCTTCTCATTACAGTAATCCATATCAATGTTATCAAATCCTACACCGTGTCTTCCGATCACCTTCAGATTCGGCATTTTCTCAAGAATCTCTTTTGGATATTTTGCAGTTCTGGCAAGTAAAGCATCTGCATCTTTTGCTTCCTTCTCAAATGCTTCTGATGTATTGCCATCTACTACTACAACCTCGTAACCTTTAGATCTTAAGAACTCTTTTCCCGGTTCTGTAATATCCTCCGGAATAATTACTTTATGTGCCATTTTTTTACACCTCTATTTCAGATCGTCTACGATTGCTCGCATTTCTTTTCCTTCACCATTCCAGAATGCTTTCATCTTTGCAAGCTGGTCTCCCAGTGAGAAATCTTTTACGCCGAGTTTTACGTAATACTCTGCATCTGCCGGAGTGACAATCTCACATCTCGGACGAACACCATGTGCAAGAGCAACTTCGATACATTTTCTCTCAGCCTCTTTGAAGTCAGCCACATGATCAGCTCTGTTCCAGCCTTTGCTCATGCAGTAGTCATTGGGGCCAAACTGAATCATATCAACACCCGGAATAGAGCAGATCTCTTCGATATTGTTCACTGCTTCCTCTTTCTCAATCATAAAGCAAAGCACGATATCATTCAGTCGTTTTACATGATCCAGCGGCGGGATATGGGACTGTCCGCCGATGTAACGTCCATTCGGATATCCAAATACACCGGTGCTTCCTGCTGTCTTCGGTTTTACAAGGTTTACGCTTTCTCTTACCTGATCCGGATTTACGTGGTCTACGAACATAATACTCTGGAATCCTGCCTGGATCGCTTTCTGTGCTACGAAGCCTCTGTTCTGATAATCAAGTTTAATCATGGTGCCCATATCATTCAGTTCAGCAGCTCTTGCCATGTTGGGAAGATCTGTGAAATCATAAGGTGCATACTCTGCTACAAACTCAACATAGTCGAAATTTCCAGTTGCTCCAATTGCCTCCCAGAAAAAAGGCTGTGTGCTCCACAGTCTGGTGGACAGAAGCGGCAGATCATGTTCAAGATGATAACGCAGTTTATTCTCTTTCATTATTGTTCCTTCCTTTATTTTGGTGAATATGGCCAACTCACTTGTTCTTTTTGATATTTTTATTATCTATTATTTTCCTATTTTATTCCATTCAATATCCAATTTTCGGTATTTCCTATCATAAATCGTTTTTATCTTTCTTTTGTTTATTTATTTTCATTTTTTAGTCTATTTTTATGGATTTTTATAAATATTTCGTACATTCCGATTTCTGACATTTCCAATCTTACAATTTTGTTAAGAAAAAGATAAATAATTATTTTATCTGCATCCTACACTATATTGAAATTTCACTATAAGCTACGTATAAATGGAGCTGTTGCAAAATAGATGAGTAATCATCTATGGAGCAATGGCTCCTTTTTTGTGTTCAAATGAAAAAGCAGGCTCCGAAGAACCTGCCATTCATGGTATAATAAATTATGACTAGTAAAATAAAATACCAAAAAATTATACCGAATTCAACGAAACTTATCAGCTGGTTTTACCATTAAGTTTAGAAGGTCTTGTCCCTGATGACGATTCTGTTCGACTGCTGAGCAATAAGCTTGAGGAACTCGATTATACGTTATTGTATAAGGCTTACTCTTCTAAAGGAAGAAATCCTGCGGTTGATCCGAAGACCAGGTTCAAGATCCTGACCTATGCTTACTCTCAAAACCTTTATTCTTCCAGAAAAATAGAAAAAGCTTGTTTAAGAGATATTAACTTTATGTGGCTGCTTGCCGGTCAAAAGGCACCAGATCACAGCACGATTGCCAGGTTCCGGACAGGTTTTCTTTTGGAGGCATGTGAAGATCTGTTTTATCAGATGGTTCGTAGATTGAAAGATGCTGGTGAATTGTCAGCAGGAGTCTTATGAAAACATCCTGACCGAAACAGGAATTCAGTATCGCATGAACCGCTCCATTCAGGTAGAAGGTGCTTTCGGAGTTTTGAAAAATGACTATGAATTTCAAAAATTTCTGCTTCGCGAAAAAACCAAAGTGAAACTGGAGATTCTTTTGCTTTGTATGGGTTATAACCTAAATAAACTACATGCCAAAATTCAAAATGAACGAATAGGTTCTCACCTGTTTAAAGTAAAGTCAGCCTAAAATTCCAACAAAAAATGAAGGCTTTATTTAAGTGCGAAAAAAATTGGCAGAAAATCAACGTACAAAGATTTTCTGCCAATTTTCTTTTCTAAAAAGCGGAAAGTGCCGCTCAATCACCTATTCCGGTGATTTTGCGACACTCCCAATAAATTTTTATTTTTTTGTATTCAGCGCCTTTTTAATATATGGAAAAAATACCAAAATGATAGCTGATGCCAGCAGAATACACGCAATAGGACGAGCAAACAAAGCCATCGCACTATCATACATCGTTGTCGCTGAACGAAGCTGTTTCTCAGCCATTCCACCAAGGATAAATCCAAGAACCATAGGAGCAGTTCCATATCCCAGTTTTGTAGAAAAATAACCGATAACACCAAAAAACAACATCACACCTACATCAAACAAATTCTTACTCAGACCATAAGATCCTAATGTACAGAGAACCATAACAAATGGAATCAGCATATACCGTGGTACTTTCAGGATTTTTACGAAAATTCTGATACCAAAGGTCTGAAATACAAGCATTGCTACATTTGCAATAAATAGTGCGATAAAAATACCATACACTGTATCCATATTGGATTGGAACAGCATGGGACCGGTACGGAGACCCTGTATTGTCAAACCGCCCATCATTACTGCGGTACACGTATCTCCAGGAATCCCAAGAGCCATCATTGGAACCATAGCCCCGCCCGTCATAGCATTATTACTAGTCTCAGATGCCATTACTCCCTGAATGTTTCCTTTTCCAAACTCCTCTGGGGTTTTGGAAATATGTTTTGCTGCATCATAGGCAACAAATGAAGCAATACTTCCACCAGCTCCAGGCAAAATGCCTATTAAACAACCTAAAACGCTTGAAGAAAGTATGATTTTCCAGTTTTCCAACATCTGTTTTAGTTTTGGAAACTCAGCCTTAATTTTGTTTCCGCCAAGGACTTCTCCCTCTTCCACGGTGCCGCCAAAATTTTCTGCATCAATTAGTGCCTGAGAAACAGCAAACAAACCGATCAGGACAGGCAACAGTTGGAGCCCACCTGTGAGATTAACAGAGCCAAAAGTCAATCTATTCATTCCTGTTACTGTATCCACACCAATAAATGCCACAAACACACCTATACATCCACTGATGACACCCTTAATCATGGATTTGCTAGAAATACTGGCAATAATAGTCAGCCCTAGTATTGCCAAACTGAAATATTCAAAAGGTCCAAACTGCAGAGCAACAGATGCCAATTGAGGTGCAATCAACACCAGTGCGGCCAGACTGAAAATACCACCAATAAAAGAACAGATAACAGATGTTCCAAGCGCCAGTCCGGCTTTTCCCTGCATGGCCATGGGATGCGCATCAAATGTAGTACAGATTGCTGATGGCGTACCCGGAATCTTCAATAGTGTGGCCGATACGGACCCTCCAGCAGTTCCACCACAAAAAGCCCCTACCAGCATCCCCATTCCGGCAACCGGCTCTAAACTATACGTGAGAGGAATCAAAAGCGCAACCGCCATAGTAGAAGTAAGACCAGGCAGTGCACCAAAAATGATGCCCAAAATCGTACCTACTATGGTAAATAACAATGCCGATGGATTCAAGGCATAAGAAAATCCTGCAAGTAAATTGGTAAGCATCTACATTCCTCCCGGTAAACGAATCTTAAATACGTAAACAAATAGCAGATAAACAACAACTGTCGCAGCTACTGCATAAATAGCAATACCGATCATTTTTTTATCTATTTTTCCATAAAAATAAGACGAAAGTACAAACAGAAACAGAACTGTTGAAATTGCATATCCAACTGTTGCCAGTCCTACAATATAAATAACAAATATGAGCAACGTAATGATGGTATGAACCAATCCCGACCGAGTAGCAAAAATAGTATCTGTTCCCTCTTTACTTTTGAGTGTAATCCCAATCACCAAAATAGATAATGCAATGATTATAGCAAGTATCATACCCGGAAAAAAGCGAGGACCCAAAATATCTACAGAAAGACCGGATTCAATACCCATGACCTGGGTAGCTAAACCACCACAAATTAGGATCAGAATACATGAACCAAAAATATTTGCCTTCCTCAAATTCAAAAATATCACCCCCTCTCAAGAAATTTAGGAAGCCAAGGCATTTGTAAATAGTCTAAGACTCCTTAACTCTTTTCTATAAAAAATCTTTATTCGAATTAGTTGTTTCGGAATCTTAAACAAGTCAATTTTCAATCAATTATTCATTTAAGATATCAGTCCCAACTGCTGCATTAACGGCTCAATCCACTTATAATCAGCATCCATGAATTCATCCATATCTGAGCCAAACAGAGGATTAACACGAGCTAGCAGACTGTTTGTGGCATCATTCTGAAAATCAGGGTCATCAGCTACAGCTTTCAATGCTGTCAGCCAACCTTCTTTGATATTCTCAGGAAGATCTCCAGGAGCCGAAATACCACGCCACTGAGTAGTAATAAATTCAAATCCTTCTTCCTTACTGGTTGGTACAGAAGCAAGCAGCTCGCTTGGATGATGTTCATCAGACATAGTCGCCAAGCACTTTAATGAGCCAGATTCCAGACCGGAAGCAAGTTCCGCAGGCTGCTGCATACAGAAGTCCACAAAACCTCCCATAACAGCTGTAACAACCTCAGAACCAGAATCATATGCAACAGTCTTAACATCAATGCCCATATCAGCAATAAATTTCTGCGCAGCCAGATAGGTAAATCCTCCGACACCTGCAAATCCAATACTTACCTCTCCAGGATGCTCTTTGCAATAGCTGATAAACTCACTCATCGAATTGAACTGTGAATCACTCTTAACACACAAAAGCTCATCCTCATCAATTAATTTGGCCAGATTAGTAAAGTCAGAATAACTCCAATCCACATTTCCACTGGCGCTCAGTGTCAAACTTGCACCATTCGAAATGGTCACTGTAAGACCATCTGGCGCAGATTGCAGGCACTGAGTCATAGCAATTGCACCAGAACCACCGGTAACATTATCTACAATGACATTTACTCCCCAATAATTAGACAAATATTGTGCAACTAACCGGGCAAACAGGTCCGTAGAACCTCCAGCACTGTAGCCACAGAGAATGGTGACATCATCTGTAGGAACCCACACCGTCGCTTCACTATTGTCTGCATCGGAACTTGTGTTACTCTGATTCGTAGAACTGTTTTCATCCGTTTTCTTGGTACAAGCTGTCAAAAACGTTGCACACATAGATAAGGTTAATGCAAGAACCAGAATTCGTTTCATAAACTTTTTCATATCTAATTACCTCCCTAAATTTGTTGTCTTTGTTGTATGGTTAAGCAGAGTATTATATACTCTAAACACAGGTGACCACAACTACTCTTTCTCAGTAGTTCTCTCGTATGTACTGGCCACCTTATAACAAGAATTTCCACTCTATCAGTTTTTGTCATAGTTTAAATTCTAATATAGGAGCAGAACTTATTCAAGCCACGAGCATGCTGACCCTCAAAGGAAATCCTCATTTCATTTCTCCGCATATTCCCCCTCTCTAATACTTTAGAACTTGCTGACAGGCCATGACGGCTTCAACCCCTCAAGCACCTCATAAATACCCTGAGCTGCGTCCAGCCCCATCTTATTCATAGTTTCTACATTTAACGCAGCATCGTGCGGCGTTACAATCATATTATCCAGTTTCAACAGCCGGTCATCTTTATCAAAAGGTTCCTGAGTGAGTACATCAACTCCAGCCCCATGAATTTTTTTCTCAGAAAGCACCTCATAAAGATCATCCTCATCTATAATTCCGCCTCTTGCGCAGTTAATCAGGCAAGCAGTCGGTTTCATTAATGTAAGAAGACTCTTATTGATCATTTTTCTTGTTTGCGGAGTTTCCGGAAGATGGAGAGATACAAAATCAGCTTTTTCAAAGATCTCTTCGATCGTTGCTACTCTCTCGATATTCTCAAGCTCTACATCAGCCGGAATGACCGGATCATAGCCAAATACTTTCATATCCAGACCAAGTGCAGCCTTCTTTGCTACCTGTTTTCCGATACGTCCACATCCTACGATACCGATGATTTTTCCTGCTACTTCCTGTCCCTTGCAGCTATTTCTTGTTTTCCAGCCATTTCCCAGGAGCAGCTGTCTGTTCTGGTAAATCAGGTTTCTTGCGCATGCAAGTACCAACATGATCGTATGCTCTGCAACTGCATTGGAGTTCGCATTTGGGGTAATGGTTACCCAGATTTTCTTCTCATTGCAGTAGTCCACGTCGATGTTGTCATACCCTACACCGTGTCTTCCGATTACCTTCAGATTCGGCATTTTCTCAAGGATTTCTTTCGAATATTTTGCAGTTCTTACAAGCAGTGCATCTGCGTTCTTTGCTTCTTTTTCAAAAGCTTCTGATGTGTTGCCATCTACAACCACTACTTCATAACCTTTGGATCTCAAAAACTCTTTTCCCGGTTCTGTAATATCTTCCGGAATAACTACTTTATGAGCCATTTTTTACACCTCTATTTCAGACCATCAACAATTGCGCGCATTTCTTTTCCTTCACCGTTCCAGAATGCTTTCATCTTAGCAAGCTGGTCTCCCAGTGAGAAATCTTTTACGCCAAGTTTTACATAGTACTCCGCATCTGCAGGAGTTACGATCTCGCATCTCGGACGAACACCATGAGCGAGTGCAACTTCAATACATTTTTTTTCAGCTTCTTTGAATTCTGCTATATGATCAGCTCTGTTCCAGCCTTTACTCATACAGTAATCGTTCGGTCCGAACTGAATCATATCGATTCCCGGAATGGAGCAGATCTCCTCGATATTGTTTACTGCTTCCTCCTTCTCAATCATGAAGCAAAGCACAATATCATTGAGTCGTTTTACATGATCCAGTGGTGGAATATGAGACTGGCCGCCGATGTAACGTCCGTTTGGATATCCGAATACACCAGCACTTCCTGCCGTCTTCGGTTTTGCAAGACTTACACTCTCTCTTACCTGATCCGGATTTACATGGTCTACAAACATGATGCTCTGGAATCCCGCCTGAATTGCTTTCTGTGCTACAAAACCTCTGTTCTGAAAATCCAGTTTAATCATTGTGCCCATGTCATTCAATTCAGCGGCCCTTGCCATATTGGGAAGATCTGTGAAATCATACGGCGCATACTCTGCTACAAACTCTACATAATCAAATGTCCCGGTTGCACCGATTGTTTCCCAGAAAAATGGCTGTGTACTCCATAATCTAGTGGACAACAGCGGCAGATCATGTTCAAGATGATAACGCAATTTGTTTTCTTTCATTATTGCCCCCTCTTCTTTTTAGTTATTTTGATCATTTCTCGTTCTGTTTTGATGTTTTTATTATCTATTATTTTTAATTTATGCGCCATTCAATATCTAATTTTCAGCATTTCTTATCATAAAACCTTTTTCTTTTCTTTCTGTTCGTTTATTTTTATTTTTCACTTATTTTTGCTGTTTTTTTCAAAATATTTGACAAATTATGCGAATAAGCATTTCCAATCTTACAATTTATGTAATATAATAATTTGCCTAAAACTATATATGATTTTCAGTAATTTACTTTTTAACATATTTTGTCTTTGTTTATATGCGAAAGATAAACCGTTTCAAAACAGATGTGATCCATCTGCCGCGAGTATTGGACATATGATATAATCAATAAGTTTAATATCCAAATCTCCTATCAGAAACTTTAAAAATTCATTATAACTACTATATACAAAAGTCATTTGGCTATATAGCTAATTGTTCTTTCCACCTGCCCGAATATTAACATCTTCGCGGGCACCGGATACTGCAATTTGTCTATACACCCAAACCGAACTTTAAATATGTTTTTCTATTGGATTTTTTTATGAAATTTAAGATTTACCGGGCAAAATATAAGTTCCCATTTCTATCTGCCCAAAGAACATAATTTGACTACAAGAGCTGCAAAAAGAGCTGTTTCACAATAGTTTGTGACGATGGAATAAGCACAACCCGTGAAAGGAACGTCCGCAGTCCCGGTACTTCATGAGAACGAGCAGGGGCGATGTTCGAATGTTAGTACCGATCGAGAACTTAGCGGAAGCGGTTCCTTTCACGGGTTGCGTTTACTTCATTATCAAAAAGGAGCCATTGCTTCATTCTGCAACAGCTCCTTTTAGTCATTTTCTGTCTTATTTCAGATCATCTACAATTGCACGCATTTCTTTTCCTTCACCGTTCCAGAATGCTTTCATCTTTGCAAGCTGGTCACCCAGTGAAAAATCTTTTACACCAAGTTTTACGTAATACTCTGCATCCGCCGGAGTAACGATCTCACATCTCGGACGAACACCATGTGCAAGAGCAACTTCGATACATTTTCTCTCTGCTTCTTTAAAGTCTGCCACATGATCTGCTCTGTTCCAGCCTTTGCTCATGCAATAGTCATTCGGTCCGAACTGAATCATGTCGACTCCTGGAACGGAGCAGATCTCTTCGATATTATTCACTGCCTCTTCTTTCTCGATCATAAAGCAGAGAACGATATCATTCAATCTCTTAATATGATCTGCTACCGGAATATGGGACTGTCCACCAATATAGCGACCATTCGGATATCCGAATTCGCCGATACTTCCCGGAGTTTTTGGTTTTATAAGACTTACGCTCTCTCTTACCTGATCCGGATTCACGTGGTCTACAAACATAATACTCTGGAATCCTGCCTGTACAGCTTTCTGTGCCACGTACCCTCTATTCTGGAAATCCAGTTTGATCATGGTACCCATATCATTCAGTTCGGCAGCTCTTGCCATATTCGGAAGGTCTGTAAAATCATACGGTGCATACTCTGCTACGAACTCCACATAGTCAAATGTTCCGGTTGCACCGATTGCCTCCCAGAAAAACGGCTGTGTGCTCCACAGTCTGGTGGATAACAATGGTAAATCATGGTCAATATGATATCTTAATTTGTTTTCTTTCATCTTCTTTTCCTCCTGAATCTGATAAAAATACCGCCCGATCATCCGTTAAGATGACCAGGCGGCATCAGTTATGCATTCTTTATTCTTCTTCCGGATCGCTCTCTTCAGCCTCAGCAGCTTCTGCTTCAACATCAGCGCTGTCATCCTGTGCAGTATCTACATCATCGAATTCTTCATCCTTTGCTGTATCTTCTGCAAGATCAAGAACCTCATCCTCTTCACTGATGCTTAAGGAATCATCTTCCTCCATATCAGTGTTCAGTTTTACGTCACGATAACGCTTCATACCGGTACCAGCCGGGATCAGCTTACCGATGATAACGTTCTCTTTCAGACCGATCAGCGGATCAACTTTGCCCTTAATAGCAGCCTCTGTCAGAACTTTGGTGGTCTCCTGGAAGGATGCTGCTGACAGGAAGGAATTGGTAGCCAGGGAAGCTTTGGTAATACCAAGCAGTACCTGTTTTCCATCTGCAGGCTGTTTGCCCTCTGCAATCAGTCTCTCATTTTCATCCCAGTAATCCAGAATGTCTACCAGAGTACCCGGCAGGAAATCACTGTCTCCGTTATCCTCAACGCGGATCTTCTTCAGCATCTGGCGAACGATCATCTCGATATGTTTATCGTTGATCTCAACACCCTGCAGCCGGTATACACGCTGTACTTCCTGAAGCAGATAATCCTGAACAGCACGCACACCTTTGATCTTCAGAATATCATGCGGATTGATGCTACCTTCTGTCAGTGCATCACCGGCCTCAACCATAGTTCCGTCCATAATCTTGATTCTGGAATCAAACGGAATCAGATACGTCTTGGACTCACCAGACTCATTATTGGTAATAACGATTTCACGTTTCTTCTTCATGTCGTTAATCGTAGCCAGACCGCTGATCTCAGTTACGATTGCAAGACCCTTCGGTTTTCTTGCCTCGAAAAGCTCCTCGACACGGGGAAGACCCTGTGTAATATCTCCACCTGCTACACCACCGGAGTGGAAGGTTCTCATGGTCAGCTGGGTACCCGGCTCACCGATAGACTGTGCTGCGATGATACCAACAGTCTCACCAACCTGTACAGCCTCTCCGGTTGCCATGTTGGCACCGTAGCACTTCGCACACACACCGATATGGGATTTACAGGTAAGAGCAGTACGGATTTTCACGCTGTTCAGCGGGTTTCCGTCTTTATCCACACCTTTGGATACGACTGCAGCCGCACGCTTCGGTGTGATCATATGGTTTGCTTTAACAATGATGTTGCCATCTTTGTCGCAAATGTCATTGCATGCAAAACGTCCTGTGATACGCTCCTCCAGGGACTCGATCATTTCTTTTCCATCAGTGAAAGCGGTAACTTCCATTCCCGGAATCTCATCTTTGCCTTCTGCACAGTCTGTCTCACGGATAATCAGTTCCTGAGATACGTCTACCAGACGTCTGGTCAGGTAACCGGAGTCAGCGGTACGAAGAGCGGTATCGGACATACCTTTACGTGCTCCATGAGCGGACATGAAGTACTCCAGTACGTCAAGACCCTCACGGAAGTTGGATGTGATAGGAAGCTCGATCGTATGACCGGTCGTATCTGCCATCAATCCACGCATACCAGCCAGCTGTTTGATCTGTTTATCAGATCCACGCGCACCGGAATCAGCCATCATAAAGATGTTGTTATATTTATCAAGACCATCCAGAAGAGCTTTGGTAAGGACTGCGTCAGTCTCTTTCCAGGTCTCTACAACCTCTTTGTAACGCTCTTCCTCGGTAATCTTACCACGTTTATAGTTACGTGTAATCTTATCCACTACATCCTGAGCCTGTTTGATCAGCTCCGGTTTCTGCGGCGGTACGGTCATATCAGAAATGGATACGGTCATAGCCGCTCTGGTGGAGTATTTATAACCCATTGCCTTAATATCATCCAGAACCTCAGCGGTCTTGGTTGCACCATGGGTGTTAATTACTTTACCAAGGATCTGTTTCAGACCCTTCTTGCCTACATGGAAATCGACTTCCAGACTCAGCTCGTTGCCCGGAATTTTTCTGTCTACAAATCCCAGATCCTGCGGCAGAATCTCATTGAACAGGAAACGTCCAAGGGTAGACTCTACAGTACCGGTCATCACAGTGCCATCCGGCATATTCTTGCTGACACGTACTTTGATACGGCTCTGAAGTTTGATAACACCATTCTCGTATGCAAGAATTGCTTCGTTAAGGTTCTTGAAAAATTTACCTTCACCGATTTCTCCCGGTCTCTCCTGAGTCAGATAGTAGATACCAAGGACCATATCCTGAGAAGGAACGGCTACAGGACCACCATCAGACGGTTTCAGCAGGTTATTCGGAGAAAGCAGAAGAAAACGGCACTCTGCCTGTGCCTCTACGGACAGCGGCAGATGGACAGCCATCTGGTCTCCGTCGAAGTCAGCATTGAATGCGGTACAAACAAGCGGGTGAAGCTTGATTGCCTTACCTTCTACTAGGATCGGCTCGAACGCCTGGATACCCAGACGATGCAGTGTAGGAGCACGGTTCAGCATTACCGGATGCTCTTTAATAACATCCTCAAGAACATCCCATACTTCCGGCTGAAGACGCTCAACCATTTTCTTTGCGCTCTTGATATTATGTGCAGAACCATTTGCAACCAGTTCTTTCATTACGAACGGTTTGAACAGCTCGATTGCCATCTCTTTCGGCAGACCACACTGATAGATCTTCAGTTCCGGTCCAACGACGATAACGGAACGGCCGGAATAGTCAACACGTTTACCCAGCAGGTTCTGACGGAAACGTCCAGATTTACCTTTCAGCATGTCAGACAGAGATTTCAGAGCTCTGTTTCCAGGTCCGGTAACAGGACGTCCTCTTCTGCCGTTATCGATCAGGGCATCAACTGCCTCCTGAAGCATACGTTTCTCATTACGAACGATGATATCCGGTGCTCCCAGATCCAGCAGTCTCTGCAGACGGTTATTTCTGTTGATAATTCTTCTGTACAGATCGTTCAGGTCGGAAGTAGCAAAACGTCCGCCATCCAGCTGTACCATCGGACGAAGGTCTGGCGGGATAACCGGGATCACATCCATGATCATCCACTCCGGTTTGTTTCCGGACTCACGGAACGCTTCCACAACCTCAAGTCTCTTGATGATGCGGGCACGTTTCTGACCGGAAGCAGTCTTCAGTCCCTCTTTCAGTTCTTTGGAATCTTTCTCCAGATCAATAGCCTGCAGCAGTTCCTTGATGGACTCTGCACCCATTCCAACGCGGAATGCGCCTGACTCCGGATATTTTTCCTTCATATCCTGATATTCTTTCTCGGAAAGAACCTGTTTGTACATAAGCTCGGTCTTTCCCGGATCAAGTACAATATAGGATGCAAAGTAGAGAACTTTTTCCAGTGTTCTCGGGGACAGATCAAGGATCAGTCCCATACGGCTCGGAATGCCTTTAAAGTACCAGATATGGGATACCGGCGCAGCCAGTTTGATGTGGCCCATGCGCTCACGGCGGACGCTGGATTTGGTAACCTCAACGCCGCAGCGATCACATACGACACCTTTATATCTGATTTTCTTATATTTTCCGCAGTGACACTCCCAGTCCTTGCTCGGTCCGAAGATTTTCTCGCAATACAGACCATCCTTTTCCGGTTTCAACGTACGATAGTTGATGGTCTCAGGCTTGGTCACTTCTCCATGAGACCATTCAAGAATCGTCTCCGGAGACGCAAGACCTATCTTAATCGCATCAAAGCTCATTGGCTGATAGTTATCATTCTTCGTCATTTCCGGCATGAGCGGCACCTCCTCTATTCTTCAAAATCAATATCGTCATCCAGGTCAATGGAGTCGTCGCCGCCGAAATCATCGTCTTCCGGTTCAACATCTACAAGTTCCTCTCCCTTGAACTCCTGTTTTCCAAATCCATGAGCGCCAAAAGACTCATCCTCTCTGTCGAAACGACGGCTGTCGTCCTCCAGAATAGAACGGATGTCCACATCACCATAGTCGCTGGTCTCTGTCAGCTCCACTTCTGTGTTATCATCACGAAGCACACGCACATCCAGTCCCAGTGCCTGCAGCTCTTTTAAGAGTACCTTGAAGGACTCCGGAATGCCAGCCTCTGGAATGTTCTCGCCTTTGATAATTGCTTCATAAGTCTTCACACGTCCAATGACATCATCAGACTTCACGGTCAGGATCTCCTGAAGGGTGTAGGACGCACCATATGCCTCCAGAGCCCAAACCTCCATCTCTCCGAAACGCTGTCCACCGAACTGAGCTTTTCCACCCAGCGGCTGCTGCGTTACCAGGGAGTACGGTCCGGTAGAACGTGCATGGATCTTATCGTCTACCAGATGATGCAGCTTCAGATAATGCATGTGTCCGATGGTTACCGGGCTGTCGAAATACTCACCGGTACGGCCATCTCTCAGACGTACTTTACCGTCTCTGGAGATCGGTACGCCTTTCCATACTTTTCTGTGCTCTCTGTTTTTATCGAGATAATCTACAACCTCCGGAAGCAGATCTTCCTCATGTTTACCTTTGAATGTTTCGCCATTCCACGGTCTTCCGTCTGCGGTCTGATCAAGTCCCTTCTCTTTCCACTCTGCAGCCTCTGCATCATCGAATGGAAGGTTTGCGTAATCATTCGCAAGATCAAGAGTATCCATGATCTCTGACTCATTTGCACCGTCGAAAATCGGGGTAGCCACATTGAATCCCAGTGCCTTTGCAGCCAGACTCAGATGAATCTCCAAGACCTGACCGATATTCATACGAGACGGCACACCCAGAGGATTCAGTACGATATCCAGAGGACGTCCGTTCGGCAGGAACGGCATATCTTCTACCGGAAGAACACGGGAAACGACACCCTTGTTACCATGACGTCCAGCCATCTTATCGCCGACAGAGATCTTTCTCTTCTGAGCAATGTAAATGCGGACTGCCTGGTTTACACCCGGAGACAGCTCGTCTCCGTTTTCTCTGGTAAATACTTTGGCATCTACAACGACACCGTACTCACCATGCGGTACCTTCAGGGAAGTATCACGCACTTCACGTGCCTTCTCACCAAAGATTGCGCGGAGCAGACGCTCCTCTGCGGTCAGCTCGGTCTCTCCCTTCGGAGTTACCTTACCTACCAGAATATCACCGGCACGAACCTCTGCACCGATACGGATGATACCTCTGTTATCCAGATCCTTCAGTGCATCATCACCAACACCCGGAACATCTCTGGTAATTTCTTCCGGTCCAAGCTTGGTATCACGGGCTTCTGCCTCATATTCCTCAATATGAATAGATGTATAAACATCATCCATAACCAGTCGTTCACTTAAAAGAACAGCATCCTCGTAGTTATAACCTTCCCAGGTCATAAATCCGATCAGCGGGTTTTTACCAAGAGCAATCTCTCCACCAGATGTGGACGGTCCGTCAGCGATTACCTCGCCAGCTTCTACCCGGTCCCCCTTGAAGACGATCGGTCTCTGGTTGTAGCAGTTGCTCTGGTTACTGCGGGAGAATTTCGTCAGATGATATACATCACGCACACCATTATCCTGACGTACAACAATCTCGTTAGAAACGGCACGTTCTACGACACCTGCGTTCTTTGCTACGACACATACACCGGAGTCAACTGCAGTCTTCTCCTCCATACCGGTACCAACTGCCGGAGCTTCCGTCAGCATCAGCGGAACGGCCTGACGCTGCATGTTGGATCCCATCAGTGCACGGTTTGCGTCGTCGTTCTGCAGGAACGGAATCAGAGCCGTAGCTACAGAGAACACCATCTTCGGAGATACATCCATGTAGTCAAACATGGTCTTATCATAAGCCTGGGTCTCATCAAGATAACGTCCGGATACGTTGTTTCTTACGAAATATCCGTTCTCATCCAGCGGCTCATTTGCCTGTGCTACATGGTAATTGTCCTCTTCATCAGCGGTCATGTAGACAACTTCGTCGGTGACACGCGGATTCTTAGGATCTGATTTATCAATCTTACGGTACGGAGCCTCTACGAAACCGTACTCATTGATTCTTGCATAGCATGCCAGAGAGTTGATCAGACCGATGTTCGGTCCCTCAGGAGTCTCGATCGGGCACATTCTTCCATAATGGGAGTAGTGTACGTCTCGAACCTCGAATCCTGCACGGTCTCTGGACAGACCGCCCGGTCCCAATGCAGACAGACGTCTCTTATGGGTCAGCTCACCCAGCGGGTTGTTCTGATCCATGAACTGGGACAGCTGAGAAGATCCAAAGAACTCTTTGACAGCTGCAGTTACCGGTTTAATATTGATCAGGGTCTGTGCGGAGATGCTCTCCGGATCCTGAGTAGTCATACGCTCACGTACCACTCTTTCCAGACGGGAAAGACCGATACGGTACTGGTTCTGAAGCAGCTCACCTACGGCACGGATACGACGATTGCCCAGATGGTCGATATCGTCTTTGTTTCCAAGGTCATACTCCAGATGCATGTTATAGTTGATGGATGCCATAATGTCATCCTTGGTAATGTGTTTCGGAATCAGCTCAGTGATGGAACGCTGGATTGCTTCTTTCAGTTCCTCTGCATCAGTATACTCATTCAGCAGTTTCTCCAGTGCCGGATAGTATACAGACTCTTTGATACCCAGTGCTTCCGGATCACAGTCCACATATTTGGTAATGTCTACCATACGGTTGGACAACACCTTGATATTACGTTCCTCACCTTTTACCCAGATGAACGGAACAGCGGAATCCTGCAGTTTTACTGCAAGCTCGGTATCAATCTTGGTATCTGCTTCTGCGATAATCTCGCCGGTAGACGGATCTACTACATCCTCAGCCAGAACCTGTCCACGGACACGGTTCTTCAGATGAAGCTTCTTATTAAACTTGTAACGTCCAACCTTTGCCAGATCGTAACGTCTCGGATCGAAGAACATACCGGTAATCAGGCTTTCTGCGCTCTCTACTGCCAGCGGCTCGCCCGGACGGATCTTCTTGTACAGCTCCAGCAGACCTTCCTGATAGCTCTCGGAAGTATCTTTCGCCAGAGATGCCAGAATCTTCGGCTCCTCGCCGAACAGTTCCAGAATCTCAGCGTTTGTTCCATAACCAAGAGCACGGATCAGCACAGTAATCGGCACTTTACGTGTTCTGTCGACACGAACATAGAATACGTCGTTAGAATCAGTCTCATACTCCAGCCATGCACCACGGTTCGGGATTACGGTGCAGGAGAACAGAAGCTTACCTACTTTGTCATGGTCAATACCATAGTAGATACCAGGGGAACGTACCAACTGGCTGACAATGACACGCTCCGCTCCGTTGATGACGAAGGTTCCCGTCTCTGTCATCAGGGGCAGGTCGCCCATGAAAATCTCATGCTCATTGATCTCATCTGTCTCTTTGTTATGAAGACGGACTCTGACTTTTAACGGTGCGGCATAAGTAGCGTCACGCTCTTTACACTCTTCGATGGTGTACTTTGCACCCTCTACATCAAGTACAAAGTTCGTGAACTCCAGGCTCAGCTTTCCGCTATAATCCGTAATCGGAGAAATATCGGCAAATGCTTCGCTTAATCCCTCATCCAGAAACCACTGGTAGGAATCTCTCTGGACTTCTATCAGGTTCGGCATTTCAACTACTTCTTTTTTTC
This sequence comes from Clostridiaceae bacterium Marseille-Q4143, assembly GCA_018228645.1. GTDB lineage: Bacteria > Bacillota > Clostridia > Lachnospirales > Lachnospiraceae > Hominiventricola > Hominiventricola filiformis. The sequence goes on from CP073693.1 coordinate 709,687, forward strand.
TGGAATAGCTCATTCGCAGATTTCTGCCGGACTTGGTAGGTTTGATTCTGTTCTTTTCCATTGACATTTCACCCCTTATATATTTTAATCACTGCATATTGCAAAAGGACCGCACGAATTACAGCAAGGATGAAAGCATACCTTACCACAATAGTGCATTTTCCATGTTATCATAAATCACAGGGGGTGTCAACAGAAATTCTGCATAATTATATGAATTTGGGAGACTGTTTGAAAGATGATATGAACAAATCAGAAGGATGGAAAAAGAAGAAGGATACCGCATCCGCGATACCCTTCCTCGAATGTACCAAAACAATTATTTAAGAGTAACTTTAGCACCCTCAGCCTCAAGTTTGGTTTTGATCTCCTCAGCCTCAGCTTTGGAAGCGCCCTCTTTGATAACCTTCGGAGCACCGTCAACAACCTCTTTAGCCTCTTTCAGGCCAAGTCCGGTAGCTTCACGAACAACTTTGATAACTTTAACTTTGTTCGGGCCAACCTCAGACAGCTCTACGTCGAAGGAATCTTTCTCTTCAGCTGCTGCTGCGCCATCTCCAGCTGCTGCTACAACAACGCCAGCTGCTGCGGATACACCGAACTCCTCCTCACATGCTTTTACAAGATCATTCAGCTCTAATACGGTAAGCTCTTTGATTGCATCAATAAATTCTGCAGTAGTTAATTTTGCCATTTTTATTTACCTCCAATAATAATAATTGTATCATGCCGCTATGCGGCTTTTCCTATTGTAATAACGATTACGCCTCTTTGCTCTCTGCGATCTGATTGATAACGCGAGCGAAGTTTGTGATCGGGCTCTGGATGCTGCCAAGCAGCTTTCCGAGAAGCACTTCTCTGGACGGAACGTTTGCGATTGCAGTCATTCCCTTTGCATCGTAGTAGTTTCCTTCTACGACACCAGCTTTGATTTCAAGCTTCTCTGCTTTCTTTGCAAAGTTAGCAACGATTCTTGCCGGAGCAGTCGCATCAGTTTTGGAGATAGCGATTGCAGACGGTCCTTCGAGATGCTGAGACAGCGGCTCGAACTCGGTTCCTTTGATTGCAAAGTTCAGCATGGTGTTTTTGTAAACCTTGTAAACGATTCCTTCTTCTCTCATCTGTTTACGAAGCTGTGTATCCTGCTCAACGGTCAGACCGCAGTGGTCAACCAGAACAACGCCAGCTGCACCTTCCAGATTTGCAGAGATCTCGTCTACAACCGGTTTTTTCAGTTCAACTTTTGCCATGAATGGTTTCCTCCTTATAGATTTTTAAAAGAGATAACCTTCCCAGTGGTAAGGATTAAAAAACCCTCTGTGCCGCAGACACAGAGGGTTCATAAGTCATTCTTAATCGAATGCTTTCCTCGGCAGGCGTATCAACCTTATGCCTTACGGCACCTGCTGTCTTCGGGCAGTCATCTTCAACTGTTATAAAATATCACAAATATATATCAGATGTCAATACTTTTTTGTAATTAAGCAAGCTTTAAAGGATTAACTTTTACGCCCGGTCCCATGGTCGGAGCGATGGTTACGCTCTTCAGGTACTGGCCTTTAACAGCTGCCGGTTTTACTTTATTGATGGCATCCATAAGCGTCTGGAAGTTGTCCGCTAACTGCTCCTCGGTGAAAGAAGCTTTTCCAACCGGTACATGGATAATATTGCTCTTATCCAGTCTGTACTCGATCTTACCGGCTTTGATATCATTGACTGCTTTGGTAACATCCATGGTTACGGTACCAGCCTTCGGGTTCGGCATTAAGCCCTTCGGTCCAAGTACACGTCCCAGACGTCCAACAACACCCATCATGTCCGGAGTAGCAACGACTACGTCGAAATCGAACCAGCCGCCCTGGATCTTCGGAACGAGCTCCTCAGCACCTACGAACTCAGCGCCTGCTGCCAGTGCCTCGTCAGCTTTTGCATTCTTAGCGAATACAAGTACACGAACCTGTTTTCCGGTTCCGTGCGGAAGAACTACTGCACCACGGATCTGCTGATCTGCGTGACGTCCGTCACATCCGGTTCTGATGTGAGCCTCGATGGTCTCGTCAAATTTTGCGGTTGCCAGTTTCTTTACGATGGCAACAGCCTCGTCTCTATCATACTGAGTCTGCTTATCGTATAATTTGGCAGCCTCAACATATTTCTTACCATGTTTCATAATTCATTAACCTCCTGGTGGTAATTGCGGGAATTTCCCTCCCACGTCTGTTCATATGCAACAGTTTTTAGTCGTCTACTACGGTGATACCCATACTTCTTGCAGTACCTGAGATCATGCTGATAGCAGCGTCAAGGCTTCCTGCGGTCAGATCCGGCATCTTCAGTTCAGCGATCTTCTGAACTTCAGATTTCTTAATGGTAGCGACCTTATCCTTTTTGGAGTTAGCGGAAGCGGTTTTCAGTCCGCATGCTTTTTTCAGTAAAACTGCTGCCGGCGGAGTTTTGGTAATGAAGCTGAAGCTTCTGTCTGCATATACGGTAATAACTACCGGAATGATCATATCGCCCTGATCTGCAGTTCTTGCGTTGAACTCCTTCGTAAACTGTACGATGTTAACGCCGTGCTGACCAAGAGCCGGTCCTACTGGGGGAGCCGGTGTTGCCTTTCCAGCAGGGATCTGTAATTTGATGTAACCTGTAACTTTCTTTGCCATAATTAGGCACCTCCTTGTGGTGATGGCGGGAATGTCCCTCCCACGATCTGCGATCTACAGTTTTCGCAGACCATTTACATCTTCTTAATTTCTGTGAAACTTATTTCTACCGGTGTTTCACGACCGAACAGGTCGACATTGATTGTCACACTCTGTTTGTTTTCGTTGATGGCCTGGATGACACCCACAGTGTCTTTCCATACGCCGCCAGTAACAACGACATTGTCACCTTCCGCAAAATCAATTTGCACGGAATCCGATTGAACCCCAAGCGGTCTCATTTCCTCTTCCGTCAGCGGAACTGGTTTGGATCCCGGTCCAACGAATCCGGTTACGCCTCTGGTATTGCGAACTACATACCAGGTGTCGTCGTTCATGACCATATTGATCAGAACATAACCAGGAAACATTTTTTTGGAAACCTGACGGCTTGCACCGTCTTTCAATTCCACCACATCCTGCATGGGAACTCTGACTTCGAGAATCTGATCCTCAAGATGTCTGTTTTCAATGGTTTTCTCAATATTAGCTTTTACCTTATTCTCATATCCAGAATAAGTATGGACTACATACCAGTTTGTCTCTGACATACAATCACCTTTCTCATGAATTATAAAGTCAATAAACGATCGATTCCGAACGTCATGACCATATCCAGAATTTTAATAATGAGAGCCAATACAACAGAAACGCTGACTACCGCAATGGTCTGTTTCGTAAGTGATTTTTGGTCTGGCCATACAATCTTTTTGAACTCGGCCTTTACGCCTTTGCACCAGGTTGTGAACCAGCCTGCCTTCTGGGCATTATTTGTTTCTCCCATTTCGTCACTTCCTTTACCTTGGGGGCAGATTTACTTCGTCTCCTTATGAAGAGTATGTCTCTTGCAGAAACGACAGTATTTCTTGGTTTCCATTCTGTCCGGGTGATTCTTCTTTTCTTTGGTCATGTTGTAGTTACGCTGTTTGCACTCCGTACATGCCAATGTGATCTTTACGCGCACAACTTTCCACCTCGCTTTTTTATACTTTTTGCTTGTTGATGATCCTGCGAAAATCATCAATTTTTAGGCATAAAAAAAAAGCCTAAACTTCCATTCGCCTGTCTACTATATCATACCCCTACATATTGCGTCAAGTTTTTTTTCTATTAAATTATCACTTTTTACGCAGTGTGTTTATTGATAACTTTTTTCATCAACGTTTGTTCTAATTGACTAACCGGTATTTTCTCACTATGATGGAAGATAAACCAAAACGGTTGAAAACAGTCACTATTATATTAATAAGATAACACAGGAGGAACAAATTATGTTAGACATTTCCAAAATGAAAAAACTCGGACTTTTCGCAGGTGGCGTTCTTTTCGGAACTGCTGGCATCCAGGTGCTTTCCAGCAAAGATGCGCGTAAAGTATATACCAATTGCACCGCTGCTGTTCTTCGTGCAAAAGAATGCGTGATGAAGACTGCTACTACTGTTCAGGAGAATGCAGAAGACATTCTTGCAGAAGCAAAACAGATCAACGAGGACAGAGCAGCACAAGAAGCTGCATGTGTACAGGAAGCTGAGACTGCAGAAGACGCAGAATAATCTGTATTCATATGGACGGAGCTGCCTGACAGCTCCGTCTTTTATTGGAGGAAAACATGAAATTCATTATAAAACACGACATCAGGGGCCGTCTTCGTATTCATATGGTACAGTCCCGCATGTCTTATGAAGAAGCAGATACGCTTCTTTATTATATAGAGAATCTTTCAGGTGTCACTTCCGCCAAAGTATTTGAGCGGACCTGTGATGCTTCCATTTCTTATAAAGGAGACCGTGAAACACTGCTGCAGGCGCTGCGTATTTTCCAGTATCAGACAACGGATGTTCCGGCTGATCTCCTTGCGCATTCCGGAAGAGAATTGAACAGCACCTATCAGGAGAAACTGGTGCAGAAGGTCGTCCTGCGGGCAGGAGGCAAACTGTTTCTGCCATATCCGATCCGCGCCGCTTATGCCGCTTTTAAATCCTTACATTATATATGGAAAGGGCTCAGATGTCTGGCCGGCAGAAAACTGGAGGTTGAAGTGCTGGATGCAACCGCCATCGGCGTCTCCGTACTGCGTGCAGATTTTGATACCGCAAGCTCTATCATGTTCCTGTTGGGAATTGGCGAACTTCTGGAAGAATGGACCCATAAGAAATCCGTGGATGACCTGGCACGCAGCATGTCCTTAAATGTCAGCAAGGTATGGCTCAAAAAAGATGACCAGGAGATTCTGGTATCGTCCAAAGACATTAAACCGGGCGACGAAGTCATCGTCCGCATGGGCAATGTCATCCCGTTTGACGGTATCGTATGCGAGGGCGAGGCAACAGTCAACCAGGCATCTCTGACCGGCGAATCTGAACCGGTTCGAAAAGACCGCGGAACCTATGTCTATGCAGGCACTGTTCTGGAAGAGGGTGAGCTGACCATTCAGGTCAAAGCCATTTCCGGCTCCACCAGATTTGAAAAGATTGTAACCATGATCGAGGATTCTGAAAAACTGAAATCCGGCGTAGAGAGCAAGGCAGAGTCTCTGGCAGACCGTCTGGTTCCCTATACTTTAGGAGGAACTGTACTGACCTGGCTGCTCACCAGAAATGTCACCAAAGCGCTGGCGGTTCTGATGGTAGACTTCTCCTGCGCACTGAAGCTGGCCATGCCGATCTCTGTTCTGTCAGCGATCCGCGAAGCCCAATCTCATCACATCACTGTGAAGGGTGGGAAATTTTTGGAAGCAGTATCCGCAGCTGATACGATCGTATTCGATAAGACCGGCACGCTGACCAAAGCAAAACCGACCGTTGTAGACGTGGTTGCATTTGACCATCACAGCAAGGATGAACTGCTCAGAATCGCAGCCTGCCTGGAAGAACATTTCCCCCACTCCATGGCAAAAGCTGTTGTATTAGCTGCAAAAAACCGTCAGTTGGATCACGAAGAGATGCATTCCAAAGTCAACTATATTGTAGCTCACGGAATCTCCACTTCCATCGATGATCATAAAGTCATTATCGGAAGCCATCACTTTGTATTCGAGGATGAGGGATGCGTGATTCCGGAAGATCAGATGGAGAAATTTCAGAACCTTCCGACGGAGTATTCCCATCTCTATATGGCTATTGATAATCAGCTGGCCGCTGTCATCTGCATCGAAGACCCACTTCGTCCAGAGGCCGCTGATGCCGTCCGCGCGCTGAAAGCCGCAGGCATCAGACATGTTGTCATGATGACCGGTGACAGTGAGCGTACTGCAGCTGCGATTGCAAAACGTGTAGGTGTTGACGAGTACTATGCAGAAGTTCTTCCGGAGGACAAAGCCAACTACATCGAAAAATGCAGAGCCAGAGGAAGCAAGGTTATCATGGTAGGCGACGGTATTAACGATTCACCGGCACTGTCTGCTGCTGATGCAGGCGTTGCCATCAGCGACGGAGCTGAGATTGCCAGAGAAATCGCTGACATCACCGTAGCTGCTGATGATCTGTATCAGCTTGTAATTCTGAAGAATTTAAGTAATCTTCTGATGAAACGAATCCACCGGAATTACCGGGTCATCGTAGGATTCAACACCGGGCTGATCGGACTTGGCGTTGCAGGCATCCTGCAGCCGACCACTTCTGCACTGCTTCATAATACTTCCACTCTGTTAATCAGTCTGAATAATATGAAACCGCTTCTCAATGAAGAGACCGATCATTAATCAGGCATCAAAAAAGCTCCGGATAACCGGAGCTTTTTTTACTGTTCCATCTGTCTTCCAAGAAATGCCGCCGCTGCAGCTGCAAGCTTCTGTTCTGTCTCCCCCATCTTATTTTTGCCTTCCCGTCCAAGCAGAATTACCGATCCGATAGCATCCCCTTCACTGATTACCGGGGCAATCGTCTCTGATAGAATTCCCTCCATCGGTTCCGATGATACAGGAACAAAACTACGGTCACCACTGACCGCCTGAAGGCTCTGGCGTCCCTGAATCAGTTCCTCCAACTCACGGCTGATATGTCTGCCAAGGTATTCTTTTTTACCGTTTCCGGCGCAGGCAATCACTGTATCCCGGTCAGTTACACATACTACATATCCAGTTGTCTGTGCAAGACTGTCCGCATACTGTTGTGCAAAAGTCCCCAGTTCTCCGATGGGAGAATATTTCTTTAAGATAATCTCTCCTTCCCGGTCCGTGAAAATTTCCAGCGGGTCTCCTTCTCTGATTCTGAGTGTACGTCGAATTTCCTTTGGTACAACCACCCTGCCAAGATCATCAATCCGCCGTACAATTCCTGTTGCTTTCATATCATGTTCCTCCAATGTCTTAAATTTATAGGTCAAAAAATTTGTTTCCGCAGTCTGATTTGTATCTAGTATTTGTAAGTTCTGGATTTATATGCATTCCATTCCAAACATCTGGCATGTCTACAGTCTTTGAAAACTCAGGTCGTTTAGTTCATCAGTATCTTCATAACATAAGCGGCAGATTTTTCATCTTTCGCAGTATTCACTTTTTAATCTCCCGGATGCATCTGATTCAGCAGATCCGTCTTCATACGATACAGCCGGTCAGAAAGATCCACATATACCTCATGCGGATTAACAAGACGTCTTGTCTCATCCCACAGGGTATTCTGCTCTTCCATGCAGTATTTTCTGATATCCATGACTGATGGAGAGGTATATACACATTCTCCGTTTTTGAACACCGGAACCATCAGTTCTCTCAAGGTATAGGTACCGCCCTTCAGATGGGTCTTCTTCCATGTCTCCAGCGGATCAAAGATTGTCAGATCTTTAGACTCGTCAAGCTGATCGTCCACAAGGCAGATCAGATCTGCCTTCAGCTTGCCGTTCTCTTTCTCATAGATACGGTATACAGTCTTGTTGCCCGGGTTGGTAATCTTCTCTGTGTTTTCGGACAGCTTGATCTTCGGAACAAAATCACCTTCTCCGGTCTTTACTGCCGCCAGCTTGTACACACCGCCAAATGCCGGACAGTCTTTAGAAGTGATGAGGTTCGTTCCCACACCCCAGGAAGTAATCTTTGCTCCCTGGCTCTTCAGGCTGTCAATCAAATACTCATCCAGGTCACTGGAAGCGGCGATCACGGCATCTTCAAATCCAGCTGCGTCCAACATCTTTCTTGCTTCCTTGGACATGTAGGCAAGATCACCGCTGTCCAGACGGATGCCGTAACGACCGTTCAGTTTTCCTGCCTCTTTCATCTCCTGGAACACACGGATGGCATTGGGAACACCGGATTTCAGTGTGTCATAAGTATCTACCAGAAGCGTGCAGGCATCCGGATAAAGCTCTGCATATGTCTTAAATGCAGTATATTCATCCGGGAAGCTCATAATCCAGCTGTGTGCATGAGTTCCAAGCACCGGCACATCGAACATCTTACCGGTCAGTACATTGGACGTACCGATACATCCGCCGATCATGGCAGCTCTTGCACCGTAAGTTCCGGCATCCGGACCCTGTGCTCTTCTGAGGCCGAACTCCATGATTCCATCTCCTCTGGCTGCATTTACAACTCTTGCTGCCTTGGTGGCGATGAGACTCTGATGGTTGATGATTGTCAGGATCGCCGTCTCCACAAGCTGTGCCTCCATAATCGGAGCAATGACTTTTACCAGAGGCTCTCTCGGAAATACAACTGTGCCTTCCGGAATGGCATAGATATCTCCGGTAAAGTGAAAATTCTCCAGATAGTTCAGAAAATCTTCATCAAAGATCTGAAGACTTCTCAGATAATCCACATCTTCTTTTGCGAAATGCAGATTCTTGATGTAATCAATCACCTGATCCAGGCCTGCTGCAATGGCGAATCCGTTTCCACAGGGATTACTCCTGTAGAATGCATCAAAAATAACAGTCTCCTGCACCGGATTTTTGAAATACCCCTGCATCATGGTCAACTCATACAGATCAGTTAACAGTGTTAAGTTCTGTGCTGTAGTGCTCATTCATTCTCCCCTTTCGATGCATCACCCTCAGATGTATCTTCTTTGATTTTGAATACTCTCTCAAATGTAATTTTTGAAAGATTATCATCGTTCGTAGTGATCTCAGCAGACTCTTTCAGGCCATCCACCCAATTCGTATAGGCATCCTGTTTTCTCTGCTCCAGAATGCTCTCTTTCTTGGTCTGCGTAGCTGCCTCATCAAATGTGGAATCCATATGAATCAGATAATAAGCATTATCTCCCTCCACAATATCCGCATACTCGCCGTCAGACAGCGCATCTGCAGCCGCCTTTATCGTATCATTCAAACTTTCGTCGTCTGCACCGTAGCTGCTGGTTGTAGCTGTCAGATCATGATTCTCTGCTGCAGCACTTAAGTCTCCGCTTTCCTCTGCCTCTGCACGGATCTGCTCCAGTACATCCTTCTTCTCTGCCAGTTCTTCTTCTGTGAGTTCTACCGTATTGCCATCTTCATCCGTTGTTCCTGAAGTAGAAGAACGCACATAACTGATGGTCTTCTGTGCTGCCTCTGCATCATCTACATTCGTATCAATGGTCTGTGCCAGATTGCCATATACTTTCTGCTGAAGTGCCATCAGCTCCAATACATGAGCAACTGTATCCTTGTCCGCAGACATAACCGTCAGTGTCTTACTGTCATTGGCATCAAGAAAACTCTGCGCCGCATCTTCCGCAGCCGCCTTCTCTTCATCGCTGAGAGATTCTCCCAGTTCTTCTGCATGCGCCTCCACCAGATAATACTCTTCCAGAGTATCTACAATGGAACTCTTTACCGTCTCACCATAGATGCTTCCGCTTCCGTTCAGATCCTGATTCATAAAATCTTCACCAAAATAACTGCTGTATGCGGACATCTGAGTCTGCTGATAACGAAGCAGGAAGTTCACCTCCCCCAAAGGAATAGATACTCCATCCACACTGGCAGCCTCCGCAGAGTTGTCCAATTTATTTACTCCGGTACATCCGGTCAGTGCCGTTGTCATGGCAAGCATGAGAGCGAACAGGCACGCTGTTCTCTTCTTCATAATTTTTTCCTCCTGATTATTGCATTTCTCTTAATTATATGCTTTTTCACGGTCATAAGCAACTCTTTTCACGGTTCTTTCACACATTACAATAGATCCTTCATCACAGTCTTCACCTCCACCCGATCCAGAACATCCTGATGGAATGTAATGTCTGCTGCCCCTTTCCATTCCTCATAGATTCTGCTGCATTCCTCTTCCTTTGCCTGTTCTGTCAGATATTCTTTCCAGTACTCGGTACCGTCTTCATCATAGTCACTGGTATGCTGTACGATGAACCATCCTTCCTCCGTCTCCACCGGATCAGAGATCTCTCCGACTTCCAGCCGGCGTGCTGCATCCAGCATCAGCGGTTCCTGCCCGTCAAATCCGTTTTCCGCACCCATACTGGATTCGATAGGCGTCAGTCCTTCTGCTTCCGCCTCTATCTTCAGACTTCCCTCCGCGCGGGATTTCTGCGCCAGCATTTCTGCAAGTGCCGTGCGCTCCGCTACTTCTTCCGCTGTAAAGGGAGTCAGATTTCCATCTTCATCCCGAAGTCCGGTGGTGGAGATCAGGACATAGCAGATTCCTTCCCTGCGATAATCTTCTTCCGACAGTCCCGGATCAAAATCACGAGTCATGGCTTCTGCCACTTTTCCGGACAGTTCTGTCTGTGCCAGCATCTGTTCCACAAACGCAGCATCTGCTCCCGCATAAGAAAGCAGTGCCTCATGATAATCTTTCATAAAAGAATCTGCACGCGCCTTCAATTTATCCGTCTCTTCTTCTGTAAGACTTACCTGATACTCCTCTGCATGCTGATTCATGATATGCGTCTGTATAAGGGTATCGAGCACCTGTTCTTTCAGGCTTTCTTCCAGGGTTGTGCCTTCTTCATCCACTTCCTGGCTCCACATCTCATCCCCTTCGTCTTCCAGTTCCTCTTTCTCCCACTGCATCTGATTCATACGGACATAGAAGTTCCACTCCCTGAGACTGATCTCCTCATCATTCACGGTCACAGCCGCCATCTCACTGCTCTGTGAAACCGTCTCTCCGGAACCGGTAATCAAAGCAGTCTCCTGCTTTCCACATCCCGCAAGAGAAATCAGCATACACAAAATGATCAGCCAGCATCCTGATTTTTTCTTCACTACTTTTCCTCCTCTTCTCTCAGCACACACATTTCTTCCAGCACTTCTCTCGTAATTTCCAGAATTGTCCCGGAAAATCTTCTTCGTCCTCCCTGGAGTCTGCAGATAAACTGTGCCGGTTCGGCATGCCGAAACATCATATTTCCGCCCATCTGTTCCAACAGTTCCGGTATCTTATCCACCCGGATTTTTGCTTTTTCATACATGGTAAATGTAATCATATCCGGACGCGCCTTCACTTCCGTAATATACAGACTGTGTGCCAGTCCTCTCAGAAGTGTGATCTCCAGCAGGTTCATCACCGCTGTTGGCGGATCTCCGAATCGGTCAATCAGCTCTTCCAGCATATCCTCCTGCTCTTCTTTATTTTCCACTGCGGCAATTCTCCGATAGATGTCAAGCTTCAGTGCTTCATTCTTGATATAAGAATCCGGGATAAATGCATCCGTCTGAATATCCGCAACTGTCTCAAAATCGTCGTCTTCCACATTTTTTCCGCCTCTCAGGCGAAGCACCGCCTCATTAAGCATTTTACAGTAGAGATTATATCCCACCGCCTGCATATGGCCGTGCTGCCTCTGTCCGAGAAGTGTACCTACACCACGGATCTCCATATCTCTCATAGCAATCTTAAAGCCGCTTCCCAGATCAGAATATTCACGGATGGCGTGAAGACGCTTTTCTGCGACTTCCTTCAACATTTTGTTCTGTCGGTACATCAGAAATGCATAGGCTGTCCGGTTGGATCTTCCCACACGCCCACGGAGCTGATAGAGCTGGGAGAGTCCCATGTTATCCGCATCATGGATAATGATCGTATTAACATTGGAAATATCCATTCCCGTCTCAATAATAGTCGTCGCCACCAGCACATCAATTTCGCCCTGAATAAAATCATACATAATCCGTTCAAGTTCATGTTCCTTCATCTGACCATGAGCAAATGCCACATTGGCTTCCGGTACCAGCGCCTGAATCTTCACCGCAGTCTCCGCGATAGTCTCCACCCGGTTATAGACATAATAGACCTGGCCTTCTCTTGCCAGTTCCCGGTGAATGGCCGCCCGCACCATCTCCTCATCATATTCGCAGACATAGGTCTGGATCGGCATACGATCCATGGGCGGTTCTTCCAGAACACTCATATCACGGATTCCTGCAAGACTCATATGAAGAGTTCTGGGAATCGGCGTTGCCGTCAGCGTCAGCACGTCAATGTTGGTACGAAGTTTTTTGATCTTCTCTTTATCTGCCACGCCAAAGCGCTGCTCCTCATCAATAATCAGAAGTCCCAGATCTTTATACTCCACATCTTTGGAAAGCACTCTGTGGGTACCGATCACGATATCCACCAGACCTTTCTTCAGGTCCTCAATGGTTTTCTTCTGCTGGGCAGGTGTCCGGAAACGGCACAGCAGATCGATCCGTACCGGGAACTCTTTCATTCTCTGCACAAACGTGTTGTAATGCTGCTGTGCAAGAATGGTTGTTGGCACCAGATAAACAACCTGCCGGCTCTCCTGCACAGCCTTGAATGCCGCACGTATCGCCACTTCCGTCTTTCCGTATCCCACGTCACCACAGACCAGACGATCCATGATCTTGCCGCTCTCCATATCGCTCTTTGTATCCTCAATGGCTTTCTGCTGGTCTTCCGTCTCTTCATAGGGAAACAGTTCCTCGAACTCTTTCTGCCAGACGGTATCCGGCCCATACACATATCCTTTTTCTGTCTGACGTGCCGCATAGAGCTCCACCAGATCCTTTGCCACTTCCTGCACAGCGCCCTTTACCTTCGTGCGGGTCTTCTTCCAGTCTGATCCACCGAGTGTATTAAGACGCGGCGTCTTATTCGCCTCGGAACTGCTGTATTTCTGAATCGCATCCAGCTGAGTGGCCAGGATATAGAGATAGGAACCTTTACTGTACTCAATCTTCATATAATCTTTGATGGTATGATCTACCTCGATCTTCTCAATTCCGCGGTAGATGCCGAGGCCATGATTCTCATGTACCACATAGTCTCCAATGGACAGATCCGTAAAGCTGGCAATTTTCCGGCCTTCATAGGTTTTGTGTTTCTTTTTCTTCTTTTTCTGCTCCTGGCCGAATACATCTGTCTCTGAGATCACTGCAAAACGAATCAGCGGATACTCATATCCCCGGCGGATGTTCCCGTGCACCACCATGATCTCTCCCTGCTGTACCACACGTTCCGGATCTTCGCTGTAAAATGCGTTCAGTTCTTCTCTTAAAAGATCCTCTGACAGACGTTTTCCGCGCGTTCTGGAAGCACACAGAAGCACAACTTTGTACTTTTCTTTTTTCCAGCGTTTCAGGTCTTTTACCAGAAGTTCAAAATGATTGTTATAGGACTGGACAGAACGCGCATCAATGCTGTAGCGCCCCCTGAATTCCAGCCTATGATCAGAATTTTCCAGCGTCGCAAGGGCAGCTCCGCGCATACGGTTCAGGCGATGCAGAATCTCCGTACAGGAGAAGATCTCTTTTTTCTGATTTTTCTGAATCTGTCCCTTCTCCATACGGTTTTCAAAATTCTGGAGATACTCCTTTTCCACCGTCTCACCGCGCTCCAGAAGCCGGATGCCCTCATCCAGAAATACAAGCGAGCGAAACTGCTTCATATAATCCAACAGGCTCACGCCTTCACAGTGATGCTCTTCAGGATTCAGTTCTGCTGCCGGATAAAGTGTCAGTTCGTCCATATTTTCAAGGGAACGCTGGCTCTCTGCATCAAAACTCCGGATCGAATCCACCTCATCATCCCACAGTTCCACACGAACCGGATATTCTTCCGTCAGCGGATAAATGTCAATGATTCCGCCACGGATGGCAAACTGTCCCGGCATCTCCACCTGGCCAACCCGTTCATAGCCCATCTGCACCAGCCGGAGTTTCATGGCCTCCGTCTCCAGTACACTTCCCACACCGATCGTCATTACATATTTTTTCAACACTTCAAGCGGCAGAAGCGGATCCATGCAGCCATCCAGTGTAGTAATAATCACAGCTTTCTGTTCTCCCAGAAGACGGCTCACCGCCGTTACTCTCTGTCTTAACAGTTCATTTCCCTGAATATCCGCATGAAAAAAGAGAAAATCTTTCGGAGGATAATAAAATACATCTTCATTCAGACTCTGGTATTCCTCAAAGATTTCCTTTGCTTTCAGTTCACTATAGGTAAGAATCAGTTTAACCGGCCATTCCCGGCCAAGTCCGTACATCAGATGGGTTTTCTGAGAGTCCACGCAGCCAGTGACCAGCGTAAGACCCTCATCTTTTTTCAACGCCTCCTCGATCTGAGCAAACGTCTCCATCTGCAGCAGCGGTTCATAAAAAGTATCCATGAAACCTCTCCTTAATTAAAGTCGTTCATCGCCTTGTCCGGTCCGTCGGTCAGAATCTCGGCTGCTGCTTCCGCTGCATGCTCACAGGCTTCTTTCACAAGAGCTTCATCCTCTTTGGAAAAGCCTCCCAGCACATAGTCTGCCAGATCCCAGCCTGCCGGCTTTTCTCCGACACCCACACGAATTCTCGAAAAGACCTGAGTACCCAGATGAAGGATAATATTTTTCATCCCATTATGACCTCCGGCACTTCCTTTTTTCCGAATTCTCAGATTACCGGGAGCCAGTGAAATGTCATCATAGATCACGATCAGTTCCGTTTCCGGATCAATCTTGTAGAAATCCACAGCTTCCCGGATGCTCTCACCGCTTAAGTTCATAAAAGTCTGCGGCTTTAACAGCATGACCTTCCTACCCTCGATCACTCCGGTTCCGCACACTGCCTTATGCTTTTTCATATTCATATCTATATGATATTTTTCAGCAAGGAGATCAATCACCCGAAATCCCATATTATGTCTTGTTTTTTCATATTTACTGCCCGGATTTCCCAGACCTGCAATTATATACATCGTTTCAACCTCAGCTTTTCTTTTTCATGTTCCCTTATACTAAGGGATTTTGTTTTCGCTGTCAATTTTTCCCTTTCAGAATTCTGCCAATTGTCTCTTTTGACAGCTGCTCGCCGATCACAATCAGCACTTCCTGCCCGTCCGGTGAGACTGCAAGCGTCTGCTCCCGGCGCGTGGCATTCAGTTCCAGCCATCTTCCGTCTTCTGCTTTCACAAATCCCTTCACCCGGAGAATATGACCGCAGCCCGGTTCCTCAAACAGCCGCGCTGTTCTTTCTTTCAGCTCTTCTGCCGTCAATTCCAGATTCATGAAAAACAGGGAATCAAATGCTGCTGCGGCATCTGTTTTTCGATAACTGGCCGGTTCATAACCGCAGTTCATCAGCCTCTGATAATCTTCTTCCGTAAATTGTTCCCAGTCGGAAGCAATGATATGTCCAAAAAGTGACCGTCTGCATCCGACTTTCTTCATAGCCTGCTCAAGATGCGCCTTTACCGCCTCTGTCTGCTCAGCGGAAACGTTCTTCACCTTACTGAGCACGATGCATCCTGCTCCTGCCGCCTCAGAGGCCAGCAGATAATCTGCAGCTTCTGACTGCCCGCAGTCCAGTCCCGCATCCACGACTGCAATCACACTTCCGATCTCATACCACTGGTCCAGGGGTTCCTCCCTCAGAATATCAAAAAATTCATCCATATCAAAAATACCGGATGGCTCCACGATCACCCGGTCATATCCACACATACCCATGGCAATCAGTTTTGTCTTAAACCGCCTCCGGTGACAGTCGGCATCGCATCCTCCCGACACCATTTCCAGTTCACAATGATCTCCTTCCAGATCTTTCAAAAGCATCATATCCACATTAACTGCTCCGAAATCATTTTCCAGAATTCCGATATTCAGTCCCTGATCCAGCAGATACCGTGCATATTTTTTTATAAATGTCGTCTTACCTGATCCAAGGAATCCGGTAATCAGATCAATCTTTACCATGACGTATTTCCTCCGTTTTTTCATTGTAACATATATTTCCCGCAACGCAAAGAAAGAGGAATCCCCTTTCAGAAATTCCTCTTCTTAATTGATTACAATCTCTGTTTATTTGCCGCTGTCCTGACTCTGCTGCTGCGACTGTGCACTCGCTTCATCCTGTGTGCTCAGGGTGATATTCAGTGTCTCCTCTTTGTACTCAGAGCCTTCCATACGCTGTACCACTACTTCGATGGTCTCACCTGCTTTGTAGTAAGTCATGAGTTCCTTCAGCTGTGTATATCCACTGATAGTTGTTCCATCTACTTTTGTGATAATGTCTCCATCCTGCATACCTGCATTGGCTGCTCCCAGTCCATCCAGTACTTTCCGTACATAGACACCAGTCGGCATATTATAATTCTGAGATACTTCGCTGGTAACGTCCACACAGTTGGATACTCCAAGGTAACCCTGCTGTCCGTCTTCCACTTTATCTCTGGTTGTCTTGTTCATCAGATCACCTATGATATTCTCCACATCAGAGATCGGGATCGCATAACCCATACCCTCTACATCCTCAGAAATAAATTTCACGGAGTTGATACCAATCAGTTCTCCTTTACTGTTCAGAAGAGCGCCACCACTGTTGCCAGGGTTGATAGCTGCATCCGTCTGAATCAGTTTGTTGGTGATGTCCTGCCCATCAGACTGTACCGTCACTTCACGGTTCAGAGCGCTGACAATACCAGAAGTAACAGAAAGTCCGTATCCATAGGCATTACCAATGGCAACAACCGGCTCACCGACTTTCAGTGCGGAAGAATCGCCAACAGTAGCAGTCTTAATGCTGCTCATAGTCTCGTCCGGGATATCACTTAACTGAACAGCAATCACTGCCAGGTCTTTGTCTGCATCGGTTCCTTTGATCTTCGCAGAGATTACATTATCTTCATCTGCATCCTGTCCGTCAGAGTTAAAGTAAACGCTTAACTCTTTGGCACCGGATACTACATGGTTGTTAGTCACAATCAGAAGTTCGGTATCATTCTGTCCGATAATAATACCGGAACCACTGGACTGGCTCTCCTGCTCATAGTTTCCAAAGATGGTTCTAAACTCCTGCGTACCCACATTAGTAATGGATACTACAGACGGCATACAGTTTTCCACGATGGAAGACACATCATACACATCAGAGGAAGCAGAAGCAGTACTCGTAGCCGGAACTGTCGTATTTGCTTTATTCAGGCTGACCTTGGTATTAACGGAATCACCAAGGGCTTTATTTCCCACATAATTCACGCCCATGAATGCTGCGCTGGAAACGCTTCCAAATACCAGTGCCAGCACCAGGCATTTTGCAACGGTTCTTCCGAATCCGCCTGCTTTTCTTTCCCGTTTCTTCTTCGGTGCTTTCTGATTCATGGCCTCGGAAGAATCATAATGGGTATAAGCACTTCCGGTATCGTAGTAGTTACCACCATTCTCTTCTGTAGTCTGCTCCGTGGTATTTTCCGCGGTATCGTTGTTTCTCATTTCATCATCATACATATCTATCGCTCCTTTCCATCTCTTACAATGGATTTGTTTTCTCTTTTCTTTATGAGCATACTATAGCAGGCAATTGTGATGGAAGTGTGATAAAACCTTTAAAAAAGTTTGTTTTTCCGGTTCCCGCAAAAAAGGATTGAGGAATGCATCGACTTTATGCTATGATAATATAGATCGAAAACTTTCCCGGTTTTCGTGAATTTGCAGAAGAAAGGAGACACGATATGGGATATAACGATAAATGGGAGCTTTTTTCAGAAAAATATAAAAATTTATGTACGGGGCACGATGTCATACCTGACAGTCTGTTCAAAGAATACGGCGTCAACCGGGGGCTCCGTGACATTAACGGAAACGGCGTTCTGACCGGTCTCACCAACATTTCACGAATTGATTCCTTCCGTATGGAAAATGGTCAAAAAGAGCCTTGCGATGGAAAGCTCTGGTATCGGGGATACAATGTCACCGATCTGGTACAGCATATTCCAAAGGATTCCTTCGGATTTGAAAAAATAGCCTATCTGCTGCTCTTTGGCGAACTGCCATCCGCAGAGGAAGCAAAAGATTTTTCCGAACTTCTGGCTGCCGGACGGGAACTTCCCACCAACTTTACGAGAGATGTCATTATGAAGGCTTCCAGTAAAGATATTATGAACTCCATGACCCGGAGTATTCTGACCCTTGCCTCCTACGATGACAATCTGAATTCCACGGAAATCTCCAATGTCATCCTGCAGTGTCTGAATCTGATCAGTGTATTTCCCATGCTGGCCGTCTATGGTTATCATGCATACAATCATTATGACAGAAACGAAAGCATGTATATTCACCGTCCGGACCCGAATCTTTCCACTGCGGAAAATCTGCTCATGATGCTTCGCCCGGATAGGAAGTATACTTTTCTGGAAGCAAAAGTACTGGATGTCGCCCTGATCCTTCATATGGAACACGGCGGAGGTAATAACTCCACCTTCACCACCCGTGTAGTTACTTCTTCCGGATCTGATACTTATTCTGCCATTGCGGCAGCCATGTCTTCTTTGAAAGGTCCCAAACACGGTGGCGCCAATATCAAAGTTATGGAGATGATGGATGATATCCGGAATCATGTCCGCGACTATTCCGACAAGGAAGAAATCAGCCAATATTTAAGCAAAATTCTGGCTGGTGAAGCATTTGACAACAAAGGTCTGATCTATGGTATGGGACATGCAGTTTATTCTCTGTCCGACCCAAGAGAACGGGTATTTAAAGGTTTTGTGGAACAGCTGGCAAAAGCCAAGCACCGGGAAGAGGATATGCTTCTCTACAATAACATAGAAACCCTGGCTCCTGAACTGATTGCAGAAAAAAGAAAGATCTACAAAGGTGTCAGTCCCAATGTAGACTTCTACAGCGGATTTGTCTATGACATGCTGGATATTCCGGTAGAGCTTTACACCCCCATCTTCGCCATCGCAAGAATCGTCGGCTGGAGTGCCCATCGTCTGGAAGAGATTGTCGGCATGAACAAAATTATCCGTCCTGCCTACAAGAGTGTGATGCAGGAACGGGAACTGCCCTGCGACACTTTATAACATCGTTTTTTACGCAAAATAAAATCCGGATGCGGAAAATTCCGCTCCGGATTTTATTATTGTTTTTATTTAAGCACCAGCTCGCTCCATCTGCTGTCTCTTACCAATGCGATATAAGTCTTACCAGTATTCAGAGTGATCTCAGTACCATCTTCCTTGTAGAACTTGGTCGGGGACATGTCATGACCTTTAGACCAGGTGACCGGAATTGCCTTTCCTCCGGTGATATAATATCCTTCTCCAGTGGAGTTCAGAATGTTGAACTGCATATAGCCGTTTGCATCATACTGCGTTACCGGTGCGCACTGCAGGATAACATTGGTGAATGCCATCTGTTTGTTATCATCCAGCGGATCCACATGTTTCGCACCATACTCAGAATAGAGATAGGTATTGCTTGCTGCATCATAGTCAAGCTGGGATCCATTGTGATCAAAGGGCAGATCCACCAGAGTGCAGTCCTTGGAATCTGCTGCTTCAGACAGATCTACCGGATTGGACTCGCTTGCAAACAGCCAGTGATTTCCCTGGGCGTAATCATTATACTCGGTAGAGTATCCTGCTGCCTTCATACGTTTCTCAACCTCACCAGTGGTTACGTACTCGGTAAACTCTCTCGGCTTTCCATTCTTGATACGTGCGAATCCACCGCTTAAATGCTCTACCCACGGATTCTTCAGGTATGCGTCAATATAGAAAGGACCTCCATCATGAATGACTACGGCATTGTACTCCGGAGCAATCATAAAGTTAGTCGGACGTACACTTCGGATACTTCCTACCTGTTTGATACTGCCCCAGTCTTTGAAAAGAGCCATGAAACGGGTAATCTCTCCGTTTGCGGTACTGTTCATCATCTCATAGACGATATCAGCATCATTCAGTCCGTAATGGGGAAGAGCGGTCTTCTCATTATCTACCATGATCGCAACCGGACGTTGATTCTGGAGACTCTCATCAATCCACTCGTTGGTCAGCTCACTGCGGTACATTCCCTCACGGGTCTCTTCCTCCCCGGCGGCATCTGTGGGTTCGTCTGCTTCTTCTGTATTCTCTCCCTCTGAAACATCAGTCACGGTCGGAGCTGCTGCATCATCGGAGCTTCCACCGCATCCAGTCAGCATGGTACATGCCAGTGCTGCGGACAGGAACAGAAGTAATGTCTTTTTCTTCATGTAAAAAATCCTTTCTCCATAAATTTAAAAATAATTATACACTATTTTTGCCTGTTTTGAAACCTTCTTAACAGATATTTAAGAAAACTGAAGATATTGTTATTATTGCACAGTATCTGTCTCAGCAGAAGTATCCGCTGCCTCACTGCCTTCGGTGGAGGCCCCCTTCTCCTGCTCGGAAGGCCGTTCCGTGCCTGCCAGATGATAGCAGATGACCGGTGTTCCTTTCTGCACATAACTGTACATTTCCTGTGCTTTCGCAGGCGGCATATTGATGCATCCGTGGGATCCTTTTGTCTTGTAAATGGTTCCGCCAAAGCTGGATCTCCAGTTTGCATCATGCATGCCGATATTCTTGTTGAACGGCATCCAGTAGGATACCGGCGTCTGATAGTTTTCGCCGGTCAGTGTCGCATCTCTCTGTTTATAAGTAATGCTGTAGACACCTGCCGGAGTATCATATCCTTTTGCCGAATTACCGGATACAAAATCGGACTCCATCATCAGCTTTCCGTCCTGGTAGAAGAAAAGATGCTGCGCTGTCAGATTAATCTCCACATAGGTCGTTCCATAATCCGGCGTACCATAGGAAGCTGCCGTCTGATAGTAGACCGGCGTCCGCTCTCCGCTTTCACCTTTTTCAATCATGGCTTCCAGTTCTTCCGCTTCTTTGTCATAATTCATCCACCAGCCGTAGTCTCCGCCATCAATCGTGACTTCCTGCCCATAACTGGTCATAAACGTTCTCGGGCGGAAGATGGTATCATATTTTTTTCGAAGGGTCGCCACATAATTTTCCACCTGTGCCGTATCAAGCTCCACTTCAAATCCATCTACATGAAGCCAGGAAGAAATGGTAGGACCATCCAACACTTCCTTATTCTCTCCAAACGTATATGTAATGCTGATACCTGCATATTTCTGCATTTTCTCAAGCAGTGCCTTCAGCTCTTCATTTTCCGACGTAATCTCCGGCACTTCGTAACAGTCTGCTTCCTCCAGATTGACATAATTCTCAAGACCCTCTACCGCTGCCCGGATCACATCCAGTGTCTGTTCCTTCTTCAGTTCATTTCCCTGCGTTTCCGAAATGATGGAGAATCCGCTGCCCTCTACATAATCACTGATATACGCATCTGTCGGAGCAGATGCAAAAGAACTGTCAAATCCTTTCAGTCCTTCGACTGCCTGTTCCAGCATAGATTCGTCGTAGGAAATCACCTTTTCCAGTTCATGCGCCGTACCCGGTTTCAAAAACCACAGCCACACATTCTGTTCCCTCATAATCGTTTCCAGCGGCTCCATGGAAGAGTATCCAAGCCCGATGGAGGTTCCCTGAATATCTTCATCCAGCGTACTGCCATCGCTCTTCCGCTCTGTAATCTGCAGCATATAGTCCTGCACCTGACCGCTTAATTCCTCCAGCGTCATGCCGGATACATCCGCTTTATCAATCACAGTTCCATTTACAAAATGATTTTGATAATAAAAGACACCACCTGCATAGACACCAAGTGCCCCAAGTATCAGCACACAAAAAATTACGGTCAGTACAGGAAAGCTCTTTTTATTCTGCTCTTTTTTCTTCATTGCCACACGCATCCTTTTTTGAATTCAAAAATATTATAGCGTCTTCAAAATGAAGTGTCAATTTTTCTGCAGACTGTTCCTGTCTTTCTGCCAGACAGCTGGTGTGACACCTGTTTTCTTTCTGAATATTCTGGAAAAATACTCGGCACTGGAATAACCGACTGCAGCTGCAACATCCGCCGCCACATTTTCCAGCGTTACTTTTTCATCCACATGTTCCATAACCCAGGAAGCAATCCTTCCTATCTGCCGGTCTTCCATCAGGCGGTATTTGTCAAGAAGCACCTTGACTCTCTGGAAGCAGCCCTCCCAGTCTGTGATGACGTCTTCCATATTTTTCGGAGACACCATACCATGGCTTGTGAATTCTTCCCTGCACAACAGTTTCTCAAGCCAGGGTCTTCCGCTGACCAGCTTCTCATACATTCTGTATTTCGTTTTATCCGCCACAAAAATCGCACCAGTTCTTCTTCCGTCCGGGCAGTATCCAGCAGCATAAATTCCTGATGCATCGTCCAGAATTCCATATTTTTGATCTGTTCCGCCAGCAATCCTGCCTTATCGTAAAACATCACTTTCTGCATCTGCTCACCTCCGAAGAAAAAATGGGGCTGTAAAATAAGTCCCTAATATAAGAAACGCCAATTCCGGCAAATGTCGGTTTTGGCGTTTCTTTGTATTAACTTTTCTATTTCTAAGCAAGTCTGCATCTTTGGGTATAAAAAATGGTGCATTTAATAAAGCTCGGCTAATCACGCCCGCTTAAGTTTTATGCAACTTTCGTCTGTCGTTGCTTTTTGTTGTGATATTTATAAAGATTGAATCCACATGAAATCAGTGTAAGCTCGAGAATTACATTTTTCTCGCCTCTTCGCAATAATCTTTTATACGCTTTATCCCACTTTAATACACCAAAAGTTCCCTCCGATTGAATACTTCGGTTCATTCTCAAGAGAGCACCATGTATGGATTCAAGATTTTGCAGCACTTCCTGATGGATAGCAGTTAATTCCTGATTCATTCGGATCGTTCGGTTTTTGTGTGCTCTCGGACAACATTCTTGTTTATGCTGACACCCTTCACAAGATTCACATTCGTATAATTCTTCCGTTCTTCCATGAAATGGATCTAACTGAAATACTGTATCAGCATCACTTAAATTTTTAATCCACTCCGCACCATCTGCATTCATCAAACGAACTTCGATTTCATCAGTATTATATTTCTCTGCTATGGCAGCTTCCCTATAAGCTTGAAATTCTTTCGCTTTTGAAAACCCTGCTACAACTACTTTTTCATCAAGGGCAAAGCGGTCTTTACCTGTTTGCTTCCATCCGTCATAGGCAATGCCAACCTTTATCTCCGCCATGTCCTGTTTTTCACGCTGGAGGTTTACATATACTCCATCTGTTTCTTCAAACAATACAGGGGTTATGATATCACCTTGTACATTTCCTGCTTTATGAGCTTTGACAAGATTTGCTTCTTCCTCACAAACCTTCTCACCAAGTGTCTGAATGACTTTCCATACACCCATTGCACTAATTCTTTGACCTGTCATTTCAGTAACTTTCGTAGCAGTTTCTCTATAAGACATCTCTGTAATACCAGCCACTAACTGGTCCGCAAGGTTTTGAGATATAAGCCCAACTCCCGGAATGTGAAGCTGTTCATCTAGCAGATACACGAATTCCTTAAGGCCATCATCCCTGATTGTTTCATAAACTCTACGAGAATAATTCACTTCTCCAAAAACAGTCTTGATAGTAGTTTCTCGAAGCCCCTTATTACGATATGCTTCTTTATCTCGATTTTTCATCAGAAATTCATCATACTTTTCCAGGAAGTCTCTAGCGAAAGATTGCCCCCATTCACATACCATTCTAAATATTTTTTCTTCGATTTCCTTGAAAGTGAGTCCTTCTTCGTTTAACATTGTAATCATCATACAGCTCCTTAATATTTTTTCTCGACAATTAAATACTAAAGATTGTCTGTATGATTGGGGGGCTGTAAAAAAACTCCCCTGACAGAAAAATCGCCCAGACCGTGAGGCCTGAGCGATTTTTTGGTATAATTAATTATGCTACTAAATAACAATACCAATGGTAATTATACTATGCGTCAGCTGAAATTACCATTAGAAATCGAAAAATTGATCGATATTTCCGATCCGGTATACACTTTTTGTGAGGTTATGGATCACATTGACCTATCCAGATATTTTGTAGAGAAAGGCTATAAAACAGGTCGCCCAAGATGTGATGCTCAAAAACTCATTAAAGTAATACTTTTTGCCTTTATGGAAAACGGCATCTGCTCCTTACGAGAAATAGAAAAGCTCTGCCGTAATGACATTCGTTACATGTATCTTCCTGATGGCATGAAAACACCTTCTTTTGCTACATTTGGAAACTTAATCCGAAACGAACTAACCGATTCTATCGAGCAGATATTTGAAGACATTAACTCATATATTTTTGCCAAAGATCACGTGGATCTGCAGCATACATACATTGACGGGACAAAAATTGAGGCAAATGCCAATCGATATACCTGGGTATGGAAAAAATCGTGTGTGAAAAACCGGCAGAAAGTCTTTGACAAGATTTCACTCTTGATTGATGCTATGAATCTGGAAGTACTTGGATATCTCGGAATAAAATTTGAAAAGCGTGAAGCGTACGCGGTTGACTATGTCTCTGAATTACTTACGATGTACAAAGAAACAACTGGACTGGATGAAACTTCTTTCGTTTCCGGACGTGGTCATAGAAAAAGCATTCAACAAAAACAATACGAAGAATTGCATGAATATCTGGAACGTTTGAAATCCTATGCATATCATATCGAGACCTGTGGAGAAGAAAGAAACAGTTATTCCAAAACAGATCATGATGCAACTTTCATGCGTTTAAAGCGTGATTACATGGGAAACGATCAGCTACTTCCGGCATACAACCTACAGGCAGCCATCTGTGATGAATACATAGCTGTAATCGACGTAAAACCATATGCATCCGATATGGAATGCTTTGTGCCTTTGATGGAAAAATTCAATCGCACATATGGTCACTATCCGAAATATCCGGTTGCTGATGCCGGATACGGTTCTTACAATAATTATCTTTATTGTGAAGAACACGGCATGGAAAAATACATGAAATTTACCATGTACAAAAAAGAAACGACGGACAAAAAGTATCATGAGAATCCGTATCGTGCTGTAAACTTTGCAAAAGATGCAGATGGAAATCTCTTATGCCCAAACGGTCGAAAATTCCTCTTCAAGAGAACACAGCATGTGAAATATAATAAATATGGAAGAACGGAAGAATTATACGAATGTGAATCTTGTGAAGGGTGTCAGCATAAACAAGAATGTTGTCCGAGAGCACACAAAAACCGAACGATCCGAATGAATCAGGAATTAACTGCTATCCATCAGGAAGTGCTGCAAAATCTTGAATCCATACATGGTGCTCTCTTGAGAATGAACCGAAGTATTCAATCGGAGGGAACTTTTGGTGTATTAAAGTGGGATAAAGCGTATAAAAGATTATTGCGAAGAGGCGAGAAAAATGTAATTCTCGAGCTTACACTGATTTCATGTGGATTCAATCTTTATAAATATCACAACAAAAAGCAACGACAGACGAAAGTTGCATAAAACTTAAGCGGGCGTGATTAGCCGAGCTTTATTAAATGCACCATTTTTTATACCCAAAGATGCAGACTTGCTTAGAAATAGAAAAGTTAATACAAAGAAACGCCAAAACCGACATTTGCCGGAATTGGCGTTTCTTATATTAGGGACTTATTTTACAGCTCCTTTGCATCTTATGGATGCTATTATAACCTGTTTTTATTCTTTTGCAACTCTTTTTGCAAACCAGACTGAATCTACTTCCGGTTCCAGCTTCAGAGAAAATCCATCCAGCTTTCCTGTCAGCTCCTCATAGTGATAAGTCATGGGCATGGTAATAAAAATCGTATCTTCTTTTACCCCGCGCACCCGAAAAGTATCATAATGAAAATGTTCCATAGGAAGCAGCCAGTCTTTAAAGTGGAGATACAGGCCATTCTTCGCCAGCTCCACCTTCAGTTCCCCATAGGCAGGATTTTCATACACCCCTGTGTATTCTTCCAGCTTGTGGGACAGCTCTGTGTGTTCCACCGGCGGAAGAGGTATCTGTTGATACAGATTCCGCAGCACTTGCAGTGTCAGCTGATGCATCTGTACTTTCTGTGCTTCCTGAGCTTCCGCATCCGGTCATCATCATTGCTGCTGCCATAAACAGCGCCATCCATCTTGTCTTTCTTCTCATAATATTCCTCCTCGTCTTTCTGTTATAAAAAAACGACAGTATTTTCTTTTATGAAAACACCATCGTTTCTCTCAAATAAATTATGCAATTGTCTCGGACTCTCCGAAATGCTTTCTTACGATATCCTCTACCATCTGTGCCGTTCCTTCTACTCCGAAGAAACTGCTGTCGATCATCCGATTCCGGTTGTTCAGGTCAGACGGATAATAATTGGTATATTTCTTATGATACTTCCGTCTGGCCTTATCGACCTCCATGATCATTTTTATAGCCACATCCTCTTCCATGCCAAGCTGTGTCACACAGTTTTCGATTCGTTTTTCAAAGGGGGCATAGATATAAATATTGAAACAATTCTTAAAATCACTTAACACATATTCTGCACATCGTCCTACAATTACGCAGGACTCTTTTGCTTCCAGCTTTCTGATGATCTCTGACTGTACTCTGAAAATTTCGTTCTGTTTTTCTGAAGAAAATTTTCCAAGGGGAGATTTCATTTTTGCATAGATACCGCCCTGGCTCTCTTCGTTGCTGCTGACCACCGAAAGCGGAAGATTCATCTGCCTTGCGGTCTCCTCCACAATATCCCTGTCATAAAATTCCACGTTCAGAAGTTCCGACAACCGCCTTGCAATCGGCCGTCCCATACTTCCGAATTCCCGGGTAATGGTTACGATATATTTCTTTTCCATGGCACACACTCCATCCCGTCTGCTGTAAACTAAAAAAGCAGGCAATGGTATTTTTTACAAACACCGTTGTCTGCTTTCTATCTGATGGACTACATTATACCGATTTATTTTTAAAAAGAAAGGTAATATCTTTTGTTATTATGTACATATCTTTTGATTATATAAAGATATTGTTCAGTTTTAGTCCCGGAATTGTCTCTTTTTGATTCCTGTGCTAAACTGAATATATATTTTCCGTCATACGAGGAGATTCATCTTATGCTTCGAATTCTTTTTGTAATCCCATATCTGGAAGTAGAACAGAGTGTAAAACAGGTCTTTCAGGAAGTTGCATCCCTGAAGGAAGAAGAGATCAGCTATGATATCCGTCTGGCTGAGATCGGTGGGCATCTCGACATTGAAAATGATGCCGCTGATATTATCATCGCGCGTGGATTTACCGCCGCTTCCATCAAAACCAGTATTCCGAAAATTGAACTTCAGGTATCTGCATTTGACATGATGAAAGCTGCAAAAAAATGCATCCGCACATATCATTGCGAAAAGATTGCTTTTATCGGGACTACAAATATGATTTTCGGTGCTGATTCTTTTAACGAAATTCTGGATGATGTAGAAGTCACCTCCTGCCAGGTAAAAAGTTCAGACATGCTTGATCAGGCAATTGATCAGCTTTTGAAAGAAGGTGTAGATGCAGTCATCGGAGGACGTTCCTTAAGTCAGGTTGCCAGCAGAAGGAATATTCCCTATATTCTGCTGCAATCCGGAAAAGAAAGCATCTATCAGGCGGTGGAAGAAGCAATTACTGCCATGCGCTTTTCCAGAAGCGAAAAAGAAAAGAGGGAATATCTGCAAGCAATCATGGACTACTCTTTTGAAGGAATTGTGTCTACTGATATTTCTGGAAATATTCTCTCCGTTAACCGCTTTGCCGCAGAACGGCTGAATCAATATGACCGGGGCCGCCATCATACACCAGACTGGATGATTGGAAAACCATTGACTCATTTTCTTCCGGAACTCTCTCTCACCAGTGAGACCCAGAATATTCTCTCGCGGCTGATTACTTCTGGAAGGCGACAATATATGGTAAACTGTGTGCGGCTTTCCGAAAAAAACGATCAGCCGGATGGTTTTATTATCACTTTCCGTGATATTGAAAACATCCAGGAAGATGAAGGACGCATCAGAAAGCAGCTTCATAGTAAAGGGCTTCGTGCAAAATATCATTTTGAACACATCGTCGGCAACAGTCGAATTATGAAAGAAACTATTCAGACCGCCCGCAAATATGCCCATGCAGAATCTAATGTATTTATTCATGGAGAAACCGGCACCGGAAAAGAACTGTTTGCTCAAAGTATCCACAATGCCAGCAGCCGCAGAAACGGTCCGTTTGTAGCCATCAACTGCGCTGCTCTTCCAGAATCTCTGCTGGAAAGTGAGTTGTTCGGATATATGGAAGGAGCTTTCACCGGAGCCATAAAAGGCGGAAAAGCCGGCCTGTTTGAGCTTGCCCATAATGGCACTCTGTTTCTCGATGAAATCGGAGATATGGCTATCAATCTTCAGGCAAGACTTCTGCGAGTCATTCAGGAACGGGAAATCATGCGTCTTGGCGGAAGCCAGATGATCCCGGTCAACGTCCGGATCATCGCTGCTGCCAATAAAGACATGCAGGCCGCAGTAAAAGATGGCTCTTTCCGTCAGGATCTGCTGTACCGCATCGATGTCCTCAGACTGGAACTGCCTCCTCTTCGCAAACGCGAACAGGATCTTCTGGAACTGACCGAATGCTATATCAACCTGGAACGCCAGAAAACCGGATGTATTCTCAAAGATCTTGATGAGCATGCTCAACGCTGGATTCTTCAACAGCCATGGGAAGGCAACGTCCGGGAATTACGCAACTTCTGTGAACGACTCTGTGTCCTGTGCGAAAACGGAACTGCAACTATGGAAGATATCTCCATTGCTTCCGGAACAAATGCCACTTCATCTCCTGTATCTGCCGCAAAAACTTCCTGTGCCAAATCTGACGAAGCAGAGGAGATCATCTCTGTGCTCCGTGAGCATAACGGCAGCCGCAAGGAAACTGCTGCTGCGCTTCATATCGATACCAGCACGCTGTGGCGGAAGATGAAAAAATATGGCATCACATCATAAGTAAGGCTTGCCTGGGTCTCTGTTAAAATAACATCGGGGCAGTTCCAATGAACTACCCCGATGTCAAACTTCCTGACAGCTTAGATGCCATACAATTCAAATAACTTCATTCGATACTCCGCATCCGTTGCTGCTCTTCTTGCTTCATCATATTTTTTCTGTGACAACAAAAGATCGAAAAGTTTTCCAGCCCTGTCTAACGTTCTACTGGTTGCCTCTTTTGTTGCCTCTTCCGCTGCTTCTTTTTTCCAGTATTCTTTTGCTTCTTCCAGATCATACTCTTTTAGTAATATTGCAATTACCTCCGTACCGTTTCTGCTTAAAATATCGGTTAGCAAGCCTCTCTTCATGCCTTCTTCCCACGCTTTGCGCATTGCTTCTTCTTGATCCATGCCCTTTTCCAGATAATCACGGACAATTGCTACCAATTCACTGTACTGTCTCAAGCGCTGACATTTTTCCATTAATTCTCTGTTATGGCCAAAATTAATATTCAGCACCCGCGCCCTGCATTCCAATGACGGTATCTGTTCCTTCATCTCTTTCGGAAATGCATCTGATAAGAGCAATTCTTCTTCCTCTGGTGCGTCTTTTTCCCCATTGTAGAAGACAATATACTTCGGAAATGGAAGAGGAATCTGAGATTCCGCATAAAGCCGATATCCATTTCTATTGATATACTCCATATATACCTGTGTGAAATAGATCAGTCCACGCAACGGCATATTTAAATTTTTGGTGCTCTGATGTTCATACATGTTCAAAGAAAGTCCCACAACAAACGACAGATCATTTCTCATTCCAATAAAAAAGGTATCTTCCAGAGTTGTCACTTCAACTGCTTCCGGATCATCATAATCTGACCCGTTAAGCGCATTGTAAAGTTCCAGCTGATACTTTTTCTCTTCAAATGCCATTCGAAAGACACTGTCCTTGTACTTTGCATTAATAAATTGTCTCTTCGTTTCTTTCCTTTGTTCTGCTGCAAGTTTTTCCAATGTAACTCCTTCCTCTCACATATGGATTCTGTGAAGAAAAGAGTCCTTTTCAGGCATCATGCCTTGTACTTCCTATTGTCGGAGCTTCCATCCCCGCGGTTTCCATATCCAGTTGTGTTCATCGTCGGGAATGTTGCTCGAACTGAGCTTCCGAAAATGTGATTTGATAGATTTATATTTACTGTATGTTTATGATAACATATAGTTTTCTAAATTACAACATGTTTTTATTATACAACAGAAAAAAGAACTGCTGTATAACAATAAATAACTTTCCACTTGATTGGGTCTATTTCAAAAATGTGCTACAAAAGTTCCTGTCATTCCTCCAAAATCACGATTTTCCTACAAGCCATGGGCGTATATCAAATTTTGCTTTTGAAAATTCCTGCCCTTTCGTAAATGTGTGGGTCTCTGTTAAAATAACATCGGGGCAGTTCCAACGAACTACCCCGATGTCAAACTTCCTGACAGCTTAGATACCATACTCATTCAATAGTTTCATTTGATAGTCTGGATCTTTAGCTGCTCTTTTAGCCTCTTCATACCTTTCCTGTGTCAACAATAAGTCAAACAGTATTCTATCTCTGGCTAACGTTCTACTGGTTGCCTCTTTCGTTGCCTTTGCTGCCGCCTCTTCCGCTGCTTCTTTTTTCCAGTATTCTTTTGCTTCTTCCAGATCATACTCTTTTAGTAACATTGCAATTACCTCCGTACCGTTTCTGCTTAAAATATCGGTTAGCAAGCCTCTCTTCATGCCTTCTTCCCACGCTTTGCGCATTGCTTCTTCTTTATCCATGCCCTTTTCCAGATAATCACGGACAATTGCTACCAATTCACTGTACTGTCTCAAGCGCTGACATTTTTCCATTAATTCTCTGTTATGGCCAAAATTAATATTCAGCACCCGCGCCCTGCATTCCAATGACGGTATCTGTTCCTTCATCTCTTTCGGAAATGCATCTGATAAGAGCAATTCTTCTTCCTCTGGTGCGTCTTTTTCCCCATTGTAGAAGACAATATACTTCGGAAATGGAAGAGGAATCTGAGATTCCGCATAAAGCCGATATCCATTTCTATTGATATACTCCATATATACCTGTGTGAAATAGATCAGTCCACGCAACGGCATATTTAAATTTTTGGTGCTCTGATGTTCATACATGTTCAAAGAAAGTCCCACAACAAACGACAGATCATTTCTCATTCCAATAAAAAAGGTATCTTCCAGAGTTGTCACTTCAACTGCTTCCGGATCATCATAATCTGACCCGTTAAGCGCATTGTAAAGTTCCAGCTGATACTTTTTCTCTTCAAATGCCATTCGAAAGACACTGTCCTTGTACTTTGCATTAATAAATTGTCTCTTTGTTTCTTTCCTCTGTTCTGCTGCAAGTTTTTCCAAAATAACTCCTTCCTCTCACATATGGATTCTGTGAAGAAAAGAGCCCTTTTCAGGTATCATGCCTTGTA
This sequence comes from Clostridiaceae bacterium Marseille-Q4143, assembly GCA_018228645.1. Lineage (GTDB taxonomy): Bacteria > Bacillota > Clostridia > Lachnospirales > Lachnospiraceae > Hominiventricola > Hominiventricola filiformis. The sequence continues at coordinate 741,000 of CP073693.1, forward strand.
CTCCCAATTTTCGGAACTTCCATCCCCGCGGTTTCCATATCCAGTTGTGTTCATCGTCGGGAATGTTGCTCGAACTGAGCTTCCGAAAATGTGATTCGATAGATTTATATTTACTGTATGTTTATAATAACATATAGTTTTTTAGATTACAACATGTTTTTGTTATACAACGAAAAAAAGAACTGCTGTCACAGGAACTTTCATTCCTGTGACATCAGCTCACAATTTTATTTTCTATTTTTTGAGTTCTCTATAGTCATCCTCAGATGCCTGCATGTAATCCTGTGCTTCCTGACCAATAAGGAAGACCGGGCTTGCTGCATATTTATCAACATACTCTGCTGTCCATTCCGGAGAATCTACAAGCTGCTGGAAAATATCACAGTAGTATGCATATGCTTCATTAGAAATTGTTTTCGGAACCGCAAAGCCTCTCCACATCGGGCTCTCAATATCTCCAAGGCCAAGCTCTTCTGCTGTAGGTGCAGTATCAAGCGGTGCTGCAAAATGCTCTGACTGGAATGCTACATACGGAACAAGCTCTCCTGACTCAACATAGGAAATGCAGGATGATGGTTTTGCTACAACAAAATCTGCATGATTGCCAAGCATCGTTACAATGGCTTCACCTGTAGAGTTATGCTGTACATACGGCATCTGGTCTTCTGTAAGTCCTGCAGCTGCGATCACTTTCTGATAGGTAATCGGGTCAACTCCGCCTGATCCTGCAATTGTTACAACAGTTCCTGCTTTTGCTGCTTCCACTGCTGCATTAAAATCTTCATACTTACACTGTGGTGTAGAAAGAAGTACTTCCTGCTCCGCAGATACAACCGCTACTGCTTTGTAGCTATCAACGCCAAACATATCTGCGTCAACCTGATTGATTACATCTCCAAATCCATAGCACATCAACAGATAATCATCTTTTTTAGCATCTGCAACATACTGCCAGCCGACTGCTCCGCCACCATCATTTTTATAATCTACAACAAAATCTGTGTCAATTCCAATCTCTTTAAATGTATCAATAACCGCACGGGTATTAATATCACTTCCACCGCCTGATGCAGAAAGACAAACAATGCTGACACTCTTTTCTGGTGCCCATGTTACAGCAGTTTCTGCTGCTTCCTCCTCACCACTATCCTCAGCATCTGCAGTATCTTCTGTGGTTGTTTCTTCCGCTGCTGCAGGTTCAGATGTTGTTTCTTTACTTCCACAGCCACTCACCATGGAAACCGTTAAACCTAACATTAATAATGTTGCAATTGCTTTTTTCATTGTAAAGCCCCCCTATGAATGTTTTTTAATTTTTGCAATTGTCATTCTGACAATCGGTGTCATGATAGTAATAATGAAAATTGCAAGGCATACTGCAGAAATCGGTGAAGACCAGAAAATCGAAATCTTTCCTGCAGATGAAGCAAACGCTCTTCTCATATAAGTCTCCAGCATCGGAGCCAGTACAAAGGCCAGCAGCAATGGTGCCATCGGATATTTGTGTTTTACCAGAAAGTAGCAGACAACTCCTGCGACAAACATAACTACCACACCATAAATAGATCTTGTACAGCTATAAGAACCTGCAATACAAATCATCGTCACAACTGGTACCAGAATTCCATTAGGAACACAAATTACTTTGGACAAAATCGGTACCAATAACAATCCACACAGAAGTGCAAAAATATTTGCAAAGAACAGTGATGCAATACAGCCCCATGCGAAATCTGAATTTGTTGTAAAAAGTAATGGTCCCGGCTGTAATCCCCACATCATCAATCCGCCAAGCAGGACAGATCCTGTACTGGAGCCAGGAATTCCAAGGGCAAGCAATGGAGCGAAACAGCCTGCGCATGCTGCATTGTTAGCAGATTCACAGGAAGCAATACCTTCAATGGCTCCCTCTCCCAATGGCTCCTCTGACTTAAATAATTTCTTCTGCGTCATATATCCAACCATGGATGCTGTGGTTGCTCCAGCTCCTGGAAGAATGCCAACTATCGTTCCCAATACTCCATTTCTGAGACATACAGGAAGAATCCTTTTCCATTCGTGTTTAGTCAGAAAATTCTTTTTTACAGAAAGTTTTTCGCCCGATACCGCCTGTCCATCTTTCTCTGTTACCAAACCAATGACCTGTGAAAATCCTACTGCTCCAATAACAAGTGGTGTAAATGGAAGTCCTCCTAAAAGATAAATATTATGGAATGTTAATCTTAAACTGGCATTAATCGGATCAGTTCCGATACATGTAAGTAATGCACCTATTAAAGTAGCAATTAGTCCTTTAATCGGGTTTTCACCAATCAACCACGTAACAGAGGTTAAAGCCAGCATCAAAAGTGTCGTCATTTCTGCCGGTCCAAATTTTAAACCAAGTCTGGCTAATCCAACCGCTGAATAAGTAAGTATTACCATTCCTATAAAACCGCCAACAAAAGAAGACATATTTGCGGTCATCAGTGCTTTCCCAGCTCTTCCTTTTTTCGCCAATGGATATCCATCCAGAGTAGTCATAATTGCTGGGCTATCTCCAGGAATGTTCAAAAGGATTGCACTATAACTTCCTCCAAACATACATGCATAGTAAAGCGTACATAATAAAACAATTGCACTTGTAGCATTCATCCCATATGTAAGGGGCAGTAATAACGCAACTCCTGCCAGCGAACCAATTCCCGGCATTGCTCCGACAAAAATACCAAGTATTGCACCCAGACAAGCAATCAGTATATTCTGCCCTGTAAACAGAACGCTGAAACCACTCAGCAAAAATTGTAAATTCTCCATTTCGCCCTCCCTATTTTATAAGTAATTCTCCTACAATTCCGTATTCAAATGGGATATTCAGCCAAATTACAAATACTCCAATAACAAGTACCATTAAAAATATCATCGTAATAAGTGTTGTTTTCCAGGAGTATCTCTCTTTAAATTTCAGCCAGCAAAATGCAAGAATAAATCCTCCAGGAAGCACTCCAATAATATAATGTCCTGCTATAACCAGAAGAACACAAATTACAAGCAACCAGTTTTGACAATCGAATGTAGGCTCTTCATATTTTTTTGCCTGTATTAAATCAAGAATACCGACAAATACCAGAAAACCGCCTACCAATACCGGCATGAATCCTGCCATAGGTCCTTTCGTCGGCGAATATATTTCATAATTCAAAAGACTTAAAACTGCAAATATTCCACCGAAAAGAATGCTGCCTATAGGAATTAAATATTTAGTTTGAAACCGCATTTCTACTCCCCCCTCAAGGCTTTTACAGGTTCAATCCCTGTACATAAAGTTTATAGATATCCAATCCGGACAGATCCACGTCATCCATGGTGATTGGCTGTCCTTTCTTTACTTCTCTTGTCAGTTCCGTACCGCTCAGCAGATAGTACGGTGCCAGATTCTGTACCTCTTTGCTTTCCAAGAGTTCCGGTGCCAGACCATCAATTTCATGATGATGTCCGTGTACTGTAAATTTCGTTCCTGCTTTCAGGTCCTCCTTTGCCACACCGGAGAGGACAGATACCTGACGGCAGTCTGTACGGGTTCCGATTCCAAGGAGATCACCCAGAAGAATGGTGATCGGGCTTTCCAGTCCCATCATGTGGTACGGCCAGTAGATACATGCATATTTCTTATTTCTTCCTACTACATGACCTTTTGCTTCCAGCAGCTCCCACATCTTTGCATTGTCGCATTTTACGATAAGGTATTCGCCGCCTGCGAAGCTTGCTTCATCCACACCCCTTAAGTTATGGAAGACATCCACAACGCCTGTCTTCTTCAGAATTCCTCCATCTTCCTCTGGAATCAGGATGTCTGCCAGCTCACTTGGCTTTGCAATCGGATAATCCATGGTAGGTGTTGCCGGAACCAGACCTGTGATGTTGGATACCAGATTCATCTCGCAGAGATCTGCACAAATGACTTCTGTATATTTTCCAAGAAGCTTCTTTCTTTCTTCCAGTGTTTTGGTTCCTTCATATCTCCAGCAGTCCAGCATCTGAGGCATATCTTCCTCGATACCGCTGCCATCAGTATACGTAAGCTTTCCAGTCTCTCTGTCCCAAACGAAATCATACTCACTGGATTTTCCTGCTGCAATGATCTCCAATCCAAGTGTCTTTCCCCAGGAGATCAGGTCTACCAGATTTCTCGGCTGGTCTCCATTTACCAGTGCATAAACTGCCTGATTCTTTGCTGCCAGCTGGTGAAGTGCCGGTCCGCTGACACTGTCCGTTTCCTTTGAAACCATATAGACATTGATACCTTTATTGAGTGCTATCACTGCCGCATCGGAGCTTACTGTTGTGTTTCCGGTACACTCTACAATACCGGTCACACCACATTCCATAACCATACGATAATCTGCCACAATGATGATGGCATCTTCCGGTGCTTTCTTAATTTCTTCCTCATCCTTGCATACAACGATTTTATTTTCGTCATAACCAATCTCTTTTAATACTGCCAGACACTCTTCCGGATGGCGGGAGCATACTGCCCGCAGCTCCATCAGATCCACATGAAGAATCTGAGCAAGTAATGTATATCCGTATCCACGGGTCGCACCAATGATTCCGACTTTTGATTTTTTACCATTGACTCCCGCAAACAGATTTGTATAATCCATAAGTGAAATACCTCTCCTTCTCTTATCTGCTTATGCCATAGTATTAAGCAAGAGCTGTGCCAAATTAAATTTTCGCTAATTTCTCGTCAAAATCCTGTTAATTTCTACACATCTTTCATAAATTCATTGCTATCCCATACGCAATGCAATGCAACTGCATTGCATTTAGGTTTAAAAAAAGAGACTGCCTGTTCAGCAGTCTCAAATCACGATTCTATCGCACTTTTATGCAATAGCTTCAGCCAAAGAATCAAGAATTTCTTTTTCCACCGTCATGTCAAATCCGTCCACACCCATCTTCTTCTCTTTAAGAACGCCATCCACACTGCCGATCTCCAGTGTAGCTGCCAGATAAGGCTCTGCTTCTGCAAACGTGAACAGCACTTCCTCGCCGGACAGTTTCTGAAGCCATGCAGTCAGTGCATAAGCACCCCAGTTAGAAGTGGTTGCAATGATCAGGTCATCCACCGATACTACGCATGGGTTCAGCTCCAGTTTCTCGGAAATAATATCTTTTACATTGCCCATGCCGATCTCATTACCACCGTCTCCCACACCAATGGTCGGAATGTGTTTTTCCGGTGCCAGTTCAAAGAGATGGTCAATGGCTGCTGTCTCGCTGGTAATGCTGACACCACGCATATTGGCATATTCATGCTCAGCGTTCTCACCGCAGCGTTCAATAGAGATCATATACACTGGATTATATTTATCCAGAATATCTTCATAGACCTGCTCATCTGCCGCAATGTCCACATACTCTACATCCAGCTGTTTCAGTTCAAAAAATCCCTTGCAGTATTTATCCGTGACAACGACCGAATGAAATCCCAGATGGTTAAGGGCCTCCGCTACGGCAACGGTGCCAAGAGGGCCATCCGTTTCTGCATAACCAGCCACATAGAATCCGGTAGTCAGAAGAACGGTTCCACGCTCTGCGTGAAGAAGCTTTTCTGCTGCGGTCCTGCAATAGCCATCTTTCAGATACTTTTTCAGAACATTCATTCCTCTTTTAGAATAACGAAGCACTACGTCTTCCGGTGTTAATTTACTCATCATGACTCTCCCACAATAACTTCTTTCATCGGTACAATCACTACACCTACTTTTTCCAGTTCCGAACGGATCTTCTGAACAAACAGGAGTGCCTTCTGTCCGTCTCCGTGAACACAGATGGAATCTGCCTGTACCTCTATCTTTTTACCGGTAATCGCGGTAACCGTTCCCTTTTGTACCATCTCCAGTACTCTTGCTACCGCTTCCTCTTCATCGGTAATCATGGCACCTTCCTGAGATCTTGGTACTAAGGTTCCATCTTCCATGTAAGCACGGTCTGCAAATACCTCACCTGCAGTCTTCAGCCCCAGTGCCTTTGCAGCTTTCACCATTTTGCCGCTTCCTGGTCCCAGAAGAATGAGATCCGGATTCACAGCCTTGATTCCTCTGCAGATGGCCTCTGCCAGTTTATCATCCTTCTCCGCCATATTATACATGGCTCCATGGGGTTTTACATGCTGCATGGCAATTCCATTCGCCCGGCAGAATGCTTCCAGTGCACCGATCTGATACATAACAATGTCTGTAACTTCTGCCGGCGCAACATTCATATTTCTTCGTCCGAATCCCACCAGATCCTGATAACCCGGGTGGGCGCCTGCTGCCACACCACTCTCTGCTGCCATCTTCACCGTTCTGCTCATGACCACCGGATCAGATGCGTGGAATCCGCAGGCAATATTTGCCGATGTAATGAGCGGAAGAATCTGCTCATCCATCCCCAGTTTATAATTTCCAAAGCTTTCACCAAGATCACAGTTTAAATCTACTTTTTCCATTCTGCTCACTTCCTGCTCAGTATTTCAAATTGATATTTTTCACATCGGTCACCAGCATATGACCCGGTGCATGGGTAATACAGAAATCCGGTTTGGAATCCATAATCACATTTTGCGGCGTCACTCCACAGGGCCAGAATACGGGAACCTCCCCTTCATGAATCGCCACCATGTCACCGAAATCAGGATGCAGCAGATCGGTAATTCCGATCACTTCCGGTGCTCCGATATGAATCGGTGCTCCGTGAACCTTCGGCATATCTCCGGTGATCAGTACCGCTTTCGGAATCAGATCATGAAGAATCGGACGCATGCTCACCACCATATTTCCATGGAAAACACCTGCCGGTGCGCATGGGATATTGGTCTTATACATGGGAACGTTGCAACCCTCCTCAATATGACGGACCGGAACTCCTGCTTCCAGAAGATCAGCTTCAAAAGAGAAGCTGCAGCCGATCAGAAAGCTGACCAGATCCTCTCGCCAGAGGTCCGACACATCCTGAAATTCTCCTTTCAGCTCGCCATGTTCATAGAGCCGGTATTTCGGAATTTCTTTTGCAATATCACATCCCGGAGCAATGGTTTTCAGATAGCGGTCTCCCACATCTCCTACTTCCAGAATCGGACAGGATCTGGGATTTCTCTGGGTAAAGAGTAAAAAATCATAAGCATATTTTTTCGGAATAATAACCAGATTCGCCTGTGCATATCCACCGCTCATGCCTGCCGTGGGTCCGGTAATTTTTCCTTCTGAGATCAGCTTCCGGATCTCCTGTGGTTTCATATGATAATAATCCATTAAAAGCACTCCTTTTTCCGTTCTTTTCTGCTGATCTCCTGGGCTTCCTCAACCGACACTTTCCGAAATCGGATCCGGTCTCCCGGCTTACACTGGGCCACTTTCGGAAGATCTGCCTGGGTGACAGTTCCGATTTTGGCATATCCACCGGTAGTCTGATGGTCTGCCATCAGGATAATCGGTTTTCCGCTGGATGGAATCTGAATAGAGCCAAAGACAATGCCGTCTGATACAATATCCGTTCCGTTTTTACTTTCCACTTCCGGACCTTCCAGCCGATACCCCATCCGGTCGCAGGACTCCGTCACTTCATAGCTTTCCGAATAAAAATGATGAATTCCTGCTTCTGTAAAATATTCTTCCTGTGGTCCCGGCACAACAGATACCAACACTTCCTTCGGGTAATCCGGCACCGATACTTTCCGGTCTTTCACTTCATCCCAGCTATGTAATGCTTCTCCAATGGGAAGTTCGTCTCCCGTCTGCAGTGCACGTCCTTCATGCCCTCCGATACCGCATTTCAGGTTCGTAGAATAACTGCCCATCACTTTCGGCACTTCAAATCCGCCTGCCACAGCCAAATAGGTACGGCATCCGGTCTTTGCCATGCCAAGGTTCAGCACCCCGTCTGCAGGTACCTTCACCGCCTGGTTCATGGCAATTGGTTTCTGATTCACCGTCGGCTGCATATCTGCACCTGTCAGCGCGATAACCGTATCCTCTTCAAATCTGCAGCTTCCGCCATAAAGGGTCATCTCCAGCACCGCTGCTCCCTCTTCATTTCCGACCAGATAGTTTGCTTTACGATAAGCCGCCGTATCCATCACTCCGGAACAAGTCATGCCGGATTTCTGGTACCCGAAACGTCCCAGGTCCTGCACGGTGGTCAGCACACCCGGAATCACAACTTTCATTGTCTTCATAGTGCTTTCCTCCTTTACTCCTCTGTGACTTCTATCTGATACTTGCCGTCCAGCACTGCCCGACGGATATCGTAGTAATCCATAATTGTAATGGGTACAAAACGAATATAATCTCCCGCCTGTACCAGAATTGGCTGTTCCCGGTTCGGGTCATACATGTCAATCGGGGTCTCTCCCATAAGCCGCCAGCCGCCCGGTGAATCCATAGGATAAATGCCTGTCTGGCTTCCGCCAATCCCTACAGCTCCCCTGCTGATCTTCAGTCTCGGCGACTTCAGACGCGGCACATGAATTCTCTCATCCAGTCCTCCAAGATAAGCAAATCCCGGAAGAAATCCAAGCATATAGACTTTATAATCCACAGAACTGTGAATGTCAATCATCTCTTTCCGATCCAGCCCTGTCAACTGTTCCATGTCTGCCAGATCCGGACCAAACCGCGCCCCATAACAGCATGGAATTTTCAAAATCCGCTTTTTCGTCTTCTGTTCTGTCTTCAGATTCCGGGCCAGTTCCTCGATTTTATCTGCAGCTTCCCGATACGACAGCTGATAAGAATCATAATAGATCAGAAGCGACCGGAAGGTAGGAACCACCTCTCCAATTCCCGGAATCTGCTGTTCTTCTATTTTTGCAGCCAACGCATGTACCTGATCATTGACTGCCTCATCAATCCGGTCACCAAACTCCGCTACCAAAACCTGATCACCTGCTGCCATAAGTTTCATGATGAAAGAACTCCTTTCCACGACCTGCTTTTATATTGCTGTAGCCTCTGTAAATTCGTCGATCAGTGCGGCCCGGATCTTTTCCAGAAGTTCCGGTGCCTTTCCGCCTACCGGTCTGCCGTCCAGTTCATTTGCATGGAGACACAGGTTACTGGAACTGGTCACCAGAACCTCATCTGCATTGTACATTTCATCCAGCGTGTATGGAGTTTCACTTACCGGAATCTCCAGTTTCTTACACATCCGGATCAGATGAGCTCTTGCAATACCCGGAAGAATCAGATTATCGGTCGGTGCGGTAATCAGCTTGCCATCTTTTATAATATGGCAGTTGCTGTGGGCACATTCTGTAACCCTTCCGCCCGGTCTGTAGAATACTGTTTCATCTGCTCCGGCTTTCTTAGCCTTCTCAGCTGCCATAACAGATGGGATCAGATTCAGAGTTTTAATATTACAGTGGAAAAATCGGGTATCTTCCGTGCTGATCAGTTTAATGGGTTTCATTCCATCGGAAATCTCAGCCGGTTTCAGCATGATCCAGAGATTTCCAGGACCTTCTGTAAATACATGATTCCGAATTCCGGTTCCTCTGGTCAGTTGATAATATACAAACAGATTGCCCGTATCCATCTTATTTACCATTTCCTGAAGGAGATCTTTTAATTCCTGCTTGGTTACCGGCATCTCATCCAGTTCACCAAATTTTCCATTGTAATAACCCAGTGTTTTCATAGCTATCTCCTCCATCGTTTCCGAACAAACAAAAAACGATGGCAATTTCCTCTTCAGGAAAACACCATCGTTTTTCGCTTGTTCTTATATTGATGGAACTAATTATACGATCTTTCATTCAAAAGTCAATGTAAAATTTATGGCATTTACCTGCATCTTCCGTAAATTTTAATCTCATTTCGGATTTTTTCCGACAATTCCGACGTGAAACTGCCTTTCAGTGCCCTCCATTTCCAGTTCTTTCCTACTGTAGATGGAGTATTCATCCGTGACCAGCTTCCCAGTCCCAGAAGATCCTGGGCCTGCACAATGGTAAGTCCGGCAGCGCTCTCCCAGATGGCCCGCATCATCTTCCAGTTGATATCTTCCGCGGTGTCTGTATGCAGGTAACGAAATGCTTGTTTCACATCTTCCGGTTCGGCGGAAGTCACCCAGCCCACGGACGTATCATTATCATGGGTTCCTGTATAAGCCACGCAGTTTTCCGGGTAATTTTCCGGCAGGTACATATCTCCGCCGCCATCCCGGCTGTCAAATGCGAACTGAAGCAGCTTGATACCAGGGAAACCACTGTCTGACAATAATTTTTTTACCGAATCTGTCATATAGCCGAGATCTTCTGCCATAATGTTCTGCTTGCCGATCTTCTGCTCCACGGTAGAAAACAAATCCATTCCGGGTCCCTGTTTCCAATGTCCTCTCTGGGCGTTGGCATCGCCATAAGGAATGGCAAAATAGGAATCAAATCCACGGAAATGATCAATCCGCAGCATATCGTAAACATTGCACAGATACTGAATTCTGGCTACCCACCAGCTGTATCCGTCTTTTTCCATATAGTCCCAGTCGAAGAGGGGATTACCCCACAACTGTCCGTCTGCGGAAAATCCATCCGGCGGACATCCTGCCACTTCTCTTGGCACTTTATCTCCGTCCAGCTGAAACAGTTCCGGATGTGCCCACACATCTACGCTGTCCAATGACACATAGATGGGAAGGTCTCCAATGATCTTCACACCATGCTCATTCGCATAAGTTCTGAGGGCTTTCCACTGCTCAAAAAACAGATACTGCATGATCTTCCAGAACTGTATTTTCTTCATGTACTGCAGGAGCACCAGGTCCAGCACTTTTTTATCTCTGTTTCGCAGTTCCGGCTCCCATTCCTGCCATGGTTTACCGTCATGTACTTCCTTCAGCGCCATAAACAGAGCATAGTCATCAAGCCAGTATGCGTTATTCCGGCAAAATGTCTCATAGCTTTCCGGTATCTGCTCAGCAAATCGTTCTGCCGCTTTTCGGAGCACCGGATACCGGCTCTCATAGATCTTTCCATAATCCACCTGTTTCGGATCACTTCCCCAGTCCCGCTCCTTATATTCTTCCGGGAGCAGCAGTCCCTGCTCACACAGCAGATCAAGATCAATAAAATACAGATTTCCTGCGTAAGTAGAGAAAGACTGATAAGGGGAATCTCCGTAACTGGTGGGGCAGATGGGCAGCATCTGCCAGTAACTCTGACCGGCAGCTTCCAGAAAGTCCACAAACTTTCTGGCTTCCACGCCCATCGTACCAATTCCATATTCTGAAGGCAGTGAAGAAAGATGCATCAGGACTCCGCTGCATTTCGACTTCATCATGATTTTCTCCTCTGAATCCTTATTTTTCTTAATGACAGATGATCTCTTCTGTCTCTGCATCAAATACATGAATCTTATTCGTATCCAATGCCAGTTTTACATGATCCTCTGCTTTGATGCCCGTGCGGGACGGCACTCTTGCCACCAGATTCTGTCCGGCGCAGGTCAGATAAAGATAAATCTCAGAACCCATCATCTCTGCCAGATCTACATTGGCCTCAATGTTGGATGCCTCGGAAATGCTTAAGAAGGATTCTTCTGCATGAATATCTTCCGGCCGGATACCAAGAATTACTTCTTTGCCTACGTAAGTTTCCAGCTCCGGCTTCTGAACCGGAATCCGGTACTCACCAAAAGCAAGTGCATAGTTATCGCCGTTTTTCTCCACTTTTGCGTTCAGGAAGTTCATCTGCGGAGAGCCGATAAATCCTGCTACAAACTTATTGCACGGATAGTTATAAAGTGCCTGCGGTGTATCTACCTGCTGGATAATTCCGCCTTTCATAACCACAATGCGGTCGCCCATAGTCATAGCTTCCGTCTGGTCATGGGTAACATAGACAAAGGTCGTCTGGAGACGTTTGTGAAGCGCTGCGATCTGGCTTCTCATCTCAGTACGGAGCTTCGCATCCAGGTTGGACAGCGGCTCGTCGAGAAGGAATACGGAAGGATTTCTTACCATGGCACGTCCCAGTGCCACACGCTGTCTCTGTCCACCGGAGAGTGCCTTCGGTTTCCGGTCCAGATACTCTTCCAGTCCAAGAATCTTTGCTGCTTCATGTACCTTTTTATCGATTTCATCCTTCGGCGTTTTTCTTAATTCCAGTGCAAACGCCATATTTTTATACACGGTCATATGCGGATACAGAGCATAGCTCTGGAATACCATGGCAATGTCCCTGTCCTTGGGTGCCACATTATTTACCAGACGGTCGCCAATGTAAAGCTCTCCATCGGATACTTCCTCCAGACCGGCAATCATACGAAGCGTGGTAGATTTTCCACATCCGGACGGTCCTACCAGTACAATAAACTCTTTATCTTTAATTTCCAGATTGAGATCCGGAACTACCACATTACCTTTATCATATACTTTCTTTACATGCTTAAATGTAATATCTGCCATCTTTTTTCCTCCTTATTCTGCTCAAACCTTTACTGCACTTTCTCCCATCACAAGATCAAATGGGAGCAGTTCATGCACTGCAACCAGTTCTTCCTCCTGCTCCTCGTCCATGCAGGAGAGCAGAATCTCCATGCTCCTGTCTGCGATCCGTTCTCTGTCCTGACGAATCGTGGTCAGCCTGGGAGTGAGATAATTTCCAAGTTCAATTCCATCAAATCCTATGACTGAAATGTCTTCCGGCACTTTCAGGCCTTTGTCACAGATTGCCCGGATTGCTCCCATAGCCAGTACATCCGCCATGGCAAATACCGCTGTCAAATCCGGCATCCGATCAAGCAGTGCATTCATGGCGCGGTACCCTTCTTCCATGGAAAAGAGTGCTGGTTCATACTGTTTTTTCCGGTCAAATGCCATTTTGTGCTTCTGGAATGCATCCGCACATCCTACACATCTGGTGTAAGCGGCATGGGATTTTTCCATACGGCCTCCTAAGATGCCGATATTCTTATGGCCCAGATTCATCAGGTACTCCACCGCTGCTTCGGCTCCCTTCGCATCATCCGTGCTGACACTGGAGAGATTCCGAAAATGAAGCTGCTCCGCTGAGTTGGTAACCAGAACGCAGGGAACGTCAATTCGTGCAAACCGCTCTTGAAAGAACTTCAGATTACTTCCCAGAAACAGGATCCCTTTCGGATGCCGTTCCAGACAGACACTTTCCGCCTGTTCGACCTCATTTTCTTCCTCACCAATGTAATAGATGAAGCAGGCAAAATCTTTTTCCTCAATCAGTCCCTGCAACCGCTCCACAATGGAAGCAAACAGCATATTCTGGGAACCTTTGATAATAATGGCAATTCCGCTGCTGGCCTGCTGCTTCAGATGCTTGGCATTGTTATTCAGTTTGAAGTGGTGTTTCTCCACCACCTCCATAATGGTCTTCCGTGCTTTTTCTGACACATCCGGATGATTGTTAAGTACACGGGATACGGTTCCCACCGCATATCCGGATTCTTTTGCAATATCTTTGATTGTCATAGGTACTTGTTTAGCCTTTTACAGCTCCTGCGGCTACTCCTTTAATAATATGTTTCTGGCCAACCAGATAAACAATAACGATCGGGATGACAGTTAACATAATGCTGGCCATCATCGGTCCCATCTCAACCTTTCCGTAGCTTCCACGGAAATACTGGATCAACATCGGGATGGTCTTATAACTCTTAATATCCAGTACCAGCGTCGGCAGGAGGTAATCATTCCATACCCACATAGCCTCCAGAATTCCTACAGAAACCATGGTCGGCTTCAGAATCGGAAGCACAATCAGGAAGAAGGTCTGGATCGGATTGCAGCCGTCAATCATGGCTGCCTCTTCAATCTCCAACGGAATGGATTTCATGAATCCCGCAAACATGAAGACCGCAAGTCCTGCACCAAACCCCAGATAGATGACCCAGATATTCCACGGCGTATTGAGCTTCAGCCGATCTGCTGTCTGGGAAAGGGTAAACATAACCATCTGGAAGGGTACAACCATGGAAAATACAAACAGGAAGTAAAGTCCCTGGGAGATCACACCTTTCACCCTCGTGATATACCAGGCACACATGGAGCAGCAAATGAGAATTGCCACAACAGATGTAAGGGTAATCAGAAGGCTGTATCCAAGGCTCTGTAAAAATCCTTTGGATGCAATGGCATTTACATAGTTTTCAAGTCCTGCAAACCCATCTGCCGTCGGTAAGGTAAATGCACCTGCCGTAGTGATGGTCGTCTCTTTTTTCAGCGAGTTAAAAAGGATCATAATGATCGGATATACATACAGAAGCGCCAGGATGGTTAATACAACAGTCCAGATGCGGTCTGCAATTTTTTTCTTTTTTCCCATCTTACTGCTGCACCTCCCTTGAACGCGTTGCTTTCAGCTGAATCATGGAAATGACAATGACCAGCAGGCAGAACAATACTGCCTTGGACTGTCCAAGTCCCTTCCACTGGGCTCCGGCCCTTGCATAAAACGTCTGATAAATATTCAGCGCCATCATCTCCGTCATGTGGTTCGGATCACCACCGGTCAACGCCAGGTTCTGGTCAAAGAGTTTAAAGGAGTTGGTCAGTGTCAAGAATACACAGATCGTGATGGACGGCATAACCATAGGAAGTTTTACTTTCCATAAAGTCTCCCATGGAGACGCTCCGTCAATGGCTGCTGCCTCGATGAGATCATCGGATACATTCTGAAGACCGGCAATATAAATGATCATCATATAACCGATCTGCTGCCAGCACATAAGAATAATCAGTCCCCAGTATCCCGCGGAACTGTTCAGTGCCAGAAGCGGCTGTCCTACGATGGACAGAATACAGTTAATCAGAATCTGCCAGATATAGCCCAGCACGATTCCACCGATCAGATTCGGCATAAAGAAAATAGTACGGAACACATTGGTTCCTTTCAACTGTCTGGTCAGAAGCAATGCCAGAGCAAATGCAATCACATTGATAAGTACAATGGATGCCACCGCAAACATTACGGTAAATTTAAAAGATGAAAGAAAAGAACTGTCTGCCAGCGCGCTCTGATAGTTTGACAAACCAGTAAAGGTTGCATTATTTACTGTCGTGAACTGACAGAAGGACAGGTACAGTCCCTGAATAAACGGAATGATAAATCCGATCGTAAATGCCAGCAGTGTGGGCAATACGAAGACCGGCGAATACCGTTTGATTGCTTTTTCCATAAAGCCACTCCCCTTTCAAGGCGTAAAAAGGGCAGGCAAGTCTCTTGCCCGCCCCTCATCATCATACTATCAATTACTGTCCATTAGCAAGCTGATACTCTGTTGCCCATCCATCTACGAATGCGGATACAACAGCGTCCCAGTTTGCATCAGTCTCGTCTGCTGCATAAGCGGTCAGTGCCTGGCCTAAACCATTCTTCCACTCTTCAGACGGCATGGTAGTGAAGTTCCATGATACCGGAGTTTTACCTGCTGCGGTGTACTCTGCATCCTGTTTTACGAACAGATTCTTGGATTCCTGTGCACCCTTGAACGGAATTACAAATCCCATATCGTCTGCCATGGTCTTGGTTCCAAGATCAGAAGTTACACACCAGTTCATGAAGTCCAGAGTTGCCTGAATGTCAGCCTCATCTGCCTGATTGTTTACACACCAGTAGTTCTCAGTACCGGTACACAGTCCCTGATTAGCCTCGTCGCCAACACCGATGTAGATCGGGATCATAGCGAGATCATCATCTGTAAGAGTTCCATCTGCTGTCAGGTTTCCATACTCCCAGGAACCATTCTGGAAGAATACTGCCTCGCCTGCAAGGAATTCGTTTCTGGAGTCATCACCGGTCTTTGCAGAAAGCTCGGACGGATCACAGGTGCTGTTGTTGATGTACAGATCCCAGATATTGCGGTAGTTATCAAGATAGGTTCCTTTGATTGCATCTGTACTGTCAATGCCATCTGCCTGATACTCAAAGTAGATCGGCAGATTTGCCAGATGGGTCTTGAATCTCCAGTCAGAAGATCCATCCATACCAGCGGAAGTAAATGCTGCGAAGCCAAGCTCAGAAGATCTTGCGGTGATATCCTCTGCTACTTTCTTCAGATCATCGAAGGACTGAATGTCGTCGATGGTGTAGCCTGCAGTCTGAAGTAAGGTTTTATTTACGATCAGTCCGTAGGACTCGATTACATATGCAATTCCGTATACGGTGTCGCCTTCTTTTAATGCGTAGCTGTCGCTGGTCAGCTGGCTGTAAATATCAGATCCTGCCAGATCGTAGCAGTAATCTTTCCAGTTTGCCAGTCCAACAGGTCCGTTTACCTGGAACAGAGTCGGAGCACCGCTCTTGCCCATCTCACTCATCAGGGTTGTCTCATAGTTTCCGGAAGCTGCTGTTACAACGGTTACCGGTACGCCGGTCTCTTCGGTGTAAGCTTTTGCCAGATCCTGCCACTGCTGATCCTGCTCCGGTTTGAAGTTCAGGTAATAAACAGAGCCTTCTGCATCAGATGCTGTGGTCTCAGCTGCTGCACTGTCAGTTGTGGTCTCAGCTGCTGCGCTGTCAGTCTTGGTGTCTGCTGCGCTGCTTCCTCCGTTTGAGGAACCGCCGCATCCAGTCAGTGCGGTAGCTGCCAGTGTGCATGCCATAGTCATTGCTACTAATTTTCTCTTCATATTGGAATCCTCCCGTTTTTTCTGGAAACGTTTCCAGCTCTTGTGTCTTTATAATAGATCTTTTCTGTAATAAATGCAAGTAAATTCTGTCGATCATTGATATTTTCGTCATAAGTACAGATTTTAGTCTATCGCTTTTGTGCAATATTACTACGCGAGCAGTAAATAGCAATGAAAACAACCGGTGGATTCATCATCTGACAGGCAAATTTTAGAAACGAATGGCAATTTTTCCTTTATTTTTCTTTGCTTTGAAATATTCAATTGCCTCTACGCTGTCTTTAAAGTCAAACACATCAGATATATAATTAGAGCCTTTCAGTATGCCCTGCTTCATAAGTTCTATGATCTCATCATGTACCGCTGCTTCTTCTGCCTTTGACGGCCACTGGGCAAAGCGCAGATTGAAGCAAAATGGTGCCTCTTCCCAGTTGATCAGATGCTCACTCTTTGCAGTTTCTCCATAAACACAGACATCACCAAAATTCTTTACCAGCTTCAGATTCTGATTGATCAATGAGGGAATGCCGGCTGCATCCAGAATCATATCTGCTTTATCCGGAAGGATTTTCAGTACCTCTTCCATTACATTGCACTGATCAAAATTCAGCGTATAATCCGCACCACAGGTTCTGGCTGATTCCAGTTTTTTCTCTGTATGATCCACGCTGATGATCGGAGAAAGTCCCATATATTTGGCCAGGGTAATAAATACCAGGCCCACCGGTCCTGCACCATAGATTACCAGACTTTTTCCTTTCCGGAATCCCAGACGTTTCATGGTAGAATATACTTCCCGATAAGTCACGATCATGGCTGCTTCCACATCATCAAATTCCTGCGGGATTTTCTTTTGTGCCAGATTGCCTTCTGTCAGGACGCCGTCACCAACCGTATGTCCATCTTCCATCATAGCCTCAGCGTCACCAATAACTGCGTATTCTGCAAAAGCTCCCCAGGTGGAATAGAAATCTTCTCCATCATCCAGAAATGGAAGAACGATTTTATCGCCCACGGCAAAATTTTTCACTTTGCTTCCGACTGCCTCTACAATCCCCACTCCTTCATGGCCAAGCACCGTTGGATAATTGTGAAATCCCTTCAGAACATCATATATGATTTCCTTGTCGGTACCACATAAAGCTCCTGCTGTCACCCGGACCAGTGCCTGGTATTCGCCAATTTCCGGCTTTTTCATTTCCTCCAGACTTGCATGTCCATCCTTCCAGATTACTAATCCCTTCATCATTGCAACCCTCCTGATTTTATTAATGATTAAAATAATTTACAAAATAAGAATCAATCTCCGCTGCGCAGTATTCCAGTTCTCCCATGCCGGACTGTGCAGTTTTCATATCTGCCTGTGCTTTCTGACCCTTCTCCGTATCGCCATTCTGCAGATACATATAGTACATGGACGCCGCTTCATAATAATCTGCCACTGCATAGCACTCCTGAAGCTGCGCGTCTGCTTTCACATGTTCCATCTCATTCCTTCGTTTCTTATCCGGCAGTTCTGAATACCTGCCATCCTGGATCGTATAGAGGAAGGTATCTTCATCATAACTGTAATGATATACATCGCTATGAATCTGAAGTGCCAGATTCAGAAGCTGTCCTACAATCAGCACCGCCAGTACTACGGTAATCACCCGAAATAGTTTACGATTCATCCTTGTTATAGCTCCTTTCCAGTAGTACCACCAGCTTGGTCCTGGACATCTCACGGATCTGTCCGGACTCGATCACTTCACTGTCTACACCTGCATAAGCCTGTACTAATTTCTCCGCCTCTGTAAGAATAGGATCACACCAGTCCCGATGGGCCTGATAGACTTCATAATAAGTGGAATATTCATCTTTTTTCACAAAGTCATACATATGTTTCAGGCTGTCTGCAATCTGTTCCAGAGAATTATCCGGTGTATAGTAATAATACTCTTCTTCATCCAGATTTTCATAATCCACCAGATGCATACAGGATTCATAAATGTAATTGTAATCATCTGCCAGCTGCCGGAAATACCGATAATCTTCCAGTTCATCAACGCCGGAAAAATACAGCTGATTCACGTCAATATAATCGGTGAAGGAAGCCCAGTCCTCTTCCGCAAGATACTGGTCAAGCTTCGCAAGATGGGTGGAAATATTATTTCGGATTTTATGACGCTGAATCATTCGCTCCACAGTCCAGATATTGGTATTCAGCACAACTGTCCCAAGGAAAAGTCCTCCCAGCACTGCCAGAATCGCAATCTGTGTCGCTTTCCGGCTGGTCTTTCCCGCTGTCTCATAGACGTCGCTCTTGGTCTCCTGATAATCCTGCTCATACCGGTGCATGTCTTCCCGGTGCTTTACATAATACGGATTCGGATTATGGCAAAAAGGACATACTTCATCTTCAATCGTCAGATCCGCCCCACAGTACTTACATTTCACTCTTATTTTCCTCCACATACTGATAGATTACTTTATAATCCAGGAATCCGTCTTTCTCTGCTTTTGCTTTCAGATCCTGAATCTCCTGCTCATCCATGTCATATACCTCTTTTACAAATGCATCTGCATCTGCGATCCAGGCATCTGCCTGCTCACGATCCTTCTCATCCTTCAGCGGAAAAAGTTCCCGATCATAGCTCATGGTCAATGCATCATAAAGGGCACTCTGAAACTCATAGAAATAGGTTTCTCCTCCATTTTTCGTCCGATCCCACAGATCCATGCATTCTCGCCAGGGGTCATAGAAGGCCATGAGTCCCCAGTGTTCCCAGTTGGAGTAATTGTACTGGATTCCATCTGCCGCCTCATCCGTTTCATTGAAGAAATTCTGAATTGCCTCATAATTTTCTTCTTCATACCAGGCATCCAGCTGTGGGAAATATTTCCGTTCCCATTGCATCTGCTCCCTCATATCTGCAGATCTCGTATGGGTAATGACCTCATGCGCTTTCCAGATCAGATCACCAGAAAACCGTAAGAAAAGGAAAATCCCCACCAGCAACAGCGCAATCAGTACAATCACCCCAAATGCTTTTCCGGTAAATTTTGCATGGGTTTTTACTTCGTCGGAAATCTCCTCCTGAGGCATGTCCCCCAGATCTTCAAGGTCATCCTTCAGTTTATATAAATCCTGCATGTATTTATGCTCTGCACCCGGTTCATTCATGGCCCCGCAGTAGGGGCAGCGCGGCACCAGTTCTTCGATATCAGCGCCGCAGTTCTGACATTTGATCACCTTTTGTATCCTCCCCCGATTTTATGTCATTACGATAGTTTTATTATACGTTATAACAAATAGGAACACAATAAAAATCCGCAGTCCCGGTTACCCGGTTCTGCGGATTATCTTAACATTACTCTTCTGTTTTTTCTTTTTCTTCTTTGACAATCTGGATATGCACGTCGCGAAGCTGTCTTTCCTCTACTTCTGCCGGTGCTCCCATCATGACATCCTGTGCATTCTTGTTCATCGGGAACGGAATGATCTCACGGATGCTTTCCTCTCCTGCAATGAGCATCACCATACGGTCTACACCCGGGGCGATACCAGCATGTGGCGGTGCTCCGTAGCAGAATGCATTGTACATAGCCGGGAATTTTGCTTTTACATCCTCCTCGCCAAGACCGACGATGTTGAATGCTTTGACCATGATCTCCGGATCGTGGTTACGAACAGCACCGGAAGAAAGCTCA
The DNA here is from genome assembly GCA_018228645.1 of Clostridiaceae bacterium Marseille-Q4143. Classification (GTDB taxonomy): domain Bacteria; phylum Bacillota; class Clostridia; order Lachnospirales; family Lachnospiraceae; genus Hominiventricola; species Hominiventricola filiformis. The sequence continues at coordinate 761,322 of CP073693.1, forward strand.
ACACCGTTACATACCAGGTCATACTGATATGCCAGAATGTCCAGCGGATTCTGGTTCTCCAGAGCATCAAGTCCGCCCTGGGGCATGGAGAACGGATTATGGCAGAACTCCAGCTCGCCGGACTCCTCACCGATCTCATACATCGGGAAGTCTACGATCCAACAGAACTCATAGCAGTCTTTCTTCATGTAAGCATCGGAAGATGCTCCCAGCATCTTTCTGAGCACGCCTGCAGTCTTCTGAGCAGTCTTTAAGTCACCTGCAGTCAGACCTACAAAATCTCCTGCCTTCAGTCCAAGAGCTGTTACTACTGCATCTTTCTTATCCTGCAGGAACTTGGAGATACCGCCTACCAGCTCCATCTTGTCATCCAGGCGGAACCAGTATGCTTTCTGTCCGCTCTGTACTTCTACATCTGCACACAGTTTATCAATGACTTTTCTCGTACCCTTGAACTCAGGAGCTACGATTGCTTTTACCGTCTTTCCTTCAAAAGGTCCGAATCCACAGTCAGCAAGTACATCCGTTGCATCCTGCACTAACAGGCTGATACGAAGGTCCGGTTTATCGGAACCATATTTATCCATTGCCTCCAGATACGGAATTCTCTTGAATGGCGGTTTGGAAGCCTCTTTGTAAATGCCGTATTTGGAGAAGATCGGCGGCAGTACATCCTCAAGAACTGCAAATACGTCCTCCTGGCTTGCAAATGCCATCTCCATATCCAGCTGATAGAACTCTCCCGGAGAACGGTCTGCTCTGGCGTCCTCATCACGGAAACATGGAGCAATCTGGAAATAACGGTCAAATCCGGAAGCCATCAGAAGCTGTTTGAACTGCTGCGGAGCCTGGGGCAGTGCATAGAACTTGCCCGGATGATTTCTGGAGGGTACCAGATAATCTCTTGCTCCCTCCGGAGAAGAGCAGGTCAGAATCGGGGTGGTGATCTCCATAAAATCATGAGCAGTCATGCTCTGACGAAGGTCAGCCACGATCTTGCTTCTCAGAACAATTTTGCCCTTTACCTCCGGATTGCGGAGATCCAGATAACGATATTTCAGACGGATATTCTCGTCAGCCTCTTTGGAATGGTTGATCTGGAAGGGCAGCTCATTGTAACGGCATTTTCCTAAAACTTCAATCTTCGTCGGTACTACTTCGATGTCTCCGGTCGGAAGCTTTGCATTTTTGCTGCTTCTCTCACGTACGACACCATCTACCTGAATGGTAGACTCATAATTCAGCTCTGACAGCTGATCCATGATCTCCTCAGTCTCTACTACGATCTGGGTCGTTCCGTAGAAATCTCTTAAAATGAGGAATCCTAAATTCTTACTTACTTTACGGATGTTCTCGTACCAGCCTACCAGACGTACTTCCTGTCCGGCATTCTCAAGACGCAGTTCTCCGCAGTTATGGGTTCTTCCCTGCATGTTTTTTACCTCTCTCTTCCTCGCTGCAGCTTATCTGCAGAAAAATTCCTTGAATTCCGTATAGCCTTCTTTGGAAAGCTGTTCCTTCTGGAATTTTTTATTCTTATTCATCAGAGCCACAAGTACCTGAGCACCTGCTTCACGCTCTGCCTTTGCCTCTTTTAATACCTCACAGAGTTTCTCCGCAGGCATATTTTTCTCGATCAGGAATGCTTTCTTTCCGGAGGTACCCGGTACCTGGAAATTCTGCTCCATAAGAATCGTGATAATTCTCTCAAATCCAATGGAAAAACCGCAGGCCGGTGTATCTTTTCCGGTAAATTTTCCGATCATCTTGTCATAGCGGCCGCCGCCTGCTACAGAACTTCCAAACTCTGCCATCTCGATCTCAAAGATGGTTCCGGTGTAGTAAGACATACCACGTACCAGAGTCGGGTCAAACACCAGCTGGAACTGGGAAGCAGCGGTTGCCTCTACACTGGTACGGATGGTACGGAGATTCTCAATCACGTCCTCTTCCAGAACGCCGGAAAGCTTCTCTGACAGGTACGCAAGTGCATCTTCTGCCTTCTCCATCTCATCGAACATGGTGACATATTTCTCTACGTTTGCTTCTGGATAGCCGGACTCAATAAGTTCTGCTTTCACGCCATCCCAGCCGATCTTATCCATCTTGTCAAGGATGATGAATACCTGATCATACTGATCCTCGGTAAATCCACTGTAGGATGCCATTGCTTTTAAGATACGGCGCTCATTGATACGTACTTTGAAATCTTTAAAATTCAGTTTTCCAAGCAGTGTGGTGGTAGCCAGGATCAGCTCGATCTCTGCCAGGCAAGTCGGCTCACCAAGGATATCGATATCACACTGAACGAACTGACGGAAACGTCCTCTCTGGGGACGGTCAGCTCTCCATACACTGCCCATCTGCAGAGCTTTAAACGGAGTCGGCAGATCGTTGGCATTGTTGGAATAGAATCTGGAAAGCGGTACCGTCAGGTCATAACGAAGTCCGCTGTCGGTCAGGTCTGCTTCACTCTGGGCAGTCTCCAGATTCAGTTTCTCGCCTCTCTTCATGATCTTGAAGATCAGCTTCTCGTTGTCTCCGCCCTGTTTGCTGCACAGGTTCTCGATATGCTCCACACACGGAGTCTCAATCGGAGAAAATCCAAAACTTTTATAGGTTTCTTTAATCAGTCCGGTAACATAATCTCTGACCTGCATCTCTGCGGGCAGAATGTCTTTCATACCGGTAACCGGTTTCTTCTTTAAAGGCATAAATCTTGTTCCTCTCTGTATTACGTATTGTGAAAACAGCTGTATTTTGCTGATTTTTCTCACACCTACCGACTATTATACGTTTCGGTTTTGCCACTGTCAAGAACGTATCCGACTGTCATCAAGCCTTATTCCAGCAAAATTTTCTTTTCCTCATTTTTATTTTTTGTATTATTACACCCGAACTATTTCACATTCTTGTCAATTAAGTCTATTACAAATGGACCTGATTGTTTAATACAAAAATACTGTCAAAAATATAATCTGTGAAAACAACCACCTAAGTTCACCTCCAATGTCAAAGATACTGGGCATATAATACATTTATTCTGTTTAATACCCAAAGAAGATATCAGAAATCTTGAAAATTCATTTTAGCAACCATATACAAAGAGCATTTGTACATATAGACTATCATGCTTTTCGACTGCCCAGATATTAGTACTTTCGTGGGTAGAGAATACTGCACTTCCTTTATATATCCAAATCGAACACTAAAATATGCTATTTATATAGAGTTTCAGATACTATGATTGATTCATCGGGCAGAATAGAAATTTTCGCTTTTATCTGCCCGGCAGAACAGAAACTGACTGTCAGAACCGAAAAAAGGCCTGTCATAGAATAGATGACACCATCTATTCTGCAACAGTCCCTTTTCTTTTAAATTCCATTTTTACAGAAAAATTGTTCTTTCCGTTCGATCATCTCATCGATCCGCTCAATGTATTGGCTGACATCTTTTACATTTTCGCATCGTTCAATCCGGCTTTCCATAACTTCCGGCTGATCTGATGGAAGGACTACTTTAGTAGATGCACCCGCACCTGCTGCCAGAATCGTCTGCTTTTCCTCCATAATCAGAATGTTGTAGATGCCTGCCTTATCCACTTTCGCATAACCGACATTTTCAAAATTACCTGCCATATTTTTCTGACGGTAGAGATAATAGGGAGACAGTTCCATCTCGGCACAGTATCTGGCGGTCATATCCATGATCTGCATGTTATTTTCCAGACCCATCTCTTCATATTTATCTTTGAAAAGACTAAGCCTTGCTGCTCGCTTGATGGCAAGAGAATGAACCGTCACACTGTCCGGCGCCATCCTCTGTACTTCCTGCATGGTCCGTTCCACATCCTCATACGTCTCGCTCGGAAGTCCTACGATGAGATCCATATTAATATGAGAAAATCCCATCTCACGGGCCAGCGCAAATGCTTCCTGCACCTGCACCACCGTATGTCTTCTGCCAATAATGTCCAGCGTCTTCTGATTCATGGTCTGGGGATTAATGGAAATCCGGTCAATACCGTGATCAAGAAGTACCTGTAACTTTTCTCTGGTAATGCTGTCCGGACGGCCTGCCTCTACAGTAAATTCCTGCAGATGTTCTGTATCAAAGCAACTCTGAATCTTCGTCAGCAGACGGTCCAGCTGATAAGGCTCCAGTGTGGTCGGTGTTCCGCCGCCAATATAAACTGTATTTAATTTTTTATGGCGGAACCGGCTAGATAAATAGTCCAGTTCCTTGCATAATGCATCCAGATACTCATCTACCCGTTTCCGCCAACGTTCCAGCGGGTAGGAAGAAAAAGAACAGTACAAACAGATGCTAGGGCAAAAGGGAATTCCCACATACAGACTATAACCGTCCTTGTAGTCAATATTTCTTAATACATACTGTTCCCGGTTGGCAATCATAACACTTAAAGCCACTTTCTCTTTGCTGGCTAAGTACGTATTTCTCATATATTCCGCAATTTCTACATTGCGTTTGCCCTGCTCCAGAAGTCCCATGGCAATCTTAGTAGGGCGGATACCGGTCAGCGTTCCCCAGGGAAGCTCCTGTCCTGTATAATTTGAAAGTTTCCGGTAGATCAGACGCTTCAGATGATTTTTTGTTTCTTTCCGGTCACTGTAGTCAATGGCCTGCTCGCCATTTTCTTTCAGACATCCGTCTTCTGTCACGGAAAATGACACCTGGTCGTCCGTGAAATGCACTGTCATCCGGATCTTGGTATCATCCGTAAATGTATCCTGTACTCTGACTTGCACGTCCTCCCGTGGAAAGAAAGCTTTCACCAGGGAATGAATATCATATTCAAAGCTTGGCCTATTTACAATTACTTCTATCATCTATCGTTCTATCCTCTCATTTTTCGCTCTTATGAAAAAAGTGTAACTCAAATATCTCCCGGTGGCAACCTTTTTCCTGCAAGTGAAAGACGGAGTCAGACACTGTGTTCTGACCCCGTCTTTCGGAGGTAGTATAATTATATCAACAAATTGTTTCTAGCAAACCAGATTATACGGTTTCTCTCCTTCAAGAAGTGTTCTCACACCCTGAAGCAATTCATGAATCATCTCCACACGAACCTCTGCCACGTTGGTGCAGCAATGTGGAGTCATGACGATATTATCAAGCGCCGCAAGCTCCGGATTTACATTCGGTTCAAACTCCTGTACATCAAGAGCTGCGCCCTTGATCACATGGTTTTTCAAAGCATCCAGAAGAGCTGCTTCCTCTACAATCGGACCTCTGGAGGCATTGATGAGGTACGCATCTTTCTTCATGAGCGCAAGCTTCTCTGCATTGATGAAATGTTTCGTTTCTTCCATCAGTGGAATGTGGATAGTTACCACATCTGCGTTTTTCAGTACTTCCTCGGCGGTCATGTACTGTGCTCCGCCCAGTTCTTCCTCTGCTTCCTTCGGAATTGCACCCTGGTTGGAGTAGATAATCTTCATTCCAAGGCCATGAGCCTTGCGGGCTACCATATGTCCAATTCTTCCCATTCCGATAACACCAAGCGTCTTTCCGTAGAGAACCATATCTCTGTAGAAGAACAGCTGACGTTTCATCACCAGATCTCTCTTAAGCTCTCTGTCGTACTGTACAACACCACGGCATACGCTCATCATCAAAGCAACTGTCATCTCACTGGTGGCTTCCATTACAGATCGCGGTGCGTTCAGCACATGAATTCCTTTTTCTTTTGCATAACGCCAGTCAACATTATCATATCCGGAACCGACATTTCCTACGATCTCCAGATTTTCTGCACTGTCGATGAGTTCCTGATCCATCTTAAAATCATGGTAGCAGATAAAGATATCTGCATCTTTGATGACTTCTTTTGCTTCTTCTTTGGTCCATGCGGTCAGTGGCTCCTTCGGAACTGCGACCTGCATGTCTGTTACATATTCTTCATAATATTCTTTCGGAATATTATGACTCAGAACAATCTTTTTCATATCTTCCTATACTTCCTTTCTCTCTTTGAAATAGTGTCTGATTCCTTTGTAAATCGGCAGACTCAGAGAAATCAGTGCAACAACGATAAATGCACAGCTGATCGGGCGGCTGAAGAAGATAGAATAGCTTCCCTGTGTCATAACAAGACTACGACGAAGGTTACCTTCACACATCTGACCAAGAATCAGAGCAAGTACGATCGGAGACAGCGGATATCCACCTTTAGTCAGCAGATATCCAATGACACCTGCAATAAACATCACAAGTACGTCATAGTAGTTATTATTGATTGCAAAAGATCCAATAGAGCAAAGTACCAGAATAACCGGGATCAGTACACGTTTCGGAATAGATACAATTCTCACAAACAACGGCTGCGCTGCAAATCCAAGGATCAAGACAAATACATTTGCCAGCATAAAACCGGCGAAAATCGTCTGTACAGTAGTCAAATGAGTCATAAACAACTGCGGTCCCGGGATAAGATTATGCATCTGAAGAGCCCCCAACATAACTGCAGTGTTCGCATCTCCAGGGATACCAAGCGTCAGAAGTGGAATCAGTGCTCCGCCAGTCGTACCATTGTTGGAAGACTCCGGAGCTGCAATTCCTTCCGGAATACCGGTGCCAAATTTCTCTGGATGTTTGGAAAGGCGCTTCTCCATATCATAGGAAATAAATGCACTGATGTCTCCTCCTGCACCAGGGATAATACCGATACCGGTGCCAGTCAGGCCTCCTCTGATAATAGTCGGTATAATAGTTTTCAAGTCACTCTTGCTGGGGAATGGATGCTTGGTTGCCTTCGCAGCAGGTCTCTCAGTAAACAAATCCTCACATGTGATGAAACACTGACTCAGTGCAAACAGGCCTACCAGAACCGGAATGAAGGAAAGACCGTTCATCAGGTAAACGCTTCCGAAGTTATAACGGCTGAATGCCGTAATGTTATCAATACCAATCAATGACAAAAGAATTCCAAGACATCCGGACATCAGCCCTTTTACAAGGCTCTTGCCACTGATTCCTGCTATAATGGAAAGTCCGAAGAATGCCAGTGCAAATGACTCTGGTGCACTGAATTTCAGGGATACCATTGCAATTTTCTGCGCGATAAGAATCATAATCGTACCAGAAATAATTCCACCTCCGAAGGAAGCCAGCGTAGAAATACCAAGCGCTCGTCCGGCCTCACCTCTTAGAGTGAATGGATAACCATCAAGTACAGTTGCAGCTGCAGACGGTGTACCCGGTGTATTAATCAAAATTGCAGTAATAGAACCACCATACAGGGCTCCACAGAAAATACCTATCAGCATCAACATACCTTCTGCAGGTCCCATACTGAAAGTCAGCGGCATCAGCAGGCAGACACCCATGGTGGAAGTCAGACCCGGCATGGCACCGAAAGAAATACCCATAATAACTCCGCCCAGTGTACACAGCAGAACTGAGGGCTGAAGCACTGCGGAAAGAACTTCTAACATAATTTTTCCTCCTTAAAACAGCAGTCCCTTGGGAAGGTTTACATGTAGCAGGTTATGGAATACAAAGTACAGGACAGCTACCACGATAATCGGCAATATTGCTGAAAGTACTTTACTCTTCTCATGCACTTTGAAATAATAATTCAAGCCATATTGGAATACAATCGAACTTACAATAAATCCAACTTCTTTTATACAAATGATATATACAAGCGTAATACCCATAGTGAGCCATACACGCAAATTTTCTTTTTTAAAGATCGTTACTTTCTCTAATTCTGCCGGAATCATCTCTCCTTTAGAGAGAACCAGCTCCAGTACTGACAACAGAATTACCAGTACACACATAATCCGCGGAAAATATCCAGGTCCGACAGCTCCGTTGCTTCCTGCCGGGAAACTAAGAGAAATGATAAAAAATACTACTGCAACAGCAATAAAGATACAGGCTATCGCATTTGCAATTTTCTTCATTCTTATATTACCTCCTTCTTCGAAAATTGAGGCAAGGCACCAGATGCCTTGCCTCTCTTTGCATTACATTCGTTTGATTATTTTGTGGCAATTCCAAGCTGATGAGTCATCTCATCACAGATCTTGTCCATGCCATCAAGCAGTTCTGAGAACTCAGCTGCATCCATGTAATCATCAGTATAACTGTTGTTTGCCATGAATTCCTGTACTTCCGGCTGCGCCAGAGCATATCTGGTAGCTGCGTCAATATCATCGATTACTTCCTGAGAAGTTCCCTTTGGTGCAAGGAATCCACGATATACAACTACTTTGGAAGCATCGCCGTATCCACACTCTTCTGCAGTCGGTACATCCGGATAATCAGCCAGACGCTCCGGGCTGAAGGTCATAAGCATTTTCAGAAGACCAGACTCAAGATAAGTCTTACACTCACCATCAGAAACCGGTACACACTCTACATTTCCACCTGCCGCTGCAATTGCTGCCGGTCCACCGCCATCGCACGGAACATGAACAATATCTACACCTGCAAGTTCTGCGAATTTAGCAGAAAGCAAATGCCAAGGTCCACCGATACCGGAGTTGGAGAAGCGAACCTCACCCGGATGCTCTTTCATGTAAGCTACAAAATCTTCGATCGTATCATACGGAGCGTCCTTCGGAACACAGATAGTTCCATAGCATGCATTGAAATTACAGATCGGCTCGAAATCTTTATAAGTATACTGGAAATCGGTTGTATACGGAAGTCCGTTCAGCTCTGCAACACCTGCGGTAATACAGGAACCATCGTTCGGATCAGTTGCACCTGCTGCAAATCCGATAGCACATCCACCGCCGGATTTGTTAACTACAGTAATCGGTACATTTAAGTACTCTTCCATGTAGATTGCCAGCTGACGGATCAGAACGTCCGTACCACCACCTGCTGAAGGCGGAACTGTAATCTGAAGAGAAGACGCTGGATAATTGTCGATCGGAGTCAGTTCCGCATCAGCACTTCTGTCACCAGTTGCTGCATCCGTAGTTTCCGTTGCTGCATCAGCAGTGTCCTCTGCCTCTGCATCATCTGCGGTCTCTTCTGCTGCAGCATTGTCAGTCTGCGCATTGTCTGTTGTTGCTGATCCTGAAGAACCACATGCAGTCGTTACAAGCATGGCAGCTGTCAGAAGCAGTGCAACAAGTTTCTTGTTTTTCATACCATTCCCTCCTGGTTTTGCAAAATCTCAAAATGCATTTCCCTCTCGCATTTCATGCATTTAGCATAGCGTTTTTTGTCATTTTTTTCAATTTGGAATAGTTGACAAGCTTTTATCAATGTTTTTATTGCATTTAAACATTGACTGTGTCAGTTTTATGTCAAAGTTAGTCCAAATTCAGTTATGACTTTTCTGTGACTTTTTCATGAAAAATTTATGTCATTCGTTGACACATTTCGAATATATGTTTGATTGACGTTAGGGACCTGCAATGCTACCATCTTCACATATTAAAGAAGAGGGGGCCAACTGTGCCATGACTAATTTTGAATCACGCATTCGCTTCGGATTCAGTCCTTCCATGCTGTTTCCGAAATCCTTTGAAGATCCGTACATGCATTTTGCAGCTATTCAGACCTGCTGTCACTGTGCACCTTATGAAAGTTTTGAGACTTTTCTTCCTGACGATGCAGCCATGAGGAAATTATGTATTCAGAGTATGAAGAAACATGAAATCACCCTTCACTATAATACTCCTGGAGTCTTCCAGCTGGATGGAGAATTCAATCCGTGCAGTGATAATCCAGAATATCGGAAAAACGCTCTGGAGCTCGCAAAAACACAGATTGAATATGCTGCAGAGGCAGAGTCTCCGATCATCGTATTTACTGGATGCCCTGATAAGGGAGAGGAAAGAAGACCAGAACTTTTAAAGATGTATATGGAATATTTCCTGCAGCTGGCCGAGTTTTGCCGTACTTTCAATATGGAGATCACCATTGAACCTATCGAGCGCCACCGCTTCAAAAAACTCCTGCTCGGGCCATGCAAAGACTGTGCAGACTTTATGCTGGAAGCTCAGAAAAATGGAGCAAATAATGCTCATCTGATGCTTGATATTGCTCATCTTCCTCTGATGGAAGAAACCATGGAAGCCGCTACCAGGGAAGTTTTGCGTGCCGGACTGATTCATGTTCATATGGGAGATGCTGTTCTCGATGAGAAAAGTGTCTTCTATGGACATACTCATCCACCTGTAGGTGTACAAAATGGTACCTTTGATCTGGTAGAGCTGACTCATCAGTTCATGGTACTGTTTGAGTGTGGTTACATTCCACATACTACCGGACAGAAACGTGCCAATATTTCTCTGGAAGTGCGTCCATATCCGGGATGTGATGAACTGACTTCCATCAGACTCATGTATGAAAAAATGAAGACTGCATGCGATCTCGCTGCACACAAACTGGGAATTTACTAAAAAAATGAGGAAAGGCTTTTTATAGAAGCCTTTCCTCATATGGAATATGAACCGTTACCTTGGTTCCTTTATATTCTTCACTTTCCAGTGAAAGTGTAAAATTCATAAGCGATGCAATCTCGTTTGCAATGGCAAGTCCAAGCCCGTTTCCGGATTTATTGCCAGTATTGGACGCACGGAACTGATGCTGGAAGACCTGATCTACCTCCGTTTTCGGAATACCGCATCCTTCATCCTGTACAACCAGTTCCAGAGCTTTTTCCTTTTCTGTAAGCTGAATCCAGACATGTGCTCCTCTTTCGCTGTATTTGATGGCATTTTCTGTAAAAATAATAATCAACTGGCGGATTCTGGTGTAGTTTCCATTTACCACCGTATATTCCGGTGCAAGTGTTCTGTCAAGCCAGAGCTCTATCCCTTTCCCGTCAGCCGCAGGACTGAGACTTTGATAGACATCATTTAAAATGTCCGTCAGACAGCATGGTTCTTTCTCCATCTTATATCCGGGAGCCTGCAATCTGGAGAGTGTCAGAAGATCATCCACCATGTGCTGGATATAAATTGTTTCGCGCAAAATACTATCATAATATCCCGGCAGTTCCTCTTCCGTGGCCAGACCATCTTTTAATAATTCTGTTTGAGCCCTGAGTGCCGCCACTGGCGTCTTCAGTTCATGTGAAACATTATTAAAAAAATTACGGCGGTTTTCATCATCTCTATCGCGGCGTTGTTGCTCTTCTTCCAGCTTGTCCGCCACTTCATCCAGCGTGCGAGCCAACCGTCCGATCTCATCTGTACGGTTTGCTACATCAGACCCTGAAAAACGGCTTAAAGACCAGGCTTCCAGCGCAGAAGTGATATTATTGAGCGGTGAGGCCAAAATTTGGGAAAACCCTTTCTGTGCATTGATTAAAAACGCAAATGACAATATCAGAGAAAGTCCAATCGTCAAAAAAACAGGGAACAGCCTTGTGATCACATCTCTAGTATAGATACTGGTGATCACAATTCCCCCGGAATTACCAGTATACCCTCTAATAGGAACCGCCACATTCCATCTGGAAAAATGATTCCGAACTCCCGGCCATTCTGTCGTAAGCTCATCATTTTTGATTGCCTCACGAAATACATAGAAAAAATCTGGCGGCAAAAGCTCAAATACTACCTGCTCCAGTTTTTCACTGTACTGACTTGTAACTCCATTGGGAAACACCACATAAATATGAACCTTCTCCGGACGGGAATATTTATTCAGGTCATTTAACTGTTGAAGGAAATGAACGGTCTGCGATTCATTAAAATATTTTTCCATTGTGAGATTCCTGGTTGTGTCTTCAAACTGAACCGTTACACGGTTTGCCATGTCCACCAGTTCATCCGTATAAAGATATGACAGATTAATGTAACAAAAAGATATCAGCAGAAGCCCATTCAGAAGAATCATTCCTATACTGTAAATGCGGGAAATGCGGCTTACCAGAGAATATTCTTTTTTATGAGATTTATCTTTCCGTATATTCAAACTGATACCCCACTCCCCATACCGTCTTGATATCCCAGTTCGGATGAGGCTGCTGAGACAGTATCAGACGCATACGTTTTACCTGCGAATCAACAGCACGGATATCTCCATGATATTCCTCACCCCATAGCTGTTCCAGAAGAGTTTCTCTTGTAAAAGTACGATGCGGTTTGCTGGCAAGCGTCCACAGAATCTCAATTGCTTTTTTTGCAAGTCCGAGAGGTTCTCCGTTGACCGTTACAGAATAACTGGACAAGTCAATCTTCAAATTGTCGATGTTCAGGATCTGGTGAGCAGCCAGATCACTGTAATTACTCATGCGACGCAGAATGGCACGGATACGCGCCATTACTTCACCAGGACTGAACGGCTTTACAATGTAATCATCCGCTCCAATGTCGAGGCCCATGATACGCTCGAAATCCTCGCCTCTGGCAGTGATGAGAATAATCGGTATGTTACTCGTTTTACGGATATGCCTGCAGACTTCAAATCCATCTACTTTAGGCATCATGACGTCAAGCAGCACAAGGCTGACCTGATTTTTTTCATACAGATCAATGGCCTGTTCACCGTCCTTTGCCAGTATAACTTTATAACCCTCGTTCAGTGCGTACCGTTCCAATACTGATAATATCTGTTCGTTATCGTCAGCAATTAATACTGTAGCCATTGACCTCATCCTCCCTGTTTTTTGCAAATTCTTAACATATTTTTTAATTATAAGATACAAACGAAAACTTTACAAGTAATAAACATAAGGAGGCTTCTTATGAAAGCACAATTTTTAACACCTGTCGTTACTGTTTTTGAAAATGACGGTATTACTCCGTCATGGGAAGAGACCGCAAAAGTTCATGATTTCCTTATTGAGAACGGTATGGACGGCCTTGTCCTCATGGGCAGCACTGGTGAATTTTTCTCCATGTCCATGGAAACTCAGAAAGCATACATTGATTTTGCCGCTAAGATCTTAACAGGCCGCACCCGCATCTTTATTGGAACCACCCGTATGAATCTTGCGGAAACTATCGAGCTGACCAACTATTCTGTCTCCAAAGGACTGAATGAAGTCATGATCGTAAGTCCGTATTACTTCCGCCTGCCGGAGACTTCTCTGGAAGAATGGTACAGTCAGATTGCCGAGCATACAGATGCGCACATCTTCCTTTACAATTTTCCGGACCGCACCGGACATGATCTAACTCCGGAACTAGTCGTAAAACTTGCTCAGAAATATCCGAACATCGTGGGAATCAAAGATACCGTAACTCCTATGAACCACACCAGTAATATCTTAAGCGCTGTCATGAAAGTCCGCCCGGACTTCGAAGTATTCAGCGGATTTGATGACAATCTCATTCACAACATCGCAGGCGGCGGAGCCGGATGCATCGGCGGCCTTTCCAACCTGATCCCGGAGAAATGTGCAGCCTGGACCAGATCCATTCGCGAAGGTGATTTCAAAGCCATGTCCGACTGGCAGCAATATTTCAACGACGCCATGGCTCTCTATAATATCTGTACTCCGTTCATTCCTGCCGTTAAATATGCTATGAATCTTCGCGGCCTGGGAATCAACGAGACCTGCAGCGCACCCATCCTCCCTCCCAATGAAGCACAGAAAAAGCAGCTTCAGAAGTTGCTTGAAAAGCTGAATATTAAGCCGCTGTAGGATTGCGTAACAGTACCAGCCTGTAAAGGGAACCACAAGTGGAGCTTTTACAGGCTGGTACTGTTTGTATCTACTTCATTTCAAATCGTTAATCATCGTGATTTTTCGGTATTTTTATTCTTTATTCCAGCATTCACTGCAGATTTTCTCCACATCATAATCTGAGGTCTACTGCATCTATTTTTTAATTTCATTTGGGCATATAATGCTTTTATTCTGTTTCAAATCCAAAATTCCTATCAAAAAACTTATTTCCTATTATACAAGCTCACATCTTTCGTCTGATTGGACCTATGGAAAAATTCACATTGTCTCCACCCAAATTTTCTGACTCTCCCGGGCAGAATAAGCCCTGGATTCTCTATAGGTCCAATTACCGATTAAAACTTACTTTTTCGCGAAGAATTCAAGGACTTTCACCGCTTCCGTGGGCAGAGAGTAAAGGGATTTTACTATCTGCCCAAACAATGGGTCAGCAAGTAAAAATCCACGGAATTGCACTTCCCCACGCATAAAAAGCCACCGTCTCACAGATGATTACCTATCTATGAAACAGTGGCTCCTTCACGCTTAAACAAACGGATTACATTTTTTCTCATACCCAATACTGGTCTCATCCCCATGTCCGGGGCAGACTCTTGTGTCATCCGGCAGGAGAAACAGTTTCTCTTTCACAGAACGGACAATGGCTGACATGCTGCCACCCGGAAAATCGGTTCTTCCCACAGAGCCCTGAAACAGGGTGTCTCCGGAAAATACACAGCCTGCTTCCGCACAGTAGTAAGATGCGCCGCCCGGCGTATGTCCCGGTGTGTGGAAGACTTTCAACTTCACCCCTGCAAGTTCCAGTTCCTGCCCGTCATGCACGAACTCATCCGGTGCAAACGTCACCACTTTTCTGGCAATGTAGACCGACAGATTCTGCTTGGCATCCAGAAGAAGGTCTTCTTCCTCCCGAAGTGCATATACTTTTGCACCTGTCAGGTTTCGAAGGGCATCCGCACCACCCATGTGATCAATATGTCCATGGGTCAGGAGTGCCGCTGTAATCTTGACGCCCTGCTCAGATGCATACTGAACAATTTTATCCGCCTGATCCCCTGGATCAAATACCAGCGCTTCTTTTGTATCTTCATTGATCAGAAACCAGCAGTTGACTGCAAGCTGTCCTACTGTAACGCTGGAAACACGCACTCTCGACATAAAAAATCCTCCTTAGCTGGCGGAACGCTCGATATCCAGAACGCTCTCAATCTGACGCAGCTTGTCGATGATCCGGTTCAGTTCTTCCACGCTGGAAATATCAAAACTGATGGTAATCGTCGCCGTACCCTGCTTGCTGGTGCGGACATTCATGGCCGTCACATCAATATTACGCTCCGTGAGAGTTCTGGAAATATCCACCAGAAGACCGGTACGGTTGTTTCCGTAGATCTTGATCTCCGTCGTATATTTTTCACCTGCAGGTGCTTTCAGGCCGGACTGCCATTCCGCATCAATCAGACGTTCACGCTCTGATTCTGCCAGATGAAGCATATTGACACAGTCTGTTCTGTGAATGGTCACACCGCGTCCACGAGTAACAAAACCAACAATCTCGTCTCCCGGCACCGGATTACAGCACTTGGAAAAACGGACGGCCACATCATCAATACCTTTAACGACAATACCACTCTTTGACTTACTGATCTTGATCTTCTGCTCTTTTGCTTCGCTGACGCTCTCCATGATTTTAGCGTCCGTGACAGCTTTCTTCTTGGCTTTTTCATACTGCTCCAGCATCTTGTTGACAACCTGGCCCTCTTTGAGACCGCCGTGTCCGACAGCTGCCAATACAGAATCCCAGTCCCGGAATCCGTATTTCCGCAAAACACCTTCCTGATATTCCGAACGCACTACCTGCGCCTGTGGAATTCCCTTCATCTTGCAGTACTGGGCAATCAGTTCCTTACCTTTGACAATATTTCCCTCTTTGAATTCTGTCTTGAACCACTGATTGATCTTGTTCTTCGCCTGGGTACTCTTAACCGTATTCAGCCAGTCGCGGCTGGGACCTCTGGAGTTCTGAGATGTAATGATCTCAATTCGGTCACCATTTTTAATTACATATTCAATCGGCACCAGTTTTCCATTGACTCTGGCTCCGATCATTTTATTTCCTACTGCACTGTGAATGCTGTAGGCAAAATCAATCGTATTGGAACCGTTCGGCAATGTCTTTACATCACCGCCTGGTGTAAAGCAGTATACACTCTCGGAAAAAAGATCAAGGTCACTCTTCAGGAGACTCATAAACTCCCGGTTATCGGACATATCCCGCTGCCACTCAAGAATCTGTCTTAACCATGTAAGCTTCGCTTCTGCACTGTTCTTTCCTTCGATATTCTGCTCATTACTTCCGCCGCTCTCCTTATATTTCCAGTGAGCAGCGATACCATACTCTGCTGTTCTGTGCATCTCATACGTACGAATCTGAATCTCAAAGGGCTGGCCCTTAGGACCAATCAGTGTCGTATGAAGAGACTGGTACATATTAGCTTTCGGCATGGCAATATAGTCTTTGAAACGACCCGGAATCGGTTTGTACATCTCATGGATAACACCCAATGCCGCATAACAGTCCTTCACGGAATCCACAAGAATACGCACTGCAAACAGGTCATAGATCTGATCCAGTGTCTTATCCTGATTAACCATCTTCTTATAAATACTGAAGAAATGTTTCACACGTCCCTGCACATCTGCTTCGATATGCGCATTTTCCATGTGCTGTTTTACTTCCGCTACAATGGATTTCACATATTTTTCCCGGACACTTCTCTTATCGGCAATCTGTGCTACCAGATCATAGTAGACCTCCGGCTGAAGATATTTCAATGCAAGGTCATCCAGTTCGATCTTCACCTTGGAAATACCAAGACGCTGTGCGATCGGCGCATAGATATCCATGGTCTCGCGTGCTTTTTCCTTCTGTTTCTCCGGACGCATGTATTTCAGAGTCCGCATATTATGCAGTCGGTCAGCAAGTTTGATCAGGATAACACGGATATCCTTCGCCATGGCCAGGAACATTTTTCGAAGATTCTCCGCCTGCTCATCTACCTTGTCCGCGGAATAACTCAACTGGCCCAGCTTGGTAACACCGTCTACCAGAAGCGCTACCTCATCTCCGAATTCTGCTGCCACATCCTCGGTCGTCATCGGTGTATCTTCCACTACATCATGCAGAAGACCTGCCGCAATACTTTCCTTATCAAGCTCCAGATCTGCCAGAATAATACCTACACACAACGGATGAATGATATATGGTTCTCCGGATTTACGGACTTGATCCTTATGCGCGGCCTTAGCCACCTGATATGCTTTTTCAATCATGGAAAGATCCGTAGAAGGATGGTATCTCATCACACTCTTTACCAGCTCCTGATAAAGTTCATCAGGGCTTGTAAAATCTTCCATCTTCTTGATACTTCTGTCGTCCTCCTGGACTTCCCGTGCCTGTTCTTCCGTCATATACCAATCACCGCTTTTCTATCTAATCTCTGTCTCTGCTCGTAACTATATTAGTTACCCTCGTAACGGATAACACTTCTTACATCGTAGTTTTTCAGTTTTTCTCTTCCCTTCAGACCTGCAAGCTCCATCAGGAAAATAATTCTGACCACTTCACCTCCGAGAGATTCCACCAACTTTGCAGCTGCTTCAATGGTACCTCCGGTTGCAATCAGATCATCAATCAGTACTACCTTCTGTCCCGGTTTGATGGAATCTTTATGCATTTCAATCTCTGCACTTCCGTACTCCAGATCGTAACTTGCGGATACGGTCTCTCTTGGAAGTTTTCCCTTTTTACGAACCAGCACAAATGGTTTATGGAGATTATATGCAATCGGCATACCAAAGATAAATCCTCTGGACTCGGTTCCTGCAATCACATCAAAATCCAGCCCGTCAAGTTCTGCCTGCAGACTATCAATGGCAAGCTTCAGTCCTTCCGCATCCTGCAGAATACTGGTGACATCCCTGAATATAATTCCTGGTTCCGGATAATCCGGAATACTTACCACATAATCCTCTAACTTTTTCATGTGTATCTCTCCTTTTCACGCACCTTTTGGTAAAGTTTACCCACAATAAGACAAATATAGCACACTTTTTCTGGTTTAACAATATCCCTGCACTCTCAGCTGCAGAGTTCTTCTTCCCCGGAATTCATTGATTTCAGGGTAATACAGAATATGAAATGTCGGCTTCTTCTGTAGATCTGCAATCACTTCCTGCATACAGTTATTAAAATAAATACCTTCCAGTGTCATTCCGCTTTCATCCATCAGTTTCATCCGGAGTACATTCTGATTTTTTCCAAGTACTCTGGATTCCAGTACTCGCACATTCCGTGCTGCAAAGACTGGTTTGGTATTCGCTTTTCCGAAAGGTTCCAGCAGAGAAAGTTCTCCTACGATCTGTTCAGAAACACAGTTAAATGGCAATGCCATGTCAATATGTACGACTTCTGTCAGGTCTTCTTTGCTGAGCGTACACAGTTCATTAAGTCTTCTCCTGAACAGTTCTACATGTTCTTCCGGCATGGAGACACCTGCTGCCATGGGATGCCCGCCATATCTGGTATACAGCTCTTTGCATTTACTCATTTCTTCAAACATGGAGTAGGTTTCAATCGAACGTCCAGAACCTTTCACACCGTCTTCTGCCCTGGTCAACACAAAAACCGGACGGTAATACCGCTCCCGGATTCGTCCGGCAATGATTCCGGCCAGACTTTCATGGCAGTCCGGCAGATAGACTACCAGCACCCGGTCTTCCATCAGATCACTGTGTTCGATCAGATCTACTGCCTGGGCAAGTCCCTGCTCCGTCAGTTCTTTTCGCTCGTCATTCAGTTCTTTTAATTCCGCCGCCCGCTCTATGGCAAGCGCCTGATCTTTTGTGTCCAGAAGTGCCAGCGCCCTCTTTGCCGTCGCAAGACGTCCACTTGCATTGATACAGGGTCCTAAAACAAATCCAATATGAAATGCCGAGAGTGTATCTCTTGCCAGTTCATTGGCTTCGATAAGAGCTGACATTCCCGGATGTGTTGTCTTCTGCAGGCGTTTCAGTCCTTCCCTCACAAGAATCCGGTTCTCACCAGTCAGATCCATCACATCTCCCACCGTTGCAAATCCTGCGAACATCAGGAGTTCATCATAAAGATCGTCGAGAGGAAGTCCCATCTGCTGCCAGAACGCACCTACCAGCTTCCAGGCAACCGCTGCCCCGCACAGTTTTTTGAACGGATACGGACAGTCTGCCTGGCGGGGATTTACAATCACCTGCGCAGACGGCAGTTCCTCCTGCACTTCATGATGATCCGTCACAATGACCGTCATACCCAGTTCTCTGGCATAGGCAATCTCCTGCACAGCGGCTATTCCGTTATCACAGGTGACGATCGTATCCACGCCTGCATCATAAGCTCTCTTTACCAGCTCCCGGTTCAGTCCGTAGCCGTCCTTCATTCGGTCTGGAATATCTGTATCCACCCGCGCTCCGGCCGCACGGAATCCTCTGAGTAAAATATAAGTAGCGCACACACCATCAATGTCATAGTCTCCGATAATACGGATATATGCATTTTCTCCAATCTTCTGTTCAAGCAGATCCACCGCTTCCGGAATACCTTTCATCAGAGAAGCAGGATGAAGATCCTCAAGTGTTCCATGAAGATATTCTTCAATCTCCTGATCGCCGACGATATCTTTATTTCGAATCAGCCGTGCCGTGAACGGACTGATGCCGTACTTTTCTCCGATGGCCCGAAAGTCCGCGCCTTTTCTTATCTCCACCCACTTTGCCATCTGTGGTTCCTCCATTTTTGTCTTTCCGTCCGTATTTCGCACGCACTTCCTGGCGGAAACAGTCATCGCACACAGGAAAAGTCGATCCCAGCGGAAGCAGTTTTCCGCAGTATCTGCATCTGGCAATATAACTCTGCTTGCCCTTCGTGAGATAACTCATGATCCGCATCTCTGTCTTCTCACGTTCTCTGCGAAGCCAGTCTTCCTCTATCACTTTCTGCATGCGATGTGAAAACTGATAATACAGATCCAGCTGTTTATAGTACGTCTCATACTGCTGGATACCTCCTTTTTTCTCCCGGTACAGTACCGGCCGCTCCAGAGATACGTCCGCTGTATAGGTACAGCAATAGTGATTCCACAGATCCACTACCTTCTTATCTTTAATGTCGATAGGACAGGTAATCATCTTATACAGCACATACTTGTCGTCAAATCCATCGATCATCTTCCGGTTCTGCTTTGCCTGCTCATAAAGGAACAGTGCTTCATCGATATTCTCTTTTACGAACGGATCCGTCGGTGTCACGGAATGCCAGATCTTCAGAATTTCATCCAAAGGTGCATCAATGTCCAGAAGCATCTGCGGGAAGCCTAAATTTACTTCCGTCAGAGATTCCTCCGGTGCCGCATAGTGATCTCTGATATAGGAAAGCTCTTCCTCTCCCATGGCAGTAACATAACCTTTGTCATAGAGACCAAATCTTCCGGCCCGGCCTGCAATCTGCCGCACCTCTGCAGTCGTTAGTTTCCGTCTGGACACGCCATCAAATTTCTCGGCCTGCAGAAAAATAATTCTGCGGACCGGAAGATTCAGCCCCATCCCGATAGCGTCTGTCGCCACAACAACTTTTGTTTTTCCCTTATGAAACAGATGCATCTGTCTCCGACGGATTTCCGGCGGCAGACTTCCATAGATCACACTGGCATTGATGCCCGTCTCCTCCAGGCGCCCCGCCACATCCAGCACTGATTTCTTGGAAAATGCGATCAGCGCATCTCCAGGCTGTATATCATCCGGAAAATGAAATGGCTGTTCCTCACAGATCAGTGCTGTCTTCCGTTCATAGCGATCCACTTCATAGTCATCGCCACACAGTTCTATAAGATGACAGATCACCTGCTCCGCAGCAGGACTCATGCAGATATGAATTTCTTTTGCACGCAGTCCCAGGATTGCCTTTGTCCAGGAATGTCCCCTGTCTACATCAGCCACCAACTGCGCTTCATCAATAACGGCAATGTCATAGTTCTCATCATAATCTGCCATCTCAATGGTACACGCCGTCACACGGCTCCCGGCTTCTTCAATGCACTCCTGTCCGGTTCTCATGGTACAGGGGACATGATATTTCTGCATCTGCTCAAATACTTCCAGCGCGAGCAGACGTAATGGTCCCAGATAGACGCCGTTTCCTGCCAGCTTCAGCCGTTCCAGTGACCGGAACGTCTTTCCGCTGTTGGTTGGTCCGATGTGCAGAATAAAATGCCGGTGCAACTCCCGTACTTCCGGGAACTCCATCTCCGGACGCACCGGTACCAGATCCATGATCTGATCTTTCACTACATGCTGCCGGAACGCAGGATACAGGGTAAACAAAGTTTCCTGGCAGACCGCACAGGGACGTTCTTTGCGCAGCCATACCAGGAAATCTTCAGTCATTCCTTTTTTCTGTTCATCCAAAAGAAGACCCAGGTCCAGCTCAGCCAGCCTGGGTAATATCACCGTATTCAGTTTTTCAAGGATATCATCCCTGTTTTTTCTTCTGGCAAACATCACCACATTTTTCAACTGCCGGTGATATTCCTCCAGAGACCGGATATTGACCCTGGAGGATTTTGTATTTTCCAGCAGACGGAACAGCTTTTCCGTCTTATAAAGCATCTCATTGGTCCCCGGCATTTTCCGGGGCCGTTTTTTCGATGCCTTTGTATACTGTTCCACATAGAATGCGGTCAGTCTTTTCTTCTGTATCATTTAATCAGACTCTCATCCTCAAAATAATTGATTTTCATAGCTGCTTTTACATCACGAAGGGTCTCTGCTGCTTTTGCCTCTGCTGCTTTGCTTCCTTCACGCAGAATCTCGTATACTTCCGGAATTCTCTGCTCCCACATCTTTCTTCTCTCACGA
Source organism: Clostridiaceae bacterium Marseille-Q4143 (assembly GCA_018228645.1). Taxonomy (GTDB): domain Bacteria; phylum Bacillota; class Clostridia; order Lachnospirales; family Lachnospiraceae; genus Hominiventricola; species Hominiventricola filiformis. The sequence continues at coordinate 782,902 of CP073693.1, forward strand.
ATCGGAGTCAGCTCTGCCTGCATGACATTATTCAGGAATTTCTTTACTTTCACATCACCCAGTCCACCGCGGGTATAGTGATCTTTCAGTTCGTCCAGATTCTTATAATCCGGAAGAAACTCTTCGAAATGCTCCGGACGGCTGAATGCATCCAGATACAGGAATACCGGGTTTCCTTCCACACGTCCCGGATCTTCCACTCTCAGATGATTCGGATCTGTGAACATGGACATGATCTTCTTTCTCACATCCTCTGCCTCATCAGACAGGTAGATACAGTTTCCGAGAGACTTGCTCATCTTTGCTTTTCCGTCGATACCCGGCAGACGTAAGCATGCTTTGTTGGACGGAAGCACGATCTCCGGTTCGGTCAGAGTCTCGCCATATACACTGTTAAACTTATGTACAATCTCCTTACACTGCTCAAGCATTGGAAGCTGATCCTCACCTACCGGCACTGCTGTTGCACGAAATGCGGTAATATCTGCCGCCTGACTGATCGGATAGCAGAAGAAACCAACCGGAATGCTGGCCTCGAAATTTCTCATCTGAATCTCTGCCTTTACAGTTGGATTCCGCTGTACACGGGATACCGTAACCAGATTCATATAATAAAAAGTCAGCTCTGTCAGCTCCGGGACCATGGACTGGATAAAGATCGTGGATTTCTCCGGATCAATTCCACATGCCAGATAGTCGAGCGCCACATTCATGATGTTCTGGCGTACTTTCTCCGGATGCTCCGCATTATCAGTCAGCGCCTGTGCGTCTGCGATCATAATATAAATTTCATCATAATCTCCGGAATTCTGGAGTTTTACTCTTTCTTTTAGAGAACCTACATAATGTCCTACATGAAGGCGTCCGGTAGGACGGTCTCCTGTCAGAATAACTTTTTTCATCTTCACACCTCTAATGTATACTTCTTTCTTATTTATTTTATCTCACAACACAGACAGCGTCAACAAAGCTTAAACGTTTCTTTTGCCTGTACTGTCACCTGGATATCACAGTCCGAGCAGTGTTCTCCATTGATGCTGAGTCTGTAGGAAGCTTTTGATTCGATCTTTTCTTCCTCCACATTCAGGCGGACACTGGATGTGTGGACAGAAACCATAAATGCTCCAAAGGGCATATTATAGGCACTTTCACTGGTACTGCCTTCCTCAAAAAAAAGTTCCGATGATACCGGACCTCTTTTTCTGACTGCTACACTCCGTTCGCCAAGCTTGATCATATTCCGTACCGGCTGATCATGGCCTTCCAGAATCTCATCAAAGAAAACGTAGTGAACTCCGTCCTTCTCATGATATTCCCCCACATGAACCGTCTCTATGGTATCCTGATCACCGTCCGAGAGCTGAAGCCCGGATATGGTCACCACTACTTCTTTTGTCATCATACACCTCCGCTTTATCCTCTTGTTTATTCTATCTTCTTTCCGGGAACACTTCAACCCCCATTTCTCCACCAGAAATCTACTTTTACCGGAAGATGTTCCGGATTCGGCTGCTCATAGAGCAGTGTCCACCATGCCACCGTGGATGTCTGTCTTACCTGATTCGCCTCGTTCACACATTCCATGGCGCCGAGCCCTATCAGGCAGGCCAGCAGTAAAATTACCATATCTCTTTTCATCGGCTACGCCTCTCCTGTCATTTCTTCTGACTGGAGTATGGCCGAAAAGATTCCCTGTTATACCATGCATTCAACATCCGGTGGACAGGCGTCCCTTCCTCCGGCTGTTCTTTCATCTCCACTGCTTTCGCAGGATCATCGTCCGTTACCCATACGCTGATTCCACGCGAATACGTTCCATCCGTCTGAATCTCCATCAGGAGATTTCCGAAGACTTTTTCTTCCATCAGATTTTCAGAAAAATAAAAATTCCTCAGATGATTGAAATCCAGATTTTTTTCATGACCACTGTCATACATATTCCTTGCTTCCTCCAGCGAATCCGCCTCCGTCCGGTAAGTTTCTGCTGCTCCGTCCAACATGTAAAACCCAAATGTGACCGTATAGGCTTTCTCCGTTCCCACATCCACGCAGATACTTTCTGTCAGATTTTCTTTTTCCAGCTCCTGATGCCCACAGCCAGTCAGTAACATACAGAGAAATCCAAGTCCTGTCAGTAACATTTTCTTTCCATTTCCCGCCAAAAACTGCCAGATGAACAAAACCATCTGTACCGGCGTAGAGATCCAATACAGCCATCCAGACAACAATTCCTGTGATTTTTCCTGGCAGGCAAATGCCAGTGATGCAGTGAGGAGTACTCCAAACAGATATTTTTTCCTCCGATCCGGCTCTTCTGCCTGCAAAGGTGCAAACAGGGTACTGCAGGCTGTAAAAAGCCCGATCACCCAGACAAATACAAATATTGAATCCAGTCTGCCGATCACATTTCCCGGCAAATGTGCCAGCGTCATGGCCGAAGCAAGCGGAAAGACAAGTCCTGTATGCCCTGCATCTCCGTAAATAAAAAATGTAAACAGTGCCCAGAACACCACCCCGGCCGTTCCGAACAGCCAGACTCTGCCAACAGCCGTCTTCTTTTCCGTCATATGGTTTTGAAGAGACCAGAGTCCCTGAACTGCAGTCAGCCAGCAGAACAGTTCATAGCCTTTCCAAATCCCGTTTTTATCCAGTATCCATGTAAATTCCCGGATTCTCATCACTTCTGCTTCTCCATGCATGGCGATAGCAAGTCCCGCCAGCAGAAGAAGAAACGGCAGAAACAAAATTTCTCCCACGCGCATCCGGCATTCCAGCCCCTTGTACAAATTGTAATAGCACATGGCATAGAACAATATCAGAATTCCCCACAGCGGCACCCCGTTCAGCAGAAATTTCTGCACCAGAAGTCCTGTCATCCGTGCTGTCAATGTCCCCAGTATCCAGCCATGGACATATGATGCAGTCTGGAATATTCTATTTTCCGGTGCTGCAGCCGCAGCCATTCCTGCAAGATAGACTCCCAGCAGCCCTGCTGCCAGCAATACAGACGGCATGGCAGTATGATTCATAGCAACCGGTATCACCAGCGCGCTGATGCTGATAACCATCATCCCATAATTTCTGACCGCCTGCCGGACAGAGATTCTGTTATTCTCACTAAACATCTTCATCCTTCTTTCGGAGTTTTATTTTTTCCGCCCTTCTGGCAAATACCGGACGATACTTCAGCTGTCGGAAAGGATAACGGATCAGTGAATCCTTCTTCTCCTCCTGTCCACTTCCGACACATGCCGCATAAGGATACAGATATGGGATTCCAAAACTGTTCAAATGAGAGAGATGAATCAGCACCCACAGGCAGGAAAGCAGAATACCGTATAGCCCAAACCATGCCCCCATAAAAATACATCCGTATTTTAAGAGCCGGAATGCCGATGCAAATTCTTCATTGGGAATAGCAAAAGAACATAGTGCTGTGAAAGCCACAACGATCACGACAACCGGACTTACCAGATTTGCATCCACTGCAGCCTGTCCAATAATAAGACCTCCTACAATCCCAATGGTGTTTCCCATGGGACCTGGCAGACGGATTCCTGCTTCTCTTAAAAGTTCAAATGAAATTTCCATCAGAAGAATTTCTCCCAACGACGGAAATGGTACTCCTGCCCTGGCCTCTGCCATGGAGAGAACCAGTTTCGTCGGAAGAAGGCTTGTATGCCATGTCGTCGCTGCCACGTATACTGCCGGGAAGCACATCGCCATGATCGCTGCCAGAAATCGAATCATTCTCGCGAATGATGCTGTTTCAAACCGGTTATACCAGTCATCACTGGTCTGAAAAAAACTGTTATAATTGGACGGAAATAAAAGCACCGTCGGAGAGTGATCTGTTACCAGTATCAATCTGCCTTCCAACACCGCTGACGCCGCCCTGTCAGGCCGCTCTGTCGTCTGAAACTGTGGAAACGGTGACATCCAGTGTTCTTCCAGAAGCTGTTCCAGCATGCCGCTGTCCATAATTCCATCTATTTCATACTGTTCCATCCGGTCTTTGATCATGCGCAGAATTTGCGGTTCTATCAGGTCTTCCATATAGACCAGCGCTGTCATCGTATGAGACCTTACTCCGATTCGTTGTTCCTCTACTTTCATTCTGACATCCCTGATTCTTTTTCGGATCAATGCCACATTGATTTTCTCGCTCTCTGTAAATCCTTCCCGCGAACCCCGCATAACCTTTTCACTTTCTGCCGGGGATACCCCGATGCCCGGATATCCTTTACTGGATATTTTGTACAGACAGGTATCTCCCTGTACAAAAAGAATCCCGTTTCCTGCAAGAAGTGCTGCCTCGCCTTCTTCGTAAGTAGTAAGTGGCTGCACATCAGAAAGCCCGATGACATGCTCCTCCAGCATCAGATTACTGACCGCCACTTCCACATAGACCAGAATTCCTTCGTCCTTTCCATTATTCAGAAACACCTGCCGGTGAAGAATATCATCGCAGTTCTGAAATGTCTCTTCGACCCATTGCCTGTTTTTCTCAAGATCCGGTGAAATCCTGTCCATCTTTTCCCTCCTGTTCACGAAAAAAGGATGAGCGTATCACACTCATCCTTTTTCTGAAGTCCAGTATTTCCCGTCTTCCTTATTTTATGCAATTATCGTTTCACATTATAAGGTGTTGTCAGATACAGCTGTTTTGCAAGTCCATTTACCTTCAGATCTTTCATAGCCGCTTTTGCCTGCACCGGTGAATGGAAAATTCCAAAAACAGTCGGACCGCTTCCGCTCATCATAGCTCCCGCAGCACCGCATGCCATCATATGCTCCTTGATCTCCTGAATGACCGGATAAGCCGGAATCGTCACAGTCTCCAGTACATTTCCCATTCTCTCACAGAGCAGATCCAGATTTTTCTCCTTCATCGCCTCAATCATACGATCCACATCCGGATGCTGTTCCGGCTTTAAGTCATTGGCATGAAGATTCTCATAGACAAATTTTGTAGATACACTGATACCCGGTTTTGCAATGAGAATGGTACATTTGGGCATGGACGGAAGCACACTTAAGCGTTCCCCGATGCCTTCTGCCAATGCCGTTCCCCTCTGCACACAGTATGGCACATCTGCTCCCAGCTTCACGCCGCGTTCCATCAACTCCTGTCTGGAAAGTCCCAGTCCGTACATCTGATTCATTCCCCACAACACTGCTGCACCATCCGTACTGCCGCCTGCCATGCCTGCTGCAACCGGAATCCGTTTCTTCAGCTGGATTGCCACTCCTTCTTTGATACCAAATTCGTCCATCAGAAGTTTTGCTGCCTTATAGACCAGATTGTTCTCATTGGTCGGCAGATAATAAAGATTCGTTTTCACCTGGATCTCCGGTGTCTTGATTCTCCGGATCTCCAGATCATCATGAAGGCTGATGGTCTGCATAATCATCTTTACTTCATGATATCCGTCTTCCCTTCTCCTTAATACATCCAGCCCAAGATTAATCTTGGCAAGTGCTTTCAGCTGTATCCTGTCTTTCATCATTATCTCCTTGTTCCAATCAAACTATTTATTCTTATTTTAATCTATTTACGGCAGGGATACAATTCTTTTCTTTCATGCCGCTGCTTTCAGTCTGTTCTGTTCCTGTGAGCGGCAATTTCTTTCACGATCAAAAGCCTGCTTCCTGGATGCAGAGTCTCCTCTTTCAGGTCATTTAGTTCCATCACAGACTCGCAGGAGGTGCCGTGGGTTTTGGCTATGCTCCAGAGATCTTCACCTGGCTGTACTATATGAATGGCAATACCCGGAAGACTCCGCATCTTTGCCATGTCTGCCGGCTGTTCGGTAAGCTCTTCTATGACAGTCAGTGTCCGGGGACATCTTACCTCAACCTGAATCTGCAGCACTGCCTTCATCTCCAGTTCCCGCGCATCCAGCATACTGACCATCAGCTGATCGAGACCTGCAGTGATCTGCCATGCGGCATCCGGCTCTGTTTTCTGAATCTCTGCCGTATGTTCAAATGGAAATGTCTCCTTTACACAGGCAAAGGGCATCGCATCATCCGTGGATGCATACAGTACCCACACCTCCACATTTCCCTGAATCAGAATCCCATGCTCCGTCCGCTCACTGTAGTCCGTATGAATTCCGATTCCCGCGCAGAGAATCTGCATCATCTCCGGACTCTGCTCCGGAATTTTCATTCTTCCCGATACCCGCGCCCGGGAATCTGTCATCTGGCAAATATCATCCCATGCATACTCTTTCTTACCGGGAATCATCTCACAGGAAAGGCTGTAAGCATCCTCAAGCACCTCGCAGACCCTCTCTTCATAATATCGGATCTTCAGTTCCAGCACGGCATCCACCCGAATCATCCGAGGCTCGCCGTCGTAATCAGCCTGCAGTTCCATATCTGCTCTCAAAAGAGTCACTTCCGTCCTGCCAATGAGATCTCCTCTGCTCATCTCGCATTCTGTCTCATTGCGGAATGGAATCATCTTTTCTTCCCACTGTACCGGTATCTCCGTCCCGTCGCTCTCATAGAGAAAGAAGACTGCCAGTTCTCCCTTGACCAGAATTTTCCCGTCTTCCTGTCTTGCTTCGGCTCCCTGAAGCCTTACCTCCCGCCATAGAATCCGCCGAATGTTGGGCTTGCCCGGAGATATCGTCACATCTTCCCTCACCCGCACGGTATCTTTTTTATGCAGCATCTCCTGCTTCAGACTCACCGGGCTGGTTTTCAGGTACAGATCTTCCGCTGCTTCCGGCTGCTCAAGCAGCGGCACCGGTTGCTCACGGTAAGCCTCCGCCGAAAATGACAGCACACATTTCATATTGGCCTTTCTGGAATGTACTGCTGATACCCGGAAATCTTCCTGTTTCCAGCTCACATCCAGCATATCGCCCTCTTCCAGCCCGTTCAGAAAAACGGTCTCATCAACAGGCACGCTTCCTTCCAACATCTCCGGCATCCGGTCCACATTTTCACTGATATAAAGAATGCGGTACAGAAAGATTCCACGCACCTTGATCTTACCGGTCTCCCCCTTGATCTCATCCGGCCGGAATTCTCCCTGTCCGTGAATGATCTTATAAATATCCGGTTTCTGGTCCGGCACATTCAGATCTTCCTCCATGGTCATCTGACTGAATGCCTCTCCCTTTCGGTGATTCAGATTTACATATCTTCGCTCCAGTTCCATTCTTTTCCTCCCCTTTTACTCAAATACGACAGAAAGTCCCGGATCTTCCAGTTTCAGCACAATATACGGGCAGGTAACAAGACTTTCCGTCTTCTCCGCATTTCCCGGTCCCAGCAATTCCGTATCCACATACACTGCATTTTCCGTCAGATACAGATCCTTTACCGCAATGCTGTATCCGCTGCTTTTCTGTTCTCCATATCCCTCACAAATATACAGATATCCTTCATCCTTATAGGTTACCTTGAAAGGTGATGTTTTCTTCTCCTCCAGCACATTCAGCAGTTCTTCCGGCATTTCTTCCGGTGCAAGCACTGTGAAATCAAGACTTTTCAGTTTCTTCGGACTCTGCTTTTCAATTCCACACCCACAGAACAGGAGCGCTGTCAGAAGCAACAGACATATTTTTCGCATAGAACCGTTTCTCTCTTTCTTATTTGCTCTAGTCTATGAAGAAAAAAAGCATTTAAGACCAGTCTTCTTCCTTGTATTCCGGTTGCCAGTAAAGTATAATGTTACGGACAGGATATTCACAAAAAAGTATAAAAGGGAGTACATAAACGATGCATTTTAAAATAGCTGCTGAGGACAAAACCAATCACCGCTACAGCGGAGTCCTCGCTCATCCGACTTCCTTCCCATCTCCTTATGGGGTCGGTGATATGGGGAAGGAAGCATACAACTTCATTGACTTTCTGCACATGGCAGGTCAGCATCTCTGGCAGGTTCTGCCCCTTGGCCCTTGTGGCAATGGAAACTCTCCTTATCAGAGTTTTTCGGTCTTTGCAGGACAGCCCCTTCTCATCAGTCCGGATCTTCTGATTGAGAAAAAACTTCTTACCAGAGAGGATCTGGAACCGATTCCGGAATTCAATCCGGACAAAGTAGAATACACAAAAGTCACTGAGTATAAGACCGGACTGTTTCGGAAAGCCTATCAGAACTTCCGCCACACCTCAGATAAGGATCTGCTGGAGGAATATGATTCCTTCCAGAAAAATAATAAGTTCTGGCTGGAAGACTACTGTCTCTACATGGCAGGAAAAGATTATCATGAGAATCTGCCCTGGTATGAGTGGGAAGACAGCCTCTTGGATCCGACACCTGCAGAGCGCGCTGACTGGCTTAAGCTTCTGGAAACAGAAGTCGACTATTACTGCTTCGTACAGTTCTGCTTCTTCAGTCAGTGGTCTGCACTGAAGGATTATGCAAATGAAAAAGGAATTGCCATCATCGGTGATATTCCGATCTTCACCTCCCCGGACAGCGCTGATGTCTGGGCAAATAAAAATATGTTCCGCCTGGATACCAAGGGACATCCGCTGGAAGTAGCCGGAGTTCCGCCAGACTATTTTGCTGCTGAGGGACAGCTGTGGGGCAACCCGCTCTATGACTGGAAAGCACATAAAAAGGACGGCTATCGCTGGTGGATTGAACGCGTCCGCCACCAACTGGATCAGGTAGATTATGTCCGCATCGACCATTTCCGCGGATTTGAAGCTTACTGGGCAGTTCCGGCAGATGAGAAGACTGCTATAAACGGTAAATGGAAGAAAGGTCCTGGCGAGGAACTGTTCCGTGCCATTGAAAAAGCATTAGGCGAAGAACTTCCGATCTTTGCAGAGGATCTTGGCATTATTACACCGGAAGTAGAAAAACTGCGAGATTCTCTCGGTTATCCGGGCATGAAAGTCCTGCAGTTTGGTTTTGATGGACTGGGAGAGAGTTCTTTCCTTCCCCATCAGCTTGACACCCGGAACTGTATCTGCTATACCGGAACCCATGACAATGATACAACCCTTGGCTGGTATCAGCATACAGCCCATCAGAATCAGGACAAAGTGCGCCGTTATATGAATACGGACGCTTCCAGCATCAGCTGGGATTTCATCCGCGTCTGCCTGGGTACCATTGCAAGATATGCCATTTTCCCGGTACAGGATCTTTTGAATCAGGGAAGTGAACACCGCATGAACACCCCTGGTACCGCAGTCGGCAACTGGGAGTACCGCTTCCGCGCCGGACTTCTGAACGAAGGCATGGCAAAAGGACTTCGCCAGATGACCGAACTGTTCGGCCGTTTCGGTTGATGCGTACCGTTTTAAGGAGTTTTATATGATACGTTTAATTTTAATAGCAACAATTCTGATCCTTTATCTGATCATCGGCATTCCGGTTCTTCTGATCGAATGGGTGATTGGTAAATTCAATCCCCGCGCAAGAGATATCAGCAGTCTTCGTATGGTACAGACAGCCTTCAAACTCATGCTGTGGATCACCGGTTCCGATATTACCTATATCGGTCATGAAAATGTGCCAAAAGATCAGGCTGTTCTCTATGTCGGAAATCACTGCAGCTATTTTGATATTCTGCTCACCTATTCCATGTGTCCGGATCTGACCGGATATGTGGCGAAGGCAGAGATGCTCAAAGTACCACTCCTGCGCGACTGGATGAAACGGCTTTATTGTCTTTTCCTGGATCGTTCCAACGTCAAGGAAGGATTAAAAACCATTCTGACTGGTATTGAATATATTAAGAAGGGAATCTCTATCTGTATTTTCCCGGAAGGCACCAGAAGTAAGGACGGAAACATGATTCCGTTCAAAGAAGGCAGCATGAAGATAGCATCCAAAACCGGATGTCCCATCATTCCCATTGCCATTACCAATTCCGCGCAGATCTGGGAAGCACATCTTCCTTATATCAGACCTGCCCATGTCATCGTAGAATACGGTGCACCCATTTACCCGAAGGAACTTTCCAAAGAAGACCAGAAGTTTCTCGGGTCCTATGCCCAGCATAAAATTCAGGAAATGCTGGATCAGCATAAACAGGAGGATTGATTATGAAAATCGTAGTTCTTGCAGGAGGCATCAGTACCGAACGTGATGTATCTCTCTGCAGTGGAAGAAATATTTATGAAGCATTAAAAGGAAACGGACACGATGTGGTTCTGGTGGACTTATTTCTGGGTCTGCCGGAAGAAAAAGAACCATTAGATCATCTGTTCACAGATGATCGCGACTGGTCTGCTTCTGTTGGTACCATTGCGGAGGATGCCCCGGATATCGCCCATGTAAAAGCGCTCCGTCCTGATTACAGAAGTCTTCTGGGACCAAATGTCCTGAAACTCTGCGAACTGAGTGATATGGTATTTCTGGCTCTTCACGGAGAGAACGGAGAGGACGGCAAGATTCAGGCCCTCTTCGATCTGATGGGCATCCACTATACCGGAACCGGGTACACCAGCAGTGCCCTCTGCATGGATAAAAACATTACCAAGCAGATGTTCCGGGGACGGAATGTTCCGACACCTCCCGGTATCACCGTTCAGAAAGGAAAACCATTCCGTCTTCCGGAAAGCGTCGGTTATCCCTGCATGGTCAAAACCTGCTGCGGCGGTTCTTCCGTAGGTGTTTACCGTGTAAATGATGCCTCCGAACTGGAGAAAGCACTGGATGAAGCCTTTACCTTTGAAGATCAGGCCATCATTGAGCGCTGCATTATCGGCCGTGAATTTTCCATTGCCGTTATCGAAGGGGAAGCACTCCCGATCATTGAGATCGCACCGATCAGCGGCTTTTATGATTATAAAAATAAATACCAGCCCGGCAGCACCATCGAGACCTGCCCGGCGAAACTTCCGGAAGAGACCGCTGTCCGCATGCAGCGTCACGCAGAAGCAGCCTGTGCTTCCGTAGGAATCGAAGGATATGCCCGTGTGGACTTCATGCTGGATGACCGTACCGGTGAAGACTATGCACTGGAGGTCAATACCCTTCCCGGCATGACCCCTACCAGTCTGATGCCCCAGGAAGCACAGGCGATTGGTTACTCTTTCCCGCAGCTCTGTGAGTGGATTCTGAATGTTTCCATGAAGAAATACGCGAATACGGAAAGGAACTAACCCATGAAACATTTTACTGTCAGACAGTTTAAAGATGCATGTCATGCACGTTATTTTGGACCGGAAGAAGCGCTCGACCAGGAACTTTCCGGTGTGGAGACCGACAGCCGCGGGGTCACGAAAGGCACTCTCTTTGTCGCCATTCCCGGAGAACGTGTTGATGGCCACAAATTCATTCCGGACGTCTATGCCAAAGGGGCTGTCTGTGCCTTAAGCCAGCAGGAGCTGACCGATCCAGCAGGCCCTTATCTTCTGGTGGAAGATACCCAGCAGGCCCTGAAAGAGGCCGCTGAAAGCTATCGCCAGACACTTGGCATTCCGGTTATCGGTATTACCGGAAGTGTAGGAAAGACCAGCACCAAGGAGATGGTAGCTTCCATTTTGAGCCAGAAATATAATGTTCTGAAAACCCAGGGAAATTTTAACAATGAACTTGGTGTGCCACTGACCATTTTTCGTATCGGAGAAGAACATGAGGTGGCAGTCATCGAGATGGGCATGAACCATTACGGCGAGATGCATCGCCTAAGCAAAATGGTGCGCCCGACCCACTGTCTCTTCACCAACATCGGCGTTGCCCATCTGGAATTTCTTGGTTCCAGAGACGGTATTTTAAAAGCGAAATGTGAGATGTTTGATTATGCTGCTGACGATGTAAAAGCATTCGTCAACGGGGACGATGATAAACTGATTACGTTAAAAGACATTGCCCGTACTTTCGGTATGGACCCGTCCCGTGATGTGTGGGCGGATTCTGTGGAGAAGTTGGGATTCGACGGTGTCCGCTGCCGGATTCACACAGACACAAAAAACTCCTTTGAAGTAGTCATTCCCCTTCCCGGCACCCACATGGTCTACAATGCCATGGCAGGTACCTGCATCGGATTGGCCTTAGGACTTTCCATCGACGAAATCCGTGCCGGCATCGAAAGTTTAAAGCCGCTGCCCGGCCGCAGCAATATTCTTCATACCGAACATTACACATTGCTTGATGACTGCTACAACGCAAACCCGGCTTCCATGATGGAATCCCTGAACGTGCTGGATGACACCCACTCCCGAAAAGTAGCCATCCTTGGTGACATGGGAGAACTCGGTCCCCAGTCCGACACACTCCATGCTTCCGTGGGCAAGCATCTGAAAAATCTGCATGTGGATATTCTTGTGACTATCGGAACTTTGAGCGCCGCTCTTCACGAAGCAGCAAAGAAATCTGCTCCGCAGACCAGATGCCTGCACTTTGCAGATGTGGACAGTTTCTTAAAAGAAACCGATCAGATCTTAAAATCCGGCGATGCCGTTCTCGTAAAAGCGTCCCATTCCATGGGATTTACAAAGATCGTGGAGGCACTGCAGTAAGCAAAAAAGTGCCATCCTGTGAGGAGGAACCGCTAACGTTCTTTTCACAGGATGGCACTTTCTCTATCATGAAGATGCCGGGGATCTTAAAGATGTTGGGCATATGGCGTTTTCATCCCGTCCTTCGTCCAAAATTTATGATAAAAATCTCATTTTCTATCATATTACTGCATATTGCGAGTTAATTTGGCAGATAGAAAAATCTGCATCGTCTCCACCCAAATATCTCCGTTTTTCTGGGTGTAATGACCTGTGGATTTTCCATATCGCCAAACTGACTTCCAAATCCGCTTTTTCCCGGAAATTTCAGCTATTAGGACAGACTCTTTGGGTGAGAATAAAGCTTGTTTTTCTATCTGCCCGACGCCTGTTTTCTTTTCAGACAATCGCACACGGAATCTGGGATGTAAGCATCTCTTTCAACTCCTGCTTGGTCTTTCCCAGCACAAAAGCCAGTTCCCCACACAGTGCCTCTTCTACCATTTTCTGATAACGCTCGTCCACTGATGCAATTCTCTTACCCGTTTTCAATCGATCCTGTTTGCGTTCATACAATGTTTTCAAAAGTGATGCCCATATTTTCTGGTTGCCGGAATAAAGAGCTTTCTTATAGGTATCTTCCCGCAATTTTTCGATTCCAATCTGTATCTTCTCAATTGTAGGAAATTCTTCCAGAAGGCATAACGCTTCCTCCTTTGTCATCAGATATCTGGCATTCCTATTTTCACGATCCGCCGGATAATAGATTCTGCTTCCCCTTGTCCCTACAGGCACCAACACATAGTACAGTTTCTTCTCATCTGCTTCTGACATATTAAGATGGGTAATATCCTCTACCAGACAAATTCCATGCTGTCCATAGACAATATATTTCCCTTTCTGAAACATCAGCCTTCCTCCTTTCCATTTTTCACCAATATACATTAATATTACCAATTTTTTCACAAATTAGTAAGTATTTTTTTGAAAAATAGAAAATTTCAGCATTTTTACCTACTGAGAAGATGCATTTTTTATTACTTTTTCCTATAAAAATTACTGTTGATTCAGATACGCACAGGCTGCAAGTGCCGCTACTGCACCATCTGCAGCAGCTGTTGCCAGCTGACGCACTTCCTTTGTACGGCAGTCCCCTGCCACAAAAATTCCTTTCACATTTGTGTGACAATTTTCTCCAGCTTCTACATATCCATGTGCATCCAGATCCACCATTCCGGCAAATTTTTCATTCTGCGGCATCTGGCCGATGGCTACAAAGACGCCGGATACCGGGATGGTCTGTTCCTTTTTTGTCTCTACATTTTGTACGATAAGAGACTCCAAAGAATCGGTTCCATTTAATGCCGTCACTTTACTGTCCAGGACAAATTCTACATTTTTCTTTTGTTTCAGGGACTGCACAAGCTTCTCTTCCCCACGGAATTCTGATCTCCGGTGGATGATATACACTTTGCTGCAGTAATTAGCGAGAAATGCAGCATCTTCCAATGCGGTGTTGCCGCCGCCAACCACTGCCACATCTCTTCCCCGGAAAAACATGCCGTCGCAGGTAGCGCAGTAAGACACTCCCGCTCCGATAAGTTCCTGTTCACGCGGCAGGGAAAGAGGGCGATTCTTTGCTCCCGTCGCCAGAATCACACTGCGGCATTCATAGGAATCTTTCGTTGTCTTTACCAGCTTCCCGGATTCTGCCATTTCAATAGCGGTGACCTGTTCAAAGCGGATCTCCGCTCCCAGATCTTTTGCCTGCTCATACAGATTTTTTGCATATTCAAATCCGGAAATTTCTTTAATTCCCGGATAATTCTCTATCTTCGGTGTATTGATAATCTGGCCGCCATAGGTCTTCGCTTCCAGTACCAGCACACTTTTTCCTGCACGCACTCCGTAAATAGCTGCCGTCAGGCCAGCAGTTCCCGCACCGACAATGATAATATCATACATGATGTATCTTCCTTTCGTTTCTTTTCTATCAGTATACCCCAGGCAAAGGAATACTTATGTGACTTTGTCACAGATAAAACACATTTTTCCGGTATAATAAGGATTATAAGACAAAAGAATTCAAGAGAAAGGGGTACAACCATGAATACAATACAGATAACAAAAGATAATTTTGAGCAGGAAGTCCTTTTATCCGACAAGCCGGTACTTCTGGACTTCTGGGCATCCTGGTGCGGACCCTGTGCCGCAGTCAGCCCGATTGTGGAAGAGATTGCAGAAGAAAATGCCGACACCCTGAAAGTCGGAAAAATCAATGTAGACGAACAGGTGGAACTGATGCAGCGCTTCCACATTGCCAGCATCCCCATGTTTATCGTCATCAAAGACGGTGAAATCGCAAAAAAATCCATCGGACTGCTGAGCAAAGAAGAGCTGCTGGATTTATTAAAATAAAGATCATTATTTAGAGCCGGGCATGTACCCGGCTCTGAAATTAAATATTCACTTCACAATATAAACTAATATACTCTTGCAAACTGGCTGCGGCTTCACTATATCTTCCCTCGAAGTTTTTTCATGTCCAGTACATGAAGAATTCCGCGGGATTGTTCTATGATCCCATCTTTCTGAAATTCTTTTAACACTCTGGAAACTGCCTCTCTGGCACTTCCAATATAACGGGCAATCTGCTCCTGGGTAACCTTCAATTCCCGTGATTCTCTTCGCTCGGTCTCATCCATCAGGAAAATAGCAATCCGTTCTTCCAGACTCATGAATAAAATCTGCTCCATGACCCACATGACATCCCGGAATTTCTCCACGGTTTTCTCATAGGTAAAGTTCTCTACATAGATATTCTGTTCTTTCAGGCGGCGATAGGCACTGGACGGAATCAGCCATGCTTCCATGTCCGTCTCCGCATCAATATGTGCTTCAAAGGTCATACCACCCAGACAGCAGGCTGCAGAAATCACGCAGACTTCTCCAGGGCCCATGCGGTACAGGGTAATTTCCCGCCCATCACGGGACAACATATAGACACGCACCCAGCCACTTTTGATGAGCAGCACTCCCGGGCAGTCGCAGTCCATACTGTAAATATTGAACCCCTTCCGGTAGGATACCTCTGCCACATTATCTTCCAGAAACTGATTTTCTTCTTCTGTCAGTTTGTCTACAAATGCAAGTTCCTGCTTTGCTGCTTTCCATCCCTGCTGGTCTTTCATGCCTGTCATCTCCTCTTTTGCCTCATTTCTTTTATTATACACGCGCCTTTGCAAAACTGTCCAGCATCTGCAATCATGAGCCGTCTGCACAAACGATCCGGCATGAAGCTTGAAATTTTCTCCCATTCTGCACTATTACGAAGGCCATTATTTTCTGGTACAATAAGCAACTGATTAGAAAAGGAGAATTTACATTATGCCACAGAACAAACGCGAAAGTCTTATTTTTACGATTATCATGTGCTTCACCATGGTTTTATGGATGAGCATGTACAATGTCACCCTGCACATGGGCGGTTTTTCCATGACTGTCCTGAAAGAAGGATGGCTGGGATTCCCCTTCGCCTACATTTACGCCATGTGCTTTGACTGGTTTGTCGTATCACATCTGGCTAAAAGTGTCGCATTCCGTTTTTTTGTTAAACCGGACAGTGCTCCGCTTAAGAAAGCCATTGCTGTTTCCTGCTGTATGGTGATTCCTATGGTCATCGTCATGTCCTTTTACGGAAGTCTGGAAGCCTGTGTAAAATCCGGTATGTGGTCCCTGCTGCTTCCGGTATGGATCACCAACATTCCGAAAAACCTGATTATGGCACTGCCGTTCCAGCTCATTGTTGCCGGACCTTTTGTACGCAAAGTATTCCGCAGCGCATTTCCGGAGGGAAAAGTGCTGGCATAAATTTGTGCAGAAAAAAGCTCCGCAAACCTTTCGGTCTGCGGAGCTTTCCTACATTCTATTCCATTATTTTTCAGCAGCTTCTTCATCTGCATCTTCAGCTTCCGGAATCGGCGCATTATGCGGAACGGTTACTGTTACAACAACTGTGTCCGGATCGGTAGAAAGAACAACATCTTTATCTGCAGCAATGGCAAGATCTTTTACTTTTACTACATCACCCGGTTTTAATCCGCTTAAGTCAACTTCAACGGTCTCAACCAGTGCTTCCGGCAATGCCTTGTATGCGATCTCTTCCAGTTTCTGTTCTACAACACCACCAGCAACTTTCTCATGATTTACAAGAACGACTTCTGCAACGGAGTGAACTTTTTCACCTTTGACCAGTGCCTGAAAATCCATCTCAATCGGCTGTCTCTTTAATGTATCAAAATCAACTTCCTTGATCAGCACATCATACTGAGTACCCTCTACATCCAGCATGATCTGGCTGCCTTTTTTCTTTTTCTTCAGGATGTTTTCTGCATCATTTTTTGCAATCTTAACAGGGATAGAACCTTCAATGTCATGTCCGAATACATTACCGGTGACATATCCTTCTCTTCTCAGTCTTTTTGCTTTTGTCTCCATGCTTCTTTTTTCAGCTTTTAAAGTATCCATTTATCTATTCCTCCAAAAAACTGATCTGTTAGCAAGGCATTTTTTAATTTGTGTCTGTTGAGCAGGTCTTTTATTTGTTACAAGTGCATTATAACACTTATGGCAGAAAATACTGCACAAACATGGAAAAAATCGGGCATGGTTTCTTTTAAAAATACTTGTAAAAGGGCAGGAAATGTAACTCAGTCACTTATTTAATATACGACTCTCCCAGTCCTCTTACTTCCCCTTCCATCTCTCCGAGCAAGGAAAGTCCGGCTGCTCTTGCCGTCATGACTGCAGTCTTTACCGCGCTGGTCTCGCCGCTTAATGCCACGATCACTTCATTGGTATGACTGGTACCCTCATCCGGCGTCATATATTTTACGATGTCCACATCGGCTGCTTTCACCGCCAGATCCGCCATGACAAAACCGATCGCTGCCGGAGATCCGCAGACAAATCCAAAGGCTTTTCCTCTGGGAATGTCGAAGGCAAAACCAAGTGCCTGATCCGCCCGTGGGGAATAGGCAAATTCCAGATGTCCGGCATCGCTGACATAGATCTCCCCGGCATTACGCTTCGTCTTTTCCAGTGCAATCTCCACCGCTCTTCTGGCATCTGCCACGGTCTCTGCGCCGATCACAATGTAGTTTCCATGTCCGCCCCAGCCTTTGGTATCTCTGGGCAGCATAATGGAAAGCACTTCTGTGTTCGTCTCTTTTACCGCATCGTCTACCGCCGTGATCTGACCGGCTGCACCGGTTCTGGAACTGATGATTCCCACACTGCGGTAATTCTCTTTTATTTTCATTTTCTTCCGGAGCTCCGGGTCTACACTGGCAATGACAAGTCCAATGGTGTCAAGCACGGTAGTTCCCACAAACTCCGGCATGGTATTCTGTTTCATTTGTTCACAATTCTCCGTTTTACTGACTGCAATGATTCTTTTATCATCTTATCATAAGTACTTCTTTTGTGAAAGCTTATTTTCTGTCGCAAGCCCGAACACAAACTTTCCAAACACGCAGGTGCACTTGTGGGTCTATATAAAAACAAATGCTCACCAGTTCCTGTTTTTATTCTTCACAACAAGCTTTTTCAAGTGAAATGGGCCAGGATACCATCTCCGGTTACACCGTCAAAGATCAGACGGGCCGGATCTTCTTTTCCGCCGATTTCAAGCGGGATCACATCAATTTCCGGTTTGGTTGCTGCAAATGCAACCGGTACTTCCAGCATAAAAGTAGAAGATTCACTGGTCATTTTGTCACTATTTAACATTTTACATTTTTGCCGCATCAAAGGAAAGCAGACAACCTTCCTCTTTTCTAATGCTGTATTTTCTGTATTTCTTTCCATTACTCTTGACCATTCCACTACAAAAAGATAAAATTTATCAATAAGAAAAGTACATCAGAAAGGACAAAAGACATGACTTTACGAGACTTACCAATTGGAAAGACAGCCACCATCCGGTCTGTGGGCGGTGAAGGTGCACTTCGCCAGCATTTTCTGGACATGGGACTGATTCCCAAAGGTGATGTAACTATGGTAAAATACGCCCCCATGGGTGATCCTATGGAGCTTCGTATTCACAGTTATGAACTGACTCTGCGTCTTGCAGATGCTGAAAAAATAGAAATTGAAAATATTCGGGATACCAGTGAGGAAACAGTCACACGTAACCGTGAAAATATTCCTCATCCCGGTCTTGGTGAAGGTGGAAAATATCATCAAAAGGAAACAGAACATCCTCTTCCGGATGATGCGCCCCTCACCTTTGCACTGGCCGGTAATCAGAACTGCGGAAAGACAACCTTATTTAATCAGCTGACCGGTTCCAATCAGCACGTAGGAAATTTCCCCGGTGTAACCGTAGACCGAAAAGACGGTGCTATTCGCGGCAAAGCAAATACACTGGTCACTGATCTTCCGGGCATTTATTCCATGTCACCTTATACCAGTGAAGAGATTGTTACCCGGAACTTTGTACTGAACGAGCATCCAAAAGGAATTATCAATATTGTGGATGCCACCAATATTGAGCGGAACCTGTATCTGACCATGCAGCTCATGGAACTGGATATTCCTATGGTTCTTGCACTGAACATGATGGATGAAGTCCGGGAAAACGGAGGCTCCATCCATGTCAATCAAATGGAAGAGATGCTTGGTATTCCGGTCGTCCCTATCTCCGCTGCCAAAAACGAAGGGATTGATGAACTGATCTCCCATGCACTGCATGTAGCAAAATATCAGGAGAAGCCAACCGAAATTGATTACTGTGACGCCAATGACGATGGGGGGGCTGTTCACCGCTGTCTTCATGCCATTATGCATCTGATCGAAGATCATGCTGCAGAAGCAGGTATCCCGGTTCGTTTTGCCGCTTCCAAACTGGCAGAAGGTGATTCCCTGATTCTCGACAGTCTTCATCTGGACCAGAATGAAAAAGAGATGCTGGAACACATTATTGTACAGATGGAAAATGAACGGGGACTGGATCGTGCTGCTGCCATTGCTCATATGCGCTTTGATTTTATTCAGAAAATCTGTGATGAGACCGTCATCAAACCAAAAGAGAGTAAAGAACATCTTCGAAGCGTTGCGATTGATAAAATACTTACTGGTAAATATACTGCTATTCCCTGCTTCATCGGCATCATGGGACTGGTATTTTTCCTGACTTTCGGCGTGATCGGTGCCTTCCTGTCTGATCTGCTGGATCTGGGAATTACATCTCTCGGAAATCTGGTCGATGGTCTTATGACATCCTGGAATGTGAACCAGGCACTGCATTCTCTGGTCATTGACGGAATTTTCAATGGTGTAGGAAGTGTTTTAAGTTTCCTTCCTATTATAGTCACGCTGTTTTTCTTCCTGTCATTGCTGGAAGACAGCGGATATATGGCGCGGGTTGCCTTTGTCATGGACAAGCTGCTCCGAAAGATCGGTCTGTCAGGACGAAGCATTGTTCCTATGCTCATCGGATTCGGATGCACCGTTCCCGGCGTTATGGCAAGCAGAACTCTTCCTTCCGAGAGAGACCGCAAAATGACAATTCTGCTCACACCGTTTATGAGCTGCTCGGCAAAACTTCCCATCTATGCCTTTTTTGCAGCAGCCTTCTTTCCTGAGCACGGTGCACTGGTCATGATCGCCCTGTATTTTGGCGGAATCTTCATGGGAATTCTCATGGCACTGCTCATGGGACACACTATGTTCAGTGGCGAAGCCGTTCCCTTTGTTATGGAGCTTCCCAATTATCGACTTCCTGGAGCAAAAAATGTCGGACATCTCCTGTGGGACAAAGCAAAGGATTTTCTGCAGCGTGCATTTACCGTTATCTTCCTGGCAACTATGGTGATCTGGTTCCTTCAGAGTTTCAACCTTCACCTGAATATGGTTTCTGATTCGAGAGACAGTATCCTTGCCATGGTGGCAGGTGTGATTGCTCCTTTGTTTGCACCTATGGGACTGGCTGACTGGCGGATCTCTACAGCACTGATCACCGGATTTCTCGCAAAAGAAAGTGTGGTTTCCACCTTGTCCATTCTGTTTGGCAGCACCGCTGCCCTGACTTCCGACATTACACCACTCTCAGCAGCAAGCCTGCTGGTATTCTGCCTGCTCTATACGCCCTGTGTGGCAGCTATTGCTTCTATCAAAAGAGAGCTTGGCAGCAAATGGGCCATCAGTGTCGTTATCTTACAGTGCGCGATCGCATGGATTGCTGCATTTCTTATTTATCTGATTGGGAGCTGGATGTAAATCCAGCTCCTTTACAATTTCTGTTTTTATGTCACATTTTCTTCGTGTTTCCTTCATTTTTCAGACAAATATCTTGCTTTCCTTTATATCCTGTTTATAATGTTAATTTACGATAATCTACTGACATATAATAAACTGAACAAGAAAAGGATATCAAAGAATAATGAAACACATCTCCATACGAAACGTCTTAAGCTGCGTGATACCGGCTTTTTTCTTTGCTGTTTTTATGGTTCTCGGGCACTCCTTTTATGAGGATAACAGCTGGGATCTGGTATTTGGCAGTACAGAACTCTTCCGATCATCCGTACTTCACGGAATCGGATATTTCATCCTGTTTTTTGTCGGCATTGCGCTCCTGTTCCATGGGCTGGACCGGCTCAGCCGGAAGCATTACAACGAATGTACCTGGCCAAAGCCCATACAGTTTTATCTGAATCTGCTGCACCGACACCCCATTACCACCACCTTTTTCACCCTGTTTCTCCTGTATCTTCCTTACATGATCTATTCCTTCCCTGGAATCTTCACTTCCGATACAGTTGCGCAGCTGGAAAACAGTTATGTGGCACTTTTTGAAAAAACCAGCCGCCTGAAAAATCATCATCCGGTGGTACATACTCTGCTTTTATACGGATTTAGCCGGTTCGGTGCAACCGTCTTTCATTCCCCCACCATCGGAATCGGGCTTTTCTCTCTGCTGCAGATCTGTTTTCTGTTCTTTGCCATTGGCTGGATGGTACAGTTTTTACTGGAGCGGCATGTTTCTGCCAGATGTCTGGGACTGATTTTACTCTTCTATGTACTGTCCCCACGTATGAGAAACTACATGTTCCTGCTGGTAAAAGATGCCTGGTTTGCCGGATTTCTGCTTTTATTTCTCGTAGAACTCTATCGGATCCTCACTGTACAGAACGGGTCATCCGCAGAGAAATGGCAGCATCGGGGAATGTTCCTTCTCTCCGTACTCGGTATCTTTTTCTTCCGTCAGGAAGGTGTTTATCTGATCATCCTTAGTTCTCTGGTCATGCTGATCGCAACCCGGAGACGTTCCTTCCTCCGTCTGGCGGTTCTGGCATTTGCAGGATTTTACTTATATACCCAGATACTTTTACCGGCCTGCTCGGTAAAAGCATCGAATCCAAGAGAAGTATTCTCCATACCCTTCCAGCAGACCGCACGGTATCTCCGGGATGCCGGAGATGATGTGACACCGGAAGAAAAGGAAGCGATCTCCGCGATTCTGGATTATGACAATCTGGCTGAGCGGTATAACCCGAATCTGTCTGATCCGGTAAAAGCAACTTATAACACGGATGCCGGTACGGATGAACTGCTGGCCTACTTTGAGGCCTGGTTCCAGATGCTGCTTCGGCATCCGGATATCTATGTGCAGGCAACCATGAATAATCTGTACGGATATTTTTATCCGGGCGGTTTCACCACAAAACTGTACAGCTATGATAACAGTGAAGAGCACCTGGAAGAGCTGAATGAGAGTCTTTACGCGTATGGCGTTTCCTTTCACTATCCAACTGCTTTTGATGCCGTCAGACAGAATCTGGAAACGCTTCGGGAATCCATATTCCAGCTTCCGGGTCTGGTACTGTTCAATTATACAGCAACCTATATCTGGATGCTGATTCTGTGGTTCTTCTACTGTATCCGCAGAAAGAATCAAAAAGGCCTCGTGCTCCTTACTCCATTGATGATTGTATTACTTGTCTGCATCGCAGGTCCTACTTATGGATGGTATTTCCGTTACGCATATTCCATCGCATTCTGCCTGCCGGCAGTGATCTTAACTTCATGGAGTGAATACAGACAATGAAACTGAAAAAACACATAAGACGACTTCTTCTGATAAATGCCATTCTTATTTTCATCTGCGCAGGTCTTATTACCCGGGACAGCAGCGAAGATCCGGAAATGGATCTTCCTGCTATCCATATTTTCCTCAATGACTGTACCCTGGAAGAAATCCATGATGGTGCTACCGGTATTCCTTATGAGGGAAATACCCTTGATCTGGACGGAAAAGAATATACCAACGTCAGGGTCAAAGGCAGAGGAAATTCTTCCTAGAAAATGCCCCGGCGAAGTTATCAGATCAAGCTTCCCAGTCGCGACTCTATGCTTGGCATGCCCCGGCAAAGAAATGGCTTCTCATCGCCAATTATGCCGACGCCTCCATGATGCGCAACAAGCTCATGTATGATCTGGCCGGGCAGATGATGGATTTTGCCCCGCAGGCTAAATTTGCAGATGTATGGATTGATGATGAATACAAGGGGACCTACCTTGTCTGCCAGCGGCTTGCAACCGGAAAAACATCCATGAACCTGAAGAGCGAAGAAGGCATTCTGGCAGAGGTCGATACCTTCTACTGGTATGACACCGAATACCGTTTCAGCAGTGAATACAGTCCCGCAGTCTTTACGTTAAAAGATGCCTGCGCCGACGATCTGGGAAAAGAGGATTCGATTGCCGAAAAATCATTTGCAGACTTTGAAAATTATGTGCGCAGATTTGAAGATCTTCTTTATGCGGAAGACAAGGACTGGGATCAGATCTCTTCCATGATTGATGTGGACAGTTTTGTTGCTTTCTATCTGCTGGAAGAGTTTTCCGAGAATCCGGACAGCTGCCGGACCAGTCTCTACATGTACCAGGATGGCCCGAACGACGTCTTACATATGGGTCCTGTCTGGGATTTTGACAAGGCACTCGGCTATGCCCAGAAAAAGAAATATGGCGGTGATCCAAAAAGAGATTATGTCAGCCAGATCCAGGAATACATGGGAACAGAGAAAGACTGTACCTGGTATATGGAGCTTATGAAAATTCCGGAATTTCAGGATGCAGTACAGGAATGTTATCAGACGACTACCCGCGATGTTTTCCTGACATCAGAACAGCTTATTGAGGATTACCGACACAGAATTGCCAAGTCTGCAGAATATACAGAAAGCATCTGGCCTGTAGCAGAGATTGCTGAGAACTGCGGACATGATCCCGTACAGTTTTCCTGTTGGAATGACGCAGTCGATTATCTAAAAAACTGGACAAAAAAGAGAATTCAATATTTTGATCAGAAATGGATGTCCTCCAACTGAGAAAATGGAATCGGAGACGGCTGCTCGTCAGCATGTTCTCCGATTATTTTTTCCATCCAGATCATATTGTACCAGCGATGAAATTTGTAACCGCATTTTTGAAATTCACCTACCATGCGATAACCCAGATGGGCGTGAAATTCTCCACTGTTCTTCGTCAGTGTTTCATCCTCTTCTCCGTCTGGCCAGGCAATACAGGCATTCATGTTTAAAATGCCCTGAGTTTTCAACACCTGTTCCAGTGCATCGTGAAGTTTTCCACCAACACCTTTGTGTATCTTCCGCTCATCCACATAAATCGACGTTTCCACCGCCCAGTCATAGGCCGGCCGGTCATGAAAAGGTCCCACATAGGCATAGCCCAACAACTCTCCGTCTTCTTCTGCCACCAGATAAGGATATTTTTCCAGCGTATGCCGGATTCTGGAACGAAATTCTTCTACCGAAGGAACCTCATATTCAAACGTAATGGCCGTATGCTCCACATAAGGCGCGTATATTTTCGAAAGCGCTTCTGCATCATTTTCCGTTGCTCTGCGTATCTGCATATTTTTCTCCTTCTACCAGAATTTCTTCTTTTTAAAATATAGAATGTTTAATATCGTAATCACAATACTCAAAAGAATGATGAATCCATACCCATAATGCCAGGTAAGTTCCGGCATATTGGTAAAGTTCATACCATACCAGCCTGCCACCAATGAAAGTGGCAGCACAATGGTCGTAACAATCGTAAGCAGCTTCATGATCTCGTTCTGGCGCTCATCAATCAGGGACTGGTATACTTCGCGGATCTGCACACAGTAATCTCTGAGCATCAGTGTCTCATCATGAAGTCGGTTAACTCGTTCCGTAAGCAATGAAAAACTGCGCTTTTCTTTTTCTTTGAAAATGTGATTGTCGTCCTCACACAAAATACTGCTCAGATCTGCCAGCTGCAGATAGTAATGTGAAAACAGGCTGACTTTTCTTCTGTATCCACTAATCTCATGATTGAACGGAATGTCACTGCCCTTTTCCAGCACCATGTCCTCCAGTTCCTCCAGACTATGTTCCAGTTTCGTGATAAATATCACATCATCCTTGATCAGATATTCTAGAAAATCCGCAAAGAAAATTCCAAGCTCCGGCTGTTTTTCATCGCCTGCCTTCAGCATTTCTTTCAGCCACTCCAGAACTTTGCCGCTGTCATCCACAAATATAATTTTATCTTTTTCTATCCGAAAATAAAATCCGGTATGGGAACGATTCTTTGCTCTGGACGGAATATAAAGGCTTCCCACGTAGGAGCCCTGTATCTTCTCCACTTTACAGAACCGAATCCCGCCAGATATTTCCATGCCTTCTTTTACCGCTTCTTTTTCTGTCATCACCTGAATAAATGTGCCCAGCTGATTCAATCCATATCCCTCCTGTCTGCTTCTACTTATGTTATATCTCAATCTTCCCCTTTTCGCAATTTTAATTCGAAGCATTTTCATTGACAGTTGTACCTTTGCGCCCTAAAATACCAGTAAACATATTACAGCAAGGAGCGCTTACTCATGTCATTCACAAAAGCAAAAGCTTATCTTGAATCTGTCGGCTTTGCCGATCATATTATTGAACCAGAGGCATCCACCGCAACTGTTGTGGAAGCTGCCGAGGCTCTGGGCGTAGAACCTGGCATGATTGCCAAAACCATGTCCTTTCTCATTGGTGACAAACCGATTCTGGTTCTCGCAGAGGGAACTGCCCGGATCGACAACCGTAAATATAAGGATACGTTTCATATCAAAGCTAAAATGATCCCATTTGAAGAGGTGGAAAATTATATCGGACATGCCCCAGGCGGCGTCTGCCCCTTTGGCATTCATGAAAATATAGAAGTCTATCTGGACGAGAGCCTGAAACAATTTACCACTGTCTATCCAGCTGCCGGTAATGACCATAGCGCCGTCCAGCTGACCATTCCGGAATTGGAGCAAGTAGCCAATGCCCGCGGATGGGTGGATGTCTGCAAGGAAGCAGTCTAAAAAGGAGGGATAAACTCCTATGAGAATGAACACCTATACCGGAAAACGGTTTGATCCCATGCAAATGACACCGGAGGAGGTCTCCCTCCGGGATATTGCCCATGCCTTAAGTCTTCTCTGCCGCGGCGGCGGACATATGAAATATTTCTATACCGTGGGACTTCATTCCCTGAACTGCGCCCGGGAAGCAGCTTCCCGCGGATGGTCCAACCGGCTGATACTGGCCTGTCTGCTTCACGATGCCAGCGAAGCTTACCTATCCGACATTATCCGCCCGGTAAAAGTACACCTCTCCAATTATCTGGAGATTGAAGAGCAGATCATGCAAACCATTCTGACCCACTTTCATCTGGGTGATCTGACACCGGGAGAACATGCTTTGTGGCATCAGATTGATGACGAAATGCTCAGTCAGGAACTGAAAAGTCTCATAAATGGAGAACATGAAATGATCCCTGTTCCCCTGACGTCTGAACCCGATTTTCGGGAACGGCCCCATGAAGAGGTGGAAGAAGAATTTTATCAGCTGGCGGAATCACTGGTACAAAAAATGCAGGCATAATGCCTGCACCAGACTGTAGACAAAACGCTTTTGGTCAGCACTCCAGAAGCGTTTTTCTTGTTTTCGGTTCAAAAAGTGTGTACTTGATCAATAATAAACACTTTTGGGCTCCCCTTTTTCCCTTCCTGGCTATCATCTTTGCCAGTTTTTTCAGATTCATGCAGGCAAACGTAAGCCCGACTTTCATTTCCATCCGGGCTTTTCCTATCATCTGTGTATAACGGAATCCGTGGTTTTCTTTTGCTGTTCCGAAGAGGCGCTCTACGGTCTCTTTCCGTTGCGCATACACTTCCTTCATCCCAATCGTATGCCGGATATCCTCACACTTTTCCATGTACGGCTCCCAGATATGCCGGGTCACTACCTTCACATGATCCCTGCTTTCTGTGCACTGCTTCAGATATAGACATCCTTCACAGACGATTCCGCAGCTCTTGTATTCCCGGTATCCGGAACGGTTCGTCGTATGATAAGCCAGCACCTGATCATTCGGGCATACATAGCAGTCAAAATATTCATCATACACATACTCGGCTTTTTTAAAAAAACCATCTTTGGTCATGGGGCGTTTATACGGTAGAAGCGGTGTGATACCATCATCCAGAAGTAACTTTGCTATCGCTGGTGTTTTGTATCCTGCATCGGCTACCAGTGTCTGAATGCCAATGTCTTTTATCTTATCATACAGGGATTTAAATGTCCGGCTGTCATGCTGATTGCCGGGATTTACACTATAACCCAGAATCCATCCGTTTTTGTCACAGGCTGTCTACACGGAATACGCAAAAACATTTTTATGCTCACCCTTTCGGAACCATCCGCTTTCCGGATCCGTTGTACTTTCCTTGACCGTTTTTTCTTCTTTTCCATCAGAGCTGCCACCACAGGAGGGGGGATCTTTGGGATCTTCCTTCTTTTCTTTCAGAGGCTTTTTCCCATGCGCTTCCCGGTCTTCGTTGATTTCCTTCTTTAACTGCTCTTCGAAGAACAGTGCTTCCTCATCTGCAATCCGTTTCCGCATCTTTTTGCTGTTTGCCCGTGCTTTTACATGGGTGGCATCCACGAAGACCTCGGAAGGATCGATCAGTCTGTATTTATAGCATTCCTGCAGGATACGGGAAAAGATCTGTTCAAAAAGATCAGTATCCTTAAAGCGTCTGGTATAATTCTTTCCAAACGTAGAGAAATGGGGAACCTTGTCCATCATTTCCAGACCGAGGAACCATCGGTATGCGACATTGACTTCGATTTCTTTTACTGTCTTGCGCATGCTTCGAATGCCGTACAGATACTGGATGAATGGAATTTTAATGAGCATGACCGGATCCATACTGGGGCGACCATTGTCTGCACTGTATTTATCGATCACAAGTTCATAGATAAAACTCCAGTCGATTGCCTAGTCAATCAGGCGCAGCAGATGATCCTGCGGAACAAGGTCATCCATGCAGAACATCTGAATCTGTTCTCTTTTCTTATCTGCATTCTGTGTCATCATAGGAAACACCGCCTTTATTTTGATACTTTCATCATATCAAAAAAGTAGTGAAAAGTCCCGTAAATACGGCATTTTCACTACTTCTTATATGCTTGTAAGTACATAATTTTTGCAGTCATGACACAAGAAAAGCTCCCTCACAGGAAGGAGCTTTGTCTACAGTCTGAAATGCGTCTCAGTTTGAGACG
Organism: Clostridiaceae bacterium Marseille-Q4143; assembly: GCA_018228645.1. Lineage (GTDB taxonomy): Bacteria > Bacillota > Clostridia > Lachnospirales > Lachnospiraceae > Hominiventricola > Hominiventricola filiformis. The sequence goes on from CP073693.1 coordinate 810,987, forward strand.
CATTAAAAGTTATTTCGATTTTATGATCCTGTCCGGGAATACGGAAGCGTTGATAAGGTCAGCGGGATCGACTTCCAGCGCATCGGCAATATCGAAGAACACATCCAGCGAGAAGCCGTGAGCCATGTTCGGCGCTTCAATCGTGCTGATGAGTGAGCGGCTGACACCGGCCTTCTCGGCCAGCTTCTCCTGTGACAGACCACGCATTTTACGGAGCGCCGCAATGGCGATCCCAAGCTGTACGAAACGGTTACGATTTTTGAAGAAAACTTCTTTGCTCATGCGGGGTCCTGCCTTTCTGATGATAAGCAAATTATACGGTTTCCCAAATCTCTTTTCTGTATGTATCAGAGTGCTATTGATTTAATTAGTAAGTAATATTATAGTATAGGAAAGCATATGATGGAATTTGTGAGTTGCAAGATAGAGAGGACGCAGTTATGTTGAGTCCGTACAGAACGGCAGGGTCGAGATCAGCAGCAAAGGCAAACGGCGTATGGTGTTCCTGCCGGACAAACTGCGTCAGCGTCTTCGGAACTATGTGCGAAAACAAAAAAAGACCGCCGGGGTGGTATTCACCACCCGGACGGGTAGGCCGTTAGACCGGTCAAATATCTGGCGAGATATGAAGGGCCTGTGCGAAAGTGCTGGGGTAGCGCCAGAGAAGGTCTTTCCCCATAGCTTGCGCCACCTGTTTGCCCGCACTTTTTACTCGCTGGAGCGTGATTTGAGCCGCCTCGCTGACATTTTGGGACATTCCAGCATTGTCACCACCCGCATTTATACGGCAGAGAGCGGGGCTATTCACGCACGCCAAATGGGGCGATTGGGACTTGTGATAACATAGTTTGCGTTCTGTGGTATACAATCTCATATTGTGAGATTTATCGCAGTTCAAAACACCGTCGTAGCGCAATTCCTCACAAGTGGTATTCTCTGCATTTTACGTCTTGTTTTTTGTTAATATGCGCTGTTCATCAGTGCTTTGACTGGTTGATAGCGTTAAATAGGAGGATAAATCAATATGAAAAAACGAATCCTATCAGGGTTGTTAGTAGCGGCAATGCTACTCGCATCATTGCCAACAGCCGCATTTGCGGCGGATGATACGAATGCTGAAGCACCTGACACCGGTGAAACCCAAACGATCCTACCTCAATCAGAGGAGGATGCGGAGCAGTCGACTGTCACCGCGCCAAGCTATGAAGTATCATTGCCAACAGCCGCATCTGCGGCGGATGATACGAATGCTGAAGCACCTGACACCGGTGAAACCCAAACGATCCTACCTCAATCAGAGGAGAATGCGGAGCAGTCGACTGTCACCGCGCCAAGCTATGAAGTATCATTGCCAACAGCCGCATTTGCGGCGGATGATACGAATGCTGAAGCACCTGACACCGGTGAAACCCAAACGATCCTACCTCAATCAGAGGAGGATGCGGAGCAGTCGACTGTCACCGCGCCAAGCTATAAAGTATCTACTACAGCTGAACTCCGCAACGTGCTGACGCAGATTGCGACAAGCGCCGATACCGAAGCGACCATTGTGTTGAATGCGGATGTAACGCTTTCCAACGACGCTACAAGCGGATATATTTCATCTTTTGGTGCGAATGGCAAGCATATTACTGTGAAAAGCGACGAGGGAGAAATGAAGAAGCTCTCCTTTCCTTCTTATGGTGTTCTGACCGGTGACTGCACCTTTGATGATGTCGATGTGATTGGCAGAAGACTGTTCTGTAACGGTTACCGGACGATTTTCACTGAAAACGGTCAGATCCATTTGAGCGAAACGCTCTACGGCGGCGGTTACCAAACAACGGTAGCCAGCACCTATGTGGTGATTGCGGCAAGCGGTTATATCAACCCGTCCTCTTCCAGCGGTCTGCACGATGTGATCGGCGGCTCGTATCAGGGAAATGTTGTGGGCGATACCTATTTGGAAATCACGGGCGATATTCAAATGATGGGCGGCAACCATCTGAACCCCGGCTGCGTCAAGGGTGATGGTACCAGCGGCGATGGCGCGAGTGTGTCAAATGTCTATGTTGGCGGCAATGCTACGCTGATTTATGACAACAAAAATAGTACCGCGTCTCCTTCAATTGAAGGCACTTACGGCTGTGAGATGAAGGGCAATGTGACGCTGGACATTCGTTCCGGCCGGGCCAACGAGATCTGCGGCACGCAGGAGTTCGTCGATACGTCCATCATCCGCGGCGACCTGCATATCATCGCCGGTTCGCCGGACTACGAGAACACGGACCGGACTCTGCGGCTGAACGGCAACTGGCCCATCGTGGGCGCAGGCAACCGCTTTGCAACCTTTCCCGGCGCTGTGGGCAATTATGCCGTCAACGGCGACATTGTAATCGACACCTATGAAAATGTATGGGCTTGGGACAAAGGAACTGAGCCAGACTCGGATGATCTGCCAAACATTTACGGAGCCCTGCGCGGTGATGTAGGCGGCAGCATTACGATCAACGTGCACGGCTCCCATGTGGAAGATATAACCGGGGCGGATCACTCTAATGTTACTGGTAATGTAACGATCAATGCAGTGGATGCGGAGCTGAAAAACAGCGACTATGATACTGAATATGATGAAGGCGATATTTTAGCAAATTATAAAAGTACAGTAACCGGTAAATGCGCCATCAATGTGGATGGCGGCGATGTACATATCATCCAACTGACAAGCTTTGAGCAAATCAATGAAGGCTCTCAGATTACAATTACAGGCAGTCCGAAAATCCGCACTGGTGTGGTTTCTACTTCTAATTATGACACAACCCCGGAGAATGTAACTGTTACGCTGACCGACTGTACTGCAACAATTCCGTTTATTCAATCATCTACGCATACCCGTGTGACCAACAATTCTGATGTGAAATTAAACGGCTTATGGCTCACAGGCAGTTTGACAGTTGATGAAGGCAGTATTCTCAAAACCGATGATTTAGACGATATGAAACTGTCTGGCAATGTGGTCGTAAACGGTACATGGGAACAGCTTTTTACAGGCGCTACCGGGCCAGATTATGATACAGATGTTGCAGGGACGATGACAGTTGGGACAAGCGGTAAATATATTGGTCACGGTTCAACTCATGTTGCTGGTGATGTGAGTTCCTCTGGCATGATGGCGTTGATGAAGCCGTCTGAGTTTGGCGGGAACTATGCAGGCACAAACGCAGAGCTGCGCTTACCGGCAGTCGTGACGAATTACACAGCTGCTGATATCCCGTTGAAAATCGGCGGCCTTTCCACCGGCACCACCACGGTCAACACGGTGGACCCCGCTGATTGGCAGACTTTGAAAAAACCTGCACTGGGTGACAACTACATTCTTTCCAAGAAAAACACCGATTCCCCCGCGCAGGATGTGTTTGTACTGGGCAATGCCGATGCCGTGGGAGACGGCTGGTTCCTTAAACGCATGGCTGATGCCGACGGCACGGATAACTATTATATGTGGCAGGTGGCCAACGGTATCCGCGTGGTTTTTGACAAGAACGGCGGCGATACCGAGGCCGACCCTCGTATCATGGTGCAGGACAAGGTTGTCGATGCTGTAAATCACTTCTCTTTGCCGACGGTGGAACCGACCCGCAGTGGGTATGATTTCATGGGCTGGAACACCAAGGCTGATGGTACAGGCGATGCCTTTACCGCTAAGACCGATGTGACCAGCAACATGACGGTTTACGCGCAGTGGAAGCCGGATGAAGCGTATGCCGTTAAAATTGCACCGATGAACCTGACGGTTTATGTCGGCGGTGACGGCTATCACGGCGTGATCGGTCAAGATGGCAAGTTTGCTGCGAATGATCTGCCGGAGATCGGTTTCTATATCACTCTGCCGGACGATATTAACGCAAGGCTCGGCGGTACAGATGAAAATCCGGTTGATTTGAGCGACAAACTACGACTGACCCCTGTCGACGACAACGGTACAATGCGCAGCTGGAGTCTGGAGCTGTACAGCGATGAAAGCAAGAGCCATGTTATGGAGAACGGACGTCGGGTCTATATCTACAAGCTCCGCCAGATCGACGACGACGAGGAGACCGTCCCCCGCGTACAGTTCACCCGTGCGGACGGCTCGGTCATGACTGAATCGAACTTTCAGGCGCTGCTCACCGACCAGTTCCGCAACTACAAGATCAGCGTGTATCAGGGTCTGCTGGATGAACAGATATACAAGGCGACTTTAACCGCGGATGGCCAGACCTTCACCCTTCCAATCAAGCTGGGCACTGGCACGCTGAAGGTCCGCGGCAACAATGATACGACTTATCGTGCTATCGAGAACAACACGATTCCGAGCGTTAATCCGCAGGAAAAGGATATCATGCTTGTCAGCACTGCACAGACAGACACGCAGTATTATATCAATAACAGCGGTATCAGCGTACCTTCCTCTGACGATGTAAAACTGATGGTCGATCACAGTCTGGATGATGCACTTTTAAGTGCGTACATCAATCGAACCTCCAACACCGAAGGCAAGTATTCATATCAGTTCCGCTATCTCGATCTGGTTGATACCTCAAACGGCAATACCTACGTTACCATGGGTGCTGGTCAGAAAATGAACCTGTACTGGCCGGTCCCCAGCGATGCAAAGTCAAACTCTGAGTTCCATATCATCCACTTTAAGGGCATCGACCGCGACAGTGACGCTGATGTGAATGAACTTTTGACCACTCGTATTCCGGAGAAACTGACATGTGAAACGGTTACAATCGGCGGACAGAAATTCGTTAAGTTCGCAGTTGACTCCTTCTCTCCGTTCGCACTGCTATATGAAAAGGATACGTCTACGCCAACTCAACCGTCCGGCGGCGGAGGCATCGGCGGCGGTGAAGACCCGTACGGCAACCTGACCGTTTCCAAAACCGTAACCGGAAAAGCCGGTGATACCGAACAGAAATTCACCTTTACTGTAACGCTGAATCGTTCGATCAGCGGAACCTACGGTGATATGACGTTTAATAAGGGCACCGCTGTGATCACCCTCAAGCACGGCGAAAGCAGCACAGCCACCAAGCTGCCTGCGGATATCCACTACACGGTCACTGAAAGCGATAACGACGGCTATACGGTAACGGCAAATGGAGATACCGGTGTAATCAGCGACGGTAAAACCGCTGTGGCAGCCTTTACCAACACCAAGGATAGCGATGATAAACCCGGTACCCCGGACGTACCGAGCAAACCGGAAACTCCTGTCACACCGAATCAGCCGAGCAGCCCGGATGTGCCCAAGACGGGAGATACCACGAACCTGGGATTGTGGATTTCCTTGATGGGACTTTCTCTGGCAGGATTGGTTATATCCCTGGTTGTTGTGAAAAAGAACAGCTATCACGGCAAACGGACGAAATAAGCCAAAGCAGGCTGGGATATTCCCAGCCTCCAGACTGTAGACAAAGCTCCTTCCTGTGAGGGAGCTTTGTCTACAGTCTGAGGCAGGCATAATGCCTGCACTTTTTTATCTGGCACTTTCCAGCCGTATCACGTCCATCAACTCTGCCAGCCGGTCCAGCAGATCTCCCTGCAGATAATACGTCGTCTCAAAATTTAAAAATTTCATAGTCTGACTGTCCCAGAGAATCCGGATCTGCGGAGCAAATTCATCATCTCCCTCCCAGAACTGAAGAAGCACCGGGAAGAATGAAAATGCCGGGATCTGAGCCGTCACATCCGCACCGGCAAGCCTAGCTTTCACCTCGCCTCCCATGATCTTACAGGCTGCTTTCAATTCTTCCACTTTTCCATTAAATGCATCTGCATACTTCTGTGCAAAAAGATTGGCATCCGGACTCGACCCCGCTGCCGCAAAATTTCCGATCAATTTCCAGTCACCGGTAAGCGCCGGGATTTCCTGTTCAGTTCCGTGACAGAGCATATCATAGATGGTCATGACAATGGTATATTCCCGGCACTCCACATAGCCATTCTCCACTTTTCCTTCCACGGCTGCTGTCTTTCGATCAATCCGATAGTCCGTATCCAGATACCGGATATACAAATAAGACTCATCTATTGATAAGTGAAATTTCGCCGCCAGTTTTTCCGGATCATATTTCAGGAAATACTGTCTGCCGATATCTACCTGTTTTTCATAATTGGAAGTCATCTTTTTTCCTCCGTCATCCACCTGATTTCTTCTTTTATCTTACACAACTTTCCTTTTCCTGTAAATCATGGGATTCCACATTGACAGATCATTTTTCTAATGATAAACTATCATCAATAAAAATCCCATGAAGAGCATGGAGTTTGTTCATTTTGGAATCATATACCCAAGTATAGTCGTTCGTCTGTACTTGGGTTTTTTAATGCTTACGCAGGAGGAAGTCGAAAGTGGAATGGAATCTATTATTTTTCTTTAACAGCATATTGCTTGGTGTGGGACTGGCCATGGATGCCTTTTCCGTATCTCTTTCCAATGGACTCAATGAACCTCACATGCGGGTGAAAAAAATGTGTATTATTGCAGGTACCTTCGGATTTTTCCAGGCATTTATGCCTATGGCCGGCTGGTTCTGTGTTCACACGATCGTAGAGTACTTCAAGGCATTTGAAAAATTCATTCCATGGATTGCCCTCTTCCTGCTGCTTTATATCGGCGGTAAGATGGTATGGGAAGGACTGTACGGTGAGGAGGAAGCAGAAGAAGTGGTCCGCCTTGGAGCTGCCGGCCTTCTGATGCAGGGAATTGCCACTTCCATCGATGCGTTATCTGTCGGATTTACCATTGCTGATTATGGTTTTGTCATGGCTTTCGTCTGTTCCCTGATCGTTGCTGCCACTACCTTTTGTATCAGCTATTCCGGTCTGATCATCGGCAAAAAATTTGGAACCCGATTTGCAGACAGAGCAACTGTTTTCGGCGGTGTGATTCTGGTTTTCATTGGACTGGAAATCTTCATCACCGGGATCTTCTGATCCGGAAACATCTAATACAGGAGTAATCTCATGACCCTTATACCGCCGGAACTTTTTGGAGTTCCCATGATTCCTTTTGGACTCCTCAGCGCATTTGTAAATAAAAAAGAGATACGCATTACAGAATTTTCTGAAACAGGGTTCCGGTTTCGTACCGCAAAACCATGTTCCGCCCCGGTGAATATCCGCCTTGCTTTCTGGCAGATGGAACTTTCTTCCTATCAAGAAGTATCCCTTTCTGTCACCTCCTTTTCCTTCGAGCAGCGATATGATTATTTTTATGAATATACTGTACTCACAAAAGATCCCGTCTATCGCTCTGCTGTAAATGCATTGTTGGGTTGGTATGGATCTTATGTCAACCTGAAGTTGACCGAAGGCGACAGCGAGCTTTCCATGGCGCTCACCGGATATCCGGCGGAACAGGAGAACATACACTTCGAAACCTTCGCTGCTCAAAAACAGGCATGGTTTCAGGAACCGGATAATCTGCCGGATTTTTCATTTCTGAATACAAATACTCCGGAACTGGCGATCGAACTGGACCGTCCGGAACTTTATACTTCTTATCTGAATATGAATTTTTCAGACTGGCTCTCCCAATATTGGGCATCTAACCATCTGTCCTGGCATCCATTGTCCCGGCTGCAGCTGACTCGCCTTTATATTGGAAATCAGTTCTGTCATCTGCTGTTCCCGGAAGAGGATCTCCTGTTTGCGCTTATGGACAAGGCCTGGGCAGATGGATTGGCAGTGACCCTTTCCTTTTCTTATCTTCGGGAGTTTATGCTGAAACCAATTCAGCAGCTGCTCGAAACATTAAATTTCTGGTGCCAGAAACACCAGACGACCGTGGAAATTGTCGTCAATGACTGGGCTATGGCAGACCTTCTGATAGACTTTCCACATCTGCACCCTATTCTTGGAGTACTTATCAACAAACGCCGGAAAGATCCACGTCTTTCTTATAAGAAAGGGGAACTTTCCGCCCTCTCCGAAAACAGCATAAATGCAGATTTTTATCGAAATTTTCTTGCCGAAACCTGCAGGATCACACGGTATGAAGAGGAATCCTGTGGTTATCTTCCAGAACTACCGGAGGGAAAGCACAGCCTTCATCTGCCCTTTTACCAGACCAACACCTCCCAGTACTGTCCACTCTATGCCCGCTGCAAAAGAGGCAGTCGCGGCGCACAGACACTCCCAAAGGACTGCCCCCACTGGTGCAAGGAATATGCCTTTCTCTATCCGGCTCACCTTCACATGCTCGGACGATATAATTCCCTGTTTGCACTGGATACCGGGATTCTACGGTCGCCGGAACTGCTTGGTGGATGGCTACGAGAAGGCGTTGACCGTCTGGTTGTCAATCTTCTGTAATTTTATTTTAATGGAGAATCTTTATGAAACTGACTGTTGGACTTGGATCTGTCGATGAATATATTCGTTTTAGCGAAGCGGGTGCCGATGAATTCTTCTGCGGGTATGTTCCTTATTCCTGGACGCAGAAATACGACACAATGATGCCTCTTAACAGGAGGGAAGTACTCTGCTCCAATGTACAGCTGGGTGCTTTCTCCGAGCTGGAAATCCTGTCATCCATGATACGGGACTATCAGCGTCCGGTTCATCTGACCTTCAACTCTCTTTTCTATCTGCCGGAACAGTATCCTGAGATCGCTAAGATCATGAAAGCCTGTATGTGCCTTGGATTTCAGAGTTATATTATTGCCGACCCGGCGCTCATTCTGTATCTTCGGGAACATAACATTGACTGTGAGATTCATTTAAGCGGCGAAACCGGGGAAGTCAACAGCCGTATGGTCGATTTTTTCCAGCAGTTTTCTTTAAAAAGAGTAATTTTTCATCGAAAGAACAACTTTGACGATATGAAAGCAGTCATCGACGCAGAAAAATCCCATGGCGGTCTGCGGTCCAGAACAGAATTTGAGGCATTCATCCTTAATGAAATGTGCCAATTCGCCGGCGCTTTCTGCAATTCCTTCCACTGTGATGAACTTGGACACCTGTGCCGGGTTTCCTACTGGCTGGAGCCTTTAAGGGAATCTTGTGGTGACTCATCTCTCAGACAGTTTCACCCGTCACCACCTGCTGCTTCGCCGCAAACAAGCTTGCCACATACCCCCGATCTTCCGGATGGCTATCTCTGCGGTGCTACCGGATGTGGACTCTGTGCTCTTTACTGCCTTCGGGAAATCGGCATTACTCACCTGAAACTGGTGGGCCGCGGCAATTACACCGACTATATGGAACAGGATATCCGCATGCTTCGGCGGGCACTTACCTTGCTGGAGCAGAGCACTTCCGAAGAAGAATTTCAGGACACCCTGCGCCACACGCTTTTTTCCGATAAATGCAGCAGAGCCTGCTACTATCTGTAGCAGGCCCTGAGGTGATATAGGAATGTAAGTTTACAGACTTTTTATCTTTCAACTGTTCCTTCCCAAGTATCCATTGCTTTCTTATGGGAAGTCTCATCGTACCAGTGTTTTGTAACGGTCTTTGCACGAGTGTAGAATCTCACACCATCTTTTCCAAGTACATGCAGATCACCGAAGAAGGATTCTTTGTTTCCGGAGAACGGGAAATATGCAGTCGGAACCGGAATACCTACGTTGATACCAACCATACCGCCATCGGTCAAAAACTCAAATTTTCTTGCATAATATCCGTTCTGGGTGAAGATTACGGAACCATTTGCAAACGGATTTGCGTTCATCAGAGCAAGTCCTTCGTCAAAATCTTTCACTCTCTTAATCAGCGTTACCGGTCCGAAGATCTCTCTGTCACCTACGGTCATGCCCGGTTTTACGTTATCAAGAATGGTCGGTCCTACGAAGAATCCATTCTGATACGGCTCGTCTACTTTCACATTTCTTCCATCCAGTACCAGCGTAGCACCTTCGTCTACACCTTTCTGAATCCACTCACATACTTTCTGCTGATGTGCCTTTGATACCACCGGACCAAGTTTGGTCTCCGGGTCATAGGAGCATCCCACTTTCATAGCTTCTGCTTTCTTCTTCAGCAGTGCGACGAATTTATCTGCAATGCTCTCCTGTACCACGATAACCGGCAGAGCCATGCAGCGCATTCCTGCGCATCCGTAAGTGGAGTTGATGATTGCATTGGTTGCACTCTCCAGATCAGCATCTTCCAGAACCAGTGCATGGTTCTTTGCCTCACACTGTGCCTGTACACGTTTTCCGTTTGCTGCTGCTTTAGAGTAAATATATTTACCAACACCGGTTGTTCCTACGAAAGTAACAGCCTTTACACGAGGATCGGTCATGAAAATCTCAGCTTCCTGACGGCTGCAGGTTACCAGGTTTACAACACCTTTCGGGAATCCTGCTTCCTCATAGAAGAGTTCCAGAATTCTCATGGAAGTCAGCGGAGTCTGGCTTGCTGCTTTTAATACTACCGTGTTACCGGTAGCAATTGCCAGCGGAACCATCCAGCCCCACGGAATCATAGCCGGGAAGTTAAACGGAACGATGCCTGCTACAACGCCGAGCGGCATACGGTAGGTTGCAGTATCAAATCCGGTAGTTACCTGAAGGGATGCATCTCCCTGTACCAGAGTCGGAAGGCTGCATGCATGCTCTGTCGGCTCAATAGCCTTCAGCACATCACCTCTGGCCTCTCCAAGAGTTTTTCCAAGCTCTTTGGAGCAGAGAAGTGTCAGTTCATCCAGATGCTCTACCAGTACATTTCTCCATTTAAACATCATCTGTGTTCTTGCACTTAAAGATTTCTGAGACCACTCCGGGAAAGCAGCCTGTGCAGAAGCGATTGCCTCTTCTACTTCCTCTGCAGTACAGCACGGAACTTCTGCCATCACTTCACCAGTACTGGAGTTGGTTACTTCCATCCATTTCGTTGTCTTAGACTCTTTCCACTCTCCGTTTACACAATATTTTTTTCTTTCTACACCCATGATTTCTCCTCCAATTTTGCAAGCCATTATTTCATTTTGCGTGTTTCAATTTCGAATGTAATTTATATATATCACTTTCTGTTTTCAAAGTCAATATTATTTTTCTATTTTCTAAATTTAATTTCATTATTTGAACTCTGATTTTGTATTTTAGTTTTCTATTGATTTTTTTGCCATTTTCATAGTATTATAATAAGTAAGATCGAATCAGAAAGGTAATACTATGAGAACAACTTCTAATGGAGGCAATGAGAAAAATTCCAACCAGTCCTCTGATAAACTGCTTCAAATTATGGAAGCTTTAGCAAAAGAACGCCTGCCTGTCCGGCTTCAGGATCTCAGTGCACAGGTAAATATGTCCCAGTCAACGGTGCTTCGCTATTTAAACGCACTTCAAAGTTCTAATTATGTATATCAGGAAGAATCAACTTCCCGTTATGCATTGACCTGGAAGATCTGCGGACTGAGCGAACATTTAAATTCTAATCTTGGACTACGCAGTATTACTGCACCGTATATTACCGAACTTGTAAATAAGCTAAACCTTGGTGTCTGTCTGGTTATTGAACAGGATCATGATTGTGTCTATCTGGACTGTGTGGATGCTTCCCCATCATTTCAGCATACCTTCCAGCGAATTGGAAAACGGGCACCCATGCATGCTACCGGATCCGGCAAGCTGCTCCTCTCCCAGAAAACCCCATCCCAGCTTTCCGACTATCTGGTGCTCCGGGGACTTCCCAAATTCACGGACTATACCATTACTTCTCAGGATGATTTTCTCGCCGAGCTGAAAAAAGTCCGGGAAACCAAAATGGGCATTGATAATCAGGAATGTGAATTGGGTCTGATCTGCGTTTCCATGCCGCTATACACCTACTCCGGTTCCATTATTGCCGGACTGAGTGTCTTCGGAGATTCCGATAAAATGACACAGGAACGAATTCATTCAGAAATCGCTCCACTGCTCCGTGCCGCTACTAACGAAATCTCCCTTCATCTTGGATACGAAGAAGCATAAAAAACCGCAGGTTCATGGTTATTTCATCCACGAACCTGCGGTTCTCTTTTCTTTCTCAGCTGTTCACTTTCCACTTATCCAGAGGCTTCAGCTCAATTTTTGTGCCGTTGGGAAGCTGGAACCAGTGATCATTCATCACTTTTACTGGGTATCCAGTAAGCTTCTCCATCGTTTCTGAAACGGATTCCACTGCGATGGAAATGTGACCATATCCGTTCTGTGCTTCTGTATCAATCTTCTCAGCAGTCTCATTTAACTGGATTCCTTCCATATACCAGCATCTGCGGGCCGGTTTTTCGCCGTCCTCTCTCCATTTTCTCATTCCGAATACTTCTTCGAAAAAACGCTGCGCATCTTCATAGGATTCTGTAAGAAGTCCTGCGTGATCAATCTTTGCCATTTTTTCGCACCTCCTTTTCTTTACAGCATATCGAATATTCTCTTTTTCTGCAACGTGAAATCTATTTTAAGAGTTCACAAAAAGTTCACAAAAAATTAGCACTCACCTCTTGACAGTGCTAATAATGCGTGCTATATTACATATAGAACAAAGGAAGGGGAACAAAAAGAAGAGTTCCTGGTACGGAGTTCCAAAAAATGACAATAAATATGAGGTTCACTGAAAGGAGAAATGACTTATGTTGATGCCTAGTATTTTTAATGATAACGTATTTGATGATTTCTTTGATTTTCCGCTTTACGATGACAGAGCTGAGAAAAAGCTTTACGGTCACCATGCAGCTAATCTGATGAAGACCGATATTCAGGAACATGAGGATGGCTACACTCTGGAGATGGATCTTCCGGGATTCAAGAAAGAGGAAATTCAGATTGAACTGAACAATGGTTACATGACCATCAGTGCAGCCAAAGGTCTGGATGAAGATGAGAAGGACAAGAAATCCGGTAAATACATCCGCCGCGAGCGTTACACCGGTTCCTGCCAGCGTAGCTTCTATGTTGGTGAGGATGTTACCGAAGAGGATATCAAAGCTGAATTTAAGCATGGTATTCTGAAACTCTTCGTTCCGAAAAAAGAAGCAAAACCTGCTGTTGAGCAGAAGAAATATGTTTCCATTGAAGGATAACTGATTCCCCCGGCGGGAAACCGCCGGGAAGTAACTTTGAACATTTTGAATATAATTTTTATTTTTAAGGAGAGATGACTTATGTTGATGCCGAGCATTTTTAATACAAACTTATTTGATGATTTCTTTGATTTTCCGTTCTATGATGATACCAAAGCTGAGAAAAAACTCTATGGTCACCATGCAGCTAATCTGATGAAGACCGATATTCAGGAACACGATGATGGTTATACTCTGGAGATGGATCTTCCGGGATTCAAGAAAGACGAAATTCAGATTGAACTGAACAATGGTTACATGACCATAAGTGCAGCCAAAGGTCTGGATGAAGATGAGAAGGACAAGAAATCCGGTAAATACATCCGCCGCGAGCGTTACACCGGTTCCTGCCAGCGTAGCTTCTATGTTGGAGAGGATGTTACCGAAGAGGATATCAAGGCTGAATTTAAACATGGTATCCTGAAACTCTTCGTTCCGAAGAAAGAAGCAAAACCTGCTGTTGAGCAGAAGAAATATGTTTCTATTGAAGGATAAAGAACTACTGAAGAGGGAGCCGCAAGGCTCCCTCTTTTTATGTTCATCTGCTATTCCTGATTGGCCATGCGATAGATCGCAATCATATCTTCCGGATACAGATCCTTTGCAGAACCTTTATGGCCTCCGGATGCTCTTGCGCAGGAATCTGCCATCTCTTTTATCTGCTCATCTGTCGGTGCGATACCAAGTTCCTTAAAGTTTACCGGCATTCCGATCTCATGATAGAAATCTTCCATTGCCTCAATTCCTTTCAGTGCCGTCTTCTCATCGGTCTCCCCTGGTGTAACTCCCATGACATGAGTCGCATAGCGTACAAATCTCGGCAGACAATTTTTATAAACATATCTTGCCCAGCTCGGCCAGATTGCCGCAAGACCGGCACCATGAGTCACATCGAACATGCCGCCCATCTCATGCTCCAGCATATGGGATGCAAAGTCTCCGCCGTCATTTCCACAGCCGGTCAGTCCGTTATGCGCCAGACTTCCTGACCACATAATCTCTGCCCGTGCCTCATAATTCGTCGGATCATGATGGAGAATTTTTGCATATTTCATAACGGTGCGGAGAAGTCCTTCTGCGATTTCATCCGTAATCTCCATATTTCCACCCTGCGTGAAATATCTCTCCATAGTATGCATCATAATATCCGTGCATCCGGATTCCGTCTGATAATCCGGCAGAGTCATCGTCAATTCCGGATTCATAATGGCAAACTTCGGACGCGCAATATCATCATTGTAAGAACGTTTCTCCTTGGTTTCTTCATTAGTAATAACACAGCTGTTGCTGGTCTCACTGCCGGCTGCCGCAATCGTCAGGACAGATGCAATGGGCAGGAATTTCTGTGCATTGCGTTTCTTTTCAAACAGTTCCCATACATCTTTTTCCGGCTCTGCGAGTCCGTAGGAAATTGCTTTTGAAGAATCAATTGTGGAACCACCTCCAACTGCAAGAATAAAATCAATGCCCTCTTTCTTACCAAGTGCAATTCCTTCCCGCACTTTGGACAGATGCGGATTCGGCACGACGCCGCCCAACTCTACATGAGCCACTCCTGCTGCGTCAAGAGACGCTTTCACCCTGTCAATCAGACCTGATTTCACAGCACTTTTGCCGCCATAGTGGATCAGTACTTTTTTTGCCCCATATGCCTTTACCAGTTCCCCTGCCTGATTTTCCGTGCCTTTTCCAAAAATAACTTTTGTAGGTGAATAATACTCAAATCCAAACATGTTGTTACCTCCTTTACACCTTCGTGTTTTGCTTTCCGAGATAATTATATCAGGAAATAAATCTGCGCTCAAGACAAGACTTTTTTCTGAAATTTTTCTAAATATATCCCTTTTCCTTCCTATTCATGATATAATTTCTCTGTTTGAGAAAATTTTAGCGGAGGTCGACATCATGATTTATACTGTGACATTCAATCCCTCTCTTGATTATATCGTATCAGTAAAAGACTTTAAACTTTGGAATACCAACCGAACGGACACGGAACTGATGCTCCCAGGTGGAAAGGGACTCAACGTATCCACGGTTCTGAAAAATCTCGGCATGGACAGCACCGCCCTCGGATTTACAGCTGGTTTTGTCGGAGATGAAATTCTCCGCCGGATTGAAAATATTGGATTTAAAAGTGATTTTATCAAATTGGAAAATGGATGTTCCCGCATTAACCTGAAGTTAAAAAACTATGACGGAACAGAGATCAATGGACAAGGACCAGTCATTGAGCATGCTCACTTGGAAGCACTTATGAAGAAACTGGATCAGCTGAAAGCTGGAGATATCCTGGTGTTGGCCGGAAGCATTCCCTCTTCCATGCCTGCATCCACTTATGAAGATGTTCTGGCACGGCTGCAGGATCGAAAAATTCTCACTGTGGTGGATGCTACAAAAAATCTGCTCACCAATGTGCTGAAATATCATCCCTTCCTGATCAAACCGAATAATCATGAACTGGGAGAGCTTTTCTGCCTGGAATTCAATACCCATGAAGAAGTCATCCCCTATGCGAAAGAACTGCAGAAACAGGGAGCACGAAACGTTCTGGTTTCTATGGGCGGAAAAGGTGCCGCTCTCGTAGCAGAAAATGGCGAAGTCTATACTTCTGACGCCGTAAAGGGCCGACTGGTCAACGCTGTCGGTGCCGGTGATTCCATGGTCGCAGGCTTTCTCACCGGCTGGCTGGAACAGCATGATTATGCACATGCCTTCCGCATGGCTCTTGCCGCAGGCAGCGCCAGTGCCTTTTCTGAACTACTGGCTACCAAAGACGAAATTATGGAGATTTATGATCAATTGCAGGTATAAAAAAGGAGGCACATTGCCTCCTTTTTTTAGCCTACCGCAAATGTCATCTCTGCACACGCAGCCAGTTTTCCATCCACAGTCGCCTTTGCGGTACCCACACCGATGGGACCTTTCTGTTTCACAATTTCCAGTTCCAGTGTCAGAACATCTCCCGGAACGACTTTCCGTTTGAATTTCGCTTTATCGATTCCACCGAAGTAAACGGTCTTTCCTTTATTTTCCGGCTGGCTTAAGATTGCCACTGCACCGGTCTGGGCCAGAGCTTCCAGAATCAGGACGCCTGGCATAACCGGCTCCTGGGGAAAATGTCCGTTAAAGAACGGCTCATTATAAGTCACACATTTCTTGCCTACCGCTCTTTTTCCCGGTTCAAGTTCCTCGATCCGGTCGATCAGCAGAAACGGCTGCCGATGAGGAATAATTTCCATGATTTCTTTAATATCCATTACCATATGTATACTTCCTTTCTGTCCGGAGCCGCTTCGCCGCTTTTTTCTTACTCCGCGTATTTCTTAATCAGAATACTTGCATTGTGTCCGCCAAATCCAAGAGAGTTGGACAATGCATACTCCAGATCCATCTCCACACCGTGACCCTGTACATAATCAAGATCCAGTTCCTCGTCCGGATGTTCCAAACCTCTGGTTACATGGACAAAGCTTTCTTCCATCTCTTTCACGCAGGTGATGAACTCAACCGCACCTGCTGCACCCAGAAGATGTCCGATCATAGATTTGGTAGAGTTGATCTTCATCTCTTTTGCGTGCTCGCCGAAGGCCAGCTTGATGGCACGGGTCTCGAAAAGGTCATTGTGATGGGTACTGGTTCCATGTGCATTGATGTACATAATATCTTCCATAGCGGCACCGGATTCCTCGACTGCCCATTTCATTGCGGTAGCAGCTCCCATTCCGTCCTCTGCTGGAGAAGTAATGTGGTAAGCATCACTGGTAGCACCATATCCGACTACCTCTGCCAGAATGTGTGCTCCTCTTGCCTTTGCATGTTCCAGATCCTCCAGAATAACCACACCAGCGCCCTCACCCATGACAAATCCATCGCGGTCTTTGTCAAAGGGAATGGAGCAACGCTCCGGATCCTCACTTCCGGACAGAGCAGTCAGTGCTGCGAATCCAGCTACACCGATAGGGCAGATGCAGCTCTCGGTTCCGCCTGCCAGCATCACGTCTGCATCACCGGTCTGAATGCTTCTGTAAGCCTCACCAATAGAATGCGTTCCTGTTGCACAAGCCGTTACTACGTTAAGACTCTTACCTTTCAGGCCATAAGCGATGGAAACATTTCCTGCTGCCATATTGGAAATCATCATGGGCACCATCAACGGATTCACACGGTTCGGTCCTTTTTCTACCAGTTTGGTATACTCTTTTTCCACTACCTGAAGACTTCCGATACCGGAACCGATAGAGCATCCTACACGATATGGGTCTTCTTTGCTCATATCAAGTCCTGCCTGTTCCATGGCCTCTTTTGCTGCTGCCACTGCATATTGGGAAAACGGCTCCATTCTCTTTGCTGCCTTAAAATCCATGTATTCTTTTGCAACAAATCCTTTGACTTCTGCTGCCACATGAGCTTTATACTCAGAAGCGTCAAATTTGGAAATGGTGGTAAATCCATGATTTCCTGCTTTAATGTTATCAAAATACTCTTTTACATTCAATCCCATGGGAGTGATGGCTCCCATACCGGTTACTACTACTCTTCTCATCAGATCGCCATACCTCCGTCTACACTGATAATCTGTCCTGTAATATATGCTGCCTTTTCAGATGCCAAATAAGCTGCCATATTGGCAATATCTTCCGGCTTTCCAAAACGTCCCAGCGGAATCTGCTTCGTCGCTGCCTCTTTTACCTCATCAGAGAGCACCTGGGTCATCTCCGTATCCACGAAGCCCGGCGCAATGCCATTGACCGTGATACCGCGGCTTGCCAGCTCTCTTGCCATGGTCTTGGTAAGACCGATGATGCCCGCCTTGGATGCTGCATAATTTGCCTGGCCTGCATTTCCAAGAATACCGGATACGGAGGTAATATTGATGATTCGTCCTGCACGCTGCTTGAGCATCTGACGGCTTACTGCCTTAATCGTGTTAAAGCATCCCTTTAAGTTCGCATCAATGACCGCATCAAAATCTTCCTCTGACATTTTCATAATCAGATTGTCGCGGGTAATACCTGCGTTATTCACCAGGATGTCAAGACTTCCATATCGTTTGATCACATCCTTGATCATGGCATCCACGTCTGCGGTATTTGCCACATTACACTGATAAGCCTCACTGTCTTTTCCCAGCGCTTTAATCTCGTCTACCACAGCCTCTGCCTTCTGTGCAGAGCCATTGTAATTTACAATCACAGTCGCTCCATCTGCAGCCAGTGCCAGTGCAATGGCTCTTCCAATTCCTTTTGCAGCTCCGGTTACCAGAGCAATCTTTCCTTCCAGCATGCTTACTCTCCTTTCAGCTCTGCCATGGCTTTCTCAAAATCAGCCATATTTTCAATGTTCAGGGTCTTCGCACTACGGTCGATCTTTCTCATAAATCCGGATAAAGTCTTGCCAGGTCCGATCTCCACAAAAGTATCCACACCATCTGCAATCATCCGTTCTACTGACTGCTGCCACCGAACGCTGGAGGATACCTGCAGACGAAGAAGTTCTTTTACTCCTGCGGGGGAGGTCACATAATCTGCGGTCACATTGGTAATATACGGTGTAGAGAACGCATGAAGCTCTACCTCTTTCAGCGCTTCGCCAAGTTTCTCACCTGCTCCGGTCAGCATTTTGGAGTGGAACGGTCCGCTGACTTTCAACGCAACCGTTCTCTTGGCACCTGCTTCTTTCAGGCTTTCTGCCGCACGGGCTACCGCTGCCTCTTCTCCTGTGATAACGATCTGTCCCGGACAGTTGTAATTTGCAATAGAGACGATACCTTCTGTCTTCTCACATACCTCTTCAATGACAGCTGCGTCAAGTCCCAGCACTGCCGTCATGGCTCCACCGGTGGGAACCGCTTCCTGCATGTAAATACCTCTCTTACGGACTACGGAAAATGCATCTTTTTCACTCATAACTCCAGACGCAATCAGCGCACCATACTCACCAAGGCTCAATCCGGCATTGACAGAAGAGGTCACTCCCTGTTCCTCAACCGCTTTTAAAATCGCTGCCTCTGCGGTGAGCATGCAGATCTGGGTGTATTCTGTCTGATTCAGACGCTCGTCTTCCTCAAAGCAAAGTGCCGGAATGTCCAGGCCTGATGCCTCCGAAGCATCCTCAAATACTTTACGGCTCACCGGAAATGTATCATAAAAATCTTTTGCCATTCCCGTGTACTGGGCTCCCTGCCCCGGGAACATAAATGCAATTTTAGACATTGTATTCTCCTTTATATAGTTTGAATTTCAAAGTATATATTTAAAAAAACAGAACCACGGAAATGTTCCAGCGGCTCTGTTTTCACAAATCTGCCTGCCGCAGATTAATTTACTTTTAACAATTTCTCTGCCTGAGTCAGAATCTCATCCACGATCTCCTGACAACTCTGGCGTTTCGTGATCATACCTGCAATCTGTCCTGCCAGTACGGAACCATTATCCACATCACCTTCCACAACTGCCTTGCGAAGGCCTCCCAGAGTCAGATTTTCCAGCTGTTCAAAGGATGCTCCCTCTGCTTCCAGCTTCAGGTATTCACGGGTCATCTTGTTTCTTAAGCCCCGCACCGGATGTCCGTGGCTTCTTCCCGTCACCTCGGAATCAATGTCTTTGGCTTTCAGGATACGCTGTTTGTAATTCTCATGGATCTGACATTCATCAGCTACGCAGAAGCGGGTTCCGATCTGTACTGCTTCCGCACCCAGCATAAAAGCTGCTGCCATTCCCCGGCCATCTGCGATACCGCCTGCTGCAATGACCGGCACGGAAACCGCATCAACCACCTGAGGAACCAGCGTCATAGTCGTTGCCTGTCCGATATGTCCGCCTGACTCGGTACCCTCTGCAACCACCGCATCTGCACCGCAGCGCTCCATACGTTTTGCGAGAGCTACGGAAGCGACAACCGGGATGACTTTGATATTGGCAGCTTTCCACTGTTCCATATATTGCTCCGGGCTTCCTGCACCAGTAGTAACGGCTGAAACCTTTTCCTCTACCACTACCTGGGCAATATCTGCCGCATAGGGGCTCATGAGCATGATGTTCACACCGAAAGGCTTATCTGTCATCTCTTTTGCTTCCCTAATATAATTCCGAACTACCTCTGCCGGTGCATTAGCTGCACCGATGATTCCGAAGCCGCCTGCATTGGAGACCGCTGCTGCCAGATGAGACTCTGCCACCCAGGCCATACCGCCCTGAATAATCGGTTTCTCCACTCCTAAAAGTTCTGTAACTCTCGTCTTCATACTTCGCTCGCCTCTTTGCTTATGCTTCTACGCCTTTGGATTTCAGATAATCCATAACAGCGCCTACGGTTGTGATTTTCTCAAGATCCTCAGACGGGATCTCAACACCGTACTCCTCTTCCAGAGCCATTACCAGCTCAAACAGGTCCAGGGAATCAGCTCCCAGATCATCTTTGAAAGAAGTAGCCTCAGTAATCTCTGCTGCGTCTACGTTTAACTGCTCTGCGATCATCTCTTTAATTTTTTCTAACATGGTGTTTCTTCTCCTTTTATTATCCATTCATTGTCCCCACCTGGGCTGGATATTTTTGTATCTGCCTTAATTACTTTGACATTCAAAGTATATCTGCGTCGTGCCTGTTTGTCAAGGGGATTTTTTACCACTCGATGACACATGCACCCCAGGTCAGTCCTGCACCGAATCCGGACAGTACCACTTTGTTTCCTCTGTGAAATCTTCCCTGTTCATCAAGCTGCGCCATCAGAATCGGCAGACTGGCTGCGGATGTATTGCCGCATTCATTCATGTTCATGGGGAATTTCTCTTCCGGCTGCTTTAATCGCTTCGCTACAGACTGAAGGATTCTCACATTTGCCTGATGCAGCAAAAACAGATCTACATCATCTGCCTTCATACCCGCTTTTTCCAGGGCATCTTCCACGCACAGTGGAACGGTCCTTACTGCAAACTTAAAGACTTCCTGTCCATTCATCTGCAGGTATCCGCCCTTCGGGCAGGAAAGCACTTCCCATTTCTCGCCATTACTTCCTACAGACTGAGAAAGGATTCCGCCTTCTTCCGATGCCGTCAGAAATGCAGCACCTGCCCCGTCTCCAAAAAGCACGCAGGTTCCTCGGTCTGTCCAGTCCACAATCTTCGACAGGCTCTCCGCCCCGATGACCAGTGCATTTTTATAAATACCGCTCTTGAAAAATGCATCTGCCACATGAAGCCCGTACAGAAAGCCGGAGCATGCCGCATTCATATCAAATGCCACCGCATGGTCTGCGCCAATCTGTGCCTGTACTTTGCAGGCCGTACTCGGTGTATCCGTATCTCCGGTAATCGTGGCCACAATGACAAGCTCTACCTCGGATGCATCCACACCTGCTTTCTGAAGAGCTTTTCTGGCTGCTTTTGCTGCCATGGAAGTCGTAGTCTCTTCTTTTGCCAGATGTCTGGCACAGATTCCGGTTCTTTCTCTGATCCATTCATCACTGGTATCTACCAGCGTGGCAAGATAATCATTATCTGCCCTGAATGCCGGCAGTTCATAGCCGGTTCCCATTATTTTTGCATTCATTCTATGCCTCTCATTTATTTTGATTATCAAACTATTTCCTGCAAAGAATAACAGGGAATGGAATATTTGTCAAGTGCGAAACAAAAAACACCGGCCGGGAAGATTTCTTTCCCGGTCAGTGTCGTCATTTACTGTAAGTATTTTAACGGGTTGACCTGGGTTCCATTTACGAGAATCTCGAAATGGACATGGGGACCCGTACTGCGGCCCGTATTGCCGCTCAGGGCGATTTTCTGACCCTGGTCAACTTTTTGCCCGGCAGATACCAGAATCTTGCTCAGATGACCGTAGCGGGTCTGTTTGCCGTCCGGATGACGGATAGTGATACAGTTTCCATACCCTCCGGACCAGCCTGCGCTGACGACGGTACCGCCGCAGGACGCTCTGACTGCCGTTCCCTTCGGTACTGCCCAGTCGATACCCTTGTGCATACGTCCCCAACGCCATTTAAATGTAGAAGTCAGGGTTCCGCCGGTGATCGGTTTGATGTACGTCGGAGGCGTCTGGGTTCCTTTCTCGATAATCTCCGGTACCGGTTCCGTAATAACATTCTCTGACACCATCTCCCGGCCGGTCTCCGTGCCGTTCCTTGATGTGGTAAGCACCGTTACCTCATGATGACCCGGAACTGCCTCCTGCCGAACCACCTGCTGGGTGGTGTACCAGCTGTCATTCTCTATGTACTGCGTCTCCGCATCATAATCCTCTTCATAGGTAGACTGTTCTGTAGTCAGAACAGAAAGCTCCGGTTCCGGCACACTGATGACGATCTCGTCACCCAGATGCAGCGTCGCATCCCTCGTAAGACCCGGGTTCAATGCCAGCACCTCATCCACATAATAACCGCGGCTGTTGGCAATGACAGACAGAGTGTCTCCCGGCTGTACCTCATAAGTCTGGTTTTTCTCCGTTTCCTTGGTCACCGCTTCGATGGCCTCTGAAATCTTCGATACCCGGTCCGCATCTACATATGCTTCTGAGATCTCCACTTTTTCTGAAAAATTCAGTGCTTTCAGGCCATCTCCCTCCGCCAGTTCTTCTTTGGGTGTTACTTCTACGGTAAACACATTCAGTTCGCGGCTGGTATCGGAGATTACATTTACCTCAAAAAGCCCATCCGGATCATAGGGTTTTAGAGCCGCCTCCAAAAGTGCCTTTACTTCATCTATTCCATACAGATAAACTGTAAATTCATTCACTTTTACCAGATAATATTTCTGCTTTGCGGCTTTCACCTGCTCTTTTAAAAGGTCAGAGATCACATCTTCCAGTTCTGACTGTTCCAGTGTCGTTCCAAAGAGTCTCGGTACTTTCTGAAAACTGCACTCCACATTTCCAAGTACCAGTCCTTCGGTCTCTCTGGCAATTCTGGCTCTTGCATTTAAGAATGCCTGATTCACTACCTCCGGGTCTGCTACTGCACCAATGACTTCACCGTTCAGCAGCACCTCATTGTAGGTAATGGAGGAACTGACACTGTCACCCTGAATCGGAATGACCATCAGCATCATCAGACAACAGGCAACCGCCCATCCAGCATAATTTAGTTTGAATTTTTTCCCGAATAATTTTTTCTTCTTTTTCTTCCGCATGTATCCTTTTTCTTTCTGACTGAATAACCGAAGGTTCCGACGCGTTCACCAAGGCCATAATATTCTCCGTGAGAATAAGCCACCAACCCGGACTGGTTCAGTTCAAACTTTCCGTTTTCGTTCATATACCGGTCATCGATGGTCACATTGGTCACTTCCGCCAGAAAAAGATCGTGGCTGCCAAGGGGCTTTACCTCCGTCACCTTACACTCAATATTCACTGGACTCTCCCCAATACCAGGGGACTGTATGGTCTGTGACGGCTGTTCCGTCAGATGCATTTCCTGAAATTTATCTACGTCCCGGCCGGAACGGACCCCGCAAAAATCTGCTGCCCGCACCAGATCCTTCGTTACCAGATTAATGACAAATTCTCCGGTCTCTTTAAGAATGTCATAAGAATACCGCTCTTTCCTGACAGAAATCGATACCATGGCCGGTGAAGAGCATACCGTTCCCGCCCATGCAATCGTGATAATATTCGGTTTCTCTCCCGGCCGCTGACAGCTCACCATCACTGCCGGTACCGGATACAGCATATTTCCCGGTCTCCAGGATTCCTTTGCCATAATCTGCTCCTTCTATGTTCCTGCCCCGCAGGGCACTTTCCCTTAAAAATCTGCAACAGTTCTATTTTACGCACTAATGGGCGGTTTGACAAGGAAAAACACCTGATTTTCACGTTATTTTCACAAAAAATGACACCTCCATGGGGAGATGTCATTTTTATAAGGATATCTATGGCTTATGCTACGTACTCTTTTAAAATGTTTTCCAGAGCGGAACCACTGCTTGTGTGGCACCGGACTACTTCTACATTCTTCCTCTTTGCTTCATCCACAGCCGTTTTCACCATCTTATGAGATACGGTGTTGGTAAAGAGAATGAACAGGTCCGGGGTCCCCATCTGCTTGTCCATGCTGGCAGACATCTGTGTAAATATCTTTGCCTTGCATTTATAGTTCTTACAGATCTTCATATACTGACAGACCATCCGGTCATGTCCTCCTACAATTACAACACTCATGAAAACGGTACCTCCTGTTCTTTTATTCTGCTAATTTCTTTCCAAGTTCCACAAGTTTTTCTTCTGCTTCATCATCCGGAGCATCACAGCAGATAGCATCTTCTCCACCGAGAACTTCAGCGCCTGCATCCTGCATCTGTTTTACCCAGTTGCGCATCCACTCGCCGTCTCCCCATCCATAGGAACCGAAGAGTCCGATTTTTTTACCTGCTGCAAATTTTGCTACTTCCTCAACGAATGGCTCCATCGTGCCTTCCTCAAGTACTTCGTCTCCCATTGCCGGGCATCCCAGTGCAAATGCTGCTTCCTCCTTCAGCTTTGCTGCGTCAAATCCGTCTACGGATACAATCTTTGCAGTTGCTCCTGCTGCCTCTACTCCTTTTGCAACCATAGAAGCCATTGCCTCGGTGTTACCGGTCTCGCTGTAATACACGATTGTAATCTGTGCCATCTTCAGATTCCTCCTCAAAATAATTATGCCTGATAACTGATTTCGTAAAGATTGCTGCCAGCTACAATAAGCTGAAGCACTGCATCCCGGACACTCTGGTAAAGCTGAAAGGTACTTTTCGCTTTCTGTTCATCCTGATATACTTTCCAATACCCGGAACAAAGATACTCTTTTCCGTGATGTTCGATAAATCCTTTCACATCCCCCAGCGGATATCCCAGAAACACACCCATCTCATGAGGGAATGGCTGCCGTCCTTCTTTATATTCCGCGAATCTGTGCTGAAGCCGCAAAAGCTTCTCATCCAGACTTTCCCGAACCATCCGGTATCCATACTGTTCCAGAAATTCTCCTGTCTGGGGCCATACAAGTGCCGATTCCAGACGATCTCTCCTGTACAGAAGCCATGTGCTTTTGTTTTTTCCTTCATACAGGCACAGGCTGGAAATATGGGGAAGCTCCTCCATCTGTAAGAATACCTCTTCTTCCTCACTGGTCAGAATCAGTAGATTCGAAGGTTTCACATCCGCCAGAACCGGAGCACATTGATTAGCTATCACTTCCCACAATTTCTTTTCCATTCTGCACCTCTTTATGTTTTATGGTTAGTCTTTACTAATTAGTTATTGCTAACTCATAGTAACAAAAAACGCAAAAAAAAGCAACCATGTTACTGATCACTTTTTCTCAATAACATGATTGCCTTTTCTCACTTATTTAATACGACACGCTCAATTTCCGGAGCTTCCGCATAGCCTTTTTTTTGCAGGGCATCTGTCAGCAGTTTCCTCCACTCGTCACCGGTGAATTCCACTTCTTTCTGATTCTTCAAGATGACACGGAATCCATTCTTCGGTTCCTGTAAAAAAGGATCCAGACGATAGGGAGTATGCGTCTGAAATACACCCAGCTCTCCCAACGCATTTACCATACGATAAACGGTGGCAATTCCAATATTCTTGTCTCGTTTGGACGCCTGATAATAGATTTCCTTACAGCTGGTACATTCCTGTTCAAATACAATGTCCAGAATCAACTTCCGCTGTTTGGTAATCCGCATCCCTTTGTTTCGAAAGAGTTCCAGAATTTTATCTTTCTCTCTGGCAACTCGAATCAGTCTTTCGTCTTGCACCCGGAACAACCTCCACAGTTTCCACTGCAGCCGCTGCAGCTCTTTCCGGATTTTTTATCCTTCCAGATACTGTGTGCAGCCGCTGCTGCAATTGCCAGAACAATCAGTCCTACAAATAAAGTTCCCATTACGCTTTCGCCGTTCCTTTCACATTTACCTTCAGGGTAGTTGCTTCTTTATACGGACGAACCAGCAGCCAGATGAACAGCACGATCAGTACAGCTGCAACGATCAGCCACGGACTGAAGATACCATATACAACCAGGTTTCCTACCTGATTGATCACCAGTGATACGCAGTAAGCAAGCAGGCACTGGTATCCGATTGCGAACCAGGTCCATTTTGCATTGTTCATCTCTCTTTTGATTGCTCCGATTGCTGCAAAGCACGGTGCACACAGAAGGTTAAATACCAGATAAGCATATGCTGCAACTGCGGTGTAATCCTGTGCGATATTGCCCCAGAATTCCTGTCCGTCTTCAGCCACCTCACCCAGTCCGTACAGAACACCAAAGGTACCTACTACGTTCTCTTTTGCTACCAGACCAGTAATCGCTGCCACAGTCGCTTTTGCATTGCCGAATCCCTGCGGAATGAAAATCCAGGAAATTGCATTACCAACAGTTCCAAGGAAGCTGTTTGCGAAATCCTCTACTGCGCAGTAGCTGCCGCCCTCAAATCCATAGGTAGAAGTATACCAGATAAAGATGGTAGAGAGAAGGATAACCGTACCAGCTTTCTTAATGAAGGACCAGCCGCGCTCCCACATACTTCTTAATACGTTCAGTACTGTCGGTACGTGATAAGCCGGAAGCTCCATAACAAAGGGAGCCGGATCACCGGCAAACATCTTGGTTTTCTTCAGGATGATACCGGAGCAGATGATTGCTGCGATACCAACAAAGTATGCACTCGGTGCAACCCACGGAGCTCCGCCAAAGATAGCGCCTGCGAACAGGGCGATAATCGGAAGCTTAGCTCCACAGGGGATAAAGGTTGTGGTCATGATGGTCATACGACGGTCACGCTCGTTCTCGATGGTTCTGGAAGCCATGACACCCGGAACACCGCATCCGGTACCGATCAGCATCGGGATGAAGGATTTTCCGGAAAGACCAAATTTGCGGAAGATACGGTCCATAATGAATGCAACACGTGCCATATATCCGCAGTCCTCAAGGATAGCCAGGAAGATGAACAGGATCAGCATCTGCGGCACGAATCCAAGGACAGCGCCAACACCAGCAACGATACCATCAAGGATCAGGCTCTGCAGCCATCCGGCACAGCCAACGCTGGTTAGGAATCCCTCAATTGCTGGCGGTACGATCTCGCCAAACAGCACATCATTGGTCCAGTCAGTTACGAAAGTACCTACCGTTGTGACGGATATATAATATACAAGGAACATCACTACTGCAAAGATCGGAAGGGCCAGAAAACGGTTGGTTACGATCTGGTCGATCTTGTCAGATGTGGTCATCTTTCCTGCTTTTGCTTTCTTGCAGCATTTTCCGATGATGGAAGAAATGTATACATAACGCTCGTTGGTGATGATACTCTCCGAGTCGTCATCCATAGCCTGCTCAGCAGCTGCTACGATACCTTCTACATCCGGAACCTGAGTCATCTGCTCTTTGATCTTATCGTCACGCTCAAACAGTTTGATTGCGAAGAAACGTTTCTGCTCTTCCGGAACCTCACTTCCAAGCATATTTTCAATATCGGTCAGGGCATTTTCTACCTTTTTATCAAAGGTATGTACGATCTGCTGTGCCTGTTTTGCACTTGCAGCCTTCACTGCTGCCTCTGCAGCTTCCTTGATTCCGGTACCTTTCAGTGCAGAAATCTCAACCACCTTACATCCAAGTACCTCAGACAGTTTGTCGATGAAGATCTGGTCACCGTTTTTCTTGACAACGTCCATCATGTTGACTGCCATTACCATCGGGATACCAAGCTCTGCCAGCTGAGTGGAAAGATACAGGTTACGCTCCAGGTTGGTTCCGTCTACAATGTTCAGGATTGCATCCGGACGCTCGTTAATCAGATATCCTCTGGCTACAACCTCCTCCAGTGTATAGGGAGACAGAGAATAGATACCCGGAAGGTCCATGATGATAACATCATTATGACCTTTTAATTTTCCTTCTTTTTTCTCAACGGTAACACCCGGCCAGTTTCCTACAAACTGGTTTGCACCGGTCAGACCATTGAACAATGTTGTTTTGCCGCAGTTAGGGTTTCCGGCAAGTGCAATTTTCATTGACATTTTGACCTCCTGAGGTTAGTAGATTCTAACCCATATTTTTAAAAATAAGCTGTTTTTACACAGCTTTTTACAAGTTACTGTACTTCAATCATCTGAGCATCTTCTTTTCTCAGAGACAGCTCATATCCACGGACCGTTACTTCCACCGGATCTCCAAGCGGAGCAACTTTACGAACAAAGATCTGTGTTCCTTTGGTGATTCCCATATCCATGATCCGGCGTTTTACAGCGCCCTCGCCATGGAGTTTTACTACGGAAACAGTCTTTCCAACAGCCACTTCTTTTAACGTCTGCATTTTGTTCTCCCTTCCTTATGGTCGTTTTACGTCAGGCAACCATGATCTTGGACGCCAGTCCTCTGTCCAGTGCAATACGGACACCTTTTACAATCAGAATCATTCCGCCTGGAGTCTCACCTACACACTCTACTTCAGCTCCCGGAGCAAATCCAAGATCCTGCAGATGACGCAGTGTTTCATCCTTTCCGCGAAGAGTCTGTACTGTGCGCTTTTCTCCAATACTCATCAGTGCTAATGCCATCATGTTCCCTCTTTTCTTTCTCATTCTGGGGTTTATTGAAAACGACTATCATTTACGTTCCATATTATATAGTTGTAGCTAATTATTGTCAACTAACTTTTTGAAATAATTCGCATTTATTATTGATAACTTTTATCAGTATTATAAAAAATGCATAAAATAAGGACATTCTTTCGAATGCCCTTTTGATAATCTGTTTCATTACTACTGTTGCAGTACTGTAACTATACTTGGAATCAACTGCTTCTTTCTGGATACCAGACCCTTCAGAACAATATGTTCCATGTCCGGTGACAGCTGGAATGCGCTGCGCGCCACATCTTTTGCCTTCTCACCGAAGCAGAGAAGTTCTGTATCTTCCTTTACAATATTGGTAAGCATGACAAAGCACATCTCCACACCCAGTCCCTCAAACCGTTCACTCAGGTACGGTACCAGTTTCTCCTTGACCTCTTCCAGCTCAATCGCATTCATACTGTTGATCTGTGCCACGATAAAGCTGTGATCTCCTACCTGGAATTTCTTCTTATCTTGATTAAAGATCTCCTTCGGTGTCCGGGAACTCATATCACTTCCGGCACTGAACATGTCGATAGCAAATTCTTCGATCTCCACGCCGCAGATCTCGGAGAGCTTCTCTGCTGCCATCCGGTCGATGGACGTACAGGTTGGAGATCGGAACATAAGCGTATCGGAGATGATCGCTGCCATGAGTAACCCGGCGATTTTCTTTGAAATCTTCACACCGTTTTCCTGATACATCTGATAGATGATCGTTGCCGTGCAGCCTACCGGCTGGTTACGGAAATAAACTGGCTCCAGTGTCTCCAGCGTACCGATCCGATGATGGTCAATAATCTCCAGAATGTCTGCAAACGCAATACCGTCTACGGTCTGGCTGGCTTCATTGTGGTCCACCAGAATCAGCCGTCTCTTACGCAGGTTCAGAAGGTTCCGGCGTGAAATCATACCAATATAATTTCCATCCAGATCAAGGATCGGGAAATCACGGTACCGTTTCTGTCCCATGATGCCTTTGATATCCTCTGTCTTCTCCGTCACTTTGAATGTAACCAGTCCTTCTCTCTTCATGAAATGAGAGATCGGCATACTCTGATTGATCATACGCGCTACCGTGAACGTATCATGGGGTGTTACGATAATACTGCAGTTGTGTTCCTGTGCCAGCTTCTGAATCGTCTTGGATACTTTTGCACCCATACACACAATAATGCAGGCTGCATTCATCTCAATCGCACACAGCTGGGACTCATAACGGTTACCCAGAATGACCATGTCGCCTTCATGGATATAATCTTCCATTACATCCGGATTGGCTGCTGCGATAACGACTTCCCCTCTGTCGTAGAGCGCATTCTTGTCTCCAAGAAGCAGCTCTGCATCCAGTGTCTCCAGAATATTTTTATACGGAGTTCCTGCCACAGACAGGATACAGTTGTCATAGACATCCATGTATGCATTGGCAATATCACCGATGGTGATCAGTCCCTGCAGTCTCTGGTTGTCTGTAATGGGCAGGGTAACTACTCCCAGTGCCCTCATCATATTCCACGCTTTCTTCAGGGAAATATCTCCTGTTACTCCCTGCGTCTTGCGAATCTCAATATCACTTACATCTGTCATAACATCCGGCACATAGATAGGAGCCTGCGCCTGAAAAAAATTCAGCACATACTGTGTCTCCTGATTGATCTGACCGGCTCTTGCTGCACAATATCCTCCTCCATGCAGCAGATTTTTCAGTTCTGCATAAGCTACTGCAGAACAGATGGAATCAGTGTCCGGATTTTTATGTCCGATGACATATACTGGTGATGTCTCTGATGACATATCAGTCCTCCTTATTTCATTATATTGATGCAAACATTTTAGCACTTTGCAGTTTCAATTACAAGTTACGCAACTTCCCTTTCTTCCTTTGTTTGTTTTGTACATGATTTTTTTGTAGCATTTCTTTTTTTTGTGCTATTTAACATATTTTTCAAAGTTTGTTCATAATTTATTCATATTTCAATGCTATATTATAAATGTCTTAAAGATAAGGCATTTAAATTACGACAGACAGATTTTTTCATAATAGCCCCGGCATCCGTATTGTCGGGGCACTCCTCATTTATATGTAACTTTTCTCATTTATGAGTTTCTCACTTTCTAAAAATCGACGGGGATGATCAGATATGACCATCCCCGTCGATTTTTTTCATTGCTTCATTTAACGACATCATCTTCGTGTCCAGACGTGAAATGATGGATGCGCACTCCTGCAGCTCTCTTTCAAAATAATCCGGGGCATTTCCCTCATATTTATAATAGATCTTATGCTCCAGGCTGGCCCAGAAATCCATAGCCATAGTACGGATCTGCAGTTCCACTTTTGCGGGCACCACAGCATCTGCCAGTGCTACAGGAATAGACAGCAGCATATGATAACTCATGTAACCGCTTTCTTTTGGGTTCTTTATGTAGTCTTTGATGCTTAATACTTCCAGATTGTCCTGCTTCGCAATCATATCAGACAGGAAATAAACCTCTGAGAAGAAAGAACAGGTGATCCGAATTCCGGCAATATCATGAATGTATTCGATCAGATCATTCACATTGAAACTATGTCCCTGTTTCCGGAGTTTCTGCATAATACTCTCCGGCGTTTTCAGTCGTGTCTTCACATATTCTATCGGATTGTAGGAATATACCTGGCTTAATTCATTATTCAGCACGTCGATCCTGCTGCGCATCTGGATCAATGCTGACTGATAGACAAACATAACGGTCGCAAACGCGTCTTTTTCTGAATGTTTCTGAATATACTGCTGTATGCTCATCTCTTCTGCCATTTTCCGTCACCTCCTGTTATATTGCATAACAGTATAATTATATCATAGGGCTATCTGTAGTTTCTGTCGAATTTTGCAGATCACTCATATTCTTTTCTTCTTATTATTTGCCAATTCATAAGTTTTTCTTATATCTTTACATCCTTATAAAAATTCAGTATACTAAGGCGCAGGAGGAAAACAGATGTTTCGAGTTTGGGGAAAAATATTCAAAGATAATCATATGCTCGCGGATACAACAATCTGCGATGACGGAGACGATTCCCGTACACATAAAGTCTTTCATGCACTGGATGAGATCTGTTATCAGTTTGATCTTAGCAAGCCGATCTGGCTGGAATCCAACATCCGGGAATTTAAGCGCCATGCGAAGACCCGTTTCCGGCAGGACAGTTTTGTGGATGAAGTAGATTTTGATTTTCTTGAATTTCAGGTAATAGAAGAAGATTAGAAAACCGGCGGAGATATATCCGCCGGTTTTTTATTTACTGTTTCAGGAAGCTCTGGATCAGGTCCCAAATGGAAGATACCATTCTGGTCACGAAGTTTCCCACTTTCTCGCTGTCCAGCTTGATGCCCATAGCATCCAGTTTATCATACAGTTCCTTGGCCTGAGATGCCAGCTTTCCGGCATCAATGTCCAGATTGTCAAGCTTCAGCAGAAGATCTACAATCCGTGATATCTGCTCATCGGTCAGTTTGAGATCCATCTTATCAGATGCTTCATTAACAAGCTCTGTCAGTTTTCCCGGATCATCCAGTCCTTTTTCTGCAATCTGTTGTTTCAGATAGGCAATCAGATCGGAGATCTGCTCAGAATCCAGTTCATCCGACAGCTCGCCAGTCAGTACCAGCTCATCTGTTGCCGCATTGATCGCCTCATCACTGACGGTTGTTCCACTGTAAGTCTCATACGCTTTTACCGCACCGATTAGTGCAGCCGTGCCACTAATGGGCATGGGAGCTGCTACAATCACTTTTGCATCCTGCACTCCTGCCGTCAGAAGCGCATTCCGGTACATGGCAATCGTACAGTAGTTGATATTATGGGTCTCTACGGTCAGTCCTGCACCGCTCTCCTGCGGTATCAGAAGCACGGATGAAAGGGAATGGCTTCCTACCACGGAAGAACCCAGAGATTCATCCAGATACTGATGCTCCATATCATTGGTAATCGTAACAGTTTCATAAGAAGCTGCTTCTGCTTCCGTAATTCCCATTTCTGAAAGCACAGTTGCTCTCTGATCTGCGCTCAGATCTGCTCCAAGGGCAAGCACACCGGTTCCGGCAGCCTGTGCCTGAATTGTTCCTGCACACAACATGGTCATAACCAATAACAATGACAGCCATTTTTTCATAGTTACATTATCCTCCTGCATTTCTGCGTTTTCCCCTGCTGCAAATCTCGTTGCACCAGGCCAAAATTTCGGCTGTGACCTCCTTTTTGTTATAATCATTCAGAAGCTCATGTCTGGCTCCCGGATAGATACGGCATGTCACATTCTGCATTCCTGTTTTACTCAGCATCGCTTCAAACCGGCGCACGCCTTTTCCATATCCTCCCACCGGATCTTCCTCACCGGAGAGAATTAAAAGCGGCAGATCTTTCGGCATTTTTGCCGCCCTTCGTCTGTTAATATCTTCTTCCACCGTGCGGAATAATGCTTCATAAGCACCTCTCGTAAACTGGAAGTTCATTTTCTCATCCCTTAATACTTGAATCAGCACCTGTGGATCTCTGCTCATCCAGCTTCCGGTTCTGGCATTGTCCGGATATTTTTTCGCATATCCGCTGACCGTCAGCCGGTTTAAGAGGCGGCTCTTTCCTTCCCTGCCGCCTTTCAGCAGCTTTCCTGCCCAGACGGTCAGAAGTCCCAGCTTCACCATAAGAAATGGCTGCTGCCCGGTTCCTATAAGCACCGCTCCATCTATCCGCTCTCCATGATAGATCAGATAGCGGCGTGCCAGAAACGAACCCATACTGTGACCCAACATAATATAAGGAAGATTCGGAGCGGCTGCCACTGCCATTCTCCGTACCAGTTCCATATCCTTCAGCCAGAGCACCGCTCCGTCTTCTCCCAGATGACCCAGCTCTTCCATACTGTTCACAGAATCTCCGTGACCCAGATGATCATGACCGATCACATAGTAACCGGCCTCTGCCATTTTCTCCGCAAATTCATCGTATCGCTCTATATATTCCAGCATCCCGTGTACAATCTGCAGAACACCAATCCATTCCTGCTCCGGATCATACCAGCGGTAGCCGTGTATCATATGCACTCTGTCCATTGAATCCACATAAAATTCTTCTCTTACAACCATTGTCTTTTTTGCCCTCTTTTTGGTTTTCTTTCTGGCAGTATAGCATATTGTTTCCCAAAATAACGGGATTTCACAGAATTTTAAGGATTCTTAAGATAGTTTAAAAAGCTCCCGAATCCGGATGGAATTCGGAAGCTCTCGTATTCATTACAGCTGTGTTGTAACAAAAATATCGTAGATTGCCTTGATTGCCTTCTCAAAATCTTCGTTTCTCACTCCGATGATAATGTTCCACTCACTGGAACCCTGGTCAATCATTTTCACATTTACATTGGCATGTGCCAGTGCTGAGAAAATTCTTCCGGCTGTCCCTCGGTTGGACTTCATGGCACGTCCTACGACTGCTACAAGCGCCATGTCTCCTTCCACTTCCAGATAATCAGGATTTACTGCACGCTGAATGCCTGCAAGTACCTGCTGCTCTTTCTCCTCAAACTCGTCCTGATGAACAACGATGCTCATGGTATCAATACCTGATGGAATATGTTCAAAGGAAATGCCCTGTTTTTCAAACTCTTCCAGAACCTTGCGGCCAAAACCAATCTCGGAATTCATCATATCCTTCTCGATGTTGATTGCCACAAATCCCTTTTTACCGGCGATACCGGTAATGGTATAATCCGGTTTATGACAGGTGCTTGCCACAATCATGGTTCCCTTATCACCCGGACGGTTGGTGTTCTTGATATTGATCGGAATACCCGCTTTACGTACCGGGAAGATCGCATCCTCATGAAGAACCGTTGCACCCATGTAGGAGAGTTCACGAAGCTCTTTGTAGGTGATGACATCGATGGTCACCGGGTCTTCGATCAGTCTCGGGTCTGTTACCAGGAATCCGGATACATCTGTCCAGTTCTCATAGAGATCTGCTTCCACTGCTCTTGCTACGATGGAACCAGTCACATCAGAGCCTCCTCTGGAAAAGGTCTTGATCTTTCCATCCTCATATGCGCCGTAGAATCCCGGAATAACTGCCTTCGGCATGTCTTTCAGCTTTTCTTTCAGCAGTCTGTCTGTCGTCTCTGCATCGAACTCTCCATCTTTGTTAAAACGAATCACCTCTGCAGAATCCACAAACGGATAGCCGATAAAGGCAGCCATCACAATACCGTTCAGGTACTCTCCGCGGGAAGCCGCATAATCGCTTCCTGCTTTATTTTTAAAGTTCTCCGCAATAGTCTCAAATTCCTTATCCAGAGAAAGCTTCAGGTTCAGCCCACCGATAATCTCATTGTAACGGGCTTTAATCTGTTTTATCTGTCCGTCGAAATCTTCTCCGTTAGCTGCGGCATAATAACACTGATACAACATATCTGTAACCTTGGTATCTCCACTGTACCGTTTTCCAGGCGCAGACGGAACTACATAACGGCGGCTGTCTTCTGCCAGAATAATCTTTCCTACTTTCCGGAACTGTTCTGCACTGGCCAGTGAGCTTCCACCAAATTTGACTACTTTTTTCATCACTTTATCTCCTCGTATTTAAAAATACTATTCATGATTATACTTGTATTGCGCGGAGAAAACAACTGTTTTTTCTAAAAGAATGCCGGGATGCTGTACATTTTTCCGCATCCCGGCACTGATTGGTCATTTTTATTTCGTATCCTGTCCGTAATAAGCATTTGCACCATGTTTTCTGTAGTAATGCTTATCCTGCAGCTCCTGCGGTGCCGGCTGGATTCTCGGCTCGATAACCTCGGCACGATATGCCATCTTGGCAACCTCTTCCAGAACAACCGCATTATGAACTGCCTCATGTGGATCCTTACCCCATGCAAACGGTCCGTGGTTCTTGCACAGACATGCCGGAACATCCATCGGATTTCTTCCGCTCTCCTTAAAATAGTTCACGATCAGGTGGCCGGTATTTGCCTCATATGCCTCCTCGATCTCCTCTTTGTTCAGGCAGCGCATGCACGGGATATCTCCATACATATAGTCTGCGTGAGTGGTACCATAGCACGGAATACTTCTTCCTGCCTGTGCCCAGCTGGTCGCATAGGAAGAATGGGTATGAATAATACCCCCGATCTCCGGAAATGCTTTATAGAGCTCCAGATGAGTCGGTGTATCAGATGACGGTTTGTAATGTCCCTCCACACGGTTACCTTCCATATCCATAACAACCATATCTTCCGGTTTCATCACATCATAATCCACACCACTTGGTTTGATCACAAACAATCCTTTTTCACGATCGATTCCGCTGACATTTCCCCAGGTAAATGTAACCAGACCGTATTTCGGCAGAAGCATATTGGCTTCCCAGACTTTCTGTTTCAGTTCTTCTAACATGTCCTATTCCCCCTGTTTCTTTATAAAATATTGCTTTGTCTGGCTAAAATATATCCTTTTTACTTAGAAAAGTCAATTGTCTTATATAGCTTTTTTATCATCTGTCCCATAAAGTTGTGTGTTTTTCATTCATCCTCTGGCAGCCTTCTCTTTTTACGCAAAAAAAGACCGGAATCCTTATTATCTCAAGGATTCCGGCGCCCCTGCCAAGGAGTCGATGCGACAGGATTTGAACCTGCGACCTCTGCGTCCCGAACGCAGCGCTCTACCAAGCTGAGCCACGCATCGTTATTTTGTTTTGCTCCATCACCAGAGCACTTGCTTAGTATACATCGGTTTTTCGGATTTGTAAAGCATTTTTTTTAATTTTTTCAAATTTTTTTCTTTTTCTTTTATACCGGGCAGAAAAAGTCGATTTCTGCCCGGTATGATAGGCTTTTTACGGAGTCCCTTCCGTCGTCTGCGTCGGAGCCTCTGTCGAAGTGCTTCCAGAAGTATCAGATGTCTCTGTCGAAACGCTTCCGGAATTGTCAGGTGTCTCTGTCGAAGTGCTTCCCGAATTGTCAGGTGCCTCTGTCGGAGTGCTTCCCGAATTGTCAGGTGTCTCTGTCGAGGTGTTTCCCGAATTATCCTGTGAGGAATTGTCCGGTTCAGGTGTTGGTGAAGGTGACGGCGACGGGGCTGGTGTTGTATCCGGGGTTTCCTTATCCGATGAATCACCCTTCGCATCATCTTCCGTTACATCGTCACTCTCATCCTCATCGTCCTCGTCCGTCTGATCTTTCTTACTGTCGGAGGAACCTGTTGTATAGCTGGTCCAGTAATAATAGAAAATATGGTCTTTTATAATCCAGTAGGGCACACCGCCGTTCTGCAGGTTCGTTACCAGAGATGGTACCGGTGCCCAGGTACGGAAGAACAGAGACTCTCCCACATTACTGGTTCCGTTAATTACCGCTCTTGCCGCATTCCAGCAGGACTGGGTGACAATGTTCGGAATATCATCATCCTGCTCCGCTTTCAGCACCAGATCAAAACGCCCTGAACCCACCGGCTCGAATTGTTTCGACTGACGAAGTACCCCTTCCAGTGTATTAGGGAATCGCGAGCTTCGAATCCGGTTCATAATGACATAACCCACTGCCAGCTGACCATCTGTTCCCTGATTGCCCGCCTCACAGTAAATAATTGTGGCAAGCATCATGATCTCATAATCACTCAGGGAAACACTTCCACCGGAGATTCCTGAATCTGCCTGCTGAATATTGCCAGAGGTGTTCATGGATGCTGCCGCCTGCTGCGCTGCCCTGATACGAGCCGCTGCCTCTTCCTGAGCCGCTTTGGCAATCAACTGATTGAGGAGATCCGTCTTTTCCTTAATGAACTCTGCCATGTCCGTGATCTCTCCCTCTTTCTGGGCAAGGAGTTTCTCATATTCACTCAGTTTGGAACCTGTAGCTGCCTGCTGGTCTGCCACCTGCTGTTTCTTCTTCTCAGTCTCTGTCTTCAAAAGTTCCAGCGCATCCTGCTCATCCTGAAGTTTTGCATACTGGTCATCCAGATCCGCTTTGGACACTTTATAATTTTCCAGCATATTCCGGTCGTACTGATTGACGCTGACCGTATATTCCACCTGGTTCAAAAGCCCGGTGAGTCCACCCGTAAGAGCCGCCGTGATAATGTTCTGCACCGCCGTCTGGTCATTTTCATACATGTACTGGATACGGGTTTTCATATCCTCGTACTGCTTGTCCAGATCCGCCTGCGCCTCTTCGATCCGCCCCTCCATGGAGCTGACTTGATTCTCCTTATCTGTAATCTGCTGATCCAGTTCTGCCACCTGCTCATTCAGGCTTTTGGACTGATTTGCCAGTTCTTTCAGGTAATTTTCCATCTCGGACTTGGCATTATTCAGTTTATTCTGTTCCTGCTCCGTCTTTTTCTTTTCTTCCTCTGCCTCGTTTTTCTCCTGCTTGACCTTGTCAATTTTGTCCTGCGTATCCTTGCTGGCCGCCAGTGCAGTGCAAGAAGAAAAGCCAAGGCAAAGCGCCAGCGTAAGACAAAGCAGTCTTCCCGCCAGACTCTTCCGTTTCTTTCCTGTCATTTCTTAATCCCAGTCGTATTTCGTAAGTGTTCCTGTCATCTGCATGTTCGCAAAATTCTGCTGCCGCAGCGCTTCATAGAGCACAATCGCTACGGAATTAGACAGATTCAGCGAACGAATACTTGGATTCATGGGAATACGGATGGAATTCTCCTTATTTTCGTGAAGAATTTCTTCCGGAATCCCCGCACTTTCTTTTCCGAACATAATGTAGCAGTCTGGCTCAAAATGAGCCTCTGTATAGACATTGGGGCCTTTTGTAGTCGCCATATAGATCTTCGCCCCCGGATTTCGGTTCAGAAAATCCTCATAATCCATATACGTAGTCACATCCAGATCTTTCCAGTAATCCATACCGGCACGACGCAGATGTTTCTCGCTTAATTTGAATCCAAGCGGTTCAATCAGGTGAAGCCTTGTCCCGGTTGCCACGCAGGTTCTGCCAATATTTCCGGTATTGGCCGGAATCTCCGGTTCGTAAAGTACAATATTCAGCATCTCTTACGCCTGCTCCTTCTGCTCCGCACGGAGTTTCTTAACAAAACGATCCAGTCTTTCCAGTGCGGCCTTCAGATTTTGCAGAGAATATGCATAAGAAATACGCAAGAATCCTTCTCCGCTGTCGCCAAATGCGGTACCCGGCACAACGGCTACTTTTTCTTCTTTTAAGAAACGCTCCGCAAATTCTTCGGATGTCATGCCAAATTCTTTAATACACGGGAAAATATAGAATGCGCCGTAAGGCTCAAAGCATTCCAGTCCCATCTCTTTAAACGCATTAACCAGATAACGGCGGCGCTGGTCATAGGCCTCCCTCATGGTGGCTACATCTGCATCTCCGTTTCTCATGGCTTCTACGGCCGCATACTGGCTGGTCGTCGGTGCGCACATAATCGCAAACTGATGAATCTTTGTCATCTGTTCAATAATCTCTCTCGGTCCGCAGGCATAGCCCAGACGCCATCCGGTCATGGCATAAGCCTTGGAAAATCCGTTGATCAGAATGGTACGCTCCTTCATACCCGGAATCGAAGCGATGGTCACATGGTCGCCCTTGTAACTTAACTCGCTGTAAATCTCATCAGACAGGACAAAGATATCTTTCTCCATGACGATCTCTGCAATTTTTTCCAAATCCGCCCGCTCCATAATGGCTCCGGTAGGATTATTCGGATAGGGAAGCACTAAAATCTTCGTCTTATCTGTAATGTACTCCAGCAGCTCCTCCGGTGTCAGCCGGAATTCATTTTCTGCCTTCAACTCGATAATCACCGGCTTTCCGCCTGCCAGAATCGCACATGGTTCATAGGATACATAGCTCGGCTGCGGGATCAGCACTTCATCCCCCGGATCCAGCATGGCACGCATGGCAATGTCAATACCCTCACTGCCGCCGACGGTGACAATGGTCTCATGATGCCAGTCGTAAGACACCTGATAGCGGCGGTCCAGATAGTTGCAGATCTCTTCCCGCAATTCTTTCAGTCCGGAATTGGAAGTATAGAAGGTGCGTCCCTTTTCCAGAGAGTAGATACCCTCATCCCTTACATGCCAGGGCGTATCAAAATCCGGCTCCCCTACACCAAGGGAGATCACATCCTTATCATTCATCTCACTTACCAGATCAAAGAACTTACGGATTCCGGATGGTTTAATATTTACAATGGTTTCAGACAGTGGGTTTCTCATGGGGTCACCAACATCCTTTCATCTTTTGACGGATTTACCATCACAGAACCATGATCCTTATATTTCTTCAGGATAAAATGAGTTGCAGTGCTCAGTACAGACTCCTGTGTGGACAGCTTCTCGGATACGAACTGTGCCACGCCGCGCATGGTTTTGCCCTCGATCATGACCATAAAGTCAAATCCTCCGGAAATCAGATAGACACAGTCTACTTCCGGATAGTTGTAAATGCGTTCTGCGATCTTGTCAAATCCCAGACCTCTCTGCGGAGTTACCTTTACCTCAATCAGCGCAGTGACTTTCTCGGAGCTGGTCTTATCCCAGTCAATCAGTGTATGATAGCCACAGATCACGCCTTCTTTTTCCATATCAGCGATCTCATTTGCCACTGCTGCTTCGTCCGTTCCCAGCATAATAGCAAGATCTTTCAGATCCACACGACTGTTCCGCTCGATGTATGTTAAAATCTTTTCTCTCATTTCTCTATTCCCCTACTCATATATCTTATATAATTCGTCTGTCTTCGGTCTTTCCAGATAAGCAGTGTCTTCCCCGTTCACTATCTTCTTTGCTTTTCCTTCCACGCAGCGTCCTACAATCGACGCCGGAATTCCGGCTTTCTTCAGTGCCTGCACCAGACCCAGTCCGTCGGGTGCCGCCATCAGCATGGAACCGCTGGAAATCAACTGGTACGGGTTCAGATGAAACTGCTCACAGACCTCTACGGTTTCCTGACGGATGGGGATTGCTTTCAGATCAATCTCCAGTCCCACGCCGGATGCCTCTGCCAGTTCCCAGAGCGCTCCGTAGATACCGCCTTCCGTTACGTCGTGCATGGCCGTGACTCCATGAGCCACAGCCACCATGGCCTCTGGAACCACCGAAAGATACTGATCAAAGGCTTTCGCCTGATCCACAAAGCTTCCGGTGAAATGTTGTTTTAGCTCTTCTTCTTTTTCTTTTGCAATGATGGAGGTTCCCTCGATTCCAATCCACTTGGTCACGATCACGTCATCCCCCACATGGGCTCCGCCGGTGGTGATCAGACGGTCTTTCTTTGCCTTACCCACTCCGGTCACAGAGATGACCGGCTGATTGACTACTGCCGTCACCTCCGTGTGTCCACCCATTACCTGTATATGCAGTTTCTCACAGGCGCATTCCACTTCCTGCATCAGCCTCCGAATCAGAGGCTCATCCGCAGAAGGCGGCAGTAAAACAGTCAGAAGAACTCCTACCGGTTCCGCTCCCGCGCTTGCCAGATCATTAGCCGTAATCTGCAGGGCCAACGTTCCCATATCTTTCTCCGTTCCCGTAATCGGGTCTGTAGAGAGCACAAACACTTCATCCGGCGCCAGCTGCATGACTGCACAGTCCTCGCCCACTCCGGCTCCTACCAGCACTTCATCTCTCTTGGTATGAATCTGACGGAAAACTGCTCTTTTTAATATACTTTCCGGTATCTTTCCTATCTCCATAGGTTCTTTCGCCTCCGTTATTGTACCGGTGCCGCAGCTGCCGCAGCTGCATTAGCCGCTGCTACATTCGCGTCCGCCAGTGCCTCGTCCTGTGCTACGATGGCCGCCCGCAGATTCTCCGACAACGTCGGATCTCCTGCCGTACCATAGGTAACAACACGGTCACTGCCCTTGTAGGTACTCTTATTGATCTTAATCCGGTCTGTCTGCACACCATTGACCTTTACGATCTTGTAAAGCTCTGCCACATATCCGGTCTTTCCGGCAGATACGCTCTTATAACCAAGTCCCTGTCCGGCATCATCTCTTAAGATGGTGTTCGGCTTTACTTCATTTACCAGAACGCTTTCGAAGGAAATGCTCCGGTTGCTGTCTCTGGTTTCTTTTCCGTAGATATTAAATGTAATCTTCTTATCAGAAGTAGTGTATCCCTCTATATAAATCGGATACTCCGTAGAGTTCTTGAATTTAAAATCCTTATAGGTTCCGGCAATAGCTGCATCCTCAGACAGTTCTACATAATGAACGGTCATGGAATGAGGTGAACGCTCCACCACTTCCAGCTCTGCCCTCAGAACTGCATTGTAAAGGGTTGTAGATACCTGGCAGATACCGCCTCCCATACTGTCGACCACTTCACCATTCAGATAAGAGCCTGCCATGGCATACCCATTTTCTGCAGTAAATGGCGCTACCGTCTCATACATAGAAAATGTCTCACCCGGATATAATACCGTTCCATTCACATGTTTTGCACCGCTGTTTACATTCTTGGAACGATCCGCACCGGAAGTAGAAAAACTGGTGGTGAAGGATCCAAGCAAATCCTTTACATAAGCCAGATCCTCGGCACTTCCCTCCGGTTCCGTTACCTGTACCGGAAGCTCCAGAGAATTTTCCCCATCTGTCCAGTCATTTTCCAGATAGTCCACAATAGCCCGTACAGAACTGTCTACGTTAATCTCCCTGCCTTCTTCTCCCGGTACAAAGGTAAACTCTCCGTTTTCCCTTGTCAGAGAAGCATTCTTTGCATCCTGGTCATACTTGGTACAAGTATCCTGTACATAAAC
This sequence comes from Clostridiaceae bacterium Marseille-Q4143, assembly GCA_018228645.1. GTDB lineage: Bacteria > Bacillota > Clostridia > Lachnospirales > Lachnospiraceae > Hominiventricola > Hominiventricola filiformis. The sequence goes on from CP073693.1 coordinate 853,448, forward strand.
CTGCACCATCTCTTCATTGGCTGTGCGGCTTAATGTATAATTTAAGCCATTGTGCTGCAGATCTTTCTGCTCCTTGTAGCGCTTCACCACATTACCGGTCCGTCCCACCTGCAGGGCACTTGTGACTGCATCCTCATTGGAATAAGTCACTCCGAATGATGATAACGGTGCATCCAGCGTCTGATCTCCAATCTTCAGTGTCAGTGTCTCTTCTCCCAGCTTCGCCTCATAAGCCGTCAGTGCGTTCATTGCCTCATCTTTCGTCATACCTGAGACATCCACGCCTTCGATGGTAATCCCTTTCAGAATCGTAGACTCAGCTGCACAGACAGTCATTCCAAGCGACATCAGCAGCAGACTCACAAGCACTGCCGCCGCGCTCCACCACTTTTTCATAATATTCTCCTCTTTCTCTTTATAATGCGTAAACCAAAAGCGGCAGTATCATAGCCACTACAAGAATTACCACGATCACACCGGCAACAATTCTTCTCTTTTTCTCATAATTGTTATAACGATTACTCATCCTGTTCTCCTTCCGCTCTTCGGCATCCGGCCATAATTCAGTATGATTTTGTCAATCATCCGGGACGCCTCACTTTTTGTCATATCCTCAATGCGAATATTTGTATCTATTTTATGATATTTCAGTAAATCATTCAAGTATCCTTTTTGTGAATCCGTAATCGGACTCTGCTTTTTTACACTGTACTGCAGCGGTCTTGCAGCAAATGCATCCGGTTCTTTCTCTCCGAATTCCTTCCACAGCCTCTGCAACAGTTCATGTGTTGCCAGTGCATCATCAAGGGCTCGGTGGGAATGCCCCGGATCAATCCCGTAATGGACACACAGATCCGGCAGTCTGCGGGACGGCAGATCCGCCAGCACCTTCCTGGCAATTTTCAATGTATCTATTCCGTCTTTTTCAAAAGAATATCCCAGATTCACTGCCATCTGTTTCAGAAAGCTGAAATCAAACGTAATATTATGGCCCAGTATTGGCAGATCTTTGCAAAAATCAAAAAATTCCCGGAATGCTTCCTCCGTCTTCTTTCCTTCTGCCTGCATCGCATCCGTAATTCCCGTCAGTTCCGTGATCCGCTCCGGTATCGGTACTCCCGTATCAATCAGCGTCTCAAAAGTTTCCACGACCCGTCCCTGTTCAATGCGTGCCGCACCGATTTCCAGCACTTTATCTCTGGCAGGATTCAGTCCCGTTGTCTCCGTATCCAGAACAATATAATTATCCGTCATGACGTTCTCCTGTTCCTCCCAGTACCTCCATCCACGCTTCTCCGGTCAGTGGGTCTCTCTTCCGATAATCAAACATCACATATTCCGGCCCGGATGCTTTCTCCAGTACTTCCACATGTACCTGTCTGCCATAATCTCTGGTCAGATTTTTCAGTTCCTCTTTATACGGACTTAAGTCCGGTGCAAATGCCGGACGACTCTTCAGATTTTCCCGTGCGTACAGATCCAGCACCATGCACTGATCGTTATCCGGTCCGCTCAGCTTCTTCTCCTCCAGAAATGCCCTCAGGATCTCATATCTGGCAATTCTGGAATGGCCGATTCCGGATAATCCCTTTCTGTCATAATATTCTGCCATCTCCAGAAAAAAACGGTATGGAGAATCATACTGTTCCATAATGTGCGCAATCGTCCGGTCAAACTGGCGGCTGTTGTAATACACTTCCACCATCTCTTCCACACCCTTCAACGTCAGGACTTCTCCGTAATTCAGCCACCTGGTCGTCAGCACCTCATAAGGCGCATGCTCATGGTAACGAATCTCGTAGCCATCTGCATCTTCTTTCATACCGGAGCCCTTCAGCACTTTCAAAAATCCAAGCTGCAGCTGATCCGGCTGCATGCCATAGACATCATCGAAGGACTTCTGAAAACTTTCCAGATTCTCATACGGAAGTCCTGCAATCAGATCCAGATGCTGATGAATATTTCCAAAACCTTTTACGCGGCTGACCACTTCCGCCAGTTTCGTAAGATCCATAGTGCGGTGAATCGCTTCCACTGTCTTCGGATTGGTGGACTGTACTCCGATCTCCAGCTGAATGAGTCCCGGACGCATCTGTTCCATAATGGCCAGTTCTTCTTCTGTCGTAATATCCGCTGCAATCTCAAAGTGAAAATTGGTCACTCCATTGTCATGTTCCTGAATCCAGTTCAATAATTCTACCGTTCGCCTGGGGTTACAGTTGAATGTACGATCTACAAATTTCACCTGTGGAACTCGCGCATCCAGAAATACCTGCAGCTCCTTCTTCACCAGAGCAAGACTCCGGAACCTGACTCTCTTATCAATAGAAGACAGACAGTAGCTGCACCGGAACGGGCATCCACGACTGGACTCATAATAAATAATTTTATGTTCAAAATCATGAAGATTTTCATAAGCAAAAGGCATCTCATCCATGGAGATCGGTTCTGCCCATGGCGTCTCGCAGATGTTTCCGTCCATATCACGATAAGTCAGATTCTCAATCTCAGAAAGCACGCCTGTTTCTTCTATATAATAAGAAGCAAGCTTCGGAAAATTCCCCTCTCCTTCAGCTCTCATGACTCCCCGTATTTCCGGATGTTTTTTGAGAAACTTTTCTGCATCATAGGACACCTCAGGGCCACCTGCCCAGATCTCTGTATGCGGAAGTATTTTCGGAAGTTCCTGCATCAGCTCTCCTATCAGTTTTCCATTCCAGATATAACAGGAAAATGCCGCCACATCCGGCTTTCTCCGGTAAATATCTCCAAGTATCTGGTCCGGCTGCTGGTTAATGGTATATTCTGCGATCTCAATCTGATCCCCATATTTCCCGGCTGCCGCCTTCAGACTGTACACCGCCAGATTGGAATGAATGTACTTTGCATTGATTGCCACCAGCAATATCTTTTTCATGGATTTTCCCTTTCTGTTTCGTTTTTCTTTCATCTTTTTAGAAATCCTTTATTTTGTGACCACACTTTGGTCACAATTCCCTGCTATTATAATACTCGTAACAGGAACACATCAGTATTTCATTCATAACACTTTAGGGGGCTCGAAAGAGTCCCCACTCCCTCGAAAAAATTCAAGACCGCAAGGTCTTTTTATTTTGCCCGTTTTTCTGTATACATTTGTATACAAAACAAAAGGAACCCCTGTCTCCAAGGATTCCTTAAAAGTAAGAGCACGAGACGGGATTCGAACCCGCGACCCTCGCCTTGGCAAGGCGATACTCCACCACTGAGCCACTCGTGCATATTTATATGTAAAGCTCTTTCGAGCGAAGCGGGTGATGGGAATCGAACCCACGTATCTAGCTTGGAAGGCTAGTGTTCTACCATTGAACTACACCCGCATATATGTGAAACCCTTTCGGGTTTTGCTGTTATATGTAAAAACCCTTTCGGGTTGTTTACGATTTGTTGTCTCTCGCTCGCGACAAGTGGTATCATACTATAAATCAAAGCCCCTGTCAACTACTTTTTTAAAATTTTTTTCATTTTTTTAATTTTATACAAAAGGAGTCCTGCACACAGCAGGAACTCCTCTGATTTACTAGTAGAATACATGTGCTCCGATAACGATTCCGTCAGTGCTGCCCGCACGTTTAAAATGTGTCGCACTTCCGACTACAGTCTCGCCATTAATAGCTGCCTGTGCCGCCTGCATACAGCTGGCCTTGGGACCTGCTGCCAGAATAGAAGCAACCCTTCCGGTTGCTGCCGGACCAAACTGTCCCGGCTGGGCAATAACGCCCTGAATGCTGCTAGGATAGCCGCCGCTTCTTACACGGTTCATAACCACAGCTCCTACCGCCAGCTGTCCTTCATAGGGCTGGTTTCCGCTCTCTGCCTGAATCAGTGCTGCAAGGAGTGTCACCTCATCCGTACTCGCGGAGATAGCTCCCAGATTTTTTGTCCGTTTCGCTTTCTCTTCTTCTGCTTTTTTCGCCGCTTCCTCTGCTGCAATCTCCTCCATGGTCTTTGCCTGACCATACTCATAAGATACTTCCACATATTCTGCGGAAATGTAATCCATCTCTCCGTCAGAATAGATGATCTGAAGCCATCCGTCTTCTTCCTCTCCGACTTCTATCTTCTCACCACGTCCGATAAGGTCAATGACCGGCGCATCCGTACTGGCCTCATCCCGGACTTTCAGAGCATCTGCCACAACTGTTGCTACTTTCGGTACATCTTCCGACGCACGTTCTGCTGCTTCCTCACCAAATGCCAAGTATTCATCACTGACCCATCCGGTCACGTCTCCGGACTGAATCTCTGTCCAGCCATCTGCCTGGTCTATAATATCGCCTGCATCCCCCTTAAAAAACTTGCCGACTACAGCAGCATCCGTACTGGCTTCTTCCCTGATACTGACAGACTCATCCACTTTCGCCATAACACGTCCGGTCCATTCTCCTCCGGCAAGTATTTCATCCATCTGTTCTGCTGTCAAATCCTCCAGCACAGAACTAAGACTTCCTTCCCCCTCTGTACCAAGACTCGCAAAACCTGTCAGTCCCAGCCACATAGCCGTCAGCCCCAGGATCAACATCCCTCTCTTTAACATACGAATTCCTCCTATAATATTGCGTCCCGTTAAAGATATTACAGAATTGTTACATATATTACAGAGATTCTAACAGAAAATAATATATTTGTCAACTTTCTGAATTTTTGTTCATTTTCACACAGTAAAAAAATGTTCAAAAAAAGCCGCCCTCACAGGACGGCTTTATCAGATTTTTTATTTTTTCCGGCGCTGTCTGCACACCTCATACATGAGGATAGATGCCGCTACCGCCGCATTCAAAGACTCCAGTTTTCCGTGCATGGGAATCCGTACCCACACATCCGCTTTGCTGCTCAGTTCTTCTGTCAGGCCATTTCCTTCATTGCCGATCAGAAATGCAGTTCCACCCTTGTAGTCTTCCTCATCATAACAGTTCTTTCCCCGCAGATGAGCAGCGTATGTGCGGATTCCTCTCTGCTCAAGTTCCGGAAGAAATACCTTTAAATCTTCTACATAGAAAAACGGCATACGATAGACTGCCCCCATCGTAGCACGGATGGTCTTCGGATTGTAGATGTCCACAGAATCCCTGCTCAGAATAATTCCATCTGCTCCGGCTCCTTCTGCCGTTCTGAGAATGGTTCCCAGATTACCAGGATCCTGCAGATTCTCAAGAATCAGCAGAAACGGGTGTCTCTTTTTTGTCAGATCTTCCAGTGTATAATGATACTGTCTGAGCAGGCAAAGAATTCCCTGCGGAGTTTTCGTATCACTCACTGCTGCATAGACACGGTCATCCAATATCTCCATGGAAACACCGTCAAAAAAAGCCTGTCCTTTTTCCTCATACAGGCTTTTTGAAACGTATATTTTCTGAATCCGCTCACGCGGCGCCTCCAGGAACATCTTCATGCCTTCCACAAGAAAGACGTCCTGGGCGCTGCGGACTGAGGATTTTTTCATCAACTGCTGCAGGTTTTTCACCTGCGGATTTGCTGTGCTTGTAATCATTACTTTGACATATCTCCTGCCACTTCGATCATGTAGTTGGATATATTTTTCTGCATGGCAAGTGCTTCTTCAATATCAAAATCGCAGAACTCTCCGTGCTTGAATCCTACCACACGGTTGCTCTTTCCGGCACAGAGCAGATCTACCGCCATAGAGCCCATCATGGTCGCATAGACACGATCACGACAGGTCGGGCTTCCGCCTCGCTGCATGTATCCGAGAATGGTTGCTCTCGTCTCCACTCCAGTCGCTGCCTCGATTCTTCTCGCCATGGACGTGGAATGGCCGATACCCTCTGCATTGATGATAATATGATGTTTCTTGCCTCTTTTACGGTTATTGATGATGTGATTGATGATCTTCTGCTCATCATAATCATATTTCTCAGGAATCAGAATATCCTCTGCACCGTTGGCAATACCGCACCAAAGTGCAATGTATCCCGCATTTCGTCCCATAACTTCGATAATACTGCAGCGCTCATGAGAAGTAGAAGTATCTCTTACCTTATCAATCGCCTGCATGGCAGTATTTACTGCTGTATCAAAACCAATTGTATACTCGGTACATGCAATATCCAGGTCAATGGTTCCAGGCACACCAACAGTGTTAATGCCAAGTCCTGCAAGCTTCCGTGCTCCTGCATAGGAACCGTCGCCGCCAATAACAACCAGTCCATCAATACCATGTTTTCTGCAGATTTCCGCACCTTTCTTCTGTCCTTCTTCCGTGCGGAATTCTGAGCAGCGGGCTGTAAACAGAATGGTGCCGCCCTTGTCCACGATATCGCTCACGGAATGTCTGGACATATCTATAATATCCTCCTCCAGAAGACCCTGATAGCCTCTCCGGATACCCTTTACATTCTTTCCTGCAGCACAGGCTTTTCTTACGACTGCCCGGATTGCCGCATTCATTCCCGGTGCGTCACCGCCGCTTGTCAAAACTCCAATTGTCTTTATCTCTTTTGCCATGGTTCGTTCCTCCGCAAACAGTTATCCAAAAAACAAGTCTCTATCCATTTTAATTCATTTTTGCTGTATTTTCAATACGCTTCTGAACAGCTTTCACGTTTTTCTCGCCAAATTCCCGGTACAGTTTTTCAAGGAGTTCTTCGTTTACACGAACATTCCTGCTCATCGGAAGCACCTTCTTCATCTTTTCTTTTTTTACATAGATGACCACCTGATCGTCTCCTTCGCTGTCCATCAGAAGCCGGTAGAGATCTTTTTCCCGCCGTTGATACTCTTCCATATCCGCAAACTGAATCCACAACTCCTTTGATGCCACCGCAAATGGTACGATTTTCTCCAAGATCAGCTTGCTGGCCTTATCTTCTTCTGCGGAAATGCGGCCGCTTACAAATACTTTGCTGTCCACATTGAGCAGTGCCGCATTCTTCTCATAATCCCTCGGAAATACGATGACTTCCACATTTCCGACCAGATCTTCCACATTCAGAAACGCCATCATCTTGTTGGTCTTGGTTGCCTTCATGGTCTTCGCCGTGATCATGCCGCCAACGATCGCCCGTTCTCCGTCATGTACTTTGGGAAGTTCCCCTTCTTCCACCGGCAGGAAGTCCGTCGTCACATGGGAAATTCCATTCTTCCACTGCTCCTCGTACTCTTCCAGCGGATGTCCGCTGATATAAAATCCCAGTACCTCCTTTTCAAATGCCAGCAGATCTTCCTTGGAATACTCCGACACATCCGGTATCTTCACTTTAAAGGATGCCTTATCCTCCTCCGCAGCAAAATCAAAGAGACTCATCTGACCTGCAAAATCTTTCTTTTTCTTCTGTGCCGCATCATCCATCATCTGACCATAGATCATCATCATCTGACGGCGGTTAGCTCCAAAGCTGTCGAACGCACCCGCCTTGATAAAGTTTTCCACGGTTCTCTTATTCACTTCTTTTCCGGACGTGCGGTCGATAAAGTCTGCCAGATCTTTAAAAGGCCCTCTGGCTTCCCGTTCCCGGATCAGTTCTTCAATCACCGGTTTTCCAACACTCTTAATCGCATTCAATCCATACCGGATGGCTCCGTCTGATACTGAAAATACGCCAACACTTTCATTAATATCCGGCGCCAGAATCTGAATTCCCATCTGACGGCATACCAGAATGTACTCGGACACCTTCGTAGAATTATCAATAACTGATGTCATCAGCGCTGCCATAAATTCTACCGGGTAATAATATTTCAGCCATGCCGTCTGATATGCCACTACCGCATAAGCCGCCGCATGGGATTTGTTAAATGCATATTTTGCAAAATCGATCATATCATCATAGATCTTGTTGGCCACCTTTTCCGGGATACCATTGGAAATGCAGCCCGGCACATGCTCAGCTTCATTTCCATAGACAAAATTCTGGCGCTCCTGCTGCATGACGGCGGCCTTCTTCTTGGACATGGCACGGCGCACCAGATCTGCACGGCCCAGTGTATAACCTGCCAGTTTCTGCACGATCTGCATAACCTGTTCCTGATACACAATACATCCATAAGTCGGCTCCAGTATGGACTCCAGCTCCGGGCAGTCATAAGTAATACTGTCAGGAGTATTCTTACCCCGGATATACTGTGGGATAAAATCCATAGGGCCAGGACGATACAGAGAAATACCTGCGATAATGTCCTCCAGACTCTGCGGTTTCAGCTCCTTCATGAAATTCTTCATGCCCGTACTTTCCAGCTGGAACACTCCGTCGGTCTTTCCTGTTCCCAGGGAATCCAGTACCGCCTTGTCATCATAATCAATATGGTCTATATCGATCTTTACGCCGTTGCTCGTCTCTGCCATCTGCACGGCATTCTGAATCACCGTCAGCGTACGGAGTCCCAGGAAATCCATTTTCAGAAGTCCCAGTTCCTCCAGTGTCGTCATGGTAAACTGCGTCGTCACAGAGCCGTCTGATGCCCGGGAAAGGGGCACATACTCATCCACTGCTTTCTGGCTGATCACAACACCTGCTGCATGCATGGAAGTATGGCGCGGAAGACCCTCCAGACGTTTTGACATGTCGACCAGTTCTTTTACCTGCTCATTAGTCTCATAAAGATTCCGGAATTCCGGATTCATCTGCAGTGCCTTGTCCAGCGTAATATTCAGTTCCTGCGGAACCATCTTGGCAATAGAATCCACAAATGCATAGGGCAGATCCATGACACGACCTACGTCTCTTAGCACTCCCCTTGCTGCCAGCGTACCAAAGGTTACGATCTGTGCCACCCGGTCTTTTCCGTATTTCCGCACGACATAGTCAATGACTTCCTGCCTCCGTTCAAAGCAGAAATCCACGTCGATATCAGGCATGGAGACTCGTTCCGGATTGAGGAAACGTTCAAACAGCAGCTGATATTTTGCCGGGTCAATATTGGTGATTCCAAGAGTATAGGAAACCAGGCTTCCCGCTGCGGAACCACGTCCCGGTCCCACGGCAATGCCATGGTCTCTGGCATATTTGATAAAATCCCATACGATCAGGAAGTAATCCACATATCCCATCTTCTGGATAATAGACAGCTCATAGGTCAGCTGATCTTTAAGATGGCCGTCATCATCCGGATAACGCTCTGCGAATCCATCCCAGCACATTTTATTCAGATATTCCCAGGAGGTATATCCCTCCGGCACATCATATTTCGGCAGTTTTGTTACACCAAATTCTATCTCCACATTACACCGGTCAGCGATCTTCTGGGTATTCTCCAGTGCCTGCAGCGCATAAGGAAATAACCGGGCCATCTCCTCAGGAGATTTCACATAATACTGCCCTCCTTCATAGCGCATCCTGTCTTCATCTGACAGACGTTTTCCAGTCTGCAGACAGAGCAGAATATCATGTGGTTTCACATCTTCCGCATAAGTATAATGGATATCGTTGGTCGCTACCAGTTCGATTCCCAGTTCTCTGCTCATTCTGAGCAGTGCCTGATTCACCTGTTTCTGCTCAGGCAGCCCATGATCCTGAAGTTCCAGAAAGAAATTTCCCTTTCCAAAGATCTCTTCATACTCCTTCGCAGACCTGCAGGCTTCCTCGTACATTCCTCTCTGAATATACTTTTGTACCTCGCCTGCCAGACATGCACTGGTACAGATAATTCCTTCATGGTATTTTCTTAATACTTCTTTATCTACCCGTGGTTTATAATAAAACCCTTCCACAAAGCCCGTAGATACGATCTTCATAAGGTTCTGATAGCCCTGGTTATTTTCAGCAAGCAGCACCAGATGATAATATCTGTCCTCGCCGCCGGCTGCTTCTTTGTCAAAACGGGAACCCGGTGCCACATAAACCTCGCAGCCAAGAATCGGCTTGATGCCCTGTGCCCGCGCTTCCCGGTAAAAATCAATCACGCCATACATGACGCCGTGATCCGTGATGGCTGCGCTGTTCATGCCCAGTTCCTTTACCCGCGCCACATATTCTTTTATCTTATTAGAGCCGTCCAGAAGACTGTACTCCGTGTGTACATGCAGATGTACAAAATTCATGTTCTCTGTCCTCATTAAGAAAATTTCTCACTTGCGAGAGTTCCATATACATAAAAAGGCGCAGCAATCCATTTCTCGGATCGTTGCGCCAGTTCAGTTCATTTTTTAATTAACCATTAATCATGAATTCTAACAGTTTATCAATATCCTCTTTCTCGTATGCGATGATCTCCAGCTCCGGAATCTCACCGTTGGAGAAAATATTTGCAAGAGATACATACTGGCAAAGTTTGGACTTCAGGTTCAGTCTGTCTCCCTCTCCTGTTACTAATTCTACTCTTCCTTTACAGCTGTCGACTACCTCAAAGAATTTGTTCACGTCTTTGATATTCTGTACTTTCATTGTTCTAATCTCCTTTCTTCTTTTTACGTCTCTCATTATAAGCAAAGCAGTTCGGGAATGCAAGCTCTTTTTCAGCTATTTTCAGCTATTTTTTGCGAATGCACTTCTCGCCTATCTCGATCCTGCCTTCTTTCAGTAAATGTCCGACTGCTTTCTTGAAAGCATTCTTACTCATGGACAGCTCCCTGCTGATCACCTCCGGCGCTGCCTTATCCGTAAACGGAAGCACTCCGGCAAATTCATCGATCACTTTCAATACCTGTTCCGCATCTTTCTCAATCTGCAGATAGGTCTTCTCACGGAGACTCAAGTCAAGCTTTCCATCTTCCTTGACGCGGGTGACTCTGGCTTCCACCACATCTCCGATCCGTGCCTGTCCAAAAAATTCCCGTTTGGGAATCAACCCGGAATATTTGTCATCCACTGCAACAAATGCTCCGAAATTTTCACTGATCTCATATACCGTTCCTTTTACGCGGTCATCTTTCTGATAAGGACTTTCCTGGGACAGATATTCATATACGTTCATGGTCGCACAGAGACGGTCACTTTTATCTGTATATAATCCAACCAGGCATTCATCTCCAGCCTTCACTTTCTTAGTCTGCTGCTTGAATGGAAGAAACAGGTCTTTTTCCAGTCCCCAGTCAAGAAATGCACCAATCTTTGTCACTTCTTTTACTTTCAGCCTTGCCACCTTTCCAAGCGTAATATAAGGTTCCGCTGTAGTGGCAATGAGACGGTCTTTGGAATCTTTATAAAGAAATACCTCCAGTTCATCTCCCGTCTTTGCGCCCTCCGGCACCTGTTTTACCGGAAGAAGAACCCGGTTCTCCTGATCCTCTTCTTCCGCAAGGTATACACCGAAGTCCACTTTTTTCACAATTCTCAAAGGCTGTGTCTTTCCTAACTGCATCTTACTCTCCTATCGAAATTCTATTACCGCGTAGGGCTTTCCGTCCTGGTCTCCCAGCACTACCGTACCGCCGTTCTTATCTATCTTTACCTCCGGATAAATCACATCACCCAGAAGCGCTGATTTCTTATATTCCGCCTTCATCTGGCGGATCACAAATCCATCCGGCAGATATTCTGCTGCCATCTGTACATACTGTCCATTATTCACATGATGATTAACGTCCAGATGCCATCGGTGAACCGGAAACGGTTCTTCTGCTGTCATATCCTCCGGAATCTGAATATGGCCGTCTTCGTACTCCATACACGTAAGTCTTGGCTCCATCGTATAGGCACCCGCCACATCTTCCTCAAGCCTGCATGGTCTCTTCCGGACAGCATCCATATACACCCACAGACTATCCGCACATGCGAGCATCTCTCCCCTTCCATCCAGCATCCGGAAATTTCTCCGGCCTGTCAGTTTTGAAAATTCATAAGGCGCTGTCTCAACTCGAATGGTCTCTGCCAGTTCCGGATATCTCTGAATCACTATCTTCCAGGAACTTAAGACCCACATCCGCTTTTTCTGTTCCACGAATGCAGCTCCCACTCCCAGATCCTCAGAATGAAAACTGCTGCAGTCCTGAAAAGAATTCAGGATCGCATTCAGTGTCATGCGCCGGTCCTGATCTACTTCTGAAAGTCTGACCCTGCTGTCATATCCGTACATGTACATTCTCCTCCGCACGTATTCCTCTGATAGTTTTCATTATACCGGGAAACTCAGAAAAATGCCACCCTTACTTTCCTGTTTTGCACAAATACAACAGGAAAAGAGCCATTCGAATTTTTATTTTTCGAATGGCTCTTCACCTGTCAATCTGAAGTTTCACCTTTGTATCTCCTTCCAAGATATTTTTCTCCCTCACTTTCAGAGTTTTTTATTTTTCTCTGTCTTGTGATTCGTAGATTACCGTCCCATTGGACTGTACCTCGTCTTTCTGAGATTTTGTATCTCTTTCTTGTTTGTGATTTTATATTACAATATCTTTCTCCATTTGTCAATAGTTATTTGCAAATATTTTAATTATTTTTATATTATCAGACTATTCTTATACTTTCACGCAAATTAACAGCCGGAATCTCATTAAAAATCCCGGCTGTAAACTATACTTTTTTATACCAGATACGGCGTATCCTCACCATTCATATATTTCATTGCTCCGATGATAGAATTCTCTGCCATATTGGCAACCGCTTCCTCTGTGTAGAATGCCGTATGCGGACTTACCAGTACATTGGAATAAGATCTTAAAATTGCCAGCTTCGGATTATGAAGCGGTTCTCCCATCCGGTTGAAATAATAGAGACCACTCTCGTGTTCCACTACATCAAGTCCCGCAAATCCGACTTTTCCACTCTCAATACCGTCAATCAGTGCATCCGTATCAATCAGCGCACCACGGGCACAGTTGATGATCACCACATCCTGCTTCATTTTCTCAATGGCAGATGCATCGATCATATGGTAATTGTCGTCCGTTGCCGGAGCATGAAGCGTAATCACATCAGAATTTTTCAGAAGAGTATCAAGATCCGTATACTCCACATACTGCTTCACTTCTTCATTTTCATAAAGATCATAGGCAAGCATCTTACAGCCAAATCCGGATAAATGCCGGATCACGGTGCGGCCGATTCTTCCTGTTCCGATAATACCGACGGTACAATCCGGAAGTTCCCGTCCAATCTTTCCCTTCAGCGTATAATCCTGTATGTTGGCCCGTTCCATAATATGGGGCATTCTGCGCAGTCCCATAAGCATCATCATAATCGCGTAGTCAGCCACACTGTTGGGAGAGTAACTGATATGGATGACTCCCATGCCAAGGCTTTTCGCATAGTCCACGTCAATGTGATCGTAACCGATTGTTCTGGTGGCAATACATTTTACACCCATATCATGAAGTTTTTTGAGCATTGGCTGATCGAACACCGTCGTGATGACATTGACCACGTCGTAACCTTTCGCCAGCTCAAGATTATCCATGCAAGGCGTCTCCGTCGTATAATCATACTCGATCCCGTATTTGGGGCAGTATTTTTCAAAACATGGAAGTTCGTCAAACGTACGCATGCTGAATACAAACATTCTCATCTTCTAGTTCCTCCCAACATTTATTTTTGAAGAAAATTATACGCTTTCATCCGGTGCACTGCAAGCTTATTTCTGTGCTTCGATCTTCTCATTCAGTTCCGTCAGATACATCCAGCGCTCCATCTTCTCATCCAGTTCCGCCTGTACTTTTTCTTTCTCTTCTGTCAGTTCAGACAGACGACTGTACTGGCTGGCATGGGCTGCCATCTCCGCATCCAACTCTTCGATCTTCTGCTCCAGTGCCGCGATGTCATCGTCAATGGTCTCGAATTCCTTCTGCTCCTTATAAGAAAACTTTAACTTCTTCTCGCCCTTATCCCAGGTAGCTTTCTTCTTCCCACCTGATACCTCTGCAGATGCCTTACTGCTGCTTTTCTCGGCTATTCCGCCATTTTCCCGGTTTTTTGATTCCAGATAATCTGTATAACCACCCTCATACTGGCGAAAATGTCCACAACCATCAAATGCAAAAATACGGTCTGACACATTATCAAGGAAATAACGGTCATGGGATACCAGAATCACAATCCCAATAAAGGAATTCAGATAATCCTCCAGTATGGTCAGGGTCGGGATATCAAGCTCGTTGGTCACCTCATCCATAACCAGCACATTGGGTCCCTGCTGCAGCACTCCAAGCAGATAGAGCCGCCTCTTCTCTCCTCCGGAAAGCTTTCCAATGGGCGCATACTGCATGTCCGGCGTAAACAGAAAACGCTCCAGCATCTGGGATGCCGTAATCCGCCCGTCCCGGGTGGGAATATATTCTGCGATGTCCTTTACGTAATCAATGACTCGCTGATTTTCATCCATCTGCGGAATTTCCTGGGCGAAATATCCCATTTTAATGGTTTCACCAAATTCCACGCTGCCCTCATCCGGCGGAATCTGTCCGGCAATCATTTTGAGCAGGGTAGATTTTCCGCATCCGTTGGAGCCCACAAACGCCACGGTCTGATTTTTCAGAAAAATATAATCAAAATCTTCTACAATCTTTCTGCCTTCATAACTCTTGGAAACATGATGAAGTTCAATAGTCTTCTTACCCATTCTGGTCTCCACAGAATCCAGTTCCAGGGCCTTGTCAAATACCGGCGCTTTTCCGGCTTTCAGAGCTTCCAGGCGGTCCAGACGCGCTCTCTGCTTGGTCGTTCTCGCCCGGCATCCTCTGGCTGCCCATTCCAGTTCCATACGAAGAATACTCTGCCGCTTCCGTTCCGTCGCCAGCTCCATCTCTTCCCGCTGCGCCTTTAATTCCAGAAATTTCGAATAGTTAGCATCATAGCTGTAAATCTTACCACGGCTGATCTCCAGAATCCGGTTTGTCACCTGATCCAGAAAATAACGGTCATGGGTAACGGTAATCACCGTTCCACGGTATCTTCTCAGATACTGCTCCAGCCACCGGATCATATCCTCATCCAGATGGTTGGTTGGCTCGTCCAGAATCAGAATATCCGACGGCAAAAGCAGGGTTCTCGCCAGTGCCGCACGCTTCTTCTGCCCTCCTGACAAAGTACCCATTTTAGCATCATGCTCCAGGATACCAAGGGTATTCAGCATACTTCTTGCCTCATGCTCCATGATGTCCGCATCTCCGGCATCAGTTCCACCCCAGTTGCCCTTCACCGATGCAGAACCGGATACCACATAGGAAAGTACCGTCTCCTCCTCCGGGAATTCGTGCATCTGGGTCAGATATGCAAGCTTCGCACCATTCTGGCGCACCACCTGCCCCTGATCCGGCTCCTCCGTTCCCGCAATGATCCGAAGAAGTGTCGTCTTACCTGTTCCATTGATTCCGATAATACCGATCTTTTCCCCTTCCTGAATTCCACAGGAAATGTCGTCGAAGATCCATTTGTCACCATATAATTTGCTGACATGCTCAATATTTAAAATGTTCATTTGTTGTAATCCTCTCTCATGTTAGAACCGCTTTTATTCTAGCATAAAGAAGAAGATTGCGCAAAACTTACTGCCCTGCGATGTGCTGCCCTCTGCCGCGCCGTGGGCCTCTTCGTCAACTTGCTTTCCTGCGCCGCGCCGTGGGTCTCTGCGCCAACTTGCTTTCCTGCGCCGCGCCGTGGGTCTCTGCACCAACTTGCTTTCAAAAGTTCCTGTCTTTTTCAAAAAACGTGGAACTCACGGCCACAAACTTGCTTTCCAGACCCATTTCACGTTCAAAAGCTTGTTGTGGCAAAGGAAAACAGGAACTTTGCCGAGGTCAATTTGAAATAGCCCCAGGCATATCTATTAAGAATTGGAGGGAAGTTTCGTTGACAGCAAAGTATGGGAAATATATACTAAAATCAATCTCTTTCTATACTAGCATGTGAATAAGATACATCTTCAGATGTTCTTTTTGAGGAATGATTTATGTACAGTGATATTTTTAGCAAACTATATGATGCATTTGGCTGGAATTATTATCCAGAATCCTTTGCTCAACTTTTGCTTCGTTGGATCGATGAGCAAGGATTACATATCAACAATATGCTTGACCTGGGATGTGGCACCGGCATCCTTTGCAATATGATAGCTAAGCATGGAATTGAAACTATGGGAATGGATTTGTCTCATGGGATGATTGCCATGGCAAAGCAGAATTATCCTCATATCGTTTTTCAGCAGGGAAATATGATCGACTGGAAGCCTGAGATGAACTTTGATCTGGTAACCAGTACCTGTGATGCGATCAATCATATCCTGGAGCCGGAGGATGTGAAAAAGGTGATGAAGAATGTATATTCCTATCTGAACCCAGGCGGCGTTTTCCTATTTGATTTTTTGCGTCCTGGCGAGGAAGCTGACTGTGAGCCGGTTGATATGGGTGAACTTGATGGAAAGCGTCTGCAGTTTCAGATCTATCATCCGAAGGATCAGTTTGTAACCTTGCAGGCAGATTTATTTGAAGGGGATAAGTTGATTCATACTGAGAAGATTCAGGAACATCTGTATGATCCCGAATGGATCTTAAACGTATTAAAAGAAACAGGATTTCAGGATGTGCGCTGTACGGATCAGCTGTTGGAATCCGAATCAGGACATGCTGCGACTTGGTTTATTATAGCGAAGAAATAATTAGTTTTCTAAATGGCAATCCCCATCATTCTATGGTAAGATACAAGAAAAGGTCAGGAGGGACGGCAAATGAAAAATCTGAACATTCCCGTTGGCATTTCCGATTTTGAAAAAATCCGGAATGACAAGTTTTACTATGTTGATAAAACCGGATTGGTCGCAGAACTTCTGAAAACAAAGGCGGAAGTGACATTAATAACCCGTCCTCGCCGCTTTGGAAAAACTTTAGGCATGAGTATGCTGGAAAGTTTCTTTGATATCAGAAAAGACAGCAAATCACTCTTTGATGGTCTTGAAATTACCCAGAATCAGAATCTGTGTCATGAATGGATGAATCAGTATCCCACTGTTTTTGTTTCTTTCCGCCAAGTAGACGGGTTGAATTTCACCGGAGCATATGACATGCTCACAACCGTCATTGCAGAGTTGTATAAAGGGCATCTGTATCTGCTGGACAGTGATAAAATCAGTCCGTATGATAAAGAAATTGCCAAAAAACTGATCTGTGCAAATGCATCACCTAAAGACACCAAGGGAAGTCTGTTATTGCTAACAAAACTGTTACAGCAGCACTATGGGAAACCTGTTATTTTACTCATTGATGAATACGATGTTCCATTGGCCAAGGCAACCAGCCACGGATACTATAACGAAATGCTGGATGTCATGAAAGGTCTGATGCAGGCCCTGAAGGACAATCGTTCTCTTCACTTTGCAGTCATTACCGGATGCCTGAAAATTGCAAAAGAAAGCATTTTCACAGGAACCAATAACTTTGTTTCCGATACTATTACCGATTCACGACTGAATGAATATTTTGGATTCGTGCAGGAAGAAGTCTCTCAGATACTTCAGGAGGCCGATATTACCGATCGTTCAGACAGCATCAAAGAATGGTACGATGGATATCATTTTGGAGATTTCGATGTGTACTGTCCATGGGATGTGATGAATTATCTTCTGGAATTACAGCACAACCCGGATGCCGCTCCGGTCAGCTACTGGAGAAATACCAGCGACAATGCAATCATCCGTTCTTTCATTGATTATGCAGGCAGCAATATCACCCAGAAATTAGAGACACTGCTCTCCGGCAGATCCATTCTCCAGCGAATTGATGAAAATCTTACTTACGATTATCTTCATTCTTCCGAAGACAATCTGTGGAGCATGTTATATCTGACTGGATATTTAACAAAAGCAAGGGAAACGGAATCTGGCAGCAATCCATCTGATCGTATAGTTGCTCTCGCAATTCCAAATGCAGAGATAAAAGAAATTTTTGAGACGACCATTATCAAATGGTTTGACGACAGCGCAAAGACCTGGAACAGAAGCAGCCTATTTACTGCTGTCTGGAATGGAGACAGCGAAGGCATTACCCGAGAAATGAACGGCCTTCTTCGTCGGACCATCAGCTATCACGATTACAGAGAAGATTTCTACCATGCTTTTCTCGCAGGCATCTTCACTGGTGCCGGATATATGGTGGATTCCAACAAAGAACACGGCGAAGGCCGCAGCGACGTCGTCGTTTACGATTCCATTAATGGTCGTGTGGCCATCTTCGAAGCCAAATACACAAAAACTCTGGCTAATCTGGAACACGACTGTGACATCGCTTTACAACAGATCGATGACCGCATGTATGCAAATGAATATGAAGATGATTACGATGAAATCCTCTGTTACGGAATCTCCTTTTTCAAGAAACGGTGTATGATAAAAAAGAAAAATGGTGATTAAGCACAAGTCCCTCGGAACGAATGTTCCGAGGGATCTTTTTATTATTTTTTATTGTCCTCTTGACAGGTATCACACCATTCCGGGGGCTTCACATTTTTACACCATTTCTTTTGTAAAAGCTTTCAATTTTTCTTCCAGTTCTCTGATCCTGTCATCTTTGAATTCCAATTCTTTTCTCTGAGATTCGATTTCAACATCCTTGGAAGACAGTGCTCTCTTCTGAGAATCAATCTCCTCCTGCATCTCATCAATCATCAACTGCACTGTATTCTGATCCAGTTCTTTTAATTCCTTCGAGAACATTTCCATCACCTTCTCCACGTTCAAACAAAGATTATAGACTTCGTCATAGATCACCTTGAACTCCGGATAATCCGTAATCAGCCGGACAATATCTTCCGGTTCGTCACTGCTCAAAAACGTAAGCCATGGTCCTGCCAGTCAATTTCTATTCTTCTGGGCAGATGAAAACAGAAACTTATATTCTACCCATTGAATCAGATTTGAGAAGTGAAAATTCCTCAGCAAAACACATTTAAAGTGCTTGTTTGGGCGTATGAAAAAATTACAATAACCTCTACCCGGGAAAATACGGATCCTCGGGCAGGCAGAAAGCAAAACCAGCTATATGTCCAAACGACTTTTATATATAGCAATTATAATGATTTTTCAGGATTTCTGATATCAGCTTTGGGCATTAAACATGATGAATACATCATATGCCCTGCAGTACTTCCTCAATCCACTCCCTCCGCTGAAGTACCTGTAGCCACTCTTTCGGAATTCCCTCCTCTTTATAATACAGTCCGGCTAATCCACCAGCGACTGCACCAACGGTATCTGTATCCTCTCCAAGGTTCACAGCCATCAGCACTGTTTCTTTATAAGAATGGGAATGAAGCAGACACCATATAGCTGCTTCCAATGTATTCACTACATAGCCGCTGCTTTTGATTCCTTCTTTTGGAGTTTCTTTAAATTCTGAAAGATCAGACAATCGTTTGTAATTTTCCAGCTCTCGATAATTAGACAGATCCTGCCGATAATATTGATAGGCTCGCTCCATTCCTTTCTGTAATCGTTTTTCCAGTGATCCTTCTTCTTCAAGAATTGCCTTTACCAGGAAATAGTAAATTCCACATGCCATCTGACTTCTTACATGCGCATGGGTGAGTGCCGATACTGCATGAATCATATAAATACTCTCATTTTCTGAAGTACAAACTTTTTTCTGCCGCTCGAACAAATACAGGCAGACTGGAAGAATACGCATAAGAGAACCATTTCCATTATCCCACTCTGCTTTTCCGCCCGATTCTAATGGTGCTATTCCTTTTGCATAATTCATAAGGGCTCTTGACGTTGCTGTTCCTATATCAAACACCTCGCCAAATGGTGTATATTCTCCATACATGCACCACCTGCTGAATCGTTCCATCATATCGGTATAATCGATGGTTCCAACCGTTCTGATACTATCCAGTTCTGCCAATGCCATACTGCTGTCATCAGACCATGTGCCCCTTGGCTGATGATGGGTTCCATATTCCCGCATTCCTGTTACCGGATTTTTCATCAGCTCCGTTCTTGACATAAATTCCACGGGTACACCCAGGGCATCCCCAACAATCAATCCTAACATTCCATCTTTCCAAATATTGCTCATTCGTCATCCTCTTTCCATCTAAACATTCCTCTGTTGTTCTATTTCTTTCTGAATCCAGGTCATGATCACCTCAACCAGATACTCCTGCTGAATCTGACTCAATTCCCTGCCCGACTGTATTTTATGCCATTTTCTGATACATTCCCTGCAACAGGTTGCAGTCGCATGCTGCGCAATAAAAACCGGATGCCCTTTCATCGGCGTCTGTTTTCCATCATTGGGAATGTATGCAGGTGCCTCTCTTTTTTCTATAAAATCCCTGGCGTGATCCCTGATCGTATCCATGCCTTTTTCGTTGATGTAATCAATATCCCGCTGTTTTAGATGAAAACTGCTTCGAAACTTTGAATGTTCCAGATGATCAAATAATTGCGTAAACCATTCCTCTTTTGTCACTTTATCGCTTCTCCTCCATTATCTGCATATAAAATAGCAAACTATATGCCGATAATCAACGAGTATCTGCATATAAATCACCAAATAATATGCAAATACTGGCTCATATCTTCTGCTGATCTTCCCGCTCTCTGATCCTGTCGTTTAACAACATGATTTCTTTTTCCTTAGCGGCAATTTCTCTTTTCTGTGCTTCTATCTCTGCATTCCTGGATGCAATCTTCATATCCAATGATTTTATTTTTGCATCGTTTGATGCAATTTGCATATCCAGTAATTCTATTTCCGCATCCTTAGCTACAATCTTCATATCCAGCAATTCTATTTCCGCCCGCATCTCATCAATCATTAACTGTACGGTGTTTCTATCCAGCTCTCTTAATTCTTCTGAGAATATTCCCATCACATTCCTCCACGTTCAGACAAAAATTATAGTTTTCTAATGTTTAGTTTTTCGAATCAATTATAGTATTTTATATATATACTAAAAGTATCATATTATATGTAAAAATACAATCTTAATCTTAAAACATTCAAAACACGCATAAAAATCATACTCTAACATATACTTGATTTAGCTATTTCCCTGTGCTATACTGGGTGTAGCTGAGAAAAGAAATGATGTCCAAACAGCATCAAACGAAAACCCCCGGAATGGCAGTTCCGGGGGTTTTCTTCACTTTGTTATACAGTTGTGCATCTGTTTAGGCTAATTGTCGCTGTTGTCTCTGTCTAGCCATTTGCAAATGTAGTAGCTAGTCACACCTGCTGCGACAGAAACGAGAAAAGAAATAATTTGTTCCAAACAGCATTCCCCCTTTCCGTTGCCAGATTGGGAGCGACAACAAAAGTATTATAACATATACATTATTTTTGCGAAACAATTTTGTTGTATTTTGCATTGCTTTATGTATGTTTATCATTGATTGTGACACTGCAATACATAAAAAATTGCGCTCTAACATATACTGAATTTAGCTATCCCTTTATGCTATACTGGATCTAACTGAAAAATGAAGTGATGTTCAAGTAACATCAAACGAAAACCCCCGGAATGGCGCTTCCGGGGGTTTTCTTCACTTTGTTATACAGTTGTGCATCTGTCTAGGCTAATCGTCGCTGTTGTCTCTATCTAGCCATTTGCAAATGTAGCAGCTGGCTACACCTCCGCTATATTCCAGACTTAAAGCTATACACCGGCCGAATCACTTCTCTGATCTTCACCGTCTCTGAAATCGTATCTTTGATTTCATCCAGTGATCGATATGCAAATGGGGCTTCATCCAGTGTTTCTGCTCTGATGCTTTCGGAATAGATTCCTTTCATGGCTTTCTTAAAAGTAGAAACTGTATAATGATTTTTTACTTCATCCCGGCGATATTTTCGCCCGGAACCGTGCGGAGCAGACTGATTCCATTCCGAATTACCAAGACCGGTTCCCAGGATCACGCCATCACGCATATTTACTGGGATGATCACCGTCTCTCCTTTTTTAGCAGAGACTGCTCCTTTTCGCAAGAGTGGAACTTCACCACTGCAGTCCAGGTAATTATGCACGGACATGATCGTTTCTTCTGCTTTCAGTTTCATACCTTTCAGAATTTCCTGTATCATAATCTCCCGGTTAAGTTTTGCATATGCCTGAACCACCTGTACATCATGAAGATAATCTTCCAGAAGACTGCCTGTAATCCAGGTCAGTGGATAGGGTACTTCCTGACCTTTTTGTTTCAGTTCTTTTTCCCCTTCTCGTGTATAGTATTCTGCCACTTCCTTTCCA
Organism: Clostridiaceae bacterium Marseille-Q4143; assembly: GCA_018228645.1. Lineage (GTDB taxonomy): Bacteria > Bacillota > Clostridia > Lachnospirales > Lachnospiraceae > Hominiventricola > Hominiventricola filiformis. The sequence goes on from CP073693.1 coordinate 875,557, forward strand.
AGTCGTCTGCTGCCGGAATGGATCACCAGATACAATGCCTTATCCTCTCCCTGATCTACTTCAATAAAATGATTGCCTCCGCCAAGACTCCCCAGCGCCAGCCGGTCTTTTTCTTCCTGCACATGTTTGTGGCAGTGCAATTTTGTAAAATCAAAATCCTCTGCCAGATAATGTGCGTTTTCTCTTATGGCAAATCCCGCCGGAATCCGGTCACGGATTACCTTCTCTAGTTTCTGATATTCCATTCTTTTTTCTTTTAATCGGACACAGATTACTCCACAGCCGATATCAATACCCAACAGCTGCGGAATCAGCTTTTCACCGATCGTCATGGTCAGCCCGATTGGCCCCACCTTTCCCGGATGTACATCCGGCATTACACGGATCTTACTTTTCCTTACCGCTTCCTGATCGCAGATCATCTGAATCTGTGCTTTTGCATAATCTTCCACATCATCAGTCATAATCTTCGCCGACGTATAAATTCCTTTTATTTCTTTCATTTTAATACTCTTCTTTCCTGACTTTCGTCAAATACTGTTTCTTTTTATTTACCTGATGCACCCGTGCACGTGGCTCATATTTTGCACAGTGCTGACAGTAAGTCTTATGACAGGCCTCTCTTTCTTTGGTGCACTGCCCCAGTGCGATATAGTATTTACATGGGATTTCTCTGTATTTTGCCATTTTATTTTCCTCGGTTCTATTTTAGGGAATTACAATGGAATGAAAGAACTTTCTGAGAAAAGAAAAAAGGCATCTCCCAGAATCAGGAGATGCCAGTCGTTATCAATAAAACGTCCTTATCGCTATGAAGATTCTCCGCGGACAACCTGCACTCCCATTGTAATCATAAGTTTTACGCTTCTGTTATTGTTTGTCATGATTGTCCTCCTTTCTTCCATCATGGACGGTGTGATCATTTACTTGTTACTGCGGTCAGTATAGACGCCAAATATTGATCTGTCAAGTGCATAAACTGGTGTAATTTTCACTTTGTTATACAGTTGTAAAAGGCATCTCCCGCAGGAAATGCCTTTTGCCCTAATATTAAATTCCTAACAGTTTACTGTATGCTGCCAGTGCCCCTTCACTCTTTCCAGCCAGGACATTTTTAGCCAGAACTTTTCCGAGCTGTACGCCTTCCTGGTCAAAGCTGTTCACGTTCCACAGGAATCCCTGGAACATGATCTTATTTTCAAAGTGGGCAAGAATCGCACCCAGAGTTTTCGGAGTCAGCTGGTCCCCAACGATAATGCTGCTGGGACGCTCACCTTCAAACTTCTTATTGAGATCCTGATCTTCTTTTCCGCATGCAAATGCGACGATCTGCGCAGCGACATTTGCTTTCAGCTTCTGCTGGCTGGTGCTTCCTTCGATCACATCGTCCATGCCGGCCTGATTCTCACGGAATCCAATAAACTGAAGTGGAACAATGGTAGTTCCCTGATGGAGCAGCTGATAGAATGAATGCTGTCCATTGGTTCCTGGCTCACCAAAGATAACCGGTCCGGTCTTATAATGAACCGGCTCACCAAAGCGGTTAACGCTCTTACCATTCGATTCCATATCTGCCTGCTGCAGATGTGCCGGAAAACGGCTCATTGCCTGGGAATATGGAAGAACGGCCGTCACTTCACAATCCAGTATATTACGCTCATATACACCGATCAGTGCATCCAGCATTGCCGGATTCTGGAAAATATCCTCATTTTTCGCAGTGTCATCTGCTGCTGCCATTCCAGCCAGGAAATCAGCAAATACTTCCGGCCCGAACGCCAGAGATAAGATTGCTCCTCCAACAGATGAAGATACGGAATATCTTCCACCGATATAATCGTCCATAAAGAAGGCAGTGATATAGTCTGTTCCTTTCGCCAGCGGAGAGGTTTCGCTTGTAACCGCTACCATATGTCTGGCCGGATCAAGACCTTCTTTCTTTATCGCATTTTTAACGAAGGTTTCATTCGTCAGAGTCTCCAGTGTTGTTCCTGACTTGGATACAAGAATAAATAATGCATGTGCAATATCAATGGAATTCAGAACTGCTGCCGCATCATCCGGGTCAACATTGCTGATGAATTTTGCTTCCATCTTAAAGTTACCGGTTTTCTTTGCCCAGTTTTCAAGACCAATATAGATCGCACGGGGACCAAGATCACTTCCGCCAATACCGATCTGTACAACCGTTGTAAATTTTTCACCAGCTTCATTGGTAATCTCACCGGCATGTACTTTTTTTGCAAAATCAGCAATCTTATTCTGCTGTTCTACATAGAATGCTCTCTTATTTACACCGTCTACACAGACATCTTCGCCAAGCTGTCCTCTGACCAGATGATGAAGTACTCGTCTGTGTTCACCGGTATTAATGATCTCGCCATTATAAAGTTCCTGGAATTTTTCTGTGAGCTGTGCTTCTTTTGCAAGATCGGATAACGTTGCCAATACACGGTCGTTTACCTTTTTTGCTGCAAAATTATAAACAAGTCCCTCTGCCATTGGAACCTGATACTTCTCCACACGTTCTTTCCCGCTGTCTCCCAGCATTACTTCTTTCAGTACAACCTGATCCTCCAATGCCTGCAAAGCATGAAAAGCGTCCAGTTGATCTAAATTTCTCCAAGCGACCATCTTAATCTCCTTTTCAGTCATAACAATCATAATACATGTATAAACATATCAAATTTTGTTATAGATTTCAATGCCGTTTTGACATTTACTACCGGAGACTCTTCCCTGATGTTCCTTTATTCTGCTGCTTCTACAGAGAGCACTTCCCCTTCGAACGGGTCTACTTCTGACACGGTACCTGTATAAGTTACAGTCACCTTGTCACCTACATTTACACTGTCCAGTCCTTCCGGTTTCTCCTCATCGAAAGTAAATTCATAGCAGGTTCCATCCTCACCTGTTACAATAAACATAAAGTCTTTTACTTCATCTAATGTTCCGGTAAAAGTAGATGTCTCTTCAGACTGTCCCTCTGTTGCAGTTCCTTCCTGCTGTGTAGTTTCTTCCTGCTGTGCTGCTCCTGCGTTATCTGACTTTGCACCACAACCTGTCATCATAGATGCTGCCATTGTTGCTACAAGTACCATCATTGCAAATTTTCTTTTCATAATTATTGCCTCCTGCAAATTATTTTCTATTTTCAATCTATTAGATCACTGGTCCCATTAAAAAGTTTCACCCATTTCAAAAAATTTATGTTTTGCAAGAAAAAAACTTTCCATCTCTGGAAAACTCTTCAGCTTGATTTCTCACCAAAATCTGTATAAAAATGTCTCAGATCCTCGTTCCCCCGTCCACGCCGGGGCGTGGGCTCAGCACCCAACTTGCTTACAAAAGTTCCTGCCTTTTTCAAAAACGAGGGAGCTTGCGACCGCCAATCTGCGTTTCAGACCCATTTCACCTGCAAAAGTTAGTTGTGGCGCCGAGAAACAGGAACTGAAAGGGGGGGCTGACGCGCTATAGACCCACGGCTCCCGACAGCTTTGTCTGAGGGGAACTCCACAGCTCCCGACAGCCTTGTCAGAGGGGAGTTCCACGGCTCCCGGCAGCTTTATTTAAAGGGCAAAATTTTGAGCAAAAAAAGAGTTCTCCTTTGTGAACCTCACATGACTAGAAGTCACATGCTTCTCAGCCGCTTTAAGCGGCAAGACTAAATATCGGCGGATACGCCTGTAACTTAGTTGCACAGATATGTGCAATTACTCAGGCCGGATACGGCATGAATCCCACATCACAGGTAGTCCTCTGTATATCTGCCTGTATCTATGCCGCCTGCATACTGCCCAGTTCTGCACTGAGCAAAAGCAGATCTGCATAAACACATGAGGTTCTACGCTTCACAGAAGGAACTTTTGCCTCCAGTGAAGACCTTACCGTTGCCGATAAGGGTTTTAATCGTTCTCTTATAAAATATCTTGCTCCTATGTTATAGGCTGCTGACAGGTCACAATGATATCGTTTTCCTGTCGTAAATGTGCAAAGGCTGTAATTTTTAGAATCACGAACAACTTCACCAGTTCCATCATATGCAAGTCTGCTGGTATTCCATGCACATACTCTGGATACCCGCATTCCTGTCCTGTGCGCCTGATGTTCGCATAACTTCTGAATATCCCGTTTTCTCCACAGATGAAGCTTCTGCCTCTTTTTTCCGGTTACTTTCCCTTTCATTTTCAGATACTCGAAGACTATCACATCCGCATGGTTATTTTGGGCATATGTGGTAATCGCAGATGCCACTTTACGGGACAGCTCCATGTTCAGTCTCCTTGCATAATTCCATCTGCTCTGTACCTGTCCAGAGCCATGTTCCCGCTGAAATCTGCTGATTCGTCCCAGCACACTGTACATCTGGTCTTTTTCACTGGGGAAATTGATAAATTTTCTTCCCAGGACAGTTCCATCTGAACGCATAATGGTACAAACCGCATCTGTGTTGATTCCAAGATCCACACTGCAGATAATCTGCTCATTTACTTCCTTCTTAGATAAAGAAACTTCCTCTGTATATGAGAACCGCAAAAAATATTTATGATGTCTCTTTTCCAGTGTGGGGGCAGAAGATTTTACCCCTGACCAATTTTTCCGCAGATACTCCATGTCCGTATGCAGCAAATTTACTGAAAACCATTTCCAGTCATGACCATCATATAATTTCAGAAAAGCCATATCTTCATGATTTTCTGCTTCTTTGTACATCACATCCCGGTAGAATACCGGCATTGCATGATTTTCATATACAAGCTTTGGCTTACCGTCCAGTTTCTTTTGTTTCCACAATTCCAGTCTCGTCTCATATGAAGACACGCTTCCAAGCGCATGCTGAATCGCCGATCTGCGAAGATAAGATGGCATCTTTGGAAATTTCTGGTCAAAGTCATATCTCGCCCGGTTTTTCTTTGTGCTATGAACCAGATGCTCCGCTGCATTAAACCGTTTTTGCGGATTGACAATCCGGGAAAGCTCCTCCCAGCTCTCTTCACATACACGGATCAAATATCCGACTGCCTGGCGATAGATATACAGCGTATGGCGAATCGGTATATTCTGTTTTTTTATTTTCACACCATAGCTGGATACTACCTTCATCAAAAACCTCTTTACTTTCCTGCTTCTTTTTCTTTCTGTCCTCTGATATAAGTAAGAACCTGTTCTTTACTTCGGTCACTGACTGTTACTGCACAATATGACGGATTCCACAAATGTCCTCCCCACAATTCCCGTTTTAATTCCGGATGAGAAAGGAAAAGCTGCCGTGCAAGATTTCCTTTCATAATTTTGATCATATCCGAAATATAAAACTGTGGTTTGCAGTCGACCAACAAATGAATATGATCTGGCATAACCTCCATAGCCACAATCTGAAATTTGTATTCATCTGCAATCTCATACAACATCTTTTTACACTCTTCATCTAATCCATTCTGTAAAACCTTTTTTCGATATTTGGTACACCAGACCAGATGATACTGTAAAGAATAAACATATCCTCGACCATATGATAGGTCATTTTCTTTAATAATAAATATATTTTTCTCCATATTTATAATATACCATATGTTCCGCCAAAAGTAAACATATGTTCTTTTTTCTATCAAAAAAAATTACACACCTAACTCATCACTGAAGTAACGAGAATGCGGTGTGCATTTATTCAAATGTAAGAGTCTCCATTATCAGCTGGTCAATGTCACCCGCCGGAAGGAAGAAATCCGGCTGCAATGTTTTACCAAGATAACTGCCCGTGACAATTACATATGCATGGAACTCTCTGGCAAATGTTCTGATCTGATTATAAACTGCTGAAGATTCCTGTATTTCATCCAGAATAATAACAGTATTCTCATCATCCACAAAATTCTTATCATACATTTTTATGGCTGTCTTTAATGCCTGATCGTCCCTCTCCTGTCCGGGTTCCCATTTTGTTGCTTTTTCCAGACACTCTGTAAAATCTTTACCAGATTGCTCTACCATATTAATATAGATCATTCTCTCAAAATTTTCAGATCCGAATTTTTTCAAAATATATGTTTTTCCTACCTGTCTGGCTCCTTCCAGTTCCAGAACCCGACATATGCATTTTTCAAAAATTGATTCAACCTCTCAATAAACTTGTTTTTATATTGATTACTACACAGATCACGCAGCATGGTTGAAAAAATTTCTTGAACAATTTGTAATATCTGGAAAGATTTCCTGCTCTCTTGCTTCACGCGTTGACTCCATTGAAATTATCGGCTTACTTTTCCACTCCCGTCTCCAGACAGTGAAAAACTTTGCAACTGATGTCTTATATGTAGCCGTTTCTCCGTATATATAGGGAGAAATGATATGAAAAACATATTTATATTGACAGGCAAAGCGGAAAGAATTTTAATCGTCCGGCATATAAGTCCATGTTAAGGAAACTGAAATCCGGAGATATCATTGTTACGAAAAGTATTGACCGACTTGGCCGAAACTATGAAGAGATCATGGAACAATGGAGGATCATCACAAAAGTAAAAGGTGCGGATATTGTGATCCAGGATATGCCCCTCTTAGATACCAGTAAAACAAGGGACTTATTAGGTACATTTATCAGTGATCTCGTATTACAATTGCTTTCTTTTGTAGCACAAAACGAGCGGGAAACAATCCGTCAGCGACAGGCAGAGGGAATTGCTGCCGCAAAAATGCGCGGAGTAAGATTTGGGAAACCACGAAGCGCACTCCCGCAGAATTTCCCGGAACTCTATCAGCGTTGGCGAAAAAAGCAGCTAACGATCCATGAATTTGCAGAGATTTGTAATATAGGCAGAAGTAGGCTCTACACAAAAATTTCAGAATATGAAAAGCAACAAAGCATTCAGAACACATAACTTTTAAAAGAAAAAAATAAATCTTAAAAAATATACTTAAGTTTTTGATCTACCTAACGATAATATAGGTGTACAGTGATTTTATGAAGTCCAAAAAGGTGTACTTATCAAGACACTTGCCGGCAGTCTGGAGTATTCCTTTTTACTTTATAACAATCACTGACAGAAGCAAAGCCGGAAAAGGATTTCCGGATAAGATTTTAATTCAAGGAGGAATTTTACAATGAGAATTCAGCACAATATCGCAGCATTGAACTCTTACAGAAACTTAACAGGAAACAACAGTGCAGTTTCCAAGAACTTAGAGAAATTATCTTCTGGTTACAGAATTAACCGTGCCGGAGACGATGCAGCCGGACTTGCAATTTCCGAGAAGATGCGTGCACAGATCACAGGTCTGAACACAGCACAGAAGAACGCACAGGATGGTGTATCTCTTGTACAGACAGCAGAGGGAGCTTTGACAGAAGTTCACTCCATGCTGAACCGTATGGTAGAACTGGCTGACCAGTCTGCGAACGGAACATACGACAACCCGGTTGACCGTGCAAACCTGCAGAAAGAGATCTCTTCCCTGAAAGATGAGATCGACCGTATCGCAGATGCTACCAACTTCAACGGAATCAACCTGTTAGACGGTTCTCTGTCTGCTAAAAAACTTGACTTGAACCAAGCAAGCACACTTGGCGGACAACCAATTACTGTTAAGGAAAATGCGGCAGTTGCAACGACATCAGACTTCACTGTAGGAGTTGGGGATGGTAAAGAAAATACGCTGACTGTTGAATATGCAGATGAAAATGGTAAATTGCACAGCGTTGATCTTAAATATACATCAAATACTGATGCAGCTGCCAATACGAAAAGTATCAAAGATGCAATTGCAAAATCAGAACTTGCATCCGTTTTCGACGTTGCTGAGGCTGGTAACAAATTTACACTGACTTCCAAAGTTGCTGGTGAGGGTGGCGCAAAACTGATAACAATTAAGACAACGGATACGGTTGCAACTGCTGTAAAAAACGGAACGGTTACAGAGGGTACGAATGCAACGGTAACAGCAGAAGGTAAGGCGGCTATTGCGGATGGCGATAAAATCACTCTGAATGGAAAAACCTATCAGTTCGTAAAAGATGCAGATACAGAAGTAGCAGATGGAGCAACCGCAGTTTTAATTGGTAAAGCCGATGCTGATACAATGGTGAACTTGAACAAGGCTCTGGAAAGTGCTGGAATTAAAGCTACTCTAGATGCAACTAATATTACATTTGCAGCATTAAACAATGGAAAAGGTCTGACACTTCAGATTGGTGATACTTCTGAAGATTTCAACCAGATGACTGTTTCCGTTGGGGATATGCACACCGTAGCGCTTGGCATCGCTGATATCGACATCAGCACACAGGCAGGAGCGAAAGCATCAGTTGACAAGATCAAGTCTGCAATCAACTCTGTATCTTCTACCCGTGGTGATCTTGGTGCGATCCAGAACCGTCTGGAGCACACGATCAACAACCTGAGTGTAACAGCTGAGAACATGACCGCTGCTGAAAGCCGGATCCGTGACGTAGACATGGCAAATGAGATGATGGCTTATACAAAGAACAACATTCTTGTTCAGTCTTCTCAGGCAATGCTTGCACAGGCAAATCAGATTCCGCAGGGAGTTCTTCAGTTATTACAGTAATACATACACACACCCTATTTTATCAAAAAGGCTTCCGGGGATTCCCCGGAAGTCTTTTCCTTTTCACGAAATATTCCCGCTGTTTTGTCATAAACCGTCCATCACACTCATATAATAAATCAGGAAATAGATCGTTCTAAAATATCACGTTTCCGCTTCACCAGAAAGCTGTTGACCATTATTTTTATATCCGATATAATATACCCATATCCTATATTATAGTTTCAGGAGGCACTTATATGAACCCCTTAATCAATGCAGAAATTGGGATGCTCTACACAACTGATTCCCGCTTTCTTGCGAAAATAAAGTACACCCGTAATCCAGCTTCCTATACATTTATTTTTTCTTCCCCCCCGGAAAGTCCACTTCCAAAGCAAGTCTATCTGATGCCCGGGGAAGCCCCGAATGACTATACTTCATTCCTTTGTACAACCACCGGTGTTTTTAACGAATTTTATGTTCCCCAGACTGATCGGACATGGTATTTAACAGAAACAGAGACTTTGGATTTACCGGATTACCGTACGGAATTCCGCATCAATCTCTCTTTTCCTCTGACCATCGTTCCACAAGGTACATCTAAAAACACAACAATTTCCGTTGTGGACATCAGCGTCGGCGGTTTGAAATTTATTACTGACCAGGAGTTTCAGGTTGATAAAACCTTTTCTTTTATATTTACAAAAGGGGCTGAACCGGTTTTCATTACCGCACTCATATTGAAAAGATATCCTGCAAGAACTCCCGGCGTTTACTGTTACGGATGCCGTTTTCTGGATCTTGCCCAGCAAACCGAATCTGTGCTTCGCGGTTTCATTTTCAAGGAAAATCTGATCCAGAGTAAATCTCACCGCCGTCTGTGATTCCGGTAAATCTACATAAGAAAAAGAGGGACATTCGCCCGACGCAGCGTTTGCATAAGGCAGTCCCTCTTTTTGATCCTGATTCTGTTATTTTTTCTTAACTTCCTCGCTATGCGCTTCTTCCGCAGTTGTTTCTTCTCGTATTGCTTCTTGTGTCTCATCCGCATGTTTCGGAACATATCTTAAAAAATAAGCATAAATGTCCACGATCGTCTGGTACAATTCCGGCGGGATCTCTTTCCCCAGTTTCATCTGTGCCAGTACCGTAGCCAACGAATTATCCTCATAAACCGGAATGCCATTGTCATTCGCGATCTCAACGATCTTTTCAGCGACATATCCCATACCGGATGCAACGATCACCGGCGCAGAGTTCTGCGTCTCATCATACTTCAATGCAACTGCTTTTTGTTCCAGTGTATCATATTGTGACATTTACCATATTTCTCCTTTCATAGATCTGTGGGAACGCAGCCGACACCGGAATGGATTCTTTTCCCTGTTCTACTGCCAGATAGCGGATCTCCATTCCATTCTTTTTCAAAATGTCTGCGATCCCCTCACGGATCTCTTTTTCCTTTGGAAGCAGATTTTCCGGATAGTGAAGAAGAAGATCCATTTTCCCCTCCTCATAATAACAGAAAATATCAAAAAATCCCACTTCTTTCATGTCGAATTTCAAAAGTAATTTCACGCCGCTTTCTCCGGGCGTCTCTCCACCGCCTGACGAATCATCCGGATCCAGCCAGATTTCCGAGAACACCGGAGTTCCATCCAGGATAAACGGAAGCGTTACATGCAGAACCGGCATATACACGCTTTCATTGATCAACATTCCATGGAGCAGCGTCATAAAATCTTCTTTATTTTCAATCCCGGCTTTTCCCTCTGCTCCCATACGGAGTAACGAAAGGAATTGCTCCGACCATTCCTCCTTGCCTGCCGCGCGGTCAAAATCAATATTCTGGAACAGTTCACGGATCTCTGCTCTGTCCATGCTTGCAAAATGTCTGCGGAACGCCGGAAAATCGGACAGCCGTTTGAACGCGTCTACCACACCGTCAAGATTACCATTCTCATAACGGGAAGTATTAAACGTCAGCAAGTTGATCAAATCCCTGATCTTGCCCAGATTCCTCGTCTCCGAAATATAATTTCCGAGAAATGGGATAATATCTGATTTCAGAAGTTTGATATTCTTCTCCATGTTCTCCTGACTATGCGGTAATAACTGCTGCGTCAGTCTTTGCAGGCCTGCCCGTTCATTTCGGAACATATAGCTTTCAATCTCTTTTAATTCCCCTTTTATGTTGGTCATGATATGCTTTCCGGAAGACATATCGTTATATTTTTTCAAAAAGTCAAGGATCCCCGCTTTGAGTTCCACACTTCCCGCTTCTTTCATCACGCCGCGCAGCAGTTCAAAAAGAGAGCCTTTCATCTTATTGGAACCATTCATCTGGCTCTTCAAAAATTCTTTTAACTTTTGCGGATCCATCTCCAACATCCCCAAAAGCATATGGATCTCTTCCGCCATGCCGGTTCCGATCCCTGCTTCGATCACGTTTCTCATTCCCGAGAACAACATTTTCGACATGATCTCGCTTGCCCGCGGGATATTTGCCAATGTACGGACAAAATTGCCAAAGTTCGATTCATAAGAAAGTCCCTGCTGAACGCCACGTTCATTCCCATATTCGGCACGACTGTCGGCTCGCACGACCTTGTCCGGATTCACCGGATTTTTGATCCCGACATCATTTTTCATCTGCGGATCCTGTTTGCTCACATTGTTCTCATACCCTGAGATTGGCGTGGAAATTTTTAAAATATTTGACATTTTTTCACCTACTCTATAATTTTCTCTTATCTTTTCACATTTGCCTGACGATATTAAAAATGTATTAAACATAAGGCGGTGCTTATATTATGGATAACATGCTTGAAATGTATCTCTATGAAACAAACACTTTATTAGAACAATTGGATGAACTTTTGATAGAAGCTGAAAAAAATGAAGATTTTACAACGAACGACGTCAATGAAATCTTCCGCATCATGCATACGATCAAAGGTTCCTCTGCTATGATGGAATTCTCTCCTTTGATGGAGATCGCGCATCATATCGAGGACTTGTTCTTCTATATTCGCGAAAATGGACTTGATGCCCTGAGCGAGTCCCATAAAAATGACCTGTTCAATCTGATGTTCCAGTCAACCGACGCTCTGCGCGGCGAAGTTGAAAAGCTGGAGAACAATGAACCCCTTAGTACTAATATCGACAGTGTCATTACAGATATTAATAGTTTTTTAGAAAAAATCAGCGGGAAGAACGCTTCCGCAAAAGAGACCGGAGGAGCTGCTTCTGATGCGAAGTCTTCTTCTGCGCAAAGCGGTCCGTTGTCTCCCGATTTTCTTCCGGAGGGAACTTACCCGCAGTATATCAAGATCATGTTCGAGGAAGGATGCGGCATGGAGAACCTGCGCGCATTCATGGTGATCAAAGCGCTTCAGGAGATGGATATTCCATTCCTGTTTTATCCTGCTGATGTGGAAAGCAACTCAGACACGATCGACTTTATACAGGAACACGGCTTTTATGTCTGCCCGGAATCCCGGGAACTGACAGAGGTTGCCGTCAATGTCATCAAGGAGATCAACAGCGTCTCTACCTTTGAAGTCCTTGATCACGCTGCGGCGTCTGCGCCGGGAGAAAACACAGCGGAAAAGCCAAAAGAACAGGTGAATGCTTCTCATCCGTCTGCCGTTTCCGCCCCTGCGTCAGGCAGCGCTTCCTCTGCTGCGCACTCTTCCGGAACTCCTGCAAAGCAGAGTTTGATCAGCGTCAGTCTTTCCAAGCTGGACAGCCTCATGGCGATCGTCGGTGAGATCGTGATCACAGAATCTATGGTGACTTCTTCTCCCGAGATCCAGAATCTGAAACTGGACAGTTTCCTGAAGTCTACCCGACAGCTCCGCAAGCTTACCGATGACTTACAGGACATCGCGATGTCTCTTAGAATGGTTCCGGTCTCCGGTACGTTCCAGAAGATGAACCGGATCGTTCGTGACATGAAGAAGAAATTAAATAAAGACGTACGGCTTACGATCGAAGGGGAGAACACCGAGATCGATAAGAGTATCGTGGACAGTATCAGCGATCCGATCATGCACATTGTGCGTAATTCCATGGATCACGGGGTCGAACCGACTACGGAAGAACGGATCGCCGCCGGAAAGCCTGCGCAGGCAGAGATCGTCCTTTCCGCAGTGCATACCGGAAGCGAGGTCATTATTTCCGTGCGGGACGATGGTCGCGGTATGGATACTGTAAAGATTTTGGAAAAGGCAGAGCGCAACGGTCTTCTCACAAAGCCTGCCAGCGAATATTCCCAGAAAGAGATCTTATCTCTTCTGATGATTCCCGGTTTTTCTACCAACGAGGAAGTTACCGAGTTCTCCGGTCGTGGAGTCGGCATGGATGTTGTGAAGAAGAACGTAGAATCGGTCGGCGGCGTCATTTCCATCACCAGCGAACTTGGAAAAGGAAGCTGTACCACTTTGAAGATCCCGCTTACGCTCGCGATCGTAGATGGTATGGAGATTTCTGTCGGAAATTCCATCTTCACGATCCCGATCGCCAATATCCGGCAGTCTTTCAAAGCTGAGAAAGAATCCATCATTCTGGACGCCAGCGGCAATGAGATCATCAAGTGTATGAATGAGTTTTATCCGATCGTCCGGATCCATGATTTATACAATATCGAAACAGACATCACGAATATCGAAGACGGTATTCTGATCTGGGTAGAGGAGAGCGACAAATCTTACTGTCTGTTCGTAGATGAGCTGCTTGGAGAACAACAGGTTGTTGTAAAACCGCTTCCTGCTTACTTGAACAATTTCAACATCAAAGATTCCGGGATCAGCGGTTGTACGATCCTGGGCGACGGCAACATCAGTATCATACTGGACATCCTGAATCTCTACCTTGTCTCAGAAAATCAATACTAAATTACTGAAATCGGAGGATTGACCATGTCAAATGAAAATACAGCAATTGACTCCATCGCAGAGGATTCCGTAACGGATATTCCAACTTCCACAGAACGGTTTCTGACATTTATGTCCGATGGTCTTACCATTGGAGTCAGCACAAATTATGTGACAGAGATTATTACCAACCATACGATCACCATCATTCCACTGGTGCCGGATTATGTAAAAGGAATCATCAATCTTCGGGGACAGATCATCCCGATCATTGATATCCGTCTCCGCATGGGCAAACCGTCCATCGACTATACAAGTACAACCTGTATCATCGTCCTGAACATTGATGATACCAACCTTGGCATCATTGTAGATTCGGTACAGCAAGTCATCGACATTGACAAAGCTCAGATTTCTCCTGTTCCGACGGAAAATCATCAGGAACTGATCAATGGGATGATCTCGCTGAGCGAACGCTCCGTGCTCCTTTTTCTTGATCACGAACAGCTTGCCCGGGTTTACTGATCCTTATATCTTCAGTATACATAAAGAGGAGTCCGACCAATGCTAACAATTACCGAAACTGACTTTCAACGCCTTGTACGATTTGTCAAGCAGAATTATGGGATCGATCTGTCAAAGAAGAAGCAGTTGATTCTCGGACGATTATCAAACACGATTTTATCCATGGGTTTTCCGTCGTTTCAGGCATATGTGGATCATCTGATCCGCAACCAGAAACCGGAAGATCTGGAACTGATGTTGAACAAGCTTACGACAAACTACACTTACTTCATGCGTGAGGAATCTCATTTTGAGTTTTTTACAGATGTGATACTGCCTTATCTGCTCCAGACGAAAAAAGACCGTGTGCTTAGTATCTGGAGCGCCGGTTGTGCTTCCGGAGAAGAACCATATACCATTTCAATGATTTTAAAAGAATATCTCGGATCAAAAGCATCCATGTGGGATACCCGCGTCCTTGCGACCGATATTTCCCAGAATGCATTGAAAGCCGCAGCCAACGCGGTATATGACGAGACATCCTTAAAAAATCTGCCTGCCGGATGGAAAAGTAAATATTTCCGTTCCGCAGGTTCGCCGGGACTTTACACAGTATCGCCGGAAATTAGATCTAACGTGATATTCCGTACTTTTAATCTTATGGATCCGATTCGTTTTCGTCTAAAATTTGACGTTATTTTTTGCAGGAATGTGATGATCTACTTTGACCAGGAAACAAAAAATTCCCTTGTGAACCGTTTCTACAACGCTACGAATCCGGGAGGATATTTATTGATCGGTCATTCGGAAAGCCTGAACAAAGAAAGTACGCCTTACAAATATCTCCGACCTGCAACTTACCGGAAAGAGTAATCCAAAAAATCCTGTCAGTAGTTGCCACACTGTCTTTCTAAATTTTCAGAGAAAGTGTGGCATTCTCTTTTCTTATTTAGATTTATCAAATCGCAATGAAAGGAATGACACTATGCCATCCAAAACAATTAAAGTATTCGTCGTCGACGATTCTTCTTTATTTCGTAAAATGATCATCGACTATTTGTCGTCCTGTCCGGATATCCAGGTAGTCGGATATGCATTTAACGCTTATGACGCCCGCAAAAAAATCCCGGTTTTAAAACCCGATGTGATCACAATGGATGTGGAAATGCCCGGGTTAAGCGGAATTGATTTCTTAAAAGATTTTCTGCCTCTGCATCCGATCCCGGTTGTTCTGGTATCTTCTCTGAATCTGAACGTATTCGATGTACTTTCAGCCGGCGCCGTTGATTTTGTAAGGAAACCGGATATGAATATTGTTTCCAAAGAACAATTTTTCTCCGCTTTAAATTCCAAAATCCACATCGCTTCATTTGCAAAAGTAAGATGTGCTTCCCGTAAACGGACCACATCAACTGCCGCTTCTACCACTACCGCGCCAAAAAAGCCTCTGTTCGCCGACAAACAGCTTTCATTCCAGTCCACGGTCATTGCGCTTGGCGCATCTACCGGAGGTACAGAAGCGACTCTTGCAGTTTTAAAACAGCTTCCTGCCGATATTCCCGGCATGGTCATCACACAGCATATGCCCGAGGGATTTACCGCCATGTATGCACAGCGCCTCAATAAACTGTGCCAGATGGAGGTTCGTGAAGCGAAAAACGGCGACCAGATCCACCCCGGACTTGTACTGATCGCGCCCGGTTCCCAGCAAATGGAAGTCGTTCGCTCTGCAAACGGCGGTTATGCCGTCCGTTGTTTTTCCGGACAAAAGGTCAGCGGTCATATGCCGTCTGTGGACGTTTTATTCCGTTCCGTTGCCAAAAATGTAGCCGGCAACAAGATCGGGATCATCATGACCGGTATGGGAAAAGACGGAGCGGAGGGATTATTGGAAATGCGCAAAAAGGGAGCGTTCACGATCGGGCAGGACAAAGCCTCCTGCGTGGTCTACGGAATGCCGATGGTTGCCTACAATATCGGAGCGGTATCTATCCAGGCAAGCTGCGAACAGATCCCGTCCGTATTGCTAAATCATTTAAAAAAATCATCCTGATATTATTATTTTTTCCGTTTTAACCGATATTTAATATAGTTAGTAATTTATTGCGATTGTTTTCTTTATAGTCTGACATAGAAAGGAGTCCTGTATGAAAATTTCAAATGCTAATAATCTAACGCCTGGCTATGCCGGTCTTAGTATCCGCACAAAAGGGCACTCAAGCTCTTCGCTTCCTAAAAACGACGAGAAATCTTTTGATGCGATTTCGATCCAGTCTGAACCGAGACAGATTGCCGAGCGGACATTTGCCGCCGCGATCTCCAAAGAACTGGCATCCGACGTTCGGATCCCGGTTTCGGACGCCAGACTGAACGAACTAAAGGAGCAGATTTCTTCCCATACTTACAAGATCGATGCTTCTGCGATCGCATCACGGATGCTTCTGTGCAAGGAGGCGGTTGAATAATGGATCATTACACAGAATTCATCTCTCTGATACATGATTTTATCGATCTGTTCCGATCGCTGACCACGGTGGAACAGCAGAAACTCGATGCAGCGGTAGCAAACGATCTTTCCATCCTGGAAGATTGTATGAAAAAGGAACAGGCATTTGTGCTCCGTCTGCGCGGACTGGAGCAGCAGCGTGATACCCTTCAGGGAAAGTTGAAGATGAAGGATTTAAAGTTCAGAGAGATCTTATCCAGAGTTCCGGATGAAGTAAAAGAAGAACTCACTCCTTTATTTCAGGAACTTTCCGAAAAAGTGCGTATATTCCAATCGATCAATGCAAGCGCACAGGATGCGATCTCTGTGAATTTACACAAGATCCAGTCTGTTTTAAATTCCGGTCAGCCGGATGCCGGCGTATATTCCGCATCCGGTACAAACAAACCAGATGAAACACATTTCACGAATCGTTTTGTTTAACAATAGTATAAGGAGGATTTTGTTCGTATGATACGTTCTACATTTGCCGGCTTTACAACTGCACAATTGGCCATGTCTGCCAGTCAGCGCGCGCTGGATGTTACCGGTCAGAATATTGCCAATATCAATACCCGTGGTTATTCCAAACAGCGTTTGGAGATCAGCAGTCTGAATAACAACGGCGCAAGTTTTTACAACTCAAAGAATGGCGCAAAAGTCGGATATGGTGTCGAAGTTACCGGGATCTCCCAGCTCAGAGATCCGTTTTTGGACGTTCAGTACCGCAACCAGATGAGTAAGCTCGGTACAACCGACGCATTGGCTGCAGGATATGAGCAGCTTACCGGTATTTTTGACGAGGCAAGTCTGGACGGCGTCCGCGCCGCACTTCGCGATATCTCATCCGCACTGCAGAAATATTCGGAAGAACCGAACGCAAAAGAGATCGACACAACCGTTCGTTCTAATATGCAGATTCTTCTGAATCTTTTCCATGATAACGCAAAGCGGTTACAGGATATCACGGATGAGATGACAAATGACTTCCAGTCCAATGATGTTGCCGACGTCAATCAGATGCTGGAAAATATCGCAGAGCTCAATAAAAACATTAAAAACAGTCAGGTGCTCGGAAATCCGGCTCTTGAACTTCAGGATCAGAGAAATGATCTTCTGGATCAGCTTGCAAGTTATCTCCCGATCTCTGTAAAATATGAATCCCGTGAGATCGCTCCCGGTCAGTTTCTGGAAGTTCCGAACGTTTACTATACCGGAACCGACGGACAGACTTTCACCTTGGTAAGCGATACAGACTGCGGATCTCTGAGCGCCGACATTTCCGGACATCCGGTCCGTCTCTCGATCACCGGCGCCAACGGAAGCGGCACTGCCGACATTACCGATACGATCCCGTCCGGTACGCTCAAGGGGACGTTAGATATCCTGAATGATTCCGGTGCTTTCGACAAGGGCGGTTCCTCTGTGAACGGACTCGGATATTATCAAACAACTTTGGATTCCCTCGTCAAAACATTTGCAGAGACATTCAATGCTTTGAACGTACCTGTTAAGAAAGATCAGAATGGAAATTACACGGTCGATAATAATGGCGATCCGATCCTTGAGGATGATCCGGCTAAGATGTGTCCACTATTTGAAAAGATCGATCCAAATGCCGATTTCAGTGCTTCCAACATCAAGATCGCAGACGGCTGGATGCGCAGCGATTATGGGATTACGATTTCCAAGAAAGTGGTAAACGGAGAAATCGGTTCTACCGATACCAGTAACATTCTAAATATGATCAATGCCTTAAAAGATCCGCAGAAGTTTGAAAGCAACGGCGTGTCCTTTTTCACCGGCAGCTTTTATGACTGCTTTGCCAGTCTGGAAAATACACTGGCTATTGATTTAAAATCTGCCAACACTACAGTGCAGAATCAGATTTCTGTATTAAAACAGACGGCAAGTACAAGAGACGGCGTTTCCGGCGTCCAGTTGGATGAAGAGGGTATGGATCTGATGCATTATAACCAGTCTTATACTGCCGCGGCCCGACTGATGACCACGCTGGATGAAGCGCTGGATACTTTGATCAATAAGACCGGCATTGTCGGAAGATAATAAGGAGGAATCAAAAAATCATGCGAATTACTACGAATGCTATCCTGCGTAATTATCGTTCCAATCTTGGAACTTCCATGGCGAATCTGGACACTGCCCGGAACAAAGTCATGACCGGACGTCAGTTTGTTTCTTCTGCGGAGAATCCCGGAAGTGCGCTTCGCGCCGCTACACTGGAACGAAAATATGTAAAGAATCTTGATTATATTTCTACGGCTCAGAATACACAATCCTTTTTGGATTCGCAGGAAGACGCCGCTATGCAGATCAGCGATCTTGCCCTGACTTTAAGCAAGCAATATGGTCTGGAAGCATTAAATGGCACCAATGCCGACGCCGAGACCCGAAAAACATATGCGGACGCATGGAGAGGCGCACAGGAAAGCCTGCTCCTGAGCCTGAATGCCTCCTATGAGGGACGTTATGCTTTTGGCGGAGCCGATGCGGCAACTCCGCCGTTTTCCCTGACGACGGATGCCAATGGCAAACAGATCCTGACTTATCGCGGTGTCAATGTAGACCCGGACCCGAATGATCAGGATTATCATAAAACAATGGATACTTTAAAGCAGCTCTCGGAAGAAAGTGTGTATCTTGATCTGGGATTTGGTCTTACTGTCAATGACAAGACCGGCGAGATCGATCCGTCCAGCGCTTTTAATACAAGCCTGCCTGGTATCAATGTTGCCGGATATGGAAAAACAGCCGACGGCACAACAAAAAATATGGTTCTCCTTGCAGGTCAGATCGCCGATACCCTTGAAAAAGAACCTTTCGATCAGGCTGAATTGGAAAAGCTTCTGAACGCTTTTGATGACGGACGCAATAACGTTCTGGAACAAGTGACAACATTGGGAACAAAATCCCAATTCCTTACCGCAACAAAAGACCGGTTGGAGACCGATAAGCTGAATCTGGCAACACAATTAGACAATGTAGTTAATATCGACATGGCGGACGCGATCACTCAGTATTCCTGGGCTCAATACGCTTATAATGCCGCACTGAAAGTCGGAACCAGTATTTTGTCTCCATCCTTTATTGATTTTATGAAATAGTACATATACATTCATGTATATAAATCATTTATGACAAGGGGGATCTGTATGGAACAATTACTCAAAATCACAACCATTCCTTTGGAATATCAATTAAAAATCCAGAATGCCCGTTTAGAATACTCCAACTCTACTGCCTCTTTGGATATGGACAGAACTCCTGGCGAATTTTCGATCAAGAGTCGTCCGGCAAAACTGAATCTGGACACTTATGAAGCCAGAAATTCTGTTGTACCAACCTTAAAACGCAGTATTTCACAGACTGCCCAAAAAGGATTGCAAGCGGCACAACAGGCAACCGCACAATATGCGCAGGAGGGACAACAATTGCTAAAACCTGGAGATGGAGGCGAACTGCTCGGGCAGATTTTCAGACAGCGGACACAAATGCCTACCGGAGAATTTCAGTTGGGATTTATCCCGTCTGCTCCTGTAAATATTACCTATCAGGAACCTGATCTGACATTAAACTATGAAATGGATAAATTAACATTCGATTTAAAAGTTGCACAGGGAGATTTCCAATTTATCCCCGGAAATATCGAAATGTCGATCACGCAGCATCCGGATGTGCATATCGAATATGTCGGGGATCCGCTTTATGTCCCCCCAAGCGCCGCTCCAAATTACAAACCATTAGACGTAAGGGCTTAATGCCCTTACGTTTCTTTCTACGGAGGTATAAAGATGAAAATAAATGCAAAATATTTCGGTTCGCTGTCTTATGATCCAGAAGATCTTATCTACTTACCGGATGGATTGTTTGGATTTGAATCCTATAAGAATTTTCTTCCGCTCCCTTTCCACGAGACAACCGATTCTCTTCTTTCTTTCCAGAGCACAGATGATGAGACGCTTTCTTTCATTTTGATGAATCCTTTTCGCTTTTTCCCCGACTATTCCCCAGTGTTATCCGAAAAGGACAAAAAAGACTTGAATCTTACATGTGAGGACGATATTTCTTACTATGTGATCTGTGTGCTGAATGAATCTTTAACTGACTCTACGGTTAATCTGAAAGCTCCTTTGGCGGTAAACGTCCGGAACCGAACCGGAAAACAGATTATTCTGGACGAACCTGCTTACAGCTTTAAACACGCAATACCTGCAAACGGGAGGGAGTAAATACTATGCTTATATTACAACGTAAAAAAGGGCAATCATTGACTATCGGTAATGAAGTGACGATTACGATCTCCGAAATCAGTTCCGACTCCGTAAACCTTGCGATCAACGCCCCAAAGGACGTCCTCATTCTCCGGTCTGAGCTTGTGAAAGCCGCTGAAGAGAATAAAGCCGCCGCCAAAACCATTCCGTTGCAAATACTCAGCCAATTATTAGACGATCCGAAAATCTAAGAAAAGATGGGACAAATACTCCATAGACCTGTGCCCAGTTCCGGATCGTTGCTGTCCATTTTTTCGTAGCTTCAAAATATCCCCAAAACATGCAACTTCCCCTCAGCCAAAAAAAGAACGGGGATTTCCGCTCCTGACAGAAATCCCCGTTCTTTCATTACATTATGAATTTTCTTCAATATGCTTCGCAACTTTTACATCTTGCTTTTTAATGTGATTGATCAGCCATCCTGCCACATCAGAATTGATTTTTCCAACCAATGCGACACTCGAGCCTTCCTTTTCCAATCTTTCATTAATTTCCTTTACTGTCTTTTTAAAACCTTCGTGCATTTTCTTATGGTTCACACGATCCGGATAAGCATACTGCTTCTGCAATTTTTCTTCGTCAGCGAAATGTTTATCGGTATACTCCGTCAAGAACTGCGCAGCAGAATGGATTTCATCACGTCCTTTCCCCAAGGAACATGCTTCCAGTAAATTATTGATTCTTCGGATAAATTCTTTGTGCTGACTGTCAATCAACTGATTTCCTGTTTCCAAACTTTCATCCCATTCATATTGTTTTACCTTTAACGCCTTTCCTGAAGTCGGCGCTAAATTTCCAGACGGCACGACAGTGGCTGCAGAACTTGTCGAGGCTGTCGGATGATAAACAGATTCTTGATGAGAAGATGTAGGTGTTGCTGCATAAACGCTGTCTTTTCTTAAATTAAATACTTCTACCAGATTCTTGAGCGTCTGTGCCTGTGCTGACAGTTCCTCACTCGCCGCTGCACTCTCTTCTGCAGTAGCCGAATTTGTCTGGACGATTCCGGAAATCTGGTCTACTCCCTGACGTACCTGGAAAATAGACTCCGCCTGTTCCGCTGCTGAAGTAGAAATATCGTCTACATAGGTTACAACAGTTCCAGCGCTTTCCACAGTCTCTACAAGAGCCTGTGCCGTACGATTTGCTATATCTGTTCCATTATTGACAGCTTCAATTGTTCCCTCGATCAGACCCGTTGTGTTTTTAGCTGCCTCAGCGCTCTTAGATGCCAGATTCCGCACTTCATCTGCAACAACTGCAAATCCACGTCCTGCTTCCCCTGCACGCGCAGCTTCTACCGCCGCATTCAACGCCAGAATATTCGTCTGGAATGCAATATCTTCGATTGTTTTGATAATCTTCCCGATATCTTCCGACTTATGACTGATCACAGACATCGCCTGGATCATTTCCTGCATCTGATCATTGGATACTGTCAATGCATCCTGTGCAGAATTTACCTTCTCACTAGCTTCTTTTGCATTATCCGCTGTCCGCTTGATATTTTCAGAAATCTCCGTGATAGTTGCCGCAAGTTCTTCTACAGAACTTGCCTGTTCTGCAGACGCTTCAGAGAGATTCTGTGCTCCGGAAGATACCTGATCGGATCCCTCGGCTACCTGCTCTGAAATCTGCTGAACCTGTGTCAATGTATTACTCAGATTATAATTCATCTGCCGAATGGATGTCAGAATCGGAGTCAGATCTCCTTTATAAATCTCATCTTCAGTCTGGAGATCAAAATTCCCTTTTGCCATCTCTCCCATCAGACGGGTAAGATCATGGATCACTTCTTCCAAAACACTGCAAGTCTTTCCTACACTGTTGACCAATGCTCCAAGTTCATCTTTCGACTCGTAGGTAAGTTCCTGTTTCATATGTCCATCAGCAATCCCTACCATTGCATTTACAACCTCTGTAACCGGCTTCACAATTGCTTTTGTCACTTTCAAGCAGATCCACATTCCAATTGCAATTGCTACCGCTGTCATGAACATCAGCATAAACAAGGATTTATTGGTTCTATCCATACTCTCCGTCATTGTCTTTGTACGGATCTGTTCCGTCTCCTCATTCAGAGGTGTCACAAACTCAACCGCTTTATCCAAAGCAGGGGTACATTCTTCCAGAACGACCTCTTGTGCTTCCTCTCTCTTGTTCTCATTCAGTAATGAAAGAACTTTATCCCCAATATCAAACCATCCTTCCATTGCATTCTGATACTCATTCAGCGCATCCTGATCCAAAACATCCATTGACTGAAGTGTCTCTAAATTATTCTTGATTGTAGCGATATTTTCCTGTACTTTTGCAGTTTTTTCCGCATAATCACTGTCATCTTTTTCAATAACCATATCCCGGAGATAACGTGCTGCTACATTACTCTCAATCCGGTTATCTTTAATCAGGTCATCTGCTTTTACCGAACCCACCATAAAATTTTCAAGATTTTCATTCGTCTTCTTTAACTGGAACATGGAAAATACAGCTATCAAAACAGTCATGATCAGTACAATTCCATAACCGACCAATAACTTTTTCTTTACTTTTAAATTATTAAACATCTTTCCTATCCTCTTCCTTAGTATTTGCTGTAATTGTCATAAGTTGATGCAACTGGCTGATAGTTCTCTTCCTGATAGCAGCTGTCGTCCATCACAGGCTCGCTATACGCCACTACTCCAACACCGTCTTCCAGTAATTGGAAACGGCTTACAAGTCCTTTGAGAATCTGAGACTGACCGGATAATTCCTCACTTGCGGCCGCACTTTCTTCCGCAGTTGCAGAGTTAGTCTGAACCACACTGGAGATCTGATCCACGCCCTGTGTTACTTCAGCAACTGATTCTGCCTGCTGTTCCGCTGCATCTGTAATCTTCTCAACCGTATCCACAGCTCTCTTTGTACTTTCCACTGTCGCATAAATAGCGGACGCTGTCTGCTCTGCGATTCTCGTTCCATCTTCCACCGCCACAATTGAACCTTCAATCAAGAGCGTCGTATTCTTTGCCGCTTCTGCACTCTTAGAAGCCAAATTCCGTACTTCATCCGCTACAACTGCGAAGCCTTTTCCTGCTTCTCCGGCTCTTGCCGCCTCTACTGCTGCATTCAACGCAAGAATATTGGTCTGGAATGCAATATCTTCAATTGTCTTGATAATCTTTCCAATTTCACTGGATTTGGAACTGATTTCCTGCATTGCCTTCATCATCTCTTCCATACTCTCATTGGAACGTGATAATTCTCTTCTTGCATCTTCCACTTGATTTTTCGCTTCTTTTGCATTATCCGCCGTCATTCTTACCTGATCAGAAATCTCATTGATTGTAGCCGCCAGTTCTTCCACAGAACTTGCCTGCTCGGTTGCCCCCTGAGATAATCCCTGCGCTCCAGAAGATACTTGCTCAGATCCGCTTGCCACTTGATCTGCCGCATCATTAATCTGAGATAATGTACTGCTTAAGTTCTTATTCATTCTTCGGATAGATTCCAGAATCGGCCGGAAATCACCAACATACAGATCCTCTGCTCTTGTCTTGATATTAAAGTTTCCGTTTGCTATTTCATCCATCAAGTAGGTAAGATCAGACACCACTCCGTGAAGTCCCTGACTGGTAACACGGAAACTGTTGGCGAGAATACCAAGTTCATCTTCCGATTCGTATTCAATATCCTGATCCAAGTATCCTTGCGACATCTTGCCATATGCACTTTCTAACTCTGCAATTGGTTTGGTAATACCGCGTACCAGATAGAACATAACTACCACAGCAATCATCAATAAAACCGCAAAGATCCCCAAAATCATCCATACAATTTTTTCTCCGACCCGAGTAGCATCTGCATTAAAGTTTGCGGCATCCACGGAATACTGCTGAGACACTTCTTCTGCTGCGTTGGCACACGCCTTAATCGCCGGAACAAACTCCTCAGACAATACTTCTTCCGCTTCATCCCACTTTTCTTCTTCCATCAGATCCATGATTCTTCCACGGATTTCCTCGATCTTATCACTGATCTGCTTCACCTCATCCAAGGATTTCGACTGATCTGCATCCGTATCAGCCAACTTTTCCATACTGTTAGCCGCCTCTTGTGCTACTGTGTCAAGCGCATTTCTGTCTACTTTCTTTTCCAATATATCATTGGACAAAAGCGCTTCGATCTCATACACTTTTCTAGAAAACTCCATTGCCTCTGTGGATTCTACAAACGGTCCTTCATACATATCGTTCGTAAGATTTCCCACTTTTCTTACAGATAAAATGGAGATTGCCATCAGAATAATAGAAGCTACGATCGTAACTCCGAATCCTAAAACCAATTTTTTACCTATCTTCATGTTCTTCATCTTCCGGTATTCCTTTCTTTACTTTTTTGTTGATCTTATTTATAATCTTAGTCTTCATTTCTGCCATACGCGCATGGATCTGCTGTCGTTTCTCTTTAATCCATACTTTCGCAGACTTTCTAAAGACTCGGATTCCTCTAATTCCCCAGCAAATCCATAATAACTGTGGGATTTTATGTAAAATTGGGAAAAACTGCATCATATATTCCTTGCTTGGGAACATCCACTCTCGTTGCTTTTTTACCCATTCTTCATCTCGGTCTCTCTGATAAAAATCAACACGAGTCTTTTCATAAGGAATGATTTTTGAATCAAGCCGCCGATCTTCCATTCCTTTTGAAAAAATATATTCTTCCAATTGAAATACAGTTCCGGTGTCGACTTCTCCTCCTTGTCCAAACCATAGAGATGCGAGAATATTTAGCTGTTTTGCAAATTCTGTCAATCCCGCCTTTTCCAGCAATTCTTCTATAAACCTTCTCTCGTTGGTTATTGCCGGATTCTGTATGTAGTAATAATAATCCATGACATCCCTCATCTTCAGTTCCCCCATCATATAGGCGTCTACCCATCTGCCAAACTGATACAAAAACTGCATGGAGAGATTCCAATTCTTTATCCCCGCCTTCCTGTTTCCATGAAAATACTTTTGGGCTGCGTGTGTCAGGTGTTTATACAAAATCTCATTTCCCAGCGGAATCTCATCATAAAAAATCACCCGGATCCCCGGAACCCGAAAATATAGTCGTCCATGATTCGTTCTGTTCACCTGCTGTTCATAATCCATACTGTTCATGATATTATAAACTTTTCCCATATCCTTTGGCGATACAAGAAACTCGAGGCTAAACGTATACCCCATTTCACTTTTCGGATACATAGAACGAATTTCCACCCCTCGGAGAAGTACTCCTTGAACCTGATGTCTGTTCATCTGCCACAAAATAACTTCCAAAGCGTTTTTATAACTTTCTTCCAACAGAACCTCTTTATGGTACTTACTGTAAAACGTTTCCTCATCCGCAGCCGAAAGTGTCTTTTCCACCCCCAGTGTTCCATAATATACAGGACTTACAACACGATGGAATTCTGCAAGTCTCAAAAGTTCCCTCCACGATATTCCTTTCCGTGGAACAGCCACTTTCTTTCCATTGATTACAGAGGATAACACCATAACCAAAAATCTGTTCTCATAGCTAATGCCTCTCACCTCTCTTCTCGAAAAGCATGACACAGTATATCTATCGGATATTTTTATAAAATATTAATGTTTTTTTCTAATTTATTCTCCCTTTCCTGCAAAACTCTCCGTTCTTCAAATATATCCATCGCTTTCTGATTATAAATCGCATTTTTTTCATCTGCTACCAACGCACCTGCTACGAGCGTGATCACCCGTTTCCGCATGATCGTAACCAATTCTCTTGCGTGAGTCGCAATGATCAAAGTCTTCCCCTGTCTGTGGATCTCATTAAACAAAAGCATCATATCCCACGCTGCATCCGGGTCCAGATTTGCAGTCGGCTCATCGGCAATCAGAACATCCGGATTTACCGCCATTGCTCTCGCAAGCAGCATCCGTGCCTGTTCCCCACCAGAAAGTTCCTTCGGATAAGCATATGCTTTTTCTGCGATTCCTACAAGTCCGAGCGCCCGCATGATTTTTCGCTTCATCCCCTTTCCTCCCTGCTCCACTGCATAAAGAGCAAGGGCAACATTTTCATATACCGTCATGTTATTGAGCATCCCGATCTCAGGCGACATAATTCCCAGTCTTCTTCTATAATGAGGAATCTCTTTCTCCTTTAACACCCCCAAAGCTTTCTGAAATCCAAAAACGTTTCCTGCTGTCGGTTCCTGCTGCTTTATCAGCAATTCTAACAATGTACTTTTCCCCGCGCCGCTTTTTCCGGTCACAAAAACAAACTCTCCTTTTTCAATCTGGAAAGAAATATCTTCTAAAGCAATCTGCTCCTGAAATACTTTTGTAACATGATCAAATACAATTTCTGCCATTTTTCCTCGCCTGCTCCCGCAAAAATTCATTCTCCAAACACTATACTGTTTTCCCGGCATTTCGTCAATCGTACCAATCAAAAAATCTGCCGTATCAAATCCCACTTCCGGAAATCTCTTCCCGAAAGTGTAGATTTTTCTACGGCAGACTGTTCATCTTAATATGCTGTTATTCTTCATAATAAGAATCTTTGCCTGCGACTCTCCGACTTAACGCACGATCAATCCTACGTATATTTTCCATTGTATGGTTTCTTTGTCTGCTGATCATACTGATCCGCTCAGCCTCGGATTCTTTTCGCTCAGAAAGCTGCTCTCCCTCCAAAAGCCGTTTGATGTCATTCTTTAAGTCATCGTCCATACTCTCGAGCAATTCGCTGATTGCTCGCTTTGCCTGTGAAACCCGTTCCATTTCGGACTGACGCATCTCAAGGATAAGATTCGCAGATTTCCGGTCACTATGATTCAACGTTTCTTCCAGTTCACAGGTAAGTCTTTCAATCTCTACGATCTCGCGATATTCTCGATAAACCAGTTTCAAGATTTCTTCTAGCATTTCCTCTATATAACTCATGCGATCTCCTTATATGCCGCTCGTCTTATTTGCTTCGCGAAATGCATCCCGTAATTCTATCACAAGAGGACGAAGTTCTTCGATTACTGTTTTTTTTCTGCCCGCCTGTAATCTACTTATCTCGTATAGAAAGAAATCGTACATACGCTGCAAATCCCTGCTGATACTATACTCTGTATTTAACGTTTCCTGAAGATATTGTACGATCTCCTGCGCGCGTTTTACCGAAGCGTCAAATATGTCAAACTCCTCTTTCTCCAATGCTAACTCCGCTTTCGTAAGGCGTTTGACCAGCTCATCATACAGCAAAAGTAACATCTCACCTCTGGTCATCGTATTGACTGACTGCATCTTGTATTGCTGATAACCATTCTGATACATATACTTATCCTTTCTTTACCATTCCATTAATAACCGCTGCCAAACTGTGAAAGCCAGCTGCTCTGACTGTTCATCTGTGCGATCACAGATTCCAGTGCGGTAAACTGTTTGATGTAACGGTCCTGCTCCATCTTCAAAGTATCCTGAAGACTTTCGATTCGGGCGTCAATTTCCTCTAACTGCTTGTAGACCGCATTCTGCGTAATACTTGCCGGCGATTTGATCGACCCTGCTCTCTCGATCAGGATTCCTTTCGGTTCTCCCAATGTCTTCGCATATTTGTCAAATGCTGTTTTCATATTTACCGCAATGCCCGCCTGGGAGACCACGTTTCCATCTTCATCTTTCACCGCTTCCTTGGTGAACATCTCTTTTACTCCCTCTGGGTCCGATTTCAGCGCTGCACGAAAAGCGCTTTCATCAAAAGAGAGTTTTCCATTATCTGATGTGGTACTCGATGTTGTGAGACCAATCTTTTTCAAAGCCGCCTGATCTGCCGGAGAAAGAACAAAACGCAGACTGTTGCTCAAACCTTTCAGATCGTTGTCATTAAACAAAAGTCCCTCTTTCGCCTTTTCCTCCCATGCTTCGATCTCGCTCTCGCTCAATTCTTCTTTCTGAGCTGATGTAAGCGGCGGGTAGTCCCGATTCGGCTTCGTTCGGGTCTCCTTATTAACAAGTTCGATGATCTCATTATACTCTTCGACCATCTTTTTGACCGTCTCCACGATCTTGTCCTCATCCACCTTCGCGTCAAATGTTACCGCTTCCGCTGACGGATCTAATTTCAGTTCACCGGTCGCCTCGTCTTTCACATATCCAAATTCCCCGTTGACAGAAATTGTCATGCCGTCTACTTTAAAGCTGTTGGAATCCCGGACCAGATCCATTGTCTGGTCGGAACCGGCGTATTTCACTGTGACAATGGCATCCTGACCGTCCGTCTTATTGAACTCACCAAAAATCTTGGCGAAATCGCCGCTGACATCGATCTTACCACTGGCTCCGTTCGCCGTTGCCGAAAAAACGAACGAGTCGGAAGAATTCTGATAGGTGACCTGAACGCCCGCATCCGACTCATTGATCTTATCCATCAGCGTCCGTACAGTATCTTCCGCTTTCACTTCGATCGATTTTCCATTAATCTCAATTGTTTTAGGGAACGTCATATTTTGGGCGCCTGCCAGTCCTGATTCTGCAATTTTAGCGTCCAGATTTACCCGGTTAGACTCCCCGTAATTCATCTTAAACGCGCCATTCGCCCCCAACAATCCCACATCACCTGAAGATACGGCAAGAATCGAGGACTGATCCATTTTTCCATTCGGAGTCGTCGTCTGAAAACCGAGACTATAAAGTCCGCTTCCGTCTTTTTTTGCCTCCACTTTCACTCTGCCCGCTCCAAATGCATCGTCAAGCTGATCCTGCATGGATTCAGTCAGTTTATTCATGATCCGCTCTTGCCCTGTCGCTCCATATGCACTGTTGTTCTGTGCATTCTCCAACTCTTCTTTCGTCGGCATCTTGATAGATTTGGACATTCCATTATAAGTAAATGTCAGTTCCTTTTCTGCAATTCTGTCGATAAAACTTGTCTTTGTATAAATGTCGTCTTCTGTAATATCCCGAACAGAAGAAAGCCCCTGCTCCGTAATATCCAACTCCTTAAACTCACTATCCGGTTTATCTTTGAACCCAAGATAAGATAACGCGCTGCCCCCGGTAAGTTTGAAAATATTTCCGGCATTTTCTTTATCTTTGAACACAATCTTATCGCCGCTTGTCTCCACTTGCAAAACTTCGCTAAGTTTTTTACCTTTGCCAACTTCTATATCCTGAAATGCACGGTTCAGCGAATCGGCAATATTTTCAACCGTATCGTACTTGTACTCTTTTCCATTCGCGTCTTTTCCTGACGGCAATGTAATCGTATAATTCTTATCCGCATAATTGATCTTGATCGTAGATCCCGGGAGATTCTCTGCTTTTTGTACTTCCAAAGGATCGATCGCTCCCGTTTCCAGAGTCCGGTCTGACGCCGGAATCTTCGATGTCATCTGAGCCTTTCTCGCAAGCTGCTTTACTCCCAAAATCGAGAGCGTATCCGCCGTAGATGAAGTCCCGGATACACTTACATACTTACTGTTCGCTCCTAACGCCGTGATCAGATTCCTCCCCCAGAAACTGTTGCTGAATAAATTCGTTGAAGATGAATATGTAGATAAATACTTATCCGCAAATCCGATCATCTTGTCTGTAATCCCCCTGATCGCATTCTGCTCCCATTGCAGTAAATCCTTTTTTTGCTGCTGTTTATAAATCTTACTGGTCGTCCCCTGCGTCATGCCTTCAATCAGGGAATCCCGATCCAGACCGCTCGCCAAACCACCGTATCCTTTTAACCCATTCAGGCTGCTGCTTGTTGTTCCGCTTAATCCACCTATACTTGCCATCTTGATCCTCTCCTTTGTTTTTATCGACAATTCCGGACGGAATTCTACAATTTTACTCTATACTTATTTATCGGCATATAGTATACTTTAAATAATAGTTATTTCATTTATGAATGGAGGAATTATTTTGACTACAATTATTGCGCTCACGAATCAAAAAGGCGGAGTGGGGAAGACAACCACATCCAGTGCGCTGGCTGCTGGTTTATCCTCTTTTTATAACAAAAAAGTCCTTGCGATCGATTTTGACCCTCAGGGCAGTCTCGGATTCAGTCTCGGACTTGACATTGAGAATTCCAGCACGATCTACGACGTTCTGAAAGGAAATGTTCCCATACAAGATGCGATCCAGACAACCGATTACTGCGACATTATCACATCAAACATTCTTTTAAGCGGTGCGGAACTGGAATTTACTTCCGCTGACCGGGAACTCTGTTTAAAAAAGGCATTGGCTCCTGTAATAGATCATTATGATTTCATCATTATAGATACTCCGCCGGCTCTGAACATCCTGACGGTAAATGCATACGTTGCAGCGGATCATCTGATCATCCCGATGGCACCCGAGATTCTAAGTCTTTTAGGTCTTACCCAGTTGAAAGAAACCATCGATTCCGTGCGTGAAAAGCTCAATCCATCCTTGAACGTACTTGGTCTGATTCTTACCAAATACAACAGACGTACGCTTCTTGCAAAAGAGGTCAAAGAGATGGCGGAAAATATCGCCGGACAGATTGGTTCCTGTGTCTTCCATACGCAGATCCGTGCCAGCGTATCTGTTGCAGAAGCGCCCGCTCACGGACTTAGCGTCTATGATCATGCTCCACGTTCCAATCCATCTCTGGACTACAAAGAGTTTGTAAAAGAAGTCATGGATAAAATTACCACGGTTTCTATGGAGACAAAATAATGGCAAGAAAAAGTAATAAAACGGCACACGTCTTAAATCTTTTATCCGGGCACGATACGAAAAAAGAGCCGGAAAAAGAACTGGAAACGGATGTGAAAAAGGACGCGGATCCGATATCGGAACAAGATTCCCAACCAAAGGACGCCCAACAACCGCACCCGGATCCGGAACCGACAGAAAAAATCCCACAGGGAAAAATATCTGTTCCCGATTCCCCCTCTGTCTCGATCATCGATCAGACGGAAAAAGATCCGGTGGCAGAACAGATTCAGGCAAATCTCTTTCAGGAATTTCAAAAAGAACATGATATGAATCCGGAAGAATCCCAAAAAGAATCCTGGGAAAAAGAGCCGGAAGCAGAACCGGTAGCCGAGCCGGAATCAACGATCGTATCTGAACCAGAACCAGAGCCGGAATTTGTGCGGATCAATGTTATGGAGCGGATCGTCAGCGATAAGATCATTTATTTTATGCGTCAGTTTGAATGTTGTACCTGTGAGAAGTGTATTGCTGACACTATTGCCCTGACGCTGAACGGACTTCCGCCAAAATACATTGTTACAGAACCGGCAGCCGAAGCCCCGTTGCTTAGCTTCTATACCAACCATTTCATTTCCGAGATCACGGTGGAAGCAACGAAAGCATGTATGACTGTAAAAGAAACTCCAAGACATAAAAATGGTGCATCCTGATTCAATATAGGGGGATTGCCGGAACAATTCACAAATTGCCCG
The DNA here is from genome assembly GCA_018228645.1 of Clostridiaceae bacterium Marseille-Q4143. Taxonomy (GTDB): domain Bacteria; phylum Bacillota; class Clostridia; order Lachnospirales; family Lachnospiraceae; genus Hominiventricola; species Hominiventricola filiformis. The sequence goes on from CP073693.1 coordinate 907,687, forward strand.
GCAATCCCCCTATGTTATCTTTTTATGCTTTTGCTACAACATTCTCCCAGATCTCGCTTACTTCTTCCACGCATTCCATATAAATCTGCGCCATTACGTTTGTCTGCAATCCCAATTCATCCGAAAGCTTCTTGATTTCCGTCCAGTCCGCTCTCTCATAAGCCAGGATCAGGTGATATAATGTCCCGGCTTCACCCTCGCCTGAGATCAGTGCTTTCTTCACTTCCTCAACGATCGGGATTTCATTTAAGATCTCCTCCATAGTCGCATCGATCATACATTCCAGTGTGGAAAACATTCCCATCAGATACGCGTCTGCCGGAGCGATCGGAAAATGTCCCATCTTCTTCACCAATGCCGCTGCAAAATTCGCCCGCATAAATGACGTTTTCATCAGTTCTTCCGTTCCGGATTCTTCCTTCCGAAAACTTAACAGATATACCCACTGTTTTAACTGGTTGATTCCAACCCGCATAATAGCCTGCCGTACGGAAGCAGTTCTGTGTTTTGCCGAAAAATAAGCTGAGTTCGCCATTTTCAGCAGCGCATAGGTCAGCGCGGCGTCTCTCGTCACGATCTGTTCCATCACTTCCATATCCGGCTCATCTTTTGTAACTTCCATGATCAGCTGGTAAAGATTTCCCTGAAGATATTCCATCTTCCCTACTTTTGATACCGATGTATCAGAAATATACGCGCCCTCTACATAATCTGTATGGATTTCTTTCGCAAGGAGAAACGCTTCTTTCGTATTGATGCTTGTAGCGATCACTTCTTTTCCGAATCCATGCGCCATATCCACCACATTTTCCAGGCTCCGGCGTTCCCGGTCTTCCTCTTCTCCGGTCACTTTCACTTTGACATAATCTACATATTCCAACATACTGAAATATTTCGGGATGAACCGGAAATCATTGATCGCAAAATGATACCCCTCTTCGCGGTATTTTTCGATCAGGATCGAAGCTAACGGATGGATCACAACATTGTCCTCTATCTGGATCACGATCATATCTTTGTCAAAGATCTTCGGTGTATTGCGGAACAAAAGCGTCGGCGTAAATGTCATAAACGTTTTCCGGTCCCGGAATATCTTACTTGAATTTTCAGTCAAAAAGGCGGTCATTGCGTTCGCTGCCGCACTGTCCACGCTGGAATTGTAGAGACTCTCTGCGTCGCTCTGCACCAGAAGTTCGTATCCCATAATCTCGCTTGTATCTGTCTTTTTAATCAATTGTCTGGCAATAATCTTCTCCATTCCACTATCTCCTTTCCAGCAACGTGTCCATGACTTCCACTAAATGACCAATTTCCGGCTTGGAAAGCTGCTCATCTGCGCCAAGCTGTTTTCCTTTGATCCGCATTTCACTGTTGATCAAAGAAGAGAAAATGATCAGCGGGATCCCTTTCATCTCCTCATCTGATTTCACCAGCTTCGTCAGATGATGCCCGTCCATCTCCGGCATCTCGATATCCGTAATAATCAAATCCGCACTTTCATCCAATGTGTTGTTCTTCTTCGCCGTTGTCAGATAATCCCATGCTTCTTTTCCGTTATTAAAATTGATCACATTCGTATAGCCTGCCTTTGCCAGGGAATCCATGATCATTTTGGTCAGCAAAATGGAATCTTCCGCTAAAACGATCTTTTCCTGCCGCTTGGAACGTTTTCCCATCTTTGTGATCTCTTCCACCTGGATTCCGGTCTCCGGAGCGATCTCCGCCACAATTTTTTCAAAGTCAAGGATCGTCACCAGATTGTCTCCGCACTGGGCGATTCCGGTTGCCACGCCCTCTTCCCCGTGAGTGATCGTTTTATCCGGTTTCTGAATATCTGTCCACGAGATTCTGCTGATCCCCACAACACTGTGAACGCGAAATGCAATATGCATTTTATTGAAGTTTGTAACGATAAATAAATCTCTCGGATGCTTTTCGCATTCCTGTTTCGTGAGATATTTCGGCAAGTCCACAACCGTCAGCAGGATCTCCCTCGGTTTAAAGATCCCCTCCACAGCGTTGTGGGAATGCGGGATCGGTTTTACCTTATCCGCCATCATGATCTCCCGAACCTTTGCCACATTGATGCCATACAGTTCGTCATTGATTGTGAACTGCATGATCTCAATCTCATTTGTCCCTGATTCCAATAATATCTTTGTATCTGCCATTTTCCCTCTCCTCCTTAGATATATTTCTCCTGACGGCTCGCTGTTCGTATCGATACCTGACCGGTCGATACATCCAGAAGCATCGTTCGTGCATAATTTGATCCGGTATCTTCTCCGGTGATCCGAAGCCCCTCCGCTTTCAAAATACTTTTTACTTTGATGATATTCCGCTCTCCGATATTGCCCAGACCGCCTATTCCTTTCATTTCAAACATCTTTGCGCCACCTGCGATCTTACAAACTGTCCGTCCTTTCTGACCGCCGAATGTATAGAACTTTCGAAGTGTTTCCTGTATACCTGTGTCCGCATATTTCAAAATATTGGAATCCTGCGAATTTGTTTTTTCCGGGAGCATGATATGGAGCAGCGCCCCTAACTTTATCATTGGATCATAAAAGGTAATTCCGATACATGAACCCAGCGCATATGTAATCAGTACTCCCTCCTGTCTGGTAAGCTTCATGTCCGCAATTCCCACAGATATCTTCTTCTGCATAAGCTACTCCACTCCTAATTTTTTCATCAGGACATTCAATGAACGGATGTCCGGCAGCAATAGAATATTGCTGTCCATCTCCTCTCCTCCTATCGAAAACGCCCCTGTAATCATCATGATCTGATCAGACTCAATTCCCATCATTGCCATAGGCATGCTTAAGATCCCTCCCAGCATATTGACGGCAAACTGCGGAACGGACAAATGGATCTGAATATTCGTAAGGGAAGAGAGTGCGCTGATATAGGAGGAAAGCATGATATTTCCAACCTCGATCAGCAAAGATTCTTCCATTTCTTCCATATCAAGCAAGTTCTCTTTCTCATAAGAAAAGACTTTTTTGATCATTGTTTTGATAAAATCTCTTTTTAAGATCAGCATCATCAGCCCTGACAGCTCTCCGGACATTTCCACGAGAACCGCGCCGACGATCTCTTCCGCATCGCCGATCTTCTTCTGCGCCATATTAAATTCCAGAATATTGACTTCCGGCAGTTCCATACTGATCTTTTCCGACAAGATCCCGGAAAGCGCTGTGATCGCGTTTCCATTCCCGATACTTCCGATCTCACGGAATACGTCCATCTGGTTTTCTCCCAGTTCTTCATATCTATAAATCGCCATAACTGCCCTCTCCTTATCACTGTCTCAATGAATTGACTGTATTTACGATTTCATCAGACGTCTGCACCATGCGCAGTGCATAGGAGTATGCTCTTTGACTTTCGATCACCTTTGTCATCTCTTCTGCCATATCTACTCCGGAAGTTTCCAAAGCATGACGGATCAGCTTTCCGTCCTGTACCAAAAACGGCGTTCCGTTCTTTGCCGTCGGTGCAAACTCGTTGTCGCCGACGCTTTGCATCCCATCCGTGATATTAAACTGATATATCCCGATCTCACCGCTGAACGTACCGTTGTTCACAATAACCGGATTTCCGTTCCGGTCGCACACCCGGTTGCCTGCGTCATTGACCAGATAAAACTGATTTCCCTGCAGGGATAGACTGAAATGTCCATTCCGCGTATAAGTCACCGCGTCGCTGGACGGATTGACCAGTCTGAAAAATCCTTTTCCTCCGATCGCAAAATCATAAGCCCCGTCGGTCTCTGTGTATGCTTCCGGTGTAAAATCCGTGTTTGTCATTTCCACATTTACGCCGGTTCCCGCTTTCATCGCCGTATCCTGTCCGTACTGATTGTTCATATTGTAATACATCAGATTGGAGAAAGAAACGCTTTTATTCTTATATCCATAGTTATTGATGTTCGCCAGATTATTTGCCGTAACATCCAGTTTCTGCTGCTGTGCGATCACGCCTCTTGCAGCCGCATAAAAAGATGAATACATAACGATCTCCTTTCCTTTACATCGAACCAAGTTGGATTGCTTTTCCGCTGAGCTGGTCATACATTTTCAAAAGCTGCGCCGAACTCTGAAGCGACCGCTGACCGCTCATCATATTCGTCATCTCCTGCACCATCGACACATTCGAGTCTTCCAGATATCCCTGCTTGATCACCGTACCATTTACGCCCTGCGGCTGCGCATTGGAACGAAACGCTCCGTTTGCCGTTTTTTCCAGTTGTTCATAATCCGCAAAATCCACAACCTGTAATCGTCCGTAATTTTCTCTTCCGTCTGCACTTAAGACGTATCCCTGCTCCGTCACACGGATGTCATCTGTATTTACCCGGATCGGTCCATTCTGTCCCTGAACTCTTCCAAGCCCCTGAAGTACAAGATACCCCTCATTATCCACATTAAAAGAACCATTTCTTGTATACACGGTTTTCTGTCCGCTCTGTACCGCAAAGAAGCCTTTTCCGCTCAAAGCCAGATCCAGCGCCCGCTCCGTGGCGCGAAGCGTTCCCTGCGTCTGGTCTGTTGCGACGCCCTCCGCCGTGTTGATCCTTGAGGTAGTTCCGATCGGAGTTCTTCCGTCTCTCTCAAACCGATACAAAATCTCATCCCGGAATGTTCCCTGAACTAATTGGTCGCTTTTAAATCCGGGCGTGGAGATATTCGTCATATTGTTACTGATCACATTCATATTTCGATTCTGCACGATCAAATTCGACGCCAGATTATAATATCCTTGAAACATGCTTCTTTTCCCCTTCCTGATTAAATTTCTGCATATATTTTTTTAATTTTTTAATACCGCTGCTATGGATCTGAGACACACGGGGCTCGCTGATCTCCAACACTTGCGCGATCTGCCTCATGTTCAATTCCTCTACATAATAAAGCGAAATGACCAGCTGCTCTTTTTCCCTCAATGTTCTGATCCCCTCCGCCAACACATCGGTCAGCTCCTGCCTGAGCAGGCAGGATTCCGGCTGCTTTTCTTCCCCGCTGGCCGGAAGCTGTACATGCGTACTGTTCTCCTGCGCCTCTGCCAGCACCATATCCAGAGAAAGTACATGGAACAACGTCGCTTTCTTTAAGATCTCCTGATACTTCTCCATCGTGATCCCAAGATATTTCGCTACCTCTTCCGGCGACGGATCTGTTCCGTTTTTATTATATAATGTGGTAACCGCATCTTCAATATCTCTTGCGCTTTTTCTTACGCTCCTCGGGACCCAGTCTTGTTTTCTCGCGAGATCGATGATCATGCCTTTGATCCTTTTGGAAATATAGGTCTCGAATTTCACCTGTTTTTTTGCGTCAAACTTCTCGATCGCATTCATGAGCACAAGCACGCCCTCGTTGACAATATCTTCCATCTGCGAAAAGCTGATATATACATCGCGCTTCTGCAGCGCAATACTCTTTACAACATAGAGATAACGCATCACCAGTTCCTGTTTGATCTCCAGACTATGGGTAGAGCCATACATCTGCAAAAGTTCTTCATTCGACTTTTCTGTATAATCTTCCTGTATACTCATACTCTTCCCTCATAACTGTCAGACGGCAATGTTCCCTACCGCCTGGATTTGTATATTATTGTTGATCTCATTAAAAGAAAGAACATAAACATTCGGATAAAACTGTTCGATCAGATGATGCACATGTACGCGCACGACCTGGCTCGTAAGAACAACCGGAGGCTGTGAAAATCCGTTGAATTTTTTAATTTCCTCTCCCAGTTTTGTGATCACGGTCTGCATCACATCCGGACTGAGCGCCAGATACATTCCCTGATCGCCTGTGGTCAGGCTTGTGATGATGTTCTTCTCCAGATCTGCATCCAGAGTGATCACTTTCATGCTGCCGCCCTCACAGAACTTTCTCGTGATCGTACGCTTCAGCGCCATACGGATATGTTCGGTCACAGAATCCAGATCTTTCACCGCCATAGACGCGTCGATGATCGTCTCCATGATCGTCTCCATATCTTTGATCGGAATGCCCTCTTTCAAAAGATTCGTCAATATTTTTTGGAAATTTCCATAAGAAATCGTTGTCGGAATCAGTTCTTCGATCAGTTCCGGTGATTTCTTCTTCATATTGTCCACCAGCTTCACAACTTCCTGTCGGTTCAGAAGCTCGTAAGAATGTTGTTTGATCGTCTCCGATAAATGGGTCAGCATCACGGATAACGGATCGATCACCGTATATCCATAAATCTCCGCCATCTCCTTCTTATCCACAGTGATCCATTTACTCGGAATGCCGTATGCCGGTTCGATCGTATCGATTCCCTCGATCTCTTTTTCCGGATTCGGCGGTTCTAAAGCAAGATAATAATCCACAAGTATCTCGCCCTTTGCGACTTCTTCGCCGCGGATCTTGATCACGTATTGATTGGTATTCAGACTGGAACTGTCTCTTAACCGGATTGACGGAATTACAAATCCCATTTCTTGTGCGTACTGCCGCCGGAAGATCACGATCCGGTTGATCATTTTTCCACCGCTGCCCTCATCTACCAGCGGGATCAGACTATATCCAAATTCCATCTCGATCGGCTCTACCTGTATCAGATCATACACATTGCTGATGTCCTTAAACGCCTCTTCCTCGGAAACCGTCTGCTGTTGCTGCGACATGGCTTCTTCCATCTCTTCTGCTTTTCGTGAAGCGGAAGCTGCTTCCTCCATCCGCTTCGTCAGCATATAACCTCCAAGCATCAATCCAAGTGAGACTACGCCAAACTGGATCTTCGGCATTCCCGGGATCACAAGCATCACTGCCAGCGCCGCGCCGGTGATCATGATTGCTTTCGGCTGGGCAAGAAACTGTTTGGAAGCATCCTCATTCAGACTTCCCTCCGAAACGGATCTGGTCACGACCATACCGGTTGCCGTGGAGATCAGAAGCGCAGGGATCTGAGATACAAGACCATCTCCGACCGTTGCGATCGAATACACCGAAAGGACTTCTGAAAATGACATTCCCCCCTGCACCATTCCGATGATCATACCGCCGAAGAAATTGACTGCGGTAATGATCAGGGACATGACCGCATCTCCCTTTACGATCTTCGTAGCACCGTCCATGGCGCCGTAAAAATCCGCTTCTTTTTGGATCTTATACCGCCGCTCCTTGGCCTGCTGCTCGTCGATCAGACCGGTACTTAAGTCTGCGTCGATCGCCATCTGTTTTCCCGGCATCGCATCCAATGTAAAACGTGCCGCAACCTCCGCAACTCGTTCCGCACCTTTTGTGATAACAAGGAACTGCACCAATACGATAATGATAAAGATAATGAAACCAACTACAACGTTTCCCTGTAATACAAAATCTCCCATCGCCTTGATCACAGCTCCCGCCGTTCCCGAGTTTCCAAGGATATTTCTTGTGGAAGAGATATTGATCCCGATACGGAACAACGTCGTGATCAAAAGCATGGATGGAAAAATCGAAAACTCCAGCGGCTCTTTGATATTCATGCTGATCAGCAAGATGATCAATGAAATGGAAATATTCAAAATTATAAAAACATCCAATACAAATGGATTCAATGGAATGATTAATAACAGTACGATCATTACAACGATCACAGCGACTGCATTATTCAATAGTTTCTTCATCTTTTACTCCAGACTTTTTTTATTCTTTCGGAAAACCTGTACCAGAATCTCTGCCACAACTCCATAATATTCCGCCGGTATTTCACCGTCCAACGGCGTCGTCGCATAGATTCCCCGCGCCAGCGGCCGGTTCTCAATAACGGTAACGCCGTTTTTCTCTGCGATTTCCACGATCTTTAAAGCGATCAGATCCTGTCCTTTTGCGACAAGTATCGGCGCGTTGTTTTTATGGATATCATATTTTAGCGCGACGGCAAAATGCGTCGGGTTACGGATGATCACATCCGCATCCGGAACTGCCTGCATCATCCGGTTCCTTGCCCGGCTTCTCTGCAGATTTCGGATTTTTCCTTTGATCTCAGGATTTCCCTCCGTCTGCTTGAACTCCTCTTTCAGTTCCTGCTTGGACATCCGGATCTTTTTCTCATAATCCCATCGTTGATAAAAATAATCAAAACCGGCGATCGCGCAGAAGATCAACCCGATCTTCACGACCATATCCATCACAAGCTGCAATGTATACACCGAAGATACCTGAATGTCCATATCCATCATGCGCATAATATTCCGCATATCCGCTTCCAAAGCCTGATACAACACGACGCACAGGATCGTGATCTTCAGGATCCCCTTTAAAAGCTCTATCAAATTCCGCAGGGAAAACAAGTTTTTAATTCCCTTGATAATACTCAGATTGCTCAACTTGAACGCCGCTGATTTTGCGGTAAAAATAAATTTTGTCTGAACGCCCGTTGCCACAACTGCCAGCGTGATCGAAATAAATCCAAGTGGAAGAATGCAGATCGCCAGCACTTGCATGGCGTCTATCCCGAAAGCGCTCAACTGCGCCATCGATAACTCTTCAATCGACAACGCATTGTTCAGATAATAGAGCAGATTCTCACGGATCGTCTTGTATATAGTCGGAAACAAGATCTGTAACCCATAGAACGTCCCAAGAAGCGACACGACGACAATTACATCTTTACTCGAAAAGACATGACCCTCTTTCCGCTCATCGCGCCGCTTCTTGGGCGTGGCTTTTTCAGTTTTGGAATCGTCTGCCATCTGTCTTCACTTCGCTTTCGTTTCTGAATTTCTGTTTTATAAAAACGTAAGGATTTCCTGTATTGCTTTCACCATCTCAGTAACAAGATTGGAGAGATACTCCCCGATCGGGGAGATCAACAATACAAGTAACCCCAAACCTACGATTACTTTCAATTGAATATTGATCACAAATACATTGATCTGCGGTACGATCTTATTGAGGATCCCAACTCCGATCTCTACCAGAAATTCAGCCGCCAGAACCGGAAATGCAAACTTGATCCCGAGTACCACGCACTCGGAAAACAACTCGACCATCCGGGACGCAAGCCCCTGCGTCAGAAGAATCCCGCCGTAAGGCACGATCTCCGCCGATGTCAGCAAAATCTTCATCAAAGCCAGATGTCCGTCCACCGCAAAGAACAACAATACATAAAACGCCTGTAAAAGGCTGCCTGTAATCGGCACCTGCGCATTGCTCTGCGGATCATATACCGTTGACATCGACATTCCCATCTGAAAATCCATTACATATCCTGCAAATGTGATCACAAAGAAAAATAATTCTGTTACAAATCCGATCGCATACCCCGCCGCAAACTCTTTAAATAGAAGCAGTCCATACTCCAGCGGATTTGTAATATCAAACGCATCACCTGTCGAAAAAGAATATACCGTAACTGTCAAAATAAAAATGAATCCAGACTTTACCTGCATCGGGATATTTCTTCTTCCTAAAATCGGATTCAATAATATAAACCCTGACATTCTCATTAATATCAGTGAAAACAGGGTGATCTGTGCAGTAGTATCGAACAGCATTTCTCTCTCCTTGCTCCAATCGTCATCCCTGTATCATCTGAAAGATCCGTACTGTAAAATCCTGAAGCGTCTCCAGCATGTTCCCGCCCGTAAACACCAAAATGATCCCGATCACAAGCAGCTTGGGAACAAACGTGATCGTCTGTTCATGGATCTGGGTTGCCGCCTGTATAATGGAGATTAATACGCCAACGAGCATACTGATGACCAGAACCGGTCCTCCAAGCTGAACTGCCAGTACAAACACTTCATACATTAAGTCTAATACTTCCCCGTTTGTCATCTAACAATCTCTTCCCTTCATCGAAAACTTTTTACAATTGTCGAGAACAGTAAGTTCCAGCCGTCCACAGTAATAAAAAGAAGTAATTTGAACGGCAGCGAGATCATCGCGGGCGGAAGCATGATCATTCCCATCGACATCAACGTACTGGAGACGATAATGTCGATCAGAAGAAACGGAATAAATAATAAGAATCCTGCTACAAACGCTCTCTTGAGTTCGCTGGTCATAAACGCCGGGACAATGACCGTCATGGAAAGGTCTTCCGGGCTCTCGTCCTCCGCCAGCTGCACATCCGCCATATCCATATATAAATTCAGACTGCTTTTCTCCGTCTGCTTTAACATGAATTCTTTCAGCGGGACCTGTGCCCGCTCCAACGCCTCTTCCTGCGTGATCTGCTGATTTTTATATGGTTCATATGCTTCCGTATTGATTTCCTTGATCACCGGATCCATAATGAACAATGTCAAAAACAAGGAAATCCCGACCAACACCATATTGGGCGGAGTCTGTTGGATTCCAAGCGCATTTCGCAAAAATGACAGGATAATGACCGTCCGGGAAAAAGAAGTCATCATGATGATCAATGACGGCAGCAGCGCCACAATAGTCAGAAGCAATAAGATTTCTAATGTAGGGACTTGATTGCCATTGACATTAATTAAGGAATCATACATCTTCTTTTCCCCCTTTTTGGGTCATTTTACCAAATTTGTTCAGGAGCTCTCTGAATTCCTGTGCTTTAGGTGTACTGTTTTCCTGAATTGGCGCAAGCGGGATCAAATCCTCCGGATCCAGTTCCTGCAAAAGGCTGATCTGCTGAGAAGTTACCCCGATCAGCAAGTATTTGTCCCCTGCCTGTACAACCGCAACGTATCGATCCTGTCCGACCATGAGCTGATCGACCACTCGCATATAATGTGAATTGCCGTTTTTATTCATTCCTCGTCCTACATATTTGCTGACGACATAGCTTAGATAAATGATAAAAACAGCCGCTATAAAAGTCAGAATCACACTCCCCATAATCGTCCTTCCTATTCTAATGTTGCCAGGTTGATCTTCGTGATCTCTGTAATACGAATTCCAAAATTATCTTCTACAACCACAACGTCGCCTTTTGCGATACATTGTCCGTTGACGAACAGATCGACCTGTTCTCCCGCCAGTTTATCCAGAACAACCAAAGATCCTTTGGTGAAGTCCAGAATATCTTTCACCAGTTTCTTTGTTCTTCCGATCTCCACGGAGATTTCAAGCGGAACCCCCATGATCAGTTCCATATTTTCTTCCTGTTCTTCCTGAAGAACCACGCCGCGGTCCTGATTCAGATTCTGTCGCACCATCGGCTGCACGTTGATCAGTTTTGGTTCTGCCGCTTTTTGTTTTTCCTCCTGCTGTTGCTGCATCTGCTGCATTTGCTGCATCTGCTGCATTTGCTGCATCATCTGCTGCATCATCTGCATTTGCATCTGCATCATAGATGCATCTGCCATTCCCGACATCATCGGCTGCTGCGCCATAGTCTGCGGATTCTGATTCATTTGCGGATCCTGATTCATTTGTGCGTTCATCTGCTGGTTCATACCGGCGCTCATTTGATCCTGCTGTGGTTCTGCAGGCTGCTCAACCATTGCCTGTGTACTTCCCTCCGCATTTAACAGACTTTCGATCTCCTCCTGGGAGAGCGTCTGCTTTCCTCCTGAAGACGGCGCTGCTTCTTCATTCGGAACGTCTTTCGTTTCCTCATTTACATTTGCCGGATCGACGATCACATCGTCCGGAAGAAATCCTTTCACAAGGCTCTTTGCAAGACTGATCGGCATTACGTTAAAGAATTCGCTTTCCAGTTTGTCTGCGATCTTCAGTGCAAATTTTACAACGACTCTGTAATCGTCGTCGGAAAAATATTTATCGATGAACGCTTTTTCATTTTCCACTTCAAAGGAAATCGGTGTTGAAATATTTACAACTTTTCCAAGGAATTCGGAAAGCGCTGTGGAAGACGCCCCCATCATCTGGTTCATCACTTCACAGACCGCGCTGATATTCATCTCGTTTAATTCAAACTCTTCATCCGTCATCGGAATGCCCATCAGCATTTCCACGATCACCCGCACGTCATGTCTTTTTAACAACATGACATTGCTTCCCTCCAAGCCAGATATATAAGTAATCTCAACTCCGATCGCCGGCTCCACTCTGTCCATTTTAAACTCATCCTTGCGGACAACATTTACAACAGGAGTGGTAATATCTACTCTGGTATTCAGCATTGTTGAAACCGCAGTTGCCGAAGCTCCCAAACTGATATTCAGGATTTCGCCTACGGCATCTATTTCCAATGCGCTAAGACAATTGGATCCCATTCTGCCCTTTTCCTCCTATGCAATTACTTATTTCCCGATCTCCAACGCTTTCTGCGACATCATTTTGATCGCATTAAACGCTGTAATATTCGCCTCGTACGATCTTGTCGCAGCCATTCCGTCTACGGTCTCTTTTACAAGATCTACATTCGGCATCATAACATAACCCTCTTCGTTTGCGTCCGGATGATCCGGATCATATACCGGAATCAGATCTCTTTGATCTTCTGTAATCTGTGAAACACGCACGCCGCCTTTTTCCATTCCGGAGCGCCGAAGACGGCTATTGAACTCCTCCTGAAAAGAACTCGCCGGTTTCTCCTCAAAAGAAACGATCTTACGTCGGTATGGACCTCCGTCCGCGGTTCTCGTCGTCTGTGCATTTGCTATATTTTCTGCGACAGTATCCAGCCTCTGCCTTTGTGCAGTCAATCCTGAAACACTAATATCAAAAGAATTCAAAAAAGACATTTTTCTTCCTCACTCCCTGATTATCCAAGAATTTTCTTGATCGTTGACAAAATACGTTCCGGTTTGAACGGTTTTACAATAAAGTCTTTCGCTCCCGACTTGATGGAATCCATAACCATCGCTTCCTGTCCCATTGCTGAGCACATCACAACCGTTGCCGCCGGATCTAATGCTTTGATCTCTTTCAGTGCTTCCAAACCGTCTTTATTCGGCATCGTAATATCCATAAATACCAGATCCGGTTTCTCCGCCTGATACATTTCCACTGCCTGCGCACCGTCTGCCGCCTCGATCACGTCTGTATAACCAGCCTGTCCTAACGTTGTCTTTAACATCATTCTCATAAAAGCTGCATCGTCTACCAATAAAATTTTTGCCATTTATCATTACCTCTTTTCATAAATATTTCTTTTTATATGTACAGAGAATCTTTGATATTTCTCCGTCATTTCTTTTCTACCCTGCATTTTTTTCTTCTGCACGTTCTTCAATTTTTACTGCGATGTTCTTATTGTATACGCCAAGTTTTCCTTTGAACCACGGCTGACCGGCAACATGTACCGATACTGCGGAATCCTGCGGCTTGTTCAAATCGATCACATCGCCCACATGAAGATTGTAAATATCGTCCAGATTCAGCCGCGCAACGCCAAGCTGCGCCATGACTTCCATCTCAGACTCTTTGATACTCTCAAGAATCTCTTCCTGGTTATCTCGCTGCATGTGGCTGTTATCCTTATCTGCCAGATGTTTGGTCTTCTCTATAATATCAAAGATATTAAACAACAATGTACCCGGCAGGCAGATATTCATTGCTCCCTCGATATTCTCACCCAGAGAAATTCTCAGCATGACGATCACGACTGTCTCATCCACACTGATCCCCTGGAACATACTCGGATTTTCTTCTACCCATCCAAATTCCACATCCATGTGGATATAAGTAGACCACACATCTTTTGTGATTGCGATGAAATGTTTGATCACACTCTCATACAGAGCGATCTCAACATCTGTATATACATAGGAACCGTCTACTTCCGTATCTGTTCCGGTTCCGCCCAACAACCTGTCGATCATCGACCCCATCAGGATCGGAGAAATAAGAAACACCATCGGAGGATTTTTCGAATGATCCTGTAATTCTGCTTTCGCAAGAGTGATCACATCTGTCTCATTCAGTGCATTCCCGAATTCATAATATCTCTGCTCTTCTACGCCGATCACTTCCACCTCGCTCGCCACCCGGAACAAGCCGTTGATCTGCGAAGTTGCGATCCGAGCATAGTTATCATAAATGCTTTTCAGCATTTTCAACTTATCTTTTGTGTATTTTTTGGGACTGTAAAAATCATATTTTCGATATGTTTTCGTAGGTTGCGGCTGTGTAACTTTGCTTTCTTCCACATCTGCATTCTGCATAGAATGCAGCAGCGCATCAATCTGACTTTGTGAAAGCACTTCTGCCATCTTTATGAACACCTGCCTTTACTCATTTTTTCCAACCACTTCTTCATAATACTCATCCAGCCTTCGCTGTATGGAATTATTTTTCGTAATGATGATCTCAACTCTTCGGTTCTTTGACCGGTTCTCTTCCGTGTCAAACGGTGCGATCGGTCTGAACTGCCCATATCCGACCGATACAAGCTTATCCGGAGAAACCAGATTTTTCTGCTGCAGATATACTGTGACATTTGCCGCTCTCTCACATGAAAGAACGCGGTCGTTCACCACATCCTTCTGCTGATTGGGAAGCGCCTGCGTCGTATGTCCCAAAACCTGAATTTCCTGAATTACATCGCTTGCCGGAGCGATCGCCTCCGCAAACCTGTCCAGTATAACTTTTCCCTCCGGACGGATCACCGCACTGTCCCCATCAAAAAATATCGTGTCCCGGAACCGTACAAAAGTATACCCATCGCCTTTGGTCAATTCCACTTCCGTCTCGATCCCAGCGTCTTCCACCGCCAGCTTCAACCGTTCATACAATTCGTCGAACACAGCCTCCTCAGTTGCCTCAGCATTGCCCGGAACTTCGTCATTTCCATCTGCTACCGTATCCGTTACAATCTGACTGACTTCTTTTGCATCCGGATTAAAACTTTCTACAAGCTTGATCCACTTGGATTGATCCACAGAAGAAATAGAATACAGCAACACAAAAAAGCATAGCAATAGAGTCACCATATCTCCGTAGGTGTCCATCCAATTTGATCCATTCTCCGGCTTTTTTTTACGGCTCTTGCTCATCTTGTTATCTCACCCTATTTCTTTTTTCTTTTACCGCCTGATTTTTTAGCTGCTTTCTCCTCGCCGTCGCCCTCTTCGCCGTCCTGAAGCTTGCTTCTGTCATTGTAGCTCAAATATGTCAAAAGTTTTTCTTTCAGAAACTTCGGATTATCTCCCGACTGGATCGCCAGAAGTCCCTCGATCATGATCTGCTTGTACAAAAGCTCTTCTTCATTCCGCACGCGTAGTTTTTTGGCGATCGGAGAAATGAATAAATGTGCCAGCACACATCCATAAAAAGTTGTGATCAATGCCGTCGCCATAGCCGGTCCGATATTAGAAGACGCTCCCGCGTCCATATCCATTCCATTCAGCATGTTTACCAGACCGACAAGTGTTCCGATCATACCGAATGCCGGCGCATAATTCGCCGCTTTCTCATAAATCCCTAAGGACTCTTCATGGCGCTGATCCATAATATCCAGTTCGTTTTCCATGATTGAGCGCACCTCTTCCCGTTCTGTCGCATCCACGATCATCATGATCCCCTGCCGGAAAAATGCATCATCCTGTTCGTTCGCCTTTTCTTCCAGTGCGAGCAGACCATTCTTTCTTGCAGTCTGCGCCATTTCTACCAGCGTATCGATCAACGCCTGTACATTGTAGCGTTTGCCCTGAAATAAAATCTTGATATGTTTTGCTGTGGCTTTCAACACGCTAAATGGGTAACTCGCCACAACAGATGCGATCGTACCGCCCAGCACGATCGCCACACTTGCGGGATCCCAAAAGTTGCCCAGATCCTTAGGTCCGATTCCCACAAAGACAATCAGGACCACACCGATTACCACACCTATAATACTGGTTAAATCCATGCTGCTGCCTCCCCTATGATTTGTTTCTTCTATTTATTAACGTAACTCCGGATTTTTCCGTTGTACTCGATTGTTTTCTCAATTATCTCTTCTCCGCTTTCTTTCACGATATAGAACTTTCCATTCATCATAATCACTTTTGCTTCCGGTATAAATTCCACTGCCTCTACCTGTTCACAATTTAAAATAATTTTCTCGTCATTCAGTTTTGTAAGCATGATCATAGTATTGTTTCCCCTTTTCTCTTATCGATCATCCGGCTTTTTTATCTGGGGAGCGGGGGAGATTTACCCGCTCCTTCCGGATCGTTCTTTTTTATCGTTTCATATTGACAAGTTCTTCGAGCATCTGGTCTGTAACGGTGATGATCTTTGAATTCGCCTGATAACCACGCTGTGTTGTGATCATCTGTGAGAATTCGTTTGCCAGATCCACATTCGCCATCTCCAGATAATTTCCCCGGATCTTTCCGGCTGCTCCGCCGTTCGCTTTGATATGTTCGATAGTTCCCGCATTTGGTCCGATATCATAGTAGTAACCGTTTGTTTTCTCCAAACCGTTTGGATTCTCTACCGTGATCAAAGCAAGCTGTCCGATGGCAATGGTGCGTCCCTGTTCGTCCACACCGACAACAGAGCCGTCTTCGTTGATCTTATAACTCTGGATATTGTATGCCATTCCGGTATCCGGATCCGTCGGGATCTGGATCGTGGAAAGTTCGTCACTGAACTCTGCCGCGATGCCCGGTACACGGTTGGCGCCGATCACGGTTTGTGTGAAGTTGTCCGGCGCATTTCCGGTCGTATTAGTACCATTTCCCCATGCCTTCGTAATCTTATCCGGATCTCCCGCTTTGCCGGTTCCGTTTTGCACAACGCCTTTCTGGTTGGATTCGATCGTCAGGTTGACTGTGTTTGCGCCGTCATTGTACTGCTCCAGATTGATCGTAAATCCCTCAAATTCTTTACCTTTCTTTGTCACCTGTGCGATCCAGTCCTGCACCTGTCCTTTAAAATCGGTCTTCGTTGTCGGCACCTCCACACCGCCGATCGAGATGGTGTTTGGCGCTGCATTTTTGATCGTCACGGTTGCATTTTTGATCGTCCATTCGCTTGCCGTCGCCGGTTTCTCCGGGATTCCGGTTCCGTCAACCAGTGAATATCCATATACATAACTTCCCATGGAGTCTACCAGATACCCATTTCCATCCACAGAGAACGAACCGATTCTGGAAAGATTCAGTCCGGACTCTTCCACGTTGGTAAAGCTTCCGTTGATCATATTTCCTACAAGGAAAAATCCGGTTCCATCGATCATACAATCGAGAGAACTTGCGGACGGCGCCGGAGCGCCTGCCTGAAACGATGTAGAGATCGATCCGGTTGTAACTCCATATCCGACCTGGGAAGCATTTCTTCCTCCGGCTCCTCCTGCAAGATCGTTTCCTGCCGATCCGTTGATCGAAGTAGAATACATGGAATCTGCGAAGTTAAAACTGGAAGACTTGAATCCCCATGTATTTACATTTGCAATATTGTTACCAATAACATCCAATTTGGACTGATGTGTCTTTAATCCTGCAACTCCTGCAATCATTGATCTGACCATTTGTTCTCTATCTCCTTTTCTTTCGTTGTGCTGCCCATGTGCCTGTCATTCGGACAGACATCAGACCTCCATAATGGTCCGGCCTATAAAAGTACAGCACTGTCTATGTTTGTAAAAATATTTTCTTTCATCTCGTTACCATTCATCGTGGTAACGATCAGATTATGAGGAACATTCACGATAAAGGCGCCGTCTTTTCCGATGATCACAACATCTCTGGCTCCTTTCGCTTTTGCCTTTTCTACCGCCTGATTCAAATCCGACATCAGCCGGTCCGAAACTTCGATCCCCCGTTCCGCAACTCTCTGTGCCGCATGTTTGGAAAAGCGGACTCCCTCTGAGCGGTCCAGCTCTTCTTTTAACAATGTGGAAAATCTTTCATCTGTCTTTTGTGTCTGCACAGACGCATGAGAGAGCTTCAATGCATTCACATTTGTGAGCTTATTGATCTGATTCATATTTTATCCCCCTGCCTGTATGCGACACTCAGCTCTTCTCTCCGTCTGTCTCCGGATTTTCCGTCTCCGGATTTTCCGTCTCCGGATTTTCCGTCTCCGGCTTCTCCGTTTCCGGCGGTGTCGTTTCCTCATTCTTCGGAACGTCCCCGGCACTCATGATCTGTGATAAGCTGTACTTCTCACCGTCAATATAGACAAACTGTCCGCCTGTCAGGTCAACTCCTGTGACAACGCCCTTTTTCTCGCCATTCACTTTTCCGTTTTCATCCACCGTCGCTACCGTGACTTCTCTTCCGATCATTCCCATAGAATAAGACGTCAGTGTGACCTGCGACAAGTTGTTCGTAACGATACCAAAATTGGCGATCGCATTGGACACCTGTGTCATCGCATTCATCGTTGCCATCTGTGTCATCTGGTTCATCATCTCGCTGTTGCTCATCGGATTCGTCATATCCTGATACTGAAGCTGCGCCGCCATAAGCTGCCAGAAATCATCCATGGACATTTCGCTGTTCTTCGCCTCTGCCGCGCCCTGCGTCGCGTACTGATTGTTGAATGCATTGCTGTTTCCTGTTACGCTGCTGACTGCCATATTTTCTCTCCTTTCCTACCCGATCAGTCCCAGTCTCAATTCCTGGAGAAACCGGGCATTCTCTGCTTTCTGCATTTTTTCCTGTTCTTCTTTCTGCCGATACTGCTCCGATTCCCGTCCGGAATGATCCTGATCCTGCTGTCCGTCCTGCCAGAGTGTCTCGCTCTTCTGCTCGTCCACATAGATCTCTGTCGGTTTTCCGAGATTCTGTTCCATCACACTTCCGATTTCCTTTGCACTCTGTGCCAGCAGCTCCATCGTTTTTTTCTCAGAGCAGATGATCGACACAACACTGCATCCGTCTTCCTGTGCGATCCGCACGGTGATCTCACCAAGATGTTTCGGCGTGATCTGGATCTCAAATTCATTTCTGCCGGACGAGGCTTTGACTAACAACTGTCTTGTCAGCTCTTGCGGAAGTTCTTCTTGCTTTGATACCATAAGCACCTCTCTCGATCCCTGGATCTGTTCCCGTTTTCCGGATTCTCTGGCAGCGCCGCTTGTATGTTCGGCAGCATCCTGTCTTCCGACCGTCGCCACATTACTTTCTTCCGGCTGCGTTTCCGTGAGCCGATCCAGATCCGAAGATTTTTCCAACACTTCTTTCCGATCCGCTTTGAACGGATCCCCGCTCTGTACGCCGTTCCCGGTCTGGTTTTCCGTCTGCGAAGTCTCGGAAACCGTTGTCTTTGGTGTGGTCTGCCCGTTGTCTGTCGTCTGCAGTGTTTCCGGTGTGATCTCTGTCTTTTCCGAAAGTCGTTGCGCCTCCTGCCGGGATGCATCGTCGATGAGCATTCCCGCATTTTCCGCAGTCTCGATACCGGACATGACCTGTTGAGATCCCGTCCATTCTGCATTCTCTGGTACTGTTCCTGCTGACAGCTCTCCCGGTACAGTTTCCGTCATCGGATTTTCCTGCCCTTGCTGCACAGCTTCCTGAACCGGCGCCTGCACGATCAATAACTGGCTTTGCAGTACGAAATTCCCGTTCTGTACGATCGGATCTTTCTTCTCGCTTTTGGAAACGTCTTTCTGCTCTTTTTCCGTCTGTGCCTGCTCCGGCGCTTTCTTCATGATATCTTGAAAGCTTTCTCTGTCAGCGGACTGCTTCTGCTCTTTCTCTGCCTGTTTCGGGACAAAATGATTCACATTTTGAAAAGATACAAACTCCATTTTCCCTTTCCCTTCCTTTCTCTGTTATTTTGATTTTATATAGTAATCTGCTGTATGCAGGATTACCCGTTCAATTTGGAAACTGCCGTTCTGGATGAAACAAATTCTTCAATTAACGTCTCGTTTTCTTTCTGTTCCTGCTTGCGGTACTCTTCCTGTTTTTTTTCTTTTAATTTCTGGATCGAAGTAAATTCTTTCTTCGCTTCGATCATCCGGGTACGTTTTTTTATCTCATCCTCTTTCAAGTCTGCAAGATGCTCCTGTTTTCTTAAGATCCGAACGCCCAGACTTTCTAAATACCCCTCATAGGTCTTCATTTTAGAGATTGCGATCCCGGTTCTTTTCTGACATTCAAATTCTTCCATACAGTCTTTATGCTGATTTTCCAGAGCTTCTATTTCTCTTTCACATGCCCTGACTTTCAAAAGCGCCGCCACATGTTCTCCGCGAAGACTCTCCAAAACCTGTTCTTTATAATTCAACACTGTATTTAACGAGAAAAAAAACTTTTTCATGTCTTATCAATAGCCTCTTTATGCTAAAATCTGCTTCATCATTTCCAAAATTTCTTCTTTTGTAAAATGCTCGTCCACTTTCTGCATTAAAAATGCATTTACCTGATCGATCTTGGAAATCGCAAAATCCAGCTTTGGATTCGAGCCCGCTTTATAGGCTCCGATCGAGATCAGATCTTCATTTTTCGCATAAATACTCAAGATATCCCGCAGCGCGGATGCCGCCGCCTTATGCTCTTCATCCACAATGTTCGACATCAGACGCGAAATACTCGCATTCACATCGATCGCCGGAAAATGATTCTCATTCGCCAGCTTTCTGCTCAACACGATATGTCCATCCAAAATACCGCGCACGGTGTCGGCAACCGGTTCGTTGGTATCGTCTCCCTCTACCAGAACCGTATAAACGCCTGTGATCGATCCCTCCTTGAAATTTCCGCTTCGCTCAAGCAATTTCGGAAATTCCGCATAAATCGAGGGGGTATATCCTCTTGCAACCGGCGGCTCTCCGATCGCAAGTCCGATCTCCCTTTGCGCCATCGCAAATCGGGTGAGGGAATCCATCATAAGAAGAACGTCTTTGCCCTGATCTTTAAAATACTCCGCGATCGTTGTCGCAACCAACGGGCATTTCATCCGCAGCATCGCCGGCTGATCCGATGTCGCAACCACAAGGACGCTCCGTTTCAGTCCCTCTTCCCCGAGATCTTTCTCGACAAACTCCCGGACCTCCCTGCCTCGCTCGCCCACAAGGGCGATCACATTGATATCCGCTTTTACATTTTTTGCGATCATCCCAAGCAGCGTGCTCTTTCCAACGCCGCTTCCGGCGAAAATCCCGATACGTTGTCCTTTTCCGACCGTATTCAGACCGTCGATCGCTTTCACCCCGAAGTCCAGCGTATCGGTGATCGGCGGACGATCCAGTGGATTGATATATGTATTATCTACATAATAATGTCTGCTGGACTCAAACGCGCCAAGCGAATCGATCGGCTTCCCCGTTGCGTCGATAATTCTTCCCCGGAGGAACTCACCTACCGGAATCTTTAGTCTGTGCTTGGTATTTCTCACAAAGCTTCCGACGGAAACACCACTGATATTGTCATACGCCATCAACTGGATCTTGTCGTTTTTGAACCCGACCACTTCCACCGGGATCTGTTTGTGCGTCTCTTCGTTGTAGATTATGGCGATATCTCCGATACTTGCCCGGCTTCCGGAAGATTCCATACACATCCCTACTATATTCTCAATTTTACCGATATAACTGATCGTCTCTGCATTCTCGATCAGTTCCGGGAATTTCTTAAACATCGCTGTCAACTCCGCTTATCTTCTTACATTATTCAAAATATCTTTGATATTCTCCAACTGTGTTCCCACACTTGCATCGATCACCTCGTCCGGTAGCTCCACAATGCAGGTTCCCTCTTCCCCATCATTCATCGTGATGATCTTCAGATTATCGGACAGATGGGACAGAGATTCCAGAAATTCTGCATCCACTTCCATATTCACATCCGTATTGCATTTCGTAATGTAGATCTTCGCCCACTGTCGCTTTTTCAGCTTTTCTGTGGCTGCCAGGATCATCCTTTTGATGATCTCCTCACTGGAACGTATGCTCGTATGGATCACTTTTTCCGCAATGGAGATGGAGATCTGCTTCAGATCGTCAATATTCTTTTCCAGAATTTTGTCTTTCTGGATACTCACGTCCCGGATCACATCTGCAAAATTCTGCTGGAAAGAACGCAGTTCCTTATTCAGCATCTTCCGATGTTCTTCATATGCGGAGCGGATCCCCTCCTCTTCCCCCGCCTTTTTTCCCTCTTCAAAGGCTTCCTCGCGGAGAAGTTCTGCCTGCTGTCTTGCCTCCTGCACGATATGTCTCGCCTGTTCTCTTGCCTCTTCCAGAATCTCTTCCTTTAAAGTCTCATATTCTATCTCTTCCGCTTCCGGCTCCTCCAGAATACGTTCTTCTTCCGGAACTTCTTCTTCCTTTTTTAATAAAAAGCCCGCAAAAAAATCATACGACTGCACATCCCGCTCTTCGGCGTCTTTTACGATATTCCTACTAGGCAATGATCTCATCCTTTCCGCTCTTCACAATGATCACCTCTCCGGCTTCCTCCAGACGTCTGATCACAGCTACGATTCTCTGCTGTGCCTCTTCTACATCGCGAAGCCGTACATTGACTGTGATCTCAAGATCTGACTTGATACTTTCCGCCATACGCTTAGAGACGTTGGCAAAAATAAGTTCTTTGATCTTCTCGTCTGAGCCTTTCAATGCGTATACGATATCCTTAACGTCACATTCACGGATAAACCGCTGGATCGAACGGTTGTCCATCGATACAATATCTTCGAATACGAACATCTTCTTGCGGATCGTATCTGCCAGTTCACTGTTGTCTTTCCCTAATTCATCAAAGATGAACTTCTCATTTCCACGATCCATATGATTCATAACGTCTGCAATATAATCGATACCGCCAATGGTTGTGTAATCTGTGGTAAGAATGTTTTCAAACCGTTTCTTCAACGTGGATTCCACGATCTTGATCGCATCCGGAGAAGCGCTCTCCATCTTTGCCACACACTCGACCACTTTGATCCGCTTCTCTTTGGGCAGTTCGCTGATCACGGTCGCCGCCTGATCTGCATCCGCATAGGAAAGCACCAGTGCGATCGTCTGCGGACGTTCATGCTGTAAGAAAGAAAACAGATTCTTCACACTACTTTTTCGGATAAATTCAAACGGCCGCATTTTTAAGGATTTCGACAATTTTTCCAGCAATACCTGCGTCGTTGCCTCTCCAAACGCTTTTTCCAGCACGCTCCGCGCATATTCCATTCCGCCGTCGGTCACAACTTTCTGTGTAAGACACGTCTTATAAAATTCATCCAACACGTCTTCGGTCTGCTCAGGAGGTACATGTCCCAGCTTCGCGACTTCAATCGTCAGCTTTTCAATTTCGCTTTCACTCAGATGCTTGTAAACTTTCGATGCCTTTTCCGCTCCCAAAGAGACAATAACCGCCGCGGCTTTTTGTTCCGGCGTTAAACTATTGTTCTCCATGATCCTCTCCTCCGTTAAGCCATGATTTTAACAACTGGGCAGAAATCTCAGGATTCTGATCCGCAAACTCGCGTACCTGTTTCTTCAATTCCATTCCTCGGTCGTTCCGAAGTTCCTGCATCTCTTTACTCAGTCTTCCAATATCCTCGTCGCTATCCGCATGCAGATCCGGCATTACTTCCGTCTCTGCCGCAAGAAGTTCCTGTTCTTCCAACATTCTCTTCTTTTTGCGCCGTTTTGCAACGATCAGAATGATAATGCTCAATATCAGCAGTACAGCCGCTGCGATTCCCGCAAGAATCAGGAGGGTCTTCGTATCCATGGCATTCGCCTTTGCCGACGCCTCCTCTGTATTTGCCTTATAGAACGGTGCGCTTACCAGAGAGATCTTTCCCTCTCTGTCTTCCGCCGCGATTCCGGCTGCATTTCCTATCAGATCCCGGATCTGCTTCTCCGTCAATTCACCATATCCCTCTCCATTAATTGCAACCGCTACTGTCAGATCTGTAAGGACTCCCGGATCGATCTGCCCCTGTTCTTTGATCTGATTGACCAGATAATCTTTGGAAACACTTTCGCTTTCAGAACTTGCGCTGCTGTTGCCGCCTCCGCCGGCAGCGTACTCGGTATTGTCCGCGTTGGTTTCGGTACCAACCTTTCCACCTGCGGTTCCCTGCCCGTTCTTCGTGTTCTCCGTCATACTTTCTTCATGACTGACGATTCCGCTTTTATCATTCTGATCGATTTTTTCCGGTGTATTGTACGTTGTACTCTCCGTGATCAGCCGCTGCGTATCGACCTTTGCTCTTGCGGAAATCCTTACGTTCTGATTACCGTAAACCGGTCCGAGCACATCATGCACTTTTTCTTCGATCTGGTTTTCGATCACTGCCGCGATCTCTTCCGCGTCAGATCCGTTCATGCTTGACGACTCTTCGGAAACGGAAACGTCATTTCCATTTCCGTCAAATACCGCAACCTGATCCAGTTCCATTCCCGGCACACTTTTCGCGACCAGACGCTGGATCGCCGCCGCCTGATCTTCTGTCGGCGATCCGCCGTCTTTCATCGTCACGACTGCGGTCGCGCTGGAATCCTGCTTTGCCTCGTCATCCAAAGCATATTTACTCTCTTCACCTAACGCGATCGTTACTTTCGCATCTTTGACATTCTCAAACAACCGGATCGTAGAACTGATCCGGTCCTGCAGTTCATATAATTTGTACGTCCGCTTGTCGGAATCCGTCGTCATCATACCCACGTTATTGATAAATGTATCGTATGTAAACCCGCTCTTTGGATACCCCTCCTGTACGAGCTGTGCTTTCGTCACATCCAGGACATCCTTTTTCACTAAGATCGTAGATTCTCCCTGATATTTAAAATCAATGCCGCTTTCCTGCAGCTTTCCAACGATCTGCTGTGCTTCTTCCGTTCCCAATCCGGAAAACAATACCTCATACGGCTGGTTATTCAGAATAAATGCAACGGCGACCGCAGCGATCAACAGCAGCGCCGCTCCCGCTATGATCAGCTTTTTCGTCTTGCTGCTTAACTTTCCCACAAATTCTTTTATCTGTTCCAGTTTCTCTTTCATAAGCTCAAAAGTTTCCTTTTAACATTTTCTTAACATATTTTTTACGTTTCATTACGCAAGAATATCAGCCTTGTATTTTTTACAGGCTGATACGCATTAACTCATTATAAGATTCCATTGCTTTGTTCCGCAGCGACACCAACATGTCCACTGCGAGCTGTGCCTGTGAAGACGCCACCATCACAGAGTGTGCATCTTCCAGTTGTCCCGTAGCTAAAAGATACTGTTTATTTACCAGGTCATTTTCTGTACTTGTCACGTTGTCGATCGCTTCCCGGAAAACGCTTTTGAATGTTTCCGCGCCGCCCTTACCGCTGACTTGTCTGCCATTTGCCGAGATACTTTCGATGCCGCTCTCCATCGTTTTTACCTGGATTGGCTGTATAAATAATTCGTCCATAGAGACCTCCCCTACTGTCCTTTGATCGCTGACCGGTATCTGACGATATCGCCGCTCAACGACTGTGTCAAATACTGATACTGCAGTGCTGTTCTTGTAAGTTCCGTATATTCCACATCGGCATTGACGCCGTTCCCATCTGCTCTCGTTGTGTGCGCGTCTTCCACAACATAGCTTTTTGAACTTTGGATCGCCTGACGTACATCCTCATTTTTCCCAGTCAATGCGGCTGCTTCCAGTTTTCTTCTGAATGTTTCTTCAAAATTAACGCGTTTCCTCCGGTATCCCGGTGTATCTACATTGGCAATGTTATTTGCCGTCACTTCCTGCTTCTTCCACAGATAGTCCATGGATTTTTCCATCATTGAAATCGTATTGCCAAACATCCGGTCGCTCCCCTTTCCTTTTCATTGACCGATTTTTCTGCGAAGTCCTGCTTTTATCAAACAAATGTGCCCGTAAAATCATCTGACGAGATCATCTGACGCTGGATCTGAACCTTAAAAAGTTCCGAAAGGAGCGTCAGCATCTCTCCCGATGTATCCGTAACCTGCTTTCCCTCTCCGCAGAGCGGACAGAGATTCACTCCTGTCTTCCCACTCACATTCCGTACGCTGCCGGATCCGCCGGTCAACAGATTCCCTGCATCACCCATATATTCTTTCACTCTGCTGATATAGTTCTGTGTCTCCTGGAACGGCGGAACTCCACCGTACTTTTCCACATTACCGCTTCCCGCATTATATGCCGCAAGCGCCAGATCCACATTTCCATCATATCTGGCAAGCAGATCTGACAGATACTTTGCGCCGCCCATGATATTGCTGCGCGCATCAAACGGATCCGTCACGCCGAGACTTTGCGCCGTCGCCGGCATAAGCTGCATGACGCCCTGCGCCCCCGCTCCCGACTGTGCATAAGGGGCAAAATTCGATTCCTTCTTTCCGACCGCTTTCAGCAAATCTGCCGGAACGCCGTACGTCCGGGAAGCCTCTTCAAAAATTGCATCCAAATCTCCTGCGCTGATCCCGCTTTCCGCCATCTGCGTCTGTTGAAAAATGTGTGCAAATCCAGTCCCGGACAGGGACGGCTTCGTCACATTCTGCACTGCGCCGCGATTGATCTGTTGTATGACATTTTCCATATATCTGTACTGCATATTCTGCAGTATATAATCCATCACAATCTCCCTCTCCGCTAAAATCCAATCTTTATTTACATGATTCTACATGATTCTACATGATTCTACATATTTTTACAATTTTATTATAAATACTCTTCCCTTTAATGTCCAGCCCAACTCCAATATTTTTTCGCTTCCAGCCCAATTCCAATATTTTTTCGCTTTTTTTGTATTGATTTCACAGAAAAATTCTGCTTTTTCTACTTCTGCCGCTTTGTCAGCTTCTTTCTTTTGTTCATTTTGTCTAATTCCAAAAGAAAAAGCAGATACCATTTTGGTACCCGCTCATTTTCCTATTTAAAATACCTCGTCAAAGACCCGGTCGATCCGATTACGAAGTGACTGTAATTTCAACTGTAAAATCCGGTTTTCCTGTTCCAACTGTGCAATATAAAGCTGTCGTCTGATCTTCAATTTCATCAGTTCTTCGTGAATAGGTTTCTGAATAAAATCATCCCCACCATTACCAAATTCTTCGACTCTCAAATTCATGTCATCCATGTTAGCCAGAAAAATCCTGTAAACCTGTTTCCGCAACCAAAACTTCATATTCTTCCCCAAGCATCTTTTTCACTGTTTTCTGCTCTTCTTCATTGTGATCCACGATCATAATCCGCTTCTTTCCAAATCCGTTTGTTTCACTTAAACCTGCCACCTTTCTCATTCTCCTTTCTTAATGTCCCGATAATAACAATACCGGTCTTTTCCCAATCTTTTACTTTCATATAAAGCCTGATCGGCTTCCTCCAGACTCCTTTCATAAGAAAATCTGCTTTTAGAGACAAATGTAATCCCCACGCTGCACCGAAGCGGAATCTCCGACGCACTGTGGATCATGGCAAATAACTCGTTCATCCTGCGGTTGAGTATTTCACGCACCTCTACATTTTTGATGAACACAAGAAATTCGTCCCCGCCAAGCCGTCCGATCAGATCTCCGTGACGGAATGTCATTTTCAAAACTCCGGTCAACGTTTTTAACGCCTCGTCTCCTTTTGCATGTCCATAGCGGTCATTGATCCCCTTAAAGTCATCCAGATCCAAAATCACAAGCGCTCCTCCGTCCGCCGTATTATCCCGAAGTATATACCGTTCTACTTCTCTTTCAAATGTAACTCGGTTATAAACCCCTGTCAACGGATCCAGATTTGCCGCTTTCTGAAGCACCAGCTCTTTTCTTTTCTCCGAATCGATATTTTTCAGATACAACAGCGCATATACCCGGTCCGTATATCGTTCGCGGAAAATATGCATCGTCAGTTTCATCCATTGATACGCATCGTCCGCACATCTGCGGAAACACAACTTTTTCGTTAAAATTCCATTGGCATGTCTGGAACTACACATTTCTTCCTGTACAAATCTCTGGACGCTTTCCATATCTTCCGGATGCACCTCTTCCTCGGCTTTCCGCTCCAGCAGCGCTGCAAATTTTTCCTTGTTCTCCTTGCATTCCCCCATATAGCTCTTCCACAGTCCTCCGGCAGTCCGAAGTTCACCGCTATCCAGTTCTACCTCTGCGAACGCAACCGCTTCCGAAAGCATTGCATAGTAAAATGCACTTTTCCATGTATATTTTTCCCAGAAATTCCACTCATTCTCCTGAAGCGCCCTCTTTTTCTCTGCTTTTGATTCCGTCGAAAACTGCAGCAATTCCATCTCACTGACAAGACGATGATATCCGGTCAGGCAGACCTTATCTCCGATTTCTCCCATTCGGACACCAAGACATTGTACCACACACTCCCCTAATTCCGGATGCACCCATGTATATTCCAGTTGCGCCGGTCCTCCGGATGTCACGATCCGCTCCACAGACTTCGCCACATAAGAACGATACTGCTCACCAATCCTGCTGTTCCAGTATTGGTACATTTCCTCCGGAATCTGTTCTTCGTTCACGCCCATGATCCGTTTCATCGTCCGGTCCCCATACATCTTTGCCGTCCGGTTCTTTCGGTTCAGGATGATTTTCCAAAGTCCAAGGTTCGTCGTTCCCAGCACTTCTTCACATGCGATCTCCGGCACCAGTTTTCCTGCCGCAGTGTCGTGCAGACGTTCTGTCAGGAAACAGGACATCGTATGAAGCTGCGCCGCATCGCCATGATGGCGTTTCGGATTATCTACCCCAAGGAATCCGATCACACGCTGCGCTTTTCGGATCGGCGCAACAATCAGCCGCCGGATCCCCTGTGTATGCAGGATTTCCCATTCTTCCAGTGCGCTCTTTTTTATATGTTCCAAATTACGGATCACAACCGATTCCCCTTTTTGAAACGCTTCGCCCCATCGCTGTATCGTGCTGCCCGGAACATTTTGAAGTTCGTCCTGCTGTGACGTCACGCCTTTCTCACACCACTCATGAGTATTGATCCAAAAATCGCCTGTCGCCGCCCGTTCAAATATATACGAACGATCTGCCTGATAAAACGCGCCGATCGACCGCAAAACTTTCCGGATCGCAAGTTCCGTATCCGGCTCTTCCACAAGCATTCTTGTACATTCCACAATATTCTGCGCAAAGTCCAGTTTTTCCTGAATACTTTTGCTGACATATTCTTTTTCCGTCACATCGATTGCGATCTCCATACGTGCCATTTTTCCATTCCATGGGATCAATTTATCTTTCAGCAGAAAATGACGGTTCAAAAACGTATTCTCTTTTTCCCACACAAAAAAACGCTCTGCATTTAATTTGTGATTTTTGCAAGACTCACAGGGATCGTTTCTCCCCTGAAATACTTTATAGCACTTTCTCCCTTTATAATCGTGAACGCCTGTCAGAAGCTGCCCCGCCATATTCATATAGTACAGCTCATAACTATCCTGATCGCAGACAAACACAATCTCGTCCATTTCTTCTATAATATTGCCCTGTTCACATGCCCGTTCCTGCATCTCCTGCGTTTTTTCTCCGCCGGAAAGTTGATACAGTCTTTTTCTGTATGCTTCCCATTGACTGTGTTCTTCACTGTCTCCCCTGATGTAATATCTGGCAAATGTTTCTGCTTCGTATGGTTTTGAAAACAAATATCCCTGCAACAGATCCGGGTGCAGCGTCCGCAGAACCGCCAGTTCCTCTTCGGTTTCCACGCCCTCACAGCAAACACGAAGCTGCTCACTATGAGACAGTTCGATCATATTGCTGATCAACCGGCAATTATACACACTGTGCTGTAATCTGCTGACAAAGCAACGATCGATCTTTACTTCGTTGATTTCCATGCTTTTCAAATATCCCAAACTGGAATATCCGGTTCCGAAGTCATCAATTGAAATCTGGATTCCACATCTTCTCCACGAGTAAAAAATCTGATTGAAATATTGATATTCCTGAAGCTGCATACTCTCCGTCACTTCCAAGGTAAGACTTTCCCCCGAAAGTTCCGCTTTCTTCAACGCGTCCAACACTTTTTGTGTAATCATCTCATTCCTTAACTGGATGTAAGAAATATTGACACTGATATGAAAATCCGGAACCCATTTCCGCCAACATTTGCACTGATGCAGGGCAGTCGCCAAAACCCAGTCTCCGACCGGGTCGATCAGTTCCGTCTGCTCCAAAAGCGGGATAAATTCTTCCGGGCTGATTCTTCCCCGGCTCGGCGATTCATATCGGAGAAGCGCTTCCGCTCCGTGCACATGGTAATCTGTCCCCGACACCTGCAACTGATAGCAAAGATGAAATCCAGCAAACCCATTCCGCACACTTTCTCTTAATTCTTCCTGCAAGTCAATCCGCTTCAAATTCTTCTCATAATCATCGGCTGAAAAAAACACAAGATTGTTCTTTCCTCTCTTCTTTGCCCAGTCAAGCGCATTTTCTGCATACTGATATAATACACTGCTACCGTCTAGAATCTCTTCCCCATAAGGAACCGCTCCGGCAGACATCGTACAATACGGCAATACTTTTTCCTGGATCAGCAGATACGTCGTCTGCACCATACCTTTTGTACGCCCCTCCATATTGATCGCGTACCGGTCGCCGTCCACCCGATAAATACTCAATGACAAATCGACCACTTCTTCCATGATCTCTGTCACGATCTTCAAAATGTAATTTCCGTACCCTCTTCCTCGTTTGATATTGATATTTTTAAAATCATCGATCCCAAGAAGCATCAAGAAACCTTTTTTCTCACTTTGAAGTTCTTTCTCCAAATCGTCAAACAGACAGGTCATATTTAAAAGCCCGGTCAGCGTATCTACTTTCTGACTCATAACAGAATCCGAAATCCGCCCAAACATAAGTTCCGGTTTTCCCGTGTCACTGCACCGGCTCTTCCCCCGAAAACTGATCCATACTTTTTCTCCATGATTATTTAAAAGCCGACACTCAATATTACAAGAGACCATATCACCGCACTCTACCTGCCGCAACGTTCTCTTCACGGCATCAGCATCTCTGGCATACACACATCTCTCCAAATCCTGAATCTGATAAACATATTCTTCTCGTTTCGGCAGATTGTATTTCTCGTAGACCGGATTTGAAAAGTGTAGATTCCCCGTCTGAAAGTCCCATAAGAACAAGTAGTCCTCCGTACTTTCACTTAGAAATTCTATCGCCTGCAGACATTGCTCAATCTCATTTCCTCGATGATCTATCATCTCATTCCTCTCTTCTCGCTTCATTTGTATCCTCCACCCGCTTTTCCACAATCTCAACTATTGTATTTATGATAGCACAACCAACAGCCAGATTCCACCCAACTTTAAATAAAAAAAGCGGAAAAACGGAACTCCGTTCCACTTTCCACCTGTAAAAAGAATCACCCTGCGGAAGCTGATTTGCCTGTGCAAGCATTGCCTGAGAAGACTGAACAAGAATGTTGTTCTTTGTATAAGCCATCATCTCATTTGCCATGTCTACGTCACGGATCCGGCTTTCAGCAGCGGTCATGTTCTCAGCTGTTACACTCAGGTTGTTGATCGTGTGCTCCAGACGGTTCTGGATCGCACCAAGATCACCACGAGTAGAAGATACAGAGTTGATTGCAGACTTGATCTTGTCAACTGCTGCTTTCGCTCCAGCCTGTGTGCTGATGTCAATATCAGCGATGCCAAGCGCTACGGTGTGCATATCCCCAACAGAAACAGTCATCTGGTTGAAATCTTCAGAAGTATCACCAATCTGAAGTGTCAGACCTGCGTTGCAATAATCAGTTGTATTGGTTCTGCATAACCTCGTTCCTTTCCGTTCTCATCTACACAGGATTCGCAAACTTTTCTATCTTTTTTTAGCTCAACCTTTGTATTTACCTGCAAAGAGCGTAAAAATTTGTCACCCATTTGTCATCCCATTTTTTATTCAATTGTTAGTGCTAAATATTTTTTTATAATGCCATCTACCTTTTTCTAATGCCAAATAGCATTACATATCAGTAAACAATAAAATAAAAAAATATGACAAGGAGTTCTTTTATGAAAGAAAATGAATTTATGACCATTGAAGAGTTATGTGCTTATCTGAACATCGGACGCTCAACTGCATATAAGCTGATTAAAAATAAAACTATCCCAGCCACAAAAATTTCTTCAAAATGGCTGATTAACAGGAATCAGATCCCAAAAATCATGCAGTCAAAAACAACCTGACAACACTATAAAACATTGACCTACACATTGACCTATCAAGTAGACAAATACCGAAAAAAGCAGGAAATTTCAGAAGAAGAAAAATATACATGAAAATGTGATTTTTGAGAAAACCTTGAAAATACAAGAAAAAAAGAGCTTTCCTTCTCAGGAAAGCTCTCAGGTAGCAGGGCTACAAGGATTCGAACCTTGAAATGACGGAGTCAGAGTCCGTTGCCTTACCGTTTGGCGATAGCCCTAAATTGTTGTTTTGTTGGTGTGTTGTCAACCAACGAATGTTATTATAGGACATACCGCGAAAAAATGCAAGTACTTTTTTTAATTTTTTTCAACTTTTTTTGCAGCTTCGAATTTTCCCCGTCGTTGAAAGGTTTTTCAGCTATTTTGATGCATAACCTGTCTCAAAACTGACCCGGTTCACCAGTTCTTTTCCTTTCAGATACCGTTTCAGATTCTGGCACCACAAGTGCACGATACGATTTTCCGTATCTTTGGAAAAACCGAAGCTCCGACCTGCAATGTGGGGTGTGAGAACTACTTTCTCCATATGCCAGAGCGGATGATCTTCCGGCAATGGTTCCGGATCAACCACATCCAGCGCTACGCCTCCCAGATGTCCATCTTTCAGAACACTGACCAGTGCTTCCGTGTCAATCACATTTCCTCTTCCCACGTTGACAAGGAACGCCTTCTCCTTCATCAGACATAAACGATGTTTATTCAACAGTCCTTTTGTTGCTGCGGTTCCCGGCAAACAATTAATCACAATATCTGCTTTCTGCAGTTCCTGATCCAGTTCATCCGGCGTAATCATTCCATCATAGCAGTCCGGATAGTTCCGGTCTGTTTTTCGCATCCCGATTATTTTGACACCGAACGCACAAAGCCGTTCTGCCACGCCGGTCCCAATATCTCCTGCACCGAGAATCAGTGCCCGCTTTCCATAGAGAAGCATCTCCGAAGGGATCGGACTCCATTTTCTCTCCTGTTGCTGTACTGCATATGTTTTCAGATTTCTGCAAAGTTCCAGCAGCACTGCAATCACATATTCCGGAATGACGATATGAAAGCAGCCACTGGCATTGGTCAGCGCCACTTCACGCGGGAATCCGTTTCGTGCGGTGTAGATATCTGTACCCGCCCAGCTCATCTGAATCCAGTGGAGATTTTCACACTGAGCGATCTCTCGAAGTCCCGGCTGTCCAAAGATAATCTGCGCCTGCTTTAACATTGGCAGCCGCTCTTCTCTGCTCATATTCTCCGGCACGTAGACGAATTCCACCATATCTTTTCCTGCTGCTTCCAGTTCTTCTCTCTGGCGCTCATCGCAGTCAAAAAGCACCGCCGCTTTGATTCTGTCCATCTTCACAAATCTCTCCCTTCTATTCCATCTGTAACACCACTGCCTGACAGCTCTTAAGCCAAAGCTGACGACCATCCAGCACCACATCAGGCAGATTGCTGAGCAGCACTTCTTTCACCGTACCCGGAAGTTCCAGTTCTGCCGCCTCCTGTCCCCAGTTTCCCATCACCAGAATCCTCTGATGTTCATATTCCCGGATATAAGCCATCACCTGTTCGGTCTCCTCATACACCGGTTTCAGGCAGCCATACACAAACGTATCTTTATAAGCAGGATTTTTCCGAAGAGCCGTCAGCTTCCGGTAATAATGAAGGATGGAATCCGGATCTCTCTCCTGGGCTTCCACATTCGTCTTCTGGTAATCCGGATTGACCGCAAGCCATGGTGTTCCTTCTGTAAACCCGGCTTCTTCATCGCTGCTCCACTGCATAGGGGTTCTGGCATTGTCCCTGCTCAACCGGTTGCAGGCGGCAAGTGCCTCCTGCTCATCAAGCCCTGCTGCGAGCGCCTCTGCATATTGATCCTTCGTACTGATATCATCGAACTCCTCGATAGAGGTTCTCCTGACATTTCTCATACCGATTTCCTGCCCCTGATAAATAAAAGGAATTCCCCTGAGCAGGACGCTGACAGTTCCCAGCATCTTGACTCCGGCATCGTTCTGCCCATAATCCGGCAGGAACATGCTGGCACCTCTCGGCTCATCATGATTTTCAATAATATTGGAATACCTTCCGAAGGATTCCACCTCCGCCTGGGAAGCAAAAAGGGTACTTCTCCATGTCTTAAAATCCACAGGCTTCGCTTCATACCATCCATGTTTCCCCAGGCAGAGTAAATGCTGCGAAAAATCAAAGATTGAAGAAAAATGTCCGTCAGGACCGATGAATTCCCTCAGTTCTTCTTCTTTTCCATTAAATACTTCTCCGACCGTAAAAGAATCATGAAGGGCAAAGGTATGCTTTTTCAGATCCTCCAGCATCTCTCCGATGCCGGAGGCATGACTTACCACCACGTCTGCAGAACAGAGACCATCGGGACCATCCGGCTCGTAATCCGGGAAGGACAGATCCTTCTGAATATTGATAATCGCATCAATCCGGAATCCATCTACCCCTTTTTCTGCCCACCAGTTAATCATTTGATAGAGTTCCCTGGTCACTGCCGGATTATACCAGTTAAGATCCGGCTGCTCCTTGGCAAAAGAATGGTAATAATAAAGATCCTCCCAGCCAGGCACCGGCTCCCACATGCTGCCGCCGAAATAGGAGCGGTAGTTAGACGGCGCTTTTCCGTTCTTTCCTTTCCGGAAATAGAAATAATCACCATAAGGACCATAAGGATCCTTCAACGCTTTCTGAAACCATTCGTGCTGATCAGAACAGTGATTAAGAACCAGATCCATAATAAGGTGCATATCCCGCGCTTTCAGTCCGGCCACCAACTCTTCAAAGTCTTCCATGGTACCGAATTCCGGTGCGATCTTATAATAATCAGAAATGTCATATCCCTGATCCACAAAAGGTGACGCATAGATGGGTGACAGCCAGACCATATCGATCCCAAGTTCTTTCAAATAATCCAGTCTGCTGATGATCCCCTTCAGATCACCGATTCCGTCTCCGTCAGAATCCTGATAGCTCTTCGGATAAAGTTGACAGGCAATTTTATCATGCCACCATTTTCTTTCCATGTTACTCCTCCATAAAAAAACTGCCATAAGCGAAAGCCCCATATGGGTACTTTAAGCTTATGGCAGCCTTCGTTTATGGCTTATTATTGCATAATCATTTCAGAGCGTCAACTGCTGCCCGCTCAATTGGGAATCCTGCACGATAACGCTTGATGAACTCATCAAAGCCCTTTACATCCTCCGGATCCGGATCCATCTTCTCACCCTCGTCTCCGCCGAAGACTTTGTTCTGCAGATAATCTTCCAGTGCTTCTCCTGCGTCTTTATTTACCATGTAGGAGGCTAAGAGGGCAATTCCCCATGCGCCGCCTTCTCCTGCCGTCTTCATAACAGATACGGTTGCATCCATGGCAGCTGCCAAGATCTTCTGTCCAACACCTTTGGTCTTAAAGAGTCCGCCGTGTCCGGTAATACGGTCAATGGCTACTTCTTCCTCTTTCAGAAGGATATCAAGACCTACCTTCAGTGCGCCAAGAGAGGTGTAAAGATTGGCACGCATAAAGTTTGCCAGACTGAATTTACTGTCTGGAGTACGAACGAACATCGGACGTCCCTCTTCAAATCCGGTAATATGCTCTCCGGAGAAATAGTTGTATGCCAGCAGTCCGCCACAGTCTTTATCACCTTCCAGTGCTTTGTTGTAAAGAGTTCCGAACAGTTTATTCATATCTACATCAATGCCGAAGCTCTCTGCGAATTCTTTGAAAATATTCACCCATGCATTCAGATCAGAGGTACAGTTGTTGCAGTGTACCATGGCAACTGCATCTCCGCTTGGAGTCGTTACCATATCGATCTCCTCATGCACCCTCTTTAATGCTTTCTCCAGTACGATCATGGCAAATACGGAGGTACCGGCAGATACATTACCAGTGCGCTGTTTCACACTGTTGGTGGCTACCATACCGGTTCCGGCGTCACCTTCCGGCGGGCATAACGGGCAGCCTGCCTGAAGAGTTCCGGTCGGATCCAGCTTCTTAGCTCCCTCTTCGGTCAGCACACCGGCTTTGTCACCTGCCAGCAGAACCTTCGGGAGCAGATGCTCCAGTTTCCACGGGAATTCCTTCGGTGCAACCAGCTCATCAAATTTCTGAATCATTGCTTTATCATAATCCTTGATGGTGGAGTCAATCGGGAACATGCCGGAAGCGCTTCCTACACCCAGTACTTTTTCTCCGGTCAGCTGCCAGTGAATATAGCCGTCCAGTGTGGTAAAGAAGTCTACCTGCGGTACATGCTCTTCTCCATTTAAAATTGCCTGATACAGATGTGCAATGCTCCAACGCTGCGGTACATGGAAGTTAAATACCTTCGTCAGCGCCTCGGAGGCTTCCTGGGTAATGGTATTTCTCCAGGTGCGGAACGGTACCAGAAGATTGCCTTCTTTGTCAAATGCCAGATATCCATGCATCATGGCACTGAATCCGATGGCTGCCAGCTTCTCCACTGCCACACCATATTTTTCCTTTACATCTTCTGTCATCTTCTGATAGCAGTCCTGCAGCCCGGTCCAGATATCCTCCAGCGTATATGTCCACACGCCATTCTCCAGCCGGTTCTCCCAGTCATGATCGCCGGATGCAATCGGCATATTGTTCTCATCCACCAGCACTGCTTTGATTCTGGTGGAACCAAACTCGATTCCCAATACTGCTTTTCCATTTACAATTGTATTCTTTACATCGCTCATCAGTCTTACCCTCCTGCTTCTTATCGTCCGGTATCTTCACACTTTTCCTATCCGGACCCATTATGTTTTATCATACCATAGCACGGATATCTTTTCAAACGATTCAAGGTCATTTTCACCAAAATAGATGCATGGCCCTGCCAAAAAAGAGTACATCTTACCCAATATAGGAACAAATGCGAAGGACCATTCCACAAACGCCCGGAACCGTCAGGGACAGAATTCCATTCCGTACCGGATACCTGTCATTTTTCGTGGAATATCCTGTTTCACTGGTTTCCATCAGGCATTCCAGTTTCGCCTCTTCCGGCACTTCTGCCATCCAGACAGGAATCTCCACCTTTCGTTCTTCCTGGGCATTATTCATAAGCACAAGGATCGTTTCACGCCCATCGAACCGTCCATAGCTGATAAACTGTTCCTCCATGGTCAGAAACCGGGTGGAACCATATCTCAACACCGGATGTTCTTTTCGAATACGGATCATTTCCCGGTGAAATGCCAGAAGGTCCTGATCTTCCCGCCCCCATGGATAGGTTCTCCGGTTATCCGGATCCGTAAATCCGCATAATCCTGCCTCATCTCCGTAATACACAGTGGGACATCCCACCCAGGTCATCTGAAATACCACTGCTTCTTTCATCACGCCTTTACGGATGCCTTCAGAAGCCTCAGCTGCCCCCAGTGTATGAATTCTCCCTACCTTGCGGTTGGTCCTGGTAAGAAACCGCGAATGGTCGTGATTGGACAGTTCATTCATGGCCGTCTCCAGTGAAGGTTCGCAAAAACGCGCCATGTTCCGGAGCATGGCATCCTGAAAGGCTCCTGCATTGCCATAGAGGTCATCCCGCCTGTCATCACTGTGTTTCTCCATACCTGTTAAAAACCAGGTGATCGGCTCCATAAACGCATCATAGTTCATAACCGAATCCCACTGGTCTCCCTGAAGCCACGCACTGCAGTCTCCATAATGCTCTGCCAGAATCAACGCCTCTGGATTTGTCTTCTTCACCCGTTGCCGGAATGCTCTCCAGAAATCATGATTATAGGCTTCCGAATAGCCAAGATCTGCCGCCACATCCAGTCTCCAGCCATCCACGCTGTAAGGAGGTTTCAGCCATTTCTCCGCAATATGGAGGATATACTCCCGCAGATTGGGAGACTGCTCATAATTCAGCTTCGGCAGCGTGTCATGCCCCCACCAGCCGTCATAGTATGGATTATACGGCCATTCATGCTCATTATTAAATTTGAAAAAATCCCGATAAGGGCTGCTGGCAGATACATACGCTCCCTTTTCATATGTGCCGTCACCTTCATACAGACATTCCCGATCCAGCCATTTATTGAAGGAGCCGCAGTGATTGAAGACTCCATCCAGAATAATCCGCATGCCGCGGGCATGCACTTCTTTCACAAACTCTGCAAAGTACGCATTGCTGGCATCCAGGTTTTTCTTATCCACCACCCGTTTCTGATATTTGGCCGCATGGCTGTTATCCAGATCTCCTTCTGTCAGACACTCTCCGCCGTCTTCCGCGATCACCGTCAGATGTGGATCGATATAATCATAATCCTGCGTATCATACTTGTGATTGGACGGTGACACGAAGATAGGATTCAGATACAGTACCTCGATTCCCAACTCCTGCAGATAATCGAGTTTCTCCCTCACGCCCGGAAGATCTCCTCCGTAAAAAGTATGGACATCATAGGCATCCGGCAGCTTCTCCCAGTCCTTTACTTTGTGTACATACCGTCCGGTATAAAAATACTCACGGTCTTCCACATCATTTGACGGCTCTCCGTTCCGGAACCGGTCTGTGAAGATCTGGTACATAACTGCGCCCTTCGCCCAGTCCGGCGTGTGAAAATCCGGCAGAATCCGGAATGCGTACGCTTCCTGCAGATCTTCCGTCACTCCCAGTTTGTTATAAAAACATCTCTGATTTCCTGCAATAATCTCAAAAAAATAGTGGACCGGTCCTTCCAGCGGTCCCAAAGCACAGACATAGTAATCAAACATATCTTTTGAATATGTTTTTTCCATGGCTGTCTTCTGATTTCCGCAGATCAGGTATACCAGATCCACATCGTTCCGGGCGGTTCGAAATTTAATCTCCACCCGTTCTCCTCTGTCCGGTTCTGCCGGTTTTCTGTAATTTCCGCTTTCATCACTGAACAGAGCTTTCTGATTGAATTTTTCGTTTCCCCACATAACACTGCTGCCCCCTGCCTTTTATTCTATTATATCCTGTTCCCTTAAAAAAGGACAGTAAAAAAGACAGCGGGGGTAGTGCTGTCTTTTTTAGGAGAAGGTATTTCTTGTTTCTTATGGGGTGTAGCAAAAACTATATAATGTATTGGGGGTTTTTACAGTTAGTATAATAGCATATTCCCCAACCGAAGTGTGCACAAACATCACAAAAATCGCACTTCAATTTTGTGTATTTTGCACAGTATTTTTTAGGCTTCTGTTTCTTCTGACGGAAACAGAGCTTCAAATTCTTCTCTTCCTATCTTCTCTTTTTCCAGAAGAAGCTCTGCGCAGGCATCCAATACGGAACGGTACTTCATGATAATATCCTTTGCCTGTGCATAGCAGCTGTCGATGATCTCTTTGACCTCACGGTCAATCTCGCCTGCCACCTGCTCACCATATCCTCTGTCGTGTGCCAGATCGCGTCCGATAAAGACTTCCTCTTCATCGCTTCCATAGCTGATCAGACCCAGTTTCTCAGACATACCGTATTTGGTCACCATAGATCTGGCAATGGAAGTTGCCTGTTTAATATCCTGAGATGCACCTGTGGTGATATCATCAAATACCAGCTCCTCAGCTACACGGCCTCCCAGATCCACCACAATATTCTGGATCATTCTGCCTCTGGTATTAAACATCTCGTCTTTCTCCGGAAGCGGCATGGTATAACCTGCTGCCCCTACTCCGGTCGGAATGATGGATACGGTATAGACCGGCCCCACATCCGGAAGTACATGAAACAGAATCGCATGACCCGCTTCATGATATGCGGTAATCCGTTTCTCTTTGTCAGAGATGACACGACTCTTCTTCTCCGCACCGATACCAACCTTGATAAATGCTCTCTTGATATCTGCCTGCATCATGTAAGCACGGTCATCCTTCGCCGCTATGATCGCCGCCTCGTTCAGAAGATTTTCCAGATCTGCTCCGGTAAATCCTGCCGTCGTCTGCGCAATCTGATGAAGATCTACATCCTCACCCATCGGTTTGTTCTTTGCATGCACGCGGAGAATTGCCTCACGGCCTTTCACATCCGGACGCGCCACTCCGATCTTCCGGTCAAAACGTCCCGGACGTAAGATCGCCGGGTCGAGAATATCCACACGATTGGTTGCTGCCATAACAATGATGCCTTCATTGACTCCAAAACCATCCATCTCTACAAGAAGCTGGTTCAGCGTCTGCTCTCTCTCATCATGTCCGCCGCCCATGCCGGTACCTCTTCTTCTGGCTACCGCATCAATCTCATCGATAAATACAATACAGGGCGCATTTTTCTTTGCGTTGGTAAAAAGATCTCTGACACGGGATGCGCCGACTCCCACGAACATTTCCACAAAATCAGAACCGGAAATGCTGAAGAACGGAACTCCCGCTTCTCCTGCCACCGCCTTGGCGATCAGCGTCTTACCGGTTCCGGGAGGGCCTACCAGCAGCACTCCTTTGGGGATTCTTGCTCCCACTCTCGTATAACGTCCCGGGTTCTTCAGGAAATCCACGATCTCCTCCAGTTCCCCTTTTTCTTCTTCCAGTCCTGCCACATCTTTAAAACCGATCTTAGCATCCTCTCCGGAAGTCATCTGTGCATGGCTTCTTCCGAAGTCCAGCATCTTGGCATTGCCGCCGCCCGCATTTCTTCCCATGGTCATGACCAGAACAAAAAACATCATTCCGCACATGATCAGTGGCATCCCATAGGTTTCAAAAAATCCGGGACCTTTGACCGCAGCCACATCACAGCTGATGCCTGCCGCTTTTAATGTTTCTTCTTCATCCTCCGTATTCAGGATGTTTGTTGTCTTAACGGAACCGTCCTTCAGAGTATATGTGACCGTACCCGTCGGTGTCTCCTGATTCGGCGTAATTGTCGCGCTGGTGATGTCCGCATTGTCGATAGCCTGCTCATACTGCTCATATGTGTACATGGCTTTTCCCTGCATCTGGCTCTCAAAGAACATGAGTACCATGCAGATTACGGCAAAGAACATCAGATAGGAGCCGATTCCTCTCCACTGTCTGTTCAAGCTTTTCTTATCCTCCTGTTAGTCAAACTCTACCATGCCGATATACGGCAGGTTACGATACTGCTGGTCATAATCCAGTCCATATCCTACTACAAATTTATCTTCAATCTGGAATCCTACATATTCCACATCCACGTCTACCACACGTCTCTCCGGTTTATCCAGAAGTGTACAGATCTTAAGGCTGGCCGGATTTCTCTGCGCTAGCAGTTTTTTCAAATGGCTTAACGTACGTCCGGAATCGATGATATCCTCAATGATAATTACATTGCGATCCATGATCGTTTCATCCAGGTCTTTCACAATCTTGACGATTCCGCTGGATTTGGTCTCTCCGCCGTAGCTGGAGCACTGCATGAAATCCATGGTTACCGGTACAGTAATTCTTTTTGCCAGTTCACAGGTAAAATATACGCTGCCCTTTAAAATACAGATCAGATGAACGCTTTTTCCTGCATAATCACGGCTGATCTGTTCACCCAGCTCTTTGATTCTTGCGTCAACTTTCTCCTCCGAAAGCATAACTTCAATATGATGTTTTTCCATGGTTTATTCCTCCCTGTTCTTTATTTGTACTTTTAAAATGGTCTTCGTCTGTTCTGTCACTTTATAGTCTTCACTGATTCTCATTCCCACGATCCAGACCACCTGATTTCCGTCGGCAAGAAGAATCAGTCCGTCCCGCTTTTCCCGCGGTACCTTACTGTCTATCAGATAATCTTTCAGTTTTTTATGGGTATGTTCCCCGTTTGCCAGACAGTCTCCCGGCCTGCGGGTACGAATAACCAGACCGTGTTTAATTTTATCATAATCAAACCACTTCGTATAGCATCTGTTGGGAATTTTCTTCATTTTCCCCGCTTTTTCCATCGAAAACAGAAAGGTTTCCCCACCGAATACAAACTCCGTCCGCGGCTGCTCTGAAAAATTCTCCGGCAGGCAAATCCGTACTTCTTCCTGATATTCCACCGGGGTCTTTTTTCTGCTCTTTCTCCGCAACAGGAGATCCTTATATCCAAGCTCCGCATATGCGCCTCCAGGAAGACTGGTTCTTCCGCCCCGCTTTCCATGGGCCAGAGATACAAGCTGTTCTGCATGAACCGCCTCCAGATCTTTCCCACTTCCCATAAGCTGTTCCAGAAGGCTTAATACCATCCGTTTCTGCATAGCCGGATGAAGTTCCTCAAATGCGGCAAGACGAATCCTGATCTCCTCCGTCTGGATCTGTGCATACAGCGCACAGGCTTTCTCCGTCTCCTTCAGCAGATACTCCTCAGTCTCCCGCAGCTGTTCTGCAGTCCGGGCCATTCTGGAAACACTCCCGGGCCAGATCTGCTCCATAGGCGTCAGCAGGAGATGCCGGATCTTATTTCTCGTATAGGACAGTTCCTGATTGCTCTCATCCTCCACCCAGGAGATACCTTCCTTCTTCAGAAATTCCAGAATCTCTTCTTTCGTCACGCACAGAAGGGGCCGGATATACGGCAGCCGAACCGGCTCCATTCCCCTGAGTCCACGAAGACCCGTGCCCCTCATCAGCCGGAACAGCATAGTCTCTGCCTGGTCATTCTGATGATGAGCCAGCGCCGTCCTGCTGCCCGGATGCTCCCTCTGATATTCTTCAAATGCCTCATAGCGGGCTTCCCTCCCGGCTTCTTCCAGACTCATATGAAGCCCCAGCGCCATTTCCGGCACATCTTTTTTTACAATTTTCAGCGGAATTCCACGCTCCCTGCAAAA
This sequence comes from Clostridiaceae bacterium Marseille-Q4143, assembly GCA_018228645.1. Classification (GTDB taxonomy): domain Bacteria; phylum Bacillota; class Clostridia; order Lachnospirales; family Lachnospiraceae; genus Hominiventricola; species Hominiventricola filiformis. Next base: position 950,443 of record CP073693.1, read on the forward strand.
TGCTTCGCAGAATGCCTGATCCCGATCCGCCGTCTCTCCCCGGATGCCATGATGGACATGCAGTGCTTCCACTTCAATCTGCCCTTTTTCTCTGTATTCAGAGAGCAGCAGAAGAAGAGCCACCGAATCCGCCCCGCCGGACAGTCCGACCACAATCCGCATGCCCGGTTCTGTCATATGCCATTTTTCCAGACAGGAAAATACTTTTTCCCTCATGGTTTCACGTCCTTTGTATCCATATTCCTCTATCACTATAAAGAAAAGCCCCGGAAAATGCAATTCTTTTTCCGGTCACCGCTTCCAGATTCCCACTACCAGAACCGTCATATCGTCTGTTCCCCCACCATAGGCCTCTACTTGCTCCAGCAGCCGTTCTGCCATCTCAGCCGGAGTCCCGGCGGGCAGATTTCCAATCAGATCTTTTAAGATCTGTTCTTCCTCTCCCACCGGAAGTGCTCCAAGCACGCCGTCCGTTACCATGAACAGCAGATTTCCATCATACATGCGGATACGGAACGGATCCAGCGACAGCTGTCCGGAGACTCCGGCAGGAAGGCTGTACCCATGGATGCATTCTACACCATGTTCCTTCTTCAGAAAACTTGCCGCCGATCCGATCTTCAGAAACTCACACACTCCTGTATAAAGATCTATCGCCGCCAGATCCATCGTAGAAAAGATCCGGGTATCCGGCTGCAGCACAAGGGATGAGTTGATCATGCGAATCGCCGTTTCCTTGGAAAATCCGGCTTCCAGAAACTGTTCCAGCAGATCAAGCACCAGCTCGCTCTGAGAACAGGCCTGAAGTCCTGACCCCATTCCATCTGAAAGACCGGCATAAAATCTGCCGTCCGGAAGCCAGAATACGGAGAAATTGTCTCCCGACACCACCTCTCCTTTTTTCACAGCTTTCCTCACTCCATACAACACATTGTACGCAGTGCCCTCCACAAACAGTACCGTAATCCGTTCCTGCCCCACGAATGTGCGGCTGTCCCGGTCCGGCATCATCTCACAGTCCAGAAGCTCCGACAGGACGCCCGCCACTTTTTTCACCGGCACGCAGATCTTCTTTCTCGTCTTCATGACCAGATAGATCTGCCTTTTCTTTCCCCTTGGGCCATAGAAAAATACTTTTTCCACCTGAACGCCCATCAGCTTCATGCGGCGTCCGATCTCCTGCTCCAGCTTTCCGTCCTCCTGCGTCCCGTAGATTCGTTCCATGGCGCCTTCCAGTATCTGGCTCATCTCCTGGATCTGCCCGGCCGCTGCCATCCGGTTTTCAGCAAGCCGAAGCTGCAGGAGCCGTTCCCCCCGGTCCAGACCTTCCACCGGCTGCGGCGTCATGCAAAAACTCCTTGATAACTGCAGAAAGCTTTCCTGGTATTCCTTCATCCACTGCCGGACCGGATGCAGCAGTTCCTTCTCCTCCGGCAGGTTTCTCCCACTTCCGAACCACTCTCTTACATAGCCCAGCAGGACGATAACGGAAAATATGGCTCCACCTTTCATAATACTGAGCGCCATTTCCCATGCCGCTTTGTTCAGCATGTACTCTACCGCCAGTTCCATAGCCATCAGGCTTGTCCCGGTTCCGGCTCCGAAGAGCCACTTGTTCCGCCCGGTGCCCTTCTTTCCATACAGGACCAGCAGACATCCTCCTACCATGACTGACAATACGTATTTACTCCATTCCATATGTTTTCCCTCCTCTTCTTTCCGGTAGAGGGATTATAGAAATCATGAATCCGCAATCTTTGTCATTTGGAAGTGGTTCAGGCAGAAATATTTTCGACATGAAGACAGCCCGTGCAAAAACCGGAATATCAGTTTTTACACGGGCCATTCTTCGTTCACAGTCCTATTTATCACTTGCTTTAAAAATAATTTCATCCGGGTAGACAAGTCCCAGCTTGTCCTTCGCCACATCTTCCACGTACTTTTTCGTCTGTGTATAAGCCTCAAGATCTTCGATCTCTTTGCTCCGCTCCTCTTCCTTATCAATCTGAGCCTGAATGTTATTCTCTCTCTCCTGATATGAAAGATTTTTCTGCTTCAGACGGATTCCTCCTACGGTACTGACACCAAAAACAATCAGCACAATCAGAATAATTCCCCAGGATTCCAGATGTCTTCTACGCTCACGGAGCCGTCTGCTTTTCGCTTTCGCTGCCATATTCCGCCTCCTCCCTATGAGAATAGAATAATTATAAACTCCCGGAAACCATTTTTCAATTTCTTTTTACAAAAGCGATACAATAATCTAACAAATTTACAGAATTTTCCACCAACTGCCTGCACCGGCCTGCAGATGATCCCCAGACACCCATTTAAAATCCACGCAATGTGTTCCACCAGCCAGGTGCTGACTGTCTGATGATAGACAAACATTCCAACTGCCACCGCAGCCAGCGCATAGCCCCTGAGCGCCCCGTCGTTCTCCCTGTAGATCAGCTGAAAAACAAGTAATGCAGACAGAAACCAGTACAACACATCCTCCAGCGCCACGCTCCAGACGCCGTGGGGCAGTACCCGCCGAAAAATGCGGATACCATCATAAATCACCAGGATGAGCATCCCCCTCAGGACTGCAAGTCCAAAAAACATAAGTTCCCTGATCAGTCCCATTTCCGGCACCCTCATCGAAACAGGCGGTTCAGCAGGGATTCTCCGCCTTTCTTAAAGTCTGAGACCTCCGAATACTGAAAGCTGTCAATCCTGCCCTCCAGATCAATCTCACCTTTTTCCAGTGACAGCCGGTTTACATGAAGATCTGCCCCCTTAATCTGCAGCATGCCCAGCTCTGTCTCCAGCAGTACCTCGGATATGTCAAAGGAGATGACGTCAGACACTCCCGTAATGCTTCCGGTCCTGCGGTTCATGACCGACAGTTTGTGCGAGCCTCTGTTCTGTGGACGTTCTTCCATCGTTCCTGTTTTTATCATAAAAAAACCTCCCATATATTCTTTTAAAATATATTAGGAGGTTCTCTTCTTTATTCTTATAAATATTTGTAAAGCTCTTTCGCTTCGTCTTTCCTGACCGTTTCCTGTACGTCCAGCACTTCCACCTTCACGGTTCTCGTACCGAACTCAATCTCAATGACATCTCCCTCTTTCACGTTCAGGGATGCCTTGGCGGATTTTCCATTCACCAGTACACGGCCTGCATCACAGGCTTCGTTGGCAACCGTGCGCCGCTTGATCAGCCTGGATACTTTCAGGAATTTGTCTAATCTCATTTATTTCACCTGATTAGTTCAGAGCGTCCTTTAAAGCTTTTCCTGCTTTGAATTTCGGAGCTTTGGAAGCTGCGATCGGCATCGGCTCGCCAGTATGCGGGTTTCTTCCCTCTCTTGCTGCTCTCTCAGCTACTTCGAAAGTACCAAATCCAACTACCTGAACTTTCTCACCTTTCTTCAGTTCGTCTGTAACAACGTCGATAAATGCTTTAACAGCTTTCTCTGCATCTTTTTTAGTCAACTCAGCGTTCTCTGCAACTGCTGCGATCAGCTCTGCTTTGTTCATGTCTTTATTTCCTCCTCGGATCTTTCTTGTTTTATAGCATGTATCAATAGTTATACCCGTTTTCCTATTGTTTGTCAAGCAGATTTCCTTGATTTTCAGCCAGTTTCCGGCGCTTTTTCGCTTCCTTTTCCTGGCGCTTGATCTCCTCCCAACGGGCCTGATTCTGCTCAGGAGAACCGTACTCCTCATTCCCAAATACATGGGGATGACGGCGCACCATTTTCTCTGCCAGACCATTCACCACATCTGCCATGGTGAATTGTCCTTCTTCCTCGGCAATTCTTGCATGAAGAAGAACCTGGAGAAGTACATCTCCAAGTTCTTCACACAGGTTTTCTTCATCATGCTGTTCGATTGCCTGTACCACTTCCTCGCATTCGTTGCGAAGACAGGGGATCAGACTCTCATGGGTCTGGGCCTTGTCCCAGGGGCAGCCATGTTCGCCTCGAAGCTGTGCAATTACATTCAGAAGTTCCTCGTAACTATACATAAGCCTGTCCTTACAGCATCTTGTTGATCATGGCAAGCACTTCTTCTCCGAGAGCTGCACTCTTCTGATCAGCATCTTCAAGAGAAGTTCCCTTGATTCCATAGTAGAATTTGATCTTCGGCTCAGTTCCGGACGGTCTGACACAAAGCCATGCACCGTCATTCAGATCATAGTAAAGTACGTTGGAAGCCGGAAGTCCGGTTGGATGTACCTCACCAGTCTTCATATCTTTGACGGTATCCAGTTTGTAGTCTCTTGCAGATACTACATGATAGCCGCCGATCTCAGTCGGAGTATTGTTTCTTAAGGTCTCCAGAATCTCCTGGATCTTTGCAAGACCTTCAATGCCTTTCAGTTCGATGGATTTTACCGCATCTTTATAGTAGCCGTATTTCTCATACATTGCTACCATGGCATCCCACAGGGTCATGCCTTTCATTTTGTAATAAGCAGCTGCCTCGCAGAGAGCTGCCACTGCGGAAATCGCATCCTTATCTCTTGCGTACGTACCGATCAGGCAGCCATAGGACTCTTCCATACCGAAGAGGTAAGTGCCTTTTCCAGTCTCCTCATTTTTCAGAATCTGCTGACCGATATATTTGAATCCGGTCAGTACTTCTATCAGTTTGCAGCCATAATTTGCAGCAACGGCATCTACCAGATTGGTGGTTACAATAGATTTTACCACTTCACCGTCTGCCGGGATCTTGCCTGCTGCCTGCTTCTGGCTTAACACATAATCGCACAGAAGGGAACCGGACATATTACCGGTCAACGGAATATACGCGCCGGATTTGCTGTCTTTGACATACACGCCGAGACGGTCTGCATCCGGATCTGTTGCCAGCACCAGATCTGCATTTACTTCTTTTGCAAGTTTCAGACCCAGCTCAAATGCTGCCGGAGATTCAGGATTCGGATAATTAACGGTCGGGAAGTTTCCATCCGGAAGTTCCTGTTCTTTTACTACATATACGTTTTCAAATCCAAGCTCTTTTAATACTCTTCTTGCCGGAAGATTGCCGGTACCATGAAGCGGGGTATAGACAATGCGGATGTCTTTCTGCATCTTGTCAATGGCATCCTGATTCACTACCTGTGCTTCTACATGAGCGATGAATTTGTCATCAATCTCTTTACCGATAATCTCATATTTTCCTGCGGCAATGGCATCCTCCTGGCTGATGGTCTTTACGGTAGAAAGATCGGTGATTGCCAGTACCTCTGCGGTAACGCCTTTGTCATGAGGCGGTGTAAACTGTGCACCATCCTCCCAGTACACTTTGTATCCATTGTACTCAGCCGGGTTGTGGCTGGCAGTAATATTCAAACCTGCGATGCAGTGCAGTTCACGTACTGCGAAGGACAGTTCCGGAGTCGGACGAAGAGACTCAAATTTGTATGCTTTAATTCCATTTGCTGCCAGTGTCAAAGCTGCTTCCTCAGCAAATTCCGGAGACATCCGGCGGGAATCATAGGCAATGGCAACACCCTTATCCTGGCCGCCCTGTTTGATAATGTAGTTGGCAAGGCCCTGGGTTGCACGACGTACCACATAAATATTCATACGGTTAATACCGGCACCAATCACTCCGCGAAGTCCGGCGGTACCAAACTCAAGATCCTTGTAAAAGCGCTCCTTAATCTCCTTATCATCATCCTTAATGGATCTTAATTCTTCTTTTGTAGCTTCATCAAAATACGGGTTGGACAGCCACTCCTCATAAATCTCTTTGTAGTCCATTTTGCACAATTACCTCCCTGATTTTCTTGGTTGATTAGAATTATTATACAATAACTCCCTGGAAAAGGAAACTCTTTTTTCCTGCTGCCCGAGGAATTTCTCCAGTTTCTCCATATGCTTTCCGGGGATCCATGCTTTGTTGGTGTTGTAATAATAATTGGCAAGCTTCCAGAATTTTTCCGGATATTCCATGCGGATGCCCAGATATTCCCGTTCTTCCGGGCTGAGGGGGTTCTTCTCTTCATATGCTCTCAGCATTTTTATTCCCAATCGGAAATCATAGTTCTGTTTCTCGAGAATTTTCCTCATGAAATGATACAGATCATTAATCTGTACATTGACGGAACACTTTTCAAAGTTAATGACCGCCATCCGGCTGCCATTCACCAGAATATTATGATGGGTATATTCCCCATGGCAGAAATGACCTTCTTCCAACGCACGCTGCCGAAGCTTTTTGTATGCACTCCTCTCCAGCATCCGCTCCATCCATTCTGCTTCCTCCAGTATCTTGGGAAAACAGCTAAGATAAGCCGTCTCAAATTCATTTTTCCGGGTCTTTTTCCTGATAAAGCGGTCAATCTTCTTCAACTCCCGGTTATGGCGGCGCAGTTCATCTTCCGCATCCGATCCGATCATCCGGACGTATTCCTCCTCTGACAGTTCCATACAATTCCGCATGGACAGATGAAGGCTTCCAAGGAGAGATGCCGCCTTCATGACCTCGCTCTCGCTTCTGGTGTCACACTCCCGTCCTTCCAACGCCTCTTTTACCACATAGGAATTATATTCCCGCCAGACGCTTGCAAGCTTCCCTTCCTGATCCGGTTCCATCCGGTCCACCAGATACCCCTGCTCCTGAAGATGCAAAAGCAGCTTCTGCTCCGTCTCAAGCTTCTGCACGCTTCCGGAATATTCCCGGATCAGTCTGCGTCCCTCACTGGTATCCAGCAGGAATGCGCCCCTGACTCTAAAGCTTCCTCTGACAGTAAACGGGTACTGCTCCAGCACCTGTAAATCCCGATCATTCATAGACTTTCCCCCATATTCCGGTCACTTCGTACCTTCTATCTTATGAGGAAATGTATGAAAATAGCACAAAAAAAGCGCCGCGGAGATTATTCCCGTGACGCTTTATAAATCTCTTTTGCTTTTGCAAGAAGCCATGTCTTCTCATTACGTTTCGGATCTTCGATGACCAGATCAAGAAGTTTGGAGAGCACTTCTCCAAGTCCGGGACCTGCAGGAATTCCTTCCATCATCAGATCTCTGCCGGTAATTACCATCTGTTTTAAGGTTACGCAGTCCTTTTCTTTCAAGATCTGCTCATACAGCTCCGTCACTACATAGAGCTTCGCCAGCTTATCCTCTCTGGTCGCCGGGTTCTGTGCCATAATATCAGCCCGCTGTACTTTCAGATACATAGGAAAGAGATCCGTTCCGATCCGGTTCACTGCTCTTCTGACACCCGCCGGTGTTCTGGCCGGATGATCGTCATGACAGCTGACCAGCTTCTTCACCTGCCGGATGGTTTCATTATCGAATTTCAGTCTCCTCAGAATCCCGCCTGCCAGTTCTTCACTGATCTTTTGATGACCGCGAAAATGGTCAATGCCATTAGCATCCGTTGTCTTTGCCTGGGGCTTTCCAAAATCATGGAACAGCATGGTAAGCCGAAGTACTTTGTCTGCCTCCACCTCACCCATGGATCTGATGGTATGGACTCCTACGGAGTAACTATGATGGGGATTGTTCTGCTCACACGCCATGCAGGCATCAAATTCCGGCAGCACCACAGCAGTCATACCCGTCTCCCATGCTTCCAGAAGCCGTTCCGGATGGGGAGATACCAGTAATTTTACCAGCTCTGTCTGAATCCGCTCTGCGCTGACTTTTCTGAGGTTCTCCCGCAGCTCACAAATCGCCTGTTTCGTCTGCTCATCCAGAACAAATCCCAGCTGTGCTGCAAACCGGACGGCTCTCAGCATACGGAGCGCATCCTCCTGAAACCGTTCTCTGGCTTCTCCCACGCAGCGGATGATACCGCGTTTCAGATCACCGACCCCGTCAAACTCGTCCACCAGGCCCCGCTCTTCATTGTAAGCCATGGCATTGATGGTAAAATCCCTGCGCTTCAGGTCTTCTAAGAGACTCTTGGTAAAGACCACTTCCTTCGGGTGACGGCAGTCTTCGTACTCTCCGTCCAGCCGGTAGGTGGTGACCTCGAACCCTTCTTTTCCCAGCATAACCGTGACGGTGCCATGCTGGATACCCGTATCAATGGTTCTGGCAAACAATGCTTTCACCTGATAGGGAGAAGCCGATGTGGTAATATCCCAGTCGGCAGGTTCTCTTCCCAGAAGTGCATCACGGACGCACCCGCCCACGGCATAGGCTTCATAGCCTGCCGCAGCGAGTGTACTGATTATCCTGTTGACTTTTTCCGGAATCTCAATCTGAATCATATTTAATATGCTTTACCCCAATATACCATTTTTTTCGCAGGTTTTCCGCAGCATACACAGGTGCCGGACAGCTGGTGCTGTTCGAAAGGCATGCAGCGGCTGGTTGCGGTCGTATCTTCTTTGATCTTATCCTCACAAGCCTGATCTCCGCACCACATTGCTCTTACGAAGCCCGGTTTGTTGTTGATGGTCTCCACGAACTCTTCGTAAGTGGTTGCATCGTAAGTATGAGAATCTCTGTGAGCTCTTGCTTTCTCCAGCATGTCATGCTGCATGGTCTCAAGAATCTCACCCAGTTTTGTCTCGATCTCGTCAAGGGATACCACGATCTTCTCTCTGGTATCACGGCGGACGATGACTGCCTGATTTGCCTCGATATCCTTCGGTCCGATCTCAATACGGGTCGGAATACCTTTGATTTCCTGCTCAGCGAACTTCCAGCCCGGAGATTTTTCGGAATCATCTACTTTTACTTTGAACTGACGGGACAGTTTGTCTCTCAGCTCATATGCTTTATCAAGAACGCCCTCTTTGTGCTGTGCAACCGGAACGATCATAGTCTGTACCGGAGCGATCCGCGGCGGCAGTACCAGTCCGGAATCATCACCGTGTACCATAATGATGGCACCGATCAGACGAGTGGTCACACCCCAGGAAGTCTGATGGACATATTTCAGCTGGTTGTCTTTATCCGTGAACTGAATGCCGAATGCTTTTGCAAATCCGTCACCGAAGTTGTGGCTGGTACCGGACTGCAGTGCCTTTCCGTCATGCATCAGTGCCTCGATGGTGTAGGTGGCAATGGCACCTGCGAATTTCTCTTTATCGGTTTTGCGTCCTTTGATAACCGGAATAGCCAGTACCTGCTCACAGAAGTCTGCATAAACATTCAGCATCTGCTGGGTACGTGCCTCTGCCTCTTCCTCAGTCGCATGTACGGTATGTCCTTCCTGCCACAGGAACTCTCTGGAGCGAAGGAACGGTCTTGTGGTCTTCTCCCAACGGAGTACAGAACACCACTGGTTATATACCTTCGGAAGATCTCTGTAGGAATGAACCTCTTTTTGATAGAAATCGCAGAACAGAGTCTCGGAAGTCGGACGTACACACATACGCTCCTGCAGCGGTTCCAATCCGCCATGGGTAACCCATGCTACTTCTGGAGCAAATCCTTCTACATGGTCTTTCTCTTTCTGAAGCAGACTCTCCGGAATCAGCATCGGCAGATATACATTCTCTACCCCTGTCTCTTTGAATCTGCGGTCAAGTTCGTTCTGGATGTTTTCCCAGATTGCATAGCCAGCCGGTTTGATTACCATGCATCCCTTTACGCTGGTATAATCACACAGCTCTGCTTTCTTCACGACATCGGTGTACCACTGGGCGAAATCCACGTCCATGGAAGTGATGCCTTCTACTAATTTTTTGTCTTTTGCCATTTTTTTGCAATCTCCTTTTTCATAGCCGCCGCGCCTTCTCGTCAGCAGCCGTTTTCCTGCAATTTTGCACTATTTTTAATTGTAAAAAGGAATGAAGGGTTTGTCAACATCCTCTTAACAATCATTTTCCATCCGGTCAATGTTTTTGATCTTTCCGATCACTACCAGCACATCCCCCTCCCGGAACCGGTAATCCGGCGCAATTTCAATATTCGTCTCATGGCCGTTCTGCACCGCAATAATATTAAGACCGTATTTCTTTCTGATATTCAGTTCCATGACACTGGCTCCCAGCATGGACTCCGGTACGGAAATCTGACGGATCTCCACGCTGTTATCAAGAGCAATGTAATCCATAAAGGTACTGGAGATGAGCCGTTTTCCAAGGCGCACTGCCATATCCTTCTCCGGATAGACGACCGTGGCGCCGATACGCTTCAGTACTTCCCCCTGCTCCACGCTGCTGGCTTTTGCAATGACCTTCGGCACGCCCAGGTCGATGACGCTCATGGTAATCAGGATGCTGGCGTCAATTTTCTCACCGATGCAGACTGCCACCACATCGCAGTTCTGAATACCGATTTCTTTTAACGTATCACTGTAGATGGTATCTGCCACAAAGGCATAATCTGTATACTGCCGAAGCTCTTTCACACGGCTTTCATCCCGATCCACGGCAATCACTTCCTTACCGGCCTGTGCCAGTGTAATGGCAAGGGCAGTGCCGAACCGTCCCAGTCCGATGACCCCGAAGGAAGCTGATTCTTTCTTTTTCTTTATCATACTCGTTCTCCTTTATCCTATGGTCACGGATTCCTCCGTATATCTTGCATTTTTCGGCTGCCGGCTGACCCAGATCGTGATCATGGTCATGGCACCCAGCCTTCCGGTAAACATAAAAAAGATCAAAATCCACCGGGCTGCAATGCCAAGTCCCGGCGTAATGCCGGTGGATAATCCTGCAGTACTGAAGGCTGACACCGTCTCAAAAAAGAGCTGCATGAAGGTAAGCTCCGGCTCCGCCACACACATCAGGAAGGTTCCCACGCAGACCATCAGGGCGGAACAGATCACGATCATGGACGCTCTGGATACATTTTCCTTCGGAATACTTCTCCGGAATGCGCCTACCGGACGCTTGGAAAATTCGCTCCGCACCGACTGCAGCAATACAAACATCGTACTGGTCTTCACACCGCCTCCGGTGGAACCGGAAGATGCTCCGATGAACATGAGGACACAGATTACGAACAGTCCCCCATTGCTGAAGCTTCCCAGGGAACAGGTGGAAAATCCCGCTGTTCTGGCGGACATGCTGTGGAAAAATGCCGCCATCCAGGAGATGGGCTCCGTCAGCCTCAAAAGCAGCGTACCGCCAGCCAGCAAAATACCCGTCGTCACCAGCACCACTTTTGTGTGAAGTGTCAGCCTTCGGAAATTCCGCTGTTTCCCCAGATCCAGAATAACCGGAAATCCAATACCACCCACGATGACCAGTACACTGGTAATGAGATTCAATGCCACATTATCCCGGTAGGGAATCAGATTTGTCATATTCCCAAGAATATCAAATCCCGCATTATTAAAAGAAGCTACCGAGTGAAAAATACTGATTCCCAGCGCATGGAGCGGGGAATAATCTTTTAGGAAAACCGGAAACGATAACAGAGCGCCCGCGGTTTCCACCACCAGAGTAATCAGAAGCACTGCTTCCACCATACGGACGATTCCTTTGTAACTGTCTACATTTAACGCTTCCTTTGCCAGCACCCTGCTCTTGATACTGACTTTCTTTCCGGCAGCAATCATAAGGCCCAGTCCTGCGGAAGCCACACCCAGACCGCCGATCTGGATTAAAATACCAATGACCGTCTGTCCGAAAGCCGTAAAGGTATCCGCGGTATCCACCACCACGAGACCCGTCACACATACTGCACTGGTGGCCGTAAAGAGGGCATTAAGAGGCGTTACTGTCACGCCTGATTTTATAGAAAAAGGTAATAACAAAAGCAATGTACCGATCAGAATCACCAGTGCAAATCCCATGGTAATGAGTCTGCCCGGCGGCTGCTTTTTTATAAATTCCTGAATATTCATTGTATCGTTACTCCTGTCCGCTTTGTCTGTAACATAGCATCCACATTTTCGTTTGTCAATATCAGCCAGCATAGGATCAGCCAATTCACAGATACTGATAGTAGAATCTGTGAAAAAGGAGGATGCAGTTATGAACCGGAGGAATACACTCTACATGCAGAAAGCAGCCATTGCTGCCGCAGTCTATCTGGTTCTGCGGTATCTTCTGCCTCTGGTTTTTCCTTTTTTCTTTGCGTGGCTGACAGTTGCCGCCCTGAACCGGTTCCGTTACCGGATATCCATGCGTCTGGTTCCTCTCAGCGCCGGTGTGTTAAGTATCCTTTTTCTGGCTGTACTTCTCTTTCTTCTGCTGAGCGGCTATCTTCTCTATCCACCCATCCGGGAACTTTTTCCGGTGTGGCAGGACTTCCTTTTACGTATGCCGCTTCTATCTGACTGGATTCCTTCCTCCCTGCTGGGACAGATCACCCGCATGATGCCCTCCGTCTTCTCATGGCTGTTCGGAATCTTTCTTTATTTTGTCTCTCTGCTTCTCTTTGCCAGAGACTGGAAAGCCTTTGATGCAATGCTTTCAAAACTTCCTTTTTATCAGATGGTACGAAATGCCGGCGGCCGGCTGGCCACTGCCTGTCAAAACTGGATCCATGCCCAGATCCGGATCATGTTCGTCATTACCCTGGAATGTGCCGCCGGTTACTGGCTGCTGCTCCATCTGCCAGGTGCCGGACTGTGGGCCGTGCTCACCGGTTTTCTGGATGCGCTTCCGGTCTTCGGCACTGGGATCGTATTTCTTCCCTGGATTCTCGTGGAACTGCTCCGGCAGCGTTTCCTTGTCTGCCTGAAGCTTTCCATCCTCTACGCCATCACCTGGCTCACCCGTGAACTTCTGGAGCCGGGGCTTCTGGGCAACGGTCTTGGTCTCCTTCCAGTCTGCTTTCTGATCTCCGTCATTGCCGGGTTAAAACTTTTTGGTCCTGTGGGACTTTTTACCGGCCCTTTCGGAATTCTTCTTATCAGAGAGCTGTGGGTGGAACTGGAAACTCCGGCTTCACCTCATACGTCATCTGTCTGCCCGTCCGGGGATGACGAAAAGACGTCTTAAAGGAGCAGAGGCAGAGCTGTCCGCCGCCTTTCCCATATTTGGCATCTCCCACAATGGGCATGCCCGCATGGGAAAGCTGTACCCGGATCTGATGATGGCGTCCTGTGAGCAGACGGATCTTCAGAAGAGTCTGATCTTCCCAGGACTCCAGTACTTCGTAGGTAAGTTCACTCCGCTTGCTTCCTCTGGTCCCTTCTGGCACCACTTTGGATAAGTTGTTTCTGGCATCTTTCAGAAGATAATCCACCAGTGTGCCTGATTTTGCGGAAGGTTTTCCACATACCAGCGCCTGATACCATTTTTCCATGTGGATATGGTCCGCTACCTGTCTGCTCAGGTCTGCTGCTGCCTTCTCATTAAATGCCACCAGAAGGATTCCCTCTACCGGCTGGTCCAGACGGTTCACCAGACCCAGATAGGGATTCTTCATTCCTTCTTCCAGGAGGTCGTTTCTGAGCATGCTCATAAGGTCCGGCACTGACGCCCGTGCACTCTGCACTGCCAGTCCGGCACGTTTATGAATGACGCAGAGATCTTCGTCTCTGTAAAGTATTTCATATTTTTTCATCTTATACCTCTTTAACAGTGACACAAACCGGGAGTGACAGCCTGTCACTCCCGGATGTGTCACTATTCTATGTTCAACCGCCTAAAAATTCTGTCATTACTTCCTGGAACAGCTGCTCTTCTTCTTTCTTCAGTACCGGAGTCCTGGATTTATTTTCCGGCACCGGCTTCTGCCGGGCAGCATCTGTCTTCTCTGCTGTGTCCGGTTCTTCGAATGTCTCATACACATGCATCTGTCTTGGATACAGTGTATTGGCCACATAATCATTGAGGAAGACTTCCGCCTGTTCCCACAGGCTGTCTGTCTCGAACCACAGAATTGCCATCCGGACGATAACCGCTGCACCGACTGATGCCAACAGCCTGTCCACACAGACCGCAGCCGGATAACGCAGGAAATAGAACGTCACCGCTTCCATCACTCCGATACTCACTATCAGTTCCATCCAGCGCTCCGGAAGCCGTTTCCAGCGCAGCAGCCGGACGCCGCATCTTCGCTCCTGGCAGAGATATTTTTTTACAAATACCGGAATGTCGCTGATCTCCACATGAACCTCATAGCTCTTTTCAAATTTGAGCGTCATGGCACGGATCATCCGGCTCTTCTCCCCGCCGTCCAGCAACGCATTTTTGCTCAGTTTTCCAAATATCATTCTGCGTGCCAGTACCAGAATAATCCCCCAGATTCCCAGTACTGCAAATTCTCCGTAGTAAGACCACCATGCATCATACAACATCTCTGAATGCCTCCCCTTGCTTTTAGTGGTCTCATTATAGAGCGGAATGCTCCGGCGGTGAAGCAGATCTTATCGACTTATTTCACGCGGGAAATAAAGTTCTCTACCAGTGCCACGCTGTGACGGATCGCCTGTTTTTCAAATGCCGGATAGTCAACAACTGCGCTGTCATCCGCTTTATCGGAAATGGCGCGTAATACCACAAACGGGATCTTGTTAAGATAAGCTGCCTGTGCGATGGCTGCTCCTTCCATCTCGGTACACATACCGCCGAACTGCTGGGAAATCCGGTTCTTTACAGCGCGGTCAGAGATAAACTGGTCACCGCTCACAACTCTTCCGGTAAATGCGCGTACTTCCGGCACTGCTTTCGCACATGCTTCTTTTGCTGCTGCTACCAGATCTGGATCTGCCTTAAAGCAGCTGGTCTCCATTCTCGGGATCACACCCGGTTTGTATCCGAAACCGGTGGCATCCATATCATGCTGCACTGCATCGGTGGAGATGACGATATCGCCGATGTTGATCTCTGCCCTCAGAGATCCTGCGATACCGGTATTGATCACTACATCTACCTGGAACAGATCTGCCAGAATCTGGGTGCAGATACCTGCGTTGACCTTGCCGATTCCACTGCGGACGATGACCACTTCATGACCGTTCATGGTGCCGGAATAAAAGTCCATGGAAGCTTTGGTCAGTTTCTCCGGATTCTCCAGTTTTGCGCGGAGTGCTTCCACTTCCTCCTCCATTGCTCCGATGACTCCGATTTTTTTCTTTTTATTCATAATTTCAATCCTTTCTGATGCTGATAACCTGATCATTATCAGTATACCGGAAGTTTCCTGTTTTGACTAGAAAAAACACAGGATTTCTGCTATACTCCCATCTTTGACACTTTGTAGAGTGAAAAACAGCCATAATCCCAGTATTTATGGGGAATGTGGCTGTTTCCGTTTTTGCATCGATATGTACTATTTTTGAAATTGTGCTATTTTTTCTGCTTTGTTTCTTTGATGACTGCGCGCATATCTGCTTTTGAGATGAATTCGTAATCCGTCCTAAAGCCAAAGGCTGTATGCAGGGCATCTGTCAGTTTCGTACGTTTGTAGGACGGGATGTAGCCACTGTCTTTAGACAGCAGGGTCATGTTCATTTCTCTGAGAGTTTTCAAAATTTCGCTGCAGGTGAATTCTTCTAAAAGCTTCTTTTCCAGCAGCCGGTATACCAGAAGGCTGATGTAACAGGTTAAAAAGTGGGCTTTGATGCTGTCTTCCCGTCTTACAAAAACAGGTCTTGCTTCGAATTCTGTTTTCATGATCCGGAAGTTTTCTTCGATCTCCCAGCGGCGTTTGTTGATGTTGATGATTTCACGGATATCTCCTTCCAGATTCGTTACAACTGCGTAAAAGCCATCATACATGGATTCTTCCTGTATGCGTTCTTCATCTAATTCATAAAGCTGTTGCTGGGCAATCTCGCCCTCATCGGTAACTGCTGTTTTCTGAATGAAACGGGAAGGGTCGTTTGGATTTTTCCCTTTTCTGGCTTTGCCCGGAGACTGCATGATCTTTAAGGCACGTTCGATCTGGCCTGCCCGGATCCTCTGCTGGTATGCTTTGTATTTGGGAGAGTATGTGATAATGACGGTTTCGTCCATATCTCCTGTGACAATGGGGTATTCTTTGTAATAAACAGTGTTGTACACTTCGGGGTCTGTCTCATCCAGCGTGGAAATGTCTATGAACTTCTGGGATCCAGGAACCTTGAACTGTGTTGGAAGGAGTGCCAGTTCACGTTCCTCTTTTCTCATTTTTTTCAAAGAATACGTGATCACATAAGACCTGTTTCCAAAGCTGTTAAAAAAACGATTGCTCTTACTGCCAAGCCCGGCATCGGAGCAGAAGATAAACTCGCTGCAGTTAAAATCCCGGATCACTTTGGTCTCTAGCGGTTTCAGGGTAAGCTGTTCGTTCTGATTTCCGGGATACAGTTCAAAGGAAAGGGGGATGCCGTCTGCATCCATGAACAGTCCCATGGTCACGATGGGATTGGGTCTGTGTTCTTTGCTTTTGCCATACTTTTTCATGCCATCTTCGGCTTCAATCTCAAAATAATAGTTGGTACAGTCATAGTAAAGGATTTTTGAGTTACGAGGATAGACAAAGTTGGAGTTTTGGTAAAGCTCCTCCTGAATGTAATCGGATTCCTCTGCGAGAACAGAAAGGGAACGATAAAGATTCTGCAAGGAATACTTTGGCGGTTCCAGCAAGGACTGGCAGTAAGAGAAACTGCTGAGCTTGCTGGAAGGGGAAAGAATCCTGGCATAGATCAGATCCGTAAGGATGGCATGGAAATCGTAAGTAAACCGGTGGTGGTTACGGATATTTCTGCAGATGTTGTCGAGGCGCAGTTCGGTGCATAGCTGTTGCAGGAACAGATAGCCGACGTTGAAGAGACGTTCTTCGTCCAGTGGAATACGGGCAAGAGGGGAAAAAGAGACCGTGATTCTTTCCTTACGCTGGTTGTAGAGCAGAGTTTCTTTTTCTGCTTCTTTTTTTGCCCAGTCCATCATGGCAGTCTCGTCACCGGAGAACTGAGCCAGAAGATCATTATACTTCCCAAGTTTTTTGTAGATACGGGAAGAAGTTTTACCGTTATCTTTGCGGTAGGATTGTTTGATGTAGACATCCTGATTGCCTTTATTTCCAGTAATAGATACGTACATAACGCTTTTCTCCTGTAATAAAATCCGTTTTCTTTATTATACCATAAAGCGTACAAAGTAGCACCATGAAAATCATAAAATTTGACAAAAAAATAAGCCACAAACGGCTTAAACAAAGGATTTATATTACAATGATAAAAAAAGAAGTGTCAAACTCCCGCACTGCGGACGATGACCACTTCATGACCGTTCATGGTGCCGGAATAAAAGTCCATGGAAGCTTTGGTCAGTTTCTCCGGATTCTCCAGTTTTGCGCGGAGTGCTTCCACTTCCTCCTCCATTGCTCCGATGACTCCGATTTTTTTCTTTTTATTCATAATTTCAATCCTTTCTGATGCTGATAACCTGATCATTATCAGTATACCGGAAGTTTCCTGTTTTGACTAGAAAAAACACAGGATTTCTGCTATACTGACCTATGCTTATGGATATATTTTATCACATCAGGAGGAATGATTATGGTATATAGAACAAAAGGAACCTGCTCTCAGGCAATCAACGTGGAAGCAGAAAACGGAATTGTGACAAAAGTTCAGTTTGTCGGCGGATGTGCCGGAAATACTGCCGGTATTGCAAAACTGGTAGTCGGCATGAAAGTGGACGACGTCATCAACAGACTGGAAGGCACCACCTGCGGCCCGCGCCCGACCTCATGTCCGGATCAGCTGGCAAAAGCTTTGAAGCAGCTGAAATCTGAACAGCAGTAATTATCTGAAAGCAAAATAAGGGGCTGTTGCACTAGCAAATATTTTTTGCTGGGCGGCAGCCCTGCTTTATGCCCAAATGGGGGCGAAATCGGTTGTGATTTGCCCCATCCCTTATAAACACAGTTCATTCCCAGACATCCCTTTCGGCATGCCTGATTTCAAACTGTTTTGTTTTCAACCATTAAAATCTATGCTGTCTTTAATGAAAAAAGATGACTCCCCGTTCTTCCGGTCTGAATCTTGCAATGAAGCTTATTGATGTTTCGTCCCATCGCCAAAAGGATGCTCTCTGCCAGTGCATTTGCTTTTCCTCGGTACAGATATCTTCGAAAATTCATGTCTTCCTTTACATCAGCAAATGAACCTTCGGCCTGAATACTGCGATTCATACGGAGCATCGTTCCATACTCACTTGTGATCCGTTCCAGATCTTCTGCACGTTTTTGACTCATCGTCTTCGAGACCATCAGCACTTTATTACGTTTTTCCATAGGTGTTTTGCAGTTGTTTCCCTTGATACATTCCGTTTTATAAGGACAGCCGGTACAGTCTGGACTTCTGTAATAAGTTTTTACACTGACATATCCGCTGGTTGTTTTACTTCTGCGTTCATTTGTAACAGTCAGTTCCCTTCCATTCCGACAGATATAGCTGTCTCTGTCTGCGTGATACTCCATGTTTTCTCTTCTGCTGATGTCTTTTTTGTATTTTCGGGTTTTCGAAATCTCATAGTTCTGCGGCTTTATATAGGCGGTCTGTCCGTTTCCCTCAATGAAAAGATAGTTTTCTTCACTTTCATATCCGGCATCTGCAACGATTTCTGAATATTTAAATCCTAAGTGACTCTCCATATCTTTCAAAAAAGGGATCAGGGTGCATGTATCGGTTGGACGCGGGCTAATATCAATCCATGTGATGTATTCAGAGTCCACTCCGTGCTGGATGTTATAAGCAGGTTTTAACTGTCCATTCAGCATCGCATCTTCTTTCATTCTCATGAAGGTCGCATCCGGGTCTGTTTTGGAATAACTGTTTCTATCTCCAAGCGTATACAGTTTTTTCGTATATTCCTTTAGTTTCTCCAGATATTGATCCAGCTGTTCCAGGGATTTCTGCAACTGTGTTTTTCTACGTCCAATTCCATGCACGAACACAATTCCCTCCTGTACTTTGACGCGGCACAACTGCTTTTTTAACCGTTTTAATGTGTGGATGGATATCTGGTCATGGTATACGGTTCTGATTCCATAGAGTTCTTCGCATTCAGCTACAAAAGAAGTTAGTTTTGTGTATAACCGGGCCTGATTTTTCGTAATAGCCCGTTTCCATACAAATGTATATTTATTGGCCGCCGATTCAATCTTGGTGCCATCAATAAAAATGGTCTTTCCCGAAATCTCACCAAGAAGATAGAGCAGATCTGACATTTGGGCAAGCAGAACCTTTGCGCAGGCAGAAAAATGTAGGGAGATAAAACGCGCAATCGTTGCATGATCAGGAGCAGGCATTCCTTCAAGGAGATACATAAAGTTGATATCCCGTTTACATGCTTTTCGGATATCTCGACTTGAGTAGATTCGATTCATTGCTGCATAGATAACGAGTTTCAGCATCTGACGCGGCGTTGCCTGATTTTTTCTGATCCTGCCATAAGTTTTATATAGTTCAGAAAGGTCCATTTCCTCCACAAAGGCACTTACCAGACGAACTGGATCATCAGATGGAATAGAAATCTCTAAATCCAGCGGAAGTTTGATTTGATAATACAGCGAAAATGAGGTATAATCCCTCTGTATTATTTTGTTTAGTCGCATAAACTGATTATACCACGAACGCCGGGCTTTTCGAAGCTCGGCGTTTTGTGTTGGATATATAAAATGAGCTGCCGCACGTTAGTGCGACAGCCCCCTGCGCTACATTCATAAGAGAGCTTCCAGCTCCGTCCATACCAGTTCTTTCACTCCTCAAACGTCGGATTATTCTCCATAAAATGACGGTCTTCATAGGAAATCTGATGCTCATCCAACCATTTTTTTGCCCTCTGACAAGTAGAACATTAGGGATATTCAAGAAATATCATACGTATAGTCTCCTTTTTATTTATCACACCATTCCTGCATGGTTTCATGCACCCGGAAGCCGGACGATGGACTTCGCTCCCTTGTGGAATATTCTGTATGAAGGCAACACTTCCCTCGCAGCTGATCCATTTGGGTATATGGAATGTTTGTGCCTCTCCACGCCCAATATTTGCAGTGAAAAAAATATTTTTCGCTATATAATTTCAGAAATTAAATAAATTGGCCATATAGAGATTCTTATGCATCTTTTGCCCAAATTTTCCTAGTTTTCTGGGCATCTGATATCACAGATTTTCTATATGTCCAAATCAAATAACAAGACTTGTTTTTTGTAGAATTTCCGCGTGTCTGAACTGCCTGATTGGGCAGAAAATAACTTTTATTTTCTATCTACCCTACAAAATAGAAAAGGACTGATACAGAACAGATGACTCCATCTATTCTGCAACAGTCCCTCTATTTTATGGATGTTTTTGGTTCGTATACTTTCGCTTAAGACTAAAATGGTTCACATTTTATTCGTTAATATAGTTACGTTTTGATCCGGCCTGATCATGTATTTCCGTACGGTTATTGACTTATCTTTCTTCATAAGTCCTGTTCCATATTCAATTGTGTGTTCTTCCGTCCTTAAGTATGTTGAGTTTGTAGTTTTTTAATAATAATTTGCAGTTATTCCATATTCAGTTGTAGTTGAAGCCATTTGCTCATGTTGAGCTAGTTAAATAAAATTGCGTCTGTACAGGTATCTGTTGCCTCTGTTGTACTACCTTCTGTTACAGAATGGGCCCCTTTGACACGATAATACTTGTTCTTGGTTACAGAATAGGAACCACTGGATACAGTTGCCAAAGATGCATTTGATGCCCTACCGGTCCAGTAATTTACCGTTCCCCAGGTACCGGACTTACCGGTATCACTCTTGTCCAGATAGACCCGGACATACACTTTATCTGCCTTGATATGTGCCAGCGTATTTCCTGTACACAAAGCATGGGTAGAATCCTTTTTCGTGATACTGGAATCCCCTGATTTCAGATAGGTTCCTCTTGCAATCCCATACCAGGTATCCTTCTCACTGTCTTCTGTTGAGTCGTAGACATGGTATCCTGCAGGCTCGATGACTTCTTCATCAGCTGCCATCGCCGGGAGACTGCTTCCCAGTGTCAGGATGCCCGCCACAGCCAACAGGGCTGCTCGTTTCAACATAACCACTCTCTCCTTTCACACTATCCTATGTAAGCTTACATAGATATAACGTATGAAATGAGAATTCTTGACACCCATTATTCATTTTTTATTAAAATATTTTCCAATATTTTTTGAAACTGTTCTTCTTCCACACTGGAAGAGATGGAATAGTATGTATTCAGGTACTCAAACGATGTAACATAATAACTTTCTGCCAAGGAGCCTTCTACCCGCTGTACTGGAACTGTTAATCCACAGGATTCCACCAAAACCTCATCCAGGGTTTCTCCATCTTTCTGAGAATTGATGCTACTGTCATCATTTTTCTTGTAAATAGTAATATGGAGAATTTTATCGTTTATCGTGTATTCCAGAATAGCTTCTCCTGCATCTTCATTAATCACATAATACGTCAGTTCCATCCCTTCCGGCTGATATTCAAATCGCACCGGCAACACACCCAATTTTTCTTCGATTTCCTGACACACCGCCTCTTCGTCATACTCACTTTCCAGAAGTTCCGTGTTATTGACTTTCGTATTCACCTCATCCCCGCGTTCTTTCTGCATGATCACAGGTATGTACAGTTTCTTCGTACTGCCGACGATTCCCATACCGAGCAGAAGGACCATTACTGCAGCCACAGCGATCAGCATCCGGCGGCGGGTCTTGCCGAACAGACTGGTTTTGCGGCGTCTGCGGCGAATTTCCCGGCGGATATCTTCCAGTTTTTCTTCCGGCATCGTCACGTTCTGAAGTTCTTCATCCTCCATGATCCGACGCTCCTCAGCATCTGCCCAGGCCATCAGATCCTCATCTATCTTTTCTTCCAGCCATTCGTCGCTGTCTTGTCTCATCTCTCTCTCCGTTCTTTACTTACCATTGACTTTTCCCCCCTGACACCTATAATTGGATATAGTAACGAACCACCCAGGGAGGTCATTTTTATGAAACGAATTGTACTTACAGGCGGCGGTACTGCAGGCCATGTCACGCCGAACATTGCGCTGCTTCCTGCCTTACGTTCTGCGGGTTATGAAATCTCCTATATCGGTTCCATGGAAGGAATCGAGAAAAAGCTGATTGAAGCTCAGGGGATTCCCTATTACGGAATCGCTTCCGGCAAGCTCCGCCGATATTTTGATGTAAAAAATTTCACCGATCCATTCCGTGTTCTGAAAGGATTCGGCCAGGCATCCAGACTTATGAAGACCTTAAAGCCGGATGTCGTTTTCTCCAAAGGAGGTTTTGTATCAGTTCCCGTAGTGATGGCTGCCAGACGCCGGCACATCCCGGTCATCTGCCATGAGTCAGATCTGACTCCCGGACTTGCCAACAAGCTGTCCATGCCGTCTGCCACGAAAGTCTGCTGCAACTTCCCGGAGACCGTTCCCTATCTTCCCGCCGGAAAAGCAGTCCTCACCGGCTGTCCTATCCGTCAGGAATTAAAAGAAGGCAGTCGTGCCGCCGCACTTGCCATGACAGGCTTTACCGAAGAGAAACCCATCATGCTGGTTATGGGCGGAAGCCTCGGGGCTGTCGCAGTCAACCAGGCTGTACGTGATGCGCTTCCGGAACTTTTACAGACATTCCAAATCATCCATCTGTGCGGCAAAGGCAAACTGGATGAGTCCCTCAAAGGTACTCCCGGATATGTCCAGTACGAATATATCCAGAAGGAACTGGCTGACCTGTTCGCAGCATGTGATCTGGTTGTCTCCAGAGCCGGAGCCAATGCTATCTGTGAACTGTTAGCCCTCAGAAAACCGGCCCTTCTCATCCCGCTTTCTGCAAAGGCAAGCCGCGGAGACCAGATTCTCAACGCCAGATCTTTTGAACGACAGGGATTCTCCATGGTGTTGGAAGAAGAATCTCTCACGAAAGAAACCTTTCTCGCTGCGGTGCAGAACCTGTACACTCATCGACAGGATTATATCCATGCCATGGAAGAATGCCCGCAGTCAGATGCCATCGGAACGATTATGGGTCTTCTGAATGAAGTCACCACTTCTTCTAAACACTGATCTTTCTAGTCAGGGGATGTTTCATCCCCTGATTCATTCTGTTCTTCTTTTATATAAGCGTTCCGGAGCCATGTATGTGCCCTCTCTTTCCACTTGTTGACCAGAGCGGCACTGACTCCGAATTCATTTCCAATTGATATGTTATCCATCCGCTGTACATAGCTCATCAGAATCACCTCATACCAGTTATTGTGTTCTATCTTCATCCGAAACAATGCACGCTTCAGAAATTCACTCTTTTCTTTCTCCTCCAATATCCAGCTCACATCTGAAAACGGATCTTCGCTCAGCATATCCAGCGCCGTGTCCAGATCTATTACCGGAATGCGGTTCTTACTTTTCCTCAGATAATCCAGTGCAATATTTTTCGCTGTTTTCATCAGCCAGAATTTTGCACTGGACTCTCTGATCTCGTCCTGATGCTCGCCGAATCTGATAAATGTCTCCTGACAGATATCCTCTGCTATGTAATAATCACCTACATAGCTTTTGGCATACCGGATAATCAGATCCTTGAATATTTCAAAGTAGTCATCCAGACGTCGATCATCCTCACACATATACTCCCTACCACATATCTTTCTGTTTTAGTCCTCATCCACCAGCTTTTTGATTTCTTCCATCTCCTCCGGTGTCGTCTTACCCGGCTCCCACAGAATTCCTGCATGATCATCCTTGTAGCGCGGAATCAGATGCATATGAAAATGGAATACGGTCTGCCCTGCCGGTTCCCCATTGTTCTGTACCAGATTGAATCCATCTGCATGAAGTGCTTTCACCATTTTGGCTCCCACTTTCTTTGCAATTCCCAATACCTTGGATGCGGTCTCATCATCCAGCTCAAAAAGATTTTTATAATGTTCCTTCGGAAGAAGCAGCGCATGGCCTCTGGTCGCCGGACCCAGATCCAGAATCACTCTGAAGTCCTCATCCTCATAGAGAGTGGTTGACGGAATCTCTCCATTTGCAATTTTGCAGAAAATGCAGTTACAATCTTTCATTTTGGTATCCTCCTGAATTTCTTTGTATATTTTAAAATTTCTTTATAACCATATTTGTCATCTTTTGTCGAATCCTGTCGAACGAATTTTGTTGCCACATTCTGACAATCCTGATATATTGCAGACAAGGAGTGATAATTATGCTGACCTACGATGAACAGAAAAAGATGGAACGGCTGATGGCAGATGATGAAGATGTCCGTCACCTTATTACAACAATTAAAAATGACTACCAGTTGACTCTGTCACAAATTTCCCATGAAATCAGAAATCCGCTTACCTATATGAACAGCTCTGTCCAGTGGATTCAGAAAATGCACCCGGAAGTGGAAGAATTTGAATTCTGGAATCAACTGAAAGATGACATCCGCTATATGAAGTTTCTGCTGGATGATATCTCCTTGTTCAGCCACGGAGAAGAATTAAATATTGTCCCCATGGATCTCCGTGAATTCGCCTATGATGTAAAAGATACGCTTCTGGCTGAATTCCTTCAGCGGCATATTGTACTGATCGTCAAACTGGATGAATCCTATCCCACATTTTACGGCGACCCGATCCGTTTAAAACAGGCCTGTATCAATCTTCTGAAAAATGCAATGGAATCCATTACCGGCCGCGGGAAGATTATCCTGAAAATCTTTGTTCAGGAGAAGAAACTTCTGATCGCCGTGAAAGATAACGGCTGCGGTATGACTTCCGAGCAGCTTACGAACGTCTTTCATCCCTTTGTCACCTCCAAGGAACACGGCACCGGTCTCGGACTTCCCATTGTACGGAAGATCGTCACTGCCCACGGCGGAACCGTACGCGTTTCCTCCACACCCGGGAAGGGCAGTGAGTTCCAGATGTATCTGCCGCTGCTGCCGGTAGCTTCTGTTTATCTGTAATCTACCCAAAAAGGGAGCTGTTTTGTCCACACAGGTGTTATGTACAGCTCCCTTCTTTTATCTCCTTTTGCTCTTTATTCATTTTCCAGAAACATCTGGAGATTCAGTCCCGGACAGGGTTCGTACCGTTCCCCTTTCAGCTTCTCTCCAAACAGTTCCTCCACCGTCTCAGGATGACGGATCAGTTCTTCCTTCTGCGCTTTTTTCAGATGCTTCACGTAATTTTCCAGCCTTGCAGCTCCCGCCCAGCTGTCGGTCTTCCAGACCATCTCCAACGACTCAACCTGACGGCTCTTCGTATATTTTGCACCGGTTTTCTTCTTATAATAGTGTTCCCGCATCCGCCGTCCCACGTCCTGTGCGATACCGGTGTACAGTGATGCATCCTGGCAGCGAACCATGTAGATATAAGCCATATTCCGCTCCTTGTACAGCCATCGTATGTATGTTCCCATCTTAATACATCGGTCTTCAAAATACAATCTGGTATTTACAAAATTTATATGGTATAATATAAAATTAGACAACAAAAAAGAACACCGCCCCCGGGCCCATACATCCCAAAAACAGTGCTCCTTGCGTGCGCCTCCAGGGGTTCGAACCCTGGACACCCTGATTAAGAGTCAGGTGCTCTACCAACTGAGCTAGAAGCGCATTCATAATTGTTTTGTCCGCTGTGTTGTCCAGCGAACAAAACATATTATACACAGTAGTTTTACAAAAAGCAAGCCTTTTTTTAATTTTTTTTTACAAAAATTTTATCTGACCGCAATCAGCTTGTGAATCGGATTTCCCTTTGCGGAGAAACGTTCCTCATATTCTGTCATGACATTTCCCTGTACCAGTTCTTCATCATGATGAAGGTCATAGGTCACCGCTTTTAACTGCCATCCTGCCTCTTTTACGGATTCCACAGAAAAATCAAAAAGTGGGCGGTTGTCCGTCTTAAACTCCACCTGTCCGTCCGGTACCAAAATCTGATCATAGCGCGCCATAAATTCCTTACTGGTCAGACGTCTCTTGGCATGGCGGTCCTTAGGCCACGGATCAGAGAAATTCAGGTAGATTCTGTCCACCTCATTCTTTGCAAATACTTTTACAATGTCCTCTGCATCCATCCGGATAAAGCAGATATTGGGAAGCGGCGTCTCCTCCTCTTCCATCTTCTCCAAAGCACGGATCAGCACGCTGGAATATTTCTCAATTCCTACATAATTAATATCCGGGTTTCTGCGTGCCAGTTCCATGAGGAACTGTCCCTTACCCATGCCGATCTCAATATAGATGGGATGGTCATTTTCAAAAATCTCATGCCAGCTTCCGGCTCTTGTCTCTTCTTCATGGATCACGTACTGGCTCTCTGCAATGGCCTCACGGGATCCGGGTATATTTCTTAAACGCATGGTTCGTAGTTCTCCTGTCTTTTTACTGTCTTTTCCTATTGTACATGAAGTACAGGGTTCTGAAAAGTGGAAAGTGTATTTGTGTCTATTTTCAGATAATTAATCCTCATTTTCACTATTTTCAAAACGTCATATTTTGCCCGGTTTTATCAATTAATCACAAAACATTTGTTTCTTTCCCCACTTTTTCACCCGTCAACTTTTCCCCGAAAAATGTGGATAATGTGGATAACTTTGTGAACAACTCTTATATTCCCCATTTTTCACTGGTTTCATTGTGGATAAATCTATGGATATATTGGGGAAATGAGGATAACTTTTTCCACATGCTGGTTTTTTATGCAACATGTACACTTTTTCCGAAGTTTTACACCTGTCACAGAAAAAACTATTCGCAGATAATTTACATGAATTTCCGATTACTGTCAACATTCTTATCTGTCTTCTGAATATCAAATAACTGTCAGAACTACGAAAAAGAGACTGCCTCAGAATAAATCTTATTTTTGAGCAAGAAAATACGGCCCACAGATATCTGTGAACCGTATTTCCGTATAATATTTGTAATTTGTGATATAGGAGTTTTCTTAATTAGCCGAAGTATCTCTTCAGAAGTCCTTCGAATGCTTTTCCGTGACGAGCTTCGTCTTTTGCCATCTCATGAACAGTGTCATGGATTGCATCCAGGTTAGCAGCTTTTGCACGTTTTGCAAGATCGAATTTTCCTTCGGTAGCACCATGCTCTGCAGCAACTCTCAGTTCCAGATTCTTCTTGGTGCTGTCAGTAACTACCTCACCAAGCAGCTCTGCAAATTTTGCAGCATGCTCAGCCTCTTCGTAAGCAGCTTTCTCCCAGTACAGGCCGATCTCCGGATATCCCTCTCTGTGAGCCACACGAGCCATTGCCAGATACATACCAACCTCAGAGCACTCACCGTTGAAGTTTGCTCTTAAATCCTCAAGAATGTCCTCGCTTACGCCCTTAGCAACGCCAACTACGTGCTCTGCTGCCCAGGTCATTCCCTCTTCCTGTTTTTTGAATTTGCTTGCCGGAACTCCGCACTGTGGACATTTCTCCGGTGCCTGCTCTCCTTCATAAATGTAACCACATACTGTACATACCCATTTTGCCATAGTTTTGTTCTCCTTTTCTTTTTTATAAAATTTGTTTTATTTGCTTTTTCATAACAGTAATTATTACTGTTATTGCTATTATATCATGTAATTCTTTTTTGTCAATAGTTATTGAGTTAATTTTTCATTTTCTTACATTCGTTGCAGATTCCGTAAAATTCCATACGGCATTCTTCAACTTCGCCGTCATGCCACTGTGCGTTAATCTCCTCTGCCGGGTTCTTCACCGAAATCATAATGTCCATGACTCGTCCGCAGCTCTTACATATGAAATGATTATGCGGCGCCACTCTCGCATCAAAACGATCTGCACCTTCTGTCGGGATCTTGATGATCTCTCCCAGCTCTGTTAATAAGGAAAGATTTCTGTAAACGGTTCCGAGACTGATATTAGGAAATTCTCCTCTGATACCGTCATATACCATATCGGCGCTTGGATGATCTTCTCTGCCCTGCAGATAGTTTTTAATTGCTTCTCTCTGTCTGCTGTACTTCAGTACTGCCATCTTTTTCTCCTTATTTAATATTAGTAATTATTATTATAATCATTTTTGAGGATTTGTCAACATCAAAATTGTTACAAAAGTATGGATTTTTTGTGTTTTTTGCTGGAAATTCCGCCACTTTGGTTGACAAAGGGGTAATGCCTTGTTATAATCGCATTATGATTTGTAACAAATTTGTAATATTTAGAATAGATTCGTAAAAAATGATTGGGGGTATACTAATGAAAGGAAAGACAGCATTTGTATTTTTAATGGCCGCAGGGCTGTTCGCTATGAATCCTGCAAATGTCCATGCTGAGGGAATTTCCCTTGCATTATCCGGAGGAATCTCTTCTTCTCTCGGAGAAGCACAGAACACCACCGAAAATGATATCAGCGAAGCACTTGATCAGGCTGTTAAAAATAACTATACCGGTCTTTGCATTGCACAGGTTACAGATTACGTCAATGTTCGTACCGAAGCAAACGAAGAGTCTGAAGTAGCTGGAAAGCTGTTTAATAATTCTGTAGGTACTGTTGAAGGATATGATAATGGATGGTATCAGATCACTTCCGGAAATGTAACCGGTTATGTAAAGGCTGAGTACGTTGCTATCGGTACAGATGCAGAGACACTTGCTGAAGAAGTAGGTACCAGAGTTGCTACCGTTACTACGGAAACCTTAAGAGTCCGTGAGGACGCTACCACAGATTCCGCTATTCTGGGACTGGTTCCCATGTCTGAGGAGCTGACCGTTACCGATGAGACCGATGGTTTCGTAAAAGTTTCCATTGAAGAGGGTGACGGATGGGTTTCCAAAGATTATGTTGATCTGAGAACCGATTATGTATATGCAGAGTCCAAGGCCGAAGAAGAAGCCCGTCTCGCAAAAGAGGAAGCAGAAAGAGAAGCTGCTCAGAAAGCAGCATCCGCAGCAATGAAGAAATCTCAGAAATCTAAATCCAAATCCGATGCTTCTGTTCAGATCGGAAATGGCGGCGGAAGTTCTTCCGGAAATGCAGTTGCTGGTTTTGCATCCCAGTTCGTCGGCAACCCGTATGTATACGGTGGTACAAGCCTGACCAACGGTGCTGACTGCTCCGGTTTCGTTATGAGTGTTTACGCAAACTTCGGTGTAGGTCTTCCGCACAGCTCCAGCGCTCTCCGCAGTGTAGGATATGGTGTAAGCCTTGCAGACGCACAGCCGGGCGATATTATCTGCTACAGCGGACATGTTGCTATCTATGTAGGAAACAACACCATCGTACATGCAAGTACCGCATCTACCGGAATCAAATTCACTTCTCCGGTAAACTATAAAAACGTACTGGCTGTAAGAAGAATTTTCTAATCAGAATATAACAAGGGCGGTTCCAATGGAACCGCCCTTTTGTATCCTTTATTTTCGTTCTGCCTTCTCCACATTCACACGATTTCCTTTAATCTTCGCATGCTTCATGGATTTGATCACCTGTTTGTGATATTTGGACGGCACGTCCACAAACGTATATTTATCATACATATCAATACTGCCGACCGCTCTGCCCGGAAGGCCGCTCTCTCCTGCAATGGCTCCTAAGATATCACCCGGTTTCAATTTCTGTTTCTTTCCTACATTCAGGAAAAGGCGTACCATATCTTTATCGTCTTTCCGTCTTCCTTTTCCCTTGCCCTTTCCTTTGGCCTCAGATTCCCACATGTACTGCTCCTGCGCCAGATCATCCTGCTGTTCGCCGAGAGTATCACCAAGCTCCAGCTTTAAGAATGCTGCCGCCAGATCCATCGCCGTCGTCTCATTTTTATCCAGATACTCCTGAATGGCCTGCGCACTTAAAGTCAGATCCTCTTCCTCCATAGTCTTCTCCAGTTTGCGGAATACATTCTCCACACGTACATTGGCCACATCATCGAGAGATGGAATGCGCTGTGCTTTCATCTTCGTCTTGCAATAACGCTCAATATCACGAAGTTTGTACGCCTCTTTTCCTACGATAAAGGTAAATGCCTTACCAGTTCTTCCTGCGCGTCCGGTTCTGCCGATCCGGTGCACATAATACTCGTCATCCTGCGGAAGATCATAATTGAAGACTGCCTCCACATCATCCACATCGATTCCTCTGGCTGCCACATCCGTTGCCACCAGAATATCCGTACTTCCTTCCCGGAATCCCTGCATGACACGGTCACGCTGCATCTGCTTCAAATCTCCGTGAAGACCTTCTGCAAAATATCCTCTGTTCTGCAGTTCCAGCACCAGCTCGTCCACTTTCTTCTTGGTATTACAGAATACCAGAGAGAGACGCGGTGCATAGAGATCCAGAAGACGGCACAGCACTTCGTCCTTATTTTTCTGACGCACTTCATAATAATACTGCTCAATACTCGGAACGGTCAGTTCCTTTCTCAGCACCTGAACACGGACTGCATCTTTCTGATAGGTGCCTGCGATCTCCAGGATTGCCTGCGGCATAGTCGCAGAGAACAATACCGTCTGACGGTCATCCGGCGTATCCTTCAGAATCGTCTCGATATCTTCCCGGAATCCCATATTCAGCATCTCGTCCGCCTCGTCCAGCACCACAGTATGAAGGTCATTAAGACGAATGGTATGGCGTCTCATATGGTCCATGACACGTCCTGGCGTACCGATGATGATCTGAACTCCGCCTTTCAGGGAACGGATCTGACGACTCATATCCTGTCCGCCGTAGATCGGCAGCACTTTAATGCCATGAAGATATTTTGCCAGGTTACGGATTTCTTCCGATACCTGAATCGCCAACTCTCTGGTTGGACACAGCACCAGGGCCTGTACCTTTCTGTTTTCCGGATCCACTTTCTCCAGCAGCGGAATACCAAAAGCTGCTGTCTTACCGGTTCCGGTCTGTGCCTGTCCGATCATATCCACACCGGACTCCATCACCGGAATGGCCTGGGACTGGATCGGGGTTGCTTCCTCAAATCCCATGTCTTCCACTGCCCGTAAAATCTCCGGCTTTATGTTCAATTCCTCAAATTTCATTGTCTCTGACATTTTTTCAAATTCCTCTTGCTTTTTTCTGTTTATGTTATATAATATGAATAAATCAAGACATAGTATTTAATACTACATCATATAGATTTCTCAATCAAGGAGGCATTATTATGACACTATCACTGTTTGTTAAAGATCCAGGAAGTGCTCTTACCCATTTTATTGGTATGATTATGGCGGCAATCGCAGCACTGCCTCTTCTGGCTGTTGCTGCAAGACATGACAGTTATCATGCGGTTGCAGCATTTGCAATTTTTGCCGGCAGCATGATTCTTCTCTATGCAGCCAGCACCATTTACCATACCTTTAATATCTCTGAAAAGATGAATAAAATACTGCGCAAGGCAGATCATATGATGATCTTTATCCTGATCGCCGGAAGTTACACTCCGATCTGTGTCATCCCATTAAAAGACACTGTGGGATATCCGCTTCTGGCACTGGTATGGACCGTTGCCATCATCGGTATGCTGATCAAGGCATTCTGGATCACCTGCCCGAAATGGTTCTCTTCCATCATATACATTTCCATGGGATGGCTCTGTGTTCTTGCCATGGTTCCGCTGGTCCAGGCTCTTCCCGCCGCAGCATTTGTCTGGCTGGTTGCCGGAGGTGTGATCTATACCGTCGGAGGTATTATCTACGCACTGAAGCTTCCGCTCTTCAATTCCAGACATCAGTTCTTTGGCTCTCATGAGATCTTCCATCTCTTTGTTATGGCCGGAAGTCTCTGCCATTATGTAGTCATGTTCTATATCGCACTCATGTAATTTCTCACATAAGGTGCCGCTTCTCTTTTGAGGAACGGCACCTCTTTTTGCGGTTTTATTCCAAATAATTCATGGGATTGACCGGCTCTCCATCTCTTAAAAGCTGGAAATAGAGATTGCTTCCCTCCAACGTGTAATACTTCGTCGGCTCACTCACATATCCCAGCAATGCTCCGGTATTTACCATATCCCCTTCTTTTACTGCCAGTTCCTTCAACTGTCCATAGACGGCTTCATAACCGCTTCCCAGATCCATGGACAGGGTTGTTCCTGTCTCCTCGTCAACCTTGATCTGCGTGACTTTTCCCTGTGCAGCGCACCAGACCTCCGTTCCCGGCTCTGCACTGATCACAATGGCCGGATGATATTTATACTGATTCAACGTTGCAAAATAAATGCTCTTGTCCATACTGTAATTCAGTATCACATCTCCGCTGACCGGCCACATCAGTTTACTGTTCTCCGCAAATGTCAGAAGCGGAGCCGCACTGCTTTCCTGTACCGGAACCTGTTCCGGCTCTTCCTGCTGTTCTTCTTCTGATTCTTCCGGGGCTGCCTGTGCTAATTCCGCTTCCCCGATTTTCCGGAGGTCTTCTTCTGTTTCAATTTTTGCTTCTTCTGTCTCATTCTCCTGCGTATCGGCTCTGGCCACTGTTCCTGTAGAATTTGCCGCTTCTCTCTCAGCATCTTCTTTTGACGCCTGTTCCTCCGCCAGACGGTCTGCCGTCTGTTTCGGAACATCCTGCGCCTGTCCCCTGCGGTACTGATAGATCCCGAAGATTCCTGACAGAGATAAGATGCAAAGGCACAGTGCAATCAAAAACCCTCTCTGCTTTCTATGCATAACATCACCTCTGATCTTATTTTTGCCAGATCAGAACAGGGTTATACACTCCGCATTTTCATAGAATTTCTGAATAACTTCTTCCCAGGACATGCCTTCCCGGATCATCCGGTCCGCCGTATACAGACTGATGCCAAATCCATGGCCATTTCCTTTTACAGTAATCCGCAGAATCTCTTCACTGTCATCTACATAAAAACAGCTGGACGGCAGATGCAGAAGTGTTCTGACAGACTCACCCTGCAGCATT
Source organism: Clostridiaceae bacterium Marseille-Q4143 (assembly GCA_018228645.1). Taxonomy (GTDB): domain Bacteria; phylum Bacillota; class Clostridia; order Lachnospirales; family Lachnospiraceae; genus Hominiventricola; species Hominiventricola filiformis. The sequence goes on from CP073693.1 coordinate 983,154, forward strand.
TCGTCCCCCAGGCGCAACCGTGTCACATAATCAGAGGAATCCCGCTCCAATTCCGGCTTTTCCCATTCCTGATGAGCCGTATTTTCGCCCTGCAGAATCTGCAGAAATGTTTTCCGATCCATTCGAAATACCCGAAGGTAATCTTCCGATTCCCGGTCTTCCGGGCATTCCACTGCATGGATATAAGAATACTCCTCCCCCAACAGGATTCCGGCACGGGTTCTTCCGGCACTGATGCCATGCCAGGGAAGTGCCCGGTATTCGCCGTCTATGGTGATGACCTTGCCACAGGTCTTTTTTACCGCATCACAGGCCGCTTCATATGCTGTCTGCCGCACCTGTGGTTCTTCCATAACAGAAGTTCCGGTTCGCACCAGTTCCGTCCGGATCAGCACCGCCATCAGACACAGAGTTTCCTCATCCATCCAGCTTAAATCTTCCTGCAAAAGCCCTGCCAGTACCTGATATTCCCTGTCCGGGAGTTTTTCCTCCCTGCTGACTCCCTGACGGCCATTCATCAACAATATAGCCGTATATGGAAGGAAGATTGCCAGGAACAGAATGGACCATAACATTTTCAGACCGTTTTTCATCGTCGGACACCTCAGGTTATCTTATGAAGAAATCCGAACCTCTATACCGCTTTTCCTGTTCTGGTGAAAAAAGGAGCCGCGCAGGCGAAGCTGCGCAGCTCCCTTCATTTATTTTTCAGTCAATTATGCCTCTTCTTCCAGCTTAACTGTTACTTTGTCAAGCTTCCAGATATCATCCACATATTCCTGGATGGTACGGTCTGAGGTGAATTTCCCAGAATGTGCCACATTGAGCATTGCCATCTTTGCCCATCTCTTCTCATCACGATAAGCTTCCTCTACACGCCTCTGAGCGTCTGCATAGGAACGGAAATCTTTCAGGATGAAATACGGATCCGGACGGTTGTAACCGCCGTCGATCAGCAGTGCGTTATACAGCTCGCGGAATCGTTCCGGATCATTCGGTGCGTACTCACCGTTGATCAACTGTATCAGTACGTGACGGATCTCCTGGTCGGTATTGAACAGCTGGGACGGATCATAACCGCCCTTGCTCTCCAGATCGATGACTTCGTCTGCACTCATACCGAAGATAAATGCATTCTCTTCACCGACTTCTTCCACGATCTCCACGTTTGCTCCGTCCATGGTTCCCAGAGTTACGGCACCATTCAGCATGAACTTCATGTTACCGGTCCCGGAAGCCTCTTTGGAAGCGGTTGAAATCTGCTCAGATACATCTGCCGCTGCAAAGATCCACTCTGCATTGGATACACGATAATCCTCGATAAATACGACTTTCAGCTTTCCGTTGATGGATGCGTCGTTATTGACAACATCAGCTACGGAGTTGATCAGCTTGATCGTCAGTTTTGCTCTCATATAACCAGCTGCTGCTTTTGCACCGAAAATAAAGGTTCTCGGATAGAAATCCTTCTCCGGATGCTCTTTGATCTGGTTATACAGATACATTACATGAAGAATGTTCATGAGCTGTCTCTTGTACTCGTGAAGTCTCTTCACCTGCACGTCAAAAATGGAGCGCGGGTCTACATCAATGCCGTTGTGCTCTTTGATGTATTTAGCCAGACGTACTTTGTTCTGGTACTTGATGTTCATGAACTCATGCTGAGCCTTCTCATCATCTACATAAACAGCCAGGCCTTTGATTCTCGGCAGATCGGTGATCCACTCGTCACCTACATGCTCGGTTACCCATTTTGCAAGAAGCGGGTTACCATGAAGCAGGAAACGTCTCTGGGTAATACCATTGGTCTTGTTGTTGAATTTCTGCGGCATCATCTCGTAGAAATCCTTCAGCTCTCTCTTCTTCAGGATCTCAGTATGCAGTTTAGCCACACCGTTTACAGAATAACCTGCCACGATTGCCAGATGAGCCATCTTTACCTGACCGTCCATGATAATGGCCATCTTCTTAACCTTCTCATAGTTGTTCGGGTACTGTTTCTGGATCTCAATGACAAATCTGCGGTTGATCTCCTCTACGATCTGGTAGATACGCGGAAGCAGTCTGGAGAACAGCTCGATCGGCCATTTTTCCAGTGCCTCAGCCATGATGGTGTGGTTGGTGTAAGCACAGGTTTTAGTGGTTACATCCCATGCCTCATCCCACTCCAGTCCTTCCTCATCCATCAGGATACGCATCAGCTCTGCAACAGCTACCGTCGGATGGGTATCGTTCAGCTGGAAGGTTGCCTTCTCATAGAACTTACGGATGTCACTGTGATTCTTCTTATATTTTGCGATTGCTTCCTGTACGCTGGCGGATACAAAGAAGTACTGCTGTTTCAGACGCAGCTCTTTACCTGCCATATGGTTATCATTCGGATAAAGTACTTCTACCAGGTTGCGGGCAAGGTTCTCCTGCTCGACAGCCTTCTCATACTCACCTTTGTCGAAGCGGTCAAGCTCAAAAGAGTTCACTGCCTCTGCATCCCAGATACGTAAGGTGTTGATCACATTGTTGCCATAACCGACGATCGGAAGATCCACCGGTACAGCCAGTACGGACTGATATCCTTCCTGGATGAATACATTCTTTCCATTATGGTTCTCAATACGTACATATCCGCCGAATTTGACGGTTTTTGCATATTCCGGACGGCGCAGCTCGAATGGATTGCCATTCTTCAGCCACATATCCGGAACTTCTACCTGATATCCATCCACAATCTGCTGTTTGAACATACCATAGCGATAACGGATACCACAGCCATAAGCTGCATAGCCGAGTGTAGCAAGGGAATCCATAAAGCATGCTGCAAGACGTCCCAGACCACCGTTACCAAGGGCTGCATCCGGCTCCTGGTCTTCGATCATGTTCAGATCCAGTCCGATCTCTTCCAGTGCTTCTTTTACTTCATCATAGAATGTAAGGTTGATCAGGTTGTTGCCCAGTGCACGGCCCATGAGGAACTCCATGGACATATAGTATACAATCTTCGGATCTGATTTCTCATATTCCTTCTGTGTTGCAATCCACGCATCCATGATCGCATCTTTGACAGCATATCCCACTGCCTGGAAAATCTGCTGTTCAGTTGCTTCCTCAATCTCCTTACGGAACAGTGTGCGGACATTATACTTTACACTTCTGATGAAGAATTCCTTATTAAAGGTTCTTTTGGCCATTTTATGCCTCCTTTTACTGCTTTTCAACTCCAAGAGTCACGGATTCGCCATTGATGCTCCACTCTTTTGTATATCCTTTTACCTCATCAAAACGGATATCCGATGCCATAACGTCGCTTAAGATTTCCTCGCGGTATTCCTTCATGTAGCCTTCAATCTTCTGATTGCCCATGCTGTATACCACGATCTTATCCATCACTTCAAATCCAGCCTCTTTACGCATAGTCTGGATCTTGCTGATGATCTCTCTTACAAATCCCTCCTCAATAAGTGCATCACTCAGATTTGTATCGAGAACAACGGTTACGGTGCTGTCTTCCTCTGTCACGTACCCCTCCATCTGGGCGGTATCAATGAGCAGATCCTCTTTTGATAATACCACGTTCTGTCCGTCGATGTCAAATGACAGGCTTCCGGTACTTTCCAGCTCTTTCATAGCTTCACGGCCGTTTAATTCAGCGAGATGTGTACGGATTCCATTCAGCAGTTTTCCATACTTCGGACCTACCGTCTTCAGCTGCGGTTTGAAGGTATAGCTGGTGAAATCACTTAAGTCATCTTTGAACTCGACATTCTTCACGTTCAGCTCATCTGCCACAACAGCTTTAAACATATCATCCAGCGGACGCTCAGCACGTACATACATGGTTCCGATCGGCTGACGGTTTTTGATATTAGCCGTATTTCTTGCGGCACGTCCCATAACGACAACGTCCAGAACTTCTTCCATGGAAGCTTCCAGCTCTTTGTCGATCAGGTTCTCGTCTACCTTCGGGAAATCGCAGAGATGTACGCTCTCCGGTGCATTCTTGTCAACGCTACATACCAGATTGCGGTAGATCTCCTCGGTCATGAACGGGATCATCGGAGCAGCTGCCTTACTGATGGTTACCAGTGCTGTATAAAGGGTCATGTAAGCATTGATCTTATCCTGCTCCATTCCTTTTGCCCAGAAACGCTCACGGCTTCTTCTTACATACCAGTTACTTAAGTCATCAACGAACTCCTGCAGAGCCTTTGCAGCTTCCGGAATCCGGTAATTTGCCAGGTTGTCATCAACTGCACCTACCGTGGAGTTCAGTTTGGATAAGATCCAGCGGTCCATAACGGTGAGGGTCTTCTCATCTAATGTATATTTACTTGCGTCAAAATTATCAATATTCGCATACAGTACAAAGAATGCATAGGTATTCCACAGAGTACCCATGAATTTTCTCTGGCCTTCCTGTACAGCCTTGCCATGGAATCGATTCGGCAGCCACGGTGCACTGTTGATATAGAAGTACCAGCGGATTGCATCTGCTCCGTAGGTCTTAAGCGCATCAAATGGGTCAACGGCATTTCCTTTAGATTTACTCATCTTCTGGCCGTTCTCATCCTGTACATGTCCAAGCACGATAACATTCTCATAAGGACTTCTGTTGAACAGCAGGGTAGACTCTGCCATCAGGGAATAGAACCATCCACGGGTCTGGTCTACTGCCTCGGAAATGAACTGAGCAGGGAACTGCTGCTCAAACAGATCCTTATTCTCAAAAGGATAATGATGCTGAGCAAAGGGCATTGCTCCTGAGTCAAACCAGCAGTCGATAACTTCCGGCACTCTCTTCATGGTCTTGCCGCATTTCGGGCAGGTGCAGGTAATCTCGTCGATATACGGACGATGCAGCTCTACAGTCAGGGCTTTCTCATTTCCGCTCATCTCTTTTAACTGCTCACGGGAACCGATTGCTTCCTGATGTCCGCATTCTTCACACTCCCAGATATTCAGCGGAGTTCCCCAGTAACGGTTACGGGATACGCCCCAGTCCTGAATATTCTCCAGCCAGTTTCCGAAACGTCCTTTACCAATGCTCTGGGGAATCCAGTTTACCGTATTATTATTACGTACCAGATCATCACGTACTGCTGTCATTTTGATAAACCAGGACTCACGTGCATAGTAGATCAGCGGAGTATCGCATCTCCAGCAGAACGGGTAATCATGCTCAAATTTCGGTGCATCAAACAGGAGACCTCTTGCATCCAGATCCTTTAATACTTCCGGATCTGCTTTTTTTACAAACAGTCCTGCAAACGGAGTTTCCTTTGTCATGTTACCCTTTTCATCTACAAACTGAAGGAAAGGCAGATCATATTTACGTCCTACACGAGCATCGTCTTCACCAAATGCCGGAGCAATATGAACAATACCTGTACCATCTGTCATGGTAACATAATTATCGCAGGTAACAAAATGAGCTTTCTTGTGCTGTTTCTCAGCAGTCTCTTTTGCACATGCATATAACGGCTCATACTCTTTATACTCAAGATCTTTTCCTTTATAGGTCTCAAGTACTTCATAAGCTGCTTTTCCATCTTCTGCAAGTTTTCCAAGAACCTTATCAAGCAGAGCTTCTGCCATATAGTAAGTATATCCGTCTGCTGCTTTTACCTTGCAGTAAGTTTCATCCGGGTTTACACAGAGGCATGTATTGGACGGCAGTGTCCACGGTGTAGTGGTCCATGCCAGGAAATAAGCGTCTTCTCCAACTACTTTAAAACGAACAATTGCAGAGCGCTCTTTTACTGCTTTATATCCCTGAGCAACCTCATGAGAAGAAAGAGGGGTACCGCAGCGCGGGCAGTAGGGAACGATCTTGAATCCTTTATAAAGAAGTCCCTTATCCCAGATGCTTTTCAGAGCCCACCACTCGGACTCGATGAAGTTATCGTCATAAGTAACGTACGGGTTATCCATATCAGCCCAGAAACCAACGGTACCGGAGAAATCTTCCCACATTCCTTTGTATTTCCAGACACTCTCCTTACATTTGGTGATGAACGGAGCCAGACCATACTGCTCGATCTGTTCTTTTCCATCCAGTCCCAGAAGTTTCTCTACTTCCAACTCTACCGGCAGTCCGTGGGTATCCCATCCTGCTTTTCTCGGTACATAGTAACCTTTCATAGTACGGTATCTCGGAATCATATCCTTGATAACACGGGTAAGCACGTGTCCGATGTGCGGCTTACCGTTGGCGGTAGGCGGTCCATCATAGAAGGTATAAGTCGGGCATCCTTCTCTCTGCTCCATACTCTTTTTAAATGTGTTGTCTTCTTTCCAGAACTGTTCTACTTCTTTTTCTCGTTCCACAAAGTTCATGTCGGTGTTTACTTTGCTGTACATGTTCTTCAAACCTCCTTATTCTTTCCGGTTTCGGTCAAGCATGTTTATTTGGTTCGTTATTCGCGTATAAAAAAAGCTCCACCCTGTCTGCAACAGGACGGAGCTTTATAGCCCGTTTATTAACCACCTCTTACAACATACCATCATATGCGTTCCCTGTAACGGTGGGACATCCGTCGAGGCTTACCTTTCCTTATATAATATAGAAACTTTTCAGCCCGAGGCTCGGAAGTGATTTTCGAAAAATCCTGTACTTTCACCGGGCTCACACCTTCCCCGGTTCGCTGGGCATTTCCAGAAGTTTCTACTGTCTTCGTCACAGCCTTTTACACAGAAAACATTATAAAGGCGGCTGAAGAGATTTGTCAAGGCTTTCGCTGCTATTTCTGCTTTGTGTAAACCATAAATTCATCCCATGCAGCATCCTGAAGTTTATGGAACAGTTCATCCGCTTTGCCTCCTACCGGAATCTTATCTACTTCCGTAATCCGATTGCAGAGAGTTCCGGAACTGGTAATGATCAGTTCGTCGGCATTCATTGCCTCTGTTACCGTAATTTCTTCTGCTCTGGTTGGTACTCCCAGTTTTTCTGCGGTCTTAATCAGATGCTTAATGGCAATTCCCGGAAGAACCTTGTTATCAAAAGGATGATATACAAGCGTTCCGTCAATCAGGAAAGAAACATTGGAATGAGCCATCTCTGTTACCCGGTCACCTCTGTGGAAAATAACTTCCTGACAGCCTGCCTCTTTTGCCTTCTGGTTGGCAATAACACTGGGAATCAGGTTCAGGGTCTTAATATTACAATGAAGAAATCTGGTGTCTTCCAGTGTAATGGTATGGAATTCCTTCTCCTTCGGAGACAGATCCATTGGCATCAAAAAAGCCATCAGGTTCGGTTTCACCTCTGTCTCATCCGGGAAGAGATGATTCCGTAATGCCGTTCCCCTGGAAGTCTGCCAGTAAAGAATTCCCTTTCCGTCATTTCCATCATAAGCCTCTACCAGACTGTACAGAATCTTCTCCAGTTCTTCTCTGCTATACTGAAATGGAATACGAAGAAGTCTGCAACTGTTATAAAATCGGTCAAAATGATCTTCCAGTGCAAAAATGACTCCATTCTGTACATAAGTAGCATCATAGCAGCCATCACCAAAATATACGGCTCTGTCCAAAATCGGGCAACTGATCTCGCTTAAAGGTCCTATCGTTCCATTGTAATATCCAACTTCTTTCATACTCTTGACTCCTCTACTGCCGGTACTCCTTCTACTTTGAGAATTGGCTCTTTCTTCAGAATTTTATAAACACCGATCGTAAGAATCGGAACCAGATACAGAACCATAAATGCATAAGAAATAGCTGTGTATCCTTTTTCAATCAATGCAATAATTCCAAATTTGGACATCAGGCAGGCAGATACCAGGATCACAACGGTTATAACTGCCTGTTTTTTGCTGTCGAGTTCCTTCTTATTAATCTCTGCAAGTCCTACATTAATCCGGCCAAGTAGTGCGTGGATAACACCAGTTGAAGTTTCAATAAGAGTCCATCCCATAACTACACCAAAGGCAACTGAGCAGATTGCCGGAGCATCGATGCTGTTCATCATGACAAGCCACGGAATCTGAGCACCAAGTACTTCTTCACTCGGATAGAAACTCATCAGTGAGAAATAGGTCAGGAACCACGGGATAGTCATCAACACGCCTGCCAGCAATCCACTGACTACACACTGTTTTCTGGATTCCTGTCTCTTCAGAGAGAACATGGATGCCGGATATACGCAAAGATTATATGCCACATAGATGACACCAATCCAGAGAACCGGAAGAATACCGGTCTCTCCGGTATAACTCATATCAGAAGTTGCCATTACCCGGGTAATATTATCATGTCCGTTTATGATTACCATGCCGCTGAAAATAATATATCCTGCATAGAGAAGAACTGTTCCCCAGGTTTCAAAGCGTTCAATCAACGCATCACCAAAGAACATCAATCCGCCGGTTACAGCTACAAGTAAAACAACTCCTGTCCAATAATTCAGTCCCGTTGTCTGTTCGACTATAGAACCGCTGGCCGATGCCATAATCGCGATAACAAGAATCATCATCAGTACATATGCCACATCAAACAACGGCCATGCCGGTCCGATCAGCACTTTGATCATACTCTTGTAATCATAAGTCTTATATAATCTGGAAATTTCGAAAGTCAGAACTGCAACAACTGCAAATCCGATCAGAATACCGATTCCTGCGACCCATCCTTTCGCTCCAAATTTTGCTCCGTAGGATACGATCTCACGTCCTGTTGCATAGCCGCCTCCAATCAGTACTGACTGAAGCAGAATGCCTGGCAGAAGATATTTTCCGAATCCGCCTTCAAAGAATCCTTTTTTCTGCGTTCCACTCATATCAATTGCCCTCCTTTTCATTCATAAAGTAAAAAAGAGCAGACAATGAATTTTTTGACTTCATTGTCTGCTCTTTCGTGTTGCGGCTATTATGCTCTTTTTTTCTGTTTTCGTCAATCTTTTTCACGTATTCAATAATATTTTCTGTATTTTTAAAATTCCTTTTTAATTTTTTCGATTTCTCTTTGAAAATCAGCAGAAACTTTTTTTAAATATTATGAACTTTTCCTATCCTCCCTTGCATGCCCTACTTTAATACACTATAATAGCAAATAATAACATTCTTTTTATGAGGTAAATCATGCATTTTATAAATAGATTAAAACGATATCTTCTCGTATCAGTGCTTTGTGTTACCACCGTCTTTTCCATGCCGGTGCAGGCAAAGACAAAATCTAAATCTAACGCACAAAAAGCCGCTGAGCAGGCGGCCGCTGCTGCCCTTCAGGCAGAAGTAGATGCCCGTTACAATAAAGAAATTGATTCCAACTCCTGGGAAAACTGGCCGACAGGCCCCCAGGTCTATGCAGAATCTGCCATTGTCATGGAAGCTTCTACCGGTACCATCTTGTATGCAAAAGGCATTGACGAGCAGCATTATCCTGCCAGTATTACCAAGATTATGACCGTACTTCTTGCTCTGGAAAACTGCCAGATGGACGAGGAAGTTACATTCTCCCACAATGCCGTTTATTCTATTGATTACGGAAGCAGCAGTATTGCCCGCGATGAGGGAGAGGTACTGACTGTAGAGGAATGTCTCTACGCTATCATGCTGGAATCCGCCAATGAGTGCGCTAATGCCATCGCAGAGCATATCTCCGGTTCCACAGAAGAATTTGCGAATCTGATGAACCAGAAAGCTGCCGAACTGGGCTGTACCAACACGCATTTTGCAAATCCCAGCGGACTTCCCAATGAAGAACACTATACCAGTGCCCACGATATGGCACTCATTACCAGTGAAGCCACAAAACATGAGGAATTTCGAAAGATCAGCGGCACTTCGCGTTATGTCTTACGCGCTACCAACAAAAAATCTGACGAACTGTTGATGAATAACCATCATTATATGATCTCCGGATACAAGACTTCCAAGTATCTGGATCCTACAGTATTTGCCGGCAAAACTGGTTATACCACTGCTGCACTAAATACACTGGTTACCTGTGCCACCCGAAATGGTATGGACTTGGTCGTTGTCACTATGAAAAGCCAGGGAACTGCGGAAAAAGGAGTCCCCATTTACCCAGATACACAGAATCTGTTAAATTATGCCACAGAAAATTTCCAGAAAGTAAATATCGCTGAAAATGAAACGAACTTTACGATTGGACAGAATCAGATGTTTGATGCCGGAACCTCCATTTTCGGAAATTCTGCACCAATGATTCAGATGGATACAGAAGGCTATGCCATACTTCCTGTCACAGCCTCCCTGTCAGATGCCACTCCAAGCCTGACCTTCAATGACAACGGTGATGGGACGGATTCTGACATTATTGCCACTCTAAGTTACAGCTATGCGGGCCAGACCGTCGGTTCTACCAATCTCTATATGGCAGGCACCACCGACACGCAGTTCCCGTTTTCCAACACAGAGAACGCATCTGATGACGCTGACGGTTCCGCCTCACAGAATCATATTTCGACCGCCCGGACTGCATCCGGTATGCGGGTGATCAAAATTAACCTCCGGGTAATCGCATGGGCTGGCGGCACACTGGCAGCACTGATTATTGTCATCCTGCTGGGCCGTAAAATCATGAAAAACTATTCCATCCGTTTTGATTTTATAACAAAACGGAGAAAGAGAGCAGACCGCAACTCTTTCTCCAGTAAAAACCGCAGACGTTATAAGAGCAGAAAACGCTGGAAAAGCAATTTCTTCAAAAAGTTCAAATAGGCAGAACCGTTATTCCTGTTCGCCTTCGTTCGCTTCCTGCATGTGAACCTCTTCTGATACCGCGCCGTCGGCATACCTTACACGAAGTACTGCCTGTGGCCAGTTGAGGTTCACGATTGCTTTTTTCTGACGTTCTTCTCCTGCCTTATGAATCTCATCCAGCAATTCCTTTAACACTTCTTTTGTCAGATATCCTCCCCTCCAGTGAAAATCCAAAGTTTTCCCCTTCTTCGCCGCCTGCAGGGAACGTTTATACACATCTTCCACCTTCGTGAACGACAATTTCTTCTCTTTGTAATAAAAATGACCTCCATCTGTGCAGGATGGTGCCGGTGCAATCAAAGGCTCATGATCCCTGAAAATATTTTTATCATCCAGATTAAAGTAATCATACCGGATCTCTTCGTCTCCCAGACTGTTATCAAAGGTCGCATCCAGATGATAATATGTCCCGCCGATCTTTACGATATTCCAGGTATGGCGATATTTGATCCCTTTCTCCGGGTTATTGCCACAAATGGCAATGACGTTCCAGACGCCCAGCGCATCCAGAAGCACCTTTACAGATTTTGCAATTCCTTCACAGACACCGACCCCCTGTCCCAATGGTCCGATGATCTCATGAGAATAAGATTTTTTCAGCTTGTCATACCGGACATTCTGACAGATAAAATCATGTACATATTTCTCTTTTTCCAGCTCGGACATAGATTTTGCCGGACGCACCAGCTTCTCCACACGGGATGCCATTGCTTTCTGATGTTCCCGGATTTTTGCCTTTTCAAACAAATACTCCGGCAGGAAAATCAAATTCCCGGAATTCTCATAATACCGATACTTAAATCCCGTTGCCCAGAAAATCTCCGGATGATCAAGACGTAACTGAAAGAAGATATTATAAAGTGCCTCTCCGCTCACCCGCGGCATCTGCCACTCATCCGCCAGACTGATCAGACACTGCTGCATGGCGTGATACACCGCCTGGTGTTGTTTGTTCAACTTTGTATAATAGTAGGGTTCCATTTATCATATTTCCTTTACGTTTTTTCAGTATGCTTGCGGATCGCTGGGCATATACTTTGGCTTTCTGTTGCTCTACCCAAAACTTCTCTTGTCACACCCGTTTTTCTCCCTTTTTACAGGCAATCGGGCAGATAAACATGAACTTTCTTCATACATCAAACAATTCTTTTTTTTATGGGTGTCACTGTTTATCAAATTTCTATATAGCCAAAACGTTTCATGATCTACCGGATATTGCACTTAAAGAGTCGCAGAACTTGTCTTTTCGGACTCTATTTTTAGGAATTTTCTCATATGCCCAATTTCTAGATGTTCAAGATTTTAATAGCATCACTTTTTATGAAATCCATTGTGACATGCTCCCTCCACTTAGCTAACGCTTGAAGTGGGGGCTTCTCGTTCGATTGCCCTACTGGGCAAAGCATAGGCGAGCTATCCCCGTGTGTCCCACGGTTCTGTTATTATGACGGGACTATTTCGTATTTACACAGTCCCGAGCAAAATCTATGTTTTTTGAGAAAAATCAGGAAATTTTTCTTTTCATATCAAGTTCAACTCCTGATATTCTCAAGCCCTCCCTACAAATATTGATAGCTGCATTCTCATCACGGTTCATCTGATTTCCACAGGCGCAGCTATACGTACGATCTTCCAGTTTCAGCTCTTTTTTGAGTTTTCCGCAGCAGCTGCAGATTTTTGAACTGGGATACCACTTATCGATACGAACCAGTTTTTTACCGGCACGTTCTAATTTGTAAAAAAGAAAATCAGTAAACATTCCCCAGCCATTATCATGAATACTCTTTCCAAACCTTGAATCCTCGTTCATTTCTTTCATATTCAAAGATTCTATGCATACAAGATCGTAAAAATTGGTTATCTTTCTGGATTCCTTGTGCAGATAATCTTTCCGCTGACGTGCGATATGAGCATGGAGTCTGGCTATTTTCCTTTTCTGTTTCATGTAGCGGTTGCTTCCTTTTTCGCAATGACTCAGCCTGCGCTGCTCCCTTGCAAGTTTTCCCTGGGATTTTCGGAAAAAGTGAGGATAACCAGCATGAGTTCCATTGGAATCTACATACAATTCACTCATGGAAAAATCAAGTCCGATTACGTTTTTTACTGGTGCGATTTCATGTTCCAGATCTTCTGCCGCATATAGTAATGATGCATAATACTTGTCATCAGCTTCTTGGATGACGGTGACCCCCTTCAATGTATAACGATCATCGATACTCCGATGCTGTTTTATGCGGATCCAACCTGCTTTCGGAAGTTTTAGTTTACCATTCTGCAAAGTAATATTTCCATTTACACAGTTTGTCGTATAACTTCTTACCGGATTCTTTTTTGACTTGAACTTCGGGAAACCAACGGAAGAATCTCGAAAGAAGTTCTTGTAGGCCGTCTGCAGATGGAGCTGTGCATTGCACAATGCCAGGCTGTCTACCTCTTTCAGCCACGGAAACTCTGCCTTATACTTTGCAGGAGTAACCTTTAATACTTTTCCGGTTTTCTCATAATATTCTTTCTTCTCTGCCAGCATCCGGTTATACACAAAACGAACACAGCCAAATGTCTTTGCAAATAGTTCTTTTTGAGGTTTATTCGGGTAAATCCGAAAACGGTACACGATGTTCACTCTTATTTTCTCCCTGCGTTTCTATGTACTGGCGGATAACCTCAATGGGTGTACCACCAGCACTTAACAGGCAAAAACTCTGGCTCCAGAACATTTCTTTCCAAAGCTTCTGCAGAATCTCCGGATACTCTTTTTTTATCAATCGACTGCTTGCACTTTTATACGCATTGATAAATTTACTGAGTTCCGATTTTGGATGGGCCCGGAACATGATATGAACATGATCCCGATCATGATTCCATTCCTCTAATGTAATGTGATACTTCGGAGCGATATATTCAAAAATCTCCCGGGCACGATCAGAAACAGGATCTGTCAATACCTTTTTTCGGTATTTTATGACCAGAATCAAATGATAATAGAGCAAAAACACTGAATGTGCATTATTATCTAATTTTCTCATAAAATCAGCTTTTCATTTTATTTTCGACTGATTATATCATAGCATAAGAACATTTGTTTGTCTATACATTGCAGAACGTTTGTTCTTTTTTCTTGTCTTCATTTATGCGCACAGATATGTACAGTTCTAATATGCCAGATATTGCATGATTTTCCCTGAAGGCAATTCATCTCACCACCTAAAGAGAATGGGAAAATTCTTGCAAAGTGTTGTTAAAATCCGTCCTGCCAGTCTCGCCGCCGGTGCAGACAAAATCAGATCAAGCGCCAGTATTCCCATTCCGGCCAGCATACAGAGATGATTAATCCAGCCTCGAGAGGAACATATTCCCATACAGTATCCCTTTTTCCAGGGCCAGAATAATTTCACAGATCTCCGGTTCAGAAGATCCAGTGCCAGATGAGATAAAAATCCCACTGCAAAATAAGGTGCAGCATCTGGATAAATCACATCCACACATCCCGTAAGCATAACTGCTCCAAGAAAAGAATGCATAAATGACCGATGCGGTGTATCCCGGCCATAGAGACAGATCACAAGGAATCCAAGCACTCCTGTCAGAAGTCTTGCGATGCTGCTGTCCCTCATGAGACGATTGTAGATACCCACATGGAATTTATAATCCAGAATAATAACTACAGCAGAAACTGCCATCACTGCTGCCATAATCTTATCTGCTTCCTGATGTGCCTGCGAGGTGCCTGAGTCTACATCACTTATCATACTTCCAATTGCCGCTGCTCCGGCACCTGCGACCAGTGAGGACATAGACTGCGGATGAAGAACTGCCAGACTCACAGCAGTTCCCACAAAAAAATGTGTTCTTCCCAGCATCCTTCTTATATCCTCCTGGGTTTGCAGGAACAACCGATTCCAAGGCCTCCCGGTCCAATATGACAGCTGACACCTAGCGACAGTTCATCACATACCACATCCATACCCGGAAATGCTTCCTGAATCTCCTTTACCCATTCATCGGAAGCTTCTTTGGAAGCGCTGCTGGCAGCCAGAAGATACACTTCACCTTTTTCAACTTCCTCTTTAAAGTTGGTAGCAAATTCATTTTTCATGGCATCAATCATCTCTTTTTTTGCACGATGGAATCCATGACATTTCTTATATGTTTCCAGTATTCCGGTACTGAACTTCAAAACTGGCCGGATATTCATAAGGCTTCCCAGAGCTGCACTGGTCTTACTGATTCTGCCACCGCGTTTTAAGAATTCCAACGTTTCCACACCGATGTAAATCATGCTTCTCTCTCTGGCTGCTTCCAGCATTTCCTTAATCTGCCCGGCGGAATAACCTTCTTCGATCAGTTCCAGCGCATCCAGTACTGTTCTCTTCTGGGTAGAGGAAACACGTCCATTATCTACCACAAATACCTTTCCCGCATAAGGTTCTTCCTGTGCAAGCATCATGGCTGTTCCGCATGCTCCGCTCAGGGCGCTGCTCAGCGGAATATATACGATTTCCTCAAACTGCTCAAGCGCCTGATCCCAAAGCTTAC
This sequence comes from Clostridiaceae bacterium Marseille-Q4143, assembly GCA_018228645.1. Classification (GTDB taxonomy): domain Bacteria; phylum Bacillota; class Clostridia; order Lachnospirales; family Lachnospiraceae; genus Hominiventricola; species Hominiventricola filiformis. The sequence continues at coordinate 998,411 of CP073693.1, forward strand.
ACACTGCATCCGGTGTTGGCTGGGAAGTGCTGACTTTTGCGCCTCCTCTTACTTTCTCAAAGAATTCATCTCTCGTAATCGTAACATCCTCATAATAACATTTATCATCCAAATAAAACGGCATGGGCAAGAGCAGTACCCCAAGTTTTGCCGCTTCAGCCGGCTTGATACTACTGTGGCTGTCTGTCACAACACCAGTTCTTTTCATTTGTTATCCTCCCGTATATTCCATTTCGTTTTATATTAATTGTTAAATAAATAATTATAATCCTCTACTATAAACTGCTTTTAAATTATAACAGAAAAAGATACATGAAGCCCGATGCTTTCCAAACGCAAACCCTGGGTCTTCAAAAAACAAGCCCGAAATAATTCCCGGGCTTGTTTTTTATATAACTATTTGGAATTCCTCATTCTCGCCGTGATCCAGTAAAACGCCATTACAAAAACAATTCCCTTAACAACAGATGTCGCAGTCAACGCCCACCAGATACCCAGCAATCCTAATGCCGTACCGGACAGAAGTATTGCCAACGGAATTCTTGCACTGGTCAGTGTAATGCTGATGACACTGCAAAGATGGGTCTTTCCAAGTCCTGACAGCGCACCTACCGTCATCAGCTCCACGCTCATAAAGGCCTCGCTGTATCCGATAATGATCATATATCCCACCGCAGTAGCAATTGCCGTTGGTTCATGAAAGAAGACACCGGAAATCTGTTCCGGAAAGCAGACAAACAACAAGGTAATGAACAGTCCCCATACACCTACTGTTATCAAAGATGCACGATAGCCCTTCTTTACGCGATCCATCTTGCCCGCACCATAGTTCTGGCCAATAAATGCATTTAATGCCGCACCGAATCCGTCCGCCGTATTCCAGGAAACAGACTCGATCTGTCCACCCACTCGCTGAGTAGCAATGGCTTCCGCACCAAATCCGGAGACCATCCGCGTCAGCACCATGGAAATCATGCAATACGCCATGCCCTGCAGCGCCGTGGGAATTCCAATCTTACAGATTCCACGCACGTACTTCGGTGGGATTTTTTCAAACAGCTGAATTCCTTTTAAAACATTTTCTTTTTTCGTTACGAGAATCCTCATGACCAGGATACTCATAACAATGAACTGCGCTGTCACAGTTGCGATGGCTGCGCCCGTTACGCCCAGCTTAGGAAAGGGTCCCGGTCCTAAAATGAGTACCGGATCCAGAATCATATTGGCTGCAAGGCCAACAAGATTCGCTGCAAAAGGCGTTTTAGAATCTCCCTGCGCCGTATAGAGTCCTGTCAGTGTCAATGACAAAAAAGAAAACACAATCAGTCCGCAGGCAATCTTTGTATAAGAAAAAGCTGCCGCCAACGCCTCTGCATCCTCCAGCTTGAAAAATCCTATCAGTGGTTTGAGCAATATAAGAACAACTGCAGCAAACAAAATACCGAGCAATGCCGACATCTGCACCGCTGCCTGAGCATATCCATGTGCTTCTTCCTGTTCTCCACGGCCAATATGCTGGGCCACCTGAACTTGTCCACCCATACGGGCCAGCGACACCAACCCCTGAGACAGCCAGGTAAACATGCCTCCCACGCCAACACCCGCCACTGCCTTCGCACCGAGAAGTCCTATCCACGCCATGTCCGTAATATTATATAGAGTTCCCAGAAATGACGATGCCATAATCGGTATTGCCAGTTTTGTCAGTGTCTTTAAAATCGGTCCCTTGGTTAAATTTCCTTCCACTCTTTTGTTTCCTCATCTTGTATTTTCTTCTATATTTAGTATACAAATTTTAGAGGAAAAAACAACCAAAGCATAAAATTTATGGAATTATATTGGTGCGATATACATTTTCCATCTGGCATGATACTATCGATACATTATTCTAAATGATTTACGGAGGATATATGAAGAAAGTTATTTTTTTAGGAATTCTGGCATGACGCTTTGCAGTATGCCCTTCTGGCTGGTGATCTGTTTCCTTGCACTGTCTTCACACGGTCTCCCTTCCTGCGGACAGACTGTCCAGTATCACCGGCTTTGCCGGAATCGCACTCATCGTGGCCGGCATGGTAATCAACAGTTTCGCAGCTTTCAGTTGAATAAAAAGCAGCCGTTCAGCATGATTGGCGCATGCTGAACGGCTGCTTTTTATTTATTCATTGGCAGTAAATTGGCTTATTTGATTCTTAAAATCTCTTCTGCACGTCTTACTTCTTCTTCCGTAGGCGGCAGAACATTTTTTAAGGAGTAGGGAATTCCAAGAGCTTCCCATTTGTGAACTCCCATCGTATGATAGGGAAGGATCTCCACACGTTCCACACTTTTCAGTTCCCTTATAAAATCATACAATGCTTCCAGACTTTCTCTGGAATCTGTCAGTCCCGGAACCAGCACATGACGGATCCACATAGGTTTTTTATGTGCTGACAAATATCTGGCAAATTCCAGAATATTCCGGTTATCCTGTCCAGTTAAGGCTTTATGTCGTTCCGGATCCATTTCTTTCATATCCAGGATGAAGAGGTCTGTGACATCCATTAATTTCTGAAAGGATTCCAGATAATCCGGTTCCATACAAAACGGGCCTCCGCTGGTATCAAGAGCAGTATGAATGTCATACTTTTGGGCGATGGAGAAGAGGTCTGTGACAAATTCCATCTGAAGCATGGCTTCGCCACCACTGACAGTGATACCACCTTTATTTTTCCAGTAGGGTTTGAAACGGTACAGCTTCTGAAATAAACCTTCTGCCTCCCATTCCTCACCGCCTTCTTTTGTCCAGGTATCCGGATTATGACAGTACCGGCAGCGCAGGTTACAGCCTTTCAGAAAGACTACACTGCGCACGCCCGGTCCATCCACCAGTCCAAAGCTTTCAATTGAATGCACTCTTCCTGTCATTACAGTGTCTTATGGCAGGTACGTGCGATAACATCCAGCTGCTGTTTCTTTGTCAGAGAAATGAATTTTACCGCATAACCGGATACACGGATGGTAAAGTTCTGATACTCTTCCTTCTCCGGATGCTCCATGGCATCAATCAGTTTCTCTGTACCGAATACGTTTACATTCAGATGATGAGCATCCTGCTCAAAGTATCCGTCCAGAATCTGAACCAGATTTTCCACTCTCTCGTTCTCACTGTGTCCCAGTGCATCCGGATTGATGGTCTGGGTATTGGAAATACCGTCCAGTGCCCAGTGATACGGCAGTTTTGCAACAGAGTTCAGGGATGCCAGAAGGCCATTCTGCTCTGCTCCATAGGAAGGTGATGCTCCCGGAGCGAAGGAAGTAAATGCTTTACGTCCGTCCGGTGTTGCACCGGTAGCCTCTCCGTATACCACATTGGAGGTGATGGTAAGAATAGAGGTACTCGGTTTGGAATCACGATAAGTATGACGACGGCGGATCTTGTCAAAGAAGGTTCTTAATAACCAGGTTGCCAACTCGTCTGCTCTCGGATCATCATTACCGTAACGCGGGAAGTCTCCCTCTATTTCAAAATCTTTGGTAATGCCTTCTTCATCGCGAATGATCTTTACTTTTGCATATTTGATCGCACTTAAGGAATCTACCACATGGGAGAATCCAGCAATACCGGTTGCGAAAGAACGCTCACAGTCATTATTGATGAGCGCCATCTCAGCAGCCTCATAATAATATTTATCATGCATGTAATGGATCAGATTCAGTACATTCACATAAATGTCAGCCAGCCAGTCCATCCACCAGTCAAATTTCTCGATTACTTCGTCGTAATCTGCATATTCGGAGGTGATACGCTCCATCTTCGGTCCGCACTGGATTCTGTGTTTTTCATCAAAACCGCCGTTGAATGCATAGAGCAGAGTCTTCGCAAGGTTTGCACGTGCTCCGAACAGCTGAATCTCCTGTCCAGTTTTCGTTGCAGATACACAGCAGCAGATGGAATAGTCATCGCCCCACTCCGGTTTCATAACTTCATCGTTCTCATACTGGATAGAGCTGGTGTCAACAGAAATCTTTGCTGCGTATTTCTTAAAGCTGTTCGGAAGGCTCGGGCTGTACAGTACTGTCAGGTTCGGCTCCGGGCTCGGTCCCATATTCTCCAGAGTATGAAGGAAACGGTAATCGTTCTTGGTTACCATATGTCTTCCATCCAGACTGGTTCCACCAACTTCCAGAGTAACCCAGGTCGGGTCACCGGAGAAGAGCTGATTATACTCCGGAATACGGGCAAATTTTACCATGCGGAACTTCATGGTCATATGGTCAATGAGCTCCTGTGCCTCTGCCTCAGTTAAAGTACCGTTCTCAAGGTCTCTCTGAATATAAATATCAAGGAAAGTGGAGATACGTCCTACGGACATGGCTGCACCGTTCTGGGTTTTTACTGCTGCCAGATATCCAAAATACAGCCACTGTACTGCTTCTTTTGCATTTTTTGCCGGTCTGGAAATATCATAACCGTAGATCTTCGCCATCTCTTTCATCTCGTTCAGAGCTTTCAGCTGCTGGCTGATCTCTTCTCTCATGCGGATGACATCATCATACATATTTCCGCAGCCCGCACGGTAATGAGCCACTTTCTTGGCTTCGATCAGACGGTCAATTCCATAGAGGGCTACACGGCGATAATCGCCGACGATACGTCCCCGTCCGTAAGTATCCGGCAGACCGGTTACTACATGGGTCTTTCTTGCCAGACGCATTTCCGGGGTATAAGCTCCGAATACCGCATCATTATGGGTCGTCACATACGTCGTGAAGATCTTTTTCAGTTCCGGGTTAATCTCATAACCATAGGTCTCTGCTGCCTTGGTAGCCATTTTGATACCGCCATAGGGCATAAATGCTCTCTTTAATGGCTTATCTGTCTGCAGTCCTACGATCTGCTCCAGGTCTTTCATCTCTTCGTTAATGTAACCCGGGCCATACGCGGTCAGACCGGAGACAACTTCTGTCTCGCATTCCAGTACGCCGCCTTTTTCCCGTTCCATCTTCTGAAGCTTCTGCACTTCATTCCATAATTTCGTGGTAGACTCGGTCGGTTCTGCTAAAAAGGACTCGTCTCCGTCATAGGGGGTGTAGTTTTTCTGGATGAAATCACGTACATTGATCTCTTCCTGCCACATTTCGCCACGGAAACCGTCCCAGGCTCCCTGACTGTCAAATTTTCCCGGTTTTGTCATCGGCATCGTCGGTGTTCCTCCATATTATCAGAATTATTTAATAAATTTTACTTCCGGATAGATTGCTTTCTTTGCTTCTTCTTTTCTCTCATTGAAAGCTACTTTGTTCTCCTCGAACAGGTTACGTCCCTGTGCATCGATAGATACGATCAGCGGACCAAATTCTTTGACTTCGTTGCACCATAAAGTCTCCGGCATACCAAGCTCATCCCAGTGATGCTCTTTGATCTTTACTACCTCTGTAGCTGCAACGACTGCACAGCCTGCCGGGAATACACAGTGGATTGCGCCAAACTCTTTGCAGGCACGCTCGGTGTTCGGACCCATTCCGCCTTTTCCGACGATGACTCTGACACCGGTCAGTTTGGTAAACTCATATTCAAATTTCTCCATACGCATGGAAGTGGTCGGTCCTACGGAAACCATTTCATAATCATCCTCAGTTCCCTCGATCTTACGAACGATCGGGCCTGCATGGAAAATAGCTTTGTCTTTGATATCATACGGAAGCTCTCTTCCGTACTCTACCAGACGACGGTGTGCCACGTCACGGCAGGTCATCAGATCGCCGTCCAGCCATACGATGTCACCGATTTTAATATCTTTCAGATCCTCTGCGCTTACCGGTGTAACGAGAACTTTTTTATCTCCTCTAATTTCAATCATGATTTTTACCTCCGCTTATGCATTGAATTTCCAGGTGGAATGAGTATCACAGGTTACAGACAGATCTGCATTTACAACCAGATGTCCGCGACGATGAGACCAGCATCCTACGTTTACGGCAACACCGATAGTAGACGGATGACGTGCGGTATTCTCAATATTTACGCCCATAACGGAATATTTTCCGCCCATACCCTGCGGTCCAAGGCCAATTTTGTTGATTCCGTCTTCCAGAAGTTTCTCCATCTTTGCTGCATTTGCATTGTCATTGTGAGATCCGATCGGACGCATCAATGCTTTCTTGGAATTGAGTGCTGCAGTCTCTACGGAGGTACCAACACCTACACCTACCAGCAGCGGAGGACAAGCATTCAGTCCATAAGTAGTCATCTGATCCAGTACAAAATCAGTGATTCCTTCATATCCTGCACCCGGCATCAGAACCATGGCTTTTCCCGGAAGCGTACATCCACCGCCTGCCATATATGCATAGATCTCACATTTGTCACTGTTCGGTACGATATCCCACCATACGGTCGGAGTTCCTTTACCAACATTTTTCTTAGTATTGTACTCATCAAAAGTTTCTACAGAGTTGTGTCTTAACGGAGTTGCGAAAGTAGCCTGTACAACAGCCTCTTTCAGAAGTCCTTCCAGCTCGTTGATGTACGGGAAGTTGGTTCCGCATTTCAGCCAGAACTGAAGAACACCGGTATCCTGGCAGCTCGGTCTGTTGAGTTCTACAGCCAGACCCTGGTTTTTGGTCATGGTCTCATAGAGAACCTTCGGAAGTGCAGCAGTTTCCTGAGAGCCAAGCTCCTCCAGTTTCTTTACTACATCATCCGGTAATTTTTTTCCGATATGGCCTACGAAATCAGCTACCATATCTGTTAACTGTTTTACTCCATTTTCCTTAGTCATTTTTATTACCTCCTGGTATTTATGAATTAAATTAACGTGCTTACGGATAGAACGGGAACAGGATCGGCAAGAGAACCATGCAGACTACAAAGGATACCAGAATCAGTGGTAATCCGGATTTTACATAGTCATTGAATTTATATCCGCCAAGTCCTACTACCATAGTGTTCGCCGGCATGCCGATCGGAGTCGCATATGCACAGGAACCTGCAATAACGGTTGCGATAACAACTGCTCGCGGATCCGCTCCCAGACTGTTTGCCAGTGATACAGCAATCGGTACCATCAGAGCCGTCGTTGCTGTGTTGGACATGAAGTTAGTCAGTGCACAGGTTACAATGAAGATTACCAACAGCAGAATAAGCGGATTCGGATTTGCACCCAGAAGGCCTACAATCTTGTCTGCAACCAGGACACCTGCTCCTGTCGTATCCAGTGCTTTTGCCAGAGCAAGAGAACCACCGAACAGAAGAACCACTTTCAAGTCAATGGACTTCAATGCTTCTTTTTCAGAGATAACTCCGGTTAACACCAGTATGATTGCTCCAATGCAGGCTGATACCTGAATACTGATACCGATCTCTTTTTCAAAGATCATTGCTAAAATTACAAGAATCAATACAATCAGAGATACTTCCTGTTTCCACTTCGGTACATTACTGAAATCTTTCTGATCTCCTACTTCCTCTGTCACTGCATTCTTTCCATCCGGAAGGAAACGGTATCCGATGAAAGCAAAGTAAAGAATTCCAAGGATCAGCATCGGAACTCCTACCGGAGCATACATAAAGAAGCTGGTGGACAATCCCATCTCCTGAAGTGCATTCACACCCATGAGATTTCCCGGTGCGCCAATAATGGAAAGATTTCCACCAAGTGCTGCTGCAAATACCAGCGGCATCAGAAGGCGGCTTCTGGAATAACCAGACTCATCTGCGATTCCACAAACAACCGGAATCAATACTGCTGCCGTACCGGTATTGGATAAAAATCCAGACATGACACCTACGATCACCATAATCGCAACAATTAACATTTTTTCTGTTTTGGCAAATTTAGTAACCAGTCCTCCGATTTTATTTGCCATTCCTGTTTCAAACAGTGCCTGTCCTACGACAAACATGCCAACACAGAGAATCACGTTGCTGTTTACATACTGTGCGAAAGTCGTCTGTGAATCAAGTACTCCGGTCAGTGTCAGACCAATGGCACAAATAGATGCGGTCAGACCCAGCGGAATTTTCTCGAGAATAAAGCTGATAACTGCAAATGCAAGAAACAGCAGAGTAATAGTTGTTTGAGACATTTATAATCCCCTTTCCCTCTGTAAAAAATAAATATACCTCTCTGAAAAGCGTCGGCCTACACATTTCATTTGTTAAGTTCATTATAATTTCCATTATTCATAAAAACAAATTGTTAGATTATATGACCGTATAAAAAATTTTTATGAAGTCAAATTTGAAATACCCGTTTTATACATTTTTACTAGGATAATGAAAAAAAATATGTTATTTTATTAATAGGAAATAGCAGAAAGGAAGGACAGATACCATGACTTTGAATCAGCTGCGTTATTTCTGCACTGCAAGCCGCTGTCACAGTATCACAAAAGCCGCCGAAGAGCTCTACGTAACCCAGCCGACGGTCTCCACAGCCATTCGTGATCTGGAGATAGAATTTGGAATCAGTCTCTTTTATAGAAAAGGAAATCAGTTAATTCTGACCGGCGAAGGTGAAACCCTTTATGAGAAAGCCAATTACATTCTGCAGTACTGTACAGAACTCCAGTCGGACTGTTTTGGATTATCCCGCAACAAACCTCCTATCCGAATCGGCATTCCTCCCATGCTCAGTACAGTATTCTTTCCTGAACTTCTGACTGCATTTCAGAAGGAATACCCGGATGTGCCGGTCATGCTGGAAGAATACGCTTCCGTTCGTGCCTGTAATCTCGTCCAGAACGACAGTCTGGATCTGGCACTGGTCAATATGGAGCAGTATAACATCGATAAATTCCATCATGCCCTGTTAGCAAATGACCAGGTAGTATTCTGTGTCAGCAAAGAACATCCTTTAGTCCGAAAAGAAGAAGCCACGATTCAGGATATGGCACAGCTACCCCTGATTTTCTTCAACGGAGACTCCGTCCAGAACCAGCTCCTGAAAATCCGGTTTGAACTGGAAGGTTTTACACCTCATGTTCTGATGCACAACAGTCAGATTTATACCACTCTGCAGTTTCTGAAAAATAGCAACTGCGGATGTTTTCTCTATTCCAGCATGACAGACAAATTTCCGGATATCGTGCAGCTTCCATTAAAACCGCCGCTCTTTATTAAAATCGGTATGATTTGGAAAAAAGGAAAATATATCAGTAATGATATGCAGACTTTTTTGAATTTCACAAGAAAATATTATAAAGATCACCCGTTGATTAAGGAATAAAAAAACCAGTCTCACACCCATGGAAAGACTGGTTTTTAGTGCGCATTATTCTATTTTTTCTAATTTATTATTTACACCAAAGCAAACTTTATCACCTTCATTGATGTTACGTTCATAGAGCATGGCATCTTCTACTTTTACAATCACTTCTTCTCTTGAAGAATTTGTAAGAGTCACTATTGCCATGACTGGCATGTCTTCAAATCGTTCTTCACAACCGAAATCTAAATCTTCATCAATCCGTTTTACCGTATATATCATCAAAAAATTACACCTTTCCATCTTTTGAAGAGGAGAATATCTATAGCTGAATTTATATTACCATAGAATGGTTTGTTGCTAAAGAGGTCTGTTTCATTATTATTTTACAGAATCATGATTGCATATTTTACTTATCATCTTTATTATTTAAAAGGAAAGGAAAGAAAGGAAATGACAAATAGTAGAAGATTTTCAAAATGTGTTGTGTCGCTCCTTCTGTTTCTGTTGTTTGAAGCAGTAGCAATCACACTATGGCTCACAAAAGGCAACCTGTTCTATCTGCTGAATTTCAGCTACATCGGAGTCTGCCTTGGGATAGGAACAGCGCTCTTTACCGCCGGGAAACGATATGCCCGCCATTTCGTACAACTGGCAGTAGGAAACTATATGCTGCTGTATCTCGGCGTCATCTCTCGCGAGAATATGCAGATCGAAGGGTTCTGGTACTACCTGTTCCTCGGCGTATTTGAGGCGGCAACGATCCACTATGCAGTTGCAAAAATCTTTGGACCGCTGCTATTCGGGCGCGGCTGGTGCGGCTACGCCTGCTGGACGGCGATGTTGCTGGATTTTCTGCCTTATAAAAAGCCTCAGAAACCGCGGAAAGAAAAGCTGGGCGTTCTGCGCTATATAATGTTTACTCTGTCTCTGGCATTGGTGTCCGGGCTATTTTTGATGAAGACCGCACATCTGGAAAAAATCATGTTCTGGCTATTTCTCGCTGGAAATGTGTTTTACTACATCGCTGGCATCGTGTTGGCATTCGCCTTCAAGGATAATCGCGCGTTCTGCAAGTATCTCTGCCCCATCACGGTGTTCCTCAAGCCCATGAGCTATTTCTCCCTGCTGCGGGTCCATTGTGACGAGAGTAAATGTGTCCACTGTGGCAAATGTCTGCGGGTCTGTCCCATGAACGTGGAGATCAACAAGGAAACCCGCAAACGAAAAAATGGAACGGAGTGCATCCTCTGCTACGAATGTACACTGGTCTGCCCAACAAAAGCACTGCATTAAAAAATAATAGTATGTAAATAAAATCGGGGTTTGGGAGAATAAAAATGAGTGATATGATAAAATTTATAAACACTCAGAATCCGAGAATTGACCGTTTCCAGGCACAAACAACTCAAATCGACTTAAAATTCCAGGCTATTCGCATTCAACAAGAAATACTTCATTCCCATGATGACAAAACCTTCATCATTTCTCCGAGGCTTCTTACTGCCATTTGCTTAATGGTATTTTATGGTGACAGTACATCACCAACAACACATTTAATCAAATAATACAAAAGGATGTATCACGATAATTCTTCCATTACCTTGACACATCCTTTCGTGCTAGCATAATTATATCCTTCCTAATGACAGCTGTGACTTCCACATCCATGCTCACCACATGTATGTTCTTCCCCATGGTTGTGCTCATGATGAGAACACTTCACATCCGGATTATAATCAAGTGTATCATTGATAAAAGCTTCTACTGCTTTATCTGCATCTCCTGAAACTCCTCCAAAAAGCTTAATGCCTGCTGCCGCTAACGCAGTCTGGGCGCCTCCTCCGATTCCTCCACAGATCAAAACATCGGCATTTAATGCATTAAGAACTCCTGCCAATGCACCATGTCCGCTTCCATTCGTATCTACTACTTCTGAATGTACCACTTTTCCTTCCTCTACATCGTAGATCTTAAATGTCTCTGTGTGTCCAAAGTGCTGGAAAATCTGTCCATCTTCATATGTTACTGCTATTCTCATGATACCTTCTCCTTTTTCCACTGCATATTTTTGATAAAGTTCCTGCTCGTAACAGCCTCCAAGGCTGCAGTTACTGCTCTGACCATCACAGATTCTGAAATCCCCGCCCTCGATTCTGAGCGGATGTCCATCTATGAGTGCATCTGCTATTTTCTTCCTGGCAATCTCGTAAATCCGTTGAACCGTTGTTCTTGCGATCTGCATAGATACTGCGCACTGCTCCTGGCTATAACCGTTCTTGTCCATAAGACGAATTGTCTCGTACTCATCTACCGTCAGAACAATGGGTGTTTTTTTCTCAGTATCATCTGCCGGAAAGAATTCTAAAACATTCGGGAAATGGCAGACTTTCCTGCATTTTACTGGTCTCGGCATAAACTGCTCCTTTTTCGCTTTTCTTATATATTAGCTCCATAAAAGGCATATGTCAATAACTTTTTTTGACATATGCCTTTTACAAATCAGCTACTGTTCCTGCAGTGTATGTCCATCCACACGGAACACGGAATATCCAGAATAGTTTGATGGCTTCACGCAAGGATGATGCTCCGGCACCAACTAAATATGTCTGAAATACCATATTCCCAAACATTGTAAGGAAAAATATCAAAAAGCCATATCGGAACCATTTTGAACTTATCCATCGCGGGGTTGGTTTATTTCTTGAGCATTTTAAATCTCCACCAATCAATATCCTTTTGCTTCAAATGAAAACTGCTCCTGAACTTCGAGGCTTCGAGATGTTCAAAGAGCTGTTTATACTATAGCCCATATTCTTTCCTCCGTTCTTTGTATTTCAGATCGTCATCTGGTTTTGGACAACAAAAAAGCGCCATACTCATCACCGGTACGGCAATGAGCTGACGCTATATTTTGAATCCATATTCTTTTGCAAAAGAAAAACAAATGAGAGATTGTTGTTGTGTTTTATGTCTCATTTGTCTATGATAATATTATCACACCGTAAAACAGAAAAAAAGATTTTTATGGTTAGTGCTTGGTTAGTTTTTGGTTATGGATGGTCAGTTTTGGGTTAGGATGAACTCCATTAAGCAATTTTGAAGCCAACATTAAAATATGATAGTAAGTAGACAAATCGGAATTTTGGAGGTTATTATGGCTTTTGATTTTAAAAAAGAGTATAAATAATATTTCTAAGGTTGTAAGCAAAGTAAGCCGCCCCGCAAAGGGACGGCTTTTGTATTATTCGATTTTGGGTGGTAGCTTCGGATAAAGCACCAGCTCGAAATTATCAAATGGGCCATTTCGCCCGGAGCGTTCATTCTTTGTGTACTCGACCTTTTCAAGAACCTCTTTCAGCATTTCATTTTTGGCTTGAGCAGAGGGGAGAACGGGGTACACTTCGAGGAGCTTTTCGACCTTTGGTATGACATTAAGGCGACTGGCGGCACGTTCCTTATCCGCCTGCACTTCGGCGGTAAGGGTAGAAATATCTTCCTTTGCAGCAGCGATACGCTCAGTGAGAGAGCGGGAGCGCACGAGGAAAGTGTCGGTATCGTAAACACCCTGTTCCAAAAGGTCGTGAGTGCGGTCGAGCTGTTTATGCAGAGTTTCAAGTTCAGTCACAGTTTTGCGCAGAGCCTTTTGCTTGAGGTCGAGGAGAGCTTGCTCGTCCGCCGGGAGTTTATCAGACCATTCGAGACGATAACCCTCCAACCATGAGGAGAGAGCCTGCAGTAACCGTTCTTCGACGTATTCATACTTCGAGCCTACATTGTCGCATATACGGTTGTGGCAGATAAGAATATCAAGGCGGCCTCTCCGCAGGACGATACTGCGGCCACATTTCCCGCAGACCAGAATACCGGCCAGAGGATTTACCACGGAATTTCGTTTCGGAACCGGTGGCGGGCCGGAGTGCTTGAACAGGTCTTGAGCTTTTTGGAAAACAGCTTCGTCAACTATCGCAGGGTGCAGACCATTAACGTATATCACCTCATCGGCAGGAGCCTTGTACCGTTCAACCTCAATGGAGTTGTTAACAATCCTTTTTTTGGATTTGTTCACACCCCAGCGGACTTTGCCGATATATGCAGGATTTTGTAAAATGCACTGCACAGTCCTGTCGTTCCAGTATTGAGCGGAGGAGGGCGGAGCCACACCTAGACTGTCGAGCCGCTTCGAGATAGTGTATGTTCCGAGCCGACGGACTTCTCCGTTATCATCCTCCTCGCCAGAGGTATAGAGTTTAAAAATAAAGCGGACGATGTCGGCCTGTTCTTCAATAGGGCGGAGCGTCCAGCCCTTATCGCTCTTAATGCGGACACGCTCATACCCGTAAGGCGCAAGCCCGGATACCCATTTGCCCTCTTTTGCAGAGGCGTTTCGACCACGGACCAAGCGGCGCTTTATGGTTTTATATTCACGCCGGGACATGAACAGGCCGAACTCGAAATATTCTTCGTCAAATTCGTTTCCCGGGTCATACACTTTCAACGGCGTAATGATTTTAGTGCCAGAGTATTTGAAAGCCTGCGCCATAACGCCTTGGTCGATTGTATCACCACGGGCAAGACGCTCGACCTCAACGACAAGAACACCCTCCCACTTTCCGTCCTCGACCTCTTGCAGGAGCTTTTGAACGACGGGACGGGCAGCTATTGTTTCGCCGGAGACGATTTCACGGTAGATTTGCGTGATATTATAATGCCCTCGTTTGGCAACTTCGAGCAGGAGCTTTTCATGCCGGGCCAGAGTTTCACCCTCGCCGTGAGCCTCCGCCTCGATGTCGGCACGGGATTTACGCAGGTAAAGGCAGTATGCCAAAATAAACACCTCCTCGGTAAAAGAAAAGCCCCTCACACGGAGGGGCGGAAGTCAACAACAATCACATTGCCGTCTTGCCGGAGAATACGCCTGTTACGCCGTTCTTGACGTTAAAAGCGATTTCCATATCGGCTTGCATGAGCCGGTCAAGCAGAGAGGCAATCTCGTTTTTGAGCTGCGACTGCAAGGCCATGAGGTCAGACAGCACAACGGGGTCTGTAACCGCACCGCCAGTAGCTTCAATCTTCTTTTGGATTTCAGAGCGGAGCGACTGCAAGGTACGCAGCAGTTCCTCGTAAATGGCGATACGCTCCGGGCGAGCGCACTGCATATCCCGGTTGAGGAGCCGGTAGAAATCATCAAAACATTTTGAGACAGCCGGACGCAGTTCAGCAGGCAGGCTGTTGAAGTGCTTCTGGAAGTTTACGGTATCGTTGTAAAACACGTCCTCGCTATGGTTGGGACGGTCTGTATATCCAAGCAGGTAGTCGGTGGAAACGCCGAAATACTTCGCCAGCAGGCAGACGGTATCGAGGTCTGGTTGTTTACCCTCGGTTTCGTATCCAGAGACGGTGGAACGCTTTTTGTAAATGATTTTTGCTATATCCTCTTGCGTGAGATTGCGCTCTTTGCGCAGGGATATGAGGCGGTTTGCGAATTTTGCCATAGTAATGCACCTCCAAAGTTTGATTATAACGGGTTTGCCCCATTTTGTGTAGTAATTGCCCCGAAAATCGGCAAAATATAAAAAATAACCGAATATTTCTGGGAAAATGGTTGACTTTGCCCCAAACAGGAACTATACTATAATCACAGCAACCCAAACGGGGGCAAAATGATTGAGAAAGGAGCAGGAAATGAGAGCAAAGCTGAAAGCGTTGCGGGAAGCCAACGGCTACACCCAACAGACATTAAGTGACGCTATCGGAATGAGCCGTAGCCACTATTCACAGGTCGAGAGCGGAGACAAACAACCGTCGCTGAAACTGGCACTCCGCATTAAGCGAGCTTTGAACTACTACGGTGACGACATTTTCGATAACACAATGCCGCCAGTAAGAAAGCGATAAATTTTTTTACCCACGAATGACCCAGAATGGGACATTTGAGACATAGATAGAGCAAATATATGACGCTATAAGCGTCGAACCCCTTGTTTCAATCTATGAAAATTTTACACCGGGAGGAGGAGAAAATAAATGGCGAGGCAGGCAACAAAAGCCTGTGGCAACAGGTACTACGAGGCACGAATGAGGGCAGCAATGTACAACGAGAAGTTCTTGACACGAGCCGGGGCAGTAGAAAGCCTACCGGGAGTGACAGAGGACAGCCTCAAGAAATACGAGCTTGACATCAACCGGCCACCGAACATCGTTGTAGCCCTCATGGCAGACGCTTACAACGAGCCGGAGCTGAGAGCGTGGTACTGCTCGAATGAGTGTCCGCTCGGTAGGGATTGCAGAGAGATACCCGAAATGCCAGCAGAAAGAGCATTGATAAGGCTGCAGAACTCAGTTTATGAAATGCAGGAGGTTACACGGCAGATTGGAAAGCTCATGGAGGACGGGAAACTCTCGGAGGAAGAAAAACTGGCAGTTCCGGGCATTAGAGAGCAGTTGTTAGAGTTTCGGCGCAGAGCTGATGAAACCCTTGCGGTTCTCGAAAAGGCCGTGAAACAGGGAATATTTACATAGCCGAAAGGAGGTGCGGAATGGTTGAGGCAAACATCGTCAGAGACTTTACCATAGGCAACACCCGGATAAAGATTGCTGACGATTATTGCAGAACAGCCGGGGAAGCCGAGCAGATATTGAGAGACATAGCGGTACAGGCTCAACGGCAGTTAATAGCAGCAGCTTCAATCAAGCGTTATGGACAAGAGGAAAATGCGAACAGTGCCGCCAATGGTGGTTAGCATAGCAGCCGGAGTTGTGTTCTTTACCGCCGGAGTGTACGCAATCAAAGGCAGTGCCACAATGCAGTTGCAGGAGACAGAACATCGGACAATCGTATCGACGCAGGAGGAAGCTCCGACGGTGGAAATTAGCCAGAGCGAACTCACCTACACGCAGTCACCGGCCCTTACATACCAGAGCTTAGTCAAGAGCCGGGACTGGGACGCAGACGAAAGCCAGATGTTAATGCAGATTGCAATGGCCGAGGCAGAGGGAGAGGACACGGAGGGAAAAGCACTGGTAATGTGCGTAGTGCTTAACCGTGTATGGAGTGAGGGCTTCCCGAACAGTATCGAGGAGGTAATCTTCCAGCCGAAACAGTTCAGCCCGGTATGCGAGGGCGGCAGGTACTACACGACAGAGGCGGACGCAGATTGTAGAGCGGCGTTGGAAATGGTTATGAACGGCTGGGACGAGAGCGAGGGTGCGCTGTACTTTGAGAGCTGCGAAAACAGCAGTTGGCACAGCCAGAACCTTGAGCTGTTATTCCAGCACGGCGGACACAGATTTTACAGGTAGGAGGCGCAGGACAATGACAAGAGCGCAGGCGAGACGCAAGAAAAGACGCAAGGCGAAAATGCAGAGAGCATTAGGCTGGACGCTGATATTCGCATTTGAATTTATCGTGTCGGCAGCACCGGCAGCGATTACGGCAGCAATTTTAATTCCGATTGCAAATGCCAGCAGACGTTATCCCGGAATGGGCGGAGAGTGGATTGCGATTATGTTCGTTTTCTGCTTCGTGTTCAAGACGGTGCATGAGCGCATTTGTGACTGGATTTTCGAGGAGGAATAAACAGGAATGGCATATTACAACACTTGCCCGGATTGTGGAAGCAATCTCGACCCCGGAGAGACCTGCGAGTGCAGGACACGACAGCAGTTCCAGACAGGAGGGACAGAAGATGTCAGAGGCAGATTTGAAACAGGAAGCAGAGCAGAGGCTCGGCACGGAGATAGAGAGCTCAGAGTGGGATAAAGCAAAGGGCTACGCAGAACGCAAGCTCAAAGGCATTATCGAGAGATTTGGAGACGAGGGAGGAATAAGACGGGAGCCATGGTATTTAGCCCAGCTCATAGCTGAAACGGTTCAGCAGAATAGATTCTCTCGGTTCACGATTGAACTCATGGAGCTTAACCGATACGCAGATATGGAGATAAAAAAAGGACAGCCCGTGTCATAAACACGAACCGTCCACTACGCTGTATCTCCATTGTAGCACGAAATTTTTCGGATTACAAGGAGGAATATTTATGGACAACAAAAACACATTACAGATTACGGCTCAGTACCCGGCAGAGAGGTACAACCTGCTGGTGCCTATGCAGACCGTAGCGGAGATTGCGGAAATCCACAAGCCGGTAATGAATGCCGTGCAGATTTCCACGAACCCGGCTGACAAAGAGATTTACGAGCAGGAAAAAGCCTCAGAAGCATGGACTGGCAGAGACGGAAAGCGTCACCCGGCAAAACCCGCTGGCTGGGCCTTAACCAAAAAGGGCCTCAATAAGCTCATGCGAGCAGCGGGCATTAAGATTTTGGGAACACGCCCGATTATCCCGTCCACCTGCCAGAAGTGCGCAGAGGTCAATAGGAATATTGGTCGCCCAGTAAACTGCGGAGCTTGCGGCAACAAAGATGTGAAGTTTGAGGCAAGGATTTCCGTACCGCAGCTTACCGGGGAAAACATTGAGATTGTGGCGCACAAGGAAATTATCGTGCAGGACGTAACTGACGGAATGACGGAAAACCAGAGAAAAGAGTTCTTGAAGTTCCGCAATGAAATGTGCGAGACCAAAGCAATCAACAGAGCCTTGAGAGCCGCAATGCACATCAAGGGAACATACTCACTGGAAGAACTGAAAAAGCCGTTTGTTGTTGCTTACCTCGTGCCGAACCTTGATAACGAGGCAGTAAAGGCAGAGGCGGTCAGACATTTCTTTACATCGGCGCAGGAACTTTACGGCGGCCACACCAGCGACGCACGAAAGGCAATCTTTGTCGAGGACGATGTAGAGGAGGGCATGGAGTACGAAACACCGAGCAAGCCTATCGAGCAGGCGGAGAACACGGCGTACAGAGAAGCCCCGGCGGAGCCGCCAAGAGCCACGCAGGAACGCCAGCAGGCGGCAGCAGAGGCGGCCCCGGACTTTGACCCGAATGTGTGCGTTGAGTGCGGAGTAAAGGTCAGCAACGGCGTTGTGAGATACAGCCAGCAGCAGTACGGAAGAACCCTCTGCATGGCTTGTCAGAGAAAACAGGGAGGTAATCAGTAATGACAATCAGAATTTTACATACAGGCGATTTACATATCGGGAATTTCCCCGGCCCGGAGGAAAACGGGGAAAATGTGAGATTTAAGGACATCTGCAAGTGCCTTGACGCACTGGTAGAGGGCGCAAAGGAACAGAAGCCGGACATTGCGGTAATCGCAGGCGACATCTTTCATCAGGCCAGAGTTTGGAGCGACAGAGGATTGAAAGAGCAGCAGACGGCGGTACGCTTCCTGCGTGAGCTGGAAAGAATTTGCCCGGTAGTGGTTATGAGAGGAACCCCGAACCACGACAGTGAGGAGCAGTTCAAGACGCTTGACAGCACCTTTTACGGCGACGACAGCGTACACATCATCACGGAGCCGGACGTAGGCACATACCACAGCTACGACGGCAAGGCAGTACAGATTGCGTGCCTGCCGGGATTTGACAGAGGCTTTTACAGAGCAAAGCACCCCGGCCTCTCAAAAGAGGAGGAAAACGAGGCATTTACACAGTCAATCGCAGATTTGATTGTTGGCCTCAAGGCGCAGTGCGAAGCAGGCAGCCCGACGGTGCTGGTATCGCACTACACCATTACCGGGTGCAACATGGAGAGCGGGCAGACAGCATTCTTTAGCCAGTTTGAGCCGGTGGTTTACCCGGACACGCTGCAGGCGGCAGACTTTGACCTCGTATGCTTCGGACACATTCACAGACCGCAGCAGCTCGACGGGTGCAAGAATACATTCTACTGCGGAGCGATTTCGGCCCTCAACTTTAACGACGAGGGACAGGAGAGGGGCTACTGGCTGCACGATGTAGAGGACGACGGAACGGTACACTCCACATTCAAGCAGCTTCCGACAAGACAGTACAAAACAATCCGCCTCAAGGATGAGGACGTAGCGGAGATTATCAACGCAGACAGGGCAGAGGATAAGTTCCCGTTCCCGGTGCCGGACGTAAAGGGAGACATCGTGAGAGTGCTTTACGACTGCACGGACGAGCATAACAAGGCATTCAACCATACGGTGTATGAGGCAGCACTCTACAACGTGGGCGGAGCCTTTTGGGTACAGGAGATTACACCGCAGAAAATCAGTATCACGGTGGATAAAAAGAGCATGGACGCAGACGGAACCCCGGAAAGCAACCTTGCGGAATACCTTGCGGAGAAAGAGTTCACGCCGGAACGTCTTGGAGAGGTTATCGAGCTGGCAAGACCGATTATCGCAGAAGCAACGGAGAAAGCCACGACAGAGAGACATACAGGGCTGTTTGTCCCGGTTGAGATTGAGGTCAAGAACTACCGCAACTACCGTGAGGAAACATTCTCGTTTGAGGATATTCGTTTCTGTACCATTAACGGCAGCAACGGCGTAGGAAAGAGCAGCTTATTCATGGACGCAATGGCGGACGCTCTTTTCGAGGAGACCAGAGAGGGCGAACTCACCGGCTGGATTTGCAATGACCCGGACGCACGAAGCGGCGCAATCAAATTCACATTCAAACTGGGCGAGAGCCTTTACAGAGTAACCAGAACCCGTCAGAAATCCGGCAAGGCAACGCTAAATATTTCGGAATTTGTTGAGGACGAATGGGTAGACCGCTCTAAGGAGAAGTTCAAAGACACCCAGCAGGAAATTATCAACATTATTGGCATGGATAGCCTCACGCTGAAAGCCTGCGCCCTTATCATGCAAGACCAGTACGGCCTCTTTTTACAGGCGGACAAAGAAGCCCGCATGAATATCCTCGGAAATATTCTCGGTCTTGGCATTTACGCCGGAATGGAGGAGCTGGCAGCGGACAAAGCGACGGAGACCAACAGACAGATAAGACAGTTGCAGGACAAGACGGACGTTATCTTGTCGGGGCTGCCGGACAGAGCAGAGCTTGAGGCGCAGATTGCAGCGGAGGAAGAAACCAAAGCGACCTACGAGCAGACGGCAGCGGTAAAGGCAACGGAGATTGACGGTCTCAAGGTGAAGCTCAACACGCAGTTAGAGGCAGCGGGGCGTGTTATTAAGCTCAACGGTAAGATTACCACCCTCGGAACGCAGAAAGCCACCAAAGAGGCAGCAAAGACCTCACAGGTAGGCATTGTAACAGCGGCGGACACTATTCTTGCCAAAGAGGAGGAAATCACGGCAGGAGTGGCAGCCTACAACGGACTGCTGGAAAAGGAAAAAGAGCTGATTAAGGGCAAGGCTACATACGACAACCTCACGCAGAGAAAGAAGCAGCTCGAATCCGCCATTGACCTTGCGGAAAAATCGGCAAAGGAACTGTCGCAGAAAAAGGCAGCGATTACGCTCGTGAAGATTGGGCCGCTTGAGGCAGCCATTTCCCGTGCGGCGGAGCTGGAAGAAAAGCACCAGCAGTACGAAAGCACCGCTGGAAAGATTGCGGAACTGGAAAAGGGATTGCCGGAGTACACAGAGCAGAGACAGGCGGTACTCGACGCAGAGGCGGAGCTGGAAAGACTGGAAGCGGACTATGAGAAAGCAAAAGAGAAGCTGTCATACCGCATTACGACCCTCAAAGGCAAAGTTGAGCTTCTGGATAACAGCGGTTGCCCGGACGTAGAAAAGGCGAGCTGTAAGTTCCTTGCGGACGCACTGGAAGCCAAGAAAGTATTGCCGGAGGCAGAGACGGCACTCACTTCCCTTGAGACAGAGTACGCAGCTAACCGTCAGAGCCTTTCAGATACGCTCAGACAGGCAGAAGCCGTGTTCAGCGATAAATTGCACCTCCCGGAGGAAATCGAGGCTCTTAGAGGCGATTTGAGAGTGCTTGAGGCAGCAGAGAAAGAGTACAGCGGCCTTGAGACGCAGAGAAACGAGCTGAAACTCATGCAGGAACGCTCCGAGGAGCTGGCAAAGGCGCAGGCGAGCGCAGAGGAGACAGCCACAAAGGGAAAAGCCGAACTGGAAAAGGTGACAGCAGAGCTTGAGGCGGTAGAAGCGGCCAACAGCGAATATGAGAAGTTACAGCAGGATATTTTGACAGCCAGAACATGGCTGGATAAGGAGAAGCAGCTCCCGGTAGCGAGACAGCAGAAAGAGGCGGCCAGCCTGCGAGTTCTTGAATTGAGTGGAGAGATTGAAGAACTCGAAAAAGAACTCGAAGAAACCCGTACAGAGCTTGCAGAGGAGCAGAGCAAGACCGTAGGCACGGCAGAGCTGCAGGCGCAGGTAGAAGCAGCAGAGGCGAAAATCAAGGCTATGCAGGACGCAGCGCAGGCGGCCACTCTGAAACTCGGAGGTTTGAAGAAACAGGCGGAGGAGCTGACAGAGAAATTGAAACAGGCGGCAGAACTGCAGAACCGTGTAAACGTACTCGGAGGCAAGGCAGCCGGATATGAGGAATTGAAAAAGGCGTTCTCGCAGGACGGCATTCCTCACAACATTATCCGCAGCATTATCCCGGTATTTGAGGCCACGGCAACGAATATCCTCGGCCAGATGTCACAGGGCCGCATGAGCGTTGAGTTCGTGACTGAAAAGGTTTTGAAATCCAACAGCAAGAAAGAGGTAACAACCCTCGACATCATCATCAATGACGTAGACACCGGGCGACTTCCTTACATGAGCAGAAGCGGAGGCGAGAGGGTAAAAGCAGCATTGTCCGTTATCCTCGCTCTTTCGGAGATTAAGAGCAGCAAGGCAGGCGTACAGCTTGGGTTCCTGTTCATCGACGAGCCGCCATTCCTCGACGCTCCGGGCGTACAGGCATATTGCGACGCACTGGAAGCAATTCAGAACAGATACAGCAATCTCAAGGTCATGGCAATCACCCATGACCCGGCTATGAAGTCGAGATTTCCGCAGAGCGTCGATGTAGTAAAGACGGCAGAGGGCAGCAAAGTAATTTATGAGTAGAAAACAGCATTTCCGGGGAGTTTTCTCCCCGGAAAAACCCGAAAAGGAGGTGTAATCGTTGGGACGACCACGAAAACAGACGGTAGACTACTTTCCGCATTTTGTAGGAGCCGACAGCAAGACCAAATTCATATTGGAGAATAAGTGGGGGAACGACGGCTATGCTTTTTGGTTCAAGTTATTAGAGCTTCTTGGCCGCAGCGACGGCCATTGTTACGACTGTTCGGTGAGCGCAAACAAGATGTACCTCGTTTCGCTGGCAAGGGTAAGCGAGGAGACGGCGGACGACATTTTAGAGACGCTTGCGGAGCTTGGAAAGATTGACAAGGAATTATGGGACACACACAAGCTCATTTGGTGTCAGAGACTTGTTGACAACCTGCAGCAGGTTTACGCAAAGAGAACAGTACAGATACCATGCAAGCCGTTCACGGAACCGGCAGAGCCGACACCTGCACCAGCAGAGCTGCCTCAGAAGAAAGAGGAGCCAGAGCCGGAGGCAGAGGAAAAGCCGAAAAAGAGAGGCAGACCCACAAAGCGAAAGTCCATTCTCAAGGTAAAGCAGCAGGAGTTGTTTGAAAAATTCTATGCGGCATACCCGAAAAAACAGGACAGAGCCTCGGCAGAAAAGGCATGGGCGAAGATTGAGCCGGAGCCGGACGAGGCCATGACAGAGAAAATTATACAGGCGGTTGAGCTGTCAAAGAAATATGATAACCGTTTCAGAGAGAGACAGTACACGCCATTACCGGCCTCGTGGCTGAATGCTAAAGGCTATTTGAACGAATTTGCACAGGAGGGAGGAAACGGCTATGGAGCTTACCAGAATAGGAGAAGCAGCGGGCCAGCGACAGACCCCGGAGGATTTACGCCGTCGGGAGGATTCAAAGGCAGTGAGTAACATGGTTACGCCGCAGGAAGCGAAAGAGAGAGGCATTCAGTGGCGTGTAGCACCGCCGGAGCCGCAGGTATGCCAGTTTTGCGGCCAGCCGATACAGCCGCAGGGCATTGTGTTGCAGAACATGGTTTTCCTTTGGAGACCGAATGTGCGCTGCACCTGCGAAAAGGCGGTTGCCTACTGGCAGGAATATGACCGCAAACAGGCGGAGGAGAAAGCCCGAAAAGAGGACGAGGAACGCAGGAGGGCCATGCAGAACAGGATTGACCGCCTGCTTGGAAACAGCGGTATTAAGAAGCGTTTCCAGCAGAGAACATTCCCGAACTTCCGAACCGACACACCGGGTCGCCAGAAAAATTACAGAGTTGCCAAAGAGTATGCGGACAACTTCGCATACCACAAGGCAAAGGGTGACGGCCTCTACATAGAGGGAACCAACGGAACCGGCAAGACACATCTTGCGGCGGCGATTGCCTTACAGCTTATCGGAGAGGGAATACCAGTAATATGCAAGACATCGAGCGACCTGCTTCTGGACGTGAAAAAGGCGTTTGACAACGAGGGAGTGACAGAGGCGCAGGTGTTGGACGCATACAAAAAGGTGGACTTGCTTATCATTGACGACCTCGGAAAAGAGCAGTGCAGCGATTGGAGTATGAGTACCCTCTACTCCATTCTGAATGACCGCTACGAGGACATGAAGCCGACAATTGTAACGACCAATTACAACACCGACAGTCTTATAAACGCCCTTACCCCAAAGGGATTTGATAACACAAA
Organism: Clostridiaceae bacterium Marseille-Q4143; assembly: GCA_018228645.1. Classification (GTDB taxonomy): domain Bacteria; phylum Bacillota; class Clostridia; order Lachnospirales; family Lachnospiraceae; genus Hominiventricola; species Hominiventricola filiformis. The sequence continues at coordinate 1,022,203 of CP073693.1, forward strand.
AATTGTGGCGATTATCAGCCGCTTGCGAGAAACCAGCACCGTAATGACTATGGCTTGGGAAGATTGCAGGGGCAAGTAAGGAGGACACATGGACGACGGCATATTTACGATACAGGTTCGCAAATGCAAGAGGTGTGGACGGCTGCTTACGAGTAAAGAGGCCGTCGAGCGTGGATATGGCTGCCAGTGCGCAAAGAACGCCCGGAAAGAGGAGGAAGCGCAGAAACCGATACCGGGGCAGCGGAACATATTCGATTATTTGCAGGACGAGGAGGAATAAGCGTGGCAAGAGAAAATGAAAAAGAGAACCGGGAGGAACTATTCCGGCTCATGCAGGAGAACCCGGAGCTTCCAATAGTTCCTATGGTGGACTACGAAATTGTGGCAGACGATAGCGGACGCTGGCTTGGCTCTTGGGGTAGCAGCTATATCGGAGAATATCTCATTGGAGAGGAACAGGTACATTTCCGTGAGGACGACGACCCCTCGGAGGTTGACAAAGTTTTATCAGAGAGATACGGCGACGACTATTACACGGACATGACGGACGAACAGGAGGCAGAGGCATACGCAGGCTTACCGTGGATAAAGGCAATCATCGTAAACATTGATTTGCCGGAATAGGAGGAGCGAGCATGGGATATTTGAAAGAAGTACACGGAATGACACTACTCGGCAAAACGCCGGAGGGGACTTGCCCGGAATGTGCGGTAAAGCATAGCCCGGAGCAGCCACACAATCGGGACAGTCTTGCGTATCAGTACAAATTTTATGACAAGCACGGACGCTGGCCGACATGGGCCGACGCTATGGCACATTGCCCGGAGGAGGTTAAGAAAGTCTGGACGCAGGCGTTGAGAGAGCGAGGTGTAGAAGTGTGAAAAAGCTGAAAAAGAAGTACATTGACGTTCTTGAAAAAATGGATTGGTCGGTAAGCAGTTATACCGATGACGGCAGGGTGGAAATCGAGACCTATTCACCGGCTGGCGAGGATTTTCTTATGTGCGTGGAGGTAGAAAACTTTCCGAGAGCTGTAGCAGAATACGCAGCCGGATTTGATATTGACGAACATATAGAAATGTGGATTGAGGCAAAGAGAAGCGGAACCAACGGCGTACCGTCAGCCCGTGAGCTTGTGCATGACGCAGAGGCTATTGACAAAATGCTTGATGAACTTGCGGACGCATTGGCAGCAGCATAAAAACCAAAAATAGGAGGAAAACACAATGGCAGAAATGAAAATCAGACACACGGAAACCGCAGGAGATTACAGCTCTGAGACAGTATTTGAGGGAAAAGACCTTGAATTTATCCACGAGGATTTACTCAAGACTTTGTTCGGGGCAAAGAACGTAACACCGGCCCCGGAGGGAAAGAAAGAGGTTAAGCTCGCAGCGGTTGAGACCAAGCAGCCGGGCGTAGAGGGGAACGTCGTAGCGATTTACGACAACGCCGGTATTCCCTCATTCATGTATAAATTCACCCGTGTAAGCAATAAGGAGCTGTTCGGAGGCAGCGACAGGCCTCACCCGGCATTTGTTATCGGCGGGGAGGTTTACGACGAAATTTATATTTCAGTCTACCCGAACTGCGAAATTAACGGGAAGCCGTACAGCCTGCCATATCAGAAGCCGTGGACGAACCTTACCAACGATGAAGCGTCAGAGGCTTGTTTCGGCAAGGGAGAGGGCTGGCACCTTATGACTGCAGCAGAATGGGGACTGATTGCAAATATCAGCCTCAAGAACGGAACCCTCCCGCACGGAAACACCAACGACGGCCAGCACCACGCAAACGCAACCGAAAAGGGCGTGAAGTACGACGGAGGCAACGGAAGAACCCTTACCGGCAGCGGCCCGGCTACATGGACGCACAACCACACCCTGGAGGGCGTACACGATTTATGCGGAAACGTATGGGAAATGCTTAGAGGACTGCGTATCAAAGACGGCGTACTGTATGCAGCAAAGGACAATGACGCAGCACTCAACATCGACCTCACGCAGGAGGGAGACGACTGGCACAGAATTAAGGACGATTCCGGCAACATTGTAAAGGTATCGGTAGACGGCAGTATCAAGATTACCACATACCAGGCCATTGAGCAGGACTACACCGGGGACTGCTGGGAGGACGTAGACATCGACTGCGAGAGCGAACAGCTCAAGGAGCTTGCATTGTTCGCCGGGGAGCCGAAAGCGTACCTCTACATCGACAGCACCGACGGAGAATATTTCCCTCTTCGTGGTGGCTACTGGGGCATCGGTGCGTTTGCGGGTCTGTTCCACGCGCTCTTGAGCAACCCTCGCTCCCTTTCCTCCTGGGGCATCGGCTTCCGCTCCGCTTATTTCAAGAAACACTGATAACTGCTTACTGAGCAACTGACAGGGGCGGCGATAGTCGCCCCATGCAGAAAGGAGGCGGAGGAAACGGCCAAACGAGGAGACATTTACTATATCAGAGGGACAGAGACGACAGGCAGCGAGCAGGGCGGAAACAGACCGGCAGTAATCGTGAGCAACAATACCGGGAACCGCCATGCGCCGGTAGTAGAAGTCGTTTACCTCACAACAAAGAGAAAGACCACCATTCCGACGCACGTTTACATAAATTCAGCCCGGAGGCCGTCAATAGCCCTTTGCGAGCAGATTGTAACGGTATGCAAAAGCAGGCTCAAGGAGCATATCGGGAGCGTAACCGTGGCGGAAATGAGAAAAATTGACCGGGCTTTACAGACAAGCCTCGGAATACAGAAAACAGGAGGAGAGAATATGCAGGTAACAATCAAAACCCCACTCGGGGAAATGAGCTTCAATATGACGCAGGATAAGGCTAACGACCTTATGAAGAAAGCACTGGACTACGCAACCGGGCAGGAGGAGAAAGAAGAAACACCCGTCAGACCCGCCAGCGTACCGCAGGAGCCGCCGAAAGTTATCAAGCCAAAGGACAAGCCATGCAGCAGAGTAGAAAGTCTTTTCGGGGATTTCAGAGGCGCAAGCGTAGCACAGGAAGAAAAGGAAGAACCGGCGGAGCCGGAGGAGTACAGAGGATTTTTGCTTATCAAGTGCCAGCATTGCGGAAAAGTCAAGGGATTTTGCAGCAAAACCCCGATGTCAAAGTACACCTGCGAGTGTGGAAAGATTACGCCTTTGCATGACCTTAAAATGGCTCACTTACATTGCAAATGCGGAAGCTACTGGAAGTACAAGACCAATATCACCGACGAAACATTTGACTACAACTGCTTGAACTGCGGAAACCCGGTAAGTATGCAGTTGAATAACCGCAGAAACACATACGTCACAATCGAGTAAGGAGGGCAGTGGAATGGTATTCAGAAAGATTTGCAACGACACCAGCACCATGAGCGCAACCGAGCTGGCCCATAATTTTGTTTTCGTGAAGAACAGGGAGGCATGGTACAGGGATTTTGACAGAGAAATTTCCGTCAGAGACCTTATGAGAGAGATTTGTGCGAAACACGCAGCACCGGCGGACATAGACGAGCTTACCGACGAGGAGCTGGACGAAATTCTCTACGATAACCTGCAATTTGGCACAGACGACCTTGAGGGCGTGTTCGCATTGCTTTATATGGCACTTTACGGAATGGCAGATGTGAGGGCGTGGCTGGAAAGATACGAGACCACGGGCCTGCCTACCACAAACCGCCCGGAGGTATTGCAGGAGTGCGTAGACACCTACGGAGCGGAGGCACAAGTAGATATGGCGGTAGAGGAAATGAGCGAGCTGACAAAGGCGTTGCTCAAGTACCGCCGCAAAGCAGCACAGGGCAGCAAAGACCTCGAAGCAGCGAGAGCGAACATTCTTGAGGAGGTAGCGGACGTTATCATCATGCTTACCCAGCTTATTATGATTTACGGAGGCAGAGACCTTGTGCAGGAGACCATAGAGAACAAAGTAGACCGACAGATAAAGAGGCTTGCAAATACCGAGGGAGAAAACGGCTCAGAAGCAGCGCAGGAGGTATTGCAGCCAGCGACATAAGGGAGGTGCAGCATGGTAGCGATTTATATTTTGGCAGGTATCGGAGGACTTTGCTCGCTTGGGTTTGTTGGAATGGTTCTTTTATTCATTTTTTCATCAGCACCAGACCCGGAGGAAGAAAAAGAGGAAAAGGAAAAGACGTACACCTGTGCGCTGACGAACTGCAACTGCATTTATGTTGGCGGGCAGGGAAGCTGTGACACTTGCCCGGTCAGAGAGGAGGCGGAGAAGATTGGCAACCGATAGAATGGATAAAAATGCGGAGGGTTACGCCGACCCTACCGCCGGAGGAGCATGGAACAACATTAGAGAAAAGGAACGCCGGAGAGAAGCAGCCCGCATGGCTGTAATCAGCAACCTTATCCCGATTTTGAAGCAGACAGCAGAGTTAGCCGGGTTCGAGGTTGTGGGGCGTATCACCCTCAAGGACAAAGCAACCGGGAAAGAGTACAGATAGGAGGGCCGGAGTGAAAAGAGGAGAGATAACAAAAGCCCTTTCGGAAATGACAGAGAAGCTCATAAACCCATACAACGACCCTCGAATATATTGGGCGAGAGAGGTTACATTCGATTATTCGAGCAGCCACGCCATACGGGTTGACTACATGAAGTTCAAGCCGGTAAACAACACGGTTGGAGGGATTGAAAAGGGAGACTTCTACTGTTACGAGGTAAAGTCCTCGGTTGAGGATTTCCATTCAAAGAACGGTCACAACTTCATAGGCGATTTCAATTATTACATTATGCCGGAGGAAGTTTATGCGACGGTCAGTTTGGAAATTCCATACGCAGTAGGAGTGTATTGCCCGGACGGTTCGGAGCTTCGCTCTGTAAGAAAGGCGAAAAGAAAAGACCGAGAGCGGCCAGTATCAGAAATGCTTTTGATGATGTTCCGCTCTGCAGCACGGGATAGGGGGCGAGGGCTGCAACATGAAGTGTAAATTTTGTGGAGCGGAGGTAGTCGTCGGAAAAGCCTGCGATTATTGCGGCTCTGTCGCAGAATATTCATATTACGGCCAGCAGCCACCAAGTGGCCCGGACAACCAGAAACAGCCAGAAAGAGCGAAAAGACAACTGATAGACGGTAAATACACGGTTCAAAAGGGCGACAGTTTATTTGCCATATCGAGAGAATTTTACGGGAGCGGCTGGGACTATTACAAAATTGTAAGGGCAAATCGAATAAAGAACCCGGATTTAATATTTCCGGGACAGGTACTGAAAATACCAGCTCAGAACAGGAGGAGCAGAACATGAATGTAGTAATTTTAACCGGGAGGCTCACGGCTGATATTGAGCTGAGATATACGCAACAGGGAACGCCATGCACGAATTTCAACCTCGCAGTAGACAGAGCCAGCAAGGACGACACGGCGGACTTCCCGACTATCGTTGCATGGGATAAGACGGCATTGTTTCTCAACGAGTATATGAGAAAAGGCAGCAAGATTGTTGTCCGAGGAGAAATCAGAACCAGAAACTACAACGACAACGACGGAAAGAGCCGAAAGATAACGGAAGTTGTCGCAGACCGAGTAGAATTTGCAGACAGCAAAACTCAAGGGCCGTTTGCGTAAGGAGACAGCATGGATATATTAGACGTTTGTATAACCGGGATTGTTTCAGAACAGGAACTCAAGCGGGTTGTGCGTGTGACAATCGACACGGACTGCTGGGGACAGAAAGCCAGAGTAACCGGCGCATTTTTCAAGAATGACTGGGAGAAGTTCAAGCAGCGTAAGAGCTACCCGGAAACCAAAATAATTTGCGAGGAGAGCATACCGTATTTCGAGGGACTTAGCGACGATGAATTTCACACCATGAAGTACGGAACCAAACTCAGCGAATTTTCCGACACGGAGATAGCGGAGGAATTTAACCGACGACTGGATAGCCCATTTCATAAAATCAAATTGAAAGGGCAGGCGTACATCGGAAAGTAGGGAGGAAAGACATGGTATCAGTAAAGGATTTCAAACCGGGCCAGACAGCCTACATCTTAACCAGAAAGAGAGGCAGAACGCAGGAGCATTTTGTTTCACAGTGCATTGTTGTATCGGTTGGCAGAAAGTATGTAAAGACAGCGAAACAGGAAAGTGACAGTATCACATCGGATTTTTACAATTTGAGAGGCGACGACGATTACCTCAGTGAGACCGACTATTACAACACCGGGCGCAGATTGTTTCCAACACAGCAGGCAGCTATCGAGGATATTGAAAAAGATATGCTGAAAGACTGGATTTCAAAAGCAACCCAGCATTCAAGTATGGAAAAGTACACGGTACAGCAGCTCAGAGAGGTTAAGAAGATTTTGGAGGCAAAATAAAATGGATTGGAAGAGAAACGAGGCTCGTATATCGAGCTGCAAACTCCATTCATTCGACTACAAGGGAGCGATTGAGCGGGAGAGAGAAATACAGGAGAAATTCGGCGTGATTGTTCCAATGCTGCCTATGGCGATTAGATGTCGTTGTAAGAATTGCGGCGGAACAATGTCACTGATGTACGCAATGCCGTACATGGAGGCGTTAAAACACGTTAAGGAGCAGGAGGAGAAACATGAGTAAAAAGAGAAACAGAACAGCAGAGGAAAAGGCAATCCACGAGGAAGCGGTACGCCTTAGAAAAATGACCGACAGGCAGCTCGTAGAGGAGTTTCATAGAGCGGCGGAGCCGGAGGTAAGCCTCTCGTCCTCTCACGAGGCGCAGGACGAGCCGGAAACAGCAGACCCTAACGAGAATACATCGGCAATAGAAAAGCTGCTCTCTGCGCTTTCAGACGGTGAGTGCAAGGGTATTAAGGGAGCGACAGCCTACAAGATTACGCAGTTTGCGACGGAAAAGGGGCTGATTTAATGGACGATAGACACTACAAAGCGGTTATGACCGGAAGGAGAAGCAGGGTGGCCGGGGAATATTGGGAGAATATGCTGGAAGCAGCTTGCAGGCACTACCGCCTCCATGAACAAGCAGAAATCACAAAGACCCCAGAGCCGATGAAGCCATTAGGCAGACCAAACAGCAGAGGCCAGTTCCTCGCCTGCTACACCAAACAGGCGCAGCCAGATTACAAAGGAACCCTCAAGGGCGGAAAAGCTATCGTATTCGAGGCCAAGCACACGGACGGCGACAGAATGCAGCGCAGCGTGATAAGCGAGGAGCAGGAAAAGCAGCTCAACCGACATGAGAAACTGGGAGCGGAGTGCTTCGTTATGGTTTCCTTTGGGTTTGAGCAGTATTTCAAGATACCGTGGGCGGTTTTTAGAGACATGAAAGACCACTACGGCAGGAAGTACATAACGCCGGAGGACGTACAGGAGTACAAAATCCGCTATGTGGGCGGTGTGCTTCAATTTTTGTAACAGAAAACAGGGAGGCGAACTCCCGGAGAAAATAAAAGGAGGGAGCTATCCATGAAGAAGAAAACAGAGATACAGGCACTCATTGAAGCCGCTGTAATGGCGACAACAGAAGCCTGCATGAAAGGCATTGACGAGAAGCTGCAGGCAGCGGTAAACCTCGGAGTGACAATCGGGGCCGCCGCCGGAGCAGAGGTCGGAGCAGCAGCGGCGGTAAAGGCCGTGGAGAGAGAAAAGCAGAAATTCAGAAAGCAGCAGTACGATTATAAGTACCACAACACGAAACTGCTGTTGAGAAATTACCGCCGTCTCAATGAGTATTACAAAAACGCCGTATTCAGTACCGACGGCGCAGAGGAAGCGGACGAGAATTTTGAGGAAATCATGCAGAACATGGGCCGCCCGGCAGACAAGGAGATATTCGTAGAGAGTATTCAGAAGAATTATATCGCCACCAGAATTATTATGACCCATGTAAATAAAATGCTGGAATGTTACAAGATTATGTGCGAGCGTTCCAGCAGGGCCGACGACGCAAGACACTGGCGAGTGTTGGAGAGCCTTTATATCGCAGAGGACTACACCACAGCGGAGGAGATTGCGAAGCAGGAGCAAATCGACAGGAGAACCGTGTACCGTGATGTGGATATTTGCGCAGCGGATATGACAGCCCTTTTATTCGGAATTGGCGGTATAGACCGCTTTTGAGAGGTGAATGTCACAAAGCTGTCATTGACGCTCCATAACGAAATATGCTATCATTATCGAGTTAAAGTACGAACAAATATAAATGCGCAGTTTGGCGGAGTTATCCACAGGCTGTGCATTTTTTTGTGGATAAATGACCCAAAACGGGACGGAAAGGAGTGAGAGCGTGAATATAAGGACGCTAAAAGCAACAGAATTAAAGGCAGCAGCGTACAATCCGAGAAAGGATTTACAGCCGGAGGACGCAGAGTACCAGAAGCTCCGCCGTTCCATTGAGGAGTTCGGCTATGTAGAGCCTATTATCTGGAATGAAAGAACAGGAACCGTCGTCGGAGGCCACCAGAGGCTCAAAGTTCTGCTCGAACAGGGAGTAGAGGAAATCGAGTGCGTAGTGGTAGACCTCGAAGAAAAGGACGAGAAAATCCTCAATGTGCTGCTCAACAAGGTAAAGGGACGCTGGGACATTGGAAAGCTGACAGACCTTTTGCAGGAGCTTGAGGAAACCGGGGACTTAGAGCTGACTGGCTATGAGGACTGGGAGCTGCAGGGGCTACTCATGCAGTACGACCACATTAAAGACCTCATGGAGGAAGATTTTTCAGACTACGGGGACGACAAGGAGCGCAGTACCTTTGTTATGACGTTCAGCCTCCCGGCAGGCGCAAGGGAAACCGTAGAAAACTATGTCAAGAACACCGCCAATGCGAAAGAGGAGCTTGCAACGGCGATTATCAACAAGGTAAAGGAGGGTGCGTAATGCAGATTGTAAGAAAAAAGATTTCCGACATGGAAAGAGCGACGTACAACCCTCGTATCGACCTTATCCCCGGAGACATGGAGTACGAGAACCTGCGCAGGAGTGTTAAGACCTACGGCATGATTATCCCGGTAATCTGGAATGAGAGGACGAACCGGGTAGTAGGCGGCCACCAGCGATTGACCGTGCTTGAGAATGAGGGAGAAACAGAGGTAGACGTATCTGTGGTTGACCTCGACGAGACGCAGGAACGCCAGCTCAACGTCGCACTGAACAAAGTAGAGGGCGGCTGGGACAATGAGAAACTGGCGGAGCTGCTTACAGAGCTGGGAGAGGAAGCGACCCTCACGGGATTTACGCAGCAGGAAATTGACAGCCTCACAAATGACATTGACGGTCTTATCGACGGAGATACCGTGGACGAGGAGCTGAAAAGCATTGAGGAGCTGTTTAACATCAGCCTCACATTCGACAAGGCAGACCAAGCAGACCTCAAAGCCTATGTGAAAGACTTCGGCAAAGAGGCACTTGTGGAGCTGATTATTCAGAAAGCAAAGGGGGAAATTTAGCATGGGTTGTAAATGCGGAACACAGGTTATTTTATGCAATCTCCCGGTACGCTTCGACACCTACAAAGGGTGCAGCCACGGGTGTAAATACTGCTTCGTGCAGAAAAAGGCGAATATCGCCAAAATCCAGAGGGACGAGACCGTAGAGGCCCTGCGCTCTTTTATTGAGGGCAAGAGAGGTCGAGAGACGGCATGGTGCGACTGGAATATTCCTATCCATTGGGGCGGAATGAGCGACCCATTCCAGCCGATTGAAAAGAACATCAGAGCCAGCTACGAGTGTTTGAAACTGCTGGCAGAGACGCAGTACCCATTCGTCGTGAGTACAAAGGGCAGGCTCGCAGCGGAGCCGGAATACCTTGACCTGCTGGCGAAATGCAACTGCGTGGTGCAGGTTTCTATGGTATGCAGCAAATACGACCAACTGGAACCCGGAACGCCGCCGTATGAGGAGCGTTTGAAAATGGTCGAGACCCTTGCCGGACGGGTGCAGAGGGTTATTGTCAGAATACAGCCGTATATGCCGGAAGTTTTCAGAGACGTTATGAAGAACATTCCGAGACTGGCAGCCGCAGGCGTTTACGGCATTGTCGTTGAGGGCATGAAGTTCTACAAGGGCAAGAAAGGCATGGTGAAAATCGGCGGAGACAACTGTTACCCGTTGAGCGTCCTTAGACCGCAGTTCGAGAGCATTCGAGCAGAGGCGCACCGACACGGGTTGAAGTTTTACGCCGGAGAGAACCGCCTAAGAGCAATGGGCGACAGTATGTGTTGTTGCGGCATTGACGGCCTTGAGGGATTTAAGGGCAACGACTACAACCTCTGTATGCTTCTGAACGGGAAGAACCCGGAGCCAACCGAGACCATGAAGCAAATCGGGACAGGTGGGTGCTTCCAGAGCCTTAACCAGATTGCCGGTATCAACAAGAAAATCAATAGCCAGTCTTTCTACGGCCTCATGCAGGAGGAACTTGGAAACAAGACGGACTATTATAAACGGCTCTTTGGCTTAGAAGAATAGGCTGCCAGTAAAGGAGAGGAGGACAATGCCAAAATGGACTGATAAGCCGTGGGAACGTCAAAAGGGCGAAAGCGAAAAGGCATTTGAGGCATTCGTTACTTACCGGGATATGGGAGAAAAGCGGACGCTGACAGCCGTTGCGGAAAAGTTGCAAAAAAGTGGTACTTTAATTCGACGTTGGAAAAACACATGGGACTGGGCGGAGCGTGTCCGAGCCTATGACAATGAGCTGGAAAAAGAGGCTCACACCAAAGCCGTAAAAGACCGCAAAGCAATGGTAGACCGCCATATCGGGATAGCAATGCAACTCCAAAAGAAAGCCCTTGAAGCGTTGGGACACTTATCAGCCGAGGAAATGTCCGCCAAAGACATTAAGGAATTTATCAAAATGGCAACAGACCTCGAAAGGCTCAACAGAACATTGGAGGAGGACAGCACACAGGAGAGCAGCAACTCCGACACGCTTGCTGACAGTATTATAGCGGCATACAAGAAGCGAAAGGAGGCGGAGGACGATGCTTGACAGCGAGGCTATTTTGTATTATGCCGACCACCCGGTAGAGTTTGTCGAGGACGTTATCGGGGCGAAACCCGACGCACAACAAGCAAAGATACTCCGCAGCGTTGGAAAGAACCAGCTCACAACCGTAAGAAGCGGCCACGGCGTAGGAAAAAGTACGGTTGAAGCGTGGGTGGTTATTTGGTTTATGGTTACGAGGCCATTCCCGAAGATACCATGCACAGCACCGACGCAGCACCAGTTATTCGATATTCTTTGGGCGGAGGTCAGCAAGTGGTTGAGGCACAACAAAGCCCTATCCAATGAGCTGATATGGACAAAGGAAAAGGTCTACATGAGAGGCTACCCGGAGGAATGGTTCGCAGTAGCCCGAACAGCCAGCAAGCCGGACGCTCTGCAAGGATTTCATGCAGACGACGTTCTGTATATCATAGACGAGGCCAGCGGCGTAGACGACAGTATATTTGAGCCGGTACTCGGTGCGTTGTCAACACCGGGCGCAAGGCTTTTGATGTGTGGGAACCCGACGCAGTTGTCGGGCTTCTTTTATGAGAGCCACACAAAGAACAGAGCGAGCTATGCGGCGTTCCACATCGACGGACGAAACAGCAGCAGAGTATCGCAGGATTTTGTTCAGACAATCATCAATATGTACGGGGAGGACAGCGACGTATTCCGAGTGCGAGTGGCCGGAGAGTTCCCATTGCAGGAGGACGACATTTATATTCCACTTTCACTCGTAGAAAATTCCATTATGACGGAGTTTTCTCCCCGAAAACACCCGGATTTGGTTCATATCGGGTGCGACGTTGCCCGTTTCGGAGACGATAAGACAGTAATCGGCTACAAGGTCGATGAAAAAGTCACGTTCTACAAGAAACGGCAGGGACAGGACACCATGAAAACGGCGGACGACATCGTTATGCTTGGGGAGGAGCTGGTGCAGCGATACAAGCTGACAGACCCTATCCCGGTGAAGATAGACGACGGCGGCGTTGGTGGTGGCGTGGTAGACCGCTTGCGCCAGATAAAGAGGCACAACCCGGAGCGGTTCTGGTGGCTTGAGGTTTACCCGGTCAAGTTCGGCCAGAGGATAAAGCACAAGTATTTCCATGACAGCACCACATTTATGATGTCCGTCGTAAAGAAGCTGTTGCAGTCCTATGACGACGACGGCAGCAGGAAGCCGGTAGAACTGATATTGCCGGACGACAACGACCTCGTAGCGCAGCTTTCTGGCAGGAAGTATGAGCTGACAGAGGCCAGCAAGATAAAAATTGAGAGTAAGGACGCAGTTAAAAAGCGAGGGCAGCCAAGCCCGGACGAGGCCGACTGCGTTCTTCTTTTATGTTTACCAGTGAAGCCACCAAAAAAGAACAGGGAGGTGAGAAAACATGGCTAAGAGCAAACAGAGAATGGAGGCCCGCATTATCAAAGAGCATAAGCAGCAGGCCCCGGTCACAAAGGCGGACGTATCAGTACAGGTTACGCCGGAGGACGCATTCAACGCCGGGGACTGGATAATGCCGATGAATGACCGCATAGGGCTGAGAACCCTTGTGAAGCACAGCACCATTCTCCCTCAGTGTATCAGAGCGTACAAGAACAATATCGCCGGTTTCGGTATCGGCGTGAGATATGTTGACGACATAGAGGAAACCCCGGAAATGGCGGCAGAGTACAGCAGGGCGGAGGAGATTATCGAGCTGCTGAATATTGAGCAGGACACCAAAGAGGTGTTCGAGGACATCATCGAGGCGAGGGAGACCTACGGAGCCGCCTACATTGAGGTTATCCGGGACGTTGCCGGGGACGTGGTTCAGATTGAGTTCATTAAAGACACGCCCTCTGTTTACAAGACAAAGCCTCTTGAGCCGTACATTGGCTCGATGTACTACCACCACGGGAAAGAGCTTGAGCGTAAGAAACGCTTTTGCAAATACAAGCAGGAAGTCGGAGGTAAAACGGTCTACTTCAAGGAATTTGGCGACCCTCGAATTATGGATAGGAGAGACGGTAAGTACCTTGAGGAGGGAGAAACCCTCGACCTGCAATATCAGGCCAACGAGATTATGGAGTTTACCATTGGCACGGAACCATACGGCGAGGTACGCTGGATAGGCCAGACGCTCGGCGTAGACGGCAGCAGGAAAGCAGAAAACCTCAATAACAACTACTTCGAGAACGGCAGGCATACGCCTCTTATGATTATGATTAAGGGCGGAACACTGACGGACGAGAGTTTTGACAAGCTGCAGCAGTACATGAACGACATCAAGGGAGAGGCCGGTCAACACGCCTTTATTATCCTTGAGACGGAGAGCAGCGACGGGCGAACAGATTTCGACCAGCAGGAAAAGCCGGAAATCGAAGTGAAAGACCTTGCGAACATCTTACAGAAAGACGAGCTTTTCCAAGATTACCTCGATAACAACCGCCGCAAGGTGCAGTCCTCTTTCCAGTTGCCAGACCTTTATGTTGGCTATACGACGGACTTCAACAGAGCGACAGCACAGACGGCGCAGGAGGTCACAGAGGAGCAGGTGTTCCAGCCGGAGCGTAAGAGCCTCGCATGGGCGATTAACAACCGCCTGCTGAACGGGTATAAGTTCCAGTACGTTGAGGCTTATTTCCTTGAGCCGGACATCAGCAACCCGGACGACCTCTACAAACTGCTTACCGTCGGCAACAACGCCGGAGGTCTTACCCCGAACCTTGCAAAGAGAATTATTTACAAGGCACTGGGAGAGGACAGCGAGGACTACCCGGAGAACCCGGACGAGGCAGCATGGGGCGACATTCCGTTGTCTTATAACAAGTCGCAGAGCAGCGGCATGGGATTTGACCTCGGACAGCTTACCATGAGCCTGCAAAAGCAGATTGAGAAAGCAGCCGGGAACCACGACGACACTGTTGTTGCCGTGATGAAAGAGGTTAAGAGCCTTTTGAAGCAAATGGATAAGGAGGCGAGCTGATATGTGTTTGAAATGCGGCCCGCTGATTAAAGCCATTGACGCATATATCGAAAAGGCAGACGACGACCTCTCCGACGCTCTCAAGGCGGAGGGCTATACCAAAGCGAAAAAGACCGTCAAGTACATTGAGGATATGGAGGACGGCGTTTCGGACGCACTTCTGGACGAGACAGATTACATCGTCCGGGAGGCAGAAAAGGCGGTAGACCTCGAAGCCTTTGCAGCGGACATCTGGCCGAAAGTGAAGCTGAACGACGGAGTAAAGGCAAAACTCGTTGAGGTGTTCAAAGAGCAGTTCGACAAGTTCATGCCGGAATTTGTTGAGGCGTACATCAAGCAGACGGACAGAGGATTGAAGCTGACGCAGGTATCGAAGCGCACGACAGCATGGATAGAGCGTTGGAGCAGCGACCTCGGAGAGATTATGAAGCTCAACAGCCATAAGGAAATTGAGACCATACTCAAAAAGGGGCTTGAGAACGGCGACAGCATTGCGACCTTTACCCGTGCCATTCTCGACAGTGGAATACGGGACGAGTATTACAAGGCTCGCAGGGTATCGGTCACGGAGGTTTTGAGGGCGCACAGCGTAGCACAGCAGGAAGCATTCATGCAGTCCCCGGCGGTTGAGGAGAAGATGTGGAAGCACACCGGGGAATACAGGAACGAACCCCGACAGAACCATGTTGATATGGACGGCCAGAGGGTTCCTGTAAATGAGCCTTTCGAGCTGATAGGCGCAGACGGAGGCACATACGAGTGTATGTACCCTCGTGACCCGTCGTTACCGCCGGAGGAGAGTATCAACTGCCATTGCATTTGCCAGCCGGTAGTCAGTGAGGAAATCCTCGGTCTTTCCCTTGAGGAGCGACAGGCATTGCAGCAGGAAGCCATTGACGAAATGGACGACGACTGGGAGCGAGAGCTGGACGAGAGAAACAAGGCGAAAGCTGGGATAGAGGAGGAATAGCACTCTTGCTTTCTCAGACGGCGCAGGAGCTTTCAAAACGATACGGGCGGGGAAATTACCGTCTGAACAAATAACGGCGTTTCAGAGCCGTTCAGAGCTTTACACGATAAGAGGCAGCGGTGACGCTGCTTTTTATATTTTCAGAGCCTTTGAAAGGAGGTGAAAAGGGCATGAAAAAGGGCTTAAAGAAAGCCTACGAAATCACGGACGCTAAAATCAGTTTTGTTTCACTGGTAGACAAGGCAGCCAATAAGCGTCAGTTCCTTTTGAAGAAAGCGGACGACGGGAAAGCGTCGTTTACGACCTACGGCAGAATTATCAAGGCGGACGCTGAGAGCCACTATGTTACCGGCATTGTGTACGAACCTATGGAGGAGGACAGCCACGGCAACTACATGACCGAGGAGGAAATCACCAAAGCGGCGTACTGGTTTGCAAAGAACGGCGACAAGGTGGACTTGCAGCACAGTTTTGATGTTTTGGACGGAGCAACCGTCGTTGAGAACTGGATTGCGAAAGCGGATTTTGAAATCGACGGCGAGACAATCCGAAAGGGAACATGGCTTATGACCGTTGAGGTAACGGACGAGAGCGTGTGGGAAGCCATTGAAAAGGGCGACATCACAGGCTTTAGCATGGGCGGCGTTGGAAATTACAGTGAGGAGGACGTTGAGTTGGACGAAGTGACAAAGCAGGCAGCAGGCAGCTCGAAAAAAGGGCTGTTGAAACAGTTGGCGGCGGCATTGGGTGTCAATGTCGTGGAAAAGGGTGCTATGGCGGAGCTTTACGAGGAGCGCAGCAAGGGCAGTCTTTTTTGGAACGCCTTTAACTCCCTTGAGGAGATTTTATACAAGTATGACCCGATTACGGGACGCTGGCAGTATGAAGCGAACGAGGACAAGGTGCGTGAGTGCCTTGAGGATTTTGTTTCTATCATCACCAGCATTCTTACCGGGAAAGAAAGTATCACGAAAGCCATTGAAGCTGACCGCCCGGAGGGGATTGAAAAGGCCGGTAAGAAAATGAGCACCAAGAACAAGGATACCTTGTCGGGCATTTATGAAAGCCTCGGCACATTCCTTAAAGAGTTCGACGACCCGGAGGAGAACCCGGACGATGAAAAGAATAAATCCAAAGAGGACGAGACCGGGGCAGCGGACGACAAAACCAAAAAGAAAGACGAGGAGGACAAAGAAGTGACTAAACAGGAAGTTGAAGCGATTGTTACAAAGTCCCTTGAGGCTGCTATCGCAAAGGCTATGGGCGCAGGCGAGGTGGACGACAAGGGCGAGGCCGCAGCACAGGCGCAGGCTGCAGGCGTTGAGAAGTCCGAGGAGCTTACCCCGGAGAGTATCGACGCAATGGTACAGGCAGCCGTAGAAAAGGCTCTCAAGCCGCAGGAGGAGCCTCATGTTACTACCGAGCAGGTGCAGAACATGATTACCAAAGCGGTTGAGAACGCTACCGCCTCTGTTCTGAAAAGCAGAGGACTTCCGAGCAATTTCAACGGTGACGGAAGCGTACAGAAGTCCGCAGGTGAGGAACATTACCTGCACGGCATTCTCTAATACAACACAAGGAGGAAAAACAGAATATGAACAGCAACAGCACAATCATCAGAAAAGCGGCCATTTCCACTGGTTCGCTCACTTCCGGGCTGCTTAACCCGGAACAGGCCCGAAAGTTCATTCAGCAGACTTTCGATGCTACCAACCTCGGCGGCCTTATCCGCCATGAGCAGCGTACTGCAAAGACTGGCGAAATCGACAAGATTGGTATTGCCAGCCGTATTGTCCGTAAAAAGACAGAGAACGCAGACGACGGCTATCGTGCAGGCGTAAACACTTCCCAGATTGAATATGCGACTACCGCTATTCGTTTGCCGTGGGAAATCACTGAGGAGAGCCTGCGTGAGAACATCGAGGGCCAGAACCTCGAAAAGATTATCACCGACCTTATGACCGCACAGCTCGGTGTTGACCTTGAGGACTTGTACCTCAACGGCAACGAGGGTACCGGCACGGCAAAGGCGTTCTCCACTACGGAGACTTACAAGGCCGGTGACACTGTAACTTACAACGGCAGCGTCTATGAGTTCCAGAAAGCACACGCAGCAGGCGCATGGAATGACGGGGACGTAAGAGAAATCGGCGAGGCCGGTGATGTTGATTTCCTTAAAATCAACGACGGCTGGCTCAAGCAGATTGGCAACGGCGGCCACGTTCTTGATGTTTCCACTCAGAGCGATATGAGCCTCGATATGTTCTACAAGGCACTTGGCTCCATTCCGAACAAGTACAACAACGGCAAGCTCCGCTGGCTCATGTCTCCTAAGAGAGCGCAGGAGTGGGAGCTGTTCCTGCTTAACAAGGTTGTCAATGCAGGCGGCGCAGTGCCGGAGAGTGTTTACAACAGCCCGGCCCGTATTCCGACTGTTGAATGCCCGTCTCTTTCCGATGACCGCATTCTGCTTACCGACCCGAAGAACCTTATCGTCGTAAACACTTACGATGTGAAGATTCGCAAGACCACAGAGGGCAAGGAAGCAATCATGCAGGATAAGCGTTTCTACGTTACCCATTTGGACTACGACCCGATTATCGAGGAGCTGGACGCTACTGCCATGATTAAGCTGAAATAAGGAGGGCTGGCCTATGTATCATTTGAGACTTATTAAAGCCCTCTCTTACAGCGGCCTCGTAAGCGCAACACAGAAGAACCCGGACACCTTTACGGAGGATAAGGCTATTGCGGACGACGCAGTAGCCTCCGGCTATTTCACACTGGTTGAGAGCGAGGCAGAGGAGGAGCAGCAGGAGGCCAAGTACCACCTCGATAAGGCGCAGCTCGACGAAATGAAGTTTGACGACCTCAAGAAACTGGCGGCTGACATGGGTATCGACATTACCGGCATTAAGAAGAAAGCCGACCTTGTGGACGCTATCGCAGCCGTTGAAGTTGAACCGGGAGAGCCGGTGGACGATGAAAACGAGGTTGACTACGGCGAGGACGCAGGCAGCCCGACCATGATTGAGCTGCAGGAGCAGTAACAGGAGGTGCAGGCATGGCAGACAGACCGTGGGTTACACCAGACGAGGTAAGGGAATATTCCGAGATACCAGCGGTTCAGAAGCGCAGCGACGCAAGGCTCACGGTGGATATTGCGAGAGCGGAGCAGTATATCATCACATATACGCACAATTCATTCAAGGACATGGAGGAAGTTCCGCAGGCGGTCAAGACGGCAGTTCTTATACTGGCGGAGGCTTACGCTCACAATGCCATTGTCGCAGCCAAAGAGGTAAAGTCGGAGACATTCGACGATTACAGCTACACCGCAGAGTCCACGCAGATAAGCGTAGAGGCGTTAGACCTCGCCGCCCTGCTGGACGACTTTGTTATCACGGAGCCGAGAAACGGCGTAACACTTCGCATGAGGAAATTGTAGGGAGGTGTTGAATGAGTTTAGAGAACCTTTTGAACCACACCTGCAATATTTATCACGCAAGGGAGGAGCAGAAATCACCCGGTTACGGGTTGCCTGCCTCTCCCTCTTTTTATTACCCGGAGGAGCCGGACGTTGCGGAGCAGGAGTGCCACTTCGGAGTACGCTCACAGAGCGTCACTATCACGCAGACGCAGCCGGTAAACATCATGGACGCAAAGATAAAGCTCACACTTCCAATCGGGGCAGACATTCGCCTAAACGACAAGATTGTGGACTGCAAAACCGGGCTTGAGTACACGGCAGAGCAGCCCGTCGATGTAAGAGGACATCACCTATTCGCCTATATCAAGAAGATTGGGGAGGAGAAGATGTTATGAGCAGGGTAGACATCGACATGACAGAGTTCAAAGAGTTTTTCGGGAAAATGGAGCAGTTTGCGAAAGGGCAATTCAAAGAGGAGCTTATCGAGTATGTAGATACGATAGGCTTTGATTTTTTGCGGGTTGTGCAGGACGAAATCGTGCGCCGCAAGGTAATCGACACAAGGTTGTTGCTCGCCAGCTTTGAAAAAGGCAGCGCAGGCAACATTTGGGAGATTGCCGACGGAGGGCTGACGCTGGAAGTCGGAACCAACGTGGAGTATGCGACATACGTTCACGACGGACACTGGACGAACAGCAAGGGCGTAGCGCAGCGGTGGGTTCCCGGCTACTGGGAGGGAGACCGCTTCATATACGACCCGGCAGCAAAGACAGGTATGTTGCTGAAACAGAAGTGGGTAAAAGGCAATCCATACTTTGACAGCGCAATCCGTATCTACAACAAAATTTTTCAAGCCAGCCTTGAGGTCAAGCTGGAAGAATGGCTCGACAAGTATCTTGGCGGCTGATAGGAGGCGGGAAAGTGCTTGAGCAGGAATTAGCAAGCATTATCAAATTCACGCTCGACAGAGCAGGAAACCCGTCGCCGTACTACTGGAACGTGCAGGAGAACTTCTGCGTACCAGCGACATATTTTCCTACGCCGGAGATTATGACAGGAGGAGAAACGCTACGGACGTATTCTATGGACTACGCATGGTATATCATGTTTTTCCACCATACGGCGCAGGAGGCGTATGCTCTTGGGCTTTCAGTTCTTACGGCGATTAAGGGCAGCAGGAACCTCATACCGCTCATAACGGAAACGGGAGAGCCGACAGGAGGGAAACTGCGAATAGACGACCCCTCGCTCAAGATTTTGGACGACGGGGCCGCACAACTTACGCTGAATTGGAGGAGCCGCAGGCCGTATGACATGACCGAGGCGACAAAAATGCAGACGTTTGAGGTGGAGGGCTGGAAGAACCCGGATATTTACATCGAGAGAGTAATACCGGCGGCCTTTGCAGAGGCTATCACGCATTGCAAGACCATGTACCCGACACCGCCACAAAACGCCGGGACACTACCCGGCAAACCATAAGGAGGAGCTTTTATGGCACAGAAAGACACGACAGCCGGAGTAACCGAGGAGAAAACCACCGAAAAAGCGGTAGCTCCAAAGTTCCCGGTGGAGAAACTGGCTGCGCATTGCAGGCAGCTTTTTGGCGTTTCCTCTTGCACCTTTGCAGGGGCGACGCAGGGCATGACGGGAGAGTACACCGTCGAAGAAATGAAAGCGCACATCAAAAAATGGTGCGGACAGGAGGTTAAGTAAATGGCAGGAGGAACATTCGACAAGCAGGTTGGTAAAGAGCGTCCGGGTACTTATATCAACTTCCAGAGCGGCAAGCACGACACCGTAGGCGGCAGTGACCGTGGTATCGTCATTATCCCGCTCAAGAACCACAATTACGGCCCGAAAGGGGAGTTTATCACCCTTACGGCAGCAGCCCCGGACGCTGCGTATGCGAAGCTGGGTTACAGCATTTACGACAGCGACGACAATCGCCAGATGTTGCTTATCCGTGAGGCATTCAAGAAAGCAGCAACGGTCATTGTTTACCGTGTGAACGGCGGAACCGAAGCGAAAGTAACCGCTGCGCCGATTACTGCGAAAGCAAAATATCCCGGCACAAGAGGCAATAAGTTCAGCTTTACCGTTTCCGAGAACCCGGTAGAGGGCTTTGACGTACAGGTAAACCTCGCAGGCAGCAAGGTAGCGGAGTACACCGGCCTCAAGACCGTAGAGGAACTTGTAGCGCAGGATTGCGAGTATATCACATTCAGCGGTACCGGCGCACTGGTTAAGAATGCCGGGGCGAACCTTACCGGCGGAACCGACGTAACCGTGCAGAACTCCGATGTAACGGCGTTCCTTGACGCAAGCGAGGGCGTGAAGTTCAACTGCATGGGCTTCCCGTTCACGGAAGCAGCTCTGCAGGCAGCAGCCAAGACCAAAATCAAGTACATTCGTGAGAACATCGGAAAGGGTGTTCAGATTGCTATGCCGAATACGACCTCTGGCGATTATGAGGGCGTTATCAATGTTACCAACGGCGTAACGGTTGACGGCGTTGACCTCACAGCGGAGGAGGCTTGCGCTTGGGTTGCAGCAGCGACGGCAGCAGCAAAGAATACACAGAGCAACACCTACGTCGAGTACGACGGCGCAACCGCTGTCGTGGGTGCAAAAACTCACGAGGAAGCAGTAGCGGCTATCAAGAACGGCGAGTTTTTCTTCTCCGTAAGCGAGGAGAGCAAAGTCGTTGTTGAGTATGACATCAACAGCCTTGTGAGCTTCAAGGACGGCAAGGACAAGTCCTACCGTAAGAACAGGGTTATCCGTGTATTTGATACTTTCGGAGAGGCTTTACAGCTCAACTTCCCTCCGAACAAATATGACAACGACCCGGACGGCTGGGACATCATGGAGGGCATTGGCCGCTCGCTCTTGAAGAAATTCAGAGACGCAGGAGCTATCAAGAACGTAGACCTCGACAACGACTTTCTTGTTGACAGAGAGCTTTCCGAGGGGGACGAGACCTACTTCAACGTCGGCCTCGAACCCGTTGACAGCTCCGAGAAAATCTACTTCACGGTCACTACACGATAAGGAGGATAAGCGGATATGGAATATAACAAAAATCCGATTTCCCTTAGAGAGGGAAAGGTATTCATTGACGGCGTAGAGTGCCTTGATAGTGTCAACTGCACTATCAAATTTACGCCGGACGTTTGGACAGGCAAGCAGTTGGGCGAGCGTTCCAACAGCAGCCGTTGGCTGGGCTTTGCCATTACCGGCACTATCACCCGCCGCCGCTCCAACAACTGGCTCAAGACCAAGATTAAGGAGTACGCAGCCAGCGGAGCAACCCCGGAGCTTACTATTCAGGGCATTATGAACGATGCCAACAGCGACTACTACGCAGCTCACGGCTCCGATGTAACAACCGTTGTCGGCTGCGTACTTACCGGCGATTTGCCTCTTACTGCGCTTGACAGCGAGGGACAGGTCGTAGACGACGCTATCAACTTCAACGGCAAAGACCTTGTATAAGGTCTAAAACCAGAACCAACAAAACAGCCCCTCGACGGCCAGAAACCGGGAGGGGCTTTATTCATTGTAAAGGAGAAAATTCATCATGGCTAAGAAAGATTTGAAATATTTTATGCGCAGCACTGAGGCAGAAGTCGTTACCGCTCCCGGCCCGGAGAGTTTCAAGGACGAGGACGGCAATGTTATCCAGTTTGAGATTAAGGTGCTTTCGCAGGAGGAAATCAACCGTATTAACGACAATTACCGCCGTCACAGCATGGCAACCGACAAGAAAGGCAATCCGCTCGTAAACGGTGGCGAGATTGTTTGGAAAACCGAGAGGGACAGCGCAAAGGCCAGCCGTCACATGATTGTCGAGGCATTGCAGTACCCAGACCTCAAAGACCCGGAGCTTATGAAGTATTACGGCTGCGTGGACGTAACCGATATGCCTCTCAAGGTATTCCCGAAGCCGGACGAGTACCAGCACGTTTCCCGTATCGTTATGCAGGCCCTCGGCCTTATGAGCAAGGTTACTGACGACGAGGAAGTTGAAGCAGCAAAAAACTCATAAACACTCCCGGCGGAGACGGATATTGGGCGAGTATCTTGTGGCAGCGGCATAACCTCCGCATGGAGGATTTTTATGCCATGCCACGGAGACTGCAGCTCTTGTATATTGCGTCCGAGCTTGAGGAGGACAGGAACCCTACGAGGCGAGATACGAAACAGTAATTTACTCGTCCCCGATGTCGAGCGTCCATATTCTTTTCAGCGGGATTTTTTGCTTTATATCATCATCGAGAGAGGGATAGCAGGCGAGCAGTTCTTCGATAATTTCCTTTTTCGACCATAGGCGAACCTTGAAGAATTGCATAGCACGTTCACGCTCGACAGAGGAGCGGAAACCACTCCACGAAACCAAGAGACCGTATTCAGCACCGACATTCGCCATAGTGCCTATGAGCTGGTCTAAAACGATACGGTCAATAGCGTCATTCGTGGATTTCACCTGTACGCAGATTTTCGGAGAGGAGAACCCAAGACTACCGGCAGAGGCAAGAATGTCAACGCCGTGGTCGGGGCCTTTTGGACTGACGTAGGTAACGAAACCTTTTGCCCGGAGGATTGCAGCAACGATGTGAGCAAGGCCGTCACCCTTGAAATTCTGAATTATGAAATCGGAGATAGCGTCAAGAGATTCGGTCTCAATGTCCCGAAACGGGGAATTTTCCGGGGGGGGGGTAAAACTTTGTTCACTATTTGGGGCAGGACGGAACAGGGAAACAGCTTTCTTTATTCGGGCCTCCTGCTTTATTTGGCAGGTGGTAATAGCAGCACCGAGCGAGTATTGAATATCCTGCTCGAAAACACTTTTCGGAACGTCAGAGAACCACTCGACAGAGCGGGAGTGACGGTAACAGTCCTCAACCTCTGTATCAAAGGCATATTCGCCCACGATTTTTCCGAAATGGAGTATTCCGGGCAGATTTTTACTCGGAGTGATAACCCAATCATCGACGGACATTCTACTGCTGAAAATGTGAGCTTGACTTGCGAAATTCAAGGCAGCCCGCTCTTTTAGGGTTGGGACTTTTTCGAGGAAATACTGCTGGATTGCAGCTCTCCCGGAAAAGGAATTTAGCGGTTTATCTATTTCTTCAAACGTGAAGTAGATTTTATTGTTTTCAAGGAACCGTGCTTCATGCTCCCCAAAGCGTCCGGCACGGCACAACCATATAGACATAGGCACAAACCTCCCATTTTTTCTTAAATATTACCACGGGAGGAAGCGAAAAAGGGTCAAGTACCCAAAAAGCGGCAAAAGAAATCAAAATATAAAATTTAGCCCCGAAACAGGACAGAGGAGGTGAGGATAATGCAAGAATTAAAAGCCAGATTTAGTCTGCTGGACGACATGAGCGCACAGATAGAGCGAATTGCAGAGGCCGGTATGGAAATGGTTGAGCAGTTCGAGGACGCAGGCAGCGCAGCGGGAGACGCTTTTAGCGGTATTGAGAGCGGCGTTGCAACAGCGGCAGGCTCAGTAGACGGCGTTGCAACCTCTATCGGTAATGTGCAGGAGGCGACAGACAGCGCAGCAGCCGCTATGGACGATTACGGGAACGCTGCAACCGGGGCGGCAGGACAGGCAGACGCACTGGCAAACTCAGCGGAAAGCGCAGCAGAGGCGGCGGAATCGTTCACGGACGCAGCGGACGGCTACGGTAATGCAGCAGAGCAGGCAGCCTCACAGACCGATTACTGGACGGAGGCAGTCGGAAACTACGATAAGAGCGCATTGGAGGCAGTTTACTCTACGGAGGAGCTGGTCGAAATGGGCTTCAAGTCGGCGGACGCACTGGAAGAACAGGAGCGAATGTTTGAACTCTGCGACCAGTCAGCGAGCAACCTCAGTAAGAGCATGGAAGCCACCACGGACATACAGGCTGAGTTAAATACGGCTATGGAGCAGGCGGCGGACGTTATGACGAGCGTTGCCGACAGTGAGAATGTTTCGGCGGAGACGAAAGCGGAGCTGGCAAAGGCAGCAGAGGAAGCAGCAGAGGCCATGTCGGAGCTGAATGCAGCACAGCAGGAAGCAGAAACGGCTATGGCGGAGTATGACGCAGTTATGTCCTCAGGCACAACCGACCTCGGAGAACTGGAAAGCGCAGCGGAACGGGCCGGAATTGCAGCGGAAAACCTTGCGGCGGCGAATGGCAGGGCCAGCGACGCTACGGAGGAGCTTTCAAAGGCGACGGAAAAAGCGTCGGAGGAAGCACAGACCGCAGAGAAGTCCGGGACAGAGGCTATCACAGGCGTTGCAAACGCCCTCGCAGCAGCCGGAATTACGGCAACGGTAAAAGATATAGCCAACTCGGTTTACGACCTTGCAGAGGCTTTCAGCGACGCAGAGAGTACCGTTGTAAAGGCAACCGGCGCAAGCGGAGAAGCACTGGACGGTCTTACCACCAGTATGATGAACGCTTATGCAGCTTCTAAATCTGGTTCACTGGACGATACCGCCGGAGCTATCGGAGAAATCAACACCCGAATGGCACTGACGGGAGAGGAGCTGACAAAGGTTACAGGGCAGTTCCTTGATTATGCGGAGATTACCGGCACAAATGTTGTTGGCTCGGTTCAGAACGTCACCAAGATTATGAACAAATGGAACGTCGAAGCGACGGACGTTGAGAGCGTTCTGGATAAGCTGGCATACGCCGGACAGATTTCGGGTATTTCCGTAGACAGTTTGAGCAGCACCCTTATCACAGGTTCGGCCTCTTTACAGGAAATGGGCTTATCCCTTGATAATGCTATCAGCTTGCTTGCAAGTTTGGAACTTTACGGAATGAACAGCACGACAGTTATTACAGCCATGAGAACGGCGGTTAAGAACTTCTCGTCAGACGGCCTCGACGCTCAGACAGCATTGAGAGATACCATAACAGAGATTGCCAACATGGAGGACGCAGCAGACGCTACGGCACTTGCTATTGATACTTTCGGCAGCAGAGCCGGAGTTGACATGGCAAATGCTATCCGAAGCGGCGCAATCAGCGTGGAGACCTTAACAGGTACGCTCGATATTGCAAAGGGAACCTTGAGCAGCACGGCAGAGACAGCGCAGACCCTCGACCAGAAATGGGAGCAGGCGAACCGCAACATCAGTACGGCATTCACAACGACGTTGCAGCCGACACTCGATAAGGCTTCAAGCGGACTGGCGGACATTGCAAATTCCGTTGGAGACTTTCTGAATGAACACCCGGCAGTAACGAGGGCGATTTCAGCGGTGGGCGTAGGACTTGGAGCCGCAGCGATTGGCCTTGCGGGAGTTTCCGCAGCCACGGCAGCAGCGACAGTGGCTACAACAGCCTTTGGAGCAGCGCTCAGCGCAGCCATTTGGCCGATTACGGCAGTTGCAGCAGCGATAGCAGCAGTCACGGCGGCAGTACTTATCCTTAAAGGCAATTACGACGACGCATACGACGAAACCATGTCAATGACAGCGGTAACGGCGCAGCAGACGGCAGAGCTGGAAAGTTTGCAGGCCCAGTACGAGGAGGCTTGCGCAACATACGGCGAAACGTCGGCAGAGGCTTCGAGCCTCAAGTATCAGATTGATACACTTTCAGCCTCTCTTGAGGCCAACGGAAAGTCGGTGGAGCAGCTTGTTTCAGAGTGCGATTCACTTATTGAGAAGCACAACTCACTCATGCAGGAAATCGACGACGGAACGCAGGCGGTAAAGGATAACGAGCTGGGGAACCTCGCTCTTATCACAAGACTTACCGAACTGGCAGCCTCTACGGATAACACCGCCGGGAAGCAGCAGGAAATGGAGGCCATTATCAGCGGTCTTAACGACAGCATTGACGGGCTGAATGTTTCCTACTCCGATTTGATTGAGAACCAAGATTCGACGATTGCCTCTATCCGCAATATGGCGGAGGAGCAGGCCAAACAGCAGAAGCAGCAGGAGCAGTACAACGAGTATGTGAAGCTGATACAGCAGGAGGCAGAGGAGCAGGCCAAGCTCGCAGAAGTTACCGACGAGGTAGCGGCAGCGCAGGAGAGAGCCAGCACCGCTCAACATGAGCTGAACGAATCGTGGAAGAAATCAAACGGCGATTATTCCGGCTGGAAGATGTTCTGGTCGTGGACGAGTGACGAGCAGGCAGCCAACGACGCAGCGCAGGACGCTCTTGAGGAAGTCACCGGCAAACAGGAGGAGCTGCAGTCAGCTCTCGATGAAACCCAGAGCAAAATCAAGGCCATTGAGGACGAATGGGGCGGCGTTAAGGAAGCGGCGGAGGCAGCGTCCGACGGTACAATCAGTTACCAAGAGGCCGTGTCAGACGCATACGAGGGAGTTCGCACTAAGGTTGAGGAATTATGCACCGCATACGATGAAGCCTATCAAGCGGCTCTTGAGAGCTTTCAAGGCCAGTTCGGATTGTTCGACGAGGCAAGCACAAAGTCGGACGAATACCTCAATGCGACGGTTGCCAACGCTCAAAAGGCAATGGATAGCCAGCTTGCATATTGGGACACCTATCTTGCGAATGTAGAGACCCTTAAATCCGTTTCGGCGGAGGATTTGGGCGTTACGCAGGAAAACTACGAGGCGTTAATGGCCTATGCGCAGTCCGGCAGCGAGGAGGCCGCAGGACTGGCAGCCAGCATGGCGGACGCTATCAACAACGGCAACGCCGAGGCGGTTGCAGCTCTGGCAAATACCGTCGGAGAGGTGCAGGCAAAACAGGAGGAGGCTTCACAGGCAGTCGCAGACTGGCAGACAGATTTCACCTCCACCCTCGGAGATATTCAGCAGGAAATGTCAACGGCAATCGAGGGCATGAACCTGTCAGAGGAGGCGCAGGCCAGCGCAAAAGAGACCATTTCGGCATATATCGAGCAGATTAGTTCGAGTGCTGGGGAGGCTTCGGAGGCGGCCAAGAGCGTTGCGGAAGCCATTCAGACGGCTCTCAAGACAGAGAGTGAGGCAAAGGTCGAGGTAGATGTCGAGTACAAGCCGAACACGGAAAGTCTGGATAACCTTACGTTACCAGATAAGACGGCAGAGGCAGAATACGAGATTAACACCAGTCAAATTGACACTTACACCATGCCGGACACATCGGCGGAGGCAGAGTACAAGCTCAACTCCACGATTGTTGACAACTATACGCCGGAGGACAAAGAGGCGGACGCTATTTACGATGTCAATTCGCTTGCGGTTGACAACTGGCGACCACCAGACAAGACGGCGACGCTCACCTACAATATTACGACCTCTGGAAGCGTACCGGGCCATGCAAACGGTACGACGAATGCAGAGAGCTTGTTCCTTGCGGGTGAGAACGGGCCAGAGCTTGTAGCGAGACCGGCGGCAGCATACGCAAACGGCACGACAGACAGTACAGACTACTTTATCGCAGGCGAGAACGGGCCGGAGCTTATCATCGGTGAGCAGGGCAGCACCGTATTCCCGACGGAGGAGACGGACAGGCTGATAGGCGCACTGAACGACAGAGAGAAGCCATTGCAGGTAAGAGAGGCAGCGGGAAGCAGTTCCGGCAGAGAGAAAACGTCGGAAGATGTGAAACGTATTCTTCTTGAGATTGCAGGCAGCGGCGCAATCGAAGTCGGAGGCAGCGGCGGAGCCGATAAGGAGACCATTCTTGAGGTTCTGTACGACCATTTGAAGCCGGTTCTTATGAACATTATCCAGAGCGAAATTTACGAGGAGGGAGAGTTATCTTATGAGTACTAAGTACCAGATGTGGTTGACATACAACGCAGAAAAAGAGAAGATTCAGCTCCCCGTCCTCCCGGAGAGCTTTGAGGTAAACAACGGCAGCAACAACGAAAGCATGAACATCACGGGGCTGGGTGAAATTGTTATCATGCAGAGCCGCCCGGCCCTGCAATTTAGCTGGTCTTGCTTTTTCCCGGCGACCAAGTTTCCGGGGCTGCAGGTCAGCAAGATTACAAAGCCCCTCACGTTGGTTCAGAAAATCAACACATGGAAAGCCAGTAAGAAGCCAGTACACCTTATCGTGACGGCCTGCGGCGTAGATGTTTACGCCACAATCGAGGAGTTTATCTATTCAGAGGAGGGCGGAGACCCCGGAACGTACCAGTACAGCATAAAGCTGAAAGAGTACCGGGAGATTACCGTCCGACAGGTCAAGGTAAACATTCCAAAGGCGACGGCAACCGTGAAGAAAGAGACACCGAGGGTCAACAACTCGGCGCAGCCAAAGACCTATACGGTAAAGAGCGGCGATTGTCTCTGGAACATTGCCAAGAAATTTTACGGCAACGGGGCGCAATACACCAAGATTTACAATGCAAACAAAGGGGTGATAGGAGGAAACCCGAACCTCATTTACCCCGGACAGGTTTTGACAATACCGTAAGGAGGCGAGGATATGGCACAAGGGGTTAGCCTTATTGTTGTTAAAGGAACACAGGGCTACGATGTGACCGAACTCGTTGAGCAGATTAAGTGGAGAGGCAGAAAAGGAAGCAGCTCCCGAACCCTTACGGTAAGACTGATTGACGACGACGGTTACAAACACGCCCGCAGCGGGATTGATGTTGAGCAGGGGCAGCAGTGTCTATTCAACTACAACGGGAAAGAGCTTTTCCGTGGAATTATTATGAAACAGGTGCAGAACAGCAAGAAGCGGCTCACGTTCACGGCCTATGACAACGGGATTTACCTTGCGAATAACAAGGACACATTCACTTATGAGAATAAGACGGCCAGCGACGTGTTCAAGGATTGCTGCACGAGGTTCGGCCTGCCAATGGGAGAAGTTGCGAACTGCACTTATAAAATCCCGGAGCTTACCAAGAGTAAGACAACGGCGTTTGACGCTATCGCAGACGCTCTCAGCCTCGATTTCGACGCAACAGGCATAAGACACTATGTTGCCAGCGAAAAGGGCAAAATCAAGCTGCTCACGAGGCGAGAGAATATCATGCAGTGGGTTATCGAGGTAGGCCAGAACCTTTCGACCTACACTTATACCCGCAGCATTGAGGACATCAAAACCCGCATAAAGCTGGTATCGAAAGAGGGGACGACCATTGCGGAGAGGAAGAACAGCTCCCTCGAAAGCAAGATAGGCGTATTCCAGAATATCGACCAGCCGGACGAAAGCCTCACAAAGGCGCAGATAAATGACCTTATCGACAGTATGCTCGATGAACAGAGTACGCCGGAGCGCACTCTCGACGTTGAGGCAGTCGGAATACCAGATGTTATATCGGGTATCGGGGTTTATATCATCATCAAAGAATTAGGGCTGTCCCGGACGTTCTATGTGGACGAGGACACCCACATATTCGAGGACAACAAGCATACCATGACGCTGAAACTGAACTATGCAAACGACCTTTCCAAACCGGGAAAGGCCAGCGGAGCGCAGACCGGCGGAGGCGAGCATAAGGTAGGCGATATTGTTCAGTTTAACGGCGGATACCACTATGTAAGCAGCACGGCAGGAAGCCCGACGGGAAGCAAATGCGCAGCCGGTAAAGCAAAAATCACACTGGTTGCAAAGGGGGCAAAACACCCGTGGCATTTGATACACCAAGACAGCAGCTCAAGGGTCTACGGCTGGGTTGACGACGGAACATTCAGTTAGGAGGTGCGGATATGGAAGAAAGCGAACAGACGAGCCTCAAAGGGCTTTTTCAAGGTATGTGCGGCGGTGATGTGCAGGTATTACAGGGCATTGTAAAGTCCGCAAGCCCTCTGAAAATTCAGATTGTCAACGATGAAAAGTTGGTTATCGGGCCGAACATCACCTATGTACCGAGGCACTTAACAAACTACACGACGACCTGCTCTCTTTCCAAGGGGGCAAGGGGAAGCGTGAACGGGCCTACATCAGACGGCAGCAGGCTCACGGATTTCAATTTCAGCGGCAGCATTACGGTATATAATGCGCTGCAAGCCGGGGAGACAGTACACATTCTGTCATTCAACCACGGCAAACAATACTATGTACTGGATAGGATAAGCTGACATGGACGAGGTTTTTATTCCTATCCCTATCGACGAGGTAACAGAGGCGGCGGAGCAGCCGTCATTGACATACCGCCTTGACCTCGACAACGGCAGAATTGTGGGGAAAGTGGACGAGCTGGAAGCGGTGAACCAAGCCATACGGAAAGCAATCATCACGCCCCGTTTCAAATGCCTTATCTACGACGACCAGTACGGTAGTGAAGTGGAGGAGGCGATTATCGCAAAGGACGCAAGCCCGGAATACATCGAGGCAGTAACAGAGGGATTTATCAAAGACGCTCTTGCGCCGGACACCCGGATATTGGAGGTTTACGACTTTGAGTTTGAGTTCCGAGAGGATAAAGCCTATGTGTATTTTAAGGCGGACACGATTTACGGAAAAACAGAGATAGAGGAGGTGATTTAGAGTGTTTGAAGATTACACATACGAGCTGCTTATGGAAGATGTTCTCAACAATGCCCCGGAGGGAATTGACACGAGACAGGGCAGTGTATTTTACGACGCAGTTTCCGGGCCGGTAATGAAAATCGCAAAGCTCTACACCGACCTTGACCTCATTGTTGAAATGACGAGTGTTTCAACGGCGGTCGGGGACGCACTGGACGTAAAGGCCGGGGAGTACGGCGTTACGAGACTGGCGGCCACGAAAGCAAAGTACAGGGTAACATTCGAGGGAACGCAGCCGGAGTTGGGAGAGAGATTTTACAGCGACGGCAAGTATTTCGTTCTACGAGAGGACACAGAGGCGAGCGTGTTCTACCTTGAGGCAGAGAACGCCGGAGAGGACGGCAACGAGATTTACAGCGGAACCCCGGCAGTCCCGGTCAACAGCGTTGAGGGGCTTGAGGCTGCGACGTTTGGGGAGATTTACGAGCGAGGCAGCGACAGCGAGGACGACGAAAGCCTCAGAAGCCGTGTGCAGGAGAAAATCGCAGGCCCGGCAGAGAACGGCAATAAGCAGCACTACAAGACATGGTGTGAGAGCCGGGAGGGTGTCGGCAGGGCGAGAATATTCCCGTTGTGGAACGGGCCGAACACGGTCAAGGGCGTTCTGATTGATACCACCGGGAAACCGTGCGGCAGCGCAAAGGTGGCGGAGGTTCAGCACTACATCGACCCGGCGACAATGGGCTACACGGCAGTTGTTGACGGGAAAACCTATGTTGTAGGCGACGGACTTGGAGAGGGTGTTGCGAACCTCGGAGCGCATTTCACAGCGGCAGCAGCCACACCTCTTACAGTTTCGGTTTCATTTGCGGCGGAGATTGCCAGCGGAGCGACGAAAGACGCAGTACAGCAGGAGGCCATGACAGCCATTGCGGAGTATTTCAAAGAGCTGGTATTAAAGACCACGGAAGCGTCGGACATTGTTGTGCGTGTTTCCAATATCGGAGCCATTTTGAGCAGCCTTACCACCCTGCTTGATTACAGCGATTTGAAGCTGAATGGCAGCGCACACAACATCGTTCCCGGAGAGGACGACGTACCTATCGTTGGGGAGGTGGTTATTGAATGAGGTTCTATGAGAAGCAGTTCGAGAACAACTTCGAGGAGCTGATAACCTACTATCCACGATTTTACCGGGACGTGTACGAAATGGTGGAAATCCTAAAGGCAAACGGCAGGGTATTTGACCGAATGGAGGAGGACATCGAACAGACGTATCTCAACTGTTTTATCGAGTATGCCGACGAGGAGACTGTCAAAAAACTGGAAGATTTTCTTGATATAAGACTTAACAAGAGCAGGACGCTTGAGGAGCGTAGGAGGCTCGTTAAGTCTTATTTTATTGGCTTCGGAAAAGTCTCCGCCACCATGCTCAAGGAAATGATACAGAGCTACACTGGCGCAGAGGTTGAGTGCAAATTTGAACCATTCGACGAGGACGGAAACAATATTCTCTATATCAATTTCCAGAGAGGCAAGGAACCAACGCTCTACATGAGCGATATTAACCTGCTCCTCTCTAAGAAAATACCAGCCCACATCAAGTGGAGGGCAGCGGTCACATACCATTTCCCGATTGGCATTGGACGACGCAGGACGCACTACCCGTATTCCTATGAGTTTTGCGGAACGAAGCCGGAACCGGTTCTGGTTGCTTCTGCACACGGCATTGAGACGGTCACAGCACCGGGAGCCACTAATGCAGTAATGACCTACAAGAACAGCAGCGAGGGCGGCATAACGCCGGAGGCAGGAACCGTACCAAATGTTTCAACCCTTGCACACAATGACGCAATTAACGCCGCAACAGAGGCCACAGCGACCTCCTGCGGCGTTGATTATATCCCGTGTGGGACTATTTACACATCACAGTAAGGAGGCAGCGCAATGGCATTTTGGACAGACGTTTTCTTGAACAAAGTTCGACAGGACTGGCTCAAGAGGATTGTGAAAATCCAGTATTACGCCGGAGGGGTCTGGTATGACGCAATGATTACCAATAAGACCATTGAGGGCGACACACTTAAAATCACAAGCCAGACGACAGACAGCAAAGCCCTTGTTGTAACCAGCGTAAGGCTGATTGACACGGGCGGAGACGTAGCCGGGCAGATTTCGGAGAGTATCACGAAACTTGAGACGCAGGGCGTTATCACCCTTTGGGAGTTTCCACTCTATGAGATTACCAGCACACAGTAAGGAGGTGAAGAACAGATGTATAGCAATTTACAGTGGCTCGACCATGCAGTAACACCAGACCGCACATTCAAAATGCAGAACAATGACGACGGAACGGTGACACTCACACCGGCTGGCAAAGTTATCCAGCAGGGAACGAACATGAGTGCGGCCAACTTCAACAACATGGAAATGGGGCTGACCGACCATGACCTCGCCGTGAAGATTTTTATTATTGCCCTCAGACAGATTGAGAGCCGCACAACGGATAGCGAGGCAGACATCGACAAACTGGCAGCGGATATTCTGGCGGAGGTTACGCCGGAGGAACAGACCGTAACACTGACAAACGGGGCAAGATACCCGTTCAATGGCAGCAGTAAGAGCGTAAGCCTCAAGGCGAACCGTAAGACCAAAAACTACACGGTGGAATATGAGGTAAGCAGCTCCGACGGCAACGTGGGAGAGATTGTTGTAGGCAGCAAGGCCCTCAACGGCTTCTCTATGTCGTTTACCGGCAGCGCAAAGACCGTAACCGTAAAACTGAAAATCAGAGGAGGAATTATCGCATGAAAGTAATTGAGATTAACGAGGGTGCAAAAATCCCTTATGAAGTGAACAAGACAAAGATTTGCTTCGACGACGACATCACAATCAACCTCGCAAAGAGACAGGAGGACTGGCCGGTACACATCGACATTCTCACCGACGGGGACGGCGTTCTTGTAACCGGCGCAGAGAGCGGCAGCTACTATGTGGCGCAAATTGATATTCCGGCAAGGGAATACAAGGAGCCGGAGGCAACAGAGGAGACAGCAACCGTCGAGGAGGGCGGAGAGCAGGCAGGAATAACCGACGCTCCGCAGCCGGAGCCGTTACCGCTGGATATGGAAAAGGTTACGCTCACACTTTGGGCGCTGGTAAATTACGAGGCATAAGGAGGAAAAGAGACAATGAGTAATTTTGATTTATCGAGCCTTGCGCTCGCTTCTGCGTTCCCTACGAACAAAATTCTGACAGACGACAAAGGGCTGCCGTCAGTTATGGTTTACATTCCGAAATTTAAGATGTCAGACGTTATCGACGGAGCCGGGGACAGCACTCACCCGGCTTTTATCGTAAATGGTGTTGAAAAGGACGGCATTTACATTTCAAAGTACCAGAACGTCGCATACAACAACAGAGCCTACTCTCTGCCGGGTGAAGACCCGAAAGTAAGTATCACGGCAGACACCGCCCGTAAATACTGCGAGGACAAAGGCGCAGGCTGGCACATGATGTCCGCTATGGAATGGGGCGCACTTGCCCTGTGGTGCAAGAAAAACGGCTGGATGCCGTGGGGCAATAACAACTACGGTAAAGACACCAGAGAGACCATGAAGAAAGGCGTACCGGCTAAGTACGAGAGCGACGGCAAAACCGCTACTATCCTTACCGGCACAGGCCCGGTTGAGTATTCCCACAACAAGCAGCTCGACGGTATCTACGACCTTAACGGTAACGTATGGGAGTGGAGCGACGGCATGAGACTTGTTTACGGCGAGCTGCAGGTTCTTGAGAACAACAACGCAGCGGACAGCTCAAACAGTAAGGCAGCCAGCTCCGCAGCATGGAAAGCAATCGACGGAACCACCGGCGCACTGATTACCCCGGACGGAAGCGGCACAACGGCCAACTCCCTCAAGCTGGATATGGTAAGCAGCAAGGGTAAATGGATTACCGGCACACTGTCCGACAAGAAAGACGAGGGACGAGGCTGCAGCTTCGCAAGCGTGACCGCAGATACCAATGTTTGCGACAAGGCGAAAGCGATTTTGTATGCGCTTGCTATGCTGCCGGACAGCACCACATTCGACTACGAGGGCGACTACTTCTACTTTAACAACGGCAACGCCGAGCGTTTCCCGCTTCGTGGTGGCGACTGGAGCAACGGTGCGGATGCGGGTCTGTTCTACACGTACTTGGGCGACCCTCGCTCCGTTTCCCACTGGCGCATCGGCTTCCGCTCCGCTTTTTATGAATAACTGTAAACTGGTTACTGAGTAACTGGTGGGGAGGGCGATAGTCCTCCCTATATTTTTGTAAGCAGAGGAGCAGAGTTCATGGCAGAAGCAGAAAAACAATACAGCAAGGAGACGACGAGTTTCCTACTGAAAGAAAAGATTGCCGACATGATTAAGTACGGCAAAAAGGCTGTGGCGAATTTTCCTCGAAGAGAACGCCAGACGGCAGACGAGATACGCCGAACAATGTTGAATATGTATCGGCTCTCAATCGTTATCGAGAAGAAATATTACAAGAAAACCACTCTACAAGACCTCGATATTGAATTGGACGTGCTGCGACATCTTATACGGTTGGCGCAGGACAAAGACTACTACGACCAGAATATGGCACCGCCGTTATCATTCCATAAATACGAGGTTTGGAGCGGGCTTCTCAACGAGATAGGCCGTATCATTGGCGGATATATGAAATACGCAAAGCAATAAAAAGTTTTGGGGAGTAAGCCGGATAGCGTTTCCCGATTCGTGGTGGCAACTGGAACAACGGTGCGAATGCGGGTCTGTTCTACACGAACTTGAACAACCCTCGCTCCAATTCCAACTGGAACATCGGCTTCCGCTCCGCTCTGCCTCTATGCCGGACGGTTGGGCGTATATCTTACGGGATTGCGCACGGAGCATAGAGCCAAAGGGGTTTGCTTCCCTCCCCGGCCAGTACAGACCGTGGGAAAAGATTAAATTGCCGTGAAAACGCCCGAATATGGCGCAGGAGGAGGCGAGAACAACAGCTACGGACGAGGCGGAAACGTCTCACACGGCGGAAATGGAGAAAAGTTGAATATGACAACGGAGATTTCACCAGAAAAGATACCGGGCATGGTGACGCTCGATGATATATACGATGAAATTTGCAGCTATGAGGGCCTGTACCAATCACACCTTGAGGCCAGAAAAGGTAAGAGATACCGTGACGACGTTATGGTGTTTACGGACAGGTTGGAAGAAAACCTTATTGAGCTGCAGAACGAACTTATTTGGCAGACCTACAAAGTCGGCCAGTACAGGCAGTTTTATGTTCGGGAACCGAAGCTGCGCCTCGTAATGGCATTACAATATCGTGACAGGATTGTACAGTGGGCGATTTACAGACAGCTTTACCCGTTCTACGACAAAATGTTTATCGAAGATTCCTACGCCTGCAGGAGAGGGAAAGGCTCCCATAAGGCGGCGGACAAACTTCAATACTGGTTACGACAGGTCAGCAGGAAACCCGGAAAATGGTATTACTTGAAGTTGGATATAAGCAAGTATTTTTACAGGGTAGACCACCTTGTATTACTTGAGATTTTGAGCCGGAGGATAAAAGACCCTCGGCTCTTTCAACTTCTTAGAGAGATTATAAACAGCGAGGACACCCGTTTCGGGCTGCCAGCCGGGGTAAGCCCGGACGAATGCCCGGAGGAGGACTGGCTGAGTGATGTTGGAATGCCAATAGGCAACCTCACGTCACAACTCTTTGCGAACATCTACCTCAATGAGTTAGACCAGCTCTGCAAACACGAGCTGCACCTGCACTATTACATTCGCTATATGGACGACGTAATTATCCTTTTGCTGGACAAGAAAGAACTGGCGAAAGTAAAGGCAATCATTGAGGAATTTCTTAACGATTATTTGCACCTCGACCTCAATAACAAGACGGCTATACGCCCTTGCAGTCTCGGCATTGATTTCGTGGGCTATCACATTTGGGCGACCCACAGGAAGCTCAAGAAGCAGACGGCCCGCAAGATTATCCATGCGGTTGACTGGATGTGCGAACAGGGAGAGAAAGGCAATATGAGTAAAGAGGAATTTGAGCGCAGAGTGGCCTCATACAGAGGCATTTTGTTACACTGCGACAGCTACGGTCTGAGAAAGAAGCTGAACAGCATTTATTTCGACCATGTTGTTGTAGAGGAGCCGGAGAAGCAGGAAGCCAAACAGAAGCCGGAGTGCGCCGAAAGAAAGTGCTACACCTGCCAGAATTTCCGCAGAGAGTTTTTCTGCGGCTACGGAGCTTGCAGGTGCGATATTTACGGCTCTTTGGACGTAGACCAGAGAGAAAGACACCCGGACAGAACGGCGGCGACTTGCCCGGACTATACACCAAACGAATAGAAAAGGAGGGTATTGGAGTGTATATCGACGGAGATACGATAATCAGAGCGGCGGCTATTCTCGGTGCGCTTATTGCGCTGGGAACCGCCGCTTATGCTGTAATCAAGTGGTTTCAGAAGCAGGAGAAACAGACGGTTGACATTGAGGAGCTGAGAAAGAAAGAGGAGCAGGACTTAAAGGAACTGCGAGACGAACAGTGCCTCATCAGTTACGCTATGCTGGCCTGCCTTGACGGTTTGAAGCAGCTCAACTGTAACGGAGCGGTTACAGAGGCCCACAACAAACTTGAGAAGCACCTCAACCAGAAAGCACACAGACAGTAACAGGAGGCAGACATGAGAAGAAAGGAAACAAGGCGTGAAGTGCGAAAGAAGCCCTCCCAGAAAAAGAGCGGCATTGGAGTTATGGACATTATTTTGATTATTGTCGGAATTTCATTGCTGCTTTTCACAACGGCCATGATAAAGCTCTTTAGAGAGTACGGAGCCGTCCCGGACACCCTTATCACCTGCGTATTTGCGACCCTCGGAGGCGAGTGCGGCATTATGGGTTGGATAAAGACTACCAAAGACCGCAACAAGGAACACCAGTGGGAACAGGAGGACAAGGCGGAGGCGAAAAAGGAAGCCCTCAAGCAGGAGGAGGGCCAGTCGCCGGACGGCAATATGTAAGGAGGTACTATGGGACTTACAGGAAAGAATGTTGAGGAAAAGATATGGAATTTCCTCATTGGTAAAGGATTGAGCAAAGCCGGAGCCGCCGGGCTCATGGGTAATTTGTTCGCAGAAAGCGGCCTCAACCCGAAGAATTTACAGAACAGTTTCGAGAAGAAACTCGGACACACGGACGACAGCTACACCGCCGCCGTGGATAACGGCACATACAGCAACTTTGTAAAGGACAGCGCAGGTTATGGGCTTGCGCAGTGGACGTATTGGAGCCGTAAACAGAATATGCTTGAGTTTGCACGAGCCGCAGGCAAGTCTATCGGAGACTTGGAAATGCAGCTCGATTTTTTATTTAAGGAGCTTTCGGAGGGGTACAAGACGGTGCTGGCAGCACTGAAAGCGGCAACGTCCGTAAAGGCAGCCAGCGACAATGTGCTGCTGAACTTCGAGAAGCCAGCAAACCAGAGCGACGCAGTAAAGACATTAAGAGCCGGATATGCGCAGGAGTATTTCGACAAGTACGCCGGAACAGGCGCAGCGGCAGAAAACGGAGGTAACATTATGGGATATACAAACAGTTCACTCGTAGATTGCACAGTGAAAAGCCCGAACCACAGCGGGCAGAGAACGCACAAGATTGACCGTATTACACCGCATTGTGTAGTAGGCCAGCTCACAGCGGAGAGTATCGGAGGTTGCTTCACAAAGCAGAGCGTACAGGCTTCTTGTAACTACGGTATCGGCAAGGACGGCAGAGTAGTCCTCTGCGTGGACGAGAAAAACAGAAGTTGGTGTAGTTCCAGCAACGCCAACGACCAGAGAGCAGTAACGATTGAGTGCGCTTCTGACAAGGCGGAGCCGTACACCATGAACAGCGCAGTTTACAATAAGCTCGTGAAACTTATTGTTGACATCTGCAAGAGAAATGGGCTGAATAAAGTTCTTTGGTTCGGAGACAAGGACAAGAGCCTCAATTACAACCCGAAAGACGGCGAGTGCGTTCTGACCGTTCATCGTTGGTTTGCAAACAAGAGCTGTCCGGGCAACTGGCTTTACAGTCGCATGGGACAGCTTGCAACTGCGGTTAATGCAGAGCTTGGCAGTGGCAACAGCACCGGCGGAACCTCTAAACCGGCCACAAAGACCGATACGGTAACGAGCTTCCCGGCGACACCGTTCACGGTAAAGGTTCTTATTGACGACCTTAATATCAGAACCGGCGCAGGCATGGGGTACGCAGTAACCGGCCATTATACCGGCAAGGGTACATTCACTATCACGGAGGTAAAGGACGGCTGGGGCAAGCTCAAGAGCGGCGCAGGCTGGATTTACCTCGGAAACCCGTCCTACTGCACCGTACAGGGAGCAGCGGCGACCTACCGCACATACACCGTAAAGGCCGGGGACAGCCTTTGGGCTATCGCAGCAAAGCAGCTCGGCAACGGCAGCAGATACAAAGAGATTAAGAGCCTCAACGGACTTACCAGCGACGTAATCAACGCCGGACAGGTCTTGAAGCTCCCGAACTAAGAGAGGAGGAAACAATCATGCAGGAATTTATCACAGCACTTCTCACGGCGGTTATTACAGCCGCCGTCCCGGTCATTACCGTTTATGCAGTCAACGCTCTTAAAAGGGCAGGCGCAAACGCAGAGGCCGACACAGAGGACATCAAGGTAAAGGGCTACATCAGCGAGATTACGACAGCGGTTGCCGACGCAGTATCGGCCACCAGCCAGACGTATGTTGACGCATTGAAGCAGGCCGGGAAGTTTACGGCGGAGGCGCAGAAAGAGGCAGCAAAGAAAGCCCTCAACGCTTGTATCGCCTCCCTCACACCGGCGGCCACAAAGTTTATTGAGAGCGCATACGGAGACCTCAAAGAATACCTTTCCAACAAAATTGAGGCCGAAGTACGCGAGCAGAAGCTCTCAACCGGCATTCCTATTACTTCGGTTATGGAAAGCACCACGGACACAACGGCGGTAGCAGCTTCTACGGCGGCAGCAACCGCAGCCTCAGTCATTCAGACGGCCATTAGTCAGATTGACGCAGAGGCAAAAGCACCGGCAGCAGAGTGACGGTGTAAATATCGGGAATTTGTGAATTTATGATTTATGTTCCCCGGCGTGATATGCCACCAAAGCGTCGGGAAAGCCCCTCTCATGGAGAAAATCTGTGGGAGGGGCTTTATTTTTTTGCCCTTTTACAGCACATCAGTTAAAAGTCCACAATTTCGGAACCTAAAATACAGCATAGTCAACAAATGTCCCATTTTGGGGTATTATTTCTCTGATTTGGTTGACTTTGCCCCATATAGGGGCTATAATGAGGTCACAGTCAAGGAAACAACAAAGACAATTACCCGAAACGGGTCACGGAGGTATAGGAATATGGCAGCAACAAAAGAGCAGGAACGCAAGGCGTTGGCAAGAATTAAGAAAATCGTCGAGGAACTGGGCGAGGATAGTTATATCGGAATGGCCTTTGACGGTTGTTTCGAGGTAGCAGAGGAGAACATCGAGAACGACTTTGCTTGCAGCATGAGACAGAGAGCGGAACACGCTGAAATGGAAGCCGGAAAGTACAAGAAAATGTACGAGGACACCGCAGCAGATTTTGAGGCAGCGGAGGCAACTATCGCAGGACTTGAGCAGAAAGTTCTCTCGACAGCAGAGGGCGGAGCAATCAAAGCAATCCTTTATCACTACCAGACAGAGGCCGCAAGACTGGCCGACGAATCTGCTCAGAGAATTGTAGAGCTTGCCGACAGCCCGGACACCCCGGAGTTTAGACAGGCAGTGCAGGATAACCGAAATAGCAAGAAACACATGGAAGATAGCAAGGCACTTATCCAGAGAGTTCTTGACATTATGGCTTAAATTTTACCCTTAAATGACCCAAAACGGGTCACGCAACAAGCGGGCCGGGGCGCAGATACCCCGGCAGGAGGCAAAATGATTACAGAAGAACAGGCAAGAGCGCAGGGAGCCGATGATATTGATATTTTCTTAGGCATTTGCAATGAGGAAATCATTCCGTCAAGTAAGCCGTCCCACCTTGAGCAGCTTCACGGAAAAATTGTTGACACACGAACAGAACCGTATCACGACGTGACAGTGTATGAGGACGGTTACGAGGATTGGTTTTACATCGGAGAATAGGAGGCAAAACATGAGATATTACAGCATTATGCGCCCGGTAATGCCGGGCAGCTACCCGAAAAAGGCAGCAGCACAGAAAATCGAGAATTTCGACGAGAAAACATTCTGCGAGGAGATTGGCCGTGAGGCATGGGGCTACATCGACTACTCGGAGGAACTTACAGAGAGTGAGGCGACAGCCTATGAGCTGGTTAAGGCGGGGCTGAAAACTTACTGGGGCGTTACAACTTCATTCGACGACAGAGGCAGAGTTGTATCGAACATCACAAGCACGGTGGAAGCGGCAGTTAAGCCGGAGGACACATATACAAGCACGAGCCGAAAAGACATCTATGTTGATTGGTTCGAGAGCCGTGAGGCAGCAGAAAAGCACGTTAAGGAGGCAAGAGAAGCATGAGCGAAAGAAAATATTTCCCTATCAATGAGAGCAGCGCAAGAACAGCGCACAACATGATGTCTATGAGAGACTATTCCGAGGGCAGCACCACGAACTCATACCGCAGCGAAATTGACAAGGCGTATGAGCTGGCGGACAAGGTCGCAGAGAAAAGACCGGCAGAGGCAGAGAGAGCCTACCGACTGGCGGAACGCTATGCAAAGAAAATGGCGGAGTATTACAACAAGGACAGCAGTATCGGCATGATGTGTCCGTCGGTTCTTATCAGCGGAGCCGGTAACTTCCCGACCAAAAAGAAAGAGAGACAGGTCGCAGCATGGGAGCGTAACCACCAGTTCTACAATGACATTCAGAGTATTCTCAGAAAGATTGAGGGTATTCTCTACGGCAAGGAAATCATCAAGTCCGACGACGAGAGGGCAATCGAGAAGTTGGAGGAGAAACTGGAAGATTTGAAGAACCTGCAGGAGCTTATGAAAGCGGCGAATAAGGCTATCCGCTTGAAAGACACAGAGGCAGGCGACGACAGACTGAGAGAGCTTGGTTTCAGCGAGGAGGAAATCAAGAAGCTGCGTACCCCGGATTTCTGCAACAGATTGGGATATGCGAGCTATGAACTAGCGAACAACAATGCGAATATCCACCGCATTGAGGGGCGTATTAAGAGCCTCAAGGCGGCCAAAGAGAGAGGAACCTCAGAGCAGGAGTTCAAGACCTTTAAGGCGGTTGAGAACACGGAGGCCATGCGATACCAGATTATCCTCGATGGAAAGCCGGAGGCAGATGTCCGTACCCTGCTGAAATCCAACGGTTTCAAGTGGGCTCCGTCGCAGGGAGCATGGCAGCGTCAGATTACCGCAAACGGTAAGTGTGCGTTCAACAGAGTTATCGAGAAGTTAAAGGAAATGGAGGAGGAATAAGGTATGCTGGAAAATCTCAAATATTACAAGGGGAGCAGGACGACATATGAAGCAGTTGAGGCA
This sequence comes from Clostridiaceae bacterium Marseille-Q4143, assembly GCA_018228645.1. Classification (GTDB taxonomy): domain Bacteria; phylum Bacillota; class Clostridia; order Lachnospirales; family Lachnospiraceae; genus Hominiventricola; species Hominiventricola filiformis. The sequence continues at coordinate 1,064,564 of CP073693.1, forward strand.
GAAGTCCACAAACACGGTCAGTATTACACTACCTGCGTAATCGGAGTGTATTCGCTCACGAGCGGTATTAAGGCGTTCCCGTGCGGGATTGGGGACGACTACGAGCTGAAAGGCGAGGAACTGGTACAGGTGCTTGGGTTTATCCAGAAGCAGCGAGAGGCAATCACCTCTCGCTACCCGGTCAAGACCTACGAGGGCTGGGAGAAAAGCGGCCTGCCAACATTCGACGACTACTGCAAGCCGGGCGATACCGTGGACGAGGCCATGACGGACTATTTTATGAACTGCGTACCGCCGGTTTCTATGAGCAGCTCGTGCGCACAGGGCGGAGAAGCACACAGCCATGTGCCGGACGGCAAGAACAGATACAGAGCAACCTACCCGACGTTTGTACGTCTCTCGTCCTCTCAGTGGCGATTTGTTGGGTATTGTTACGCCGGGGAGACAACTAACCGGGTGGAGGTAGAAACGAGCTTTGAGAGGCGCATTAAGGAGGCGAGGGCAAATGGATAAGGACTACAAAGAGAAGATTAGAAAGCTACTGGCGTTGGCAGAAAGCCCGAATGAGCATGAGGCACGGGCGGCACTTTTGAAAGCCCGCCAGCTCATGGCGGAGCATAAGCTCACGGAGGCAGAGCTGAAAGACGTTGAGAAGCAGCAGGTAAAGGACGTGAGAACCGACATCACCTGCAGCAAGCGTAGAGACCCGTGGATAGTCAACCTCTCGGCGGTTATCGGAGAGAACTATTGCTGCAAGGGGTACAGATACCGCAGGTACGGAGAACAGACGAACTGTATCGGGTTTATCGGCCTTGAGGACGATGTGGAGATATGCGTCGCAGTTTTCAAATACGCTGTCGATTGCGTCCTCTCGGAGATTAAGAACATCAAGAAAGAGAACGCCTGCTATTACAGTGACTATGTAAAGAGGCTCTGCAACAGCTACGGATATGGATTTACCGCCGGGGTTACGGAGGCGTTCAGAAAGCAGCAGGAGGAAAATGAGCAGGGCTGGGGATTGGTTCTGGTTATGCCGAAAGAGGTCGAGGAGGCTTCACAGCATTTGGGACATGAGCAGTTCCAGAGCAGGGCGCAGAAGCATTTACAGGGCAGCGAGTATTACAGAGGTTTTGTGGAGGGGACAGAGTTTGACCCGACAAAGAGACTGGGAGAGGAGGCGACGGTATGACAGCGCAGAAACAAGCGGAGCTTATTGCGGCAGCCTGCAAGAAAGCAGGACTTGACGGACATATCAAGTGGATTGAAAAGAAAGCCCATGCGCAGACATGGGCGGAACGGATTGCGGAGCGTTTCAGAGGAGGCAGACAACTCCCCGTAAAGAACAGCTATATGTATTGCGATACACTGGATATGAGCTTTTTCTACGGGGAAACAGGAACGCCGTACATGACATACGCCGGGTATGTTACCGCAGACAGCAAAGACATCACGGAAGAAAAGCTCCTTGAGGCATTCAGAAAAGCAGGGTAGGTATTAGAGACGATGAAAGAACTTGCAGAGGAGGCGAGAGCGAATGGGAGCGGTAATTTGTCTTAAAAGAATGCCAGAGAATTGCAGAAAATGTCCGTTTGCGAATGAAGATAAGCGGTATTGCATGGTTAGAAAAACTCGCATTATAGCATGGGAGTTTAGAACGAATCGTATGCCTCTTTGCCCGCTTGAGAACGAGGGAGAGTATTTTACAAGGAAAATGCCACTACTGAAACACAGAAAATAGGAGGTGCATTATGGTTTTCAGAAACGACACCCACGCAGAGGAGTGGGCGGCAGCAATCTACCGGGCAGACGCACACCGGGACGACGATACAGCTAACCCGTACTTCGGGGCGAGCCTCTTTCTTATCACGGCAGTTCCGGGACTTTATGACCGGGTTAAGGAACACATTCACAACGGCTGGGCGGACTATGCGGAAATGCTCGAAATGAACTTATCCAGCGGCGAGAGACTTATTGTTGAGCTGGCCGGGAACTTTTACAACGGCGGTTTCTTCGACGGGTACAAGCCAGCGGACATCATCGAGAAGCTGGACGCAGACACCGTGGAGCTGGTCGCCAGAGCCTTTGTACTGCGGAGACAGCGCATTGATATGAATACGATTTTCGACTGAAAAAAGTTGAAAAAATTTCCCGAAAATGGTTGGGTTTCGGAACTCAAAAGAGTATAATATAATTACAGTCAAGGGAAACCAAGACGAGTAAGGTGGCAGGTGCCAGAAAGGAAAAAACATGGACGAGGAAATGAACTTAGGCGAACAGCTCAGAGAGCTGGCAGAAGAAAACCAGACCAGAAAAATCCTTGAAATCCTCACTACTTGCGAAACACTTGAGGAAGCAAAGGAAAAAGTAAAAGCCCTGCTTAATAAATAAGCAGAGCCTTACCGGAAACAATGTGGGAGCGGTACTTGCCGCCGCTCCTATATTGCTTAACAAGTATATCACGCCACGACAGAAAAGGCAAGAGACAGGAGGGGTGAAGATTGGCAAAAATCGGGCGACCTCTCAAGGAAAAGACCGTGTTATCGCATGATGTCAAAGTCCGTCTTGACGACGAGACCTACGACAGATTGCTCATGTACTGCGGTAAGAACCATGAGAAAGCCGCAGTTATCAGAGAGGCACTGAAAGCGTTCCTCGATACGGCAGGAGTACCCCGCCGGGAGGACAAGGCAGAGTGAAAAAGACAGGCAGAAAGCCGCAGATTATTTCCGGAACGGAAAAGACCGAATACCGCCGGAATGGTTCAGAATATTTTCGGAAACACTTGGAACGGGCATGGAATTTCCCAAAATAAATCATTTAACGGTTAATTAAATTAACGAGTAACAGAGGGAAGAAACACCTGTATTCGATAGTTTCCGGGGAGAAAACAAAACTATTCCGGCATTTCGGGAGTGCAATAGTTACATAATCGCCCATTAGACGGCGAAAACACTACAAAGTAAAGTATAGTAAAGTAAAGGAAAGTAAAGTAGATAATATTTATGCGATAAAGTGGAAAGGAGGTTACACTATGGCTCGTAGATTTAATAACACCGCAAAGCGTCCCAATCACCTTACAGCAGAGGAGAAGTGGGAGAGAGAAACCACACAGCTCCGTGCGCTTGCTACCTCGCAGTTTGGGGAGTATTGCAAAAACCGTTTCAACGTCCCGGAGGTGGAGGAAGCAGAAAAGGCGTTCAAGGAAGCCTTGCAGCAGATTTCAGACCCGGAGCTGAGAAACACGCTTGACATGGCGACGGGGAAAATCTCATACGCCTATGAAATCTTAGGATTTTGTGCGGGACATTTTGCGCAGGACAGCAGGAGCCGGGCCGCATTTTTTTAGGCTTATTAGTGATAACCTTAGAAGTACCACAAAGAATTCTATATGCCGAAGAACAAACCAGAGATTGTAAATGTACCTAAGGCAAATTATATTGCAGTTAGAGGAAAAGGCAATCCAAATGAAGAAGGCGGAGCATATCAACAAGCAATCAGTGTTCTATATGCTGTTGCATACACATTAAAAATGAGTTACAAGACTGATTATAAAATTGAAGGATTTTTTGAATATGTTGTTCCGCCATTGGAAGGTTTTTGGTGGCAGGATGATGTCGAGAGTGTAGATTATACAAATAAGTCTGCTTTCAGCTGGATTTCTGTTATCCGTTTGCCTGATTTCATTTCTAAAGCTGATTTTGACTGGGCGGTAGAAACAGCAACGAAAAAGAAGAAACTTGATTGTTCGTCAGCAGAGTATCTTACGATTGATGAGGGATTATGCGTTCAAATTATGCATATAGGTTCTTTTGATAATGAGCCAGCAACTGTTGCTCTTATGGATACTTATTTAGAACAAAATGGATATGTTAATGATATTAATAAAGATAGGTTGCACCACGAGATTTATATGTCTGATGCAAGAAAGGTTGCCCCAGAAAAATGGAAAACTGTAATTAGACATCCAATTAAGAAAGCGTAAAATTCTAGTTTATCGAGAAGGCGCAGTGAATGAAAAATCGGAATTTGGGGAGGTAAAAAACATGTATAGAATATATAGTGCACTTATCGAAATTGTTTCGGCAGCTGTTTTTATAATTCCTATTTGGTGCATATATAACAAGTTATGTTTTCATAGCTGGAAACGAACTATTATTTATATGGTATTTGGGTTTTATTTTACTGCAGTCTTAGCACTTGTAGGCTTTCCTAATATAGCATCTCTGAAAATTGATTTTGCAGTGAACATTATCCCGTTTTTGGATATGGTTTCGGATTTCATTAATGCTTGTTTGAATATACTTTTATTTGTTCCATTTGGTTTCTTTTTGCCGATATTGTGGGATAAATTTAGAAACATTAAAAATATTGCCTTAATGGGATTTATAGCTACAAGTTTAATTGAAATATCACAGATTTTTACTTTTAGAACGAGTGATATAAACGATATTATTACAAATACTGTTGGTACTATAATTGGATATTTTATTGTACATAGGATAACTGATAATTTTACGAAGCGAATCTTTTCAAATTCAAAAATGGGTGACTTTTACATAATATGTGTATCTGTAGCACTTATTATGTTCTTCCTTCAACCATTTATTTCATCATTGTTATGGGAAATGGTGCTGTAACTTCCCGTTTTTGAAACTGAGAAATTTGAATTTGTGGAGGATAACTATTGTGGATAAAGCAATTATTTATATACATGGAAAAGGTGGTAATGCTGAAGAAGCTATTCATTACAAACCGCTCTTTAGTAATTGTGATGTGATTGGTCTCGACTATACTGCACAGTTTCCATGGGAAGCAAAAGAAGAATTTCCATTACTTTTTAATTCAATTTATAGAAACTACAAGACTGTTGAAGTAATTGCCAATAGCATTGGAGCGTATTTTGCTATCAATGCCTTATCAAATCAGCAAATAGAGAAAGCATATTTTATTTCGCCCGTTGTAGATATGGAAAGGCTTATTGCTGATATGATGATTTGGGCAAATGTTACAGAGGATGAACTCAAAGAGAAAAAAGAAATTCAGACAACCTTTGGAGAGACTCTTTCATGGGATTATCTTTGCTATGCAAGAGAAAATCCTATTATATGGGAAATCCCAACGCACATTTTGTATGGTGAAAAAGATAATCTTACCGCTTATGGAACGATATTTGAATTTGTACAGAGGACTAATTCAACACTTTCTATTATGAAAAATGGAGAGCATTGGTTTCATACGGATGAACAAATGAAATTTCTTGATGAATGGATAATAAAATCTTCCAAATAAATTCAAGTTTACAGAACTGAATCAAAAGAGCTCGAAGGAGCTCTTTTTCCTTTTTTATAATAGTATCATTATGGTATAATAGAGACATTAAAATCGGAATTTTTGAGGAGATAGATATAAAATGACCTTCCAATTAGTTTGTATAGAACCAAAAGAATTAACGCAATACAAGGCGGATATGCAGGAAGCATTTCAGAAAGGTTTTGAAGATGCTTTTGGGAAAACAGATGCTGTTATTCTGCCTGAAAAGGACATTGACCAGTCGCTGAATGCGGAGGGTTCTGCTGTCTATAAAGCCGTTGTCGATGGAGAAATGGTGGGCGGTGCTGTTGTTATTATCAATGAGAGTACACAGCATAACCATCTTGACCTGCTTTTTGTAAAGAACGGAGTTCAAAGCAATGGTATCGGTAAGAAGATATGGTTTGAATTGGAACGAATATATCCGAACACGAAAGTATGGGAAACCTGTACGCCGTACTTTGATAAGCGCAACATTCATTTTTATGTGAATGTCTGCGGCTTTCATATTACAGAATTTTTTAATGAAAAACATCCTATGCCGGATACACCGGACGATTTTGTCGGTGATGGCAATGAGGGAATGTTTGCGTTTAAGAAGCAAATGCGTTTATGAAATTCAAGTTTACAGAACTGAATCAAAAGAGCTCGAAGGAGCTCTTTTTCCTTTTTTATAATAGTATCATTATGGTATAATAGAGACATTAAAATCGGAATTTGAAGCGGAGGTATGTATTATGAATATAGGATTTTGGTCGTGTATAATTTTGGTAATACCATTTCTGATTATAGGTGTGTTATTTGCGATTTTTAAGGAAAAAGCAGCAAAATTTGTTTCAGGATTTAATTCATTTTCTAAAGAAGAACAGGCATTGTATGATAAAGCTCATATCTCTCGTGATATAAGAAATCAGTGCTTTATGTGGGCTATTATAATGTTGGCAGGAGCATTATTATCCTGCTTTTTAACCCCATATATAGCTATACCAACCTATATTATTTGGTTAGTTCTGTTTTTTAGAGAAGTCCACTTTGATAATCATAAAGCGTTTGAAAAATATTTATTAAAGTAAATTCCAGTTTGACGGAGTAATGGATATGAAAATCCGAGAAGTGAATGAGAATAAAAAGCAATTTATAGCATTATTGTTATTAGCTGATGAGCAGGAAAATATGATTGATCGCTATCTTGAAAAAGGTACTATGTATGTACTTGAAGATGGTAATATAAAAGCTGAATGTGTTGTCACTGATGAAGATAATGGAATACTTGAAATAAAAAATATTGCAGTCGATCCTCAGAATCAAGGAAAGGGCTATGGGAAAGCACTAATTGATTTTCTTGTCAGTAAATATGCAGATGAATATTCTGTTTTGCAGGTTGGAACAGGTGATAGTCCATTGACGATACCATTTTATGAAAAATGTGGATTTGTTCGGTCTCACAAGATTCCGAATTTCTTTACGGACAATTATGACCACCCAATTTATGAGGGCGGTGTACAATTAATAGATATGGTATATTTACAAAGACATATATAACTTCAAGTTTACAGAACTGAATCAAAAGAGCTCGAAGGAACTCTTTTTCCTTTTTTATAATAGTATCATTATGGTATAATAGAGACATTAAAATCGGAAATTGGAGGATACACGCATGAAAATTGTAATCATTAATGGAAGTGCCAGAAAAGGAAATACGCTGGCAGCAATCAATGCATTTATAAAAGGAGCGTCAGAAAAGAATAAAATTGAAATCATTGAACCCGACAAACTCAACATTGCACCATGCAAGGGATGTGGTGTCTGTCAATGCTCTAAGGGATGCGTCGATAAGGATGATACAAATTCTACCATTGATAAAATTGCTGCCGCAGATATGATTCTTTTTGCTACACCAGTTTATTGGTGGGGAATGTCAGCACAATTGAAACTTATCATTGATAAGTGCTACTGCCGTGGATTGCAGTTAAAAAACAAAAAAGTTGGCACAATTGTTGTAGGTGGTTCTCCCGTAGGCAGCATCCAGTATGAGCTGATTGATAAGCAGTTTGACTGTATGGCAAAATATCTTTCATGGGATATGCTTTTCAAAAAATCATATTATGCAACAGCCAGAGATGAACTTGAAAAAAATAAGGATTCCATGAACGAACTTGAGTGGATTGGAAAAAATTTATAAAGCACACACCAAATTCCAGTTTGTCGAAGTAATCCAAATACGGATTGGGCAAAAATGGTTTAGCAGTCACAGGTTCTAACCCTGTGGCTGCCTTTTCTTTTTCATGATACATAAATTTATACTTAAACCAGCGTAATCATCTACACCGATAATATTTCAAATAAATGACCACATATTACTCCAATGGCATATTCGATGATATCCCACAATTTCAATATCATACAGCTTACAGCAAGAACAAACACTGCTATTCCAAAATTTTGCCACTGTTGCAATGACAAAGCAATCACTGCGCACATTATGAAAATTGCATTAACCAGAACCGCTGCCAGATAATGTATTTTCGATAAGATACTGACTGTAAAAGATAAAGCAATCAAAATCACCATCACTGGCAATACAATCAATTTTGTAAATATTTTTAACATTTTATGCATCCTCCTCTTTTCTGACTTATTTCCCAGATGCTGATCAAACAGCCAATTATTATTTATCATTTGCGGCGTACTGCGGTAGGTCATGATTTACTTCTGCCTGATAATAACCGCTGATGGTACTCGGTGCATTAAACAATGCCGCCAGCAGATATTTTTTGATATTATGTATTTTTGAAGTATTCTTTCTCATACAGTCCATCGCATATTCTACGTGGAACATATTCAGTTTCAAAAATTTACTTCTGACCAGTTCCGCCGGATATTCGCCAGATGCAACAATGATAGACTTATTCTTACAAAGAACAGTTTCCAGAATCAGATCAAAGATACCTGTCAGCAGTTCCCTGTCATAAGGGTACCGCTCTAAGAGAATGTCCAGTTCAATATTCTCTTTGATTATTTCCGTGTATGCTTCCACATCGAATCCTATCCCATCATTTCCCGATATGATATGATTAGATTCAGTATTACTTAACTCAGTATTATTTATATTATTCTTATTAGTGTGTAATTTTTTCACTTCTGAGCATCCTGGATCATAAACTGTTTCAGATATGGTTATTTTTGTTAATTATATTCTATATCCTGTTTTCACGATCTGGCAATGTAATTTTAGCACTATGGTTAGTATATCCAAAGCAGAATAAAACATAAAAAAAGATCTGTCACCCTTAGGATTCTTCCCAAAGCCAACAGATCTTACATTTTCCCTTACATCTTTATACTCTTTGCCAGACTCATCAGCAAAGCTGCCATCTCCGGATTAACCTTTTTTCTTTCTAACCCACGTTATTTTGCAGCCACGGTTACCACTGTTTCCTTTTTTTTCGACATAAGCCAATAAAACATAGAACAAAATATTAATGCAAATACAACGCCAAAAACATTCTGAATCACTCTAAGACCAACTGCTCCTTTTAGTCCATAACTCTCTGTAGCAATGGCCAAAGCACCAAATGTGTTAAATACTGCCTGCCAGCCATATTTTGCAGAAAGTCCTACACCAATTCCGCCAAGGATTCCTATGTATGTATAGATGGATGACGGAAGCAGAAAATATAGTACTGTAAAGCATATTACACCTGCAATATTTCCGACAATCCTTTTGCGGACTCTGTATTGCATGTCCTCCATAAATGGTAAGATTGCTGACATTGCCGCAATTCCAGCCCACATTGCCCGTGGCATATTACAGAGTTCCGCAATGCAGAGTACTGCCGGTACGCATATGATCTGACATAACTGCCACTTTGTTCTGGAAGAAGATATATCAAATTCCTGTATCAAATCATTCAAATTTCTTTTATACGTTCTGTTTTTATGATTTCGATAAAATACGAAGCAGGTAAGTGCTGCACCTAATACCATTCCGGTTAATCGCATCTGATAACTTTTTCCTGTTACATCATATCCATACAATAACAGATAACCAAGAACCAATGTGGATTGGTTAAACATGAATGGGTTATGACATCCGAACAGAATCAGCACTGCCAGTGCAGCAATGTTTAACAGCATTCCAAGTACCGGTGAAAGCTGATTTGCTAAATGCGGACATACAGTCATAATTACAAAGAACAAAGCCAAAAGCATCGTAGATTGTCCGGTGTGGATCCCCAGATCCGCATTCCGAAATACCATAAGGCATAATAAAACTACTACACCCACAATACTATTCTCATTTCCAAATAAGATACTGAAAATAGTAACAAATAAAAAACAAAATGCCATTGTAACAGCTATCTTTACCAAATATACCAGTATATGATATGATTTTTCTTTCACTGTTTCACTCTTTTTCAACAGATTTTTAGAACCTGCCTGATTTAACTGCAATTCCTGATAAAATGTCATGTAATTCCTCCTCCATCTGTTTTTCTTAAACTTATATGACCTCATCTTTCTGTATTGGAAGCTCTACAACAAATCTGCATCCACCATATTCCCGGTTTTCTGCCTTGATTGTCCCGCCAGCACTATCTACGATCCGTTTCACAAGTGCAAGGCCGAGACCATTTCCTTCTGCTTTGTGAGAACCGTCTGCCTGATAAAATTTATCAAATATTCTGGTTTTCACATCATCCTCTATTCCCGGTCCTTCATCTTCCAGAATAAACATTACAGAATCCTTTTCCTGCTTCAGAAACATCATAATTGTCCCCTTTGCAGGACTGAACTTAATCGCATTATCTAAAAGATTCATCCATATATGCATAAAAAGTCCTTCATTCCCAGTATATTTAACTTCCTCCAGCTCTACCTGGAAACCAATTTCTTTTTCTGTCCATTTTGTCTCCAGGGAAAGAAATGCCTGACGGATCTGTTCATCCAAACGATATTCTGTTTTTTTCATTGGTATGTTCTGATTCTCTAACTTGGATAACAGCAAAATATTTCCAACCAATCCGGAAAGCCTTTGGGTATTAAACAGGATTTTTTCTACATATTCCTCTTGCTCCTGAGACAGTTCTTCTCCCTGAAGAAGCATTGTATACCCTTCAATGGCATTGATCGGGGTCTTAAACTCATGAGAAACATTGGAGACAAAATCCATCTGCAGTACTTCTGTTGCACGAAGCTCTTTTGTCATCACATTAAAACTCTGGTAAGATTCTCCAACTTCTGCGATACGGCTGTTCGTTTCCAAGTGCTGTTCAAAATCTCCCTGCGAAACTTCCTTCATTGCTTTACTGAGTCTGGTAATTGGTTCCAGCAACCTTGCATTGATAAAGGAAGTAATCAGCCCTGCAATCAATGTATTAAAAATCAAAAGCCAGCCAAGCGCAGGTATGCTACCAGGCAGATTAAAAAAATGATTCAAAAAAGCAAATAATAACGCAGATATGACTGTTGAAAATACAAGTGCCAGCCAGATTGCACCAGTCAGACAGGATCGGATCCGCAATCCTTTTTCTTTCTTTTGTTCCATTATTTTTTCACCACCTTGTATCCAATTCCACGCATTGTTACGATTTCAAAATCAGGGTTATCTTTCAAACGCTCCCTGATTCTTCCTATATGTACCTCTATCGTATGTGGGTCTGCCTCCGTCTCGTATCCCCATACTTCATCCATCAACTGTTGTTTTGTAAATATTCTTCCTGGCGAAGCTGCAAGCTTATATAAAAGCAGGAATTCTTTTTTAGGCAAAACAAGACTTTTCTTATCAGTTGTAACCGTCATTGCATCATAATCAAACTCTGTTGAACCGATCACAATTTTGTGTTCATTCAGTATCTGTGTACGGCGAAGCAGTGCTCCGACTCTTAAAACCATTTCATTCACATTTACCGGTTTTACCATATAATCGTCACTTCCCGAAAGAAATCCCTGGCGCATATCATCAAAGGAACCTTTCGCAGTGATCATAAGTACCGGTATCTGATATCCTGCTGAACGGAGTTCCGACACCAGTTCATAACCATCCATAACCGGCATCATAATATCGGAAATGATCAGATCAATATACTCTTTATCCAATATTTCTAATGCCAGTGCTCCATCCGATGCACTTTTGACCTGATATCCATTCTTCTCAAGCACTTTTTGGAATAGCTGGCTTAATTCTTTATCATCTTCTACAATTAATATTTGAAACACGATCTTCTTCCTCCTTTATCAGAACAGATATCTTGCCCATCCAAGCAGATGCTGTACCAAAAGTACGTTTCTCTGACGCTTTCCATCATGCCTTCTTCCAACTGTTTATTAATCTCTTTCCATGTATTATACATCATATCATATCTTACGTTTTCCCATCGCACATCACCTGACTTTTTTTCATCTTATATCTATACAATACAAAGTCAACCTCAATTTTACCTCAACAGAATTAATTTTATCCATGTAAATTTCCTGTACCGGCAATCAGACATAACAAAAACGACCTCTCAAAATCGACTATTTTTTGAAAGGTCGTTTCACTAAATTCTTATAACAATCCAGCAAATAATCTCATAAATAATTGTCCCAGTCGCAAATATGCACTGCGCCCAGTACAATATTGATCTGTTACATCACGACATTCTCCCATCGTTCTTATCAGATCATTTTTAATTTCCACAACTGCCTGACAATCTGCCATAAAACAGCCGTTTTCAAAATGATGATATAAGCTTCTATAATCCAGATTGATTGTTCCACAGGTTGCCATACAGTCATCCACTATACTCATTTTCGCATGGCAAAATCCTGGTGTCCATTCATAAACTCGCACTCCATGTTTAACCAATCCATGATAAAAAGAGCGAGTTATATTATAAATGAATTTTTTATCAGGAATTCCTGGTGTGATAATTCTTACGTCTACCCCTCGCTTAGCAGCCAGACATAACGCATGTGTCATTTCGTCTGTTATAATTAGATATGGTGTCATAAACCAACAGTAATTTTCGGCCTTATTTATCATACTGATATAAACTTCTTCTCCGACCTGCTCATTATCCATAGGACTGTCTGCATAAGGCTGAACAAAACCTGTTTGCTGTGCTTTATAATCGTAATGAATAATGTATTTACTAAAATCAGTATCATTCGTAGCTTTTTCACTAACAGCATTCCACATTTCTAAAAATGTCACTGTAAGCGACTGAACAGCATCTCCTTCTAAACGAATACCGGTATCTTTCCACTGCCCATACGGATGCGTATAATTAAAGTATTCATTTGCAAGATTATATCCACCTGTAAATCCAACTTTTCCATCAATTACTGTTATTTTTCTGTGATCACGATTGTTCAAAAATAGATTTAAGCCTGGCACAAATGGATTGAATACACGACAATGAATTCCTATACTCTCCATCTTTTTTACAAAATCTGTGTTAATAAAACCTATAGACCCCATATCATCATAGAATACCCTGACTTCCACACCGGCTTTTACTCTCTCTTCCAGAACATCTTGAATCTTATGCCAAGCTTCAGCATCTTCTATCGCATGATATTCCATGAAGATAAACTTTTGTGCTTTCGCAAGTTCTTCAAGCTGTGCCTCTAATCCCTTCACTGCTTCATCAAAATACTTGATATCCGTATTCTGATAGATTGGATACCACGAATTTCTTTGTATGTAACTTGCAATATTTCCTGCTTTCGGAATCTTTTCTTTTATTCTGCTTAAACACTCCTGATTGTCTGGAAGCATTGGTAACAATTTGCTATCAATTTCTGCATATCGCTCACGCATTTTATGCGTGCCACCATTCAAGCCAATCAATAAATACAGACCTACACCCATAATTGGGAAAATCAGAATTAAAATGACCCAAGGCATTTTCATAGAAGATGTCTTATCTGACGCATACAATCTCAAAACTAAGATTCCACTTAAAATTCTGGTAAATAAATTTATGATTTCTGCATATTCATTCAAGCGCGTTACGATAGTAATAATAAAAATCACTTCAAGAAAAATACAGATTATGGAAAAGCACAATCGTTTTATTCCATTTTTTGTTTTTGTTTTTCCTTCTAAGGTATCTTGCTTCATATGTATTCCACCTCTTCTTTCTACGTCAGCTCTATATTCAAAATACTATTTATTTTGATAATTGATTCGTTCCCCTTGAATTACTGGATAACAAATCAATTTATTACTTTCCAGATCCTCTGCATGCATATCTACCGCACTGATCTGATGATTTTCATAAGTATTATAATAATAGATACCTTTAATAACATTACAACAAGATGTATACAATGTGATTTCATATTTTCCATCAGTCACTTCGCAACATCCACGTTGCTGATCCACAGATCCAAGAATGTGAAAGAACTGACTAACACTTTCTTCCTCAGATTCACCTGAAATTGCATTTACCTTTGTAAAAGCCACACGCACAAAACGAGAAGAAGATGAAAGATCTCCCAGAAGACCTAAACCTCCCATACCTCTACTATATGCATCAAGAGCCAAATTTCCTCCAAAAGTATTTTGGGGTTGCTTTGGGGATAAATACATATAATTATCTAATTGAAACATCTGCTGTGGAAATGGCGGATTATTCGTAAGCACTCCTACAGGATTATCGTAAATATGTAGACCATCTGACATAGACTCTACAGTAATTGATTCATTTTCATCAGCGATAATCCAATGTAATTGTGCTAATGGCAATTGCTCGCTGAAAGGAGTATTAACAATATTAATTCGATTAAGAAGCTTACGAACTTCTGCTAAAGAAGCACACTGACTTAAAATCCATGGAATAAATTCAAACTGTGCAATATTTTCCACATCTGGTTGAACCTCGGAATAAACAGCATTTCCGACAAAATTCAGACCTGCCATTGCCACTCCTTTTTCATTCATCGCATCATAATATAAAGGATAATCCTCCGCAACATGAGCCATTCCAATAATTGCATAATGATTTTTCATATCGCCAACATGACGGAAATGAAATGAATAGTTACGTGGTGTAATTACTATCTGATCACCGTAAGAGAATTCATAATCGAGGGTTCGCCCAAAGTAAAAATCTTTTGTCTTATAGGTTGCTGCTGTACACATGATTGTTTATCCTCCTAAATAATATGAACTATATCAATAAGTTTTTTGTTGAACAATAGTATAGCACAATTCTATTGTTTTGTTTCAAATTCACATATAATCATACTTTCAAGGACTACATTATTTTCTGGGTATATTCCAGCATTTTTAATATAAAATTGACCTAACACTACATACAAAAGGTATTTACCTTAATTATAACTTTAAATATATCTTGTCTCCATAAGTTAGTGTAACCGTTGCAGTATACTTTTTTATGCTGTCCTGCAGCTCAATCATCTGACTGTCTCCGATCACTTTAAATGGATGATTTGGAAATGCTCTTAACCGTTCCATTTCAATCTCAACAACTTTTTCATCCGGATCTCTTACATCCGTTTTTTTATCCATAAGCTATCCTCCTCTAAAATATCTGTAACGAAAAAAATCCGCCCAGAATAGATTCTTAATCTAATCTGAGCGGATAGATCCGTCAGGCCTGTTTTGTTCAGGCAAGAAAACCATATTTACATTCATTGACACCCCAATCCTTATCCTACGCTGTAGTTATCTCCGTTCGGTGCCAGGATTGAATTATTGCATTGGTGCCCGTTAAGAAATTTCAGTGCTCAATATCTGCATTTAAGTGTTCTCTCGATGCTCACGAGCACCGGAAAAAAGAAAAAGCAGCAATGATCTTTTACGATCATTGCTGCAAAAAATGCACGTTCCCAGGGGGAATCGAACCCTCAACTAGTGCTTAGGAGTATGGCTTACCATGTGATACACGGTTCGGATGTAACTTCCAATATCATCCCTTACGCAGAATGACTTGTAGTAAACGAACTTTATGGTGCAAAACACCTATTCTGACGCAGTTTTATGTGTCCGTTGGGTGGTCCTATTAGCAAATTCTTAGCAAGAGGACACCCCGCCAAAGCTGATTGCTACTTCCATTCTTCACTCCCTTAGTCAAAATGACAAGGTAAACACATTGAGGTTACTATGGATAAGAAAGAGAAAAAGTCACTACCGGAACCGCGTACATACACCGTGGAACAGATCGCGGCCATGCTCAACATTGGCCGCACAACCGCATATCAGCTCGTCAAGCAGGAGGAGTTCAGGATCGTCCGCATAGGCAATGCGATCCGCGTTTCCAAGAAATCTTTTGACGAGTGGCTAGAAAGTTTGGAATTGTGAATATCGCAAGAAACGCCGTAGGCTCAAAAAACCTATGGCGTTTTTGCTCAATACAAACTGACTTAAATCATATTCTATTTATTACTGGATGATTGACTATCGCACCCGAAAAGAGTATGATGTATTATGAATTATTATATTTATGGGAGGTGATTTGTGTATGGCAACAGCTGATCAAATAAAAAACCTTGTAAAGGCATATGTTGACCGTAATGACGAAAAATTTAAAACTGTTGTATTGCAAATAGCTGCTCATGAAGCCAAACTTGGACATGATAACTTTGCGCGAGAGTTAAAATTGCAAATTGATAAACTTGGAAATAAGCGGGCGAGTATTGTACAACTTACATCTCAAAATCCTATGCTTTTGCTGTCCACTCCAAACTATGACTTAACCGAACTTATTGTTTCTGATCATATTAGTGAAAAAATACAACGTATTCTTAATGAGTATCGTAATAGAAACAAACTATATTCATACGGTTTAGTCAATAGGCGAAAAATTCTAATTGAAGGTCAGCCTGGAACTGGTAAAACTTTAACAGCGTCTATTATTGCTTCTGAATTATCTCTTCCATTGTATACAGTACAAATGGATAAACTTGTTACAAAGTTCATGGGAGAAACTAGCGCAAAGTTACGCCAAATTTTTGATAGTATTCAATCAATTACCGGTGTATATTTCTTCGATGAATTCGATGCCATTGGTGCAGACAGAAGCCTTGACAATGAAGTAGGAGAAATGCGAAGAATTCTTAACTCGTTTCTTCAATTTATAGAGCAAGACTCTTCTGAAAGTATAATAATTGCTGCTACTAACAACCAAAGATTGCTTGATCAAGCATTATTTAGACGGTTTGATGACGTCCTTCATTATTCATTACCGACCACAGATGAAATACAGCGTTTGTTCAAATACAAACTAGTCAGTTACGATAAACATTTCAGAATAACTAAGGAGCTTATTCAAGCTGCTAACGGACTCAATCATGCAGAAATTGTAAAAGTATGTGATGATGCAATAAAGTCCTCAATTTTAGGAAACCAACCCCTGACTTCAAAAGGGCTCTCTGCTCTTTTGCACGAAAGAAAAAATATCTATTCATATAAGGAGGCATAAGACAAATGGCTAAGAATATTTTTTTATCTCAGACAGCCGAGTTGCTGTCTTATTCCTCTGTATCACGCCCTATAGGTAGTAATTATCCTCATAGAACTACCACATCACATGCTAATTTCATTCAGCGCAAGTTAAGAGAATGCTACGCTGAATCACTTACGCAACGACAGGTAGCTGCTATTCGATATAAAGAAGGAGTTTATCTCGAATTTTCAGGTGCTTCACAATATGACTTGGCTGTAAAAAGTTTGGAAAATCGAACTCAGGGTATTCGGCTTTTAAATGTCCATGAAGATACCGAAACAGATACTGTTAAGGCAACTGTTTATATTCCTGCTGGAAAAGAGAATTATTTTATTCAGAAAGTCGAGGATTATGCCTCTAAACAAACAAAATCAGGAAAACCTAAAAACAACGATTTAATTAGTAGCATTGAAAATGTTAAATTAGCAATGGTAGAGTCATTTTGGGTAGGTAAACCGGATACTATTCCTACAGATGACCCTATTTGGTGTGAATTGTGGCTAAGATATGATTATCAAACTACTAACCCTGAATCTTGGAAAATCACGGAAGAAAATATTACTTTAATCTGTCAAGAAAACAATATTCCGATCGATGAAAAACATATTGTTTTTCCAGAAAGAATTGTAAAATTAATTCGTGCCAATGCTCATACTTTAAAAAATTTAATCAGTATGTGTCCATTTATTACTGAAATTCGTCGTGCTCCGGAGGCAACTACTTTTTTTGACGAGCTGTCCAATTCTGAACAGACTGAATGGGTTGATGAATTACTCTCTCGGACTACATATGAAAATGGTGATGTTTCGGTTTGTTTATTAGATACAGGCATAACATCTGGTCATTCTTTATTAGCACCGGCTACAAACATCAATCATATTCAATCAGTAAATACCACCTGGGGAAACGGTGATCATCAAGGTCATGGCACTGAAATGGCCGGCATTGCTTTATTCTATGATTTAAAGAAGGCATTGGAATCAAGAAACCCAATTTCAGTATCTCATGAAATTGAATCAGTGAAAATACTACCTCCTACTGGTGGAAACTTACCAGAATTGTATGGTGCAATAACAGAACAGGCTGTTTCTTTGGCAGAAATCTCCAATCCAAAGTCTAAACGTATTATTTGCATGGCCGTAACTGCTCCAGATCATAATACTTTTGATGGTAGCCCTACATCTTGGTCTGCTGCCTTAGATAGTATTACATCTGGTGCTGATGAAGAAAATGAAAAACGTTTGTTTTTAATCAGTGCAGGTAATGTTTATCCTGACGAATTTGTAAGGAGTCCCTACCCTGACGCAAATACATTACATTGTGTTGAAAGTCCAGGACAATCTTGGAATGCTATAACTATTGGTGCTTATACTAATGATGTTACAATCAGTAATCCTGATTTTTCTGGATATACTCCGCTTACCTCATTAGGTGCATTATCTCCTTATAGCTCAACCTCTGAAACATGGAGTAGTAAATGGCCTATAAAACCTGATGTATTATTCGAAGGAGGAAATATTTGTTCGAACGGTACAGATTATACCGAATGTCCTGATTTGTCATTACTAACAACAAATTATCGACCACTTATAAAGCAATTTTCTACCATTTGGGGAACAAGTTCTGCTACAGCACAAGCTGCATGGTTCTGTGCACAAATTTTAAATGAATATCCTAATATATGGCCCGAAACAGTTCGTGCTCTTATGATTCATTCAGCTAGTTGGACTCCTGAAATGAAAAAGCAATTCTGTACCGAAGATACAAAAACCAAAGGAAGGCGTAGACTTTTAAGAACTTGTGGTTATGGTATTCCGAATCTTCAAAAGGCAATACAGTGCATGAATAACAGTGTAAATATGGTTATTCAAGGTGAATTGCAACCTTATGATAAAAAAAGCATGAAAGAAATGCACTTACACACATTGCCTTGGCCAAAAGAAGTTCTCCAGTCTTTAGGAGAAATACCTGTAACATTGAAAGTAACTTTATCGTACTTTATCGAACCAGGTCCAGGAGAAGTTGGGTGGAAAGATAAATATCGTTATCCGTCATGTGGTCTTAGATTTGATGTAATCAATTCTGACGAGACTTTAGATGATTTTAAAAAACGTATAAATGTAAAAATGCGTGGTGATGATAAAAAGGATAAAGGCGACGGAAGTAGCGGAAGCGATAGATGGTATTTAGGCTCAGATAATCGAGATGTTGGTTCAGTTCACTCTGATTTTTGTGAACTAAATGCTGTTGATTTATGTGACTGTAATCATATTGCTGTATTTCCTGTTATTGGCTGGTGGAGAGAACGAGATTATCTTAAACGATATGATAAAAAAGTAAGATATTCCCTGATAGTCTCTTTATCAACACCTAAAACAGACACTGATTTATATACTCCTATTATAACTCAGATTACACCAACAACCAAAATTTCTATACCAACTCCATAGAACTCATATTTTAAACGTCATAGAAAACTCTATGGCGTTTTTTTATACCCATTTTTGAAGGAGGCTGGCAATGAAACTGACAGAAGCAGAAATGAGGATGGTGTTTCAGATTGAAAGTACCAATCAGAACGCTGCCCTGAATGAGATTTACATGACATGGTGCTATGCGCCGAACCCGGCAACGAAAGAAACGGCGGAAGGCCTTCTGGACAAGCTCCGCCCTCTGTCGGATCAGGAGTGCATGGATTTGATCCGCAAGGTGCAGGCCGAATACCGTCTGCCGGAGAAAGCCCGCACCATCGGGGAAATGCTGGCAGAGGCCAGACAGCAATCCGGGGCGCAGAAGTTATCCGGCCATGACATTATGGCTTTGGAGCGTTTCGCCCCGGCGACCAGACACATGATTGTCTTTGATGTTCTTACCCATGACTCGCCTGTTGGCTGGAAGGGTGAGAAAATGCGCCTGTTCCTGACCGACGCTGGATACAGCAAGGCTTTGGAGGATCAGGAAAACGGGCATATCAAGATCCGCAACCATGCGAAGGTGCTTTCCGGAGACCTCCACTATGACCATAAAGACCGTGAGAGGTAGCCGCCCCCAAAATGTATCAAAATCAGCGAAAAATCTTCTGTTTCTTCCTCCGTGGCTTGCGTTCTGAACAGGGCGTGGATGTTTTCCCATGCAGGAGGCTATGGAGGCATACAGACGGGTAAACCGCTCAAAATCAACACTTTTTATTTTCACAGGAAGGAGGTGCGAAGATGGCTGTTTTTCGTATTGAAAAGACCCGTGATTATACGGTCATGTCGAACCATCACTTGAAAGATCGGACACTGACCCTGAAATCCAAAGGGCTGCTGTCCATGATGCTGTCACTCCCTGACGAGTGGAATTACACCACCAGAGGTCTTGCGGCGATCTGCCGGGAAGGTGTGAACAGCATCGGTGCGGCATTGAAGGAGCTGGAAAACCACGGGTATATCCGGCGCACCCAGCTTCGGGATGAAAAAGGCAAGATCACGGATACCGAGTATGTCATTTACGAAATGCCTCAGTGCGAGCCGCCGTCAAGCCCAGGTACGCCTTTACCGGGTACGGCAAAGCCTTATACGGAAAACCCGGATATGGGTATCCCGGATACGGCGGAACCGTGTACGGAAAACCCCGCACAATTAAATACTAATCAAACAAAGACTGATTTATCAAGTACGGAACTATCAAATCCTATCCAATCAAATCCCCCCACCCCCGCAGGGGCAAGGATGGGAACGGATCGGATGAGAGCCAGAGAATGTTATCGTGAAGTGATTTTGGATAACATCGAGTACAGCTATCTGGTGCAGGACAGCCACATCGACCGTGAGCAGCTTGACGAGATCGTTGACCTGATCGTGGATACCGTGTGTTCTGCCCGCAAAGTCATCCGCATTGCCGGAGACGATTATCCGGCGGAGGTGGTAAAGTCCCGGTTTATGAAGCTGGACAGTTCCCATGTTCAGTATGTTATGGACTGCATGAAGGACAACACCACCTATGTCCGCAATATCAAGAAATATCTTCTGGCGGCGCTGTATAACGCCCCAACCACCATCAACAGCTACTATTCTTCCCTGGTGCAGCACGATATGTACGGGGACGGGCAAAGGGGGCGAGGCTAAATGCAGGAGGAAGTAACGCGGGGCGCTGTGACACTCATTGTTGACGGAGCCAAGCTAAGCGAGCAGGTCTTTGAAAAGGCCGTCAAAAAATTCCTGGAGGAAATTCAGAAAAGCCAGAAGCCCAAAATCTACCACGGCAGGCAGAGCCTTAAACAGCTTGCCAGCCAGAACGCCGGTCTTGCCAATATCGAGATCAGCGACAAAAATATCAAGGCTTTCTCCCGTGTGGCGAAGAAATACCATGTGGATTTTGCCTTGAAGAAGGACACCGCTGCAGAGCAGCCCCGTTACCTGATCTTTTTCAAAAGCCGGGACGCGGATGCTATCACAGCGGCGTTTCAGGAGTTTGCCAGCCGGAAAATGAGCCGTGAGGAAAAGCCCTCCATCCGGGAGCGGCTGACTCAGGCGAAGGAACAGACGGCGGAGAAACCGGAACACCGCACCATTGACCGGGAGAAAGTAAAGGTCAAAGATCGGAGCGTGCAGAGATGAACATGAAAAACTGTTTTTGCTGAACCTTCCGTATCTTCTGTTTGTGTATCCCTTCGATAGGCTGGCACAGGCTTTCCGGCTTGCGCCCGGCACTGACCTCTCCAGCAAGCTGCTCTCCATCGGGGACGGCTTAACGGCAGCACTTTCCTCCCTGTGGCTCAGTTTTCATCCCACGGACCTGCTGATCGGCATAGCCGGCGCGGTGATCCTTCGCATGGCGGTCTACCTGAAAGGCAAGAACGCTAAGAAGTATCGCCACGGGATCGAGTATGGTTCTGCCCGCTGGAGTGCATAATTTTAAGTGTAAATGACACATACATGGACGCACAGGAGGTTATGCACATGACTGATTATAGCAAAATTACAGCCCTTTACTCCCGCCTTTCCGTGGGCGACGAGGACAGGGACGGCGGCGAGAGCAACAGCATACAGAACCAAAAAGTATTTTTGGAGAACTATGCCAGAGGGCAGCACCTGACCAATATCCGGCACTACATCGACGATGACGAAAGCGGCAGATTTTTTGACCGTTCCGCCTACTCCCGCATGATGGACGATGTGGAAAACGGGAAAATCGGTGTCTGCATTATGAAAGACCTCACCCGCTGGGGGCGCGACTATCTCCAAGTCGGCAACGCGATGGAGATATTCAGACGGAACAATGTGCGCTTTATCGCGGTCAACAACGGCATTGACAGCGAGAAGCCCGACACATTGGAGTTTGCGCCCTTTATCAATATCATGTCGGAGTGGTATGCAAAGGACATCAGCAAGAAAGTGAAAACGGGCATTAAGACCAAAGGCATGAGTGGAAAGCCGATTGTCACCGAAGCCCCTTACGGTTATGTCAAAGACCCGGACAACAAGGATTTTTGGAAAATCGACGAAGAAGCCGCCGAGGTTGTCCGTTTGATTTTCCGTCTGTTTATCGGCGGGAAGAACCGCAACCAAATCGCCGTATATCTGACACAGGAGCAAATCCCAACCCCCACTTTCTACATGAAAGACCGCGGGCGGGGAACCTGTAAAAATAAGACGCTCAACGAGGATAACCGCTGCAAGTGGAACAAAGCCACCTTGACCAATATCCTCACACGGCAGGAGTATTGCGGCGATGTAGTCAACTTCAAGACTACAAAGCATTTCCGGGATAAACATAACCACTATGTAGACCGGAGCCAGTGGCACATCACAGAAAATGTGCATGAGCCGATTATCAGCCGCAGCGATTTTGAAACCGTACAGCGGATTTTGGAAAACGCACCCGTCAGACGCCCCAACGGGGACGGGGAAATCCACCCTCTGTCCGGCTTACTTTTCTGTAAGGACTGCGGCGCAAAAATGCACATTCGTATTGATTACCGGAACGGCGGCAAGCGGCACGTTGCTTTTTGCAGCGAGTACCACAAGGGAAAAGCCAAGAACCCCAAATGCCATTCCCCGCACATCATGGACGCGGACTTGCTCATGCAGACCATCGCGGAAGTGCTGAAGAAAATCGAGGACTATTCTATCAGCAACCGGGCGGAGTTTGAAGCATTAGTGAAAAAGAACCTTGCCATGCAGCAGACCGACCAGACCAAAAAGCAGCAGAAGCGTATTCCGCAAATCACGACGCGCCTTGAACAGATTGACAAGGTGCTGAACAAGCTCTATGAGGACAACGCCCTCGGCACTATCCCGCAAGACCGCTATGAGCAGATGTCGAAGAAGTATTCGGAAGAATACTACGCGCTGAAAGCGGAGCTTGCCACGCTCCAAGAGCAGCTATCCGCTTATGAGAACGCGGGAGGACGGGCGCAGAAGTTTTTGAAGCTGACGGAACGCCATGCCGCCTTTACCGACCTCACCCCCGCCATTCTCAACGAGTTTATCAGCCGGATTGAAGTGCATGAGCGCGACCAGAAAAGGGCGAGATACGCAATCCAGCACATCAGCATATATTTCAATTACATCGGCAAGTTTGAGAATGAAGTGACACAGCTTGCAGAGCCGACCGAGCAGGAAATCCGGCAAATGCGGGAGGAAATCGAAGAAGCCAAAAAGGAAAAGAGCCGCGCCTACCATCGACAGTATTCAAGGGAGTACCGGGCGCGAAACCTTGAAAAGCAGCGGGAGTATGACCGCATGAAAGCGCGGGAATACCGGGCAAGGCGAAAGGCACAGGCAGCCGCACAGCCCGCACAGTAAAACAGAATAACCGTCAACCAAGAGGGATTTTCTGAACTACGGGAAATCCCTCTTTTGCGCCCAAAGAAAGGAGCCGCCTATGGCAGAACAGACCCCCGACAGTATCATCACGACCCAGAGGAACGGGCAGACCATTGTTGCAGAGTTGTTTTTCAACCACAGCAGCACAGAAACATTCCGCGACAAGCTGCTCAAACTGGTACTTGCCGACAGTTCGCGTTTATCCGCGTCTGACGGTCAAGAGCCGGAAAAAACAGAAATCTTGCGATAACAGCCGCCCTGACGATACACTCCCCGTCCGGGCGGTTTCTATTTGAAAATCCTCATTTTCCCCAAGTCAAGAGCCGGGAAAAACCCCCGAAAAATGCCCCTATTGCGTAACCGGGGTACAGAAAGGAGAGTTTATGAGAACAGGGCTTACGAAGCAGGAAAAGACCACCGATATTTGGTTTGACGAGAAAAACCCGATTATCCATATCCGTACCCACAACACCGACTTAAGGAAGCGGCTTGCCGCCTACGCCGGACAGCACCCCGCAGAGTGCCACCAACTGGACGCAGACCCCGACACGGGCTGCATGGAGTTTGATATTGTAAAGGGGCGTTTCTCTTTCCGTCTGACCGCCCCATACAGCGAGGAACGCCGGGAATCAGCGCGGCGATATGCCAAAGAAAACAACGCCGCCGGCCGGCTAAAATAGGAAGGTGGATTTATTCGCGGTTTTATGCTATATTTTAGTTTAAGTGACCGAATGGCACGCAATCAATCAGGAGGTAAAGAATATGAGCTTATTTGAAAAATTCAAGAAAAAAGAGAGTATTCCTCAATCCCAGCCCAGCATGGATAAAATATATTCAAGTTATAATATTGACGGATGGTATATTCAACTTCCACAAGAATGGAAAATGACGTTAGACAAAGAAAATGAACAAGTCATTTTTGATGTAGACAACGAAGCCGTCAACATCTATATTTCGACCTTTAATTTTGAAAAAACAGAAACGGGGGAAAAAGCAAATATAGAAGCAGTAGCATCCTTTGCATTACAAGCTTTCAAGCTGCAAGGAGCTGAAGAATACGAGATTTTTTCAAAATACTATCCAGAAGGCTTTGCTACATATACAAGTAAAAGTATAACAACTGATAAGTACACTATGATTGCTTGTATAGTCTGTACAGAAGGACATGCCTTTGCGTTTTATGTTGTTGGAGATGAAAATATTGATTTTGAAAAATATATTCAACATATAAATTCTGTTGAACGTGATTTATAACTATTCTAAATACGTACCCACAAAGGATAGCCGAGAAAATCGACTGTCCTTTTTCTATGCGTATGAGCAGAAAGGAGCGCCCAACCATGACAAAGCCAAGAGAGAAAACCCGCGAGGAGTTGCAAGCCGAGATTGAGGACGGAAAGAAGAAAATCCGGCAGTTTGAGAACCGAGAAAAGATGTTGCGTCAGAAGCTATCCAAAGAGGAACGCAGAACGCGCAGCCACCGCCTTATTGTCCGGGGCGCGGTCTTTGAAAGCATTGTGCCGGAAGCAAAGACCATGACCGACGAGGAAGCTGCCGCGCTTCTCCGGCTTGCCCTAACCAGTGAGCCAGCGCGGGAGTTTTTGAAAAAACGAGCCGAAAGCGGGAACGCCGAATAAATCCCTTAGGAACTAAGGGCGCACTTATACACCCTTGCGGGCGTGTGCGCTCTGCCGAGGGCTTATCTCCGCACAGGGAACTTTCCCCGCGCTCCGATATGGCGGCTTTGCCGCAACAAGGGGCTGCACCCCTTGCGCCGCTTCGCGGCTATCCCTGCACATCCACAAAAACAGTATACCCGCCGTTGGCGTCTGTACCATTTTTGCGGGTTTTATTATCCTATCCGGGAGGTGATACCCATAGCCATTTACCATTGGAACGTCGGCATTGTGAGCCGAGGAAAAGGCAAATCAGCCGTTGCCGCAGCCGCCTACCGAAGCGGCGAAAAGCTGACAAACGAATGGGACGGAATAACCCATGACTACACTCGCAAAGGCGGCGTTGTCCATACAGAAATCATGCTGCCGCCCCACGCGCCACCCTCATTCTCTGATCGTTCAACCTTGTGGAACAGCGTGGAGCTTTACGAGAAAGCCGGGAACGCCCAGCTTGCGCGTGAGATTGACGCGGCGCTCCCCATAGAATTATCCAGAGAGGAACAGACCCGGCTTGTCCGGGAATACTGTTCCTCTCAATTTGTTTCCAGAGGAATGTGTGTGGATTTTGTTATCCACGACACCAACAGCGGCAACCCCCATTGTCATATTATGCTTACCATGCGCCCCCTTGACGAGCGCGGCGCGTGGGCGGCAAAGTCTAAAAAGGAATATGACCTTGATGAAAACGGTGAGCGTATCCGCTTGCCAAGCGGCAGATATAAGACGCACAAGGTTGACCTCACGGGCTGGAACAGCCAAGAGAATGCGCTTGTTTGGCGCAAGGCATGGGCTGATATTTCAAACGACTATCTTGAGCGTGCCGGAAGCCCGGAGCGTATCGACCACCGCAGTAACGCCGAGCGCGGCATTGACGAAATACCGACCGTCCATATGGGCGTAGCCGCCTGTCAAATGGAGAAGAAAGGTGTAGCCACCGAGAAAGGCGAACTGAACCGCAGTATCCAAAAGACAAACCGCCTTATCCGGGAAATCCGGGCGCAGATTGGCAAGCTCAAGGAATGGATTGCCGACCTGTTCAAAGCGCGGGAAACCGCCACGGAGCAGCCGCCGCAATCTCCCAACCTTGCAAATCTGTTGATGAAGTATTTGAACGTTCAGAGAGAAAAGAGCCGGAAGTATTCGCAGAGTTGGCAACAGCAGCACGCAACCGATGAACTGAAAACCATAGCGGCAGCGGTCAACTATCTTTCCGAGCATGGTATCTCTAATCTTGATGAACTGGACGCTTCCCTTTCCTCTGTCAGCGATAAAGCCTATTCAATCCGGGAGGGAATGAAAACCGCCGAGGAACGCATGAAGAAGCTACAAAAGCTAATTGAATACGGGAAGAACTACACAGAGTACAAGCCCATTCACGATGAACTGAAAAAGCTGCAAAGCGGCTGGACAAACAAGCGCGACAAGTACGAGGAAGCCCACCGCGCCGAGCTGACCCTATGGAACGCAGCAAGTCGCTATCTCCATGCAAATCTGCCGAAAGGAACAAAGACCTTGCCTATTGCGAAATGGGAACAGGAATATGCTGACCTCAAAACACAAAGGGACAGCGATTATACCAAACTGAAAGAGACCCGCGCCGAGGTTGCCGAGCTTCAAAAAATCCGCAAATGCGTGGATATTGCACTCCGCGCCGACCAGCCGGAACAGACACAGAACCGCACCAAGCGGCATGATATAGACCGCTGAAAGGAGTTGAACTTTTATGTATTACACCCAAGAACAGATAGACCGCGCCAACCAAGCCGACCTTGTTTCTTTCCTGCAATCACAGGGCGAGCAGCTTACCCGTGCCGGAAATGAATACCGCTGGAAGCGGCACGACAGCTTGACTATCCGGGGAAACAAATGGTACAGGCACAGCCAGAGCAAAGGCGGCGGCCCCGTTGATTTTGTCATGGAGTTTTTCGGCAAGAGCTTCACCGAAGCCGTTGAACTGCTGACAGGCGAAAAAGGAGCCGCCCCGCCGCCGGACAGACCAAGCCCCGCGCCCCTCTCCGACTTCCGATTGCCGCCCCGCAGCCCCACCGCCGAACAAGTGAAAAGGTATCTTACCGAAGCCCGCCGCATTGATGAAGATGTGACGGGCTTTTTCATTTCCAGCGGCGATATTTACGAGGAAGCCGCCCATCACAACGCCGTATTCGTCGGCAGAGATGAAAGCGGCATACCGAGATACGCCCACCAGCGCGGCACAGCCGGGAGCTTCCGGCTTGATGTGAAAGGCAGCGACAAAGCCTTTAACTTCTGCTACCGTGGCGAGGACGAAAGGTTGTTTGTCTTTGAAGCCCCGATAGACCTCTTATCTTTCCTCTGCCTGTTCAAAAAGGACTGGCAGAAGCAAAGCTATCTGGCGTTGGGCGGCGTGGGAGAAAAAGCCCTGTTGCGCTTTCTCTCTGACCGTCCGAACATCAAGACCGTGTACCTCTGCCTTGACAGCGACGAAGCCGGAAACGACGCTTGCAGCCGCCTTGTGGAGCTTATGCCGGAGGGCTTGACCATCCACCGCCTTGTGCCACTTTTCAAAGATTGGAACGAGGTATTGCAGCACAAGGGGGAAATCACAGACGGGAAGTATTTACGGGAAGCTGTCTACGGCTTGAAAGAGCCGCCGCAGGAAGAAACCGTTGAGATTATCCGCATGAGCGAGGTTGACACACAGACCGTTGAATGGCTATGGGAGCCGTATATTCCCTTTGGGAAAGTAACCATTGTGCAGGGCAATCCCGGCGAGGGCAAGACCACTTTTGCCCTACGCCTTGCCGCCGCCTGCACCACCGGGGGAACGCTGCCGGGAATGAAGCCCTTGCCGCCATTCCAAGTAATTTACCAGACCGCCGAGGACGGGCTGGGCGATACCGTCAAGCCACGCTTGATAGAAGCCGCCGCAGACCTTGACCGGGTGCTTGTGATTGATGAAGCCAAGCGGGAGCTTACCCTCTCCGATGAGCGCATAGAAAAGGCAATCACGCAGAACGGGGCGCGGCTGATTATCCTTGACCCCATACAGGCGTACATGGGCGAAAAAACCGACATGAACCGAGCAAACGAAGTGCGCCCCATGTTCCGCCGCCTTGCCGATGTTGCCGAGCGTACCGGGTGCGCCGTTATCCTTATCGGACATCTCAACAAAGCTGCCGGAGGGCAGAGCGCATACCGGGGCTTAGGTTCTATCGACTTCCGCGCCGCAGCAAGGAGCGTCCTGCTGATCGGGCGCGTGAAGCGAGAACCGAATGTGCGTGTTATCGTCCATGACAAATCTTCCCTTGCGCCGGAGGGCAAGCCCGTTGCCTTTTGCCTTGACCCGGAAACGGGCTTTTCGTGGATAGGCGAATATGATATAACCGCCGACGAGCTGCTGTCCGGCGCGGGCGGGAACACCGCCACCAAGACCGAACAGGCGGAACGGCTGATACTGGATTTACTGGCAGACGGGAAAGAGCTTGCCAGCGAGGACATAGAGAAAGCCGCCACAGAAGCGGGCATATCCGCCCGTACCGTCCGGGCGGCAAAGAGAAACCTTGACGGGCGCATTACCTCAAAGCGCATTGGCGCGGCATGGTATCACGCTCTTAAAAAGTGAAACGGCAAAATCCAAGTGGCAAAACCCAGATACCTTGCCACTTTGCCACTTCGCCATTTCACCCCTCTTTTTGCGTCAATAACTCAAGAATACACTTGACAAAACGCTTCATGGAGTACGGCGGCGGATATTGCTCCCTACATGGACAAGGACTTTTTCCAGAACATCCCCATGACGCAGACGGAGCGGATCACAATGGCGAGCCGTCCAAAGCAGCCGAAGTATGCCAGAAACAAAAACATTCTGGTGATCGGCGGTTCTGGCAGCGGCAAGACGCGGTTCTTCTGTAAGCCGTCGCTGTTGCAAGCCCATTCATCCTATGTCTGCACCGATCCGAAAGGGACCTTGCTGCCGGAGATCGGCACTTTCCTGGAACGGAAGAAATACCGTATTAAGTGCCTCAACCTGATAAACTTCCGAAAATCCATGAAATACAACCCGCTGGCCTACATTCGGTCAGAGAAGGATATCTTAAAGCTGGTGAACGCCCTGATTATGAACACGAAGGGCGAAGGTGAAAAATCTTCCGAAGATTTCTGGGTCAAAGCGGAACGCCTCTATTATTCCGCACTAATCGGCTACATCTGGTACGAGGCCACGGAGGAAGAAAAGAACTTCATCACACTTCTGGACCTTATCAATGCCAGTGAAGCCAGAGAGGATGACGAAACTTATCAAAGCCCGGTGGACCTGCTCTTTTCTCAGTTGGAGGAACGGGAGCCGGACCACTTCGCTGTCAAGCAGTACCGCAAATTCAAGATGGCGGCGGGTGTAATAACCTCTAAGAGTAGTTTTAACACAAGAGACAACAAAGTCCGTGTTGAGGCTGTTTTTAGAGTTTTTTACATAATCGAGAAAGGAGGACGTTGCTATGCAGAAAGGCAACATCACAGCTCTGTACGAACGTCTGTCCCGGGACGACGAGCTTCAGAGCGAATCAAACAGTATCAGCAACCAGAAAAGGATGCTCATGGACTTTGCGAAGGCCAACGACCTGCCTTGTCCTGTGCATTTCACTGATGACGGGATCTCTGGCACCCGCTTCGACCGTCCGGGATTCATGGAAATGATGGATGAGGTCAATAAAGGAAACGTCGGAATAATTTGCATCAAGGACATGAGCAGAATGGGCCGTGACTATCTGAAGGTCGGCCAGATCATGGAGATGCTCAGACAGAAAGGGGTCCGTCTGATCGCCATCAATGACGGTGTAGACACCTTCAAAGGCGACGATGACTTTACTTCCTTCCGAAACATCATGAACGAATGGTATGCGAGGGATACGTCCAAGAAGATCAAGTCCGTGTTCAGGGCCAAAGGCAATTCCGGCAAACACGTCGCAAGCACCTGCTCCTATGGATATCTCAAAGACGAAAACGATGGGAATCACTGGGTCGTAGACGAGGAAGCTGCCGAAGTGATCCGCAGGATCTTCAGACTGACGATCGAGGGATATGGGTCATATCAGATAACCCAGATCCTGAAGAATGATAAGGTCGAGATCCCCGCCGTCCATATGGCAAGGTTTGGTCAAGGCCTGAACAAAAGCAAGACCTTCAAGGATACTTATAACTGGTCCTCATCGACCGTTGTAAGCATTCTCAGGAAGCCGGAATATCTGGGACATACGGTCAACTTCAAGACCGCGAAACATTTCAAGGACAAGAAGAGCCATTATGTTTCTCAGGATAACTGGGTGATCTTCGAGAATACGCAGGAGCCGATCATCGACCAGCTCACCTTCGATCTGGTCCAGAAGATCCGCAGTAATGTCAGGCGGTATCCTGGCGGATGGGGTGAGGTCCACCTGCTGACAGGTTTGATGTACTGCGCGGACTGTGGAGCAAAGATGTACGTCCACCGAGTAAACAACGGCAAGCGCGAGGCCCAGTACACCTGCTCCGCTTATTCTAAAGTCCCGGTCGGGACACTCTGCCCGACACAGCACAGGGTTTCAGAGGAAAACGTGCTGATCCTGATAAAGGATCTGCTTAAGGCGATAGCCGAGTATTCCAAAATCGACCGTGAAGCGTTTACCAGAACCGTCATCGAGGCACAGGACAAGAAAAGCCCTGCCGATATTGTAAAAAAGAAGCAGACTATTGAGGCTGATAACCGCCGCCTGGATGAACTGGAAAAACTGATCTGCCGCATCTATGAGGACAATATCCTTGGCAAGCTCCCGGATGAACGTTATTTGTTCCTGTCTGCGTCCTATGAAGCCGAGCGTAAGAAGCTTGTCGAGGAAATTCGGGTCTGTGAGCAGTCGGTTCAGGAATATAACCAGAATGCCCACAATGCCGAGCGGTTCATCACCTTGATCGACAAGTACACAAACTTTGAGGACCTTACGAACCAGATGCTTCTTGAACCGATCGGCAAGATCCTTGTCCATGAGCGCGACGTGAAAGGGTCGATCAACTGTTCGCAGGAGATCGAGATATACTTCAATTTCATCGGCAGGTATCTTCCTCCGGATTTCGTGAAGGAGCCGACATCTGAAGAGTTTGAAGCTATGGAGATCGAGCGCAAGAAGAAAGCGAAGGCCCATGCTGCCTATCTGCGGCGAAAGGAAAGCGGATGGCAGAAAGCCTATGAGGCGAGGGTCAAAGCCGAGAAGAAATCCAAGATCGAAGCTATGAAGGAAGAGATCCGGCAGGAAGACCAGAACAACGGTGTTTATCTGGTGGTGGCGGATTCTCCGGAAGGACAGCCTACCATTGTTCGAAAGGGTGAAGTGTATGATGGCAAGAAGGCCGCTTTCCCGGTGGCTATATAAGGGGGTGTCAGGAATGACAATACTGAAGATAATCGCGAAGATCCTGCTTTTCCCTGTTGTTGCCGTGCTGACGCTAGTCCAGTGGGCCGGGATCTTCCTGAACAGTATATCCGGGGTGATTCTGGGAATCCTAGCATTTATCTTTGCTCTGACCGGAATAGCCAGTCTGGCTTTCGGACTGGCCTCTGGTCCAGAAGCGTTAAAGATGATTGTAACCGGATTTGTGGTCTTTATGGTCCCAGTCATCGGAGAGTGGTTTGTATCACTGATAACTGCGGTAAAAACCGGATTGCGTGAGTTCCTAAATGCATAAAAGCAGGACACAAAAACGGTAAAAAACACACGTGCCAGTCTGACACGTGTGTTTTCAATAGGAGTCTTTTGGTTAGTAGTTCTGCCATTTGCGGATGTTTCGCTTTGACATGCCATCTCTCCCTTTGGCTAATAAAGGGGCTGTAGGATCATAGTGATCTGCATCAAATCCAAAAACAACAATTGGGAAATCATCCAATAGACCAAAGTACGGAGCGAGTTCTTCATAGTTTGACACACGATCTGTAAGATAATAAGCTAAACGCTTTATTGGCATTATTAAGAACGCCATCTGCAGATCGCCATGCTTTATTCCCATGCATAACTTATTCATTGATCTGTGAGCAGAAGATATATTGCCTGTCTCAAACTCAAGCCCAACGTTAAACGGATGGATACGATCACCGAACTCCTTGTAAACATCGATGGGTCCACCTTTTTGAGCGTCTTCAAAGTAAGCAAGAGGTTTTTCCCTGAACCATTCGTAATATGCCTCTAAACGACGATAGATTCCTTCTTTGACGGGGACAACGCCGTTACAGTTTTTCTCTGAAGAATTGATGGTAAACTCACCAGAATCGTCAGTGCAGTTTTGAAGGATAGAATCCTCTATTTCGATGAATGCCTGGTGTGCAAGATCGTTTGTTTGTATAAGATAATCCGCTTTCGTGGAGACGTAACTTGCTGGAATATTCATTGCTGTTCCTCCAATAAAATCGAGGGGTCAACATCAAGCCCCTTTGCGATTTTCTCTATATTATCAATAGAGACATTTCTGTTTCCACGTTCAATGTCTGAGATATAAGTCCGATGTAGCCCGCATATATCTGCAAGCTCTTCTTGAGATAATTGCTTTGAGAGGCGAAGCTCTCGTATATTCTTTGCAAGAATCTCCCTTAAAATGGAGCTCATGGTCGCTTCTCCTTTATTGACATTTATACACGGTATATGATATACTATTCGCAGGTTTTAAGTCTACAGACGATAAGTGACATGGAGGATAAGAAATGCGCTTTTTCACGGTCTTCGATCTGCTAGTAAGTCAAGCAAAGCGGAAAGGCATCTCAATGGATGAGATGTATGCGTATTTCCGTCAGCAGAAAATAAAGAAGGCTCAGATTGAAGAGCTTCAGAATAGTGCTTATATTCCGGGGGACCTGAAGGATTGCATTCTTTCATTTCTTGACATGACGGAATTAGAGACGACTCTTGCTTTGGGAAGGATACCTGGACAATATCAAAGCTCCTTTTTTGAGAATATATCTCGTATAGCATCCTTACTTACACCGGATGAAAGTGAGGGCATCTCAGAGGTTGATCCGTATTATGAGAACGAGTACGGGAAGCTCTATAATGATGACTGTATCAAGGTTTTGCGCACGCTTCCCGATAACTGTGTTGATATGGTGTTTGCAGATCCGCCGTTTAATCTTGGAAAAACCTATGATCCTGGCGTTGAAGATAGCCTCACTACCTCAAACTATCTGAACTGGACATATCAATGGGTGGATGAATGTGTAAGAATCTTGAAGCCTGGTGGACGGATCTTCATCTATAATATCCCCAAATGGTGTGTCTATATTGCAGGACATTTGAGCGAACAATTAACTTTTTGGGACTGGATTGCTGTAGATATGAAGTTCAGTCTTCCTATTCAATCTCGTCTTTATCCTGCTCATTATGGTTTGATCTCATTTGTAAAAGGAGCAAAAGCAAGCACATTTAACAATCAGAGGATACCCATGCAGGTTTGTAGACATTGCGGGGGTGAACTCAAAGACTATGGCGGGTACAAGGCGAAAATGAATCCCGCAGGTGTAAATGTGTCTGACGTTTGGAGTGATATTTATCCGGTGCGTCATAAAAGCAGTAAAAACAGAAAATACAATGAGTTGTCAGTAAAGCTTCTTGACAGGATTATTTCCATGTCTACGAATCCTGGAGATGTGGTTTTCGATCCTTTCGGTGGTAGTGGAACGACATATGCTGTGGCGCAGTCGCTTAAACGAAGGTGGCTTGGAACCGAACTTGGCGATTGTGAGATTATTAAGCAAAGATTATTGCATCCAGAAAAGGACCGCATGCATTTGCAAAAGGTTTACGAAGAAAAGGATCATCTCTTCACTGATGAAACACTTGCGTTGAGGAAAAAGAATGGTTTTTGGACTTGTGAATCCGTAAGAGAAGATAATACCGAAAAGCCCGTTGACGGACAGTTTTCGCTAGATATGCTTTTTGGTGACGACGTAATGAAGAAAGACGAATAATGATAACAATGACCTTCAGATTTAAACTGAAGGCCATTGTTTAACCTATTGAACAGGATCGGTCGCGCGGCGATCCTGTGAAAACCGAATATGACCAAGACCAAGGCTTTGCCCTAGTCGGTCAGATGGGGAAGCCGTTGAGCTTCGCTCCCCGCTCATTTGCGGATGGCAGCGAAATACTCAGCGGCTATTTTTTGTGGAACCGTCCGGTGAACGGTTCCACAAAAAACCGGAAGGACTGAAACGAGCCGCCGGGCAAACGGCGGGTGTCAGGTCTGCCGGAGCAAGGGGTCAAGGGGAACGCGGTTCCCTTTGGCAGAGTTAAGAGGCGGCAGTCTCTTATCGGGGTGCCGGGGTGAAGCGTCCGGCGCGGGTCGAGGGCAAGGCCCCGCCCAGTTAAGTGTTGGGGACCGACACTTAACTGGGTATTACCTGCCGACATTAGATTCGTTTTCCGGGGTTTTAAGAGGCAGGGGTAAAACATGAATTTCAAGAAAGGAGAAGTTGCCTATGAAGATGACAAGGCATAATGGCAGGTCCGGCAAGCATGGGACTTACAATCCGGAACACAATGACCGCCGCTTCGATATCACCAACAGTGATCACATCGATCAGGAGTATGCGAAGCAAAACGTCTACTGGGACTGCTATCAGGGGTTCCGGTTTCCAACAAATCAGGCAGACGAGGACCAGATCACTTATTCCTTTGAGCAGATCGAGCATGCTTAACTCCGCTTGTTGGAATGGTAGTGCCTGTGATCCGCAAAGCTGACCGCATTAAAAATCAGATGGTTATGAACATGATCCTTGTCTATATGGGTGGTAAGCACAAATTCATACTTGCCACCCAGGATTTCTTTTTGCAAGTTCCATGCCAATCTCATGGGCCCGCTCCGGCGTGACCTTCCCAGGCTGAAAGGCTTGGATCAGGTGGCGGCCCAGGTTCGTTCCCTTGTCGATGGCGTGGCGGAGAGTCCAGGCAAATTCAATATCCGCGGTTTCGGCGGCGCAGCCATAGGAAGATACAAGCAGCTTTCCGTCCGTCTTTTCCGGGTTGCAGATATAGTCAATGGCCGCTTTCAGCGTTGACTTGATAGGATGTGTCTTTGTAACTGCCTTATCTCATCCAGCCTTTCCCGTATCTCGTCCATGTCAGACTGATACACAGAGCCTCCGGCGTTGATCCGCTTGGCGATCTGGTTGATGTTCCGACCGATGACGGAAAGTTCTTTGGTAAATGCCTTGATATCTGCGGTGTCCGTATAGATGATATACCCGTCAATCGCCATCTTTCGAAAGTAGGCGCCATATCTGCGTGTGGGTAGCTGGCTCATTTTCTCGTCTATAAGCCGTTTTTCGTCCTCCGTGACATAGAATTTCATTTGGATATTCCGCTTTCGGTTTGCCATGCGCTGCCTCCGTTCTTTATAAGGGTTTGGGACTATCCCAACAAGCAATTTTGAATTTTCGGGCAAGGGACCTGAAAATCTCAAAGTTCGCAAGCGGGTACTCGCTTGCTGTGCTTGCTACCGTATCTTATCCCTACTTATAAAGCGTTGTGTAAGCTCCAAAATGCCCGCAAAATAAGAAAAACAGAGGATGTTCAGACACCCTCCGTTTCTTTATTCGGCTTTTCAATTTTTAAGGCCCCGTCAATGGCCCCCTCCACGATAGGCAAATACTGTTCCGGGCAGAGCTTTAACTTCTGTCCGACCCGCTGGCGCAGCTCGCTTTCCTCTCGCATGACCTCTGGATTGAAATATCTCTCCATCGGCAGGCCGCAGATTTTTACAAGCTGTATGATGACCGGCAGGCTGGGGATCGTGCCCTCGTTTTCGATGTTGGCAAGATACATGGTATCAATATTCACCTTTTCAGCTAAATCTTTTCGTGCAAGGTTCTTCGCCTTCCGTGCTTCTTTTACATCCGCACCGAAGGTTTCAAAGCCAGGGCAGTCTTTCACTTTTGCCATTTAGCATCACCCACATACATTCTATATTTCATAGATCGTCCGTGGAATGATGCCATATGCAGTTTTCTTAGACTTTATATTTCATATTTTGTGAACTAATCAGAATTCAGAAATGTCAATATCGTCTTACATCCATGTGGCACTACGTTTTCGATTTGCATTGTGCCTTTATGTGCCGCCACAATCTGCTGAACAATCAAAAGCCCCAATCCATGCCGCAAGTCCAGACGCTCATCTATACTTTCCATGTAGTGCGGCTTTTCTTCTAGCTCTTGTCGCTTTTCAGGAGACAGACCTACTCCGTTATCTGCAACAGAGAGCGTAAGACCATCATGTGCATTTTCCAGATCAAGCCGAATTTCGCAGCCTCCTGGATTATGTTTGATGCTGTTCTGCACAAGGTTGTTGATTGCCCGTGAAATCAAGCGGGCATCACATTCCAGCCTGGCATTTTCTGCTTCTGGCGCAAGTTCAATTTCAACCGTATAGGCATCCGAAATCCCGGAATTGAGCAGTTCCGCCACATAGGAACGAAGGAGTTTGGACAGG
Organism: Clostridiaceae bacterium Marseille-Q4143; assembly: GCA_018228645.1. Taxonomy (GTDB): domain Bacteria; phylum Bacillota; class Clostridia; order Lachnospirales; family Lachnospiraceae; genus Hominiventricola; species Hominiventricola filiformis. The sequence continues at coordinate 1,101,301 of CP073693.1, forward strand.
CGTATTTTCTCCTTGTGAAGCGGCTGCATCTCATATTCCAACTGCGATACTAAATTCAAATCCTGCACGAGTTCTTTGATTTTGGCGCTTTGCTTTTGCACGATCACAGCCTGCTCTTTTACCCCCTCACTGGCTGTTTTGTCTGCGGCGATCCGGTCTGCATAGCCCATAATCATAGAAAGCGGAGTTCGGATGTCATGAGAGACCCCGCTGATCCAGTTGGCTCTGGCTTCGTTTTGCCTGCTTAATATCAGAGAGGCTTTATTTACGCTGTTCGCAATTTCGGATAACTCTCTATCAATATGGAGAAAAACGGGTTTGTCATCGGCCAATGTTTCAATGGCATCTACAATCGGTTCCGTGTCCTGGATGATCCTGCGTTTTGAAAAATAGTAGGCCAAAAACAGGCACAGCACATCCATGCCCAACATTCCTATCACATAGAGGGGAATTTTCTGAATAGTCTCCATGGAATAGTAGTTGCTGGTGAGCTTCATATAGCTATTCTTTGGATACCCTAAAACTAACAATCCATCCTCTGTACTCCAGACAAAAACAGGATAATCCTCCAGATAGCCTTTGGAAAATAAAGCTACCTCTTGAATGCTGTAATGTTGTGGCACTTCTTGTGGCACATCGAGCCGCCAGAAGCATTCGCCCGTTGACGTTAGATACATGGCCCAGATATTGTACTGGCGCAATTTCTGCTCTGCGTAATCGGGCAAACCTTCTGTGGTAGCCGCAGTAGAGGTCAGCTCAAGCATGGCGCGCGGGGACGCTTCTCCGTAATCCTCTGAAACTGTGTGATAGAAAGTCACGCCATACAGAACGACATTGACAATTACCAAGATCAGAAGAAATGCAGCGAAAGACGCCAAGTGCTTTGAAATATAGGTTCCAAAAGATTTCATGGCGTCACTTCCTTGTAATCAGTTTATAACCCAGCCCCTTGATCGTAATCAGGGAAACGGGCTTTGAGGGATCGGCTTCAATTTTTTCCCGAATCCGCCGTACATGGGCATTCAGGCTATTTTCATAGCCGAAAGGATTGTCGCCCCATAATGCTTCACAAAGAGCGTCAACCGTAACGATCTTTCCCTCGTTGCGGTCCAGCGTTTCCAGCAGGGTATGCTCTTTTGCGGTCAGGGGGATAATCTCGCCGCCCTTGTTGACCTCTGCCCGGCTAAAATCAATCGTACATCCATCCAGGAAAACCCGCGGGCTGTCCTCTTTATAAGTTCGGCGCAAAACCGCATAGACACGCAGTAGTAGCTCCTGCGGCATAAACGGCTTTGAAATATAATCGTCTGCTCCAAGGCCAAGACCGGCCAACTTGTCTGCTGCTTCGTCTTTTGCGGTCAGAAAGATGATTGGCACATTTGTAAAAGTACGGAGCTGCTTCATCAGGGAAAAGCCGTCCCCATCTGGCAACATGACATCCAAAACCATCAAGTCTGGTTTTTCTTTTTCTGCCGTTATTATAGCCTCTTTTACCGTTGCGGCAGTAAGTACCGTTTCAAAACCAGCATCGCTTAAAATATCGGATACCATTTTCAGCAAATCTGGCTCATCGTCTACAAGCAAGAGCTTCTTCCGATGCAGAAAAGAGTTGTCCATAGCGTCACCTCCCGAAAGTATTATAACATAGGATTTCAAGTCTGCGGAGGGCATCCTCAAAAAGTAAGGTAAAAGTAAGGACGGGAGAATGTAGATGTCAGGTTGAAGTTGTACCATAGAAGCATCGAAAGGAGATGTTTCTATGGACTATATCATTACAACGGAACATTTGACCAAGAAATATAAGAACTTCACTTCGGTCAATCATGTTTCGCTTCATATTCGCAAGGGCAGCATTTATGGTTTTCTTGGCCCGAACGGGGCAGGCAAATCCACTACCATGAAAATGCTGTTGGGATTGACCGCTCCCACAAAAGGCAGCTTTACCATTGATGGGAAACAGTTTCCGCAGGATCGGATTGCCATTCTCAAAGAGATCGGCTCTTTCATCGAAGCGCCGTCTTTCTACGCGAATCTCACCGGGCGGGAAAATCTTGACATTATCCGCCGCATTTTGGGACTGCCGAAAGCTGATGTGGAAGATGCTCTGGAACTGGTAGGGCTGACCGAGTTTGGCGACCGGCTGACAAAACAGTATTCGCTGGGAATGAAGCAACGCTTGGGCCTTGCCGGGGCACTCTTGGGGCGTCCGCCGATTCTGATTCTGGACGAACCCACAAACGGTCTTGACCCGTCTGGTATCCACGAAATCCGCAATCTGGTAAAATCCTTGCCCAGCCTTTACGACTGCACGGTGCTGATTTCGTCCCATATGCTGTCTGAAATCGAATTGATTGCAGATGACATTGGGATTCTCAACCACGGGCGGCTGCTGTTTGAGGGAAGCATGAATGATCTGCGTCAATACGCCCTGCAATCCGGCTTCGCTGCGGACAATCTGGAAGATGTGTTCCTTTCTATGGTTGAGAAAGATAACATGGACAGAAAGCAGAGGGCAAAATTATGAAAACGCTGGAAATCGAACTTCGGAAAGAAAAGCGAACCGGCGTGATTCCCGTGCTGCTGGCCGTTGGTGTCTTGGGAGCCGCCTACGCATTTGTCAATTTCATTGTGCGGAAAGACACACTTCTGAATCTGCCGCTGGCCCCGATGGATGTCTTGTTGACCCAGCTCTACGGCATGATTATGGTGCTGAATCTGTTCGGTATCGTGGTTGCTACCTGCATGATCTACAACATGGAATTTAAGGGAAGTGCCGTAAAGAAGATGTATATGCTTCCCGTCAGCGTCCCGGTCATGTATCTGTGCAAATTTCTGATTCTGACGGTCATGTTTTTGGTTGCAATCGTGCTGCAAAACCTGGCACTTGCACAGATCGGAATGACGGACTTGCCGGACGGAGCATTTGAGATGGGTACGCTGGTACGCTTTGCCGGATACTCTTTTCTCACATCCATGCCGGTACTGTCGTTTATGCTGCTGATTTCCTCGCGCTTTGAAAATATGTGGGTGCCGCTTGGAATTGGTGTTGCCGGTTTTCTGAGTGGTATGGCCCTTGCAAATTCGGGGCTGACGCTTTTGCTGGTGCATCCTTTTGTGATTATTCTGAAACCAGCAGTAGCCATGAGCGCCCAGCCTGATTCGACGGTTGCCATTGTCGCTTTGGTGGAAACTCTGTTGTTCCTTGCTGTGGGCTTGTGGCTGGCGAAGTACAGACGCTACGAGTAAGGAGGGATAATAAGAAATGAGTTTTTTGGATTTACTCAAAATCGAGTTTATGAAAGTAAAACGCTCAAAAATCGTACCCCTGATTTTCATTGCACCTTTATTGGTGGTGGTTTCCGGGGTTACGTATTTGAGCAACTACTTTACACCGGAATACACCAATGCGTGGGCTGCCATGTTTATTCAAAGTGCGCTTGTTTACGCCTACTATCTGCTTCCATTCAGCATGATCGTGGTTTGCGTGATGATCGCAGGACGAGAAACAGGAAATAACGGGATTCTGAAAATGCTGGCGCTGCCGGTCAGCCGCTGCGCATTATCCATTGCCAAATTCTGTGTGCTTACCTTTTATCTGTTTATGGAGATGGTGGTGTTTCTTGTCGTATTTGTAATCGCTGGGTTGATTGCGACACAGACAATGGGAGTAACAGAAACCCTGCCGATCCTATATCTTCTGAAATGGTGCTTGGGGCTGTTTCTGACTATGTTGCCGTGCATTGCGGCTATGTGGGCCATCACTGTGCTGTTTGAAAAGCCGCTTCTTTCTGTGGGATTAAATCTGCTGCTTGTGATTCCCGGTGTATTGGTTGCGAATACGCTGCTGTGGATCGCCTACCCGTACTGTTACAGCGGTTATCTCGTTTCCTGCTCTCTCCATGACTTTACGGCAGAAACTTCCGACGCCGCTTTTTCGTTTTCGGTGTTTCCGTTCCTGCCGTGCGCGATTATAGTGTTTGGCCTGTTTTTCGCGCTGGCTGTCACCCAATTTGGGAAAAAAGAAATGAGGTAAAACTATGGAAAAGAAAAAATTTCAATCAGTTAGTATCGCTGCGCTCATTGTGAGCATCCTACCGCTGGTGGCTCTTGCCCCATCGCTTCTGCACCTTTCGCTGGCGGACGGAGTCCGAACCGCTTGGACCGGAGCCAATATCGTTTTTGTCCTGCTAGGTCTGATTCTTTCGGTGGTATGTGTGCGGAGCAGGGAAAGCCGCAGCATTATCAATATTGTATCAACTGCAATCAGCGCTTTTTGGTTGCTGCTGATGGTGGGAATTGTTGCGCTTGCCATGTTCCTTACTTTCGTTCAGTGAGGAAACGGTTATGCATAGAGTTGGGAAATTTATTGGATGCTGCCTGATCGCGGTTTCTTTGCTGGCTTGTACTGCCTGCTCCGTCTCGATAGGTTAGAGCAAAAAGCCAAACTGTACTATGGTAACTATTGCTGCAAAATGGATTTTGATTTAATCCGAAAAATTAAAGCCTTAGTCAGTAACTAACTACAGACACCATCTGCCGGACGACGGCAAAAGAAAAAAGCCGTCGTACAGCAGACATATTTTCACGCGCCTTATGAAACGGCGGCTTTGATTTTCAGAGCCGCCGTTTCTTTGCGTTTACACAAACCTATGACGACTTGCAGGGACACGGTAGCCGATGGGAGGTTATTTTGCCGTGTCCTTCTTTTTATTTCGCAGTATCCATGATCTGCACCAGTTAAAAAAGCGTAGCCCCTCCATCGGAGTCGTCCGGCTTTGGATATGAACTATACCATGTAAGCAATCTTCTTTATAAAACATTTCTGCGTCCAGCAGGTCCGTTGCGACTTGCTGGGCGCTTTTTGCTGTTTTCCGAGGACAAGCCCGCCTCGAAAAAATTTTTTGAGAAATTTTCAAAAAGGAGGCTTTTAGCGGGTAGCGAGCGGCTTTGCGTTCGCCTTGTTAGCGGAAAGGGAGAAAACCACCTCATTCCCCCAGGAAAGGGGGTGAAAAGATGGATATGATCCCCCGCAATGACTATGGCGAGCGGTGCCAGTTCGATGCTTACTGCAAGCTGGTACTGTACCATGAGGCAATCGACTACCTTCGGGAAATGCAGAGGCGCCGTGACAGGGAACTGTCATTCAGCGACCTTCCGCAGATGGAGATGGACAAGCTCTGCGTTGTAGATCATTACCCCAGTGACAGATTTACATTCTCGTCCCACGGGTATGACCTGCATATCGAAAACGAGCTTGTGGCTGATGCCTTCGCCGGTTTGTCTGTTCAGGAGCAGAGTATTTTGATTCTGCATTTTGTTCTGGACCTGCCGGATCAGGAGGTTGGCCGCCTTGTTGGAATGTCTCGCAGCGCCGTTCAGCGACGAAGGGCAAAATCATTGACCGAGCTGCGGATCAAGTTGGCCGCACTCATGCCGAAGGGAGGTTGAAGGTATGAAGAAACCCACTTACAAGGGCAAGGAGCTTCTTCCTCTTTCGGTGATTGACGCCGCCCTTGACGGGGACTCTCAGGCTGTGGAGCAGATACTCCGGTACTATGAGGGCTATATCAATAAGCTCTGCACCCGGACGCTTTACGATTCTGACGGCCAGTCCCATGTCCGGGTGGACGAGTACATGAAGCGCCGATTGGAGATCAAGCTCATTCATTCCATTGTCAGCATGAACTGACAAGCCCGGTCTGAAAGTAGAAACAGCTTACCCTTTCCCTGTTTCTCTCTTTCGTGACCGGAGGCAGCACCTTGACAAAGAAAGCCCGTTGGGAGGCCAACGCCGCAGTATAAGGCAAACGGATACATTCCTGTTTGTGCCGAGCCATACGGCCGGTGCGCCATGACCTCGTTTCAAGTCCGCAGGACGGGACCACTGTAACGGGCGAGCGAACAGCACCAGACCGCAAAGCAAGCGTGGCTGCTTGCGGGCGACGACGCACGGGCAGGGTCAAAGATACTCGCGCATTGAACGCCCACAAAGCATTGTGCGCCGCACCCATCAGCATGGGCCGGGGTTAGACTCCCGTGGAGCTGTGCCAGCAGCCGTCCGTAAGCCTACTTTTCTTTTTTGAAAGTTTATGGATAGATCGTAAACTTTTCAATTAGCAGCAGACAAACACGGAGCAGCACGGTAAAATAATAGTGGAAGTTATATTACCCACACATATTCGTGCTGTTCCTTTTCATAACTGAAAGGGGGTTCTCATGTCTCAAACATGGAACGGCACGAAGAAAGAAACCCCTGAAAGAAGGACATATACGGTTGACGATATTGCTCAAATCCTGGGCATCGGAAGAACTTCCGCATATATCCTTGTAAAAGAAGGGCACTTCAAAATCGTGCGAATTGGTAACGCCATACGCATTTCCAAGCGGTCATTTGACGAGTGGCTTGACTCCCTCGACCTGTGATCCAAGAAAGGAAGAACGATATGGCATCTATAATCAAGCGAAAGAAAAACTATTCCGTTGTTTACAACTATGTGGACGAAAACGGAGAAACCAAACAGAAGTGGGAAACCTGGCATACCCACAAAGAGGCCTTAAAGCGCAAGGCGGAAATCGAAAATCAGCAGCACACGGGAACTTTTCTCCCGCCAAGCAATCAGACGATCACCGAGTTCCTTTATGACTTCGTATCTCTTTACGGAGAAAAGAAATGGGGCGTGTCTATGTATGACGGCCAAACGGCACTGATTGCGAACTATATCAATCCGATCATCGGTGATATGGAGGTACAGGCGGTTACTCCCCGTGCGGTTGACGGTTATATCCAGACCTTGCAGAAAACCAAGTCGGTGTCTACCAAGACCCGAAAGGCCGTTACCACCTATGTCAGCGACAAGACCATTGAAAAGATCATCAAGCTCCTGCGGTGTGCGTTTAAGCAGGCGGTACGCTGGGAAATCATTGCAAGAAATCCCTTTGACAATGTGATTCTCCCGAAAACGGAGTATGCGAAACGGGATATCTGGACGGCGGATATGATCCGTCTTGCCCTGGACAAATGCACGGACAGCAAACTCTATGTAGCAATGAACCTTTCCTTTGCCTGCTCTCTGCGTATGGGTGAAATCCTGGGACTGACCTGGGAGAACGTCCATATTTCCGATGAAGATATTGCGGCGGATAATGCCTATGTCTACATCGACAAGGAACTGACGAGGACCTCCAAACGGGCGATTGAAACGCTGGGCGAGAAGGATATCTATTACATCTTCACTCCGCTCATGCCGAACACCAGCACAAGAATTATTCTGAAAAAGCCGAAAACCGATTCCAGTATCCGTAAGGTGTGGCTGCCGAAAACGCTGGCTTACATCCTGCGGGAATGGAAGAAGTCCCAGGACGAGTTGAAAGGCTTCCTGGGCGACGAGTATCAGGACTTCGATCTGGTGGTGGCACTTCCCAATGGACGGCCCTGCGAGGATCGGATCATCCTCAAAGAGTTTGCAAAGCTCCGTGAGGACGCAGGGCTGCCGAAGGTGGTCTTTCATTCTCTCCGTCATTCCAGTACCACCTACAAACTGAAACTCAACCACGGCGATCTGAAAGCCACCCAGGGCGATACAGGCCATGCCGAGATCGACATGATAACCAGTATCTATGCTCACATTCTGGACGAGGATAGAAAGGTCAATGCTCAGAAATTCGAGACTGCCTTCTATGCCAAGCCTGATCTTCGCAACGTCCGTCCGCCGGAAGAACCGGTAAAATCGGAGCCTGCGACCCTGGACCTTGAAAGCCTTGTGGAACAGCTTCAAAAGTCGCCGGAGCTGGCAAGTGCGCTCGCGGCCTTGATAGCGGCGCAAGCCCCGGCAAAGTGATCCGAAAAATCGAATTAGCAAAACGCAGAATTTTCTTAGCAAATTTCTGAAAAGCGTTCGAGTCCAATTAGCAAATATACATCATGCGGCGCATAAAAATCTCCCGGTAACAGAAGCGAAATTACCGGGAGAAGGAGGAACAAAAAAACGCTGCAAACCCCGAAAAAAGGCTTGCAGCGGTGCTTTCTGGCGTCCCAGAGAGGATTTGAACCTCCGACCCCACGCTTAGGAGGCGTGTGCTCTATCCAGCTGAGCTACTGAGACATTTTTAAGATTTATGCAATTTTCACTGCTCGAAGGAATCGAACAATCTGCCGCTTAGGAGGACCCCGTTATATCCATTTAACTAAGGAGACAAATACATGGCTCCTTATTCAGAAGCCATGTTTTATCTTACCATTTTTCTTCAAAATGCACAAGTCCCTGGAGCCAGATTATTCCGCGGAATCGTCTTCCTCTCTCTGGTACTCCCAACAGATCCTGCTCATTAATGCAGACATCCAAAACGATGCTGTTCGACTCAATGGTCATCACATAAATCTTTTCTCCGGTCTTACTATTCTCCCGGAGTTCCACATCAAGAATATCTCCCATGATGTTGTAATGATCGCATTCCACACCACATGGCATAAAATGCGTTGTTACGATAGAAAAGACATCCTCATCTGCAATTCTTCTGGAAATCATGGAGTAAGTATCCATGTCCTCCAGTGTCAGATTTTCGATGGCATCTTCATCTCCGTTTCTGGCTGCCTGAATCATCCGGGACCGTTCCTGATTTGATTTGATCTCAGATACCACCGGTGTCTTCTGATAGACCGGCATGAGAATCTTTCCTTCCACAGAAAGTCCCGACAGAATCAGGGAAGCAGAAAAACTGTCTGATCTGCCATATCTTCTTTTATTCAGGTATTCTGTAACATTTTGCAGATAGAAGATCAGAGTCACACCCAGATTCATATCATCGCAAACGCCACAGTAAGCTTCTTTCTCAGCCTGACGCTCAATGGTCATATCCTCATAAAACCGTTCCGTCTTTCCGGAAAAATACGGAATACAGTAATCCATGTGATATTCATCATTTTCGTCATACACTCCGCGGGCCAGAAGTCCCATCTGGTCAGCAAATGCCTTTCTGCGTTCAGAGAACTCTTCTCCTTCTGCAGTTACCGTCGTTTCTTCTGACTGATAGCATTCCGCGGTAAACTGAGCCAGAGCCTCATACTCTTCTCTTTTGTGAACCTTGCTGAAACCAACTGCCCTTAGATACCGATGCAAGAGCTACCTCCTATCTGATCTCTGTCATTCCACCCATATACGGACGCAGTACTTCCGGAATGCGAACACTGCCGTCTGCCTGAAGGTTGTTCTCCAGGAATGCAATGAGCATACGAGGCGGAGCAACTACAGTGTTGTTTAATGTATGAGCAAAATATTTTCCATTTTCTCCGTCTACACGGATCTTCAGTCTTCTTGCCTGAGCATCGCCAAGATTTGAGCAGCTTCCTACTTCAAAGTATTTTTTCTGTCTCGGAGACCATGCCTCAACGTCTACAGATTTTACTTTCAGATCTGCCAGATCACCGGAGCAGCACTCCAGAGTACGAACTGGGATATCCATGGAACGGAACAGATCTACAGTATTCTGCCACAGTTTATCAAACCACATCTTACTGTCTTCCGGTTTGCAGACTACGATCATTTCCTGTTTCTCAAACTGATGAATTCTGTATACGCCTCTCTCCTCGATGCCGTGAGCGCCTTTTTCTTTACGGAAGCACGGAGAATAGCTGGTTAATGTATACGGAAGTTTCTCCTCCGGAATGATCTGATCAATGAATTTACCAATCATAGAATGCTCGCTGGTTCCGATGAGATAAAGATCTTCTCCCTCAATCTTGTACATCATGGCATCCATCTCTGCAAAACTCATAACACCTGTAACCACATTACTGCGGATCATGAAAGGCGGTACACAGTAAGTAAATCCACGGTTAATCATGAAATCTCTTGCATAAGAGATAACTGCGGAATGAAGTCTTGCAATATCTCCCATCAGATAATAGAATCCATTTCCTGCCACTCTTCTGGCACTGTCAAGATCAATACCATTGAAACGCTCCATAATCTCGGTATGATACGGAATTTCAAAATCAGGAACTACCGGCTCACCGTATCTCTGTACCTCTACGTTCTCAGTATCATTCTTTCCAATCGGAACGCTCGGATCAATGATGTTCGGAATGGTCATCATGATCTTGGTTACTTTCTCATCCAGTTCTTTTTCTTTTACAGACAGTTCTTCCAGTTTTTTGGCATCAGCTGCAACCTGTTTTTTTACCGTTTCTGCCTCTTCCTTCTTACCCTGTGCCATCAAAGCACCAATCTGTTTGGAAATTTTGTTCTTCTCACTTCTTAACTGGTCTGCTTCCTGCTGTGCAGCTCTTCTCTCTGCATCCAGCGCGATGACTTCATCTACCAGCGGAAGTTTCTGATCCTGGAATTTATTTTTGATATTCTGTTTTACAATATCCGGATTTTCTCTGACAAATTTTAAATCTAACATAACGTCCTCCTGTGTTCTCTTTGAACCTATCTTATTTATATTATCTGCTCTTTGGCAAGAATGCAAGGTCTTATTACTCGAATTTTTCCTTATTTACCGCGATTTTTAAGGCTTTCTGCTCTTCTTCAGACATTTCGATGCTGCATTTGCCGCCCGAGATCGTTTTTACATAAGAATAGCAACCTTCACGGCTGTACATGGAATTAACCAAAATTCCATTATCTTCCTTATCTAACAGTGCTACTGCATAGCTTAATTTTCCGCTCATTTCACGAAATGCATCATACTTTACCAGCCCGGTTTTCTGATATACATGCTGCAGGTTTTCAAAAATAGACTCAATCTGTCTGTCTTTTTCTTCATTGGATTTTTCCAACGCCTCGATTCTCTCAAACTGCGCCAGTACTGTCTCTTCCATGGATTCCATATCTTTTCCCCGCATAAAACGGTCATAAGTACAGTACAGTTTTTTAAACTTTCCCATCAGTCTAATCTGCATAATCAGCAAAATCAGAAACAAAATTAAAATCAAGGCAAAAATTCCTGCTTTTACATAGAATGGATCTATTCCATTGGATGTCAGAAAGATTGAAATCATACTATTCATTTCATTATCTCCTTCGTTATGTTATCTAAATATTAAGTCTTATTCACTTATGTTATCTTATTTCATTAAAATTTCCATCAAACGTTCCAGTTCATCCATGGAATAATATTCGATCTCGATCTTACCCTTCTGATCATTTTTTCTGTTTATGGAAACTTTTGTACCCAGTGCAGCCTTCATTTTTTCTTCCAGATCCTGAAAAACAGCTGCCTGCTGTGCATTTTCTTCTTTCTTTTCCGGCTTTTTCTTTCCGAGATTCTTTACCAGTTTCTCTACATCCCGGACACTGAGTTTTTCATTATAAATCTTTGTTGCCATCTGAAACTGCAGGTCATTATCTTCAATTGCAAGAAGTGCTCTTGCATGTCCAGTGGAAAGCATTCCTTCAATGACCATCTGCTGCACTCTCTCATCCAGTTTGAGCAGACGCATAGAGTTAGTAACTGCGGTTCTGCTCTTTGACACACGCTCTGCTACCTCTTCCTGCTTGAGATTGAATTCTGTAAGTAAGCGCTTATAAGCGGCAGCTTCCTCAATTGGATTTAAATTTTCTCTCTGAATATTTTCAATAAGGGAAATCTCTACGATCTCCTGATCCGTCATTTCACGAATAACAACCGGCACTTCTTTTAATCCTGCTAATTTTGCAGCACGCCATCTTCTTTCACCGGCAATGATCTCATAATAGTCTTTTCGTTGCTGTACAATCAATGGCTGAAGTACACCAAACTGTTTGATGGACTCTGCCAGTTCCTGTAAAGATTCTTCATCAAAAACTTTTCGCGGCTGTTCCCGGTTCGGTTCCACCTGATTGATCTTCAGCTTGATCTCAATGGGTTTCTCCACAACCTTTTCGACCACTTTTTCTACTACTTTTACTTTTTTCTCTTTTTCTGCTGTTTTTCCGGTATCTGGAATCAGACTGTCCAATCCTTTTCCAAGCCCGCCGCGTTTTACTGCCATTCTTCTTCTCCTTTATGAAGTACTTCCTGTGCCAGAAGACGGTAGCTTTCCGCTCCCGCTGATCTGGTGTCATATAAATTAATAGGTAGACCATGGCTCGGTGCCTCTGCCAGTCTTACATTTCTCGGAATAATGGTTTTGTAAATAGTTTGATGCAGATATCCTTTTACATTTTCCACTACCTGCAAAGACAGATTGGTTCTTGCATCATACATGGTAAATACTACACCTTCAATCTCCAGTTCCGGATTCAGACGATCCTGTACCAGTTCGATGGTATGAATCAACTGACTTAATCCTTCCAGTGCATAATATTCACACTGAATCGGTACTAATACCGTATCTGCTGCTGTAAGAGCATTGACCGTCAGCATATTTAAAGAAGGCGGACAATCAATAATAATAAAATCATACTGTTTTCTTACCTTATTTAATGCTTTTTGCAGAATGTACTCTTTTTCATCAATTCCGATCAGTTCAATTTCTGCACCGGCCAGATTTACATTGGATGCAATCAGTGACTGATTTTCAATCTCAGTCTCCACAATACAGTCTTCGATACTGCATTCTCCAAGTAACAGATCATAAACATTGTTTTCTACTGTATTTTTATCTACACCAAGCCCGCTGGTTGTGTTTCCCTGTGGATCTATATCGACTGTCAGCACTTTCTGACCAATTTCCGCCAGACAAGCCGATAAATTGATAGATGTTGTGGTCTTTCCCACTCCACCTTTCTGATTTGCAATTGCAATTATTCGTCCCACGTTGCTCTCCTTTATACTTTTTAGTTTCGCTCATAATTTAGTTCGAAGATATTATATCACACATATGTTTCACGTGAAACATTGGATTCGGCAATTTACTGTCTTTTTTTAATGTTTCACGTGAAACATTACTTTAGAGTTGCCGAAACAGTCGATATGAGCTAAAATATATTTATATAGAAAGGAGCGACTGCCTTGAAAAACAAAAAAACTACAATTATAATTACTCTCAGTGCTGTTATTACCAGTGCACTCGGAATTTTATTTACATTTAATAAGGTCATTGAAAAACTTGCCACATCGAAAAATCTACTGGCAGAACATCATCATGAAACTTATCACTGGAGATTCGGTGATATCGCATACCGGGTAACCGGAGAAGGACATCCGATCTTTCTGATTCATGACCTGGAGTCTGGAAGTTCTTCTGTGGAATGGAGCAGTATCATTCAAAAACTTTCAAAAACAAATACCGTATATACAGTGGATCTGCTCGGCTGCGGATTATCGGAACATACCGGAATTACTTATACAAACCATATTTATACACAGCTGATCAATGATTTTATTCACGACATCATTAAGCAAAAGACCAGTGTTGTTGCTACTGGAAAATCTGCTTCCTTCCTGTTGGAATCCTGCGGGATCAATGAAAATGTGTTTGAAGAACTGATTTTGATCAATCCAGACAGTATAAAAGCCTTTCGGAAAGCTCCGTCCAAACGAACGAAGACTGCATGCCTGATTTTAAAGCTGAAAATCATCGGCACATTCATTTATAATAAGTTGAATACAAAAAAATGCTTTGAAAAACGCTTTGAAGAAGATTATTTCTACGATAAAGAGAAGATTCCGGAAGCACTGGTCGATTATTACTATGAATCAGCACATCTTGGCGGTCTCTTTGCCAAGAATCTCTATGTGAGTCAGAGAGGAAGATACACTAATGTCAACATTGTCCGTTCTCTAAAGTCAATTAATAAAAATATTCATATTCTGGCAAGTGCAGAACTCCCTGATATTCGCAAAACCATCAAAGAATATCAGTACTATAATCCGGCTATCGAAGTAGAATACATGGATTATGTACGAAAACTTCCGCAATTAGAGGCACCAGATGAAATTGTGAAGTATATCCGTTTGTATCTCTATCAACTGTAAAAAAGTGATAAGATCTAAAAAGCAACTACATATAAAAACAAAAAGAGTAACAGATTATAAGAGGAATTAGCGAAAGCTGTTCCTTTTATAATTTGTTACTCTTATTTTTTACGTGTGAAGCGGCACCTTTGACGGCATTCCTGCTTTTCTGGGATATTTCTTCGGACATCCTCCCACTTTTTTGATTCGCACTAAAGAACGATGAATGTCTGAACCTGGCAAATCAAAGTTTTCGCAAGATTCCACTTTTCCTCCAAGTAAGAAGACGGCACTTTTCGCATCCTGAAGCTCTTCAGCTACTTCTCCGGACTTATAGGGAATAAATTCTCCACCAATCTTTACATAAGGAAGGCAATATTCTGACAAAGTTGCCAAATTTGCTACGGCTCTTGAAACGCAGAGATCATAAATTTCCCGTTTCAGTCCCGGTTTTGCAAAATCTTCTGCTCTTCCATGAATCGTCTCGATTTCGGTCAGTCCGGTTTTCTCAATCACTGCATTTAAAAAATCAATTCTCTTATTCAAAGAATCAAGAAGAGTTACCTTAAGATGTGGAAATACAATCTTCAGTGGGAGACCGGGAAATCCGGCACCGGTACCTACATCAATAAGGTTATCCACATCATTCATATTTTTTACCTTCACAATTGACAAACTGTCCACAAAATGTTTCTGCACGACCTCTGAGAACTCTGTAATTCCCGTCAGATTCATAAAGCTGTTCCATTCTACAAGCAGTCTGTAATATTCGTAGAGCTGCTCACTCTGCTGCTCAGTCAGCGAAATTCCCAGCTTATGCATTTCGTCAATAATATATGCTGTTTCTCTTTCCATACACCCATTATCCTACTGTTTTTTGACTCTATGCTGTTCCAACCATACAAGAAGCACGGAAATATCCGCCGGAGATACTCCGGATATTCTTGATGCCTGTCCTACAGACACAGGTCTACATAATTCAAGTTTCTGTACTGCTTCTATACGAAGACTCTTGATCTCTTTATAATCTATATCAGCCGGAAGTCTCTTTTCTTCGAGCTTTTTAAACTGTTCCACTTGTTTCAGCTGGCGTTTGATATATCCGTCATATTTAATATCAATCTCCACCTGCTCGCAGACATCCCACGAAAGTTCCGGCCTTTCCGGATCTATTTCTTTCAGATACTCGTATTTCATCTCTGGACGTCTTAAGATTTCAGCCAGAGAAGCAGCTGTCTTCAGTGTAGTACTCTCATGTCTCTCCAAAAATGTCTGAACTTCCTTTGAGCCACCAACCATCGTCTCTTCCAGACGTTGCTTTTCCTTCTCAATCAAATTCATTTTTGTGAGCAAATGCTGATAACGCTGCTCACTGATCAATCCTACCTTATATCCGAGCGGAGTCAAACGTTGATCCGCATTATCCTGTCTGAGCAGAAGGCGGTATTCAGATCTGGATGTCATCATACGGTATGGTTCATGGTTTTCCTTCGTCACCAGATCGTCAATCAGAACTCCAATATATCCCTGAGAACGATCAATGACAATCTGCTCACGGCCAAGCACTTCCAAGGCTGCATTGATACCGGCGATCAGTCCCTGACTGGCAGCTTCTTCATAACCTGAACTTCCATTAAACTGACCACCGCTGAACAGACCATGTATTTTCTTAAATTCCAGTGTCGGATACAGTTGCTGCGGATTGATGCAGTCATATTCAATCGCATATGCATTCTTTACAATTTTTGCATGCTCAAGTCCGGCAACCGAATGATACATTTCATGCTGTACGTCTTCCGGAAGAGAACTGGACATACCACCCACATACATTTCATTGGTATAGAGTCCTTCCGGTTCAATGAATACCTGATGACGGTTTTTATCTGCAAAACGTACTACCTTGTCTTCGATAGATGGGCAGTATCTCGGACCAGTTCCTTCGATAGCACCGGAATAAAGCGGTGAACGGTCCAGATTATTACGGATAATCTCATGTGTTTTTTCATTGGTATAAGTCAGCCAGCAGGATGCCTGCTCAATCTGCACAGATTCCGGATCTGTTGTAAAGGAGAAAGGAACCACTCTCTTATCTCCAAACTGTTCTTCCATCTTACTGTAATCAATAGAACGGCTGTCGATTCTGGCCGGTGTACCGGTCTTGAACCGGAACATCTCAATTCCCAGTTTTTTCAGAGAATCCGTCAAATAATTGGCTGCCTGCAGACCGTTCGGACCGGTATAATTGCTGACATCACCGTAAATACAGCGTGCTTTTAAGTAAGTTCCGGTACACAAAATTGCCGCTCTCGCATGGTAAATAGCACCAGAATATAGTCTGACACCCGTGACAGCTCCATTCTCGACCATTATTTCAGTCACTTCACCCTGTACAATACTCAGATGATCCGTGTTTTCCAGCACCTGACGCATAGCACGACTATATTCTGCCTTGTCCGCCTGTGCACGGAGTGAATGAACAGCCGGTCCTTTTGATACATTCAACATTTTAGACTGAATAAACGTGCGGTCGATAACTTTTCCCATCTCACCGCCCAGTGCATCCAGTTCCCGGACCAGATGTCCTTTAGAGCTTCCTCCAATATTAGGATTACAGGGCATCAGTGCAATACTGTCTACGCTCACTGTAAAAATGACCGTCTCAAGTCCGAGTCTGGCGCATGCCAGTGCTGCTTCACATCCTGCATGTCCTGCGCCGACTACTACTACATCTACATTTTCTTCCAAAAAAGGCATTTCAATTTGTACCTACTTTCCCATGCAAAATTTACTGAATATCTCGTTTACAAGATCTTCGCCTACAGACTCTCCAATAATTGATCCCAGTGCTTCATATGCATCCATAAGATCTATAGAGAAGAAATCTTCCGGCATACCAAGTGAGATACTTTCTTTTACTTTCATAAGACTGGACTGTACCTGTTCCATTGCTGCCTGATGGCGCATGTTTGTCAGATACACCTGATCATTAAAAGAAATCTCACCGGACAGAAACATATGCTCAATCAGATCTGATAATTCATCCATCCCTGTTTCTTCCCGTGCGGAAATGCTGACCGTCGGTTTTTGTAACCGCTCCTGCATCTTTTCCACAGTAAGCGCTGATGGCAGATCCGCTTTATTCAAAAGAATAATCGCATTCTGATCCTGAAGGAATGAAATAATCTCCTCATCATTTTCATCCAGATCAGCCGAACTGTCAACTACATACAGAATTAAATCCGCATCCAGCATTGCTTTTTTTGCACGTTCCACACCGATTTTTTCCACTGGATCATCAGTTTTCCGAATTCCCGCCGTATCCACAATATTCAGATTCAGGCCCTTTAACTGAATCTCTTCTTCCAGGATATCACGGGTTGTACCTGCCATGTCCGTTACAATCGCCCGGTTGCTTCCTACCAGCACATTCATCAGAGAAGATTTTCCTGCATTTGGTTTACCAACAATGACTGTACGGATTCCTTCCCGAAGTACTCTTCCATTCTGAGAAGATTTCAACAGATCCCCGGCAATTTTAAGAAGGTTATCCACTTTTTCCCCAAGCTCCACGGGATAACCATCGAGACTGATATGTTCCGGATCATCCAGTGCGGATTCTATATAAGCAATTTCATAAAGAATCTTTTCACGCATCTCCCGGATCATTTCCAGAAGAGAACCTTTCAGCTGGCCAAGAGAACTTTGCAGCGCATAATTATTTTTGGCTTCGATCACATCCATGACAGCTTCTGCCTGAGAAAGATCGATTCTGCCATTCAGAAATGCACGCTTCGTAAATTCTCCCGGTTCCGCCGGACGCGCACCATTTCTGATCACCAGTTCCAGAATTTTACGCATAACAAATGTACCGCCATGGCAATCAATCTCCACCGTGTCTTCAGCTGTATAGCTATGCGGTCCACGCATCAGAAGTACGATGACTTCATCCAGCAATTTATCCCCGTCCACAATATTTCCGTAATGAATTGTATAAGTCGGCTGTTCTGGAAGACGCTTATTCCTATTTTTCGGTTGAAATATTTTATCTGCTACTTCAATGGCATTTTCTCCACTGATTCGGATCACACCAATACCAGATCCGGAACCCGGGGTTGCAATAGCCGCAATCGTATCTTCTCTGTACATGCCCTTTCACCAAAAAGAGGACGCTTATTCGCGTCCTCCTCCCCTTTTATTGTCTCTGTTTTTATTGTTAAAATTTCGTTTGCCGGAACCATTGCCGTATCGGCGGTAACGATTATTATCTCTCGGCTGAACTCCTTCTTTCAGACTGACTACTACTTTTCTGAACGGTTCTTCACCTTCACTGTGAGTCTCCACATAGCGGTCGTTCTGAAGAGCGGAATGAATGACTCTTCTCTCATAAGGATTCATCGGTTCCAGTGTTACCGGTCTTCCGGTTCTGCGAACCTTGAAAGAAATATTCTTTGCAAGATTCTCAAGAGTATCTTTTCTTCTCTGACGATAGTTCTCGGTGTCAACCTTTACACGGATATATTCTTCCTCACCTTTGTTGATCACCAGACTTACCAGATACTGAAGCGAATCCAGTGTCTGACCTCTCTTACCAATCAGAACTCCCATGTCATCTCCAGACAAATCAATGTCCATGGTATGCTCTTCTTTATTTTCCTCAGTCGTGATGTTTACCTTAAGATCCATTGCATCAAAAACATCTGCCAAGAACTGTTCTGCACGCTCTGCGGTTTCCAGTATCTTGCGTGCGCGGATTTTTGCCGGTCGGCTTCCGATTCCAAGGAATCCGTTGCTTCCTTTCTCCAGAATTTCATATTCCATTCTGTCAGAAGTTGTTCCAAGCTGAACTGCTGCTTCTACTACAGCATCTTCCACTGTTTTCCCCGTAAACTCTCTGTACTCCATCCCGGTTTCTCCTCCTTACTTTTTGCTCTTCTCGTTGAACTTTCTTACCATATCTGCCTTTGACGCAAGACTTCCCGGCTTGTCTGCATTCTTATAATAATTCGTTGCTATCTCCATAGCCGCTTTCTTTTCTTCCTCAGTCATATGATTTTTCTTTTTCTCGGAATCATATGCACGCATATTTGTTTTTGCAAGATTTACATCTTTCTGAGGCGGAAGTCCTTTTTTCTCACGCAGTTTTTCGTTTTTCTCAATATTTTTCTTAACGATAGCATCGATATCCATCTTATCCAGATGTTTGTTGATCAGGAACTGCTGAATACCTCTGACTACAGCACCCATGATCCAGTAGAGACCCATACCTGCAGGAAGTGATAAACAGAACCATGCAGACATCAGCGGCATCATAATATTCATGGATTTCATAGTAGAAGCCATGGTGTCATTCGGATCATTGGAAGTCTGCTGCGGCATCATTGCCACATTCAGCCACTGAGTCAGTGCTGCCAGTACCGGAACCAGGATTGCACCAAATACCATCAGATACTGTCCTGTACTCAATCCGGATTTGATCATGTTCATCGGTGAGTTTGCAATATTAATCAGAATAAAATCATTCAGATGACTGATTGATGCATGAGTACTTTCGATCAGCGCATCCATACTCGGAAACTGATCTGCCAGCATCGTCCAGGTTGCTTTTCCTGTCTCCTGCAGACGATACAGAATATCAATAACCGTATTAGTCTGAGTAAAATCTTTTCCAATATAAGCCGTCATTGCACCGTTCTGGCTCAGTTCCTGCATGAACTCCACACCGCCTGCGGTGTTCATGATCTCAGTTGCCAACTCGGTAAATACATTTTTAACACCGTCCACATATGCCGGTACACGCATGATTACCTGATACAGTGCAAACAGGATCGGCATCTGGATGAGAAGCTGCAGACAGCTTCCTGTCGGCGAAACGCCATATTTTGCATAGACCGCTTTCGTCTCTTCGTTCATGGCAAGCATGGACATCTCATCTTTTTTATTTGCATACTTCTTCTGAATTGCTTTTAATTCCGGGTTCATCTTTGCAGAGAATTTGGAGAATTTCTGCTGCTTAATCGTCAGCGGCAACATCAGAAGATAGATAATAATCGTAAATAAAATAATACATAAACCTATATTCTGGATTCCGAATACCTGATCCAGAAAATTAAAGAGCACATTCATGATCCATCCAAGAATGCGCGCAATATCCCCAATAATAAACGTACCACTCTGGGTCAATACAATACCTGTCAAAATAATCCTCCTTCAGTCTATGGAACCGGATCATATCCTCCCTTGGAAAAGGGATTGCACCTTAAAATCCGCCATAATGCAAGTAAACCGCCCTTCAGTGCTCCGTATTTCTGGACAGCTTCCAGACCATATTGGGAGCAGCTTGGTATATAAGGGCATTTTGTGCTTTTTAACGGTGATAAATATTTCTGATAAAATCGTATCAGTTCGATTAAAATTGTTTTCATATTAATATTCCGTGAAGTTTTCCCAAGTGAAGAAGTGCACTTTCAATATCCTGACAGTTCTTATCCTTTGCACTTTTCCTTGCGATTACTACCATATCCAAACCACTATTGAACATGTCTTCGTGTAGTCTGTAACTTTCTCTGATCAACCGGGTCACTCTGTGTCTGACCACGCTGTTTCCCACTTTTTTGCTGACAGATATTCCAAGCCGGTTATGGCCGGTCTGATTGTCCAGAACATAAAGAACAAGATGCCTGTTTGCATAGGATTTTCCGTTCTTATAAACGTTCTGGAAATCAGCATTTCGTTTCAATGATTCTGAAAATTTCATTGATACTCCTTATAAATGCCTAGAAGAAAAGGCCACATATATGCGGCCTACGCTGATAACTGCTTTCTTCCTTTTAATCTTCTGGCTGCTAAAACTTTTCTTCCGCCAGGAGTACTCATTCTTGCTCTGAATCCGTGAACCTTCGCTCTGGAACGTTTCTTCGGCTGAAATGTCATTTTCATTATCGGGCACCTCCTTACTTATTCCAATACTACCATATGTTAAAAAACACTGTCTCAATTATACGCAGACAATGCCGGAAAGTCAAGCAAATCCGGCATTTTTTCTTTTTTTAAAAGTTATCCACATTTTTGTGGATAACTTGTGGATAATTTGTGTATATAACCTCTTTTTCCCCGTTTTGGCTTGCTATCTCAGCTGATTTATTGTATTATTTACCTTGAGAGAGTAGCCACACTGAGGTTGGAAAATCCTGTTTTTCTGAGTTTTCCACACCATGGCATTTCTTTTTATCAACAACTTGGGAGATAAGGGATATGGATACACAACTGGAACTGTTAACTAAAAAATGGGACGGAATCCTGCAGACTATCCGGCAGGAAAATGATTTGTCGAATGTAGCATTTAAGACATGGCTGCTGCCGCTGAAAGTATTCCGAATTGAGGATCATGTCCTTAAGATCACCGCTCCCTTTGAACAGGCTGCCACTTATGTGGAAAATAAATATAAAACATTTCTTTATGTCGCTGTAGCGGAAGCTATGGGAGAAGAATATGAGATAAAAATCATTACGGAAGACGAAGCTTCCAGGGAAACAGCCTATGTTCCCCCTGCAAAGAAGATGCCTGCTCCCGTACCTGTGGATGATCAGAAAACCAATCTGAATCCAAAATATACATTTGATACATTTGTCATCGGAAGTAATAACCGGTTTGCCCATGCAGCATCCGTTGCTGTTGCGGAATCTCCGGGAAAAGAGTACAATCCGCTGTTTTTATATGGAGGCGTTGGACTTGGAAAAACCCATCTGATGCACTCTGTTGCCCATTATATTCTTCAGAAAGATCCGACCAAAAAGGTTCTTTACGTGACTTCTGAAGTATTTACCAATGAACTTATTGATTCCATCCGAAACGGAAACAACACCAGTATGACCAAATTCCGTGAAAAATACCGGAATATTGATGTTCTTCTGATCGACGACGTTCAGTTCATTATTGGAAAAGAAAGTACGCAGGAGGAATTTTTCCATACATTTAATGCACTTCACAGTGCCAATAAACAGATCATTATCTCCAGTGACCGTCCGCCAAAAGATATGGAAACGCTGGAAGCAAGATTACAATCCCGGTTTGAATGGGGTCTGATTGCTGATATTTCCTCACCGGATTATGAGACCAGAATGGCCATTCTCCGTAAAAAGGAAGAACTGGACGGTTATAATATTGATGACGAAGTCATCCGTTACATTGCCACCAACATTAAATCCAATATCCGTGAATTGGAAGGAGCGCTCAACAAACTGGTTGCTCTTTCTAATCTGGAAAACCGGGAAATCACCATTTCCATGGCGGAAGAAGTGTTGAAAGATATCATTTCCCCCAACAGTAAACGTGAAGTAACGCCTCAGGTAATTCTGGATGTAGTAGCTGAACATTACGGTGTCTCTTCCAATGATATTATCGGTGGAAAACGAAACTCTGAAATTGTAGTTCCCAGACAGATCGTCATGTATCTCTGCCGGGAAATCACAGATACCTCTTATAAGGCCATCGGCATTTTACTTGGAAACCGTGATCATTCCACAATTATCAGTGGTGACAACAAGGTCCGTGACAAGCTGGCTGCCGGTGATACATCCTTAAAAAGCAATATCGATACCATCCGGAAAAAGCTCAGTTCCGGCTGATCTTTTATACCCTTTTCTATTTAATAGGAAGAAACTCAGATTTTTATTAACATTTTCATGTGAATATCATGTAGACAGAATGTGGAGAAGTTTACAATTTTTTCGAAGCTGTTTATAACTTTCCGTTTTTTCACATGCTTATGTTCAGATTTCCACATCTGTTTTTTTACCTGAAATCCTTTAACCACAGGGCTTGTATGACTTATTCACAAATCCACAGCCCCTACGGCTATGAAGACTGATTTACACTATAAAAAAACAGATACACCCACGAAAGGAGTTATACACATGAAATTAATCTGCTCTAAAGCAAATCTCCTCAAAGGAGTTAACATTGTTTCCAAAGCAGTTCCTTCTAAAACAACGATGTCCATTCTGGAATGCATACTTATAGATGCATCTGCCAGTGAGATTAAATTTACTGCAAATGATATGGAACTTGGAATCGAAACTATCGTAGAAGGTGAAATTCTTGAAAAAGGAATTGTTGCGATTGATGCGAAAGTATTTTCTGAGATTGTACGTAAACTGCCAGACAATGATGTCACCATCGATACAGACAGCAATTATCAGATTTCCATTACCTGTGAAAAAGCCAATTTCCATATTTCCGGTAAGTCCGGTGAAGATTTTTCCTATCTTCCCTATATTGAAAAAACAGATTTCATCTCACTTTCTCAGTTCACGCTGAAAGAAGTGATCCGTCAGACCATTTTTTCTATTGCAGATAATGATAATAACAAACTGATGACCGGCGAACTTTTTGAAATTCATAATAATGAATTCAAAGTTGTTTCTCTTGACGGACATCGTATTTCTATCCGCAAAATTGAACTGAAAGATTCCTATCCGGATCGTAAAGTGATTGTTCCTGGCAAATCTTTACAGGAAGTCAGCAAAATTCTTTCCGGTGAAACCGATGAAGAAGTACGTATTTTCTTTACCGGAAATCATATCGTTTTTGAATTTGATAATACAATGGTTGTTTCCCGTCTCATCGAGGGAGAATATTTCAAAATTAACCAGATGCTTTCCAGTGATTATGAAACAAAATTTGTGATCAATAAAAAAGAACTGTTAAGCTGTATTGACCGTGCCACTCTTCTTGTAAAAGAAGGTGACAAAAAACCGATTATTTTCAGAATTACTGATGAAGATATGGAGATCAGCATTAACTCTCAGTTGGGTTCCATGAAAGAAGAGATTGATATCCAGAAAGAAGGAAAAGATATTTTGATCGGATTCAATCCGAAATTCCTTATTGATGCACTTCGTGTCATTGATGATGAAAATATTACAATCTATATGGTAAATCCGAAAGCTCCCTGCTATATCAGGGATGATGAACAGAAATATATTTATCTGATTCTTCCGGTTAACTTTAATGCTTCAGCAAATTAAGGATGGAAAAACATGCAGGAAATTAAATTAAGAGATGAATTTATCAAACTTGGCCAGGCATTGAAAGCAGCCGGACTGGTTGGTTCCGGTGTGGATGCAAAACTGGTCATCCAGGACGGACTTGTAAAAGTCAATGGAGAAACGGAAGTTCAGAGAGGAAAGAAACTTTATGATGGTGATGTGGTGACTTTTGAAGGGGAAACCATCCATATCGTAAAGTAGTGGTTACGCGAATATATGTTCATAAAAGCCATCAGTCTCCAGAATTATAGGAATTACAGTTCGCTGAATCTGGATTTTGATCCGAAAACCAATATTTTCTATGGGGATAATGCCCAGGGAAAGACCAATATTCTGGAAGCGGTATATGTCAGCGGGACAACCAGATCCCACAAAAATGCCAAAGACCGGGAACTGATTCTTTTCGGAGAAGAAGAAGCACATATCTGTACCCTGCTGGAAAAAAGGGGACTGGAACATAAGATCGATATTCATCTGAGAAAAAACAGAACAAAGGGAATTGCCATTGATGGGGTTCCGATCCGAAAGGCCAGTGAGCTTTTCGGGCTTCTTCAGTTCGTGTTTTTTTCGCCGGAAGACCTGTGCATTATAAAGAACGGTCCATCTGAAAGAAGGCGGTTTATCGACTCGGAATTATGTCAACTGGATAAAGTCTACCTTCATGATTTGTCAGACTATAATAAGACAGTCCTTCAAAGAAACAAACTATTAAAGGAACTTCATTTTCATCCGGATTATCGGGAAGTGCTTGAAATTCTGGATCTTCAGCTGGTAAAATACGGGAGAGAGATCATAAGAAGACGGCAGACATTTATTGGTGAGCTGAATGAGATCATGGGAGAAATTCACGGACGGTTGTCAGGCGGACAGGAACATATGGTTCTGGAATATGAGGCTAATGTGACGGAACAGAATTTTGCCGGTATGCTGGAACAAAACCTTGACAGGGATATTAGGCAGAAGACAACGACAACGGGTCCTCACAGAGATGATCTTTCGTTTATGGTAAATAATATTGATATCCGAAAATTTGGCTCTCAGGGCCAGCAGAGGACGGCAGCACTGTCACTGAAACTTTCGGAGATTGAACTGGTAAAAAGAAGGACAGGGGATACTCCTGTGCTTCTTCTTGATGATGTATTGTCTGAATTGGACGGAAGACGGCAAAACTACTTACTGAACAGCATTGAAAATATACAGACATTAATTACCTGTACGGGACTGGATGAGTTTATCAATCATCGGTTTGCGGTTAACAGGATTTACAAAGTTATAGGCGGAACTGTAACTGTGGAGAATTAACAGGAGGCGGATCAATGAATAACGAATACGGAGCAGATCAAATTCAGATTTTGGAGGGACTGGAAGCAGTCAGAAAGAGACCGGGAATGTATATTGATGATACATCTTTCAGAGGCCTTCATCATCTGGTATATGAGATTGTGGACAATTCCATTGATGAAGCTCTTGCAGGATACTGTACCCATATCCAGGTAACCATTCATAAAGACAATTCGATCACGGTAGAGGATGATGGCCGTGGAATTCCTACGGGTATTAACCATAAAGCAGGAAAACCTGCAGTTGAAGTTGTATTTACCGTGCTGCATGCCGGTGGAAAATTCGGCGGTGGAGGATACAAGGTATCAGGAGGACTCCACGGTGTAGGTGCTTCTGTTGTTAATGCCCTTTCCGACTGGCTGGAAGTTACCATTTACAGCGAAGGAAAGATTTATAAACAGCGGTATGAGAGAGGCAAAGTATGTTATCCGCTGGAAGTGGTTGGTACCTGTCTTCCAAGTAAGACTGGTACGTCGGTCAGCTTCCTTCCGGATAAGACCATGTTTGAGGTGACAGAATACGATTTCAAAACGCTGCAGACCAGACTGCGTGAGATGGCATTTCTGACCAAAGGACTTAAGATTACTCTGACCGATGAGAGGGTAGAGCCGGTACTTTCCAAGGTGTACCACTATGAAGGCGGCATTCAGGAGTTTGTACAGTATTTGAACAAGAGTACCACGCCGATCTATGATGACATTATTTACTGCGAGGGCGTGAAGGATGGTGTGCAGGTGGAAGTTGCATTCCAGCACAACGATTCTTATTCTGAGAACTGCTACAGCTTTGTAAATAATATTAATACCCATGAAGGTGGAACTCATCTGACCGGATTTAAGAATGCCCTGACCAGGACATTTAATGACTATGCAAGAAAGAATAAACTTCTGAAGGACAGTGAAAGCAACCTTTCAGGAGAAGATATCCGTGAGGGGCTGACAGCCATTATCAGTGTCAAGATCAGTGAGCCCCAGTTCGGTGGACAGACCAAGCACAGCCTTGGAAATACGGAGGCAAAGAGTGCAGTAGACGGCATTGTATCCGAGCGTCTGACGGTTTATCTGGAGCAGAATCCGCAGGTGGCAAAGATGATCCTTGATAAGTCTATTCTGGCTCAGAGGGCCCGTGAGGCGGCCAGAAAGGCAAGAGATCTGACCAGAAGAAAATCTGCTCTTGATACGTTTGCACTGCCCGGAAAACTGGCAGATTGTTCCGATAAGGATCCGGTAAACTGCGAGATCTACATCGTAGAGGGAGATTCCGCAGGCGGTTCTGCGAAGACGGCCCGTAACCGGAATACCCAGGCAATCCTGCCGCTTCGAGGCAAGATTCTGAATGTGGAGAAAGCACGTCTTGACCGTATTTACGGAAATGAAGAGATTAAATCTATGATTACGGCATTTGGTACCGGCATTCATGAAGATTTTGATCTTTCCAAACTGAGATATCACAAAATCATCATTATGACGGATGCCGATGTGGACGGTGCCCATATCAGTACATTGCTCTTAACCTTCTTATACCGGTTTATGCCGGAGCTGATCCGTCAGGGATATGTGTATCTGGCACAGCCGCCTCTGTACAAGGTTGAAAAGAACAAAAAAGTATGGTATGCCTACAGTGATGAAGAACTAAATGATATTCTGACGGAGATCGGCCGCGATCAGAACAACAAGATTCAGCGTTACAAAGGTCTGGGAGAGATGGATGCAGAGCAGCTCTGGGAGACAACCATGGATCCTGAGCGCCGTGTGCTTTTAAGGGTTACCATGAATGAGGAGCAGACCTCTGAAATTGATCTTACCTTTACTACCCTGATGGGAGACAAAGTGGAGCCTCGAAAAGAATTTATCGAGGCCAATGCCAAGTACGTAAAGAATCTTGATATATAATCTGAATATGGGGATTAGATGATGGAAGATAATATTTTTGATAAAATTCATGAAGTAGATCTAAAAGAGACCATGGAGACCTCTTATATTGATTATGCAATGAGTGTCATCGCGTCCAGAGCGCTTCCTGATGTCAGGGACGGTTTAAAACCGGTACAGCGCCGTGTGCTCTACTCTATGATAGAACTGAATAACGGACCTGATAAGCCTCACAGAAAATGCGCCCGTATTGTCGGCGATACCATGGGTAAATATCATCCCCATGGAGACAGCTCCATCTATGGAGCTCTGGTTAATATGGCACAGGAGTGGTCCACTCGTTACCCGTTAGTAGACGGTCATGGAAATTTTGGCTCTGTGGATGGTGACTGTGCAGCTGCCATGCGTTATACCGAGGCACGTTTAAGCAAGATTTCCATGGAGATGCTGGCAGACATTAACAAAGATACGGTTGATTTTGTACCGAACTTTGATGAGACGGAGAAAGAGCCGTCGGTACTGCCGTCCAGATATCCGAACCTTCTGGCAAATGGAACTTCCGGTATTGCCGTTGGTATGGCGACTAATATTCCGCCTCATAACCTGCGGGAGATTATTGGTGCGGTAGTAAAGATTATTGATAATCGTATTGAAGAGGGCAGAGAAACTGGCATTGATGAAGTGCTGGATATTGTAAAGGGACCGGATTTTCCGACAGGTGCGGAGATCCTTGGTACAGCAGGAATCAACGAAGCTTACAGAACCGGACGTGGAAAGATCCGGGTACGTTCCGTGAGCAACATTGAAGCCATGCCAAATGGAAAGAACCGGATCGTTGTCACCGAGATTCCGTATATGGTTAATAAAGCCCGTCTGATTGAGAAGATTGCGGAGCTGGCAAAAGACAAGAGAATTGACGGAATTACCCATATTGCCGATGAGTCCAGCCGTGAAGGCATGAGAATCAATATCGAGCTTCGAAAAGACGTGAATCCAAATGTGATTTTAAATCAGCTGTATAAGCATACACAGCTGCAGGATACGTTTGGTGTTATTATGCTGGCTCTGGTTAATAATGAACCAAGAGTATTAAACCTTCTGGAGATGCTGCAGTATTATCTGGCACATCAGGAAGATGTTGTAACGAGAAGAACCAAATACGAACTGAATAAAGCGGAAGAGCGTGCCCACATCTTACAAGGTCTGCTCATTGCGCTGGATAACATTGACCGTGTGATCCAGATTATCCGCGGTTCGCAGACGGTTCAGATTGCAAAAGCTTCCCTGATTGAGGAGTTTGCACTGGATGATGTACAGGCACAGGCCATTGTTGATATGCGTCTGCGTACACTGACCGGTCTGGAACGCGACAAGATTGAGAAAGAGTATGAAGATCTGATGGCACGGATTGATTACCTGAAAGGCATCCTGGCGGACGAGAAGAAGCTTCTCGGTGTGATCCGCGAGGAAATTATGCTGATCTCTGATAAATACGGAGATGACCGGAGAACCAAGATTGGTTATGATGAGTTTGATCTGAGTATGGAAGATCTGATTCCG
>CP073693.1:1135000-1195000 GCA_018228645.1 Clostridiaceae bacterium Marseille-Q4143
TCTCCTCGAAATAGCTTTAGGGCTAGCCTCGGTTTAATCTGCTGGAGGTAGAGCACTGAATTTCCTAGGGGGCGTCAAAGCTTACCGAAGAATATCAAACTCCGAATGCCAGCCAGATGATGACCGGGAGTCAGACTGCACGAGATAAGTTGGGTAGTCAAAAGGGAAAGAGCCCAGACCACCAGCTAAGGTCCCAAAGTGCGTGTTAAGTGGAAAAGGATGTGGGATTTCAAAGACAACCAGGATGTTGGCTCAGAAGCAGCCATACATTCAAAGAGTGCGTAATAGCTCACTGGTCGAGAGGTCCTGCGCCGAAAATGTCCGGGGCTAAAACACGACACCGAAGCTGTGGAATTAACTGATGTTAATTGGTAGAGGAGCATTCTTAAAGGGACGAAGCAGTACCGTAAGGAGCTGTGGACTGATAAGAAGAGAGAATGCCGGAATGAGTAGCGAGAGAGAGGTGAGAATCCTCTCGGCCGAATATCTAAGGTTTCCAGAGTAAAGCTGATCTGCTCTGGGTAAGTCGGGGCCTAAGGCGAGGTCGAAAGACGTAGTCGATGGATAACAGGTTGAGATTCCTGTACTGCTGTATAACAGAACTGTGGGGACACAGAGGGAGAGCACATCCCGGGAATGGAAATACCGGGGCAAGCGAGGTAGGAGCTGCAATGGCAAATCCGTGTAGCAATCCGAAGGCGTGATGCATAGCGAAATAAAGTAGCGAATTGTGTGAGCCAGCTGTCAAGAAAAGCCGCTATTGTTTGTACAGTACCCGTACCGTAAACCGACACAGGTGGATGAGGAGAGAATCCTAAGGCCGACGGAAGAAGCATTGTTAAGGAACTCGGCAAAATGACCCCGTAACTTCGGGAGAAGGGGTGCCCTGTGAAAGCAGGGCCGCAGTGAAATGGCTCAAGCAACTGTTTAGCAAAAACACAGGTCTATGCAAAACCGAAAGGTGAAGTATATGGGCTGACGCCTGCCCGGTGCTGGAAGGTTAAGAGGAGAGGTTAGCGCAAGCGAAGCTTTGAATTTAAGCCCCAGTAAACGGCGGCCGTAACTATAACGGTCCTAAGGTAGCGAAATTCCTTGTCGGGTAAGTTCCGACCCGCACGAAAGGCGTAATGATTTGAGCACTGTCTCGACAATGCATCCGGTGAAATTGAAGTACCAGTGAAGATGCTGGTTACCCGCGCCAGGACGGAAAGACCCCATGGAGCTTTACTCCAGCTTGGTACTGGGATTCGGTATTGCATGTACAGGATAGGTGGGAGACAAGGAAATGGTGACGCCAGTTGCCACGGAGTCAATGTTGGGATACCACCCTTGCAGTATTGGATTTCTAACATGTGCCCGTGATCCGGGCAGTGGACAATGCCAGGCGGGGAGTTTGACTGGGGCGGTCGCCTCCGAAAGGGTATCGGAGGCGCCCAAAGGTTCCCTCAGAATGGTTGGAAACCATTCGCAGAGTGCAAAGGCAGAAGGGAGCTTGACTGTGACACCGACGGGTGGAGCAGGTACGAAAGTAGGGCTTAGTGATCCGGTGGTATTAAGTGGGAATGCCATCGCTCAACGGATAAAAGCTACCCTGGGGATAACAGGCTTATCACTCCCAAGAGTTCACATCGACGGAGTGGTTTGGCACCTCGATGTCGGCTCATCGCATCCTGGGGCTGTAGTAGGTCCCAAGGGTTGGGCTGTTCGCCCATTAAAGCGGTACGCGAGCTGGGTTCAGAACGTCGTGAGACAGTTCGGTCCCTATCCGGCGTGGGCGTAGGATATTTGAGAGGAGCTGTCCTTAGTACGAGAGGACCGGGATGGACTGACCTCTGGTGTATCGGTTGTTCCGCCAGGAGCATGGCCGAGTAGCCAAGTCGGGAAGGGATAAACGCTGAAGGCATCTAAGCGTGAAGCCCCCCTCAAGATGAGATATCCCATAGCACAAGCTAGTAAGACCCCTTGAAGACGACGAGGTAGATAGGGCAGAGGTGGAAGCGCAGTAATGCGTGAAGCTGACTGTTACTAATAGGTCGAGGGCTTAACCAAGAGGTTTAGGGTAAAGGTTTTGGAAAGAAAAAGTATTAACTGTATGCAGTTTTGAAGGCACATAGCTTTCATACGGCCCGGTGGCTCAGCTGGTTAGAGCGCCGCCCTGTCACGGCGGAGGTCGTGGGTTCGAACCCCATCCGGGTCGTTGAAACACAAAAGTGTTTCTTTTAAAAATTTAATAAATGGGATCTTAGCTCAGCTGGGAGAGCATCTGCCTTACAAGCAGAGGGTCATAGGTTCGAGCCCTATAGGTCCCATTATGGATGGATTCCCGAGTGGCCAAAGGGGACAGACTGTAAATCTGCTGCAAATTGCTTCGGTGGTTCGAATCCACCTCCATCCATTTAGATTAAGTAAGTTATCCACTTAATCCACAAATTTCATAATGTCGCGGGGTGGAGCAGTCTGGAAGCTCGTCGGGCTCATAACCCGAAGGTCGTAGGTTCAAATCCTGCCCCCGCAATTTGAGTAAGCCATTTACTCATATGCCCAGATAGCTCAGTTGGTAGAGCAGAGGACTGAAAATCCTCGTGTCGCTGGTTCGATTCCGGCTCTGGGCATTTTATATGGGATATTAGCTCAGTTGGTAGAGCACTTGACTTTTAATCAAGTTGTCCGGGGTTCGAATCCCCGATGTCTCACTAAGAGGAAAGCCGTTGATTAACAGATGTTGATCGACGGTTTTTTGTGTTACAGCTATTCTTAATAAAGATTTAATCAGGTGACAAACATGGTAAAATAGAGTAAAATAGAACTTAATAGAACTTAAAAAGGAGGTTCTGGCATGCAGAAAAAGATTGTTACTATCAGCAGACAGTATGGAAGCGGTGGAAGATATATTGGAAAAAAACTTTCTGAGAAGCTGGGAATTCCCTGCTACGATGAAAAATTAATTGATATGGTAGCTAAAGAGAGCGGATTTGCACAGGATTTTGTGGCGGAGAAAGGTGAGAGAATGACAGGCAGTCTGTTATTTAACATCGCCAGCAGTCTTTCCTATGCGAACAATGTATTTTCCGGAAACGGTGTATCCCTGCAGGATGAGATTTACTTTATCCAGAATAAGATCATCAAAGATCTGGCAGGGAAGGGAAGCTGTGTGATCGTCGGAAGATGTGCAGATTATGTTTTAAGAGAGCGCGATGATGTACTAAACGTATTTATCCATGCAGACATGGCGAGTAAGATCAACAGAGCAGTTACGTATTTTGGAATCACGGAAGATCAGGCGCCGGCTCTTCTGAAGAAAAAGGATAAAGCCCGCAGTAATCATTATAAATACTATACAGATCAGGATTGGGGTATGGCTTCCAACTACGATCTGAGCCTGAACAGTGGTGCGCTCGGCATTGATGGCTGTGTAGATGTGATTTTGAAGGCTTTGGAAGAAATTAAATAAAATGAATAAGAATAAAAGAATCTCCATATTATTTGCAGGCTTTCTGGGACTTTTTTTCCTTATGTTTGCCTGGAGACAGTTTTATGGATTTAATAAAAATGATGAGATATTTTATATCAGTACGGTATACCGGTTTTTCCAGGGTGATGCCATGTTGGTGGATGAATGGAACAATGTACAGTTATTTGCATTTATCACATATCCGGTATATTGTCTGATCCGTCTGTTTCATCATTCCAATGAAGGCATCGTCATTATCTTCAGGATAGCGTATCTGATCTGTCAGGCTGCAGCTGCGACATATTGTTATGTGCGGATGAAGAGATTTGGCTGGGTCAGAATTTTACCTGCATTGTTCTATTTCGTGACGACACCTTATAATATTAACAGTCTGTCTTATAATACGCTTGCCTTTGGCTTTGTACTGCTGGTGCTTGTGACGATGGCATCGGTGGAAGACTGGAAGCCGATTCATGCATTTCTGTGCGGTATCTTTTCAGCAGGGGCTGTACTGGCAAACCCATATGCAGTGCTGTTATTTATCCTCTATGGAGTTTTATGTGCAGTCAGTTTTTTCCGCTACAGGAAAAGACAGGAAGAGATGAATCCGCTTTTGTCCGTGAAGAGTTTTATTTTTATGGGGCTGGGCGCATTTGCAATCTTCGTATTATTTGTAATCTTTGTATTTTCCAGAGCGGGACTTTCTGAGATTCTGGAGAGTTTTTCCTACATTGTCATGGATACGGAGCGAAAAAAACCGTTTCTGGAAAAATTTGCAAAGTATTTTATCCGGATTCACCGGTATTATAAGGGACAGGTCTATGTGACGGCAGTGCTGCTGGCAGCATGGGTGCTGGACCGTAAAAAGAAAATCCCGGGATGGCTGTATCTGGTACTGGAAATGGTAGCGGCACTTCCGTACATTGTTTTATATGGATTTTTTGGTTACAGTTCTGTTGTGGATGTTGTAGGCATTAATTACATTATGATTCCATTAAGTTTTGTGGGAATGATTGCTTATGTGACAGCGAAACAGAAGGACCGGAGATTATTCTGGTGCTGGTATGTACCGGGACTGATCTATACACTGCTTGCACATTTTGCGACAGATACGGGAATCTTAACGGTATCCGCATCCTATATGATTCCATCGGCAGCATCTATTTTGCTGACGTGGCAGGCAGTTTATCAGCAGAGCCGGGAGTCATGGAAGCGTAATCTGAGAAGTCTGTTTTATATATTTCTTGCAGTTCTGTTTCTGGCATGTATTTATCTTCGCATGGTTTATGTGTGGGGAGACGAGCACATGCCGTACCTCACAGCAAAACTGGAAGAAGGACCTCTGAAAGGTATTCATACATCACAGGAAAATGAAATCCTCTACCAGAATGTGCTGGATGATATGGAAGATCTTCAGCTTACGGAAGAGGACAGATTATTCGTAGTTGGAATTGCACCTTGGATGTATCTGAATACAGATGCAGAGTGCGCGGCATATTCTACATGGATGACGCAGGAGACAGATCCGCTGATTCCGCTTTATTATGAACTTCATCCGGAGAAACTTCCGACTGTAATTTATTGTTACGGATATGATGAGAGCATGCTTGATACAGAGTTTGCGGTCTCATTTACAGAGCAGGGCTATGAGACCAGTATGATGAGACAGGGTCTGGTATTTAAATATCGTTGAAAAGAAAGGAAATAAAAATAAAATGATAGGTTTTAATGTACCTCCTTACATAGGAACAGAAATGAAATATATTGAGGAAGCTGTAGCAAAAAATCATAAGATCTGCGGAGACGGACCTTTTACAAAACGTTGTAATGCATGGCTGGAGAAGAAAACAGGAACGGCAAAAGCGCTGCTGACCACCTCCTGTACCCATGCCACAGAGATGGCAGCACTGCTGGCGGATATTAAAGAAGGTGACGAGATCATTATGCCGTCCTATACCTTTGTATCGACGGCAGATGCCTTTGTATTAAGAGGTGCTGTTCCTGTGTTTGTGGATATCCGTCCGGATACCATGAATATTGATGAGACAAAGATCGAGGAAGCTATTACAGAGAAGACAAAGGCTATTGTTCCGGTTCATTATGCAGGTGTTTCCTGTGAGATGGATAAGATTATGGAATTGGCGGAGAAATACCATCTGACAGTGATCGAGGATGCTGCACAGGGGATTATGAGTACCTATAAAGGCAGAGCGCTGGGAACGATCGGTGATTATGGATGCTTCTCCTTCCATGAGACGAAGAATTACAGTATGGGAGAGGGCGGAGCTCTTCTGATCCGTGATCCGAAGAATGTAGAGCGTGCGGAGATTATCCGGGAAAAGGGAACGAACCGTGCGAAATTTTTCCGCGGACAGATTGATAAATATACCTGGGTGGATGCGGGATCTTCCTATCTGCCGGGGGATATGAATGCAGCCTATCTGATGGCGCAGCTGGACGCAGCAGATGTGATCTTTGAGGACCGCATGCGCAGCTGGAATCTTTATAAAGAATTGCTGACACCGCTGGCAGAAGAGGAAAAAGTGGAGCTTCCGCATATTCCGGAAGGATGTACCCATAATGCCCATATGTTCTATATGAAGGCAAAAAATCTGGAAGAGCGTACAAAACTGATTGATTATCTGAAAGAGAACGGTGTACAGGCGGTATTCCACTATATTCCGCTTCATACTGCTCCGGCAGGACAGAGATTTGGACGTTTTCACGGAGAGGATGTCTATACGACAAAAGAGAGCGAACGGCTGATGCGTCTTCCTATGTATTATGGACTGAAGAAAGAAGAAGTCCGCTATGTAGCTTCCAAAATCATTGAATTTTACAGCAGGTAAGCTGAGAGGAATATTATGAAGAAAATTGTGATTATCGGAGCAAATGATTTTCAGAATCAGCTGATCCTGAAGGCAAAAGAAATGAGATTTGAGACCCATGTATTTGCGTGGCAGGATGGTTCCATCGGCGAGAAAACTGCAGATTATTTTTATCCGATCAGCATTGTGGAGACTGATGCGATTCTGGAAAAATGTCGGGAGATTCAGCCGGATGCGGTGACAACCATTGCTTCTGACCTAGCGAATATTACGGTCAGCAAGGTAGCAGCAGGTCTGGGACTTCCGGGCAATACACCGGAGTGTATCGAGATCTCCACCAATAAATATGCCATGCGGTCAGCCTTTAAAAAAGCGGGGCTTCCGACACCGGCATTTTATAAAGTCGATCATGTGACAGACGAACTCTATCAGATGCAGCTTCCAATTATTGTAAAACCGACAGATCGTTCCGGAAGCCGCGCTATCACCAAGATTACAGATTTCAAAGATCTTCCGGAGGCAGTGCGCCAGGCGGTAGGGCAGTCGTTTGAAAAGAAGGCGATTGTGGAAGAATATATAGAGGGAAATGAGTACAGTTATGAGACCATTTCTTATCGTGGAAAGCATACGAATCTGGCAGTGACTAAAAAATATACGACCGGTGCACCGCATTTTATAGAGACCGGACACTGCGAACCCAGTGACTTATCGGAAGAAATGCTTCAGAAGGTGCAGAAGACCATGTATGCGGCGCTTGATGCACTTCAGATCACAGACGGTGCTTCGCATGGCGAATTCAAGATCACACCGGACGGAGAGGTGCGGATCATAGAGATCGGTTCCCGCATGGGAGGAGACTGTATCGGTTCTGACCTGGTACCACTGTCTACCGGTTATGATTTTATGGAAATGGTCATCGATGTGGCATGTGGAAAAGAGCCGCGGATTGTGCCAAAATCAGCACCCAAAGAGGCGCGCATTCATTTTCTGTTTACACTGGATGATGTGGAGAAGATGAAGCAGTATGAAAAAGAACATCCGGAAGAAATCTACCGGATCAGTGAGCTGGAATTGGAAAATGCAGGCCATGTGTCAGACAGTTCCTCCAGAATCGGTTATTATATCACGGTAAAAGATCAAAGGGAGGAAAACAGCATCTTATGACAAAGGCAAAGATTCTCATTTTGCTGTCCCTGTCGCTGGTGATTCAGAGTTTAAGCTCCGTATTTATCAAATTTGCGGGGCAGTATGAAACTCTGTCCAGGGAGTTTATCATTTTCTATGTGCTGGCGATCGGATGTCTTGGCATCTATGCGATCATGTGGCAGTTTCTGCTGGAACTGATACCTCTGACCACGGCCTATCTGAGAAAAGGCATTCTGTATATCCTGATTCTGTTCTGGTCCGTGCTGTTATTCAAGGAGCATGTGACAGTGAACAATATTATCGGAAGCATTATTATTATAGCGGGGATCAGTCTTCATGGAATGGATGAACATTAGTTATGTACTGGCGTTTCTGGCGGTCTTTGTGGCATCGGTGTCACAGATTCTCCTGAAACAGTCAGCGGAGATCGAACATAAAAATATTTTATTTAAATTTCTGAACTGGAGAGTGATTCTCGGATATGGGCTTCTGTTCGGAACTACGGTGATCAATGTATTTGCATACCGCGGGGTAGAATTGAAGGTGACTCCCATGATCGAATCCACAGGTATTATCTGGGTCACGATTCTGGCAGTCTTCTTTCTTGGAGAACGTCCGACGAAGCGTGGACTATTGTCCATCGCGGTAACAGTTCTTGGAATTATTGTTTTTTCTTTATAAATGAACATGAGTGAATTATTAAAAAAACTGGAAACATATGCGGATTCCGATTATCTTCCCATGCATATGCCGGGACACAAGCGGCGCATGGGGGATCTTGGAAATCCGTTTTTTATTGATGTTACGGAGATCGATGGATTTGACGATCTGCATCATGCGGAAGGGATTCTGAAACAGGCGGAAGAACGGGCAGCAGAGCTGTATGGTTCGGAGGAAACCCATTATCTGGTCAACGGAAGCACCAGCGGAATTCTTGCCGCAATCTCCGGCTGTACGGCAGCAGGCGGAACGGTTCTGCTTGCAAGAAACAGCCATAAATCGGCCTATCATGCAGTGCTTCTGAGAGGTCTTCATGTCCACTATATTTATCCACAACCGGCAGGCAAAATGGGGATAAATGGTCCTGTAACAGCAGAAAATGTGGACAGGCTTCTGGAAGAACATCCGGAAACAAAGATGGTATATATTACGTCGCCAACCTATGACGGTGTGGTCTCTGATGTGGAGCAGATTGCGGAAGTGGTTCACAGAAGAAAGCTTCCACTCATAGTAGATGAGGCTCACGGTGCGCATTTTCCGTTTTCAGAGCAGTTTCCAAAAGATTCTGTGAGCTGCGGGGCGGATGTGGTGATCCACAGCGTCCATAAGACACTTCCAAGTCTGACGCAGACGGCACTGATTCATCTGAATGGTGATCTGATCAACCGGGAGAAGATCCGGTATTTTCTGGGTGTCTATCAGTCCAGCAGTCCGTCCTACGTCATGATGGCGGGAATCGACCAGTGTATGGAATGGGTTTCTTCTCATAGAAAAGAATTTGATTCCTTCGCACAGCGTCTGCAGGAGGTGCGTGCAGAACTTCGGAAGCTTCAGGCACTGGAGCTTCTGGAGGTACCGGGGATAGATCCGTCCAAGATCCTGCTGTCCGGCAGACGTTACGGTGTTACCGGAAATGAACTTTCTGATATGCTGAGAGAGGACTTTCACATCGAACTGGAGATGGCATGCGGGGAGTATGCATGTGCGCTTACTTCCGTGGCAGACCGACAGGAGGATCTCAGGAGACTGTTGGAAGCCTGCAGAAAACTGGATGAAAAGATTCTAAGAGAAAGAAATCAGGTGCCTGAAAAGCAGTATGGAACAGATACCGTTCTGAAGACAAGACATGCAGGCACGATACAGGAAACGTTTGAGCAGCCGTCCTTCTGGTGTGACCTGAAAGCATCCGATGGAAAAGTGAGCAGCGGATTCGTCATCCCCTATCCACCGGGTATTCCGCTTCTGGTGCCAGGAGAGGAAGTAACAGAAGAAATCCGTGACCGGATTCTTCGGTATGTGCAGGACGGGCTGACCGTATACGGCTGTGAAAATCAAAAAATAAAAGTAGTAGGAAAACAGGAAACATGGGAAAAATATTTTGTCTGATGGGAAAAAGTTCCACAGGAAAAGATACCATTTATAAAAGGCTTCTGGAGGATCAGGAGCTGGGATTACAAAGAATCGTCCCCTATACGACCCGTCCCATCCGGGAAGGTGAGCAGGAGGGAGTTGAATATCATTTTGTCAGCGAAGAGACACTGCAGTGTCTGGAACAGGAAGGCCGCGTGGTGGAACTTCGGGCTTATGATACCGTCTGTGGAGTCTGGAAATATTTTACGGTGTGCGATGAGCACATGAATCTGGAAAAAGAATCCTATGCGGTTATCGGTACGCTGGAGTCCTGGAATGCTATGAAACGGTATTTTGGAGATCAGGTGATGGTTCCGGTCTATGTGGAAGTGGAAGACGGGGAAAGACTCTCACGTGCGCTGGTGAGAGAGCGGCAGCAGGCAACGCCCCGTTATACGGAATTGTGCAGAAGATTCCTGGCGGACACAGAAGATTTCTCAGAGGAACATCTGAAGGAAGCAGGGATTGAGATGCGGTTTCAAAATGATGCTCTCGATGCCTGTATTTCCCGCATAAAACTTTTCATTCAAAAATACTTATGATATAATGTGATTTAATAGCGAGCACATTATGAAGGGGGTGGCAGTATGGCCGGATTTGCAGATGTACTGGGACATGAGCAGACAATTGCGCATATGAAAAAAGCGATAGAACTCGGCAAGGTGTCCCATGCCTATATCATCAATGGAGAGAAAGGTTCCGGAAAGAAACTTCTGGCTGGGATTTTTGCTCAGACACTTCAGTGTCAGGAAAAGGGAACGGAGCCATGTATGCACTGTCAGTCATGCCTTCAGGCGCAGTCCATGAATCAGCCGGATATTATCAGGGTGACCCATGAGAAGCCGAACACTATCAGTGTAGAAGATATCAGAGGACAGTTAAATGGAGACATACAGATCAAACCCTACAGCAGTCCCTACAAGATCTATATTGTGGATGAAGCGGAGAAACTGTCGCCACAGGCGCAGAATGCCCTTTTGAAGACCATAGAGGAGCCGCCTGCCTATGCAGTGATCCTGCTTCTGACGGCCAATACAGGTATGCTCCTGCCGACGATTCTGTCCAGATGTGTGGTGCTGGACCTCAAGCCGGTACCGTCTGAAAAGATTAAAAAATACCTGATGGAAGAACTGGAACTTCCTGATTATAAGGCGGATGTCTGCACGGCATTTGCCCAGGGAAATGTGGGAAAAGCGAAGAGACTGGCATTATCCGACAGC
Organism: Clostridiaceae bacterium Marseille-Q4143; assembly: GCA_018228645.1. GTDB lineage: Bacteria > Bacillota > Clostridia > Lachnospirales > Lachnospiraceae > Hominiventricola > Hominiventricola filiformis. The sequence continues at coordinate 1,145,776 of CP073693.1, forward strand.
TTTTCCGAGATGATGGAGCATGCGATTCATCTTGTCAAATATATTTCTGAGATGGACGTCAGTGACCTCACGGAAGATTTAAAGAAGATTGGCACCTATAAGATAGATATCAACGATTATCTGGACCTTCTGATGGTATGGTACCGGGATGTACTTATGTTTAAAGCAACACAGGATGCAGATCTGCTGATTTTCAAAGAAGAACTCGGAGCAATCCGGGACAAGGCAAAGAACAGTTCCTATGAGGGACTGGAATGTATACTGAAAGCATTGGACAAGGCGAAGATCCGTCTGAATGCCAATGTAAATTTTGATATGGTGATGGAGCTTCTGCTTCTGACCATGAAGGAGAATTAAGAATGGTAAAAGTAATTGGCGTGCGATTTCGGCAGGCAGGCAAGATCTATTATTTTTCCCCGGGGAAATTAAAGATCCGGACAGGCGATCATGTGATCGTAGAGACTGCCAGAGGACTGGAATATGGCTATGTAGTGATCGGCGATAAAGAAGTGGACGACAGCAAAGTCGTACAGCCGTTAAAACCGGTGCTCAGAATGGCAACAGAGCAGGATACCAGACAGGCGGAGGAAAATAAAGAGAAAGAAAAGGAAGCTTTCAAAATCTGTCTGGAAAAGATCCGCAAGCATAAGCTGGAAATGAAGCTCATTGATGTGGAATACACCTTCGATAACAATAAAGTACTCTTTTATTTTACAGCAGACGGACGAATTGATTTCCGTGAGCTGGTAAAGGATCTGGCAGCTGTTTTCCGTACCAGAATCGAACTTCGCCAGATCGGTGTCCGGGATGAGACAAAGATTCTGGGAGGTATCGGTATCTGCGGAAGACCGCTTTGCTGCCATACTCATCAGTCAGAGTTCCTGCCGGTATCCATCAAGATGGCGAAAGAACAGAATCTGTCTTTGAACCCGACCAAGATCTCCGGTGTCTGCGGCCGTCTCATGTGCTGTCTGAAGCATGAGCAGGATACGTATGAAGAGCTGAACAGCCGTCTGCCGGGTATTGGCGATTATGTGACAGCCCAGGACGGAAGCAAAGGAGAGGTAACCTCAGTCAATGTACTTCGCCAGAAAGTTAAAGTCATCGTAACTCTGGAAAATGAAGAAAAAGAGATCCGGGAATATCCGGTGGAAGAACTTCGTTTCAAGCCGCGCAGAAAGAAAGAAAAACCAAATAAGAATAATAACAACAATAAGGGCGAGGATAAGCACGATAAGGCTTTAAAGGAACTGGAAGCACTGGATCGCAAGGAAGGAAAAGCAAAACCCCATGACAAACAGTAAAGGGACATTGTATCTGTGCGCCACACCGATCGGCAATCTGGAAGATATGACCTTCCGGGCCGTGCGGATTCTGAAAGAAGTGGATGTGATCGCAGCGGAGGATACACGGAACAGTGTGAAGCTTCTGAACCACTTTGATATCCACACGCCCATGACCAGCTATCATGAATTCAATAAGATCGATAAAGGCCAGTATCTGGTAAAGCGTCTGCTGGAGGGGGAAAATATCGCCCTGATCACAGATGCAGGAATGCCCGGGATCTCCGATCCGGGGGAAGAACTGGTCCGTATGTGTCGGGACGCGGGAGTGCCTGTGACGGCAGTGCCGGGAGCCTGTGCCTGCGTGACAGCGCTGGTCATCTCCGGACGGCCTACCAGACGGTTCTGCTTTGAAGCATTTCTACCGACCGATAAAAAGGAGCGCCGGGCTGTTCTGGAAGAACTGAAGACAGAGACCCGCACCAGTATCATCTATGAAGCTCCCCACCGCCTTGTGAAGACACTTCAGGAGCTTTTGAATGAGCTTGGAGATCGAAAAATCACTGTCTGCAAGGAATTGACCAAAAAGCATGAGACCGGCTTTGAGACGACGCTTAAGGAGGCCGTTCCTTATTATGAACAGAATGAGCCAAGAGGAGAATATGTCCTTGTACTGGAAGGCTGTTCCAGACAGCAGATGGAGCAGGAAGTCCAGGATGCATGGAAGGAAATGTCCCTTGGTGATCATATGAAACTATATGAAGAGCAGGGAATGAACCGGAAGGATGCCATGAAGCAGGTGGCAAAAGACCGGGGAGTCGGTAAACGGGAGATCTATCAGGCACTTCTTGAGGAAGAGTAATCTGAAAGGACGGCGGGATCAATGAAAAATTTTCTGGAAAAACATGTGAAGCAGTATGACATTGGAATAGCAGTTGTCATGCTGCTTACTTTTTTATGCTGTATGTTTCAACCTATGTATGCGGCAGACCGTGCGCTGACCGATCAGATGTGGCAGCAGCCGGAAGGAACAAATGCGAAAATAAAAATTATCAAGATTGATGAAAAGACGTTGAGTGAGCTGGGGCAGTATAATACCTGGACAAGGGAGATCCCGGCGCGGCTGGTGGAAATTTTAAGCCAGGATACGGAAAATGCGCCTGCCGTCATCTCGTTCGATATTCTGTATATCAATGAGATGGACAAGGAGGGAGATGAACGGTTTGCGGAAGCCTGCAGACAGGCAGGAAATGTCATTACTGCCACGAACCTGGTCTATCAGGCAACCACAAAGCAGGATGCAAATGGGGATTACTATGTGGATCCCCTTCATATTACCATGATGGAGGAATCCTATCCGGCCCTTCGTGAGGTGACCGGAGATGCCTTTGCCAATACGGTGCAGGATGAGGATGGATATATCCGTCAGGCCATTGCCTGGGCGAATGTGGGTTCTGAAAAGATCCACAGTCTGGCTTATGCTACCTATGCGGCTTACATGGAAAAAATGGGAGAAGACTGCTATCAGCCCAGAGTCTATGCCAACCATGAGTTTGAATTTGACTATTCCGGACGGAGCGGAGAGTACGAAAATGTCTCGCTGTGCGATGTCTTAAATGGAACCATTGATCCGAGAGTCTTTAAGGACTGCATTGTTTTTGTCGGAGCTTATGCGCCGGGAATGCAGGATTCTTTCCACGTGGCAGTACAGCGGAGGACCCAGATGTACGGTGTGGAAATCCATGCAAACATTGTAGATGCGCTGCTGAAGGAGAAGACAGCAGTTCCGGTCAACAAATGGCTGCTGGCAGTACTGATGGCACTGGTCGCAGGCCTTTGCAGCCGGTTTATCTGGAAAAGCAAAATCTGGGCAGCCGGCATTCTGACAACCGTGATTACGGTGGCGGAATTTGCTGTGGGAACGCTGCTGTATCGAAACGGATATGTGATGTCCCTTATCTATCTGCCTCTTATTCTGAGTGTAGTCTATGTATTTTATGTGGTATCCGGTTATCTGGTGGGGGAGAAAAAGCGCTGGGAGATTATGCGTGCATTTAAAAAATATGTGGCGCCCCAGATCGTGGATGAGGTGTCCAAAGGCGGTGAGTTCCAGATCAGTCTGGGTGGCGAGCGGAGAGAGATTGCAGTCATGTTCGTGGATATCCGCGGATTTACCTCCCTCTCAGAGAATCTGGAACCAGAGGAGGTGGTGGAGATTCTGAATGAATATCTGAATCTGACTACCCATGCCATCTTCAAAAATGGCGGAACCCTGGATAAATTTATCGGAGATGCCACCATGGCGGTCTTCAATGCCCCCTTCGATCTTGACGACTATATCTACCGGGCAGTCTGTACAGCAAGAGACATCGTAGCGGGAGCGCAGGATCTGGAAGACCGGATGGAAAAGCGCTTTCATAAGAAAGTTAATTTTGGAATCGGTATCAGCTGCGGTCCTGCCGTCGTTGGCAACGTGGGATGTGATTTCCGGATGGACTATACGGCCATCGGAGATACGGTCAATACAGCATCCCGGCTGGAAGGAAAGGCAATGGCAAGGGAGATTCTCATCAGTGAGCAGGTCTATGAAGCACTGAAAGACCGTATCCGCGTCACGGAAAAAGGCATGATCCCGCTGAAAGGTAAGGCGAAGGAAATCTGTGTCTACAGTGTGGAGGAAGTATTGTAGAAATCAGGACTTTTTATCATCTATTTTACTTGCGAAAAGAAGCGTTCTATATTAAGTTAAATATGTTGGTATTTATGCACAATAAAAGGCGTAATGAGGGTAGATAAATGAAAAAAAGAATGATAAAGCTGATGACGATTTTCTGCATGGCAGGAATTCTGACGGTAAATCCGGTCATTATAGGACTGGCGGAAGAAGCAGAAGCTGTGGGGGCAGATGTTTCGGAAGGTACGGAAGAAGAACCAGCGTCTGAGGATGTGATAGAAGAACTGGAAGCAGAGACAGATGTACAGGGGCAGAATGAAAGTAATAGTGAACCGGCTACAGATGTTAATTATGTAAAGAAAGTAATCTGGAATTATAATAATTGTGTTGAGGGTGGAATAACAACTCCAAAAGAGGATAAAGAGAACTTTAAAGTAGGTGGAAGCATATCGTTTCCAGTAATTTTAGATAAAGAGGTTAGAAACGGCTATGAATTTATTGGTTGGTATAAAGATGGTGAGTTAGTTCAGAGTTCAAAAGAAGAATCTTATAAAATTAAGGAAGAGGATATCGGAAAAGAGCTTACATTTATAGCAGGCTGGCGGCAGACGGTATCCGCAGCGATAGATAGTGAAGAATATATTCCTATGGAGGGGAAAGAAGCTCCATCAAAAACAGAAGTAACCTATCAGTTTCCGAATATCAGTGAGACAACAGATATAAAGTCGTTTACCTTTGCAAACAAGTGGATGATCAATGACAAAGGACCTTTTGAAGCTGGAACGACTTTTACACTGGAATTTGGAGATACCTACGGGGAATGTATTTATAATGTATATGCCAATGAGACATATGGAATAGAAGCAAATAAAGCAGAATTAAAACTGGATTCCTGTTTAAAACCTACGAATGATCAACATGCAGTATTGGTAGCTAATCAGTCCGATTATACGATAGAGAGAGACTGTGGCGGAGATGTCCTTGAAAGTATCGACTCTAAAACAAAAGCGTATGTAGGAACAATAGAGGACTCCCTTACTTTTTACGAACAAAAATCTGGAGCTATTTTTTCGAAGACGATTAAGGACATTTTAGAGCAGAAGACCATTAAGTATATAAAGCCAGAGGATGGTAGCAGCCATTATGTGGAATGCAATGTACTTACCATAAAGAATAGTGATATTGTCAGAACCGTGAATATAACGTATAAAGATCAATATCAAGACACTAAGACGTTCTTTACTTTCAATAATGAAAAAGCCAATTCTTGCACCTATTCAGAAAATATTTATCCGGGTGTAAAGGAAAAGACATGGGATGAAGTCTTAAATAAAAATATTTGGGCAAACCGAGGTACATATAAGTTTGTCGGATGGAAGTATTTTCTGAATGGAAAGGAATACACACTAGAAGAGTTAAGAAAAAAGAACATTGATTTTTATACGGATGAGGGAACATCCTTAGTTGTACAACCAGTATGGGAAGGAGCCTATTCTTATGAGGTGGATCCTGTTATTATGGATGAAGGAATCAAGATTCCAGATAGCGGATCTGCGATTGTAGGGGACTCAATCGAACTTCCTAGGTTGGATGATATCAGGGGAAAATACACCTTTGCAGGTTGGCGTAGTTCCGAAGATCAGAAGATTTACCAGGCTGGATTTTCTTATCCGATCAAGGAAGCAGAAACGGTATTTACGGCTCAATGGAATCTCGTTTCTCATAAGATTACGTTTGTCGATGGAACCAGTGAGGACACAACTACTGCAGAATATGGATCCGATTATGAATGGAACCGCCTGCCGAAAAAAGAAGGATATACCTTCCAGGGATGGAAATCAGAAGAATGGAATAAAGTATATCCGGCTTCAGGGGAACTTACAGTTCCGGAGTATGATCTGACATTTACTGCCCAGTGGAAGATTAATTCCCATCAAGTGAAGTACGATGGCAATGGAGGTACAAAAGCTCCAAGTAGTCAGCAGGTAGATTATAATAGCAAGGTAACGGTATCAGGAGAAGCCAGTCGAGATGGCTATACTTTTGTGGGATGGGAAAGAATTTCTACAGGAGAAGTACTTTCAAGTGGCCATTCATTTGTGATGCCGGATATGGATGAAACGCTTAAAGCAAAATGGAAAGTTGCACACTCAAAAATTTCAGGAAAAGGATCCTTCTATTTGGTAAGTGAACAATCATATACCATGGGATCTGGAGTCAAAGTGCAGGGTGACAGCAGCAATTATTCTGAAAATATAACGTTCTATGTACCGCAAAGCGGTTATTACACGTTTGAATAATCAGGGGAGAAGACATCAGAATGAATACTTGGAAAAAATACAGTAAAGTTGTCATCGGAGTTTTGATTTTAGCAGCCCTTTCTATTGGCTGTGGAAGTACGAAAGAAGAAAGCTACAGAATGATTAAAGTCATGTCTGTGGATGGAACCGTAACCGTGGAAAGAGAAAGTGTGGGAACACTGGATGCCTATGCAGACATGAAATTGGAAAATGGAGATAAACTTTCCGTAGAAGCAAATTCTAGTCTGGTATTGAACCTGGATGATGATAAATACGCCATGTTGGAATCAGGAACAAGACTGACACTGGAGGCAAGTGGAACCAAAGAAACAAGTAGAACAACCATTCATCTGCAAGATGGAGCGGTAGTTAATTATTTAACACAAAAATTGAACGAAGATTCTAGTTACGAGGTAACAGTGCCGAACTCCACCATGGCGGTGCGTGGAACCGTATTTCGGGTAGAAGTTACCTATGATGAAAATGGAGATTCTTATACGAAGGTGCAGGTGTTCCATGGCGTAGTTGGTTCGAGACTGATTTTCCCAGATGGATCTATCAGTGAGAAAGAAGTTAGTCTGCAGCCAGGAAAAGAAGTATTGATTCATGGAGATACGATACTTTCGGAGTATATGATTGATGAAGGTCATGACATTGATTATTCCGAATTATCTTTGGAAACGTTAAAGATGTTGAAAGAATGCATTCATCTTGGTGCGGAGCTGTCCATCAGAGAAGAAGAGTGTGATGAGCTGATTGCAAAGCTGGAAGCTCCAGAGGATGAGTCGGAGGAAGAACCGGAAGAAGCAGTTGAAGAAGAGGAAGTTGTTGTAGAACCGGAGATTCCGGTGGAAGAGGTGGTAGAAGAAGTGGTGGAGGAACAAGCACCAGAAGAAGTAACAGAGACATCTCCGGAAGATACTTCTGAAAATACGTCTTCATCCAGCAGCAGTACGAAAAAAGAAACAAAAACATATACGGTTACGTTCAAAACGCCTTCAGGTGATGTGTTCTGTACACAATCCGTAAAAGAAGGAAAGACGGCATCGAAGCCTACCCTTCAGCCGAGCGTATCCGGCAGCTGGAATTATGACTTTACAAAGGCAGTGACGGAAAATATAATAATTAAATGGTCCGCACAGTAACGGGAGTATAGGATAAATGAAAAAAAACGGTGATTTTGTCAGAGACCGGGCGGGAAAGATCTTCCGCCGGTTTCTGAGCAGGACATCTTTGATGGTGACGCTGGGTGTCCTGGGACTTTACCTTATATGCTGTCTGTTCTACTGGTATGCGGAATTTGGCGGACCAAAGGGAACAGCCTTTTACAATGTGCTTCTGTGGAATACGGCAACGCTGTTCGGACAGGATTATGCCGATCATTATCCGGAATCCGTAGGCGGCCGGTTACTCGGAATTGTTGTATTGCTGATCAGCATGTTTGGTGTATCTGCAGTTACCGGTTATATTTCTTCGTATCTGATTGAACGCCGGGCAAATTCCGTGAGAGGACTCAAGAAATTGCAGAGTTTAAGAAATCATATTATTATCTGTGGATGGAAAAATAATCAGAAGGGTTTAATTCTGGATATTAAACGAAAGAATAAAGAGCTTAAGCTCTCGGATATGGTGTTAATCAATAACCGGGACGAAGAGCAGATCCGTTTTTTCCTGGCAGATGAAGAGCTTCGGGGAATTCAGTATGTACATGGCGATTTTTCCGAAGAAGATGTTTTAAAAAGAGCCAATGCAAAATATGCATCCAAGGCTCTTATTCTGGGGGAGGAAGATGACGGTCTGACTCCGGAACTTATTGATTCCAGAGTGTTTGCAGCCATGCTGATGTTAAAAGGCATGAATCCGAAAATACATATCTGCGCCCAGGTGCAGACAAAGAAATATAAGAATTACCTGGAATCCAATAAGTGTGATGAAGTAATTTATTCCGAAGAATATACCAGGTATATTCTTTCGACGGCCACTCTTTATAATGGAATGGCAAAGGTATTATCTTCTTTATTTGATAATGGAGATGGCATCAGTGTCCAGATTTTCGATCTGGATGAGTCGTGGCATGGAAAAACATTTGCGGAAGTATCCAGATATTACAAAGAACACAATCATATCATGGTGCTTGGAGTTCTGGAAAATATGGGTGCGGAGTATGAGTTAAAACATTCGGTACTGGCCGAAGCACAGAAATCCACCGACTACACACAGATCGTCCAGCGCCTGAAGGATGTAAAATCAATGGAAAGGAATGCACCATTTTTAAATCCACCGGATGATTACATTTTAAAGGAGTATACCGGACTGGTGGTACTGGGAGATGAGATCTGATGAAGGAAAAAGAAAAATTAATTGAAGAATTAAAACAGTTTCCGATGCTTGCACAGATAACGGATGCGGATATGGAGGATCTTTTGCTTCTTTTGAAGAGAGAAGATTTTCCGGAAGGAAGCCGGATTATTAATGAAAACGAAGAGGGAGACTGCATGTACCTTCTTCTGGAAGGACAGGTGGATGTTCTGAAGACCACTCTCTATGGAGAGGAATACGTCTGTGCGAAGCTGAACGACAGTATGCACTGTGTCTTCGGTGAGATTGCCATGATAGACCGTGACCGTCGTTCAGCTACCGTACTTGCAACTACAGATTGTCGGACTGCAGTGTTTTCAAGCGAAGATTTCCGGGCATTTTGTGAGAAACATCCGCAGGCAGGCTGCCGTTTGCTGATGGTCATTTCAGCGAACCTGTGCAGAAATCTTCGTAAGGAGAATGAAAATCTCCTGAAAGTATACAGTGCGCTCGTAGATGAGATTGAAAATGACAGATAAAAAAAGACTGTATGAGATCATACCGGACAGCTCCAACATCAGACGGAGCCTGGATCTCGCAGAGAAGTACGGAGCTGTATTTGAATATAATGATTTTATGCTGCCCGGATACCTGGATGACAGAGCGGAATGCAGACGCAAGATGATTTTTTATAAGAGTCTGGGAAGAGACTGTTCCAATGATACACTTCATGGAGCATTTATTGATATCAGTGTGCATAGTGAGGATTCGCTGATCAGGAAGGTATCCAGATTCCGGGTTCGGCAGTCCATGGAGATCGCTCAGGAGATGGGTGTCCGTGGGGTGGTATTTCATACAGGACTGCTTGCCAGCTTTAATGACAAAAAATATCGGGAAAGCTGGCTGGAAGCCAATGTGGAATTCTGGACAGACATACTGGAAGAATATAAGGATCAGTCTGTCTATATGGAAAACATGTTTGACTGGAATAGTAGGGAATTAGTCCAGCTGACAAAAGCAATGCAAAACAGTGACCGGTTTGGAATCTGTTTTGATTATGCCCATGCGGCAGTGTTTGGAAAAGAGGAAAGTCCGGAAGCGTGGTTTGAAAAGACTGTGCCGTATATCCGACATATGCATATTAATGATAATGATTTAGTAAAAGACATGCATCTTCCACTGGGAGATGGTATAATTGACTGGGATCGTTTTTTTAATCTGATGGAGGAGTATCAGATTGAGGCATCGGTGCTTCTTGAAATGGCCGGTTGGGAGAAACAGTTAAGATCACTGGAGTATCTGGAATCGAAGGGATTTTTGAAATAAAGAGGAATCACGGAGGAACTCTATGGAAATAGAATTAAAACCAGGAGAGCGTCTGGATGAGCTTCAAAGAAACGGCTACCGGATCATTCAGGATCCGGGCCGTTTTTGTTTTGGAATGGATGCGGTGCTGCTCGCCGGATTTGCAAAAGTAAAGCCGGGAGAACGGGTCGTGGATCTGGGAACCGGAACGGGAATCATTCCGATCCTGTTAGAGGCAAGGACAAAGGGTGCTTCCTTTACCGGATTGGAGATCCAGGCTGAGAGCGCTGATATGGCGAGAAGAAGTGTGCTCTTAAATGATCTGCAGGATAGGGTGCATATAGTGGATGGAGACATAAAGGAGGCGGTTCAGATTTTTGGAGCAGCCTCCTGCCATGTAGTGACCAGTAATCCGCCTTACATGACAGAGCATCACGGCCTGCAAAATCCGGATCAGCCAAAGGCCATTGCCCGCCATGAAGTCTTATGTACCCTTCATGACGTGGTAAGCCAGGCAGCAGGGCTTCTGATGCCCGGTGGAAGATTTTATATGGTGCACCGGCCGTTTCGGCTGGCGGAGATTATGACGGAACTGTGCGGCTGCGGACTGGAACCGAAGCGGATGCAGCTTGCGTACCCGTTTATTGACAGAGAGCCAAACATGGTATTCATAGAAGCGGTTAAGGGCGGTAAATCGAGAATTACGGTAGAAAAGCCGCTGATTATCTATAAAGAACCGGGAAAATACACGGACGAGATTTATGAGGTATATGGATATTAAGAGTACTGGGAGAAGATGGATATGACAGAGCAGAAGAATGATTTTGGAGTGGGAAGTGTAGAGCAGAATATCATACGTATGGCAGTACCGATGACGGTGGCACAGATATTGAACCTTCTCTACAATCTGGTAGACCGGATGTATATCGGACATATTCCGGGAGCCAGCTCACTGGCACTGACCGGCGTGGGAATCACGTTTCCGATTATCAGTATGATCACGGCATTTGCCAATCTCTTTGGCATGGGCGGCGCACCGTTATGTTCTATGGCCAGAGGAAGACGGGATTATGACGCAGCGAAGCGGTATATGCAGAATGCGTTCTGGATGCTCCTTGCTGCGGGCGTCGTGCTGACGGTGACCGGATATGTTATCGAAAAGCCGCTTCTCTATGCGCTGGGAGCCAGCTCGGTGACCTATCCTTATGCAAGTTCCTATTTAAGAATCTATCTTCTTGGAAATATGTTCGTCATGGTCGGGATCGGTATGAACCCGTTTATCAACGCGCAGGGATTTGGAACCATGGGAATGGTGACGGTGGGGCTTGGCGCGCTGGTTAATATTATTCTGGATCCTCTGTTTATCTTCGTATTTCATATGGGAGTAGAAGGAGCGGCCATTGCGACAATTATCGCGCAGTTTTTATCCGCACTGTGGGTACTCTTTTTCCTGACCGGGGAGAAACCGGATCTCCGGCTGAAAATCTGCTGGCGGAAACCGGAATTCACGATAGTGAAAGAGATCGTTTCCCTTGGACTGTCCAATTTCTTTATGCTCTTTACCAACAGTCTGGTGCAGGTAGTCTGTAACCGGCAGCTTCAGCTGTACGGCGGCGATCTGTATGTAGGGGTTATGACGGTACTGATCTCGGTCCGGGACGTGGCGACCATGGTGGTCAATGGAATTACCAGCGGCGCGCAGCCGGTCATCAGTTTTAATTATGGCGCGCAGAAGAAGAACCGGGTAAAACAGGGAATCCGATTTATGGTGACAATCTGTATCATCTATACATGCCTGATGTGGATTATGACACTGACATTTCCGGAAGCATTTATCCGGCTGTTTAACTCTGATGCGGAACTGGTGGCGGCAGCGGTGCCATCCATGCATCTGTATTTCTTCGGATTCTGTTTTATGGCGCTGCAGTTTACCGGACAGGCGTCGTTCCAGGCACTGGGAGAGGCAAAATATGCGATCTTCTTTTCGATTTTCCGAAAAGTTATTATTGTGGTGCCGCTGACGATCCTGCTTCCGATGATTCCGGCACTGGGACTGAACGGCGTCTTTATCGCAGAACCTGTTTCCAATCTGGTGGGAGGCTGTGCCAGCTTTTTCACCATGCTGTATGTGGTATGGTTCCACAAACTGAAAGAAGATTAGAAAGAGACGGTTATGAAAATTATTGCACATATCCATACAGATTTCCCGGATAAATTTGGCATTCCAAGGCAGAGTGGGCTGGTAAAAGGACTGACTGGCCAGATCGTGTTTGAGCCGGAATACCGGAATCCGGAGATCGTGAAGGGAATTGACGAATTTACCCATATCTGGCTTTTGTGGAAATTTTCCGAATCCAGAAAAGAACACTGGTCGGCGACGGTTAAACCGCCACGTCTGGGCGGAAAGGTAAGAAAAGGTGTTTTTGCCACCCGCTCTCCGTTTCGACCCAATGATATCGGTCTCTCCTGTGTACGACTAATTAAAGTGGAGCTGGATGAAAAGAGGGGGCCTGTGCTGACCGTAGAGGGTGCAGATCTGATGGACAAAACCCCCATCTATGATATTAAGCCTTATATTCCGTTATCGGACTGTCATCCGGAAGCTTCGGAAGGATATACAAAAGAGACGAGGGTGCATGAGCTGGAAGTGCATTTCCCGGAAGAACTGCTCCGGGTATATCCGGAAGAAAAAAGAGAGGCCGTGATCGGTGTACTGGCTCAGGATCCAAGACCTGCTTACGTGCAGGATCCGGAACGTCTTTACGGCGTGTCCTTTGCAGGATATGATGTGAAGTTTAAGGTGGAAAACGACATTCTGACGGTGCAAAATGTGGAAAAGATTCAGAAAAAGGAATGATTATGTGGAGAATCCCGTAGACTTTCAGTAAGTAGGAAGTTTGCGGGATTTTATGATGAATGGATTATGGGCGGGAATGATGCTGGCAGCGGTGGTCTACGGGGCATTTTATGGAACATTGCCGGATATCACGCAGGCAGCGCTGGATTCGGCCAAAGAAGCGGTGACATTAAGTATGACCATGTTGGGAATTCTGGCTTTCTGGATGGGACTGATGCAGATCGGGACGGCATCCGGCCTGGTGGAACGGTTGACGAAAGGTGTGGAACCATTGCTCCGGAGACTGTTTCCACGGATTCCTGCAGGTCATCCTGCCATGGGGCAGATCGCCCTGAACTGCATTGCCAATATGCTGGGACTTGGCTGGGCTGCCACTCCGGCGGGAATGAAGGCAATGGAGGAATTGTCGAAACTGGAGAAGATTCGCAGAGAACAGGGGGCGGGAGTCCCGGCCGGGACTGCCAGTGATGAGATGTGTACATTTCTGGTATTGAATATTTCTTCGCTCCAGCTGGTGCCGGTAAATATCATTGCTTACCGGAGCCAGTATGGAAGCGTGAACCCGGCTGCCGTGACCGGACCGGCCATTGTGGCTACGCTGGTGAGTACCGGTGCGGCAGTGGTGTTCTGTAAGATTATGAATTCTTCAGGCAGGTACAGATAACCTGTACGAGTTCCAGTACCTGAGCTTCTGTCGTGGCCCAGTCAGTGACCAGGCGGATGACGGTATGATCCTCATCAGGTTTTTCCCAGAAGGAATAAACCACGTCATGCTTCAGCCGTTCTGCCTGCTCGTCAGTGAGCAGCAGGAACTGTTGATTGGTAGGAGAATTAAGATAGAGCGGGATGTCATTGTCGGCCAGTCCTTTTTTCAGAAGTTCGGCCATGGCAATGGCATGTTTTCCAATTTCAAAATAGAGGTTGTCTGTAAATAGGGTATCAAACTGGATGCCGAGAAGCCGTCCTTTTGCCAGCAAGGCACCATGCTGTTTGATACGGGTCAGAAAATACTTCGGAGTATTGTGTCTGGTGAAGACTACAGCCTCTCCGCACAGAGCGCCGACTTTGGTGCCGCCGATGTAGAAGACATGGCAGCAGCGTGCAATATCCGACAGTGTGACATCGGTATCAGAAGCCGCCAGTCCATATCCGAGACGTGCACCGTCCAGAAAGAGCGGAATCTGGTAGGCGTCACAGATGGCGGACAGATTTTCAAGCTCCACTTTGGTATAAAGAGTACCGTATTCTGTCGGATGGGAAATGTAGACCATTCCCGGGAATACCATGTGTTCATGATTTCCATCTTCCCAGAATTTTCGTAAAAAGGTTTCCAGTTCTGCAGCATCGATCTTGCCTTCGTGCTGCGGAATGGTCAGCACTTTGTGGCCGCTGTATTCGATAGCACCCGCTTCATGGGAGGCAACATGGCCGGTCTCGGCGGAAACGACACCTTCATAGGGCTCCAGCATGGTATCAATGATGGTCTGGTTGGTCTGGGTGCCGCCGGTCAGAAACCAGACATCGGCTTCCGGGCAGTCGCATGCAGTCTGAATCTTTTTTTTCGCACTTTCGCAATAAGGATCGCTGCCATAGCCGGACAGCGGCTCCAGGTTGGTCTCTATAAGACGCGCCAGAATTTTCTCATGGGCGCCTTCCTGATAATCGTTCTGAAATGATAACATGACATTTTTCTCCTTGCTGTATCTGAAAATAATTATATTCAGTTTATCACGGGGAGAAAAAATGTACAAGTTTACATGGCCTGTTTCATATCTTCCGTGGTCTCAGTCATGGCGTAGGGATCCAGAACCTGTTCCAGTTCAGCGGCAGTCATCAGGTGTTCTTCCAGTACCAGTTCGCGGACGGTACGGTTGGATTTCAATGCTGCTTTGGCTATTTCTGCCGATTTCTGATATCTGGTGATACTGCTCAGGCAGGGAACGATATTGTGAAGATAAGACGGGGAGGTGTTGATACAGGAACCGATGGCAGTGCCGCCGAGGTTTACTGTATACATTTCTCTGCTCACGTCAGTAAGGCGCAGGATGTCTCTTTCGATCATGGAAGCGTATCCGTGGAAGGTCTGGCCGAGACGCATTGGAACGGCATCCTGCAGCTGTGTACGACCCATTTTGATCACATCGACAAAAAGATTATCGGGATGCTTCAGGAAAATGCGCGGACTCCGATCAAGGAAATTGCGAAGGAAGTCTATCTTTCTTCTCCGGCTGTATCAGCCCGGATCAGCCGTCTTGAAAAAGAAGGAACCCTATCAGAAAAAGGAATTTTATCCATTTATCCAGTCTGTCCCCAATGTAATTGAATGCAACTGTGTGACCGGAGATTATTCCATGCTCATCGAAGTCGCCTATCAGTCTACCGTGGAGCTGGATCATTTTATCAATGTACTGCAGCGATTTGGACATACCAAGACGCTGATTGTATTTTCCACATCTGTCGAACACAGGGATATTGCATTCTGAGTGACATATACTGTACAGACAGATAAGTCTGACAGGAGGATGAAAAATGGGGTTTCTCTGCTATCTCTCGGAGTATCTGATCCCGGTTCTCATTTTCTATATTCTGGCGGATGGAATCTTTTCCGGTACGTCTGTGTATGATGAATTTGTAAAGGGTGCTTCTGAGGGTGTCAGAACCGTATTCCGGATCTTTCCGACACTGGTGGGACTCATGACTGCTGTCGGGATGCTGCGTGCTTCTGGTGTGCTTGACGTTCTGACAAAACTACTTGTGCTACCGGCCAGGATTCTGCATTTTCCAGAGCAGCTGATTCCGCTGGCGCTGGTCAGGCTCTTCTCGGCTTCTGCCGCCACGTCGCTTGTGCTGGACGTTTATAAACAGTATGGGACCGATTCTTATACCGGAATGCTGGCATCCATTATGATGGGATGTACGGAGACTGTTTTCTACACTATGAGTGTCTATTTTCTCACGGTAAAAATATCCAGGACCCGGTGGACGCTTGCCGGAGCTCTCTTTTCTACTCTCGCGGGAATTGCTGCCAGTGTAGTGTTGGCGGGGATAGTATAATCTGCACAAAAATCCACTCTTATTATTATAAAAATGTCCCAATTGACGTGCAAATAAGGACATGATAATATCAGTTACAGAAGTTGTGAATACGTATTCACGGCAGGAGGACGATATGATAACGATGGCAGAAATCGCCAGATTAACTGGCGTATCGCAGCCCACGGTATCTCGTGTGCTGAATGGAAACAAAACAGTCAATCCTGAGATCAGGGAAAAGGTGCTGGCATGCGCGAGAGAGCATGATTTTCAACCAAACGTGATGGCGCAGAGTCTTGTAGGAAGCAGGACAAAACTGATCGGCGTGATAGTGACGGATATTGGAAATGCATTTTTTGCAGATCTGGTGAAATATATTGAACAGGAAGCCGGAAAGGCAGGATACAGCATTATCCTTTTCAATACCGGCTATGATGCGGAGCATGAGAAGGAATGTCTGGATGTGGTGAGACGGTACCGGGTAGACGGACTGGTTCTTGTCCCGGTGGATGAGAATGCTGTTCAGTGGAGAAGCATGGTACGGAAGCTGGAGATTCCTGTGGTGGTGATTACCAGGAAGGCATCCGGTGTAGATTCTTATTATCTGGCACATGACGAAGCCGGCGCATTGGCAGGAAGACATCTGGCAGAACAGGGATATGAAGAATATCTGTTTCTGGGAAATACGAGAGATATGAAGTACCGCGGCTTTGTGGATGCACTGGCGAAGATCAGGCCGGATTTCGGAGCGCATCTGACGGTGATTACGACGAAGAAGACAGAAGAAATCCGGCAGGCACTGGAAGAACATTTTAAGAAGACGGATCACTGTACCGGAATCTTTACCTACAATGACCGGAGAGCTATACAGGCACTTGGAATTCTGGAGGAGATGGGAATTCGAATTCCGGAGCAGGCGGGCGTTATTGGTTTTGATAATACTTATATATGTGAATATCTGTATCCGAGGCTTTCCAGTATTGCCCAGCCGATAGAAGAGATGGCTGCGCTTACGGTACAGAGGCTTATTCACCGGCTGGATCATCCGGATGACAAATCGGTAATTGATCATCCGCTTCACGCGGAACTGATCAGCAGAGAAAGTTCACTGAGAAAGAGAGGAGAAAAATAAATGAATGCACTTTACAGGGCGTTTCAGAAGCTTATAAAGGAAGAACTGAGAAAGGAAATGCCGGAACGCTGGAGACCAGCGTTTCATGTGGCTCCACCGGTGGGATGGCTTAATGATCCGAATGGTCTCTGCCAGAAAGACGGTATATATCACGCATTTTTTCAGATGGCACCCTTTGAACCGCAGGGCGGTCTGAAATTTTGGGGTCATTCTGTGAGTCAGGATCTGATCCACTGGGAATTTAAAGGTGTTCCAATGCTGCCGGATCAGCCCTATGACTGCCACGGAGCATATTCCGGATCTGCACTGGTGGAAGGAGACCAGATGTCTCTTTTTTACACTGGCAATGTAAAGAATCTGGGAGATTATAACTATGTCACCAATGGAAGAGAGTCCAATACGATTCTGGCAGTGAGCAAAGACGGAGAGAAGATTGAATCCAAGAAACTTCTTATGACCAATGCGGATTACCCGGATGACATGACCTGTCATGTGCGGGATCCGAAGGTGTGGAAAGAGGGCGGCCGGTACTATATGGTACAGGGAGCCAGAACAAAAGAAGATAAAGGTGTGGTACTTGTATTTTCCTCGGAAGACAAATATCACTGGAACTACATCCACAGACTGGAGTCAGAAGAAAAATTTGGATTTATGTGGGAGTGTCCGGATCTCTATGAACTGGACGGACAGACCATCCTCTGCATTTCCCCGCAGGGTGTGGAACAGGACGGATACTGGTACGCAAATAAATATCAGACCGTAACAAGCGTGATCCATGGCGATTTTCGGACAGACGGGGTGCCGGAAGGATTCCGGGAACTGGACGGCGGATTTGATTTTTATGCGCCGCAGACATTCCTGACAGAAGATGGACGACGGATTCTCATTGGCTGGATGGGAATGGCAGATGTGGAAGATGAATATACAAACAGAACGACAGAAGACGGCTGGCAGAATGTGCTGACTCTTGCAAGAGAGCTGAGTCTGAAAGATGGTATCGTGTGCCAGAATCCGGTGAGAGAGCTGAGTTCATGGTGGAATGAAGAAGTTTCATTTGAAGGACAGTACACTGGAAATACAGACATCTGTTATGAATTGAATCTGAAAAATACAGAGAAAAAATGGGAGGTCCTTATTGCAGGCGGCCTGAAGCTTTCGTGGAGCCCTGAAGAATACGTATTCAGAATGGAATTTACCGATGGGAAGCTGGGATGTGGAAGAGGCTTACGGGCACGGGAAATAAAAGCATGTAAGGACATCCGGATTGTTGTGGATGCTTCCTGTGTGGAAGTATTTATGAATGGCGGAAAAGACGTATTTTCCACGAGATTTTATCCCGAAAAGGATCAGTACACTGTGAAAGCAAGTGGTGAAGGTCTGACGGGATCTTATCGATACAGAGTGTAATAACACAAAAGAAAGGGAGAAAAGGCATGGATTACAGAAAAATTGCGGAAGAGATCTATGAAAAAGTGGGCAAAAAAGAAAACATTGTCTCTGTAGCTCACTGCTCTACCAGACTGCGTCTGGTATTGGCGGATAATGAAAAATGCGATGCAAAGCAGGTAGAAGAAATTGACGGTGTGAAGGGTGTGTTCAGTGCATCCGGGCAGATTCAGATTATCCTGGGAACCGGTGTTGTTAATAAAGTATATGACGAGTTCTTAAGCATCTCCGGTCTGACAGGAGCAAGCACCGAGGAAGCAAAAGCAGCGGCAACGGCAAAACAGCCGTGGTACAAACAGGCCATCAAGACACTGGGCGACATTTTCGTTCCGATCATTCCGGCCATTGTAGCCAGCGGATTTCTCATGGGTATCATGGAAGCCCTGAATTTCATGGTAAACAACGGATTCCTGAATATTGACACTTCCGGCTCCATCTTTGTATTTGCAAATCTCTTTGGAAATACTGCATATACGTTCCTGCCGATTCTTATTGCATTCAGTGCGGCAAAGGTATTTGGCGGCAACCCGTACCTTGGGGCGGTTATCGGTATGCTGATGATTCATCCAAATCTGCAGAATGCCTGGACGGTGGCAACCGAGGGCGTAAAGCAGACCCAGAGCGTGTGGTTTGGGTTGTACAAAATTGACATGGTCGGCTATCAGGGACATGTAATCCCGGTTATCATTGCTGTATTTGTGATGTGCTTTATTGAGAAACGGCTTCATAAAGTTGTACCGGCCATGTTTGATCTCTTTGTGACTCCGTTGGTCAGCGTATTTGTAACCGGATATCTGACCTACTCCATCATCGGACCGATTTTTGTCACCATCGAAAACGGAATTATCGGCGGTGTACAGCAGTTAATCACCCTGCCCTTCGGTATTGGAAGCTTTATCATGGGAGGCCTTTATTCTGCAACTGTAGTTGCAGGTGTTCATCATATGTATACGGTCATTGATGTGGCTCAGCTGGGACTTTACGGAAAGACATACTGGCTGCCGCTGGCATCTGCAGCCAATATCGCACAGGGTGCAGCAGCACTGGCCGTTGCACTGAAGACCAGAAATCAGAAGATCAAATCCATGGCAGTTCCGTCTGCGATGTCCTGCTTCATGGGAATCACCGAGCCGGCTATCTTCGGTGTTAACTTACGGTTCTTCCGGCCGTTCATCTGTGGTGCAGTAGGCGGTGCCTGCGGAGCACTGTATACTTCCATTGTGGGACTGGGTGCAACCGGTACCGGAGTAACCGGTATCTTTGGACTGCTGCTCTGTCTGAATGATCCACTGAACTATATTATCATGTTCCTGATTTCTGCAGGCGTGGCATTCGTCCTGACCTGGATGTTCGGATATAAAGATGCCACAGAGAAAGTGCCGGAGAAAAAAGAGTCGGTGAAAGAGATTGTGGAAGAAGAGGCAGCCGAGACGGAGTGTAAAGAGGATATCGTCTATGCACCTGTGGAAGGAACAGCAATTCCGTATACGGAGATTAAGGATGAGGTATTCGCAGCAGGAACCCTTGGAAAAGGTGTGGGCATTATCCCGGCCAGAGGGGAGATTGTAGCACCGTTTGACGGAGAGATTACCATGGTCTTTGATACGAAACATGCCATCGGCCTGACCAGTGAGGCAGGTACAGAGCTTTTGATTCATGTGGGAATCAATACCGTTGAGTTAAACGGACAGCACTTTACCCAGTTGAAAGAGACTGGCGCAAAGGTCAGAAAAGGAGAGAAAATTCTGGAGTTTGATAATGACGCAATCAAGGCTGCAGGTTATGACACTACCGTTGTAGTGGTAGCCAGTGCACCGGAGAATGTGGAGATTAAGAAGACTGGTGAAGTGAAAGAACTGGATGAGATTTTTGTCGTAAAATAATGGACGCAGTTCGTTTCCGTGTGTTATACTGAAAAACAGAAAGGTCACATGGAGGTAAGAACGTGAATCAGGAGGAAATCTTTAACAATTTGCTGGTAATGCTGTTCAACGAGATTCTGGATGTAGAACAAAAGGCATTGATTACAGGAAGCTTTAAGGAGATTTCCATTAATGATATGCACATTATTGATGCCATAGGAGTCAAAGAGCCAAAAAATATGGGAACAGTGGCGAAGGCCATGACAGTTACCATGGGAACATTGACAACAGCCATTAATAACCTGGTGAAAAAAGGGTATGTGACCAGAGTCAGAAGTGCCGAAGACAAGCGGGTGGTGCTGATCTCTCTGACAGACAAGGGAAGATCAGCTTATGAGAAGCATGCAGATTTCCATCGGCGGATGGTGCAGACGGTCATGGATGGATTCCAGGGAGAGGAACTGGATGTGCTTGCGGCGGCGCTGGAAAAACTGAGGGCTTATTTCAGAGAATTCTCATGACAGAGATCTGGAAGATCTTTCTGAAGAAGAGAAAAGGGCGTCGGACCTTCTTCCAGAAACCATCGGTGAAATTCTATAAGTGAAAGATCAGGAGAGAGTGCGAAAGCACTCTCTTTCAGTTTGCAGATTTCCAGATAACCGAGGTAATACTTAAGATAGTTGGCAGGTTCTTCGAGGATGGTAAGGTAAAGAGAATGAGCCTGTTCTGCATCGGTGATGCCGAAACTTTGCAGATAGTTGGAGCAGTCCTCTTCTGTCCAGCCGGAGGTATGGACTTCCAGATCAAGAACAGAGCAGATGGCATAGTTGAGGGAGGAAAGCGCCCGGAGTGCGGAAGCGGTTTCTGTTGAGTAACCAAGGAAATCATAGGCGTAGAGTTCACTGTACAGTCCCCAGCCTTCTGTATAACCGCCGATGTAGAAAAGACTGCGGATGGGAGGAAGAGAAGACTCAAATGTATTCTGATAGAGGTGGCCGGGATAGCCTTCGTGGGCAAGTGTTGTAATCAATTCTTTTTCATCCGGTTCATAGGCTGGATTGACATAGATGATATTTTCTTCAGGAATATCAAGCGGAGGCGTCAGGAAAAAAGCAGGGCTTAACGTGGACGCTAAAGAATCCGGGACAGTCTTTATCTTCCAGGAAATAGCAGGGACATCCGGAAAATCCAGAGTACATTTAAGCGCCAGCCGATGCAGAATCGTTTTCGGGTCAGTATCTGTGTCGAAGAGAGGGTGTTCAGAAACTGGATGAAGAAGATCCACGCCGTTCCGGACGGCTTCCAGTATGGTCTCATAGTCAGTGGCAATCTGTTCTTCCAGAAGATCACGGATCTCAGAGATGGTGCGGTCGGTACCGATTTGATAGGTCAGCAGCCATTGGAAATAAGAAGTTCCATTTGGAACGTGAGCCAGTCCCAGCGGCTCGGAAGGAGCCAGCGGAAGCATTGTGTCCAGATCGGCGGCAAGCTGAGTATAGGCAGGAAAAACCGCCTGATGAAGCAGCTTCTGATGCCGGATCTCACAGGCAATCTGCTCATCGTTGCTCAAAAACTGGCAGTTGGAAATACGTTCTCGAAAACTGGATGCCCAAAAAGTGTTTTCTGCATCTGAGGAAAATTCTCTGCATTGATTTATTACTTTCTGAAGACTCTCTGCATTCATGAGCAGACCTGAATCTGCTTTTAACTGCTCAAAATCTGCTATCTCAGAAAAATAAGCAGGAAGCTGTTCAAGAAGCTTCAGATAGTTCTGAACATCCTGCTTATTACGGAAGACATATTCGGAGAGCAGGATCGGAAGCTGTGCCTGAATGCCAAGCGTGGGACCAAGCGGTTCCTGTAAATAATAATAGTCATAAAGTGCAGCCTGGCCAGTAAGCCACCAGGACAGAAGATCAGCGGTGCGCTGTTCATCCGGTGTAAGACCGTTCTCAGAAAAAGCTTTAAGTCTTATCTGAAGATTCTGAAGAGCAGCCAGGCTTTCCGAATCCGGAGTGGCTGGGAGAGTTCCAAGGGAGATTTTTTCCTGCGCAATGTCAAAAGAGGCAGGATCTGCCAGGGTGTAGTGAAGACTCAGTGTATTTCCGGACAGTTCCTGCCGGAAAATTTCCATGGTGAAACTGTCAAAATCAGGGGAGCGGAAACAAAAGCACAGCAGGACCGCTGTGACTCCGGAACAGAGAAAGAATAGATGTTTTTGTTTGAAGGAAATATGAGGAATCCGCATGGTATACTCTCCTGATTTTGATGGGATCAGGAAAGTATATTCCGGAATAGTAATTTGTATGACATTTGAAATAATAACAGCCGTGTGAGCATGCTCACACGGCTGTTATAACTTTCTGTGAAATATTAGCAGATTTCAGCACCTGCCGGCATTTCTTTTTCCGGAACAACCAGAGAAAGCTCACCTTTTTCATTCTCTGCACAGAGCAGCATTCCTTCGGATACCAGTCCGCGGATTTTTCTCGGCTGCAGATTTACAAGAACCATCACTTTCTTGCCAACCATTTCTTCCGGGGTATATCCGCTGCGGATACCGGATACAATCTGGCGTACCTGACTGCCGATCTTTACCTGGGAGCAGAGCAGTTTGTCTGCCTTCGGAACAGCTTCACAGGAAAGAATCTCACCTACCTGGAACTGCAGTTTGGCAAAGTCATCATAAGACACGTTCTCTTTCGGCTCAATGTCGATGACCGGATCTTTCGGAGCGTTTGCAGCTTCTTTCTCTGCTTTCATGGCTTCTACTTTTTCCAGTACTTCCTTGATGTCCATACGTGCAAACAGAATCTGCGGCTGATCTGTCACTTTGGTACCGGATTCATAGAGACCGAACTGCTCCATCTCCTCAATGGTACGCGGTTTTGCATTCAGCTGCTCCAGAATCTTTTTGGAAGTGGACGGCATGAACGGCTCGAGAAGAGCTGCGCCGTAGCTGATGCTCTCTACCAGGTTGTAGAGAACCGTTGCCAGACGATCCTGCTGTGCCTTATCTTTTGCCAGTGCCCACGGCATGGTCTCATCAATGTATTTGTTGCAGCGTTTGAACAGTGCAAAGATCTCAGTCAGAGCATCTGCCACACGGAGCTGGTCCATCTTCTCATTTACTTTTTTCAGGGTTCCGAGGACAGTTGCTTTCAGATCCTCATCTACGTCTGCAGTAACACCGGTATTGGTAACAACGCCGTCGAAATATTTGTTGGACATGGAGATGGTACGGTTTACCAGGTTTCCGAGGGTATTTGCCAGCTCGGAATTCAGGCGCTCTACCATCAGTTCCCAGGAGATCACACCATCATTTTCAAACGGCATCTCGTGAAGAACAAAATAACGGACTGCATCCACACCGAAGAAATCTACCAGATCATCGGCATAGAGCACATTTCCTTTGGACTTACTCATCTTGCCGTCTCCTTGTAAGAGCCACGGATGTCCAAATACCTGTTTCGGCAGCGGAAGATCCAGAGACATAAGGAAAATCGGCCAGTAGATGGTATGGAAACGGATGATATCCTTTCCGATCAGGTGCAGGTCAGCCGGCCAGAGTTTCTTGAACTGCTCGGAACTGTTGCCGTCGCAGTCATAACCGATACCGGTAATGTAGTTGGTCAGAGCATCCAGCCATACGTAGGTAACATGCTTCGGATCAAAGGTAACCGGAATACCCCAGTTGAAGGAGGTTCTGGATACACACAAATCCTGAAGACCCGGAAGAAGGAAGTTATTCATCATCTCGTTCTTACGGGATACCGGCTGAATGAATTCCGGATGGGTGTTAATGTAATCAATCAGACGATCCGCATATTTGCTCATTTTGAAGAAATATGCTTCCTCTTTTGCAGGCTGTACTTCACGGCCGCAGTCCGGGCATTTGCCGTCTACCAGCTGGGATGGAGTCCAGAAAGACTCACAGGGAGTACAGTACATTCCTTCATAGGATCCCTTGTAAATATCTCCCTTGTCATACATATATTTGAAGATCTTCTGAACCTGTTTTTCATGATCCTCATCAGTAGTACGGATGAATTTGTCGTAGGAAGTATCCATGAGATCCCAGATTCTCTTGATCTCGCTGGCTGCATTGTCGACAAATTCCTTCGGAGTAATACGGGCATCTTCTGCCTTCAGTTCGATTTTCTGGCCATGCTCATCGGTTCCGGTCTGGAAGAACACATCATAACCCTGAAATCTTTTATAGCGGGCAATACTGTCTGCCAGAACGATCTCATAGGTGTTGCCAATGTGAGGTTTTCCGGATGCATAGGCAATGGCTGTTGTCATATAAAATTTTTTCTTTTCCATTTGCTTACCTCTGTTAATTCATGCTTTTATCAGAGTAGCACAGGAGGAAAAAGAAGTCAATTGTCAGGAGCTTTCTTCCAGCAGAGAGGCCTGCCTGAGAAGAAAACGGTAGCGCATCTGAATGGATTGAAGTTCATAGATGGAAGAGTCGATCAGATCCGGGTCAATAACGTTCTCAAAATTGGAGTAGGCGCGGTCGAGTGCGGATTTTGTCCGGGCAATATCTTCCAGAAGCTGCTGCTTTCTGGAATCCTGTACGGGAGCGGCATCCTTTATTTTCATTGCTGTCATCCTTCCTGCAAAGTAGAGCTGTTATTACCAGTATAGTCCTCAAAAGGAAAATATATACGAAAATGCGGAATAATTTTCCGTCAGATTCATATAGATGGAGGGGAAGGAGGGTGACAGAATGGATAAAGGAATGGGGTTTTTGACAATCGCAGGATCCTGTGTGGCAGTGCTTTTTGTGGTTCTTGTGAAACATAAAGCTGAGGTGATCATGAATTTCTGCATTCGGGCAGTACTGGGACAGATTGCCATCTATGGGATCAACAGTCTTCTTTCTTCCTATGAGATACCTGTCAGGGCAGGTATGAATTTTGTGAGTCTTTTGACATCCGGAATCCTTGGTTTCAGCGGGATTTCTCTGCTTTACGCAATTTTGGCACTTCGTCTTTTGTGACATATTTCCAAAATTTGTGAACAAATTGTAAACACCGTAGACAAAGATCAGGAAGCTGATATAATCGGAACTGTGATAAACGTTTATCTTTAAGTGGCATTTCGCCATAGGCTCACAGTTTTATTTCTGAGCCGAATTCCATTATTTTATTTGCAGCATAAGAAGAATAAAAATGCTGTTGGAGGTAGCTATGTGAAAAGCACAGGTTTATGGATCGCAGACCCGGATGATGCATATGGAAAAGCATTTATGGAGTATGTGAATCTGAAAGAAAGCCATCTGTTCCAGGTGCGTATCTGCACGGACAGAGAGGCTCTGATCAAGGCCCTTGCAGGAGAAGAGATAGAAATACTGCTGATAGCGGCAGAGTGGTATGAAAGCTGTCAGGCTCTGATCCATCAGAAGTGTACGGTGATTCTCTCAGAAGGAAGCCTTGTAAAAGAAGCAGAAGGCTGTCATGCGGTGTACAAGTATCAGTCTGTGGAAAATATTCTCCGGGAGCTTATGTATTATTATTCCGAGCAGAATACCGAGGGGATGTATATCGAGGAAAGCAGGAAGGATAACCGGGTGATCGGTATTTTTTCTCCGGTGAGCGAAAGCAATCGAACAGTGTTTGCTCTTACGCTGGGGCAGATACTGGCGGAAAGTCAGAATGTTTTATATCTGAACATGGAAGAGTGTTCCGGAATGGGGGAGTACATGGGGGAAAGCCACTGGAATATCTCGGATCTGATCTATTTTCTGCGTCAGCAAAATAATGCGCAGTTTCTCTATCGGTTGAACAGTATGGTTCAGAAGCTGGATCATCTGGATTATATACCACCCTGTGAATCGTATACGGATTTTCATCAGATTGAGACGGAAGAATGGCTGGAACTGATTCGTCTGATACGGGCCAGAAGCAGCTATGACTCCGTGATTCTTGATCTGGGAATGGCCATGGGCCATGAGACAGAACTTTTAAGGCAGTGTGATGGTATCTACGTACCTGTGCGGCAGGACATGATCTCCAGGGCAAAGCTGGCTCAATGGGAAAACGCAGTTCAGATTTTAGGCGGACTGGACATTGTTGAAAAATTTCAGAAACTCGAAATACCGGAAAACAGCGAGATTCCGGAGAGCCGGGATGATCTGCTTATGCTGCCGCAGCAAAGCTTTGGAATGTATATCCGGGGACTGCTGAAAGGTTAGGAGGAACCATGGGAGAAAAATCGGAGACAGAAAGGTCCGGATTATATGAAGAGCTGAAAAGCCAGATTTTGCAGCGGGTGGATTTAAGCCGGGAAGTCTCTGACGAAGAGATGCAGGAACTGATTGACGAAGTGATTCTTACTTGCGGGAAGGAGAAACGCCTTTCCTTGAATGAAAAATGCCGGTTGAAGAAAGAGCTGTTTTATGCACTCCGAAAGATGGACATGCTTCAGGAGCTTCTGGAGGAGCACAGCATTACAGAAATTATGGTCAATGGAACCGAAGGAATTTTTCTGGAAAGAGAAGGACGGTTATACCGCTGGGATAAAAGTTTTGCCTCAGAAGAACGGATACTGGACATTGTCCAGCAGATCGCGGGA
Organism: Clostridiaceae bacterium Marseille-Q4143; assembly: GCA_018228645.1. Lineage (GTDB taxonomy): Bacteria > Bacillota > Clostridia > Lachnospirales > Lachnospiraceae > Hominiventricola > Hominiventricola filiformis. The sequence goes on from CP073693.1 coordinate 1,172,548, forward strand.
GCCTGTAACCGGACCGTCAATGAATCGCAGCCTATCGTGGATGCGAGACTGAAAAACGGGGACAGAGTACATATAGTACTTCCGCCTGTGGCGGTCAACGGGCCGATTATCACAATACGAAGATTTCCGGATGAGCCTGTAACCATGCAGAAGCTGCTGGAATTGCAAAGTATCTCGGAAGAAGAAGCAGAATTTTTAAAGCATGCGGTGAGGGCAGGATACTCGATCCTGATCGCAGGAGGAACCGGGAGCGGCAAGACGACGTTTCTTAATGCTCTGTCAGAGTATATACCGGAAGATGAGAGAGTGGTGGTGATTGAAGATACGTCAGAACTTCAGATTCGCACAGTGCCGAATCTGGTCCGTCTTGAGACCAGATCTGCGGGTCTTGAAGACTGTCGGGAGATCACTGTCAGGGATCTGATCAGGGCATCGCTCAGAATGCGGCCAAGCCGTATCATTGTCGGTGAGGTCCGGGGCGGTGAGGCGTTTGAGCTGCTGACCTGTCTGAATACAGGGCACGACGGCAGTATCAGTACCTGCCATGCGAACAGCACGAGGGATACGATCTCACGTCTTGAAACAATGTCTCTCATGGGGATGGAATTGCCGTTACAGGCAATCCGGAGGCAGATTGCATCCGGAATTGACCTGATCGTTTATCTGGGAAGACTCAGGGATAAGACCAGGAGACTTCTCGAAATCACAGAAGTGACCGGCATGGAAGGGGATCAGGTCGGATTAAATCCGCTGTTTCTCTTCCGGGAGACCGGTGAAGTATCAGGCAGAATCTGCGGGATACAAGAACGGACAGGAGAAATGAAGCATATTGAAAAATTTCAGCGTGCAGGAATGGGGAAGATGTATATGGAGGCGGCTGCCGGAAACACTGACGGGGATCCTGCTGGTGGCAGCACTTGCCTGGCTGTATTATGATTCCGTACTGGCAGTTCCATTTCTGCTTCCGCTTCTGATCGTCTGGCATCGGGAATGGGAGCAGTCAAGGATGGAGAAGGAGAAAGAACAGTTTCGGATGCAGTTCCGGGAGTGGATTCTTTTGCTGTCATCTTCTCTGACAGCGGGATATTCCGTTGAAAATGCTTTTGGCCAGTCACTGAGAGAACTGAGACTTATGTTTCCGGGAGGAGGTGCCATGCTGGAAGCTCTGCAGGAGATGGTACTGCGTGCAGAAAATAACCAGCGTCCGGAACAGCTGCTGAAGGATCTGGCAGAAAAGCATCCGTTGGAAGAAGTAGAGAGTTTTGTGGAAGTATTCTGTACGGCAAGAACAAGCGGTGGAAGTCTGAATGCAATTATCCGGCAGACAGCCGGGCAGATGGCACAGGTGATGGATACCAGAAGGGAGATCCGGACATTTCTGGCGGCAAAAGTATATGAACAGAGAATTATGATGGTTATGCCTGCCGGTGTCCTCTTCTATATCCGAATGGGATCCGGAGAATTTGTGGAAGCGCTTTATCATAATCTTTCCGGCGTACTGATAATGACTGTCTGCCTCATTGTCTATGCCGGAGCCTGTGTCATGGGAAGAAGGATGGTGCAGTTTGAAGTATGAAACAGAAGAAAAAACTTCTCCTGACTGCCTGTGTGGGAGGGGCGCTCAGTGTGATTTGGCTGGCAGTCAGCCTGTTTTCAAGAGAACCTCTGACGTCTCTTATAAGACCGGAAAATGGAGAAGGAGACAGAAAGGAGAAGCTGGAAGTATGGATCGGGGAAGAACCATATTCCATAGAAGTGACCGTGCGGGAACGGCCGAAGACAGAAGCGGAGACTGCAGAAGAACTGCAGAAAGCAGAAGATGGGATGGAACTATTGTTTCTGGGAGAAAACCAGGATCTGGAGCATATTACGGAAAAGGTAAACATGCCGTCCGTATATCCAGGAACCGACATTGCCATTCAGTGGTACTTAAATTCATGGGAGTACATATCAGTGGACGGTACCGTGAAAAACGAAGGGTTTACCAGAGCTGAGCAGGTGGAAGTGACAGCAGTTCTGTCACTGGAAGATCAGACGGTCTCATGGGACAGAACAGTATGGGTCTGTCCGCTGGAAAATCCGGATAATAAAGCACTGATCCGGATCCTTTCCTGGAAGATGGAAGATACACAGAAAGAAGATACAGAAACGGTTGAGCTGCCGGAGCAGGCAGCAGGGCAATCAATTATGTGGTATCCCGAAAAGGACCATACATGGCTGATGCTGGCCGGTCTTACTGCATGTGCGGTCTGCGCCATGATGCTTGGTCAGCAGAAGGAAGAAGAAAAAGCACTCGCAGAGCGGGAAAAGAGAATGAAACTTGCATACCCGGACATTGTCAGCCGGCTGAGTCTTTATATGGGTGCCGGAATCAGCAGCAGGAAGGCATGGGAGCGGATTGCTGCGGGATACAGAAACAGAACCTCAGGACCGGTCAATGAAGCATATGAAGAGATGTGTACGACTCTTTACGAAATGCAGAATGGTGTCCCGGAGAGTATTGCCTATGAAAAATTCGGCGCCAGATGCAGACTGCCGTCGTATCTCAAACTGGGGGCGCTTCTGAGCCAGAATCTCAGAAAGGGCACCAGGAATCTTTCTGGTCTTCTTGAAGAAGAATCGCGGGAAGCTTTTGAAAATCGGAAAGCTTATGCAAAAAAGCTGGGAGAAGAATGTGAGAGTAGACTTTTGTTTCCCATGCTTCTGATGCTTCTGACGATACTGGTTATGGTTATGTATCCGGCAGTTACATCATTTCAGACATAAGGAGAAGCGTATGAAACTATGGAACAGAATCAGGTGGAAAATGGCAGGCCTGTGGGCAGATGAAAGCGGCATGGGCGTAGTGGAAGTTATTTTGATTATCGTGGTATTGATTGGTCTGGTTATCATTTTTAAAACCAGAATCACCGGAGTAGTAAATGATATTTTTGAAAAAATTGTTTCGCAGAGCAGCAGTGTCTGAGAGGCGCAGCGGGCAGATGAGCATCTGGCTTGCACTTGGATTTTCTGTCTTTCTGGCGCTTTATCTGGTGTGCCTGGAATCGGTCAGAATGCAGTCTGCGAGAAGACAGGCGGAGCAGGCCGCGGAGAGCGGACTGTTCTCCCTGTTTTCTGAATATGAACCGCATCTTCTGAAGGAATATAGTTTGTTTGCACTGGATACGTCTTTTCGAAGCGGGACGGAGAATATGGATGAGATCTGTGCACATCTTTGGAAATTTACGGAACTGAACACGGCAGATGCAGAAGGAAAAACGCAGGAGGGTCTGGCTCTTCAGGGAGTATCTGTCAAAGACCCGGTCAGGCTGACGGATGGGCAGGGAGCGGTTTTTTACCGTCAGGCAGTGCAGGTGATAAAAGAAGAGACAGGACTGTCGCTGGCAGAAGACTGGATTTTTGACGAGGCTTTTCAACAGAAACTGGAAGATGACAGCCGGAGCTTTCAGGAAGACTGCGAAATGTATGAAGGCTCTGTCGTGGATTATGAATATGAAGAGGGCGAAGAAGAGATGTCTTCGGAAGCGGAGAACTGGGATGGTATGTGGAATCGGTTCACGCTGCAGCAGGTGATGGATCAGCCGGAAGCGATCTCGCAGAAGGAAATATCACTGGAGCAGGTACCATCGCACAGGACACTTTCCCGAGGAACAGGGGCCGAACTTGGTACAGAAGATACGGTACTTAATAAGCAGCTGTTTGTCAGCTATCTGTGTGAGTATATGAGGCATGCGGCGGATATGGCAGAAGAATCGGAAAATGACCGGTATCTTGACTATGAACTGGAATATATCTGTCGGGGAAATGCATCAGATGCACAGAATCTGGAAGAAACTGTAAGGAGAATCCTGCTTCTGCGGGAAGGCGTGAATTACGGATACCTGCTTACGGATGAAGAAGCAAAGGCAAAAGCGGAACTTCTCGCTGTTGTTTTGGCTGCAGTGACAGGCAATGAGGCTCTGGTAAAAGGAGTGAAGCATCTGATTTTACTGGGCTGGGCTTATGGAGAAAGCCTGGTGGAGGTCCGCCAGCTTCTGAAAGGACAGGAAGTGGTTCTTGTAAAAACAAAAGAGGACTGGCAGGTTCCATTGTCAGGAATTATTGCGCTTATGGGGAACCCGGGCGCTTATGATGAACAGAAGACAGAACAGAAGGGAATGAGTTATGAATCATTCCTGCGGCTTTTTCTGACCATACAGTCTTCGGAAACACTGGCCATGAGGGGACTGGATATCATTGAGGGCCAGCTGCAGAAAAATGCCGGATGTGAACGGATTCATGTGGACCACTGTATTGACCGGTTGACTGCGCAGATCTGGATGGATAGCCTTCAGATGGAACGAAGTTACCGTTATGAATAAAGAAAAGGAAAGAAGGGAGGTGCAGAGGGATGCTCTTTCGGTATTACAATCTATTCTCTCTCCAGACACCCCACGTAAGGAGGACCAACACCCAACATCTTACAAATGATTCCGGAAGAGCTTCCCTGTACATCTCACGAAAAGGGAGCATGACGCTGGAAGCGGCAATGGCAGTTCCTTTCTTTCTGTGTGCAGTGACGGCACTTTTGTATCTGTTTGTCTTCACAGCACAGAATGGACAGGCATACCGGCGGCTTATGGAGAAGGCAGAGATGCTGGCGGTAACGGCAGGTCAGATCACGGGAGATGATCCCTATATCAGGCTGTATGACTATGAGACGGCAGAACTTCCTTTTGTATCACTGTTTCCAGTGCGGAATCCGGTGATACGGAAAGTGGAAATTCGCGGATGGACAGGATATACGGGGGAGACTTTTGCAGGAAACGGACAGGAGGAGATGGTCTATAAGACACCAGGAGGCGAAGTTTATCATAAAAGCAGAGATTGTACCTATCTGAAGCTGTCAGTTCATATGGTGTCTGCGGCAGAGCTTCCGAACTGCCGGAATGAATCCGGAGGAAAATATGGCCCCTGTGAATACTGTGTCAGAAAAGAATCGCCGGGAAGGATGGTTTATATTGCTGACTATGGAATCAGTTATCATAACAGCAGAAATTGTCAGGGGCTGAAAAGAACAGTGATGGCAGTTCCGCTGTCTCATACGGAAGGGCTCAGGTGTTGTTCACGATGTGGAGCGTAGCGGAAGATGTCTGGGTTATGGGACATTTGCTGCTGCTGTCTTTACAGGACATCCGTGACAGAGAACTGTCTTTTGCAGTACTCTTGGAATTTCTGGGAACAGGTCTGATCTGTGCATTTGTCACAGGAACAGAAGTCTGTTTGTGGCCGGGAATGACACTTTTATTACTGGCAGCGGCAAGCGGGGAAAAAATCGGATATGGAGATGGATGGCTGATACTGGGAATGGGGATGTGGTGTTCTGCAGAGGAAATTGTGTCTGTGCTGCTGATGGGATGTGTTCTGTGCACAGGTGCGGGGATCCTGCGGAAAGAAAAGGAGCTGCCATTTGTTCCTTTCCTGACGGCGGGTTATATTGCGGGGAGGTATTTGCTGTGAACAGATGGAGCAGAAAAAAAGGGCGTTTTGTGCTGGAAGCAGCGTATCTGGTACCGATGGTCTGTCTTCTTATGGTATATCTGGTTTATTTTACGCTGTATGCACATGACTGTGCCGTATGTGCCCATACGATGATAGAAGCAGGAATGAAGGGGATTTACAGAGAAGAAAAAACTTCCGGAGAAATGGAAGATCTGATCAGGCAGGAGCTGCAGAAAAAACTGAAGGAACGGCTTCTGTGGATGGAAGCACCGGATATCACGGTGGATGTGAACCCGGTGCGTGCCAGAATCCGTGTTTCCGGAACCGGACCATTCCTCCGGAAAATAAGGATAGAGACGGAGCGGACATTATATCGGATATCGCCGTGTCCGGCGCTCAGAATGAAACTTTTTCTTACACGGAAAAAGAATGGAGAATAACTATAATGAATGTACATTATAAAAGAGATTTAAACAGTAACTATATGATACTGACGGATGAACACAGAGAAGACGGGTATGAGGTGCGCATGATTACAGAAAATCGAATCTATGGATTTCTCCCATGCGTGTGTCAGGAACATGAGCAGCGGACGGAATATTACTATGAGATTACAGGACGGCAGAGCCTGCAGCTGGCCTATGAGCGGAAAAAGATAAACTGTGAGCAATTAAAAGGATTTTTACGAGAACTGCTGAGAATTCTTGAGGCGGCAGGAGAATATCTGCTGAATCCGGAACATTTCATTCTGGAACCGGAATATATCTATCTTCATGCCAGAACAGAGCGGCTATGTCTTTGCTACTATCCTGCCTGTAAAAAGGACATCAGAGAATCATTTCTGAATCTGGCTGAGTATTTTTTGGGAAAATTGGATAAAAGTGATGCAGCGGGCATCGAATTTGGATACGATCTCTATCAGCGGGCAATGGAACCAAATTTCAGTCTGGAAGAACTGATGAAACGGACAGAAAAAGAAGGAAAGTGTCAGCCGGAGGCAGCAAATATAAAAGAAAATGTGCTGGAACAGGTTTCTGTGCAGGAGGAGATTCCGGAGAAGACCGGGAGCTGGAGAAGTTTTTTCAAGAAAAAACCGAAAAAATCAAAGCTGGAAGACTATCTGGCGGAGGCTGACCAGATCGACAGTGGAGCCGTGCTGTTTCTACGGGAGAAAAATTCGATCGGAGAGACTACTTATCTGAAAACAGAAAAAAGAGAAGGATTACTGTTGAAAAGCCGTAATCCAGAATATGAAGATTTTCATATTAAAGGGGAAAGCTTTTTGATCGGTAAAAAGAGAGACAATGTAGATGGCTGTATTCCTGCGGAAACCATCAGCCGAATCCATGCCCGTATCACAAAGGAAGGACCATCCTACTATCTGGAAGATCTGAATTCTACCAATGGAACATGGGCAGACCGGATTCAGCTGGATCCTTATGAACTCTTTCCGCTGGAAAACGGAATGAGAATCACGTTTGCCAGCGTGGAGTATGAGGTGGAGGTTTAGTTAAATTCCGTATTTTTTCATCTTCCGCCACAAGGTGCTTGGATGCATATTGAGATATTCTGCAGTCCGGGAGCGGTTGTTGCGGAACAGTGCCAGTGCTTTTAATATTTCTGCTTTCTCATCATAGGCAGGAAATTCTTCAGAAACAGTCGGAGACTTCTCTGGCTGTTTTTCTGTCTGCAGGAGAGTGGGTGAAGCAATATCCGGGAGTGCACGGTAGATATCATCGGTATCTGCCGTATCCTTTTGGCACAGGATGCAGAGACGTTCGCAGAAGTTACGCATTTCACGGATATTGCCGGGCCATGGATAATTTTCCAGCAGCCGGAGTGCACGATCGTTCAGATACTTTAACCGGCAGCCGGTTCGTTCATGTTCAAATTCAATGTAATGAGTAAGCAGAAGGGAGATATCCGCACCACGCTTTCTGAGTGGTGGAAGATTCAGCTCCAGAACGTCCAGACGATAGAGAAGATCCTGACGGAATTCTCCGGCGGCTACTGCTTCTTTCAAGTTTTTGTTGGTAGCGGAGATGACACGGACGTCGATGGGGATGACCGTATCATTTCCAAGCCGGATAATCTCTTTTTCCTGCAGGACACGAAGCAGACGACTCTGCAGTTTTGGGGAGATATCGCCGATCTCATCGAGAAAAATAGTTCCCTTGTGAGCCATTTCAAAGAAACCCATCTTTCCGCCTTTGGCAGCACCTGTAAAAGCACCTTCCACATAACCAAATAATTCACTTTCCAGCAGGTTTTCCGGAAGTGCGGAACAGTTGATCGCGACAAATGGATTATTCCGCCGGGTACTGCTGTTATGGATACTTTGGGCAAACAGTTCTTTTCCGGTACCGGTCTCTCCATAGATCAGGATATTGGAATCCGAGTAGCTGAAATTGATGGCATCCGAGATGACGGAGTCCATGATCTGGCTGCTGTGAATGATCTGGGAGAAACGATATTTGGCGGTAAAACCGGAACGATGCATTTTTTTACGAATCTGACTTTCTTCTGCCTGAATCTGGGCGGTATTCTGAAAGGTCAGTACGCATCCGGCATTATCGTATTCGCTTTCAATTGGTACACAGTTAATCATCAGAGGGATGCTCTGACAGTAGTGAAGCTCTGAAAGAAATTTCTTTCCCTTATGTATGACATCATTTACTGCCAGGTCTGGAAAATACTCCTGAAGGGCATGTCCGATAAATGGAGTTTTGACATCCTTTAGAACCGTGTGGCAGTAGGAGTTGGCAAAGGTAATATATCCTTCCCGATCCGTAGAGATAATGCCCTGGAAAGAATAGTTCATAATATTGGCAATTTCATTACTGCGCTCTTTTTCACGGAAAGAGATTTCTGCGGCAAGTTTTGCTTCAGCAATCGCATTATTGATGGATTCACGGCCAGTTTCAATCATCACAGCCGGAATATGATATTTCTCTGAGAGAAGAACAGTAGTATGTCCACCCACAATGGCATCATTTCCGTCTGCGATTGCTTTCTGGATCATGGTTTCGAGCTGGGTTTCTTCCACAATGGGGTAAGCGGTGATCTCAATATCAGGGAAGATGGAATGTGCATTTTCTGAACTGTAGACCATATTAAATGCACCGACAAGTGCCAGCTTTTTTAGCGGAACTTTGCGGCGGCATTTCTGGATGGCAACGATGACGTCATAACCGGATACTTTCAATTCCGCACAGGCAATTCCTTTTCGTTGCATGGTATGAGCGGTAAATCCGCGGGCAATGGCGATATCTGCGTTGATGTTATCCAGTGGATTATTAAAAAAATCCTGGATGATTTCATATTGAAAATCATCGTGATCCGGGCGTTCTGCGATAACCTGCCGGATCGTAGACTGCATTCCCGGATAAGGGGCAAAAAAGACCAGTCGTATCATAAATAGAAAACCTCATTTAAATTAACGAAAAATTGCGGAAAGAAATATTTTGCAATAACTATAAAACAAAATGCAAAGAAATGCAATGGTTTAGATTCTGCAAAAAACCTCTGTGGAAAATGTTAAGAATTTTTGAATTTGAAAAAACCTTGAGTTTTCGGCATTTTGTCAAAAACAAAAGGAAATTGGAATTGTTTTTAGACAAGTTGGCACAAGGCTTGCTCTATATAGGGGCAACAAGAAAAAACAAAAGTTTTTCATGGAGGGAAAGAAAAATGAAAAGAAAAAGTTTGGCGTTACTGATGGCTGCAATCACTGTATTCAGCGCAGTTGGATGTGGATCCAAGGATGCGGCAGCAGACACAACCACAGCTGAGCCGGCAGCAGAGGAGACTACCGAGGCATCTGATGATGCAGCAGCAGCTGACACTGCATCTGATGCGGATGGCTTCTATGCGGGAAAAACGGTAGAGATGATCGTACCGTGGGCAGCAGGCGGCGGAGCTGATACTGCATGTCGTCTGATTTGCTCTTATATGGAGAAAGAGCTTGGATGCACCATCGTTATCAACAATGTAACCGGTGGCGGCGGAAGTATCGGTCTTGCACAGCTGACCACAGCGAATCCAGACGGACTGACCTATGCATACTTTGCAAACACTGACTCTAATGGAGACATCATGCTGGAAGGTGTTCCCTACACTGCAGAGGACTTCGCTCCGGTATGTAAATTTGCAGCTGACCCGCACATCATTCTTGCATCCAACGCATCTGGCATCACGGATATGGATGGCCTGATTGCAGCAGGACAGGATGGAACTACTCTGTGGGGAATCGGCGGTGCATGGACTCACTGGGATTTCCTGAAACTGGAGTTTGAAGAGGCAACCGGAACTAAATACAAACGTCTCGTATATGATGGAGGCGCATCTGTTATTACCGATATCATGAATGGTGACTGTACCATCGGAACTCCGTTCGTATCTGAGGCTCTTTCCGCAATTGATGCAGGAGAGGCAGTGCCGATCGCTATTACCAGTGCTGAGAGAAATGATGCATGCCCGGATATCCCGACAGTCGCAGAGTTGACTGGCAAAGACTTCGAGTCCACCATGTGGAGAGGTTTTGTAGCACCAGCAGGAACTGATGAAGCAGCTATGAGAGAGTTTGCAGAGGCAGTTGGAACTGTATGTGAGAATCCGGAATTCCAGGATGCAGCTACCAAAGCAGGCGTTACCGTTGATTACACAGATTACGATGCATTCCAGGATTTCTACTGGGAGAATCATGAATCTGTAAAAGCTTACTATGAAGCAAATGCTAATATGTAAGTAAAAAGTTATCATACGAGTGAATGAATGCACCGGGCAGTTTCTACACTGCCCGGTTCTTAAAAGGAGGGGCTGTTTTTGAAAAAGAGTTTTCCGGATATGATTATCAGTATCGTTCTGCTTGCATTCCTGACTTCCCTTGCAGTGCAGGTTCCGCAGATTCCGGCAGTGTCCAAGGGATATCCGCTGGTATTACTGATTGTCTCCTATCTTATGACATTTTATCTGCTGATCAGCAGTGTAGTAAAATTGAAATCCGAAGATAAGCAGAAAACCCAGGTGATTGAACAGGCAAAGATTATTGTTCCGTACTGCCTGATGATCGTGGTATATCTGTTCCTTATGAACAAGATCGGATACATTGCATCTACGGTTGTATTTATGCTTGCTTCCCTGATTTATCTGAAACTGAAAAATAAGGTATTGATGGTTATATTGACCGTCGCTCTTACTGTTGTTGTATATTTTGTATTTACAAATTTCCTGACCGTAATTCTTCCGAGAGGAAGCTGGTTCAACATCGCATTTTAGGCAGAAAGGAGATTAAGCTTTATGGAAAATATTATGATTGGTTTTGCCAATGTATTTCAGCTGAGTAATCTTCTTGTCTGCATTGGCGGTCTGTTTATCGGAGTTCTCTTCGGAGCACTCCCGGGATTCTCTGCAACCATGGCAGTGGCAATCTTTGTACCGTTTACTTATGTTATGGAGCCGGGTGCTGCACTTCTTCTTTTAAGTGCTCTGTACTGCGGTGGTGTATTTGGTGGTTCTATTCCGGCCGTTCTGGTAGGTATTCCTGGAACACCGGCATCCGCACCGACCGCGCTGGAAGGTAAAGCACTTGTAAGAAAAGGTGAGGCAGGACGTGCGCTCAACCTGGTAACTCTGGCCTCCTGCTTTGGTGGTTTTGTAAGTTCCGTCGCTCTTCTGGTATGTGCTCCTCTTCTTGCAAAGATTGCAAAGATGGTAGGACAGCCGGAGCAGATGTTCGTAGCAATTTTCGGCCTTTCCGTAGTTGTTATGCTGTCTCAGGATAATTTGTTCAAAGGCCTGATGGTAGCAGTTGTCAGTCTTCTGCTTGCAACCTTCGGACAGGATCCGGTAGAAGGATTCCCGAGATTTACATATGGTCTTTCTCAGCTGACTGGAGGTTTCTCTGTAGTGCCGGTGCTGATCGGTCTGTTCTCGCTTCCGGAAGTATTCAAGATGCTGGAAGATCCGCTTGGAAAGATGGCAGAGTCCGGCAAAGTCGGTTCCATGAAACTGAAGATTGAAGATATTACACGCAATATGTTTAATGCAATCCGTTCCACGGTACTTGGCGTGCTGATCGGTATTGTACCGGCGGCAGGACCGGATATTGCAGCATTCCTGTCCTACAACGAGGCTAAGAAAGCATCCAAACACCCGGAACAGTTCGGAAACGGAAGTGCAGAAGGTATCGTGGCAGCAGAGGCAGCCAACAACGGTGTTACCGGTGGCTCCCTGATCCCGCTTCTTACCCTTGGTATTCCGGGAAGTGCTCCGGCAGCTATCTTCCTCGGTGCAATGATTATTCATGGTGTTCGTCCGGGCCCAACACTGTTTACCCAGCATGCTGACACCGTATACACCATGATCATCGGTTTTGCACTGATCAACCTTCTGATGTATATCGTAGGTATGATCTACTGCAAATGTGGAAGTCTGATTCTGGTCATTCCGAAATCCATTCTGGCTACTGTTATCGTAGTACTTGCAGTAGTTGGCACTTTTGCAACCAATAAAAATATGTTCGACGTATACGTAATGCTCGGTGCAGGAATCATTGGATACATTATGTTGAGAAATGATTTCCCGATTTCACCGGTAGCGCTTGCACTTCTTCTTGGAACCAACATGGAGAAATCTCTGTCCCTGACCCGTACGATGTATGAAGGACAGTTCTACATGGTATTTACAAGACCGCTGGCAGCAGCACTGGCTATCTTTACTGTATTCTCCTTTGTATTCCCGCTGGTGAAGATCGCAAAAGAGAAGAAGAAAAAGAAAGCAGAAGAAGGACAGGCTTAATCATTACCACCAGAAGGAGAATGAATACATGTCTTTAACCGCTGTTTATGCAAAAAAAGCCCTGATCGGAGAAGAACTGCAGGTTCTTGATGATGCCTGCATTCTGATCGAAGAAGAGAGCATTAAAGAAATAACAACCCGCAAGGAGTTTGAAGCATCCGGAAGAGAGGCAACAATTGTCTATCTTGGCGACAAAACCGTTCTGCCAGGTATGTTCGAGTGTCATAACCATCTGGCTCTGGATGCAAGACTTCCGGGCCATCTGGATATGATGAACCAGAGTGAGTGCGAGCACACACTTCTGGCTCTCAATGGACTGAAAGATGATCTGATGTCCGGTGTTACCACGGCAAGATGTCTGGGAGACCGCAATTACATCGATGTGGTACTGAGAAATAAAATCAGAGAGAACAAAGTGACAGGACCGGACCTCCTGGTATGTGGAATCGGAATGAAGGGCCGTCACGGTCATGGATATGTAGGTATGCCGCATTCAGGAGTGGAAGAGTTCAGAAGAACCGCCCGTGAAAATATGTTCCACGGAGTAGATATCCTGAAAATCTTCGTCACACCGGGTGGAGCAGCTGTGACTCCGGATGAATTCATCCCGTGTTTCATCTCCTATGATGAGATTCGCACCGTTGTGGAAGAGGCAAAGGCGCTGAATATCAAGACTGCCGCACACTGTATCGGAGGTAAAGGACTTGAGTACTGTGTAAAAGCAGGTATTGATGTGATCGAGCATGTATACAGTATCACTCCGGAGCAGGTAAAACTGGTAGAAGAAGAACATAAAGGATGGATTGATATGACATCCGGTATCGTGCTTGACCCGGAGAGAGAACCGTACTGCCCGCCGGCAGCTGTTCAGAAAACCCGTGCTGCAAGAGAGTATTCCAGACAGTGCATGAATCAGATCTATCAGAGCGGAAAGATCCGTTATACCATCGGAACTGATGCCAATCACGGTCTGCTTTACAAAGAACTGGAGTTCGCATGTGAAGGCGGCGCAACTACCATGGATGCACTGAAAGCTGTTACTGTAAATGCAGCAAAAATGTGCGGTGTGGAGAAGAAAAAAGGTATGCTGAAAGAAGGCATGCAGGCAGATATCATCGCAGTTGATGAGAATCCGCTGGAAAACATTCATACGCTTAAAAATGTCAGCTTTGTTATGAAGAGAGGACAGATTTATAAAGACGTATAAGACAAGGTAACCCAAATTTTTTCACTTTTCATAGAGACCGGGCTGTTGGAGAAATCTGACAGTCCGGTCTTTGACTTTCTGATAAAGATGTTGCGCTGTGTATTTAAAATCGGTATACTGAATAACAGATTGTAAGGAGACAAAAAAGATGATTTTTGATACCCATGCACATTATGATGATGATGCATTTGATGATGACAGAGAAGAACTGCTGTCTTCGCTGAAAAGTGCGGGAGTAGGAATTGTGGTAAATTCAGGAGCCAGTCTCGACGGATGCCGGAGAACCATAGAACTGACTGAAAAATATCCATTTATCTATGGTACCCTAGGCGTACATCCGGATGAAGTAGGGGAACTGAATGAGGAAACCTTTTTCTGGTTGAAGGAGCAGTTGATGCGGCCGAAGATCGTGGCAGTAGGTGAGATTGGCCTCGATTATTACTGGGATAAAGAGAAGAGAGAGATTCAAAAGGAGTGGTTTGTCCGTCAGCTCCGTCTTGCAAAAGAACTGAAAAAACCGGTGGTCATTCACAGCCGGGAAGCAGCAGCCGATACTATGGAAATTTTAAAAGCTGAAGTATCGAAGGAGATTTCCTATGAGATGCACTGTTATTCTTATTCGCCGGAGATGGCTTCAGAATATCTGAAGATGGGATTCTACCTGGGAATTGGCGGAGTGCTGACCTTTAAAAATGCGAAGAAATTAAAAGAAGTGGTGGAGATAGCACCCATAGAGAGATTGCTTCTGGAGACGGATTGTCCGTATCTGGCTCCGGTACCGAACCGGGGAAAACGAAATGATTCCACCAATATTCATTATGTGGCTGAAGAACTGGCGCGTCTGAAAGGAATGACCTCGGAAGAAGTGATCCGGATCACGGAAGAGAATGCCAGAAGATTTTACAGAATTTCGGAGGAGAACGTATGAGCAGACCGGAACCAAGACTTGGAAATCCTAAAAATACGATAGAAATTTTGCAGAAATACAAATTTGTATTTCAGAAAAAATTCGGACAGAATTTTCTGATCGACGAACATGTGCTGGATAAAATTATCAGTGCAGCCGGTATTGGTTCGGACGATTTTGTAGTGGAGATCGGACCTGGAATCGGGACGATGACTCAGTATCTGGCATATGCAGCGCGCGGTGTTGCTGCCGTGGAGATCGATAAAGCACTGATTCCGATTCTTCAGGATACATTATCTCTCTATGATAATGTGACTGTAATTAATGAAGATGTACTGAAGGTGGACTTAAAAAAACTGGCGGATGAGATGAATGACGGAAAGCCGGTAAAGGTGGTTGCAAATCTTCCATATTACATCACCACACCGATTATTATGGGACTGTTTGAGAGTCATGTGCCGGTCGAAAGCATCACAGTCATGGTGCAGAAGGAAGTAGCGGACCGGATGCAGGCAGATCCGGGAAATAAGAATTATGGAGCACTGTCACTGGCGGTTCAGTATTATGCGGAGCCTTACATTGTGGCAAATGTGCCGCCGAACTGTTTTATGCCTCGGCCCAATGTAGGATCTGCGGTGATCCGTCTGGATGTACACAAAGATCCTGCAGTGAAAGTGAAGGACGAATCGCTCATGTTCGGGATTATCCGTGCGTCATTCAATCAGAGAAGAAAAACGCTCCAGAACAGCATCAGCCATGATCCGAAACTTGGAATTGATAAAGATATGGTAGCGGCGGTGTTGGAAGAAATGGGATTGTCCGCAACTGTGAGAGGGGAAGCGTTAAGTCTTGCCCAGTTTGCAGAATTTACGGATCGTGTGCTCAGTCATAAATAGAGGCATGTCTGCATAAAATAAGCCCAGGGACGGGAGGAGATTTTATGCAGGATTATCGAAGAAAGATTGCATATCTGTATGCGTATGAAGGCGGAGAAAAACTTGGAAATGCAGGTTTTGTGAAAGCAGAAGACCGTGGGGGGATCTGCCGGCTGGCAGTACATCTGAGATGCTATAGCCGCTCAGGAGAAGATCCCGGGAAAGTGTATCTTTATTTTCGACACAGGCAGCAGCTGGTGGGGATCTATCTGGGAGCGCTGAAAAATCGAAATGGGGCACTGGAATGGCAGGGGACTTTTTCTTCAGATGACATCCAGGGGAAAGGAATCCGTTTCGGACAGACAGAAGGGATCTGGATTCAGAGACCGGGAGGAAAAGAATACGTGGCAGAATGGGATGATTATCCGGTGGATATCAGCCGTTTTGTGATCTATCCGAAGGGCGGGGAGAAATGTATCCGATGCCCGTGGTTTGGAAAGTGTGAGAGGAGCAGCGTGGATGAAGCTGACAGAAGAGGAACGGTATATGAAGGAAGCGATCCGGCAGGCCAGAAAAGCCGGGAAGCTGAATGAAGTCCCCATTGGATGCGTGATTGTGAGGGATGGAAAAATCATAGCCCGTGGATACAATAGAAGGAATACAGATCTCAATACGCTGGCCCATGCGGAATTGCAGGCTATAAGGAAAGCCAGCCGCGTGGTAGGTGACTGGCGGCTCGAAGACTGTGTAATGTACATTACACTGGAACCGTGTCAGATGTGTGCGGGTGCTATTGTGCAGGCACGGATTCCCAAAGTCGTGATCGGAAGCCGGAATCCAAAAGCTGGATGTGCCGGTTCGGTTCTGGATCTTCTGCATGTGCCTGCATTCAATCATCAGGTAGAGCTGGAAGAGGGCGTTCTAAAAGAAGAATGTTCAGAACTTCTGGTCAGCTTTTTTCGGGAGCTTCGGCAGAAGAAAAAGGCAAATGAATTGACAAACCGATAAAAAACGGCTATACTGAACAAGCATCTTTGAAGATGCAGCTGAATATTGTCATAAACTTTCCGTGCAGCCGGGGAGATGGCGGTGCCCTGTACCTACAATCCGCCTTAGTGGGGGTGATATCCTGCCCCGGGCTGTTTGGTCGGAAGCTGCCCTGTATAAGTGGCATTGATGTCCGGGTCCTGCGCAACAGGAACCTGTGAACCGTGTCAGGTTGGGAACAAAGCAGCACTAAGCGGGATCTTCTGTGTGCCGCAGGGGTGCCTGGGCTGAGTTAACTGTACAGGTAACGTACCGGTCGGCAGTTCAAAGCAGGATGCACGGATTTAAAAAGATAAAGAGGGCTTCTCAGGTAACTGGGAAGTTTTTTTGTTATGCATTTCTTGTGAAAAGTCTTTTCGTAGGGTATAATCAGAATAAATCCAAAGAATAAAGGAGAACAGACTATGAAGAGAGTTGGTCTTTTGACGAGCGGCGGAGACTGTCAGGCGTTGAATGCAACCATGCGTGGCGTGGCAAAAGGACTGTATAACGAGTTGGGCGGAGACGTCGAGATTTATGGATTTGAAGAAGGATATAAGGGACTGATTTATAATGAATACCGTCTGATGACAGGACGGGATTTCTCTGGAATTCTTACAAGAGGAGGAACGATTCTCGGAAGTTCCAGACAGTCATTTAAGACAATGAGAACGCCAGATGAGAACGGGCTTGATAAGGTAGCAGCCATGAAACAGAATTATAAGAGACTGGACCTGGACTGCCTGGTAATTCTTGGTGGAAATGGAACGCAGAAAACAGCTAATTTGCTCAGCGAAGAAGGTCTGAATGTCATTCATCTTCCGAAGACAATTGATAATGATATCTGGGGGACAGATATGACCTTTGGTTTTCAGAGTGCAGTAGATATTGCAACGGAGTGTATTGACTGCATCCATACAACGGCAGCTTCCCATGGACGTGTATTCATCGTGGAAGTCATGGGTCACAAAGTAGGCTGGCTGACGCTTCATGCCGGAATTGCGGGCGGTGCAGATATCGTTCTCATTCCGGAGATTCCGTATGATATCAATAAAGTATGTGAGGCAATTGAGAAGCGGAATAAGGCGAAAAAAGGCTTCACAATTCTCGCCGTTGCAGAGGGTGCCATTTCTAAAGAAGATGCAGCACTTTCCAAGAAGGAATATAAAAATAAGATGGCCAATTATCAGTACCCGTCCGTATCTTATGAACTGGCAGATCAGATCAAAGAGCAGATTGGTGCAGACGTCAGAGTAACGGTTCCGGGGCATACACAGAGAGGCGGTTCGCCGGTTCCGTATGACCGTGTACTTTCTACCCGGCTGGGAGCCCGTGCCGCAAAACTGATTGTGGATGAGGAGTACGGATATATGGTCGGTATTGTAAATGGGGAGACATGTAAAGTGCCATTAGGTGAAGTGGCAGGAAAGCTTAAGATGGTAGACCCGAATTCAGGAATCATTGAAGAGGCCAAGATGATCGGCATCAGTTTCGGAGATTAAGATGTCTTATACCGCATTATACAGAAAATTCCGCCCATCTGAATTTTCGGATGTAAAAGGACAGGATCATATTGTAACAACGTTGAAAAACCAGATCGAGGCAGATAGGATCGGACATGCCTATCTTTTCTGCGGTACCAGAGGTACCGGTAAGACAACCGTTGCAAAGATCTTTGCCCGCGCAGTGAACTGTGAACATCCGGTGGACGGAAATCCCTGCGGGGAATGTGCCATGTGCCGTGCTATTGCGTCGGGTGCATCCATGAATGTGATTGAGATTGATGCCGCATCCAACAATGGCGTGGATAATATCCGTGAGATTCGTGATGAAGTGGCATATTCACCGACAGAAGGAAAATATAAAGTTTATATTATTGATGAGGTGCACATGCTTTCCATCGGGGCATTCAATGCACTTCTGAAGACACTGGAAGAACCCCCTTCCTATGTGATCTTCATTCTGGCAACGACGGAGGCGCACAAGATTCCTGTGACGATTCTGTCCCGCTGTCAGAGATATGATTTCCGGAGAATTACGACTGAGACGATTGCCGCCAGACTCCGGGAACTGATGGATACAGAAAAAGTAGAGGTGGAAGACCGGGCACTGACGTATATTGCCAAGGCAGCGGATGGTTCCATGCGTGATGCATTGAGTCTTCTGGATCAGTGTATTGCATTCTATCTGGGGCAGAAGCTTACTTATGAGCATGTCCTGGAAGTCCTGGGAGCCGTGGATATCGACGTGTTCAGCAGTCTGTTTCGTAAGATTTGCAGACAGGAAGTCACGGATGTAATCCAGGAAGTGGAAAAGATTATTTTACAGGGACGAGAACTCTCCCAGTTTACGGTAGATTTTATCTGGTATCTGAGAAATCTTCTGATGCTCAGTACCGATGATCATATGGCGGAGATGTTGGATGTGTCAGCGGAAAATCTGATACGGATGCAGGAAGAAGCTGCCATGACGGACCCAGAGACGCTGATGAGGTATATTCGTGTATTTTCCGAACTGTCAGGGCAGCTTCGGTATGCAACGCAGAAACGTGTGCTGGTGGAGATTGCACTGATCAAACTGTGCAGACCTTCCATGGAGAAAAACTACGATTCTCTGCTGCAGAGAATTTCTCAGATTGAGCAGAAATTGGAGCAGGGGGCAGTATGTGCGCCTGCAGCAGCCGGAACAGATTCTTTAGCGCAGAAAATGCCGGCTGCTCAGCGGGAAAAGCTTCCGAGAGAAGCAATGTCAGAAGATGTTCAGCTGTTTATAAACAGATTTCAGGAGCTTCGAAGAAAAATGGGAGGCATGCAGAGTCAGCAGCTGAAGGATGCGGTGGTGAGAGAACTGCCGGAAGGCGCCGGAATACAGGTGATTCTCGGCAGAGAACTGCCGGTAGACGAGCAGGCGCTTTCAGAAGATCTGCAGCGTATGATAGAGAAAGAACTTCATGTGCAGATGAAGGTACAGGTTCATACTCCTCATACAGATCCGAGACCGCAGGAGCCGGTGGCAGATCTGTCGGGGTTTATAGATATGGAAATAGAAGTAGATTCAGAATAGGAGGATTTTTAATATGGCAAGAAGAGGAGGATTCCCGGGTGGAGGAATGCCGGGCAATATGAGTAATCTGATGAAGCAGGCACAGCGCATGCAGCGTCAGATGGAGGAGAGCGCAAAAGAACTGGAGAGCGCGGAATTTACAGCGGCAGCAGGCGGCGGAGCAGTAGAAGTGACGGTGACCGGTAAAAAAGAAGTGACTAAAGTCAAACTGGATCCGGAAGCAGTTGATCCGGACGATGTGGAGATGCTGGAAGACCTTATTATGGCAGCAACCAATGAGGCGCTCAGAAAAGCAGAAGAAGCATCCGCAGCGAATATGGCGAAACTGACCGGAGGATTGGGCGGAGGAATGCCGTTCTAATGGAGTATTACAGTAATCAGATTGGACAGCTGGTGGAACAGCTGTCTTCTTTGCCTGGAATAGGTGCCAAGACCGCACAGCGGCTGGCGTTTCATATTATTGATATGCCGCAGGAGCGGGTAGAAAAACTGGCAGAAACCATGGTCAGTGCCAGAAAAACAATCCGTTACTGCAAAGAATGCCTGACCCTGACGGATCAGGAACTCTGTCCGATCTGCGCAAATCCCAACCGGAATCATAAAGTGATTATGGTAGTGGAAAATCCACGGGATATGAGTGCCTATGAAAAGACGGGAAAATATGAAGGTGTTTATCATGTGCTTCACGGGGCAATCTCGCCCATGCTGGGAATCGGTCCGTCCGATATCCGGCTGAAAGAACTGATGCACAGACTGGAAAAAGATGTGGATGAGGTGATCATTGCCACAAATTCCAGTCTGGAAGGGGAAACAACAGCCATGTATATCAGCAAACTGGTGAAGCCGACCGGAATCAAGGTGAGCAGAATTGCCAGTGGAGTTCCTGTAGGAGGAGACCTGGAGTACATTGATGAGGTAACATTGCTCCGTGCACTGGAAGGCCGCGTGGAACTGTAAGGAGGGGAAAACGGTGAGTATTTCAAAAAAAAGTTTCGGGGTTACAAAAGACGGAAAAGAGACATTTCTGTATACTATTAGTAATAAAAATGGGATGAAGGCAGCAGTGTCCAATTTTGGGGCTATTCTGGTACAGCTGATAGTTCCAGATAAAAAAGGCGGGGTTCGAGATGTGGTACTCGGCTTTGATTCGGTAGCAGGATACGAAGGGAATGACTGCTTTTTCGGCTCCACTATCGGGCGGAATGCAAACCGGATCGGCGGCGCGGAATTTGAACTGGATGGGACAACCGTTCATCTGGCGGCAAATGAGAATGGCAATAATCTTCATACAGATTTTGATCATGGATTTCACAAAGCGGTCTGGAATGCAGAACTGTTGGAAGAAGAAAATGCAGTGAGATTTTTCTATCGTAGTCCAGATGGGGAAAACGGGTTCCCGGGAAATCTTGACATAAAAGTGACCTACACACTGCAGGAAGATAATGCCATCCGCATTGATTATGATGGAGTCAGCGATAAGAAGACTGTGATCAATGTGACAAACCACAGTTATTTTAATCTGAATGGACATGACAGCGGATCTATCTGTGATGAGCGGGTGATGATTCAGGCAGATACGTTTACAGAACTCGGAGCCGGATCAATTCCGACGGGCAGAATTCTGCAGGTAGAGGGGACTCCCATGGATCTTCGTTCTGGAAAACGTGTAGGTGATGAAATTGATGCAGATTTTGGACAGCTGACTTTGACAGGTGGTTATGACCATAACTGGGTACTGCAAAATCATGGAAATCTGGAAAAGGTGGCACAGGTGGAGGATGATGCTTCCGGAATTGTGATGGATGCGTATACGGATCTTCCGGGAGTGCAGTTTTATGCAGGAAACTTTATTACCCCGCAGAAGGGAAAAGATGGAGTATCTTACGGAAACCGTCAGGCGCTTTGTCTGGAGATGCAGTATTTTCCGGATAGTATACATCATCCGGAATTTCCGCAGCCGGTATTTGATGCCGGACAGCATTATCATGCATCTGCTATTTACAAATTTCGATAATAAGATAAGAAAGACGCTTCGGCGTCTTTTTTTGTCGATAAAATAGAAAAAAAACGTATCTGTTTCGGCAAAAGAGCAGAAACTTTCGTGCTACCATTAGGCAGGATGGAGGGTAAACATGAAAACATTTCCGAAGAATATACGGCAGATAGGAGAACCTGGAGCAGGAAGAAAAATACTGATAGAGGATTATGTCTATACATATCTTCGGCAGCTGGCGGAAGATGATCTGACCTGCATGAAGACAGCAATTCTTGTGGGATATCCGGAAACAGAAGTGCTTTATATCCAGGGGGCATTTGAAGTGGATATGGGACAGGAACGGAAGTGCTGGTTTGGAAATGAGCAGTGGAGAGATATATTTGAAGTGCTTCAGAACTGGTTTGAAGGAATGGAAGTGGTTGGGTGGTATTTATCTAATCCGGGCTTTCCGCTGGCGCTGACAGAAGAAGTTAAGGTGATTCATGGGCGGCATTTTTCCGGAGATCAGTATGTATTTCTGCAGATGGATGCGTTGGAAAATGAAGAAGTTTTTTATGGAAAAAGTGAATTCGGGCTTGCGCCTTTGAATGGCTATTATATCTATTATGAAAAAAATGAAGCAATGCAGGCGTATATGAGCGGACAGAAAAAAGGAATGGGAATTGAACCAGAGGGAATTCTGGAGGATCGTGCCGCGCTTCGTTTTCGAAGTGTCATGCAGGAGAAACGGGAACATCATGCACAGAAAAAAGCCATGACATTTCTTGGTACGGCATGTGTCTTTCTGGCGATGGTGATTCTTGTGATCGGAGTTACCCTTGTCAATAATTATGATCGTATGTCCAATATGGAAAATGAGATTTACAGGATCTCGGAAAATCTGGATCATACAGAGGGGGATACTGAACTGGCAACGGCTGTAGAAGAGGAAAACCAGGAGGCTATTGATAATATGGATGAGAAGGATGCATCAGAGCAGGATTTGACGGAAGAATCCTCATCCGGGCAGTCGGACGAGCCGGAGACACTGCCAGAAGAATCTCCGGATACCGGTACGGTCGAGGAACCGGTTCAGGAAGTTTTGTCACAGGCAGTGCAGC
>CP073693.1:1200000-1602500 GCA_018228645.1 Clostridiaceae bacterium Marseille-Q4143
TACCCATGTCCAGGTTGAAGTTGCCGTAAAAGGCAATGGAGGACCGAACGCACATCCGTTGAAAAGGGTGGCGATGAGGTGTGGGTAGGGGAGAAATTCCAATCGAACCCGGAGATAGCTGGTTCTCCTCGAAATAGCTTTAGGGCTAGCCTCGGTTTAATCTGCTGGAGGTAGAGCACTGAATTTCCTAGGGGGCGTCAAAGCTTACCGAAGAATATCAAACTCCGAATGCCAGCCAGATGATGACCGGGAGTCAGACTGCACGAGATAAGTTGGGTAGTCAAAAGGGAAAGAGCCCAGACCACCAGCTAAGGTCCCAAAGTGCGTGTTAAGTGGAAAAGGATGTGGGATTTCAAAGACAACCAGGATGTTGGCTCAGAAGCAGCCATACATTCAAAGAGTGCGTAATAGCTCACTGGTCGAGAGGTCCTGCGCCGAAAATGTCCGGGGCTAAAACACGACACCGAAGCTGTGGAATTAACTGATGTTAATTGGTAGAGGAGCATTCTTAAAGGGACGAAGCAGTACCGTAAGGAGCTGTGGACTGATAAGAAGAGAGAATGCCGGAATGAGTAGCGAGAGAGAGGTGAGAATCCTCTCGGCCGAATATCTAAGGTTTCCAGAGTAAAGCTGATCTGCTCTGGGTAAGTCGGGGCCTAAGGCGAGGTCGAAAGACGTAGTCGATGGATAACAGGTTGAGATTCCTGTACTGCTGTATAACAGAACTGTGGGGACACAGAGGGAGAGCACATCCCGGGAATGGAAATACCGGGGCAAGCGAGGTAGGAGCTGCAATGGCAAATCCGTGTAGCAATCCGAAGGCGTGATGCATAGCGAAATAAAGTAGCGAATTGTGTGAGCCAGCTGTCAAGAAAAGCCGCTATTGTTTGTACAGTACCCGTACCGTAAACCGACACAGGTGGATGAGGAGAGAATCCTAAGGCCGACGGAAGAAGCATTGTTAAGGAACTCGGCAAAATGACCCCGTAACTTCGGGAGAAGGGGTGCCCTGTGAAAGCAGGGCCGCAGTGAAATGGCTCAAGCAACTGTTTAGCAAAAACACAGGTCTATGCAAAACCGAAAGGTGAAGTATATGGGCTGACGCCTGCCCGGTGCTGGAAGGTTAAGAGGAGAGGTTAGCGCAAGCGAAGCTTTGAATTTAAGCCCCAGTAAACGGCGGCCGTAACTATAACGGTCCTAAGGTAGCGAAATTCCTTGTCGGGTAAGTTCCGACCCGCACGAAAGGCGTAATGATTTGAGCACTGTCTCGACAATGCATCCGGTGAAATTGAAGTACCAGTGAAGATGCTGGTTACCCGCGCCAGGACGGAAAGACCCCATGGAGCTTTACTCCAGCTTGGTACTGGGATTCGGTATTGCATGTACAGGATAGGTGGGAGACAAGGAAATGGTGACGCCAGTTGCCACGGAGTCAATGTTGGGATACCACCCTTGCAGTATTGGATTTCTAACATGTGCCCGTGATCCGGGCAGTGGACAATGCCAGGCGGGGAGTTTGACTGGGGCGGTCGCCTCCGAAAGGGTATCGGAGGCGCCCAAAGGTTCCCTCAGAATGGTTGGAAACCATTCGCAGAGTGCAAAGGCAGAAGGGAGCTTGACTGTGACACCGACGGGTGGAGCAGGTACGAAAGTAGGGCTTAGTGATCCGGTGGTATTAAGTGGGAATGCCATCGCTCAACGGATAAAAGCTACCCTGGGGATAACAGGCTTATCACTCCCAAGAGTTCACATCGACGGAGTGGTTTGGCACCTCGATGTCGGCTCATCGCATCCTGGGGCTGTAGTAGGTCCCAAGGGTTGGGCTGTTCGCCCATTAAAGCGGTACGCGAGCTGGGTTCAGAACGTCGTGAGACAGTTCGGTCCCTATCCGGCGTGGGCGTAGGATATTTGAGAGGAGCTGTCCTTAGTACGAGAGGACCGGGATGGACTGACCTCTGGTGTATCGGTTGTTCCGCCAGGAGCATGGCCGAGTAGCCAAGTCGGGAAGGGATAAACGCTGAAGGCATCTAAGCGTGAAGCCCCCCTCAAGATGAGATATCCCATAGCACAAGCTAGTAAGACCCCTTGAAGACGACGAGGTAGATAGGGCAGAGGTGGAAGCGCAGTAATGCGTGAAGCTGACTGTTACTAATAGGTCGAGGGCTTAACCAAGAGGTTTAGGGTAAAGGTTTTGAGAAAGATGAAATTAAGTATTGACTGTATGTGATTTTGAAGGTATAATATCTTCGTATTCCTCGATAGCTCAATGGTAGAGCACACGGCTGTTAACCGTGGTGTTGTAGGTTCGAGCCCTACTCGGGGAGCTAAAAATAATATGGCGACATGGCCAAGTGGTAAGGCAAAGGTCTGCAACACCTATATCACCAGTTCGAATCTGGTTGTCGCCTCTCTTAACTCCTTGATTTCAAGGAGTTTTTTTATTGCCAAAATGTATGTAAAACAGTAGAGATTATGTTATACTGAAAAATAAATGGATGGAAAGCGGAATGATTTATATTTACGCAATGAGGATTCAAAACGGTGACCAGCACGGTACGGCGGAACTGCTTTTGAACCGGAGCCTGGAACAATGCACGAATGTGCAGACTCCGGCACGGTATCACAGAAATGAACATGGAAAACCGTATTTGACGGAGACACCGGAAATTTATGTCAACTGGTCTCATTCCAGGGACTATGTGATCTGTGCGATCTCGGATCAGGAAGTGGGAATTGATCTGCAAAAGATGGACCGGGAGCCGAAAGAAAATCTGATCCGTAAAGCGCTGACGGAAGAGGAGCAGGAATTTTACAGATCCGTGCCGAAGCCTGAGAGGCAAAAACTGTTTTATCAGTACTGGTCAGTAAAAGAAAGTTTCCTGAAGGCGCTCGGAACCGGTTTTTATACTTCACTGCATACATTTCAGGTGGATATGAAAGACGAGCAGCCGCGCATCAGTCACCATATTAATAGAAAGAATTATTCATGCAGATTGCTTACATTTCGGGAGCCGGATTATGTGGCTGCCGTCTGCGTGGAGAACGCCACATTAGAGGAAGAAGACATTAAGATTACTTATTTTTAATCAGGAGGGAAGAAAAAGATGTCAGAACAGCTGGAGACTTTAAGAACCTGGATTAATGAAAGTGATAATATCGTATTTTTCGGTGGAGCCGGAGTCTCTACAGAAAGTGGCATTCCGGATTTTCGGAGTGTAGACGGACTTTACCACCAGCAGTATGACTATCCTCCGGAGACTATTTTGAGTCATACCTTTTTCCGGAGAAATACAGAAGAATTTTACCGGTTCTATCGGGCGAAGATGCTGGTCCTTGATGCGAAACCCAATGCAGCTCATAAAAAACTGGCGGAATGGGAACAGCAGGGAAAATTAAAGGCGGTTGTTACCCAGAATATTGATGGGCTTCATCAGGCAGCCGGAAGTAAAGTGGTCTATGAACTGCATGGAAGCGTCCATCGGAATTACTGCCAGAAATGCGGGGCATTTTACGATGCCAGATATATGTTGGAATCAACAGGAATTCCCAGATGTGAGAAATGCGGCGGACTGATCAAACCGGATGTCGTGCTTTATGAAGAAGGGCTTGATCAGGCGACGATTAACGGAGCAGTTCATGCCATCAGTCAGGCAGATGTGCTGATCATCGGAGGAACTTCCCTTACGGTTTATCCGGCGGCGGGACTTATTGACTATTATAATGGAAATAAACTGGTACTCATTAATAAATCGGTAACACCTATGGACAGCCGGGCAGATCTGCTGGTTCAGGGACCCATCGGAGAGATTTTCAGTCAGTTATAGGAGGAATGTATGGATTATCAGGTAGGTGATATTGTAAAATTGAAAAAACCACATCCCTGCGGAAGCCAGGAATGGGAGATCTTGCGTGTGGGAGCAGATTTTCGTCTGAAATGTCTGGGCTGTGAGCATCAGATCATGGTGTCCAGAAAACTGGTAGAAAAGAATAGCAGGGGACTTCGGAAAAAAGGCGAATAAATGGAGAAATAATGCTTGAAATCAACGAAAATTTGTGTTATAGTAAATTCTCGTGATATATTATTGCTCTGTAACTCAGAGACATCCTTGCGCATGTAATACGTGCGCCAGAGACCAAAAGGAGGAAGAAAAGCATGAACAAATATGAATTAGCACTTGTTGTGAATGCAAAGATCGAAGATGACGAGAGAGCAGCAGCCGTAGAGAAAGCAAAAGAGCTTATCGCTCGCTTTGGCGGTACTGTGACAGAAGTAGAGGATGCAGGAAAGAAGAGACTTGCATACGAGATCCAGAAAATGAGAGAAGGATTCTACTACTTCATTCAGTTCGATGCTCCGGCTACCTGCCCGGCAGAGATCGAGAAACGTGTCCGCATTCTGGACAATGTCATCCGCTATCTGTGTGTTCGTAAAGACGCATAAGAACAGCTTATATGAGGTGATTGTTAATGAATAAAGTGATTTTGATGGGACGCCTGACCAGAGATCCGGATGTCCGTTATTCCAATGGTGAGAATGTTACTGCAGTGGCAAGATTTACTCTTGCAGTTGACCGCAGATTTGCCAGAAGAGACGGAGATCAGCAGACTGCTGATTTTATCGGATGTGTGGCATTCGGCCGTAACGCCGAGTTTATTGAAAAATATTTTCGTCAGGGAATGCGCGTAACCATTTGTGGACGTATTCAGACTGGGTCTTATACAAATAAGGACGGTAATAAAGTTTACACTACAGATGTTGTTGTAGAAGAGCAGGAGTTTGCTGAGAGCAAAGCTGCATCTGATGCAAATCGCAGCAGCATGGGCGGAAGCTATCAGACACCGTCAGCACCGAACCCGATGGGGGCAGCCGGAGACGGCTTTATGAATATCCCGGATGGTATTGATGAGGAGCTGCCATTCAATTAACAATCGGATTTTGATATGGAATTGTGAGAAGGAGGAAACCATCATGGCTTACACCAAAAATGAAAAAGGCGATGCTCCGAAGATGAGAAGGGGCGGACGCAGAAGAAAGAAAGTTTGCGTTTTCTGTGGCAAAGAGAATAACGAGATCGATTACAAAGATGTTGCTAAATTAAAGAGATACGTATCTGAGAGAGGTAAGATTCTTCCGAGAAGAATCACCGGCAACTGCGCTAAACATCAGAGAGCTCTGACTGTTGCAATCAAGAGAGCAAGACATATCTCCCTGATGCCGTACATCGCTGAATAAGAACAACTTTTCGGGCGCCGCGTATGCGGCGTCTGTTTTTTTTACGCAAGTGTAGGAAAAGCTAACTCTTGTCCCTCTGTCAATGAGATGGTATAATGAACAAAGGCAATTTATGATCTGATGATTAAGGAATAAGAGATGAAGAGAGATAAAAGGCAAAAAACATTTATGAGGTGGCCGCTGTATATGACGGTATTTCTGGCGGTGATGACAGGGGTGATCTATGCCATTGATCCGCGTGCGGGTATTGTGGCCGGAATTGCCACTGCAGTCTACGGATTGGCAGCCGTAGCCGCCTACACTTACAGCAGACCTGTGGTGCATAAAGAACTGGTGTCTTTTGCAACCCAGTATGGACAGATCCAGAAACGGCTCTTGAAAGAGCTGTTTATTCCCTATGCGCTTTTAGACGGAGACGGTAGGATTCTGTGGTACAATGAAGAATTTCAGAAGATTGTCGGCAAGAACGGAAAGCGCGGAAAATCTGTAAGCGGTATTTTTCCGGAATTAAACCGCAATGTGATGCCGGTAGAGGATAACCCGCAGACAACGGTGGAATTGAGTTATGAAGAGCGGGATTTCCGGGCAGAGATCCGTTTGATCGACATGCAGGATGATGCCGGAGTCAACGGGCTTTTGGAGGATCCGGAGTTTATCGGAAGCCTGACCGCATTATATCTTTTTGAAACTACGGAGATCAACCGTTATATTAAAGAGAACCGGGAACAGCGTATGGTAGCCGGACTTGTGTACATCGATAACTATGATGAGGCACTGGAGAATGTGGAGGAAGTGCGTACGTCCCTTCTGGTGGCTCTGATTGAACGGAAGATCAACAAGTATTTCAATGCTTATGACGGTATTGTGAGAAAGCTGGAAAAAGACAGGTTCTTCATTGTCATGCAGGAAAAGGCACTGGATCAGATCCGGGAAAATAAGTTTGACCTCCTGCAGGATATTAAGACTGTCAGCATCGGCACAGAGATGGCAATGACTTTAAGTATCAGTATTGGTGCGGATGGCGCTACTTATATGGATTGTATGGAATATGCCAGAAGTGCCATGGACCTGGCGCTTGCCAGAGGCGGTGATCAGGCAGTCGTGAAGACGAAAGACCAGATCACTTATTACGGAGGAAAGACCCAGCAGGTAGAGAAGAATACCCGTGTGAAAGCAAGAGTCAAGGCACAGGCTTTCCGTGAGCTGGTGGAGACCAAAGATAAAGTTGTTGTTATGGGTCATAAGCTTCCGGATGCGGATTCCTTCGGCGCTGCGGTAGGTATTTATCGCGCAGCGAAGACCCTGAACAAAAAAGTTTATATTGTAGTGAATGAAGTGACCACATCGGTCCGCCCTATGCTGGAGGTATTTGAAGAGGCCAACGGCGGCGAGCAGGGCATTGTGATCGGCAGCGGCCAGGCCAGGGAGATTGTGGACCGGAATACAGTCGTTGTAGTGGTGGATACGAACCGACCGAGTTATACTGAGTGTGAGGATATTCTGCGGATGACGCCGACAGTGGTTGTATTCGATCATCATCGCCGTGGAAGTGAGATTATCACTCCGGCAGTCCTTTCCTATATAGAGACCAATGCATCGTCTGCCTGTGAGATGGTAGCGGAGATTCTGCAGTACTTTGCGGATAATGTCCGGCTGAAAGGCGGAGAGGCAGACTGTATTTATGCAGGTATTATGATTGATACGGACAATTATATGAGAAAGACAGGCGTTCGTACTTTTGAAGCGTCCGCATTCCTGCGGCGCTGTGGTGCAGATGTAACTCGTGTGCGTAAGATGTTCCGGAATGATATGGCGGAATATAAAGCAAGGGCGGAAGCAGTCCGACATGCAGAAGTATACAGAGGTTTTGCACTGACGGTATGTCCGGGAAAAGGACTGGAAAGTCCGACAATTGTCGGCTCTCAGGCAGCCAATGAGCTTCTGAATATTACAGGAGTAAAAGCTTCGATTGTATTGACAGAATATAATGGAAGAATTTATGTAAGTGCCCGTTCTATTGATGAGGTCAACGTACAAGTCATCATGGAAAAACTGGGCGGCGGCGGTCACCTGAATATGGCAGGTGTACAGCTGGAGTGTTCTCTGGATGAGGCGATGAAGCTGATCCGTGAGACACTGGATGAGATGTTTAAGGAAGGAGAACTGGAATAATGAAGGTTATTTTACTGGAGGATGTAAAATCTCTCGGAAAGAAAGGTCAGCTGGTAGATGTCAGCGACGGTTATGCAAGAAACTTTATCCTTTCCAAAAAGAAGGGAATTGAGGCAACTGCCAAAAACATGAATGATCTGAAACTGCAGAAGGCCCATGAGGATAAATTGGCAGCACAGCGTCTGGAAGAAGCAAAACTGTTTGCAGCTGAGATTGCAAAGGCAGAGGTTGTTCTGGAACTGAAAGTCGGCGAAGGCGGAAAACTTTTCGGTGCTGTTTCTTCCAAAGAGATTGCGCAGGCGGCGAAAGAGCAGCTGAACATGGAGCTGGACAAGAAAAAACTGGTACTCCCGAATCCGATTAAGACGGTGGGAACCACAAGTGTTTCTGTGAAACTGCATCCGCAGGTAACCGCAGAACTGAAAGTAGTTGTAAAGGAAGCGTAGGTAAAATTAATGGAGGAAGCACTCATAAAAAGGGTTATGCCCCATGACGAGGAAGCGGAAAGCTCGGTCATTGGTGCCATGCTGATTGATAATGAAGCGATCATGGTTGCTTCCGAGATTATCACAGGGGATGATTTTTACCAGAAGCAGCTGGGCATTGTATTCGATACGATGGTAGAACTCTACAATGCGGGCAAGCCGGTGGAGCCGGTTATTCTTCATACCAGCCTGCTGGAAAAAGGACTTCCGGAAGAAGCCTGCGGTATAGAACAGATTCTGCGCTGGATGGATCGGGCACTGACTTCTGCGAATATTAAATACTATGCGGAGATCGTAGCGGAAAAATCCGTAGCCAGAAGACTGATCCGGATCAATGAAGAGATTGCCAACAGTACCTATGCCGGTTCTGCCAGACTGGAAGATACATTGGCGGATGCAGAGAAGCGGATCTTTGAACTGGCACAGAGAGGCGGCGGAGGAGACTTCGTGCCGATCCGTCAGGTTGTTATTAATGTCATGAAAAAAATTGACGCGGCGTCTAAGGCAAGAGGCCGTGTCACCGGTCTGGAGACCGGATTTATGGATCTGGATTATAAAACGTCCGGACTGCAGCCATCAGACCTGGTGCTGATTGCGGCCCGTCCTTCCATGGGTAAGACTGCATTCGTACTGAATCTGGCTCAGCATATGGCATTTAAGAAAGGCAATGCAGTGGCAATCTTCAGTCTGGAGATGTCAAAGGAGCAGCTGGTTAACCGTATGTTGTCTCTGGAGTCCCATGTAGATGCCCAGAAAATCAGAACCGGACGTCTGAATGACGAAGAATGGATGAATTTGGTGGAAGGTTCTGCGAATATTGCAAATTCAAAGCTTTTTATTGATGATACTCCTGGTATTACATTATCCGCCATGCGGTCAAAGTGCAGAAAGCTGAAAATGGAGCATGATATTCAGATAGTTATCATAGACTATCTGCAGTTGATGAGTGGAAATTCTAATAGCAGTAATGCATCCCGTCAGCAGGAGATCTCAGATATCTCCCGTGGACTGAAAGCACTGGCGCGTGAACTGAATGTTCCGGTAGTGGCGCTTTCCCAGTTAAGCCGTGCAGTAGAGCAGCGTCCGGACCATCGGCCGATGCTTTCCGACCTGCGTGAGTCGGGAGCAATCGAGCAGGATGCGGACGTGGTGATGTTCCTTTACAGGGAAGGTTACTATAACAGAGACCTCTCAGAAGCAGAGCAGAGAGTAGCAGAAGTTATCATAGCCAAACAGCGTAACGGCCCGATTGGCACGGTGAATCTTCTGTGGATTCCAGAACTTACAAAGTTCAGTGATATGGAACGAAGTGCGGAATAAAGCAATTTTGCACTTGTATAATCAGCCTTTTTATATTAAAATAAGGGGCAGAAACCTGAGATACAGGTAGATTAAAATTATACAAGGAGGATTTGTATTATGGCATACGTTATTTCTGACGAGTGTGTAGCTTGCGGTTCCTGCGCAGCAGTCTGTCCGGCAGAAGCTATTTCTGAAGGAGATGGAAAATATGTAATCGACGCAGATGCTTGCCTTGAGTGCGGTACCTGTGAGGCAGAGTGCCCGACCGGCGCTATCTCCGCTGAGTAATTTAACAGGAAATAAAAATGGTATCTGTATAAAAATATACAGATACCATTTTTTTATTATTCAGATTCGTTTGCAGGACGCGGATTAAAAAACCATTTCTTCCGCGGCTCTTTCTTTCTGATCTCTTTTATCTTTGGTTCTTTTGGTTTCTTCTCTTTTTTACGTCCAAGAGAAAAAGTTTTTCGATCTTTCTGTGCAGCACGGATCTGTGCGTCCAGATTTTTGTAATGAGTCTCTTCCCGTTCTTCCTGGAGACGGAAGAGGTAGTCCATTTCCTTGACGACCTGTGTGGAGACCTGATGACTCAGTTCCTTTCCCATTTCCTGCTGATTTTCACGCAGCGCCTGCGCGACTACCTTGCCGAGAATGTTCTGAAACTGTTCCATCCTGTCACTGACAGGTGGGTCCGGCTGTTGGACGATGGCAGGTGGTGTTTTTCCCTGTTCCACCTCAGGCAGGAGTACTTTGATTGCTTTGAGCTGATAGCCCTGTTCTTTTAGTTCCTTAATGTGATGAAACATTCGGATGTTATCTTCTGTATAGTAGCGGTGACCCATCTCATTGCGGGCAATTGGCAGTTCCAGTTCGTCTTCCCAGTAGCGGAGCACATGTGCTTCCACATCTACCATTTTGGCCGCGTCGGAAATGATATAGCGCTTCGTATCCATATACATCCCTCCACCTTATGAAATTGTCGTTATCAGACAATGGCCTGATCATAGATATTATATACCATATTCCCTTGATTTTGCAAGTAAATGGGGATATAATAACAACCAGAATAAAAATCAGGAGGTCACGAAAATGGCTAAAATTTCCAAAGATATGATTATCGCAGATCTGGTAAAAATAGATCAGAATATTGTTCCGATTCTTATGAGAGAGGGAATGCACTGCATCGGCTGTCCGTCTGCACAGGCAGAGAGCCTTGAGGAAGCTGCACTGGTACACGGACTGGATCCGGATGTTCTTGTTGCAAGACTGAACAATTTCCTTGGCGCAGAAGAGTAATCAATGGGAAATACGAAAGAGGATGCCTGGAGTACAGGACATCCTCTTTTTTTACGTATTTTTTAAATTTCAGCCAGTTTCTGAAGGGCTTCGTCTTTCATAATCAGCGTGTAATGCTCCTGCATGTACGCTTCATTGGCGGGTGTATATTTGCCACTGTTCCCGTATTCGGAAAGAATATTGCAGACTTTGTTGAACTCCTCCGGTGTATGGAAGGATTTTCTTACGATCAGACAATACTCCTGGGTGTCAGGATTTTTATACAGACGGTTTGCACCGTGATAAATACCTGCAAGAACATGGGAAGCCGCCAGCAGGGAATCCAGTTTCGGGAACAGATATAACTTTCGCATATCCAGTTCGCTGGCAAGTTCCTCAGCCTGCTGTTCTCTGTTTTCCTTCGGGGCATTTTTCAGCCGGTGTTCCAGAAGCTTCTGGAACAGATCAATTACTTCATCAGCGCCGTCCGGAAGAAAATCTTTCGGGATCGGCAGTTCTTCACCCGGTTCCACAGAAGACTGGGAAAAACGGGAAAATCTTGTATCAAGCTCTTCCGGATCTGAGACTTTGGTGATGTCCAGAATGATACATTCATTTGGCATAGGAATTGCTTCTATCATAAGCGGGATATTGTCCGCTTCAAAACCAAACTGGTGTGAAGCCTGTTCCATCATATCTCTGAAAAGAGAACGGGCTTTCTCAGATCCGTAGGCAATCTCGCTGATCTTCATATGACGAACCTCCAGGTCGTCACGGGTCAGGATGCAGCGAATTTTGTTTTCATTGATTTTTTCAATTTTCATACAATCACAACCTGCGAATTTATAGTTTTATATAGTATAAACAAAAAAACGAAATATGTAAAGCAGGCAGGCGGAGAATTGAAGGAAATAATTCTGAAATTTTTGTGAAACAGCCTTGAAAAACAACAGAATGTATGTATAATTAAACTGTAAGTCTATTTATCTGATTCCTTTCACAATTCGTGAAATTAATCCGTTTGTTTAATCTGAAGAGAGGGGGTATGCAGCGCGGTATATACAGACATAATATATCACGGGAACTCTTTTTGGAAAATTCTGTATGTACCGCAAGGGGACAGCAGGGCTGTCAGGGGGTAAGTAAAATCATAAGGGGAGAAAAGCTTTCCTGTGTCCGAGATTTGTGGTGGTGGTAATGACAGCTTTGTGGTAAAATCAAAAAAGATACTGATGATAAATATAGTTCAGGAGGACATTCATGATAAGAGAAGACGGAGCTGAAAACGACGTATCCAGACGGCGGAGACCCCGCAGAAAGAGAAGGAGACTGAATCCAAGAGTTGTACCGGTTATGTTTGCGCTGCTTTTGTTTATTCTGATTGGCGGCTTTGCAGCAGGAAGATTCCTGTATCAGAAATATTCTCCGTCCAAAGAAATGGCAGATCTGAACGAATATTTTGGACTGGAAAGTGATCAGGATATGGCTGTGGTTGTCAACCAGGAAAATGTGGGAGACATGGCGCGTCTGATTGACGGAAAGGTCTATGTTCATGTAGATACAGTGGCCCAGTATATTGATGACAGATATTACTGGGATGCGACGGAGAACCTGTACCTTTATGCACTGCCGAAAGAACTGGTCAGTGTCGGAGTAGGAAGCAGCAGTTATACCGTTGCAAAGGCAAGTCAGGATGAAGGATATGTTATTCTGCGCGCGGACGGCAGTGATGCCTATGTGGCGCTGGATTTCCTTCAGAAATATACGAATTTTACGTATCAGTACTGGGAGGAACCGAACCGTGTAAGGATTGTGACGGCCTTCGGAAGCAAGGATATTGTCACAGTACAGAAAGATACGGCGGTCCGCTGGAAAGCAGGTATCAAAAGTGATATCCTTTCCAAAGTATCCAAAGGAACGGAACTGTTTGTACTGGACGAACCGGAAGAGATTGATCAGTGGACAAGAGTACTGACAGAAGACGGTTTTATCGGATATATAAGAGACAGCAAGATTTCGGATATCGGACAGAAGGAAGAGACTGCTCCGGAATTTACGGAGCCGGAGTATACCAGTATTTCCAAAGATTATAAGATCAATATGACCTGGCATCAGGTGACGAACATGGAGGCCAATAATTATCTGCTGAATAAGATTGCAGATGCCAAAGGGCTGACGACTGTTTCACCGACCTGGTTTTCCATTGCAGATACCGACGGAAATATTTCGTCTCTGGCCAGCCAGTCCTATGTGACCTATGCACATCAGCAGGGTTTGGAAGTGTGGGGGTTGGTAGACAACTTCAAGGACGGAGTCAGCACTTATGAGACACTTTCCAGAACATCCAGCCGTCAGCGCCTGGTGAACCAGCTGACTGCGGCAGCCATTCAGTACGGACTGGACGGTATCAACGTAGACTTCGAGCTGATCACGCAGGATTGTGCACGTGCCTATATCGAGTTTATCCGTGAGTTGTCCATCATGTGCCGGATCAATGGAATCGTTCTTTCTGTAGACAATTATGTGCCGACCGCATCTTCGGATCATTATAACCGTGCGGAGCAGGGTGTGTTTGCAGATTACGTGATTATCATGGGATATGATGAGCATTACAGTGGCTCGGAAGAGGCAGGTTCCGTGGCATCTTATCCGTATGTGGAGCAGGGAATCCAAAAAATGCTGGAGGAAGTTCCGAAGGAGAAAGTTATCAATGCGGTTCCGTTCTTTACACGCTTCTGGAAGACGGATGTAGAAGGCAGCGTAACCAGCGAAGCCATTGGCATGGATGAAGAGGATGTAAAGGTACAGAATAATAATGCCGAAAAAGTCTGGAATGAGACCTGCAAGCAGTACTATGTGGAGTTTGATTATGATGGAAGCACCTATCAGATGTGGATGGAAGAGGAGAATTCCATTGAAGAGAAGATGAAACTGATCAAACAGTACGATTTGGCGGGAGTTTCTTCCTGGAGACTGGGATATGAGCGTTCCTCCATCTGGGATGTCATCCTGAAATACGTAAACTAAACGAATGAGCGTATAACCGCTGCATATACTGTAATAAAGTATGTGCGGCGGTTTTTCTTATTTTGGAAAAAAGGAAACTGGAACTGCTAATGTCGGTGACTGTGATAATATGTGCATGCCTGCTGGCGGAGCGCGGCTGGATGAAAGTATCACAGGAACACGTCACGGGCAGAAGGGCAACACGAATCGTGGTGGTGGATGCAGGGCATGGCGGAGTTGATCCCGGAAAAATCGGTGTGGATGATTCACTGGAAAAGGATATTAATCTGGAGATTGCGGAAAGGTTGAAAACTATTCTGGAACAACAGGATATTCAGGTGGTGATGACCAGAGAGGAAGACAAAGGTCTCTATGAGGAGACTGCTTCCAATAAAAAAGCGCAGGATCTGAAAAAACGATGCAGCCTGATCAACGAAGGACAGGCGGACTGTGCCGTGAGTATTCATCAGAACAGTTATCATGAAGAGTATGTAAAAGGCGCACAGGTATTTTATTATGGAAACTCCGGAGATGCCGAGAGACTGGCAGAGCTGATTCAGACCCGGCTGAAAGAAGGAGTAGATCCTGAAAACAACAGGCAGGCAAAAGCCAATGAAAGTTATTATCTTTTGAAAAAGACCAGTATTCCGGTTGTTATCGTGGAATGTGGCTTTCTTTCCAACTGGGAGGAGGCAAAACTCCTGCAGGAAGAGGAATATCAGAACAGGATAGCATGGGCAGTGGCCATGGGAACGATCCGTTATCTGGATACCAGATGAAAAAGGACTGCCTGCAGAGATGCGGACAGTCCTTTGAAATACTTATAACATGGAGAATCCTTTGGATTCCAGACAGGATTCAACCTCTGAGATATCCTCAGTATGGAATACCATAATCGGTTTTCCGGATTCGCGGTTGAAGGACAGATAGATGTAGGTGGCATTTACATTGCTGTCATAGAGTGCTGTTAACAGTTTATGCAGGTTGCCGACCTGGTCTTCGACCTCGACACCGAGTACGTCGATCAGTTTGCAGAGATATCCGGCGTTGGTCAGAGCTTCCGCAGCGCTTTCCGGGTCGGATACAATCATGCGGATGATACCGTACTCCGCACCGTCATTGATGACAGAACCGAGAATGTTGATATTCTTTTCGGCCAGAAGACCGGTGATGTTCTGGATGGTACCTTTCTTGTTCTCCGCATATATGGATACTTGTTTTAACATAATAGGACGCCCCTTTCATAAGAATCAGTTGTGAGATCCACGACGATCTTATTGTAACAAATAGTTTTTAAAGGGGCAATGGGAAGATTGCTTTTTTTTCTCCGGAATGCTACACTGGGAAAGGATACTTAGAGAGAAAAAATAAGGTGACAGACAATGAAAACAGAGATGATAAAAATAGACAGGGATGATATGGACCTGAGGGAAATGAAGCGGGCCGGAGAAATCCTGAAAAAAGGAGGACTGGTGGCATTCCCCACGGAGACCGTCTATGGTCTGGGTGGAGATGCGCTGGATGAGACTGCGGCACATAGAATCTATGAGGCAAAGGGACGTCCGTCTGACAATCCGCTGATTATTCATATTGCAGATATGGAACATCTGGATAAGATTGTGGAAGAAGTGCCGGAGGCGGCGCATAAGCTGGCAGAAGCATTTTGGCCGGGACCCCTTACCATGATTATGAATAAAAGCGATGCCGTTCCTCACGGAACGACGGGAGGACTGGATACGGTGGCAATTCGGATGCCGTCTGATCCCATTGCATTGGAACTGATCCGGCAGGGGGGCGGCTATGTGGCAGCACCCAGCGCCAATACATCAGGAAGACCAAGTCCGACGACAGCACAGCACGTATATGAAGATCTGCAGGGAAAGATTCCTATGATTCTGGATGGCGGTGCCGTGACGATCGGACTGGAATCCACCATTGTGGATCTGACAGAAGAGATTCCGACTATTTTACGGCCGGGGTATATTTCCCTGGAAATGGTACAGGCTGTTCTTGGGGAAGCGAAGATGGATAAGGGACTGATCTCCAGTGATTCCAACATTCATCCCAAAGCACCGGGTATGAAATACCGCCATTATGCGCCGAAAGCAGATCTGAAGATTGTGGAAGGTCCGGTAGAGAAAGTTGTTGCCTATATTAATGAGAAGGCGAAAGCAGGAAAAGTGGGAATTATCTGTACGGAGGAGACCAAAGACCGTTATCCGGCAGGCGATGTGAAATGTATTGGTTCCCGTAAAAGCGAATTGTCCATTGCAAGCCATCTGTTTGCAGTGCTTCGTGAATTTGATGAGGATGGAGTCGATGCCATCTACTCAGAATCTTTCCAGGCACCGGGACTTGGAGAGGCCATTATGAACCGTTTGTTGAAAGCTGCAGGACACCAGAGAGTTGATGTTTCTGACAGAATATAGGAGGACAAAAGAGATGTCAAAAGTAATGATTATGGATCACCCGTTAATTCAGCACAAAATTGGAATTATCCGCCGTCAGGAAACAGGTTCCAAAGATTTCCGTCAGCTGATCAGTGAGATTGCCATGCTGATGTGCTATGAGGCAACCAGAGACCTGAAACTGACAGATGTGGAGATCGAAACGCCGATCAGCAAAATGACAGCGAAAGAACTGGCAGGAAAGAAGCTGGCTGTGGTACCAATTCTCCGTGCAGGACTGGGTATGGTAGACGGAATGCTTTCCATGATCCCGGCAGCCAAAGTAGGCCATATTGGTCTTTACAGAAATGAAGAGACACTGGAGCCGGTAGAATATTACTGCAAACTTCCGAAGGACTGCGCAGAGCGTGAAGTATTCGTCGTAGACCCGATGCTGGCAACCGGCGGTTCTGCAACGGCAGCCATCACCATGCTGAAGAATAAAGGGGTAAAGAAGATCCGCTTTATGTGTATCGTAGCGGCCCCGCAGGGAATTGAGAGAATGCAGAAAGAGCATCCGGATGTAGATCTGTATGTGGGTGCGCTGGATGATCACCTGAATGAGAACGGATATATTGTACCTGGTCTGGGTGATGCGGGAGACCGTATCTTCGGTACCAAGTAGGAGGTATCATGAGCGAAAAACGCAAGGATTATATTTCATGGGACGAGTACTTTATGGGGATCGCCCAGCTGTCTGCCATGCGTTCCAAGGATCCCAATACGCAGGTCGGTGCATGCATTGTCAGCAAAGAGAATAAAATTCTCTCCATGGGGTATAATGGATTTCCAAAGGGATGCGATGATGATGAGTATCCATGGAACCGGGACGGAGATGTTTACGACAGTAAATATGCATATGTAACACACAGTGAATTGAACGCCATACTGAATTATCGGGGCGGAAGTCTGGACGGGACTAAACTGTATGTCACGCTGTTTCCCTGCAATGAATGTGCGAAAGCAATCATCCAGTCCGGAATCACGGAACTGGTCTATGCAGATGATAAATATAATGGAACACCAACGAATCTTGCCTCCCGCCGGATGTTGAAATCGGCGGGTGTAAAAGTGACGCCTTATCAGAAAAGCGGACGAAGGATTCAGTTGGAAGTATGACAAAAGGACTGCCGCAGACCGCGGCAGTCCTTTTGTGCCAAATTAACAAAAACTGGAATTGATAATTGGTAATATTGAACGAACAAATGATAAACTTTTGTCAATAATATAACGATAGACCTGGTTTTTGTTGAATATGCCAAATGGATGTGCTACAATGCTAAGAAATGATTAAGATTTTGTTGACGCAGCGAGATGGGCAAGGAGGTGAAAAGATGCTGGAAAATGCTTTGAAATCAGTGAAGGAGGCGGAAGAAAAAGCCGCAGCCGTAATGCGCGAAGCAGATGCACAGGCAGCCGCAATAATCGAGGAAGCCAAGGCAAAAGCAAAAGATATGAAGGATGAGACCGGACAGAAGATCCGGACCCAGAAAGAGCAGGCGGAAGAAGAGGCGCGTCAGATGAGTGAGAACAGCCTGAAAGAGGCAGAAGCCAGCGCTCAGAAGGAAGCGGATGCTTTGAGACAGCTGGTGGAACCGAAGCGCGAAGAGGCCGTAGAGGCCGTCATTACATCATTGGTGTAGACTGAAAAAAGAGAAAAGGAGGGATGTGGATATGGCAATCGTGCAGATGCAGCGGATCAATATCTGTGCATTGAAGAAGAATCGGAAAGCGATCCTGGAACGTCTGCAGGAACTGGGAGCCATGGAGATCGATATCCAGCTGGAGGATGACAACCTGGGTGAAAAACAGGATGTAGCAAGCTCCAGAGCATTGTTCGAGAGACGGGCTCAGACAGCAGACCAGGCACTGGCAATCCTGAACATTTATGTTCCGGAGAAAAAAGGCATGCTGGATTCCCTGGCAGGCAAGCCGCTGGTCGAGAAAGAACTGTTTGAGAAAGCAGCTGAAAATCAGGATCAGTATATGGCAACTGCTTCCAGAATCGTTACGCTGGACAAGCAGATTGCAGAGAGCAAAGCAGCGGTTCTGAAAGTACAGAACCAGGTAGAGGCACTTGCTCCGTGGCTGTCACTGACGGTTCCGGTGAGCTATACAGGAACTCAGAAGACTGCAGTACTGATAGGAACCATGCCGAATCCACAGGATCAGCAGAGCATCTTAAATCTGCTGGCCGGTGCAGTGCCGGATGTGGAAGCGGTAGATGTGGAGCTTATCTCCACAGACAAAGATTTTACCTATTTGGCAGTGATCTGTATGAAACAGGATGCAGGAAAGGTAGAAGAGGTACTCCGGACAGGAGGATTTTCAAAACCGTCATCACCTGTGCAGAAGATTCCGGAAGAGTATAAAAAGGATCTGGAAGCAGAGATTACGAAAGCACAGGAGCAGGTAAAGCAGCTGGAAAGCGAACTGGCAGAATGTGCCGTCAGCCGTCAGGATCTGGAGCTCATCTCCGATTATTATCGGACAAGAGCAGAAAAATACCGGATTCTGGGAGAAATCCCGCAGACAGCAAGTACATTTGCCATCAGTGGTTATGTTCCTGCCGCCAAGGCAGACGCCATTGTAAAAGAACTGTCCGAGCACTATGGTGCAGCGGCAGAGACAGAAGGAATCAAGGAGGAAGAAGAACCTCCGGTACTTCTTCACAATAATCGGTTCTCTGAATCGGTGGAAGGTGTTCTGGCATCCTTTGGACTGCCGGCAAAAGGGGAAATAGACCCCACCTTCTTTACATCTATTTTTTATGTATTTTTGTTTGGACTCATGTTGTCCGATGCAGCATACGGATTGATTGTATCCCTGGCCTGCGGCATTGTACTTCTGAAATTCCCGCGCATGGAAACAAACCTGCGGAAATCCGTTCAGCTGTTCTTCTGGTGTGGACTCTCCACATTGTTCTGGGGAGTGCTGTTCGGCGGTTATTTCGGAGACGCACTGGATGTCATATCGGAGACCTTCTTTGGACATAAGATTTCCATTCCGGCACTGTGGTTTGTACCGCTGAATGAGCCGATGAGAATGCTTCTTTATTCCATGCTGTTCGGTGTGATTCATCTGTTTACCGGACTGGCACTGAAGGGATATATGTACATCAGAGATCATAAGTACATGGATTTTGTATGTGATGTTATTTTCTGGTACATGCTTCTCTTAGGACTGATCGGACTTCTGATTCCGTCCAGCATGTTTGCAGGCATTGCAGGCAAACAGATTGTATTCCCGGCAGCGCTGAATGCAGCGGCAAAATGGAGTGCAATTTTAGGAGCAGTAGGAATCGTTCTCTTCTCTGGAAGATCCAGCAAGAATCCGGCTCTTCGGATTG
Organism: Clostridiaceae bacterium Marseille-Q4143; assembly: GCA_018228645.1. Taxonomy (GTDB): domain Bacteria; phylum Bacillota; class Clostridia; order Lachnospirales; family Lachnospiraceae; genus Hominiventricola; species Hominiventricola filiformis. Next base: position 1,219,273 of record CP073693.1, read on the forward strand.
CACTTGGAGCATACGATCTCTACAACATTACCGGATGGTTAAGTGATGTCCTTTCTTACTCCCGTCTGCTGGCCCTCGGTCTTGCAACCGGAGTTATTGCTTCTGTAGTCAACCAGATGGGAAGCATGGGCGGAAAGAGTATCGGAGGAGTCATTCTCTTTATCATAGTATTTGTGATTGGCCATGTCTTTAATATGGCAATTAACCTTCTGGGTGCCTATGTGCATACCTGCCGACTCCAGTACGTGGAGTTCTTTGGAAAATTTTATGAAGGCGGCGGAAAACCGTTCGAGCCTTTCAAACTTAAAACAAAATATGTAGATCTCAAGGAGGAGAAATAATTATGTTAAGCAGTATTACTGGTAATGGATGGGCGTTAATCGGAGCAGCACTGGCAGTTATTTTGGCAGGATGCGGTTCTGCATATGGTGTAGGTGTTGCAGGTCAGGCAGCAGCAGGCGTTGTAACAGAGGATCCGAGTAAATTTGCTAAGGTTCTGGTTATTCAGCTGCTTCCGGGTACCCAGGGTATCTACGGTCTGCTGGTAGCATTCGTTGCACTTTCCAGATATGGTCTTCTGGGCGCAGGTTCCGCAGAACTTTCTGTTGCAACCGGACTGATGGTTATGGCAGCATGCCTTCCGATTGGAATCGTTGGTCTTGTATCTGCAATGCATCAGGGTAAAACCGCAGTTGCATCTATCGGAATTGTAGCAAAGAAACCGGATCAGTTTGGTAAAGCAATGCTGTTCCCGGCAATGGTTGAGACCTACGCAATTCTGGCTCTGCTGATTTCTATCCTTGCACTTCCGACTGTATAAGAAACCATAGGAATGTAAGGAGGGAAGCTTTAGAATGACCGGATTGGACAAAATTACAAGCCAGATTCAGGAAGAAGCCGAAGCCTCCGCGAAAGAAAGACTGGATGCTGCCAACAAAGAGGCAGAGCAGATCCTGGCGGATGCACAGGCTGCATGCAAAGTCATGGAGCAGGAAGCTTTAGAAAAAGCGGCAGCAGAGAAAGCAAATCAGGATGGACGTGCTCATTCCGCAGCAGAGCAGAAGCGAAAAACTGCACTGCTGCAGACCAAGCAGGAAATTATCGCGGAGGTCATTGGAAAAGCTTATGAGACTCTGAAAAATGAGGATACCAAGAGCTATTTCCTGACCATGGAAAAACTATTAAATACGTATGTGCTTGCAGAGAGCGGAGAGATTTATTTCTCAGAAGCAGATCTTGCACGCATGCCGGCTGATTTTGAACAGAAGATCAAGGCAGCAGCAGAAGCAAAAGGCGGTAAGCTGGTGCTGAAGAAAGAGCCGAAGGCAATTCCGGATGGATTTGTGCTGGTATATGGCGGTGTGGAAGAAAACTGTACGCTGAAAGCTCTGTTTGATGTGAAAAAAGATCAGCTGCAGGACAAAGTAAACGAGATTTTATTTTTATAAAAAAGCAGATTCGCCATAGAAGGAGGGTTATCATTGTCTGACACAAAGTATACCTATGCGGTTGCGCGAATCCGTGCTTTGGAGGTATCCCTGTTTTCTTCTTCCACCATTGAGCAGCTGATTGCATGCAAAGATATGGAGAGCTGTCTCCGTTTTCTGAGCGAGCATGGCTGGGGCGGTGTGGACACTGCTATGGATGCAGATGCGATTCTGACCAGAGAGCAGGAGAAGATCTGGGAGACCATCGGGGAAATGCAGGTGGATATGAACGTGTTCGACGTTCTGTCCTATCCGAACTGGTTCCACAATCTGAAAGCGGCAGTGAAGGAAGTATGTACCGGCAGAAGTGGTGCCAATATTTACTTTGAGGGAACGCCGATTCCGAAGGACGAGATGATACGAATCGTCAGGGAAAAGGATTTTCAGGCACTTCCGGAAAATATGAGAGAAGCGGCACGTGAGGCGGTGGATACACTGCTCCACTCCGGAGACGGACAGCTCTGCGACGTGATTATTGACCGTGCAGCGCTGGAGGCAATTCTGGAGGCGGGAAACCGTTCCAAGGCAGCCATTATCCGCGACTATGCGGAGTCTACGGTTGCTGTTGCCAACATCAAGATTGCAGTCCGCTGCTGTAAGACCGGAAAGTCACTGGAATTTATGAAGAGAGCCATGGCTCCCTGCAAGACTCTGAATGTAGAGCGTCTGGCCCATGCGGCTCTTGCCGGAATGGATTCCATTATGGAATACTTAAGCGGAGCAGGATACGCAGAGGCGGCAGATGCCATCAAAGAATCACCATCTGCATTTGAACGGTGGTGTGATAACAGGATTATCGAGACCATCAAACCGCAGAAGACGAATCCGTTTTCTGTAGGTCCGTTGGTTGCGTATGTAATCGCAAGACAGAATGAAATCAAAACGGTGAGAATCATTCTTACCTGTAAGCAGAACGGCTTATCAGATGATTCTATCCGGGAAAGGGTAAGGGAGATGTATGTATAAGATCGCAGTTATGGGCGCATACGACAGCATCTATGGATTCGCTTCGCTGGGCCTGGACATTCATCCCGTATCCGACATCCAGGAAGGAGAAGAGGAGTTAAGAAGACTGGCATCCGGTGATTATGCCGTGATCTATATTACGGAGGCACTGGCAGCACAGATTCCTCATGAGATAGCCAGATATCGGGAGCAGGTTCTTCCGGCCATTATCCAGATTCCGGGTGTGTCCGGCAATACGGGTGCCGGAATTACAGGCGTGAAGAAGTCGGTAGAACAGGCAGTCGGTTCGGACATACTGTTCGGAAATGATTAGAAAGCAGGTGAATTCTTTCAATGAGTAAAGGCACGATAAAGAAAGTAGCAGGACCTCTGGTTATTGCCGAGGGAATGCGCGATGCCAACATGTACGACGTAGTTCGTGTAAGTGAGCAGCGTCTGATTGGTGAGATCATCGAGATGCACGGTGATCAGGCATCTATTCAGGTATATGAGGAGACAGCAGGCCTTGGACCGGGTGAGCCGGTAGAGTCAACTGAGATGCCGCTGTCCGTAGAACTTGGACCGGGTCTGATTACCAGTATTTATGATGGTATTCAGCGTCCGCTGGACGATATCATGAAAGTGTGCGGAAACAACCTGAAACGTGGTGTGGAAGTTCCGTCCCTGAAACGTGATAAAAAATGGAACTTTGTTCCGACTGCAAAAGTGGGTGACGAGGTAGAAGCAGGAGACATCATCGGTACCGTTCAGGAGACCGAGGTTGTTGAGCAGAGAATTATGGTTCCTTACGGAATCGAGGGAACGATCAAAGAGATCAAATCAGGAGAGTTTACCGTAGAAGAGGTGGTAGCAGTTGTTTCCACAAAAGATGGTGATAAAGATGTATTCCTGATGCAGAAATGGCCGGTTCGTAAAGGTCGTCCATACAAGAAAAAACTTCCGCCGACCATGCCGCTGGTAACCGGTCAGCGAGTTGTTGATATGTTCTTCCCGATTGCAAAGGGTGGTGTTGCAGCCGTACCGGGCCCCTTCGGTTCAGGTAAGACCGTTATCCAGCATCAGCTTGCAAAATGGGCAGAGGCAGATATCGTAGTTTACATCGGATGCGGTGAGCGTGGAAATGAGATGACCGACGTTCTGAACGAGTTCCCGGAGCTGAAGGATCCGAAGACCGGAAAATCTCTGATGGAGCGTACCGTTCTGATTGCCAATACATCCGATATGCCGGTTGCTGCACGTGAGGCATCTATTTATACCGGTATTACGATTGCGGAGTATTTCCGTGATATGGGTTATTCTGTAGCATTGATGGCAGACTCTACTTCCCGTTGGGCAGAGGCTCTTCGTGAGATGTCCGGACGTCTGGAGGAAATGCCTGGTGAGGAAGGTTACCCGGCATACTTAGGTTCCCGTCTGGCACAGTTCTATGAGAGAGCCGGACATGTTGTCAACCTTGGTAAAGACGGAAGAGAAGGTGCACTGTCTGTTATCGGAGCAGTATCCCCGCCAGGTGGAGATATTTCCGAGCCTGTATCCCAGGCAACCCTGCGTATCGTTAAGGTATTCTGGGGACTGGATTCTGCACTGGCTTACAAACGTCATTTCCCGGCAATCAACTGGCTGACCAGTTACTCCCTGTATCTGGATAATATCTCCGGCTGGTTTACCAAGAATGTGGCAGATGACTGGATGAGCGGACGTCAGGAAATGATGTCTCTGCTTCAGGATGAGGCACAGCTCAATGAGATCGTACAGATGGTAGGTATGGACGCACTGTCTGCTCCGGATCGTCTGAAGATGGAAGCAGCACGTTCTATTCGTGAGGACTTCCTGCATCAGAACTCTTTCCATGAAGTAGATACTTACACTTCTCTGAAGAAACAGCTGCTCATGATGAGACTGGTGCTTGCTTACTATGATAAATCCGTAGAAGCATTGAAAAATGGTGCAGGCGTACAGGGACTGATTAAGATGCCGGTACGTGAGCAGATCGGACGTTATAAATATACACTGGAAGAAAATCTGGATACCGAATACCAGAAGATTCTGGATACTCTGGATGCTCAGATTGCAGATGTGTGCGGAAAGGAGGACTTCTAAATGCCTAAGGAATATAGAACAATACAGGAAGTAGCCGGACCGCTGATGCTGGTACAGGGCGTAGAAGGAGTTACGTATGATGAGCTTGGAGAGATCGAGCTCGCAAACGGAGAAACCCGCCGTTGTAAGGTGCTTGAGGTAAATGGTACGGATGCTATGGTACAGCTTTTCGAGAGCTCTACCGGTATTAACCTTTCTAACAGTAAGGTACGTTTCCTTGGAAGAAGTATGGAGCTGGGTGCATCTGAAGATATGCTTGGCCGTGTCTTCGATGGTATGGGCCGCCCCATTGATGGTGGTCCTGAAATTCTTCCGGATAAGAGACTGGATATCAACGGTCTTCCGATGAACCCGGCAGCAAGAAGCTACCCGAACGAGTTCATTCAGACCGGTGTTTCTGCAATCGATGGACTGAACACTCTGGTTCGTGGACAGAAGCTTCCGATCTTCTCCGCTTCCGGTCTTCCGCATGCACAGCTTGCAGCACAGATTGCAAGACAGGCAAAGGTAAGAGGAAAGGATGAGAAGTTCGCAGTAGTATTCGCAGCTATGGGTATTACCTTCGAGGAGTCCAATTTCTTCGTAGAGAGTTTCCGCGAGACCGGAGCGCTGGACAGAACCGTTCTGTTCATTAACCTGGCAAATGACCCGGCAGTAGAGCGTATCGCAACTCCACGTATGGCACTGACCGCAGCTGAGTACCTGGCATTTGAAAAAGACATGCACGTTCTGGTTATCCTGACGGATATTACCAACTACGCAGATGCACTTCGTGAGATTTCCGCAGCACGTAAAGAGGTTCCGGGACGTCGTGGTTATCCGGGTTACATGTATACAGACCTGGCTCAGATGTATGAACGTGCAGGACGTCAGAAGGGCAAAGAAGGTTCCATTACCATGATTCCGATTCTGACCATGCCTGAGGATGATAAGACGCATCCGATCCCTGACCTGACCGGTTACATTACCGAGGGCCAGATCATCTTAAGCCGTGAGCTTTACAGAAAAGGAATTAACCCGCCGATCGATGTACTGCCATCCCTGTCCCGTCTGAAAGATAAAGGTATCGGTGAGGGCAAGACCCGTGCGGATCATTCGAATACACTGAACCAGTTGTTTGCTGCTTATGCGCGAGGTAAAGATGCAAAAGAGCTTATGACCATTCTTGGTGAGGCGGCTCTTTCTGATATCGACCTGATCTATGCAAAATTTGCAGATGAGTTTGAGAAAGAATACGTATCTCAGGGATTCCAGGCAGACAGAGATATCGAAGATACTTTGAATATCGGATGGAAATTACTCTCTATCCTGCCGAGAAGCGAGCTGAAACGTATCGATGACAAGTTCCTGGATCAGTACTACGGAAAGTAGGAGGTGACTGCACGTGGCATCTACACAGGTGAACCCGACCCGAATGGAGCTGACCCGCCAGAAGAAAAAACTGGTGACAGCGACCAAGGGGCACAAGCTTCTGAAAGACAAACGTGATGAACTGATGCGTCAGTTTCTGGATCTGGTACGGGAAAACATGGCACTCCGCCAGAAGGTGGAAGCAGGTATTCAGGCCGCCAATAAAAACTTCGTTATTGCCAAGGCAGGTATGTCGGAGGAGACTCTTCATACCGCACTGATGGCACCGAAGCAGGAGGTATATCTGGAGACATCCAGCAAAAACGTCATGAGTGTGGATATCCCGGTATTCGAGTATAAGACGAGAACCGCCGATGAGAATGATATCTATTCCTATGGCTTTGCATTTACTTCCGGAGATCTGGACGATGCGGTAAAATCCCTGGCAGATATTCTGCCGGATATGCTGAAACTGGCTGAGACCGAAAAGGCCTGCCAGCTGATGGCGTCAGAGATTGAGAAAACCAGACGTCGTGTAAACGCGCTGGAGCATGTCATTATTCCCCAGGCGCAGGAGAATATCAAGTATATTACCATGAAGCTTGACGAGAATGAGAGATCGACTCAGATCCGTCTGATGAAGGTCAAAGACATGATGCTTGAAGAGGCACATCATTATAAAGAAAAAAGGACCGGCTATCCTGTCGAGGTTGAGACAGAGTAGTTGAGAGAGAAGGCGTCCCCGGGAGGGGACGTCTTTTTGATTGACATTTTTCCTTTGCTACTTCATAATGCTCATAGAAAAATATTGAATGGAGAAATCATAGAATGAACAGAAAATGTCTGATAAAGAATATGACAGATCAGGTAAAGGAAGCGCAGCTGAAGCTTGGTTATGCGCCGGAGACGGTACGTCTTTATTATCCGGTGGCGTCTTTAAATGAGATTCTGGGAACATCTGCTCGAAATGCTCAGGAGATGCTTACTCTGCTCAATGGAGATTTTGAAGAAAAAACGGAGCTTGGAAAACTGAAGTTCAGCAGCCATGCAGAGCGGATTGAGATCAGTATTCCACCGGAAGGTGCGAAGTGGGTACATGAGCATGTGGAGACACCAGCTTTCTTAAAAGAGCTCATTGAACTGTTTCAGACAAAGCATGCCTGCACATTGGAGGAGATCTGTGAGATCTTTAAAAAATATGATCCGGAGTATATCTGTGAGAAGATGCCTGCAGGATCTGATTTTGATTATGCCATTCATTTTCACAATGCAGAACATGACGAATATTACTATTGCATTCATATGGAAATGGGACATACGATTTATCATCGTTTTACAGAGGCGGATTATCTGGCACTTCTGTAAGTGAGAACAGTAACTGGCAAAAATAAGGACATATGGAAAAAAAACGGCTTATTTTTGACATTGTGCGGATTGCAATTTCTACTTTGGTAAGATATAATAACCTAGATATAATGTGAATAAGATAAGCTCATTCGGAGCAATATGAAATATAGATAACAGACTGACATTCGAGGTGTAATTGTGGAACAGTATATTATTAAAGGCGGAATTCCACTTAATGGTGAAGTAGAGATCGGCGGAGCAAAGAATGCAGCACTTGCCATTCTTGCAGCTGCAAATATGACAGATGAAACCGTTCGGATTGAAAATCTTCCGGACGTTAGAGATATCAATGCCCTTCTGGAGGCAATGCAGGACATTGGCGCGCGTGTGGAGCGTCTGGATCGTCATACCGTGACGGTAAATGGCTCCTGTGTAGAGAACTGTATTGTTGAAAATGAAAATATGAAAAAAATTCGTGCGTCTTATTATCTTCTTGGCGCACTTCTTGGAAAATACAAGAGAGCAGAAGTCCCGCTTCCGGGAGGCTGCAACATTGGAAGCCGTCCTATCGATCAGCATCTGAAAGGCTTTAAAGCTATGGGTGCGACAACCCGTATTGAACATGGATTTATTATTGCGGAAGCAGAAGAACTCCATGGAGCGCATATTTTCCTGGACATGGTCAGTGTAGGTGCGACCATCAATATTATGATGGCTGCTTCCATGGCAGAGGGAAACACTATCATTGAAAATGCGGCAAAAGAACCCCACGTGGTAGATGTAGCCAACTTCCTGAACAGTATGGGAGCCAGAATCAAAGGCGCAGGTACGGATGTCATCCGTATCACAGGTGTCAGCGCGCTCCATAAGACCGAGTATTCCATCATTCCTGACCAGATCGAAGCAGGAACCTTTATGTTTGCTACGGCCGTTACAGGCGGCAATGTGGTTCTTCAGAACGTGATTCCGAAGCATCTGGAAGCAACTACGGCAAAGCTTCTGGAGATGGGATGCCAGATCTGTGAGTATGATGATGCGGTACGTGTGATGGCACCGAAGAAGCTTCAGGCAACTCATGTAAAAACCATGCCATATCCGGGATTTCCTACGGATATGCAGCCACAGATTGCAGTTTCTCTTGCTCTGGCAGAAGGTACGAGTATCGTAACGGAAAGTATTTTTGAAAACCGTTTCCGATATGTGGATGAGCTGTCCCGTATGGGTGCTTCCGTAAAAGTAGAAGGAAATGTGGCAGTCATCAGCGGCGTGGAGAAATTTACCGGGGCAAGAGTCAATGCACCGGATCTTCGTGCGGGGGCGGCTCTTGTCATTGCCGGACTGGCAGCAGAGGGCATTACGATTGTAGATGACATTTATTATATTGAGCGCGGCTATGAAAATCTGGACGAAAAACTCCGGAAACTGGGTGCCCAGATTGAGAAAGTAGCCAGCGAAAAAGAAATTCAGAAATTCAGACTGAAAGTTGGCTGATGTGCTCTTTAAATTATTTTGTGTAAAAGAGAGATAATGAGAAAAGATTCTGTAAAATCATAGAAATTAAAGATAATTCCTATAATTTTAAGAAACTGTTGCATTTTAGAAGAAAATAAAGTACAATTTTCCACATCAAAAAGAACTGCAGTACAGAAAGCTGTTAAGACTGGGAGCGGAAGACAGTGGTATCAACGAAAAATTATTTGCAGGTGCGGATGAAGATGTGAAAAATTCACTCCTTAGATATCATACTGGAAAAAAATAGAAAAATCCTGAAAACTATGATCTGTGCCTGAATACGGAAAAACTTGGATATGAAGAAACAAAAGACCTGATTATGGAATATGTAAAAAGAAGAACCGGGAAATAATCCCGGTTCTTCTAATATAAAAAATTATTGCACATGATGCTTTTCTGCATATCCGGTCAAAATCAGAGTCAGGGCTCCGTCGCCGGTGACGTTGCAGGCAGTTCCGAAGCTGTCCTGCAGGGCGAAGATGGTAAGCATCAGGGCAGTGCCGGTGTCATTAAAGAGCAGGATGCCGGTAATGAGTCCTAAGGATGCCATAACCGTTCCTCCAGGTACACCCGGAGCGCCAATGGCAAAGACGCCAAGGAGCAGGCAGAAGAGTACCATGGTTCCCAGAGAAGGAATGGAGCCGTACAGAATCTGGGATACGGTCATAACGAAGAAGACTTCGGTCAGAACAGATCCGCACAGATGGATATTGGCAAACAGCGGGATACCGAAATTTACCATATCTTCACGGAGTACAGAGGATTTTCTTGCACAGCGAAGGGCAACGGCCAGGGTAGCTGCAGAAGACATGGTTCCGACTGCTGTGATATAAGCAGGTCCGTAATGTTTTACTACTTCCATTGGATTTTTTCCGGAATAAATACCTGAAAGAGTATAGAGCAGAGTCATCCAGATAAAGTGTCCGATCATAACAATGATGATGACCTTCAGGAAGACAGGCAGCTGTTTCGTAATGGTTCCTTCATAAGAAAGACTGCAGAAGGTGCAGGCAATGAAAATTGGAAGGATTGGGATAATAACACGGGTAACAATTTCCAGAACGATTTTCTGGAATTCCTCCAGAAGCTCTGCAGTTCGTTCTGCCTTTGTCCAGGTAACTGCAAGTCCAACCAGAACAGAGAACACCAGTGCACTCATAACGCTCATAATCTGCGGAATTTCCAGAGCAAAGATAACTTCTGGAAGCTCTTTTAATCCGTCTACGGTGGATACGATGGACAGATGTGGGATGAGTCCATATCCGGCGACCATGCTGAACAGTGCGGCACCTACAGAAGATGTGTATGCCAGTACCAGTGCAACGGAAAGCATGCGGGAAGCACTCTTGCCAAGTCTGGTAATAGATGGTGCGATGAAACCGATTACGATCAGCGGTACGCAGAAAGTGATCACCTGACCAAGCAGATGCTTGACGGTAACAATAATGTTCATAAAAGATTCGTTGGAAATGAGCCCGACTGCGATTCCGATGATAACTCCGGCCAGTAAGCGTACGGGCAGACTTTGAGTAATTTTTTTCATGAAATAGTTCTCCCTCGTTGTTTTTCTTTATAGTATAGTTGATTTATGATGAGAACACAATAAATATTACAAAATCAATAACCTATAAAATAGGAGATAAAAAAACAGACAATGAAAGAAACGTTCGTAGTTTCTTTTCACTGTCTGCTTTTTTGAATTCTTTATGCCAGATATTTCTTCAGAGCATCAGCCTTATCGGTTTTCTCCCACGGAAGATCCACATCAGTGCGTCCAAAATGTCCGTAAGCAGCGGTCTGCTTGTAGATCGGGCGACGCAGATCCAGCATTTTGATGATACCGGCTGGTCTGAAATCGAAGTTTTCGCGGAGAACCTCAACCAGTTTCTCATCGGAAAGTTTTCCGGTACCGAAGGTATCAACTCTTACAGAAGTCGGTCTTGCTACTCCGATTGCGTAAGAGAGCTGAATCTCACACTTGTCAGCCAGTCCTGCAGCAACGATATTCTTTGCCGCGTAACGTGCTGCGTATGCAGCGGAACGGTCAACTTTAGTACAGTCTTTTCCGGAGAATGCGCCGCCGCCGTGACGGGCGTATCCACCGTAAGTATCTACGATGATCTTACGTCCGGTCAGTCCGCTGTCTCCGTGGGGTCCGCCGATAACGAAACGTCCGGTCGGGTTAATGAAGAACTTGGTGTCTGCATCGACCATGTCTGCCGGAAGGATCGGATCGAAGACATATTTCTTAATATCAGCGTGAATCTGCTCCTGGGTAACTTCCTCACCGTGCTGGGTGGAAAGAACAACTGCTTCCAGACGAAGCGGTTTGCCGTTTTCATCGTACTCTACGGTAACCTGGGTCTTTCCATCCGGACGAAGGTACGGCAATGTGCCGTCTTTACGAACGTCGGTCAGTCTCTTTGCCAGTTTGTGAGCAAGGGAGATTGCATAGGGCATAAGTTCCGGAGTTTCGTTGGATGCATAGCCGAACATCATACCCTGATCACCTGCGCCGATTGCCTCCAGCTGGCTGTCATCCATGAGATGTTCTTTTGCCTCCAGTGCCTTGTCTACGCCCATAGCAATATCGGAGGACTGCTCATCAATGGCAGTGATAACGGCACAGTTATCAGCATCGAATCCGAATTTTCCTCTGGTATATCCGATCTCGCGAATGGTATCGCGAACGATTTTCTGGATATCTACGTATGCTTTGGTGGTGATTTCGCCCATTACCAGTACAAGACCGGTGGTAGTGCTGGTCTCGCAGGCAACACGGCTCATCGGGTCCTGTTCCATCAGTGCGTCCAGGATGGCATCAGAAATCTGGTCACAGATTTTGTCTGGATGGCCTTCGGTTACGGATTCGGAAGTAAATAAAATCTTTTCTTTTTCCATGAAAATGCTCCTTTAAAAAATGGTGCAGGAGAATTCTCCTGCTGTGGTTTACAGACAACAAAAAAGTCCGCACAAGCGGACCTGACAAAACATGTATCAAATCCTCTTATTGTTCGATCACTCGCTCAGGTAAGCACCTTCCTTTATAAAGGGGTTGCCGGGTTTCACAGATCCTATGTATCTCCACCGCTCTGAATAAGAGAAAACTACCGTATGGACTTTTCTAACATAACTTACGACATGATTACAAAAAAGTCAAGGGTTTTACAAAAAGTTTATAAATAAGAACGGATAGATATGGTATAATTTTGATAGTCCAAATACGGAGGACAGAATAATGAATATAAGAACAAAACTTCTGATTACATTCGGAGTTGTGGTTGCAGTACCACTGTTTTTGATATCACTGGTGTTTTTTGGCTTTATGAGCATGCAGCCGGCGGAGGTAGCAACACCGCAGATCCGGGAATTTTTAGGTGAGATGCTTGTGTCGGTCATTTTGATTATGGCAATGACCTGCAGTTTCCTGATGGCATGGATTTACCGCAGTATACTGACCCCGATTGAAACTCTGAAAAAAGCAACGAGAAATATTCGTGACGGCAATCTGGATTTTGAAGTGGAAATCGGGGATGATGATGAGATTGGTGAGCTGTGTGCGGATTTTGAGGAGATGAGAATCCGGCTGAAAGAATCCACGGAGGAAAAAGTGGTCTTTGACAGTCAGAATAAAGAGCTTATCAGTAATATTTCCCATGATCTGAAGACACCGATCACAGCGGTAAAAGGCTATGTAGAAGGACTTTTGGATGGAGTGGCCGATACGCCGGAGAAGCAGAAAAAATATCTGAGAACCATTTATAACAAAGCCAACGATATGGACCGGCTTATTAATGAACTGACCTTTTATTCCAAGATTGACACAAATCGTATTCCGTATACGTTTAACAAGATTAATGTAAAGGAATATTTTGATGACTGCTTTGAAGATATCGGTATGGAGATGAGTCAGCAGCAGATTTCCTTAAGTTATGATAATAAGGTGGCACCGGATGTGATGGTCATTGCGGATGCAGAGCAGATTAAGCGTGTCATCAATAATATCGTAGGAAATTCCGTGAAATATATGGATAAACCGGACAAATCCATTGCCATCCGTGTGATGGATGTGGGAGATTTTGTGCAGGTGGAGATCGAGGATAATGGCCGGGGAATCGCGGCAAAGGATCTTCCATATATATTTGACCGGTTCTACCGGACAGATACGTCAAGAAATTCCTCGAAAGGAGGAAGTGGCATCGGTCTTTCCATTGTCCATAAGGTCATGGAAGATCATGGAGGAAAGGTCTGGGCAACCAGCAGAGAAGGAGAAGGAACGACTATGTATTTCGTTCTTAGAAAATATCAGGAGGTACCGGCTAATGAGTAAAATTTTGATTATCGAGGATGAGGAAGCTATCGCAGATCTGGAGAAGGACTATCTGGAGCTGAGCGGCTTTGAAGTAGAGATTGAGGGCCGGGGAGACAGCGGACTGACAAGAGCCCTGTCAGAGGAGTTTGACCTGATTATTCTGGATCTGATGCTTCCGGGTGTGGATGGATTTGAGATCTGCCGTAATATCCGGGAAGAAAAAAATATTCCGGTCATTATGGTGTCAGCCAAGAAAGACGATATTGACAAGATTCGGGGTCTGGGTCTGGGGGCAGATGATTATATGACCAAGCCTTTCAGCCCCAGTGAGCTGGTGGCGCGCGTGAAAGCGCATCTGGCACGGTATGAACGTTTGGTTGGAAGCGGCATTCAGGAAAATGAGATCATTGAGATCCGCGGCATTAAGATTGATAAGACGGCCAGAAGAGTCTGGGTTAACGGAGAGGAGAAGCAGTTTACATCTAAGGAATTTGACCTTCTGACTTTCCTGGCACAGAATCCCAATCATGTATTTACGAAAGAAGAGCTGTTCAGCAAGATCTGGGATATGGAGTCCATTGGGGATATTGCAACCGTGACGGTGCATATTAAGAAGATTCGTGAGAAGATTGAGTTTAATACAGCGAAACCCCAGTACATTGAAACTATCTGGGGTGTAGGCTACCGGTTTAAAGTTTAGCACAACAAAAAGACCTGGATTTTCAAGGAAAATCCAGGTCTTTTGTCTTAAAATGCAATTAAAAATGCAAGCATTTTATTTTTTGAATAATCTTTTGAAGAATCCCTTCTTCGGTTCTGGTTTCTCGATGCCGCCGCGAGCGCTCTTGATTGCAGTGATGTAAATTCCGCTGACAACAACTTTCACTTCGCGTTTTACCGGAAGGAGATCATAGATGCTGGCATCTGCAACCAGTGTCATAATCTTTGGTCCGATCTTTGCTTTTACAATGGGCATCTTGGATCTGCGTAAATACCAGGGAGTCTGGTCAATGACCATCTGGGGCAGTCCGGATTTTTTTACGGGGAGTCGTTTCTTATCGATAATCAGCATGCTGACGGTCTGTGCCATCGCATTCAGCTGTGCCTGATTCTCTGCCTGACGTTTTTCAAGTTTACGTCCAAGGAAATAAAGAACAACCAGAACGATAATTAATATGATAAGAGTAACTAATAATACCTTCCACATTCTGTCTTCTGTGCCTCCTGCAACAATTTCTCGTTTCATTGTAGCATTCTTTCCTTTAAAAAGCAAGGAAAGGATGCTACAATGGGGAGGCATCAAATTACGGAAAGGGATATAAAAACATGAAGAAAAAGATGTTATTGATCCTGCTGGCTTCCATGACGCTTACAATGGCCGGATGCGGAAGCAGTAAGCAGGCAGATACAGCAGAAAAACAGGAAGAAAGTACAACTGTGGAGGACTCTGAGTCTGCAGTTACTTATGAGCCGGTGCTCTATGAGGATCTGAGCAGCAAGCTGGTGTCATTGGGTGAATATAAGGGACTGCAGGCGGCAAGAAATGTGCAGGAAGTGACGGAAGAGGATGTACAGGCGGAAATCGACAGCATCAAAAAAGAAAATGCGGAACTGGTCGATAAAGAGGAACCTGCAGAGACCGGGGACGTCGTCAATATTGATTTCACCGGATATATTGACGGGGAGACGTCCGATAACCTGAAAGCAGAAGGAACAGATGTGGAGATCGGTGCAGGCACCATGCTGGAAGACTTTGAAAATCAGTTGATTGGTGTGACCACAGGAGAGGATACACAGATCAGCTTTACCTTCCCGGAGGATTATAATCAGGAAGTAGCCGGAAAAGATGTACAGTTCGATATCCACGTAAACAGTGTAAAGGCATATGATATGCCGGAATGGACAGACGAAGATGTACAGGAAAACACGGATTATGACAGCCTGGAAGATATGGAAAGTTCAATCAGGGAAGAACTGCAGCAGAGCGCAGAGAAAGATGCTGAGGATAATTGGCAGTATGACCTGATTAAACAAGTCATGGAGAGCAGCGAATTCCAGATCGAAGATGCGGATGTGGAAGCGTATATTGACCAGATGGTAAGTGAATATGATTCTTACGCGGCTGCAAATGGAATGGAAACAGAACAGTTTCTGCAGCAGTATCTGGGTGTGACGATGGAACAGCTTCGGGAGATGTTCCGCGAGACTGCTACCTTCCGCGTAAAAATGACGCTGGCATTCCATGAGATTGCTGAACAGGAAGGGCTCACAGTGAGTGATGAAGAATATCAGGAGCGTCTGTCTGCGCTGGCTTCTCAGTATGGTTATGATGACCCGTCCAAAATCGAGCAGGTTTACAGTGCAGAAATGATTAAAGAAGAAATGATTCAGGAAAAAGCCATCAATTTTATTGAAGAAAATGCGCAGGAAATCTCCGAATAACCGATGAAATGCAAGAAAACTGGGAAAAATATGAGAAATTCCTTGTTGATTTCAAAAAAATGTAGTAATATACGAAGTACAGGCACATTTGTGCCAGAATAGGAAAAGAAAGGAAGACAAAACAATGGCATTAGTTACAACCACTGAAATGTTTAAAAAAGCTTATCATGGCGGCTATGCAGTTGGTGCTTTCAACGTAAACAACATGGAGATCGTTCAGGGTATCACTGAGGCAGCTGGAGAGCTGAAGAGCCCGGTTATCCTGCAGGTATCCAAGGGCGCAAGAGCTTACGCTAACCACACTTATCTTGTAAAACTGGTAGAGGCAGCAGTTATCGAGAATCCGGATATTCCGATCGCTCTGCATCTGGATCATGGCGACAGCTTTGAACTTTGCAAATCCTGTATCGATGGCGGATTCACTTCCGTTATGATCGACGCTTCTTCCAAATCTTTCGAGGACAACATCGCAGTAACCAAACAGGTTGTTGAGTATGCACATGCTCATGGCGTAGTTGTAGAGGCAGAGCTTGGTACTCTGGCTGGTATCGAGGATGAGGTAGTCGTAGAGTCTGGTCACGAGAGCTACACCAGACCGGAAGAGGTTGAGGAGTTCGTTGACAGAACTGGATGTGACTCTCTTGCAATCGCAATCGGAACCTCTCACGGCGCATACAAATTCACTCCGGATCAGTGTACCAGAAATGCTGACGGCATTCTTGTTCCGCCGCCACTGCGTTTTGACGTACTTGAGGAGTGCATGAAGAGACTTCCGGAGTTCCCGATTGTTCTTCATGGATCTTCATCTGTACCGCAGGAGTTCGTAAAGATGGTTAACCAGTACGGCGGAAACATGCCGGATGCTGTAGGTATTCCGGAAGAGCAGCTGAGAAAAGCAGCTGAGCTCGCTGTCTGCAAGATCAACATCGATTCCGATATCCGTCTTGCTATGACTGGTAATATCAGAAAATACATGGCTGAGCATCCGGATCACTTCGATCCGAGACAGTATCTGAAACCGGCTCGTCAGGCTGTTAAAGATATGGTTGCTCACAAGATCGTTAACGTTCTTGGATCCAACGGAAAAGCTTAAGTTTTTTCGAACTGAAATTGAAACCCGCCCGGGTCAACCGGGCGGGTTTTTGTGTAGGAGGAAAAAAATGAACGTGCAGGATTTGATGAAAGCACTCCACACTGCAGAACAGTTAAAGGATACCCTGCGTCATTGTGATACATCCGGTGGACGAAGAGAAAGCGTGGCGGAACACAGCTGGAGAGTGTCTCTAATGGCTTACTGGATCAGTGACGAATTTCCTGAAGCGGATATGAATAAAGTGATCAAGATGTGCCTCATTCATGATCTGGGTGAATGCTTTACCGGGGATATTCCCACCTTTGATAAGACGAAAGCAGATGAGCAGCGGGAAGAACAGCTTCTTCAGGAGTGGGTTGATCAGCTGCCTTCACCTTTCAGGGAAGAGATGACAGCACTTTATCAGGAGATGGAAGCACGCGAGACAGTTGAGGCGAAGATCTATAAAGCACTTGATAATCTGGAAGCGGTGATCCAGCATAATGAGTCCGATATATCTACCTGGGCTGACCATGAATATGAGCTGCAGCGTACCTATGGAAATGATAAGGTACAGTTTTCTGAGTATCTGAAGACACTGAGACAGGAAGTGCTGGAAGAGACGAAAGAGAAGATATGTAAATGTAAAGAAAGTATTGTGGAATCATTATAGCGAATGGTTCCACAATACTCTCGAGCTTTAGTGTATCTGGATGATTGGGATTGCATTTGTTAGCACAAGTCCGATTCTGGAAATCATATAAATTGCAACATTTTCGATATTGGTATATTTAGGACCTTATTTTTGTAGCATGCGCCATAAGGTTGTCCGACTAATCTGCAAGTGTTCTACAGTTTTAGCGCGACTCATATTTTCATTTTCTAGAACAATTTTTGCAATATCTTGATTAATTGCTTCCAGTGATTGATTAATATTAATAATTGCATATCCAGGTTGAAGATTTGAAGTAGATAATTGTTTTTCCTGTTGTAAAGCCATTTTAACTTGAGCAGATGAAATGTAGTTGCCATCGGTCTTTGCGATCATATCGCGAATAAACTGTTTAAATTGGGCGAGATTTTTGGGCCAAGGGAAGGCTTGAAGCTGTTCCATAGCTCCTGTTTCAAATCCAACGACCTGTTTTCCGAGCTCGGTATTTGATTGACTGATATATAAAGTAGCAATATTGGACAAATCCTCTGTACGCTCTCGGAGTGGTGGAAGACAAAGAGTACGACATGGAAAATTTGTTGTTAGGTATTGGAGCACAAAATCGTCAGTATCTGAGTAAGGACTGGTTTCATAAGAGAACAGAAAACGATTTTGTTTGTAAAGTTCATTTTTGCTCAAATATAATAAGAGTCTTTTTGCAATTGTTTCGTCTAATACATGTATATCTCTAATGAAAATAGTAATATTTACATCATTGAACGGAGAATCAGGATGCTCCATAAAGTAAGTCCATTTTTTACTACTTGTAGTATTGCAGTCGATAATAAAGAAAGAGTGACTTTTATATTCACTTTGACTTTGAATAAAAGAGGCTGCTTGGTCTTTGCCGGTGCCATATTCTCCCAAAATTAGGATAGGTCGACGAGCATGAGCATATGACTCCAAAATTTTACGAGTTTTACCAATCATGTTCGCATTTCCGTAGGAGCTTGATTCTAAATAAAGAGGATCTTCGCCCTCTAAATAAGAAGAAAAACTGCTATTTGAAAAAACGGATACAGGCTGCCGGTTTAAAAAAATACAGAAATATTTTTTCTTTTCTACAAAAATATGTGTTGAATGAAAAGAAAGAAGAAATTGAGCAGTATACTTTTCTAAACAAAATGAATCAGAAGAAATAAAAGTATCCAGATGCGTTTCTATTATTTCAAAAATGCTTGCTGTATCCTGAGTTTTAGGAATGGTGCAGAATATACAATCTAGATCTTGGTCATATATGACTACATCTTCGTTAATCCTAAAAAATGCGGCCTCCAATACTTTTGCTTGTTGACGATAAAAAGTAGACTGATGAGCCTTTTGCAAAGCTAATGTAAATGCGTTTTCAATGCTCTCTCTGCTAGAAGTAATCAGAATATGATTCAGACCGAGTTCATAAGCAATATGAGATGTGCTATTATCACAGAGAACCATTTCATAGCCGTCTTTTAAAAGTTCAGATATTGTAGCTTTAAAGTCAGAATAATCATTTAAGGTAATAATTTTAATGTCATATTGCATGAGATTACATAGTAGTGTTGCATTTTGTGTAATGGCAGAAATACCAATAATTGCAAATCTGCTAGTGTAATTTTCTGCCAGTTTGATTGCACGCAAAATATCAAATGTAGTAAGTTCTATTTTGACTACAGGAATTTCCATTTTCTTTTCCAAACGTTCAGCTGTACCGCCTCGAGCAATGATAACATCAAATTCATCTGGACCATAGGAATTGGCGAGTTCTACGGCTTTTTCTAGACTGCCTATCTGTACGGTTAATTCGACATCCTCATATTGTGAGGCAATATCATTTAAGATTTGCTGCATACCGGAATATGGAACAATAGCAAGAATACGAGTTTTCATAATGTTCTCCGACAAAATAAATTATTTTTATTATACTATGATGTGAGTTTTAACACTCATATCGTATCATAAAAACCGTAATGTTTCAATATAAAACATGAAACAAAAAAATCAACAAAAATTAGAATGAAAAATTATTAAAATAGTAGAATAGCACAACACGTTTAAAAATGAAACAAATAAGAAGAGGCGAAATGTTGAAAAAAGGGACAAACTGTTTTAATGTGTAGACACAAAAAGGAGGAAGAAAGATGAGAGAGAAACTCAAATTAAATTTTTTGTTTCCGCTAGTAACAGCAGTTATATCAATTATCTGGATTGCTAAAGGAATTACCGAGTATGGATTATGGGATTCAACGGCAGGAGCACCAATGGACGGCTTTTTTCCGGTTGTGATAGCAACTGTACTTTTAATTGCCAGTATATTTAATTTTATTAGTAGTTTTAAAGAAGAAGCAGTTACGGTGGATCGGAGAGCTTGTATACTTTTTGCAGCAATCGTATTGGTTTATTTTTTCACAAAGTATATTGGATTTTTGCCAGTATTATTTATATTTTATGTGTTATGGTTAAAATTGTATGCAAAGGTTGACTGGAAAACTACAATTATTGCGACTGCAGCTATGTTCGTCATTATTTATTTCGGATTTGGAGTCGGGCTGAAAATCCGATTTCCTGAAGGTATATTGATGAAAATGCTAGGATAAGGAGGATAATTTGTATGGAAACACTAACTTATTTGTTTTCAGGATTTCAGACAGCTTTAACACTTCAAAACATTGGTGCTGCTGCAATAGGAGCTGTTCTTGGACTTATAGTTGGAGCAATGCCCGGCATTGGTTCATTAGTTGGTATAGCATTATTGCTTCCGCTTACCTATATGTTTAATCCAACAACAGCAATTATTATGCTTGGTGCTATTTATTATGCGAACATGTTTGGAGGAGCCTTCAGCTCGATTCTGATTAATGTGCCGGGTGATGCGCCGGCTATCATGACAGCATTAGATGGATATCCATTAGCACGTAAAGGAAAACCTGGGAAAGCACTAATGGTATCTAATATGTCTTCTTTTGTTGGCGGTTTACTGGGAATGATTATATTGACTTTTTTTGGTCCCGCGCTTGCTGAATTTGGCTTAAAATTTGGTCCCGCAGAGATGACAACATTGATGCTGGTAGCATTAAGTTCTATTAGTTGGCTTATTGAAGGGAATGTATTAAAAGGTCTTGCAGTTACTTGCATTGGTATCCTTGTTGCAACTGTTGGAATCAGTACTAATACAGGAGAAGCCAGATACACATTTGGAGTTGTTCATTTGTTGAGTGGAATTAATTTTATTCCTTTAGTAGTAGGATTTATTGGAATGGCACAGGTGTTTAATCTGGTTACACAGGAAGAAAGGGAAAATGAGCTTGTAGTTAAAAAACTAGGACTTAAAGATTGCAGGCTGGAAAAAGAAGATATTTCCAGAATAAAGACACCAGTTATTAGAGGCGGATTACTTGGTTCTGTAATTGGATTCATTCCAGGTGCTGGAGCAACAATGGCATCAATTGTAAATTATACAATCCAAAAAAAATCTAAAAATAAAGAGCCTCTTGGGACAGGTGCAATAGAGGGAATTGCTGCATCAGAAGCAGCAAATAATGGAGCTGCTGCAGGAGCTTTTGGTCCACTTTTGGCACTGGGAATTCCGGGAAGTGGAACGACAGCGGTACTTCTTGGAGGTTTGATGATGTGGGGCTTACAGCCTGGACCAAGATTATTTGTTGATTCACCTGACTTTGCCTGGGGCTTGATTTCATCATTATATATATCCAATATAATATCATTGTTACTTGCTCTTATCATGATTCCGGTTATTATGAAGGTAATCTGTATTCCAAATAAAATATTGATTCCAACAATTACTATGGTATGTTTTGTTGGAGCGTATGCATCGACAACCTCTATGTGGGGAGTTTTGATTATGATTATTGGAGGAGTTTTAGGATATCTGTTTCAGAGGTTTGGTTATTCTGCTTCCCCTATGTTACTTGCAACAATTCTTTCAGTGACATTTGAGATTAATCTTCGTAGAGCATTAAATATATCAGGAGGAAGTCTTGGAATTTTTGTGGAAAAACCATTGTCTTTTATTTTCTTACTGATATTTGTTGGTTTGATGTTTAGTCCGGTAATAAAAAAAGCTTATAAAAAAGTAAAAAAATAAAAAGAAAGATAAGAATTGCAGAAGCAATTTATATAAATTAATAATTCATTTAGGAGGAAGAAACATGAAAAAATTAACAGTAGTATCTCTCGGAGCAATTTTGGCATGCTCAATGCTGGCAGGTTGTGGCAGTACTGAAACGGCATCAAATTCCGAGACTGATACGACACAGAAAGAGGTTGCATCAGAAGATTCTGAGGCCAAAACTGAGGAAGCTGAGGAGAAAGCAACGACATCTGCTTGGGCTCCGAACAGTACTATCACATTTAATATTAGTTCTAAAGCAGGCGGTAACTCAGATTTATTTGCACGTACTATTTCTGATATTTGTACAAAGGAAGGATTTGTTGAGCCTACAATTGTTATTAACAATAATTCAGATGGAGGCGGTAATATTGTAAGAATTGAAACACATGATACAACCGATCCAGACGATACATTATTATGTTTCTCTTCGGGAGATATGCAGAGTATGTTAGACTCAGAGATTGGTTTGACAGTTGCTGATTTTGCACCTATTGCAACATTGGCGGCAGATAAACAGTTAATTTTTGCAAGCGCTAATGGTCAGTATCAGAGTTTTGAAGATATTATGACGGCAATTGAATCAGGAACAAAATTGAATGTTGGTGGAACTAAGAGTAATGAGATGACTGCATTTAATATGTTTGCAGATGAGATTGGTAAAAAAGATGGATTCAATTATATGATGTATGATTCTTCTTCAGAATCGATTACAGCATTGATGGGTGGTCATATTGAACTTGCAATGGGTTCTCCTGCAGCAGCAATTTCTTATGTAGAGAGCGGAGACATCATTCCTGTTGTAGCATTATCAAGTGAGCGTTTTGATGCTCCGCTTGATATTGCTCCAACTATGGAAGAGTTGGGGTATCAAGTGGTTGAAAATCCGATGTGGAGAGGTGTTGTAGCATCAGCCTCTATGAGTGAGGAAGCTCAGCAGTACTGGAGCGATGTATTTAAAAAAGTATCCGAAAGTGATGCTTGGAAAGAATATCTTAGCAAATATTTGTTAAGTCCATATTACAATGATCTGGAGACAAGTCGTCAGATTATGATGGATGCAAATGATACATATCTTGCGGATAAGTAATCAAAAATGAAAAAGTCGGCTGTGTTCTGACCAAAACTATGTGTCATGGGAGGACCACAGCCCTTTTTATATCAGGAGGAATAAGATTATGCCTAAATGGCTAAAAAATGCAGTGTTTTATGAAATATATCCGCAGAGCTTTTGCGATAGTAATGGGGATGGAATTGGCGATATTCCAGGAATTATCAGTAAACTTGATTATATTAAAGAACTTGGATGTAATGCGATCTGGATGAATCCATGTTTTGATTCTCCATTTTTCGATGCCGGATATGATATTAGAGACTATTACAAGGTTGCTCCAAGGTATGGGACAAATCAGGATATTGCTAATTTATTTGATGAAGTGCATAAAAGAGAAATGCATATTATATTAGATTTGGTTCCTGGTCATACTTCAATAGAGCATCCATGGTTTAAAATATCTGCATCAAGTATGAAAAATAAATATACTGAAAGATATATTTGGACACCATATCGAAAAGTTAAGCCTCAAATAGATCAACCGGGTGAAAATAATTTTAATATCCGTGGATTTATTATAGGATTCGGGGGAAGACCAGGATGCTGTGCTGTGAATTTTTATTCAACTCAGCCAGCATTGAATTATGGTTTTGCGCGAGTTGATGATCCGAGTTGGCAATTATCTATGGATGCACCGGGACCACTTGCAACGCGAGAAGCATTAAAAGATATTATGCGTTTTTGGTTAGAGATGGGTTGTGATGGTTTTCGTGTCGATATGGCAGGGGAAGTAATAAAAAACGATCCAGATCAGGAAGGAAATGTTCGATTATGGAAATATTTTCGTGATTTTCTCGATGCTGAATTCCCAAATGCAGCAATGATCTCTGAATGGGGTTATCCAGCATATTCAATTCGTGGCGGTTTCCATATGGATTTTCTACTAAAAAGGGGAAAACAGCATTATTGGGAATTATTTCGATCGGATACACCGTATTTTTCAAGAAGCGGACAAGGCGATATTTGGGGGTTTGTGGAAAATTTCTGTAAAGATTATGAGATGACAGACGGGAAAGGCTTGATTTGCACGCCATCTGGAAATCATGATATTAGCAGAATTAGAGAACATTTAGATGAAGAAGAAATTAAGATTGCGTTTGCATTTATTTTGTCTATGCCAGGAGCTCCTTTTATTTATTATGGAGACGAAATTGGAATGAAAAATTTGGAAGGATTAGATTCTGTTGAAGGAAGTGAAGAAAGAACTCAGTGTAGAACTCCTATGCAATGGAATGGAAAAGTGAATGCTGGATTTTCAACAGCTGGTAAAGAAAAATTATATGCTCCGATAGATCCGGATTATAATAGACCTACAGTGGAAGGACAAATGAAAAAAACAGATTCACTCTGGTATGAGATTCAAAAATTGATTAGTCTCAGAAAGGCGCATCCGGCATTGCAGTCAAATCCATCTATTCGATTTCTATATGCAAAAAAAGAAAAGTATCCATTTATATATTTAAGAGAATGCGAAAGCGAAAAAGTACTTATCGTGCTTAATCCTAAAAATGAAGAAGTGAATTGCGAGATTGCAGAAAAAATGATAATCAAATCTGTAATATATTCTAATCATGGGGAAGCAAAAATCAATGGAAACAAAATAGTAGTACCGGCGGCTTCGGCATCATTTTTTGAGGTGTAGGGAGTTTTGGAATGAGAAAGTATGGAAAGCATCCGAAATTTACAGGTGAAAAAAAAGAAAAAGGAATATGTTGGGAGCGAGAAGGAGAAGCAGTTTATATAGAACCATATGGTCAAAATGGAATCCGTTTTCGAAGTAGTGCAGCTCTTCGAATTGATATGGATTTAAATTGGACATTATTGCAGGTTGATTCAGACCTAAATGCAAATGTGGATGTACAAACTGATAGAGCAGTAATAACAAATGGGAAAATTCGTGCAGTATTATTCGGAGATGGAAGTATATGTTATGAAAACACAGAAGGCAACATACTACTTGAGGAACAATGGCTAGATAAGCGAATTGGAACTGCGCCTCAACGAGATGCACGTGTTTACAATCATATTTCGTCTGATGCATTTAAAACAGATGTTTTTTTTCAACCATATGCAGAGGAACACTTCTATGGATTAGGACAAGATGCAAATGATTGCATAAATTTAAAAGGTGCTTCCATTGAGCTTTTTCAAAAAAATACAAAATGTACAATCCCGTATATATTGTCCAGCAGAGGATATGGATTTATTTGGAATAATCCCTCTATTGGAAGAGTAGATCTTTCAACTAACCATACCAGATGGCATAGTGAGGCTTGCAAACAGATAGATTATATTGTAATTGCAGGTGATTCTCCAGAGGAAATTAATAAAAGTTATACCGAAATGACCGGACGGACAGATATGCTACCGGAATGGGCTGCTGGTTTTTGGCAAAGCCGGTTAAGATACACAACACAGAAAGAAGTGTTACAAATTGCTGATGAATACAAGAAAAGGAAAATTCCTTTAAGCGTTCTTATAATTGATTATTTTCACTGGCCCAAGCAAGGAGATTGGAAGTTTGATATGAAATATTGGCCTGATGTGGAGACAATGTGTGAAGAGTTGAAGAAGAATGGAATTCATGTCATAGTTTCTGTCTGGCCGACCGTTGATCAGAGAAGTGAAAATTACGATAAAATGAAAGAAAAAAATTATCTGATCAAGGCAGAGAGAGGAATATCTAATTTTTTTATGATCATGGGACCACAGGGAATATTTGATGCAACCCATGAAGGCGCAAGAAAATATGTATGGAACTGTATAGAAAAAAATTATTATAAAAAAGGCATAAAATCATTTTGGTTGGATGAAGCTGAACCAGAAATGCGTCCGTATTGTTATGACAACATAAGATATTATCTTGGTAATGGTCTTGAAGTGAGCAATATTTATCCATTTTATTATGCAAAAGCATTTTATGATGGTATGAAAAAATGCGGGCAAAATGAGATTGTGAATTTATCACGATGTGCATGGTTGGGTTCGCAACGACTAGGAATTGTATTGTGGTCAGGAGATATTCCATCAGATTTTGATTCGCTTCGTTGTCAGATCAAAGCGGGATTAAATGTAGCAATCAGTGGAATTCCTTGGTGGACTACAGATATAGGAGGTTTTTTTGGTGGAGATCCGAAAGATGATGATTTTGTGGAACTCCTGATTAGATGGTTTGAATATGGAGCTTTTTGCCCGATATTCAGACTTCACGGAAAACGTTTGCCATATGATACTGTAAATAAACAAAAAGATTATGATGCATTTTTGCCATCATGTGGAGATAATGAGATCTGGAGTTTTGGAGAAAAAGCATATGAAATTATGAAAAAATACATTTTTCTTCGAGAAAGATTAAAACCTTATATTTTGAAGCAGATGTTTCATGCACATCAGGAAGGAACACCAGTAATGCGTCCGTTGATTTATGATTTTTATAAAGATGTAGAAACGTTTGATATTGGGGACGAATACATGTTTGGACCGGATATTTTAGTGGCACCTGTGATTGAGCAGCATGCGAATGTAAGAAGAGTTTATCTGCCCAAAGGCGCAATGTGGACAGATGCATGGTCCAATGAAGAGTATGAAGGAGGACAATGGATTCAAAAAGAAGCTGATATAGACTGTATTCCTCTTTATTTGAAAAATGGGGTAAAACTCCCAATACAGGAATAAAAATAATTGAAAAGGATCATTGATGGGCTAATCAATCATAGAAATAGATGACTGACTAGCCCATCAATTTTGCAATTCTCATAGGTAATTCTGCTCACCAGGCATCAGAAAATAAACGCGATGCATCCAACCGGTGATGAGAAGTGTCAGGAATTCAGCCACCGGAATGGCAATCCAGGCTCCGTTAATACCAAAAATCCGCGGAAGAATCAACAATGAAATAACAATAAAAACCAATGTTCTGCAGAAAGAAATCAGCGCGGACACTTTTCCGTTGGACAGTGCAGTAAAAAATCCGGAAGATGTAATATTCATGCCGCTGAATAGGAAATTAATGGCAAACAGTCGGAATCCTACAGAGGCCAGTTCCCAGGTGCCCTGATCTTTTGTAAAAATTGTTACAATGGCAGGAGAGAAGAAGACGGCTGATACTACAATCACAAAGGAAGAAACTGCTACAAACAGGAAAGAAATCCGATATATCTTTCGAAGCTTTACCCGGTTTCCGGCTCCATACTGGAAACCAATAACGGGGCTGATTCCGATGGAAAATCCCAGATAAAAAGCATTAAACAAAAATTGTCCGTACAACAGAATGGTGATGGCAGCAACTCCGTGTTCACCGGCCAGAGACATCATAACGATGTTAAAAAGAAATGTAATGACAGCATTGGAGAGTTGGGATACCATTTCGGAAGAACCATTATAGCAGGCATCCAGCATCTCCTTTACAGAAAACGTAAAACGGCAGAACCGGAGCTCTCTCCTGGTAAACAGAAAAAAACACAGTCCACAGACTGCCGGAACACATTGTCCGATACCGGTAGCAAGCGCAGCCCCTGCGATTCCCATCTGACACGGAACGATCAATACATAGTCAAGAATCATATTAAAAATACCTGCACCGGTCATGAGCAGAAGGCCAAGTCCCGGGCGTCCCGCAGTCACCAGAAAAGACTGAAAGACAGCCTGCAGCATACAGGCAGGTGCAAATAGCATGGAAGTTCCAAGATACAGGCGGCAGTCGGCAAGCAGCACGTCACTGGCACCCAGAAATCTGGAAATGGGAGTGAGAAACAGCTCAGAAAAAAGCAGCAGGACTAAACTGAGCAGCAGTGCCAGCACCACAAACTGTGTCAATGCTTCGCGAGCACGCTCATTTTTTTCTTCGCCGAGATACTTGCTGATGATCGCATTCCCACCGGTACCAAGCATGGTAGAAATAGCAATTTCCACATTGATAACCGGATACACAATATTCAGTGATGACAGGGCATTACTGCCCAGAAAACGTGAGATAAAGATTCCGTCCACAATGGTATATAATGACATGAACACCATCATAATGATGGATGGCGCTGCGAATTTCAAAAGCCCCGCAGGGGTAATATTCTGATTAACCGAATGACTCATCTGTTAAAATTCCTCTTTCAAACCTGAAACTAAGTGATTGACAAAAGACAGTATATGCTATAGGGTAACCCTATAGTCAAGAAGAAAAACGGGGATGAAAAAGATGGAACAAAGAATGTATATGACGACTGGTGAACTGGCAAAACTCATGGGAATCACGAAGGAAACGTTATTTCATTATGATGAGATCGGACTGTTTCGGCCGGCTGTCGTTATGAAGAATGGATACCGCTATTATGAGGTCAGCCAGATGGAACTGCTGGATGCCATTCTTCTTTTAAAAGAACTGAGAATGCCATTGAAAGAAATCCAGGAACTTCTTGGAAAACGCAGTCCGGAAAGAATGCTGGAAGTTTTTTCAGAGCGGGAAGAAAAAATCCAGGAAGAAATGACAAAATTAAAAAATATGAAAAGGTGGATTGCACACCGCAAGGAGCGAATTGAAACAGGACTCCACATAAATACAGATGAAATACGGATTCAGCAATTCCCGGAGCGTTTCTATCTTTACAGCAGTGTGGAAAGCGGAAATGCGGAAGAAAGTTACAGAAAAGCCAATGAACTGGTTACCAGATTTCTGGAAGCTAATCCGGGATTTAAAAGTGATTATGAAGTTGCTTATATACAGCATGGGGATGATGTAGAGCAGGGTATTTATGACCAGTATGACAATGCAATTGTGCTGCTGGAAAAACGTCCGCGTAAACTTTCTTATCAGGTACTTCCAGAAGGCGACTATCTGACAGCTTATCACCGGGGACACTGGAAAACAGTCGGTGCAGCATATCAGCGAATGCTTACATATATTCAGGAACAGGGACTTCAGGTTGAAAGGGAATATATAGAACGGTATCTGATAGATGCTCTCGCAGTGGATGATTTGAATTCTTATGTGACAGAGATTACAGTGAGGTTGCTAAAATAAGGTATTTATAGCTGCTTGTTCGGGCATATGTGGTTATGGTTACATACAATGCCCAAAGCGTATATCGAAAAATGTGTTTTTAATTAAATAAGCTTATGATTTTATTTTGGTTGGCTATATAGAAAAAATCACAGCATTTTTGCCCGGACTTTCTGATTTTTCCGGGCAGAATGAAGCAAAGTTTTTCTATATCGCCAATCAGACCTGGAAATATAATTTTTTACAGGGAATCAGGTGATTTTGGTGAATTCCCTGGGCGGAGCGGAAGATTACCAGTCTATATGCCCAGGTCCGCGGAAACCAGACACACAAAAATGGGACTGCCGACAGGCAGTCCCATTACGCAGTTTAATCAATCACAGTTATGGAAGTGATCACCGGCTGATCAGCCGCTTTTACAGTTCCGTTATTGTCCTGTACGGGGGTGTTTTCGCAGATGGCGTCTACCACATCCATGCCGTCTGTTACGTGGCCAAATGCGGCGTACTGGCCGTCCAGGAAGGTGCTGTCCTCATGTACGATGAAGAACTGGGAGGAAGCGCTGTCCGGGTCATTGGCGCGGGCCATGGAGATGGTGCCGCGTACATGGGAAATATTATTTTCCACGCCGTTCTCGGAGAATTCTCCTTTGATGGTTGTATCAGAGCCGCCGGTTCCGTTTCCTTTCGGGTCGCCACCCTGAATCATGAAGCCGGAGATGATCCGGTGGAAAGTCAGACCGTCATAGAAACCTTCCTCTGCCAGATTCACGAAGTTAGTAACGGAGATGGGAGCTTCATCGGCATCCAGTTCCAGAGTGATGGTGCCATAGTCCTGTACGTCAATAGTGATATGATGGAGTCCGGTCAGAAGTTCTTCTTCAGCGGAAGCACTCTCGTCAGAGCCTTCTTTTTTATCGGAAGCATTGTCGGCAGAAGTGTCAGTACCTGCAGTTTCTGCAGTCTCTGTGGTGTCAGTTTCGGCAGCATTGTCAGATTTGGAAGATCCGCATCCGGCGAGCATGGTGCCGCATAATGCAAGTGTTAAAAATAAAACAGTCAGTTTTTTCATAAAATACCTCCATGCGTAAATTCAGTTTCTATTGTAGAAGCCAGATATGGGAAAGTCAAATGTAGATTCTGTGAACTTTTCTACAGAATTTTTCCAAGAAAGTAGGGAGCCTGTTTCTGCCACCAGTTCCAGTCATGGGCGACATCATATCCCCAGTAGTCCACAAATGCAGGAATTCCTTTTGCATGAAGCACGCCGTCCAGTTTTCTGGTATCTGCCAGAAGTTCGTCTTCCCATGCGCCCTGTCCAACGCAGAAGAACATATTACTCCTGCGATACAGAGACATATACGGGTGATCTTCCGGCATATTCTGCAGGCAATGGTAGGGAGAGTTCAAGTAGACCAGATCGTCCATATAGCCGCCCAGTACCTGGGAAGCATCATAGATGCCGCTGAGGCAGATGGTAGTGTCAAAACGGTCCGGAAAGCGGAAAAACAGATTGGCAGCGTGGAAAGCCCCCATACTGCATCCCATAGTCATAGCTTTCTGATTTTTATTTTCCTTTTCCATCAGTGGAAGGACTTCCTGCACCAGATACTGCATCCAGTCTTCATGGAGCACGATCCGGTCACGTGCATTCTTCCAGGTACATGACCAGGTCTCTGCATCGATGGTATCGACACAGTAGAGGCGGAGTTTTCCTTCTTCAATAAAGGGGGCACAGGCATCTACCATGCCGAATCCTTCAAAATCATTGTGTTTTCCATCCTGAGAAGGGATGACCAGACAGGATTTGCCGTCATGACCGTAGACCTTGACCGGCATATCGCGGTGCAGTCTTTCACTGTACCAGTTCAGTTCTTTTATCTGCATGATTTATTCTTTCCTTTTGGTTGTAGTTTTTGCCGGAGCCTTTCGATTTCTGGCAGCCGGTTTCCTGGCCGGTTTTACCGGTTCCGGAGGGCAGAGTTCCAATGTGTACCGGAAGAATTCTTCCATCTTTTCCTTACTTTCCAGATGAGCCAGATACATATAATTTCCCATGCCGTGTGCAAGTACTTCGGGAAGCTCTTGTGCAAGCTTCAGATCGGCTTTCCAGACGTCCAGAATTTCTTCATGGGAGTGCAGATAATGAAGCTCTTTCCAGCGGCCTACGTAGGCACAGAAGCAGCGTGTGGCTTTGGTCTGATGCCGGAGTTTGTCGTAGACCATCATATCGGCATAATGCTGATAACAATTGGTACTGTAGGCAAAGTTCACCATATCGGGAGTCGGACCTCCAGATGGACGCATATTGACCTCCAACCCCACAATCTGACCTTTTTTTCCGAGATAGGCATGATCTTGTGTCAGACGGAAAAATTCCAGATGGACAAAGCGGCTTTTTACCCGGAATGCTTTCAGGCAGGCTTTTCCGGCAGCTATGAGATCATCAGCTACCTGGTCTACAATATAGAATCGGATGGAACCATGCTGGTTGACGCTATCCATGATGGAGATCGGTGTAATGTTACCAGTTTCGAAGAGTACGGTTCCCTTACTGTTTACGATAGCGTCATAGGAACAGATCTCGCCGGGCACCAGTTCTTCCATGATATAGGGTACCGATGGGAGATTGCGGAAGAAATCGGTCAGATCTTTCTCATTTTCCAGTTTCCAGGTATCACAGGCACCGACGCCGCAGTCTGGTTTTACGATGACCGGATAACCGACTTCTTTGATAAAAGTTTCCGCGCTGGCCTGATCCTGCACCATATGAAAACGGGCAGTTGGAATTCCAGCTTTTTTATAACCTTCCTTCATGCGGGATTTTTGCTTGATCAGCGCCATATCCTTCGGCTGTAGACCAGTCGTGATATGGAAATCTTCCCGCAGTCGTGCATCCTGAGTGAGCCAGTACTCATTATTACTTTCCAGCCAGTCAATTTTTCCATGGTGGAAAGAAAGAAACGCTACTGCACGGAACATTTCGTCATAGTTTTTCATATTATCCACCCGGTAATACTCTGTCAGGGCAGATTTTAAGACGGGGGAAAGTTCATCGTAGGGGGTGTCTCCGATTCCGAGGACATTGACGCCGTCATTTTTCAGGGCGACGCAGAAATTTTCATAATTTCCGGGGAATGCAGGAGAAATAAAGAGGAAATTTTTCATTAGTAATGCTTCTCCTTACAAAAAAAACCTGACCGTATGAAACGGCCAGGGTGAATATTATTTTACAGTCGACCGCCTTTATATTTTTCCAGAAAACGATGGATTCTCTCAAACGGATCCAGAAGATCGCTGATGGAAGCATCGTGATTCAAGGTATCAATTAAAAGGGCGATATATTTGCTCATGTCACAGGAAATGTAATATTCTCTGGAAAGAAGTTCCGGTGACTGGTACACCAGGTTAGTGGTAAACAGACGATCAAAAAGTCCCTCTTTATATGCTTCGTCAAATTTTTCCATTCCGTTGGTGAAAAGACCAAAGGTGGAATACAGGAAAATTCGATTCGCATGCAGTGCTTTCAGCTGGCGGGCTACGTCGATCATGCTCTCGCCGGAGGAGATCATATCGTCTATAACGACAACATCTTTGCCGGCTACGTTGCTGCCGAGGAACTCATGGGCAACGATGGGGTTGCGTCCGTTGACGATGCGTGCATAGTCACGTCGTTTGTAAAACATACCCATATCAATACCGAGAACATTTGCCAGATAAACAGCACGGCCCATGCCGCCTTCATCCGGGCTGATCACCATCAGATGTTCACTGTCTACCTTGATATCGCGGACGTTGGTGAGCAGTGCTTTGATGAACTGGTAAGCAGGCTGTACGGTTTCAAAACCTGACAGCGGGATCGCATTCTGGACACGCGGGTCGTGAGCGTCAAAAGTAATAATATTGTCAACGCCCATCTTGGTCAGCTCCTGGAGAGCAAGTGCGCAGTCAAGAGACTCTCTTGCGGAACGCTTGTGCTGGCGACTTTCGTACAGGAACGGCATGATGACGGTGATTCTTCTTGCTTTTCCTCCACATGCGGCGATGATACGTTTCAGATCCTGATAATGGTCGTCCGGGGACATATGGTTCTCATGTCCGCACAGAGAATAAGTAAGACTGTAGTTACATACATCAACCATCAGGTACAGATCACGTCCACGGACAGATTCCTGCACAATTCCTTTTGCCTCGCCGGAACCAAAACGGGGTACCTTTGCGTTCAGGAGATAAGACTCTTGTTCGTATCCCTGGAATACGATATTATCTTTGTGCTGATTAGCGCTTTCGTGACGCCACTGCACCAGGTAATCGTCCACTCTTTTTCCAAGATTTTTACAGCTCGGCAGTGCAATGATGCCGAGAGAGCCAACGGGAATCGTTTCCAGAACCCGTTCACTGCGCTGAATATTCATGATGTAATCCTCCATATAATAAGATGCAATTTAAATACAATATAATAATAAATATCTCAGTAAGACCATACCATCAGCAGTAAGCCAACGTCAAGGACTTTCAGTGGGAACCTGCGATTTTTCTCCGAATTCGGATATCACTGCCCGTAAACTTCAGAAGTGTATAGGAACTGGTGATACGGGAGAAGACACGTTCGCTGTAAATATCCCGGAAATCCTGCAGGGAGAGGTTGGTGGAAATGATGGTCGATTTCCCTGCCAGCATCCGTTCGTTCAGTATCTGGAACAGCTTGGATACCGTAAAGGTATTGGAAAGCTCGGTTCCCATGTCATCTAAAATCAGAAGGTCACTTTCCAGAAGCGGCTCGTAAGCCTGGCGGAAATTTTCAGAACCGCCGGATATGGCACCAGAGAGCAGTTCAAACAGCTGGAAAGATGTAAAATAGATGACGGAAAATCCTTTGTCCAGCAGTTCTTTGGCAATGCAGTTAGAGAGAAATGTCTTTCCGGTTCCGACAGAACCGTAGAAAAGCATGCTCTTTCCGTCTTTCCTGAAGTTCAGGGCATATTCCTGACAGGTCCGGATGATGGGCGGCATGGAAGTCCTCTGTGTCTCATCATAGACGTCATAGGACAGGGTGGAAAAGTTCTCTTTTTCCAACACAGATTGAAGTCTTGAGGAAGAATAGAGAAGTTCGATCTCTTTCTGCCGGAAGCAGTGGCATTTTTTCTGGCCGACATATCCGGTGTCCTTACAGTCTGGACAGGTATACTGCATTTCCATATAATCCACGGGATAACCTGCTTTTTTCAGGATCTGTTCTTTTTCTGCCCGCAGGGAGGACAGTTCCTGACGGAGTATCTCCAGAGCATCCGGTTCTTCGTCAAAAAGTCGTTCCGCCTGGCGGATGCTGCAGGCAGACATAGCTTCCTGAATCTCTCTGATCCGAGGAAACTTTTCGTAGATCTCGTCGGTCCGGGCGCACTGCCTGCGGTAATTTTCATATTGTCTGCGGTCATATCCCCGCATGATGGTATCGTATTGACTGTTGGTCAGTGCCATGGGATCAGCCCTCCTTTTTCAGACTCAGTGCTGGCTTTCCAGGAGCTGTTTCTCCAGCTCGTCGAAATCATAATCACGTTGCTGGAAATTAGTGAAGCCGGTGGAGCGGGCCTGGGATGCAGGTGCTCTGCGTGCTGCTTTTTTCTGATGTTCCTGATCCAGCGCCAGTACATCGTTCATATTATGTACCTTCTGATCCGACCATCGGGTAAGAATGCGGTCGGCATACTCAAAGTTTGGCTTGTGAAGCCGCTCCATGGTTCGTCTGCATGCCTCCAGTACCAGATCCAGGGTAAAGTCATAGGTGTTCAGCCACTTTTCAATGTAGGAAAGCTCCGGATCCACCGGATTCCGGTCATTGATGCCGAAGGCCTTCATGATGGCAAAGGTATTTCTCCGGTAAGTGGTGGTACGTTCCTTCGCCTGCCCCACCGTAGAGATGCCTGCCTCTGCCCATGCAAGCCCTACCGTGCGGATATAGTGGATACTTTTGCTGCCTTTACAGACACAGTACTCTACCAGATATTCGATCAGATCAGCAGAGAAATGAAGCTGGTCATAAAAATAGAGAATGGTCTCAATCTCCGAAGGAGACAGTGTTTTTCCAAGGTACTGGTTGCACACAAAGAGAAGCTGCCGGCATTCTGACTGCTGCGCGAAGGCATTGAGCTCTTCCGGGCTGTAAGATTTTGGCGCGGGAGCTTCTTTCTCCTGGCGGAGAGAGACGGTGGCATTCGCCTCTGATTTTTTTGCTACCGGGTCAGGAATGGTACAGAGATAAATTCCCTGAAGGGTGTTGGCATCGTCGCATTCCAGAGACAGGATGCCCTGTTTTTCCCAATATTTTAAAGCGCGTAAAATATCGCTTTCTGTTTTATCCATGACATCGGCAAGACCGGCTACGGACAGAGAAATATCCGGACAGTTCAGGGCGCGCAGAAGGTAGAGATACACTTTCACGTATTCTCCGTTTGCACCCGGCATATAATAATCCAGAAAAAGATTGGACACACTGGTAACTCCCGGTGTACCGTCGGTCTTTAATACAAAATCACTCATTTTTTTATACTCCTACTCTATACGGAGTATAGCACAGCTCCCGGGAAAAGAAAATAGGTGGGAAACTGACAGTGGATATGGAAAACCGATGTGGAATAAGAATGTGGATAATGTGGATAACCTGGTGGACAGTTTTCATTATTGGAAACCTGTTTCGACAAAAAAATACAGGAAATTCAACGAAAACAGGGAATTTGACAGATCGGTGTCAGGAATATTATGTAAATGTCTTATCCACGAAAAAATCCACATGCTTATGCAACTTATTATGTTGATAAACATGTGGATAATGTGGATAACTTTATCTGGAAAGCAGATTTTCCCCTATTTTCAGCACATCTCCGGCACCCATAGTTATCAACAGGTCCCCGTGCATACATTTTTTCAATAAAAATTTCTCAATTTCCTCAAATGTTGGGAAATAATAGCAGGGTTTTCCAAGTTTTTCGATTTCCGCCTGTAATGTCTGAGAGCTGATCCCCAGGGTATCGGTCTCTCTGGCTGCATAAATATCAGCGAGAACGATGTGGTCCGCATGGGAAAGGGCCTGCGCAAACTGCGTAAGGAATGCTTTGGTTCTGGTATAGGTATGGGGCTGGAAGACACACCACAGTTCCCGGTGTGGATAGTTGGCAGCTGCTTTTAAGGTGGCTTCGATCTCTGTCGGATGATGTGCGTAATCATCGATGATGGTGAAACCGTTTACCTCACCCTTGTACTGGAAACGACGGTTCGTGCCGTGGAACATGGAGAGACCTCTGGCAGCAGTGTCAGCGTCAATGCCAAGTTCCAGGGAAGTGGCCAGTGCAGCCAGTGCATTGGAGACATTATGGATACCTGGGACATGAAGAGTAATCATGCCGAGATCTTCACCATGATGGAATAGGCGGAAAGAAGCACATCCTTTCTCGTCATAGGAAATTTCTTTTGCAGTGTAGTCTTCCGTTCCGTTCATACCATAGGTGACAGTTCGGCCTTTGATACCGTCGGTAATTTCCTCCGGGTGCTCGATCTGGCTGTTTAAAACCAGAAGTCCATCGTCCGGGAGAAGTCCGGCAAAGCGGTGGAAGGAATGACGAATATCCGCGAGATCTTTGAAGAAATCCATATGGTCTTCTTCAATATTCAGGATCACTGCCACTGTCGGAAAGAAGGACAGGAAGCTGTTGGTGTACTCGCAGGCTTCAGTCAGAAATGTATCAGAATGGCCCACGCGGATATTTCCGCCGATCTCCGGAAGAATACCGCCTACGGAGATTGTAGGATCCTTCTGGCTCTCCATGAGGATCATGGACAGCATGGAAGTGGTTGTGGTCTTTCCGTGGGTTCCGGATACACCAATGGACGTTTTGTAGTTTTTCATAATCTGACCCAGCAGTTCTGCACGGGTCAGCATGGGAAGAGACTGGCGTGCGGCTTCTGCAAATTCCGGATTGTCAGGATGAATGGCAGCCGTGTAGACGACCACATCAATGCCCGGAATAATATTGGAAGCTTTTTGACCGTAAAAGATCTGCGCTCCTTTGGAGATCAGGTGTCTGGTAAGATCGGATTCCTGAGAATCAGAACCGGATACGGTAAATCCTTCCTTCAGAAGAATTTCCGCAAGACCACTCATACTGATGCCGCCGATGCCTATAAAATGTATATGGCATGGCTCTTTAAAGTTTATCTGATACATGAAAATTCAGCCTTTCTGCGTTTTTATTTTACATTATATCCTATTTAAATGAAAAAGCAACGGTTTGTAAAAGCTGACAAAAAATAAACAAAGAGAATGTAAAAAATGACGAAGCAAAAGTGGGGGGATGTAAGAAAAGATAAAAAACATCACAAAATATGAAAAAATAAAGAATGATTTTGGTGAAAAATGTTCACCACTTATAAAAAGTGTGCTATAATAACCACATCAAAACATGTTTTTCTATGCAGCAAGAGGTGATAGCGTGATAAAAAAAGAAATGATTGCCATGCTTTTAGCTGGCGGGCAGGGAAGCCGTCTCGGGGTGCTTACGTCCAAAGTTGCCAAACCGGCAGTTGCTTTTGGAGGAAAGTACCGCATTATCGACTTCCCGTTAAGCAACTGTATCAATTCAGGTATTGATACAGTTGGAGTACTGACACAGTACCAACCGTTGAGATTGAATACGCATATCGGAATCGGAATGCCGTGGGATCTGGATCGGAATAATGGAGGTGTGACGATTCTTTCACCCTATGAGAGAAGTGCCGGAAGTGACTGGTATTCCGGTACGGCCAATGCCATTTATCAGAATATCGATTATATTGATACCTACAATCCGGAGTATGTGTTGATTCTGTCAGGTGATCATATCTACAAGATGGATTATGAGGTAATGCTGGATTATCACAAGGAAAACAATGCGGCAGTGACCATTGCCTGCATGCCGGTACCGTGGGAAGAAGCCAGCCGTTTCGGCGTGGTGATCACGGATGATACCGGAAAGGTTACGGATTTTGAGGAAAAACCGGCAAATCCGAGAAGTAATCTGGCATCCATGGGAATCTACATTTTTACATGGAAGGTATTAAGAGAAGCACTGATCAAGATGCGTTCCGTACCGGGATGTGATTTCGGAAAACATATTCTTCCGGAATGCCTGGAAAACGGGGAGCGGCTGTTCGCATATGAGTACAATGGATACTGGAAAGATGTAGGTACACTTGGTTCCTACTGGGAAGCCAATATGGAACTGATCGATATCATCCCGGAATTTAATCTCTATGAGGAGTTCTGGAAGATCTATACCAAGAGTGATGCAGTTCCGCCATTATATGTATCGGAAGATGGATTTATCGAGCGAAGCATTGTCTGCGGCAATTCCACAATTGAGGGAACTGTGATCAATTCCGTCATCGGAGCCAATGTACATATCTGTAAGGGCGCTGTGGTGCGGGATTCTATCATTATGAAGAATACCACTGTGGGAGAAGGCACTCAGGTGGACAAGTCCATCATTGCAGAGGAGGTTGTGATTGGAGATCACTGCACGCTCGGCGTAGGGGAAGATATTCCGAATAAAGTAAATCCAAAAGTATATTCTTTTGGTCTTGTGACCATCGGAGAGAATTCCGTCATTCCTCCCAATGTCCAGATCGGTCTGAATACGGCCATTTCCGGACCGACGGAGAGTGAAGATTATCCAAACGGAATACTCGCAAGCGGTGAGACTCTAATTAAGGCAGGTGATCGGTCATGAGAGCAATAGGAATTATATTAGCAGGCGGCAATAATCATCGGATGAGAGAACTTTCGCAGAAGCGCGCCATTGCGGCCATGCCGGTAGCAGGAAGTTATCGGAGCATTGATTTTGCATTGAGCAATATGTCCAATTCCCATGTGCAGAAGGTGGCAGTTCTGACCCAGTACAATTCCCGTTCTCTGAATGAGCATCTGAGCTCCTCCAAATGGTGGGACTTTGGAAGAAAACAGGGCGGACTGTATCTCTTTACTCCTACGTTGACCATGGAGAACAATTACTGGTACCGTGGAACGGCAGATGCTCTTTATCAGAATCTGGACTGGCTCAAACAGAGCCATGAACCGTATGTGGTCATCGCATCCGGAGACGGCATCTACAAGATGGATTATGGAAAAGTGCTGGAATATCATATTGATAAGAAGGCAGATATTACTGTTGTATGCAAGGAGATGCCGCAGGGAGCCGATCTGAGCCGATTCGGAGCCGTAAAGGCAGATGACAATGGAAGAATCATTGATTTTGAAGAAAAACCAATGGCGACGGATGCCCATATGGTGTCATGCGGGATCTACATTATTCGCAGACGCCAGCTGATTGAACTAATTGAAAAGTGTGCGCAGGAAGACCGCTTCGATTTTGTGCGTGATATTCTGATCCGTTACAAAAATGTAAAGAAGATCTATTCTTACAAGATTGACAGTTACTGGAACAGTATTTCGTCGGTAGAGTCGTATTATGAGACGAATATGGATTTCCTGAAACCGGAAGTCAGAAAACATTTTCTGCAGGACTATCCGGATATATATTCCAAAGTTCAGGATTTACCGCCGGCGAAGTATAACGCAGGCTCTAATGTGAAGAACAGCCTGGTAGCCAGTGGCTGCATTATAAATGGCACCGTAGAGAATTCCATTCTCTTTAAAAAGGTGTTCGTGGGGAATAATTGCGTGATTAAAAACTCTATTATTCTGAATGATGTGTATCTGGGTGACAATACTCACATTGAGAACTGTATTGTAGAAAGCCGGGATACGATCCGGGCAAATTCCCGCTATGTGGGGGAAGACGGAGTGAAAGTAGTCATTGAGAAGAATGACAGATATATCATGTAAGCTCCACAAAATAAGAGATACGAGGAGAGGTCTATGAAGATTACAGATGTACGGATTCGAAAAGTTGCAAAAGAGGGTAAGATGAAAGCGGTAGTCTCCATTACCATTGATGGAGAATTTGTAGTACATGACATTAAGGTAATTGAAGGCGAAAAAGGAATGTTTATTGCCATGCCCAGCAGACGTGCTTCTGATGGAGAGTACAGAGATATTGCACATCCGATCAGTTCTGCAACCCGCGACTGTATCCAGACAACGATTCTTGAAAAATATCAGGAAATTCTGGAAGAGCCGGCAGAATAGAAATTTCCCGCGGTCAGTCAGATCGCGGGTTTTTTGCGTCCAGGCATTGAAATATTGGATAGTCTGGGGTAGAATGTAAAAAATATATCCAGCAGGAACAGGAGAGAAACGGCAATTATGGAACTTTTGAAGGAACGAATCCGTAAAGACGGAGTTATGAAACCGGGAAATGTACTGAAAGTAGACAGCTTCTTAAATCACCAGATGGATATTGAGCTGTTTAATGAGATGGGAAAAGAATTCAAACGCAGATTTGAAGGCGTGAAGATTGATAAGATTCTTACCATCGAAGCATCCGGAATCGGAATTGCTGCCATTGTAGCACAGTATTTTAAATGTCCGGTTGTATTTGCAAAAAAATCCCAGTCCATCAATCTGGACGGCACCATGCTGTCTGCTCCGGTGGAATCTTTTACCCATAAACGGAAATATGAAGTTATCGTTGCAAGCAAATTCCTTCATCCGGATGAAAATGTTCTGGTAATTGATGATTTTATGGCAAATGGATGCGCGGCAGCAGGTCTGTGTCAGATCATTGAAGCTGCACATGCCAATGTTGCAGGAATCGGAATTGTGATCGAGAAAGGATTCCAGCACGGCGGAGCAATGCTCAGAGGACGCGGTTATCGTGTAGAGTCCCTGGCAATCGTTGAGGAGATGGATCCGGAGACGCAGACTATCCGTTTCAGAGAAGACTAAGTGAAGAGATTTACAAAAGAGGGAGTATCGTTTCGGCGATGCTCCCTTTTGTGTCTTTTACCGGACGGAAAGCATATACTTCATTATAGGTAAAAAGAATGGAGTCTGGATTCATGAAAGAGCCGAACGAATGGAATCAGAGGATGTTCCCGTGGCTGTATCCATATGGAAACCGAATGAATTACCTGAGTCTTTGGGATCAGCCGGAAAGAATGGAAGATGAAGAGGACTTCCGGAGACTGCAGGAAATGTATCCGATCATGGCGAGAAGGCTGAAGCCTTATGTGGATGAAGTATGTTCGCTGTTGGAGTATCCGGGCAGCATGATGTATGATGAGTACCCGGATCAGCTCTCCCTTAGAAAAAAGAGCCTGGAGATATGGGAACGGGCGGAAAAAGGGGAACGTTTCGGAAAAGACGCACCGGGATGGGAGCAGGTGCAGGATTTGATCGGTGT
This sequence comes from Clostridiaceae bacterium Marseille-Q4143, assembly GCA_018228645.1. Taxonomy (GTDB): domain Bacteria; phylum Bacillota; class Clostridia; order Lachnospirales; family Lachnospiraceae; genus Hominiventricola; species Hominiventricola filiformis. The sequence continues at coordinate 1,260,115 of CP073693.1, forward strand.
ACTTTTGCTGCAGGAGATGATGTGCCGAAGAAAGACCAACAGGAGACGGTATACCCCGGTAAAAGTAATTGACACGCTTTCAAAGCGATAGTAAACTAAAGAAAATGTGTAGAATAAAGGCCGATTGTTTTCAGCAGAGAACAGTTGGCTTTTTCCAAAAAGGTGGATAAAATGAAGAAAAAATTAATTCAGTATGTAAGTGTGCTGCTGTCATTTCTGGCAGGACTTTTTCTGACCAGCTATCTGACTCAGGTGGGAAACAGGGATATGACCACATCGATGGCAGAGGCAGTTCTTCCGGTACTCTATGCGGAAACGGAAGGGACCCTCTATAATGAGATGCATGGATACAGGACAGATATGGATGGCGGCTATATGAAGGATTCTGTGATTGCAGTGCAGGAGGATCATGTGCTGAAGCTGGCGCTGGAAAAGTATAATGCACAGATCACGGATACCTCCTATGAAGTGAGAAGTCTGGATTCGGAACGGCTGATTCAGGATGGAAGCGGTCTGCAGGGAGAGGACGATGGACAGTATATCCGTTATACGGTACAGCTGAAGGATCTGCTGGAACCGGAGAAAGATTATCTTCTGATCTGCAAGGTGAAGACTGGAGATGAGGAAGAAATAAAATACTACTCCCAGATCACCTACCTGGGTGAAAACCATATGCAGGAATGCCTGGATTTTGCAAAGGAATTTCATCGGGTGACAGTTGAAAAGGACAGTTCCAGTATGTTTCTGAATTATCTGGAACCGAACGGAACCATGGATGGAAAGAGCCTGGGGTATGTCAATATTCATTCCCGTTCCGGCCCTGTTACATGGGGAGATATGCAGGTCGCAGAGACTGGCGACCTGAAACTGTCGGTCACTGATATTTCCAAAGATGTGGCGGCGGTTGTATTTACCTATACGTTGAAAAATACGGATTCGAAAGAGACCTACGATGTACGGGAAGCCATCCGTGTCAGATATACGGCATCCAGAATGTTCCTGCTGGCATATGAGAGAACAGCAGATCAGATCTTTTCACCTGGAAAGGGATTGCTGACGGATAATAAATTTGCTTTTGGTATTCAGAGCGACGTGCCTGATTACAGAAAAAATAAGGAAGAAAATGTCATTGGATTCGTTTCCCAGGGACAGCTGTGGTGCTACGATTTTGGGCAGAACCGGCTGAGTCTTGTCTATGGTTTTGAAGACGGTCAGGATGAGAGGGGAACCTATGGAGCGCATGATTTTCGGATCCTGCAGGTCGAAGAGTCCGGCAGTATGGATTTTCTGGTATATGGATATATGAACAGGGGACGTTATGAAGGAATGAGTGGAGTGCTCATGTGCCATTATGATGCGCTTATGAATACGGTTGAGGAACAGTTTTTTCTTCCGTCAGACCGGCCATATGCGGCAGTGAAGGAAGAACTTGGCAAACTGGCGGTGGAGAACAGTAATGGTCAGGCATGGATCTATAGCAGGGGAATGATTCTGCAGATCGATCTGGAGACCAGCCAGGTAACGGTTCTGGCCAACGATATTCCGGAAGAACTGGTGCAGATTTCAGACAGTGGACAGACAGCGGCATGGACAGACGGCAGCAATGGCGTGATCAGTCTTCTGCATACGGAGACTGGAATTGTACAGCGGATTGAGGCATCAGCAGGAGAAACCGTTCGTGCCCTTGGTTTTATGGAGGAAGATTTTATCTACGGAACTGCGCGTGTGGATGATATCCGGGTGCAGGAAGATGGAAGTGAGATTTTTCCCATGTACCGGATTATTATTCGTGCAGCCGATGGACAGGCAGTGCGGGAATTTGATTATTCGTCCAAAGGAAAATATGTGACGGCTCTTTCCATTGTGCAGAACCGGATTGATCTTTCCTGTATACAGGCTTCCGGAGACGGCGGATATGTGGAAACACTTCCAGAACCGATTACGTATGCCAATGAAAATACATCGGAGCTTCTGAGTCTGAAAACTGCATATGATGAAGTAAAAAGAAATGAATATTTCCTTAATTATAGTGGGACGATGAAGAACAGCAGCCTGAAGCGTCCGAAGGTGAAACTGGTGCTATTTGAAGGAAGCCGGACACTGAAAGTGGACGAACAGGGAACGGACTGCTATCTTGTGTACAGCTTTGATGGACAGACGAAAGGATATGAAAAACTGGCAGATGCCGTCAATGCAGCTTATGATAACATGGGTTCTGTGTGGAAAGCTGGTAAATGCTGCTGGAGCAGGGGAACAAGCCGCAGCAGAGTTCTGCTGGACGGATTTGACGGAGAAGAAGATTCTGCAGAAAGCAGCGCAGATGTTCTGACCGCCTGTATGCAGCGGGTACTGAAAACGAGGCAGATATATACGGATGTGCAGTCTCTTCGGGATGAGGGTATGTCTGCGTGGGAGATCTGGAATCAGGAACTTGGAACGGATAGCTGTATTCTTTCAGGATGTAATGTGGAGACGGTTCTCTACTATATTGATAAAGGAATGCCGGTGCTTGGCATGACAGGAACCGGCGAGGCAGTGCTTATTGTAGGATATGATGCCCAGAATGTGGTGCTGTGGACTCCGGGACAGGCCGGAACCAGAAATATGGGAAGAAAAGACGCTACTGCAATGTTTGCAACAGCTGGAAATCTGTATTTTACCTGTCTTCCTTAAAAAAATCTTAATAAAATTACGGCTTCTATCTTAAAAAAGGAATGTTATAACATAATCAGCAAAGGAGATACGAGAATATGAACATTCTGGTTTGTGACGATGACCATGCAATTGTAGATGCCATTGAAATTTATCTCAGTCAGGAAGGCTATAGGGTACTGAAGGCTTATGATGGGCTGGAAGCCATAAAAATGCTTCAGGAGCATGAAATCCATCTGATACTTATTGATATTATGATGCCAAAGATGGATGGAATGCGGGCAACTATGAAAATCAGGGAAACCAATGGAGTGCCCATTATTTTCCTCTCGGCAAAATCAGAAGATGTGGACAAGATTCTTGGGCTCAATATCGGAGCGGATGATTATATTACCAAGCCGTTCAATCCGCTGGAATTGACTGCCCGTGTAAAATCTGTCCTGCGCAGATACACGCAGCTTGGAGCAATTGCAGAGAAGAAAAATCATATTTTCCGCATTGGCGGTCTGGTAGTGGATGACGATGGGAAAGAAGTAACTGTAGAAGGTGAGCCGGTGAAGCTGACACCGATAGAATATCGTATTCTTCTGTTACTGGTGAAAAACCCTGGAAAGGTATTTTCTATAGGCCAGATTTACGAAAGCATCTGGAACGAGGATGCGATCAGCGGAGACAACACAGTGGCTGTTCATATTCGACATATCCGGGAAAAAATTGAGATCAATCCGAAAGAGCCGCGCTATCTGAAAGTGGTTTGGGGAGTGGGCTACAAGATTGACCGGGAATAGGAGGAGCCTATGAAAAAGAAACATATATCCTTATTAAGAGGGATTGTCGTATGTGTAAATGCGGCGGCTGCAGCAGTGCTGGCAGTTGGTTTTGTTGCCGGTATGCGGGCTGGATACGGAAGTGAAACCTGGAAAGAAATTCTGGAGGGAAAGAATTATGTGGAAACTGCAGAATTTCAGGAACAGGCAGCATCTTCAGTGTATGATGCACTTGAAGCAGCAGTAAGAGACAGCCGGATGGAAAAGGATGGTCAGTATGATCCCCAGAGAATTATCCGGCTCAGAGATTATCTGGACAATGGCACAATTTATGACGAGATGCCGGAAAAAGAAAAAGGAAATGGCATCTGTTACCGGCTTGGAGATTTATATCAGTGGAGTCTGAAAGGAACATCATATTCGGACGACGTACTGAATGAATCGTACAAGCCGCTTTTTTATGGAAGCATTCAGGAGTACTGTAACGAATGCGACGAGGAATACAAAGCTGTTGTAGATCAGCTTGTGAAATCCATGAAACAGATTCAGAGGGAAGTAGCTCTTTATCAGGAGCAGCAGAAGAACTGGTCGGCACAGGCCACGAATGTGAGGTATCTGTTGTGGGATCTTGGAAATGGAAACGTATATACCAATGTAGATTCCTTGCAGAGTGAGAACTCCCAGGATACATTTGCTGCCTATTTCAAGAGCCTGGGAAGTTATTATATCTATGACAGCCGGACGATCAGTGTAGCACAGCAGAATGTGGGAGATTATTATTCCTATAATACCCATGATCTGCTGGAAGGATGGAATATACATCTGGCAGGGGAATATCTGGTTTATGTGGGGATTGATACTACATTTCCGGCAGCAGATGTGTTATCAGCGGCAGCACAGAAATACCAGGAAGCGGATCAGAATCTGCAGCCCTATATTTTACCTATGGTGGCAGCAGCTGTGCTGCTTGTAGTAACAGCTATCTGGATTTTGGTACTGCTTTTACGTTTTTTATGGAATATGGCACTGGTGATTCTGAATCATGCGGGTATCGTAATGCGGGTCAGCATCTGCTTTGTCAGTTATCTGCTCCTTCAGATCCTGCTTTGGGTGCTGTCTGGAAAAGATGTCTTGTCCGTTGCCATGCTGGCAGGAGTTAATCTGGTGGTACTGGCACTATTGGTAACAGATGGTATGCAGCGCCAGAAACTGTTGACTGCAATACAGGAAATTAATTCTGAAGAAGGGAATACGCGGATTTCGGAGAGCGGTTTGTTTGCTATAAACCGACAGATGGCAGCTGCCGTCAATGATCTGGGGGATGGACTGCGGCATGCCCTACAGGAGCAGATGAAAAGTGAGCGAATGAAGGCGGATCTGATCACCAATGTGTCCCATGACTTGAAGACACCGCTTACTTCGATTATCAATTATGTGGATCTTCTGAAACGAGAGGAGCTTCATAATGAAAAAGCCAATGAATATTTGGAAGTGCTGGATCAGAAGTCCCAAAGACTCAAACAATTGACGGAAGATCTGGTGGAGGCGTCAAGAGCCAGCTCCGGCAATGTGGTGTTGGACATTCGACGAATTGATGTAAAGGAGCTGCTCATGCAGACCAGTGGTGAATTCGTGGAGCGATTTGAGGCGAGAGGGCTTCAGTTGGTAGAAAATTTCCCACAGAATCCCCAGTATGTAGACGCAGACGGCAGGCGGCTGTGGAGAATTATTGAAAATCTTTTCCGTAATGTGGAAAAGTATGCTATGCCTCATACAAGGGTTTATCTGGATCTGATTAATGATGGAGATCGGGTGGCCTTTTCCCTTAAAAATATTTCGGAGAATCCTTTAAATATTTCTCCGGAAGAACTGACAGAACGATTTACCAGAGGAGACGAATCAAGAAGCACGGAAGGCAGTGGACTGGGCCTGTCCATTGCCAAGGATCTGACAGAAATTCAAAAAGGAACTTTTGAGATTTATCTGGATGGGGATCTTTTCAAAGTGACGGTAAGTTTTCCAATTGCATCGGAAACTGCAGAGAGTTAGGTATTGCTTTTCTTTGAAACGTCTTGTATAATTGTATACAATTATGCAAGACGTTTTTTATGGAGGTGTCTATGATTCAGTTATATGATGGCGGTGCTTACGTCCTCAACGGAACGGAAATCATTGCCGATACAGTGGAAAGTGCATCCATCCTGGCCGGAAAGCTGGGAAGTGTTCCGGAGAAGGAAGAAGCTAAGAAACAGACCATTGCCTATGGAATTTTAAAAGCGCATAATACGTCAGACAACATGGACAAACTGAAAATCCGGTTTGACAAGCTGACGTCCCATGATATTACGTTTGTGGGAATTATTCAGACGGCCCGTGCATCAGGTCTTGAGAAATTTCCCATGCCCTATGTTCTGACGAACTGCCATAACAGTCTTTGTGCAGTGGGAGGAACGATTAACGAAGATGATCATATGTTTGGACTGACCTGTGCTAAAAAGTACGGCGGCATGTATGTACCGCCTCATCAGGCCGTTATCCATCAGTTTGCAAGAGAAATGCTGGCAGGCGGCGGAAAGATGATTCTTGGTTCTGACAGCCATACCCGTTACGGCGCATTGGGAACCATGGCCATGGGCGAGGGCGGTCCGGAACTGGTAAAACAGCTGCTGAATCAGACCTATGATATTTCCATGCCGGGTGTGGTAGGTGTTTATCTGACGGGAAGTCCCATGAAGGGGGTTGGTCCCCAGGACGTGGCCCTCGCTATTATCAAAGCGGTATTTGAGTGTGGTTATGTCAATAATAAAGTCATGGAGTTCATCGGTGACGGTGTTGCAAACTTAAGTGCAGATTTCCGTATCGGTGTGGACGTTATGACTACAGAGACCACCTGTCTGTCTTCCATCTGGAGAACCGATGAGAAGATTCAGGAGTTTTATGAGATTCACGGAAGAGCAGACGATTACAAAGAGCTGAATCCGGGACCGGCAGCTTATTATGACGGCATGATCGTTGTCAACTTAAGCGAGATCAAACCGATGATTGCCATGCCGTTCCATCCGAGCAATGCGTATACCATTGAAGAGCTGAATGCAAATCTTGATGATATTCTGGCAGACTGTGAAGCCCGCGGAAGAGTCAGCCTGGGTGACCAGGTGCATTTCTCATTGAGAGATAAGGTAAGAAATGGAAAACTCTATGTGGATCAGGGAATCATTGCCGGATGTGCAGGCGGCGGATTTGAAAATATTTGTGCAGCGGCAGATATCCTGAAGGGCAGAAGCATCGGTGCCGATGAATTTACGTTAAGCGTTTACCCGGCATCCATGCCGGTTTATATGGAACTGATTAAAAATGGTTCCGCAGCCATGCTGATGGAGACCGGAGCAGTCCTTAAGACCGCATTCTGCGGACCTTGTTTCGGTGCAGGCGATACGCCGTCCAATAATGGCTTCAGTATCCGTCATTCCACCAGAAACTTCCCGAACCGTGAAGGTTCCAAGCTGCAGAATGGTCAGATTGCGTCTGTGGCACTGATGGATGCCCGTTCCATTGCTGCGACAGCTGCCAACAAGGGTTATCTGACAGCCGCAACGGATCTGGATGTAGAGTTCCGCAACCCGAAATACTTCTTTGATAAGAAGATCTATGAGAATCGTGTCTTTGACAGCAAGGGAGTGGCAGATCCTTCCGTGGAGATTCACTTTGGTCCGAATATTAAAGATTGGCCGGCCATGAGTGCGCTGCCAGAGTATCTGGTGCTGAAAGTCGTATCCGAGATTCATGATCCGGTCACTACAACGGATGAGCTGATTCCATCCGGTGAGACTTCTTCTTATCGTTCCAATCCGCTGGGACTGGCAGAATTTACCCTGTCCAGAAAAGATCCGGAGTATGTAGGTCGTGCAAAAGAGATTCAGAAAGCTCAGAAAGCCATCGAAGCAGGCAATTGTCCTTTAGATGCGGTACCTGAACTGAAGACGGTTATGGATGCGGTACATACCAAATATCCGGAAGCAGGAAAAGGAAATCTCGGCGTGGGAAGTACGATCTTCGCTGTAAAACCGGGAGATGGTTCTGCAAGAGAGCAGGCAGCTTCCTGCCAGAAAGTATTGGGCGGTTGGGCGAATATTGCCAACAGCTATGCCACCAAGCGTTATCGTTCCAACCTCATTAACTGGGGTATGCTGCCATTCCTTATTGACGAGGGAGAACTGCCCTTCAAGAACGGAGATTATCTCTTTGCTCCTCATGTTACCGAAGCAGTGAAAAACGGGGCAAAAGAATTGGAAGCTTATGTGGTAAAAGATGGACAGCTTCATGCATTTACTCTGAAACTCGGTGAGATGACACCGGAAGAAAGAGAGATCATTTTGAAAGGATGCCTGATCAATTATAATCGGGTATAAAGATACCAATAGAAAAAAGAGGGTGAGGAATCTTAGGATTCCCCATCCTCTTTTTCTGCTTTGCTGAGAGAAAAGATAAATTCTGTACCGACGCCTTCTGTACTGACGACATTAATATTTTCACCATGTAGCTGGATAATTTCTTTTACGATGGCAAGGCCGAGACCGGTGCCTTTCTTGTCTTTTCCGCGGGAGAGATCTGTCTTATAGAAACGTTCCCAGATTTTTTTCAGGCTGTTTTTTGGAATACCGATGCCGGTATCCCGGACAGAAACAAATATTTTTTCATACTTGCTGGTGGTTTCTACTGTGATGGTGGAATCTGCGTGGCTGAATTTGATGGCATTATCAATCAGGTTGTAGAGTACCTGCTGAATCTTGCCTTTGTCGGCATAGACGAAAGAATGCCATTCGGAAAAAAGCAGGTCAATGGTAATATGCTTTGAAGTACAGGTGCCTTCAAAAGTGGCAGCTGTATTTTTTATGACTGTATTAATGTCAAATTCTGTTTTATTCAGCCGGTTCTGCTTTGGATCCATGGAGTTGAGGACCAGAAGGCTGCTGGTAAGGCCAGTCAGCCGTTCTGTCTCCCGGAGCACAATATTCAAGTATTTTTCCTGCAGTTCAGGAGGAATGGTTCCGTCCAGAATTGCCTCAATATAGCCTTTGATGGAGGTCAGCGGTGACCGGAAATCGTGGGAGACGTTGGAAATCAGTTTTCTCTGGTCTTCGTCATAATCTCTGAGGGCTCCTGCCATGAAATCCATGGTATGAGACAAATAGCCGAGCTCATCCTCGCGATCCAGGCTGATAGGTTTTTCAAAATTCCCGACGGCATAATCTCCGGCTGCCCGGCGCAGTTTTCGGAGCGGCCGGTATATGATCAGCCAGTTGGAGATGACAAACAGAAGCGCCAGCACCATAATGGCAAGGAATGTAAGGTAGTAGGGCAGCAAATAGCTCTCTTTTTCGTGGGTCAGCACGGTCAGCGGGACATGGATGGCAATGTAGCCGCGGACATGATAATCATGGGAGACCGGAATCAGAACGCTTAAGGTCTCCTCAGAGAACATGTGAAAAAAGTTACCGGTCGTATAGTAGCTTCCGTCGGGAAGGACGGAAGTGAATTCTGGGATTTCCTGATGATTTCTGGAAACGGACGCATCGGAGGAATCCAAAATCAGTTCGCCGTCCGTGTTAATCAGCCAGATCTTTGCATTCAGATAGATGCCGATAGCGCGAAGATGAGACTGGACGGAGGTCAGATTTTTCCGGTCATTCTGCTGTTCAAAATAATTTCCTACATACTGGTCGGACATGTAGATCCCCTCCTGGTAAAAAGCAGATGCTTTTTCCACGACAACCTGTTTCATGATCAAATTGGAGGTCACAGTGGAGATCAGGAAAAAGCAGCCGATGCCGAACAGCAAGTAGGAAAGAATGTATTTCTTGGTCAGTGTCAGGTGCATTATTTCACCTCGAACTTATAGCCGATTCCCCATACAGTTGCCAGTCTCCAGGCCTCGTGATCCTTGATTTTTTCACGAAGTCTTTTGATATGAACATCCACAGTCCGGGTATCACCGATATATTCATAACCCCAGATATGGTCCAGAAGCTGCTCCCGTGTAAATACCTGGTTGGGAGAGGATGCCAGAAAATAGAGAAGTTCCAGCTCCTTTGGTGGCATATCCACGCGTTCGCCTCTGTAGATAACGGAGTAGTTGGTCTGGTTGATAATCAGATCAGGGTACTGTACCAGTTTTGCAATCGGTGTGGCTTCTGACGGAGACGGATTGAAGCGGCGCAGAACTGCTTTGACACGGGCAACCAGCTCTTTGGAATCAAAGGGTTTGATCATGTAGTCATCAGCGCCCAGCTCCAGTCCGAGAACTTTATCGAAGACTTCACCTTTAGCTGAGAGCATGATGATCGGCGTGTTGGAACGTCTGCGGATCTCCCTGCAGACCTGATAGCCGTCCATGCCGGGAAGCATTAGATCCAGAAGAATCAGGTTTGGTTGGAAGGTGTCAAATACTTGCAGTGCCTGCTCGCCGTCTTCTACGATCTGTACTTCATAGAATTCCTTTGTAAGGTACAGAGAGATCAGTTCCGCAATGTTGGAATCATCGTCCACAATTAATATTTTCTGTTTGGTAGCCATATTGGAAGATCTCCTTTATTTAAATTCAGCAATGGTAACTCCGGCATCACCTTCGCCGAAGGTACCAAGTCGGTAGCTCTTGATATATTTGCAGCGTTTCAGATGCTGTTGAACGGCAGTCCTGAGAGCGCCGGTCCCTTTTCCGTGGACAATTCGCACGCTTGGAACATGTGCCAGATAAGCATCATCCAGATATTTGTCGAGATGCCCCATTGCCTCATCGACAGTCATGCCGATCAGGTTGATCTCGGTACTGATAAGAGCGGACTTGGACATCCTGATCTTACCGCTTCCCGACATGCTTTTGGATGCGGCGAGATTTTCTGCCTCTCCGATGAATTCCAGATCACGTACATTGACCTGGGAACGAAGAATGCCCATCTGAACAAAAAGATCCCCTTTTGCATTTGGCAGGGTGCTGACTGTTCCTTCCAGATTCAGACTTAATACCCGTACCTTATCTCCGATGTGCAGTTTGTCTGCCTTTACTTTTTTCTTCGGTTTTGCAGTGGTCGTGGACTGGCTCTTTGACTGGGCCGCATCAATCTTTTCGCGCAGGCGGGAACGTTGCTGTTCCATATCTTTGATAGAAATATTGGCTTTTCCGAATTTATGGAAATTCTTGATGGTTTCGTCTGCATAGTCTTTTGCTTCCTGCAGAATCGCAGCGGCCTTATCGTTGGCATCTTTCAGGAGTTTTTCTTTGCGCTGATCAATATTTTCCTGCTTCTTCTGGAGTTCATTGCGCAGCTTGCGGATTTCTTCTTTGTAGCTTTGAATCTCCATCTGCTCCTTTTCCAATGTGACGCGGCTGTGTTCCAGTTCGGCGATGATGTCTTCAAAGCTGATATCTTTGGCGCTCAGATGTTTCTTTGCATCTTCGATAAGAAAATCCGGAAGGCCGAGGCGGGAAGAGATAGCAAATGCATTACTCTTTCCGGGAATACCAATCAGAAGACGGTAAGTCGGACGTAAGGATTCCACATCAAATTCACAGCAGGCATTTTCAACACCTTCCGTCGAAAGTGCATAGACTTTCAGCTCACTGTAGTGGGTGGTTGCCATGGTTCGAATCCCCTGCTTCTGCAGATGATCAAGAATGGAGACAGCCAGTGCGGCACCCTCTGTCGGATCGGTACCGGCACCAAGCTCGTCGAAAAGTACCAAAGAGTTGGTATCCATATTTTTCAGGATACTTACAATGGTCGTCATATGGGAGGAAAAAGTACTGAGACTCTGTTCAATGCTCTGCTCATCTCCGATATCTGCAAAGACATCGCCAAAAACACCGAGTTCGGAACCTTCAAAGGCCGGGATATGAAGTCCTGCCTGTCCCATCAGGGTAAAGAGTCCCACTGTTTTCAGAGAAACCGTCTTGCCACCGGTGTTCGGTCCGGTGATGATAAGGAGACGGAAATCATCTCCCAGACGGACGGTGACCGGGACTACTTTTTTCGGATCCAGAAGGGGATGGCGACCTTCTTTGATGCTGATCCGGCGCTGGTCATTGAAGACTGGACGGACTGCGTTCATCTCCTTAGCCAGAATGGCTTTTGCAAAAATGAAATCCAGCTCTACGAGAACGTCATAGTCACCGGAAATCTGGTCTGCATATGCCGCTGTTTTTTCGCTTAATTCTGACAGAATTTTTTCAATCTCCTGCTGTTCTTTCAGGAGAAGCTCTTTGAAGTCATTATTCAGTTTCACGACTGCCATGGGCTCGATGAAAAGGGTAGAGCCGGTCGCACTCTGGTCATGGATCATTCCTGGTACCTGGCTTCTGTGTTCAGCCTTGACCGGAAGGCAGTAACGTCCGTCACGCATAGTGATCACGGCATCCTGCAGGTAAGTGCGGACTGCTCCGTTGACCATGGCATTCAGGGTGTTATGCACTTTGTCATTCATCTGACGCATGGAACGGCGGATAGAAAAGAGTGCAGAGCTGGCATCATCGGCCATCTCGTCATCCGCAAGGATACAGCGGCGGATCTCTGAGCAGAGGGACGGAACCGGGTCGAGAAATTCAAAAGATTCATCAAGAGAATCTGCTTTTTCGTCATCTCTCTCGTGGGCACCGTATTTCTGCACCTGCCCGGCAGTCTCCAGAAGGGACATAATCTGGCGCAGTTCACCCATTCCGAGAATACCGCCGATCTCCAGACGTTTTATAGAGCCGCGGATATCACGGATACCTCCGAAGGAGATACTTCCCTTTTGCCAGATCCGGCGAAGCGCGTCGGCGGTCTGCGTCTGAGCACGCTCAATTTCCCAGAGGGACGTGACGGGGACAAGTTCCGTACATTTCTTTTTGGCTCCCACGGATGCGGCATGTTCTGTTAATCTATGAATAATTTTGTCAAATTCGAGTGTTTTTAAAGCTTTCTGATTCATAAAATCCTCCCATTATGAAACTATTTTACTCCATTTGTATAGGAAAGGAAAGCGTAAATTATGGACATCAATTCTAAAAAATAGTATAATGAGCGCAAGTGAGTCCGACAGTATTTCCCAGATGGAGGTTTATATGGGAGAGGAAAAAAGAGACAGAGATGCTGAATTCTCGTTTATGAAAGAAAAGATCAAGGAGCAGCCGTTGTACCGAAACCCCTGGCTCAGAAGGATTGCGACGGCAGTGATCTGTGGTTTTCTCTTTGCGTTGGCTGCGGTAGCAGTCTGGGCTTTTGTGTTGCCCTGGGTGCGGTTCAGAACAGAGAAGCAGGAAGTGAAGCAGTTTGAGCTCCCGGCGGAGGAGACAACAGTGGAAGAAGACGTGACGGAGACAGAAGAGGAATCTCCGATCTATATTACAGAGACGGTCAGCATGGAGGTGGAGGACTATCGGAAACTTTATCAGCAGCTCATGCAGCTGGGAAACCAGGTAGAGAAAAGCCTTGTCAATATTGCGGCAGTCAGTACGGATACAGATTGGTTTGACGAAACCTATACGACGCAGAATTCTGTCTGCGGAACGGTTGTGGGTGATAACGGAGTAGAGCTTCTGATTCTTACGGAATATGCAGAGATCAGCAATGGGGATCAACTTCTGGTTACATTTTTTGATCACACAACTGCATCAGGAACGCTCAAAAAATATGACAGAAACACGGGACTAGCAGTAGTCAGTGTCAATCTGGGAGATATTGAAGACGGAACCAGAGAGCTGGTACAGGGAGTGGAAGTTGGTTCTTCCAGGTCTGTCCGCAGTGGGGAACCGGTTATTGCGGTAGGAAGTCCTATGGGAACATTTGGTTCTGTTCTTTTTGGAAATCTCACATCGGTATCTCAGTCGGCAGAACTTTATGACAGCGCATATAATATACTGACGACAAATATTGCAGGGGTGGACAGCGGAAGCGGTGTGCTCGTTAATCTGGATGGAAAAGTGATTGGATTTATCCAGAATCAGTGCGAAGTACAGGCACAGAAAGATACCATTCAGGCATATGGAATATCGGATCTGAAGGAAGTAATTGAACATCTGTCCAATAATCAGGATATCGTATACATGGGAATTGTAGGAGCAGATGTGACGACAGCCATATCGGAAACAGAGAATATTCCCATAGGGGTGTATGTATCAGAAGTGCAGTTAAATTCGCCGGCAATCCGTGCTGGTATCCAGCCTGGTGATATTATTACGTCAATCAGCGGACAGCCGGTTACCAATCAGAAGGACATGATGTCTGTATTATTAAAATGTGCAGATGGGCAGAGCATTCAGGTAGTATGTGAGCGTCCATCCAAGACAGAATACCAGGAACTGACTTTTACGGTAGAATTGAAGGTTCTGGAAAAGTAAAGAGGAGAAATTATGAAATATATTGAAAGTTTTCGGGAAGGCGAACGCGTTTCCGGTATTTATCTGTGTAAATTCCGCCAGAGTGCGCTTACCAAAGCAGGAAAATCTTATGAGAACCTGATTTTTCAGGATAAAACAGGAACGATCGACAGCAAAATCTGGGATCCGAATTCCGGTGGAATCGAAGATTTTGATGCAATGGATTATGTGGATATCGTGGCAGATGTGACGATGTTTCAGGGACAGCCGCAGCTGAATGTGAAGCGTGCGAGAAAGGCACGGGAGGGAGAATATAATCCGGCGGACTATCTTCCTGTGAGCAGCAAAGATATTGAAGTAATGTATAAAGAACTGCTCGGATTTGTGGCAAAAGTGAAAGATCCGTATCTTTCAAAGCTTCTGAAAAGTCTTTTTGTAGAAGATGTGGAGTTTGCAAAGGCATTTAAATTCAGCAGTGCAGCAAAAACAGTTCATCACGGTTTTGTGGGAGGACTTTTAGAGCATACCTTGAGCGTGACGAAACTTTGCGAATACTATGTAAACTATTATCCGATGATTAATGCAGATCTTCTGTATACTGCAGCAATGTGCCATGATATCGGAAAGGTATATGAACTGTCACCATTTCCGGAGAATGATTATACCGATGAAGGACAGCTGCTGGGGCACATTATGATCGGTGCGGAGATGGTTGGTGACAGGATCCGTGACATTCCTGGATTTCCGATAAAACTGGGGAATGAGCTGAAGCACTGCATTCTGGCCCATCACGGAGAATTGGAATATGGTTCTCCGAAGAAACCGGCACTATTGGAAGCTGTTGCATTGAATTTTGCTGATAACACGGATGCACATTTACAAACGATGATTGAAGCGTTGACAGCAGCAGGAGAGAATCAGGGATGGCTGGGTTATAACCGGCTGTTTGAGTCTAATATCAGAAAGACGAGTAAGTAATCCATGAAAAAAGATGATATCATCGAACTGACAATCGAGGATCTGGGAATAGATGGTGAAGGAATCGGAAAAGCAGACGGCATGGCACTCTTTGTAAAGGATGCAGTGGTCGGAGACTGGATTCGTGCAAAGATTATGAAAATGAAAAAGAACTATGGTTATGCCCGTCTCCTGGAAGTGCTGGAACCGTCACCGGTACGGTGCACGCCCCGATGTGAATTTGCCCGCCAGTGCGGCGGCTGTCAACTGCAGGCAATGACCTATGAGGCACAGCTTGATTTCAAAGCGAAAAAAGTCTGGAATCATCTGACCCGTATCGGCGGTCTTACGGACCTTGCAGTGCCGGAGATCATAGGCATGGAAGATCCGTGGAGATACCGGAATAAGGCACAGTTCCCATTTGGTACTGACAAAGAAGGAAATGTAGTGACCGGATTCTATGCAGCCCGCTCCCATAACATCATTCCCTGTACGGAATGCTGGCTTGGTGTGGAGGAGAACCGTGAGATTCTGGAAAAGATTCTGGCTCATTTGAAGAAATTCCGGATTCCGGCCTATGATGAGAAGACAGGAAAGGGACTTCTGCGCCATGTGCTGATCCGTAAAGGTTTCACAACAGGCGAAGTGATGGTCTGTCTTATCTTAAATGGAAAGATTATGCCAAAGATGGAGCGGCTGGTGGAATCTCTTCGGGAAATTCCTGGTATGACCAGTATCACCATCAATGTGAATACGAAAAATACCAATGTGATCATGGGTACCGAGATGATCTCTGTCTGGGGCCGGGATTACATTACGGATTATATTGGAAATATCAAATATCAGATTTCTCCCCTTTCTTTCTACCAGGTGAACCCAGTGCAGACCAGGAAACTGTATGAGACGGCACTGGAATATGCGGACCTAAAAGGAAATGAGACCGTCTGGGATCTCTACTGCGGTATCGGCACGATTTCCCTCTTCCTGGCGCAGAAAGCCGGAAAAGTCTATGGTGTGGAGATTGTGCCTGAGGCCATCGCGGATGCCAAAGTCAACGCAAAGCTTAATGGCATCACCAACGCAGAATTTTTCGTGGGAAAAGCAGAAGAAGTCCTTCCTGAGAAATATAAAAACGAGGGCATCTACGCCGATGTTATCGTCGTCGACCCGCCTCGCAAAGGCTGTGATCTTGCCGCATTGGAAACTATGGTGAAAATGCATCCAGAACGCATCGTGTACGTAAGCTGTGACTCCGCTACCCTGGCAAGAGATGTGAAGTGGCTGGGAGAACATGGTTATGAAGTAAAGAAAGTGAAGGCGTGCGATATGTTCCCGTCGACGGTGCATGTGGAGACAGTCTGCCTTCTGTCTAGAAAAGCCCAATAAATCAAAGGATTTCGCCATTTTGGAAATAAAATAGATGTGTGTTTCTGTTTCCGTAGAGTGATGATATAATCGGAGATTTACCCCAGGGGATAGGCTTTTTGGAACAGGAGATATACATTTTGGCGAAAGGATATTTTTTAGCAAAAGTTGTTTTGCATCATGGGGTATGAGGAGTTGAATAAAAAAAGAAGAACAAGTAGGGAGGCGATAGATTTCAATGGGTACTACATTTCCTAAAGATATAATGGATTGCATGAAAGGATGCATTTTGTCTATTTTTTGGCCGAAAAAAGATATAGTCGATTTTATGAAAAAAGTTGGTTGTACCTCAAGGGAATTGATGCCGGAAAGTGAATATAAAGAATTGCATAGAGCTGAAATTGTAGATAAAATTTTTACTAATTTAGAAAAAAGAAGTGATTCGGGAATAGGACAATTTAGGTGTATGTTAAAGGAACTAACGGAATGGAATTATTTCGATCCTTATTATTTTCAGAAATTGAACAAACTGAGTGAGAGCGAAGCAAAAAGAAATATCAGCCATTTAAAACAACTCCAAGAAATTCGGGATTACAAAATAAAGCAGGAAAGACAAAGACAAGAAGAACAGGAAAGAAAGCGGAAAGATATCAGCATTAGTATAAATGAATTAAAAGAGATCTTCTTAAATTTATTTAGTGGAAAAGATCAGAACGGAAAAGAAATAAATGCACAGAGAAGAGGATATTTGTTTGAGGAATTCCTAAAAAAATTATTTTTAAATGAGGGTATAGAAGTTACAGAACCGTTTAAAATTGTAGGAGAACAGATTGATGGCTCAATAAAGTATGATGGAGAGCATTACATAATAGAAGCTAAGTGGCATGATAAATGGAGTGCATCTGATAGCTTGTATCAGTTTGCAGCAAAAGTAGAAGGGAAGATGTATGGAAGAGGAGTATTTATTTCTGTAAATGGTTTTTCGCCTGATTCCGTACAAGCTCTGACAACAGGAAAGGCACTTAGGACTATTTTGGTAGACGGTGGGGATTTAGTTCCAATTACAGAAGGAATGTACACCCTGAGAGAAATGCTTGATAACAAAATTAAGGCGGCTCAAACAATGGGGAGAATATATGTTGATTCTACAAATTTGGCTGATAAAGTTATCCGGCAGTAAGGAGATGGGAGTTTGATGAAGTTAGAAGAAAAATTGCTTGAACAATATTTTGATGTTATAGAGAAGAACGGTAATACAGAAAATCAGATACAGGAATTTCTTGAGGAAAATACTATATTCATACCAATGCCTTTTTTGCTAAATCATTATTTGCATATGAATTGTGTGATTTCCAAATTTAAGTTGGGTAATGAATTTGTGACGGATTTTGCATATTTAACTAAGAGTTCTGATTATTGGGAATTTGTATTAGTTGAATTGGAAGATGCAAAAAAGAAGATTTTTACAAATGATAAGGAAAATATTTATTTTCACTCAGAGTTTAATCATGCATATGATCAGATTACATCTTGGAAGGCATATGTCAATAAAAATAGAGAAGCAATTCTTCATCAAATAGATAAATTAAGAGTTCCTCTAAACGAGAATTCTGTAAGGTTTAAATATGTATTAGTTATTGGAAGAAATGCTGAAAAAGATAATTCAGAAAAACGAAGAGCAATGTTTGCAGAAAAGTCTGATAATGATATTCGTGTGATGACATATGATAGTCTTGTTTCACAATGTGAATCAGTACCTTATAATGGTGAAAAGATAATATTATCTACTTGGAAAGAACAAGGATTCAAAAT
This sequence comes from Clostridiaceae bacterium Marseille-Q4143, assembly GCA_018228645.1. Lineage (GTDB taxonomy): Bacteria > Bacillota > Clostridia > Lachnospirales > Lachnospiraceae > Hominiventricola > Hominiventricola filiformis. The sequence goes on from CP073693.1 coordinate 1,278,019, forward strand.
AAAGAAATTACCAAAGCAAGAAATTTCCACTAGTCTGTTTGCGTATTTGAAACCAGAATATTTGCAAATTTCAGAAAGAGATATTGAAATCTTAAAAGAACAGGATTATCAAAGAGATATTTGGTTAAGTGGAAGGTCGTTAAGTTATAATGACAAGTATGATGCGGCATCTTTGGCTGAAAGGACAACTAATCCATTGACAAAAGCTGTTTTACTTGCCGAAGCAAAAAATAACAAATAATCAAGGGAAGATGGGGGAAATTTCTTACCCACTTTGAAAATCTATTGCATACTTTCGCTATGCAGTATAAAATCAAAGTTCAGGGGAATATTGAAACCGTTCGTCTGCTTTCAAAGAAACCTTGATTTTCTGCGGTTTGTGGGATAATAAAGAAAGATAATGGACGTGTGTTTTCTGGTCTTTTGAATGAAACATTTGAATATTGAAACAGTGGGGTGGTTTGAACCTTGCTGAATAATAGGCTTTTGCTAAAAGGTATCACTTTTGCGAAAATGTATGATACTTCTCGGCAGGAGCCTTTTTATATAAAGATAACTTGACTTCTAAATCTTACTGATGTAATATTTACACAAGTGCAGAAGGATTGCGGACGAAATTTTTTTACCACGAAATCTTACGCATGTAATAAAAAGGAAGGAGGAATGCATAGTACGATATACCAAGCAAAGTGAAATTTTTTTGCCTAAAAATCTTACGAATGTAATATTTTGAAGATATAGTGTACATTGAAAATAGAATATGACCATATCAGCAATGAAAAGTCAAGCTTAAATTAGCTGGAAATTAATAAATCCTTTTCGTGGTAAAAATGGGTAACCTTAATAAGGCTCCCTGGTGGGCGCTTTTAAACAAATCTATGATGTAGGTATCCAGACCTCTTAATCGAGATTAAATTTCACGTTGTCAGTCATCATTTTCCAGATGATTCTGACAAGCTTACCGGCACAGTGCCCAAGGGCATTATAGTGGGTCCGGCCTTCAGCCATCTTGGCGTCATAGTAAGCCTTGAAGGTGGCGTTGTTTTTTACAACATTGTGAGCTGCATTAACAAGTGCATATCGGAGGACTTTAGATCCACGTTTGGACATCCTGGTTTTCTTAGCCTGAAAGTTTCCAGACTGGTAGACAGAAGGATCCAAACCGGCATATGCAAGCAGTTTGTTGGGGCTGGAGAAACGGTGTATATCACCGATTTCGCCAAGTATCATTCCTCCATTGATATATCCGATACCAGGAATGGTCATAATGACAGAATCATTGAATTTCATGATTTCCGTTATTTCAGCTTCAACTCTTTCTAATTGGCTATCGAGTAACTCTATTTGTTGAATTGTGTGAGTTACCTGGATAGATAGAGAACTGTCGCTGGCACCGACAGACTTCTGTGCGAGAACTCTTAACTGCTGAGCCATCTCTTTGTCAAAGCGTCCGTGCGAGTTCACTTTGAGAAGATGAGCCAGATGAGTCATATGCATAGAAGCAATAGCTTCCGGTGTTGGTGCTTCTTTTAGAAGCGCATAGACAGATTTTTGATGCAGACCTGATTTGAAGAAATACTGCAATTCAGGGAATATCTCATCCACGTAAGAAGTCAGCTGAATCTTTAGGCGGGTTCGCTGCTTAATGGTTTTCTGACGGAATCGTCCAAGGGCTTTTAAGTCCATCAGATCAAGATCATAGAAGGTCACAAATCTGAGAGATTCCTGCATCATGAGAGTTTTGCAAATGATGTATGTGTCGACTTTGTCAGTCTTCGTTTTGCGAATGTTGTTCTTACGCATAGTAGAAGTCTTGATGGGGTTCAACACACACACTTTGTAATTCTTAGCAACAAGATATCGAACAAGGTTGTCGCCGTAGTGTGCCGTCGATTCAAGACCAATGATGAGGCTGTCCTTGTCTAGAGGATCTAGCTTGGAAATCAGCAGTTGGAAGCCATTATTGTCATTTGTAAATTTGAACGGCTTGATTAGTTCTTCACCATCAGAAGATATGGCTGAGGCAAAGTGATTAAGTTTGGCAATGTCAATGCCTACGTAAATCATGAGGTTGTACCTCCCTTTCTAAAGTCTGATACCGTGATATCCACCAGCGATTATCATCGTAGACTTGATGGAAATAAGTACTCGGATTACTTCGGCAACATCCAGCTATAAACAATTCAGATAAAGGTAGCGGCAATACACTCCTTAGAGTAGTCAAAGCTACAGGGCAAAATCAAAAGTCCACAGTATCTGAATGTATTGAACCACGATATTAAAAGAAAGGAAACGTGTGATAATTAACTTCCTAATTATCATACAAGGTCAATATGAAGAAAGGAAAAAGCAGAAACAAGCGAAAGAAAACAAGAAGCAGGCTCCTATGGATTGCGATTGCTGTTATAGGAATAGCTGCGGTAATTTCTGCAGTATGCGTGGCAGGAATGTTGGCAACAAAGGAAAATGCCTGGAGGACACCGGAAGAACTTCTGGTGGAGTATATGGATCATATTCCAAAACAGGAGTATGAAGAAATGTATGCGATGCTACATATTGAGGCATCGGGAAATGTCAGTCAGGAGGATTTTGTAACTCGAAATTCAGCTATTTATGAAGGTATAGAAGTCCAGAATATGGCTGTCCGGATTATTGCATCTGACGAGGAGCAAATGACGGTAACCTACCAGACTTCTTTCGATACAGTTGCAGGAACTATCAGCTTTGAGAATGAAGCACTTTTCCTAAAAGACGAAGAAGGATATAAGTTGGTTTGGGATGATTCCATGATTTTTCAGAATCTAACTTCTACAGATAAAGTAAGAGTTTCCACTACACAGGCAGAACGAGGAGAAATTCTGGATAGGAACGGACGTGTCCTTGCAGGAAAAGGTACAGCATCTTCGGTTGGAATCGTTCCGGGAAAGTTGGAAAACAGAGAGGAAGCAATCGCACAGATTGCAGAACTATTGGAAATCACACCGGAAGCGATAGAAAAGAAACTGTCTGCAAAGTGGGTAAAGGATGATTCTTTTGTTCCTATTAAAACGATTCCAAGAGTGGAAGAAATTGAGTTAATGTCTATCAGTCCAGATGAAGAAGTCCTAAAGGAGAATGAAAGGCATGAAAAGTTGCTGGAGATTCCCGGAGTGATGATATCTGATGTTGAAGTGCGTGAATACCCATTAGGGGAAGCAGCTGCACATTTGGTCGGATATGTTCAAAGTGTTACTGCGGAAGATTTAGAGGAACATGCAGGAGAAGGCTATACAGCCAATAGTGTAATCGGCAGAAGTGGAATGGAGGGATTGTTCGAAAGTGAACTCAAAGGCCAGAACGGTTGCAGGATTTATATTGTAAACTCGGAAGGCAAAGAGAAGGAGGAACTTGCTTGCATCCTGGTACAGCATGGACAGGACATCCAGCTTACGATAGATACTGATTTACAGGTTTCCTTGTATGAGCAGTTTAAGGAAGATAAAAGCTGCTCGGTAGCCATGAATCCTTATACTGGAGAGGTATTGGCTTTGGTCAGCACACCAGCCTATGATAATAACGATTTTATTATGGGATTATCGAGTGAGCAGTGGACTGCACTTAACGAGGATGAGAATAAGCCAATGTATAATCGCTTCCGGCAAGTATGGTGTCCGGGGTCTACATTTAAGCCAATTACCGCTGCGGTCGGCTTGGAATCAGGAGCAATCGATCCAATGGAAGATTACGGGAACGTAGGCTTAAGCTGGCAAAAGGATGCATCGTGGGGGTCCTATTATGTAACAACACTCCATGCATATGAACCAGTCATTTTAGAGAATGCCCTGATATATTCCGACAATATTTATTTCGCAAAGGCAGCATTAAAGATTGGATCAGAAGAGATGGAGAGTTCTTTGACTGGACTTGGTTTTAATGAGGAATTGCCATTTGAGATTAAGATGGCAGAGTCGCAGTATTCTAATTCAGAGGGAATTGAAACAGAAATACAGTTAGCTGATAGCGGTTACGGTCAAGGGCAGGTTTTAGTGAATCCGTTACATATGGCTTGTATCTATTCTGCTTTCTGTAACGAGGGAAATGTCATAAAGCCTTATTTGGTATATAAGAATGAAGCAACAGCTGAGTATTGGATTCCGGGTGCCTTTTCTAATGAGACAGCAAGCCGTGTATTGGAAGGAACAAAGAAGGTTGTGAATGATTCTAATGGAACGGGATATGCAGCTCATCGGGATGACATTCTTTTAGCAGGAAAAACAGGTACGGCAGAAATCAAGGCATCGAAGGATGATATTTCGGGTACGGAATTAGGATGGTTTGCAATTTTTACAGCAGAAGATACGGTAGAACGTCCTATATTGATTATCAGCATGGTAGAAGATGTGAAAGGTAGAGGAGGAAGTGGATATGTTGTTAAGAAAGACGGCCTGGTCCTGGAAGAGTGGTTTAGCAGTAATTAGTTTTGTACTGATGCTTAGTGTTTCAGGGTGTAGCGATGCACCCCCGGAAGAAGATACAGTTTCGGAAACAGTAATTGATATTCAAGCTATTCCAGAAGATTCTAAGGAGAACGCAGAAGAAATTATAAACATCTGTATAGATCTTTATAAGAAGGCAGCAGAAGAAAACAAGATAGCTGATTTGGAAACGATTCGTAGTATTGTAAATTGCCTTGGAGAAAATGGAGATATACAAAGAGAGGTTACTGGAAGCTATCAGGCGGAGTATTGGAATTATACAGAAGAAGGTTACCTGATGTTTTCCGGTGTCTGGTTTTCAGAAGAATTGTATGTTCTTACATTGAGTGGGGCAGAGGAGCATACCGCATTGCGGGTACAGCCATTGGATGAAACATATCGGGAGTTGAGTCGGAAATATCTCCGCCCGATTGGCTTTGAACAGAATAACATGTTTATTGTGGATTGGAGTGAGGAGGATTTCGGGGCTTTGAATTTCTATGATATGTATGGCATTCTCTATCCAAAAGTAAATGGTCAGTATGTTCCCTATATTGCAGATGACAACCTGGCAGCAAGTGCAGTTTATCGGATTCCAAAAGAGGAATTTGAAAGCGTTATTATGAAATATTTCAATATTGATAGTGAAACGCTGCAATCCAAAACCGTCTATTATTCGGAGGATTCAACTTATGAATATAAGCCGAGAGGCTTCGAAGAAGTAGAGTACCCGGAATATCCATATTCAGAGGTAGTCGATTTTACAGAAAACAGCGATGGGACAATTACACTTACAGCTAATGTAGTATTCCCTTATGCAGGTGATTCCAAGGTATATGCTCATGAGGTTGTGGTCCGCCCGTTAGAGGACGGAGGGGTACAATATGTATCCAATCAAATTATACCTTCCGAGGATAATTATGAGGAAACATGGCATACACCACGGTTGACGTTGGAAGAATGGGAAGAATTGTACGGAGGCGAATAATGGAAGATGTAAAATGGCTGCTTAGAAGATGTGGACTTCCGATTTTGCTGCTGTAGATTTTCGTGATAGCCGGAGTGTTCTGTTGGGGAAAATTGCATGCAGAAAAGCAAAAGGTGGCAGAAGAAGTATGGGAGCCACCTATAGAAATCGAAAATAGCGAAGCAGAAACAGAAGAAGCCGAGAATGCGGAAATTTCCACAGAGTCAGCATATTGGTTTATTCCGCAAGCCAGTGATGATCTCCTTTCAGAAAAGGAGAAGGAGCAGCTGCAGAATCGGTCAGAGAAATCTATAAGGATATTGTAATTGCAGATGCACCAAGCTACTCTTCCGGTATTAATGAATTTACCCACGAGCAGAGGAAAGCCGTGGTGGAACAATTGGGCAGAAGCGGTTTGGTAAGTGTTGAAGAAGATACTGCCATGCAAAACCATGAAGTAATCGAAACATTTTATGCAGATTACTTGGATGGACGGGACTCGATGGTTACGGTATTTGAAGTATATAGAGATGGACTGATTGGAGCAGTTACCTTCATTTATCGGAAAGGTGAGCTGCAGACCTATTACATAGGAATTCGGTGGAAGGAAGGCGGTATACCAGAGATACAGGGAACTTCGGTAAGTAATGTGGCTGAGATTAAACTGACCGAAAAAGGATATTTTATCTACGCATATGAATATGTGATTGCACATGCAAGTTTGAGACAGTATTGGAGAATAGAACCGCTTCCGGAAGACTGTCGGGAATTGACGGAGAAATACATATCAGGACTAAGCTATGTGAATTACAACGTGCTTGTCACAAACTGGGACAGTAATAATGTGGAGGACATACTGATGCCTTGTATGTATGAAGATATTTATCGGATTTATACAGGCGAAAATTTAAAAACGGAAGATTGGAAAATTTCGGCAGAGGAATATGAAAGGATAATGACTACTTATTTTCCGGTATCGGTAGAACAGTTGAGAGAGCATTGCGGGTATGCTGAGGGCAGCAACAGCTATGAATATGAGATGATTTATGCCAGCCCATACCCACCTTTTGGAGAGGTGGTTGACTATACAAAAAATGCGGATGGAACGATTACACTTATCGTAGATGGAGTATGGCCGGATTATAATTCTGATCTCGCTTTTCGGAATACGGTTGTGGTTCTGCCATTTGAAGACGGAACTTTCAGATACCTTTGCAATTCTATAGAACAAATTGAATTGGAACTGCCGCCAATAGCAAGAACGAAAGGATGATTTTATGGTATTAAGGAAAAAGAGCATTCTACTGATCATGGTATTTCTGATTGGGTGTTTCGTGTGTGCCTGTGGAAAAGAGGATAGTGTTGCGGGAGAATCTCTTGTGGAAGATACGGAAGAAGTATCTTCCACGGAGAAAATAAAAAATGCTGAGGAAGAGGCTGCAGTACAATGGGAAAAGGGCTACGATCTTCCGGTAGATGAACAGGAAAAGGAAGAAGCTGAGACTGACTGTAAAAAGCTGATGGAACATTATCTTGATATTTATGAAACTGCAGATAAAGGGATAGCATCCAATGTTGTTTTGGATGATCAAACGGTTCTTGAAATGCAGAAGAAGGTAAAGGACGCAGGATATCCAATTGCTACGATGGTAACGTATTCTAACATGGAGAATTATGAAAGTGTTGACAGTTTTCTGAAAGCATGTAAGGAAGGGAAAAGAGGCTCTGTGGTGATTTATGAAATCCATAATGATGGTGGACTGGGCAGAATGAAATTCATTTTTGATGGAACGGATATGTATGTTGTGAGTACAAGAGGAATCAGGAATGCTGACAACAAGCTGGGAATTTCGTACATTTCTTATACGAGACTCAAAGAATGGAAATACACGGAAAAAGGATGGTTCTGCTATGAGCTGTGTGTGCCAGAGCCGCCGGAAGTCAGTGAAATTGTGGATGGAAGCTGCCTGATTAGAATAAAACCTATGACAGAGGAACAGCGTGAAATGTCTGAACGTTGTGTTCGAGGTCTTGGATATCAGGGAAATAACCTTTTGTGTTCAAACTGGAATATAGAAAATCTGAATGAGTTGGATTATAACGGGATGTTTGAATATCTGTATGGAATGAAATATGGAGAAAAATTTAATTCCGAAGATTATCCAAATGGTATCCCCAAAGAAGAATTCGAAAGTCTGATTATGGAATATCTTCCGATAACAGCAGAGCAGATACGGGATTACGCAGTATTTGATGATGAAAACCAGACCTATTATTGGGTGCGACTTGGATGCTTTAATTATGCGCCTACCTTCTTTGGGACATCTCTGCCGGAGGTTGTCGACATCAAAGAAAATGAGGATGGGACGGTTACGTTAACGGTGGAGGCAGTTTGCGACATGGTCATTTGCGATGATGTAGTCATTACACATGAACTTACGGTAAGATTTGCAGAGGATGGCAGTTTTCAGTATTTGGGGAATGAAATCCTAAATGATGGAATTATGCAGATACCCGATTACCAATACCGGATTAAAGAATGATTTGATAATAGCTGTGTTCTATGGTAATCTTACAAATGTAAGAAAAGAAAGGAGGACACATGAAAAAATCAAAATTAGTTGGAATATTGGCAGCAGTTGTATTGATAGGCGGAAGTTTGTCAATTCCACTTATAAATAACCACATTGCCTATAAAGTAGAAAAAGCATTATGTGAAATCCCGCTGCCAGAGGAAACGGAATTGATAGAGTCATTGTCACAGGCAGGGAAGCTGACGGGGAATGGAAATGGGCTGCAGTATTTCGGAGCAATCCTAATTAGGAGTGAATTGTCTTTGGAAGAACTGGATGCTTACTATTCAGATTACAGAAGTAATGAATGGGAGTATTTAGTGGAAACTCAGGAAAGGCAGCCCATTGAGGTGATTGATCACGGGACACTGCAATTTACAGAAGAAATAAAGGACAGTGGTTATTACATTGTATATTCATGGGGAAGCGGAAATTCTCTATTGGAAGAACTGGATATACGTGGACATTAAAAGGAGTGCTATAACAATGAAGAATTTTTTGAAAATTATGCTATGTATTATGGGTTCGCTTCTTGCAGTGATTGTAGTATTTGGGTTTTGCATTTCATATACAGTAAATTACAAGAAGACAATTTGCGATACATCTGTTCCGCCGGATGGAAAATATGAATTGACACTTCAGGCAGTCGGAGAACCAGATTGGCCTTTTGGTTCAGCAAGTGGACGATTAATCCTTATGGAAGGCAAAGATAAGATATCTCAAACAGATTTTGAATTGCACAATGACGGTGGAAGCATCACAAGTAATTGTTGGAAAGTTACATGGTATGAGGACTATGTAGAAGTGATCCTATCAGGCGAAGAAGAATTTGATGAGCAAGTCATTTTATATTTTGATGGTACGAAAGAAATACAGCAATTGACAGATGTAGCAGATATTGAAGTAGAATATCCATCAGGAGAGAGATTAGATGAAAGCCGGGTTATAACTGAACAATCCTTTGATGTAGAATTGAATGATTGGGGTGAAGTACAGTTTGTATCTTATCTGCCGACTTATGAAACGCTCTGGGAAGATGTTTCATTTGTGCTGGCAAAAGACAATCAAATTATATATTATTTTCCGGAGTGTTATGAAAATAATAGTACAGAGAATGATAGTGTAGGAATGTTTGATAGTGTTGAAGCGGTTGGATTTCAGGATATAGATGGAGATGGTGCAAAGGATGTGATTGTCATCATAAACTATGTTACAGGAGCAGGACCGCAGGGAATGATGCCACGAAAGACCATTAGAATATTCAGTTCACAGGATAATGGTTTTGTCATTCAACACGATTTAATGGATGAATTAATGGAAAATATGAAAGAGGATGATATTTCTATTCCTGCGATCTGTGATTATGTGACATTAATGGAAACAAATGAAATATATGATGGATATCGTACTATATATCAACAATACTTCGCAGACGAAGGATGTGATTTTATGATATCATACGGTGCGAATGGAAATTCTAGAGTTATCTTAAATGAGAATGAGGAAATAATAGAATATCTTGTATATGACAGACTTTCGGAGAATGAAAAATGCGAATTATATGTTTTATACAGAAGTCAGAAAAACACAGATGGTTCATGGTATATCTCAGAGGCGGAGATCCTTGATATATTTGCATATAGTATGTCTACAAAAGATGTGGTCAGTAGTGGTAAAACATCATGGTCAGCGACTGGAAGTGAAGAGTATGAAATAAATTAAGATAAGCTTTTGATTTTAATTAGATTATCTACATGTGAAGTGAGGTGTTTTTATGCGAAAGTTTGTTAGAACGTATTCTCCATTTTTAGTATATTTTGTATGTGTGGCTTTAGCTTATTTTCTTTGTTTTTATTTATTTCCCAAATATAATGCTGCCTTAGCCTATTTGGGCTTTTTAATTATATATACATATATTGATATTGGGGTTTTTATTTTAGGTTTTTTTATGGGAAAAATCATTGTCAAACGCAGCATTGACATTAGCTTTTTGCTGTGTCTAATATATGCATTAATTTCTTTCGGGTTGATGCTCTTGATAGGTTCTCTGAAATACGTTTTCTATGATTATATGTATAGTAACTTTACGTTTACATTTTCAATCTTCATTGAATCATTAGGTGATAGAGATAGTTTGTTTGTTTCAATTGGGACATTGATATCTTTTTTTATTGGAGAAATTATAGAATACATCAATGATAAATCTAATTCTTGACGTATAGAACTGGATAATTGAAACGCTTTTATGCATAAAGTGAAAATAAAAAATCGGGCAAAGGATTATACGACTATGACCTTTACCCGATTTCTTTATTTCCAGATATTCATGTCGGACAAGATAGACATGGTTATTTCAGTTGCGTTGCCTCCGGTAGCATCGCTGTCTGCACCAATGTTGGTAGCGAAAAAGTATGTATTATCTACAGTTTCGATATAGCCGATAAACCATCCGTTCACATCTTGGCCATCCACACGTCCGGTTCCGGTCTTTCCGTAGAATGTTCCGGCATCGGAAGAGGAAAGGCAGATGGCATCTTTTACTGCATTGATATTTTCAGGGGCGAAGCCAAGGCTGTTATTCTGCAGCCTGGTTAGAAGTTCGACCTGCTCTATTGGGGAAATCTTCAAGGAAGATTCCATCCAATAAGTGGAGAAATCACCACTTATATTTTCGTTTCCATACCCAATTTCCTCAATATAGTTGGAAATGTTAGCGGCTCCAAGCTGTTCGTCCACAGATTCAAAATACCAATTCACGGAGGAATTCATTGCAGACTGTAAAGTCTGATCCGCATTCCATGCTTCAAATGGATAGGTTTCGCCATTCCATGCAATGAACGAATTTTCCGGTGTAATGATCTCTTCTTCCAATCCGAACAGGGCATCATATATCTTGTAGGTGGAGTTTGGAGCAACTCGTAAGGTGGCATGCTCCATGTCGTGTATGCTCCATGCATCATTTTCTAAATCGTATAAAACAAAGCTGCCTTCGTATTCTCCGAAGTATGTGGAGAGGTCTACATAGGAAACATTCTCAGAAGAGGAATCCCATTGGTAGTGGCTTCCGTCTGCTGCGTATGTGGAAATAAAAGGTGCGAATCCAAGTAGAAGGACAGCAGTCAACATGAATGCCGTCATACCTTTTACTCTTTTTATAAATGTCGGCTTTTCATAAGAGGCAATGTTGATAATTCTCCGTTTCATCTGCTCCATGTTTCCACCAAGGCCGGCAGCAAACGGAAAAGGAGTAAGTGAAACCTTCTCTGCAAAGTTAATCAGTGTATTGCCATAATCTTCGTAAGCATCCTCTTCAAGCATTTTCAAAACGGAAGTGTCACAGGCAACCTCTCTATCATTACGCATTTCTTTCAGTGCGTACCAGACAAGAGGATTGAACCAATATACTACCCCAGCAAGATTCATCAGATAACTGGCAACAGCATCTTTGTGCTTATAGTGCTGCAGTTCGTGCAACAGCATATATCGCATATCGGATTCGTTGTAATCAGAGATCAGATGAATCGGCAGATAAATACATGGTTTCAAAAGTCCCACAATAATCGGGGATTTCAAAAATGCAGTACTGTAAACAGGGATATTTCTGTGAATTCCCATTTCCTCCAAACATCGATGATATAGTCTGCGTACTTCCGGGTTCTGAAGGGAAAGTCCAGATTTCTCCAAATTGCGTAGGCGGAGTGAGGATTTGATTACTAATATGATCATTGCAAAAATGCCTATAATCCATATCCCCAATAATATGTATCCGGCAATGGATGGTGTTTCGCTATTTACAGAAAGTGCGAAATCATTCATCCAGTCTGTATTTCCGACCGGATGAATTCCCACAGCTTCTCCCATAGCGGTTGCAGTGCCGGAAGCAGGGGAGCTTCTTAAGCTACCAAGCCACGAGAAGATTTGTGGAAATCCGATGAGACGGAACGGTATAAAGGGAACTGCCAGCAACCCAAGGAGCAGGAACCACAGATTATACTGCATCCGGCTGGACAGGTTGTTTTTGAATATCCGCTTGGCTATCAAAAGAATTCCGATAATACCGCTGATAAATACATTGCATATTAAAAAGCGTATCATAAAATTAGCCACGTTAATTTCCTCCTTTTTTTGACCTCTTGGAAAGAAGGGAACGGAGGGTGTCTATTTCTGTTTCAGACAGTCTGTCATTTTCTATATAGGCAGACAGCATGGCAGTGATATCCCCGTCATAGTATCGTTCCAGAAAAGAGTTGCTTTCCTGGCCGATGTATTCGCTTTCTTTCACGACTGGGGTATAAACAAACACTCGGCTCTGTTTTTCATAAGTCAGAACGCCTTTTGTTACGAGACGTTTGATTAAAGTCTGTATCGTCTTAGGACTCCAGCTTGTGGTCTGTAATAATTTATCTGTTATTTCATTGGTACTGATCGGCGCATGTTTCCATACGATTTTCATAACTTCAAATTCAGCTTCAGAAATCTGTGGTAAATCGCTCATTTCAAATCCCTCCTTAAATCTTACGGCTGTAATAAATATATTATAGACGCTATTTATGTGGTTGTCAATTTCAGAAAAAACATATTGACTTGAAATCTTACTTGTGTAATAATTGAAATCTTACAAGAGTAAGATTTGAAGATGGCAACAAAAAGAAAAGAACCAGAATCACAACGGATTAGCTGGTTCCTTTACTCGTTTGAATTACCTCTTTTATGTATGAGTGCTAAGAGGTATTCAATTGCTGGAAGAATCTCGGCTGCCTCTTGCTCATCACATTCCTGTAGCATCAATAACAGTTTTTGTTTTTTCACCCCATCCGTAGCAGTGTCAGGGTGGAAAATACGGTCTGCAGGAATGTGTAAATAAGCGATGATCTGGCACAATACTTCGAACTTGGGATTACCACGGTCGTTTTCAATATTTAGTATTGTACGCTCATCACAACCTATTTGTTCAGCTAATGCTGCTTGAGATAGATGGGCTTCTTCTCTGGCAGCCCGGACTACCTTCGCAAGATTTTTTACATAGTCATGCATTACAATTCACCTCAGTGCTGGTTTACACTACATGGTAAATATTATGAATTACAATAGAGTACAGGTATAAGATGAAACGAACTACACCATAAAAGGAGAAATCACATGGAAGCAAGGAAACAGCACAGAATACGATGTTTGTTGAAGTTACTGAAATTTGCTCATGGATAAAAACGCATTGATAGGTGTATCGCAATTCACAGAACGATAGAATTGCGATACACCTATTTTATATTTCAAGAGAAAACAAGAAGGAGGCTCATGATGAAAGAGATGGAAGCAAAGACAGAAAACAGATATGAGTACAGAAAACCACAGGAAAAGAGGAAACAGATGATAGCACCGGATTGATTTGAATTTGCATATGTACCGGATTGGTATGGACATTTAGCGGAACTGGAGAGGTTGGCGTTGCCGGAATCATGGAAGTTCCGAAAGCCGAGCCGGGAAACAAAGAATACAGACACTCCCATTTTAGAACGTTACATATATACAATTTTTCGCAAGCAGATTATTGACTTTAATTCAGAAAGTGATCCAAGGAAGGCAGACAGTATTTTTCATTTGGAAAACGAATGCGTCTGCGTCCATACTGGATTATACACACCTCAGTACAAGGGGATTTATGGTTATTTTGAAAGAAACACTTTTTCGGATTCTTTAAGAGATTGGTATTTTAGAGGTTTTGTGATGAACTGTCTCCAAAGTTAAGATACATCGAGCCATTACTACAAAAGCCCGTCTATCATATGGCGCAGAGTGGCATTAACTTTAATCCAGAGTGGCCTATAAGGAATGGGATTTACCGTTGTTCCTTTCGGACAGGGGTACAAGGATATGAGTCCGCCAACAAAGGAACTTATGAAGCTGACACTTGAGGAGCGAATTGCCCACGGTGGACATAAGGTTTTACGTTGGACGATGGACAACGTGTATGTCAGACAAGACCCTGCCGGAAACATCAAAATGGATAAAGAAAAATCTACAGAGAAAATTGATGCTGCAGTAGCAACCGTTATGGCACTTGACCGTGCAATCCGTAATCAGGGTAGCGAGGGAAGTGTATATGATGGCAGGGGAATTCTTGTTTTTTAAGAAAAAACCTCTCCGGCAGATGGAGAGGTTTGAAGATCATGGTTGTATTTATGTATCGGAATAAGAACTGCATTTTTCTTCCAACATTTTGAAATTACAGCATCTTGCAGCAAGGGAAGAATCCGGTTTGGCAATGCATTTCTGATATAATTTCATGGCTTTATTTTGCAGAGTGTCCTGAACATTGTCGATTAGAGCTTTTTCTTTCTGGAGCAGGTAGACATAGTCTGTTTTTTCTTTTTCATTACTGAAAGAACGGAAGCTTTCTACCTGATTATACTTTAACTGTGTAAGACAGTTATCAGGAACCGGAATCATATTATTGATATTTAATACCGCATAAAGATATCCGGTGGATTCATCCTGGAGTTTGTGGAAATCCAGATTGTTGGACATCTTCTGATGTTTTTGTTTTGCAGAGGAAATAGGGACATAGTAGTGGAAATCTCCGATAGTAAGAAGAATTCCCACATGGAGTTTCAAACGTTCCCCATATTCCACATATCCGACACGGGAATCAAACTGTGTCAGGTAATTGATGTATTTTTTATCGACAACGTACCAATCCATAAAGTCTCCTGAAAAGTAAAAAAGCGGGTGGATTACTCCACCCACTGCTGTTAACCGATTGTTTTAATTGGACAATCTAACCGCTTTTAAACGAGCATTTTAACTGGACGCTCTAACCAATGCACAGATATTCTATCTGTGTTTTTATTATATGCAATTTACAGCAAAAAATCAATGCCTTTAATTGCTAAATTTTTATGAACTTTTTTCGATGCTTATAGATTCGATTTTATCACAGGCAGATACAAAAGGAAGAAACTAATCTTACAAAGATTATGGGTAATGCGGTGTCAACCGTGGAACAGATGACCACCTATATTAAAGCAAAGAATCCTGATGTTGCACAGTTGGTTATCGACATGATTCCGCTTTACCTTTCAGAAGGCAAGGCAGAGGGTGTCCGTGGTGATATTGCCTTTGCACAGTCTTGTCTGGAAACAGGTAATTTCGGATTTTCTGGTTCTGCAGTAACGCTCGACCAGAATAATTTCTGTGGTATGGGAGTGACGTCTAATGGAATGAAGGGAAATTCCTTTGATACACCACAGCTTGGTATCAGGGCGCAGGTTCAGCATTTGAAAGCCTATGCTTCCACAGTGGATTTGAAGAATGAATGCGTTGATCCACGCTTCAAGTATGCCGCAAGAGGCTGTGCGGAATATGTGGAGTGGCTTGGACAGAAAGAAAATCCAGCTGGAAAAGGATGGGCAGCAGGAGCCGGATATGGTGCAAAGATTATTACAATCTTAAATGCTATGATTGGAATTAAGAGCGAGGCAGCAGAACCGGAGGAAGTCTGGTACCGTGTGCGTAAGACATGGGCAGATTTTGGCACGCAGAAAGGTGCATTCCATAGTTTGGAAAATGCCAAGAGGTGTGCAGATGAAAATGAAGGATATTCCGTATTTGATGAATCCGGTAAAGTGATTTATTCCAATGATACATTTACACCGTATCTTGTGAGAGTATCCATCGAAGATTTGAACATCCGCAAGGGTCCGGGAACAGACTACGACAAAACAGGTAAGTACACCAGAAAAGGTGCTTTCACTATTGTGGAAGAAGCAGAAGGCAAGGGTGCGAGCCTTGGGGGGCTTCTGAAATCTTATCAGAAAAATCGTGAGGGATGGATTTCACTGGATTATACCGAGAGGGTTTAAAGATAAGCCGGACAGAGACAACAGGTTTCTGTCCGTCTGCTTTTTTCGTCTCCTGACAAGTTTGGACAGAGTGAAAATAGAGTGGGTGGAAACCGCAGAATTGCTTGACTTTACAGGGGGTTAGAGTGATTTATATACTACCAAAAACGAAAGGAGTACTTATTTATATGGTGATTGCAGGAACGATAAATAGGGTGGCTTTTTACTGCAGAGTCAACCATCGTGACAGAGACTATGAAAAACATCTAGACGATGTAATGAGGCGGTTGGAAGAAAAATATGGAAAACAGAAATGGGATTTGCAGATATTCTTTGAGGAAGCTTCAGGAGCCGACCCGAACAGAAAAGAATTTAATCGTCTGAAAGCGGAAATCGCAGCAAAGAAGATAGATGTGGTGGTTACCATGAGGGCTGCCACGATTGCCCGTAACTGGGGACAGTTTATGGAGTTCATGCTGATTTGCAGTAAGAAAAATGTGGATGTGGTGTGCATTGACAAGGTAGAGGATGCACAAGCCATTTTCCGAAGGATTCAGGAGTTCCAGAAAAGGTTTTTTGAAGGAAGTGATGTAACGTGCGAGTAAAAGTGATTAACAAACGACCAGCTTCGGTCTTACAAAAGAAAAGGGTTTGTGCTTATGCCAGAGTTTCCACATATAGCAGAAGCCAGGAAGACTCTCTTGAAAATCAGATGGAAACCTATGAGAGACTGATTACCGGAAATCCAGAATATGAATTTATCCGAGTATTTGCTGATCAAGGCATATCCGGTTATTGTGAGAACCGACCACAGTTCCAGAGAATGATGGAGAAGGCAAGGAACGCTGATAAAGGCTTATCTGATGGCTTGGAACGCACTGGTGGAGAATAGAGAGGATTTCATGGAGCAGTGGACGGAGCAGCTTCAGAGAGAGAATCTATTGGAAGGTTATCGGGCAGAGAAGTTCATAGAATACACGGATGGAGCAGAACCTTTGACGGAGATGGATACGGACTTCATGTTGAAAACACTGGACCACATCAGGGTTTTTGAAGATGGAACATTGCTGGTGGTATTCCTGGACGGAACGGAGATTGAATGTAAAAATGAAGAGGAGTAAGAAAAGATGCCGATTGGGAGCGATTCCTGATCGGCTTTTTTTCTTGCTCTTTTGCAGATAGTAAGATGTAGGTGGGTGTGGTAAAATATATAGCGTATTTGAAGTGAATAGAGGTGAGTCGGATGAATCCGTTAGCATATTTTAAGATATCTAATAATGAAGATTGCCCATGTGGAAGCGGAAAAAAATTTAAAGAATGCTGCAAAGGAAAACCAGGTCAGCAGCCTATACAGAGCAAGAAACCTCCAGAAGTACAAATTATGGAGCAGATGAGAAAAGCTATGGTTAAATGCTGTATGCATCCCGACCAAAGCAATTGTAATGGTAAGATAAAAAATGCTCATGCACTGCAAAATAATAAAATCATATCATTACTCGCAGGGACTGAACGCCATGTATATATTATGGATAAAAAACGACAACCACTTATTATACCTATTGAGGGCGAGGAACTGGAAGTGATGGTGGAGTTCTCCAAGGTTAGTGCGAATGATGCTACAACAGAAACTTGTTTTTGCGATAGACATGACAATATTGCCTTTGCTGTTATTGAAAAAGGAGCGCCAGATTTTAATGTAAATAGCGAACCAATGAAATTTGTCTATGCATATAAAGCCTTTATTTTTGAATACTATAAGCAGGAAGTTTCACATAAAATTTTTCAGCAATGTTTTAAGAAAAGACCACCTGTTTTTCAACTACCGCAGATGGTTGGCTTATATAGAGTGTCGCAATTACGCTTGAAAGAGTTTGAACCTGTAAAGAGGCATTTCGATTCAGAGATATTGTCTGGCACATACAATGGAATAGAAACTTGTGTAATAACTATTCCAGAAAGAATTCATTTTGCGAATTATGCATTTATAGCACCGGATTATGATTTGAATGGTAGAAGGATAAAGCATACTAAAAAAGGTGTCATGCATCGAATTGCTATAACTGCTTTTCCAGAGGATACAAAGTCATACATACTGTTGAGTTGTTTATCTACTGAGAAACATATTTATGCCAAGTTTTTGAACAAATAAATAATGCACCTTTAGAAAAAATCAAATATTATTTTTCAATGATTTTACCTTTATTTTCGGAGAATATGGTGTTAAGTCCGGTTCTTTGGAATAAGTGGGATGATGAAATAAAAATGGCGTTTACTTTTTATGCAAATCTGAATGGACAAACATTCAAAAGATACAGTATTGCAATAGGAATGGGACTGAGAAATGCAGCAAATAGTAAAGTTCCATTTGATTACAGTAAAAGAGGAAAAATAGATTTGTTTAAGAAATAAAAGATTTTATTATCAAGAAACTTTCATAGCATGGATTATAATAAAAATACTTGCAGAAAAATAATAGTTGGAAAGGAAAAACATGGATAGAAATACAATTGGAAATGAAATCGAGGCTGAAATAAATGCAAGCTATAGAAATAAAAATTTGAGAGAACTTATAGATATACTGCTTTCAGTAATTATTCTGAAAACAGAAAAAAAGGAATTGGTAGGTATTGAAGAAAGACTGTATGTTTCCTTAGGTAAAATTTTTGATGGGGAGACTACTATAAATGATATAAAACTGTGTTTGTCTAATGTCATCAAGATAGAACCTCTTTTGAAAAAAATGATTTTACTTATTGATGAAGATGAATACGATAAGATAGTACAAGAGAATTTGGGTTTAGCACATGTAATTACTCAATTAGGTCTTAATCCAGATAATAAGAAATTAGATCGAAAGCCAGAGGACTATTTGTGCGATGGTAATTATATGGAACATGTAGCAAGATCATATGCATTAAGAAATAGTGAGTCGCACACATATGTAGGTTGGACACGAAGAGAAATATATACCAATTTGGATAGTGTGCTGATAACTTGTTTAAGAGCAGTAGAAATAAATAAAAAGGCATTGATCAGTAATCTGAAAAAGAAGAGTATTAATAATGAATTGAATATTGAAAATTACTTAAATGAGATTACACAGCAATTAAAAAAAAGAATGTCTAGATTTATTCATATAAGGGGAGAAGAGAATTTTTCTGTATTGGGTAGCTATGTTATCGAATATCAGGATGATACATCTGATTCTAGGAGGAGAAAAGGTACTGTTGAATACTTAAGAGATAATAGTATACCAGAACGAAGGATGATGATATGGGGCGAAGCTGGTATGGGAAAGACTACGACATTAGAATATTTAACATACATGGATGCAAAAAAAAGATTGAAAGATTCAAACTATAATATTCCCGTATTAGTTTTATTGGGAGTTATGACAAAAGCCACGTATACAATAAAACAGTATATATGTGATAAACTTGATATTGGGGTAGATATATGTGAATCTCTTTTAGAAGAAGGAAAAATCAATCTATTTTTGGATGGTTTAAATGAAATACCAGCTGATGCAGGCGGCAATTTAAAAACTCTAAGAATGCGCGAGATAAAGCAATTACTTAGAGATTATCCCAAAACATTTATTATAATTACTAATCGTCCACAAGATACTAGGGATTTTAATAATGTGCCAATTTTTAATTTGATAAAATTATCTAAAGAAGAAATGAGAGATTTTATTAAAAAAAATGTAGATGAAGAAGACGTGAAAGAACTTTTGTTTACCTCAATTAATGGAAGTGAGAGATTTGTGCAAATAATAAATACGCCATTGATCTTATCGAGGTTAATAGAGATTGTGCGATATAAGAAGGAAATTCCACATAGTGAAGGTGAAATTATCGCTGAATTTCTGAACTGCTTATTGGTAAGGGAAAAAGAAGAAAAACAGGATGCACGATTGGATATAAAGCGAATAATATACCTTTTGAGAATGATTGCATTTGAGAGTCTCGAAAAGAAAGAAGCAAATTCAGGAATGACAGAGTCAGAGGTACTGAAGTATTGTTCTAAAAGTATGGATACATATAGATTTCAGTATGATGCATTATATGCATTAGATATAGTTTTGCAATTAGGTATATTAGAAAAAAGAGAAGATTTATATGTATTTTCGCATCAGGCATACCAGGATTACTATTATGCTATGGAAGAATTGGCGGTGATACAGTCTTGAAAATAAGAAAAAATCAAATTAGAGATAAGTGTCGATCAGACAAGTATTATGCCTCAATAAAATATATGGCACACAGTTTACGTGGTAAAGATAGAGAAAATTTTATTATTACCGTTTGTGACCTTAATATTTATTTGGGGTGTATATGTGCTTTGACATGTGAAAAAAATGCAACGGTTGAGGAATATATCTGGAAAACTTTAAATAATTATTTTGAGCCAAGAAAAATAAAATTTTATGATAAATCTAGTGGGATATGGAAAGAAAATATAAAAAAACTGAATAGTAAAGATATTACATATTACCTTCTTGCATGCAATGTGATGGGTAATATGAAAGCGATAAAATGGTATATTTACAATCATGAAGTTGACAAAGCTATTATAATTCAGTTGGCAAAAAATATGAATGAAGAACAACTGGTAGATTTAATATACACACTTTATAGATCTTCTCAAAATTGGGATAAAATAAGAGGCATTGGTTCTACTAAAAGTTTGTTTCTGTATAAAAATGATCCGAGAATAAAAAAGATTCTTAGTGGGTTATGGTATAAAGATAGAGATGCATTTATACAATTAGCATACGATACAGGTTGGTTGGGAGATTTGGGAAAAAAGGCTCGCAAAGGAAACCGTATTTTTATCGAGTGTTTGGTTGGAGCAAATAAACTGCTGTTAACTATTGAGTTAATAGAAGAAGTGTTATGTGATTTGGAAAGTGATGAGAGTTCATATGATACTTTATTAAAATTAGTTTTAAAGGAAAAAGGTGAGAGAAAACAATTTGCATATATATTGTATATTCAAAAAATAAATAATGGATATGTAATGAAGGCTAAAGATTATGCTATTTTGAAAGGTTTAGGAAGGCCATCGCAAAAAATAGTCAATTATTTTATACCTTTTTTCTTAGATTTAGTAAATGGAGATTTTAGAACTAATATCAATCTTTTTGAATTAGGAGATGCCTTATCAAATGTTATAGTAAAACCAAATAAGATAACACCCAAAGTTGGATATGCGCGTAATAAAAATTTGAATATAGCATTAAAGACTACTAAAAATATAGATTTGAAAAAAGTGCTATTCTTTTACTTTAATACGACAATGTCCGTTAAAGCAAGTTTGGATGAGTTGTTTAGACTTTTGAATATGTATCATGATGTTCAACCAAGTGAGTTAATACGAGAACTAAAATCATTTCCAATATGGGTAAAGGCAACTGGAATAGAACAAGGCAAAAGCAATAATATAACAACGGAGAACTATCTTAAAATCGAGCCGCAAATTGGAATCGGAAATGTTATTTTAATGTCAATTGTTGACTATGATTATATTTTGAAAGAATTTGTTGCTAAGCCATATACTGGCTCTATTTTTTAGAAATTAAGATAGTCACAGGAAGGGCAGACAGAGGTATGTAAGAAATAGTAGTTATATGCATAAATAGAGGCTATTACTATGATACGTTTATCTCTTTGCCCATTTGTTGAAAAAAACACTAGAATGTGGGGTAAAGGCTATCCCCATAAGAGGGGTATAAACCTTTTCGCAAAAGGTGACGGTTTCGCTATTTAGTATAAGAAGTAACTTTCACCGCATGTCGAGACTGTGGTAGGACTACACAAGAAATTCTGAATATGAAAGTGAATAGAGAACTATCAGATATGTTGATAGAATGTAGGGATACTTGAAAGAGTGTCCCTGTTTTTTATATTAGGGCATTCCATTAGGAGTGCCTTTTTCTGTACAACAAAGCACTTGTCATTCAGAACTGGATGAGAAACAGAAATGTAGTTAAGTTTTTGACTGTTTGGGAAGAACTTCATAATCTGGATTTTACCCGTGTGCAATTCGAGGCGGTTAGAAGTGAGGCGGGATTAAACAGACAAATGTCAATGGAATAGTGTCAAAAGCAGGCAGATATGCTGTTGGTATCCGTTCCGACGCAATATTGAGCAATTACAGATACTTATTATGATAAAAAATATCAGATTTACAGAGCCGATTGGATGCTCAATATGGTAGAATAGATGAAAAGGATTTTGGGGTTCAAGGAGAAGAGAAATGTATAGAATTTACATCACACTGATTGAAATTATGGCGGCGGCTGTTTTTATCATTCCGCTCTGGATGCTATATCATAAGATCTGTTTTCATAGCTGGAAACGAACGATGATTTATATGGTATTTGCATTTTACATGACAGCAGTTTTAGCACTGGTTGGATTCCCCAACATAACTTTGTTAAAGATAGAGGTGACAGTAAACGTAATTCCATTTATCTATATGATACCGGATTTTGCAAATGCCTGCCTGAATGTATTGTTGTTTATCCCGTTTGGTTTCTTTTTGCCAATTTTATGGGAAAAATTCCGAAATGTAAAAAGAACTATCGTGGCAGGATTGTTGACGACCCTTTTTATTGAGATATCTCAGCTTTTTACGGGAAGAGCGACGGATATAGATGATGTTATTACTAATATCCTCGGGACTATCATAGGCTATTATATTGCATGTTGGTTTACAAAAGCCTTTACAGGCAGAGTATTGGAGAATTCGAAACAGAGTGACTTTAACTTGATATGCGGTTCCGTTGTGATTGTCATGTTCTTTTTTCAGCCATTTATTTCAACTTTATTATGGGAAATGGTATTGTAATTTTGGGTTAGTTATCAGGATGTATGCATATAGTTAGAGTCTTTGGTATAAGGGAAAATAGAATGGGAGAAGGTCTGATGAATAAAAAAAATGACATATTAGAGTCCTGGATCATGGTCGAGCACCTGTCAGAGGGAGATATTAATTTAAAGGACAAAGCTATTTTGAACTTTAATGATTTGCAGAGACAGGATTATTATTCTCTTCTGGCAGATGAAATACAGAAGAAGGGACTCAAAAAAAATAAGCATAGCGGAGTTATTATTTATTTTGATATTTTCCCATTTCAGGAAGTGATTGATTTTCTAAGAGAAGAATATAAATTGGCGCCAACAGAACAGGAAATCACATCAGGTAATAAATTTTCCTTTGCATTGTGTTTTGACAAAGAACTTCATTTTGATGAGAAAAAGACGTTCTTGACGGAAAGCTATTACATAAGAAAAAAGAAACGAATACCGAAGGAACGGGATTTCCGGATATTTGAGGAAGAAATGGGCTGTGAGTTTGAGAAAATGTTTGCATGTCCGGAAAGTAAGGATTACAGAGAACATTTTAATCAGGTTCTGGTGTCAATTTTGACAAAAAATAAGATTTCGATTGAAAATTGCAGATTGCAGTTGCTAAAAAATATGGAATCGGATGCGACGAATCTGCATTCCTTTTTTATAGCTGATCTGGAAAAAGCAAAAAAGATACAAACTCATAATTTAGATAAATATATAACAGGTAATGTTGCAGGACGCAGGAATTTAAACTGTCGAAAGGAAAGTGAGCAGTTTAATCCTGAGATCTTTTATCGTATTTTGAGTCCTGAAAATTATCCGATTGCGAGATTCCCAAGTAATCCCCAATTCTCGCTGGCTTTGATGCAGCAGGTG
Organism: Clostridiaceae bacterium Marseille-Q4143; assembly: GCA_018228645.1. Lineage (GTDB taxonomy): Bacteria > Bacillota > Clostridia > Lachnospirales > Lachnospiraceae > Hominiventricola > Hominiventricola filiformis. Next base: position 1,301,587 of record CP073693.1, read on the forward strand.
GCGGTCAATTTATCTATTGGTTTTGATAGTGAGCAAATCAGGAGTGTAAATGGACCTCCTGGTACAGGAAAAACGACGTTGTTAAAAGATATATTTTCCGAGCTTATTGTGGAACAGGCCTATGAAATAGCGACCATGTCATCGCAATACATAAAAGGAACGGAGGCAACGAAATATTGGGAGAATGCTTCCATTGGCTGTATTCCACAGGGAATCGCTGAGAAGGGTATTGTTGTTGCCAGTTCGAATCATGGTGCAGTTCAGAATATTGTAGATGAGCTGCCATTATTAGACAAAATAGATAAAGAGTTTCAGGATGAGATTGTCAGTATAGATTATTTTAAAGAGATAGCCAATTCGTTTGTAGAGACAGAATGGGTGGAGAGTGATAAAGGAAAGAAAGAAGTATTAAAAGCTACAAAGAAAGAAGACAAGGATAAATTCTGGGGATTGTTTTCACTTGAGGGCGGCAAAAAAGATAACATGGATTATATCGTTACGGTACTGAAACATGTTGTCCATGAGCTTGAACAGGAATATGTATCCAACGATAGTATATATTCAGACTTTCTCAACCTGTATCACAAGGTCTGCGCTTATCGAAGCAGTATTCAGTCTGTTTCACAGGAAATCGCAGAGGTGAAAAAATTACAGACACTGACAGATGAGAAAGTTCGAAATTTTGAAAGCGAGAGAATCAGAAGAAAGACGGAGTCAGAGCAGGCTGTTTTAGAAAACGAAAAAGAAATAGAAAATATTCAGAAGAAAATAGAACAGCTGAAGGAGGATACCAGAGACTTTGCGCTGCAGCTGCAGATGGTTGTCTGCGAAAAAGATGGGATTCTTCAGGGGATAGAGGCATTAAAGCTTCAAAAGCCAGGATTTTTTTCATCACGAAAACGTAAGACAGAGTATGCTGAAAAGAATAAGCAGTATTCGGATCAGCTTCAAATGGCAATTGAGAAAGAGCGGGAACTGCGAACCGGATTGCTTGAAAGAGAAAGACAGGAAAAGAGTTTTCAGATAGAGATCGAGAAACTGATAAATCAATCCAAAGATGATCAGTCTGTATTTGCGGAATGGGAACAAAATCGAAGAACTGAAATTCAGCAATGGAAGGATAAAATAGAAAGATTTCAGGAGAAACTTTGTGGTTTAAAAATCAATGCACTTAATCTGGATTTGGATTATGAAGCATTACAATTGAGTAATCCATGGTTTGGCATAGAATATAGAAGGCTGCAGTCACAATTATTCATTAAGGCATTGGAGGTCAGAAAGGAATTTTTGTATGCCAATATAAAGAACATAAAGGCAGCCTATATCATCTGGAGTAAACAAAAAGATTATCTGGAGCACAAAAATATCATAGCAGAGGCATGGCATTGGATCAATATGACGATACCGATTATCGGTTCGACATTTGCCAGCTTTTCAAGAATGTGTACGAATATGGGCAAGGAAACGTTGGGTCATTTGTTTATTGACGAAGCGGGGCAGGCACTTCCACAGGCAAGTGTAGGTGCTATTTTCAGAAGCAGACATGTTATGGCAGTGGGAGACCCGGCGCAGATCAAACCAGTGCTTACTCTGGATGCGAATATCCTTAATATGCTTGGAGCATACTATGGTGTTTCGCAGAAATATTTGTCTGAAACAGCATCGACGCAGACGTTGGTAGATGAAGTAAGCCAATATGGATTTTATAAGGATCTGAACCAAGAAAACTGGATTGGAATTCCTTTGTGGGTACACAGAAGGTGCAAATATCCGATGTTTGACATCTCCAATGCTATTTCTTATGGCGGAAATATGGTACAGGGTGATCAAAAGACGGGGGTTGCTGAATGGTATGATATCAAAGGGCGTGCGTCAGATAAATATGTTGCGGAACAGGGAAAATTTTTAAGAGAAAAAATTCAGACAATGATCATGGAAAATCCTGATATTGTAGATGATCCAACGAAAGATATCATATATGTAATCAGCCCTTTTAAAAATGTGGCATATCAATTATCAAGGGAATTAAAGAAAATCGGGTTTACGAGATATGATAAAAAAGGAAAACCTACAAATATTGGAACAGTACATACCTTTCAGGGAAAGGAAGCACCGATTGTATTTTTCGTATTAGGTGCAGACGAAAAATGCGTTGGAGCGGCAAACTGGGCGGTAGGTACGGAAAATCCCAATATCATGAACGTTGCAGCAACACGGGCAAAAAATGAGTTTTATATCATTGGAGATAAAAAACTGTATCTGTCACTTCATAGCGACGTAATAAATGGTACATATCAGATAATTGAGAAGTATAAAAGGGGTACTTTTATGCCAGATGCCGTTGAAAAAAATGTAGAGTAGGAAGATAGACTGCATTTATAAGAAATATTTAATAATAAAAACAACCTCGCATTATAAGTGGTATGCGGACAGGATAAAAAATTCAGATAAAATGAAAAGTCTATTGACAATTCCTACAATCTTTGCCTATACTGACAAGTGTTAAGAGAACGACTGATCTTATGGCTCATAAGTTCAGCTCATAAGAGACAACCCGTAAATGGGGACACAGGAGGATTATTTATGAAAAAGAAAGTTGTAAGTTTACTTACTGCTATGGCATTGACTGCAATGACTCTTGCAGGATGCGGTTCTTCCACAGCAGCAGACAGCACTGACAGTACAGCAGCAGAGACTACTGATGAGGCAGCAGACACGGAAGCAGATGCTGATAGCACCGCTGCAGTTACCAACGTAAAAGCAGGTTTCATCTTCCTGCATGATGAGAACTCTACTTATGATCTGAACTTCATGAATGCAGCAAAAGAAGCATGTGAGAAGCTTGGCATTGAGTACATGACAAAGACCAATATCCCGGAAGGTCAGGAATGTTATGATGCAGCATGTGAGCTGGCAGATGCAGGATGCAACTTCATCTTCGCAGACAGCTTTGGACATGAGGATTACATGATTGAAGCAGCAAAAGAGTATCCGGAAGTACAGTTCAGCCATGCAACCGGAACTAAGGCTCATACAGAGGGACTTGACAACTTCCACAATGCATTCGCTTCTATTTATGATGGACGTTATCTTGCAGGTATCGCTGCAGGTATGAAATTAAATGAGATGATCGCAAACGGAGATATTACTGAGGATCAGGCAAAGATGGGATATGTAGGAGCCTATACCTATGCAGAGGTTATCTCCGGATATACTTCCTTCTTCCTGGGCGCACGTTCTGTATGCCCGAGCGTAACAATGGACGTTACCTTTACCGGTTCCTGGTATGATGAGACCGCTGAGAAAGAGGGCGCTAACAAACTGATCGAGGACGGATGCGTACTGATCAGCCAGCATGCAGACTCCATGGGAGCTCCGACCGCATGCGAGACCGCAGGTGTACCGAACGTATCCTACAACGGAAGCACCGAAAGCGCTTGCCCGAACACCTTCCTTGTATCTTCCAGAGTAAACTGGGAGCCCTACTTTGAGTATGCAATGAACTGTGTAGCAGATGGAACCCAGATCGACGCTGACTGGACCGGAACACTGGCTACCGGTTCTGTTGAACTGAGCAGCCTTGGAAGCGCAGTAGCAGATGGAACTCAGGAAGCAATCGATGCAGCAACTGCTGAGATTGAAGCTGGTACCTTACATGTATTTGATACCGCTACCTTCACCGTTGATGGTGCAGAGATGACCAGCTATGAAGCAGATGTGGATACGGATGCAGATTACACCCCGGATCATGAGGTAGTAAGCGACGGATATTTCCATGAGTCTGAGTACCGTTCCGCTCCGTACTTCAATGTACAGATCGACGGCATCAACCTTCTGGATACCGCATTCTAATTAAAATAAAATGCCTTGCAAAGGACGGCACAGCGACTATCGCCGCGCCGCCCTTTTTCCGTCATATGGAAGTTGCCATATGAGGGAAAAAGGACGGAACGGTTCTAATATAGAAAGGGGACGAAAGATGGATACCAGAACAGCAGCAGTTTCGTTAAGAAACGTAACGAAGACCTTTGGCGCGGTTGTTGCCAATGAGAAAGTGAATCTGGATATTTATAAGGGAGAGATTCTGGCGCTCCTGGGAGAAAACGGAAGCGGAAAGACAACACTGATGAATATGCTTTCCGGCATTTATTTCCCGGATGAGGGACAGATCTTTATCAATGGAAAAGAAGAGATTATCAAATCACCAAAAGATGCATTAAAGCTGGGCATTGGTATGGTGCATCAGCATTTCAAACTGGTGGATGTACTGTCTGCTACGGAAAATATTGTATTGGGTCTGGAAGGAAAGCTGAATATTAAAGAAGCATCCGGAAAGATTGCACACATCTGTGAAAAATATGGATTTGAAGTGGATCCGAAGCAGAAGATTTATGATATGTCTGTTTCTCAGAAGCAGACCGTGGAGATTGTAAAAGTACTTTACCGCGGTGCGGACATTCTGATTCTGGATGAGCCGACGGCAGTGCTGACCCCTCAGGAGACGGAAAAATTGTTCCGTGTACTTCGTAAAATGAGAGATGATGGAAAAGCGATTGTCATTATCACCCATAAGATGAACGAGGTAAAATCTTTGTCTGACCGTGTGGCAGTCCTGAGAAATGGCCAGTATATTGGTGATATGAAAACCAGCGAGACCAATATTACGGAAATGACCAATATGATGGTCGGACATACGGTAACCCTGAACATTGACCGTCCGGACCCGGTAGATCCGAAACCACGAATCGAGGTGGAGGGTCTGACTGTCCGGAATGAAGAGGGCGTGGTAAAGTTAAAGGATGTCAGCTTTACTGCCAACAGCGGTGAGATTCTTGGTATTGCCGGAATCTCCGGATGCGGACAGAAGGAGCTGCTGGAAGCAATTGCAGGACTTCAGCCGGTAGAGTCCGGAACGATTGCCTATATGGAACCGGATGGCACAAAAGAAATGTTAATTGGAAAAGATCCGTTGAAGATTGCGGAGATGGGTGTTTCCCTTTCGTTTGTTCCGGAAGACCGTCTAGGCATGGGTCTGGTAGGAAATATGGATCTGACCGATAATATGATGCTTCGTTCCTTCCGGAAAGGAAAGACTCCCTTTGTCAACCGCAAACCGGCCAGAGAACTGGCAGAGCATGTGGTAGAGAGTCTGGAAGTGGTAACACCGGGCATTCACACACCGGTTCGCCGTCTTTCCGGTGGTAATGTTCAGAAAGTACTGCTGGGACGCGAGATTGCATCCTCACCGACCGTTCTGCTGACGGCTTATGCAGTGCGTGGTCTGGATATCAACTCCTCCTATACGATTTATGACTTGCTGAATGAGCAGAAGAAAAAGGGCGTGGCTGTTATCTTTGTCGGCGAGGATCTGGATGTGCTGGTAGAACTTTCCGACCGGATCATGGTTCTCTGTGGAGGAGAAGTCAGCGGCATCGTGGATGCCAGAACGACAGATAAAAATGAGGTCGGCATGATGATGACCAGAATGGGAGGCAGTGAAGAACATGAATGAGAAAAAGAAAGAACCGCTTTTCCATATTGTAAAGAGGGATGCCATTCCCTGGTATCAGTCGCTGGGAATCCGGGCAGCAGCCATTGTGCTGGCGCTGATTCTCTGCGCGATAATTACAACCGTAACGACGGGTATTAACCCGATTCAGGTATATCAATCTATTTTTGCAGGAGCATTTGGTTCTGCCAGAAAGACCTGGATTACCTTCCAGAACATTTCCATTCTGCTTCTGATTTCCCTGGCGTTGACTCCGGCATTCAAGATGAAATTCTGGAATATTGGCGGTGAAGGTCAGGTGCTCATCGGTGGTCTGGCATCTGCAGCCTGCATGATCTGTCTGGGGGACAAGCTTCCGAATGCGGCAGTCATCTTCTGCATGGTCGTGGCAAGTATCGCAGCTGGTGCGTTCTGGGGATTTATTCCAGCATTTTTCAAGGCAAAATGGAATACAAATGAGACTCTTTCCACTCTGATGATGAACTATATTGCTACTCAGCTGGTGGCATTTTATACCATTGTATGGGAAGTGCCGAAGGGCTCCGGAAAGATTGGAATTATCAATCAGAATACGAATGTGGGCTGGCTGCCCCAGGCATTCGGTTACAAATACCTCTTAAGCATTCTGGTGGCAGTGCTCATTACGGTATTTATGTATATTTATCTTAACTACAGTAAACATGGCTATGAGATTTCTGTTGTGGGTGAGAGTGAGAACACGGCGAAATACGTTGGCATTAAAGTAGAAAAAGTGATCATGCGGACGGTGGTACTGTCCGGTGCTATCTGCGGACTGGTTGGTCTTCTGCTGGTGGGAGGCATCAATCATACGATAACCACAACCATTGCAGGAGGTCAGGGATTTACGGCAGTTCTGGTATCCTGGATGTCCAAATTCAATCCGCTGACCATGGTATTCTCCAGCTTCCTGATCATTTTCATGAATCGTGGTGCCAGTGAGATTTCCACAAACTTCGGACTGAACCAGTCTTACTCCGATATCCTGACGGGAATTATTCTGTTCTTTATCATCGGTTGTGAATTCTTCATCTCTTATCAGCTGCAGTCACGTAAAAAAGCAGAGAAGAAGGAGGTAAAATAAATCATGTTGAACTTCTTACTTGCGTTTATTCCAAGAGCCATTGTGCAGGGCATTCCGCTGCTGTTCGGAAGTACCGGTGAGATCGTGACCGAGAAATCCGGTAATCTGAATCTGGGAATTCCGGGCGTTATGTATGTGGGAGCCATCTGTGGTGTGATCGGTTCCTTCTTCTATGAACATTCTGTGCCGGATGCGTCTGCTATGAACGGAACCCTCGCCATTCTGATTCCGATGGCATGCTGCATGCTTGGCTCGCTGCTCATGGGAATCTTATACTGTTTCCTGACCGTGACACTGAGAGCAAATCAGAATGTAACAGGACTTGCCATGACTACATTTGGTGTTGGTTTTGGTAACTTCTTTGGCGGTTCGCTGATCAAACTGGTAGACAGCGATGTTCCCTCCATTACCCTGACGGCAACCAGTGGATTCTTCAGCAAGACCCTTCCCTTTGCAGGAAAACTGGGCTGGTTTGGAAAATTGTTCCTGTCCTACGGCTTCCTGGCATATCTGGCAGTGATCATTGCGCTGGTAGCATCCTATATTCTGCATCACACCCGTGTGGGCCTTCAGCTTCGTGCGGTTGGCGAGAACCCGAGTACTGCAGATGCAGCAGGTATTAACGTGGCAAAATACAAATACATCGCAACCTGTGTCGGATGTATGATCGCAGGATTTGGCGGTCTCTACTATGTTATGGACTATGCCTGCGGCGTATGGTCCAACGATGCCTTCGGTGACAGAGGCTGGCTGGCTATCGCCCTTGTAATCTTTACCATCTGGCGCCCGAATATCAGTATTCTGGCATCCTTCCTGTTTGGAGGACTGTATATCCTGTATCTCTACATTCCGACCGGAATGGATCATATGGAGTTCCAGGAGTTATATAAAATGATTCCGTATGTGGTAACTCTGGTGGTACTGGTAGTGACCAGCATCCGCAGTAAGAGAGAGAGTCAGCCGCCTGCAAGTCTGGGCCTGGCCTACTTCAGGGAAGAGCGATAAAGATAGAAAATGTAACCCCGCGGTCCGATGGTATGGACCGCGGGGATTTTCTGTTGCAGTATTAATGATTTTCAGGGGTCAGATGCTCCAGGTTCTCTTCGATGATTTCCAGCGTCCTGAAAAATCCATTTCGATCGTTCTCATTTGTGTTTTTAAGAAGAGTGGTTTCAAAATCCTGTTGAAGCTTTCTGCCTTTTTCGATAATGGGAAGTGCCTGTTCCGTACATTGAAGTTCGATTTTTCGTCGGTCTCCTTTTATACTGTTTCTGGTCAGATATCCTTCTTTTACCAGTTTATCTACATTGACAGAGACCAGATTGGCTTTGATTTTTCGTATTTCCACGATGTCGCGGGCTGTTTTGCATTCCGGATTGTTGCCAAGAAACATGAGAATATCAAAGGCTGTTTGCGGCATATGAATCTCTTTACATAAAGATTTGCAGTATTCGTTGTATGCCAATCGTATTTTTCTTGCAAATTCCAGACGTACATTCATGATTTTTACCTCACTCCCAGATAATTCAAAAATGAACTGTTCATATTTAAATAGCGTAGCATGAATCAAAGAATGTGTCAATGGGAATGTATTCATAGAAAACAAATTGACTCACTGGGGATTTTAGAATATAATTTCGATAACATAAGAATAAGGTGATACGATCATGGGAATGCATTACTATATGGCCCCGTTGGAGGCCATTACCACTTATACCTACCGACAGGCTCATGCAAAAGTATACGGACCTCTTGATAAATATTTTATCCCGTTTCTGGAAACTCATGAGAAGCGGGATTTTAAGACAAGAGAGCTGCAGGAAATCCTGCCGGAACATAATGAAGGAATTTATGTGGTACCGCAGATTCTGACCAACAAGGCAGATGGATTTATCCGGCTTGGAAAAGCATTAAAGGACTATGGATATCAGGAGATCAATTTAAACCTTGGATGTCCGTCCAAAACGGTGGTGACCAAAGGAAAAGGTTCCGGATTTCTGGCATTTCCGGAAGAGCTGGACTGTTTCCTGGACAACATCTTTGAGGCACTGGGTTCAGAACTGAAATTATCCGTAAAAACCAGAATCGGGAAGGAAAAGCCGGAAGAATTTCCGAGACTTCTGGAAATTTTCAACCGTTATCCTCTGGAAGAATTGATCATTCATCCAAGAGTACAGACCGATGGGTACAAGAATTACCCCAGAATGGAAATGTATGATCTGGCGGCAAAGGAGAGCAAAAATCCTATATGCTATAACGGTGATTTGTTCAATCAGGAGAAGCTGGAGAAATTTCAGAAAGAGCGGCCGGATACAGATTGTTTGATGATTGGCAGGGGATTTCTCATGAATCCGGGATTTCTCCATCCGGAAACCGGACGGAAAGAATTCTGGGAATTTCACGATCTGGTCTATCACGGCTATCTGGAACGGGATCTGGGTGGTTACCGGAATGTACTATTTAAGATGAAAGAGTTGTGGCTCTATCAGGTGAAACTGTTCCCGGAAGTGAAGGGACTGGAGAAGAAGATCAAAAAACTGCAGACGCAGCAGGAGTATGAGCAGCTGATGGGAAAGTTGCAGACAGTTTCATAAATCCTTTCGTTGTCAACCGTATGGGAATATTGTATAATAAAAACATTCACAGTAAACGGAGGAAAAATGCATGACAGGAATGAACTCTGCAGTGATCTGGCTTGTGCTGGTGATCGTATTGCTGGCCATTGAGATTGCGACGTTGGGCCTGACGACAGTCTGGTTCGCAGGCGGGGCGGCAGCAGCATTTATCTCTACCTTTTTTGGTGCGAGTACGGGAGTCCAGACAGGAATCTTTCTGGTACTGTCACTGATTTTACTGTTGGTTACAAGACCGGCAGCCATGCGCTTTATGAAAAAGGGACAGGTAAAAACCAATGCGGACAGTCTGATCGGCAGAACAGCCGTAGCAACGAAAGAGATCAATAATCTGGCGCAGACCGGAGAAGTTGACATTGCCGATATCAGCTGGACAGCAAGAAGCAGGGATGATTTGAAGATTATCCCGGCAGGCAGCAAAGTAAAGATCTGTGCCATCGAAGGCGTGAAGCTTATCGTGGAGGAGATAAAGGAGGAAATAAAATGATTTTAGTAGGCGTATTGATTCTGGTGATTCTGATCATTCTGGCATCCTGTGTGAAAGTGGTACCGCAGGCTACCGCACTTGTTATGGAACGTCTGGGTGCGTATAACGGAACCTGGCCGGTAGGTATCCATTTCAAGGTGCCGATCATTGATCGTGTGGCAAAGAAAGTGACCTTGAAAGAGCAGGTAGTGGATTTCGCGCCGCAGCCGGTAATTACAAAAGATAATGTAACCATGAGAATTGATACGGTTGTGTTCTTCCAGATTACGGATCCGAAGCTTTTTGCTTATGGTGTAGAGAATCCGATCATGGCCATCGAGAACCTGACCGCTACCACCCTTAGAAATATCATTGGAGATCTGGAACTTGACCAGACCCTGACTTCCCGTGAGACCATCAACACCAAGATGCGTGCTTCCCTGGATGTGGCAACAGATCCGTGGGGCATCAAAGTGAACCGTGTGGAACTGAAGAACATCATTCCTCCGGCTGCCATTCAGGATGCCATGGAGAAGCAGATGAAGGCAGAGCGTGAACGTCGTGAGGCAATTCTGAAAGCAGAAGGTGAGAAGAAGTCCACCATTCTGGTGGCAGAAGGTCATAAAGAGTCTGCGATTCTGGATGCAGAGGCCGAGAAACAGGCAGCAATCTTGAGAGCAGAAGCAGAGAAAGAGAAGATGATCAAGGAAGCAGAAGGTCAGGCAGCAGCCATCCTGAAAGTACAGCAGGCAAATGCGGACGGTCTTCGTTTCCTGAAAGAAGTAGGAGTAGATGAAGCGGTGATCCAGCTGAAGAGCCTGGAGGCATTTGCAAAGGCAGCCGACGGACAGGCAACCAAGATCATTATTCCGTCCGAGATTCAGAAGCTTGCCGGACTGGTAAGTTCCGTTACGGAAGTAGCGAAAGAGAAGTAATTCGCATTGCAGAAACACATTTCGGGCTGACGCAGCATGTTGCGCCAGCCTGTTTGCATGAAAGCACATACATACAAAAGGAGACACCACCATGGATTTAAAAGGAAGAAATTTTTTGAAACTGCTTGATTATACACCGGAAGAGATGACTTATCTTCTGGATCTGGCTGCAGAGCTGAAAGACAAGAAGAAAAAAGGAATTCCGGTAGACACTTTAAGGGGTAAAAACGTCGCACTGATTTTTGAAAAAACCAGTACCAGAACCCGCTGCTCTTTTGAAGTGGCTGCCCATGACCTGGGTATGGGAACGACTTACCTTGATCCCACCGGTTCTCAGATCGGTAAGAAGGAGAGCATTGCAGATACGGCCCGTGTGCTGGGAAGAATGTATGAGGGTATCGAATACCGCGGATATGGTCAGGAGATCGTGGAAGAGCTGGCAAAATATGCAGGGGTTCCGGTATGGAACGGTTTGACCAACGAGTTCCATCCGACCCAGATTCTGGCAGATATGCTGACCATTCGTGAGCATTTCGGAAATCTGGATGTGAAAGTAGTTTACATGGGTGATGCCCGTTACAATATGGGTAATTCCTGGATGGTAGGATGTGCGAAGATGGGTATGGACTTTACTGCATGCGCACCGAAGAAATACTGGCCGTCCCAGGAACTGATCGATCAGTGTCAGGAAATCGCAAAAGAGACCGGCGCAAAGATCACGCTGGAAGAGGATGTACAGAAGGCAACTAAGAACGCAGATGTCATTTATACGGACGTATGGGTATCCATGGGTGAGCCGGATGAAGTATGGGCAGAGCGTATCCATGACCTTCTTCCCTATCAGGTAAATAAAGCAGTGATGGAAAATGCAGGAAAGCAGGCAATCTTCATGCACTGTCTGCCGGCGTTCCATGATCTGGGAACCAAGATCGGCAAACAGATCAGTGAGAAATTTAATCTGGATGCCATGGAAGTAACCGACGAAGTATTTGAATCATCCCAGTCTGTTGTATTTGATGAGGCTGAGAATCGTATGCATACCATCAAAGCTGTGATGGCAGCAACGCTGGGAGCATAAAAAGCCGGAGGAATCATGAAAGGTTTTCTAGAAAAATATAGAAATATATCTGTGTGGCTGAGTCTCTTCATTCTGGCCATGTGGTTTGTCGGAGCATCTGATCAGGAGAACCGGATGCCGTGCATGCTGCTGGCATTTCTGGCAGGAGCCGGTATTTTCGGATCAGGTGCTGCCCGGGAGTGGACGATGGACAACCGGCTGGGAAGCCTTATCTATGCTGTACTGACCGGGTTTATGTGGGCAGCAGTCGTACTGGCCGGCCTTAGTATGGGGGGAATATTATGAAAGCAGAATTATTGAAGATCCTGCGGGAGGCAGAAGATTATGTGTCCGGACAGCAGCTTTGTGATCATTTTGGTGTGTCACGGACGGCTGTCTGGAAAGTAATCCGCCAGCTGCAGGAAGAAGGCTATCAGATAGAAGCTGTGAAGAACAGAGGTTATCTGCTGAAAAAAGATGCCGTGCCGGATGTGATGACAGCTCCGGAAATTATAAGCCGTCTGCATTCCAGATGGATGGGAAGAAACTGTATCTTTCTGGAGACAGTGGATTCCACGAATAATTATCTGAAACGTGCAGCAGAAGATGGTGCAGTAAATGGAACATTGGCGGTGGCGGAAGAACAGACCGGTGGCAAGGGCCGTCGTGGCCGTTCCTGGGAGACACCTAAAGGAACCAACATCGCCATGACGATCCTGCTTCGTCCGGAGATCCGCCCGGAACACGCTTCCCGCCTGACGCTTCTTATGGCAATGGCAGTAGTCCGCGGGATTCAGAAGGAGACAGGACTTCAGGCAGGAATTAAATGGCCAAACGATGTGGTTGTAGATGGTCATAAGGTCTGTGGAATCCTGACGGAGATGAATACGGAAGTCGATTATATCAATTATGTGGTTATCGGTACCGGTATCAATGTCAATCAGACAGAGTTTCCGGAGGAGATCCGTGAGATTGCAGGTTCACTGAAACTGTCGGCAGGGCATCCGGTGGCAAGAGCCGGACTGATTGCTTCGATTATGGAAGAACTGGAAGACCTTTATGAAGTATTTCTGAAGACGGAAGATCTGTCTGCTCTGAAGGATGAATATAATAGAAACTGTGTGACTTGCGGTCATGAGATCCGTGTGCTGGAACCGGGACATGAATACACCGGAATGACTGACGGCATCAATGATCTTGGTGAGTTAGTTGTGAAAAAGGCGGACGGTGAAACGGTATGCGTCTACGCAGGAGAAGTGTCCGTGCGTGGATTGTATGGATATGTATAGGAGAAATAACAGATGTATCAGGACAGAGTAGTGCTCTGCGGAGCAAGTTCCTATGAGAAAAAATATTATCTGAATGAAGATTTTAAAGCGCTTCCGCAGCAGATTCAGGATGAATTGAAGATTATGTGTGTGCTGTTCACAGAAGATATTGGCGGTGTGCTGACCCTGGTCTTTGATGAAGAGGGAAATCTTTTGCTGGAAGTATCTGCAAATGAAGAAGATTTGCTTTATGATGATATCGGAAGTGAACTGAAGATCCGGCAGATCAGGAAAGAAAAGGCGGAGCTGTTACAGTCACTGGAACTGTACTATAAAGTGTTCTTCCTTGGTGAGGATGTGGAAGAATGATACAGACACTGAAGATCGGAAATGTAAGTCTGAAAAATAATCTGATCCTCGCTCCAATGGCAGGTGTTACGGACCTGCCATTTCGTCTTTTGTGCAAAGAACAGGGAGCGGGGCTTCTTTGTATGGAGATGGTCAGTGCGAAGGCAATCTATTTTAATAACAAGAATACAGAAGAACTGCTTACCATTGATGACCGGGAGCCGCCAGTGTCACTTCAGTTGTTTGGTTCCGATCCGGATATCATCAGTGAGATGGCGAAAAAGATAGAGAACCGTCCATTTTCCATTCTGGATATCAATATGGGATGCCCGGTGCCGAAAGTAGCTGGCAACGGCGAAGGTTCTGCCCTTATGAAAAATCCGAAGCTGGTGGAAGAGATCGTCAGTAAAACTGCAAAAGCCATCAAAAAACCGGTAACCGTAAAGATTCGAAAAGGATTTGACGATGAGCATATCAATGCAGTGGAGATTGCAAGAATTGCGGAAAGCGCAGGCGCAGCAGCGGTAGCGGTGCATGGTCGGACCAGAGAGCAGTACTACAGTGGAAAAGCGGACTGGGACATTATCCGTCAGGTAAAAGAAGCGGTGAAGATTCCGGTCATTGGAAATGGAGATGTGACTTCTCCGGAGGCTGCAAGGCAGCTTATGGAGACGACTGGCTGCGATGGCATTATGATTGGTCGGGGCGCACAGGGTAATCCGTGGATTTTCCGGCAGATTCTGCACTGGATGGAGACTGGGGAAGAAGAACCAAAGCCAGATCTGGAAGAAGTGAAAGCTATGATTCTCCGACATGCGAGGATGCTGGTGGAATATAAAGGTGCATATACCGGAATCCGGGAGATGAGAAAACATGTGGCCTGGTATACAGCCGGATATCCTAATTCGGCGAAACTCCGGGCGCGGGTTAATGAAATCGAAAGTCTGGAAGCGCTGGAGCATTTAATTCAGGGGCTATGACATATAGTTTAGAGAAATGATATGTCGGAAGTGCCTTTAGATGCGATGGTGGATCTGGTTTCGCGGATGGTTGAAAAATCAGAAGCAGATGGAAGCATTACCTGAGAAGAAAGCGGAGGAACAGAAGAGTTTCTTCCTATATATGAGGATGGCTTCGGAAATACTGACCAGAATGCGGAGAGAACGGGGAATTCCCCTGAAGGAGCTGGAACTGGTTCTGATCGATAACGAAAACGAACCAGTCTGGCAGGTGCAGGCAATTCTGGAAACACTGGTTCCAGGATTGAATATGCTGTATCTGGTGACAGAACGGGAAGAACAGTTTGAGGAACAGGCGGAAGAACTGTTCGACAGTCAGGGACTGATTGTAGCAATGACGAAGCCAGGAACAGAAAACCCCTCAGGGAACTTGATTCTGGACCTTCATGACTGGGAAATGCACCTTGACATTATTTCTTAGGTACGATAAAATAACTTGACTCAATAGATTTATTGGATAGATTGGAAGGTGTTAAACATGGCGGATAAAAAAAATATTATGACCTATGCAGGTCTTAAAAAACTGCAGGATGAGCTGCAGGATTTGAAAGTAAACCAGAGACGTGAGATTGCTCAGAAGATCAAAGAGGCGAGAGAGCAGGGAGACCTTTCTGAGAACGCCGAGTACGACGCAGCAAAAGACGAGCAGAGAGATATCGAGGCGCGTATTGAGCAGATTGAGCAGATTCTGAAAAATGCAGAGGTTGTTGATGAAGATGAGGTCGATCTGGACAAAATCAATATCGGATGCCTGGTACGTGTTCTGGACATTGAATACGATGAAGAAGAGGAATACAAACTGGTGGGTTCTTCCGAGGCCAGCAGTCTTCAGAATAAAGTTTCCAATGAGTCTCCCTTCGGTAAAGCACTGATTGGAGCAAAAGTAGGAGACATCGTGGAAGTAGAAGCACCGGCTGGCATTGTAAAATACAAAGTGCTCAGCATTCACAGAGCAAACTAAGGAGAGAGAAAGTGGCAGGAAATAATAATACACAGGATCTTGGACAGCTGTTAAAGGTTCGCCGCGAGAAGCTGGCTGACCTCCAGAATGCAGGCAAAGATCCGTTTCAGATTACAAAATACAACCAGACCCATCATTCTTCAGATGTAAAAGCTCTTTACGAAGAGCATGAGGCAAAGATTCTCGCAGGAAGAGCACCGCTGAACACTGAGGGAATGGATGAGGCACAGGCAAAAGACGCACAGAATGCGGATTATAATGAGAGAAGAGCGATCATGGACGCACAGCCGATCCATGTATCCATTGCCGGACGTATGATGTTCAAGCGTGTGATGGGAAAAGCGTCCTTCTGTAACATCCGTGATCTGAAAGGAACCATTCAGGTCTATGTGGCAAGAGACGCCATCGGAGAAGAGAGCTACGCAGATTTTAAGAAATCTGATATTGGTGATATCTATGGTGTGGAAGGCTATG
The DNA here is from genome assembly GCA_018228645.1 of Clostridiaceae bacterium Marseille-Q4143. Taxonomy (GTDB): domain Bacteria; phylum Bacillota; class Clostridia; order Lachnospirales; family Lachnospiraceae; genus Hominiventricola; species Hominiventricola filiformis. The sequence goes on from CP073693.1 coordinate 1,317,359, forward strand.
CATTCCGTACCAAGACCGGTGAGGTTTCCATTCATGCAGAGAAGATGACGCTTCTGAGCAAGAGTCTTCAGATTCTTCCGGAGAAATATCATGGAATTACCGATACGGATATGCGTTATCGTCAGAGATATGTAGATCTGATTATGAACGAGGATGTAAAAAATACCTTCATTAAACGTTCCCAGATCATTAAAGAGATCCGTAACTTCCTGGCAGGAAGAGATTTCATGGAAGTAGAGACTCCAACCCTGGTTTCCAATGCAGGTGGAGCAGCAGCACGCCCGTTTGAGACTCATTACAATGCACTGAATGAGGATGTAAAGCTCCGTATTTCCCTTGAGCTTTATCTGAAGAGACTGATTGTAGGCGGACTTGAGAGAGTCTTCGAGATCGGTCGTGTATATCGTAACGAAGGTGTAGACACCCGTCATAATCCGGAATTTACTCTGATGGAGCTGTATCAGGCCTATACGGACTATGAAGGCATGATGGAACTGACAGAGAGCATGTTCCGTTATCTGGCTGAGAAAGTCTGCGGAAGCACCAAGTTTACTTATAATGGAATTGAGATCGACTTTGGCAAGCCCTTTGAGCGTCTTACCATGAACGATGCAATTAAAAAATATGCAGGCATTGACTTTGATGCCGTTGAGACCGATGAGGAAGCTAAGAGACTGGCAGATGAGCGTCACATCGAATATGAGGAGCGTCATACAAAGGGTGACATCATTAACCTGTTCTTCGAGGAGTACTGTGAGAAAGAATTGATTCAGCCGACCTTTATCATGGATCATCCGCTGTCCATCTCTCCGCTGACCAAGAAGAAACCGTCCGACCCGAATAAAGTAGAGCGTTTCGAGCTGTTCATTAATACCTGGGAGATGTGTAATGCATATTCTGAGCTGAATGACCCGATTGATCAGAGAGAGCGTTTCGCCCAGCAGGATGCAAATGCGGAAGCAGGTGATGACGAGGCACAGCATACAGATGAAGATTTCCTGAATGCACTGGAGATCGGTATGCCTCCGACAGGTGGTATCGGATACGGTATTGACCGTCTGGTTATGCTTCTGACAGACAGTCCGGCTATCCGTGACGTACTGCTCTTCCCGACAATGAAGAGTCTTGACTCTGACAAAAAAGCAGGAAAATCCGGAGCAGTAGAAGAAGCAACTGCAAACGACAACAACGGATTCTTCAAAGACAACGCGAAGATTGACTTCTCCAACGTAAAGGTTGAGCCTTTATTTGAAGAAGAGGTTGATTTCGATACATTCAGCAAATCTGATTTCCGTGCCGTAAAGGTTAAAGAGTGTGTAGCAGTTCCGAAGAGCAAGAAGCTCCTTCAGTTCACACTGGATGACGGAACAGGTACAGACCGCACGATCTTAAGCGGAATCCACTCTTACTATGAGCCGGAAGAATTAGTTGGTAAGACACTGATCGCAATCACCAACCTTCCGCCAAGAAAGATGATGGGAATTGAATCTTGTGGTATGTTACTTTCAGCAGTAAACAATCTTAAGGATTCAGAGGATGAAGAACTTCATCTTCTGATGGTTGATAACCATATTCCGGCAGGTGCAAAGCTCTATTAAGATGAGAAAACTGAGCCTTGCGGCGGTGTGCGCTTGCGAACACCGACATAAGGCGAAAAACACACGGAGACGTCAGTCGACGTGATGTAAAGATGTACCGTAAACTTACATCATCTGATGCAAAATTAAGTGCAAGCAAGAAAAAATCGCATAATTAGTGCAATGAGTGGGCAATTCCAATCGGAGTTGCCCATTTTTAAAACAAACAGAAATACAAATAGGAATTGACAGAGGTAATGAAATGTTTGAAGAATTAGGAAATAGTTAATAAAGAGAGGTGCATATGCTATGCCAGGTATACTCGTGGTTGAAGATGATGAAAATTTAAATCGTGGAATTACATTCTCACTGAAAAAATCCGGATATGAGGTTTTTTCAGCAGAATCAGTGAAAAAAGCGAAAAGAATTGCAAGTGATCATAATGTGGATGTTACCATTTGTGATGTGAATCTTCCGGATGGGAATGGACTGGAATTTGTAAGGTGGATGAGATGCAATTATAATACATACATTATTTGTCTTACAGCACTAGATCAGGAGATGGATCAGGTCATGGGATATGAAGCAGGGGCAGATGATTATATTACAAAGCCGTTTAGTCTTTCGGTACTTCTTTTGAAAATAGAAGCACATTTCCGCCGCAGACAGGAGAAAACGGAAGCCGGAAAGATGATTTCGGGAGATATCGTATTTATCGCAGGAGAAATGAAAGTCCTGATAAAGGGTCGTGAAATCAGTCTGACAAAAACGGAGTTGAAAATGCTGACTTTTTTTCTTCAGAATCCGAAACAGATTCTTTCAAAAACACAAATATTGGAAAATGTGTTTGATCTAGAAGGGGATTTTGTGGATGAAAATACAATCGCTGTCAATATCAGAAGACTCCGTGAGAAAATCGAAGACAATCCGGCTGCACCGGTCTATATAAAGAATATCAGAGGTCTTGGGTATATATGGAATCAGGAGGTAAGGCAGTGACAAAGAGATATCGCAAGAAGATTACAGTAGTGCTCTCCTTGGTATTACCTGTCATATTATTGTTTGCAATATTAAATTGCTTTACCACGTATGTGTTTTATGAAGATTATAAATATAAAATGAATCTTATGACAGACATTGCTGCAAAGGAAGATTTTTCCGGGCTGGATGCTGTTTCGGAATTGCTTAAGGATAAGGATGTTGAAACTAACGAACAGGGAATGCAATTATTGGAGCAATATGGATACTGGGGGAATAAAGGGAATGCATTTTATTCGCAATTCCGGCATCAGGTTATGGTGACCGGTGCTGTAAGCACTGTGATATGTGTGCTTCTCTTGACTTTTTTATTTTATTGGAAGAAAAAAGAAGATGCGTGTCATCAGAAAATTTTAGACCAGTTGGAAGAAATTCTGATCAGATTCCGTGAAAATAAATTTGATGATTTACTAAAAACGGAAAATCATGCTGAACTGGAAAAATTGAATGACCAGCTTGAAGCAATCGGACATCATATTCAGTTGCTAAAGGAAGAAGCACGGGAAGAAAAGGAGAGCACGAAAGAAATGGTTTCTGATATCTCTCACCAGTTAAAGACACCGGTTGCAGCTTTGGATACATGTTTTAGTGTGCTGATGCAGAATGACTTAAGTGCCACAGAACAGGAGGAGTTTCGTATCCGTTGTCGGAGTGCTCTGGATGGACTGGAGACATTATTACAGTCGCTTCTTGAAATATCCAAGATGGAAACTGGACTGATTCAGATTAATAAGAAAAAGCTTCCGCTTATGGATACTGTCATATCTGCTGTGAACCGTACTTATCCAAAAGCGGATGAGAAAAAAATTGAATTCGTTTTTGACTATGAAAAAGAGCTGGAAACATGCACGATTATGCAGGATAAAAGGTGGCTTGGTGAAGCTGTGATCAACGTTCTGGATAATGCGGTCAAGTACAGTCCGTGTGGTTCAAAAATATTTATCCGGTTACAAAAAAGAAACGATCTTGTAAGAATGGAAATTGAGGATCAGGGAATTGGTATTCCGCAGAATGAGTATCACAAAATTTTTCAACGATTTTACAGAGGAAGTTCCAAGGAGGTCATGGAAAAGAGTGGTACAGGAATCGGACTTTTTCTATCGAGAGAAATTATCGAAAAACACGGAGGTATGATCACGGTAATCTCCGGCAAAAAGAAAAAAGGAAGCACGTTTGTGATTCAATTACCATATGTTGGTTAAATTTTAAGTGAGCAGAACTCTTACAATTCTGTAAGATTTCTGCTCGTTTTTTGAAAGTGAAATGAAAGATTGTCCTGATACAATTTGGATGTAGGTTGAAAAATGACCAAATATATAAACAGGCAAAGAAAGCGTGCTGAAAAGGTACGCTTTACAGAATTGAAAAGGAGGCAACACATGAGTGTGATATTAGAAACCAGGCAGCTTTATAAGTTTTATGGTGCAGGTGAGAATCAGGTCAAAGCGGTCAATCAGGTGGACATTCAGATTGAGCAGGGAGAATTTGTCGCAATTGTTGGAAAGTCAGGTTCCGGTAAAAGTACATTACTTCATATGCTTGGAGGGCTAGACACCCCGACAAAAGGCAGTGTTACTTTAGCAGGGAAAGATTTATACAGGATGAAGGAAGATGCCCTTGCTGTTTTCCGCAGAAGAAAAATCGGATTTGTTTTTCAGGCATTTAATCTGGTTTCATCTGTTAATGTCTGGGAAAATATTGTACTGCCACTGGGGCTGGATGGAAGAAAAGTGGATGAAGCGTATGTAAATGATATCATTGCAACTCTGGGGATTGAAAACCGGATTTATAATCTGCCAAATCAGTTATCCGGAGGACAGCAGCAGAGAGTAGCAATTGCAAGAGCACTGGTGAATCGTCCGGAAATTATATTTGCAGATGAGCCGACAGGAAATCTTGATTCCAAGACCAGTGATGAAGTAATCGCCCTGCTTAAGATGACAGCAAAAAAATATGGACAGACAATTGTAATGATTACCCATGATGACGAAATTGCACAGGTCGCTGACCGTATTCTGGTGATTGAGGACGGACAGGTGGTGGATTTCAGATGAAGACAATAAGCAGGATTGCATATAGCAATGACAAAAAGAACAAGACAAGAAGTATACTGATTATGATGTCCATATGTCTGACTACGATGCTGCTTGTGATTATCAGTACTGTGGGAAATGGAATGATACGTTTGCAGAAAAGTCAGGCGGCAGGCTCATATGGAAGCAATTATGGTCTGTTTGTCGCAGCAGATGCTTCGCAGTTAAAGGAAGTAAGCCGCCGTGCAGAAATAGATGCAATAGGAATTATGTGTACAGAAGGCATAATTAAAGGCAATGAAAATGGCGGGTTTGTCTGCATGGATGAGACTGCAAGAAAAATGCTTCCCTATAATAAGGAATATGAGTTAAAGGAAGGAAAGTATCCGGAAAAAATGCAGGAAATTGCCGCCGGAAGAGCTTTTTTTCGTGCAATGGGATATGATGATGTAAAGATCGGAGATACGGTTACACTGGATTACCGCGCAGGGATGCGGTCAGAATATAAGCCGGAAGAATTTGTTGTCAGCGGAATTCTATATGATCGGGATGAGTATACCATCGAGGCATCTTATGTTGCTTTCGGTTCGCAGGATTTTTATAATGAGCGTGTTGCGGAGGGTGACAGGCAATATAATATCTATTTTACCTTGAGCGATTCTGCAAATGTATCTATGAATAATGTTGCGCCTGTTATAAAAGAAATCGCGGATTTCTGCGGCATTGACCAGAAAAACGTGATCATCAATGACCTCTACCTGCAGTGGGTATTGCAGCCGAGCTATGAAATGATTGTGGTTTGTGGAACCCTGATCCTCGGAATCGTGCTGTTTTCCGTTGTGGTCATTTATAATATCTTCCAGGTCGGGATCGCCCAGAAGGTTCAGGAGTACGGAAAAATCAAGGCGCTGGGTGCAACCAGAAAGCAGATGAAGCAGTTGATCTTTCGTGAGGGCATTCTTCTGGCGGTTCCTTCGATACCGCTGGGGCTGCTGTTTGGTTTCCTGATTGCAAAAGTCAGCTTCAACTGGCTGGTGGAGCAGGGAAATCTGGTATCGTCCGGAATCAAGAACCATCAGGTGCCTCTGTTTTCACTGACAATTATGCTCATCTGCATTTTTGTATCGTTTCTTACGGTCGTTTTGGCTCTGCACAAACCCATGAAAATTGTTTCCCGGATTTCACCCATCGAAGCGACACGGTATCTTGACGGCTCCAAAACGCAAAAACAGGGCAGACGAAAAGGCAGAAAAGATGTCACCGTTTTCTCCATGGCAATGGCAAATGTGACAGGCAATCCGAAAAGAACCATTGCTACGATTCTTACCATGGGGCTTTCCTGTGTATTGTTTGTAATTATCTCTAATTATGTTGGGAATATTGACACGGAGCACGAGGCGCGGATTGCAATCAACCATGGACAATTTGAGTTGCAGCTGGATTATTCCCAGAATTATGATGAAGCCTATCCGGAGAATAATCTGGATACGATTCTGACGGATAATCCATTGAATGATTCAATGATTGAAGAAATCAAAAGCATTCCAGGAGTGACAGATGTCATGACGAGAGAGATTGTCTCTGTAAATCTGAACGGAACAAGATTTCCGGCTGATATTGTGAGTAAAAATGATTTTGATTTTATGCGCCAAGAAGGGGATATTGGCTCTATGGACTATGATCAGGCGGTAAAGAATGGTGATATTTTCTTTGGCTGGTCAACGTGGATGGAACAAGATGGATATGCTCCGGGTGAATCCATTGCATTTGACTTTGAGAATGGAAGTGGAACCTATACCTATCAGGGAAAGATTGCAGGATCCTTTGTAAGCGCGAACACTTATCTTGTCATTCCGGAAGGTGTATATCGTTCCATGAATCCGAGAGGAGCAGCCTATGGCTATCTGTGGGTGGACTGTGATAAAAAAGATGTGGCATCTGTAGAACAAAGTCTGAATACTTTGATTTCTAATACTTCGCATATAAAAATGGATACCTATCATGCACAGTTACAATCTGCAGAATACGCAAGCCGTATGATGAAGCTTGGCTGCTATCTGTTCATGGCAATTGTCGGTCTCATTGGGTTTATGAATCTGGCAAACACCATGATCATCAATATCATCATGAAGAAGCAGGAATACGGTGTGCTGCAAGCGGTAGGCATGACCAATAAGCAGTTGAATCTGTGCTTACAAATACAGGGCTTGATTTTTACGGTTGGTACCATATGCGTAGCTTTGATCATTGGTCTGCCGCTCGGCTATGTACTTTTTTCCTATGCAAAACATAATGGAATATTTGGAATGAATATCTATCATGTTCCAATCGTACCAATTTTTATTATGATTTTTTTGGTCGGTCTGTTGCAGATTGTACTTTCCTGCGTTTTAAGCAGTAATCTGAAAAAGGAAACGCTGGTAGAAAGAATAAGGTATCAGGGATAGCAACAAGGATTTATTTTGCACTGTATAATGGAACATCAGTTTATTTTTTCTGCCACATACGATAGCCAAGAGGAACGGAAAGATAAGATACTTTATCCCTATTCCAGACAGGTACAATCCACAATACAAAATGATATTCTTTTTTTTCTGGATGTTTCTGTGATATACTTATACGCGGTCGTATCAGACCGGAAAGGAAATATTATGTTACAAAAATTATATGTTTTTTTCAGGAAAGAAACCGTTTTGTCAATTGCAGTGATCTTGGCGCTTCTTTCTATGTTCTGGATCAGACCGGATAAGGCTTATTTTACTTATATCGATTTCAGGACTCTCGGGCTCCTCTTCTGTTTGATGGCAATTGTAGCTGGTTTGAAGGCTGTTGGTGTTTTTGATATGCTTGCCAAAAAATTGCTGATGGGAACATCGGGAACTGTGGGTGTGATCAGGCTGTTGGTACTCTTATGTTTCTTCCTGTCAATGGTGATCACCAATGATGTGGCATTGATTACTTTTGTTCCTCTTACACTGATCATTGTGCATAAACTGCCAAAGGAACTGGGCAATTACTGGCTTCTTAAAATAGTAGCCATGCAGACAATCGCTGCTAATCTCGGAAGCATGCTCACACCAATCGGAAATCCGCAGAACCTTTATCTATATGCCAGAGCAGGGATGTCCGCGGTAGAATTAATAACCCTGATGCTTCCCTATTCCGCCACAGCACTTATCCTTCTTCTGATATGGATACAGGTAGCCGCTGCCAAAGCACCTCACGTATGCGGTTCCGAAAAAGATAAAACTCTTTTGGGATTCTCTGACAGAAAAGAACTTAACATGGAATACCTGGCCGCTTACCTGATCTTATTTACAATCTGCCTGCTCACTGTTGCACGTATCATTCCATACCAGATTCCTCTTGTATTGGTTCTTATATATATGCTGCTAAAAAACAGGGAAAATATAAGCAGGGTGGATTACTCCCTGCTTGCCACCTTTATCGCATTATTTATTTTTATCGGCAACCTTGGAAGGATTCCGCAATTCAGCAGTTTTCTGGAAAGAATCATGGCAGGAAGGGAAACACTTACTGCTGTTCTTGCCAGTCAGATTATGAGCAATGTTCCCGCTGCGCTTCTTTTATCCGGCTTTACAGATAATTACCGGGCTTTAATTGTCGGAACCAATATTGGAGGTCTCGGCACTCTGATTGCATCCATGGCAAGCCTGATAAGTTTCAAATATATTGCAAAAGAAAACAGGAATCTGAGAGGAAAGTATTTGGGAATATTCACAGCCTCCAATATTATATTCATGATATTCATGTTAATATTGTATTTTTTTCTTAGATAAAGGTTTTCCCGGAATTACAAAAGCTATAGCAATTCCTTCTTCGCAAAAAATTCTCCGCGGCACTCTCCAATCCTGGAAGAAAAGCCGCGGAGAAATAAATATATTTTCGGTGCCAATACAAAGATCATTAATCTTTACACCACTTTACAACTTTTTCATAAAAAAATATCGTACAGGGTTTTCTGATGTATAATGAGTTTGCTCCAAAACATTACAAAGGAAAGTGACCATGTACGACAAAGACATTAAATAGCAGCAGTACGAAGCTTGATTTTCATCGGGAAAGTAAGAAAAGATCCAACCACAAGGGTCAGGAAGGCGAGCATTGTAAAAAATGCCGAGTATATATTGTAAAACATACACAAAAAAGGAATATAAATATTGTAAGAATCGCCAAACAGTGGTAAGATCATAGCTTTATTTATTCTGGCATCTTCCGGCTTCTGTATTTTTTGGGGGTGATTCCCTGGTATTCTTTGAACTTACGAATGAAATAGCTGATGTTGTCAAAGCCACAGTTAATGGCAATATCAGAAACATACAGTGAGCTGTCATCCAAAAGGATGGCGGCTTTTTTGATGCGGTATTCATTCAGGAAGGCGAACGGTGTCTTGCCCATTTCCTGATGGAAATATTTGCAGAAATAGGTCGGGCTCATGCAGGCAATGTCAGCAAGTTCTTTTAATGTAATTTCTTCGGCATAATGTGACCGGATAAAATCAAGCACTTCCTTCAGCTGATTCATGGAGGAGAGCTGCTTTCCAGTAGTCTGGTTCTGTATAAGAATTTCTGTGCGGAAACAGAGTTCCAGAATCTGTAGAAGACAGATCTTAATTTTGAGAAGTGCACATTGTTCCGGGTGGTGGTAATTATAGATCACTGCAAGAAAAAGCTGTCGGAGACTTTCTCGTTCTTTCTGATTGAGGACACTGGAGATGTTGTTTGGGAAGAGCAATTTCTTCTGTGTGATTGGCTGGATAAAATTGTGCTGACAGGAATCATACAAATCAAAATTAAGTAATTTGGGATCGAAAACGATTGCATGATGCAGGGAATGGTTGTGTGTGCTTAATTCATGCAGTTCACCAGAGTTGATGAAATAGAATTCACCGGCTTTCATTTCATAAGGGGTTCCGGAAATGATTCCGTGCATAGTTCCTTCCTCAATATAGAGAAATTCCAGTTCCTCATGCCAGTGGGCAGTAACGGAATAGAAACCGTTCTTATCTTTATGAGAATAAATCTGTAAGGGGAACATAGGGGTTCCGTGAAAATTTGTCTCTTTTAAGGAACGTAACATGAGAGATCTCCTTTCTTGCACAGACGCGTGGCTGAACTGCTGCATAATATTGTGTTATTTTTTGATAAAATAATGAAAGTATCATTTTATTTTTTGTATTATACTTGGTTCGAATAAAAAAAGCAAGAAGGGGACATAAGATGGAGAAGAAATGGTGGCAAAGCAGTGTCGTTTATCAGATCTATCCTCGGAGTTTTGCCGACAGCAATGGGGATGGAATGGGGGATATTCCAGGAATTACAGGGAAAATTGAATATCTGAAAAAACTGGGAGTCAATGTACTCTGGATCTGTCCAATCTATCAGTCACCGCAGGATGACAATGGATATGATATCTCTGATTATCGTGCGGTTTACCCGGAATTTGGAACAATGGAAGATCTGAAGATGTTGATACAAAAATGTCAAGATAATGATATCAAAATCATTATGGATCTGGTAGTGAACCATACATCAGATGAACATCCATGGTTCATAGAAGCCAAGAAAAGCTTGGATAATCCATACCGAGACTACTACATCTGGAGGAAAGGTGAAGATGGACAGCCACCGAATGATCTGATGTCAAATTTCGGTGGAAGTGCATGGGAATATTCGCCGGAGACGAATGAGTATTATCTGCATTTTTACAGTAAAAAACAGCCAGATCTGAACTGGGAGAACCCGAAGCTGAGGCAGAAAATTTATGACATGATGAATTGGTGGTTGGATCAGGGGATTGCAGGTTTCCGTATGGATGTGATTGATCTGATTGGAAAGATACCGGATCAGAAGATCAAAGAGAATGGGCCGATGCTTCATAAATACCTGCATGAGATGAACGAAGCGACCTTTGGTCACAGGGACAGCATGACGGTTGGTGAGTGCTGGGGGGCGACCCCGGAGATTGGAAGATTATATACTGATCCGGAAAGGAAAGAACTTAGTATGATCTTCCAGTTTGAACAGATTCAGCTGGATAAGAAACCTGGCGGACAGAGATGGGATTTGAAACCACTTTATCTGCCGGATCTGAAGTGTGTTTTCAGCAAATGGCAGACAGAGTTAGAAGGTCATGGATGGAACAGTTTATTCTGGAATAACCATGATCTCCCAAGAATCGTTTCCCGTTGGGGAAATGACGGAGACTATCGTGTCCTGTCTGCAAAAATGCTTGCGACACTGCTTCATGGAATGAAGGGGACACCGTATATCTATCAGGGGGAAGAGATTGGAATGACGAATGTTCCATTTCAGACGATTGATGAATTCCCTGATATTGAGACACAGAACATTTATCAAGAACGCCTGAAAGCGGGATTCACAGAGGAAGAGACTATGTATGCAATCCGGGCGAAGGCGAGGGATAATGCAAGGACACCGATGCAGTGGAATGCCGAAAAGAATGCAGGATTTACAGAAGGAACTCCATGGTACAGAGTCAATCCAAATTATAAGGAAATCAATGTAGAACAGGCATTAGCGGATCCAGAGTCCGTTTTCTATCATTATCAGAAATTGATCCAGCTTCGGAAAGAACATGAAGTTATGGTATACGGAACTTATCAACTGCTGTTCCCAGAGGATGAAGACCTTTATATCTATACAAGAACGCTGGAGGAGGAAAAATGGCTGATTGTCTGTAACTTTCATGAGAAGACAAGAAAGTTACATTGTAAGAGAGCCGGACAGGTCATGCTTAGTAATTATGCAGATACGCCTGCCGCGGAAAAAATTACAGAACTCAGACCATATGAGGCGGTTATTTATCAGATGGAATCCTGGAATGCGAATCATGGAGAACGCGGACAAGATCATAGTTCTGATTTTGAAGCCGATATTGAGTTGGTGTAGTTCCGAAGGCTTTTCGAAAGACTTTGCAAAAATAATTATCATTTGAAAATCCGACCATGGAGGCGATTTCGGCAATTGTGTGCTGATGGCTCTGTAAAAGAAGTGCACAGGATTTCTGAAGACGCAGATTCGCCAGATATTTTCCGGGCGAGATTCCATAGAGATGGTTGAATTCTCTGCAAAGATGATACTTGGACAGACCGACGGCATCAGCGACTTCGTCAAGATTCAGATCCGTGTTGTAATAATTGGAATCCAGATAGTTCTTGGCCAGTGTAACACGAGGTGAAGAAAGTGCCGGGTTTTCCAAAGCATAATCTGCCAGATCTAAAAGAAAAGCGTAGGCCGCTTTTGAATTATCAAATACCGATGCTAACTGATTGGAAATCGCATCAGCATAGAGCTGTTTCATCTGTTCAGGTAAAGTACTGGATGCTTCCAGGTGGAAGGCAGGTCCACAGGAAAGATGAATGTGGTAGAGAAGAGGGAGACACTCGGAGGAAAATTCCAGATAAAGAACATCCCAGTATTCCGAATCGTCGGGTAATGAGTATTGGCTGTCTCCGGGTACTTGAACAAGGAAGAGATCACCCGCCTGTTGAGGATAGGTATGGTCTGGTGTCTGGAAACTTCCTTTTCCTGAAATCGTGTACTGAAGTAATACATAAGAGTTTTTGCGGACTCGGTTATCCCAATGATAGTCATGGGAAGTGATGTGATGCATGCCGATTCCACGAAGTGTCTGGAGAGGAAGCGCAGAGGTTATATGAAAACCGACGGAACCAAAAGGTAGTTGGGCAGATGATTTTGTGTTTGTCATAAAAAGTACTCCTTTCAAAATAAATGAAGATTGCGGGGCATAGCACGAAACAATCTGTAGAAATCTTAGTTTTTGGTTTTTATATCCGATATCATAATATAGCAATCAATAAAAAATAGCAAGAAATTACCATGTTCTAATCTGCATTACCATTGAAAGTGAGAAAAGATGGAAGTTATAATCTATTTGGTTAAGAGATGAAATGAAACAGAATGAGAGAGTGGAGAAATAGAATGCAGATCAGTTTTGAGGAAGAACAGCAGGTCTTTCATCTGTACAACGATAAGATCAGTTATGTGATTCAAGTAGAAAAACAACGATATTTAAAGCATTGTTACTACGGAAAAAGAATAAAGAGATGGCACAGCGGCATCAAGGATTATTATTACGACCGTGGATTCTGTGCGAATCCAGTTGAGGAAGACAGAACATTTTCTCTGGATACACAGTTGAGGGAATTTCCGGAGTCCGGACAGGGGGACTTTCGAAGTCCGGCCTACGAACTAGAAGATAGAAATGGAGATAGAAACGCAAGATTTTTCTATAACAACTATCGTATTCTGAGTGGAAAAATTGCTCCAGATGGTCTGCCACATGTCTATACTGATGCGGACACCGAGGCAATGACACTGGAGATTACGCTTCAGGATAAGGTGAGAAATCAGAGAATTCTGCTATATTACACCATCTATGAAGATGCAGTGGTCACACGATTCGCAAAATGGATTAATGATGGAACAGAATCGATAGAAATCTGTCGATTCTTAAGCATGAACATGGATCTTCCAACACAGGAATATGACGTACTGACATTAGCCGGTGCACATACAGAAGAGAAAAACGTGTATCGACGTCCATTGTGTGCGGATTCAGTCACGATTGAAAGCAGTCGTGGAACGAGCAGCCCACAGGCAACCCCATTTATCGGATTGTTAAGTCCCGGGACTACGGAAGAGCAAGGGGAAGTGTTAGGAGTAAACCTGATTTACAGTGGAAACTTCTATGGATGTGTTCAGTGTGGACAGTATGGAACAACCAGGGTACAGATTGGAATTAATCCGTATCAGTTTGGATGGCAGCTTTCACCGGGAACAAGCTTCTGCACACCGGAGGCTGTACTGGTCTATAGTGCAAATGGACTTGCCGGAATGTCGAATACATTTCACAAGTTATACAGAACGCGCGTCTGCCGGGGATGGTACAGAGACCGGGAACGGCCAGTTCTATTGAACAGCTGGGAAGGTATGTATTTTGAAATCAATGAAAAGAAAATGCTGACGCTGGCGGAAGAAGCAGCGGAGCTTGGAATCGAACTTCTGGTGATGGATGATGGCTGGTTCAAGGGAAGAAATACAGATACGACTTCCTTGGGGGACTGGACGGAAGATAAGAAGAAATTTCCGGATGGCCTGCAGAGTCTTGCTAAAAAGGTGAAACAGAAGGGGATTGATTTCGGAATCTGGTTTGAACCGGAGATGATTTCAAAGGAAAGTGACCTTTACAGGGAGCATCCAGACTGGGTGATCCGAAGTCCGCTCTACGAACCAATACTCAGCCGACATCAGCTGGTACTGGATCTGTCGAATCCGGCAGTTTGCGAATATCTGATCGATGCAGTCAGTAGGGTGTTGGTACCGGGAAATATCAGTTATGTGAAATGGGATATGAACCGGCATCTGACGGATCTTGGAAGTGCTTATCTTGACAGGAAAAATCAGAATGAACTTTCACACAGATATGTGCTTGGACTCTATCGAGTAATGGAGACATTGACAGAACGTTTTCCACAGGTGTTGTTTGAAAGTTGTTCCAGTGGAGGTGGCAGATTCGATGCAGGAATGCTTTATTACATGCCACAGACATGGACTAGCGATAATACAGATGCAGTCTGCAGGCTGAAGATCCAGCATGGAACAAGCTTTCTGTTTCCGACAGTTACAATGGGAGCGCATGTGTCAGCATGTCCGAATCATCAGGTTGGACGGACCACACCGCTTGCTACAAGATTTGCCGTGGCGGCAGCAGGCAATCTTGGATATGAACTGGATCTGAAGAAGCTTTCAAAAGAAGAGAAGGAAGAAGTCAGAGAGCAGATTGCAGAATATAAAAGGAGACGAAGAACCGTACAGTTCGGAACTTATTACCGGCTGGCGGATTCATTTCAGGAGAATCAAAGTGCCTGGAATATTGTTTCAGAAGATGGAATGGAAGTCATCTTCACTCACGTGCAGATTCTTGCGCGCTCAGCCTACAGGGTTCCGGTAATCCGATTAAAAGGACTGGATCCGGATGCAGTTTACACAGATTGTGAGACCGGGCAGGAGTATGGCGGGGATGAACTGATGTATGCAGGAATCCGAATACCAAGAATCAGACAGGACTTTTCAAGTACAACGATGGTACTAAGAAGATCCTGATTGAGATAGAAAAGAAATGAAGTTACAGGAGGAGTTAGAATGAGTAAAGAACAGAGTTACCAGAATGCAGCAAGTGAACTTCTGCGTCTGGTAGGCGGAAAAGAAAATGTAATCAGCGCGGCTCACTGTGCAACCAGATTACGTCTGGTATTAAAAGATGAAAGTAAAGCAGATGTAGATGGAATTCTCAAGACAGAGCTTGTAAAAGGACAGTTTGCCACAGGCGGTCAGTTCCAGATCATCCTCGGAAGTGGTACAGTAGATGAAGTATACAAATATTTTATTCAGTATGCAGACATCAAAGAAAGTACAAAAAATGAAGTGAAAAAGGCTGCTGACCAGAAGATGAATCCGTTACAGAAACTGGTAAAGATGCTGGCGGATGTATTCGTACCGATTATTCCGGCACTGGTTGCCAGCGGTCTTCTGATGGGTCTGAATAATGTTCTGACAGCACAAGGACTTTTTGTCTCAGGAAAGTCACTTGTTGAAGCATATCCGAATATTGCAGATCTTGCATCTATGATCAACACATTTGCAAGTGCAGCATATGCATTCCTGCCAATCCTTGTAGGATTCTCAGCGACAAAGATGTTCGGGGGCAATCCTTATCTTGGAGCAGTTATGGGAATGATCATGGTATCCGGTGATCTTCTGAATGCTTATTCTTATGGTACAGCCATTACAGAGGGAACGGTTCCGGTATGGCATATCGGAGCGCTGACAATTGAGAAGGTTGGATATCAGGGAACTGTACTTCCGGTACTTGCAGCGGCAGCAATCCTTGCATTTATCGAGAAAAAACTTCACAAAGTAGTTCCGGAATATCTGGACAACCTCCTGACACCTGCACTTTCCGTACTCGTAACAGCATTCCTTACATTTACAGTGGTAGGTGGAGTGATGCGTACAGCCGGAGACTGGATTACAAATGGTATTCTGTGGCTCCATGATACATTAGGTGTTGTCGGTGGATTTATTTTCGGATTTATCTATGCACCATTAACAATGACGGGAATGCACCACAGTCTTCTCCCGGTTGATATCCAGCTGATTGCAGCAGGCGGATCTTTCCTCTTTGCAATCGCAGCATGCAACAATGTGGCTCAGGGTGGAGCAACACTGGCAGCAATGTTCTGTGCAAAGGATAAGAAGATGAAGAGCATCGCAGTTTCTTCCGGTATCTCAGCACTGCTTGGTATTACAGAACCAGCAATGTTCGGAGTCAACTTGAAGATGAAATATCCATTCTATGCAGCAATGTTCGGTTCTGCTGTAGGATGTGCTTATGTGACACTGACAAATGTTCAGAATATCTCCCCGGGAGCAGCAGGAATCATCGGATTCGTATGCATCAAGTCTGGTGGAATGCTGAATTATATGATCGGAATTCTGATCTCACTTGTTGTCGGATTTGTAGTGACAATGGCATTATCCAAGCATCCGAAGTTTAAAGAAGTGTAAGCTATTGGGGACGGGGAAAACGGATTTTTCCCCGTCCCTGTTGGTTTTGAGAATCGTTGGATTAGGCTGCATTTGGACTTTATTCTATAGCCGTAATCCTTTAATATCTTTAATACGGGATAAAATCATATTGCAGCTGCAGCTAAGAATGCCAGGCAGTGTATCAATGACATTGTGCAGGAAAAGTTCCATTTCATCACTGGATGAGGCAACGGCATGTACATGAAGTTTATCCCGTCCGGTGACACGATAGATCTGTGTGACGATATCATTTTTGTATAAAATATCTGACACCTGCATCAGATGATCTGGTTTAATTTCAATTTCAAAATAGCAGGATACAGCACCACTGATCTTTTGAGGATTGATGATTGTTGTGTATTCTTCAATTACCCCTTTTTTCTCTAAGGCTTGAATACGGGCTTTTACTGCTACTCTGGAAATACCGGTTTTCTCACCAATATCAGAGTATGAGATACGTGCGTTTTCTATAAGCAACTGGATAATTTTCTGATCGAGTTCATCTAAACCATTCAGGTACATAAGTAATCCCCCTGTAAAATGATAACTATCACTGTAATTCGTTTTTCCATTATAATATCATGCAGATTTCTAAAAGTAAATGACAGCTTGACTTAAGTACTTTAAACTCCTATAATAATGACAAAACGTAATACACAACTTACGAAATGGAGATAAAAATGAATGGCGATTTGTCAAAAGGACCTGTTGTAAAGTCGATGCTTTTATTTGCTATTCCAATGATATTGGGAGATTTACTTCAACAGTGTTATAACATTGCAGACACACTGATTGTTGGACGTTGTCTTGGCGAGAAGGCACTTGCAGCGGTAGGCTCCTCATTTACACTTATGACATTTATAACATCCATTATTCTTGGCTTATGTATGGGAAGCAGTGCATTGTTTTCTATCCGATTCGGACAGAAGGATGAAAATGGACTTAAAGAGGATATTTGTGCATCCTTTATCTTTATTGCGGCAGTGACAGTGTTGTTAAATGTGGTTGCCTATGCAAGTCTGGGCGGACTTCGGGTTTTCCTCAGAGTTCCGGATGAAGTATGGGGTGAAATGAGAGAGTATCTATTCGTAATCTTTATGGGAATACCGGCTGTTTTTTTGTACAATTATTTTGCTTCATATCTCAGGGCCATCGGTAATTCTGTGATACCTCTGGTATTTCTGGCCGTATCATCCCTGCTTAATATTATTCTTGATCTTTGGTTCGTCATTGGTTTCAAGATGGGAGTAGCAGGAGCAGCAGAGGCGACAGTGATTGCACAGTATTTGTCCGGACTGGGGATCATGCTTTATACACTTATATGTTATAAGCGAGTTCATGTAATTTGGAAAATCAGCTGTCTGAAGAAAGAACGAATCAGTGAAATTGTTTCCTTTTCCATGCTGACATGCATTCAGCAGTCGGTTATGAATCTGGGAATCCTGATGGTACAGGGATTAGTAAACAGTTTTGGAACGGTTGTTATGGCAGCATTTGCAGCGGCTGTAAAGATAGATGCTTTTGCATATATGCCGGTGCAGGATTTTGGAAATGCATTCTCTACATTCATTGCACAGAATTATGGAGCAAAAGAAAAGCAGAGAATACAGCATGGATTGAAAGCGGCAGTGTGTATATCTGCAATCTTCTGCATAGTGATCTCTACATTTGTATTCCTATTCGCAAAACCACTTATGATGATATTTGTAGATGCAGGAGAAACACATATTATCATGGAAGGGGTCCGTTATCTGCGGATAGAAGGTGCTTTTTATATAGGAATTGGATGGTTATTTTTGCTGTATGGCTTGTATCGGGCTTTGGGTAAACCAGGAATGAGTGTGGTACTTACCATATTTTCCCTTGGAACCAGGGTAGTTCTGGCATATACCTTGTCAGCAATACCACAGATTGGCGTGACAGGTATTTGGTGGTCTGTGCCAATCGGATGGGCGTTAGCGGACATCATAGGGTTCCTGTATTACAAAATCAAAAAACAAAGCTTGCTTGGATTTAGTTGTTTATAACAGACCATTTTAGACTTTTTTGATAAATGTACATATCTAATTTCATACTTTAGTACAATTTACAAGTAATCCCCTATCTGTTAAAATTTTAATAGAAACAGATGGGGATATTTTATTGTCTGAAATCTATATAAACGAACCTGGAGAACAGACATAAGAAAAGGAGTTGGACATGAAGAGACGAGTACTGAGCCTCACAATGGCATTTCTTCTGGCATTCACCATGCTTCCCATCCAGGCAGTCGCAGAAGAACTGCCGGAGCATGAGGAAATCGTGGAGGAAAATGTGCCGGCGGAAGAAGTTCTGGCAGAAGAGACCGAAGAAAAGGTGACGAAAGCAGAACCTGCGGAAGAAGTAACCGAGACACCGACCGAGGAAGAACCCGAAGTCAAGGAAGAAGCTCCCGCAGAGAAGGAAGCAGTTTCGGAAGCACCGGAGGCAGAGGCACCACAGGAAGATGCACCGGCTGAAAGCCAGATTACAGAGTCGGCTGCAAGTGTACAGGCGATGGAAGTAAATGATATTGCGGTACAGGCAGAGGACGACGAAACGAAACCACAGGAAAACGTTGTAAAAGTAGGTGAGACAGCATATGGCTCATTTGCGGATGCCATGAAAGCTGCAAATAATGCATCCGGAAATGTGACCATGACGATTCTGACCGATATTGAGGATACGAATGAAGAGACAGGCGCGTTCAGCTACTCCAATACAGATGCAGATTTGACCATTGATCTCAACGGAAAAACAGTCCATGTGAGCAAGTTTACGGTAGAATCCGGAACGGTGACTTTTAAAGATGCAAAGCCAGCAGATGGAAATTATTTTTCAAAAGTGACGGTAAATACAGGCGGAAAGGCAGTTCTGGAAAGTGGATGCCTTGGTGTAGAGAATAAGGATACAGAAGCTGTTGATGTTTCCGGTACATTTGAAATGTCTGGTGGACGCATAGCTGGAAAGTTGTATCCGCACCAAGGGGCTGAGGTATCAATTGAAGCTGGTTATGTGCGAAACCTGTATTTGGACTTGTCACCGGAGAAGGTAAGGGTAGTACTGACAGGTGGCGAGTTTGGAAGTCTCACAAAAGAATATGGAAAAGATGTCTCCTATGCGGCACTTTTACATGCTGGATATGGTTATAAAACGGATGGTAACTGGCTCGGGTATCATCGTATAGATGATACAAGTCCACGGTACAATCTGAAAGTCGAAAAGTGTGTGCAACATCAATTTTTGGAAACCGGTTGGTGTGGGAACTGCAATTATCAGTGTCCACATACTAATATGACACCAGAAATGAATCAGTGCCCGGATTGTAAAATGTCCTGGGCGGTAGAGAGCCAAAAAGACGGGACGGTGGCAAAATATGCATCGTTGCAGGAGGCTTTTGAGAAGGCTCCGGATGGCAGTACGTTGACGCTCTTGAAGGATATAAATGATGATGGGGCTACTTACGAAATAACGAAGAATTTCGTAGTTCATATGGGTGCATATAGCATAAACATGTTTAGACTTTATATCCGAACTACAGGGGCACTAACACTTACAGGTGAAAAAAAGATTACCAGATATATTATAGTAGAAGGAGATGGACAGCTGCATTTAACAGATAACTGGACAGGAACTCTTAACAATGTATATTTAAATACTAACTATTCACAATTTTCTATGAAGCAAGGTATTGTTGGGGAACTGGGATTGGGCACAAGTGGCTCTAATAATAATATCCATATTTCAGGAGGTACATTTAATCGGATAAAGAATTCTCGTGCTAATAAGAATGATGGCATTCCAGTAAAAAATCTGCTGGAAACAGGCTATGTATTTAAGCAGAACAACCAGACAATAGAGTATACCGGGGAAGTTCCGGGATGGGGCTCTCTTTCTAACTTGACGGTTGAACGGTGTGAAGAACACCGGGATAAAGATGGTGATGTCCTTTGTGATTATTGTAATCAGTCAGCGGCATTTCCTGTCGAAGTGACTGCTTCAGATGGCACTACGGCCAGATATTCAGGCCTGCAGGGTGCGCTCAATGAAGCACAGAATGATGCAACAGTAAAGCTGCTTGCTGATATTCCCGCAGGAGCGCAGGGTTCGGCGTATACAGTAGACAACAAACGGATAACGCTTGATCTTGGCAATAAGACGATATCCGGCAGCGGAATTTCTGCCACAAAAGGTGCAGACCTGACCATAACGGGGAATGGCACTGTTGCTGGAGAAGTGACCTTTGCTTCCAATTCTACAGGCCAACTGCAAGGCGGTACCTTTGGGAAAATTACATCTGTCACGAAAATGCTTCAGGAATTGCTGCCGGAAGGATATGCATATCGTGACCGCAATGGTGATACGTGGCGGTCGGATATTACGGGATCTTCCATAGAGAATGTGGTAGTTTTGAAGGCTCCGATTCAGCAGTTGGATATTACAAATAGTATCGGAAAACTGACATACGGATATTCAGAAGATGAAGGACAGTACCTGCTGGTAAATCCGGTTTTATTGGAGGAATATAACGAAAATGAAGTAGGATATGAATGGCATAAGGTAGACAAAAATGGAGCGGAGTCATCAGATTCTGTTTCTATGGAACAAAAGTTTTCTATTCCAGCAGGTCTGGAAGCCGGAAACCATACCTATCGCGTTCATGCTACTTATCATGGCTACATATTGAAAGAGGATGTTACTTTTGAAGTGTCGAAAGCGGATGTAAAGGTAACAAAAGCGCCCACGGTTGAAAAACTGATTTATACAGGCCAATCAATGGCCCTTATAGTAAATTCAGGAGTTGCTGAAGGTGGATCATTTGTTTATAGCATGGAAAAAGACGGTACTTATACATCTGATATTCCGACTGGCAAGGCAGCAGGGGAATATACGGTATGGTATAAAGTGAAGGGTGACAGCAACCACAATGACAGTGAACCTGCAAGCGTAACGGCAACGATCAGCTATTTTACGACAGATGGGGCGGCAGCACTGGCAGATACCAATAAAGGGGAGAATGACTGGTATAGGAGTACGGTTACTATTCTGGCTCCGGAAGGATTTACGATTTCTTCTGCCTTGGACGGAACTTATGCAAAAAGCTTTGAAACCAATATAAATGGCGAAAATACTTATTATTTGCGACAGGATACCAGCGGCTACATTACCGATGCAAAAACGATTCAGGTGCCTATTGATACGCAGGCACCGACAAAGCCAACTCTGACGATTGGGGAAACAGCAACGGATACTACGGTCACCCTACAGGCGGCAGCCAAGGATGAGACAAGTGGTGTGCAGGAATATATTTTGAAGGAAGCAACGAATCAGGTTCCTGAGCAGAAGCGTTCGGATGGTGTATTTGCCCTGACAGGACTGACCAGCGATACGGCGTATACATTTACCGTAACTGCGAAAGATAATGCCGGCAATCTATCAGAAGCATCGGATACTTTCATCGTGAAGACCCGCAAGAAACCATTTGCCAATGCTGTGGTGACATTAAAGAATGCGGATAAGATTTACAATGGAACGGTGCAGACACCGGATGTGGAAGTATCCATGAACGGTACAGCTCTGACGGCGGATCAGTATGTGGTAAGCTATGAGCAGGATGGAACTGCAGTGGCAGCACCCACAAAGGCAGGCACCTATAAGGTAGTGGTAACGGCGGGGGAAAATGGCGATTATGAAGGAATCGCATCCGGTCAGCCAACCTATACCATTGCGAAAAAGACCATTACCGCATCACTGAACGGCACCCTGACGAAGACCTATGATGGCACCACAAAGGTACTGGAAGCACAGAAACTGACGGTTCTTCTGAAAGGCGTGGAAGATGGCGATAAGGTGACTGCGACAGCGGACGCATACGCTTATAACAGCGCGGAAGTAAAAGATGCCGACACCATTACCGGAAGCGTCATTGCACTGGCAGGTGCGGATGCAGAGAATTATCAGCTGGCAGAGACAAAGGCTTCTGTGAGTGCAAAGATCTTGCAGAAGAATCTGGCAAAAGCAGATGTGACACTTGGTGCAGCGCTGGTGGCAAACGGAAAGAGCCAGACTCAGGCAGTAGAAAAAGTTATGCTGGATGGAACAGAGCTTACCGCAAAGGATTATGAGGTTACCGGAAATCAGGCAGCCGCAGCAGGAAGCTATACGCTGACCATCGAAGGAAAGAATAATTATACCGGTAAGGTTCAGAAGACCTATGTGGTAGTACCGGCAGAAGAGCAAATGGTATCTACCGGAAACGGAGATGTGAAGATTGGAGAGGGAACTTTGAAAGTCTCCGTATCTGCAGGGCAGGATGCACCGGAGATGTCTCTTGCTTCTGATAAAAAAACGTTGATCAAAATGCTGATTCAGGGAGGCAATCTGACGGCAGATGAGATTGTTCTGATTGAAGAAGGCGCTACTATTGAACTGACACTGAATGTAGAGCATGCGGAAGCAACGGTCAGCGCAGAGACCAGGGCGGCTATGGAGAAGACAGCCGGTGAATTTACCATCGGGCGGTATCTGAACATTACATTTACCAAGAGTGTGAACGGAGAGAAGGAGAGCGAGATTCACGAGATCAAAGCTCCGATCAAAATTTCTTTCCGGCTGAGCAATGACCTTCTCAACACAGACCGTAAGGTGAAACGGGAGTACATGGTTCTCAGAAATCATGACGGCGAAGTGACAAGTCTTCCGGGCACCTTCGCCGACGGCATTATCACTTTTGAGACAGACCGGTTCTCCGATTATGCAATCGCATGGAAGGATACGGCGGTCAGCACATCCGGATCTAAGAAGAAACACAGATCAGGAAGTGCACAGCAGGAAGCAACTGCCGTCGCAGCACCGGAAGTATCTCAGCTGGTACAGGCACAAAGCGCACCGACCGGAGATACAGCTCCGATAGAATGGATGCTTCTTCTGGCAGCTTTAAGCGCAGCTGGAATTGGTATGATACTTGCAAAAAAACGAAAAGAAAATTAGCGCATTTTAAGAAAAGGGTGTTCCCTGGATTTTTCATCCGGGGAATGTCCTTTTTTTCAGTTTTATAATATAATCCCATCTTTGACACTTTGTAGAGTGAAAAACAGCCATAATCCCAGTATTTATGGGGAATGTGGCTGTTTCCGTTTTTGCATCGATATGTACTATTTTTGAAATTGTGCTATTTTTTCTGCTTTGTTTCTTTGATGACTGCGCGCATATCTGCTTTTGAGATGAATTCGTAATCCGTCCTAAAGCCAAAGGCTGTATGCAGGGCATCTGTCAGTTTCGTACGTTTGTAGGACGGGATGTAGCCACTGTCTTTAGACAGCAGGGTCATGTTCATTTCTCTGAGAGTTTTCAAAATTTCGCTGCAGGTGAATTCTTCTAAAAGCTTCTTTTCCAGCAGCCGGTATACCAGAAGGCTGATGTAACAGGTTAAAAAGTGGGCTTTGATGCTGTCTTCCCGTCTTACAAAAACAGGTCTTGCTTCGAATTCTGTTTTCATGATCCGGAAGTTTTCTTCGATCTCCCAGCGGCGTTTGTTGATGTTGATGATTTCACGGATATCTCCTTCCAGATTCGTTACAACTGCGTAAAAGCCATCATACATGGATTCTTCCTGTATGCGTTCTTCATCTAATTCATAAAGCTGTTTCTGGGCAATCTCGCCATCATCGGTAACTGCTGTTTTCTGAATGAAACGGGAAGGGTCGTTTGGATTTTTCCCTTTTCTGGCTTTGCCCGGAGACTGCATGATCTTTAAGGCACGTTCGATCTGACCTGCCCGGATCCTCTGCTGGTATGCTTTGTATTTGGGAGAGTATGTGATAATGACGGTTTCGTCCATATCTCCTGTGACAATGGGGTATTCTTTGTAATAAACAGTGTTGTACACTTCGGGGTCTGTCTCATCCAGCGTGGAAATGTCTATGAACTTCTGGGATCCAGGAACCTTGAACTGTGTTGGAAGGAGCGCCAGTTCACGTTCCTCTTTTCTCATTTTTTTCAAAGAATACGTGATCACATAAGACCTGTTTCCAAAGCTGTTAAAAAAACGATTGCTCTTACTGCCAAGCCCAGCATCGGAGCAGAAGATAAACTCGCTGCAGTTAAAATCCCGGATCACTTTGGTCTCTAGCGGTTTCAGGGTAAGCTGTTCGTTCTGATTTCCGGGATACAGATCAAAGGAAAGGGGGATGCCGTCTGCATCCATGAAAAGTCCCATGGTCACGATGGGATTGGGTCTGTGTTCCTTGCTTTTGCCATACTTTTTCATGCCATCTTCCGCTTCAATCTCGAAATAATAGTTGGTGCAGTCGTAGTAAAGGATTTTTGAGTTACGTGGATGGACAAAATTGGAGTTCTGATAAAGCTCCTCCTGAATGTAATCGGACTCCTCTGCAAGAACGGAAAGAGAGCGGTAAAGATTCTGCAGGGAATACTTTGGCAGTTCCAGTAAGGACTGGCAGTAAGAGAAGCTGCTGAGCTTGCTGGAAGGGGAAAGAATCCTGGCATAGATCAGATCCGTAAGGATGGCATGGAAATCGTAAGTAAACCGGTGGTGGTTACGGATATTTCTGCAGATGTTGTCGAGACGCAGTTCGGTGCATAGCTGCTGCAGGAACAGATAGCCGACGTTGAAGAGACGTTCTTCGTCCAGTGGAATACGGGCAAGAGGGGAAAAAGAGACCGTGATTCTTTCCTTACGCTGGTTGTAGAGCAGAGTTTCTTTTTCCGCTTCTTTTTTTGCCCAGTCCATCATGGCAGTCTCGTCACCGGAGAACTGAGCCAGAAGATCATTGTACTTCCCAAGTTTTTTGTAGATACGGGAAGAAGTTTTACCGTTATCTTTGCGGTAGGATTGTTTGATGTAGACATCCTGATTGCCTTTATTTCCAGTAATAGATACGTACATAACGCTTTTCTCCTGTAATAAAATCCGTTTTCTTTATTATACCACAAAGCGTATAAAGTAGCACTATAAAAATCATAAAATTTGACAAAAAATAAGCCACAAACGGCTTAAACAAAGGATTTATATTACAATGATAAAAAAAGAAGTGTCAAACTCCCGCTTTAAGCGCAGCTGGAATTGGTATGATACTTGCAAAAAAACGAAAAGAAAATTAGCGCATTTTAAGAAAAGGGTGTTCCCTGGATTTTTCATCTGGGGAATGTCCTTTTTTTCAGTTTTATAATATAATAAGAAAAACACAAAGTGGGGGATGGGGAATGGCCATTGAGGTAGAGATTAAGCTGAAAATTGAGGATAGCGGAGAATTAATAAAGAAGCTTAAAGACCAGCATTTTACAGCGGGGAAAACCGTGTGGGAATCGGACCTTTATTTTACATCAGAGCATCGTAATATGAAAGCCTGCGATGAAGCCTTGAGGGTACGTTGTGTGAAGGAAAAAGACACAGGGAAACAGGCGGCATATCTGACCTATAAGGGAAAGAAACTGGACACTTGTTCTATGACGCGAAAAGAAGTGGAATTGGAGATTTCTGATGGGGAGACGGGAGTGGAACTACTGAAAAGCATTGGATTCTATCCCACAATGCCAGTGGAGAAGCTGCGGCAGTATTTTCATAGAGAGCAGATGACCGCCTGTGTGGATCAGGTAACGGGACTGGGGGATTTCCTGGAACTGGAGATTATTGTGGAAGACGAGACGAAGCGCGCCGCAGCATTAAGTGAAATCGAAACTTTGCTTGTAAAACTTGGTTATACGATGCAGGATACGACGAGAACTTCGTATTTGTCTATGCTTGAAGAGGCGTTTCCTTGCGGTAATACGGAAGTTTCCGTATAATAGACTTGGATAAATAGATGGAGGGACAGACATGGATCAGGAACATCAGACACCGCACAAGCGGAGAGTACGTTATAAAGGTAAATATCCGAAGAAATTCGAGGAAAAATACAAGGAGCTGCAGCCGGAGAAGTATCAGGACACGGTGCAGCATGTGATGAAGAAAGGAAATACACCGGCGGGCATGCACATTTCCATTATGGTGGATGAGATTCTGGATTTTCTGAAAATCCAGCCGGGAGAGACGGGATTTGATGCAACCCTTGGTTATGGAGGACACACGAAAGCCATGCTTCAGTGTCTGAAGGGACAGGGACATATGTACGCCACGGATGTGGATCCGGAGGAATCGGCAAAGACGAAGAAGCGTCTGGAAGAGCAGGGTTTTGGAGAAGACATGCTGACCATTAAGCTTCAGAATTTCTGCACCATTGATGAGATTGCAAAAGAAGCAGGCGGTTTTGACTTTATTCTGGCGGATCTTGGAGTTTCTTCCATGCAGATTGATAATCCGAAGAGAGGTTTTTCCTTTAAAGTGGACGGACCCCTGGATCTTCGGCTGAATCAGCAGAAAGGCATCAGCGCGGCGGAGCGGCTGGATACCATAGGCCGTGACGAGCTGGCGGGAATGCTCTATGAAAACTCCGATGAGCCTTATTGCGAGGAACTGGCAAAGGCCATTACGGATGAGATTCGTCGTGGAAACCGGGTGGATACGACTACCAAACTTCGCGATATCATTGAAAAGACGTTGGATTTTCTGCCGGAGAAGGAGAAAAAGGAGACGGTCAAAAAGACTTGCCAGAGAGTGTTCCAGGCACTTCGGATTGATGTCAACCAGGAGTTTGAAGTGCTGTATGAATTTATGGAGAAGCTTCCGGGGGCACTGCGTCCGGGCGGACGGGCAGCTATTCTGACATTTCATTCTGGTGAGGACAAGCTGGTGAAGGCAGCGTTGAAAGAAGGCTGCCGGGCAGGCATCTATTCTTCTTATTCCAAGGATGTAGTCCGGCCGACAGCGGAAGAATGCGTACGAAATCCGAGAGCCCGTTCCACAAAGATGCGCTGGGCAATCCGGGCAGAAGAGTAAAGGAAAAGGAGGTAGAGTCCAATGCATATAGCAGTCTATTGTGGTTCGGTATCTGGAAATCAGGAGATCTATACGGAGAAGACAGCTTTGTTTGGCAGATGGATGGCAGAGCAGGGGCATGTGCTCATCTATGGTGGCGCCCAGGGAGGTCTGATGGGAGCAGTTTCCAATGCGGTGCTGGAGAACGGCGGAAAGGTCATTGGTGTGCTTCCGGCAGTGGAATCTATTCAGAAGCGGCGTCATCCGGGACTGACTGAGTATATTGAGACCAAAGATATGGCGGAGCGGAAAGCGAAGATGATCGCACTGGCAGATGCCTTTGTGGCACTGCCTGGCGGACCAGGAACCCTTGATGAAATATCAGATGTGATTTCCCTGGCAAGGCTTCACCTTACCGACGCACCCTGTGTATTATTTGATATGAACGGATTCTACCAGCCGTTGAAAAATGTGCTGGAGGGTATGGAAAAAGCCGGATTTGCAGAGCCGGAAGATTTTGAGAAGGTACTGATTTCCGAAGACATGAAAGAGATCGGAGCATTTCTTTCAGGCTGTCAATTAGGTTGACAAGACAGCTGTAAAGTGTTATTTTAAAGGTCAAATATAAGAAAGAGGGAATCATAATGGAAATTATGCCGCATCTGAAGCTTTCAGATGAGCTGAACATCAAATATGCCATTCTCCCGGGAGACCCGGCACGAGTGGACCGGATTGCGGAGCAGCTGGAACAGGTGCAGCCACTGGCATATAACAGGGAGTACAAAAGCATCAGGGGACTTTATAAAGGGGTTCCGGTACTGTCGGTATCGACTGGAATCGGTGGACCGTCTACGGGTATCGCAGTGGAAGAATTGTCAAGAATTGGTGTCACCCATGCGATCCGGATCGGAAGCTGTGGGGCTCTGCAGACAAATATTCATCTTGGTGATCTGATCATGGTGCAGGGGACAGTGAGAGATGAAGGAACTTCGAAGACTTACATAGAATCGATTTATCCGGCGGTTCCCGATTATGAACTTCTGAATGCCTGCGTGAAAGTGGCGGAGAAAGAAGCAATTCCACATCATGTGGGACTTGGAAGAAGCCATGACAGCTTTTATACAGACCGAGAGGATGAGATTGATGCTTACTGGGCGTCGAAAGGTGTGCTCGGTGCGGATATGGAGACAGCCGCGCTCTATACGATCGGAAGACTCAGAGGACTTCATACTGCGTCCATTCTCAATACGGTAGTGGAGTATGAAGATAACCTGGAAGACAACATCAACAGTTACACTGATGGTGCTTCGAAGACTATGCGGGGCGAATGGAATGAGATTCACACCGCCTTGGAAGCACTTTACATGGTATCTCAGGCGGATGACCGCTGAATATAAAAGAGATAATGCTCCTTTTTTGGAGAGAAAGGATCTGTGTTATGAATAACGTATTTAAAACAAAACTGGATACTGCAAGTCTGGTACTGATTCCGGCATGTATCGGTATCAACTACCTCGGAAAACTGTTTGCTTCTGTACTGAAGCTGCCGCTCTGGCTGGATTCTATCGGAACTTGTATCGGCGGTGCGCTGGGAGGTCCGATCATCGGTGCGATCTGCGGTGCGGCCAACAACCTGATCTACGGATTTACTACCGGTGATTCCATCACTCTGGTCTATGCACTGACCAGCCTGGGTATTGGTCTTGCGGTTGGTATTATGGCTCGTCTTGGAAAGATGGAAAAATTGAGCGGTGCTCTTCTGACCGCAGTCGTAGCAGGTCTCGTTGCAGTCTGCATCTCTACACCGCTTAATGTTCTGTTCTGGGGCGGTACTACCGGAAATGTCTGGGGTGATGCACTGTTTGCAGCAACACAGGCAGCCAATATGCCGGTAGCCATTGGTTCTCTTCTCGACGAGGTTGTTGTGGATGTACCGGATAAGATCATTACCATCCTCATTGTATTTGCGATCCTGAAAGGACTTCCGAAGAAACTGACAGCTCTCTATGATGTAAATGACGACATCGAGAGCCTTGACTAATTAATCAGATAAAGATGGAGTGGTTCAGATGAAAAGTATCAGCCTTTATGTGGACAAAGACACATGGCTCACCAGAATGCACCCGTTTACCAAGCTGTGTTATATTCTCACAGCGATCAGCGTTTCCCTGATTTCAGGAAATTTGCTGGCATTCGGAATCTTCATTGGAATCAGTCTTGTAATGTTGATCAGTGGAAAAATCATTCGCAAGGTTTTTCCACTGATTGCGTTTTCTTTTACAATTCTGATTACGATCTTTCTGATACACGGGTTATTTAATCATGAAAATGCGACGGTTCTGTTTGTGGCAGGTCCACTGAAATTTTATCGTGAAGGAATGATGTATGCACTTCGGATCAGTTTCAATGTATTGAATATGCTGCTGGCATTTGCTGTATTTGTCCTGACGACAAAACCTGTAGAACTGGTGGAAGATCTGGAACGGATCGGTTTCTCTCCGAAGATCGGCTATGTGATCAGTTCTGTATTTCAGATCGTGCCGCAGATGAGCGGAGCCATGAATACAATTATGGATGCACAGAGAAGCCGTGGCCTTGAGACAGAAGGTTCTCTGATTGTCCGTGCAAAATCATTTTTGCCGTTGATCTCCCCGGTGGTTATGAGTTCGCTGATCAACACCAGAGAGCGCGCCATCGCGCTGGAAATCCGCGGATTTGAAGCAGGAGAGAAGAAAAGTTATCTCAGAGAAGACAAGATGAAGGCACTGGACAGAATTCTCTGTGTGGGAATGTTGGTTCTGATCGTGGCTTTTGTTGTAGTGAGGACAGTATTATGACGTACATAAAAGCAGAACATTTGAAATACCGTTACCCGAATACAAAGAAGCTGGCGCTTGATGATCTTAATTTTGAGATCGAGAAAGGTTCCTTCATTGGTATTGCAGGTAAAAATGGAGCCGGAAAGAGTACGCTCTGCCAGGCGTTCAGCGGACTGGTGCCGCAGTTTTTCAAAGGAGCTTATGGCGGAACGATTATGATTGGTGATCAGGAGGCTTCTAAGACGCCTGTATCCAGGCTGTGCAGAACCGTCGGTCTTGTGTTCCAGAATCCCTTTAATCAGCTTTCGGGGGCAAAAGAGACGGTATTTGAGGAGATCGCGTTCGGCCTGCAGAATTTTGGAGTGCCGAAAGAAGAGATGATACAGCGTGTGAATGAGGCGCTGGAGCTTCTGGATATCAGCGCATACCGGGACCGGAATCCCTTTGATCTGTCCGGCGGGCAGATGCAGAGAGTAGCGTTGGCGGGAATCCTTGCCATGAAGCCGGAGGTTATCATTCTGGATGAACCGACGTCCCAGCTTGATCCCGCCGGAAGTGAGGAAGTATTTGCCTCTGTTGACAAACTGGCAAAATCAGGTATCACGATCATCATGGTGGAGCAGAAGCTGGAAAAGTTGGCAGAGTACTGTGACAAGATTCTGCTGCTGCATGAAGGAAAGCAGATTGCATTTGATACGCCGGATCGGATTTTTTCCAGAGATGATCTGAAAGAATATGGTGTGAATCCGCCTGCTTACACGAGAGTTTGTAGACTTCTGGGGATTCGTAAGGAAAACGGATGCTATCCAGCGTCCTTAAAAGATACGCTGGAACGGAAAAATGAATTTCCGGATGAGGAAACATTTCAGAAGTTTCTGGCGGATTCTACGACAGGTGTTTCCGATAAGGATGCAGGGAAAGAAGTGTTCCGGATTGACCATCTTGGTTTTCAATATCTGGAACAGATACCGGTTCTAAAAGATGTAAATCTGGTGCTGGACGACCGTTCTACTGCTATTATCGGACAGAACGGTGCAGGAAAGACGACGCTGGTAAAACTTCTGAAGGGCTTATTAAAGCCGGTGAGCGGCAGCATCTATTATGGCGGAGAGGATATTTCCGGTAAAACAGTGGCGATGCTGGCGGGCGAAGTCGGTTATGTGTTCCAGAATCCGGATGATCAGATTTTTAAATATCATGTGATGGATGAGGTAATGTTTGGTCCTCTGAATATCGGAATGAGCAGGGAAGAGGCGGAGCAGAAATCACTTGCTGCGCTGAAAACGGTAGGTCTGCAGCATCTGGCGAAGGAAAATCCATATGACCTGGAATTATCCGAACGGAAACTGGTGGCAATCGCATCCGTACTTGCTATGAATACGAAGGTGCTGATTCTGGACGAGCCGACCATTGCTCAGGACTGGGAAGGAAGGAACGTTATCCGGAATATTATCCAGTCTCTCAGAAAAGAAGGAAAAACCGTGCTGGCAATTCTGCACGATATGGATTTTGTGGCGGAGAGCTTTGAACGGGTGATTGTCATGGCTCATGGAGAAGTACTGGCAGATGGCACGAGAGAGGAAGTATTTGCTCAGAAGGAAGTGCTTGAAAAAGCACGAATTGAGCAGCCGTATCTGACCAGACTGTGTCGGATGCTCGGATATGAAAGACTTTATTTTTCGCTGAAAGAGGGCGGACAGGAGGAAGCGATATGAGAAGACTGCTGGTAGTTGTAGATATGCAGAATGATTTCATCGATGGTTCATTGGGGACGAAAGAAGCAGAAGCCATCGTCGACAATGTGGTAAAGGTTATCGGTACTTATGATCCGAAGGACATTTTTGCAACGAGAGATACACATCCGGAAAATTATCTGGAGACTCAGGAGGGAAGAAATCTTCCAGTTGTTCACTGTGTAAAAAACACTCCGGGATGGGAGCTCAATGAGAAAGTGGTGGCAGCACTGGGAGATGCGAAAGTGATCGATAAGCCGACATTTGGTTCCAGAACGCTGGCAGAAGAGCTCGAAGCCATCGCAGCAAAAGAGGAAATTGAGGTAACGCTTGTCGGTCTCTGCACCGATATCTGTGTCGTATCCAATGCACTTCTCATCAAGGCATATTTACCGGAAATCCAGGTAAAAGTCATTGCATCCTGCTGTGCGGGTGTGACTCCTGCAAGCCATGAGGCTGCTTTGACCACCATGCAGATGTGTCAGATAAAAATTGAAAATAATTGAGAAAAATTATCATGTTTCTCTTGACTAACGCATAACCTGTAGTATATGATCTAAAAATCATAAAGAAATTCTCTTTGCACTGCATTACATTCGAACGAGGATGCGAGATCAACAGTACAAACTGAGCAGGCGATGCCGAAAGAGGCGTGGGGCCGGGCCGCAGATGCGGCAGCAGATATGAGCGAATCAGAGACATATCTGTGGGACAGTGTATGTTCCGCAGGTATGTCTTTTTCTGTCTTTGGCGGGAATACTCTTACCTGAATGTGTATTAAGGAGGTCCTAGTTATGGAACACACGGTAAATAATGAAGCAAAACAAACAATGTCAGAAGAAAACAAAATTGCCATGAAAGTATCGGGAATCAGTATTTTGGTTAATCTGATTCTCTCGGTCCTCAAATTGATCGCCGGTATTGTGGCGCATTCAGGAGCCATGATTTCCGATGCGGTACATTCAGCATCAGATGTGGGGAGTACCCTGATCGTAATTGTGGGTGTGAAACTGTCCGGTAAAAAATCGGACCAGGAGCACCAGTATGGACATGAGAGAATGGAATGCGTATCATCTATTATTCTCTCCGGCCTGCTGCTTGCTACCGGCCTTGGAATCGGTTTGAGCGGCGTGGAAAATATTATGAAAAGTACATCCGGCGCAGCCATTGCCATTCCGGGTATGCTGGCTCTGGCAGCAGCAGTGATATCTGTCGTTGTCAAAGAGTGGATGTTCTGGTATACTCGTGGAGCAGCCAGAAAAATTAATTCCGGAGCGTTGATGGCAGATGCATGGCATCATCGTTCAGATGCAATGTCTTCTGTCGGCGCATTTATCGGTATCCTCGGAGCACGGATGGGATTTCCGATTCTCGATCCGCTGGCCAGTGTAGTGATCTGTGTCCTGATCGCAAAAGCATCTGTGGACATTTTCAGGGATGCCATTGATAAAATGGTGGACCATTCCTGCGATGAGCATACAGAAGAAAAGATGAGAGAGACGATTCTTAATGTGGATGGAGTGAAACGAGTTGATCTTCTCCAGACACGTCTCTTTGGTTCCAAAGTATATGTGGATATTGAGATTGCTACAGATGGAAACCTGTCATTAAATGAAGCTCACGATATTGCAGAAAAAGTTCACCATAAGATTGAACAGGACTTTGCAGACGTGAAACATTGTATGGTACATGTGAATCCGGTAGATGACTGCATCGAACAAAGAGTGAACGTACAGGCATAAGACACAAAGGCAGGAGGAAGTTCGTATGTGGACACTTATTTTTCTTCTATTAATGATTGCAGTTTTTGGAAAACTGATCTTTTTTGCGGTGAAAATGACATGGGGAGTTACGAAAATTCTGTTTACCCTCGTATTTTTTCCGCTGATTCTTATAGGACTGGTGATGGCAGGACTTATGTATATTGCACTGCCGATTTTGCTGGTTGTGGGAATCATTACATGGTTTGTGAAGACTGTGTTTTAAAGAAAACCGTCATATCAATTCAGATATGGCGGTTTTTGTTGACAATGGGTAATACGCAAAGTATAATGAAAAAGAATCAATTGTCAATGAATAGTCGACGGGGGTTCCCCGGTGAGGCAGTATTCTCGCTGCAGCATTCTATTCCCATTACATGAAAATGAATATGGCATCTCGAAAGGGGGAGATACCCTTGTAAAAATTTGCAGAAAACAGACGAAGGGGATTAAGAAATAAGGAGAAAGTTTGTTTATGAAGTGGAAAGAGATCAGACGGAGAGCAGGCGCGCTTCTTCTTAGTGTTGCCATTTTTGTGGGAAGTGTACCAATGGGAGGGTATGCTGCGGAAGAGCAGGTGCTGGAAGAATTGCAGGAAATAAGTGATGAAGCATCGGATGAAGAAATAATAACAATCCCGGAAGAGGGAGAGGTGGAAACACCGGGTACGGAGATAGAAGAATCTGGAGAGGATGAGAACACTTCGACAGAAAATGAGTCTGGCGAGGGATCAGAGGAGACACCTGAGCCAGAATCGGAGGAATCAGAACCAGAGGAGCCAGAATCGGAGGAATCAGAACCAGAGGAATCGGAACCGGAGGAATCAGAACCAGAGGAATCAGAACCAGAGGAATCAGAACCAGAGGAATCGGAACCAGAGGAATCAGAACCAGAGGAATTA
The DNA here is from genome assembly GCA_018228645.1 of Clostridiaceae bacterium Marseille-Q4143. Classification (GTDB taxonomy): domain Bacteria; phylum Bacillota; class Clostridia; order Lachnospirales; family Lachnospiraceae; genus Hominiventricola; species Hominiventricola filiformis. Next base: position 1,351,768 of record CP073693.1, read on the forward strand.
GAACCGGAGGAGGCAGAATCGGAGCAGCCGGACGACGGCCAGTATCATTTTCAGGAAGGGGATGCGGCCAGCGTGGCAGTCTGGAGAGATCAATACCTTCCAAATGGTTATGAAGATCTTTATGCGCTTGATGAGGCCTGGTGGGAAAATCTCTATGATTATGAACGGGATCTGGCAGAGTTTTTAAAAGGCTGTATCGTGGATCTCTCGAAAGAGATTTATATTGACGAGAGTCTGGAAGAGAGCATGCAAGTGCTGGAATCTGGAGTCAGTCCGGAGGATTATTTTGCAGGAACGATTTATGAAGGACTGTCACTTGATGATCTGTACCGGCTGGAAAACTGTGGAATGAGCTATGATGATCTCTATGAATTCTGGATGGGAGCCTGCGCAGGGGAAGAGAGTGATCTTTATCTGCAGTATCTGGAAGAGGAAGAAGCACCATCGGAGAAGCTGCAGGTGCTGGCAGAACTGACAGAGAAAATCGCACCAGTCAATGAGATGCTTTATACACCTGCCAACGGGGATCAGGTGAGCAAGATGTCCGTATCGGCTACCGGATATTCCGGTACCAGTCATGGGACGATCTACAAGTTGACACTTGGTGAGCAGCCGGCCATGTGCCTGAGTATGGGAAAATCGGCCAGGAGTACTTATCTCTATAAAGCAGATACCGGCACCTATGAAAAAGGAGACGACGGTATTGGTTTTATTACATACTCTTATGGAAGACTGGGAGGCGTAAATTATGTGTGTGCACAGGTTGCATTGTGGCTTTATCAGAAATCTGCAGGATATTCTAAAAGTGCAGTGACAGAACGTGCGGCAGCAATGTTAAACACATCCGGCATGGATGGGGATGATCTGGACCGATACACGACACTGGTGTGGAATATTTATTCCGGTGCACAGAATCGGACACACAGCTACTATATTTTCCATTCTGATAATTCTAATTCACAGGTCGTATCGACCTCAACATTACCCAAGACTTACATTTATTCCGACGGAGGCAGCAGCGGCGGAGAAACTGGCGGAGAGACCGGAGGCGGAGAAGAAAGCCGTGAATATGAGACAGGCAGCACTTCAGCCAGTGTATCTGACAGTGTGACAGTACAGGCGCAGGTGACTGTGACCAAGCATGATGGTTTGACAAATGAGGTGCTGGCAGGCGCGCAGATCCGGATCAACGGGAAAACCTATGGAACCGGCACAGATGGAATGGTCACACATACGGAAGAAGAGACTCATAAAGCAAGTGCGGAAGGTTCCACCTATACATATGTAAAAGACTGGGATTCGCTGGACGCAGAGCAGAGGGCAGATGCAGACAGCAAAGGCTACTATCACAGTAAGGAGGAAGCAAAAAAAGCGTCCAGAGAAGAAGCGGATAAAAAGGTGCAGGATGAGCTGGATGACTGGAAAGATAGCTGGAAAAAGAAATTTACGGCAGAAGAGACGGCATCTCCCTATGGATACTGCAATAATCCGGAAAATAGCTGGGAGGTGACTGTAAAGAATAAAAAAAGTAAGGAGCATGATTTCTACAATAAACCGTGGGAAGCATGGATTCGTGTGACCAAGCACGATTCTGTAACCGGACAGAGCGACGCGTCCCTGGCGGATGCGGAGTTTTCTGTTTATGAATATCAGAAAGAGACAGGCTCTTATGAACCGTATCATTATGAGGATCGGAAGCTTATGACAGACAGGGAAGATGGAACTTATGAAGTGGGTCCGTTGTATTACAATCCATCTAATGAAGGACGGTTTATGATTCTGGAGACCCGGTCTCCCTATGGTTATACCATTGACCGGAAGACCAACCGGTTTTTCATTCAGATTACAGGAGAACAGACGATCATGCTGACGGAAGGCAATGCATACAATCAGGCAGGAACATATCCGGCGGCTTCTGACGCTCCGGCAGATCTGAAGGCTTATAATGAACCGTGGAAAATCAAAATTCGGGCAGATAAAAGAGATGAGGATACCGGAAAGAAATTGTCGGAAGTCGTATTCCGAATTCTGCGATACAACCGGCTGACGAAGGACTATGAGGAGACCACCGATTATCAGCCAAAGGATATTTCCGTAAAAGAACAGGTGGACGGCACTTATTTAAGTGACTGGATCTACTGGAATGAACAGAATCGGGGAAAATTTTATCTGGTGGAAAAGCAGGCGCGGAAAGGATATTTCGGAGCATGGAAGGATCGACTGTCAGAACTGATTACCGGACATCCGGCCGGCTGGACAGATGATGATGCACAAGGAAAGACCGTCTACTATTTTGAGATCACCGGTTCCCGGACAGAAGAAGGAGAGCAGGCGGAATACTGCAACCTGAAGACGCTGACGGCGTCGGCAGGGGAGCATGGAACGATCATCAATGAACGCACGAAAGGAAAAGTGACCGTTCAGAAATATGATACGGAATCCGAGAGCATACAGGTGCAGGGAGATGCTGCACTGGAAGGCGCTGTCTATGAACTGCGGGCAGCCGAAGATATCATTCATGCAGACGGACATACAGGAGTCATTTACCGGAAAGGTGATCTGGTCAGAACCGGAATCATCGGAAAGAATGGGATGTTTTCTTTTGATCAGATTGAACTTGGCAAATACACACTGAAAGAAGTGAAAGCCAGTGAGGGATATATGCTGGATGAGACCACGTATTTTCTGACTTTTACCTGGGATGATGAGACACAGAGGGTGATTCTTCGTGATGAGACAGCCCGTTCAGACCGTAATACTCTGACGATGGATGATGCGGATTCCGGGCATGAGAAGATCTATACCGGTGATTATGTGCAGAAGAAAGCATTTTCGCTTATAAAGACGTCGGACAATCAGTATCAGACAGAACTGATTCCGGTGAAAAATGCAGGATTTACGGTATATCTGGTCTCGGAACTCGCAGGGGTAAGAAACAGGCATCTACAGCCGGAAAACGGAAAGACCTGGTCGGCAGATGATATCCGACAATTTTATGATTATGATTTTACCGGTGAGCGTGCGGCAACGGTTTATAAGAGAAGTATGGAGACCTGGACGGAAGGCGATCGGAGATGGCTTGCCAGCGTGTCTGGTGGAAAAGCAAATGAATACCTGGTAAAAGAGATGTTTACTGATGAGAAAGGGGCACTTGTTTCGCCGGAACTGCCATTTGGCACATATGTGGTTGTAGAGACTACGACACCCGAAAATCATGAGATGGCACGACCATTTTTTGTGTGGATTACAGACGACGGCGGTGTCTGCTATACAGACAGTACGAGACAGGTGATGAAAGAAGTCTTCAGTGAGGCAAGAGATATCCGCTTCGGCGACCATCAAAATGCGTCTATTTACAAAGACACGGGAGTATATCGGGCAAATGCAGTGGAAGGACGTATTCCGCAGGAAACCAGATATATTTCCAATAACAGGACAGAGACCTATATCCGGCTGGTAAAGACGGATACAGACTTCATGGCACCGGATGGAACGCTTCTGACTCCGGAAGAGATGGTGAAGGGGACCGTGCTGAAGGAGGGGGCTTCTTATCGAATCAAAGCCACATTGGATCAGAGAGAATATGAGCTGCTTCTGAAAAATGGCTGGAAACAGGATAGAGATGGTTATATCTGGTATTACGAACCGGCATCTCGCAAAAAGTATGGGACAGTTGACTGTCCGTTTGCTCCGACGCTGCTCAAGAATGCGCAGGGGAAAATTGTGGACTGCTATCTCACAATTCCGGCAAAATTGCCGACCGGTTCCTATGAACTGACAGAACTGACTGCACCGGAAGGCTATGTACAGAACGGAGCTGAGCAGCGATTGGCTGATACCAGTGAAGATCGCCTGCTCAGTTATCGAATTGAGACAGCGGAAAAGAGATCCATCCGTTTTGTGATTGACAATGCAACGGTTTATCCGGATGGACAGATGGGAAACAATCGCTATACACTGATGGATCAGTATGGAAATCTGATCTGCACAGTCTGCCAGGATAATCAGGAACAGAAAGGAATTCTGGAACTGATCAAACACGGTGAAAAGCTGTATGGGGCTTCAGACAGGGAAGGAACTGCGTTGAAAGAGAAGATCAGCACATCTCATTTTCGCCGAATCTGGAATGCAGCAGAGTATGAGGTCAGAGATCAGGTATTTGAATATCAGGATGCCCCCATTGAGGGAGCCGTGTTTGAGGTGTATGCAGCGGAAGACATCTATACCCAGGAACTGGACCGCAGACTTTTGGAAGAATATGGGGTAGATACGGATGCTTACCTTGTATGGCATCAGGATGAGAAGATTGCGACCCTGACTACAGACAGAACAGGTTATGCTTATCTTGCAGATCTCTATATTGGTTCTTACTATATCCGGGAAGTGACTGCAGGCGATGGATTTGTTCTGAATCCGGAAGTACAGTATTTCTCCATTACCCCACAGGAGCAGACTGTGAACTTTGAGTGGGTGAGCAGCGATTATGTCAATGCACGTCAGAAGATCCGCGTGGGAGTGGAGAAGACAGATGTGGAGACGAAAGAGCCTTTGGCAGGAGCAGTCTACGGCCTGTACAACCGGGAGGATATTTACAGTTATATTAAGGAAAATCCGGATGAAACCGTGCCAGATTACCGTCATGTCCAGACTGTCTTTCATTACGTCAATCAGGATGAGGGAAGGCTTCTGATTCCGGCGAATACGCTGATTGCTACGGCTGTGACGGATGAAGAAGGCCGGGCGGTATTTACAGAAGACCTGCCGCTTGGCCAGTATTACATTCGGGAGCTGGAGGCGCCGACAGGTTATACTACCACGGATCAGATGGTGGAAGTGGATGCTTCTTATGAAGGAGAGTCTGGCTCCCAGGAAGTGGAGATACAGGATCACACAAATATCCGATATGAAAATCAGAAGACAAAGCATATCTTTGTCAAATCAGATATCGTCTCTGGCGTGACTATTCCAGGTGCTTATCTGGAAATCTGGGAAATTCTTGTGGATGAACACGGAAATCTCCGGAAGCAGGCAGATGGTTCCTGGATGCTGGCGGAGAAACCGTCTGCCAGCTGGGTGTCAAAGGCAGCCTGGGAAGAACTGCATTATTTCTATGAGAAAGACGGATATTATATGGAGCTTGCCTCACCGGAAGAACTGCCGGAAGGTGAGACGCTGCTTACGAAAGAAGGACATCTGATTGAGAAACTGGAGGTCGGAAAACAGTATGTACTTCGTGAGACACTGGCACCGGAAAACTATGTGGGATATGAGGCTTCTTCGGAGGAGACCAAAGAGGCAAACCGGGAACTGAATCCGGCCACGGAAGAAGTCCGTTTTCTGGTGGAAAATGATAACCTCGTTGCAGAGCACAATCTGAAGAACCAGCGGACGGTGGGAAGTTTCTCTGTGACCAAAGAGGGAGAATTTTTTACCGGAATCCGTCAGAACCTGCTGAAGATGATTTTTCAGTATCTGTTTGGCCGCGTGGAGCAGGCACAGTTTGATGTATTTGTACGGGATGATATTTTTACACCGGATGGAACCGGATGTTATGCAGAATGGACCAACAGCGAGGGCGAGACATTGGAACTTAAAAAAGATGTGAAGATAGAGACTGTCAAGACAGACAGGACGGGAATCGCATCGGTGAAAAATCTGCCGCTTGGAAGTTATTATATCCGGGAAGTGAAAGCCGGTGATGGAAGTTTTCTTTTAAATCCGGAGGTGAAAGACGTGGTACTTGTCTATGAAGGACAGGAAGTGCCGGTTGTCTGGGCGGAAGACACGCCATATATCAATGAACGGCAGAAGGTGTTCATCAAACTTGTAAAATACAGTGATAAAAATCTGCCGGTAGAAGGTGCGGTTTTCGGACTTTTTGCTGAGGAAGATCTGTATGGTTATGTGATCAGCGGAGAACGGGTGGTGACACCGTATGAAGAACCGATGATCCCAAAAGACCAGCTTCTGGAAACAGTGGTCAGTGACTCTGACGGTCAGGTTCTTTTTGAGGCAGATCTGCCCTGCGGATATTATTATGTGGAGGAACTCTGTCCGGCAAGCGGATATCTTCAGAATCCGGAACGGTATCATTTCGATGCTTCTTATACCGGGCAGGATGGGGAAGAAGTGCTTGTATTCCGTCAGGAAGTAAGAAACACACAGACTTCCGTGTCTGTGAGCAAACGAGATCTGATGAATGGGGAAGAACTGGAAGGAGCAGAGCTTGCGGTTATCGAAAAAGAAACAGGAAAAATAGTGGATGCCTGGATTTCAGATAAGAAACCGCACGAGATCCGGGGACTAAAACAGACCGGTGAGCAGGAACACATCTATCTTTTAAGAGAAATACGTCCGACAGATGGTTATGTGACAGCAGAGGAAATTCCATTCCGGCTGATACAGAAGACAGACGGGGATGGAGAATGGCTTCAGGAGTGGACGGTGCAGATTCAGAAAACTGCCGGTGGCATCACGTACTGGAAGGATCTGGATGCACATCAGATTATTATGGAAGATGATATTACCCGGGTGGAAATAAGAAAGACAGAAAGTGACGGAAAGACGTTTCTGGCAGGCGCAGAGCTTGTACTGCTTCGGGAAGATGGAAGCGAGGCGGTATCGTTTATTACGCATGTGGAAGAAAGCTTTTATATGGAAAAGCTACCGATTGGTCACTATATTCTGAAAGAACGTTCTGCTCCGGATGGATATGAGATCGCGGAACCAATGGAAATTGTAGTGAAGGACACAGGGGAAAAGCAGGTCTTTGTGCTGATTAATGAGTTATTACCGGAATCTGAGCAAGAGCAGCCGGAAGAACCGGAGGAAGAACAGCCGGAAGAGTCGAAATCTGAGCAGAAACCAAGGACGAAACATTCTGACGGAAAAACTGAGCAGGAAATTCCGGTCAGTACACCGGAGCAGATCGAATCGGCACATACCGGTGATGCTGTATTTTCCATACTGTTGCTGGCGCTTGTCTGCGCATCTATGGCAGGTTTTGGCATCGGAGTTGCGGTCTATGACTGGAGACGCAGAAGAAAATAAAGCAAAGTAGCGATTCTGCGACAGGTATGCTATACTGGGAATATCAGTGAATGAAGAACAGGAGAGTATATATGCCGCAGATTATAGAGATTACCGATTTTTCTGCACCGGAGCTGGATGTCTATGCGAGACTTCGGGAAACACAGCTTTTGAATCGTCATGAGCCGGAGAATGGGATTTTTATTGCAGAGAGTCCAAGAGTGATCGAACGGGCGTTGGATGCAGGCTGTATTCCGCTTTCATTTCTGGCGGAGAAAAAGCATGTGGAGACAGAGGCGAAGGAACTGATTGCGCGCTGCGGCGAGGTACCGGTCTATGTGGCGGAGTTTGATGTGCTGACTCAGATTACCGGCTACAAACTGACCAGGGGAATGCTGTGTGCCATGAGACGACCGCCGCTTCGTACACCTACGGAAGTATGTACAGGTGCAAGAAGAATTGCCATTTTGGAAAATGTCGTGAATCCTACCAATGTGGGAGCTATCTTCAGATCAGCGGCAGCTCTTAATATGGATGCGGTTCTCTTAACGCCTGACTGCAGTGATCCGTTGTACCGCCGGGCAATCAGAGTCAGTATGGGAACGGTTTTTCAGATCCCATGGGCATTTCTGGATGAGCAGATGCTGTGGCCGGAGGATGGTATCGCATTCTTGAGAGAGCAGGGATTCAAAAACGTTGCCATGGCGCTTCGGAATGATACCGTGAATATTGACGACCCGGTTCTTCAGAAGGAAGAAAAACTGGCCATCATTCTGGGAACAGAAGGAGAAGGACTTCTCACGGAGACTATAGATGGCTGCGATTATACTGTAAAAATTCCCATGTCACATGGGGTGGATTCCCTGAATGTAGCGGCGGCCAGCGCAGTGGCATTCTGGGAGCTTGGAAAGCATAACAGTACTGGAGGAGAATAACGGTGAAGAATACAACATATGGAAAAAAATACGGGAAAAAAACTGCAAAACCGACTGTGAAGAACAATGCGCCGAAAGGTCCGCAGATGCCGAAAGAATGGCTGTATCTGGCAGAAGATGAGATTACACCGGCTCAGATTTATGGGCTTTTCGCAGAGGAGAAGAGCTGGAAGGCAGAATACTGGGAAGAAGCGGAAGTAGTGGAGATTGAACTTCCGGAGGCAGGTTCTGTGGATATGGAGAACCTTGGCGGTGCTTCAGAAGATGAAGCCATGGAAGCTTATATGAAAGATCGCCGTCTTCATACAGCCTATGCTGTGACGATTCGCCCGGATGATTTTGAAGAGGCAAAAAAGGTAATGGAATATATCAGCAGCCATCTGGGCGGCTATTTCTGTGGGGATACGGATGATTTTCAGCCGGAGATCCAGGCAGAAGGGGAATTTTTATGAAAAACAATTGACATATATAGACTGTCGATATACTATATAGTTAATCTATATATAGATAAACTATATAATGACAGGAGGATCATATTATGGCAATTGACAGAAGTCTGGTGTCCGGAAGTATGGGGATGCTGATATTAAGACTGCTTTCAGAAAAAGACATGTATGGATATGAGATGATTGATACGCTGAAGAAGCGTTCAGAAAATGTATTTGAGCTGAAAGCGGGAACTCTGTATCCACTGCTTCACGGTCTGGAAGAAAAACAGTTCCTCAATTCCTATGAGCAGGAAGTGCTGGGGAAAGTCCGGAAATATTATCAGATTACTCCGGAAGGCAGAAAGCATCTGGAGCAGAAAAAAGAGGAGTGGAAGGAATACTCAAAAGCAGTCGGCAATGTTCTGGCGATGGAGGTGTAAACATGAGAATGGATGAATACCTCAGAACAGTGACAGAACAGGTGCGCTGCAGCAGGATGCATGATTCCATTGCGGAAGAATTAAAAGACCATATTCTTGATCAGGCCGAAGCCTTTGAAGAAGAAGGAACGGATTACGAGCAGGCGCTGGAGCTTGCAGTCCGGGAAATGGGCGATCCTGTGGAAACTGGTGTGGCGTTGGACCGAATTCATCGGCCCCATATGTCAGTGGAGATGCTGGTACTGGTCAGCCTGATCAGTGTGTTAAGTCTTGTATTCTATGGATCCATGCTAGTCTTTGCAGAAGATGCTTCCATAAATGGAATGGAGTACTGGTTTCAACAGCAGGTGAAATATACCATGACCGGATTTTTGCTGATGCTTCTGGTCTGCCGGATTGATTACAGTATTCTCGGTAAATGGAGCAGACAGATTGCAGGTGGAATTCTCCTTTTTATCCTGCTGTCACTGGTTATGGGGGTACAGGTATATGGAAGAATCTATGGCCTGCGGGTTGGACCGGTGATGATTCCGACGTTCGGAATGATCTGGCTGTATGTTCCTGCGTATGCGGCGGTACTGTACACGTACAGGGGAAGAAGTTATAAAGGACTTACAGGACTTCTGATCTGGACATTGCTGCCGGTACTTCTGGTGCTTCGGCTTCCGGGACTGAACCAGGCAGTGCTGCTTCTGCTTGTTTGTCTGTTGTTGTTTTCCGTTGCAGTACAAAAAGGCTGGTATCAGGTCAGTCCGAGGAAGACGCTGGCAGCTGTATGGGGAATGATGATACTGGCTCCGGTGATGATGCTCGGAACGGGAATGCTTGCAGAATATCAGGTAAAGAGATTACAGGCATGGCTTGGATATGGTGAGCCAAGTTATGCTGCGCAGACTGCATATGAGTGTCTCAGAACAAGTCGGTTACTGGGAGCTTCAGGGAATCATGTCTGGCAGAAACTGCCGGGATGGAACAGTGAGTACATTCTCGTAAGTCTGACTTCCGCCTATGGATTACTGGCGGCGGTGACAGCAGTGGCATTACTTCTGCTCCTGTGGGTGAAAATGTTCCACATATCTTCTCATCAGAAAAATCAGCTGGGGATGATGGTTGGCTATGGCTGTAGTATGGTGCTTTTAGCTCAGTCAGGACTGGTGCTTGCCATGAACCTGGGATTGCTTCCGTCTGCAGCCATTACCATTCCCTTCTTTTCCGCAGGCGGCAGTAATATGGTCAGTTCTTATATCCTGACCGGGCTGGTGCTCAGTATTTATCGATATAAGGACATCCTACCGGGGAATCCGGTAAAACGAATGCATTCGGCATCTGCGGAATAAGGCGCAGAAGTGCCGCAGAATCTGGAGGAAAAATATTCATGATGACAGTGGAAGAGTTGAAAAAAGAAGGAGCCATTTATTTTGAGAAAGTGACGGATGGCATGCAGCAGTATGAAAATCAGATTATCCGGATGAATGCATTTCAGGCGGTGGATAAATTTATGGAAATGTGGGAAATGCTCGGCTGCAAAAATATGTATGTGGATTTCTACTATTTTACATTGCTGGAGCAGGCACGGCAGCAGATCGATACGGTGCTGACGTATCAGGAATTAGAATACATCCATCAGATGGAGCATGAAGAAGGACAGGTACTGTTCCCTGTTAATGAAATTTTACTTTCTATCTGTGCAAAGCTGAATGCAACGGAGATGCTGTTCTGTACTATCTATATGACAGGGGATTACCCGAGCACCTGGTGGGGCAATTACGGCGGCGAATACGTGGTATTCACGGAAAAAGAAGCGTAAGAATTTAAAAGTATAAAAATATGACCCGGAAGACGAAGTTCAAGTTTTCCGGGTCTTGTATTATTTCATAATTGTTTTACGGATTTTCCTGTGCAAAATACGCTTTGGTCAGTTTAACTACCGTTCCGGATAACAGGAACAGGGCAATCAGGTTCGGAATGGCCATAAGACCGTTAAAGGTCTCGGCAATGTTCCACATGAGTCCCAGATCAGCCGTAGCACCGAGGATAGCGACCAGGGAGTAGACAACCATGAATGGTTTGGTGACCTTGCTGGAGAACAGAAATTCAATACAGCGTGCACCATAAAGTCCCCATCCGAGAATAGTAGAGAATGCAAAACAGCACATGGCAACAGCGGTAAAGATGGATACCCAGTTACCATATGTGGCGGTAAAGCCCTGAATGGTCAGTTCGGCTCCAGCCGCCTGGCCGTAAGGAATGGATACCTGGCTGCAGAGAATGACCAGAGCGGTCAGGGTACAGATCAGGATGGTATCCGTGAATACCTCAAAGATACCGAACATTCCCTGCTTTACAGGTTTTCTGGTATCGGCACATGCATGGGCAATGGATCCGGTACCAAGACCAGCCTCATTGGAGAAAATTCCTCTGGAAACACCCTTTTTCATACTAAGGAACAGACTTCCCACGACACCACCGGTGACTGCGGAAGGATGGAACGCACCTTCAATAATGGAAGCAAATACACTCGGAACTACATGAAGGTTGAGAAGAATTACACCAAGAGCCAGTACGATATAAAGCAGTGCCATGAATGGAACCAGTTTTTCGGTCACCTGACCGATTCGTTTGATGCCGCCTAACAGAATCATGGCAATCATGATGGTGATGACGATGCCAATGATCAGATTGGAAGTGGAAATCTGGTCCGGTTTCAGCAGATTATAGTTGGTCAGGGCAGAATTGATGGCAGTGGTAATCGTATTAACCTGGGTTGCATTTCCGGTACCGAAGACCGTCAGTACACCGAATGCGGCAAAAAGATATGCAAGCCAGTGCCAGCATTTGGGCAGTCCGTTCTTAATATAGTACATAGGTCCGCCAACCAGCTCTCCATCCGCATTGGTTTCGCGGAACTGGACTGCCAGGGTAACTTCAGAAAATTTGGTACACATACCGAGCAGGGCAGAAACCCACATCCAGAAGACTGCGCCCGGACCACCGATGGCAAGCGCGCCGGCAACTCCGGCAATATTTCCGGTGCCGACGGTGGCAGCCAGAGCGGTGCAGACCGCCTGAAAGGGAGTAATGGCGCCGTCCGAAGCATCCTTTTTGCGGAACATTCGTCCGATGGTCGTCCGGATGGCATATGGAAACTTCCGAATCTGGAGAAATCCGGTTCGGATACTTAAATACAGACCTACACCGATGATGCAGACCATGGCCGGAACACCCCAGATGAAGTTGTTGACGGCTGTATTTATGGTTTCAATGGCATTTAACATAAAAACAGTCCTTTCTTTTGCAAATATTCACAATCATATCACAGAATATGAGAAAGTGAAAGTATAGGTTGACGAAAGTATAAAAAAAGCATAAAATTTCTGGTATAACTTGTATACAAGAATACAAGGAAACAAGGGAGGACGGAGGATGGAATTACAGGAAGCAGTGAAAGGGTATGAAGAACAGCTGCTGAAAAGCCTTCAGGAAAGCATCCGGATCCGAAGCGTACAGGGAGAAGCATCCGAGCAGTATCCATATGGAAAAGGAGTGCAGGACTGTCTGGATCATGCACTGAAAACGGCGGAAGCACTTGGCTTTGCAACCATAGATTTGGATCATCAGATGGGCTGGTGCGAGTATGGCGAAGGAGAAGAGATGGTAGCCGTTCTGGGACATCTGGATGTGGTGCCGGAAGGGGACGGATGGAGTTTTGATCCTTTTGGTGGTGAGATTCGTGACGGAAAAGTCTTTGGCCGGGGAGCCATGGATGATAAAGGACCGACCATTGCCGCACTGTATGCGCTGGCGGCGCTCCGGGACAGCGGGCTTCCTATTCGAAGAAGAATTCGTCTTCTGTTCGGAACTAATGAGGAGACCGGTTCCAACGATATGAAATATTACCGAAGCCACGGCGGTGAGATTCCGGTCATGGGATTTACGCCGGACGGTGAGTACCCGGTGATTAACGGGGAAAAGGGTCTGATCAATGTGAACTTTTCCAAAAATTACACACAGGATGGAGATGTCCGAATTCTGGAGATTCACGGAGGTTCGGCACCGAATGTCGTACCTGCGGAGGCAAAGGCAAAAGTTGTCTGCCCGGCAGAACTGGCTGCTTCTTTATTAAAGAAGTCGGATGACCGGATTCAGTATGAGAAGACGGAGGAGGGTGTTCAGATCACCGCAGCCGGACTTAGCGCGCACGGCGCAACACCAGAGCTGGGCGTGAATGCCATCGGATTATTGCTGGAAGCGCTGTGTGAGCTGCCGCTTTCTGAAGAAGCAGATCGGTGGGTGCGGTTCCTGGAAGAAAAGATTGGATTGGAGACAAAGGGAACTTCTCTTGGTATTGAGATGGCCGATGAGATTTCCGGAAATTTGTCCCTGAATCTGGGGACGCTGGAAGGGGATGACCACAGCGCGGCACTGGAGATTAATTACCGGTATCCGGTGACCAAATCTTATGAGGACTGTGCCCCAATTCTGGAGCAGGCATTTGCGGATGCCGGATTTACAAAGACCGGGGAGCGGCATAAGAAGAGTTTGTATGTGCCGGAAGAAAGCGAACTGGTTCAGACACTGCTGGGGGTATATGCAGATCATACGGGACTTGAACCCATACCAAAGTCCATCGGCGGCGGTACTTATGCGAAGGCAATTCCCAATATCGTAGCGTTCGGCCCGATCTTTCCGGGGGATGAAGTCCGGGAACATAAGCCGGATGAGTTTATCGAAGTGGAGAAGTTCATGAAAAATGCACAGATCATTGTGGAGGCCATGTACCGGCTGGCAAAATAGAGAGATCCTTTTGCAGCAGCGAAAGATCAATATAGAGAATGGAGAGGAAGAGACATGAAGATTACAGAAGTTCGTCTGGGTAAGATATCAGTCCCGTTACGGGTTCCTTTTAAAACTGCCCTGCGAAGTGTCGACAGTGTGGAGGACGTCGTTGTTGAGATCCACACGGACACGGGACACACCGGATATGGCGAGGCACCGCCTACGGGAGCCATTACCGGAGATACGACAGGGGCTATTATCGGAGCTATCCAGGATCACATTGCAAAAAGTATTATCGGTATTGATGTGGATGATTTTGAGGATGTACTGCAGAAAGTACAGAAATGTGTGGTAAAAAACAGTTCCGCCAAAGCGGCTGTGGACATTGCACTGTGGGATCTGTATGGACAGCTGTATAAGATTCCGGTGTATAAACTTATGGGCGGCGCAAGAAAGAATATTGTGACCGATATCACCATCAGTGTCAATGATCCGGAAACCATGGCAGCCGATGCCATCAATGCGATTCAGCGCGGTTATGACTGCCTGAAAATCAAAGTCGGTGTGAACCCGAAGCTGGATATCGACCGTCTGGCAGCAGTCAGAAAAGCAGTCGGTGATGATGTCTGCATCCGAATTGATGCCAACACAGCGTGGGAGCCAAAAGAGGCAGTCCGCATTCTGAATGGCATGCAGGAGAAAGGTCTTCAGATTGAGCTGGTAGAGCAGCCGGTAAAAGCTCATGATCTGGAAGGCCTGAAATATGTAACGGAGAACAGTTATGTTCCGGTACTGGCAGATGAGAGTGTCTTCTCGCCGGAGGATGCGGTAAAGATCATGCAGATGCGTGCGGCAGATCTGGTCAATATTAAATTGATGAAATGCGGCGGTCTTTACAATGCACTGAAGATTGTGTCCGCGGCTGAAGTTTATGGCGTAGAGTGCATGCTGGGCTGCATGCTGGAAGCAAAGATTTCTGTCAACGCAGCAGTGGAACTGGCCTGTGCGAAGAAAATTATTACCAAAATCGATCTGGACGGTCCGGTGCTCTGCAGCGAAGACCCGATTATCGGCGGTGCAGTATTTAATGAGAAAAATATTACCGTATCCGATGAACCGGGACTTGGCATCAAGGGAATTGAACCGGGCAAGATTCAGTATCTGTAAACCAACATAATAAAAGGGGGAAATGTTATGGTTATTACAAATGGTTTTACCTATCTGGCAGTCCTGATGTTTATCGCAGGCGGTCTTCTGGCTCTTCAGAAATATGCAAAATGGAAAGTATTTAATGTAGTTCCGCCTCTGGTATGGATCTATGTGCTGAACATGATTTTCTGTACTGCAGGACTTTACAGCTCCGATGCATGCAGCGCTGCTTACAGTGCATTAAAGAACAACATTCTTTATGCCATGATCTTTGTTATGCTGCTTCGTTGCGATTTCCGCAAGCTGGCAAAACTGTCCGGCCGTATGATTGCTATCTTCCTGGGATGCTCCTTTACCATCGGTATTGGATTTATCATCGGCTATCCGATTTTCAAAGGATTCCTCGGTGCAGATACCTGGGGTGCTACCGCAGCGCTCTATGCTTCCTGGGTAGGCGGAAGTGCCAACATGGCTGCTATGCAGGATGCACTGCCGGTTGATGCAGGTGCTTACGGATGTGCGCTGGCACTGGATACGGTGTGCTATTCTTTGTGGATTGCCCTTCTTCTTCTGATGGTTCGTTACTCCAACAAATGGGATAATGCAGTTAAGGCGGATACTTCCAAACTGAAAGCAGTGGCAGAGGCTGCCAATGCGGAAGTCGCAAAAGAAAAACAGCATGCATCCTATGCAGACTGGATTTTCCTTATCGGTATTTCCCTGGCAGTCTCCGCACTGGCACAGTGGGTTGGCGCAGCCATGCAGGGCGGTCTTTCCGGTGCAGGACTTGCGATGTTTGATAAAGGAACCTGTACAACTGTATTTGTAACCGTACTTGGTCTGATCTGTGCTATGACACCGCTTGGAAAACTTCCGGCAGTGGAGGAACTTTCCAACGTTTACCTGTATGCAGTCGTATCCCTGCTGGCATCTGTTGCAACACTTACCGATCTGGTATCCGCTCCGATGTGGGTGGTATTTGGTATCTTTGTACTGATCGTTCATGTAGTGCTTATGTTCCTGCTCTCTAAAGTATTCCACTGGGATCTCTGCATGTGCTCCACCGCATCTGTTGCAAACATTGGTGGATCTGCATCTGCACCGATCATTGCGTGTGCATATCATGAGTCTTATGCAGGTATCGGAGTTCTGATGGGAGTGCTGGGAGCTGCTCTCGGAAACTTCTTCGGACTTGGAATGGGAGCTATTTTACATCTCTTTGTATAAGATATGTGAGGAAGACGAATGAATATTAATCATACATTTCAGTATCTGCAGATGGGGCTGCCGGAAAGAATTAATCGGAAGAAATTATTCGGTGATTTTGAGGGCGCCCTGCAGGATATGGAAAGTTATCTTTTAACGCCGGACCTCCCGGATGCCATGAGACATTGTCTTACGACAGAAGCGGAGATGCTCCGGCGTCTTCCTTCTGATTTTCCATATACCAGAGAGGAAGCCCTTGCCGTTGCCAGGAAAGAAGTTCCTGATTTTTCGGAGGAAGAATTTGATCAGCTGGAACGGAAGTTTCGGATCCGCTGGATCTATCAGAATGGAGAAAAGCGGTATTTTGACCGGTTCTTTGAAAATCTATGCAGGACCGATCCGGAGATGGCCGGACGGGCCGGAAAAGAGACCGCTCCTCGAAATGGACGGTATTTTCAGGAAGCGATAGAGGCTATGCACCGGGATGGAAAAGCAGAAAAACGTTTTTACTGCAGATCCTCAGTGCAGTTAAAGGATGAGGGTTTTCGAAAAGGAGCGGTAGTGCGGGCTTATCTTCCCATTCCCTGTGCCTGCGATTCCCAGACGGAAATTCGTATTGAAAAAGTGACACCGGTTCCCATGTATATTTCTCCTGAAAATGCACCGCAAAGAGTGGTATTCTGGGAAGAAACTATGGAGAAAAATCACCCCTTTGAAGTAGAATTTTCCTATATAAGAACAGCAGTTTATAAAGAATTGTTCGCAAATCCGGAAAAAACGTCTGTTTTCGTACCGGAGTCAGAAAAACAATGGCTTCGGGAACAGGCACCACATATTCTGTTTACGCCCTATATTCGTGAATTGATGCGGACGCTTGGAGATGGTGCAGAGACGCCTCTTGAAAAAGCAAGACGGTTTTATGATTTTGTGACAATGAAAGTTCGGTATTCCTTTATGCCAGCCTATTTCAGCCAGGAATCCATTGCGGAAAACTGTGCCAGAAATCTGACTGGAGACTGTGGCGTACAGACGCTGTTATTTATTACCCTGTGCCGGTGTGCCGGCATTCCGGCAAAATGGGAGAGCGGCTGGGCAGCCGAGCCGGGCTTTTGCGGTGCCCATGACTGGGCAAGATTTTATGTGGAACCTTACGGCTGGCTTTATGCAGATGTTTCCTATGGAGGAGACGCAGCACAGCGCGGAGATGAAAAACGCAGAGTTCATTATTTTGGAAATCTGGATCCTTACCGGATGACGGCCAACACGGAATTTCAGGCAGATTTTGATGTATCTAAGGATGGCTGGAGGGCAGATCCTTATGACAATCAGGTGGGAGAGATGGAGCTTGATGGCAGGGGACTTCAGTACAGTGAATTTATAAGGAAAAAAGAAGTGCTGGAATGCAGTGACCTTTAAATACTTAGAGAAACGAAAAAGACCGGAAGCAAACTGCTTTCGGTC
The DNA here is from genome assembly GCA_018228645.1 of Clostridiaceae bacterium Marseille-Q4143. Lineage (GTDB taxonomy): Bacteria > Bacillota > Clostridia > Lachnospirales > Lachnospiraceae > Hominiventricola > Hominiventricola filiformis. The sequence goes on from CP073693.1 coordinate 1,369,192, forward strand.
TTCTTAGTAGCGAGAGGGGGATTCGAACCCTCGACACCACGGGTATGAACCGTGTGCTCTAGCCAACTGAGCTATCTCGCCATATGAAATTGCATAAATGATGGGGCCTATAGGGCTCGAACCTATGACCCTCTGCTTGTAAGGCAGATGCTCTCCCAGCTGAGCTAAGACCCCATGCAAGCAATCTCAATGTGCTCAATCAAGACTGCTTGTATATTATATAGCTATTTCTATAAAAATGTCAATACTTTTTTTGAAGATATTTTTTCCTTGTAGCAAGTCCGCCCCGAATATGGCGTTCTGATTTGTTGATGTCCAGCACTTTACGGACTTCAGCGGCCAGCGAGGCATTGATTTCGTTCATACGTTCCACGCAGTCTTTGTGAACCGTGGATTTGCTCACTCCGAAATTCTGGGCAGTCTGCCGTACAGTGGCATTGTTGGCAATAATATAATTGGCGATGGCCACAGCTCGCTCTTCAATATATTCTTTCAAAGAAAACCCCCGGATTTAACTGTTTTTACAATCTATGCAGAGGGAATAAGGAGTATTACAGAAAGACATTTTATACAGAAGTGTCCGCGAGAAAAAAACATTTGTACTTTTAAACGCTATTGTGTATACTTGAAATATCCGCGTGAACAAATAGCGGAATACAAGAGAGAAAGAAGAGTCGTTATGAAGAAGATTTACGAAGCATGGACCAGTGTAAGCCTGGTAAAACGAATCGTGGCAGGCCTGGTTCTTGGTGCTGTCCTTGGGATGGCATGCCCATCCGCAACTGGAATCGCATTGTTTGGAGATGTATTTGTTGGAGCATTGAAAGCGGTTGCGCCGCTCCTTGTATTTTTCCTGATTATCAGTTCCTTATGCCACTCCGGAAAAAGCCACGGAGGTGTCATTAAAACCGTTATTATCCTGTATATGTTCAGCACATTTCTGGCAGCGCTGGTTGCGGTGATTGCATCCTTTGCATTTCCGGTAACCCTGACTCTGGCAGATGCAGCAACGGACCTGTCTGCACCGCAGGGAATCGCAGAAGTGATGAAATCCCTGCTGATGAACATTGTCAGTAATCCAGTAGCTTCTATTATCAATGCAAATTATATTGGTATCCTTGCATGGGCTGTTTTGCTTGGAATCGGCTTAAGAGGAGCAAAAGAAGAGACCAAGAAAATGTTCGATGACATTTCCAATGGCCTTTCAAAAATTGTTACCTGGATCGTCAGCTTTGCACCGCTTGGTATTATGGGACTGGTATTTAATACGGTATCTACCAACGGACTTTCCATTTTTACCGAATATGGAAAACTGTTGCTGGTACTGGTAGGCTCCATGCTGTTTATTTATTTTGTCAGCAATCCGGTTCTGGTATTCTGGTGTATCCGTCAGAATCCGTTTCCGCTTATTTTCAGATGCCTGAAGAAGAGTGCAATCACGGCATTCTTTACCAGAAGCTCTGCAGCAAATATTCCGATTAATATGGAAGCATGCGAAGAGATGGGACTTGATAAAGATACTTATTCCGTAACAATCCCGCTGGGAGCAACCATCAATATGGATGGTGCAGCTATTACGATTACCGTTATGGCACTGGCAACTGCACATACGCTGGGAATTGCGGTGGATATTCCGAGTGCAGTTATTTTGAGTGTGCTGGCAACCCTGGCTGCCTGCGGAGCATCTGGTGTGGCAGGCGGTTCCCTGCTTCTGATTCCGATGGCATGCTCACTGTTCGGTATTCCGAATGATATTGCCATGCAGGTAGTTGGTGTCGGATTTATCATCGGAGTCATTCAGGACTCTGTGGAAACCGCACTGAATTCCTCATCTGACCTGCTGTTATCTGCATCTGCAGAGTTTAGACAGTGGAGAAAAGAAGGAAAAGAAATCCGTTTTTAAATGGCACTGTGAAGCGTTGGGATCCGACATTTTTATTTCTTCGATCATTGGATAAAATTCGGTTTTGGGGTTGTCAGAAAATATCCCATAATCTATAATAAGGACAATTGAGAGAAATTAGGAGGAAAAGCGGATTGAACAGAGAAATGGTGATCGTTCTCGATTTCGGTGGACAGTACAACCAGCTTGTGGCAAGACGTGTCAGAGAGTGTAATGTATACTGTGAGATTTATTCTTACAGAACTGATATTGAGAAAATCAAGGCAATGAATCCGAAGGGAATTATCCTGACAGGAGGACCGAACAGTTGTTATGAGCCGGATTCACCGACTTATACAGAGGAGCTGTTTAAACTGGGAGTTCCGGTACTTGGTCTCTGCTATGGTGCACAGCTTATGTCTCATGTACTTGGCGGAAAAGTAGAGCGTGCAGAGGTAAGAGAATACGGTAAGACAGAGGTAATCATTGACAAAAAGGACTCCAAGGTGTTTGAGGGAGTATCCCCGAAGACGATCTGCTGGATGAGTCATTTTGATTATATTTCAAAAATTGCTCCGGGATTTGAGATTTCTGCTCATACGGCAGACTGTCCGGTAGCAGCTGCTGAAAATGAGGCTGAAAAACTGTATGCAATTCAGTTTCACCCGGAAGTACTCCATACAGCAGAAGGCACGAAGATGATCAATAACTTCGTGAAAAATGTCTGCGGATGTGCCGGAGACTGGAAGATGGATGCATTCGTAGAACATACGGTAAAAGAGATTCGTGAGAAAGTCGGCGATGGCCGCGTACTGTTGGCTTTATCCGGTGGTGTGGATTCTTCCGTAGCAGCAGGTCTTCTTTCTAGAGCAATTGGAAAACAGCTGACCTGTGTATTTGTAGATCATGGTCTTCTTCGTAAAGATGAAGGAGATGAGGTAGAGAACGTATTCGGACCGAATGGTCAGTTCGACCTGAACTTTATCCGTGTCAATGCACAGGAGAGATATTACAAGAAGCTGACAGGTGTTACCGAGCCGGAAGCAAAACGTAAGATCATCGGCGAAGAGTTCATTCGTATCTTTGAGGAAGAAGCAAAGAAGATTGGTGCCGTTGACTTCTTGGCACAGGGAACTATTTATCCGGACGTGGTAGAGAGTGGGCTTGGCGGAGAATCCGCGGTGATCAAATCTCATCATAATGTAGGCGGTCTTCCGGATTTCGTAGACTTTAAGGAGATCATCGAGCCACTCCGCGATCTGTTCAAGGATGAAGTCCGCAAAGCCGGACTAGAGCTTGGCATTCCGGAGAAGCTGGTATTCCGTCAGCCATTCCCGGGACCGGGACTTGGTATTCGTATTATCGGCGAAGTAACAGCGGAGAAAGTACGGATCGTACAGGATGCAGACTATATTTATCGTGATGAAGTAGATAAGGCTGCCGCAGCCTATAAGGAAGAGCATGGCGAGAACCCGAAATGGCTGCCGAATCAGTATTTTGCAGCTCTGACCAATATGCGTTCCGTAGGCGTTATGGGTGACGAGAGAACCTATGACTATGCAGTGGCACTGCGCGCAGTCAATACCATTGACTTCATGACCGCAGAAGCAGCAGAGATTCCATTTGCAGTATTGCAGGGTGTCATGAGCAGAATTATTAATGAAGTACGTGGAGTGAACAGAGTATTCTATGATCTGACCAGTAAGCCACCTGGAACGATTGAGTTTGAATAGTTGAAGCTGAGCTGTAAAGCCTTTGTTTACAAGGGTTTTACAGCTTTTCCTTTATAGGATTGCATTTTCATTGCATTATTTTTCGTCAACTGTTCTGTGATAGATTGCTGTATGTTGATTGCTGGTATAATTAGCAATGCTTTCAGTAGCAGATTGTACTTGTAATATTCCAGTCAGTTTTTTAGCAACTTCAAGATTCGTATTTGGATACAGATGACCATAAATGAGTAGGATGGGGGCAAGCTGGAAGATTGATGTGACTGTAAAGACATTAAAAGAGCATAAAAAAATATTAGATGAAATAGAACATAGACTTGATGAATACATGGGGCATTGGAATGAAAAAACATTAGCAATGGATTATTTTGTTGATATTACAGACTTATCTAAATATGTTTCAGGAGTGCGTGTTAATCCTTTTGCAGAAGAATGGTATGTTAAACTAATTGAAGGAATCTGTGGAGAATACAATATAAAATTTAATGGAAAATCAGATTTATATGTTGATAGATAAAGTTGTAAAGGTATTTAAAAAACGTGTAAAATTATAACATTCACAGCAGATTGACTTTTAGCATACAATAGTGTATAGTTAAGATACAAAAAGAAGATACTATAGTCGGAACGGAGACTTAAAACCCGTTTCCAGTGGTCGGGATGAAGACCTAAAACTCATTCCCATTACAGAGTAAACTGCTAAAAATCAAAGGCGGATGGCTTCGGTCACCCGCCTTTCTTTAACAAAGGAGATAAAATGGCAGAGGAAAGTTTTAAGGAACGTGCCCGACAGGAAATGATAAAAGCTGCAAAACAATATAAGGACATCTATGTTGATTATGAGTATCTAATTTGCTCGGTAACATTTGAGAAAAATGATTATTATATAATTGCTGCAGAGGAAGATAATTTTCAGCATTTAACAGGTGTGCAGTCCAAGATAGATGCTAAGACATTTTTCCGCAAATGTTATGATGGAACGCTTGCGGAAGTGGACTTTGATTTTGCAAAAGCAGGACACAATGAGAAGTCGGCAAAAGGTACAGTAAGAAGAAAAATACAGGTTTTGCCGGATATGATGACACTAATGAAATCGGATGTTCAAGTAGAAGAAGACTTTCGGAAAAATCGGGTAGTGTGTTCGCTGGCAACAGCGAATGGAAACTGCACATTAGGTTTTTCAGAATCAAAGAAAGCACGTCCGAAGTCCTTGATAAAAGGAAATGAATTGAAGAATCCGGGGGCTGTAGATTTAATTCTAAGAAAAACAACTGGAAGTTTATTCTTTGATGAAATTATTGTTGGAGATACAGCAATGCTTAAGCAGTTCAGAGAAAAAATTGAGGATATTGTGTCAACAAAGTTGTTTGAAGATGTAACAGGAGAATAAGACATATGAATGATGAAGATCATGTTTTGTTAAGTGAAAAATTAGAAGATCAGCTTAAAGCTGTAGAGTGGGCGCATGAACAGAAGAAAATTCTTGATGACAAAAGCAGACGTATCGCAGATGCACTCATGGAAAAAATGACACCTTTGATAATGAAGAATAGTGTACAGAAATAGCGTGGGTACACCAGAAATGCAACTATATAAATAACATACAAAACTGTATCAAAATGATATGGTTTTGCAATATAATAACAGCAGATTTATGTGAAAAATTGAACCCGAAAAAGAGTTTGAATAATTTGAAATGCTTTAAGAAGCCAGTATTTATGCGAGTTTGCAGCACTTTTAAAAGTCTTTTGATAACAATTTGATAACGGTTGCATGAGAGCCATTATTCTTGTAATCCAGTGGTTTTTGGGTTAGAGAATGATTGACAGGTGGTTGTGCAACAAATAAATCCATATTTATCTAAAAAGCCCTTAGCTGTGGGTATAAAACTCATAGCTAAGGGCTTTTTGTCGTGCTTATTTATCTGGTTTGAGTTTGTCTTGGAACATTTCGACCAGAGCGTCGCTAAGTGCCTGTGATGGGATTTTTGCCCATGTTTACGTAGTATCAAACTCCGGGTAATGGTAACGCCACTCGTCGTATTTGTCTTTACTGATTTCCTCAGAAGACAGCTTGTCAGCCTGCTCTTTCCAGGCATACAGCATTTTCCGGAGTTCGTGAGCGTCTTTGCCTTTGGAAGTATCGACTTTCAGACAGATTTCTCCGTCTGATTCACTGACAGTCAGACCGTACAAATCTTCAAGGGTAAACAAGGACTTTTCGATACAAAAGATTCTACAAATTGATATTTTTTTCCCATTGCCAACCCCCTTCATTATTTCTATAATATTCACATACCATATATTCAAATGCAGCATATATATAAAGAAAGGGGATTTTCAATGGACACTTTTTCAGAAGTTTTTAAGGCTATCGCAAGCTACCCGTGGCAGGTAAATGTGGGTGGGCTTTCACTAATACCACTGTACATCATAGATTTTAAGTTTTTCGGCAAACTAAATATTGGTTTACAGCGCAAGATAGCACTTGCAAAGGAGCGCGGACATGTGGCGAGAGGCATGATTGTGAAGGAGGATGCAAAGAGGCTCGTTGTCAATAATTCACAATCCGCTTACAGCTACTGGGCTGCCAGATACACATATACTGTAGACGGAAAGGAGTACCGCAAGCGTTTTTCATGCGATAACAGACATAGCACCCGTTCTGAGCTTAGGACTATCATAAATGTGTACTGGCTTGATGACCCGAACAAGCCTTTCTGGGACTATAGCAGCGATTCACTTGGCGCATGGTTTGGAATTTTTACGATATTGTTTCCATGGATTGGGGCTATACTTATCATACTGCTGTTAGGCGGTGCCGATGCAATAGCGCAGTACAATAACAGTCGGATGTGATACTTTTTGGCACAAAAAATCCGCTATACCAAATACAATGGTTAGCGGATTTTTGCTATTTATATTTTGATAAATTATTTGATGCTACACAGTCTCAGGCACCATATAGCCTGCTTCTCTCTTTATTTTTTCAAACTCACTGAAACCGGCTGCTTCCTAAGCGCCGGCATTGTGTATATCTTCACCAAAAGATGGTTTTACTTTTGAGGGTGGTTATACGGATATAGTATCATCATGAGATGGAGATTATTTAACTGAGGATACGTTGTGGGATTTTAAGGTGTCAAAAGAGGAACCAAAAAGTAAATATACATTGCAGTTGTTAATGTACTATATTATGGGATGTCATTCAATACATCCAGAATTTCAGAAAATTGAAAAACTCGGAATATTTAATCCGAGAAAAAACAAAGTTTATATAGCCGAGATATCTTCAATTAACCCTGAAGTAATTGAAAAAGTATCTCAGGATATTATCGGATACAAATAAAGAGTTGGGTTTATTGCTAAAAAGGAAAATGAAAATTATATGAAAAACATGAAAATAGATGCCAATGGAACAGAAATCAGAGTGATGGGCGATGTTGTTAATGAGGATGATTACATTTCACTCACTGATATTGCAAAATAAAAAAATCCAGACAATGCTTTTATCGTGGTAGCAAACTGGATGCGCAATCATTCTACGATTTCATTTTTGGGCTTGTGGGAACAAATTCACAATCCCAATTTTAAACCTATCGAATTCGATAGGTTTAAAGCGGAATCAGGAGATAATGCTTTTACATTGACACCACAGCAATGGATAAAAGCAACGGATGCAATCGGAATATTAAGAACGAGGAGCAGTATCGTGAGTATCAGATATGGCATGTGGAAGTGCAGGAAGAACTGGACGAGCTGAAGCAGGAGAAAAGGAATATCAAGAGACAGGTGCAGCTTGCTGATGACATTATAAAAGAAGATTTGTATACGGCTTATTATGCAGTGTCGGAGAAAGAGAAGATTGTTGCTGACAGGGATGTTGAGATACCGGGGATGGAAGAAACGACTGCGGTTGAGGAAGTGGCGGCAGTAGTTGTTGAGCCTGATGCAAATGTTGAGGTAATGAATCCAGGCAATAATCAGAATGAAATAGGCAGACAGAGGGAACAAGCTGATAGTGTGAGAAAACAAGAGACTGATTTAGATGGCATAGGAATACCAGAGACTCTTAATTTGCCTGATGTGAATGTGGCAAGAGTTGGCGAAAGTATGACTGATGTAACAGATAAAAATGAATTTGTGGAAACTAGAGAAACTGAACCTGTGGACAAAGCTGACTGGATTGTCAGGAGAATATCAGAGCTTGGTGGTTATGAGAATGTCAGTGATTCTGTTAAGACTGATATATTTGGATTTGACATTGTTGATGTAAGTGGAAGTATAACAATTATATTAATTGTTGACAGAGATGGTAAATTGTGAAATATTTAATTTCTAAACAATATAATTAAATATTCGTTTAAAATTGCTAAGTAAAGCAAGGAGAAAGATAAGTGGACAAAATATTGTATCATTATTGCAACACACAAAAAATGTATGGGATTATGTCAGGAAGACAACTTAGAATGAGTGACATAACTAAGAGTAATGATTATAACGAAGTATATATGTTTTTTCCAGGTATAATAGATGCTATGAGAGATGCATATTATAAAAATCCATTTCCTTTTGAATTTGATGGCAAAACAAACGAGATAGGAATGTCGATGTTATTTCAATTGGCATATGATTATTTTAGAATTGAATTTGACAAGGGTGGAGTTACTAATTTTGTTATTTGTTTCTGTGAGGAAGGTGACAAGTTAAGCCAATGGAGAGGTTATGCAGATAATGGAAGAGGTGTTTCTATTGGATTTTCTGAACAAGAATTAAGGCAGTATAGCGAAAAATACAAAGATATCATAGCAATAGAAAAAGTAAAGTATAAAACGGCAGAAGAAATAAATGATATTATCGTAGCAAAAGCAGATAGTTTGTTAAATGAGTTGAAGAACTTGCGTAAATGGATTATAGATAATTTTCATTGCAATGATAGTAAGCAGGAAAAATATATGTTGCTTTTCTTTATACAAATGCTAAAAATAGTATTTATGAAATCATTACAGTATAAATATATATCATTTCAAGAGGAAAATGAATGGAGAATGTTTTTTAAATATCCTATAACAAAAGAAACAGAATTTATATATGGAGAAGACGGTGACAAAAGAGTAATATTTGGTGAAATGGTAGAAATGTTGAAAGATAAGATTGATTTTAATATTTTGGATAATGACATAGTATCGTATTTTCCATTAGACTTATCAGACATATCTGCAAAACCGATAAAAGAGGTTATCAGCGGACCAAATAATCGTATATTACTTAAGGATTTTCAATTATTGTGTGGTAAGTATAAATATGATGATGTTGCATTTAGGTATAGTAAAATATCGTATAGAGAGTAACAAAGTATATAAATAAAAAAACATATTTATCTCTGCTGACTGGAAATGCTTAAGCGGCAATGGAAAGGAGTAGCATTTAATGATAGAAATATATACAGAAAAAGCTAATTCAAAAGACTGGATACTTCAGAATGACCTATACTTTAATTTGAATACAGGTAATGAAGAAATGACTCAAAAAGAAATAGATTTAATCTGGCAGGTAGATGAGGCAAAGCTGACACCAGACAAGCACATAGAAACAAAATATGGTTTGGGCACAATCCGAAATTTATCATCAGGCTGCAAGACATTACTTAATATTGTGAAGCATCCCGATAAAGTGGTAAATGTTGAGGAATGTGGTCCGAATGTTCTTAGAATCATTTTTACTATGGATAATATTAAGATTTATATGTCAAGACCAACGCTTTTTGACATTCCGGATGATGCAAAAATCAGATTTAATGATTCTGATATAGTTATCGGTGGCAGAGGTTATAATGCATGGTGGAGTAAGGAATATGAAAGGAGAGAAGCAGATGATTTATAAAAATGTTAGGTTCAAAGCTGATCCATTTTCATATGATTTGGAATTTGATGACAGAATAACTCTTGTAGGTGGAGACAGTGGCACCGGCAAAACAGTACTTTATGAAATGCTTGAAGATATAAGATTGACAGATGAATACAAAGCAATCAAGCTATTTAACTACAAATCAGATGATTTTTTAGAAGCAATAAAACAGTGTAGAAATAGTTTTATTGTAATAGATAATGCAGATTGTCTGATTAATGATGATGTCAGGAGATTCATTAATTTTGAGTTGTCAAATCAGTATATGCTCTTCCTGCGAAATTGTGACGGACTTAATGTATCTGATAAGAGCTTTAAGGTGCTGAAGTTTGATAATAACAGGATAACACTAGAAGAGGAGTTGTGATATGAGATATTTATGGACAGAGGATACCGGTGCAGGACTTCACTTCTGGAAATTAATTAATCAGCTTTTTTTTGACAATGAACTTGTAGTTGAGAGTAAATGGAGCAATCAGGGTTTACTGGATGCATTAATAGACTTGGAGACTGAAGATGGAGATAAATACTTCGTTGCGTTTGATTATGTGGTTGATAATCAGGACATTCGCAACAAGTATCGTATGTTGAAATCAATAACAGATAAGTCGGAAGGAAAGATTGTAATTCTGGATATGATTTGTTTTGAGTACCTGATTCTTGCATTTGATAAGCTGGTAGAATGGACAGGCACTGGAAAAAACGATAAAATAAAAATCCGCGATAAAGTTTTGGCGGCAGTTGAGAATCACAGAATAGATTTATCAAGGATTGATGATAAGAAAACATTACAATACATAGCTGGATTTAAGAGATATTCTACAGAACGTGTGATGAAGTCATTGGTTGGTGAATTTACACAAAATGAAAAGTGGTCTGTTAAAGGTGCTCTTATGGGTGAATGCTGGTATAAAGATTGTTGTGTGTCAGAACATACGGATAATCTTAGGTGTGGTAAGCCTGAGGTTGAATGTGGGGATGAAAAGATGAGGATGCTGATACGGTCAGAGGAAGTACAAAGGCTAATGAGAGATATTACTTTGAAAGAATAGTTTAATAAGACTACATTTCTCATAATGCATAATAAATGATATATTAATAAGACAAATTTTCATCTGAAGAGCAAAGGGGAATGTGAATGCAGAAAACAGTTGATGTTTTGAATAGAGAACAATTTATTGATTCGGTGTAAAGTAGGAAGAAGATACAAGAATTGGGAGAAGGTGAATAGTAAATGGATTTGGCAGCAGCAATCGGGATGATTAGTTCTTTAGTTACTTTAGAAGAGGCAGGAAGAAGTTGGGTGTTAATTATAAAAGACAAATTAAAGAGAAAGAAGATTGACATTAATAACTGGGATTCAGATGATCCTTTAGTTCAGGCTTGCCTCGATAGATTTAAAACTGATATGGGAGATAAATATAAGGATCATATTTTTTCAGAGGAAGAAATCCTAGAAATTATCCGAGGCTTTTTTGAACAGAATAGAGAGTTGCGTATAGGGAATGAGGAAAAGAGGCAAATGACTCAGATTATTGGGGATATTTTATACGCATATAATGAGTATACGAAGTCTCTTATGACGAGCGGCGAAAGAACACTACATAATACGCTATCATCGGATTTCTACAAGATAATGGATAAGCTGGGGGTGCTAGAAGAACAACCTCGTAAGGAAAATATTAAGAAGTTTTTGCGTGCAATTGAAATAAGTAAAGAAATTGAACTTGAAAATATTGAAGAGCTTATTAATGGTGAATATGAAATCGACAGGTCAGAAATAATAGAAAAGATACAGGCAGGACGAGAAAAATTAGTATCGATACAGGGAAATGCAGGTTCAGGTAAATCAGTTATATGCAAAAAACTATTAAAGGGAAAAGAATATGTATTAGTAACAAGAGCAGAGAATTTATCCACCGGAAAGAAAGTAAATGATTTGTGGGATTGCGATATAGAGGATGCAATCCTGTGGTTAGAAAATAAACCATTATATGTTTTTATTGATGCTATAGAATTTATTGCTGATTGTGGTGATAATGCATTTTCATTATTACAGGAGATATATAGGCTTGCAGATAAATACAACAATGTATATGTTATCACTTCGTGTAGAACCACTGATGGTTCTGCGTTTATGAAGATAAATACAAAATATAGAATCAAAACATATGAGATACAGAATTTGACGAAAGAAGAGATTGATAAGGTTGCACAAAAATATCCAATTATTTTGTCCTTGAATCAGAATAAAACATATTCCGATTTATTATGCGTGCCATTTTATCTCAATTTAATTATATCGGGAGGGTTTGTAGAAGAAAATATTAACGATGAGAATAATTTTAGAAATCTTATATGGGATAGAATTGTTTGCTTAAAAGATAAATGTAGAAAATACGGTGTTTCACAAAGCGATATTAGAGAAACTGTTGAACGTATTGTTTTTGAACGTGCTAGTAGTTTTGTTGTTGGTGTTGATCGTGATATTGTAGATAGCAATATTCTAGAGGCACTGAAATCGGAAGGAATTATTGTTGAGAGCAAGAATAAGATACGCTTGAAATATGATATTTTTGAAGATATTTGTTTTGAAAGATATATAGATAAGGCGTTCGATGCATGTCGCGGATTATATAATAATTTTTTTGCTAAAATAGAGAAAATCGGACGTTGCATATATAGGAGATATCAGATTTGGATATCTAATAAGTTATTTGTACAGGAGGCTCGCGAGAAATTTGTATATACACTATTAACCGATAATAGTATTGAAGCAAATTGGAAAAAACAAACGGAGATTGGGATAGTTAAATCAAAATATTGTGGATTGTTTTTTGAGGAATTTCGGGAGTTGCTCGATGTAAAAGTGATTGCAGATTTGATAGATATAACAAACTTATATGCATTTGAGGCGAAAATAAATCAGTCACCAGCATTAATAATGAATGTAACACCGATTGGAGCTGCACGTGAATATTTAATTGGGATAGTTTTTGAGGAACGAATAAGTTTAGAGGATAATAAATCTTCTATTATTAAGCTGTGTGATGATTATTCAAATTGTTCTTATAAAACTACGGAGACTGAAGAAAAAGCATGTAAAATAATAATTGGATATATTGACAAGTTAATAGAAAAGAGTAAAGAGGAAAAATCATATTATCAACATGATGAAGAGATTGTACAGCTTTTCCTTATAGTTGCAAAAATGGCAAAAGCATCTAAGCCATGGCTAAGAGAATTTGTTGAAAATATGATAGCAGAATATTGCTCTGGAACTAGTAGAAGGGATAGTATTGCTGAAGAGATTCTGGAGGCAGTTGTGAAAAAATGTCCTATTTCTTTTGCTATGGAATTGCCAGAATTAGCGTGTAGAACAGCGGAAGCATTATGGGAACAAAGAGTGTCAAGAAAGCATTTTGCGTATAATGGATATGACCACAATAATGTAAGAGAGTATGGTCTATCTAACAATGCAGATCACTTCGATAATAATGAAAATGGCGTATATAATAACACTTTTTTCTGGTATGTTATGAGATGTAACTTCATAAAAGGACTTGAGTGGGCAATATCATTTGTTAATAATGCAGTACAGACGTTTGCAGAGAATAAGCCAGATGAGATAACAAATATAGAAATTTATTTTCCAAAAGAAAACAAGAAAAAAGTTTATTGGGGTAATGGATGGTTGTGGATGGCAGATATTATGGAACATAACCTTCCGGTGGTATTGACGGACATTATTTTTGTAATAAAGAAGACAGTTATTAATACTATGAGAAATTCTTCTGATAGTGCATATATTAAGGGTTTGGCAAAATATGTTAAGAAAATTATATATGAAAAGGCAAATAACATATTGCTTTTGTCTATTATTGAGGCTATTGGGATGAATTATCAAAAAGAAATGCCGGGATATGCAATAGAATTAGCATCGAGCATGGAATTAATATATTATGATATTCATCGTAGTGGCGAATTTATGTCTAATCCGACAAAGGAACTGTTGGAAAAACAGATAATGCTATCGATGGGAGTTCCCCAAATAACCAGACGATATGAGAAAGATGAGAAGTGTGCATGTAATTTACAACAATATTTTGCTAATTCATATCTTTATGGAGATGATGGAATAAAAAATAGATGTCATGTTATTTTAGATTATTTATATTCTATTTACGATGAAAAAACTCATCCTAATGAGAATTTGCAGATTCAAAAAATGGATTTTCGCAATGCTGCTGTGACAAAAATAGATGGAAATACGATAATGATTGAACCGCAGATCAAGGGAGAAGCACAAAAGATCGTAAAAGACAATGAAGATGCAAATGAACCTATATTGAATATGAATGAAACATTAAATTGTCTGATAAATGATATTAATGAAAAAAAAGCGGATGCTGGTCAAATTGTTTCAGTAATTAATACTCTTTGTGAAAAGATGAAAGGTGATTATCGTATTGAAATGCAGTTTGAATCAGTACTTGTCACATTGATTGCTTCAGCTTTGATAATGCCAGATGTTACGGATGAACAGCGAAACAAACTGGTTGAGGAATGGATTAAGCGTATAAAGAAAATATTTTTAAATCAATCCTATGTAGCTGAAGTTAATATGGTAATTGCGTTGTGGGAACAATTGAATCAAGATATAAATAACGATCTTAAACAGCAGATCTTGTTAATGATATTAGAAAGTATAATTAATGACGATAATTCTGGATTAATTAGCCAGATGGCAGAATTATCAAAGTATTTTTTGGCTCAAAATAAGAGGTATGCAAGTTGTATTTTTAATACAATTATTATGCTTGCCGAAGATGAGATGAATCATCAGAAATTTAATGTTGCATTTATAAAAGAAAATCGCAATGATACTGAGTATGAATTCATTCCTAATATGGTTCCCAAATTACATGGAGTGGATCATTGGATTCGAGATAATAAAGGAAATGAATATCAAAATAAGAAATCTCAGATAATTCAAGATTATTTGTATGATGCTAAGAGTGTAGATTTTACCGAGTTTGATATCAGTAATTACGATATAGACATTCTCTGTAACATTGCATGTTGTGGATTGGATACAGAAGATGAGAAATTTGTCATAGTAATTAATTCGATTGTGCAATGTATGATTCAAATATGGCATAAAAACTGTAAAAAAATGCGAGCACATGAAATAATTGACACATTTCAAGAATATAAAGTATCTTCCTATTTTCAAAGAGAATTGGATATAATAGGACGAAACCCAGAAGCCGTTTATAATATTTTGTTTAAAGAAACTGATTTTTCAATATTTACTAGAGATACAGTGGATTTTTATGAAGATGCTCTTAGTGGCTTTTTGTCAGCATATGTTGATGGATTTCGGGAGAATGGGAAGAGAGATGACATTGAGAAGAAGATTCGAATTCTAGAAACTTATGTAAATAACATTCCAGAGGACTATGTAAGAAATATTCTTGAAAAGAGACTGTTCCTTTGTAAAGGAAGATATAGTAGATGGGATGTAAATAAAGTTAAGGCAGAATATAGTTATAAAGATAAGTGCTTTTTGAATGCCCAAATTGAAAAGTATGGCTCCAATCATTTAGTGGATGTTTTATACACAATATATTTGCTTAATATTAATGAGCTATTACCAGAAATTTTGGTATCTATTAGTTCATGTTTTACAAAAGCTATTAGAGATGACAAAGAACAGTTTGCAAAAGAGATAAAAGATTCACAAGTGATAGTTGATATGATCATCTTGAAATCCTTTATATTCCATAGCGATGAAATAAAAAAATATGAGAAGTTGATTAATGCGTATGAGGACATACTATTAGCATTGACAGAAATAAAAAATGAGAAGGCGGCTGTACTATTAGATGAATTTCGAATTCATTGATTTGAATGTAAATGGTGGGAGATTGAATATGGATGCTAAAAGAAATTGGATAGAGCTATAATTGTTGGATGATTTGGAAGAATTTAGCGATGATTTATAAGAGGCAGTGAAATATGTAGTTGAGGAATGGGGGTAAATCTTAGTCTCACCAGTTTCAAAAAATTTCTTGAGACTCGACTGATGAAACTAACCCCAATAGAATGCTTCCTCAACTTGGAAAAATTAATTAAATTCATTCATAGCATCCACATATTCCTGTAATCCATTAGGTTTACAAGCCAATTCAGCATACAGCAGAGGACTCTCCTGTGCCAGCCGGTATAGATACACAATATCATAAGGTGTATCAAGCAAGACAGATGAATTGCATTTTTCACAACTGATAGTAAGAAGCGTGCCGGAATATGTATCATTGATAGCATTAATGATAACGGAATTAGTATCAGGTTCGTACATACCAAACAGGTAACATGGGTTATTTTGTTTCATGATGTTCTCCTTCCCACAGATACTTAGCACCATCAAGCAGGTCAATGATGGCTGTAAGCATATTGTTATAATCGGTCTGTAGTTCTTTGATTTCATCAGTAAGTCCTCAAACATGAGTACCAAATAAGCAAAAATCCCCGAGTTTCCGAGGATTGCGCTGATTTTATAAAAATAGATTGTACCTTGAGAAGTTAAGATTTTTTATATTTACTGGGACATGTTTTCTGCACTCTGGGTGACCAGGGAAGAAGATCGTCAAGGAAGCCGAGATTACTTTCATCCATATGCTGTGGAATCTCAGTGAGAAGCAGATTAAAATACTCAAAGGTATTCAGTCCATTTGCTTTGGCTGTTTCAACCAGGCTGTACAGGACAGCACTGGATTTTGCCCCATTGGAAGATTCAATCAAAACAAAATTTTTCCTACCAAGAGTAAATGGACGGATTGCCTGCTCGGCGTAATTATTGTCCATAGGAATGTTGCCATCGGAAAGGAAAACACGCAAATGTTTTTCCTGATTGATACTGTATGCAAGAGCTTTACCGATGGAACCGTTTGGGGTTACCTGGGCATATTTCTGTTTTATCCATGCGAAATAAGCATCAACTTTCTCAGAGAGAACAAGCTGACGCTGCTTCTTGCGATCAGATACAGGCAGATCATCAAAAGTATTATCTATACGCAACATTTCGGTGATCATGTCATAAGCCTCCTGGGCGATGGACCCTTTGGCAGCTGTGAGACCGACAGATTTTATAAAGTCTGCAAAAGGTCTTCTGGTATGGATCCAGCAGCCGGCAACTTTGAGATCTTCCCGTTCTTTTTCAAGTTTGTGGTAGACCTGATATCCATCGGTCACTACAGTCCCGGAGAAAGTTTTCAGAAACTCCCGAGGATGATCTGAACGGCGGGAATCCTGCCAATCGTAGAGAACGATAGGATGAGTACCTCTGAAAGGACGATTCCGATAGACCCACATATAAGTCTTTTTGCCGTTTTTGATTTTGGCATTGTCAATACGCATGACCTTTACAGGAGTCTCGTCGGCATGGATGACTTTACTGTCATAGATTAGTTCATGCATACGATCATAAATTAGAGAAAGATATATATCAGTACTTCTGATCACCCAGTTTGCCATAGTATTAGTTGCAAGATTGATGCCGTTCATCTTATAGGTTTTTGCCTGCCGTTCCAATGGCAGGGCATTGGTGTATTTGCCATTTATGATGGAGGCGACCAATGCCGGAGTAGCGATACTGTTCCGGAAAAGATCTCTGGGTCTTGGAGCCTTCAGAATGGTTCCGTCATTACTTTTTGAAGCATATACATGGACATGATGTTCATCAACGATGAATGTTTCCGGAATGATATGGAGACGTTTATAGACTTCCATCGGGAGCTCTTTGTAACCGTTTGGAAATTTGGCAGCCAGCTCTTCATCGGAGAGCCTGTGTTCGATAATACGGGCAGGAATCCCATCAAGATCTGCTTCCCGTTTTCCTTTCGCCTTGGAACGACGATAGGAAGAGATGACGATTTCTTCGATCTCCGGTTCTTTCGCAGAATTCTGGTTTAAGTATTCTGCCTCATTGAAAGAATCAAAAAGAGAAATCTGACCATCGATTTCAGAAAGATTTGCTTCTGATTTGCGGCCGAAATGGCGTTGGTTCATAATGCGGATCTGTTCTGTGAGAAGTTCGATCTGACGATTCGTATCAGAAAGCTGTGCATTGGCATGATCCAGTTGTGACTGCAGTGAATGAAGCTGATCCTGTAAGGAAGAAACAATAATAATGAGAGCTTCTTTGCCAAGGTTATGTAATTGTTCATCTGATAACTGAATCATGATCCATGCCTCCTAACTGGAACCATTATACCAGAATCCGGGAAAAAAGAACAATTCAGCAAAAACAGAAACAGGTAAAAATGACCATAGATGAAAAGCTGAGAGATTGGATTCCCAAGGAGAAAAAAGAAAGATGAAAATAGAAAAAGGAAGTGCTGTGCAGAGCTTTGGAGACCTTGTAAACATAGTTAGAAGGTCTCTGGAAGCTGTGCATAGTCCAAAGAGAATTGTCCTGAAAACAGGAAAAAAGTTCTCTGTATTGCACAAAGAAAAATAGCGTTTAACTGGAACTTTGTGGTGTGACATCATGAATAACAGGTTCGATTGCAAAGCCCTGCATGAGCCAGTGAAACTGTTCTGCAGACATGGATTTGAGATCATCAGATGACCGTGGCCATGTGAAATGTCCGGATTCCACACGTTTGTAAAGAAGCAGGAAGCCATCGCCTTCCCACAGGAGGCCTTTGATCTTCGAGGCAGACCTTCCGCAGAAAAGGAACAGTGTGTTAGGGACAAACAGGTTCATATGATATCTACGTTCGATGATGGCAGCAAGTGAATCAATGCCATATCGGAGATCTGTGTAGCCACAGACAATGTAGGTACCAGCAAAATAGGCAGGGTCAGCATCTTTAAGCATAGTGCACCGCCTTGAAGAGTTTTGAAAGAAACTCCACGGAGACAGAATCATTGATCTCAATGCTGATTCCATTGATGCTCAGTTTCACAAAGGAGTGATTCGCTCGAATTGCGCAATTAGAGCGAATTGAGCTAACTTCTGTTGCTTCGAGTGAAGACTGGTACGCAGGAACTGTAGAGACAGGAATTGGAACAATATCAGGAAGTACCTGATCGACAACTTCTTCTTTGAGAAGATGTTTCCAGTAGTTGTAGGTGTGAAAGGAAAAATGATTAACTTCACACCATTGCCGGACAGTCAGCCCGCTGACTTTCTGTTCCGCAAAGCGACCAGCCCATTCCTGAAGATGGAGCTGATGAAGTTTTTGTTTTGCATTCATAAGATAATCCTCCTGGACAGAGTGATACGATTCGTACAAATCGAGCGAATTGTACGAAATCATGTTTAGATATGTTGATTGGAGCAATTATCTCAGAAATGTGATAAGATGAACAGGTACTGGTTATTGAGGATGTACGATTATTCGTTTTTAGTAGTAAAAGTAGATTATATCTGCCATTGATTTCGTAGAAGCAATATTGAATTATTGCAACTAATTTGCTACTAAAGTTTTTGAAAACGATATGAAAAGAGTAACATTAGATGAAACGGATGTGGTGGAATGCCGCATGAAATTAGCATTTTTGATTTGATGATACTTCCTTTGGGAAGAGTTTGAATAATTAAAATTCAATATGAATTATTTTTGATGACAGGCAGTCTATGGGATTGCCTGTCGTTTTTTTATTATGTTGTATTTCAAGAAAATAGACATTGAAATTCTTTATCACCGTAAAAATTTAATGGTGGGTTATTTAGGAGATGGTGTGTGATACGCTTGTAGCGCAAGAATGGAGTATGTCTGCAAAAGAGACAATGTAAAAAGCATTGTGCTTTCATAAAAAAATGGATATACTAAAAATAAGAAAACAGTGAAATGTTTATGAAAAGAGGGTGTTTGTATGCCAGAAAGAATTGAGGATTTATTAAAGTTATATCGTGCGGAAGTGGAAAATGTTACGGAATCAAAAGTGAAGAAGGTAATTTTATATGGTTCATATGCGCGAGGTGATTTCCGACCGGATTCTGATATAGATGTAATGATTCTTGTGGATACAGACAGAGCTGGTGTCAGTCCGCTGGAAAAAAAGATATGTGATGTCACATATGATTTTAATGATGAGCATGGAACAGATATTATGCCAGTAGTTCAGAGCAATACGCATTTTGATTATTGGAAAAAGGCAGATATGTTTTATCGTAATGTAGAAAAAGATGGGGTAGTAATATGATGCAACCGTATTCAGAAGGAACATTTGATGATGTCGCAAAGTATAAATTTAAACAGGCAGAAGACGATCTTGAAGCAGCAAAACTGTTATTAGAAGCTGGAAAATATAAAGCAGCAAATAACAGAGCATATTATTCCTGCTTTCATGCGATAGATGCAGTGCTTGCCAAAGAGCCTGTGGCGTTCAAAAAGCATAAAGATACCCTTAGTTATTTTAATAAGAAATATGTACACACAGAAATTTTTCCACGTGATATCGGACGAAAAATTTCCCGACTTGAGATAATCAGACATAAGAGTGATTATGACACATTCTATATAGCAAGCAAAGAGGATGCAGTAGAGCAGGTGTCGGTAGCTGAGGAAGTAATAAGTTTGGTCGAAAAATATTTAGGATTAATGAGTAAAAATGCTCATTAAATAGTTGGAAAATTCTGTAGAGTTTAAAGTTAAAAAAATTCTTGAAGGTAAATAGAATTTGAGAGAGACTTATATGATATCTTGCGACATTCTTCTGAAAATGATATTTGAAATATTCTTTGACCATTTGAATTGTAAATAAATAACTGTTTACCGACTATAGTATGAGCAAGAATGATAGAATAGGCATATGAGCATAAAAAAATTCCATTTAGATATACAGAATAATTATCAAGTATAATGGAACAGCAATTTTCACTGGGTGAGGTGGAATAAGTATAAAATTTCATAATGTAAGTATGTGTCGTTTGAAAAAAAATATACAGGAGAGGTATAAAGATGGCAAAAGTTTTTTTATCACATAGTAGTGCAGATAAAGAGTGGTATGTAAATATTGTATATAAGAAATTAGTAAAAGATTTAGGTTCAGATAGTGTTATAATTGACAGTGCGGCATTTCAAGAGGGACGAAAAACTATTGAAGAGATATATTACCATCTAGAAATAGCAGACCTATTTGTTATTTTTCTATCTGATAAAGCATTGAGTTCAACGTGGGTTCAAGATGAATTGGAAAAGGTTGGACATATAATTGATGAAAAGAAAAAATATCAGATTTGTCCGATTATTATAGATTCGATTGTGAAATACGATGATGATAGAATTCCGGAATGGATGCAAAAACAATATAATATTCAGAGCATATGTAGCCAAACAAAGGCATCTAATATTATAAAACAGCGTATGATAGAAATTGCATATGAAAAACATCCAAAATTAAAAGAGCGAAATTTATTATTCGTAGGTCGTAATGAATATTTACAGAATTTTGAAGAAAGAATGGATGACTTTGATAAAGAAAGTCCAGTGGTTGCGATTGCGTCAGGAATTGAAGGGATAGGAAGAAGAACCTTTCTAAAACATAGTCTATACAAAAGTAATATAGTAAAAGTAACATATCCATTTTCGTATATAGTATTAGGATCGGATGAAAGTATTGAAGATTGCATTTTAAAACTGTATGATCTTGGTTTAATTACAACAGACTTCGATATAACAATTGAATTAGTTGCAGGCATGGATATGGAAACTAAGATAGAACTTTTAATAAGCATTATATCTGAGTTACAAAATGCAGATGCAATTGTGTATATTATTGATAATGGTTGTATCGTAAACCATGAAGGTGAGATGGCAGAATGGTTTGAGGAAGCTATAAAATCGGCTAGTATCAAAAGCAAAATAACTTTTTTGCTTGTTTGTAAGTTTAGATATTTTATTAGGGAAACAAGATTTGAAAGAGTGTATAATATTGCATTACCAGAATTGGATATTAAAGAACGTAGAGGGTTATTAAAAAGAGATATAGAATTAGAAAAAATGGATTTAGATTCTGAAAAGGTTAAAATTGTTAGTGAACTTTTGACAGGCTTTCCAGAACAGGTCTTTTTTGCGGTTACAATGATTAAGGATCGTGGATGGGAGTATTTTGTGAGCAACACAAATGATGTTGTGACCTTTAGTGATCGGAAAGCTGCTATTATGATGCAGGATATTAGAAGTAATGAAAAACTAATGGAGTTTTTAGCTTTATTGGGATCGTTTGATTATATAAGCATTAGTTATATAATGTCGATAGTATCTGATGCAACTCAATATATGCAGTATATAGAAGAGTTATATTCTCGCGGAATATGTGAATATGTGGGAACATTGCACGAATATATTCGGGTTAATGACACCATACGGAATTATCTTCAACGGAGTGAATATAGAATTTCTCCTTTGCATGAAAGAAAACTTAAAGAAAATGTTCACGAGATAGTGAAAAATATTGATGATAAGGATGTTGATATTCCAGAACTGTTACATAGTCTGAAGACGTCATTGATAGAAGGCATCGATATAGACAACAAATATATTATTCCGTCGATTTATTTAAAAATAATGAACGATCTATATAATTCAGGAAGAAATAATGAGGTCGTACAATTTGCAGATAAAGCACTACAAGGCTCTACATTTATGGATAAACGTATTATTTTTGAAATAAGGTACTTACTATGTTTGGCGTTGGCAAAACTAAGGAAGGAACGCTTCAAAGACGAAGTTATGAAAATAGACGGAGCAGATCATGAATTCTTGTTTGGGTTTTATTATCGGCAGATAGGACGGTTTGATAAAGCATTAGAACGAATCAATAAGAGTTTGCAAATAAGAAAGAATTTTTCAAAGGCAAAAAGAGAAAAAGTTCAAATTTTTATTGGAATGCAGGATTATGAATCGGCATTGGAGTTGGCTAGGTTAAATTATCAAAACTATAAAGATAATCCATATCACATACAGGCATATTTTACATGTGTAATAAAATCGGATAATGTTGAAAATAAGAATAAGATATTGCAAGATTTGATTGAAAATATGGAAAGTATTGGCAGTAAACTGTCGAGGGAATTGACTCTTAGATTTAAAGCTCAGTACGAAGCTTTTATAAAAAATGATTATGATATTGCAACATCTTATGTTAATCAGGCGATTGAAATGAATGAAAATATTCATTATGCTAGGTTGGTTAAATTCGATATTGCTGAAAAGTTTGGTGACATTGAAACAATGCAAGAGATAGTTACCTTTTTTGAAAGACCGGAATTAAAACAAAGATATAATGATAATATTGTATGTATGGAATCTTTGATTAAAGCAAAAAATGGAGATTGCGCAGGAGCTATAGATTATTTTAATACGCGTATAAAAAATTATACGGATGAAGCAAAGGATCGTTTTGTAATTCGACTTAATAAATATGCAAAGGAAAACTAATAGACGAATGACCGCAATTTGACCGCAAAAAGTCCGGTAAAAGAAAATAATAGTTATAATACTGCTAAATATGGTGTTTGAATTATAATAGAAAATACTATATATAGTAGGAAAAGGAACGACATTATTGAGTTTGAATAATTAAAATTCAATATGGGTTATTTTAGATGACAGGCAGTCTATGGGATTGCCTGTCGTTTTTTTATTATGTTGTATTTCAAGGAAATAGACATTGAATTTCGTTATCAATGTAAATCAACGTAAAACTTTAAACGTGGATTTATTTATGAGATGGTGTATGATATATTTGTAGCACAAGTGTAGGGTATATTTGAAAAACAATATGGGAGGGGTGTAGAGAAATATGAAGAATATGAAAATAGATGTTAACGGAACAGAAATCAGAGTAATGTGCGATGTTGCTAATGAGGAAGCATATATTTCTCTTACAGATATTGCCAAGTATAAAAATTCAGATAATGCTTTTATTGTAGTTGCCAATTGGATGCGGAACCATTCTACAATTTCATTCTTAGGATTGTGGGAACAGATTCACAATCCTAATTTTAAACCTATCGAATTCGATAGATTTAAAATAGAGTCGGGAGATAATGTGTTTACATTGACACAGAAGTTATGAAAGGGCAGCAGACACCATACTATTATGAAGGTGATGGACAACTTATTGCGTTTATGCGTATTGGAAATGAAAGTGTTCCGGCGACACCTGCACAGTTGCGAGAGTTAGTGCTTCGTGGAAGTGGTGAAAGTTATGATAGTTATGCAACACAGGCAAATGAAAATGTCATAGAAATTTCGGAAGAAAAAATTAAGATATTAATGCCAGAATATTCTAAGAAAAAGCTCGCAAAAGCTTGTGAGATTTTGAAAATGATTTCGGGAAATCCGAATATTTCTATAGATGAATTAAGAATAGCCTTAGATGTCACAGATAGAACAATTGCTAGACATATATCAAAATTAAAGGATAAAGGTATCATAGAACGAAAAGGTCCGGATAATGGTGGAGAATGGAAAATTATATGGAAGGTCTTGTTAAAGAGTATGCAAATTTTCTGAATGATGATAAAAAGCCTGCATCAGAGAAATTCTGGAACTTGAAAAACGGATAAAAGAAGATAAGCGTCATCCTGGAGTTATCATGGAGCTGAAAAAATCAGAGGTAATATGGGATATTGTTCGTCTCATTAGACTGAAAGTAATTACATATGATGAGTTATCAGACTTTAGTGATGAATTACAGAATGAAGTAAAAAGAATACTTGAGATGAGCAGGTGATACATATGGAGATTGGTGCAACAAAAGCAGTTCAAGATCGACTAAAAACAACAAAGATTGAAGAAAGCAAAGGCGCTTCACTTGTGTTCTGCTGGGACACACATTTGACGAAAATAAAAGGAAGAAATGTCTTGTTTATTGTGAATGCCAGTAATCGTTATACAATAACAATGACAGATATTGAACCAAGAAACTGGAATTACTATACAATGTATATCAGCCGTGTGATTCATGGCGTGATGCAGGAAATGGGATATTCCGAGGATCAGATAGGGCAGTATTTTAAAATGTCAGGCGATACAACTGTAACCAAAACTCATGGTAGGAAATCGGTTGGAGGCATTAACAGAATGGTAATGGATGCACAGTATTTTGGTAAAAAGCTGGAGAAAGAAGCAAAGTATCAATGGGAACTTAGTGAGTATCTGAACAGAGATATTTGCCAGCCTGAGGGATTTGATGCATATGGATATCCGAGTGAACTTTTTAAATTAGACATGGAACGATTAGGGATTGCTGCTAAGAGAAAGCCAGCAAAGGTAATTGATTTTGTTCAGTACATAGAAAACAATCGTGGTACTAACAATTAGTACCACAAAACCTTTTCTTGCAGAAATATGAAAAAATGCAATGGTACTGGATTGGTACTAAAAATATGTGAAACGAAAAATAATGTGTGGAAAAAGTATGGGTTATTTTAGATGACAGGCAGTCTATGGGATTGCCTGTCGTTTTTTTATTATGTTGTATTTCAAGAAAATAGACATTGAAATTCTTTATCACCGTAAAAATTTAATGGTGGGTTATTTAGGAGATGGTGTGTGATACGCTTGTAGCGCAAGAATGGAGTATGTCTGCAAAAGAGACAATGTAAAAAGCATTGTGCTCTCATAAAAAAATGGATATACTAAAAATAAGAAAACAGTGAAATGTTTATGAAAAGAGGGTGTTTGTATGCCAGAAAGAATTGAGGATTTATTAAAGTTATATCGTGCGGAAGTGGAAAATGTTACGGAATCAAAAGTGAAGAAGGTAATTTTATATGGTTCATATGCGCGAGGTGATTTCCGACCGGATTCTGATATAGATGTAATGATTCTTGTGGATACAGACAGAGCTGGTGTCAGTCCGCTGGAAAAAAAGATATGTGATGTCACATATGATTTTAATGATGAGCATGGAACAGATATTATGCCAGTAGTTCAGAGCAATACGCATTTTGATTATTGGAAAAAGGCAGATATGTTTTATCGTAATGTAGAAAAAGATGGGGTAGTAATATGATGCAACCATATTCAGAAGGAACTTTATACAGATATTGTAGACCTGGAACGATTGAATTTGTGAATAAAATGTTAGCACAGTAAGAGACTGGAAACCTTTAAAAAAGGGGTGTTTCCAGTCTCTTTAAATTTACTCTGAATTGATTGATATACACAATTATCCCTTTATGATATACTGAATCTACTGAATCAAAAGGGGAAAGTGACAGTATGACAAAAGAAGAGTTACAGGAACGGTTTGAGTTCCGCAATGTGAAGGCGGAAGAAGCGGATCAGACCATTGAGATCGAAAATATTTGTTTTCCACCTAATGAAGCCTGTTCACCAAAATCTATGACAGAGCGTGTCTCCCGGGCCCAGGAGACATTTTTAGTGGCAGTTGATAAAGAGACGGGAAAGATCGCAGGATTCTTAAATGGAATCGCCACCGATGAGGAGGCATTCCGGGATGAATTCTTTACAGATATTACGCTTCATAATAGAAAAGGAAAAAATATAATGCTGCTTGGACTGGATGTACTGCCGGAATACCGCGGGCAGGGACTGGCCAGGGAGATCATGGAGGGGTATCTGAAACGGGAGCAGGAGGTTGGACGCAAGCGAGTGGTGCTTACTTGTCTGGATGAGAAGGTAAAGATGTATGAAAAGATGGGCTACAAAGACCTCGGAATCTCTGGTTCTGTATGGGGAGGAGAGAAGTGGCACGATATGGAATATGTGCTGTAGAAAGGTAATAAACGAATGAAGACTGGAATGACAAGAGAAGAGAAAAACTGGGTGTTATATGATGTTGGAAATTCTGCGTTTGTGTTGCTTGTCGCGACGATCATGCCGATTTATTTTAACTATCTGGCCGAAAATGCAGGGCTCTCCGCTGCAGATTATCTCGCATACTGGGGATATGCCACATCAGCAGCAACCTTAATTGTGGCCCTTCTCGGTCCGGTATTTGGAACTCTGGCGGATACAGAAGGACTGAAAAAACCGATTTTCACAACGACCATGTTGATAGGTGGAATTGGTTGTCTTGCCCTTGGATTTTCCAGACAGTGGTTTCTGTTTTTGCTGATTTATATCATTGCAAAGATTGGATTTTCCGGAAGCCTGATTTTTTATGATTCGATGCTTGGGGATATCACAACGGAGGATCGAGTGGATAATGTATCTTCGCAGGGATATGCATGGGGATATATTGGAAGCTGTGTGCCGTTTGTTGTATGTCTTGGAGTTGTTCTCGGAGCGGGAAAGATTGGTATCAGTACAGAGCTGGCAATGATGATTTCATTTGCAATTGTTGCAGTATGGTGGATCGGTGCGTCGATCCCGCTTTTAAAAAGCTATCAACAGAAACATTATGTAGAAAGACAGCCCAAGGCAGTCCAAAACAGCTTCAAGCGTCTTGGCGCCACCCTGAAAAATATAAGAAATGAAAAGAAGATATTTTTATTCTTAGTAGCATTTTTCTTTTATATTGATGGAGTGTATACAATCATTGATATGGCTACAGCCTATGGAACCGCCCTTGGATTAGACAGTACAGGACTGTTATTAGCGCTTCTGGTGACACAACTGGTAGCTTTTCCCTTTGCAATTATATTTGGCAGATTATCAAAATGTTATGATGTAAGAACATTGATCACCATCTGTATTGCAGCATATTTTGGAATTGCCGTGTTTGCAATATTTCTGAAAGCACAGTGGCAGTTCTGGATCATGGCGATTCTGGTCGGCATGTTTCAGGGAGGAATTCAGGCGCTTTCCAGATCCTATTTTACCAAGATCATACCAGCGGAAAAATCAGGTGAATATTTTGGACTTATGGACATATGCGGAAAAGGGGCTTCTTTCCTTGGAACAACCGTGATCAGCCTCATCGCGCAGCTTACCGGAAAGGTAAATATCGGAGTGGGAGCGATTTCTTTGTTTTTTGTATGCGGGATGATTGTTTTTAAAATGGCAACGGCAGAAGAGTAGACCGATTTGACGAGGCAGGGAAGCAGCCAAAGAGGAAAATGGGTGATATTGACAAAACGAGATTAACACTTTCTTCATAAACAGATTGCTTCTGATGACCAATGGAATCAATGGAAATACTATATTTAGAAATTCCAACCATTACCATGCTATATCTTGTATGATAATGGTTGGAATTTTGTTATTTGCGCCAAATTTCCAACCATTAGTATATACGGGATGATTAGAATCATGTATAAAGAAATAAAGCGGAGAATCCAAAAGCACATCAGACGGAGGTGAAGAAAGAGTATATGAGAAAATGGATGACATGGATGATAACATGGATACTTTTTGCAGCAGTATTAAGTGCCTGTGGAAAAGAGGCAGATGACAAGAAATTAATTCCGAAGCCAGAAAAGAAGCAGGAAACAGTTGCGGAAACGGAAACCAAAACGGAAGCGAATGCAGAGGCGGAGGAAGAAACAACAGCAGAAACAACAGCGGACGTATCCCAGGATGAGAATTGGGATGATTTTTGCGGAGACTGGACACTGGTTGGTTTTGAGTATAGCGATTCTGTAGACGATATAGAACCATCGGTCGATAATCCATACTATGATGCAGAGAATGAGTGGATAGTTTCCGACATCCTTATATACGACGAAGAAAACACTCTGTATGCGGATTACAGCCGCATTGGATACGAAAACGAATCGATTAATGGAATGGCTCTCGTAAAACAGGATCCTACTTCGGATGGTCAGCCTGTCGCACGGTTAAAAAACCGGCGTGATGGAACAGAGACGGTACGAACACTGACCCTGATTGGAGAAAACGAACTTCGCTATTGTGAACAGGAGTCATGGCGGGAAACGGGACTGGAGCATGTAATGATCTGTACCTATCTGCGGAAAGACTCAAAGGAAATGGAGCAGAAAAAAGAATATCAGTATGTGGATGAGGTAACGGTATCTACCGTGCAGGAGCTGGTGGAGGCGATTCAGAGCCGGACGAAGATTATCCTGAAGGAAGGAACCTATAATTTCAGCGAACTTGATTGTGACAGCATAAAAAATCCTAATATTGACTGGATAAAGAACTATGACGGACTGGCAGAATATACGGTGCGAAATGTGCGGAATCTATGTCTCGAAGCAGAGGAAGGTGCCAGAGTAGAAATCAGTACGGAAAATTCCTATGCGAGAGCGTTAGGATTTGAAGAATGTCAGGAGATTACCCTTCGCGGACTGATCTGCGGTCATGAAGTGGAGCCCGGATATTGTACCGGAAGTGTACTTTACCTTAACCAATGCAGCCATATCGCAATTGATAACTGTGACTTATACGGAAGTGGAACCTACGGAATAGAAGCTTATAATATCTTTGGTTTAACGATAGAGGATACCGAGATTTATGAGTGTACCTATGGCCTTGTGTGGCTTTCAGCAGTAGAAGTGGCAACATTTACGAATTGCAGTTTTATGACCAGCGAGCAATACAGCATGTTTTCCTTCATAGGCTGTTATAGTATCACTCTGGATGATTGCAAGATCATAGGAAATGAAACAAAGACAGAATATAGTCCATTCATCACCTGTCAGGACTCTCTTTCTGTCAACTTTGAGAATTGCCAGTTCAGAGGAAATGACTATCAGGTCTTTCTGGAGGAGGGAAATAACCCGCCGACCAATACTATCGTATTTACCGACTGTACGGTAGAGGATGGAAAGCAGGATCTGGATTATCCGGAGGGAATTACACAAGTGTCATATCGTTAAAGCCCCGGGGGAACGAAAGCGGGAAGGAGGGCACTTTCTTATGAAAAATCTGAAAAAACTGACGATTCTTCATTCTAATGATATGCATGGAGATTTTCTGGCAGAGCAGATCGATGAAAAACTGGTGGGAGGAGTCTCATTCCTTTCCGGTTATGTCAATATGGTCCGGAAGCAGGAAAAAAATGTGCTCTATGCGATTGCGGGAGATATGTTTCGTGGTTCGGTCATTGATTCGGAATATAAGGGGGTATCAACGATCGGCATTATGAATCTGTTGGGCCCCGATGTGGCAACGATCGGCAATCACGAAGTAGATTATGGTTTGTCGCACCTTTTGTTCTTGGAAAAATGTGCAAATTTTCCAATTATCAATGCGAATTTTCATATCCGGGCCAATCGCAGGCGCCTGTTCCAGCCTTTCTACATTGCAGAGATGGATGGCATGAAGATTCTTTTCATAGGAATTATCACGGAAGATGTTCTGGCACAGACCAAGGCAGATGAACTGATCGGTTCCTTTGTGGACATCGGAGAGGCTGCCCAGGAAGTGGGAAATATCTGCAATGCTTATAATGCGATTGATATTGATTTTACCGTACTTCTGACGCATATCGGATTTGAAGAAGACAAAAAACTGGCGGCTTTACTGGATCCTGCTTGGGGTGTGGATGTGATCATTGGCGGCCACTCTCATTCATTTGTGACAGAGCCGGCTCTGGTAAACGGAATCTATATTGTGCAGGCCGGAACGGGCACGGACCAGATCGGACGATTTGATATTATGGTGGATACAGACCTGAATGCAATTGATACCTTCACCTGGCAGCTCATCCCGATCAATAATGAGACCTGCCAAAAAGACGAGGAAATGGAGCAGTTCATCAATCATTACAGAAAAGAAACGGACAAAAAATATGACCGCATCGTAACACGGTTTACGAATTGCCTGACCCACCCTGTCCGAAATCAGGAGACTGCACTGGGAAATCTGATGGCAGATATCCTGTGTGACAGTCTGGGAATCGACCTGATGCTGATGGGTTCAGGAGCAATCCGGAGTTATGAACTGGGACCGGTGGTCCATTATCAGGATCTTGTGGAATGCCTGCCCTATGATGAAGCCGTGTATATGCTTCAGGTGAACGGGACACAGTTGGAACGAATGCTGCGGCGCATCCTGCGGGAAGAAGCACTTGAGGGGGAACATACAGAATTTTATCAGTTTTCCCATGGAATGCAGATCATCTGGTCCCGCGGGCAGCAGGAGTTTGAAACCCTGACCCTGAATGGAAAAGCACTGGATCAACAGAAGCTTTATACCATTGCGTTATCCAAATTCCATTATATGAATATACAGAATTTCCTGAACATTTCGCTGGAGGAGATAAAGATCAATGCACCGCCCCGGGTATTGGCGACCTCTTATCGGGATATAGTTGAGGAATATATGATGATGAACCCCCATCTTTCCAGTGAGGTGGAAGGAAGACTGATTGTGAAGACATGAGAAGGCAATATTTCCCTCGCAGCTGATCCATTTGGGGATATAGAATGTTTGTGCCTCTCCACGCTGACTACCAGCTGCTATTTTCTATCCAACCATTCGAATACTATATTTAGAAATTCTAATCATTGATATACTATATATTGTATACCAATGATTGGAATTTTGTTTTTTTGGCCAAATTTCCAACCATTAGCATATACAGGACGATGAAAATTATGTATAAAGAAATTAACAAAGTTCTGAAGCAGTTGTGCGTTCAGGAAAGCAGGAAAAAATAGAAATGGAGGAAAGAAGATGAGCAGAAAAAGGAAAAAATGGTTAAGCCGCATGCTTGCACTTTGTCTGATATTGGCGTTATTGCCGATCAATACAGCATATGCAGATGAAGTCGACACTCAAGATGCTGTGTATCAGACCGAAGACATTCAGCCGGCAGAAGCGGCAGCGCAGCCGGAAGTGCAGTCGGAAGAAGTGAAGCCGGAAGCACAACCGGAAGAAGAGCAGCCAGAAGAGGTGAAGCCGGAAGCACAACCGGAAGAAGAGCAGCCAGAAGAAGTGAAGCCGGAAACACAACCGGAAGAAGCGCAGCCGGAAGAAACACAGCCGGAAGAAGTGAAGCCGGAAGCACAGCCGGAAGAAGTGAAGCCGGAAGAGCAGCCGGAAGTGAAGCCGGAAGAAGTACAGCCGGAAGCGCCCATTGAACCGGATCAAGGTGCTGCAATGGAGGAAGCGGCAGAACCTGCAGAGATCATGTTAGCTCCAGCGGCAGTCTCTCCAGCGGCTTCGCCTGAAAAAGTTAAAGAGATAGAGCTGAATTTGAAGCCAGTAACTGAAATTAAAAATATTGACGATTTTAAATCAATTACTTATTCTCCATCAGATAAAATAACTTTGCAAAAAGTTACGGTATATAACGGGTACGATAAAACGGGCGGTTCAATTGCTGGCGTATATTATTCTGATAAGGCCTATACAGTTATGTATGACTTTTGGTACGATAAGAACGCGTATAGCCTTGACTCTTCTTATAGTAAAGTAAAAATAAATTCCAAGTATATACAGGACTGGAATTGCAAGTTCCGTTGGGGGTGCGTTCTACAGGTTTATGTGTCTTATCCAAGTCTGAAAAAGCAAGTTGGAGTAACCTTTAACCCAAGAGATCAATGGAGTGGTAAAATTTCCAGTATGTATGTTGGTCATGATCTGGGTGAAGACTATTCCGTTTGGCTTAATTATTACAATGGGTTAAATCAAATTGATAAAAGCATTGGTAGTGATGCAGCATATGATCCAACAAAAGATTATAGTGTATGTATTACCATTGCTGGGAATCGTCATGCTGCTATCATTTCACCTGATTTGACAAAGGATGATGTCAAAATTAATCAGGGCACTATCTGGAAAGTTGCCTGGGATGATGATAATAGTTATACAAAAATCTATGTGAACTTCCCAAGGGAAGAAGACAGCGAATATACCGTCAAAGCCAAAAATGCTGAAATAACGAATGAAGCAGGGGAACCTGTTTCTAAAGCAAAAGCAGGGACTGTCCTTACCGTGAAGCTCAAGGATCTTGAGAAAGGATACGCTTTTGAGAAATGGGCAGTTGATGATAATAGTACAGATGTGGAGTTTCAGAATGTGAAGAGTACGACAACAACATTTGTTATGCCAAAAGGAGAAGTTTACATTTCTCCAGCTACTCTTCTGATAGCTAAGGTGTATTCTAAAAAGTTGACTTATAACGGAGAAGAACAAACTGGGGTATATTTAAATGATAAGTATGGCGGCGGTTCATCTGTCGGCACACTTACCGGACATAAAGCGACAGAAGCAGGTACCTATACTGCCAGGGCTAGTTTAAATAAAGGCTATATTTGGTCTGATGGCACTACAGAAGACAAGGAGATTGTATGGACGATCGCTAAAGCGGACCGGGATGGTCCAAGAAAATTAGCTGGTATTATGCCAACAACAGAAGGAGCCAATGATGGCCGTATAGTAAAGACAACAACAGAAATGGAATACCGAAAAGTCGGCACAACAACATGGAAAGAGTGCCCAGATGAAGAGGTTACGGGATTGGCCCCAGGAGACTATGAAGTAAGATATAAAGACACCACATCTTATAATAAAAGTATAGCTCTAATCTACACCGTTCCCATATGGGGACCAGAGAAACGGATAGTATACATAGAAAATGGAACACCAGGATCTATAAATTTACCAAAAAATGCAACGATTACCATTACTGCAAATCCTCCTGAAGAAGGCAAAGAATTTGACAAGTGGGTTCCCAGTGCAATAAGTCATGTAAAAATCGAGGATGAAAAGAGCGAAGTTACAAAATTGACGGCATTAGGAGGAAACGCAACTGTTACAGCTACCTACAAAGAGAAAGAAATACCAGGCGCTCCGAAATACGATTTATACGTAATTAACGGTCAGGGTAGTGGACAATATGCATATAATAGAAAGGTAGATATCACAGCGGACCCCGCCCCAGCAGGCAAAACCTTTGATAAGTGGGTAGTAGTAGATGAGACGGTAACGGTAGAAAACATAAACAACTCCAAAACTACCCTTAGAACAAAAGGGGTTGAAGGGTGGGTGGTAGCCACATATAAAGATATTGGATCCGTTGATGCAGAGCATACACTAACAGTCGTAAACGGAGGCATCCAGGGCAGCTCTAATCCAAGAAAAGTCAAGCGAAATGAAGAAGTAACACTCTATGCTAAAATAACCAAAAATTTTGATAAATGGGTGGTGACATCAGGATCAGTTGAGGCGATACTTCCAAACGAAAATACGATTAATGTAACGATCATAACATCCGATGAAGATGCGACAATTGAAGCTACCTATAAGCCCCACTCCCATACTTATGGAGGATGGTCAAAGGATTCTGCAAACCACTGGCATGAATGTACAGACCCTGCTTCCTGTACAGATAGGGCGGGCAGCGTAAAAGACAAAGCAAGTCACGTATATAGTGATGCAGCAGACGCAACCTGTAACGTATGCGGTTATGTTCGCACAGTGGCACCGCCGACCCCGCCGACACCGTCCACACCAGGATCACCGTCCACCCCGTCGACACCGTCCACACCAGCTGCTCCGAGTAATCCGGCGGCACCATCTACCCCGGCAGCTCCGTCCGCCCCATCAGAACCGGCTGCACCAGTGGAACCGGATACTCTGAATGTAACTGTTTCCAACATTAAGGTCCAGAACTATAAAGGAACAGGAATCACTCCGAAGATTACGGTAAAAGATCCTGCGACAAGGAAGAAGCTGAAACAGGGCAAGCATTACACCGTATCCTACGAAAATAATGTAAATGTGGGAACAGCAGCGATTGTAATCCGCGGTATTGAAGCCAACGGTTACAGTGGTGTGAAGCATGTATATTTCACAATTCAGCCCCAGTCCGTTGCGAAGAAGGTCAAAGCAAAGGTGAACGGGAAGAAATTCCTGTATACAGGAAATGAACTGACACCTGGCGTTAATCTTACCTATAATAAGAGGAATCTGACAGAAGGGGTAGATTATGTGCTAAGCTACAGCAATAATGTAGGAAAGGGCTCTGCGAAGATTACGATTACCGGAATTGGCAATTACACCGGAAGCAAAACGGTGAAATTCAAGATCACCGGACCGAAACTGAAGGATGCACAGGTCTCCCTTGTACAGAACGGGACACCGTATCCGGACATTACGGTGACCTATGCAGGGAAAACCTGTACAATAGACCAGGACTACATCATAAAATATCCTAAGATTGTGAAACCGGGTAAGAACCGGATCATAGTCAGCGGAAGAGGAAGTTTCTCAGGAAGTGTAAAACTGACCTACTACGTAGAGGGATTATAAAGCAAAGAACGTGACATGAGAAAGGCAGGCAATTTCGATTGCTGCCTTTCTACATGAAATTTCAGTAAAATCCCCTTATTGGGTATACGAATTATGAAAAAAAAGGTATAATAAAAATAATTATAGATTTTTTGGAAGGAGAAAAATATCGAATATGGGGGAGTATGTGAAAAATAAGAAGAAAATCCATGGTCTGCTAAGATATGGCCTTCTGGGATTTTTTGTTGTTATGGGAATAACCGGATGTGGCAGGGGAACGATGAAAGAGCCTGTCACCGTTACCATCTGGCATGTATATGGAGGGCAGGCAGAATCACCGCTGAATGATATGATTGCCCAGTTCAATGAGACCGTGGGAAAGGAAGAGAATATCCAGGTACAGGTAGGCAGTGTCACCAATACCAACACGATTCATGAGAGTGTGCTTTCCTCTGCCTTCGATGATCCGGGAGCGGAGGAGCTGCCGGATATGTTCGTCTCTTATCCCAAGACGGTGCTGGCCATGCCGGATGATTCGGTGCTGGTTGATTACCGGGATTATTTTTCAGAGGAAGAATTAGATCGTTTTATTCCGGCATTTCTTACAGAAGGACAGATCAATGATCGACAGCTTATCCTTCCGGTTGCAAAATCCACCGAGGTCATGTTTGTGAATAAAACGGCATTTGACCGCTATGCCAAAGACAGCGGCGCTTCTCTTTCCGACCTGGAAACCTGGGAAGGTGTGTTTCGTCTGGCAGAAGATTATACAAAATGGACAGATGAGCAGACGCCGGATATAGAAGGAGATGGGAAGCCATTTTTCGTTCACGATTATCACTTTAACTATTTTCAGGTAGGGGTGGAGTCCTTAGGAGAATCTTTCTTTACGAAAGATGGAACAGGACTTGCCTTTGGTCCGGCCTTTGAACGGGTATGGGAACCTTATGCGGATGCGGCTCTGCAGGGAGGAATCTGGCTGCAGGGAGGATACGCTACAGAACCACTGCGCACCGGGGATGCGATTGTGTCAGTGGCATCGTCTGCCAGTGTTCTGTATTATTCCGACACGGTCACGTATGCGGATAATACGACAGAGAAAGTGGACATTATCTCCATGCCATGTCCGGTTTTCGAAGACGGAGAAAAACTGGTGATGCAGCGGGGTGCTGGAATCTGTACCGTAAAGTCCACTCCGGAAAGAGAACAGGCCTGCATGACATTTTTAAAATGGCTGACAGATGCCCAGTGGAACGTGGAATTTGTGACGCAGCTTGGCTATATGCCGGTGACGCAGGAATCCTTTGAAACCTATCTTCCGGATGCCGTGGCCAGGCTGCAGGATCCCATGTATCAGTCATTGTATCAGGCGTTCCAGCAGACCCAGGAGCAATATACATTCTACACGGCACCACAGTATGATGCTTATCTGGATCTGGAAACGAGATTTGAAGAACAGGTTCGCCAGAAGCTTCAAATTGCGCGGCGTTCCTTCCTGAAATCTCCGGAGCAGTCAACGGAGGAACTTATACGGGCAACACTGGAAAGCTTTAAGCGGGATTATCAGCCATAAGAACAGGAAAGGCGGTGACGTAATGAGTCACTTGTTTCATAAGATCAACTATTTACTGCGTCACTGGAATGAAGTCGGAGTATCCATGCAGCGTAAGCTGACGATTTATTTTGCCTGTACGATTCTGGTGGTATATGCAGCCGCAGTGATCCTGATCCAGACGGCAGGTATTATGCCGGGATCGGAGCGGAATCTGGGCGAAACGCTGACAGTACAGCATCAGAATACAGTCTCTGCCATGACAAAGCAGATGGATCTCCTGACGGCAAGAAGC
The DNA here is from genome assembly GCA_018228645.1 of Clostridiaceae bacterium Marseille-Q4143. Lineage (GTDB taxonomy): Bacteria > Bacillota > Clostridia > Lachnospirales > Lachnospiraceae > Hominiventricola > Hominiventricola filiformis. The sequence continues at coordinate 1,405,693 of CP073693.1, forward strand.
ATCAGACTTTCGGAAGAAATCACGTGGACAATGGAGCAGATTCTGATCGAACAGGGAAAGACATTTGCAGATATCAATAATAATCCCCAGCTGATTCTGGATCTTGAGGATTCTCTCTATGGAACATTGGAGACGGTCTTACGTTCTAATGCATGCAGCGGAGCATTTTTTATCCTGGATGCCACGGTGAATACAGAGGCAGAGTCTGCAGATACGTCACGAATGGGAGTCTACCTGCGGTTTTCCGATCTGAAAGCCGTCGGAACAGCCAACCAGCATATGGTATATTTCCGGGGTGCGGCAGATATCGCCAGAAAAAAACAGATTCAGATGCATAATCGCTGGAATCTGGAGTTTGATACATCATTGATTCCGTGCTATGAAACACTTTTAGAATTTCGTCAGAGCCGTCTGGCAGAAGGAGCCATGTGGACGGAACGGATCCAGCTGAGCGATACGTGGGAAGATGTGATTCTGCTGTGCGTGCCGGTTCTGGATCAGAACGGAGTTCCCTGCGGGATCTGCGGAGTGGAACTTAGTCAGCTCTATTTTGTCCTTTCCTATCCGGCTACGGAAAGCCGGTTTGGAAATATGATTACACTCCTTGCCCCTGCAGAGGGCAGAAAATACGACTTGTCGAAATCCATGATCGGCAATGCGGCAGGAACCTACCTGAAACCGGATGGTCTTTTGAAGGTCAGAAATGGGAAATACTATCAGACAGCCACCACCGAAACGGATCGTTATTTTGGCTTTTCCAGTCCGCTGGATGCACGATTATGCAGCGGCCGGCAGCCTATGATTTTAACTTTGCTGCCGGAGGAGAGTTATCATCAGGCATCTCTTCGGAGCCGCCAGATCTGGTATGCAGGAATCTTCGTGTTTCTGATTCTGATCCTTCTCATGGCGGGAGGTGCATCGGGACATTTTTCAGCTCCGATTGTGCGAAGCCTGAAGGCTGTGCAGCAGACAAAGACGGGAGAAGATGGCCAGAATGCCAGAATCCGTTCCGGCATCTCAGAGATTGATGCACTGGTATCTTTTCTGCAGACCAGAAGTCAGGAGCTAAAGACCAGTGAGCTGCCGCCGGAGATTGATGCCATGCTCCAGGAATTCAAAGTCCGGGTCGGAAGGCTGACACCTGCGGAATTATTGATTTTTCAGTTATTTATTGACGGATGTGATGTACAGACAGCTGCGGAGCGGAGCTTTGTCAGCGTGGCAACCGTGCGTAAGCATAACACCAGTATCAACCGAAAACTGGAAGTATCCAACCGGGAAGAACTGATGGTGTATGTGGACCTCTTCCGGCGGTGCGGCCGTCTGGATGAACTAAAAAACAGATAAAAAAGGGAATCCTGCTCGCAGGATTCCCTTTTACTATATATAGTATATAATAATAATTGGCATCAATATATTGTATGCGAATCATTGGAAATTTGTGAAAATCGTCAGATATTCCAATGGTTCGCATATATTTTTTCTGTAAAAACTGCTATGCTGACATCAGATCAAATCAAAAGGGAAAACAAAGAAAGGAGATCTGTTTATGGGATTGATTAAAGCTGGTATGGGAGCATTAGGCGGCACACTTGCGGATCAATGGAAAGAGTTTTTCTATTGTGAGTCACTGGGCAAAGACGTATTGGTAACGAAGGGACAGAAACGTATCACAGGACGTTCATCCAATACGAAAGGAAATGACAACATTATTTCCAATGGAAGCGGTATCGCAGTTGCAGACGGACAGTGTATGCTGATCGTAGAGCAGGGAAGGGTCGTTGAGGTCTGTGCGGAGCCGGGAGAATTTACGTACGATACTTCTTCGGAACCAAGTATCTTTGCAGGAAACCTGGGCGAGAGCATTCGTGAGACCTTCAAAGTAGTCGGCAAACGTTTTACCTTTGGCGGAGATACTGGAAAGGATCAGCGTGTTTACTACATTAACACAAAGGAGATGGGAGAGATCCTCTATGGAACAGCGACCCCGATTCCCTTCCGCGTAGTGGTAAATGAAGAGCTGGGATATAAACTGTCCGTAGATCTTCGCTGCAACGGTAATTTTACATATCGGATCAGTGATCCGCTTCTGTTTTATACCAATGTCTGCGGAAATGTAGAAAGCGACTATGAAAGCACGGAGATCGCACCTCGCTTAAAGGGAGAACTGATGACGGCTCTGCAGCCGGCACTGGCAACTCTTTCTGCAAAGAAGATTCAGTACTATGAGATTCCGGCCCACACCCTGGAGCTTTCGGATGCGTTGAATGATGTCCTTTCAAAAACCTGGAAGGAAAAACGTGGTATTGAGGTATTTTCTTTCAATATCAATTCCTTAAGCATTCCGGATGATCAGCGTCTGAAGCTGACCGAGTGGGAAGAAAATGCAATGACAACCAATCCGAATACTGCGGCAGCCCGCCTGGTAGGAGGACAGATCGATGCTATGAAAGCAGCAGCAAACAACAATGCAGGAGCGATGACCGGATTCATGGGCATGGGTATGGCTATGAATGCAGGTGGAATGGGCGGCATGAATGCACAGAACCTGTTTGCAATGGGGCAGCAGCAGAATCAGGCGGCAGCACCACAGCCGGCACAGCCACAGGCGGCAGCAGCACCACAGCCTGCAGCAGATGGGTGGAAATGCCAGTGTGGAGCAACCGTTACCGGAAAGTTTTGCCCGGAGTGTGGAGCAAAGAAACCGGAGCCACAGCCGGCAGCAGGAAGCTGGACGTGTAAATGCGGAGCCACAGCTACCGGAAAATTCTGTCCGGAATGTGGTTCACCGAAGCCGGCAGACAGTGACGGATGGACCTGTTCCTGTGGAACGGTGAATAAAGGAAAGTTCTGTCAGAACTGTGGCGCAAAGAAACCAGCCGGAGCACCTTTATACCGTTGTGATAAATGTGGTTGGGAACCGGAAGATCCGGCACATCCGCCAAAATTCTGTCCGGAGTGCGGTGATCCGTTCGATGATGGGGATATTACAAACTAAAGACTGACTGACAAAAAGGAAGGGAGAATTATAGATGGGATTTTTTGATAAAAAGTATTGTGATGTGTGTGGAGAAAAGATCGGTCTTCTTGGCAACCGGAAATTAGAGGATGGAAACCTCTGTAAAGATTGTGCGGCAAAGCTTTCCCCATTTTTCTCTGAGAGAAAATCATCTACGGTGGAGGAGATCAAACAGCAGCTGGCTTACCGTGAAGAAAACCAGCGCCAGATCGCAAGCTTCCGGGCAACCCGTATCATCGGTGATCGGATGAAGGTGATGGTTGATGAGCTGGGAAAACGTTTTGTTGTCACCTCTTCCAGTGATATTTTAAAGGCGAATCCGGATATCATTCCTCTTTCCGATGTGATTTCCTGTAATCTGGATCTGCAGGTGGATGACACGGAACTGAAGAAGGAGGATGCCCAGGGGAAGGAAGTCAGTTATAATCCGCCGAGATTCTGCTATTCCTATAACTTCTATATTGAGATTTCAGTCAGACATCCGTGGTTCAGCCAGATTCGTTTCCGCCTGAACTCGAGTGATATTGAGATTGTGGATGAGGCTACCGGTATGGGTGCCGGCATGGGAAGAATGATGGGCAGCCGCCGCCAGAGCATGGTACATCCGGAGTACAATATGGATTACCGTAAGTACCAGCAGATGGCAGATGAAATCGTAGCTGTTCTGACCGGTCAGCCGACAGCGAGAAGTGTGGCAGCAAATGTGATTAACAATATGGGTGATGGTCAGGGATTTGTCAATTCCGTTGTGAGTGGAATTGGTGCAGGTGCAGGCATGGCTGGCGCCGGAATGATGCAGAATCCGAACATGATGCAGGGCCAGGCAGGGATGCAGAATCCGAACATGATGCAGGGTCAGGCAGGAATGCAGAATCCGAACATGATGCAGGGTCAGGCAGGGATGCAGAATCCGAACATGATGCAGGGCCAGACAGGGATGCAGAATGGAAGCTGGGTCTGCTCCTGTGGCATGACAAATACCGGAAGATTCTGTCAGAACTGTGGTTCTCCGCAGCCGGCAGCACGGCGTCTCCGCTGCAGCAACTGTGGCTGGGAGCCGACAGATCCGACACATCTGCCGAAATTCTGCCCGCAGTGCGGAAGTCCATTATAGCAGAGAGCTAGCAGAGAAAACAGCAGCAAAAGGAGGTGCTGATTTATGAAGAACAGAAGAATTTTAACAGTTGTACTGGCAGTGATTATGGCATTTGGCCTGGTTGCATGCGGCGGAGGTAATAAACCGGCAGAGACCGATGCCGCTGAGCCTGAAACGAAAGAGACAACAGAAGAAGAAACAAAAGTGGACGAACCAAAAGAGGAAGAAGGGAAAGTGGAAGAGGCTGAGCCGGAAGAGCCTCAGTCCAGAATTCCGGAGAATGCCACAGAGTTTCTGCTGACAAATCCGAAGCTTCAGGCACAGGCAAGTTTCTATCTTCCAAAGTTTGACTCTGAATGGGAGGTTGAGCTTTTAAGTGGTACGGATCCGGTGAACGTAGAACAGAGATACCTGTATGAAGCAAAGATTTCGGATGAGATGTCAGCACACGTGGATGCACGCCTTACTGCTACAACAACGGAGAATCTTCCCGCAATCATGGAGAAGGGAGAGAAAGTGAAAGTGTCCGGTCATGATGCAGTGTATGAAGAGGATACTACTAGCTGGAAATACACCGTTGATATGGGACCTTATGCGGATGGAGTGGAAATGTATATGAATTTCAAATTCTATACCGGCGATGAGGATTTCAAGGATGTTAAAGAATTGGCAGAAACAAGAGATATGATGCTGGAAACTCTGTCTGCAACCACCGATTATGAGGGCAAGGAAGACAGAAGCGGCCGTCTCTATCAGGGCAGTGGCCTTTGTTCTCTTCCGATGACCTTTGACTATAACGGTCAGGAAGTTGAAGTGAAGCAGGAACTAAGAAGAGCAAGTGTTTATGCGCTGGCGGCAGAAATACAGGAAGATGGCGATATTCCGCTGTGTATCACTGCAGAAATCGACAATACTTGTCAGAATTCTTATATGGAAGTAACGGAAAGCGATGGCTATGTAGACTGCACGATTGCAGGCTATCCTGGCAAGTTAAAACAGGTGGAGTATCCGTCTTATGTAGAGAATTATGTACGTCTGACGGTAAGTGATGTTAATTATGAGATGTATGCATCTACTTCTGTGGACACGGATAAAATTACAGATGCAATCGCTTTGGCATCCGCAACGAAGGCTTTTAAGGAGGATATGGCCTCTCAGTACCAGAAGAGCTTAGATTTCCTGGAAGCTATGGTATCCGCAGCTGAATTCAGAGATATTAGTGAGGACTGGCTTAAATAAGTAACGGCAGAGAGAAGGAAGGGAGGACAGAGTATGGGAAATATTCAGGAATATAAATGTCCATGCTGTGGCGGTGCCATTGTTTTTGACAGCGCCATTCAGAAGATGAAGTGCCCCTGCTGTGATACAGAATTTGAGATGGAGGCGCTGCAGGGATATGATGACGCTTTAAAGCAGCAGGAGCAGGGCGATGATATGACATGGGATACTGCGGCGGGAAGCGAGTGGCAGGACGGAGAGGAAACGGGACTGCGTACCTATCAGTGTAAATCCTGTGGCGGTGAGATCGTGGGAGATGAAAGTATGGCCGCCTCTTCCTGCCCATACTGTGGCAATCCGATTGTTTTGATGGGGCAGTTTTCGGGAGATCTCCGCCCGGATTATGTGATTCCGTTTAAGCTGGACAAAAAGGCAGCGAAGGCAGGCCTCATGAAGCATTTGAATGGAAAACGTCTGCTTCCGAAGATTTTCAAAGATCAGAATCATATTGATGAGATTAAAGGAGTATATGTGCCCTTCTGGCTGTTTGACACCAATGTAGATGCCAATATCAGTTATCGGGCGACAAAGGTAAGAACCTGGAGTGACAGCAAATATGATTACACGGAGACGCGGTTTTTCATGTTAAGCAGAGGCGGAACCATTGGATTTGAGCGGGTGCCGGTAGATGGCTCCAGCAAGATGGAAGATGATCTGATGGAATCCATTGAGCCCTTCGATTTTAGCGAGGCGGTTCCATTCCAGACAGCCTATCTTGCCGGTTATATGGCTGACAAATATGATGTGTCTGCGGAAGAAAGTATTGAACGCGCCAATGTCCGTGTGAAGAAATCAACGGAAGATAATTTCCGATCCACGGTGCAAGGCTACAGCACCGTCACTGTGGAACAAAGCAGTGTACACTTTCATGATGGAAGTGCGAAATATGCGCTGTATCCGGTATGGATTTTAAATACGACATGGAATGGAAAGCAGTACCGGTTTGCCATGAATGGGCAGAATGGAAAATTTGTCGGAGACCTTCCTGTGGATAAGAAGGCGGCAAACCGCTGGATGATTCTTTCAACAGCTGCCATTGCAGCGGCGGCTTATGGTATCAGCTGGCTGTTGTGGCTGGCACGTATTTTATAGAAAGGGGGTAAGACAGATGAAAAGGATGCTGAAACAACTTGCGTGTATGACAGCTGCCGTGCTTCTGGCTGTATCGTCTTTCCCGGCTGCGGCAATGGCTTCGGAAGGATTTACGGGAGAGTATGAACGGCTGATCGACATGGCAGATCTTCTGACCTATGAGGAAGAGTCTGAGTTACTTGAAACCTTAAATGAGATCAGTGAGCGGCAGAAAATGGATATTGTAGTGATCACGTCGGAAGACATGGATGGTTACACCGATATTCAGGAGTATGCGGACGATCTGTATGATTACTGTGACTACGGTTATGGAGCAAACAGGGATGGATTGCTGCTGCTTATCAGCATGGAAGAGCGTGACTGGTATATTTCCACCTGTGGTTATGGAATTACAGCCTTTACAGATGCGGGAATCAGTTATCTTGGCAGTGCGATGAAAGAAGACCTTTCCTCCGGAAATTATGCTTCTGCATTCGATACCTATGCATCCGAGTGTGATCAGCTGATCACGCAGGCAAGAGAAGGCCATCCATTTTCAAAAAAGGATCTGCCCCATGCCCCGTTGTCACCGCTGGTACTTCCTATTTGCATTGTGATTGGTCTGGTCGGCGCCCTTCTTATCGTGGGAAGTATGAAGGCGCAGCTGAAAACGGTGCGTAAACAGACGGCGGCAGCGAATTATGTAAGAAAAGGAAGTATGCAGCTTGCGACCCAGCAGGATTTGTTCCTGTACAGTAAAGTGGATCGGGTAAAGAAGCCGGAAAAGGACAGCTCCGAAAGCAGCACCCACACTTCTTCGTCAGGAACGACCCATGGTGGAGGCGGTGGAAGCTTCTAAGGGACTCCGGAAAGCCAGTGGAAAAGGAGGTGGTATGTACATGAAAGTCCTGGCAAGTGCTGTGACATTTGTACTCATGTTAGCAGTGGCAGGCTGTGGTAAGAAAGCGGAAGTGGCGGCTGTGGACCCGGTAGAACCTGTCCGTGAGGAAAGGGAAGAACCGGAAGAATCCGCCAATGCCGATGTTGAGGAATCGGAAGAACCAGCCGATGCAGACATGGCAGATATGGAAGAGCCGGAAGAACCCGCCGGTGCAGATATGGAAGAATCGGAAGAAGCTGCCGGACAGGGATTTGAAAGAGTGGAAAACCAGTCTGCCTGGAATGGTACATATTACCGCGAAGACGGAGAATATATCACGGTGTATGACACGGATGAAGATTATCTGTTTCTTTCTTACCCGGAGAGCAACTACGAGCATATGGTAGATATTCTCCAGTTTACGGATGCCGGAAAAACCCAGGCAGTCTCCGCGACACAGGATATAACGGCGGTTTATACCTTGTCGGGGGATGTCCTCTCGGTGGATTTTGGTACGGCATATATTCCATTTATGCAGGGAGAGTATTACAGAAAAAAAGATGCCTCCTGCTGGATGACAGAGATAGACGGAACCGACAGGTATCTGGATGAAACAGGTAATATTCTGCGTAACCATATGACTCCGGATGGCTGGTATACGGATGAAAATGGCAGAAAAATGTGGCAGATAGGGATGCCGCTGATTACGCCGGGGCTTTATGAATCCATGCCGGCATATTCGGCAAGAGAAGGCTATGAGACATGGAGCTTCAGTATGTATAGTGGAGCAGGGGATTCCGGATTTTTCAACAGTCCGGATGACCGGCTTGAGGTCGGAACGGTGGATTATACCGTGTACGATCATGAGATGAATCCCTATTACACAAAGGAAGCAATGTATGTATATAATTCACCCCGTGGTTATGTGATCGAGGATGTGGCAGGACAGGAATTTGCCTGGTTTTATCCTTCGATTCACTGGAATGACCTGATGATCCAGATGTATGGGACAGAGACCTACCATACGGTGCGTCTGGTAGAGGATTACTCAGATTATGGGGGATAATCTGACAGAGGTATCATTTTAAAATCCGGATGTTGAGGAGGGATGGCAGATGGGAAAAAGAGGAAACACGAGAAAGAAGAAAGGGATGCTTCTGGCAGTAGTCATGTTGCTCTGCGCATTTCTTACCGGCTGTGGCCTCCTCGATATCAGGGACGGCGGATCAGGGATGACCAACCCGGATTATAACCCGGATGATATAGAACTGGAAGAAGCTCAGCCGGAAGAATCCCAGCCGGAAGAAGAAGCAACCACGAGTGACCATGCGGAATTTCCGGATTTGGGAGAGCCCCAAAAAGAAGGTACGGCTTCCTGGCTTACGGAGGCGGGGAAAGCGGCATTGGTGGAAGAACAGGAATGGCTGAGAGATCAGGGGGCAGTATTTGGTGCTTCATTTCTGGGTTATACGCCAGATTACAGCTTCCCGGGAAAAGAATATCAAAGAGCTGAGACCTATCCGTATTTGGAAGGAATCCCGGAAGACCATATCATAGAATATACAGGGGATGAGTGGTATGTGATCGTTCCGGCAGAAGATGGGTGGAAGATGTCCATAGAGTCCTGCAGCTGGAATGATGACTTTACGGAAACCAGTACAGAGGAACTGCTATGGGAAAGTGATGATGGCCTTCCTCTGATCTTACAGTGTAATCTCAGTGATCTTTATCCCAATGTACAGGTCACGGCCAGAAAAGGAAGCAGGGAGGTTTCCTGGAAACCTTATTATCTTACCTATGCCGGAGAGATCGAGCCGGCAGACGGAGTGAAGCAGCTTTTATCAGGTTCCTACATGCCGGAGGAGGGATATCTCTACGGAATGGAAGGAAGCTGGTATTGCGATTCTGCGAAAACAGATGCGGGTGAACCTTATTTTTACAGTGTTACTTTCCTGACGGGCGAGAGTGGATATCCTTCGGATATGTGGTATTATGGGGGTCTTTTGGATGGAGAGATGGAGGATATCCGTTTTTTCTGGGATGGCTATTATGCTTATGGGGATCCTCAGGTGGAGTCACTGGAATTCTGGCTGAACACGCCGGATGGAACCCGAAGCGGTACGATCCGGCTGGAGCTGGAAGGAGACTGCCTGACTATTCGTGAAATGGAAGGAGAAGCCTTTTTCCCATTTACGAGCGGGGCAGTGGAAAAATTCTACCTGCGTCCCGTAGCAGCAGCCGGGGAAAATTATGATTATTCCGGCAATGAAATCGATGTGCTGCTTGCACAATCTGAAGTACAGGAGAGACTGGAACTTGGTATGGCAATCCGGGATGTGGACGGTATGGAGACTATCCAGGGGGAAGCCTGTGTGCTCTTTGCCCTTGGAACAGAGCATCCGGACCAGTTCGTAGCAGAATATTATTATGCGGTATCCCCATCCGGACTCGTTTATCGAATGGATGATCTGACCGGAGAATGGGAACCGATCTAAAGGAGGGATATGATGAGCGAGATAACATTGAACAGACTTCCAAAAACATTACAGGAATTACAGGCAATGCCCCAGGCAGGATTGACAAACCCGGAGGAAGTGGCTGCTTTGACGGTGGCAGCCCTTGCTCTTTATCCTGAGAATCCATCTGAAACGGAAAAAATGCTGGATTTTCTGCGGGGCCCCAGACCGTTGAATGGAATCGACAAACAGTTTATAAGAGACAGATTCCGTGGAAAAGAGTATCTGATGCGTTCCTATTTTTCCGGCTCTTCTCCGGAGAATAATTATACTCCGGGACAGCCCTACCGGGTTGCGGTATCAGAAAACGCCTACAGCAGAACCCAGATAGGGGAAGGATATCTGACCTTATATGTGGCATGCAGCGGCGCAGACAGTCCGAGACCGTTAAAGCTCCGGAAGAAGCCATCTACAGGACAGTGGTTCTTGTGGGAACAGCAGCTCTTAACCGGAATCCGGATACCAAAAGAAGCAGATCCCTGGGCATAAGAACAGGGTCAGGGGAGGATAGGGTATGAATCAGGGAAAGATTATGACCATTCACTGTGCCACCTGTGGCGCACCTGCCCAGTTTGATGTTGTGACACAGAATTACCATTGTCCGAACTGCGGAGGAAATACAGGAACAGAGATTCCCTTAAAAAAGCTACGGGAATTTCGAAGTCTTACAAAAACTTTGTTAGAGCAGGAGCTTCCGGACAGTCAGACGATTGCCTGTGAGTGTCCGAATTGCGGAGCACGGGTGATTGTGAAAGAACATGAAGTGGCAGAGACCTGTATTTTCTGCCAGTCCAAGGTTTTGCGCTCGGATGTCCAGATGGGAGAAGGTTTCCCGGAGGTGCTGATTCCTTTTAAACTGAATCGGAAACAGGCAGAAAAACGACTGGATGAATGGATTGAGCAGCATCATGATAAAAACGAAGCTCAGATTTTAAAGGAAAATAAGAAAAAATTAAAAGGAATTTATCTGCCATATGAACTGATCCGCGGGCCTATCCGGTTTGTTGTGACCAGAGACAATTCCAACAGACATTATGAATGCGGAGGATTTCTGGAGCATGTGGCAGTCAATGTGACGGATCGCTGCAACAATCTGTTATTAAATGGAATGGAACCATTTTTGTGGGATGAACTGGAGCCATTTCAATTTGGATATATTGCAGGCCATGCAGCAGAGGTTCCGACTGCAGATGGCGCGGAGTTAAGACGCCGTGTGTTTGAAGAGGTGGCAGAGGAATATCGCCCGACTGTGGAGCGCACGATGCAGACAACCGGACTATCACTGTATCCGGAGTCAGAAGCATTGCTTCGTCTGCCGGCATTTCTTCCGGTCTATTTTATGGATTGCGGAGAGGTGCAGGCGGCAGTGAACGGGCAGACAGGAAAAGTATCTGTATTGGCGGAAAAAGAAACCAGGACCTATCCCTGGGTGATCGAGCCGCTTCTTGGAACGCTGGCAGTGATGATTTTTTTCTTTTTTGCATTCCGGAATTATGGCGGAGTGCCGATGGATCTGAAGGAACTGTTTGAACTGGTTGGCATGGCTGGACTGCTGGCGGCGCTGATTCTGTTTACGGTGTTCAGTAAGGGAAGAGAGGCCAGAGTTCGAAGAAAGATTCTTAAGAGTATCAGCGAAGAAGATAAGAAGAAACCGGAAGATACCATAAAACCGGTGTTCTTTGAAAGAATTGGCGGACAGGAACTTCCGGTACAGCTGGGATTCTACTCTTCGGGACGTATCGTAAAGATTGTGATGATCCTTCTGCTGGTGAATGCTTCCACCTGCATTCTGGCATGGATCCTTACTGCATTTAAGTGTATGGGTTCCGGTGACTGGACCCTGTTCCAGCAGCTGGATTATAGTTACAATAACATCTGGCTGTGTCTGTCACTTCCGATTTCTATGGCAGGATTTGCAGTATTTGGGCGAATAGAGGTCTATGATTCGCCGGTGATCTTTCAGCTTCTGGAAAATGGAAAACGAAAACGCATTCGCCAGAAGAGAGAGAATAGGAAAACCCTACTTATGCGTTGGAAGAATGTCAGGGAGGCGATGGGAAACTGGGCGTTTCCGTTACTCATTGTATTACCATTATATGCCATGACTGTTTATATGATCATGAATCCCTGGCCATAGAGCGCCCGAAAAGAGCAGTGACGCATGATCTGGAAAGAGAGGGGTGGGAAGATGAAGAAAACCCAGAAACCAAGAAAAAATAAAAAAACAGGTGCGGTTATCGTGATACTGCTCGGCTTACTTTGTGCTGTCTCTACCGTGAAATCGTGTGGTACAAAGCGTGCGGCTATGCAGGAAAAAGTGGATGATGTGGTATATGTAGGACAGGGCAGCTATGAACCGGCAAATGATGGAAAGATTGTGATTGTCTGCGGAGAACTGAAGGTTCTGGAACCGGCTTATGATGACGAACTGGGACTCACGATCCATGCTCCGCGTGCCATGCGAAGCGCACAAAAACTGAAGAAGAAAGAATGGAATGGTTCGATGACAGAGTCGAATAGGGAATGGAATTCCGATCTGGGCGTGGGCGGAATGGAAATCTTCCAGGGCGCAGCAGATGTGGGAGCTTATCATCTGTCCGAGGAATTTATCGAACAGCTTATGCTGGCAAGACAATACGAATTTGATGAGGAGACGCTATCTGAGGCAGGACTTGCGATTCTCACAGACCGGAAATACAGCGGTGAAAAATTTATCGGAACCCAGCGAATGGGCAGAGGGGTTTTCAAGGAAGGTGATCGGCGTTATTATTATTCCGTTCCTTTTCAGAGTGATGGGGATATGGTGACGGTAATTGGTATTCAGGAGCAGGGGACCCTGACCTATGTAAAAGGGGCGACACCCAATATGTTAAGCGGAGAACTGGATAAAAAAACTGCACTACAAAAAAGCGGCATGTCTTCCGGCGGAGTCAGTATTTTCAGAGTTGTGCTAACTATTTTACTGCTGTCAACAGGCATCCGGATGCTCTTGAAGAAGCGTGATCAAAAAGAAGACGGAAGTGGCTTATGAAAAAAGGCAAGAAAGGCTGGTTCTTGCTGATGGCATTTACTACGTGGGCGGCGTTGATCGCAGGCTGCGGAAAGTGGCCTGGAAATAAGCCGGATAAAGTTCCGGAAGTCACGACGGCAGGAGCAGAAACAGATCCTGCAGAAAATCCGGAAAATGGTCAGGTTACGCCGCTTCCGGATATTCAGGAGCTGACGTATTATGTGCATGGAACGATGATGGAACCGATCTGGAGCGTAAGCCTGCTCCGACAGGGAGAGGAAGCGCTGGTACGGATAGAGCCATGGGATGGGGAAGAAGAGGAGTCTTTTGACTATCCGGTGGCTGCAGAGACCCTTGAGAAAGCACGCAGGATTCTGGAAACCTATGATGTGGCATCCTGGGCAGGCTTTCGTGGAAGCGATCCCAATGTCTTAGACGGATCTTCCATGAGCTTTCAGGTGGAATTTGTGGATGGAAGCAGGATAGAAGCCTTCGGTGAGAACAAATTTCCCAAAAACTACCATGATGTTTTCTCGGAGCTGGATGACCTGACGGCTGATGCGCAGAACGCATTTTACAGGAAACAGGGCATGAGTTAGAGAACAAATCACTCATTAAGTCTATTGACATAGTAGGAATATGGATATATGATGAAATACAAATAGAACGAAGGAGATGGACGGCATGAGTGATCTTTCCAGGGAAGAGGCATTTGCCTTACTAAAAAAATATAATCAGGATCCGTTTCATATTCAACATGCCCTTACGGTAGAGGCAGTGATGAAATGGTATGCGAGAGAATTGGGATATGGTTCCGAAGAGGAACACTGGGGTCTCGTCGGTTTACTGCATGATATTGATTTTGAACTCTATCCGGAAGAACATTGCCTGAAAGCACCGGAACTTTTAAGAGAGGGCGGTGTGTCAGAAGATATCATTCATGGCGTTGTTTCTCATGGATATGGAATTACCGTCGGATGTGGGGTAACGCTGGATGTGGAACCGGTACATGAGATGGAAAAGGTGCTGTTTGCTGCAGATGAACTTACGGGTCTGATCTGGGCGGCTGCACTTATGAGACCTTCCAAGAGTACCAAAGATATGGAACTGAAATCCCTGAAGAAAAAATATAAGAGCAAGGGATTTGCAGCAGGGTGTTCCAGAGAAGTCATCGAGCGTGGCGCCGATCAACTTGGCTGGCCCCTTGAAAAACTACTGACAATGACACTTCAGGCAATGGCTGACAGTGAAGATGAGATTAATCAGGAAATTCTTTAAAGCCTATCATGAGACAGTCGAAAAAATCGGCTGTCTTTTTTCGTGAATTTATATGAGATCAAACAGAGTAGTACTCCGTCTAATAGTTGTAAGGAAGGAGGAAAAAAGTAATGCAGAAAAAAGAACTGCTGCAGCTGATCCGAAAAGCGAAGGCGAAGGATCCGGATGCATTTTCCAGTCTGATCTATTTCTATATGAAGGATCTGTACCGGGTGGCAATCTCAATTTTGATGAATGATGAGGACGCTGCCGATGCGATCCAGGATACAATTCTTGGATGTTGGGAAAAGCTGGATACATTAAAAGAGGAGAAGTATTTTAAAACCTGGATTACCAGAATTCTGATCAACCGTTGTTACGATATACGCAAAAAACAGCAGCGGATAACAGCCCTGGAGGAATACGAGGAGCCGTCGGCAGAAGACCAATATAACGTGGAATTGAAAGAAGCTTTAGGACAGTTGGATGAAAAATACCGGATTGTGCTGGTTCTTTATTACAGTGAAGGATATCAGACGGGAGAGATTGCAGAGCTTTTGGAAATTCCCAGAAGTACGGTTCAGACAAGGCTTCAGCGGGGACGGGAAAAACTGGAAGCTTATTATCGGTGATATGGAAAGGAGCAGGGACAATGAGAGAAGAAAGAAATGTTTTGAACAGTGATGTGGAAATCCCGGAAGTGGTTTTGAAAAAAGCGGATGATGCGCTGGCACAGATCAGAGAAAGTACAAAACCGGTAAGAAAAGCAAAGAAAGAAAGTCGATTCCAGGGTGGTTTCCGCTATGCGCAGGCGGCAGCCATTGCATGTGCAGTACTGGTTGGAGCGGGTGGAATTACCGTTACAGCAGCAGTTGTTCACCATTTATGGAGTCGGGGCATGCAGGGCAATATACAGGCAACGGAAGAACAGCAGAAAGACCTGGCAGAACAGGGAATGGTGACAGAAGGTCCAGATTTATCGAACATGGAAGTGACTTCTGAGGGAATTACGGTAAAACCGACGGAACTGGTTGCGGATGGGCATTTTGTGTATGTGGCTTTTCAGATAGCAGGATATGATCTGGCAGATGGGGAAGAACCTTGTTTTGAAGAGGTAAGGGTTTATACCGGAGAGGATGAAAATGCAGAGGATGGCTGGGTCAATATGAGCGGCAGTTTTTATGATGGAATTGTTTCCAATAATAACGGAGAGCCGGTCTATGAAGATGGAACTCCGCTTGCAAGCGATGAAACTGGTAATATTGTAGAACATTATAAGGCGGCGGATGGAACGCTGGAATATGTGATGACGCTGTATAAGACCGATCCAGATGAGAGTCTTCTTGGACAGACGCTTCATGTCTGCTTTGAAAATCTGGGAACAGTGGAGAAAACGGAATTTATGGACGGAATCGGCGGAACATGGGAATTTGATATTCCGGTCAGTGGAAAGGACGCCGCAAAATCCTGTGAATTAAACACTGCATTGAAAAATGCCAATGTAACTGTACTTTCTGCAGCTATTTCACCGATTTCTATCCGGGTAGATTACGAAGTGACCGGTGAACTGCAGGTCCGGGAGGATGACAACGGACTTCCTAACGTTGGCGGAGTGGTATTAAAGGATGGAAGCCGTGTATTGTATCTGCTCAACGGAGGTCAGAGCGGCTATCAGAAAGGCTCTGATACGCAGGCATATCTGCTTGCCACGTTTGACCGGGTCATTGATGTGGATCAGGTACAGTCATTGTTGTTCCGGCTTCATGCGGGAGATCAACCGGAAGAATATGTGACCGTGGATTTGCAGCAGTAGTATGTGAAATGTCCCACGATTGTATAAACAGAGCTGCTATAGTATAATCAACAGTAAGAACCTAGAAAGAGGGGATTTCAATGAAGAGATTACTGATTCTTACTGGGGATGTGGCAGCCGGAAAATCTACGTTTGCGGAGATACTTTCCAAACGGTATCAGACAAATGTATTTTATAAAGATAAAATCAAAGAAGTGCTTGGCGATGTGATCGGATTTTCCAACAGAGAAGAAAATCTGAAATTGTCCGATGCGGCGGTACAGCTGATGATTCGTACCTTTGAGGAGTTTGCAAAGCTGGAGAAATCGTTGATTCTGGAGGCAAATTTCCATAAAAGGGAATTACAGCAGCTTCAGGACATTGCAAAAACATATGATTATGAAGTGATGACGCTGGTGCTGGAGGCGGATCTTCATATTTTACATGAGAGATATATGAACCGGATGAAGTATGAAAACCGACATCCGGTTCATATGAGTGCCAGACAGGATCGTTTCGAGGATTTCAAGGATTATGTGGAATGCGCACGGAAAGAAGGCACAGTTGGAACGGTGATAAAGATCTGTGCGGATGACTTTTCCTATCGGACGGATGAAGAACTGCTGCAAAAGATTGACTGTTTTATGAAGGAGCCAGCACGGTAAATGAAAGCAATGGGGATTGACATTGGAACGACAACGATCAGCGGTATTGTTCTTGATGTGGAAAAGAAGCATCCGTGATTCTCAAAAAAGCAAGGGCGCTTGTGGATGAACTGCTGGATTGCTGTCCGGATTGTGCGAGTATCGGTCTGACCGGACAGATTTCGGTATTATCCGATCAGTTATTCGAAGGAAATGGAATCGAAGCCAGGCCATTTACCAGGAAGAAGCAGCCTGCGGGGCCGCTGTCAGCAGTGCGTTAAAATGAATCCGAATACAAAGCTGTAAAATTCTACGTTGAATTTTACAGCTTTTTGCGTATATAATAAAAGTAACAGAGAAATGTAAAAACGAGAAAGGAGTTGAAAAATATGCCTAATATTTTACCTGTATCTGATTTAAGAAATTATAATGAAGTTTTGAAAAATTGTCACAAAGGGGAACCGGTATATTTAACCAAGAATGGCAGAGGGCGTTTTGTGGTTATGGATATTGAAGATTATGAGCGTGATCGTGCAGAGAAAAAACTTTTGATGAAATTGCAGGAAGCAGAAGAAGCAGTGAAAGATGAGGAAGGTTGGCTGGACCTGGAAGAACTGAAAGCACTTATGGGGGAATAAGATGTTAAAACTGCGGATCAATCCGATTGTCGCAAAGGATTTGAAAAATATTCGTGATTATATTGCTGAAGACAGTGAAACATACGCTGCAAAGACGATAAAAGCAATCTATGGTAAATTTGAAAATCTTCAGATGTTTCCGGAAATAGGTTCGGATCTTTCAAAGAGGGTCAGTTTTCGGACAGACTATAAATATGCAGTATGGACAGACTATGTGATTATCTATAAGGTAAACAGCGAGTATGTTGAGATTTACCGTGTAATGAATCGGTATCAGGATATTACAAGAATTTTTGAGTAACATTGTGGCTGCGATACGACATTTACAAATTTAACAGAGATCGAGAAATTTAAGTGATTATCAACAAAAACTATGGAAAGAGTGGAAAATATGAAAGAGATTAAATGTCCTAAATGTGGAGAAGTTTTTGCGGTTGATGAGTCTGGATATGCGCAAATTGTTCAACAAGTTCGGGATAAGGAATTTGATAAAGAACTTAAACAGAGAGAAAAAGATTTAGAAGAAATAAAGAAAAAAGATTTAGAACTTATCAAAACAAAACAAAAAGATGAGTTTAATAAAGTTATTTCAACAAAAGATTTGCAGCTCGTAGAAAAGAATAAATTAATTGAACAGTTAAAGGCACAAGTTGCGGGGGGTGAGACAGAAAAACAACTTGCTATAAGTGAAGCCATTAATAAAAAAGAACATGAACGAGAACTTGCGCTTGGAAAGAAAAATGATGAACTGGCAGATAAAGAGAAAAAGATAGCTTCACTTATAGCACAAATAGAAAATGGTAAGAATGAAAGAAAACTGGCAATTACAGAAGCAGTTAATGTTAAAGAAAAAGAAATAGCACAGAAGATAGAAGAAATCAATAAATTAAAAGAAGCATTTTCTGCTAAGGAGCGAGAGAAAGATAGAGAGATTGAACAATTAAAGTCCCAAATTGAGGGAAGTGAAACAGTAAAGAAGTTAGCAATAAGCGAAGCAATTAATAAAAAAGATATAGAAAAACAAAATATGTTAGAAAGCAAGCAAGAAGAATTGACAGAAAAAAACCGCATAATTGAAGCGTTAAAGGCAAAAATTGCAAATGGTGAAACTGAAAGAAAATTAGCGGTATCAGAGGCTGTTCAGAAAAAGGAAAAAGAAATTTCGGAAAGAGTAACAGAAATTACGGAGTTAAAGAGTCGATTATCCAGTAAAGATACGGAAAATCAACTGAAAGAACAATCTTTGCATAAAGAATATGAGGAAAAGTTAAAATTAAAGGACGAACAAATAGAGTATTATAAAGATTTTAAGGCACGACAGTCTACTAAAATGATTGGAGAGAGTCTGGAACAGCATTGCTTAAATCAATTTAATTCTTTAAGAATGACGGCATTTCCAACAGCATATTTTGAAAAAGATAATGATGCGAAAACAGGTAGTAAAGGAGACTTTATTTTTAGAGAAAATGTAGATGGAATGGAATTTATATCCATTATGTTTGAAATGAAAAATGAAATGGATGAAACAGCGACAAAGCATAAGAATGAAGACTTTTTTAAAGAACTTGATCGTGATAGACGTGAAAAGAAATGTGAGTATGCGGTATTAGTATCACTGTTAGAGATAGATAATGAATTATACAATAATGGTATTGTAGATGTCTCTTATAAATATGAGAAAATGTATGTTATCAGACCGCAATTTTTTATTCCAATGATTACATTACTAAGAAATGCTGCATTAAATTCATTAAAATATCGGCAAGAATTAGAAGTAGCAAGACATCAACAAATAGATATTTCACGTTTTGAAGAAAATATGAATTTATTTAAAGAAGGATTTGCACGGAATTATAGAATTGCTAGTGATAAATTTAAAACAGCAATAGAGGAAATTGATAAGACGATTTCCCATTTACAAAAAACGAAAGAGGCACTTCTTTCATCAGAAAATCAACTTAGATTGGCTAATAATAAAGCGGAAGATCTAAGTATAAAAAAATTGACGAAAGATGCACCAACTGTGAAAAAAATGTTTGATGAAGTAAACAGCGGAAGAGGGGAATGATGTGTCATGACACATGAACAGTTTGAAAATGCAGCACAATACTGGAATAAAAAGGAACAGGTTAAAATATGAGTGCTAAAAACAGACAGGAATTATTAGATGAAATTGCGGCATATCATCCATTCAATGAGCAGGAAGAGCGGGACAAAAATCTGATCTTTCAGTGGATTGAGCAGTATGAGGATGCATTTTCAAGGGAAAATACAGTGGCACATGTAACTGCATCGGCCTGGATGGTAAATAAGGACAGAAGCAAGGTTTTGATGGTGTACCATAACATTTACAATTCCTGGTCCTGGCTGGGCGGCCATGCAGATGGTGAGACAGATCTGTTATCAGTGGCCATTCGTGAGGTAAAGGAAGAGGCTGGTATAGCACATGTACGGCCGGTATCGGAGAATATTTTTTCTCTGGAATCTTTAACGGTGGATGGACATGTAAAGAAGGGAAAGTATATATCCAGCCACTTGCATCTGAATATTACCTACCTATTGGAAGCGGATTCAGAGGAAGATGTTCGGATAAAGGCAGATGAAAACAGCGGTGTGGCATGGTTTACGCCGGAGGAAGCATTGCAGAAATCCACGGAACCGTGGTTTGTGGAACGGGTCTATGGGAAACTGATTGAGAAAGTGAAAAGAATCTGAGGAGCAGATGCAGGGATGAAAAAGGAGCTGGATTATTTTTCGATTGACGGAGTTCAGGGCGGAAGCCAGGACTGGATGAGTAATTTCCTGATGAAATTCGGAGGCTGTGCAGCACTGGCGGCATGTGATACCTGCATTTATCTGGCGGCAAAACAGGGATGGAAGCAGATATATCCTTATAATATAGCACATCTGTGCAGGGAGGACTATGACCGGTTTGCCATGAAGATGAAGCCGTATCTGCGTCCGAGAATTGGTGGAGTAGATCGTCTGAGCCTCTATATAGAAGGATTTCAGCGGTATCTTGCAGATGCGGGAGTGACGGATCTTTGCATAGAAGGACTGGAAGGACAGACACCTTACGAAAAAGCAGAAGAAGCGGTGGAAGCACAGATTCAGGTGGGATGGCCCATTCCGTGTCTGACCTTGAAGCACAAGGAACCGGCATATGATGATTATGTGTGGCACTGGTATATGCTGACTGGCTATAAAAAGGAAGCGGGGCATTTCTCTGTAAAAGCGGTTACCTATGGTGGTGCAAGGTGGCTGGATTTTCATGGACTATGGGATACCGGATATGAGAAAAAAGGCGGTCTGATTCTCTATCGGGTTGCCGGAGCAAAGATGGCGTAGTATACTTCATTTTATAAAATGAACAAGTGAATGGGAGAATGACCATGATTAGAAAAAGACTTTTGATAGCGTTATCTATGACCGTGTTGTTACTGATGGGCTGCAGCAAAGAGACGGTACCTTCAGAACCTGAATCAACAGAAAACGATGAAACCGTGGATGCAGTGACAGAGGTACCTGATGAAACCGAAAATATGGAAATAGCTGAAGTAGAAGAAGCAGAAGTTGCAGAAACGGTCAAACCGAAATATATCACCATAGATTTCAACGGAGTAACGGAAACTCATGCAGAGGGGGACTCGGTTACTCCGTTAAAGTGGAATATTTTATCAGAAGAGGATAACGGTATTGATTTTGCAGATGAATGGTATGCCAGCGAAAACCTGTCTCTTCCCATGATCGGCACAGATTGGAACAGTTTTTCAGATGAAAACTATGAGTACCTGTGGGAAGGGGAAGATCTGTATATCTATGAAAATGGAACAGGTAACTGTCTATATGTATTGCATTATCCGACCGATAAATGGTATGTGAACGGAAACAATGCTTATTTAAAAGATGGCATTTTTTATGGGGCGAGTGTGGCCAACGGTTATGCACAGCCGAATACCTGCTTTATGTTTGCCTATGATCTGGAAAATGAAAAGCTGCTGTGGAGAAGCGCAGACCAGTCTTATAATTCCATGAATTTTGTGGTAGAAGGCGATGTTCTGATCTGCGGCTATGGATTTACCGCAGAGCCGGACTATCTCTATCAGATTAACCGAAATACAGGAGAAATCATTGACCGATTACTGCTGAAGAAGATGCCGGATCTCATTGTGGAGCAGGATGGAAAGCTGTATGTACATACTTACAGTTATAATTACGTCATTGAAATCGAGTAGATTCGGGGAGTAGTTTTCTACACCATCTGAACCAGCCATACATTACTGTGTACCATAAAATAACCGATGGCCACCTTAATCAGTTCCGTAGCCTGTACGAAGAAGTACACACTTATGATACCGAGTCCGGTATAGTGAGCCAGTAAAAAGGCAGTTGGAACAACAACAATCCAGGTGAAAACAGAATCGAACAGGAATGTCACCATTGTTTTTCCACCGGAGCGCAGTGTGAAATAGGATGCATGGCTAAAGGAACAGAACGGCATGATGATTGCGGATACGGCGATAAATCTGGTTGCCAGTGTACGGATTTCTTCAGAGGTATTGTAGATCTGTGGGAAAAATCTGCCGATAAAAAGCATGCATACAGCTACAATGACACAGCAAAAAACACTGAACACAATCATTTTATTATCCGCATCCTTGGCTTTTTCCAGTTCGCCGGCACCCAGATACTGTCCCACCACAATGCTGATGCAGGCACCAAGCTGGATATAAATGATGTTGAACAGATTGGTGATGGTCGTAGCAATGTTAAGTCCGGCAACTACTTCCAGGCCACGGATCGAATAACACTGTATTACGGCGGTCATTCCCGCAGCCCACAGAACTTCATTTATCATAAGCGGCAATCCTTTGATGATGATTGCTTTCAATTCATATTTGGGAATACCAAATCCGAGATATGCTCCTTCAAGATACCGGTTCTTTTCTCTGTGTCTGTGTGCCCAGATAATAATCATAAGAGCTTCTATATAACGGGCAATGACCGTTGCCAGAGCGGCACCCTGCACACCCAGTTCCGGGAATGGCCCGATACCGAAAATCAGGAGATAGTCCAATATGGCATTGCTTCCAACAGCCACAAAACTTGCGATCATGGGAATTAATGTCTGTCCGGTTTCCTTGATATTGGTCGCATAAGACTGATTTACGGCAAAAGGAATCAATCCCGCCATCATAATGACCAGATATTGTAATCCATACTGTAATGCGGCACCTGTCGCACCGTTTCCGGAGGTGTCGGTGAGATAAAGAGAAATCAGGCTTTCTCCCTTCGTCACAAACAGCAGAATGGTAAGTGCGGTAACCGTCAAAGCTGCATACAGCTTAAAACGGAAAGAATACATATGCCCTTTGTGATTTCCATTTCCAAAATATTGCGCACCAAAAATACTGGCTGCTGATACAGCCCCGAAGATTGCCAGATTATATACAAATATCAGCTGATTGACAATGGCAACTCCGGACATCTGCTCTGTACCAAGCTGTCCAACCATAATATTGTCAAGAAAACTAACAAGGTTTGTCACTGCATTTTGTATAATCATCGGCAATGCCAGCGCGATGTATCTTCCATAAAAATTTCTGTCCCCGATATATTTTCTGCGAAACTTTTCTAACATAAATTCCTTCCTTTACATAAATCCCCTTTTTAATACCTGTTCAGCATAACATATTTCTGCGGAATTTCACACCTTCTTTGCTTATTTAAAAATATATCCACAATTTTTAGGAAAGAGGAAAATAATCATTGGAAGCAGATATTGTGCCTGCGATGTGGAACTGGACAAATTGATCATGAAAGAATAAAAATATACTTGATTTTTGCTGAAATATACACTTAAAAAGAAGAAAACAAAGGGAAAACAGGGTAACATGAAAAGAGATAGACGCAAATCGGCATCTTTTTTGATGGGTAAAAATCGAAAAGTTCTTCCTACAAATCGTAGGAAAAAGGGCATCATATATGATAGGGAATGCGGCTGGAATTTTGTCAGGACTCTGATAAAATATGAATTATAAAGTACAAGAGCGTACAGAGTAGGGGGGCGGATAAGATGATAATTATTGGTGAAAAAATCAATGGTTCCATTCCGGCAGTGGCAGAGGCAATTGCGAACAGAGACGCAGAGCTGATCAAACAGAGAGCAATTGCACAGACAAATGCAGGCGCAAGTTATATTGACTGCTGTGCATCAGTTCCGGAGGCGGAAGAAGTAGAAACACTGAAATGGATGATTGACTGTATTCAGGAAGTGACAGATGTCCCGATTTCCGTGGACAGCCCAAGTGCAGATGTACTGGTGCAGGCCTATAAGTTCTGCAAGAAACCGGGTATTTTCAATTCTGTGTCAGGTGAGGGAGATAAGATTGATAAAATCTTTCCAGTTATGGCTTTGCCGGAAAATAAGGACTGGCAGGTAATTGCGCTGTTGAGCGACGATACTGGTATTCCGAAATGCGCAGAAGACAGACTGAAAGTATTTGAAAAGATCATGGCGAAAGCCAAGGAGTATGGAATTTCTCCGGATCGTATTCACATTGATCCTCTGGTAGAGATGCTTTGCACATCAGAAGATGGAATCGCAATGAATGTGGAAGTAATTTCGACGGTAAGAAAATTATATCCGTCTATTCATATTACAGCGGCTGTCAGCAACATCTCTTTCAATCTTCCGGTACGTAAGCTGATCAACTATGGATTTGTAGTATTGGCTATGAATGCTGGACTTGACAGTGCAATTATGGATCCGACGAACAGAGATATGCTTGGCCTGGTATATGCGACAGAAGCACTTCTTGGTCTGGATGATTACTGCATGGAATATATCGGTGCCTACAGAGAAGGAATGATTGGCCCGGTAAAGAAATAAAACAAAAAAGACAATGTTATCAATGGAGGGATACAAAATGTCAAAAATTACAGAAGTAGCAGAATTAGTAGAAAAAGGAAAAGCAAAACTGGTAGGTGCAGCAGTTCAGGGCGCACTTGACGAGGGATGCGATGCAACAGAAATCCTCAGCAGCATGATCGACGCCATGGCTGTTGTTGGGGAGAAGTTCAAAAACGGAGAGATCTTTGTTCCGGAAATGCTGGTAGCAGCACGTGCCATGAAAAAAGGCGTGGAGGTTCTGAAACCGCATCTGGCAACCGGAGCAACCGGAAGTATGGGTAAACTGATCATTGCTACCGTTGCCGGTGATCTTCATGATATCGGTAAAAACCTGGTAGCCATGATGATTGAGAGTGCCGGATTTGAAGTAATTGACCTTGGTGTTGATGTTCCGGCTTCTAAGATTATTGAGTGTTATAAAGAAAATCCGGATGTAAAAGTAATTGCATTATCCGCGCTTCTTACTACTACGATGCCGTCTCTGAAAGATACCGTTGCAGCTATTAATGCAGAAGATTTCAGAGGTAAAGTAAAAGTTATGGTTGGTGGTGCTCCGATCACAGATGCATTTGCAAAAGAGATTGGTGCAGATGGATATTCCGAGGATGCAGCAAGTGCAGCCGTTCTCGCAAAAGCTCTGGTAGCATAATTACAACAGGAATCCCAGAATGTAAAAGGGCCGCTCTGCATTGTCTGTGTATGTCATGGACGGCAGGGCGGTTCTTGTTCTATAATAAATACCGGAGGGATAAGACATGTATCGAATTACATTTATGAGGGAAAAAGTTGATTTGCAGGTTCCCGCCGGAATGACAGTGCTGGAAGCAGAGAGAAAAGCGGGACTTGTGCCGGATGCTCCCTGCGGAGGACAGGGAAAGTGCGGAAAATGCAAAGTTAAAATAGATGGGGGCATGGTGCTTGCCTGTCAGACGCAGATAGACAGAGATATGGAAGTGGATACCCTGCAAGGAAATTCAAAATATGAAATTCTTACAGAGGGAACGAAACGGCCCGTTGTTCTGCAGCCTGATTTACGACAGAAGAAGGTAACGATTGAAAAACCGAAGGCAGGAGATAATCGTTCAGATTGGGAACGGCTGATCACTCAGATTGATGTAAAAGAGACAGTGAAAGCAGATCTTGATATGGCCGCTTCTTTGTATGAATGCCGGAAGAAGGATGCAGACTGGCATGTAATTTATACGGACGATGAGATCCTGGAGCTTAGTCCGGAAAAGAAAAAATTGTATTTTGCTGCATTTGATATAGGGACGACAACGGTGGTCGGCTACCTGCTGGATGCAGAAACCGGTCAGGAACTGGCGTTAAAGAGCCGTATGAATCCCCAGACCCAATACGGAGCAGATGTGATTATGCGTGCGAATTATGCACTGGAAAATACAGTGCAGCCGTTAAAGGACAGCATCCAGAATGCACTGGATGAGATGCTTTCAGAACTTGCACAGGAAGTGGGAATTCACAAAAATGATATTTATCAGATAGCCGTTGTGGGAAATACCTGCATGCATCATTTATTTCTTGGAATTTCGCCGGCTTCCCTTGTCCATGCACCTTATACCCCGGCAATTCGTCAGAGCCTTGTATTGCGGGCTTCGGCGTATGGCCTTCATGTCCATCCGAAAGCACAGCTGCTGCTCCTTCCGGACATTGCGGGATATGTGGGCGCGGATACCTGCGGATGTATTCTTGCGCTGCGGCAGGACCGTGAGGATCAGGTCAGCCTTATGGTTGACATTGGAACGAATGGAGAAATGGTTCTGGGAAATAAGGAACGCCTTGTCTGCTGTTCCACGGCAGCGGGACCGGCATTTGAAGGTGCAAAAATCGAGTGCGGAATGCGGGGAGCTTTAGGTGCGGTAGATCATGTAGAGTATAAAGACGGAACCTGGAGTTATACAACCGTAGGAAATGCGGTTCCCACCGGACTCTGCGGTTCGGGACTGATTGATCTGGTGGCACAGCTGAGAAAAGCGGAACTGATCGATGAGGGCGGTCATCTTGAAAGCGGTCAGGAAATTCCGGGCAGATTTGTCCTTGTTCCACCCGAAAAATCGGCAAATGGAAAAGGTGTGTATCTGACCCAGAAGGATATTGGAGAAGTGCAGCTTGCGAAAGCAGCAATTGCAGCAGGTATCTGCCTCCTGATGAAACAGCTGTCCATAACAGAAGAAAAGATTCAGACCGTTTATATTGCCGGAGCATTTGGAAATTATATGAATCCGAAGAGTGCGGCTATGATTGGAATGCTGCCGGAATCACTTCTGGAACGAATCGTTCCGGTTGGAAATGCGGCAGGAGAAGGTGCCAAGATTGCATTGCTGAATAAGAAGGAAAGACAGGAAATGAATCAGACAGTCGGACGTATGGAATTTGTGGAACTGGCGGTTTCGCCGGAATTTCAGGATTGTTTCATAGATGAATTATGTTTTCCTGAACTGTCTTAAGGAGAAAACCATGATTGATATGAAAGAACTGGAAAGGATGGGCCTGGAAGCAGGTTTCACGCATGTGGCACTTCTCAAAAGCAGTACGATAGAACTGATGCCGGAAGTGCGGGAAATGTGCGAGAAAAATACCTGCCATATGTACAACAAGCGTTGGAGCTGCCCGCCCGGGTGCGGAGATCTGGAAGCCTGTCAGAAAAAGATCAGCCAGTACGGGGAAGGGATTATCGTTCAGACGGTTGGCCAGTTGGAAGATCCCATGGACGGAGAGACCATGATGGAGACAGAAGCCATTCATAAAGAGACGTTTTATAAATTTGAAAAAGTGCTCAGAGAACGCTGGCCGGGAATGCTGGCCATTGGCGCAGGGTGCTGCACCAAATGTAAGGAATGCACGTATCCGGATGCACCATGTCGGTTTCCGGGACAGGCATTTTCTTCCATGGAAGCTTACGGAATGCTGGTAACGCAGGTCTGCAAGGCCAATGGTCTGGAATATTATTATGGACCATGCACGATTTCCTATACCAGTTGTTACCTTTTGGAATAATAATGAAAGAGATTTTACATGAATGAGATAGAGCGTGTTACTTATTTGAGACGGATTGGTTATGAAGGAAAAACAGAGGTGAGTAAAGAATGTCTGGAGGCATTAATGGAACTCCATCTTCGGAATGTTCCATTTGAAAATCTGGAATCCTACAAAGAAGGAAAAGTTCCGTCTCTGGAAAGCAGTGATGTTTATGAAAAGATTGTCATTCGGAAACGAGGAGGATATTGTTTCGAACTGAACAAACTGTTTTATGAACTTTTAAAGGCAAGTGGGTTTCAGGCGATTCCGGTGGGAGTGCGGATTTTATGGAAAAAAGAGAAGTTGCCGCCTATGCTTCACCGGGCAACGCTTGTGACGTTAGGAAGTGATATGTATTATTGTGATATCGGATATGGAGGTCCGGGACCGAAACATCCGGTAAAACTGGAGGATGGTATTCATGAAGAAAAGGGCGGCGAATTCCGCATTATGATGGAGCCGGAAGGAACAAATGGAGAGATCCTGATAGAACGCAGAAAAGGAAATACTTATCTTCCTTTACTTCGCTTCCGTATGTCGCCCACGCTGGAAGTAGACTTTGAGCTGATGAATTTTTACTGTGCTACATCCCCGGATGTGATGTTTACACAAAAACGGGTTTTGAGTCGTAATACATTGGGGGGAAGTGTGGCACTGACAGGAAATGTATTATCGATTCAATATGCAGATGGAAGTCTGGATTGCCAGGAAACCAGTAGCGATGAAACGCTCAGAGAGTGGATTCGCTCTTATTTTGAAATACAGGTATAGGGAAGAGTCAGCGTCAGTCAGATGCTGGCTCTTTCTCCTGAATCAGAAGAAAACAAATTTGCAGAAGAAGCCGATTTCTGGGATTGTCCAGATCAATTTTGGTAATCTTCTGGATCCGTTCTAACCGGTAGACAAGGGAGCTTCTGTGAATGAAAAGTGTTTTTGCTGTCTGCAGGGAGTTACGTTCATGTTCTAGATAAACCTGCAGTGTCCGGTAGAGTTCCGTCTTGTTTTCACGGTCATAGTTGATCAGGGCATCGAGTCTGGAAGAAACCAGAAGCTCCGGGCTGATCTGATGGCTGCTCTGTGAAAGAATATATTCCAGAAGATAGTCATCGAAACGGTAACACCATATCATACTCTGGCTTTTCTTGCCAAGCCGGAGTGCGGCAACCGCCTGTGTGTAGCCCTGTGGAATATGAAGAAAATCCTGCATCTCGGAGCTTACACCGATTTTAAAAAGACTTTCCCGTATAATGATTGCCAGAGAGCTGATCACATCAGAAGCAGAGGAATGATTAAATGACAGATTTACAATGACAACAATTCCCTGCTGATACATAAAGGCAAGTCCTTCGGGAATCTGCGCTTCAATATGGCCAAGAGTCGCAATGGAGGAGTGCATGCGGTCGTCCTGTTGTTGGGTCTCCATGCGGAGAAGCAGATAGCGATCGTGCCGGTTCCAGTTTAAATATTGAATTTGATCAGTAATTGTCTGAAGTTCGGTAATGCTGCCGGAGAGATAGTCAATAAAAAATTGCCGTGCATCGTTTCCCATGGAAATTTGGAAAAGATTATGGCGTTTAATACAAAGTTCAATAAAAGAACCAAGGTATTCCAGAGCAAAAAAATGTCCTGGAAGAAGTTCTGTCTGGAGTTCATCCACACATAGCCGACCCTGATATTTTCCATTTACCCATAAATTCATATAAAGAATGCGGTAGCCTCGCATTTCGGCAGAGTAAATCTGTGCGCCTTTTGTGGTGAGCGTCTGCTGATATTCAGAATCCAGTTTAAAGTCCTGGATCAGACTTAAAGGGGCAATCAACCGTTCGGTCCGCTTATCGTGTACCCATTCGGACATGCCATCCACATGTCTGGGAGAGGAAAGAATGTAAAAGTTGGTGTCATGTGCAAAAACAGGATTGTGGAAGATGTTGAGACTGGCTTCTAACATCTCATCCAGAGGATTTACATTTCCAAGAGCGAGCTGCAGCTGACTGCTCCATGTATAATATTTTTCAAATGTCTGCTGCAGTTGATTAAATACTTCCGAAAAAGAAAGAGTTCCTTTGATAAGAAGAATACGGCATGTGTCGGAAAAGCAGGAAAGGTCTCCAGAACCAAGGACAGCAAAGGCACAGTTTTCATGTTTTGCGAAGTCCTCAGAGAGTTCTCGGCTGAATACCAGATAAAGAAAATTGTGTTGAAGCGGTTTGTTTGGCTGATATATCCGCAGACCATCCAGGGTCAGCGGGTCTTCTCGACAGAAAACAGAAACATCGGATACATTATCCGCAAAATCGTCAGCAAGGATTTGCAAATTCAGATGGAAACCAGTCTGTTGTTCGAAGGAAATATTGTCTGTGTTGGTCAAAATGAGTTCTCCTGTTCGTGAAAAATACAGTTTTATTTGAAAATTATACCACAGAAGCGAAAAGAAACAAATAAAAGGGAGGAAATTTATTTGTACATAATCACGAATATAACTGTACAAAATGTATGAAATAAAATAAAAAGAATGAAGAGGTGTGCGGATTTACGGAGAAGAGAAATTCCCCTATACTGATATTATCAAAAAAGGAACATGAACTTGCGGAAACGGCCGATCCTGCAAAAATCAGAGAAAGGGAGAAATACTATGGGTAATACGGAAACTCCAAAACAGAAAAAAGGCCTCACAAATGCACTGAAATATTTCTTCGGTGTAGGGGATGCCGGCTTTGTTCTTATGAGTAATATTGAAACCTTTTATTTTATGACATTTCTTACGGATATTGCCGGATTTGCAGCAGGAGTTGCTGGTGTCATTAACTCGGTGTTTACGATTGTGGATGCCTGTCTTTCCTGGCTTTACGGGGGAATTATCAATGGCACAAAAGCAAAAAAGTGGGGACGGTATCGTTCCTGGCTGATCATGGTTCCATGGATGGTACCATTTTTGTATGCATTTATGTTTATTCGTGTCAGTGAAAATGAATGGCTGTCAGCGATCATTATTATTGCTGCATCCATAGCGTCTCATGTGGCATGGAACTTTAGTTATGTGGCAAATGCGACATTGATCAGTGTGGTCGGAAAAACACCGGAAGATAAAGCAACACTGGCATCTTCCAGAGCAACTTGGAATAATATCGGAGGTCTTCTATTCTCCTATATGGGCCTTCCGTTTGCAACAATTCTTGCAGGTTATGTGGGAGAAAAAAACAAATTTGCAGCAGCAGCGTTTTGTCTTGGAATTTTGATGGTAGTTACCTATTTTGCACATTTCAAAATGACAGATGGCTACGAGGAGACAGAGACAGAAACACAGGCGGCAAAGGCCGGAAATGATAAAACAAAAATTACCATTGGAGAAATGTTTTCTTCTCTGTTCCAGAATCCGCCTCTTATGGTGCTGATGCTTGCGGATCTGGCAAAATGGTGTGTGAAATTTGTTACAGCGGCATCTGCAATTTACTATTTCCGTGATGCAATGGGAAATCCGGGCCTGATGACAACTTATCTTCTCAGTGTGGCAGTAGGTGCTATTATCGGAGCGTTTTCCATGAGATATATTGCGAAAGCAATTTCTTCACGGACGACTATGATTATTGCGTATGCGGGAATGGCAGTGTCTTTGTTCCTTGTATATATATTCTACGGAAATGCGATGGGCGTAATTGCACTTATGACGCTGGCTCAGTTCTTCTATGGAATGGCATTTGCAGCATCTCCTGCACTGTATGCAGATACTGTTGTATATGCTACCTGGAAGAGCGGAAAAGATGCATCCGGATGGATTATGGGCTTACAGAATCTGCCGCTGAAAATTGCGGTATTTTTGAGAGGAACGATTTTAAGCGCCTGCCTTGTTGCAGTAGGATGGCAGTCCGGTGTAGTTTTGGAAGGTACTGCACGTCAGGGAATGACGATTTCATTTGCACTTGTTCCGGCAATCTTCTGTCTGGTGGGCATGCTGCTTCTGATATTCGGATTTAAGATTACAAAGGAAAAAGTAATTCAGTATCAGGCTGAAATTGACGCAAGATCATAAAGGAGGTTTTTTACTATGCTTACAGCAACACAAAATTTACTTGAAACAATCAAAGTGGATGGAAAACCGGACAGATTATTAAAACAGTACGAGGGCGCAACATTTTTTCCACCAAACCCGGCGAACAACTATGTACGTGGAAACCGTCACCGTGGAATGGAGCCGATGAAGGATCTGTTTGGAACAGAGATCCTGTGGCCTCAGGAGCAGTTGGCTGCCATGCCCCATGTAACAGAGGGTAATAAAGTCATTGATGATATCACCGAGTGGAAGTCCCAGGTGAAGATTCCGGATATTGTAGGACAGTGTTCAGATCCGGCATTGTGGGAGCCGTTTAAACAGAAAGCACAGGAGATCAAAGATTCCGGAAGTCTGTTTATGGCATTTATGCCGACAGGAGTGTTTGAGAGACTTCATTTCCTGATGGGATTCGAAGACATGCTGGTGAATTTCCTGCTGGAGCCGGAAGATATGATGGATCTCTGCAATGCAATCGGCGAGTATCGTTTCCAACTGACAAAGTTGATTGTCGATCATCTTCATCCGGATATTATCCTGTCCCATGACGACTGGGGCTCCAAACAGGCGCTGTTTGTAAGCCCGGACACCTGGAGAGAGTTTATCAAGCCGCAGTATGAAAAATCTTATAAATATATGAAAGACCATGGTGTGATCATCATGCATCATGCAGATTCTTTCATGGAGCCGATCGTAGAAGATATGGTAGATCTGGGAATTGATATCTGGCAGGGTACGCTTCCACAGAATGATATTGTGAAGCTTCAGAAACAGCTGGCAGGAAGAATGACTCTGATGGGTGGAATCGATGCATCTATTGTTGACCGTGTGGATTCCACGGAAGAGGAAATTCGTAAAGAAGTCAGAAGAGCGTGTGAAGAGTATGCTCCTGGCGGACACTTCATTCCGTGTATTACTTACGGTGGACCTGGATGTCTGTTCCCGCATGTAGACCCGATTATTGATGATGAAATAGCAAAATACAATAAAGAGGTATATGGAATCTAGGAAGAATTATTAATAGAGCAAAAAAAGACCGTTCTTCAATCTTATATGGGATTGTAGAATGGCCTTTTTTGCTATATGATAGATAGTAGTGGAGATAGATCAGAAAGGTTCGGGACAGGAATGACAGTACTTGAAAAACTGACACTGGCGATAGAGCAGGGACATCCAAATGAAACAGAAGAACTGGTAAGAAAAGCACTGGAAGAAGGAGTAGATCCGGTTGTGCTTGTGGAAGATGTTATGGTACCGGTTATGCGTGAAGTGGGTGAAAAATATAAAAAACAGCAGGTGGACATACCTGGAATACTCTCGTCTGCAAGAAGTGTTCAGAAAGGGTTTCAAGTTGTCAAGGAACTAAAGGCGGACTATAATCCTACGGAAAGCGGAACGATCATCCTGGGAACGATAGAAGGGGATCTTCATGATGTGGGAAAAAATCTGGTAGCCATGATGTTCCGGGGAGCCGGATTCAAAGTAATTGATCTTGGCGTTGATATTTCGGAAAAACAGTTTTTGAGAGCGGTAAAAGAAAATCCGGATGTGTCTATTGTATGTATTTCTTCCTTGCTCAGCACGACATTGCATGAACTTAAGCAAGTGGTGAAAGCACTTCGAAAAAATGATCCGAAGCATACATACAAGATTATGATAGGCGGCGGTGCCGTGTCAAAAGAACTTGCTGAACAGATGGGCGCAGATGGCTATACAGATAACTGCGTGGACGCGGCAGAGATGGCAAAAAAATTCGTGCTTTAGCAGGGTTGGGGGAAAAGAAATGAAGCTTTCATCCGCATATATCTTGGAACAGCTGAAGAAAGAATACAGAGTACAGGATCAAAATAAAATATCAGGGGAGGACGGGTTCTTCCGTCCTCTTTTTTGTCTGGATCATGAAAAGGAGAGTGCCGGACATATAAAGATTTGTTCCGCAGAAACAGCCGCTTCCGGGGAAGGATGGGGGCAGGATGTTTTGTGGATTCTCTGCGGAAGTGGAAAAAGCAGTATTTCTGCACCATATATTCAGATCACCGCTTCAGATACGAAAAATGCAATTTCTTTGGAAGCAAGCGTCCTGAACAGTACCCAGCGTATGTTTGATCGCTGCGATGAATGGGAAAGAAAACTACAAAAGGAGGTTCTTACTGGAAAAAATCTGCAGACGATTCTGCAGTTTTCAGTGGAGTTCCTGGAAAATCCACTTCTGGTAATGGGGCTCGATTTTTCGCTTCTGGGAGAGTTCGGAACGAATGCTATGCCGGAAAAGACAAGGCTGTTCCGGTCAGATGGAATTGATGTGGAAGCCATGAATGCACTGATGCAAAGCGCGGAATATCAGAAAATGCAGGAATCCAGAGATGTGGTCCTGTTTCCGGAATATATTAATGGTGTTCGGAGCCTGAACCGAAATCTGTTCCCGGAAGGGAAAAATGTGTGCAGGGTAGTGTTGCATGAATGGAACCGGACATTTACAGAGGGAGATCGCTGCCTTTTTAAGGTACTGGCAGATTATCTGGAAATTTTTCTTACTTACAGTTCGGCTCTGACAGGTGAAGATGCACTGGCCAGCATTTTTGAAAAGATTCTAAAAGACAGAACAGCTGACTATATGGAAATGAGCAGAAGATTATCTGTATATGGCTGGAACAGTCAGCATACCTATCTGTGCCTGCTTCTGCAGCTTACCTATCTGAACCAGCAAAACCTGTCTACCAATGCGATCTGTCAGTACATCAAACAAAAATTTCCACAGTCGGTCAGTCTGGTGCTTGAGGGCGAGATTGTAACATTCTTTAATCTGACACTTCTTGAAAAAGATGAGGAAGAAGTCGGAAGCGTACTGACTTATTTTATCCGGGACAGTTATTTGAAAGCGGGATATTCCAGGTGTGTAAAAGGACACATGTATTTTCGCAGGCAGTTTGTCCAGGCGCGCATGGCTCTGGATGTAGGGAGCAGAAACCGTCCCTATGTCTGGATTCACCATTTTGACCAGGTGGTACTGGCCTATATTATGGAACAGACAACCCGGCGTCTTCCCGCATCCATGATCTGCCATCAGAATCTTTTGAAACTGAAAGCGGCAGATGAAAAAAATAAATCAGAATATATGAAAACCCTGAAAACCTATCTGGATGTAAATTTAAGTGCGACCAGAGCAGCAGAAGAGTTGTTCATTCATAGAAGTACATTCCTTTACAGACTGGAGAAAATCAAAGAAATTCTGCAGTCCGATTTGGATGATCCGGATGAAATCTTCTATCTGAACTTTTCCTTCCGACTGCTGGAGCAGGAAGAGTCATTGGAAGAGTAAGATTCACAAAGCCAAAGCGGAGTGGTGAAATTGCATATGAATTGTTTTGTGAGTGGGCTTCTAACTGGAATGATATCACGTATTTCACATTTATCCAGGTTATCAGTGGACAGAAAATGCGTGCAAAAATGAAAAAATAGAAGGTGCCTGGGCAGATAGAAAATAAAAGTTATTTTCTGCCCAATCAGGCAGAGCAGACACGCGAAAATTCTATAAAAAACAAGTATTGTTGTTTGATTTGGACATATAGAAAATCTGTGCTATCAGATGCCCAGAAAATTAGGGAAATTTGGGAAAAAGATGCATAAGAATTTCTATATGTCCAATTTGTTTAATTTTTGAAATTATATAGCGCAGAATATTTTTTTCACAGCAAATATTGGGCGTGGAGGGACATAAACATTCCATATGTCCAAATGGATCAGCTGTGAGGGAAGTGCTGCCTTCACACAAAATATTCCACAAGGGGCGAAGGCCATCGTCCAGCCTCCGGTTGCATGAAACCTTGCAGGAATGGTATGATAAATAAAAAGGAGGCTATACGTATGTTATTTCTTGAATATCCCAAATGCTCCACCTGCCAGAAGGCCAAAAAATGGTTGGATGAGCATCAGATTTCCTATGAAGACCGCCACATTGTGGAGAACAATCCGACGTTTGAAGAGTTAAAGGACTGGTATGAACGGAGTGGTTTGCCGTTGAAGAAATTCTTCAATACCAGCGGAATGCTCTACAAAGAAATGAAGCTGAAGGACAAGCTGCCGGAAATGAGCGAGGAGGAGCAGTTAAAACTGCTGGCGACCAATGGCATGCTGGTAAAGCGTCCTCTGATCGTGGACGGTGACCGGGTGCTGACCGGATTTAAGATGGCAGAGTGGGAAACTCTCTTATGAATATAGCGCAGGCGAGGCGTCTTCTTTCCGTCACGGAGGAAGACGATCTTCATTCCCTGAAAAAGAAATACCGGCAGCTTATGAATACCTGTCATCCGGATGCGCTGGGGTCAGAAGAGCCGGAGCATATCCGGCGTGCGCAGGAGATTAATGAAGCTTATCAGCTGCTGAAAAATCATCCCCATGCATTTGATTCGATGTGGAAGCCACAGGAAAAGACCCGTCCAGAGCGGAAGCGGCCCACATGGGCAGGAGTGGTCAATGAACGAGCCTTTTGTGAGCGAAATGTGTATCTTTATTACACCATGGAGACAGAGGAAGGACATCCCTATTACTGTGCCGCCAGAGGAAAATACCTGTGGGAGCCGAAGGAAGAGGATTTTCAGTTGTTTCTCATCAGCATCCATGAAGTGGTGAAAGAACTCATGGAACATACGGATAAAACGATGGCGGTGAGAAGTCGTCTGTTCCAGTATCTGGCGGAGCAGTTTATTGAGCCGGTGAAGGTGTTGCGAAAGATAGCGAAGCCGGTACGGCTTGACCAGGAAGGACGGGAAATCTACCGGTTCCGGGCGTATCTGAAAGAAGACCGGCAACATCCGCTGCGAGAGAAAATGCTTCTGTATCCGAAAGCATTTCAGGGAAGCAGGATTTTGGTACAGGATAAAAACGGAATGGAGTATGGACATCTCTCCTTCGAGGATGACCGTATTTATTTCTGCATCATTCCCTTATTAAAAGAAAAACTGGCGAGGGTGAAGATGGAAGTCCGCGACAGAAAAGTGATCTTTTATTTTCGATTGGAAAAAGAGGCGGAACAGTACCGGATTCCAGACAGAAATCTGGAGATTGCAAAACTGCTTACAAAAGGTTAAGGCCGTGAAGCAGTGAGCGAAGGCCATTGTCCGGCCTCCGGTTGCATGAAAACCTGCAGGAATGGTATGATAAATAAAAATGATGTGGCACGGAGGTGAACCATGAATTTTACATTGGATAAGAAGAAATGTATCTACATAGTGATCTGGCTTTTGATAGGACTTCTTTCCTTTACGGTGCTGGGGAAATATGCATCTGCACCGGAGTCCCATCAGGCGACCATTGCATCCCTCGATGAGAAGAAGGCGACGGTGTTGGAACTGACGGCGGCCACGACGGCCACATCTGCACTGATTACGTTACTGCCGGGAGACATTGGAACGCCTATTGCAGAGAAGGTAGCGGATTTGAGTGGCTATCTTTTGATCGTGTTGTGTGCGGTATTTCTGGAAAAGTATCTGGTGACGATTACCGGGTACGCGGCGTTTAAAATCTTTATTCCGGCGGCGTGTGTGCTGTTTGCGGCAAATATGATGGCGCGGAATCGGAGTGTTGACAAGCTGGCGCGGAGACTTTTGATCTTCGGTATCTGTATTTTTCTGGTAGTTCCGGCAAGTGTGAAGGTATCAGATCTTATCGAGACCACTTATCAGTCCCAGATCGATGCGACACTGGAGGATGCGAAGAGTACCCAGGAAATGCTGGAAAACAGCAGCGCCGCGCAGCAGGAGATGGAACAGGCGCAGCAGAGCACAGATCAGAATACAGCGCAGCAGGAAACAGGAATCTCCGGCATCTTTGACAAAGCCAAGGATGCCCTTTCCAGTGCGAAGGATTCGGTGACAACAGCGGTGGAAAATGTGACCATTTCTTCGGAAGAACTGGTACAGAAGGTACAGAATTCCCTGAATCATTTTGTGGAAGCAGTGGCCGTGATGCTGATTACATCCTGTGTGATTCCTATTCTGGTACTTCTGGTATTTTTCTGGCTGATTAAAGTGTTGCTGGATGTGGATATTTCCGGTGAAAATCCCAAGTCCGGTGTACAACATTTAAATTCTAATACTTGATATGCAAATGGATATCTGTGAAGCTTGTAATCCGAGTATCAGCGGCTGGAAAATGAGCCAGGTGTAATGAAAGTTTTCGGTGGGAAGTTTACACCGACTGTATAAACTGCTCAATATAGTAAAGTGCCGCGCCAATTGCTGGGGTATACTGCCCATGAGTTCCCACAAGAATCTGCGTCGGATCCACTGTAAAAGGCGTGGAACTGTTGATCCGCTCGGCCAGTTTTGCAATGTCCTCTTCTGTAAAATACGGAGCCAGATAGCCACTGATAATGATGGGCGCATCAATGATCAGGTTCAGATTTTTCATGGCAAAGGCCAGATGATTCAGGTAATCTTCCCAGATCTGCATTGCCTGAGGAGAAGACTCTTCTCTCAAAAGAGGGAAAAACTCTTTGATGGGAAGTCCGGCAGCCTGTTCCAGTGCATTGGCGGAGCAATAGGTTTCCAGACAGCCACGGTTTCCACAGTAACATAAGGGACCATCCGGATTGATACACATGTGCTCAATGGTTCCGCTGTGCATGGAACTTCCCTGATGAATCTGATGGTTGGCAATAACCGCACCGCCTAAGTTCCGGTTGAGCAGAAAAACCACTGCGCTGTCCAGTTCCGGGTGATTCCACAATTCCAGAGAAGCGGCGGATTTAGAATCGTGTTCCAGATGGCAGGGCCATGGAAGCCGGCTGGAAAAATCGGCCACATTCATACCGGTATTTCCCATAATGGTTCCATAAGTAACTGTGCTGTGGTCAGGAGAAGTGATTCCCTGAGTGGCAATGGAGATGCCCAGTATTTTGTCAGCATCATACTGCTGATTGGAAATAAAATTCTTGATTTCAGAAGCAACCTGTTCATAGTAAGCATCTGTATTTTCATAAGGAAGTGGAATGGTATCCATGCAAAGCGCATTTCCGTATAAATCCACAATTGTAATATGAAACATCTTTTTCAAAATACCGATTCCGATAGAAATCTTAAAGTCGGGAACAATCCGGATGGCATGTGCTTTTCTTCCGCCGGTGGATTCAAAATAACCGTTTCGTTCGATCAAACCCTCTTCTTCCAGCAGATTCAGATTCTGGCTGACAGTTGACAATCCCATCTGCAGATCCTGCACGATTTTCAATTTGGCAGATGCCTTTGCCTTATAAATATATTGATAGACCTTGGAACGGTTGATTTTCTTCAGACTAATCGTCGTTAATCCCTTTTCACTCATAGAATTAAATCCCCCCTGATAACTTTATAAGTTAATGGTAAGTATTACGCTTTATTTCAGTATAGAACAGGAAGATGGTAAAAGTCCACAAAAATAGAAAATAAACATTGGTGTAATTGCCAGTAGACGAGCGATTTGCTAACATATATACTAGACTTACAGTTAAGATATAAACATAAGTATTGAATGTAAGTAAAATAATGAAGGAGGAACAAACTATGAAGTTGACAATGGCGGGAATCAAAGATCGTGAGGCATGGGAAAAAGCGGGAATTCAGCTGCCGGGATATGATGTGGAAGAGGTTTCCGAAAAGGCGAGAAAAGCACCGCGCTGGGTACATTTCGGAATCGGCAATATTTTCCGTGTCTTTATCGGAGGAATTGCAGATGGTCTTCTGGAAGAAGGTGCTCTGGACAGGGGACTTACTTGTGTGGAGACCTTTGACTATGATGTGGCAGATAAAATTTATGCTCCATATGATAATCTGGGATTGAGTGTGATTCTGCACGGAGATGGCACCAGAGATTACAAAGTGTTAGGCGCTCTGGCAGAGGCGGTAAAAGCCCAGTCTTCCAATGAAAAGCAGTGGAACAGACTGAAAGAAATTTTTGCCGCTCCCTCTCTTCAGCTGGTTTCCTTTACCATTACTGAGAAGGGATATGCGCTGCAGAAAGCAGACGGAACCTGGTTCCCGTTTGTGGAAGCGGATATTAAGAACGGTCCAGCAAAAGCCACGGGAGCTATGGCAGTTCTGACGGCTATGCTCTATGAACGGTATCAGGCAGGAAAATATCCGCTGGCACTGGTTTCCATGGACAACTGCTCCCAGAATGGAGCAAGGCTTCGTCAGTCTGTGCTGACCATGGCGGAAGAATGGAAAAAGGCAGGCTATGTGGATGATGGGTTCCTTGCTTATGTGAGTGATGAGAAAATAATCGCATTTCCGTGGACCATGATTGATAAAATCACTCCTCGTCCAAGCGAGCAGATTGCAGCAGATCTGGAAGCACTGGGAGTGGAAGATATGCAGCCGGTAATCACTGCGAAGAAGACTTACATTGCACCGTTTGTAAATGCGGAAAAACCGCAGTATCTGGTGATTGAGGACAGTTTCCCCAATGGACGTCCGGCATTGGAAAAAGGCTTTGGTGTTTACATGGCAGACCGTAAGACGGTCAATCTGGCAGAACGTATGAAGGTAACCGTCTGTCTGAATCCGGTTCATTCTGCCACCGGACCGCTGGGAGTTGCCCTTGGATATGAGTTATTTGCTCACATGCTCAATACAGATGCGGATATGATGAAGATGGCCCGGATGGTTGCTTATGATGAAGGACTTCCGGTGGTACAGGATCCAGGGATTCTCTCACCGCAGGCATTTGTAGATGAACTTTTTAATGACCGGTTCCCAAATGAATATCTGGGAGATACCAACCTCCGTCTGGCAGTCGATGTATCCCAGATGGTAGGAATTCGCTTCGGAGAGACGATCAAAGCATATGTGGAAAAATATGGAGATGCATCCAGACTGACAGCACTTCCGCTGGGAATTGCAGGATGGCTTCGTTATATGCTGGCAGTGGATGATGCCGGTAAGAAATACGAACTTGCACCTGACCCGATGAATGAAGAGATTCAGGAACAGTTAAAGGATATCGTGGTCGGTCAGCCGGAGACTTTTACAGATCAGCTGAGACCGATTCTTTCCAACGAGCGTCTGTTCTTTATCGATCTTTACAAAGCAGGAGTTGGTGAGAAGGTTGAAAATATGTTCCGTGAGATGATCGCGGGACCGGGAGCAATTAAGGCAACCATTCATAAATATGTGAACGCATAGATAACAGGGGGAAAGAAAATGACAGAACCGGTATTTGCAGCTGATCCGACGAGACTGCTGATTGCCGCGGCAGTGGGAATCATACTTTTATTACTGTTAATCATCAAATTTAAAATTCATCCGGTATTATCGCTGGTAATTTCCGCTCTGTTTATCGGACTTGGAGCAGGCATGCCGGTTCCGACGCTGGTGAGCACCGTGGAAAAAGGCGCAGGTGATACGCTGCAGGGAATTGTATTGCTGATCGGGCTTGGTTCTTTATTTGGAGGGATACTGGAGGTATCCGGAGGTGCGCAGTGCGTTGCTCAGACCTTAATTAACAAATTTGGCGAAAGTAAGGCGGGGATTGCTCTTGGAATTACCGGACTGGTAGTGGGTACGACGGTTTTCTTTGAGGCAGGTGTTGTGATCCTGATTCCGCTGGCATTTGGCCTGGCAAAGAAAACGAAGAAATCAACCTTGTATTATGTGATTCCGCTGCTTGCCGGTCTGGCAACCGGATTTGCATTTATCCCGCCGTCGGCCGGTTCCGTGCTGGTTGCGAATATGCTGCATGTAGATCTTGGCATTATGATTGCAGTAGGTGTCCCGGTTGGAATCCTTTCCCTGCTTTTTGCCGGAATTTTATGGTCAAAATTTATTGGCTGCCGGATTAATCCAGGACTTCCTTCCAATATTCAGGAAGTAAGAGAGGAAGAGGAGGCAAATCTTCCATCCTTTGCCACAGTATTATGCATTATTCTGGTACCATTGATTTTGATTTTATGCAGTACGGTTTCTGTGTACATTCCGGGAATTGATGCGGTTCGTCCGGTCCTGGAATTTCTGGGAACACCTTTTGTGGCACTGATTATCGCGGTACTTCTGGCAATGTATTTTCTGGGTACCAGACAGGGATATGACGGAGAACAGTTAAAGAAGATTCTGGACCGGTCATTGCGTCCTACAGGACAGATCCTGCTGGTTATCACAGGGGGCGGAATTATCCGCTGGGTATTGCAGGACTGTGGAATGGGAAATATCATCGGACCGGCGCTGGAGAAAAGCGGACTCCCGCTGGTGCTGGTAGCATTTCTCATTGCAGCACTGATTCGCGCATCCGTCGGGGCAGCAGTGGTAGCAATGACCATGGCGGCCGGTATTATGGCGGCAATGCCGGGAGTTGCAGAATTGTCACCCATGTATCTGGCGGCAATGGTCTGTGCAATCAACGGTGGTGCAACGGCATTCAGCCATGTCAATGATTCCGGATTCTGGCTGGTAGGCTCCCTGTTGGAGATGGATGAAAAGATGACATTGAAGTCCTGGACCATGATGGAGACGATTGTTGGAATTACGGGACTGGTCTGTGGAGTTGTGATCAGCCTGTTTGCATAGTAGGAGGTTAGTCGATGATCGCAAAAGTAGTACTGGGAACAATGCAGAATGCGAGAAAGCTGGTAAGCATTGCAGAGTCTATTCCCTATGATGTGGAATTGAGCAGTGGGCGCTATGTGGTCGATGCCAAATCCATGCTGGGCGTATTGAGCATGCCAGATTTTGGTGGCGGTGAGCTGCATGTACATACAGACAACGAAGAAGAATGTGACAGGATTTTATTTCAGCTTCTGGAGGCAGGACTGCTTGTGGATACCAGTGATTCTGTCAGCAGATCTATTTATGATATTACTGTATTTGGAGAAATTCTCATTGATTTTACTTCCCAGGGGTTCAATGAAGACGGGCAGATGCTCTATGCCAGAAATCCTGGCGGTGCTCCGGCAAATGTAGCCGTGGCAGCGGGAAGACTGGGAGCGCATACTGCATTCCTGGGAAAAGCCGGAAATGATATGCATGGAAAATTTTTAAAATCCGTATTGGAAGAGGAAAAGGTCGACACATCCGGACTGATTCTGGATGATCAGTATTTTACAACACTGGCTTTTGTGGAAGTGAATGAAAATGGAGAGCGTACCTTTTCTTTTGCCCGAAAACCGGGAGCCGATACACAGATCCAGAAAGAAGAAATCGAGATTGATGTCCTTGATAAGACCAGTATTTTTCACATCGGTTCTCTTTCTCTGACTGCACAGCCGGCACGGGATACGACACTTTACGCAGTAAAGAGGGCACGAAAAAAAGGAAGTATCATTTCCTATGATCCCAACTACCGGGCATCCTTGTGGCCGGATGAAAAAATGGCAAGACAGCAGATGAGAAGTCTGATCCCCTATGTGGATCTTATGAAAATCTCTGATGAGGAAACAGAACTTCTGACGGATGAAAAAGAAGTAGAAAAAGCAGCAGAGACGCTGTATCGACAGGGAGTAAAGATCGTTGCCGTGACCCTTGGCAGAAAAGGTGCATACATTTATAGCAAAGACGGCGGATGTGTGGTTCCTGGATTTGAAGCGACACAGATCGGAGATACAAATGGAGCAGGAGATTCTTTCTGGGGAGGATTTCTGTATCAGATTATTGTTTCCGGGAAACGTCTGGAAGAACTGACGAAAGATGACCTTGTGAAATTCGCCCGGTTCGGAAATGCGGTGGCCAGCTTCTGCGTGGAAAAGAAAGGCGCCATTCCGGCAATGCCGACATTGGAACAAGTTAAGAAAAGGCTG
Source organism: Clostridiaceae bacterium Marseille-Q4143 (assembly GCA_018228645.1). Classification (GTDB taxonomy): domain Bacteria; phylum Bacillota; class Clostridia; order Lachnospirales; family Lachnospiraceae; genus Hominiventricola; species Hominiventricola filiformis. The sequence continues at coordinate 1,448,649 of CP073693.1, forward strand.
TAGGTAAAAAGCTGTAAAACTTCATTGATTGAGGTTTTGCAGCTTTTATTGTATAATCAGGTACATGATGAATGAAACCATAGGAATGCTTCAGGAATTACTGGAGCAGAATCAGTTTGAATTGCTGATACCAGAAGAGCCGGATGCGAAAGATATCCGTCTCGTTTACCTGATGAATGATGCAGTAGAAAGTTTTCTCATTTTCAGAAATTCATGCATGACAGGAACCTACAAAAGTGAATATGAAGGTGAGCTGGAATTTTCCTTAAGCCATGATGAGAAGCGGGAGGAGTACATTCTCTCTGTCTGGCAGGGAGACAGTGTAGTGACGATCCTGTTTCAGAGACTGGAACTGGAAGTCCATCTGTACAATTATGGCGGGATCGCGCATTTCTGGGTGCCGGGATATGAATATTTACGGCAGCTGGAATACCGGATCGCCATCCTGCGGGATAAACTGGATTATCTGGGAGAAGAATACTGTACGCCTGGGGAGCAAAAGCTTGCCATGCTGACAGATTTCCCACCGCTTAATTACTGCTGTTACCCGGCGGTCCCGGCGAAATACATTGTGCCCATCGACGATCCGTGGTCACCGTCTCTGGAAGCGCTGGAAGTGATGGAGGAGCTGGCGGAAGAGGCAGGAGATCAGAGTTTTCAAAAGATCTTGAAAGCATACAGGCACTTTCCGGTGCGGCCATTCAGCCGCTGGATTGGAAGACAGCTGAGAAGAAAGAAGCATGCACCCCTTGTAGATCTTCTGACCGACCGTATCTGTGAAGAAACGAAGAAATATCCGTGTCGGTCATATGGCGGGACAGCAGACCGGGAGATTGGAGAACTTCTTAAAAAAGCAGAATCCAGAAAAACAGAGCTGCTGGAGAAAAGAAAAGCCAGAAGGATTGAAGTGATGAGGGAAGAACCTTTTACCACGGCGAAAGACAGTCTGGGATTTCAGGTATGGGTGATGATCTATCAGGATGGAGTCTTGAACCGCAGAGTCACCATGGAAAAGATAGAAGGATAAGAGAAAGGAGGCATACTATTTATGCCTTGTACTACGATTTTAGTTGGAAAAAATGCATCTTATGATGGTTCTACCATGATTGCGAGAAATGATGATTCCGCTTCCGGACATTTCACGCCGAAGAAATTTGTGGTGGTTCATCCGGAGGAACAGCCGCGGACTTATCGCTCGGAATTATCCCATGTGGAGATTGGACTTCCGGACAACCCTATGCGCTACACGTCAATGCCGAATGCCCTTAAAGGAGAAGGGGTCTGGGCAGCCAGCGGTGTCAATGAGGCTCATGTGGCCATGACAGCGACAGAGACCATCACATCCAATCCGCGGGTGCTCGGTGCAGACCCGCTGGTGGAGTACCAGCCGGCAGAAAACGGTGAGCAGGAGATTCCGGGAGGAATCGGTGAAGAGGATATTGTATATATCGTGCTTCCGTATATCCATAGTGCCAGAGAAGGTGTGCTCAGACTGGGAAGCCTGCTTGAGCAGTATGGAACCTATGAGATGAATGGTATCGCTTTTCAGGATCAGAATGAGATCTGGTGGCTGGAGACTATCGGCGGCCATCACTGGATGGCAAGAAAAGTGCCGGATGATGTTTATGTGGTCATGCCGAACCAGTTGGGCATGGATGCTTTTGACCTGGAAGATGCATTCGGTGAGCAGAAAGAGCATCTATGTTCACCGGACCTAAGAGAGTTTATTGCAAAATATCATCTGGACCTTTCACAGGACGGTGTGTTGAATCCGAGAGATGCATTTGGAAGCCATGATGATGCGGACCACGTCTACAATACTCCACGTGCCTGGTTTATGGAGCGTTATCTGAATCCGAATACCTGTATCTGGGATGGACCGGATGCAGATTACACGCCGGTCTCCGATGATCTGCCATGGTGTATGGTGCCGGAGAAGAAGATCACTGTGGAGGATGTAAAATACGTACTCTCCTCCCATTTTCAGGGAACACCCTATGATCCTTATGCTGCCTATGGAGAGAAGGGCATGAAAGGTGCTTACCGCTCCATCGGTATTAACCGGAACGATTTCCTGTCGGTGATCCAGATGCGTCCGGAGAAGAAGAAAGATCACAGTACCATTGAATGGGTGGCATTTGCTTCCAACGCCTTTAATGTACTTGCTCCGTTTTATGCAGATGTGGAGGAGACTCCGGAATATCTGTCCAACACGACGGCAGAAGTGTCTACAGATAATTACTACTGGTGCAGCCGTATGATTGCAGCTATGGCAGACGCTTCCTACCGGACTTCCGTATTTCATATTGAACGGTATCAGGAGAGTGTCATGGCCAAAGGGCATGCGCTGATCAACAGGTATGATGCGCTGCTTGAGCAGGAATCCGATCCGGAGAAGCAGATGAAACTGAAAGTGGAAGCAAACAGAAAAGTTGCACAGATGCTGAAGAAAGAGACAGCGTCTACGCTTGATAAAGTACTGTATGAGCTGAGCAATCAGATGAAGAACGCGTATTCCAGATCAGACGCTTAGACAAAAAAGAGAGGATTTATATGGATAACGAAAAAGATTTCAGAGAGATAGATGAAAACGGGGTGGAGCTCTCCGATGTGAAGGAGACGGAGATTCATGAGGAACATCCGAAAGACGAATACGAAGATGTCTGCTTTATCTGCCATCGTCCGGAGAGCAAGGCAGGAAAAATGATTCATCTGACACCGGAGATTCATATCTGCGCGGAGTGTATGCAGCGGACCATGGATATGATGAATAACGGAAATGTGGATTACAATAAGATGGATTTTTCACGGATGCCAAATATCAGCATGATCAATCTGTCTGATCTGCAGAATATGATTCCGAAACGGCAGAAGGTGAAAAAGAAAAACCCGGAAAAGGAAGCAGAAGCGCAGAAGATGTTTGATATTCATGCCATTCCGGCACCCCATAAGATCAAGGCAAGTCTTGATGAATATGTGGTAGGTCAGGAGAAGGCGAAGAAAGTGATCTCCGTTGCGGTATATAATCATTACAAACGTGTGGCAGCAGGCTCCGATGCGGACGGCATCGAGATTGAGAAATCCAACATGCTGATGATTGGACCGACCGGAAGTGGCAAGACCTATCTGGTAAAGACACTGGCGAGACTCCTGGACGTGCCGCTGGCCATCGCGGATGCAACTTCACTGACGGAAGCAGGTTATATCGGAGACGATATCGAGAGCGTGCTCTCCAAGCTTCTGGCAGCTGCGGACAATGATGTGGAGAAAGCAGAGCGCGGCATTGTCTTCATCGATGAGATTGACAAGATTGCCAAGAAGAAAAATACCAATCAGAGAGATGTCAGCGGAGAATCCGTACAGCAGGGACTTTTGAAACTGCTGGAAGGAGCAGACGTGGAAGTACCGGTGGGAGCCAACAGCAAGAATGCCATGGTACCGCTGGAGACCATGAACACGAAGAACATTCTGTTTATCTGTGGCGGCGCGTTCCCGGATCTGGAGGAGATTATCAAAGAGCGGCTGAACAAGCAGTCCTCCATCGGATTCCGTGCAGATCTGAAGGACAAGTATGACAATGATAAAAATCTGATCCGCCAGGTGACAGTAGAAGATCTGCGTAATTTTGGAATGATTCCGGAGTTTCTGGGTCGTCTGCCGGTTATCTATACGCTGGATGCACTTAGCGAGGAGATGATGGTGAAGATTTTGAAAGAGCCGAAGAATGCGATTCTCAAGCAGTATCAGAAGCTGCTGGCGCTGGATGAGGTGAAGCTGGAATTCACGGATGATGCCCTGACTGCCATCGCGAGAAAAGCCATGGAGAAGGATACCGGAGCCAGAGCATTGCGTGCGATCATAGAAGATTTCATGCTGGATATCATGTATGAAATTCCGAAGGACGACAATATCGGCCAGGTAACGATTACGGCAGATTACATTAACCACAAGGGTGGACCGCTGATTACCATGCGGGGTGTGCCTGCACTGGAAGGAGAGTAAGGCGTTATGAGACTTCTGTTTGTACAGCTGGCGCTGGCACTGTTCCAGATCGATCTGGCAGTGAAGCATGAGATGGATGAGCAGCCGGACGGACAGCCGGAACAATTGCTCCCGGGCGGCGTTGTAGGGTTGAAAAAACTTCATAATCATGGAACAGCAGGCGGAAAATATGTGGGACATATGCCGGAGATCATTCGCATCAGCGGTGCGGTGACCATTGCCTGCATTGGATTTATGATCCGATCCCTCGTAAAACCGGAGGGACTGACGAAGAGAATCGGCTGGGCATTTCTGACAGGAGGTGCGCTTTCCAATCTTTATGACCGCTGTAGAAAGGGTTATGTAGTGGACTATATCCGGTTTCATACTCCGTGGAAACGGCTGAATGATCTGGTATTCAATCTGGCTGATTTCTTTATTATGATCGGAGCTGTTCTGGTCAGTATTGGAAGAGAAAAATAAACACCATAAGAAAATGGCTGCCTTAAGGGGCAGCCTTTTCTGCTTTGGCAAGAGCTGTTTTGATGGCGCTCACCAGCATAAGAGAAGTGTACTGGCTGTCTTCTGAATAAGAAAGATTTTCCAGAGACTGCGTCTCGCAGATCTGTGCTGACAGAGCATCCAGCGCCGGTTCCATGAGAGGATACATGGCAGCTACGGATTCGCTGAGCTGCCGGAACCGGATGGAGGAAATATAATCCTGATCTACCGTGATGGCAATTTCCACCGGATTTCCGCCAAGCATCAGGGACGTGGTGTAGATCCCGGCGGTATAGGGGGACGGGGACTCTTCAGAGGTCTGTGCAGTCTGATCCGGTGAAAACATGAAGATCAGAAGGAGAAGAAAGAAGATGCCGAGGACGACAAATACTGCCGTATAGATCAGTTCTTTCATATGAAATACCCAGATTCTGGTTTTGGCACTCATGGAAGGCAGCTTCCTTTCGGTCAGAGGGTCTTTTGCTATACTCTATGAGGGACATTTTCGATTTATGAATCTGATTTCTTTGTGAATTATGTCAAATTTCCTCTTTCTTTTTTTGCTATTTTGCATTAATATATAACGTAGGTATTTAGTATCTGCAAAATTTCTGAGGTGTTTTGCGGATATTTTTTAGGGGAGTTTGCACAAACATATTTTCGTAAAGGAGAGGAGAACTATGATTTCAAACCAGATACTCCAGAACACAATTGATGGACTGAAGGGAATTACCAGGATTGATTTGTGCGTGCTGGACATGGAGGGGCAGGTCCTGGCGTCCACAGAAAAGCAGCCGGAAAGCTTGGGGGCAGAAGTTGCGGCTTTTATCACATCACCTGCAGACAGCCAGGTTGTTCATGGCTATCAGTTCTTTAAAGTATTTGATGAGAACCAGCTGGAATACATCCTGCTGGCAAAAGGATCCAATGATGATGTGTACATGGTTGGAAAGATGGCGGCATTTCAGCTGGGCAGCCTTCTGACCGCATATAAAGAGCGGTTTGACAAAGATAACTTTATCAAGAACCTGCTTCTTGATAATCTGCTTCTGGTAGATATTTACAACCGCGCGAAGAAACTTCATATTGCGACGGAAGTACGGCGTGTGGTATTTATTATTGAGAGCAGCCGGGAGAGAGTGAATACGGCACTTGATAATGTGCGTAATCAGTGTGGATCCAAATCTAAAGATTTCATCACAGCAGTGGATGAGAAAAATGTGATTGTGGTAAAGGAACTGGCACCCGGCGAAGGATACGACGAGATGTATAAAGCGGCACAGGATATGAAGGAAGCCGCAAGTATTGACGGTGAGGATGTGCATGTGGCACTCGGTACAATCGTCGGCGAGATCAAGGAAGTATCCAGATCCTACAAAGAGGCGAGGATGGCACTCGACGTAGGAAAGATTTTCTTTGATGACAGAGATATCATCGCCTATAGTTCTCTTGGAATCGGACGTCTGATCTATCAGCTGCCCATTCCGCTCTGTAAAATGTTTATCCGCGAGATCTTCGACGGAAGATCACCGGATGATTTTGATGAAGAGACTCTGACAACGATCAACAAGTTCTTTGAGAACAGCCTGAACGTGTCAGAAACCTCCAGACAGCTCTATATTCACAGAAATACGCTGGTATACCGGCTGGACAAACTTCAGAAGTCCACAGGTCTTGATATCCGCGTGTTTGAGGACGCCATCACATTCAAGATTGCGTTGATGGTAGTGAAGTACATGAAGTATATGGAGACTCTGGATTATTAATGCTTAAGTAATACTGGTATAGGAGGATTTCCATGATAACACTGGAAAATGTTGTGAAGTCATATCCCAATGGCGTTGGTGCCATTAACGGGATCAGCCTTCACATCGACAGAGGAGAGTTTGTGTTTATAGTCGGAGACAGCGGTTCCGGAAAATCTACGCTGATCAAGCTTCTGCTGAAGGAGCTGGAACCAACGGAAGGTACGATCCGCGTCAATGGCGTGCTGCTGAACCGTATGAAGAAACGTAATATCCCGAAGTACCGCCGAAAGATCGGCTGCGTATTCCAGGATTTCCGTCTTTTGAAGGATCGCAATGTCTATGAAAATGTGGCATTTGCCCAGCGTGTCATAGTGACTCCCACCAAGGAGATCAAGAAAAATGTTCCGGCCATGCTTTCCCTCGTCGGTCTGGCAGAGAAGTACAAGTCCTTCCCACGCCAGCTTTCCGGTGGTGAACAGCAGCGAGTGGCGCTTGCCAGAGCACTGGTGAACAGTCCGGACATTCTGCTGGCGGACGAGCCTACAGGTAACCTGGACCCGAAGACTTCCAGAGAGATTATGAAGCTTCTGGAGGAGATCAATGCCCGCGGTACAACAGTTCTGGTGGTAACACATGATCAGGATATTGTAAATACGTTGAAGAAACGAGTGATTCGTATGCAGAAGGGAATCATTACGGGAGACGAGAAAGAAAGCGGGTACATCGGATGAGATTCAGTACAATAGGATATTGTTTTCAGCAGGGATTTAAGAATATATGGAGAAATAAACTGTTCTCCCTTGCATCCATGGCGACCATGTCAGCATGTATTTTCATGTTCGGCATCTTCTTCTGCATTGTGCAGAACTTTCAGCATTTCGTAAAATCGGCAGAGGAAGGCGTTGCCATTACCGTTCTCTTTGACGAGGGAACGACGGAAGATCAGATCATGGCCATCGGACAGGATCTGACGAAGCGCGCCGGGGTCTCGGAAGTCGTCTATGTATCAGCGGATGAGGCATGGAAGAGCTATCAGAAACAGTATTTTCAGGGAAATGAAGAGCTGGCAGACGCATTTGTCAATGATAACCCATTGGCCAACAGCGCCAACCTGGAGATCTACATGAAGGATATCTCATTGCAGGACGATCTGGTAACCTATATCGAGTCCATTGACGGAGTGAGAAAAGTGAATCGTTCCGATCAGGTAGCGGATATGCTGAGTGGATTTAACCGTCTGATAAGTTATGTGTCCGTGGCAATTATCGGACTGCTTCTGGCAGTTTCCGTATTCCTGATCAGCAATACGGTGGCGACCGGTATTGCTGTCAGAAAAGAAGAGATTGCGATTATGCGTCTGATCGGAGCGAAGAATTCCTTTATCAAGGCACCGTTCCTGATCGAAGGCGTTATCATTGGATTGGTGGGAGCAGCGCTTCCGCTGGCGGTTCTTTATTATCTGTACCATAAGATTGTACTGTACGTTGCAGCGGAATTTAACATGCTGACCAGCGTCATGAAATTCCTTCCGGTGAACGAGCTGTTCAGCACATTGCTGCCGGTAGGTATGCTTCTTGGTGTGGGTATTGGTTTCTTTGGCAGTGTATTCACCAGTCAGCGGCACCTGAAAGTATAAAGGAGACGACAGCATGAAACGGCGCCTGATCAGTGCGGCCCTGATATTTGCACTTGTTCTGGTTCTTCCGGGCATTGGCACGCGGGCAAATCCGGGAGATTCCGGAAATGAGGAAGAAGCGGAAGAGGATTCAGACACCGATGCGTTGGAACAGAAACGAAAAGATACTCTGAAGCAGATTGAGTCTATCAAATCGGATATCAGTACCGTGGAAAATCAGATCAAGGATCTGAAACAGAATAAAAGTAATCTTCAGGCTTATATCAGCAAGCTGGATAAGGAAGTGAATACACTGGCTTCCCAGATTAAAAATCTGCAGACCCAGATTAAAAGCAGCGAAGCGCAGATCAGTGATAAAAAAGATGAGATCGAAGCCAGCACAGCGGAGCTTGCAAAAGCGGAAGAAGAGATGGATGAGCAGTATTCTATGATGAAGAAACGCATCCAGTATATGTATGAGAACGGCGGGCAGTCCTGGTTTGAACTGCTGCTGGAGTCGGAAAGCTTTCCGGATCTGGTAAACCGGATAGAGTATGCATCGGAGATGACCGGCTATGACCGGGATATGATGCAGCAGCTCAAAGAGGCGAGAGATGTGGTAGAAGAACAGAAAAACGCACTTGAGCAGGAAAAGCAGGAACTGGAAGACGCTAAGAAAGATCTGCAGACCATGCTGTCGAAAGTACAGGAACAGCAGACTGCCATTAATAAGGCAATGGCTGCAAAGACACAGGAAATTGCAGACTATCAGAGTCAGATTAATACGGCAGCCGGACAGCAGGATGCCTATGAGGACCAGCTGGATGAGCAGGAGAAGCTGCTTGCCCAGGTGGAAAATCAGATCGCAGCTGCAGCTGCGGCGAAAGCTGCGGCAGATGATGGAGACGGAGGAAGCTCCGGATTCATGTGGCCATGTCCGGCCAGTCACCGAATTACCAGCGGGTTCGGAAATCGAACAGCACCGGTGAAAGGAGCATCCACTTACCATAAGGGAATTGATATTGGAGCATCCAGTGGTTCAGCCATTGTAGCAGCGTCTTCAGGACGTGTAACGACAGCAACCTACAGCAGTTCGGCCGGAAATTATGTGGTCATATCCCATGGCGGCGGCATCTCTACCGTGTATATGCATGCATCGGCACTCTATGTGTCGGAAGGAGATACCGTATCAGCGGGTGATACGATAGCGGCAGTTGGATCCACCGGATTTTCGACAGGACCGCATCTTCACTTTGGAGTGATTGTAAATGGCAGTTATGTGAATCCATCCGGGTACGTAAACTGATATAGAAGGCAATAAAAGGAGATACAGCAATGGAAGAGAACCGGAAACATCATTCCTTCAGAAAGGGACTTATCTGCGGAGTGCTGATCAGTGTGCTGACAGTCTCTGTCTGCGGCTGCGGTGCTGCCTGGATGCTTGGTCATCTGGGATTTACAGCACTCACTTCCGGAGGTAATGCGGAAGAGCAGGCGAAGATATCCACCAAGATGCAGGAACTGCAGAGTTATATCGACCGGTTTTATCTGTTTGATTATGACGAAGAGAATGTGGAGAGCGGCATCTATAAGGGCATGATGGCCGGACTTGGCGATGTGTATACTAACTATTATACACCGGAAGAATATGCAAGCTTTATGGAGTCTTCCAACGGAAGCTACAGCGGAATCGGGGCCATGTTAAGCCAGGATTACAATACTGGAATTATCACGGTTGTGAAAGTCTTTGAAGGATCACCTGCTGCGGAGGCAGGGGTACAGCCAGATGATATTCTGTATAAAGTAAAAGGGGAAGAAGTAACCGGAATGGATCTGAATCTTGTTGTATCGGATCTGAAAGGTGAAGAGGGAACCGATGTGGAGGTAAGTTTCATGAGAGGCACGGATGTGCTGGATCTGACACTGACGCGCCGGAGCATTGAAGTTCCTACTGTGGAGTACCGGCTGATTACAGATAAGATCGGTTATATCAGTATCAGTGAATTCGATGATGTGACGGATGACCAGTTCATTGCAGCCCTTGATGATCTGAACTCTCAGGGTATGGAAAATCTGATCATTGACCTTCGGGATAACGGAGGCGGCCTGGTGGATGTGACCTGCGATATTCTTGATCAGCTTCTTCCGGAAGGCTTGATTGTCTACACGGAAGACAAAGATGGCAACCGTGAGGAAGAGACTTCCGATGCGGAACACTACTTCCCGGGTAAGATGGCGGTGCTGGTCAATGGAAACAGTGCCAGTGCTTCGGAGATTTTTGCAGGAGCCATCAAGGATTACGGAGTGGGAACCCTGATCGGAACCCAGACCTTTGGTAAAGGCATTGTGCAGAGTCTGTTTCCGCTAAGCGATGGATCTGCGATCAAGGTCACCGTTTCCCGATATTATACGCCGGCAGGCAATAATATCCACGAAGTGGGCATTACGCCGGATATTATTCTGGAAAAGGATACGGAGAGCGAAGAAGACAATCAGCTGCAGAAAGCCATTGACGTATTAAAAGAATAAGAAAAAGAGACTCCCTGTTTACCGGGATTTCCGGTAAACGGGGAGTTTTTGTGTAACATATTAAAGATATTTTTTGATCCAGCGGACTGTTTCCGTAAGAAGGATTTCTGATGGCTTCCGGTCGCGGGTCAGGACATTATAGATATGATCCGCATGAGGGATCAGGATGAGTTCACTTCCTGGATGGGAAGAGGTACGGCGGATCTCCTCTGCGTGGAAAGACGGAACCAGCTGGTCCTGTTCGCCGCCGACTGCGAGGAGCGGTCCTTTGTAGTTTCGAAGCTCTGCGAGAGGTGTGGAAGCCTGAATCTCTTCAAACCACTGTCTGGAAAGTCTTAAGTCCTCGCGCCAGTCCATGGGAATCCGGGCGTAGCCATTCTCTACAGCTTCCGGATAATAGTACTGATACCAGTTTTCAAAAATTCCGGCATGCTCCTGACATGCACCGGACCAGCTGACAGCGCAGTGGAGTTTCGGAATCTTATCAAGAACCGCTGCCATGATCCGCGCGCCCTGGCTGAAGCCTAAGATTCCGACCCGATTCTGGTCAGAACGTTTAAATTGGCACATGGCATGATAGATACAGCAGGTGTCTTCGATTTCTCCGGAAAATGTGAGCACTTCTTCTTTCTCCCGGCTTTCTCCACAGCCGGCATAATCAAAGCGGATAGAGGCGATTCCTTGTTCTGCCAGGCGGTTCGCCAGCTGTACAAACAAATTGCCAACTTCATCTTTATGTGAGGCGGTCCCATGGCAGAGTATCATCACCGGAAAGGGTCCTGTTCCGTCCGGACAAACCCATACAGCCGGAATCTCATGATTGCCGTTTCTGATACCAATTCTTCCGATCATATATGTCATCCTTTCTGTATCGTCACTGATTTTCTAACCACATTTTACCATATCTGCCGGAGAGCGGATGAGTTTTTTATCGACAATAATTTTCGTTTAAAAATCCCCTTTATTTGAAAGTGTAACTTTGCTATAATAGACAGAATAAAGGAGGCTGACTAATGAATTACAGTAAAAAAAGCACCTCCAGAAAGCAGAAGGCGCTCAAGTCCAGGAAAAGTAAAATGGGCAAAAAGCTGGGCGTTGTCTTTCTGAAGACGCTGTTGGTACTGTTCATTGCCGTGGGCGTAGCAGGTCTGTGCGGCGGGATCGGTATCGTAAAAGGAGTAATCGAGAATGCTCCGGATATTACGAGTGCGAGTGTACTTCCGAGAGGCTACAAATCTACGGTCTATGATGCGGACGGCAACAAGACTGCAGAGCTGATCGCAGAGGGAACCAACCGTACCTATGTGAAACTTGACAATATTCCAAAACATGTGCAGGAAGCATTTATTGCCATTGAAGATGAACGTTTTTATGACCATAACGGAATTGATATTCAGGGTATGCTGCGTGCCGGTGTGAAGTTTGTGACCAGTGGGTTCAGAACGACGCAGGGTGCAAGTACCATTACCCAGCAGCTTTTGAAAAATAATGTATTTGACTTCATGTCCGAACATGGAATGCTGGAGAAGATCGAACGAAAGCTGCAGGAGCAGTACCTTGCCGTGAAGCTGGAAGACATCATGAGTAAGGATGAAATTCTGGAAAGTTACCTGAATACCATCAATCTGGGCCAGAATACGCTTGGTGTACAGGCAGCGGCAAACCGTTATTTTGGAAAGAGTATCAGTGAACTGGATATTTCGGAAGCGGCAGTACTGGCGGCAATTACCAAGAGTCCGGCAGAATACAATCCGATCAAACATCCGGATGCGAATAAGACGCGCCGGGCGCTGGTTTTGGAAAATATGCTGGATCAGGGATATATTTCCCAGAACGATTATGACAGCGCCATGGAAGATGATATATATGCCCGGATCAGTGAACACAACGAAGAGATTCAGTCCACCAATACGGTCTATTCCTATTTCGTGGATGCACTGATCGATCAGGTGCAGAAGGATCTGGTAGAGAAAGCAGGATATTCAGCGACACAGGCATCGAATGCTCTGTACAGCAGTGGACTGAAGATTTACAGTACACAGAAGCCGGAGATTCAGTCGGCATTGGATGAAGAATTTGCCAATGGGGAGAACTTCCCGGCAAATACGAAAGTTGCCATTGAGTGGGCCATGAGCGTGGTCGATAAAGATGGAAATACGACCAATTACAGCCAGGAGATGATGTTCAAATACTATAAGGAACAGAATTCCGGCTATGAACCGCTTTATAGTTCTGAGGAGGAGGCACAGGCTGCCATTGACGGCTATGTGGCGACACTGGGAATCACCGACGACGATACGGTCTATGAGAAATCATCTTTCATCATGCAGCCGCAGGCTTCCATGGTCATTGAAGATCAGAAGACCGGCGAAGTGGTGGCAATGATCGGAGGCCGTGGTGAGAAGACGGCCAACAAGACACTGAACCGTGTTACCAACGCTCTCAGAAACCCAGGTTCTACTTTCAAGATCGTAGCGGCGTATGCACCGGCATTTGAAGAGCTTGGATATGGACCGGGCACCGTACAGTACGACGGACCGTTTGCCTACACAGAGAACGGAAAAGTCGGACGATTAGTCAATAACTGGGATAAGAAGACTCAGTACAGAGGATGGACGACGCTTCGTGAAGCGATTGCCCGTTCCATGAATATCGTGGCGGTCAAGACGATTACGGATGTCACTCCGAGTGTGGCTATAGATTATCTGCTCCGCTTCGGATTCACCAGTCTGCAGCTGGATGGAGCAAACTCCGATGCCGGTCAGGCAATGGCCCTTGGCGGACTGACCAATGGTGTATCCAATCTGGAGCTGACCGCAGCCTATGCGGGAATAGCAAATGGAGGTTCTTATTATAAGCCGAAGCTGTACTCGAAGATCGTGGACAATGAAGGTAATGTGATCCTTGATAATACGGTGGAGGAGCCGACACAGGTGATCTCTGAGCAGAATGCATGGCTTCTGATCGACTGTATGAAAGATGTAGTCACCGGTGCAGGCGGAACGTCCAGTGCAGCCAAGATCAGCAATATGACTACTGCCGGTAAATCCGGTACCACTTCCGAGAACCGTGATGTATGGTTCGTCGGCATGTCTCCGTATTATACGGCAGGCATCTGGGTAGGATATGACAACAACGGTTACAAGCATGAACTGAGCAGTAAGGCAGGAGAGACAAGTTTCCATAAGAAGCTGTGGTCCAAAGTCATGAGCCGGATTCATCAGAATCTGGAAAATAAAGATTTCGACAAACCTTCGGGCATTGTACAGGTAACGATTTGTACTAAGTCCGGCAAGCTGGCAATTCCAGGTGTATGTGACAGCGATGGACGATCCGGCATCGTCATCAATGAATATTTTGCGGATGGCACACAGCCCACAGAGACCTGCGATAAACACGTACTTGCGAATATCTGTGCAGATACCGGACTGCTGGCAACGACCATGTGCCCGAATCAGATTGTACAGTCCAAAGTACTGCTTCCACCGATGCAGAGTGGAGTGGCAGAGGCAGTCACACTGGATACCGCATATGGCATCAGTTCCAATCTGCAGGCAGCGACCTGTACCGTTCACACGGGAGGTGTCTATCTGCCAAGTATTTATGAGCAGACTGGTTCTGCAGCAGGCGCAGTGACACCGACGGATCCGAATGCGGCGGCAGCGGATCCAAATGCAGCGGCGGCTGACCCGAATGCGGCGACAGCCGATCCAAACGCGGCGGCAGCGGCCGACCCGGCAGCCGGTGATGGAACTGCAGGTTCCGCAGAAGGACAGTAATCATATTACAACAGACATAAAAAGATCCCCGGTATGGGAAGCTGAATATTGGATCAGCCTCATGCCGGGGATTTTTTGTATGTTTGGAATCCGGTTAATCATTCAGGGCTTTGGAGGTCAGTCCCTGATGAAGTTCGGTCATATAAGTGTTCCAGATCTCCAGTGGATAGGAAGCTCCGGAAAGAGCCTTGGCGCTTCTGGGAGAGTCAAATCCGACCCAGACACCGGTGGTATAATATCCGGTATAACCGACAAACCATCCATCCAGATTATCGTTGGTGGTACCGGTCTTGCCTGCACAGGGCATGCCGGGAATGGCATTTCCGTGGGCAGTACCGCGTGTCAGAACCCCTTCCAGAATATTGGTCATCTCATGAGCTGCGGATGACTGATAGACCTGCTTTTCTTCCTGTTCCGGCATGACGACGATATTGCCGTCCATGTCGGTGATCATGGTGATGCAGGTGGGCTGCCGGTAGACACCTTCATTTTCCAGAGTGGCATAGGCTGCGGTCATTTCCAGGGAGCTGGCTCCGGTAGTCAGTCCACCCAGGGCAGCAGCCGGTGTATAATCCGTATCTTTAATGGAAGAGAAATTCATATCCAGCAGATAGGAAATCCCCACTTCCGGGGTCAGTTCTTTGAACAGTTTATAGGCAACTGTGTTCTTGGACTGCTCCACAGCCGTGCGCAGAGAGATGGCACCGGCATACCGGTTGCCCGAGTTGGACGGTCCATCCACCTCTTTGGAATCAATAACCGTGCTGGAAGCGGAATAGCCGCGTTCCAGAGCCGGAGTGTAGACAATCAGCGGTTTGATGGAACTTCCGGGCTGGCGGAAACTTAAGTAAGCACGGTTATAATCCTGGGAGACACCTTCCTGAGATCTGCCGCCCACAATGGCGGTGACGAGGCCGGTCTCATTATCAATGGTGACGGCAGATGCCTGCAGGGCATAGGTGCCGTTGCTGTTCATAGTATTATAGGCTTCCAGTTCATTGTCGATGGTATCCTGCAGAAGTGCCTGGGCGTCCATATCGATGGAAGTATAGACCCGGTATCCACCGGTATACAGCTTTTCATGACAGGTATCGTAGTCTTCGCCGGTTGCTTCCATAAGCGCCCGTGTCGCACATTCATAGATATAAGTGTGCGCCCAGGTGCGGGTAAACTGCGGGGAGGAGTTATCAAGGGTGATCTGTTCGTTCAGTGCTGTCTGGTAATCACTCTCGGAGATCATGCCGTCATCCAGCATGTTTTTCAGGATCAGGTCACGGCGCGTCAGGGTGTCATCCTTATGCTTCAGTGGATCGTAGAGGCTTGGACTGTTGGGAATCGCGCACAGGAATGTGGCCTCTGAAAGGGTCAGTTCCGATGCGTCTTTTCCGAAATACCCCTGACTTGCCGCCTGAATCCCATAATAGCCGTTGGAAAAATAAATATTGTTGATATAGAATTCCAGCAGTTCCTCTTTGGAATATTTTTTCTCCAGCGCCATGGCGATGAAGATCTCTTCCACTTTACGTTCCCAGCGGACCGTATGGGTCAGGTAAATATTCCGGGCCAGCTGCTGGGTGATGGTACTTCCGCCCTGGGTAATGCTCTCGCTGGAGATGATGGATTTCGCCGCACGGATGATTGCCAGCGGATCGAATCCATGATGCTTGTAGAACCGCTTGTCCTCAATACTGACAAATGCCTCTTTTACCGTGTCCGGAATTTCATCTGAAGTAAGATAAATCAGGTTACGGTCGTTTTTCAGAAGAGCAATGAGGTTGCCGTCCTTATCATATACTTCTCCCTGCTGGTCGGTCTGGAAATCAGCGGCGGTGGAAGTCTCCATAATCTGCTGTGCTTCCTGATGCAGCTGGAAGATTTTCTGAATGTATCCGGTTTGAAAGATGATAAAACAGACGCCTAGGAAGATACAGAGGATCGCCAGCTGTGTGATGTTGAAAAACAGGTTTCCCATATCTTTTTTCCGTTTTTTCTTTTTTCGTCGTTTCTTCTTTAAAGGTTCTTCGTTTTCCATAATTACTCCCATTAATATGATGTCGGGGCTCGGACAGAATTTGCAGTTTCTACAGCCCCAAAATATTACCAACATTATACCGTGATTATACAGGTGGAACAAGTAAAAAGTAGGAAAAAGTACAGAACAAACATTCGATTCGTTCTGTACTTTTTTTATTTAGAATGATATACTGATCAGGTAACCATACTAAGAACGAAGTGATAACAATCAGGAGAAATCATGGATCATTTTAAGTTAGTATCTGAATATCAACCAACCGGAGACCAGCCCCAGGCAATCAAAGAGCTGGTGGAAGGTTTTAAAGAAGGCAACCAGTTCGAGACACTTCTTGGTGTTACCGGATCCGGCAAGACCTTTACCATGGCCAATGTGATTCAGCAGCTTAATAAGCCTACGCTGATCATTGCCCATAATAAAACGCTGGCCGCACAGCTTTACGGGGAGATGAAGGAATTCTTTCCGGAGAATGCAGTGGAATATTTTGTTTCCTATTATGACTATTACCAGCCAGAGGCTTATGTGCCCTCCAGCGATACTTATATTGCCAAAGATTCTGCGGTCAATGACGAGATTGATAAGCTGCGCCTGTCGGCGACGGCGGCCCTCATTGAGCGGCGGGACGTGATTATCGTCTCCAGTGTGTCCTGTATCTATGGCCTGGGTGAGCCGGAAAATTTTGAAAAAATGATGGTCTCCCTGCGTCCGGGTATGGAGAAGGACCGGGACGAGGTCATCCGGCAGCTCATCGACATCCAGTATGACCGGAACGAGATGGATTTTAAACGAGGTACTTTCCGGGTGCGCGGAGATGTGGTGGAGATTATTCCGGCCAATGAATCCGATACCGCTGTGAGGGTGGAATTTTTCGGGGATGAGATCGACCGGATTACCCAGATCGACGTGCTCACAGGAGAGATCAAGGGAGAGCTGGAGCATGTGGCTATTTTCCCGGCTTCTCACTATGTAGTACCTGCTGAGCAGATTAAGAAGGCAACAGCGGCGATTGAGCAGGAACTGGAAGAGCGGGTGCGCTATTTTAAAGGAGAAGATAAGCTTCTGGAAGCCCAGCGCATTGAGGAACGGACGAATTTTGATATCGAGATGCTCAAAGAAACGGGATTTTGCTCAGGAATCGAAAACTATTCGAGACATCTGGCAGGATTAAAGCCGGGGCAGCCTCCCCATACGCTGATGGATTATTTCCCGGATGATTCCCTGATTATTATCGATGAGTCCCATAAGACCGTACCCCAGATCCGGGGCATGTTCTTCGGCGATCAGAGCAGAAAAACCACGTTGGTGGATTATGGGTTCCGTCTTCCATCGGCAAAGGATAACCGGCCACTAAATTTTGAGGAGTTTGAAAGCAAGATCAATCAGCTGTTGTTTGTATCAGCAACACCGGGAGAATATGAAGCAGAACACGAGCTTCTAAGAGCAGAGCAGATTATCCGTCCTACCGGACTTCTGGATCCGGAGGTGGTTGTACGTCCGGTAGAGGGACAGATCGATGACCTGATCGGTGAGATTAATAAAGAAGTGGCAGCCCACCATAAGGTACTGATCACCACCCTGACGAAACGGATGGCAGAAGATCTGACGAATTATATGAAAGAACTCGGAATTCGCGTACGGTATCTGCATTCAGATGTGGATACGCTGGAGAGAACCGAGATTATCCGGGATATGCGTCTGGATGTCTTTGATGTGCTGGTGGGTATCAACCTGTTGCGAGAAGGACTGGATATCCCGGAGATTACGCTGGTGGCAATTCTGGATGCGGATAAGGAAGGATTCTTACGATCCGAGACGTCCCTCATTCAGACCATTGGCCGTGCTGCGCGAAACAGCGAAGGCCATGTAATCATGTATGCGGACAATATGACGGACTCCATGCGTCTGGCCATTGAGGAGACAGAGCGAAGACGTGAGATCCAGAAAGCATACAATGAGGAGCATGGAATTACTCCGCAGACGATTAAAAAAGCGGTGCGGGATCTCATTAGTATTTCTAAAGAAGTGGCACAGAAGGATCTGCAGTTTGAGAAAGATCCGGAGTCTATGAGCGCAAAAGAGCTGGAAAAGCTCATTGGAGAAGTACAGAAGAAAATGAAGAAGGCGGCAGCGGAGCTGGATTTCGAGACGGCGGCAATGCTGCGTGATCAGATGATTGGACTGAAGAAGCAGTTACAGGAGATTTCATAGAAGATGGCAGAAGAGAGAAGAAAATTTATCAAGATCAGAGGTGCCAATGAGCACAATCTGAAAAATATCAGTCTGGAGATTCCGAGAAATGAGCTGGTGGTGCTCACCGGACTTTCCGGATCAGGAAAAAGTTCCCTGGCATTTGATACCATCTATGCAGAGGGACAGAGACGCTATATGGAGTCCTTATCTTCCTATGCAAGACAGTTTTTGGGCCAGATGGAAAAGCCGGATGTGGAGAGTATTGAAGGACTGTCCCCGGCTATTTCCATCGATCAGAAATCCACCAACCGGAACCCCAGATCTACTGTGGGTACGGTAACAGAGATTTATGACTATTTCCGTCTGCTCTATGCGAGAATCGGGATTCCCCACTGTCCAAAATGTGGCAGGGAGATTAAAAAGCAGAGCGTGGACCAGATGGTGGATCAGATTATGACATTGCCGGAGCGGACGAAGATTCAGCTGCTGGCACCGGTAGTAAAGGGACGGAAGGGCGAACATGTAAAGGTACTGGAGAAAGCCAGAAAGAGCGGTTTTGTTCGGGTGAAGATCGACGGCCATCTCTATGATCTGTCCGAGGAGATCAAGCTGGAGAAGAATAATAAGCATCTGATCGAGATTGTGGTAGACCGTCTGGTGGTGAAGCCGGGTATTGAGAAGCGTCTGACAGACTCGATTGAAACGGTCCTTGGATTATCTGACGGACTTCTGGTGGTGGAAGTGATTGATGGTGAGATCATGACCTTCAGCTCCAGTTATGCCTGCCCGGACTGCGGCATCAGCATCGAGGAAGTGGAACCGAGAAGCTTTTCCTTTAATAATCCCTTCGGCGCCTGCCCGGAGTGTTCCGGACTCGGCTATAAGATGGAGTTTGAC
The DNA here is from genome assembly GCA_018228645.1 of Clostridiaceae bacterium Marseille-Q4143. Lineage (GTDB taxonomy): Bacteria > Bacillota > Clostridia > Lachnospirales > Lachnospiraceae > Hominiventricola > Hominiventricola filiformis. The sequence goes on from CP073693.1 coordinate 1,467,921, forward strand.
GAGGATCTGATGATTCCGGATAAATCTCTGTCCATCGCAGAGGGTGCGATTCAGGTGATGGGATGGCAGTCCTGTACGGATCCGTCCAGCTTCACCTATGCGATCTTAAGAGCACTTTCTGAAGCTTATAGTTTTGATCTGAATACGCCGTATCAGGATTTGCCGGAAAATGTCCGCCATATGCTGATCCATGGCACCGATGGCATGGAAGTGATGGTGCATTACAAAGGACAGCGTGGGGAAGGTATCTATCCGGTAGCCTTTGAAGGCCTTATTAAGAACAGTGAGCGCCGTTACCGGGAGACTGGTTCAGACACAATGAAACAGGAATACGAATCCTTTATGCGGATCACTCCCTGTCGTGCCTGCCATGGACAGCGTCTGAAAGCTACGTCTCTGGCAGTGACCATTTGCGATAAGAATATATATGATATGACCAATCAGTCCGTTCGTGATCTCCATGCATTCCTGGAGCAGATGACGCTGACAAAACAGCAGCTTCTGATTGGCGATCAGATCTTAAAGGAGATTAAAGCGAGAATCCGTTTCCTGATGGATGTGGGACTCGACTATCTGTCCCTGACCCGTGCAACGGGAACCCTGTCCGGCGGCGAGGCACAGCGTATCCGTCTGGCAACCCAGATCGGTTCCGGACTGGTAGGTGTGGCCTATATTCTGGATGAACCAAGTATCGGACTTCATCAGAGGGATAACGATAAATTGCTGGCAACCTTATGTAAACTGCGCGATCTGGGCAATTCTGTGATCGTGGTGGAACATGATGAGGATACCATGCTGGCGGCGGATTATATTGTGGATATCGGTCCGGGAGCCGGAGAGCACGGTGGACAGGTGGTGGCCACCGGTACGGCAAAGGAGCTGATGGAGAATCCCAATTCCATTACGGGAGCCTACTTAAGCGGCCGCATGAAGATTCCGGTACCGGAGACAAGACGGACACCCACCGGCTGGATGACGGTGAAAGGTGCCCAGGAAAATAACCTGAAAAATATTGATGTGAAATTCCCGCTGGGAGTGCTCACCTGTGTGACAGGGGTATCGGGATCGGGAAAGAGTTCCCTGGTCAATGAGATTCTGTATAAGAGCCTGGCAAAGCAGCTGAACAGGGCAAGAACCATTCCGGGAAAACATAAATGCATTGAAGGAATGGAGCAGCTTGACAAGGTGATCTGTATCGACCAGTCTCCCATTGGAAGAACCCCCCGTTCCAATCCGGCTACCTACACAGGCGTGTTCGATATGATCCGTGATCTGTTTGCGGCAACCTCCGGCGCCAAAGCAAAAGGTTATAAAAAAGGACGCTTCAGCTTTAATGTCAAAGGCGGACGCTGTGAGGCCTGCTCCGGTGACGGTATCTTGAAGATCGAGATGCATTTCCTGCCGGATGTGTATGTTCCCTGTGAGGTTTGTCAGGGAAAACGGTATAATCGGGAGACACTGGAAGTAAAATATAAAGGAAAGAGCATCTATGACGTGCTGGAAATGACGGTGGAGGAGGCACTGACATTTTTTGAAAATGTGCCCTTTGTACGCAGAAAGATTCAGGCCCTCTATGATGTAGGACTTTCCTATATCAAGCTGGGACAGCCATCTACGACCCTGTCTGGCGGCGAGGCACAGCGTATCAAGCTGGCAACGGAGCTGTCTCGCAGAAGTACGGGAAGGACTGTCTATATCCTGGATGAGCCAACTACCGGACTTCATTTTGCAGATGTGCATAAGCTGACAGAGATTCTTCAGCGCCTGGCAGAGGGCGGCAATACGGTCATTGTCATTGAACATAATCTGGATGTGATTAAGACCGCTGACTATATCATTGATATGGGACCGGAAGGCGGAGATGGCGGCGGAACCATGGTTGCCTGTGGTACCCCGGAGGAAATCGCGGAAGTACCGGAATCTTACACCGGATATTATGTGAAAAAGTATTTGAAGAAATAGGAAGATGACTTTTCAAAAACAGGAAAGTGTTGTATGATAAATATTTAGAGTTATGAGTAATCAGAGCAGGAGAAAAAAGATGCTGGAACAATTGCGAAAGCTGGTGGGCGAAGATCACGTATGGATCAATGAACCCATGAAAAATCATACGACATTCCGGGCAGGAGGCTGTGCTGACTATCTGGTTGAGCCGGAGTCTGTGGATGCAGTCCGGGAAATTGTCCGTCTGTGTTGTCAGGAGAATATGCCCTATTATGTAGTTGGGAACGGAAGCAACCTTCTGGTCAGTGATAAAGGTTATCACGGAGTCATTCTCCATTTATATAAAAATATGTCTGATTTTGAGATCAGTGGAAATCACCTGAAAGCTCAGGCAGGAGCGCTGCTGGTTCGTGTGGCGAAGATGGCTGCAAAGGAAGGACTTTCCGGTCTGGAATTTGCATCGGGTATTCCGGGAACCATCGGAGGCGCCATGGTTATGAATGCAGGTGCCTACGGTGGAGAGATAAAGGATGTAGTCACAAAAGTCCGGGTACTTTTGCCGGACGGGACCATCCGGGATTATACGGGAGAAGAGATGGCATTTGGCTATCGGAAAAGCCGTGTGATCGAGGAACAGGGAATTGTTCTGGAGGCAGAGCTGGAGCTGAAGGCAGATGATCCGGAAGCGATTGCTGCCAGAATGGAAGCATTAAAAGAAAAGCGAGTGTCGAAACAGCCGCTGGAGTATGCCAGTGCGGGAAGCACTTTCAAACGTCCGGAAGGTTATTTCGCGGGAAAACTGATAGAGGATGCAGGTTTAAGAGGTTTTAGGATCGGAGATGCGCAGGTGTCGGAAAAACATTGCGGCTTTGTGATCAACCGTGGAAATGCCACGGCATCCGAGATTATGGAACTGATACAGGAAGTACAGAAGCGGGTGTACGAACAGTCCGGTGTCCGTCTGGAGCCGGAGGTAAAGCTTCTGGGTTTTTAAGGTAGAGAGGGAGATACAACATGAGACTGGTGATCGTGACTGGAATGTCCGGCGCGGGCAGAACGACAGCCTTGAAGGTGCTGGAAGATGCAGGCTATTTTTGCGTGGACAATCTGCCGGTTCCTTTTATCGATAAATTTGCTGAGCTGACAGCGTCAGGAAACAGTGAGATCACAAAAGTAGCCATCGGAATCGATATCCGGAGCGGCAAATCACTGGGACAGCTGGAACAGGTGCTGGAACATATGACGATGGAAGGAATTTCCCATGAGATTCTCTTTCTGGATGCGTCAGATGAAGTCCTGGTGAAGCGTTATAAAGAGACCAGAAGAATGCATCCCCTTGCGGAGTCCGGCAGAGTGGAGCAGGGAATCACACTGGAACGGGAACGTCTGGCATTTCTGAAAAAGCAGGCAGACTATATCATTGACACAAGCCAGCTGCTGACAAGGGAATTGAAACAGGAGCTGGATAAGATCTTTATCCAGAACCGGGAGTTTAAGAATCTGATGATCACGGTTCTGTCCTTCGGGTTCAAGTACGGAATTCCCAGTGATGCGGATCTGGTATTTGATGTGAGGTTCCTTCCGAATCCTTATTATTATGAGAATTTAAGAAAACTGACTGGAAACGATCAGGAGATTCAGGACTTTGTCATGGGTTATGACATGGCTCATGTATTTCTGGACAAGCTGGAGGATATGTTACTGTTTCTGGTGCCGAACTATGTGCTGGAAGGTAAAAATCAGCTGGTAGTAGCCATCGGCTGTACCGGAGGAAAGCACCGTTCTGTGACACTGGCAAATAAATTGTATGAGCGTCTTCAGAAGCAGGCAGATTACGGCGTGCGTCTGGAACACCGGGATATCGGCAAAGACGCTGCCCGGGGAAAGTGAGGATAAAATGTCTTTTTCCGGAGAGATCAAGGAAGAACTTTCGACGCTGGTTCCGGCGGCTCATCACTGCCGTCTGGCAGAAACTGCGGCAATTTTGCTGTTTTGCGGAAAGATCATTCTGACGGAGACAGATTCCTGTTGTGTAAAAATACAGACGGAAAATCTTCCGGTGGCAAGAAAGTACTTTACATTACTGAGAAAAACATTTAATATGAGAGCTGAAGTATCTGTCCGAAAAAGCCGGGAAATACGGTATTATTCCATAGTAATCCGGTGTGATAAGGATGCGAGAAGGCTTCTTGCCGGCACGCATCTGATGAATCCGGATGGACACATTGACGGAGATATCCGTCAGATACATAACAGTCTTCTGAAACAGAACTGTTGCAGGCGTTCATTTATTCGAGGGGCATTTCTTGCAGCAGGGTCCGTCAGTGATCCGGAGAAATCCTATCATTTTGAGATTGTCTGCAGCACACAGGAAAAAGCAGAGGAACTTCAGAGTCTTCTGACTGCATATGAGATCGATGCAAAGATTGTCATGCGGAAAAAGCATTACGTAGTCTATGTAAAAGAGGGATCTCAGATTGTGGAACTGCTGGGACTGACAGGAGCCCATGTGTCTCTGATGCAGCTTGAAAATGTACGGATTGTGAAAGAGATGCGGAATTCTGTGAACCGCAAGGTAAACTGTGAAACCGCAAATCTAAACAAGACTGTATCCGCAGCAGTGCGGCAGGTAGAAGACATTAGATACATTCAGAGGACAATTGGATTTCAGGAACTGAACGAAGGATTGGCGGAGATGGCAGTACTCCGGCTGGAACATCCGGAAGCCAGTTTAAAGGAGCTTGGGGATTTGCTGACGCCACCCGTTGGAAAATCGGGAGTGAATCACCGTCTTCGGAAACTGAGTCTGATTGCGGAAAAACTGCGCGAAGGTAAAGAGGAGTAAAAAGGAGGAGCAGAAACACTATGATTAAGAAACCGATTACTGTTCAGCTGGCAAATGGCCTTGAGGCAAGACCGGTGGCGCTGCTGGTTCAGGTAGCAAGCCAGTATGAGAGTAAGATCTATGTAGAGACAGAGAATAAAAAGGTGAATGCAAAGAGCATTATGGGAATGATGACTCTTGGTCTGAATGCAGGTGAGTCTGTAGTAGTAAGTGCAGATGGAACCGATGAGCAGGCTGCAATTGAGAATATCGAAAAGTATCTGAGCAGTCACAACTAAGCACAGATCACATAGAGGAGAAGGGGCTGTTTGCAGAACCAAGGTTCGCAGCAGCCCTTTTGTTATCATATAGGACAGTTAAGAAAAGCAGGAGAAAAGAGCCTATGGAAGCATACACAGGATTTGCGGAAGTCTATGACCTGTTTATGGATAATATTCCCTATGAAGAATGGGGAACCTATGTAAAAGGGCTTCTGAAAGAATATGGAGTGGATGAAGGACTGGTGCTGGAGCTGGGATGCGGCACAGGTACCATGACGGAGATTCTGGCATCGGCAGGCTACGATATGATCGGTATCGACCAGTCAGAGGAGATGCTGGAGGAAGCACTGGAGAAAAAGCAGGAGTCCGGCCATGAGATTCTGTATCTTTGTCAGGATATGCGGGAATTTGAGCTTTATGGAACGGTGCGGGCAATTATCTGTATTTGCGATTCTATGAATTATATTCTGGAAGAGGAAGAGGTACTTGGTATTTTAACCTCCGCAGCACACAATTATCTGGATTACGGCGGACTGTTTATTTTCGATCTGAATACAGAATATAAGTACCGGGAGATTCTGGGAGAGCAGACCATCGCGGAGAACCGGGAAGAGGGAAGTTTTATCTGGGAAAATTATTATGATGAAGAGTCTATGATCAATGAATACGACCTGACTCTTTTTGTGAAGGAACCGTCAGGACTTTACAGAAAAGAAGAAGAAAATCATTTTCAGAGGGCATATTCGCTGGAGACGATCCGGGAACTGGTGAAGAAATCAGGACTGAAACTTCTTCATATTTACGACGCATTTACCCATGAACCGGCAAGAGAAGATTCGGAGCGGGTTTATGTGATCTGTCAGCGTCCAGAAGAAAAATGACGAAGAAAAAGGAGAAGAGACAGATGAAAGATTATATTGTAAGAGCGACAGCAGCAGAAGGACAGATCCGTGCATTTGCCATTACTTCCAGAGAGCTGGTGGAGACTGCGAGACAGGATCATAATACCAGTCCGGTAGCTACTGCAGCACTGGGACGACTCTTGAGTGCAGGTGCCATGATGGGTGTCATGATGAAAGGTGAAAAAGATGTGTTGACCTTGCAGATCCGCTGCAATGGACCTATCGGAGGACTGACAGTCACCGCAGATTCCCACGGAAATGTAAAAGGATTCGTGGAGAATCCGGATGTGATGCTGCCTCCCAATGCGAAAGGAAAGCTGGATGTGGGCGGAGCGCTGGACCTTGGATTTTTAAGCGTGATCAAAGATCTGGGGCTTAAAGAACCCTATGTGGGCCAGACAGAACTGAAAACAGGTGAAATTGCAGAAGATTTGACTTACTATTTTGCCAATTCTGAACAGGTGCCTTCTTCCGTAGGACTGGGTGTCCTTATGGAGAAGGATAACACCGTCCGTCAGGCAGGCGGATTTATTATTCAGCTGATGCCCTTCGTGGAGGACAGTGTGGTAGACCGGCTGGAGAAGAAGCTGTCTTCCGTAGATTCTGTCACATCCTATCTGGACAGAGGATTTACACCGGAACAGCTGCTGGAAGAATTCCTGGGCGAATTTGGTCTGGAGATTCTGGATAAACTGGATACCCGGTTCCACTGCGACTGCAGCCGTGAGAAAGTAGAAAAAGCGCTGATCAGTGTGGGGAAAAAAGAGCTGAATGACATGGTACAGGAAGGAAAGCCGGTTGAGGTGAAATGCCATTTCTGCAATACCCCATATGTATTTGATATGGAAGAACTGAAAAACCTGATCAGAAGGAGCAAATAAGATGAAATATGGATTTGTGAAGACAGCAGCGGTCTCTCCGAAGATCCGCGTGGCTGATACAGAGTACAATGCACAGGAAACCATCCGTCTGATGAGGGAAGCCTGGGAGAAGGGTGCCAGGATCATTGTATTTCCGGAGCTTGGCATTACCGGTTACACCTGTTCCGACCTGTTCCGCCAGGATATTCTGCTGGAAGGAGCGCAAAAAGCGTTGCAGGAGATCGTAGCGGCAAGTAAAGGTATGGACGGTCTTTTCTTTGCAGGTCTTCCACTGGAAATAAACGGAAAGCTCTACAATGTGGCAGCTGCTTATTCTGACGGACATTTGCTGGGACTGGTGCCAAAGGCATATATTCCCAATTACAGTGAGTTCTATGAGGCGCGTCATTTTACGGCAGCACCAGTTGGATGCACTTCTGTTACATGGCAGGATGGGACAACTGTTCCCTTTGGAACAGATCTTCTGTTTACCTGTAAAACCATGCCGGGCCTGAAGGTGGCAGCGGAGATCTGCGAAGATCTGTGGACGCCCAATCCGCCCAGCGTCTGCCACGCCATGCACGGTGCGACTGTGATCGTCAATCTGTCTGCCAGTGATGAGGTTACCGGCAAGGATTCCTATCGCCGGGATCTGGTGAAGATTCAGTCCGGCCGTCTGGTATGCGGCTATATCTACGCCAGCGCAGGCGAAGGAGAGTCCTCCACGGATCTGGTATTCGGGGGACATCATCTGATCGCAGAGAACGGCTCCGTGCTGGCAGAGTCTGAAAGATTCACCAACGAGACTATCTATGGAGACCTGGACATTGAACGTCTGGTGGGAGAGAGAAGACATTATACGACCTATGATGTAACTGCAGATCCGGATGGTTATATGGAAATAACTTATGGGATGAAATCCGCGGATGCATCTTTTGACCGTTATGTGGACAAGGCTCCCTTCGTGCCGGGACGGAAAGAGGAGCGCGAGAAACGTTGTGAGGAGATTCTTGCCATCCAGTCCATGGGACTGAAGAAACGTATGGAGCATACCCATTGTAAAAGCGTGGTCATCGGTATTTCCGGAGGTCTTGACTCCACACTGGCACTTCTGGTGGCAGCAAGAGCAGTGGATCGCCTGAACCTGCCAAGAACTTGTATTACAGCAGTGACCATGCCATGCTTTGGAACCACGGACCGTACTTACAATAATGCCTGTGAGCTGACCAGACGTCTTGGGGCACAGCTTCGGGAAGTGGATATTAAGGAAGCGGTCAACATTCATTTCCGTGATATCGGGCATGACAGCAGTGTCCATGATGTGACCTATGAGAATTCCCAGGCCAGAGAGCGTACCCAGATTCTGATGGATGTGGCAAACCAGACCTGCGGTATGGTCATCGGAACCGGAGATATGTCCGAGCTTGCCCTTGGCTGGGCGACTTATAACGGTGATCATATGTCCATGTACGGTGTCAATGTATCCGTGCCGAAGACCCTGGTGCGCCATCTGGTACGCTACTATGCAGATACCTGCGGGGATGAAGAGCTTTCCGCAATTCTGTTGGATATCCTTGATACACCGGTGAGTCCGGAACTTCTGCCACCGGAAAATGGAACCATCTCCCAGAAGACGGAAGATCTGGTAGGGCCTTATGAGCTTCATGATTTTTATCTTTACTATATGCTTCGCTTCGGTTTTGCACCGGATAAGATTTTCTATCTGGCAAAGCAGGCCTTTGCAGGGGAGTACGATGATGAGATCATTCTAAAATGGCTCAAAACCTTTATGCGCCGGTTCTTTGCACAGCAGTTCAAGCGTTCCTGTCTGCCGGATGGCCCGAAGGTCGGTACGGTAGCCGTGTCTCCGAGAGGAGACCTGCGTATGCCGAGTGACGCCTGCGCGAAGCTCTGGCTGGACAGTCTGGAGAAGATCAATTTATCATAACGGAGGAGAAAGTATATGGATAACGAATCAAGAGAAAAATTAAGACCTGTTCTGTATCTGGCAGCAGGTGCCTATCTTGTCTATCTGGCATTTAAGATGTACGGAGGGCTGGGACAGATGGCAGGGACTGAACATACGGTGAGCATGATTGCCATGGTAGTATTCGGTGTGTTCGGAGCTGCAACCTTTATCTTCGGGCTTCTGGTGGCGAAGAAAGTATTTCTGGATCAGAAACCGGGTGCATTCGGGGAGACCCCGGAAGAGACCGAAGAGTCGGAGCAGGAAGAGGAAAAATAAGGAAACTTAAAAAAGTCATAATCAGAAACCTCATTCATATAGTTTATAGAGAGTTAAAGTGCGACTATAAAATATGGAATGAGGTTTTTGTTATGCCGGAAAATGAGATGATGGAGACAGAAGCAGATGGAATTGTAGGAAAACTGCAGGTCCGTCTGGTGGAAGAAGGGACACGCCGTCCGGTTGCGGGGGCGGACATACAGATCACCTATGAAGGCAGCCCGGACAGTCCGGTGAAAAGTACGGTGACGGATGAGTCCGGAATGACGGGGATTATGGATCTTCCTGCGCCGGATCCCTCCTACAGTGAAAATTATTCGGAGCAGCAGCCCTATTCGGAGTATACGGTGCGGGTGCTGGCTCCCGGTTATGAAGATGTGGAAGTGGCGGGAACGGAAGTGCTGCCGAATGTGACAGCGATTCAGGAGATCCGGATGCGGAAAGCCAGACAGCAGGAAGAATTTTGGCGGATTGTCATCGGCCCACATACACTTTTCGGCAATTATCCACCCAAGATTGCGGAACCGGAGATCAAGCCGGTGACGGAGACCGGGGAGATTGTCTTAAACCGGGTAGTTATTCCGGAATATGTCATCGTTCATGACGGTGTACCTACGGACAGTACAGCAAAAAACTACTGGGTCCGTTACCGGGATTATATTAAAAATGTGGCTTCCAGTGAGATCTATGCCACCTGGACGGACGCTGCCATCCGGGCAAATGTGCTGGCAATCATGTCATTCACCCTGAATCGTGTCTATACAGAATGGTACAGAAATAAGGGATATGATTTCACGATTACCTCTTCTACGGCATTTGATCAGAAATGGATTTACGGGAGAAATATTTTCCAGGATATTTCCGATGTGGTGGATGAGATGTTTGGAAATTATCTGTCCAGACCCAATGTAAAACAGCCGATCCTCACCCAGTACTGTGACGGGCGGCAGGTATCCTGCCCAAACTGGATGACCCAGTGGGGTTCCCAGGCGCTGGGACAGCAGGGATATTCCACCATTGAGATTCTGAGGTATTATTATGGGGAGAGCATCTATATCAACACGGCAGTGGAGATTGCAGGAGTCCCGTCTTCCTGGCCGGGATATGATCTGGGAGAAGGGTCCGGCGGTACTAAGGTACGGCAGATGCAGGAGCAGCTGAATGTAATTGCGCAGGCTTATCCGGCTCTTCCCATGGTAGATGCGGACGGTATTTTTGGGCCGGAGACCAAAGCAGCAGTAGAAAAATTTCAGTCCATCTTTGGACTCCCGGTGACCGGAATCGTAGATTATCGCACCTGGTATAAAATATCCGAGATCTATGTGGGTGTCTCCAGAATTGCAGAGCTGGCATGATCTGCGGATAACAACGATAATTTAAGAAAAACATAAGAAATAAAGTCTTTGCAATTTAAAAAAAATTGAGTATAATGTAGTGTATCGGTTTGCGGGGTAATCCCCCCTTGACAGAAGAAAAAAACAGATGCATCATTTGAAATAGATGAAAAGAACGAAAGGAGAACATTTATGGCAGGAACAGATGTAGGAATTGATTTGGGAACAGCCAGCATCCTTGTGTATATCAAAGGAAAAGGTGTCGTATTGAAAGAGCCGTCCGTAGTGGCGTTTGACAGAGATACAAATAAGATTAAAGCAATTGGTGAGGAGGCCCGCCTGATGCTGGGCCGTACACCTGGCAATATTGTGGCAGTACGTCCCCTTCGTCAGGGCGTTATTTCTGATTTCACCGTTACGGAGAAGATGCTGGAGCACTTCATCCGCAAGGCAGTCGGCAAAAAGACATTCCGGAAGCCGAAGATCGCAGTCTGCGTGCCAAGCGGTGTTACCGAGGTAGAGAAGAAAGCAGTTGAGGATGCGACCTATCAGGCAGGAGCAAGAGAAGTATTTATCATCGAGGAGCCGATTGCAGCAGCTATCGGAGCAGGTATCGATATTTCCAGACCGTGCGGAAATATGATCGTGGATATCGGAGGCGGTACCACAGATATTGCAGTCATCTCTCTTGGAGGAACTGTAGTTAGCACTTCCATTAAGATTGCAGGTGATGATTTTGATGAGGCGATTGTCCGTTTCATGAGAAAGAAACATAATCTTCTGATCGGAGAGAGAACCGCAGAAGATATTAAGATTAAAGTAGGAAGCTGCTATCCGAGATCCGAGGTAGACAGCATTGATGTCCGCGGACGTAACCTGGTAACCGGTTTACCGAAGACGGTAACCGTTACTTCTGAGGAGACTGAGGAAGCGCTGAAAGAGACCACTTCCCAGATTGTGGAGGCTGTTCACAGTGTACTGGAGCGCACGCCACCTGAGCTGACTGCAGATATTGCAGAGCGTGGAATCGTTCTGACCGGAGGCGGAGCACTGCTTCGTGGACTGGAAGAGCTTCTGGAGTCCAAGACAGGAATCAACACCATGACCGCAGAAGATCCCATGAAGTGTGTGGCAATCGGAACCGGTAAATTCGTAGAGTTCCTTTCCGGACATAAGGATGAAGAACCGTAATCAATAAGAAGAACAGATGTGGGGCTGTTGCAGAAAGGCAGAAGATCAAAAATCTGCTTTTTTGAAGCAGCCTTTTTTGTACGGGGTTAAGGATGGAGATACGAAAAGGATATGTGGAACACATTGTGTTCCGCAACACAGAAAATGGATATACGGTTTTTCAGATGGTGACCGACGATGAGGAACTGACCTGTGTCGGTGTGTTCTCCGTGATTTCCGAGGGGGAACTGATTCAGGTGTCCGGCACGATGAAGGAGCATCCCTTATACGGGGAACAGCTACAGGCAGAACAGTATGAACTTCTGGCGCCGGAAGATGAGACGGCTATGGAGCGTTATCTGGGGAGCGGTGCCATTAAGGGGATCGGAGCGGCGATGGCAGCACGGATTGTCCGGAGATTCAAAGGAGATACCTTTCGGATTATTGAGGAAGAGCCGGAGCGTCTGGCAGAGGTCAAGGGCATCAGTGAGCGGAAAGCCATGGAGATCTCGGAACAGATGGCAGAGAAAAAGGAACTGCGTCAGGCCATGATGTTTCTGACTCAGTACGGTATCTCCATGTCACTGGCAGTGAAGATTTATCAGGAATACGGACCGAAGACTTATCAGGTGGTGCAGGAAAATCCGTATCGTCTGGCAGATGACATTTCCGGAATTGGATTTAAGATGGCAGACGAGATCGCGGGGCGGATCGGGATTCATACGAATTCCGATTACCGGATCCGAAGCGGACTTTTGTATGTGCTTTTACAGGCGGCTGCGGAAGGACATACCTGTCTGCCGCGAGAGATGCTGCTTCGCCGGGCATCGGAGCTTTTGCATGTGGCAGAGGAAGATATTGAAGTACAGATGATGAATCTCTGTATGGATCGAAAACTGATCCTGAAGGAAAAGAATGACCAGACCATGGTCTTTTACAGCCAGTATTACTATATGGAACTGAACACGGCCAGAATGCTCCACGACCTGAATCTGACCTGCAGGATGGAGGAAGAGGATATCCTGAAGAAACTGCAGGCAGTGGAACGGCAGGAGAAGATGGAGCTGGATGAGATGCAGCGCCGGGCGGTGGTGGAATCGGTGAAGAACGGTCTTCTGATTCTGACGGGAGGTCCCGGAACCGGTAAGACGACAACGATCAATTCCATCATCCGATATTTTGAGACGGAGGATATGGAGATCCTTCTGGCGGCGCCTACGGGCCGTGCGGCCAAGCGAATGACGGAGGCGACCGGTTATGAGGCAGTGACCATTCACCGGCTTCTGGAGCTCTCCGGCGCGCCTTCGGAGGATCGGGCACAGGCTTCCTTCGAGCGAAATGAGGAAAATCCGCTGGAGGCGGATGTGATCATTATCGATGAAGTGTCCATGGTGGATATTTTCCTTATGCATGCACTTTTAAAAGCAGTGACGCCGGGAACTCGTCTGGTACTGGTGGGGGATATCAATCAGTTGCCAAGCGTGGGTCCAGGCTGTGTATTAAAGGACATTATCCGGTCCGAAGCGTATCCGGTTGTCATGCTGACGAAGATTTTCCGTCAGGCCAGCCAGAGTGACATTATCGTCAATGCCCATAAGATCAACCGTGGAGAACAGGTGACGCTTGATAATAAGAGCCGGGATTTCTTCTTTCTGGAACGGCAGGATCCGAATGTGATTCTGCGGGTAGTGCTTGCGCTGGTGCAGGAAAAGATGCCGCGTTATGTAAATGCGAAGATGTACGATATTCAGGTGCTGACACCCATGCGGAAGGGTGTGCTGGGTGTGGAACATCTGAATGAAATCCTGCAGCGATATCTGAATCCGCCTGCGGAAGACAAGGCAGAGCGGCAGACTGCCCGGGGGATGTTCCGGGAAGGCGACAAGGTCATGCAGGTAAAAAATAACTATCAGATCGAATGGGAGGCAAAAAACCGGTATGGCATAGCCATCGACAAAGGAACCGGAATCTTTAACGGCGACATGGGTGTGATTCAGGAGATTGACCTGCAGGCAGAGCAGGTGGAGGTCCTGTTTGACGACTACCGGACCGTGACCTACAGCTTTGAAAGCCTGGATGAGCTGGAACTGGCCTATGCGGTCACGATTCACAAATCCCAGGGAAGTGAGTATCCGGCAGTGGTGATTCCGCTGCTCACAGGTCCACGGATGCTCATGAACCGAAATCTTCTCTATACGGCAGTTACGAGAGCCAGATCCTGTGTGACACTGGTGGGAAGTAAGGAGACCTTCCGGATGATGGTGGAAAACAGCAGTGAGCAGGCGCGTTACAGCGGTCTTGCGGACCGCATCAGTGAGGTGGAGCAGCTTGAGCAGATGGAATAAATTTGACCCGGTGGGACTTTTGTTTCCACGCAGATGTCCCGTATGCCATGAGGTAGTAGAAGATCCCGGAGAGCTTGCCTGCGACATTTGCAGGACAAGACTTGTGAGAGTTCGGGATCCATTCTGCGGGAAGTGCGGAAAACCACTCGCCGTAGAAGAACAGGAATACTGTGGGGACTGTATGCGAAAGAAGCATGCTTATGACAGAGGGCGTGCCGCATTTGTGTATGAGGAATGGATGCGGCGGTCCATTGCGCAGTATAAATATGGAGGCAGGAGAGAATATGCAGAATTTTATGCAGAGGAAATTCTGCTGGCCTGTGCGCGGGAGATGATAAGATGGAAAGCGGAAGTACTGGTTCCGATCCCGCTTCATCCATCCAGACAAAGAAAAAGAGGCTATAACCAGGCAGAACTTCTGGCGGCGAAGCTGTCGAAAAAAAGTGGCATTCCAATGGATGCGGACTGCCTTATAAGAACAAAAAAAACCCGGGCACAGAAGGAATTAAGTGACCGGGACCGTCTTGAAAATCTGAAAAACGCTTTTTCCGTTCAGGAAAAAAAGGTTCCCTGTAAACGAATCATTCTGGTGGACGACATCTATACGACAGGAAGTACCATGGACGAAGCAGCCCGTGTTTTAAAGGAAAACGGTGCAGAATTCATATATTTTTTATGCATTTCTGTTGGAAGAGGCTCCTGAGTGTGTTATACTATGTAGTATTGAGGTGGAGACTGCTTATATGATTAATGAAGAGAAAGTAATTCTGATGACCAGAGCTTCTCTCTATGAAGAGAAGCAGAAAAAGAAAGCTTTGAAGATCAGCAAATATTTCCGGCATGACTATATCAGCCTGCAGCTCCTTACTGGATGGTTTTTTGCAACCGTCAGCTTTGCACTCTGTGCGGCACTGTGGGCAGTATGTAATATGGAATATCTGCTGAATAATATACATAAGATGGATTTGAAAAGTTTCGGACTGACCATACTGGTGCTGTATGTACTTACAGTAGCGGTCTATTCTTGTCTGCTGTACGGAGTATGTTCCTACCGCTATAGTCAGGCCAGAAGAAGTGTGGGAAGTTATGCTCAGACTTTAAAGAAGATCTCCGATATTTATGAGAAAGAGGAAGCAGCAGGATCGGAGAAAACAGACGGAGGAGAGAAGCATGACAGCATTACTTGAGATAAAACAGCGCATGAAGGAATTTTATGCGAAATATGATATTTATATTATTCCGGCTGTGAAGTTTATTCTGGCAATGGCGGCGTTTTTTACAATCAACAGCCAGATTGGGTTCATGGAGAAGATTACCAGCCCTGTGATTTCCGTACTGCTGGCACTCTTATGTTCCTTCCTTCCAGTCAACATGATTGCCGTATTTGGAAGCTTGCTTATGTGTGCACATGCCTTTGCACTTTCCTTAGAAGTATTTGCTATGACAGCGGGACTCCTGCTGATCATGTATCTTCTGTATTTCCGGGTTGCCCCTGGACAGGGCTATGTGCTGGTGCTGACGCCGCTGGCATTTCTGCTTCAGATTCCTTATGTGATACCGCTGGTGCTGGGACTGGTAGGAGGTCCGGTCTGTGCGGTGCCCATGGCATTTGGAACAATGCTTTACTATCTGATGTATTATATGAAAACGAATGAAACCATGCTGTCCAGTACGGAAACAGAGGGCATGGCTTCCCGTCTGACCTATCTGGTGGAAAATGTGCTGAACAACAAAGCGGTACTGATGACGATTCTGATCTTTGCTCTGGTGCTGATGGTGGTCTATGCGATCCATCGGATGAGTACGGATTACGCGTGGTACATGGCGATCGGTTCCGGCGCAGTGCTGAATGTGGTGCTGTTCCTGACCGGCGGACTGATCATGCAAGTCAGAATTTCCCTGTTGGGCCTTGTGATCGGTACAGCAGTGTCTGTACTGATCGCACTGCTTGTAGAGTTTTTTGTATTCAGCGTGGACTATTCCAGAACGGAATATGCTCAGTTTGAAGATGATGAATATTATTACTATGTGAAGGCAGTGCCGAAGATGTCCATTGCCATTCCTGATAAAAAAGTAAAGAAGATTAATACGAGACGCAGAAACACAAGGAGAAAACACTAAGCAGCAATTATAAAGGAAAAGGATGTGAGACGAATGAATCTTCAACAGCTTTACAGATATCTTTCGCTGGATGCGCTGCATGTGACATGGACGGATGTGGCGGAGATTATCATTTTGTCCTTTATCATTTACCAGATTCTGATCTGGATTAAGACAACCCGTGCGTGGTCGCTGCTGAAGGGCTTTTCGGTTATCATGGCTCTTCTTGCCGTTGCCGCGATTTTTCATATGAATACCATTCTGTGGATTGCGAAGAACTTCTTCAGCCTTGGTATTATGGCGGTCATCGTCGTATTTCAGCCAGAACTGCGTCGGGCGCTGGAACAGCTGGGTGAAAATAATCTGCTGACGACGATTGTTCCGTTTGACAGTTCCAGAAAAGAAGAACTCAGCATCTCCGATCGGACTATCTCCGAACTGGTGAAGGCAAGCTTCGAGATGGGAAAGGCGCGGACAGGTGCACTGATGGTTCTGGAACAGAGCGTCAGCCTGAATGAGTACGAGAGAACCGGTATTGCCATTGACTCTCTGGTATCCAGCCAGCTGATCCTGAATATTTTTGAAAAAAACACACCACTCCATGACGGAGCTGTGATTCTGTCAGGGGACAGAGTGCGTTCTGCCACCTGTTATCTGCCGCTGTCCGATAATATGACCCTGAGCAAGGCCCTTGGAACCAGACACCGTGCGGCAGTGGGTATCAGCGAGGTCAGTGATTCTCTGACGATCGTTGTATCTGAGGAGACCGGTTCCGTATCGGTGGCAAAGAATGGCCGGCTCTTAAGAAATCTGAATCAGGAGCAGTTAAAAGAACAGCTCCAGACTCTTCAGACCAGAATTTCAGAAAAGAACAGAAAGATTAAACTGTGGAAAGGACGTGGCCGACATGAAGACAAAGCTGCTGAATAATCTGCCGTTTAAAATTATCTCTGTGATAGCCGCAATTGTTCTGTGGCTGATTGTGGTAAATATTGATGATACGGTCGAGACAGATGTATTTAAAAATCTGCCGGTAACCCTGATCAATACAGATACACTGACTTCCCAGGATCAGACTTACCGGATTGAGCCGGGTACCGATAAGGTGAATGTAACCGTCCATGCGAGGAGAACGGAGCTTGCGAAGATCAAATCTTCGGATTTCGTCGTGACGGCGGATATGCAGAAGGATCTGCGCTATGACAGCATGGTGAAGATCGAAGTTATCTATACCGGAAATGCGACGATCGACAGCATCGAGCAGAGCCGGGAGAATGTACTGGTAAGCATTGAAGAAAAAGCAACAGAGGAATTCAAGGTAACCGTAGACACGACAGGAACGCCGAGTGCGGGACTTGAAAAGGGAACGGTAACGCCTGAAAAATCGCTGGTTGAGATCAGTGGACCGAAGTCTGTGGTGGAACAGGTGAAGAAAGTTGTTGCAAGCGTAAATATCAACGGCATTACAGGAACTTCTGTACTGAACTGTCGTCTGAAGCTGACCAACAGCGACGGAGTGGAGATCGACGATTACTCCCAGCTGGAGTATGAGTGGAAGGATAAAGACTTCTCTGTGACGGTTACAACGCTGAAGAGCAAGGTGGTCGGTATCGGTTTTGATATCAGTAAGGCTGCGCCGGAAGGATATGGAGTGGCTTCTGTGAGCTATAAGCCGGAGACGGTGACTATTGCCGGAGGACAGTCCGATATCCGTCCTATTTATAATCTCAATATTCCGCCGGAGGCGCTGAATCCGGAAGGAAAGACGGGAAGGATAGAGCAGACGGTGGATATCAGTGAATATCTGCCGGAGGATATTATTATTCCGGAAGAGGATGAACATGAGATCGTGGTGACTATGGAGATTGTTGCCATGGAGACGATGGAGTACAGTTTCACGCCGGATCAGATCACGTATACCAATATCAGTGACGGAATCACGGTGGATCTGGCAAACTGCGAGACACTGGTGCTTCCGGTCAGCGGTCTGACTGCCGATCTGGCAGGTCTGACCCAGGACAGAATCCAGATAACGGCGGATATGTCAGGTGTAGTACGCACGGGCAATTACTCTGTACCAGTTATGGTCACCATATCGGACGGAGATGCATTTTCCTGCCCGTCTGACCTGGAAGTTACGGTACATGTAGTTTCCACGGATAATTAAAAAAGTAACAGAACAGACAGACTCGAAGCACAGGAGTGTTTTGAGTCTGCCTTTTATGATTTTTGCGGAGGATGGAATGGAAAAGAAAAAAAGATATTTACTGTATTGGGCGGTTGTCTGCCTGCTGGTATTTATAATCGGCGCGGCCATTCCCCGCAGTGAAATGCGTTCTCTTGGACTGGAAGGAGCCAATCAGGCAAACTTAAAAAATGCAACAGAAGAACTGACCGAAGGAAAGACGCTGACATTTACAGTGGCACCGCCGGAAAAAACGACAGACCAGATCGGCTTTTTTGTTACGCTGAACGGACATGAATTTAAGGATGGTATGCTCAGAATCATAGCCAGTGACGGTGAGAAAGTCATTGGAGGGCGGGATTTTCCCCTTGCTGATCTGAATGGAGATCAGTTTCTTTTTGTAAAGCTGGAAGAAGTACCGGAAATACTGACTGTCCGGATTGCCAGTGACAGCAGAAAGGACGGACCGTCCATCTGGCTGAATGAGACGACGGTGACGCCGGGTGAGGCAGTGATGGATGGTGAAACACTGTCCCAGAGTCTTGTCTATAATCTGACCTATACCGTGCAAGTACACCGATTTGTGCAGCCGCTGATACTGGCTCTGATTCTTCTGCTTTTTGGAATGGCCGTGTACAGTGCAGGCGGATTTGTAAAAGCACAGAAAAGAGAAAATGAACTCCCCAGGCTTCAGCAGGGGATCACCATGCGGAGAATTGCAGGACTTGGCATAGCGGTGGTGCTGTGTGCGCTTCTGTTTTTTTATCTTTATGATACCCGCATTCGAATTGCGCAGAATACGACAGAAAAAGTGACGATTTATCAGCCAGACGGAGATTCACTGGAGATTACGAAGAATACAGCGGAGTTAAAGCAGCTGGTACGTCCGGAACAGGACCGGCTCACCGGATTCGGTATCCGGTTCTGGATTACAGATGGGGCAGTCCTTTCAGGAGGAAGCATGCATGCCAGAGTGACGGATCTGACACTGGGAGAAATCCTGTGTGAAACGGATATTCCGGCGGAACAGTTTATCTCAGGTGAATATGTGGGGCTGTTGTTTGAAAATTCCCAGACGGGTGTGAAAGACCATGAATATGAGATTGATCTGACCTTTTCCAGGGAACTGTGGAACAGTGGCCTGGAAGTGATGACCAGCCACAGAAATCTTTGTGTAAATGCGTATTTGTATTTTAATATTTTCCTCAAGAAATTTTTCTTCTTTATGTTTCTCGGTGTGGAAGGACTGATCTGTCTCTTCTGGTATCTGGCTTTTGTGAGAAAGGTGCGGGTGGAGACACTATTCCTGGTGACGGTACTTGGACTCGGTCTATTCTATAATGTACTGATTACGCCGCAGATGGTGCCGGACGAGGCGAAGCATATTGATATGGCATATCGGTACAGTAACGAGCTGCTTGGATATGAGTCACTGGGCGATACTACCTGTCTTATGAGAGCAGATGATGCGGCAATGGAGTTTACCTCTTCTCCTTCCTTTAAAAATTACCGGAATATCTACTACGGATTGTTTTCACGGGTGCAGGATGATCGGATGGTGGAAGCGGACATTAACAGCAACATTGAGGGAAGCATTCTCTTCTACGCACCGGCGGTGCTGGGTATGACACTCGCACGGCTGCTGCATCTGGGAACGGTGCCAATGCTGCTTCTTGCCAGATATCTGAATCTGGCAGTTTTCGCCTTGCTTACATGGCTGGGAATGAGACGACTTCCTTTTGGAAAGACAACACTTTTCCTTATTTCTGTACTGCCGGTCAATCTGCAGCAGTGTACGTCATTTTCCCATGATGCCATGGTTCACGGAATTCTGTTCCTGTATGGTTCTCTCTGCCTGGAGGCAATTTATGTGAAAGAAAAACTGACCGGACAGAAAATGCTGCTTCTTGCTGTACTGGGAGTGGCGGCAGTGTATTGTAAGAGCGGAAGTTATCTTCCGATGGTGCTTTTGACGCTTCTGATTCCGGCGGCAGCTTATGGAAGCAGACAGATGAAACTATTCGGTACCTGTTCGCTGTTCGGAACGGTGCTGTTTACATTCCTGATGAAAAATGCGGCAGTCGTAAGAGGAATTACCGGAACTACGGAAGCAACCAGCGTCGTGACCAGTGTTGCCGGAAGCGGCAGCGGGGACGCAGTCTATGCGACTGGATATACCCTTGGTTATTTTCTTCATGATCCGCTGCAGCTCATTTACATGATTGTCAATACAATTCTCGACAAAGGCGGATTTTACATGGAATCCCTGATCGGCTACAAGCTTGGATGGGTGGAGATCGAGACTTCGGAGATGCTGGTAGTGCTCTTTTTGTTCCTGCTGTTTTTATCCATCTTAACTACACGGGAAGAGGCGGTGTGGATAAACAGTGTGCAGAGAGGAATCATGATCATTTCCTGCCTTGGATGTGCCGGATTTATTGTGCTCGGCATGCTGCTTTCCTGGACACCTGTCGGGCATGTATCCGTGGAAGGTGTGCAGGGACGTTATTTCCTTCCGTTTCTGCTGATTTTACTGACTGCATGCAGAAATAACGGAATTTATCTGCGGACCAAAATGGACAGAACGATTATCACAGCTGCGTTAAGCGGTCAGCTTCTGACGATTGTCTATGTGATTAAACAAGTAATGGCTGTGTAGGACAGCCTGGAGAGGAACGATTTTATGGATAAAAAAAGACTGGCCGTCAATATGGCGGCACAGCTTCTTGCATTTGCCGTCAATATGGGGATCAGTTTTCTCCTGGCACCGATTATCGAAGCCAAGATGGAAAATACCTATGGATTTGTCACTTTGGCCAACCAGTTTGTATTGTATGCCCAGATTGTTGTGTCTGCGTTAAATACAATGGCCAGCCGTTTTATCACAATCCACATCCACAGAGGGGAAGACCAGACGGCCAGTGAATATTTTTCATCGGTATTCTTTGGCAATGTGATGATGGCGGGGATATTTCTACTGCCGGCGCTTGTCATTGTCATTTTCATGGGGAGTATGCCGTTTTTGAATGTACCGGCGGATGTGCTTCATGACGTGCAGCTTCTGTGGGCTTTTGTATTTGCAAACTTTTTCTTAAGTATTATTACGTCTGTATACGGAATTTCTACCTATGCGACGAACCGTCTGGACCTGACATCCATCCGTACCATGTACGGAGATATTATCCGGATTGTATTTTTATTTGGAACATTTCTGATTTTTAAACCGACACTGTGGTTTATCGGAGCAGCATCCCTTTTAAGCACGGCGTATACAGCCTTCTGGAACCGCAGATTTACCCGGCAGCTTCTGCCCCAGGTGCAGATGAAGATATCCAATTTCCGTTGGAAAAAGGTGTGGGAGCTGGTGTCTCTGGGAGCCTGGAATTCCCTGACCCGTCTGGGACAGCAGCTGCTGGATGGTGTGGATATTCTGCTGTCAGGCGCACTGATTCTGGATGGAAATGCTTCTATGACCATGCTGTCCCTGGCAAAAATGGTGCCGACAGCGATTTCCAGTCTTATGGGAACGGTGGTAGGCGTGTTCAATCCACAGATCACCATTGCCTATGCAGAGGATAACACGGAAAATCTCGTGAAGATTATTAAGAGCTGCAACCGGATTCTCATTTTTATCATGAGTATCCCCATTGCATTTCTGACCGCTTACGGAAGAGATTTCTATGCCATGTGGCAGCCCACCAAGGATGCGGACATGCTGCAGAGACTGTCTCTGCTGGCGGTAGGGGTGCTCTATGTGAGCATGAGCATTCAGGTGCTCTATCATGTATTTATTATTACGAAAAAAGTAAAATGGAATTCTTTAGTTATCCTTGGTTCCGGAGTGCTGTCCTCCTGTCTGTCACTGCTTTTGTTGAAGACAACGGATCTGGGAGTCATGGTATTTCCGTTGTCCAGTATGCTGACCGGACTTCTGCGAAATCTTATTTTTACTCCGATCTATGCGGCCAGATGCCTGAAGATCCGCTGGAACCGGTTCTATGGAGATATTCTGCTGGGTTGGATTTCTATTGGCAGTATTGTGATTCTGGGAAATCTGTCCCGGATGGTATTCCCGGTAGATTCCTGGATAAAACTGATTCTGACAGGCGTGGTTATGGGACCGCTGGCATTGGCCTTAAATTTCCTGATTATTCTTAGAAAAGAGGAGCGGGAAATGGTGATTGGCATGTTGAAGTCCAGGCTGAAAGGAGCAAAATAGAAAGATGTTCAGTATCGTCATTCCGGTCTATAATGCGAAAACGTCACTGGAGCGCTGTGTGGATTCCTGGCTTTGCCAGACGAGAAAGGATCTGGAAATCATTCTGGTGGATGATGGTTCTTCCGATGGAAGCAAAGAGCTTTGCGACGAGTTGGCTAAGAATTATTCTGGCACCTGTCTCCGGGTGATTCATCAGGCTAACAGCGGTGTATCCGCGGCACGAAATGCGGGAATCCGGGCAGCAGAAGGAGAATTCCTTCTTTTCACGGACAGTGATGACTATGTGGAGCCGGACTATCTGGAAAAGATGGCAGCTCTGCAGGAAAACAGTGACGCAGATCTGGTACTCTGCGGGTATCATCATCTCTATGATGGTGCAGATATTGTAAAAGTACCGGGAGAGACCCATGTGAGTACTATGGCAGAGTTCCAGCAGGAATTTCTGGAGCTCTATAAAAAGAGTGATCTTAATATGCCATGGAATAAACTATATCGGAAAGCATTGGCTGGTGTATTTGATACGTCTTTGAGCCTGGGGGAAGATCTCCTGTTTAATCTCGAATATTTATCAAAATGCCGGAGGGTTGCTGTTCTGGGAGAACCGCTGTGCTGGTATGTTCAGGACATGGGAAAGACGACCCTGTCTTCCGAAAAACGTCAGAACCGGATGGAACTGGCAGAACGCATCTGCAGGGAGACGGAAAATTTCTATGAGAAGACCTGGGGAACCCCTTGTAAGGACGGCAGTATTTTTCTTCGTTATATGAACGAAGTCATGGATGAATGTGAGAAACTTCCGGATGACAGAACGCTGGCTTATCGGGAAAAATTAGAAATTCTGCACGGCTATGCGAAGGATCCGCTGGTGAAAAATCGTGGATCCGAGGTGCGGTTTACGTATCCGGATTACCGGATTTTATGGATTTTTTTGAAGAGGGATATGGTACGGACGGTCTATGGTCTGTGCGTGGTACGCAGCCTTCTGGTGAAAGGGCTGCATGAAATACGGAGGAGCCGAAGATGACAACCCCATTAATCAGTGTAATTGTACCGGTATACCGGGTAGAAGAGTATCTGGAACGATGTGTGAAAAGTATTCTTTCCCAGACTTATGAGAACCTGGAAGTGATTCTGGTGGACGATGGGTCTCCGGATCAGTGCCCGGCCATCTGCGATGCCTGTGCAGAAAAAGATGCCAGGGTGAAAGTGATTCATCAGGAAAACAAAGGTCTTTCCGGGGCGAGAAATGCAGGGATCGATGCAGCCTCCGGAGAATATCTGGCATTTGTGGACAGTGATGATTATGTGAGTCCGCATTTTATCGAGGAACTGTATCAGCTTCTGCAGGACACCGGCTGCGCCATCGGACAGTGCCGTTTTTCCTATATGAAAGGGGACGGACTGGTGGAAGAAGGCGATTCTGCGTTCTGCATTTACCGGGGAGAGAGTCTGATGGAACAGCTCTATGGACCGGAGGAGAAAGCCACCTGTTTTGTGGTGGCCTGGAACAAGCTGTACCGGGCGGAACTTTTTAAAGAGACAGGAATCCGGTATCCGGAAGGACGGATTCACGAGGATGAGGCGACCACGTATCGGTTGTTTCATGAGGCGAAGAAGCTGGCATTTCTTGACCGGGCGTTGTATGGATATTACACAGAAAATGGAGGCAGCATTACATCTGTCTTCTCTGCAAAGCGGCTGCAGTGGCTGACGGCTCATGAGGAACGGATTGCATTTTTTAAGAAAAATGGTTATGAGAAGCTTCTTCCGGCAGCTTACCGGAAGCTCTGTGACGCCTGCATTACTTTCTATTTCCGCTGCACAGAGCAGGTGAAAGATGCAGAAGAACTCAAGAAAGAGCTGCGGAAGCGGTTGGAAACTTACCGGGCGAACGGGGCTGCCTGGATCGCAGCGCTGCCTTTAAAAACCCGCATGGGATATGAATTATTTTCCATGAGTCCGGGACTTTATGCTAAAATGCTTCAGAAAATGCAGGAGACATCATGAACGAGAAAATCAGTGTTATAGTACCAATCTATAAAGTGGAACAGGTGCTGAAACGTTGTGTGGACAGCATCCTTTCCCAGACCTATGAGAATCTGGAGATCATCCTGGTGGATGACGGGTCACCGGATCAGTGTCCGGCCATCTGCGATGCTTATGCCAGGCAGGATGCCCGCATCAAAGTGGTACATAAGAAAAATGGCGGCCTTACTTCGGCATGGAAAGAGGGAGTCCGGCATGCTGAAGGCGAATGGCTTGGCTTTGTGGACAGTGACGACTGGATTGAGCCGGATATGTATGAGCGGCTATATGAGCCGCTGAAAGCACAGCAGGCGGATATGTCCATGGCAGGTCTGGTCTTTGATTACGAAGATCCCAATTATCCGCCGCGAAAAGAAGGCAACCGGCTGACGAAGGAATATTACAGTGCGAAAGAATGGCAGGAATTGTTCCCGGTACTGATCAATGATGGAAGCTTTATCGGAAGAACCATTCAGCCATCCCGGGTGACTAAACTGTTCCGGAGGGAACTGGTGGAGCAAAATCTTGACCTGTGGGACGACCGGGTGACGGTGGGAGAAGATCTGCAGATGGTCTTTGCGGCTGCAATAGATGCGAAGGGAGTCTGCGTAGTGCCAGATTATTATCCCTATCATTACTGGTATAATACGGCGTCTATGACCGGACAGTATGATGCCCGCTATCTTGAAAAAATTAAATTGCTGCGGGAACGGATGGAGGCAATTTCGGACGCCAAAAAGGGATATGACTTCCGGCCGCAGATACGAAATGATTTCCTGAGTCTTGCCATTATGGCAGTGAAAAATGAGATCTGGAGAAATCATCGGGATCCTTTCTTCACGGTACTTCAGAAAACAAAAGAAATGTGCAGGGACAAGGCAGTGCAGGAAGCGCTGAACAACCATACCATGGACCGTCTGGGATTGTCTGTGAAGATTTATATTTTTATGATGAAACATGGACTTGCATTTCCCTGTTATGTAGTAACCAAGTTATTTTTTACCTTATATTATGGAGTTTTTTCACATGTACAATAAAAAGAGAAAAGCCATCTTCTTTGACATAGATGGAACATTACTGGCCTCGGGGGAGGGAATTCATGAGAGCGTGAGGGATGCGCTTAAGAAAGTAAGAAATCATGGGCATCAGATATTTATTGCTACCGGGCGTGCCTGGTGCTGTCTGCCGGAAGAACTGCAGGATGTGGAACTGGACGGGCTTATTGCCAGTGCAGGAAGTGATATCTGGTTTCACGGACAGAATGTGTACCGTCAGTCTCTTTCACCGGAACTGATTGAACATACTTGTCAGATCTTAAAAGAGATGGATGCGGTCTATCTGCTGGAAGGATTTGACCGGATCTATGTGTCCGAGAAAGCGCAGCGGATTCTTCTTGGGAAAGAGGTGCTGCCAAATGACAATCCGGAGCTGGTTCGCTGGAAAAAGTATTTTCGGCAGAAGCCAAACCTGTATCCGATCGAGGAATGGACACCGGATGGGGAGAAGGTGCCGAAGATTACCTTTATGTTATTTCAGAAGGAGCAGGTGGAGAAAGTAAAAGAGATCATGTCAGAACATTTTCATGTGGTCTTTTTCCCGGCGGCTTACGATGACTTCTGGAATGGTGAATTGATTTCCCGAAGGGCGGATAAGGGGACTGCCATTCAGAAAGCGGCAGAACTTCTTCATATAGGGATTGAGGACACCATCGCGTTCGGGGACAGCATGAATGATTATGAGATGATCGAGAAGGCTGGCTGCGGTGTGGTGATGGCAAACGGGGATGAATACCTGAAGACAATTGCAGACCGGATCTGTGAGTCTGTACAGGAAGACGGCGTGGTTCGGGAACTGGAACGGATGCATCTGATCTAGGAGGCCGTTAATGAAGAAGATTTGGAATACAACAACGAAAAACTGGGTATACGGAATACTGGCATGCATGGCACTCATGATTACGCTCAATGCGGATTTGAGCAGTATCAGTGCAGAAGCTGCACAGGGTGGATTTTTCAATGTTCTTGCCATGACGATCAAGAAGCTGGAATATGTTCTTCCGGTATTTACCTATCGGGATGGACTGCTGGCACTTCTGGTACTGTTCTTTTTTCAGAAGACAACGATCTGTCAGGAGAGCGGCATTTCGCCATGGAGCGTCCGGATTCCCGCAGGTTTTACTGCTTTTTTCCTGGTATTTGGCTACAGCTTTTACTATACAAATTCCTGGAATCTGATCATTATGGACAAGCTGCATCTGTTTCTGGCAGCGGTTATGATGGTGGGTTATTATGCACTGTTTGTGAGGATCTTTCATCTTGTTGTGGATAAACTTCCGATTTTAGCGGCAGCATGTGGAGAACGTCCCGGAAAATGGTCGGAACTGGTCTTTGAACGGCATGCGTTCTGGGGACCGTTTCTGGTAATTCTGATTTGCTGGATGCCGTACATTCTGGCAAAATTTCCTGCTGCATCCATGCCGGAGACACTGGCGGAGATGCGGCAGTTCTACTGGAATGATATCAATAACTATTATCCGCCCATGCACACCATTTTGTTAAGCCTTGTGATGCAGCTTGGAAATGCAGTTCATTCCTATACATTAGGATTTTTCCTGAATCTGGTACTGCAGCTTGGAATGCTGTTATCTGCATTTGCTTACGGATTTACGCTGATGAGAAGATGGCAGACCCCTTATAAGCTTCGCTGGGCAGCCCTTGCCATTATCTGTATTGTAGAATTTTTCCCGATGGAATCCACCGTGGTGGAGAAGGATATCCCGTATGCGGCCTGCGTGATCTTCCTGGTGCTGCTCCTTTATGAACTGGTGCGGCAGATGCACAAGGGAAATGGAATGAACCGTGTGCAGATGGCAGGATATGTACTGGCCTGCATCGGAACAGCGGGATTTCGAAATGAGGGAATTTACCTGGTACTGGTGTCCGGTATTGCTGTGACTTTCTATGTGATGCACACATGGTGGAAAGAGGACCGCAGGAAATGCGGCAGAGTATTGCTGACCGTGCTGCTTCCGGTATTGCTGGTGCTGTTTTATCAGAAGGGATTGCTTCCGGCCTGCGGTGTTGCCGACAACGGACCAAAGGAAGCGCTCTCCATTCCATTTCAGCAGACAGCGCGCTATGTGAGAGATTATGGATATGAGATTTCTGAGGAAGATGCGGAGATTATTTCCCGGGTGCTGGATTATGAGAATCTGGCGGAGAAGTATGATCCGATCACGTCTGATCCGGTCAAATATACCTATCACGCAGAAACGACAGAGGATCTGACTGCTTACTTTGGACTCTGGTTCCGGCAGCTTCTGAAACATCCGGGAAGTGCAGTGGAGGCTACCATGAACAATGCCTATGGATGGTTTTATCAGGAAGGATATGCCCAGAACTATATGATGACATCCAAGATCGACGGTCAGGATGTGCGCTGGGAAATCAACCAGCCAGCTAAACTGGCAGGTGTCCGTCAGGTTATGGAACGTGTGGCCAAATGGCTGTCCCGTGTTCCGGTGGTGAACTGGTTTGAAAATGCGGGCATCGTGTCATGGTTTACCATCCTTCTGACAGCCTTCCTGATCGGAGCAGGAAGAAAGCGGTATCTTCTGCCGATGGCTCCGGTGCTGACAGCCCTCATGGTGTGCATTGCAGCACCGACCTTCAATTATCAGATGAGGTATATTATGCCGATCATGTTCTGTGTGCCGTTCTATGCGGCCATGGCTGTGCAGGCATTGAGAGAAAAATTGTGATAAAAAAGACCGGGATTCCGGCTGGTTTTACAGCAGGAATTTCGGTCTTTTTGTGCTATGTGGGGATTTATTTTTCTTCCACCACCTGGAAAATAAAGAACTTAAGATAATAACTTTCATCTGCGGCCCACAGGATCGGATGATCCGGAGCCTGAGTGCGGAACTCCACCTGACGAAGTCGTTTGTGAGTAGCTTTGGCAGCTTCCTTTACAGTCTTTGCCAGCAGCTCCTGCGTCATAAAGTGAGAGCAGGAACAGGTGGCAAAATAACCACCGTCTTTTACCAGCTTCAGACCTTTCATGTTGATTTCACGATAGCCCTTGATGGCATTTTTAGTGGCTTCTCTGGATTTTGTAAAAGCAGGCGGATCAAGGATAACCACATCGTACTTTTCGCCGGCAGCAGCAAGCTTCGGTAATTCATCCAGCACATTGGCACAGCGGAAGTGGACGGTGTCCTGCAGTCCGTTAAGGCGTGCGTTGGCTTCAGCCTGAGAGACTGCATATTCAGAGATATCAAGTCCGGTCACATCACTGGCACCTGCAATACCGGCATTCAGCGCAAAGGTTCCCATATGGGTAAAACAGTCCAGCACTTTTTTGCCTTTGCAGATGCGCTGCATGGCAAGTCGGTTATATTTCTGATCCAGGAAAAATCCAGTCTTCTGACCGTTTGCCACATCTACCAGATAGTGTACACCGTTTTCAACGATTTCTACGGTGGTGTCAAATTCCTCTCCGATAAAGCCCTTTACTTTTGGAAGTCCCTCTTTGGTTCGTTCGTTGGCATCGCTTCGTTCGTAGACGCCGCGGATCGTGATGCCGTCTTTGGCCAGCAGTTCTCTTAAAATTATTACGATCTCTTCTTTGAAAGCTTCCATTCCGAGAGCCAGACACTCTACTACCAGGATATCTTCATATTTGTCAATGACCAGTCCGGGGAGAAAATCTGCCTCACCGAAAATAATCCGGCAAGAGGAAGTATCCACGGTAGTTTTCCGATAGTCCCATGCATTTTTCACCCGCATGGTTAAGAATGCGTGATCGATTTCCTGATCAGCTTTTCTCGTCATCATACGGATGCGGATTTTTGAATTCTGGTTAATAAATCCGCTTCCCATAGGGTAACCGTCAAAATCGTGGACAGTTACCAAATCGCCATTCTTGAACCGCCCGGTAATGGTATCTATCTCGTTATCAAAAACCCAGGCTCCG
This sequence comes from Clostridiaceae bacterium Marseille-Q4143, assembly GCA_018228645.1. Taxonomy (GTDB): domain Bacteria; phylum Bacillota; class Clostridia; order Lachnospirales; family Lachnospiraceae; genus Hominiventricola; species Hominiventricola filiformis. Next base: position 1,497,329 of record CP073693.1, read on the forward strand.
CCGGATTTGATTGTGCGGCCCTCGCCCTTTTTCAATGTTACAATCGTGTGATACATAAAATCCTCTTTCTGTGCTGTTTCCTTACAGCTTTTGTATTTATAATCTGTTTTTAGTTTAGCGGTTGAAAAAAGCAGTGTCAAGAGGTATAAGGCGTGGGAAACGGGCCATACTCTTTTTAGGTTATAGTTTCTTGAATCCAGCCAGTTGAAAGTGACAGGCTGTGAAGAGGAACCGCTTGCGCTAAGTCCTCGATCCAGCGGTACTAACATTCGAACATCGCTGAATGCTCGTTCTCATGAAGTACCGGGACTGCGGACGTTCCCTTCACAGGCTATCACTTCCGCCTGGCTGGTAATCAGTGAATTATAATTAAAACTAGCTGTTATAACGAAGGAGTAGCAGAAAGGAGTATCTATGGATTTTAACCAGTTAGAAGAGAGCGATCGGATGAAGTATGAAATTGCGGAAGAACTGGGATTGCTTGAGAAAGTGCAGAAGGGTGGCTGGAAATCTCTATCATCCAGAGAGACCGGAAAGATCGGCGGGATCTTAAGCACCAGACGGAAAGCACAGGCGAAAAAAGAAAGACCGGATGTTGCAGAATAGATGGAGTCATCTATTCTGTATCAGTCCCTTTTGCGAGATTTTAACAGTCATTTTTTATTTTGTAGGGCAGATAGAAAATAAAAGTTATTTTTTGCCCAATCAGGCAGTGCAGACACGCGAAAATTCTAAAAAAAAATAAGTCTTGTTACTTGATTTGGACATATAGAAAATCTGTGATATCAGATGCCCAGAAAATTAGGAAAATTTTGGCAAAAGATGCATAAGAATCTCTATATGTCCAATTTGTTTAATTTATGAAACTATATAGCGAAAAATATTTTTTTCGCTGCAAATATTGGGCGTGGAGAGACACAAACATTCCATATACCCAAATGGATCAGCTGCGAGGGAAGTGCTGCCTTCATACAAAATATTCCACAAGAGGGGCGAAGTCTATCGTCCGGCCTCCGGTTTCATGAAACCATGCAGGAATGGTGTGATAAATAAAAAGGAGGCTGTACGTATGCTATTTCTTGAATATCTCCAATGCTCTGCCTGTCAGAAGGCAAAAAAATGGTTGGATGAGCATCAGATTTCCTGTGAAGACCGTCACATTATGGAGAACAATCCGACGTCTGATCAGATGCGAATAGGAGCCTGATAATCAGCACCCAGCATCTGCTTTTTCTTTTCCTGAAACTGCCAGAAATAGTTTTCTTCCACATCGGACCAGGAGTGGGTGGCGCGGTCGTAGACCTGAAGAAATCCTTCCAGTTCCGGATGCTGGCGTACGGTATTATTCAAGTATTCTTCACCGGTCAGGGGATTGATCTCACCTGCCGGACGGACACGGCGGAATGCTTCAGGGATCTGGAAAGTGATGCGGTCTCCGTTCTCCAGGGTGCGGTCAATCATGTCATCCGTACCAGAAGAATTCTGATCTGTATTCTTTTCAGAAAGCGTCGGGGATGGAGTCTGGGACATTGGAGGTACTGCAATATCAGTTTCATTCTCCATATCCGGAAGGAAAGAAGGCTGTGCCATATGAGGCGGCAATTCTCTGGCTGCCTGCGGCCATGCATATTCGGACGCGATGCGGTCGGCAGGCTCCAGTCGTATGGAAACCCGGTATCCGAGAAGGCCGGCAATCGTGTACATATCCTGCTCCGGGAAATTATCCCGTTTTAGTCGCTGGGTCAGATTCTGTCGGGACATGGGCTGTCCGGTAGACTGGGTATAGAGATCTGCCAGATCTTTGATGGTCATATGTTTTCTGTTCAGCAGTATTTTAATCTGTTCGCCAAATGATAATTCCATAAGAGCCTCCTTCTTTCAGGTGTATATTCTGTGGTTATGATTATAATACAGAGACCTGACGATGTAAATTAGAAAGTTTCTTTTCCGATTATCCGGAATAAAATAAAATAAAAAGGATTTGGCGCATGAACAGTCAGAAAGCAGATAATGATCTGAACCTGGCACTGGATGCCAGGGAAGAAGAACGGGAACGGTCTCTGAACCTGAATGTAGGTTATGACAGGGAAGACCGGACGTGGGAGTTGATTGTCAAATATTCCGGGAGCCTGGAACGGATTGCTTCGGATGCCATGCAGGTAACGGAATTATCCAACGAATATGCAATTTTAAGAGTACGGGAGTCGCTGGTGGAGACACTGGCGGCTCTTCCTGAAATTGAATATATGGAAAAACCGCATCGTCTGTATTTTCAAAGAGAAAATGGAAAGAGCGTTTCCTGTGTGAATCCAGTGCAGAGAGCGCCCTTGTCACTCACAGGAAAAGGAGTGCTGATAGCAGTGCTTGATTCCGGCGTGGATTATACCCATCCAGAATTTCGGAATGTCGATGGTACGACCCGGATACGGGCATACTGGGATCAGACAGGTACAGGAACTTCAACGGATGGATGGTTACAGCCAGCAGAGCTTCCACCGGAGGGGTTTCATCAGGGGGTAGAATATAGTCAGGAACAGATAAATGAAGCGCTTATATCTGGAAAGAAGCTGCCAATGATCGACAGCAATGGTCATGGAACCGCAGTAGCTGCTATTGCGGCAGGAACCGGAGGCGTTGCGCCGGACAGTGAACTTCTGGTGGTGAAGCTTGGCATTCCCGGGGAGACTGGATTCCCCAGAACCACGGAACTGATGGAGGGATTGGACTATGTGCTTCGAAAGGCACTGGAATACAGGATGCCGGTGGCAGTGAATATCAGTTTTGGAAATACCTATGGATCTCACAGGGGGACCAGTCTTCTGGAAACTTATTTTGACGATATGAGCAGCCGTTGGAAAAATGTGATCTGTGTAGGTAGCGGAAATGAAGGAAACAGAGCTGGACACACGGCAGAAAATTTAACCGGGGTGAAGGAGCAGCTGGTGGAACTGACAGTAGCCTCCTATGAACCGGCATTGAGTATACAAATATGGAAGAATTATGTGGATCGATTTCAGATCTATCTGACAGCACCGGATGGAACGACAGTCGGTCCTTTTTATGAACAGCCGCCTGCTCAACGCTATCTGACGGGCAGAACAGAACTGTTGGTCTATTACGGGGAACCTGGCCCTTACAGCGTGGATCAGGAAATCTTTATCGAGATGATCCCACTTAGTGAATATATAGATGCAGGGGTGTGGACGATCCGGTTGGTTTCGGAAAAGATTGTGGATGGAGCCTGGCAGATGTGGCTTCCGGGAAGTGCGGCTCTGGGAAGCGATACACGTTTTTTACGTCCGGTAGAAGAGACGACGCTTACCATTCCCTCCACCGCATCCAAGGTCATTACCGTGGGGGCTTATGATGCGCGGACCAATGCCTATGCAGACTTCTCCGGTCGGGGCGGCAGAAGTGGAATTCAGAAGCCGGATCTTGTGGCACCTGGTGTGGATATTCTGACTGCCGCGCCTGATGGCAGATATACCCGCCAGACCGGCACTTCCTTCGCCGTGCCCTTCGCCACCGGTGCCGCGGCTTTGCTCATGCAGTATGGGATTATCAATGGAAATGATCCCTATCTCTATGGGGAAAAAGTGAAGGCATATCTCCGCCGCGGTGCTGCTCCGCTGCCAGGGATTCGGGAGTATCCCGATGAGCGGGTGGGGTATGGGGAGGACGTTATAATAAGGTTACATTGAAGAAAGTCAGTAAAATCAAGTGTTTCCGTTCATTTTCCCAACACAGAAACGAAGCACTTTCACCATGATTTTGAAGAAAATCTGCCCGGGTTGGATTCAAAATGATATGGAAAGAAAGATTTGTAGCAATGACGTAACATGAACAGTTGGTTCTGTTACAGACAACAGTTTAAACGAAAGAGAGGTCATAGGGATATGAAACTGACTTATACAAATGTAAATGGATACCTGATTCCGAACCTCACCTATAAATCCGGTGAGCAGATGGAACAACTTGGCAAATATGGATTCTTACGCAGAGATTATCTGAAGAACCATCGGAATTCAACGTATCAGGTGATGCTTTTACAGGATTCCATTGGAGGGCATCTTCTGGAAGTGGACAAGGCAGCCAGAGAACGGGAAGAAGTGCTCCTGAAGCAGTTGGAAGAAAAAGAACCACTGCCAGATAAGGAGAAAAATCAGATGACATGGGTAAGAGCAGCCAATCAGCACAGAGCGATTGCAGAAGAGATTATCCTGAAAGAATTGATTTATGTATAAGGAATGCCAGTAATCAATCTGGCAGGTAACTGATAAAAATAGAATATTGTGAGCGAAGTAAGGCGTGAGTCATAAAATATGGCTTGCGTCTTTCTTTTTGCCTGAAAGGAAGTGATAAGTTTGAACAAGAAGTTTTTGAAGCATTATATGGAAACCAATCCAGAAGGGACAGCACAGACCTATATCTTTCTGGTGGACAATCAGGATATAGCGTTGAATATTGTGATGTCAGGTTATCAGGCACTTTGCCTGGTGCAGGAAGATGACGGATATTATTTCAGTGCAGATTCCTTTATAGAGGAAATGAGGTCTATTCAGTTTACTGGAAGCTGTCAGAGTGCCTATCATTATGTGGCTGCCTGTACGGTGAAGTGGATGAATGATAAGTTACAGATATTTTTCAAAGACGCTGGTCTTGATGGAAAAGCAGGCTGGCAGTTGTTCAAAGAGAAAGAGTACCTTGGCAAATTGGATAATCAGAAAGAAGTTGAGAAACTACTGGAACAGTATATTCTTCGGTTTGAACGAGAACCGAAAGAACAACCGGAACTGAGCCGTTTTCATTTATTTGATGCAAAAGGGAATGTGAAAGGCGTCCGGGATATGGAGATTGTAGATTATCTGGTGGAGAATGTTCAGTTTTTTGTGGTAGGAATTACACCTTATTATTATGAACATGGTGCCTATTGGGAAGATCATAATGGGGTGAGAATGAAATACCGTATACAGAAGCTGATCTATCGAGATCAGATACAGAGTGGCGTAATTAAAAGAATTTATAATCTGCTGATTACACAGCCGAAAGTTCACCGGGAGGCATATGAACTAAATAAGCAGCCTGTGCGGTGGATTAATTTTAAAAATGGATATTATGATCCGATTACGGGTGAAATGCTGGAACACAATCCGGATTATCTGACAATCAATCAGATACCATTTCCCTATTATCCGGAAGACAGAGAGCAGGTGATGCAGGGCGGCGAAAATATCAAAAAATATCTTGCATCCTCTCTTCCAAATATAGAAGAACAGCAGACGTTCTGGGAGTATTTTGGATACTGCATGACACAGGATACGCAGTTTCAGAAATTCCTTACACTGAAAGGAAATGGTGGAACCGGAAAGTCTGTGGCAGTATCGCTGATTCAGCATGTAGTTGGAATCAACAATATGTCCAGCATTTCTTTACAGGATTTAAATAAACGATTCTATGCGACTGGAATGTACGGAAAGCTATTAAATGCCTGTGCGGATATTCCATGCAAGGCAATGGAGAATACAGATGTATTAAAGAAAGCAGTCGGTGAGGACACACTGATTTATGAGAAAAAAGGACAGGATGCAATTCATTTCCACTCTTATGCAAAGCTGCTTTTTTCTACCAATGAAATGCCACAGAATCTTGAGGACAAGTCAGATGCTTTTTATCGTAGACTACTGATTCTCGATATGAACCGGGTAGTAAAAAGTGGTGAAAAAGATCTGCACTTAAAGGAAAAGGTACAGGCAGAATCCGATTATGCAATTCATATGGCGATGATTGCATTGAAAAATCTGTACGAACAGGGAAAGTTCACGGAGAGCGAACACAGCAAAGAATGTGTAAGAGAAGTGCAACGGACGTCAGATAGTATCTGTGCTTTTATTGATGAGTCATTGGTGCGTGCCAAAGGGAAACGTCTGAAACGAAGTGAAGTGTTCCATATGTATGAGGAATACTGCAAAGAGAATGGCAGACAGGGGCATGGTAAATCCAACTTTTTCAGGAATATGACAGATAAAGGTTTCCTTCTGAAGCAGTACAATGGTGAGTTCTATTATCAGGATATTGCAGTTAAGGAAGAAGATTTTTGTCCTGTAGATCCAGAAGAAAGAATACCTTTTGAAGAAACAGATATAGATTATAAACAGTTACAATTAAATATGAATCAGGGAATTAAGGGCATTTAGGGCAAAATAAGCAAAAAGAAATGTTACCGGAGCAGGAGAAATAACAAAGATAGCTGCCAGAGTACATAAAATTTTGCTTTTTTTACACTGATTGCCCTTTTTCAGGTATCAACGTTTTAGCTGATACAAATATAGGTTTTTCCCGAATTTGGGAGAAAGTCAAAAATAAATATTAAGAAAGTATGAGGTATGATTATGAGAATGATGAAAAACAACAATAATGAGACAGTTATGGTGATCGGGATTGATCATGGGTATGGAAACATGAAAACAGCCACCAGATGCTTTCCATCCGGTGTAGCCAGATATGACAAGGAGCCAATCTTCCAGAATAATCTTCTTGTTTACAATGGCATGTATTACCAGATCGGAGAGGAACACAAGGAGTTCTGTGCAGAGAAAACGCAGGACGAGGACTATTATGTGCTGACACTGGCGGCTATCGCAAGGGAACTGGATGGGAAAGGTATGAACCGGGCAAAGGTACACATTGCAGCCGGACTTCCACTTACCTGGGTAGCTACACAGAAAGAAGATTTCCAGAAATATCTTCTCCAGAATGAATGTGTGGATTTTACATTCCGCAATAAAGAATATCATGTGGAGTTTGCAGGAGCTGATATTTACCCACAGGGATTTGCAGCAGCTTTTTACCGTTTACAGGATTTCAAAGGAATCAATATGCTGGCAGATATTGGAAATGGAACTATGAATATCATGTATATCAATAATTCCCGTCCATTAGAGAAGAAATGCTTTACAGAGAAATATGGAACGCATCAGTGTGTGCTTGCTGTAAGGGAATCCCTGTTGAAAGAACTGGGAACAGTGGTGGACGACCTGGTGATTGAGCAGGTGATCCGTACCGGGACAGCAGATATTGGCGAGAAATATCTGACAGTCATTCGTAAAGCTGCCGGAGATTATACGAAAGAAATCTTCCATAAGTTGAGAGAACGGGAATATAATCCAGAACTGATGCGTTTGTATGTGGTCGGCGGTGGCGGTTGTATGATCCAGAATTTTGGAGAATATGACAAGAGCCGGGTGACAATTGTACGGGACATCTGTGCCACAGCGAAAGGCTATGAAGCAATGACCGTAAGGAAAATCCAGAGAAACGGAGGGATGCTTGTATGAGAAAAGAACGGAAAATCATCAACACCAATATCCGTTTGAATCTTTGTGATGAGCAGGACAGGCAGGCATGGGAATATTTGCAGACGATGGACAGGAAAAAATATAAATCGTACACCAGAGCAGTTGTAGTTGCTTTAAACGATTATTTTTCCAGAGAGTACCGGAATGAAGCAGATCCGTATCTGGAAACCAGAGAAAAGGAAGATGCTTTTCTGGAAAGGGTGGAAACAGCTATCCGGGATGGAGTAAAAGAATCCGTTCCGATGGCTATGGCGAAGAACCTGATTGAAATGCTTGTACCGTTTGTAAAAGAATCGGTAGGAGAAATTAATCTGTCGGACAGAACACTAACAATGGAGAAAACGGATGGAGAGATCGCAGAAGATAATCTGGACTGGGAGAAAGAAGCTGATATGGATGCAGCACTGGATTTTGCGGATAGTTTTTAGCTGTCTGTAAAAAGGAAAAGCAGTCCGGTTTGCATAAAATAAATCGGACTGCCTTAAGTGGAGCTATTCTTTTTTCTTGGGTAAGGACGTTTATCATCTGTCAGGTTTAGCAGATAGTCAACGCTGGTGTTATGAAATTCAGCCAGTTTAATCAGAATGTGAGTAGGGATATCGACATCACCACATTCATAATTACTGTAAATACGCTGACTGCAATTCAGAATTTCACCCATATTCTTCTGCGTAAGGTCACGATCTTCACGCAGATCCCGTATTCTCTGATACATGCGTTTCACCTCTAGCATAATAATAACTTAGCGAGATATTCACTATTGAAATATAGCGAGAAATTCGCTACACTGAATTTAAAAATGCAGAAGGGAGAAGTACAGAGTGAAAGAGAAAGTGAAAAAGGTGCTGGTGTGGATTTTTGAATTTGTTTTATTTTGTGGATATTTCTATGTTTTATTCGTGAATCTGGTATGTGGATTTGGATATGGAGGGATAAGCAGCAGAGGACAGGCAATAAAGATTTTATGTGCTTCGTTCTTCCTTGCAGTGGGACTTCCCGGATTGATCTGGTATCAGCATCGCAGACTTATGAAACTGGAGAATTTATTGCATGACCTGTTTGAAATTTGCGACAAAATAAAATAGCAGTAATAGAAAAATAGACTGACAGTAAGGAAAGCTTTACGGAAACAGAATAGCAGAAAAAGGTAATGGCAGTGATGGCATTTCTATTGGTAAAAATCAGTGAAATGTTCATGACTGCTATTTTTATGCTTTTCAGCAGAAATGGAAAGTGATTCAGAAAAAGAAAAGCAGAAATAACAGCGAAATATGGCAGAGAGACATTTGCAGATGGAAAACGTTGTATAAGCAAGGCAAAGAAGAAATATAGAGTGCTGGATACGGCACATGATTGTCCGATACTTCGCATCGGAGTGGTGCATGACTAGCCTGTTTCAGAAAGGAAAAATCTATGGAATGTGGAGATTTTCTCTTTCTTTTACAGTCAGTTCCTGCACCACAAAACCACTGTCATCTCAATTTTGGCTTAATAACGCAGAGGAGAATGTTGCTTACTTGGTGCTGGTTCAGTGGTGGGGAGATGACAGGCAAGTTTCGCAAAGTGGCAAGCCACTCTGCACCGGAGCCAGCCTTTGGGCTGTTCCTAAACTTGCCAGAGGGCTCTGCCCCTTGGAACCCCGGCACGTCAATGACGTAAGTATTTCTGCGAAATGTCCACCGGACATTCCTACGGAATACTTACTGATTGACTAGGACTCTGTCCTGCACCTGTATAAGAGAGCGTTGCACTCTCTTATAAATCTCCTGCCAATATGCCGCCAGAACGCTGTGGCTGTTAACAAAGAATGAAAATCAAGCAATGAAAGGAGACAAAAGCCTATGAGAAAACGAAATCATACAGTAACCATACGGATGAATAAAGAGGAATACGATTTGTTTCAGAGCAAGGTTAAAGAATCCGGAAGAACACAGCAGGAAGTTGTGATAAAAGCAATCGCAGACTTGAAGATAGCATCGGCAGAGGAAATAGAAGAACTGAAAAGACTGAACCAGATGTTTGCGGATATCCTTTGTCAGCTCCGGGGAGCTACGACAAATATCAACCAGATTGCAAGAAAACTGCATACAGATGGAGAAATCCCAAACGACAGTATGTTGTATTTCCTCAATAAAAATATTCTCAAGTATCGGAAGGAGAGTGAAAGGATATGGCAGTTAATAAGACGATTAATAAGCGGACAAATACACATGGAGCAATGAGAAATTGTATTGAATATGTTTTACGGCAGGACAAGACAAGTGAGCTGATTACTTATGTAACAGGCCCGTACTGTCACAATGAAATTAATTATGATTTGGTGTACAGAACCTTTTTGGAAGAAAAGAAGATGTGGAATAAAGATACAGGGAGAATGTATGCCCACAACATTATTTCCTGGCATAAGGATGAGCAGATCACCCCGGAGCAGGCATTTGAATTTGGAAAAGAGTTTGCAGAAAATTGGTTCAGTGGATTCCAGACCTTAGTGGCTGTGCATAAGGATAAAGACCATATCCACTGCCATTTGGTTACTAATTCAGTGAGTTATGAAGATGGGAGAAAGCTACATAATACCAGAAAAGATCTGGAACGTATGAAACAGCTTACCAATCAGATGTGCCGGGAACGAGGACTGACCGTTGCCGAAAAAGGAAAGCATTTTGATGGAAGTCAGATTGAAAAAGGGGAAGTCATTGCATGGAGCAAAGACAAATATAATCTGTTCTGTCAGCAGGTAAAGGATAGCTTTGTAGCGGACTGTGCAATGGCAGTGTTAAAAGCACTGGAAAATTGTATCAGCAAAGAAAAGTTTATAGAAAAAATGAAGCAGTTCGGATGGAACGTAAACTGGACAGAGAAACGGAAGCACATCACATTTCAGAACCAGGATGGGAAGAAAGTGCGAGATAGCAATTTGTCAAAAACATTTCATCTGGACATCAGCAAGGAGGGATTGGAGAATGAATTTGATAGAAATAGGAAAAAAGCCAGAGATTCAGCCAACAGAGACAGCAGATCAGATGAAGAACTTGCCGGATACTACCGACAAGTGGAAGCAGCTTGCGAAGGAGCAGGCGGCGTTACTGGAGCTAGTGACGGAAGAGAGAGACGAGTTACAGGTGAGAATTCAGAAGATGAACGAGTTTATCCAGAAATTTCAGGAAAGGACACACAAGCTGAAGATGGAAAAACAGAAGCTATTCTTCGAGAGTCACGAAATGCAAGACGAAATTCGGAAATTAAACGACGAAATTCATCGTTTGACAACCGAACTGTCCGAAACGCAGAAGTTGAATCAATCGCTTCAGAAGAACAACGACGATTTAAGGAACAGAAACGGCTTGAAGAGCAGGAGCGAGCAAGAGCAGCTCGAAGAAGAAATAAAAGACGTTCGGGACCAGAACTCTAAATTGCAGATACAGGTTAATAAATCATCTGTTGAAGCAGTAGATGATGCACAGAAGAAACAGAAAGAAGCAGAGAAAAAGATGGAACAGGCAGAAGCAAAAGCCCGTAATGAAAAGAAACGTGCAGAGATGGAAATCCGTAAAACGAAAAAAGAAGTAAAGTCCAGAACCGAAAAAATGAGGGACGCAGAATATTTCTGGGGAATAGGATACATTACAGTAATCCTGTTTGCAATCATACAGAATGGTGCTTTTCAGCATGATTTCATAGATTTTTTTAGGATTCCATTCACATGGTATGTTCGATTTTGTGAATGGTTGGTATATCCGACTTATGATAATGGGTTCAATCAAAAAATAGCTTATACGGGGGGAGAAGCCTGGGTTATCAGGATTTTGGCAATCGTAGCTATAATTTTTATATTGGCAATTATGATAGTAATGATTATAGAAGCAATAAAACGATACAAAAAAATGTGGGATGAAATTTCACAGATGTTTTTAATTGGAAGTCTTTCAGGAATAACAGTGCTTGGAGATGTAACTAGAAAATATCTGCCAGTGAATTTGATTTTGCTATTTATACTCATTAATATGGGTATCATGCTACTCAGAATATATCTTCGGAAGAAGTTTTATTGTATGTAATTTGTCATTTTAATGACCAGTGGATGGTACCTGACAAATGATAAAGCTGTTATTATGATTGCACACCGCCTAAAAACAGTACAGAAAGCTGAACGGATTTTCGTTCTGGAGAATGGAAAACCGTACAGCAGGGAATACATGAAGAACTTGTGAGACAGGATGGGATTTATCGTCATTTTATTGTTGAAAGAAGAGAGGCAACAAAATGGAGAGTTTAGGAGTCTAAATGTCTGGTGCGGCGATATTCCAAAGGTGATACACCAAAATGCTTTTTAAACACAGAGGCGAATTTGCTCTGATTCAGATATCCGACCTGTGCTGCAATCTCAGCTACAGACAGTCGTGTTGAGGCAAGCAGTTCGCCTGCTTTATTCATACGCATTTCACGCAGATAGACAGAAATATTCTGTCCGTAAACACCGCGAAAATAATTTTTTAGACTGGTTTCGCTGATAGAAAAATATTCAGCCAATTCCCACGCAGGATGATGCTGCCTTAGGTCTGAGGTGATGATATTTTCGACCTTTTTAGCAATATTAACCTGAGATTCAGTAAAGAAAGTGCAGGCCTGAGACTTAGGGATAGCCTCCAAATTTTGTAGTACTGAGAATAAAGCGAGCGTATATATTTTCATTTGAATGACTGCAAAAGAGGCCGGAAAATCATATAATTCCCATAGTTTTTTGAGAATTTCCTCAGTTTCGTGGGCCGCTGTCGATATATAAGTGCTTCCATGAGGACAAAACATCTCTGAGATTTTTCTGAAATCAATGCTAAATTCATTTTGTACCCATGTATTTTCTAAAGTAAATGTATCTATATCAATAAAGAATTCAAGCCCCTCATAGATGCGCCTTGGATAAACATATTCTTTTTGGGCAAAGCATTCTGTGAGAGAAAGTTCTCTGTCTTTGATGTAGACAAAATTTTTGCTGTTTAGGATCATTTCACAACGACCTGTCACACAATAGTTAAGAAGCAATGGACCTTTTGTAATGGAGCTGTCTGATCGAAGGTCGGGAGCCGTCCAGGTTGGAGAATTTATAAAAATATATGCCAGAGACAGACCGGGGAAAAGTGAAAAAAAGGTCATCGAACCTTTACCTTCCTTCGTATTTAATATAAGCTCCATACTATATTCAGCCTGTTTTATGGATATACCCGGTATTTTGATGCATTTTTGGATCACGTCGTTAATTTTCATAGAAGATCTCCCTGATATAAGTACTTTTGCCCTGTAACAGATAATATTATAGGATTTGAAGAGAGCAGAGTCAACAATAAAACCCAATGCTGTTTGGAGCTAAAATGATATTTGGTTGTAGAGATATAACAAAACATATGGTATTTTATGGAGTAGTTAGATAGAGCTAATTATACAAGGGAGGTATTCTGTATGAATAACAAATTACAGGCGAAGGACCTGATTAATCTGGGACTTTTCACAGTCCTTTATTTTGTACTCGGATGTTGTGTGGCAATTCCGATTGGATTTGTTCCGATATTTCTTCCGATTCTTGGTGCATTGTGGACACTGATCACAGGAATTCCATTTATGTTATTCCTGACAAGGGTAAAGAAGTTTGGTATGGTAACGCTGATGGCAATTCTGAGTGGCCTTTTGATGGGACTTACCGGAATGGGATATTGGGGTGTACCTTTGGGGCTTATCTTTGGGCTGCTGGGAGATTTGATTCTGAAATTTGGCAATTATAAAAGTGCTAAAAGGAGCCTGATTGGATATGCAGTATTCAGTCTCTGGATGGTTGGTACATATATTCCAATGTACTTCATGGTAGAAGATTCAAGAGCCAGCTTCGCAGCCAGTTTTGGTAAAGAGTATGCAGATAAAGTAATGGCTGTCATGCCTATGTGGAGCATTGTTCTTGTGATTGCAGGTATCTTTATCTGCGCAATCATTGGAGGAATGATTGGAAAAGCGTTGCTCAAAAAACACTTTGTAAAAGCAGGAATCGTGTAATGGATGAGATATTATCTGCTACTGTTGACAGCAGAAATGGAATTGTTTTAGATCCTAGAACAAAATTGTTTATGCTTATAACGATTACAACATTGATGTTCAGTACCAGCAATGATGGAATCATGAATATAGTAAAACCAATACTAAGCCTTATACCATTTGCATTGATTTTGTCAGAGCACAAATTCAAAACAGCCGGTAAATATGCAGTTCTCTATGCGGTATGCTTTGTACTGGAGCGGCTGGCATTGAATGTTTGGAGTGGTATGATTTCTTTTCTGGTATTGGCAGCAACATCAATTATGACGCGTTTTGCACCGGGAATTATGACAGGTGCATATCTGATCTCTTCTACATCTGTAAGTGAGTTTATCAGTGCAATGGAGCGGATGCATGTCACAGAAAAAATCATTATACCGTTGTCAGTTATTTTCCGTTTCTTTCCTACAATCAAGGAAGAATATCAGGCAATCCGGGATGCAATGAAAATGAGAAATATCCGTTTTGGTGGTAAAAATCCATTCCTTATGATTGAATACCGGCTGATACCATTGATGGTATCCGTAATAAAAATTGGTGATGAGCTGTCTGCAGCAGCTCTAACAAGGGGACTTGGTGCACCGATCAGAAGAACCAATGTCTGCGAGATTGGCTTTCATGTACAGGATTTTATTGCCATTGTTGTTTGCTTTGCATGCTTTATATTGTTCTTTTTGCATCAGTATATTGTTTTTTTGAGGTAGTACATTATGATAAAAATAGATCATGCAACATTTACATATGGAGAAAATAATGAATATTCTGTGGGAATCCGGGATATTGATCTGGAGATAGAAGATGGTCAGGTTATTGTGCTATGTGGGGAGAGCGGTTGTGGAAAAACAACACTCACTCGAATGATCAATGGGTTGATTCCACATTATTATGAAGGAAAATTAACTGGTGAGATATGGATAAATGGGATAAATGTTTCGCAGCAGCCACTGTATGATACAGCAAAAATTGTTGGAAGTGTTTTTCAAAATCCACGGTCACAGTTTTTTAATGTAGATACAACAAGCGAGATTACTTTTGGATGTGAAAATCTTGGAATGCCAAAGGAAGAAATCAAAGATCGATTGCAGGCTACAATTCAGGAGCTGCATCTGAAAAAATTGATTGGACGCAATATTTTTCAGCTTTCAGGTGGAGAGAAGCAGAAGATTGCCTGTGCAGGGGTTTCTATCATGAAACCGGATATTTTTGTCCTGGACGAACCCTCTTCTAATCTGGATGCAGCTTCAATCATGGATCTGCGAAGAATAATCGCTCACTGGAAGGAACAGGGAAAAACGATTATTATATCGGAGCATCGCCTGTATTATCTGCGTGGGCTGGCGGATCGGTTTATTTATATGAAAGAGGGACAGATTATTCAGGATTATTCAGCCACAGAGTTTGAAAATCTGACAGAAGAAAAGCGGGGAGAGATGGGACTGCGGGCTTATGTTCTGGAAAATCTCCTTATGCCAGAGATGTTGATATCAGAAAGAACCACAATGGAGCTTCATGATTTTAATTTTGCATATAAGAATGGTCCACAGATTTTATATATCAGAGAATGTGAGATTCCGGCAAATCGGATTGTCGCAATTACGGGCAATAATGGAGCTGGAAAATCTACTTTTTCCCGTTGTTTCTGTGGTTTGGAAAAACAATGTGGCACAATCATCTGGAATGGAAAAACTTACAGACCAAAAGAAAGGCTGAAAGCCTGTTATATGGTCATGCAGGAAGTAAACCATCAGCTTTTTACAGAGACAATACAGGATGAAGTTATGATCAGCATGAAAGAAGAAAATGAGAAAGAAGCAGACAAATTTCTTGAAATGCTGGATCTGATAAAAGTCAAAGACCGTCATCCAATGTCACTTTCCGGAGGTCAGAAGCAGCGGGTGGCTATCGCATCTGCAATTGCCTCTGGGCGCTCTGTGCTGTTTTTGGATGAACCAACCAGTGGTCTTGATCATAAGCATATGCTGGAGGTTGCAGAGGTTCTAAGAGAAGTGTGGGATACCGGAATTTCGGTTTATGTGATCACACATGATTTGGAACTGATTATAGAGTGTTGCACTGACGTCATTCATTTTGAAAATGGAACTATTGCAGATCAGTATCAGATGGATGCAGAAGGAATGGAGAAGATAAGAAAATATTTTATGCAGGGAAAGTGTTGTGGCAAGTGGAGTAAATCTGACTGATGGTAAAGGATATCGTAAATAGTTTTGGAAAGTAGATGAATGATAATTATGAGCAAATATAATCCTTTATGGAAGTGGATCAATAAAAATAAAACAGACGATTTCAAGTTGACTTTTGCTGAAATTGAAAACATTGCCGGAGTGCCTATAGATCATTCGTTCCTTACATTCAAAAAGGAACTTTTGCAGTATGGTTTTAAGGTGGTAAAAATTTCTATGAAGGAACAGACAGTAGATTTTGAAAAAGTCAAAGAGGAGGCTTAAACATGGAATCAAAGAAATAGAATTTGTAGTTGCATCTTCGATTGGTGCAGATCTTGCCATGGCATTTCTGACATAGGCAAAAATACCGTTAAAGCATGTATTTTTTGATGGTGGACAGTTTGTACAAATTGGAAAGGCAACACGCAAAATCATGGTTCCGTTCTTATATATAGCAATGAAAAGTTTATATTGGTCAAAAGGAAAGATGCTGAAGAGAATCATGTGGTGTGACGACGGCAAAATCAAACTACAGATGCATCTGCTAAGTGAAAATTGAATACACGGGAAAATAAAAAATCGAAACAGCAGACTTGACAAATTCCTGTAATGAGTTAAAATATAACAGTGCTATATAGCACTGTTATATTTTTGGAAAGAACTTTAGAGGATACGAAAAGAATGTCGACAAAAGCAGAAGATACACAAAAAAATATATTAAATACAGCCAGAAAACATTTCCTGAAAGATGGTCTGACCGGAGCATCTTTAAGAAACATTGTAAAAGATGCCGGACTTACTACTGGTGCATTTTACAAATATTATCCGACGAAAGAGGCACTTTTTGATGCACTGACAGATCCCTATATGGAACACATTTATCAGATTTATGATCAGATCGTTGAGGAGTTTGAAAAGCTTTCGGCCAGTGATCAGACAAGGAATATGTCGTATACATCCAGTGACGGAATGGAGCAGATGGTTGATTATATTTATGATCATTATGATAATTTCAGATTATTGTTGAAATGTGGAGACAGTGGAAAATTTGAACTATTCATACACAATATGGTAGAGCGGGAAATGAAGTCCAGCCTGAAATATATGGAAAAGATGAAAGAGAACGGTGTGAAAATACCGATTGTAGAGGAAAGCCTTATGCATATGATCTATACGGGATTTTTTTCATCAGTATTTCAGATCATTGAGCATGATATAGATAGAGAGACTGCAAAGAAAAATGTGCATCAGCTGAAAGAATTCAATACAGGTGGCTGGGAACGATTGTGGAATATTGAATTCCCGGTATAACTAATGTAAATCAGGTGGCTAATGCCAGTAAGCCACCTATTTTATTATATATGAGTTAGAATAAACTAATGAAAGAAACAACAATAAAACCAAAGTAAGGAGTGAACGAATGTGAAAGAAAAAAAGAAGTCGGCAGTCAGCTGGATCCTGACATGGGCCGGACAAAAAAGAATTGCCTATGTATGGAGTGTGTTACTTGCAATCGGAAATGTGATTTTTAAGATTTTGCCGTATTTTATTATTGCAGATATAGTAAAGCTGGTTTTAAATGGTGAAAAGGAGTTTGAAATATATCTTGCAAAAGCGGTTCTGATTGCATTATCGTTTATCATTGCAGAACTGCTTCATTCACTTTCGACAGCATTGTCACATAAAGCAACGTTTGCAGTACTTGCAAATATAAGAAAATCCTGCTGTGACAAGCTGGCGTGGGTACCTCTTGGCTATGTGAAAGACACACCTTCCGGTACATTTAAAAATATTATGGTGGAAAGAATCGACAGTATCGAGACAACACTGGCGCATATTGTCCCGGAATTCACGTCCAATCTGCTGGCACCGATTGTGATTTTGATTTATTTCTTCCTGACAGACTGGAGACTGGCACTCTGGTCATTGGTGCCGGTTATAGTGGGATTTCTTTCCTATTTTGGAATGATGCTGGATTTTAAACCAAGCTTCGAGAGAACGGTTCAGACAACAAAAGATCTGAATGATGCGGCAGTGGAATATATTGACGGAATCGAAGTGATCAAGGCATTTGGAAAGACAGAAAGTTCTTATGCAAAATTTACAAAGGCGGCTATGGCTTATGCAGATTCCTTTATTTCCTGGATGAAACGGTGCTCGATTTTTCATGGACTGATGATGGTGGTCACACCTTATACGCTTCTTACGGTATTGCCGTTTGGGGCACATTATGTAGCCAATGGAACACTTGCGATTTCAGATTTTGTCATCTGCATTATTTTATCACTTGGAATCGTTGGACCGTTGATCACAGTGGGTTCCTATACAGATGATCTTGGCAAGATCGGAGTGATTGTTGGTGAAGTGGCAGGAATTCTGGAACAGCCGGAGCTTGAACGTCCAGAGAAAAGTAAAAGTGTTCCAAAAGATAACTCCGTTACACTTGAAAATGTCAGGTTTGGTTATCACGACAAAGAGATTCTGCATGGAGTAACTATGGAGCTAAAAGCAGGAACGGTAAATGCAATCGTAGGACCTTCCGGAAGCGGTAAGTCAACCATCGCAAAGCTGATTGCGTCCTTGTGGGATGTGGATTCCGGAAGTATTAAAATCGGTGGAGTTGATGTCAAAGAAATGTCGCTTGCAGATTTTAATCGGAAAATTGCATATGTTGCACAGGATAATTATCTGTTCAATGAAACGGTACGTGAAAATATCAGACAGGGAAATCCGGAGGCTACAGATGAACGGATCATCGAGGTGACAAAGAAAAGCGGATGCTATGAATTTATCATGCAGCTTGAGAACGGATTTGATACGGTTGTAGGAGGTGCAGGAGGACATCTGTCAGGAGGAGAGAGGCAGCGTATCTCCATTGCAAGGGCAATGCTGAAGGATGCTCCGATTGTAATTCTTGATGAGGCAACTGCTTATACGGATCCGGAAAATGAGGCGATTCTGCAGAATTCTATTGCAAAACTGGTAGCAGGGAAGACACTGATCGTAATCGCACACAGGCTTTCTACCGTTAAGGACAGTGATCAGATCTTTGTCGTAAATGATGGAAATGTAACAGCACATGGTACACATGAGGAACTACTGATGTCATGCCCGCTTTATAAGGAAATGTGGGATGCCCATATTTCTGTAAAAGATACGGTGAAGGAGGGAGAATGATATGTTTGGAATTCTGGCAAAATTCTTTCGTTTTTCAGGCAGGGAAAATGGTAATAAATTTAAACTGTCGATAGTGATCGGACTTATAGAGGCTCTCGCTTCAGCAATGAAGATACCGGCTATTATGTACATATTGATTGGTTTGATGAGTGGAAAACCAATAGGAAAATATATTGGTGGTTCAATTGCAATCATGGTGATTGCAATTGTAGTTGATGTCATCTGTAAGAGATACTCTACAGTGCTTCAGACAGAAGGCGGATATAATGCGAGTGCTTTTATGAGAATCAAAATTGCAGAGCATCTGCGTTATCTGCCGATGGGATATTTTAATGCCAACAGCATCGGGGAAATTTCTTCTATTACGACGAATACAATGGAAACACTTGGCGATGTAGCTGCGAGAGTGGTTATGCTGACCATGCAGGGAATTCTGGAAACATCCATGATCATTCTTATGCTGTTTCTTTTTGACTGGAGAATTGGACTGACAGCTGCAGCAGGAGTGCTTATTTTCTTTGGTGTAAATGCTGTGATGCAGAATGCAGGGAAAAACGATTCAGAGCAAAAAGTGGTATGCGATACAGAGCTTGTAAATCAGATCATGGAGTATCTGCAGGGAATATCAGAAGTAAAATCATACAACCTGCTTGGAAAACAGGCAAAAAGATTAAATGATGCAAATGAAGCATGCGAAAAGATTAATACAAAGATGGAGATGTTGTTTGTCCCTTATCATTTTCTGCAAAGCGTCATAACAAAAACCACAGGTGCAGTAATCGTAGCATGCAGTGCATATTTTTATATTAATGGAACTATGAGTGCGGTCTATGCAATTGGTATGACAATCTCAGCATTTATGCTTTATGCCAGTCTGGAATGTGCAGGAAATTATTCATCTCTTTTACATGTGGTAAGCGTATGTGTAGATAAAGCAAATGCAATATTGGAGCTGGATACCATGGATATCGACGGTAAAGAAATACAGCCGGAAAATTACGATATTAGACTTTCTAATGTTTCGTTTTCTTATGACAAACGGAAGATCATTGATGATATATCGCTCTCTATTCCGCAGAAAACGACGACAGCAATCGTTGGACCATCTGGTGGAGGAAAATCAACACTTTGCAATCTGATTGCCAGGTTCTGGGATGTGGATTCCGGGGAAGTGACACTTGGAGGTGTGAATGTAAAAGACTACAGCATGAACAGTCTGATGCGTAATTTTTCATTTGTATTTCAGTCGGTGTATTTGTTCGCAGACACCATTGAGAATAATATTAAATTCGGACGCCAGGATGCAAGTCATGAGGAAGTGGTGGAAGCGGCGAAGAAAGCATGTTGTCATGATTTCATCAGCAAACTTCCGAATGGATATGACACAGTGATCGGAGAAGGAGGAGCCACACTTTCCGGTGGTGAGAAACAGCGTATTTCGATAGCCAGAGCGATTATGAAGGATGCGCCAATCGTCATATTGGATGAAGCGACGGCAAATGTTGATCCAGAGAATGAAAAGGAGCTGATGGATGCAGTAGATGCACTTACAAAGGAAAAAACGATTATTATGATTGCCCACAGATTAAAAACGGTCAGACATGCAGACCAGATTGTGGTTGTTGACAAAGGAAGAATTGTACAGCAGGGAACACATGAGCAACTAATGAAGCAGGAAGGCATTTATAAGAGATTTGTGGATGCAAGGCAGCAGGCAGTAAGCTGGAAACTGGCCCACTGAGAAATAATCCACAGTTGGAGAATATCCAAATTGAATTGTCTGAAAGAGATTTAATTTAAGTTTCTCTAAGTTTCACTTGTATAGGTGGAATGAGGAAAATTCAATAGAGCAATATGAAAAAAGCACTGAAAACCGTTGGACTAATGGTTTTCAGTGCTTTTTTCTTTGGTTAAAGAGAAAAAACATAATAAATTTAAGTTTTGCTAAGTTTCACTAAGTTCTGCATTTGCAGATCGCCATTGTCTTTTCGGCTCATATTTCCCACACCCATCACAGGTCTGTGGCCAGTTAATTTTCCACTCAAAATACTCATCTCTGGTAATTTTACCGGATTTCAATTCTTCTTTTCTGAGAACCCATTCTTTCATAAAATCATTGAGAACTCCATAATTGAACCACATACCAACAGGTGGATGAGCCGGCCAGTTATCAGAATCATGATAACGGACAGCGGTATCCTCACTGGAATTGCATTTTTCACCCGGATAGGTTTCTAACTGAAAGAGATTAATAGCTGCTGGGTTAAATTCATCAATCCAGAATAGGATTTCTATAAGTTCAGATGCATCCATAGTAGTCGGTTCGTGTAGTGCCAGTGGATTTACATCCAGAATCTTAGCCATTTCAGTTACAAGATCTTTACGGGGAACCCTGTAATTTGTTTCGTATTGGGCTAGGCGGTTTGCACCTTTATCACCCCAACCGAGGGCAGCACCAAGTTCTGCCTGCGTCATATGCCGGAATGTCCGGATTTTTTTTATTTTATCACCGATTGTCATACCAAATTTCCAACTTTCTTTTTGATAAATCCATTTTACTACCAAAAACAAGGAATGTAAACAGAAAGATTCGCATTGAAGCGAATAAAGCACTTGACATTCGCATGAAAGCGAATTAAAATGGCAGTATAATAAAGGTTCGCATGAAAGCGAATGTGCAGATGAGGATAAATATATTTTGCAAATTATTGCAAAATTAGGTTGGTAAAATCATTCTGTCAGGCTTTATTAGTGAGAGGATTTTTTTGAAGAGAACAACATTTTGGTGTTTCTAGGCTGTAATAAGTGAAAGGATATTCAAAAAACTCTCTTTTGTACCTTGAAAATTACATGAGCTGTATAATCTGATTCCACAGATGCCATAACCCTGTAAAGGATTTTACGGGCGAGCGTCAAAGATACTCCGGAAACGGCTGGTAAGTTTGCGAAGAAGCTACCAGCATTCAGAAATATTCTGATAGAGGTTGGCAGTAACGCTGACAGCAGATTATACGAATGGAAGCCAACACGCCGAACGGAATATGCAATGCTATAACAATAGATAAACTGTGAGAACAAAATACGAAAAGGTAAGGTGATGCAATTGAGAAAATTGCAGGTATAGGACAACTGATACAAAGAATATGTTGGAAAAGAGGTGAGCATCATGGTGAATCAGTCAGTAATAGATTCCAGTGTTAATCTGGAGCAGTTAAAGGACATTGAAGATTTAATTCCTGATATGGATAAAGCTATTTCTGAAAAAGTGGAAACTTTTCTGGATAAATCTGGCGATCAGCCGTATGCTCACATGAATGAAGGGTATGTGGTAGTCGTGGAAATGACAGGAGAAATGGATGCTACAGATGCGATCAGTGATTATCTAAGAAAAAGAACGGAGTTGATGTATTAGATGCAAGTCTTGAAAAAATATCTTGCGAAGCTACAGATGTTATGTTAATGTGAAGTCAGGGAAAATGAACGTGATACATGGTTTCTGACTTCAAATTCAATGGAATAAGTAAGTTGGGAGCGATGTAAAATGGAACAAATGCAAATGAATATGCCAGATATGTACGATGCTGCATTGTATCTTCGGTTATCGAAAGATGATATGGAAGAGGGAGGTGCGAAGTCAGAGAGCAACAGCATTGCAAATCAGAGAGAGTTACTTCGGAGCTTTGTAAAAAGCCAGCCGGATATTCAGATCTTTGATATATATGTGGATGACGGATACTCAGGAGGAAATTTTGACCGACCTGAGTTTAAACGAATGACAACTGATATAGAAGCTGGAAAAGTAAACTGTGTGATTGTAAAAGACTTATCCAGATTCGGAAGAGAGTATATAGAAGCCGGGCGATGGATCGAAAAGACCTACCCGGCTTTAAATGTGCGTTTTATTTCAGTTACAGACCAGTTCGACAGTAAAACAGCAGATTTTTCAGAGAAGTCATTTGTAGTTCCAATCAAAAATTTTGTAAATGAAAGCTATTGCCGGGACATTTCCGGTAAAGTGCGAAGCCATCAGAAAATCAAACGTGAAAAAGGTGAATTTATTGGAGCATTTGCCCCGTATGGTTACTGCAAAGATCCGGAGAATAAGAACTGTCTGGTGATTGATTCTTATGCAGCAGATATTGTAAGAAAAATATTTTCATGGAAAATTGATGGGTTCAGTCTTGGAGCAATCGCAGAAAAACTGAATGTACGTCATGTGCAGTCGCCAAAAGAATATAAAAAGGCAAATGGCGAGAATTATAATTCTGGATTTCACAGCTCAGACACACCGAAATGGTCGGCAGTGCAGATCAAAAGGATTCTGACAAATGAAGTCTATATTGGAAACATGGTACAGGGCAAGCAGGAACGAATCAGCTACAAGGTAAAACAACGTTTGGATAAGCCAGAAGCAGAGTGGGTGAAAGTAGAAAATACGCATCCGGCAATTATCAGGCAAAATGATTTTGACGTAGTGCAGAAGCTGCTTCAATATGATGGCAGAGCATCAAAAACATCAGACAGTGCAAACTTTTTTTCGGGATTTGTGTTTTGTGGAGATTGCAAGACACCGATGATACGCAGGGTAAATCAGTATAAGGGGAAGAAAAAAGCTTTTTATATCTGCCAGACAAAGAATAAAGGTGGAGATTGTACCAGACACAGTATTCCGGAAGAGGTGCTGAAAAGAATTGTGTTGAAAGAGATTCAGGCATATACGGCACTTTTTATAGACTATCAGATGATTATGGAAGAACTTTGTGAGATGCAAGTCAGTTACGATCAGGTAATTGGTTATGATACACAGATTAGTAAGTTACAGGAAGAATATAACCGCTATTACAGTCTGAAAGCATCTTTGGGTGATGACTTGAAAGAGGGACTGATCAGTAAAGAGGAGTTTGATGATTTTCGGGAAAGTTACGGAAGAAAATGTGAAGAACTGGAGCAGATGATTGAAAATCAGAAAAAGCTGGTAAAGCAAATGTTTGAGGGTGGAGTGTCTGCAACTGTTCAGTTGGAGGACTGGAAGAAATCACTGGAAATCAAAGAACTGGATCGCACATTGCTGGCACTGACCGTAGATAAAATCTATATTTATGAAAATAAGCAAATTAAAATTCACATCCGTTATCAGGATATGATTGAGAAAATGAAAGTCATAAGACGGTTTTATGCGGAACACCGGACAGAGTGCAGGAAAGAGGTGGGATAAATGGCAAGGACAGCAAAAAGATATAAGAAAAACACAGAGAAGAAAGTTCTTGGGATTCCGGTATGTATGGCTGCAATTTATGCCAGATTATCCGTAGACAGTGATGAAAAAAAGTCGGAATCTATTGAAACACAGGTTACGCTGATAAAAGAATTCATTCAGAAGCACAATGAAAATCCAGACAGAGAGTATGAGATTGCTGTATATGACATTTATTCTGATCTGGGAAAAACTGGAACAAATTTTGACAGACCGGGATTTGAACGGATGATGAATGATGTCAGGGCAGGTAAAATAAACTGTATTCTGGTAAAGGATTTCTCACGATTTGGAAGAAATTACATCGAAACTGGTAACTATCTGGAAAAGATTCTTCCTTTTATGAAAGTACGGTTTATTTCTGTATGTGACAACTATGATTCATTTGCACCTGGTGCTAAGAATCAGGAATTATCCATGAATATCAAAAATCTTGTGAATGATGCTTATGCGAAAGACATTTCTGCAAAAGAACGGGCTGCGAAACGTATTGCACAGAAAAATGGTGAATATGTGGGATCTACAGCTCCATACGGATATCGTGTGGAAAAGGTAAATGGGATTTATAAGTTGATTGTGGAACCGGAATCTGCAAAGATTGTCCGTAGGATTTTTGAAGAATATGCTTCTGGAGATGGTATACAGAGTATTATTGACAGGCTGTTTGAGGATGGAGTACATCGTATTTCAGACTATAACCAATATCATCATGTGTACTGTAAGGACGGAGAAAAGCTTCATCAGTGGGGAAATTCTTCGATACGTGCGGTGTTGAACCGAAATAATTATTATGGTGATCTGGTTCAGAGAAAATATGAATCCAGATTTCAAAGAGGTGAAAAATGGTGTGATATACTGGATGAAAGCCAGTGGATTATTACGCCAAATGCCCATGAGCCGATTATCAGCCGAGAACTGTTTGACAAAGCACAAGTCAGGTTAAAAGCAGCACAACAGAAAACAACAAAAACTACGGCAGGATGGGAAGAGGATGAAAGAGCATTTTATAATGTATTCTATTGTGGAGACTGCAAGCGGAAAATGTGTACACGCAGATACAGAGGCAATGTGTATTATTTTTGCAACGCTGCTCAGTATCGGGATGAAAGGAAATGTAGTCATAAATCTATCTCTGAAGAAAAATTGCAGAAAATTGTCCGCTCGGAGCTGACCAGACAGTTTCAGTTATCTGGCTTACGGAAAAAGGATATGTCTGCTATAAGCAGTGTGGTATTTCTTTCCAAAATCAAAGAAGTTCAAACAGAAATCAGAAAACTGGATGTAGATATGGAAAAACGTTCAGAAAAACTGGCACAGGCATTTATGCAATATAAAGAGGGGGAACTTTCCAAAGAAGCCTATATAGAAATGAAAGATGACCGTAATAGCTGGAAAGAGTTCTGCGAAGAGAGAAAGAAGTCTTTAGAGCAGACCATACGAAAGCTGGAAAAACAGCAGAAAGAAGAAGCCAGATTTTTACGAAGCCTGCTGGAGCTGGATGGGACAACCAGAATCAATGCGGAATTTGCAGAAGGCTTGATTGAAAGTATGTATCTATATGGTGATGGCAAACTGGAAATCAACTTCGGGTTTAAGGGGGCGGTAGAACATGAGTGATCAGAAACTGATTATTGGATATTACCGCCTTTCCATGGAAGATGACTCAGAGGGAGAAAGTAACAGCATTATTAATCAGAGAAAACTGGTAAAAGATTATATTTCCAATATTCCTGAACTGGTGGCTATGCCCTTTCAGGAGTTCTACGACGATGGATATTCTGGTTCCAGTATGGAACGTCCGGCAATTAAGCAGGTTCTGGAACTTGCCAGGGAGAATAAAGTGCAGTGTATTGTAGTAAAAGATTTTTCACGTTTTGCCAGAAACTATATTGAGATGGGAACTTATCTGGAACAGATTTTTCCATTCCTGGGAGTACGATTCATTTCTATCTCAGACCGATATGATTCTAAAGATTATAAGGGAAAGAGTTCGGATATTGAAGTACAGTTTAAAGGACTGATAGCAGATTTTTATGTGAAAGACCAGTCCGTAAAGGTAAAAGCGGCAGTCAGTACCAGACGAGGAAAAGGTGAGTATTGCTGTGGCTCTGCACCGTATGGGTATCGAATCAATCCTGAAAATAAGAAAGAACTGGTGATTGTAGAGGACGAAGCGGAAGTGATTCGCAGAGTATTTGAACTGACCAATCAGCGATATTCCAAGATGGAGATTTGTAAGTTATTCAATGAAGAGGGTGTATTGACTCCCTTGCAGTCTATGAGCAGACGACAGAAATCAGACAGCAAGAAAGCTGCATCAAGAGGATTGCAGTGGACGAGTGATATGATACGGAAGATTGTGGATGATAAGACTTATATAGGCTGTATGGTCTATGGAAAGACAAAGATTCCAGATCCCGGAACAGGGAAAGAAGTACCAGTGCCGAGAAATCAGTGGAAAGTGATGGAAAACCATCACGAGCCGATCGTATCAAAAGAGGTCTTTGAGAAAGCACAGTCTCTGCAGATCAGATACACCAAGAAAAGCAAATTTGACAGGGAAACAACACTATTAGGTGGCTATGTAAAATGCGGGAATTGTCGCAGAAGTCTGACTTCAAGCAGTCCTGTTCATGGTCATATCCTTTATAGCTGTGCTTACAGTAAAGGAAAAGAAGATACAGCGTGTTTTGCCGGGAAAGCGGATAACAAAATGCTGGAGCATATCGTGCTGGCAGAAATAAAGGCTTACTTACGTCAGAATATCAGCCAAGAACAGATGCAGCAATCCATGAGAAAACAGCATGAGGACAGTATAGAAGCCTATAAGACGGAAAGTGCAGATTGTGAAAAGTGTCAAGAACAAATAAAAATCCAGAACCGCCAGAACTACGAGAAGTATCACGAGGGACAGATGAACCAGAACCAGTTTATGGAAGCCAAGAAGCAGTTGGAAGAAGAAAGAGAACGACTGCAGAAACGTGTACAGGAACTGGATGAGTTGATAAACGACGAGAAAGAAATCCTGATGAAAAAGAATATTCCGGTGGAGCAAATGTTGAAGTATTTAGGCTATGAGAAGCTGACACGAGAGATGCTGGAAGAATATGTGCAGGGAATATATGTGTATGATGACGGGAGAGTGGAGGTGGAGTGGAAATCACTGACTTGATTTGTAGCAATAATGTAACGTCCACTACTACTGAACTTGTAGCAATGACGTTACATCCTCCCTGCTGATTTTGTGACAACAATATAACGTCCTCTGTTCCCAAACAACGGTTTTATTGGAAAAATCGAGGAAAAAAGGTCAAAAAGTTTGTAGCAATGGCTTGACATCCTCGGGAAGTTTGTGTCTGGAAAGTAGTTTGCCAAGTGCTTAAGATTAGACCAAAATAAATTCTAGTTGGGCAGATATAATGACAGAACTGGCATATAGCCAATCCCCGAGGAGTTATGCCTGCTTCCGGCACACGCAAAAATGACAGACACTTCCCGGCACGTCTTCTCTCATAGGACAGAAGTACAACGTAGTATCTTCCTCCTGCTTTGTGGTATAATGCACAGCCTCCTGCGGATGTAGCGGCAGCAGACAGACAAAACAGAGATAGATGCAGGGAAGGATGATCCATTTCCAGCTTTCCGGATGATCTGCCATATAGGTTCCAAGGTAAGCTTTCAGCGTATTTTTAAGAGCAGCGATCTGATCGGAGGAGACTTCTCCTTCCGGAGCTTCCGTGCTGTCCATGATTTCCAGCATGGTGCGGCGGTTGTACTGGCTGATATCTGAAATAGTATCTGCCATCAGTTTTTCATATTCTTCTCTGGAAACAGCTTCTTTTAACTGATTCAGAAGGACTGATTTTTTCATATAGATTTCTTTCATACATTCTCTGCTATTCCGGACTCACCGTCACGGTCACAATCACGTAATCGGCAATTCCATACTGTGCATTAACGGAGATTTGGCCGTAAAGAGGAATCTGTTCCATGGCATATTGCGTCTGGTCAAGAACCAGATTCATTTTCGACTGGGCTTTTTCCGTGGGGATGTCACATACAATCTGGAACTCCAGAATATCAGATGTCAGGCAGGAATATGCAACTTCCCAGATTTCTGTATCAGAAGAGGGAAAGAAATAAGGTTCTTTCAGGTAAGGGGCAATCGTCAGCTGACGGTTGGATTCAAGATATCGGTCATCATTGCAGGTGTGGCGCTCTTCCGGGTATTCGGCCTGATGAGTTTCTTCCATAATATAATCAGGTACCAGAAAATAATCATAGACGATATTGGAGCCGTCGGAGACTACCTGATTTTCTACCAGTGGATCATCCCAGGTGACATCCATATTGTACCAGATGCCGTCGACCTGCACCTGATTCCAGGCATGGGAGATGGTGCCGCTCCCATTGTCAGCAGTGCCGGAGATCATCAGTTCCGTGAGATCTGCCTGCTCGCAGAGTGCGGAAAATGCCCGGGCATAACCTTCGCAGACAGCCAGATGATCAAACAGGGCACCTTCCGCAGTGAAGACAGAGTCAGGAAGCGTATTGGCCTGCATATTGTCGTAATCATAATTCACAGTTGTTACCAGATACTGGTGGATGGCAAATACCTTATCATAATCTGACATATCATCAGTAAAAATCTGAGCTGCAATCTGCCGGATTCCAGCGGAATCGGAATTCGTATCTGTGCCGGTGTCAGGACTTACCGCAGATTCCGCAGAAGAATTATCTGCATCATATTCATTATCTGGAAGTTCAGAAGAAGACCCTTCTTGCAGTTCATTTTCCTGCCGCAGCAAATATTCCTGAAAAGACTGCGGTGCAACTTCCAAAACATCATCTGACGGCAGAAATTCTGCACATCCCGTCAGCATAAGGGCGGTCGCTATACAAAAAAGGCTTTTTTTCATAATAATCCTCATAAAATGAAAATATCAGCAGTTACTATCGAAAAGGTGAACCAATCATTTTCTTACCAGTATAGACAAAAGAAGAACAGTACGCAAGGCTTGCGCAATTAAAAACTCTGGAGTAAAATGAAGAAAATCGCACACATGAGGAGGAGATATCCATGAATATCATCGCAACAGAAAAAGCACCGGGAGCAATCGGACCCTACTCCCAGGGATACGAAGTAAATGGAATGGTTTTTACATCCGGACAGATTCCGGTAGATCCGGCAACTGGCAACATTCCGGAAGGAATTGCTGCTCAGGCTGAGCAGAGCTGCAAGAATGTAGGAGAGATCTTAAAGGCAGCAGGAAGCGGCTATGACAAAGTTGTTAAAACGACATGTTTTCTGGCAGAGATTGCTGACTTTGCGGCATTCAATGAAGTATATGCAAAATATTTTGTATCTAAACCGGCAAGAAGCTGCGTGGCAGTAAAAGATCTTCCGAAGGGAGTGCTCTGCGAGGTAGAGGCAATCGCAGTAAAATAGAACATATGAAAAACGGCTGCTGAAATAAATCTCAGCAGCCATTTTTTATCGTCCGGCAAAACCGGATCACTATTTCACTTCGTTCGGGGTCTCTTCGCCGTTCTCATAGAAGCGGATATTCTGCAGCGTAGTCTGGGCAATAGCTGCCAGTGCTTCGCTGGTGAAAAATCCCTGATGAGAAGTGATCATAACATTCGGGAAGGACAGGAGTCTTGCGGTAACGGAATGCTCCAGAATCTCATCGGAACGGTCTTCAAATACGTTCGGGGTCTCCTCCTCATATACATCAAGTCCGACACCGAAGAATTTATGAGCGCGGATACCTTCGATCAGGTCGTCGGTTTTTACAAGTGCGCCTCTGGATGTATTGACCAGAATTACACCATCTTTCATTTTCGAGATCGTCTCGCGATTGATCAGATGATAGGTGTTGTCCATAAGCGGGCAGTGCAGGGAGATCAGATCACTCTGAGCAAGCAGCTCATCGAGTGTGACATAAGTAGTGAACTCCTTGATGGCCGGATTTTCGAATACATCATAAGCGATGATCTTCATGCCGAATCCGTGGCAGATTCTTGCCATGGCAGCGCCGATCTTACCGGTTCCGATGATACCAGCGGTCTTGCCGTGGAAGTTCATACCCATCAGACCGTTCAGGCTGAAGTCATTTTCACGAACCTTTACATATGCTTTGTGCAGATGACGGTTGACAGCCAGTGCCAGTGCCATGGCGTGCTCAGCAACTGCTTCCGGAGAATATCCTGGTACACGATATACTTTGATACCGTATTTTTTAGCGGTATCCATATCTACGTTATTGAATCCCGCACAGCGGAGCAGAATAAATTTTACCCCGCATTCGTGAAGAATATCGATGGTCTCGCCGCAGATGTCGGCACTTACAAAAGCACATACAGCGTCATATCCGTGAGCAAGCTCAGCAGTATTGACCGTCAGTTCAGTTCTTAAAAATTTGACCTCCACATCATGGTAGTTTACGAGTTCCTTTGTGAAGGATTCTTTATCATAGGTCTTGGAATCAAAGAAAATAACTTTCATAATATGTGATGCCTCCTTAGGATGAATAAGTTGTTATCCTGTATCTGTCCGTTAGTATACGGCATCGTTAAAAAAATATCAAGCACTTATTTGACAAATATTTATCAAACTTTTTGAAAATATTCGTCAGTTTGACGTGAGCAGAATCAGTCGTTCTGCTCAGGAGCACGGATGGCCTGCACCGGAACACCGTTGACTTCGATGGCATCATCAATCTGAATAAGCAGATAGGAACGGCCGTCGATCACGCGGGTTTCCAGAAGAGCGGCTTTTTCGGGACTGACTTTTACGATGACGTCCGGTGTCTTTACTTCCATAGATTTCGTGCTGGTCAAATTGGTAGCGACAAATTCTGTTTTCTCTCCTGCAGTGCTGTTGTACTGCTCTTCAAAATGTTCAAGCACTTCCTCGGAAGCGCCGCTTCTGGCCAGAAGATTTTTTACTTCAGGGGCAGTGAGTGTCGGCGGTTCCGGAAGATCCTTCTTTTCTTCGATCAGCTCGTTCAGATTTTCATGAATATTGACAACTGTCTCATAATCACAGGTGCTGCCGAGGGTTTCCGCTACCAGCTCCGTGAAGGTCTCTTTCTGGCCTTTGGCAGAGAGCGGTGTCTGACAGCCGAATACCTCTTCCATAAGAGCAGGCTGAAGATTCTCGGGATTCTTTGTGTAATAGAGCATACTGTGCAGGTCGGTATTCCTGTCGCTGAAAGCAGGAAACAGGAATCCTGCGTCAGGAGCCTGGACGATCCAGTCGCGGGAACGATCTTCGATGCTGTTTTTTTCCGCATTGTAGCAGAGACCGGCTTTATCAAGTTTTACCGGACAGATACTGCACATGAGATATTCGTAGGTATCATCAGATGCATCGAACATCTCCATGCCGTCCTCTGCTTTTTTGGGGATATCGTAAGCGGCATGAATCAGGATAATATAGTAGTTTTCCCCGTAGGCATAGTTTTTAATGATTTTTTCGTAGAATTCTTCCAGCAGGACGTCATCGGTCAGGCGGCTGTCACGGAGTCTCAAAAGCCAGCTCTGAGTGCCGTCTGGCATTTCCTGAGCAAGAGGAAATTCCATGTTGAGCAGATTTTTTCCGATAGTTCCGGAAAGAGTTTTACGGAAAATTTCATAATATTTAAAAATTTCTTCCTCGGGAAGAGAGAGAAAAGCTTCCTTTAATTCTGTGCGGATCTGTTTTTCTGCATCTACGTAGCAGCCACAGATACGGGTAATGGCGCAGTTTTCATTGGTGAACTGCTTGCGGATTTCAAGGGTTTCTTTTTTATTCATTCGATTTACCTGCTTTTTATGTATTTTTATGATTACCATACCATGAAACTATGAAATTTTCTACATTTTTTCTTGCGGACTGGAAAAGAGGATGGTATTCTGTTTTATGGAAAATGGAAGAAAATTGGAAAAATATTACAGGAGGGATAAGAATGGTTTCGAATCGACTGCTCCAGGATTGCCTGGAAGACTTTCATAACATTATGCGATTAAATATGGCACTGTACGATCGAAATTGTACATGCGTGGCCGGAGAAGAAGAAAAAGCTCCGGAATTGGATATATTTCATACATTCTGCGATTCCGCAGCAGATATGCAGGCACTAGGAACGAGATATCTGTTTAAGGTAGGAGCTCAGGAGCCAACCTATATTTTATCAGTCAGTGGGGACAGCAAGGATATTTACCCCATGGGACAGCTTGCAGTAAAACAGCTGGAACGAATTCTTGAGATGGGATACAGCAGAGAGGACAGAAATCAGTTTATTCACAATCTGCTCCTTGACAACCTGCTTCCTGTAGATATTGTCAGCTATGCGAAGCAGATGCACATCGGACCGGAGTTCCGCTGGGCAGTGCTTCTGGTGGAAGGAACCGGATGTGAAGCATTTGACATACAGAATATTCTGAAAAATGCACTGTCAGGAAGAACGTCTGATTTTATTGCCCCAATGGAGGAAAACTGCGTCGTTGTAGTCCGCAGACTGGAAGAGCAGGAAGGGGAAAAGGAGATGGAAGAGCTGGCACATGAGCTGACAGATGCGGTAAGTGTTGAGACCAGATGCCATATCCGTACTTCCTGCGGAACGATTGCCTTATCTTTAAAGGAAGTTTCCCGTTCTTATAAGGAAGCGAAGATGGCACTGGAAGTGGCAGCAATCTTCTATAAAGAGAAAAATGTAATTACATATGAAGAACTTGGCATTGGACGTCTGATTTATCAGCTCCCGATTCCGCTCTGCGAGATGTTCCTGAAAGAAGTGTTTGGTGATTACAATCCATCTTCTCTCGATGAGGAGATTTTGACGACAGTTTATCAGTTTATGGAAAATGATCTGAACCTTTCGGAAACGAGCCGACAGCTGTTTGTACACAGGAACACGCTGGTATACCGTCTGGAAAAACTTCAGAAAACCATCGGACTTGACATCCGCAAATTTGAAGATGCCATGATTTTCAAGATTGCCATGATGGTATCGGATTATATGAAATATTTGAGAGAGAGACAGTTATAAGACATGGAACTGAAGTTAGCTACATTTTTGCTTGTATGTCCGCTGGTATTTCTGGCAGGCTTTGTAGATGCCATCGGAGGAGGAGGAGGACTCATTTCGCTTCCGGCCTATCTGCTGGCAGGAGTACCGGTGCATTTTGCACTGGCAACCAATAAAATGTCTTCGGCATCTGGAACCCTGATTTCCACCGTGCGGATCTGCAGATCGATTAAGATTCGTTGGAAGCTGGCTATTCCTGCGGTTGCCTGCGCGTTGGCAGGCTCATATATCGGAACAAGACTCAGCCTTCTGACAGATGAAAAAATTCTTCGGTATGTGTTGATCGTGGTACTGCCGGTAGTTGCATTTTTTGTATTGAGAAAAAATTCACTGGTGTCGGAGAAGACGAAAAGGCTGGATGAGAAAAAAGAGATGGCGGTCTCTTGGATCAGTGCATTTCTGATCGGAATCTATGACGGATTTTACGGACCTGGAACCGGTACATTCCTGATTTTGATTTTTATGGGACTCGCACATATGACTTCTATGGAAGCAGCTGCCTACACGAAGATCGTGAACTTAAGTTCCAATATTGCTTCACTGGTGACTTTTCTGGTGAGCGGGCAGGTGATCTTACCGCTGGGACTGGCAGCGGCTGTTTTCAGTATAGCAGGACACTATACCGGAGCCGGCATGGTTCTGAAAAACGGAACGAAAATTATCCGGCCGATTATTCTGGTGGTACTGGCCCTTCTGTTTATCAAAATTGTATTCAATCTGTAAAGAAAAAGCAGGATCTCAACAAATGAAGATTCCTGCTTTTTGTTTCATGTTTCTATAAATGTTTCACATTGTTGCAAATGTTTCATTATTTTTCAGCCGCTTTTAATGCTTCTTCCACGGTGGCCATAGCGCGGTCACGAAGACCTTTTGCCGTATTCGGGGAAGAGAAAATACACAGAACCTTCAGATTCTCTGTTCCGGTATTGGTGATCTGATGCATCACTTTTGGCGGTGCAACAATCATGGAATCCGGTACAAATGGATATTCAACACCGTCTACCATGGCAACACCGGTTCCGGAGATGCAGTACATGGCTTCGGTCTGGGTGTCATGGGAATGAACATCTATCGTACATCCCGGGTCCCATTCTGTCATATGCACGGAGAAGGCGCAGTCGGTGATTTTATCGTCATCTCCCATGAAAATCGGGGTTATGGCGCGGTTGAAAGGAGCCGGAATCCGGATGGAATTTTTTGGATCATAAGTATAATACATGGAATGTACCTCCACAAAATAGAAAATTGATATCTTCATAGTACCATGTGCAGGAGGCTCAGTCAATTGAAAAAAAGACTGGATAGTGCAATTGTACTTTTAAGTGGTTGAAAAGTACAATATTTTTGTGTAATATTACAACTATAAAGCCACAATGATTGCAAAAACTGCAACAGAAACAAATGTTTCTCAGTTACACAAAACCGGTTTGAGGACAAAGTATCTAAAGAAGAGGTGACCAAATTGTTAAAAATGTGAAAAAAACTGGTTGAGCGCGATCTTGGCACTAACATTGCTCTATATAGTGGCAGAATGACTTAGTAAAAATGAAAATAAAATAGAAAGGAGGTTCAGGAGACTCCCTTTAGACGAGAGGATGCCAAAAACTGCAAAAGCAGACAAGCTAAGAAACTAACTAATAAAACGAGGTGAAAGAATATGGATTTGTTTGTTTTGATTTTATCATTCTTCGTTATGCTTTTCCTGGGAATTCCGATTGCGTTTGCACTCTGCCTGTCTTCCCTGCTGTACATGGTTCTTTACTCCAGTGTACCGCTGATCATTATCGGACAGCAGATGTTAAAGGGTGTTGATTCCTTTACCCTTCTCGCAATCCCATTTTTCATTATCGCAGGAAGCCTGATGACGAATGGTGGTATTTCCAAGAGAATTGTTAACTTTGCAAAACAGCTGGTAGGCTGGATGCCGGGTGGACTTGCAGTCGTAGATATTGTTGCATCTATGATTTTCGCAGCTATGACCGGTGCAGGTGCAGCAACCACCGCAGCAGTTGGTGGTATGATGATTCCTCATATGGAAGAAGAAGGATATGACCCTGGATTCGCAAGTGCTATTCAGGCAATGGGTGGTGTGTTCGGACCGATTATCCCGCCGAGTACCCTGATGGTATTGTATGCAGTAGCATCCGGCGAATCTGTTGGAGGAATGTTCCTGGGCGGTATTCTTCCGGGACTCTATCTTGGACTGGTTCTGATTATCGTAGTTGTTATGCTCTGTAAGAAAAAAGGTTACGGCGGCGGTGCAAAATTCAATGGAAAAGCATTCGTCAAAGCAACCGTAGATGCATTCTGGGCACTGCTTGCTCCGATCATCATTCTTGGTGGCATCTATTCCGGTATCATGACTCCTACCGAGTCTTCCGCAGTATGCTGTTTCTACTGTATGATCGTAGGTCTCTTTATTTACAGAGAGCTGAGTGTAAAAGATCTGGTAAAAGTAGTAGCAGAAGGTGTTAAGAGTTCCGCAGGTATCATGCTGATCGTAGCAGCAACTCAGGTATTTGGATGGGTACTGACCCGTGCACAGATTCCGCAGACGATTGCCAAGATGTTCACCGAGAACGTAAGCAACGGTACCGTATTCCTGTTCGCTGTCTGCCTGATTCTTCTGGTAGCAGGATGTTTCATCGATGCAGTTCCGGCTCTGCTGATTTTTGCACCGATCTTCTGCCCGACAGCTCAGGCTTATGGACTGAACATGGTTCATTTCGGTGTTGTTATGGTCGTAGTTCTCTGTATCGGTCTTGCAACTCCGCCGGTAGGTATTAACCTTTATGTAGCATCCAGTGTTGGCGGTCAGCCGGTACATAAGATCATTCCGCATCTGCCGATTCCGCTTCTGACGATTGCAATCGCAACGATCGTTTTGGTCCTTTGCCCGCCAATCGTAACACTGCTTCCGACTCTGTTCGGCTAATACACAGTATTTAAATTTGAAAAAATGATATATGAAAAGGAGATTACAACAATGAAAAAGAGATTAATCGCACTTAGCCTGGTACTGGCAATGGCTGCAACCGCAACTGCATGTGGCGGAAGCAAATCTGACAGCGCAGCAGCTGACACAAGCGCATCAAGCGACAGCGCAGACGCATCTGCTGATTCTGCTGATGCTTCCACAGAGGGGGGAGTAACCGGAGATTACAGAGAGCTTTCTCTGTTCGCTGGTTCTATTCCGGAGAACACCCCGACTGGTGGTGCACTGGCAGCTATGGCTGATTACATCAACGAGAATTCCAACGGAACTCTGAACGCAATTGCTTACTATGATACTGCACTTGGTGATGCTACTTCCATGGTACAGGGTCTGCAGCAGGGAACTGTAGATATCGGAGTATCCGGTACTGCATATTTCTCTGGTCTGAACTCTGAGATCGAAGTATTCCAGCTTCCGTTCCTGTTCGAGGATCTGGAGACTGCACGTAAAGCAACTTCCGGCGCAGCAGCTGAGAAGATCAATGCTGATATGGAGCAGTATGGTATCGTAGGTCTTTCCTTCTGGGAGAACGGATTCCGTGAGCTGTCCAATGACATCAGAGAGGTTAAGACTCCGGATGATCTGAAAGGAATCAAGATGAGAGTTCTTCCGGCTGAGGTTCAGCAGAAGACATGGGAGGCTCTTGGTGTTCAGACTACTGCTATGGATGCTTCCGAGCTGTACACCGGACTTCAGACTGGTATCATCGATGCACAGGACAACCCGCTGCATGAGATCGTATCCCGTAAACTTTACGAGGTTCAGCCATATGTCAGCCTGACAGACGCTACCTACACTCCTTTCTACATGGCAGCAAGCAAACTTACCTGGGATGAACTGTCTGAGTCTCAGCAGGCTCTGCTCAAAGAGGCAGCTGAGGTGGGCCGTGAGAAACAGTTCGAGCTGACTGACGCAGCACAGGCTGAGGCTCTTCAGACTCTGAAAGATAACGGTGTAACTGTAACTGAGGATGTTGATAAAGAGGCATTCAAGGCTATCGCTGAGCAGCAGTGGACTGTATTCACAGATGCTTGTGGAACTGAGCTTCTTGACATGGTACAGGCTGGAGAATAAGTATTAACTGATTTTCAAAAAAGGGGTACACATATATGAGACGTATTGTGGATTTAACTCTTCCGATTGAAGAGCACTGGCGTTACGGAATCAAAATTTTGCCGGGTAAAACCCATGCAAATGGTGATCCGTGGCAGAACGTAAGTTATAATCTGGAGTCTCACTGGTTCACCCATATTGATTTTCCGCTTCATTTTGATCCGAACGGAAAGACATCGGATGACTATCCGCTTCAGGACTGGGCAATCACAGATTGCCTGGTTCTGGATTTCTCAGATTGCGGAGACAATACGGCAATTACTGGAGAGATGCTGGAAAAGGCGAATGAAAAATACAAAGACAAACATTTTGACAGCCTTCTGATCCGTACGGACCGCGGCAGAAAAGTGGATTGGAAGACGACAGAATTCTGGGATACCTCACCGTATCTGACAGAGGATGCCGGAATCTGGATTAAAAATTATAACCCGAAGGTAGTGGGCTATGATTTCCCGCAGGATTATGCGATTCGTGAAATCCGTACCATGAAACCGGGACAGCCAATCATTCAGCCAGTACATGAGCATGTGCTGAAAGAGGGGAAGATTCTTCAGATCGAGTATATGACAGATCTGTGGAAGATCGGCTCTGACACCTGTCAGCTGGTTGCGCTTCCTCTGAAACTGATGCATGCTGATGGCGGACAAATCCGCGTGGTTGCAGTGGTTGAAGAATAGGAGAACTGAGAATATGAAAAACGCTCTTGATAAATTTATTTCAGGACTGAATTTCATCTTCGGAATTGTAGGAATTATCATGGTATTTATTGCTACGTATGCAGTACTGGCAAGAAATGTCCTGATTGTTTCCACTCCGTGGAGTGATGAGCTTCTGAAGCTCCTCTTCGTATGGTCCATCTATGTTGGATCTGCAATTCTGTTTATGAATGACGGACTGATCTCCCTGACACTCGTTGAGGATGGATACAAAGAAAAGAAACCGGTTGTATACGGTGTGCTGAAAGCAATTCAGTATATTGCAGCAATTGGTATCTGCGGCTTGGTTACTTCCCAGCTGTTTACCATCGTTGGTACTCAGATGAACACCGGAGAGGCTACCACCGTTCTAAAATACCCGCTGTGGGTAATGAACCTTGGAATGCTTCTTGGACTTGCCCTGATTGTAATCCTCGGAGTCGTAAAACTGATTGGTTTAAAAGAATATTTTGTGAAGAAGGCAGCATAAGAGATGAAAAAATATATTGATTTGACATTGCCGATTGTTCCGCACTGGAGATGCATGCATGAGGATGAAATCATCGAAAAATGCTCTACTGACAAGGGAGATCCGGCAAGTGTAACCAGATTCCCGCTGCAGACCCACTGGTATACGCACATTGATGCGCCGATTCATCAGTTTGCAGGCGGTAAGACACTGAATGATTTTCCGCTGTCTTCCCTGTTCGGAAAGGCAACGATCCTGGATGTCAGCTATGTAAAAGACAATCAGGAGATCACCGCTGAAATGCTGAAAGAAGCGCTTGGTGATGATGAACCGACCAAGATCATTCTTATCAAGACCTGCTGGGAAGATTCCAGAGGTGTTGAAAATGCATTCAATTTCTGGCAGTCTCATGATTACTGGGATGAAGCTCCGTATATGTCCAAAGAAGCAGCTGACTGGCTAACTTCCCTGAAACCGGACGTGATCGGATTCGATTTTCCTCAGGATTATGACATCAGAAAACTGCGTTTTGGCGTAGATGAGCGTCATTGCTATCTGACCACTCATCGTCATTGTCTGAAATATGATATTATGATGATCGAGTACATGCATAATATGAGAGAAGTGAAAGACAAATTCGTAGAGTTTGTGGGACTTCCAACTGCTCTTGAAAATGCAAATGGTGCACAGATCCGTTGCGTGGCCATCACAGAAGAATAATGATAAAAAAATTCCGCAGTTCCGGTTTCCCGGCCTGCGGAATTTTTTTGTCCTCTGCACGGACAGACAGCGCAGAGGACGTATCTGTTTCTTATATTTCAAACATCAGGTCACCATAGGAAGGCATCGGCCATACTTCCTTATCAACCAGCATTTCCAGACTGTCGATAGGACTTCTCAGAGCATCCATGGCAGTCATTACATGATCGTGATAATAATGTGCACGTTCTTCGTTATCCTGAATGCCGGAAGCCTCAGCGGTCATTTTGCGGAGTACCCGGACAGCGGCATTGGCTTCGTTGAGCAGGGACATAATATCTCTGAGCAGTTCGGACTGAACGGTCGGAGCCACGTCAATCGCTTTCAGGGACTGAATGATACCGGACAGTGTACCGGTGTATTCGATGACAGCCGGAAGAATCTGTTTTACAGTCATATCAATCATGGTCAGCGCTTCGATGTTTACGGCTTTATTGTAACTCTCGTATTTGATTTCGGCACGGGAGTGAAGCTCTGCGGCGTTAAATACATGGAACCGCTCAAACATCCGGATGGATTTATCCGTTACCAGGGCCGGGATAGCGTCTACCATGGATTTCAGATTCGGCAGCCCGCGGCGTTTTGCTTCTTCCACCCATTCCTCAGAATATCCGTTACCACCGAAGATGATCTTCTGATGCTCAGAAATATACTGGATGGTCAGGTCATGCAGTGCAGTATCGAAATCTTCTGCTTTTTCCAGAATGTCGCAGGCGTCTGCGAATGCCTCTGCAACGATGGTGTTGATGACAACAGTGGAG
The DNA here is from genome assembly GCA_018228645.1 of Clostridiaceae bacterium Marseille-Q4143. Classification (GTDB taxonomy): domain Bacteria; phylum Bacillota; class Clostridia; order Lachnospirales; family Lachnospiraceae; genus Hominiventricola; species Hominiventricola filiformis. The sequence goes on from CP073693.1 coordinate 1,537,242, forward strand.
TGCGTTACGGAGTCTCTGGAACCAACCATACGGAACTCAAATTTATTATTGGTAAACGCAAAGGGTGATGTACGGTTTCTGTCGGTGGCATCCTTGGTAAAGTCCGGGAGTGTCTTTACACCAGTATGGAGTTTGTGGCCTCTCAGACTGTGAGTGGCATTTCCGGTACTTAAGAGCTGTTCCAGAACATCGTCCAGCTGTTCTCCGAGGAAGACGGAGACGATGGCAGGAGGAGCTTCATGAGCACCCAGACGATGGTCGTTTCCTACATTTGCAGCAGACTCACGGAGAAGATCTGCATGAATATCAACCGCTTTCAGGATGCAGGCGAGAATCAGCAGGAACTGGCGGTTCTCGTGGGGGCGTTTGCCCGGCTCCAGAAGATTGATGCCGTCATCGGTGGTCAGGGACCAGTTGTTATGTTTACCGGATCCATTGACACCGGCAAAGGGTTTCTCATGGAGCAGGCAGACCAGACCCTGCTGTGCAGCGACTCTCTTTAAGGTCTGCATCATAATCTGGTTATGGTCTGCAGCAACATTGGCCTCGGCGTAGATCGGAGCAAGCTCATGCTGGGCAGGAGCCACCTCGTTATGCTGGGTCTTGGCTGGGACGCCCATTTTCCAGAGTTCCTCGTTGACCTGTCTCATGTAACCGCCGACTCTCTGACGGAGGGTTCCGAAGTAATGATCGTCAAGCTCCTGTCCCTTCGGCGGCATGGCGCCGAACAGGGTACGGCCGGTATAGATCAGGTCTTTTCTCTGCAAATATTTATTACGGTCAATCAGGAAATATTCCTGCTCGGCGCCGATGGAGGGTACTACCTTGCGGGATGTAGTGTTTCCAAAAAGCCGAAGGAGACGTAAAGACTGCTCCTGAACAGCCTCCATGGAACGCAGAAGTGGAGTTTTCTGATCCAGTGCTTCACCGGTGAAGGAACAGAATGCGGTGGGAATACAGAGAATGGCACCTGCAGCATCCTCGCGGATAAAAGCAGGGGAAGTGCAGTCCCATGTAGTGTATCCTCTCGCCTCAAAAGTTGCGCGCAGTCCGCCGGAGGGAAAAGATGAGGCATCAGGTTCGCCCTTGATCAGGTCTTTTCCGGAGAACTCCATAAGGACGGAGCCTTCCTCGTTGGGCGGAGTGATGAAGGAGTCATGCTTCTCAGCCGTAAAACCGGTCAGAGGCTGAAACCAGTGAGTATAATGGGTTGCCCCTTTTTCAATGGCCCATTTCTTGATGGCTGCTGCAACCACATCAGCAATGGCCGGATCCAGTTCTTTTCTTCCTTCGATTGTTTTTTTCAGTTCATAGTAGACACTTTTGGGAAGGTACTGTCTCATAGCCTTGTCGTTGAATACATTTGTTCCGAAGATATCCATGATTGAATTCGTATTTTCCATAGTAATTCCTTTCTCTTGAGAGTATTAGGACTTCTTCCGCCGGATGTGATGATACCGGCATTCTTTTTAAAGATACAATATCTGAAAAAAAAGCACAATAGAATTTAAAAAAATCGCATAAGAAAACGGAAAAAAGTTGAGATTGTAATATACCATAAAAAATCCTATAATAGAAGTAGGATTTCTAATTGATACGATGAAAGGGGAGGATATTTGTGGGGATGAATGATACACCGTCGGGAGAGAGGGTGCATATTGGATTTTTCGGAAGAAGAAATGCAGGCAAATCCAGTCTGGTTAATGCCGTGACCGGGCAGGATCTGGCTGTCGTATCGGATACCAGAGGAACGACCACCGATCCGGTCCGGAAGGCAATGGAACTCCTTCCCATGGGACCGGTTCTCATTATTGATACGCCGGGATTTGACGACGAAGGAACTCTTGGGGAATTAAGAGTCCGTAAGACCCGGCAGATTCTGAATAAGACGGATGTAGCTGTGCTGGTGGCAGATGTACAGGAAGGTCTGAAGACCTGCGATCAGGAGCTGTTGGAGCTGTTCCGGGCAAAAGGGATTCCTTATCTTATTGCCTGGAATAAGAGCGATCTGCTGAAAGAGATTCCGGAGGCAGGGGAACAGGAAATCTACGTAAGCGCACAGGAACAGTTTCGGATCTGGGAGCTGAAAGAGAAAATTGCCCGTCTGGGGCAGGCTTCCTCCGAACAGAAAGTGCTGGTGCGTGATCTTTTAAAACCGGGAGATGTAGTTGTGCTGGTCATTCCCATTGATACGGCAGCGCCGAAAGGACGGCTTATTCTGCCCCAGCAGCAGGTGATCCGGGATGTTCTGGAAGCTGGTGCATCGGCTCTTTGTGTCCGTAACACAGAGCTCACAGAAACGCTGCAGGCTTTGAAAGAGCCGCCTGCTCTGGTGATTACGGACAGCCAGGTGTTTGAAGAAGTGGATGCCAAAGTACCGGAGCATATTTTACTGACCTCTTTTTCCATTTTGATGGCCCGTTATAAAGGATTTCTGGAAGAAGCGGTTCATGGCGTGGAAGCGGTGGCAAAGCTGCAGGATGGAGACCGGGTTCTCATTGCAGAAGGCTGTACCCATCACCGGCAGTGCGACGACATTGGCAGCGTGAAGATTCCGCGGTGGTTACGGAATTACACAGGCCGAGAGGTGGAGATTGTGACCTGTTCCGGTACGGAATTTCCGGAGGATCTGTCCCCCTATGCAATGGTCATTCACTGCGGCGGCTGCATGCTCAATGAGCGGGAAGTCCGTTACCGGATGAAATGCGCCCAGGATCAGGGTGTACCATTTACCAATTACGGAATTGCCATTGCAGAAATGCAGGGAATTTTAAGAAGAAGTATCAAAGTGTTAAATAAGGAAATATAAGGAGTAGACAGACGTGAAAATATCGACAAGAGGAAGATATGCACTTCGGATGATGCTGGATATGGCACTTGCTGATTCCGGAAAACCGGTGCGGGTAAAAGAGATTGCCGAGCGACAGGAGATTTCAGAAAAATATATGGAGCAGATTATGTCCATTCTGAACAAGGCTGGATTTGTACGGAGTGTCCGTGGCCCTCAGGGAGGTTATTTCCTGACCAGAAAGCCGGAAGAGTATACAGTAGGCATGATTCTCAGACTGACAGAAGGAAGCTTAAGTCCGGTGGACTGTCTGGACGAAGGAGCAGAGAACTGCCCACGGCAGGAAAGCTGTGTGACATTTATCCTGTGGAAACAGCTGAATGATGCCATTCGTGGTGTGGTAGATAAGGTAACACTTCAGGATCTGGTAGACTGGAGTCAGGTACAGGGGCAGGACTACTGTATATGATATCAGAGGAAAAAAGAAGGAGCCACACAATGCAGGCAGAGAAATCAGAACTTCAGAAAATTATTCAGACGATCTGGAGCAGTGAGTTATATAAAATCATACTAAGCAATCCGACAGGAGAGGGAACCTATCGGAAAATTGTCCTGAACCGGCAGAAAAAGGGCTGGCAGGCGGAGCAGTATACAGAGAAACAGGTATTTCATGAAAATCTTCCGGAAGGAAAGGTACAGGATTACCTGATGGAAAATATGAGCAGCGCATTCCGGCAGTGCGGTGCCTGGGATGGAACCTTTGAGCATACAGTGCGGATTTCCAAAAAGGGAAAAGTAACCGGTATGAAGAAACGGACGGCGCAGACGGAGACACCGAAGGCGAAGACGGAGAATAATCGGAAGAAAAATTATCTGCTGGAAGAAGGAACCGTCATCCCGCCGTTGGTGGATATGGGGATTTTTACCGCTGAAGGAAAAGTGGTCCGTTCTATGTATGACAAATACCGTCAGATTAACCGGTTTGTAGAACTGATAGATGATGAGATCGACGCACTTCCCAAGGATCAGACCATCCGTATCATTGACTTTGGATGCGGAAAATCCTATCTGACCTTTATTCTTTATTATTATCTGGTGGAATTGAAGAAGCGGGGCGTGGAGATTACCGGTTTGGACCTAAAAGCCGATGTGATCGCCCACTGTAACAAGGCAGCAGAGAAATACGGCTATGACAAGCTTCATTTCCAGGTAGGAGACATTGGAGGATATGAGACGGAGGAACAGATTGACATGGTCATTTCTCTTCATGCCTGTGATACGGCTACGGATTATGCCCTGTATCATGCCATCCGCTGGAAAGCAAAGCTTATTTTTTCCGTGCCATGCTGCCAGCATGAATTAAATAAACAGATGAAGAGTGACAATCTGTCTATTCTGACACGCTATGGAATTGTAAAGGAGCGGACGGCAGCACTGATGACGGATGCCATCCGCGGCAATCTTCTGACAGAGAGCGGTTACCGGACCCAGCTGCTGGAATTCGTGGATCTGTCCCATACGCCGAAGAATCTTCTGATTCGTGCGGTGCGTTCCATGATTCCGGCGTCTGCGAAGAAACAGGCACGGGCAGAGGTGGATGCCATCGAGAAAGAGTTCGGATTACAGCCGACACTGGATACACTTTTACATGGAAAGGATGCACAATAAATATGGTAGAAAAACAGATGACCTCCGATGGGGAGGAGACGAAGAAATTATATTATGAGGACAGCCACCTGAAGGAATTCACAGCAACGGTGCTGTCCTGTGAGGAGCGACTGACAGCCAAAGGAAAGAAAGACGGTTATGCAGTCGTGCTGGACCAGACAGTCTTCTTCCCGGAGGGCGGCGGACAGTTGGGCGACCGCGGCTGGATTGATGGAGTGGAAGTGTATGACACCCATGAAAAAGGCGGCGTGATCCTTCATTATACAAAGACGCCTGTGGAAGTAGGAAAGACTATTACCGGAAAGCTGGATTTTGCAGAGCGTTTTTCCCGCATGCAGGAACATTCCGGCGAGCACATCGTATCCGGTATTGTCCATCGCCTGCATGGGTATGATAATGTGGGATTCCATCTGGGCAGTGAAAATACGACACTGGATTTTAATGGAGAACTTAGTGAAGAGCAGCTTTTGGAAGTGGAGCGGCTGGCGAATGAGGCGGTGTTCGCCGATCTGCCGGTACAGATTTCCTATCCTTCAAGGGAAGAACTGAAGACACTGGATTACAGAAGCAAGATTGAGATCGAAGGACAGGTACGCCTGGTAGAGATTCCGGGTGTGGATATCTGCGCCTGCTGTGCACCCCATGTAACGCATACCGGTGAGATCGGTATGATTAAATTCATTGCCTGTGACCGTCACCGGGGCGGCTGCCGGGTGACCATGCTGGCTGGTATCCGTGCCCTGAAAGATTATCAGGAAAAGCAGGAACAAGTGACAGCGGTATCCGTGGCGCTCTCCGCAAAGCCGGAGAAGATCGGCGAGGCAGTACTTCGTCTGAAGGAGCAGCAGGAGGCTACCCGTTTCCAGCTGAACCGGATGCAGGCCATTTATCTGGAACAGAAACTGGACAGCATTTCCAAGGAAGATACATTCGCACTTCTTTTTGAAGAAGACCTCGATAATGTAGCAGTCCGCAATTTTGTAAACGGTGCAGTGGAGCGGTTTGAAGGTATCTGCGCGGCTTTTGTGGGAACGGATGAAAAAGGCTATCGTTATATTCTTGGAAGCAAAACCAGGGATGTGCGGGAACTGGCAAAAGAACTGAATACCCGTTTTGCAGGAAAAGGCGGCGGCAAGCCGGAGATGGTGCAGGGATCTTTGAATGGAACAGAAGCCGGGATCCGGTCCGCCATCGGAGATTTTCTTTAAATTTTCTGAATTCCAGCTGCCGCCCCTTGACAAAGTTTTTCTTTCCATCTAAACTAAGGAAGAATTGCAAATGGCAGTGATGAAGAGGAGTACAGATGGACCGCCGTCAGAGAGAATTACCCGCAGGCTGAGAGGTGATTTCGGAATGGACATATGGAAGGTAGCTTCGGAGCCGGAGCGCTGAAAGGAAGAGATAGGCGTTCCCGAGTCCTCCGCGTTAAGGAGTCAGGAGGTATGTGTGGAACACACATATGAACAAAGGTGGTACCGCGATCATTCGCCCTTTGCACAGATGTCTGTGCAGAGGGCTTTTTTACGCAGAGAAAGGGAGAAATTCACAATGAAAGAATTAGCAAAGACTTATGATCCGTCTGAAATCGAGGATCGTACCTATGCCAAATGGATGGGAAGAAAATACTTCCATCCGGATGTAGACAGAAGCAAAAAACCGTTCACCATTGTTATGCCGCCGCCAAACATTACCGGTAAGCTGCACATGGGACATGCTCTTGACAATACCCTTCAGGATATCCTGATCCGTTACAAGAGAATGCAGGGATATAACGCACTGTGGATTCCGGGAACGGACCATGCAAGTATTTCCACAGAGGTAAAGGTGATCAACAAACTGAAAGAGGAAGGAATCGACAAGAACGATCTGGGAAGAGAAGGCTTCTTAAAGAGAACCTGGGAGTGGCGTGAAGAATATGGCCGCACCATCGTAGACCAGTTAAAGAAGATCGGTTCTTCCTGTGATTGGGACAGAGAGCGTTTTACCATGGATGAAGGATGCTCCGAGGCAGTTCTCGAAGTATTCACCCGCCTCTATGAAAAAGGATATATTTACAAAGGATCCAGAATCATCAACTGGTGTCCGGTATGCCAGACTTCCATCTCTGATGCAGAGGTAGAGCATGAGGAACAGGCTGGCCATTTCTGGCACATTAATTATCCGATCGCAGATGGAAGCGGTTATGTAGAGATCGCAACCACCCGTCCGGAGACTTTACTTGGTGATACCGCTGTGGCTGTGAATCCGGATGACGAAAGATATACGAATCTGGTTGGCAAGATGCTGAAACTGCCCCTCACAGACCGCGAGATTCCGGTAGTTGCGGATCCGTACGTAGATAAAGAGTTTGGAACCGGATGTGTAAAGATTACGCCTGCCCATGACCCGAATGACTTTGAGGTAGGAAGACGCCACAATCTGCCAGAGATCAACATCATGAACGATGATGCGACCATTAACTGCCCGGGAAGCAAATATGACGGTATGGACCGTTACGAGGCAAGAAAAGCAATGGTAGCGGATCTGGAAGCACAGGGACTGCTTGTAAAAGTAGAAGAGCACGTACACAATGTAGGTACTCATGACCGCTGTGGTACGACGGTAGAGCCGATGATCAAGCAGCAGTGGTTCGTAAAGATGGAAGAGATGGCAAAACCGGCTATCGAAGCGATCAAGAACGGTGACCTGACCTTCGTTCCGGAGCGTTTTGACAAGACTTATCTGCACTGGCTGGAGAACATCCGTGACTGGTGTATTTCCCGTCAGCTCTGGTGGGGACACAGAATCCCGGCATATTACTGTGATGAGTGCGGCGAGACCGTTGTTTCCAAGACAGCACCGACGGTATGCCCGAAATGTGGATGCACCCATCTGACCCAGGACCCGGATACCCTGGATACCTGGTTCTCCTCCGCATTGTGGCCTTTCTCAACCTTAGGCTGGCCGAAGAATACCGAGGAGCTTGATTATTTCTATCCGACCGACGTACTGGTAACCGGATATGATATCATTTTCTTCTGGGTAATCCGTATGGTATTCTCCGGTTATGAGCAAACTGGAAAATGCCCCTTCCACCATGTACTGATCCATGGACTGGTCAGAGACTCTCTGGGACGTAAGATGAGTAAATCTCTTGGAAATGGTATTGACCCGCTGGAGATCATTGATAAATACGGCGCTGACGCGCTGCGTCTGACCCTGGTAACCGGTAACGCACCGGGTAACGATATGCGTTTCTACATGGAGCGTGTAGAGGCCAGCAGAAACTTTGCAAACAAAGTATGGAATGCTTCCCGTTTCATTATGATGAATATGGAGAAAGCAGAGATTCCGGATGAGATTGATCTGAGCACGCTCACAGCAGCGGATAAATGGATACTGTCCAAAGTCAATAGTCTGGCAAAAGAGATCACTGCCAATATGGATAACTTTGATCTGGGTATCGCTGTACAGAAGATCTACGACTTTATCTGGGAAGAATTCTGCGACTGGTACATCGAGATGGTAAAACCGCGTCTGTGGAATGACGAGGATGAGACCAAGGGTGCTGCTCTGTGGACCCTGAAGAATGTACTGATCAATGCACTGAAGATGCTGCATCCTTACATGCCCTTCATCACGGAGGAGATCTTCTGCAACCTGTCCGATGAGGAATCCATTATGATTTCCTCCTGGCCGGAGTACAAAGAAGAGTGGAACTTTGAAGCAGAAGAAAATGCGATTGAGACGATCAAGGAAGCAGTCCGTGGTATCCGTACGGTTCGTACCAGCATGAATGTACCGAACAGCAAGAAAGCAACCGTTTATGTGGTATCCGAGAATGCCAAGATTCGTGAGATCTTTGAGCACGGCAAAGTCTTCTTTGCAGCACTTGGATTTGCAAGCGAAGTCATCGTACAGGCAGACAAGACCGGTATCGCAGATGATGCGGTATCTGCACTGCTTCCGGAGGCAGCTATTTACATGCCTCTGCAGGAGCTGGTAGATATCGAGAAAGAAAAAGAGCGTCTCCACAAAGAGGAAAAACGTCTGGAAGGTGAGCTTAACCGTGTCAATGGCATGCTGAACAATGAGAAATTTGTCAGCCGTGCACCGGAAGCAAAGATTCAGGAAGAGCGCGCAAAACTGGAGAAATATACACAGATGATGAGTCAGGTCAAAGAACGTCTGGCTCAGCTGGGAGAATAACATGACATACGAAGAAGCAGAGAGCTATATTAACGATACACCTAAATTTACAAAGAAAAATACATTGGAAAACACACGGATGGTTCTGGACGCCATGGGTCATCCGGAGCGTAAGATGAAGCTGATTCATGTGGCAGGTTCCAATGGAAAAGGGTCCGTATGTGCATATCTGTCTTCTATCTTAAAAGCTGCGGGAAAAGAGGTGGGACTGTTCACCTCTCCGCATCTGGTAAAGATCAATGAGCGGTTCAAGATCAACGAGGAGAATGTATCCGACACACTGTTCCTGGAAGCTTTTGAAGGAGTGATGGATCTGGTTCGTCAGCTTTTAAAAGAAAAGCCGGAGGAGTTTGCGCATCCTACCTTTTTTGAATTATTATTTCTTATGGGTATCTATATTTTTGATAAAACCCATATGGAATATGTCGTATTAGAGACTGGTCTTGGTGGACGCTTCGATGCCACCAATGTGATTGAAAAACCGCTGGTCAGCGTGATTACCTCCATCAGTCTGGAGCATACGGAATATCTGGGAGATACCTATGCAAAGATTGCAGGGGAAAAAGCAGGCATTATCAAAGAAGGCTGCCCGGTCGTCTATGACGGAACCAGGAAGGATGTGGAAGAAGCCATTCTTAAGAAGGCTTCCGAGATGCATGCGAAGGCTTATGCCATCCGTCCGGACATGTATAAAATTTTGATGAACACCCAGAAAACGATTGATTTTTCAATGGATACTGGGTATTATGAACCTATGAACGTGTCCATCGACACTGTTGCAGAGTACCAGGTGATGAACGCAATGGAGGCTGTGACAGCGGCACGGGTGATGGATGTGGGACTGACAGAAACGGATATTCACAGCGGTATGAAGAATATGCGCTGGGAAGGACGTATGGAGCCGGTGCTTCCGGGCGTGATTCTGGACGGCGCGCACAATGATTCCGGAATTGAGGAATTTGTGAAGACCGCGAGACGGCTTGGAAAAGACACCAAAGTGACGCTGTTGTTTTCCTGCGTCAGTGACAAGGACTACGATGGCATGATCAGGACCATCTGTGAGGAGATTCCTTTTACGGAGGTCATTGTCACAGAGGTAGGTGCTTACCGTATGGTTCCGGCAGAGAAGCTTGGCAGTATTTTCCGGAAATATACAAAGCAGCCCGTCACGGAGATTTCTTCCGTGGAAGAGGCATTTGACGAAGCATATGCCCGCAAAGGAGACGGAATCCTGTTCTGTGTAGGTTCCCTGTATCTGGTGGGAAGTCTGAAAGAGATATTAAGGAGTCGAAAAAATGCTTGACTTTGAAGAAGAATTAAAGAAATTTCATCCGAGCCTGGAGATTGATCAGGTAGAGGAAAATGTGTATAGTAACAATCTGGCAGATGTGACAGATCTGATAGATGAGATGCTGAAGGAAATTAAGGATCGTCGATAGAAAAGGTGAATATATGAAATGTTTTAACTGTGGAGCGGACCTTAAGGATTCCGAGTACTGCAGCCAGTGCGGTGCCGATGTAAAGCTGTACAGCAGGATGCTGAAGCTTTCCAATGCATACTATAACGAAGGTCTGGAGAAGGCAAAGGTACGCGACCTGTCGGGAGCAGTACTGGCATTGCGCGAAAGTCTGAAGATTAATAAAAAGAATACCAATGCAAGAAACCTTCTGGGACTGGTTTATTATGAGATGGGAATGGCTGTGGAAGCCCTGACCCAGTGGATCATCAGCCGCAGTTTCCAGAGCAGCAAGAATATTGCAGATGAATATATAGAGTCCATTCAGAATAATCCGGCGCGGCTGGATACAGTAAATACCAGTCTGAGAAAATACAATCAGGCGCTGGTATATTGCCAGCAGGGAAGTTATGATCTGGCCATCATTCAGCTGAAAAAGGTGCTGTCGGTCAATGGCAAACTTCTGGACGCACATCTTCTTCTGGCTCTTCTCTATATGAAAGTGGAAAATTATGCGCGTGCCCGCAACGAGATTAAGAAAGTACTGGCAGTGGACTGTAATAATACACAGGCACTCCGGTATCTGAAAGAGCTGAACCGGGAGACCGATAAGGACCAGCCGAAGGAAGAAGAGAAGAATAAAGATTATATTGCTTATACAAGAGATAATGAGACGATCATCCAGCCGGTAGGAGTGAAGGACAATTCCGGATTCCATGCGATTCTGAATGTGGTGATCGGACTGGTCATCGGCGTGGCGGTGATGGGACTTCTCATCATGCCAGCTCTGCAGAGCAAGAAGAGTGGAGAACTCAATAAAGCAGTTGCCGAGTACAGTGATCAGGTGGATGCCAAGTCCGCAACGCTGGACAGCCTGAAGCAGGAGAATGAATCCCTGAAGCAGCAGGCAGAAGAGGCTACGAAGGCAGCCAGTGATGCAGCGGATAAGGTGAGCAGCTACGAAGAGCTTCTGAAAGCATATGCTTCCTATTCTGCCGGAGATTCTGCAGCAGCACTGCAGGAACTGGAAGCAATCAATCAGGATACCCTTTCTGATGATGCAAAGACCTTGTATAGTTCTGTTTTCAGTGAAGTGGGTGTTACGGCAGTAAACGATCTTTACAAAACAGGATATGCGGCATATGAGAAGGGAGATTATGATACGGCAATTGCCGATCTTGGAAAATGTTATGAACTGGATAATACCCAGGGAGATGCACTGTATTTCCTGGCAAGATCCTATCATAAATCCGGTGACACTGAGAATGCAAAAATTTATTACCAGAAAGTCATTGAAGAATTTCCGAACACAAGAAAAGCAACAGACGCAGAAGGTCTGATGAAGGGACTTTAGGAGAACTGCCCTGAAGAAAGGGACGTTGTAATGCACAGCATTACAGCGTCCTTTTTCTTTGGAAAAAATGAAGCATGCAGCAGAAAGGAGAACTATTTATGGAAATGCTGGAACAAAAAGAAGGAAGGCTGATCGTCCATCTCCCGGGAGAACTGGATCATCATCATACAGAAAATATCCGGGCAGCGGTGGATCATATGATCCGCACGACACTTGTCGGAGAAGTGGAATTTGATTTTTCAGAAACCTTATTTATGGACAGTGCCGGAATCGGACTGTTAATAGGCAGATATCAGATGATGCAGGCATTTCATGGGCGGATATTGATCAGCCATGTAAATGAGCAGATTGAAAGAATTCTGGAATTATCCGGTATAGAAAAATATATCCGGCTTGAGAAGGAGGAGACCAGATGAAAAACGAGATGACACTGGCATTTGACAGTATTTCAGAGAATGAAGCTTTTGCACGGGTGGCGGTATCCGCGTTCATCACGCAGTTGAATCCGACACTGGAGGAGGTAGCAGATATTAGAACAGCAGTGTCGGAGGCGGTGACCAATGCCATTATCCATGGATATCCGGATGAAGTCCGGACGGTGATTGTGCGTGCCAGACTTACGGATCAGCTGCTGGAACTCTGGGTGAGTGATGAGGGAACCGGAATTGCGAACGTACAAAAAGCAATGGAACCTTTGTACACAACCAGGCCGGAGCTGGAGCGATCCGGAATGGGTTTTATGTTTATGGAAGCATTTATGGATCAGATTCATGTGGAGTCTGCACCCGGCGTCGGGACGACGGTCTATATGAAAAAGCAGATCGGGCATCAGGATACATAACAGGAGGATTCATATCTTTATGGAAGACACGATGTTTCTGATAGAAAGATCGCACCATGGGGATAAGGAAGCCAGAGAAATACTGGTGCAGGAAAATACAGGACTGGTATGGAGTATTGTCCGGCGCTATATGGGGAGAGGCACGGACAGCGAGGATCTGTTTCAGATCGGAATTATGGGATTGATCAAGGCAATTGATAAATTTGATCTGTCCTACCAGGTGAAGTTTTCTACCTATGCGGTGCCGATGATCGCAGGGGAAATCCGAAGATTTTTGAGGGATGACGGTATTGTTAAGGTCAGCCGCACACTGAAAGAAAACAGTTGGAAGATCCGGAGGGAGTCAGACCTGTTCCGTCAGAGAAAAGGAAGGGAGCCGACTGTGAATGAACTGCAGGAGTGTACCGGGATGACGCCGGAGGAGATCGTACAGGCCATGGATTTTTCTGTGGAAGTGGATTCCATCGACCGTACTGTCCGTCAGAGTGATGGAAGTGAGATCAGCCTTCTGGACAGGCTGCAGGTAGAAAATACCAGGACCGAGGAACTTCTGAATCGGGTGATGCTTGAGCAGCTTCTGGCGGAACTGCCGGAGAAAGAGAGAAGACTGATTATTATGAGATATTTGCAGGATCGTTCCCAGACAGAAGTGGCACGGATGATGGGAGTGTCCCAGGTACAGGTGAGCCGTCTGGAAAAGAAGATTCTGAAACAGATGAGGGAGAGACTGACCGGGGAATAAATCCGGTCAAAATAGCACATACTTGTGGAAAACGAAAGGCGGTGCAGGTATGAGTGAGATTCTGTATATGAAAATAGAACGGAACAGCCGGGTAACACATGCAGATGTGAGACTTGGAGATGTGGCAGGGCTGGAGTGCGTGAACCGCTCTGTCACGGCCAGACTGAATGCAATGAGAATTCTCCGGTTCCGGGAGCAGGAAGTGAAGCGGTATGTCATATCTGTCATGAAGGTGATCGAGATGATTCATGAACTGTATCCGCAACTGGAAATACAGAACCTGGGAGAATCAGAATTCATTGTGGAATACGATACTTCGGTGCAGAAATCGGAAATTCTGGAAATCGTAAAAGTGGCAGTACTGTGTGTATTGATATTCATCGGTTCCGCATTCTCTATTATGGTATTTAACAATGATGTGGGTGTTGATGATGTCTTTGCCAGGACCTATGAGCTCCTGACTGGACAGCCATCCAGTGGATATACAGTGATGGAACTGATGTATTCGGTGGGGATTGCCGTTGGCGTAATCGTTTTTTACAATCATTTTGGAAAAAAAAGATTTACGGATGATCCGACACCGATAGAAGTGCAGATGCGTCTGTATGAGGACGATGTGAATACCGCGCTGGCCGCGGAAAGCAGCCGGAGGAATAAAACCATTGATGTGGATTAGGATGATTTTTCTGCCCGGGATGGTTGGTCTTGCCAGCGGTCTTGCAGTGGCAGGTGGCATGTTCGCGCTTCTGATTGCGCTGGGAGTAATTGCAAGATTTGCAGGAAAGACCAATACGGCATCCTGGATACTTTATTATGAGGATGCCGCCGCATTGGGCGGCATTTTCGGAAATCTGTTCAGTCTGTATCAGTTCCGTATCCCGGTTGGAATTACCGGAGCTGCATTATTTGGGTTGTTTTCCGGAATCTTTACCGGTACCTGGGCCATGGCTCTCACAGAGATCGTAGATGCTGTCCCGATCTTCACCAGACGAATCCATCTGAAAGAAGGAATTCCATGGCTCATTCTTGCCATGGCTCTGGGACGGAGTCTGGGAGCATGGCTGCATGCCCGTTTCGGTTATTGAACATCCGGTTCCGGGTGAAACTCATCCCACTTGTCGTACCAGGCAAGGCAGGCGGCGGTATACTGTTCATTCAGACGATCCAGGGTTTCCTGCCAGAGAGAGGCTGAAGCAGGATCTGTCCAGGAAAGATATTCATCGTATGTATTCCAGTGTTGTGTCAGTGCTTCCTGCACCTGTTCCACAGGTTCAAAGGACAGTCGGAGCTGCCAGTCTTCATAAGCATGCTCCGTATCCTGCTCACGCAGACGGTGACGCTCCGGAAGAGGCACGCTCTGAAGACCGCTTATGAGGGCCTGCTCTTCCGCACGGATACAGGCGGCGGGATCGGCGGCCGCTGCTCTGGCTTTCCGTTCCAGATAATGCTCATAGCCGAAGGGATAGTAAAGTACGGAATGGTCATCAAAGATCAGCAGAGATTCGGCTACCTGACGGATAAAATACCGGTCATGGGATACGAAGAGCAGGGTGCCGGTATAGGCCTGAAATGCGGATTCCAGGGTTTCTCTGGCGGGAATGTCCATGTGGTTGGTCGGCTCATCCAGCAGAAAGAAATTCGGCCTGCTCTGGAAAAGCTCGGCCAGTACCAGACGGGATTTTTCACCGCCGGACAGGGAAGAGACTTTTTTGGAAGCTGCTTTTCCGGAGAAAAGGAATGCCCCGAGAATCTGCCGGACATCCTTCTCTGTAAGAGACGGAAACAGTTCATGGAAATGTTCCGCCACGGTGAGATCGGAAGAAAGAGCAGCGGTCTGCTGGTCAAAATATCCGATCAGGACATTGAGCCCCAGGCTGCAGGTACCTTTTACCGGCGGCAGCAGTCCGGCGGCCGTTTTCAGAAAAGTAGACTTTCCGGCACCGTTGGGACCGATGATACCGATCTTCTGTCCGCGTCGAATTCGCAGGGATAATTCCAGCAAAGCCCTGTCATAACCGATCTGCAAATGTTCTGCTTCCAGTACCCATTTGGCACTACGGATTTCCGGGTCAATGGAACCGGTGAAAATATGTGCGTCATCTTCGACAGGTTTTTCCACCTTCGGCATCCGCTCCAGAATTTTTTTCCGGGAGCGTGCAAAGGCGGCTTTTTTCGGTTTATGTTTAAAGCGTTCGATGAGTTCTTCCAGACGTTCGATTTCTTCCTGCTGCTGTTTCCATGCTTTGGCCTGAAGGGAGTGTTCTTTTTGTTTCTGCGCCTTAAAAGAGGAGTAATTTCCAACATAGCGGTGCAGTTTCCGGTTCTGAAATTCCCAGACGGTATCTGCCGTGCGGTCCAGGAAAAAGCGGTCATGGGATACCATAACGACAGCTCCCGGATAACTGCGCAGATAATCTTCCAGCCATTCAATGGTCTCTACATCCAGATGGTTGGTCGGTTCATCCAGCAGCAGGAGATCCGGTTTCAGCAGAAGCAGACGGATCATTGCGATTTTAGTCTGTTCGCCTCCGGAAAACTGTTCAAGCCGCTTCTTTTTATCTTCCTTTGTAAAACCAAAGCCGGTAAAGACCCGGTCGTATTCCTGCTCCCATGCGAAACGCTCCCGGTCCCATTTATCCGGACAGGGGCAGCATTTCAGAAGTTCTTTTTCCACCGTGACGGACAGATCGGAAAATGCCTGCTGGGACAAAAAACCGGTGGTTGTTTTTCTGGAAGTATAGATTTCCGGGGAAATACTTTTATCGTCCCGGTCAAGTGCCAGTTCACCGGCAAGAAGCCGAAGCAGGGTAGTCTTACCGCATCCGTTTCTGCCGATGACGGCAATTTTTTCGTTTCCGCGGATTTCAAAATGAAAATGGGACAGAACCGTCTGACCGCCGATGCTTAAGGTTCCGTCCTGAATCTGTAACAGCATAATGTCTCCTGTATGAAAGTGTCTGTGGACACTGTAGTTCTCTTACGTAAATATAGCAGAAAGAGGGCAGCGTTACAAGAATAACCAGAAGATCAGTCCCAGAATCCAGGAGGTGACAACACCGTAAAGAATAACGGGACCGGCGATGGTGAAGATCTTGGAACCGATTCCGAAGACCTGTCCTTCCTTCTTGTATTCGATGGCGGCTGAGGCAACGCCGTTGGCAAACCCGGTGATGGGAACGAGAGCGCCGGCTCCGCCCCATTTAGCAATGGAGGGGTAGAGGTTAAAGCCGGTCAGAAGGACGCTTAAGAGAACGAGAAGAATGGAACACCAGGTTCCGGCAGCCTCCTCTTCAAGCCCCATGGACAGACCGGTGTTGATAAGAAACTGTCCCAGTACACAGATGAGTCCCCCAGTGAGAAATGCTTTTCCCATTTCCAGCGGCAGGCTGTGGGTGGGCGTAACTTCCTTGATATATTTCTGATACTTCTGTTTCTGTTCTTCATTGAGACTGTTCATTGAAAATCTCCTTTCAACAATGTTCCAGCACGATGCCATGGGCAATGCCGGGGATGGACTGACCTTCATTGAAGCTGACTTTGGATAAAAGAGCCCCGGTCGGGAGAAAGAGCACCCGTTTCCATTCGCCGCGTCTGAGCTTTGGCAGAATATAGGCTGCCAGCACAGACGCGGAACAGCCGCAGCCGGAGCCGCCGGCGTGAGTATCCTGGGTATCCGGGTCATAGATCAGGATGCCGCAGTCTTCGTGACGGTCACCAGGTTCAATATTCTGTTCCCGCAGGAGATCCTTTAAAATAGTCTGTCCGACGCTGCCCAGATCACCGGTAATGATCCGGTCATAATCTTCGACGGTTCTGCCTGTATCATGGAGATGCCGGGCAATTGTATCAGCTGCTGCAGGTGCCATGGCGGCACCCATATGCATGGAATCTTTCACCCCATAATCCACGATTTTTCCGGTGGTGATTCCGGTGATACGGACAGATGAAGGGGAAGAGGACAGGAAGTCTTCGGAGGCAAGGAGAAAGGCTCCCGCGCCGGTAACCGTCCAGGTAGTTGACAGAGGACGCTGTCCGGCATACTCCAGGGGAAATCGAAATTCCTTTTCCGCACTGGCAAAATGACTGGAAGTCAGTGCCATCACACATCCGGCATAACCGGCACTGATACACATGGCAGCCAGAGAGAGGCTTTCACCGCAGGTGGAACAGGCACCGTAGAGTCCGAACAGCGGAATCTGCAGTTCCATGATGCCGTAAGAGGTGGCGATGCCCTGGGCCAGAAGATCCCCGGCAAAAAGATAGCGGACTTCTTCTTCCGTGAGACCCGTTTTTTCCAGTACTTTTCGGGCGGTCCGAAGCTGCAGCTCGCTTTCTGCCTCCTCCCATGTGTTTTTGCCGAATTTTGGATCTTCCTCGATACAGTCGAAGAGATGTCCGAGCGGTCCGTCACTTTCTTTGCTTCCGACGATGGAAGCTGCCCCGATGATACGGGGAGGACGGTCAAAGAGCAGAGTTGCTTTTCCGGTAATCTGTGCCATACAAGAACCTTCCTTTCTAATATTTATCTATAGTTTGTGTAAATTTTCAAAAAATAGTGCACAAAATGAAAAAAATGTGGTATGCTGATTACAGTTTTGGGCAAATGAGAGAGGAGAATATATGAGAAAAAAGTCGCATATTGCACTGGCAGGTTTTCTGGTACAGGGAATGGACAATGAGGTACTGAACCACAGATGGAAATCTTTCTATTTTGGGAATGTGCTCCCGGATTGTAAATGGTCATTCGTGACTATGCGCCATGAGTATGACGGAACTTTTGAGATGACAGCAGCGCTTTTGAAGTCACTGGCAGAGGAGAGTGGTTACTGGTCCATGGATACGGCATCTTTTGTGACTGATCTGGGGCAGGTATTTCATTTTCTGGCAGATTATTTTACGTATCCTCACAATGCCCATTATCCGGGAAATATCAAAGATCACTGCACTTATGAAAATCAGCTGAAACATGGATTGAGGGCATACATCCGCAGCGGACGCGCCGTGTTCGCAGGAGGGTGCCACAGACGGCTGAATTCCGTGGATGACATTTTGGACTATATCCGCGAGATGCATGACGAATATATGAGACAGCCGGGAAGTGTGGAGAATGACTGCAAATATATTACGACAGTCTGCTCCAATGTACTGGTTTCTCTTCCGCAGTTTGCAGGTGTGGCAGCGATGGCATACGCAGGCTGATGGAAAGACCGCATTGCAGGCGGAGAACTTTTGCAGAATGTAAATGTCCTCCTGCCGGCTGCGGTCTTTTTTTATCAGAAAGCAAAAGGAGAAAAAAGATGGCGTTACAGTTGATTCTGGGAAATTCAGGAGCAGGAAAATCCCATTATCTGTTTGAAAAGATCATCGCGGAGTCCATGGAATATTCCAACCGACAGTTTCTGGTGATCGTTCCGGAGCAGTTTACCATGCAGACCCAGAAGGATCTGGTAATGATGCATCCGCGGCATGGCATCATGAATATTGATGTCTTAAGTTTTGACCGTCTGGCGCACCGTGTATTTGAAGAGACAGGCGGGGAACATCGGAAAATTCTGGAAGATACCGGAAAAAATCTGATTTTGCGAAGACTTGCAGAGGAGAAGAAGGGGGAACTTACACTTCT
Organism: Clostridiaceae bacterium Marseille-Q4143; assembly: GCA_018228645.1. GTDB lineage: Bacteria > Bacillota > Clostridia > Lachnospirales > Lachnospiraceae > Hominiventricola > Hominiventricola filiformis. The sequence continues at coordinate 1,555,903 of CP073693.1, forward strand.
GGGCGGAAACTTACGGAAGCTTGGTTATATTTCCGAGGTAAAATCCCTGCTTTCTGAATTTGTGCAGTACCGGATTACACCGGAGGATCTGACACAGATGATGGAGCGCAATCAGGATAATCCGCAGCTTTATTATAAGCTGAAGGATATGAAAGTCATCTATGAGAGTTTTCAGGAATATTTAAAAGAAGAGTATCTGACATCGGAACAGCTTCTGGATGTGCTGGAACAGACAGTGGAACAGTCTGCCTCTGTCCGGGGCAGTGTGATTGTACTGGATGGATATACTGGTTTTACTCCGATACAGATGAAGCTTCTGGGACGGCTTATGACCCTGGCAGAGGAGGTATACATCACACTGACCATGGACAGCAGGGAGTCTGTCCGGGCACATGAGGCGGAGCATCAGCTTTTCTATCTGACGAAAAAGACGATACGGGATCTTTTCCAGACGGCAGAGGATACGAAGACCAGCATCAGAAAAACGGTAGTGTTGGATGGAGAAACGGCATGGAGATTCCGTGAAGCGCCGGCCCTGTCGTTTCTGGAACAGAAGATTTTCCGGCATGAACATTATTTCTGGGGGGATTCTACGGATGCAGTATGTCTCTATGCGGCAGGTACGCCGCGGTCGGAGGCGGACCATATCGGTCGGGAGATCTTAAAGCTGGTCCGGGATGAAGGATTCCGGTACCGGGATATAGCGGTAGTTACCGGTAATCCTGAAGTGTATGCGCCGCTGATGGAGGAGACATTTGCCAGACTTTCCATTCCCGGATTTACGGATCAGAAGCGGGATGTGCTGAAAAACCCCTTTGTGGAATTCTTAAGGGCACTGCTGTCGGCGGTACAGGAAGATTTTTCCTATGAATCCATGTTCCGGTTTCTGCGGAGCGGAATGACGCAGATGACATCGGAAGAGACCGATCAGCTGGAAAATTACGTGTTGGCACGGGGTATCCGGGGAATATCCGGCTGGAAGAAAGAGTGGAAGTATCCGTTAAAAGGCATGCAGGAGGAAGAACTGGATGCTTTAAACGAGCTGCGGCAGAAAGCTATCTGCGGCCTGCAGACACTGAGGGATTGTCTGAAGAAAAAAGACGGGGATGCAGTGTCCATGACCAGAGGGGTCTATGATTATCTGGTGGGGCTTGGGATTCAGGAAAAACTGAAAGGGTATGAACTTCGGTTTGAGAAGGAAGGAAGTTTTAGTCTGGCAAAGGAATACAGCCAGATCTACGGCATGGTCATGGAACTTTTTGACAAGCTGGTGCAGCTTCTTGGTCCATGCCGGATGGATCTTGCAGAATATGCGGAACTTCTGGATGCCGGATTTTCGGAGATGAAGGTCGGACTGATTCCGGCCGGAACTGATCAGGTGGTGGTCGGAGATATGGAGCGAAGCCGCCTGAAAGATGTAAAGGTACTGTTCTTTGCAGGAGTCAACGAGGGCAGTGTACCGAGGGAGAAGAGCCGGGGAGGTCTGCTCTCCGAGATGGACCGTGAGCGTCTGGCGGAACAGGAGGTGGAGCTTGCTCCTACATCCAGACAGGAGACATGTATTCAGAAATTTTATATGTATCTTAATCTTACCAAACCATCACAGCGGCTGATCCTGTCCTGGAGCCTGGCAGATGCGGATGGAAAATCACTCCGGCCTTCCTGGCTGATTGCTTCCATAAAAGAACTGTTCCCGAAAGTAGATATCCGGACAGAAGCGGACAGAACGCTTACCGGACTCCTGGCGCTGCCGGAAGGAAGCCTTACGGAGCTGACAGAGGCGGTGCAGGCGGCGCGGGAACAGAAAGAAACCAGGATTCAGCAGGCACTGATCCGCTGGTATGCAGAACACAAAGAGTGGCAGCAGAAGCTGGACCGTCTGCTGGATGCGGTTTTTTATGTAAAAAAAGAGCAGCCCATCGGCCATGCGGTGGCAAGAGCGCTGTACGGAACGCTTCTGGAAGGAAGCGTCACCCGGCTGGAACAGTTTGCGGCCTGCGCCTATGCGCATTTTCTACAATATGGTCTCCGGCTCAGAGAGCGGGAACTGAGCGGCCTGCAGGCAGTAGATATGGGAAATGTATTTCATGATGCACTGAAATATTTTTCTGATACGGTCAGTGGAAGTGAATACGACTGGCTCCATGTACCGGATGAAAAAAGGGACAGCTGGATGGAAGAGTCGCTGGAGCGCGCACTGGAGAAGTATGCAGAGCGGGGACTGGATACGGATGTACAGGATGCCTATGCAGTGGAGCGCATGAAGCGGATCGGAAAGCGGACGGCATGGGCAGTGATGGAACAGCTGAAAAAGGGAATGTTTGTGCCGGAACGGACAGAAGTATCTTTCCGGAATCTGGAGCAGCTGTCCAGTGTGTCGGTGCTGCTCTCGGAAGATGAAAGAATGCGCCTGCAGGGACGTATCGACCGTATTGACGTGTGCAGGCAGGACGGTAATGTCTATGTCCGGGTCATTGACTATAAAAGCGGCATGACGAAATTTGATCTGACCAGCGTCTATTATGGATTACAGCTGCAGCTTGCAGTCTACCTGAATGCGGCAATGGAGATGGAACAGCGGGACAGCACAGGAGAAGTACATCCGGCGGGAATGTTCTACTATCATATTCAGGATCCCATGCTGGATTATGAAGAAGAAAGTGATCCTGTTCTTCGGATTCTGAAAGAGCTGGCGCTCAATGGGATTGTCAACGCGGATCCGCAGATTGTGAATCTGATGGATCGGGAAAGCGGAGGAGGCTCATCGGTGCTTCCTGTGAAGTTCAAAAAAGACGGCGGTTATACGGCTTCTTCTTCGGTAGCGGAAGAAACGCAGCTGCAGCGTCTTTCCCGTCATGTCAGCCGAAAACTCTCAGAATACGGGGAGCGGATTCTGGATGGAGAGATCAGTCTGTCTCCTTATGAACTGAAAGATGATGATGCCTGCAGATTCTGCAGCTTTCACAGTATCTGCGGATTTGACAGGCGTCTGGACGGCTGTGAGAAACGGCGTCTGGAACCGTTGGAGAGGGCAGAAGTATGGAAGAAACTGGAGGAGGAAGAGTCATGAGTATGACATGGACGAAGGATCAGCAGAAGGTCATTGATACAAGAAATGCCAATCTGCTGGTATCTGCAGCAGCCGGTTCTGGCAAGACAGCAGTTCTTGTAGAGCGGATTCTTTCTCTGATTACGGACGCAGAGCATCCTGTGGATGTGGACAGACTTCTGATCACTACATTTACCAAAGCAGCAGCCGGGGAGATGAGGGAGCGCATCAGCAGGGCTCTCGCGGAAAGGCTGAAAGAGGATCCGGGAAATGAATGGCTTCAGCGTCAGGAAGCGCTGGTACACCGCGCGCAGATCACGACGATTCATGGATTCTGTCTCTATGTGATCCGAAATTATTTTCATACAATTGGTCTGAATCCTAATTTCCGGATTGCGGATGAAGGAGAGATGAAGCTTTTAAAGCAGGATACGGCGAAAGAGATCATTGATGAATCTCACCGCTCGGGTGATCCGGCATTCCGGAAATTCGCGGACAGCTATGGAAGCGGCAGCAGAGGAAACGGTCTGGAAGAGCTGGTGATCAGTCTTTATGAGTACGCCATTGCCAGTCCGCAGCCGGAACAGTGGCTTCGAAACTGTGTATCCGCGTATGAGATGCCGGAGGATGGAACCTGGGAGGATTTTTCCGGAAATGAAGCAGTTCTTGAGGGGCTTCGTACGGCAGCAGGGGATGTGCTCTCTGTGATCCGGGAGGCGAAGAACGTGGCGCAGATGCCGGGTGGACCTGCGGCTTACTGCGAAGCGCTTTTGTCGGATGAGCAGCAGCTGACAGAACTGGCAGAATGTGTTTCAGTGGAACGGTTCAGGGAACGACTGGAAGGAATTTCCTGGGCACGCCTTCCGAGCAGAAGAGCTAAAGTGATGGCAGATGCGGATGAGGAACTGTGTCAGAATGTGATGGATCTCAGAAATCGGATGAAAGAAGCAGTGAAGGGACTGGGAAAACAGTATTTCCAGATATCGGACGAAGAACAGTTTGCACAGCTTCGTGAAACGGCAGGGAATGTACAGGTCTACGTACAGCTGGCCCTTGCCTTTATGGAGCGGCTGGAGGAGAAGAAACGGAAGAAAAACATTCTGGACTTTGCAGACCAGGAGCATCTGGCACTTAAAATACTGACGAGGGAAGAGGATGGAAAGCTGCTGCCGTCCGAGACAGCGGATGTATTTGCAGAATACTTCGAAGAAATCATGGTGGATGAGTATCAGGATTCCAACCTGGTGCAGGAAGCAATACTGGAAAGCATCAGCAGAAGCCGTCTTGGACGGGAAAACAGGTTTATGGTAGGAGATGTCAAACAGAGCATCTACCGGTTCCGCCAGGCAGAGCCTGGACTTTTTCTGGAAAAATATGCGCATTACGGAGAGAAAGACGGAGGAATCCGGGTAGATCTTCATCAGAATTTCCGAAGCCGCAGTACGGTGCTTGACGCAGTCAATGAAGCATTTTACCGCATAATGAGGCCGGAACTGGGTGGGATTGACTATGACGAAGATGCGGCATTAAAAGCGGGGGCGTCTTATCCGGAGGAAGATCATATGACAGCGGAGCTCCTGCTGCTTCAGAAAGAAGAGTGGGAACAGCTTCAGCGGGAATGTCGATGGACGAAAGCAGAAGCAGAGGCCCATATGATTGCCGGAAAGATCAGATACCTTTTCAGGGAGGGTAAGGTCACGGAAGACGGGCAGCTGCGCCCGGTTCGTCCGGGTGATATTGCGATTCTTTTGAGAACCATGTCCGGGTGGAGCGAGACATTCGTGCGCGTGCTGCAGGAAGAAGGAATTCCGGCAAGCGCCCAGTCAAGGGAAGGATATTTTCAGACCATGGAAGTGGAGACCCTGTTGGCTTATCTGCGGGTACTTGATAATCCTACACAGGAAATACCGCTGGCAGCATCTCTTCATGGACTGCTGGGAGGATTTTCCTCGGAAGAACTGGCAAAGATCCGTGCAAGCAGTCCGGAGAGCGGATTTTATGCTGCCTGCAGACAGTACCGGGAACAGGGAGAGGAAGCAGAACTTCGGGATCGTCTTATTTCCTTTTTTGAGCAGGTGGATCGTTACCGTGAGCAGGCTTCCTTTCTCTCTGTTCATGAACTACTCTGGAGAATTCTGATGGAAAGCGGATATCTCATTCAGGTCCGGGCACTGCCGGGAGGAATACAGCGGCAGGCCAATGTGGAGATGCTGCTGGCAAAGGCCCAGGACTATGAGAAGATCAGTTACCATGGACTGTTCCATTTTGTTCGTTATATTGAACGCATGCAGAAGTATCAGATGGATTTTGGAGAAGCGGATATTTCCGGTAAAAGTGGGGAAGCCGTACAGATCATGAGCATCCATCACAGCAAGGGACTGGAATATCCGGTGATATTTGCAGCAGGTATGGGGAAAAGCTTCAACCGTCAGGATGGCCGGGAGAAAATGATTTTCCACAGCCGCTGGGGTGTCGGTCTTGATTATGTGGATACAGAAGCGAGAATGAAATGCCCGACATTGATGAAGCAGTTGATTAGGCGTCAGAATCTTATGGATGGGCTTGGTGAGGAATTGCGTGTCCTCTACGTAGCTATGACCCGTGCAAAAGAAAAGCTGATTCTTACCGGCATGGCATCGGAAAAACTGATCGCTGCCGGACGAAAGGGAGAACGACTTCTGTTTTCAGATCTGATGGGAGCTGAGTGTCCGCTTGCGTGGATACTTCCCGCGCTGAATCCGGAGGAGCAGGAGAGCAGTGTGAAGATCAGCATCGTTTCCATGGAACAGGTGATTCGGGAAGCTATTCGGGAGCAGATGGCAGAACAATTGTCGAGGGATGAGCTGGAACGGAGACTGTTATATGGTATGCGGGACCAGGAGAGCGAGGATCGGATAGAAAGTCTCCTGAATTGGACCTATGCATGGAAAGACCGGACAGCCGCCAAACAGAAATATACTGTTACGGAGCTGAAAAAACAGCGGCTGCAGGAAGAGATGGAATATGGGGAAGAACTGTATCCGGAAGAGGAGATTGTGCCTCTGGTACCGCAGTTTATTGAAAAGACCGAAGAAAAAACAGGAGCTGCAAGAGGAACGGTTTATCATACGGTCATGGAATGGCTGGATGTTGTTCATATGGCGAAAGTTTTTGAACATGGAGATCAGGAGAGCATCATCAGAGAAGAGCTGGACCGGCTCTGTGCAGCTGGAAAGCTTTCAGAAGAGGACCGAAGGGCAGTCCGGGAGCAGGATTTGGTGAGATTCTGTAAAACGGATCTTCTGAAGCAGCTGGCAGCAGCAGAATCACAGGGAAAGCTGTGGCGTGAGCAGCCATTCGTTATTGGTCTTCCGGGAGATGAGGCGGATGGTTCTGACCCGGAGGAAACTGTGCTGATCCAGGGAATTATCGATGCCTTTTTCGAAGAAGAGGATGGAGTTGTCATTCTGGATTATAAGACAGACAGGGTACATGCAGCGAAAGAACTGAAAGAACGGTATCAGGCACAGCTTGACTATTATGCCCGGGCGGTTGCCCAGACAACCGGTAAAACAGTGAAAGAAAAGCTGATCTATTCCTTCTCTTTGGGAAAGACGATCTTCTTGTGATACTTCAAAATGGCGTAGTGAAATACGGAGTATTAAAGTAAACGAAAAGCGCCAGAATAGTAACATATTCTCAACGGAGGGTATGTTATGCAGAACAGGATCAGAGAGCTTCGGGAAGAACGAGGAATGAATCAGGATGCTCTGGCCGGACTTGTCGGAGTGTCCCAGCAGAAGATCAGCAAGGTAGAACGGAATACAGAGTCACTGGGAATTGACCTGCTCATAGAGATATCAGATTATTTCGGGGTTACTACCGATTATCTCCTCTGCCTGTCAGATGAGAAGAGGGGAACTGCACAGGACAGACGGGTCAGACGGAAGATGGATGAACATGCGGCGCTGATTGCTGCCTATGAGGCATTGAATGAAGAAAATCGCAGAATGGCCAGGAAGATGATGACTGTCATGAAGCGGTTACAGGATGAAGAGGCTGTTGCAAAATAGATGAGGAGTCATCTATGGAGCAACAGCTCTTTTTTTTACTGTTCATCGTACAAAAAACTTAATTTTGAAACTGCCGTCCTTCGTGATCCATCTCATAATGATCGCGATAGATCAGCTGAGAAACAGGAACGATTTCATAGCCTTTTGCATGAAGTCCTTCGATGACACGCGGCAGGGCATCTTTTGTATATTTGGCACCGTTGTGCATGAGGATGATGGAACCGTTCCCAAGATGTTCACTGTCCAGAATACGGGAGACAATGGCATCGGCTCCGTAATTCTTCCAGTCGAGACTGTCACAATTCCACTGAATTGTATAGTAATGAAGCGCTTCTGCAGCTTCAATAAGTGTATCATTGTAATCCCCGTAAGGCGGGCGGAACAGACACATCTCCTGTCCGGTCAGCTCTTTAACCCTGTCATGGACAGACTGAATTTCTTTCTGACATTCTTCAGCACTGAGCTGGGACATTTGTTTATGATTCTCACTGTGATTACCAAGATCATGTCCGGCAGCTGCAATTGCTTTTACATCATCCGGATAGGCGGAGACCCATCCGCCAGTCATGAAAAAAGTTGTCTTTACCTGATACTGCGCTAATATGGAAAGAAGTTCTTCTGTGTCATCATTTCCCCAGGCTGCGTCGAAGCTGATGGATACCTGCGGCTTTTCTGTGCTGACACAGTAGATGGGAAGCTTCCGATTTTCAATGATGGCAGAGGAAGGACTTCCCTGACGGAAAAAAATAAAAGCACCGGCTACCGCGAGAACGAGACATAGAACCGGCGGCATGATATTTCTGAGAAGGGGACGGGATAGTTTCATACACTGACTCCGTGTAATGCTCTTGGTAGTGAGTGTATGTTGTGAAACAGAAGAATATGACAGCCATCTGATTGTGTTGGGGTTTGGTAATAATAGCTGGTGCGTTTTTGTACCAGCTCTTTATAACTGGTTTATTGCGTTTGAAGAATGGAGATAGTATAATAAATCATAATACAAAAGATGGAAAATATGAAGAAGGGGTATGTGAATCTATGAGATTTGGGTCACCTTATACACCGGGGGCAGGTGCAGTTCCTACATATTTGGCAGGTCGTGATGAACTGCTGGAGAATGCAGAGAAGAGTATCAATGCACTTGTAAAAGGATATCCGCAGCAGTCGGTTGTATATTATGGGCTGCGTGGAGTGGGGAAAACGGTTTTACTGAATGCGATAGAAGAAAAAGCAGATCTGTTGAACATTTTATATGTGCATATTGAGGTTGCCGAAAAGAGAAGCTTTTTGCAGCAGATTTCCAGCTATTCAAAGCAGCTGATTCATAATATGAGTGCATATGAAAAAGCAAAAGCATTTGCTCAAAAAGCAATGGGGATTTTACAGGCTTTTAGTATTACGTATAATCCGAATGACCAGACATTTTCAGCGGGATTATCCGAATCTCCGGCATATATTACAACAGGATTACTGGCAGATGATCTGACAGATCTTTTTGTACAGATGGGGAAGACTGCGGTAAAAGCGGGAGTGTCGATCTGCTTCTTTATTGATGAAATTCAGTATATGAAAGACAATGAGATGGAAGCTTTGATTAATGCAATCCATAGAGTATCGCAGCTAAGGCTTCCGATTATGATATACGGAGCAGGATTTCCGAAAGTATTGCAGATATTTGGCTCTGTAAAGACATATTCTGAGCGGCTGTTTAAATTTATTCCGGTAGCTGAATTGTCCGATGAAGATGCAAGAGCTGCTATTGTAAAACCGGCGGAGGGACTGGATGTAAGTTATACATCAGAAGCAATCGACGCAATTGTGTCTGTGACAAAAGGATATCCATATTTTATTCAGGAATACTGTAATACAATCTGGGATAGAACAGAGGGAAGTCAGATTACAGAAGAGGACGTAAAAAAAGCAATGCCGGAGTTCCAGGCATTCCTTGATGAGAGCTTCTTTAAGGTTCGATTTGATCGCTGCACAAAGAGAGAGCATGATTTTCTTTTTGCTATGGTAAAATGTGGAGAACTTCCGTGCACAATTTCAAATGTGGCTTCTTTTATGGGAAAACCGGTAAAATCCATTTCTCCGCTTCGGGCACAGCTGATCAGTAAGGGGATTATCTATTCTACAGGAAGAGGGGAAGTTGATTTTACAGTACCTCTTTTTGATTTCTATTTGAAAAGAGTGAATCCGGAATTAAAACTGGGAATGGAATAATGGTATTTATGGAGAGACCGATGCAGGGATTCGCATCGGTTTTTTGACTCTATGAAGCATTTTCAGAGAAATGGGTCAGGACACCAGATGTTAAAGAAAGAGTTTCACGTTTTTTGAAAATGACAGGAACTTTTCAAGATAAGTCAGACCAGAGTCCCACGGCAGAACCCCAGACCAGAGCCCCAGACCGGAGCTCCAGACCAGAGCCCCACGGCAAAAGTCATGCATCCCGTCAGGCTTTTTATATAGAAAACCCTTGAATTTATAACAATCATTCGCTATAATAGAACCTAATATGAATACATGTATACAAAATATTGCCTTACGCAAGGATAGGATGTGACGAAGATGAGCAATGTGACCATGATGGAGTTATCGAGAGAGCTGGATGAGCAGTTTGATCGTCTTTTGAAAGAATGTATGGTGTCAGGCGAGATTGATCAGGAGTTATATACAGAGTATGACGTAAAGCGAGGACTGCGTGATGCCAATGGTAAAGGTGTGCTGACAGGTCTTACCGAGATTTCCGATGTCCTTTCTTATAAGAGTGTGGATGGCAAGAAGATGCCGGCAAATGGTGAACTTTATTTTCAAGGATATAATGTAAAGGATCTGATTGCCGGATTTGAAGACCGCAGGTATGGATTCGAGGAAACAACTTATCTTCTGTTGTTCGGAAGTCTGCCAACACCGAAACAGCTTAGAAGTTTTGTTCGTATTATCAAGAGTCTTCAGGAGCTGTCTGGACAGTTTCTTCGGGATGTGGTTATGAAGGCAACCAATAAGAATCAGATGAATGCACTGCAGAGATGTATTCTGACGTTGTACTGCTATGATGCGAACCCGGATGAAGTGACGGTACCCAATGTATTACGCCAGTCCCTGCAGCTTATTGCAAAGATGCCGCAGATTGCTGTTCATTCTTATTGTGCTTACCGGCATTTCCATGCGGATGATACACTGGTCATCCGTCTTCCGAATAAAGAGATGTCCATTGCAGAAAATATTCTTCAGATGCTTCGCCCGGATGGAGAGTTCACGGAGCTGGAAGCAAAGGTATTGGATGTGGCGCTGGTGCTGCATGCAGAACACGGTGGTGGTAACAACTCCACATTTACCAACCATGTTGTCACTTCTTCCGGAACCGATACCTATTCTGCAACGGCAGCTTCCATTGCATCCTTAAAAGGTCCCCGTCATGGTGGTGCCAACCTGAAAGTGCAGCAGATGTTTGCGGATATCAAGGAACATTGTCCGGATTATGAGGATGAAAAGACGCTGACCCGGTATCTGGAAGATATGCTGGATAAGAAAGTATTTGATAAATCAGGACTCATCTATGGTATGGGACACGCCGTCTATACCTTGTCCGACCCTCGTGAAGTCATCTTGAAAGAGTATGCGAAACGTCTTTCCGAAGAAAAAAGCATGCAGCGGGAATATGAGCTTTATGAGAGAGTAGAGCGTCTGGCAGGAGAGGCCATTGCGAGGAAGCGTCATCTGTTTAAACCCATCTGTGCCAATGTGGATTTCTACAGCGGATTTGTATATTCCATGCTGGGGATCCCTGAGGAACTCTATACCCCGATTTTCGCCATTTCCCGTATCTCCGGCTGGAGTGCACACCGACTGGAGGAAGTTGTCAACAACGGTAAGATTATCCGTCCGGCATACAAGTATGTAGGTCATCACCGCAGCTACATTGCACTGGATGACCGCAGGGAATAGTCGTTGCGTTCATAGCGCGGATGTGCTACAATCATAAAAAAGACATCGACAGGACCGGTTTCGTGCCTTATGGGACAAAGCCGGTCTTATGGTGGTTTTCAGGGAGAAGCAAACTTGGATAAAATAGCAGTTTTAATTCCGTGCTACAATGAAGAAAAAACCGTGGAAAAGGTAGTACGTGATTTTCGTCAGGTGCTGCCGGAAGCAGTGATCTATGTATATGATAATAATTCCTCTGATCGGACTGTGGAACTGGCTGAGAAGGCAGGCGCAGTGGTTCGCCATGAGTATCTGCAGGGAAAAGGAAATGTTATCCGCAGGATGTTCCGTGAGATCGATGCGGAAGTTTATATTATGACGGATGGTGATGATACTTACCCGGCGGAGTTTGCCAGAGAGATGGTGGACAAGGTACTTCATCATCAGTCTGACATGGTAGTGGGAGATCGCCTTTCTTCGACGTATTTTACGGAGAACAAGCGTCCGTTCCATAATTTTGGAAATTCACTGGTGCGCGGCACGATCAACAAGCTGTTCCACACGGAGATCAAGGATATCATGACCGGATACCGGGCATTCAGTTATCAGTTTGTAAAGACATTCCCGGTACTTTCCAAGGGATTTGAGATTGAGACAGAGATGACCATCCACGCAGCAGATAAAAATATGCAGGTGGATAATGTGGTTATCGAATACCGTGACCGTCCGGAGGGCAGTGAGTCAAAGTTGAATACCTACTCTGATGGAGCCAAGGTACTGATGAGCATTGCAAAGCTTTACCGGAATTATAAGCCCATGCATTTCTTTGGAATTATGGCACTGCTGCTCACGGTTATCAGTGCAGGATTTTTCTGCCCGGTGCTGGCAGAGTATGTGGCGACCGGACTGGTGCCAAAGTTCCCCACATTGATTGTCTGCGGCTTTACGCTGACGGCAGCCATTCAGTCTGTATTTGCAGGACTCATTCTGGCAGCAGGGGCGCAGAGGAGCCGGCAGGAGTTTGAGATGCATCTGATACAGGTGGATATGCGCTATAAGGAGCTTAAGAAAGATGAGTGACAGACTGATCAGGCATCTGAAAAATATCAGACTATGGATTTTTACAGTAACAGGCGGCATATTATTTGCCGCCTTTGATCGTTGTGGATATATGCTGAAACAGTACGGTTCCATCTGGGCCGTATCGGAAAATCCGCTGCATCGGACCATTTTTCACAGGATTCTGTGCGTACTTCCTTTTTATCTGGCAGGTATGCTGCTGGCAGTTCTGTTTATGGATTTCCTGCGGGGAAGATTTGGCAGGAGAGGCAGTATCCGGAATATCCGCTGGGAACTGTTCTGCAGGTGGAGATACTGGGGAGCGGTCATGTGGGGTGTTTATTTTGTCAGTTTCCTGCCTGCATTTCTGGGAGGATTTCCCGGGATTTTTGCGGCGGATGCACCCAACCAGGTAGGATGGACGTTTTCCGGATGGCTGACAGCCCATCATCCGCTGGTTCATACCGGTCTTCTGTGCGGAATTTTTACGGTGGTCAGAAATCTGGGCGGCAGTGATAATCTGGCAGCGGCAGTGTATTCGCTTCTTCAGATGGCAGTGATGGCGGGGATTTTTACGGCAATTTCCCGTTTTTTAAGAAAAGAACATGCACCGGTGTGGCTGCAGATCGGAACCGTCGTGTATTTATGCCTGTTCCCATTTCATGGAATGATGGCGGTTTATACAACAAAGGATACCGTGTTTGCAGGAATCTTTGTCCTGTGTGTGATCCGGATTTACCGTATGTGTACCCGTCCGGAGAACTGGCTGAATGGGTTCGTGAGGATTGTGGGAGCGGTGCTTTTGTTTGTCCTTTTATTTCTGTTCCGGAATAACGGAATGCATACGTTATTGTTGTGCGCGCCGTTTCTGCTGTTTTTTCTGAAAAAATACCGGAAAACACTGACAACTATTTTTCTGTGTGTACTTCTGGCATACATTTTTTACAACGGACCATTATTGAAAATACTGCATGCGGAACCCGGCAACAGCCGTGAAGCTTACAGTATTGTTATGCAGACACTGGGACGCACTTATGTAAGCGGCGGGAAAATCACGGAGGAAGAGTGGCAGGTAATCCGTCCGGTGATGGATGAAGAAACGCTGGCCCAGTATACTCCGAACCTGTCCGACCCCATTAAAAATCAATTCCATACGGATGCCTTTAACGAGGAAAAAGGAGCATTTTTAAAGGCGTGGCTTCAGATTGGATGGAGAAATAAAAAGACATATATCGATGCATTTTTAAATACGACAGCGGCATTCTGGTATCCGGATACGGAGGAAGAATATCTGGATTTTGTCTGCTTTAATATTCAAAAAGATGATCCGAACTATCCTCACGTGGAAATGAGACCGGTGACTCAGGCTTTTTATCGATATTATACGGCAATTGGGAGTGAGGCTGCATTCAGAAAGATTCCTGTGATCCGGCAACTCCTTTCTATGGGACTGTATTTCTGGCTCATGGTAGCTGCGGCACTTTATGTGATTTATCGGAAGGAATATATGCGGCTTTTATGGATGCTGCCATTCTGGACGTATATGGGAACCAGTCTGCTGGGACCGGCAGCTCTGATCCGGTACAGTTATCCGGTGATGCTTGGCGCACCGCTCCTCCTGTATTTTTGTGTAAAAAGAAAAAGAACCGGGGCATAGAATAGAATAGCCCCGGTTTTTATCGTATGGGAAACTATCGCCCACAGTCATCGAATGGCGGGCGGGGAGGTCTCGGAGGAGGTGGTGTCTGGCAGAGGGGTTCAGGAGGCATGCATCCGCCTGACTGACATCCACCCTCCGGTCTTCCGGGGCAGATTGGTTTTGGTTTGTCACATCCGCAGGACGGATTTCCACAGGAATTGCATCTGCAGGAATTACATCTGCAGGAATTCCCGCCGCCGCACCAGCACAGAAGCAGTAAAATCCATATCCAATTGTTCATGTTTTCAACTCCTTTCTGCTATAGACTATGCAGAAAGCCATTTCTTGACAAAAAAGGAATCAACTGCTATATTGCAAGTAAGAAACAAGGGCGTTTTCATCAGGTGGATTACGCCCTTTTATCATACTCAAAAATCGGAAAAGGAGCATGGAAATGAGATATACGAAGAAAGATATTCTGGAGATGGTAGAAGAAGAGGATGTGGAATTTGTCCGTTTACAGTTCACAGATCTGTTCGGCAATATGAAAAATGTGGCAATCACAGCCAGCCATCTGAAAAAAGCACTGGATAATAAAGTGATGTTTGATGGTTCTTCCGCAGAAGGATTTGTTCGCGTGGAAGAGAGTGATATGTATCTGTATCCGGATTACGGTACATTCGCAACATTTCCATGGAGACCCCAGCAGGGGAAAGTAGCCCGTCTGATCTGTGATGTGTATCGTCCTGACGGCACCTGCTATGAGGGGGATCCCCGGTATATTTTGAAAAAAGTGGTCAGCGAAGCAGCTGCCCTTGGCTATACCTTTAATGTGGGACCAGAGTGCGAGTTCTTCCTGTACCATGTAGATGATGATGGAATGCCGACTACCATCACCCATGAGCAGGCAGGATATTTTGATATGGGACCTCTGGATTTCGGAGAAAATGCCAGAAGAGATATGGTACTGACGCTGGAGGATATGGGATTTGAAGTGGAATCTTCCCACCATGAAAATGCGCCGGCACAGCATGAGATTGATTTCAAATATGACGAGGCGCTGCAGACAGCAGATAACATTAGCACATTTAAACTTGTGGTCAAAACTATCGCAAAGCGCCATGGCCTTCATGCAACCTTTATGCCAAAGCCGAAAAATGGTGTGGATGGTTCCGGCATGCATATTAACATGTCTCTGTCCCGTGACGGCAGAAACATTTTCCAGGACAGCCATGATCCTAACGGACTGAGCCAGGAGGCATACTATTTCCTGGGAGGAATTCTGAAACATATCAAAGGAATGACGCTGATTTTAAATCCGCTGGTGAATTCCTATAAGCGTCTGATGCCTGGATACGAGGCACCGACCCATATTGCATGGTCAGGCAGAAACAGGACACCCCTGATCCGTATTCCGGCAACCCGCGGAGAGGAGACCAGAATCGAACTCCGTTCTCCGGATCCGGCATGCAACCCGTATCTGGCACTGGCAATCTGCCTTGCAGCAGGTCTTGACGGCATAAAGAATAAGATTGTTCCGCCGGATGCCATGGAGGGAAATATGCATCTGCTGACCCCGGAAGAACTGGAAGAACGCGGAATAGAGAGTCTTCCGAAGAACCTGCAGGAGGCAGTGGATGAGTTCGAAAAGGATTCGCTGATGAAAGAAGTGCTGGGAGAGGAAGTATGCAGCAAATATAGTATGGCGAAGAAAAAAGAATGGGAAGACTATAATGCTACCGTATCTCAGTGGGAGATTGACAGTTATCTTCTGAGAATTTAGCCCCTTTTGTTATTCGATATGATAACAGAAGGGATGTGGTAGAATGAACGGCATTATTGTTGTATTCCCGAAAATAGAGGATGGGAAAAGTGTCCGGAATCTGCTGGTAAGACATGGATATGAGGTAACGGCTGTCTGCACCCAGGGGGCGCAGGTGCTGAACTATATTGATACCATGAATGATGGAATCATCATCAGCGGGTACAGATTCGCGGATATGTATTATTTTGATCTGAAACATTCTCTGACACCGGGATTTGACATGCTGCTGATGGCCTCTCAGAGAGTGTGCGGGGAATGCATGGATCATGAAATTGTCTGCGTTACCATGCCCCTGAAGGTGCAGGATCTGATCAGCACGGTGGAAATGATGTGCATGAATCAGGCGCGCAGAAGGAAAAAGCTCCGTTCCAGGCCGAAACAGCGTACAGAAGAAGAAAAGAAAATTTTATGGGAAGCCAAGGCAGTGCTGATGGAACGAAATCATATGACTGAGGAAGAAGCACACCGTTACATACAAAAATGCAGCATGGATAGCGGCACTTCTCTTACAGAGACGGCCCAGATGGTGCTGAGCATGATTAAGCTGTGAATAGTCTTGTACAGGATGGATATTTTTGCTATAGTTAAACCAGATATGTGTTGACAGGAAGGGGATTTCTATGAAATTTACAAAGATGCACGGAATTGGCAATGACTATGTGTATGTGGACTGCACGAAGAAAGATCTTGCCCATACATCCGAGATCGCAAAATATGTGAGTGACCGTCATTTTGGAATTGGTTCAGACGGAATGATTTTGATTAAATCATCAGAAAAAGCAGATTTTCAGATGGATATGTACAATGCGGATGGCTCCCGTGGCGAGATGTGCGGAAACGGAATCCGCTGTGTGGCAAAGTATGTCTATGATCATCATCTGACGGATAAAACAGAGATCTCCATCGATACGCTGGCAGGTATCAAATACCTGAAACTGACTGTGGAAAATGGAAAAGTAGTGAAAGTCCGGGTTAATATGGGACAGCCGATTCTTGCTCCGGACAGGATTCCGGTAATCGCTGAGAAAGAACCGGTAGTGGCAGAACCCATTGAAGTGTGCGGGAAAGAATGGAAGATGACCTGTGTTTCCATGGGGAATCCCCATGCGGTGATCTTCATTGATACACCGGTAAAAGAATTCCCGCTGGAGGAAATAGGACCGCATTTTGAAAATCATGCACGTTTCCCGAAGCGAACCAATACCGAGTTTGTAAGAGTGCTGGACCGCCAGACACTGGAAATGCGCGTGTGGGAGCGAGGCTCCGGAGAAACGCTGGCCTGCGGAACCGGCACCTGTGCGACTGTAGTGGCAGGAGTACTGAATAGACTGTGCGACCGGAAAGCACTGGTTCATCTGCTGGGAGGAGATCTGGAGATCGAGTGGAACGAGGATGATAACTGTGTTTATATGACTGGTTCCGCAACTGAAGTATTTGAGGGCGAGATTACACTTCCGGAGGAAATGGCAGAGTGAAGATCTGGAACAATTGCAGGAAAGCAGGATATGTGATTCTGTTTGCTGCGGTGATTTCCATGAGCGCCTATATTTTCTACGGTGCTGTGGACACGCTGAAATATGCGGATGCACTTGAAAATGTGATAAACGGAAGGACGGTTCCTGTGGTGATGTCAGGAACCGTCCTTTTGCTGGCTATATTTGCTGTTGCGATACTGACCAAGGTGCTTTCGGTGATGGAAAAACGGTTTTCAAAGACAGTGATGGTGCTCGGAAGCCTCATGGTTCTGGTGCAGATTCTGACAGTACTGGTGCTGCGGACATCGCTTCGGCAGGATCATTTGAAAATATTTGACACAGCGGTGGCTTTGTTGGAATATCCGACGATTGCGGAAACGCATTTCAGTCAGTACTTCATGAAGTACCCCAATAACATTCCTATGTGCATTTTTACGTATGGATGGTTAAAGCTGGCTTCTCTTTTTGGAATTCCGGAAATCAGCTGGATGGATTTTATGAAAATCATCAACGTTGTGTTTATGAATCTGGGAATGTGGGCAGCTTTTGATCTGATTCGAAGACATCGTTCCAAAAAGACTGCTCTTTGTTTTCTTTTGTTTTTGATTGTCAATCCTCTGTGGTATCTTCTGGCGGAAATGTATTACACATCAACCATTTCCCTGGCATTTTCCATGGGAGGTATCTGGCTTTTTGACCGGGCAGAAGAAGAAAAGAATATGGTCAGAAAACTGCTCCAGTATGTCGGTATGGGCGTTCTTCTGGCGGTCGGGTATAAGATCCGGGCGACGGTGATTCTGACGATATTATCTTTACTTGTTTATACGGTTTTCACATTGGATGAAGAAAAATTAACAGAATGGAGAAAGAGGATCGTTTCCTGGTGTCTTTCCCTGGCAGCGGTTTTGTTTGGCCTTCTGTTAGTGTTTGCCGTCTACGGAAGGGCAGAACAGCGATATGCGGGATTTGACCCGGCAAAGACAGGTTATCCCACGGTACACTGGATTATGATGAGTGCCCAGGGAGAGGGCCAGTACAACAGTGCGGATGATGCTTTTACAGGCTCTTTTGACACGAAAGCAGAGCGGACGGCAGCAGATCTTGCGGAGCTTCGCCACCGGGTAGGAGAGATGGGACCGGGCGGACTTCTGACTCTGTTCCGGAATAAACTAAGGGTGGCATTTTCGGATGGAACGGATGACTACTATGCCCTGTTTCGTACCATGCAGTCACCATCCCGGCTGCAAAAGTATATCAATGGTGGCAGATCAGACCTGCTGGCATTCTATCTCCACAGCTATCATGGTCTTCTTATGGGGATGGTGCTGCTGGCGCTTATTTACCGGGCCTGGAAAGGAAAACCGGAGCTCTGGGATGTGCTGATCATCAATTTGTGCGGTGCGTACCTGTTCTATCTCATCTGGGAAGTGGATCAGGCTTACAGCATTCCGTTTCTGCTCATCCTGACGGCACTGGGCGCGGAAGGAATTTCCTTAAGTGTGGAGGATGCCAGCCGGCCGGAACGGGAACTGCCGGAATTTTTTGGGTGGATTCCGGCTGTCTCTGGCGGTATCCTGCTGGTGGAAGTATTAGCTGTTGTTCTGGTGATGAAGGTGACCGGTCTGCCGGTCCGGGATTATGCAGTGCTGCAGGATCAGGAGACCAGCGATCGGTTGACGCTGCAGACGGATTTTGCGCAGACCTTCCGAACCGGAAAAGCATTTGACCATCTGGATCTGTGGGTGGCCAACTGGGACGGCGGAGCCAATGATTCGGTCTATGATGTGACGATTCTTGACGAGTCCGGCGCAGCTGTAGCTACAGGACAGGTGATCGGCGCGGAAGCGCCCTGTATGTCTCCTTATACCATCGCATTTGACCGGGTACAGCCGGATCATGCAGAGACCTATACCATTCAGGTGGCCATTCAAAATCCAGACTGTGTCATTAAGACAGATTTCCTTTATTACCAGAGCACCTGTGATCTGTATGCGGACGGCGCACTCTATACTTCACAGGAAGAACAGAAGGTAGATCTGGCCTTTGCGGTATATTCTGAAAATTTTTCTGACAAATAATAAAAAACTATAAATTTTTCCTTGCAAAGAAAAAATACTTGTGCTAGGATTATGCTCAAATAAAAAAAGGCGAAGAACAGGACTCTTGCCTTGCAGAGACCGACAGGAATATGGCGTCACCGACTGAGAGCGCCGTTTGGAGGAGCAGGTAAAGGGAACACCTGGGAGCTTGTCCGGTCGAAAGAAGAGTAGGCCGGTTCCGTGAGCATACGTTACATGCAAAAGAGAGGAGCGCAGTTTTTTTATTGAAAGACATGCACTCAATGCGGGTGGTACCGCGGGAGATAGAATTGATTCGTCCCGTCCCGGAATATTCACAGTATTCCGAGACGGGATTTTTTTGTGCGAGCAATGAACGTAGTTCGAAGCTGAGCCTGCCTGGTGATAAGCCAACATCCCCCGTCCCGGAAGCCAGATTCAGGAGGAATGAGAATATGGAATTTATGACAGGTGTAAAGAAAACCGACTTACTGGAACTCCCGGAGCTTCAGGACAAATCATTAGCAGGTCAGACTGTTAAAGTCAACGGTGCCGTGCATACCATCCGTGACATGGGTGATGTGGCATTTGTGGTACTCCGTAAAAGAGACGGACTTCTGCAGTGCGTCTACGAAGAAGGCAAAGCGGGATTTGATCTGAAAGACTTAAAAGAAGCAGCCACCGTAGAGATTGAAGGCATTCTGAACGAGGAAGAGCGTGCACCGGGCGGAATCGAACTTCGTATCAGAGGATTGAAGATCCTTTCCAGTCCCTGCGCACCCATGCCCCTTCCCATTGCAAAATGGAAACTGAACACTTCTCTGGATGCCAAGCTTAACATGCGTTCCGTATCGCTGAGAAATATAAGAGAGCGTGCCAAATTCAAGATTCAGGAAGGTATTGTGAAAGGGTTCCGTGATTTCCTGTATGAGCAGGGATTTACCGAGATCCACACCCCGAAGATCGGAGCTAAGAGTGCAGAGGGTGGAGCAAACCTTTTTAAACTGGATTATTTCCATCGCCCGGCTGTGCTGCAGCAGTCCCCGCAGCTTTACAAGCAGATGATGGTAGGTGTGTTTGACCGGGTATTTGAGACTGCTCCGGTATTCCGTGCAGAGAAACACAACACCAAGCGTCACCTGAACGAATATACCTCCCTCGATTTTGAGATGGGATACATTGATGGATTTGAAGATATCATGGCTATGGAGACTGGATTCCTTCAGTACACCATGAAGCTTCTGGAAAGAGAGTATGCAAAGGAGCTGAAGATCCTGAACATCACCCTCCCGAAGACCGATAAGATTCCGGCTGTTCGTTTTGATAAGGCCAAAGAGCTGGTTGCTGAAAAATACAACAGAAAGATCCGCAACCCATTTGATCTGGAACCGGAGGAGGAGACACTGATCGGTCAGTATTTCAAGGAAGAGTATGATGCAGATTTCGTATTTGTCACCCATTATCCTTCCAAGAAACGTCCGTTCTATGCAATGGATGATCCGGAAGATTCCCGCTTTACTTTAAGTTTCGATCTTCTGTATCATGGTCTGGAGATCACCACCGGCGGGCAGCGTATCCACGACTACAACATGCTGGTGGAGAAGATTGCAGCCAAAGGAATGGATCAGGAAGGACTGGAACAGTATCTGGATACGTTCCGTTATGGCATGCCGCCTCACGGTGGACTGGGTATCGGCATGGAACGTCTGACCATGAAACTGGTGGGTGAGGACAACGTCCGTGAGACCACCTTGTATCCGAGAGATTTATCAAGACTGGAACCGTAGTGAAGAGAAGGAGAACTTACCATGGCAAACATTATTTCTGATGAAACCATCGAATATGTCGGCATTCTCGCAAAACTGGAGCTGTCTCCGGAAGAGAAAGAGCAGGCAAAGAAAGATATGGGAAATATGCTGGATTACATTGATATGTTAAATGGTCTTGATACAGAAGGTGTAGAGCCCATGTCCCACGTATTTCCGGTACACAACGTATTCCGTGAGGATGTGGTCACTAACGGAGACGGACACGATGCAACACTGGCTAATGCACCGGCACAAAAAGACGATGCATTCAAAGTACCGAAGACGGTAGAATAGGAGGGCACGAAGATGAATCTCATGAGTCTGACTGCCGTAGAACTCGGCAAAAAAATAAAATCCGGTGAAGTAACTGCAGTGGAAGCCACGAAGGCAGCCCTGGAACAGATTAAGAAACTGGATGGAACTTACAACTGCTACGTGACGGTGGATGAAGAAGCTGCCCTGAAAGAGGCAGAGGAAGTACAGAAAAAGATCGAAGCAGGAGAACTGACAGGTCCGCTGGCAGGTGTTCCGGTAGCGGTTAAGGACAATATGTGTACCGAAGGAATGCTTACTACCTGCAGTTCAAAAATTCTTTATAATTTTAAACCAACCTACACGGCAGAAGCAGTTCTGAATCTGAAAAAAGCAGGCGCTGTTGTGATCGGAAAGACAAACATGGATGAGTTTGCCATGGGAAGTACCACGGAGACTTCTCATTTCGGTCCGACGAAGAATCCCTGGAATCAGGAACATGTACCGGGCGGTTCTTCCGGCGGAAGCTGTGCGGCAGTGGCAGCCGAGGAGTGCTCTTATGCATTAGGTTCTGATACTGGTGGTTCTATTCGTCAGCCCAGTTCTTTCTGTGGTGTGACCGGTATCAAACCGACTTACGGAACCGTATCCCGTTATGGGTTGATTGCCTATGGTTCATCCCTTGACCAGATCGGACCGGTCTGCAAAGACGTGACCGACTGCGCAACGGTATTGGAAGCAATCGCCTCCTATGATCCGAAGGACAGCACCTCCGTCAAGAGAGAATCCTATGATTTTACTTCTGCATTAAAGGATGATGTGAAAGGTCTGAAAATCGGTATTCCGCGAGATTATTTTGGAGAAGGTCTGGATCCGGAAGTGAAAGAAAGTATTCTGAAAGCAGCAAAGGTGCTGGAGGAGAAAGGTGCCATTCTGGAAGAGTTCGATTTAAGCCTGGTAGAATATGCGATTCCTGCTTACTATGTCATCGCTTCCGCAGAGGCAAGCTCCAACTTGGCACGTTTTGATGGTGTAAAATATGGCTACCGTACCAAAGAGTATAACGGGCTTCACAATATGTATAAGAAATCCAGAAGCGAAGGCTTCGGAGCGGAAGTGAAACGTCGTATCATGCTTGGTTCTTTCGTGTTAAGTTCCGGATACTATGATGCTTACTATATTAAGGCACTGAAGACCAAAGCGTTGATCAAACAGGCATTTGACCGTGCCTTTGAAAAATATGATGTGATCCTCGGACCGGCAGCTCCGACTACAGCACCGAAGCTTGGGGAGTCCTTAAGTGATCCGATTAAGATGTATCTGGGAGATATTTATACCATTTCTGTCAACCTGGCAGGACTTCCGGGTATCAGCGTTCCCTGCGGTGTGGACAGCAAAGGCCTGCCAATCGGCATGCAGCTGATCGGCGACTGCTTCAAAGAAGACAACATTATCCGTGCGGCTTACGCATTTGAACAGACAAGAACCTACGAACGCTGCGCAGCAGCCAAAGCGCAGGACTAAGGAGGAGACGAAGATGAGCAAACAGTATGAAACCGTCATCGGTCTGGAGGTTCATGTAGAGCTGGCCACCAAGACCAAGATCTTCTGCTCCTGCAGTACTGCATTTGGAGGAGCGCCCAACACCCATACCTGCCCGGTCTGCACCGGTATGCCGGGCTCCCTTCCGGTATTGAATAAGCAGGTTGTAGAATATGCAGCAGCCGTAGGACTGGCAACGAACTGTACCATTACCCAGAATTGTAAGTTTGACCGGAAAAACTACTTCTATCCGGATAACCCGCAGAACTATCAGATTTCTCAGCTGTATTATCCAATCTGCCGCAATGGTTACGTGGAGATTGATACTCCGGCAGGTCCGAAGAAGATTGGTATTCATGAGATCCATATGGAGGAAGATGCCGGAAAACTGATCCATGATGAGTGGGAAGACTGCTCTTTGGTAGACTACAACCGTTCCGGTGTACCGCTGATTGAGATCGTATCCGAGCCGGATATGAGAAATGCAGACGAAGTCATTTCTTATCTGGAAAAGCTTCGTATGATTATTCAGTATCTGGGAGCTTCCGACTGCAAGCTGCAGGAAGGTTCCATGCGTGCAGATGTGAACCTGTCCGTCCGTGAGGTGGGATCTGATAAACTGGGTACCCGTACCGAGATGAAGAACCTGAACTCTTTTAAAGCGATTGCTCATGCTATCGAGGGAGAACGGGAACGTCAGATTGAGCTGCTGGAAATGGGCCGTCAGGTCATCCAGGAGACCAGAAGATGGGATGATAATAAAGAGTCCTCCCATGCCATGCGTTCCAAAGAGGATGCACAGGATTACCGTTACTTCCCGGAACCGGATCTGGTGCCGATTATCATCAGTGACGAGTGGCTGGCAGCCATTAAAGCCCGTCAGCCGGAGCTTCGGACGGCCAAACTGATCCGTTATAAGAAAGATTTTGATATTCCGGATTATGATGCGCAGATTATCACATCCGCTAAGAAGATGGCAGACCTTTTTGAGGCAACAACAGCCATCTGTAAAAAGCCCAAGAAAGTATCTAACTGGCTCATGGTGGAGACCATGCGTCTGATGAAAGAGCATGAGATGGAGGCAGAGGATCTGAAATTCTCACCGGAACATCTGGCAAAACTCATCGATCTTGCAGACGCAGGCACCATCAACAGTTCCGTGGCAAAAGAAGTATTCGAGCAGATCTTCCTGGAAGATATTGATCCTGAGAAATATGTAGAAGAACATGGCTTGAAGACGGTCAACGATGAGAGCGCATTAAGAAGCACGATTGAGAAAATCATTGCAGACAATCCTCAGTCTGTGGAAGATTACCACAATGGAAAAGAGAAAGCCATCGGCTTCCTGGTAGGACAGACCATGAAAGCAATGAAAGGCAAAGCAAATCCGGGTATGGTAAACCAGATTCTAAAGGAGTTACTGTAAATCAAAGTTGTTATTCCGGGAGCTGTAGGGTATAATACGTTCATATTTGGAAATACGACAGATAAGGAGTAACGAATATGAATCCGATGGCACTCATGAAGATAATGAATGCAAAAACGAAGTTTAATGCCAGCCATCCGAAATTCGGTGCCTTTCTGAATGCTGCGTTTGCAGGTGGCATTCAGGAGGGGACGATTATCGAGATGAAGGTGACAAAACCGGACGGCACAGAGATGACAACCAATCTGAAAATAAAGCAGTCCGATTTGGAACTTTTACAGGAACTGCGTGAAGCAGTAAAATAAATACTTTCCGGGGATTTATGAAGAGATTGTGAAAATGTAGACAATTATTTTATAATTATTTTACAGTTTCCCCATAATTTGGACATAAGTCTCTGATAAAGTATAAGCATAAAAGTTCTACCGGAGCTTTTCTCTTACAGAAAAACAAACAGGCGGAAGGCCTTGGGAACTTTCTAAAAATGGGGGCGGTGATTTTACATGCGCGCAAGTGAAATTCCGCTCTCGACTAACAACAACAGCGTTTCGATGTTCGAAACGCTTTTATTATGTTATAATGAATCCCAAAAGGAGGACGAAGACATGCAGAAGACTTCGATTCTGCTGATGCACTGTAAAGAGATGGAAAAGCAGCAGAAGATCAGAAAACTGTGTCAGCGATTCGGCATGGAATGCCGCATGCTGACGGAAAAAGACGGGAAGGAAGAATTAGGAGTTCTGTGCGCCACGTATCCTGTGGCAGTCGGAAAGCATGAGATGCCTCCATTTGCATGGCAGATGCCGGAACTGCTCGTGTTCTCCGGACTTCAGGAAAACAGTCTTCAACTTTTTCTGGCAGCCTATCGTGAAGCTCAGATTGAGCAGATTCCGCTGAAAGCAATTGTGACGCCGCATAATATCAGCTGGAGTATTTATGAACTGAGCAGGGAGCTGGCATCAGAGCATGCAGCTATGCATCCGTGAGTACAAAAAAAGGACATCCTTTCGGATGTCCTTTTTTCATTTTCCAGTCATAGCATTCTGCATAATTCTCAATTCAAAAAACATATAAGAATCGTTGTACTTATATTTATTTTAACGTAAGAATCTGTTGAAATGTTCGGATTAGAGTTTGGTTACGTTAGTAGCCTGCGGTCCTTTAGCGCCGTTAACTACTTCGAACTCAACAGCCTGGCCCTCTTCAAGAGATTTGAAGCCTTCCATGTTAAGTCCTGAATAATGAACGAATACATCATTACCCTGCTCGTCAGAGATAAATCCATATCCCTTCTGGTTGTTGAACCACTTTACTGTACCTTTGTTCATTGTGGTACCTCCTTAAAATAATACATGTGCAAAGCACAGTCTAAGATTACCACAGTTTAGGGGGAGTGTCAAATAAAATCGGCCGACAAAAAGGCTTCTGAAATGGCAGTTATGAAACTGTGAGCATGGACATAAAATAGGAAAAACAAAGATTTTCCGGAGAAATTAATGAGACGAATTCTGACCGTAAATATAATGATTCTGCTGATTTTTGCGTCTGCTTCCTACTGGATGGATGAAGGAGAAAAACTGAAAGATACCATGGCGTCAGCTGAGACTATACAGGCGGAAGTCTCAGAGCCGGAAGTGGAAAAGAAATATATAAAAGGGGTAGATTTTCAGGTGTCCTGTCTGGCGCTTTCGGAGAGCTATGAATATGACAGGGATACGTATGGGACGGACCATCATATCAGCTGGATCGATCTGTTGGCCTGGACAGCGGCACATACCGGAGGAAGCTTTTCAGATGATCGGAAAGTGTGCAGCCTGCTGACAAAACTGGAGGAAGATGTGGAAGGCGGTAAGACACTGGAACAGCTGACAGAGAGTCTGGACTGTTTTTCATATTATCAGGGAGCATATGAAGCTGTTTTGGGCGGAATGGTGGGTGAATATGAGATGGAGGAAAAAGAAGAGGGGGACCAGGGAAGGAAAGTGATGAAGAAACGCTATGGACTGAAAGCGTTTCATCCAATTGCAAAAGGATTTCCTTATACAGACTATGACGATTTCGGAGTTTCCAGAACATATGGATACCGCAGAGCTCACCTGGGGCACGATATGATGGGGCAGACTGGAACGCCGGTGGTCTGTGTGGAATCCGGCTATGTGGAGGTGCTTGGATGGAATCAGTATGGCGGATGGCGTATCGGGATCAGGAGTTTTGACAGGAAAAGATACTACTATTATGCACATCTGCGGCAAGGATTTCCCTATCAGTCGGAGTTGAAAGAAGGATCGGTGGTGCTGGCGGGAGACGTGATAGGTTACATGGGACATACTGGATACAGTGTGAAGGAAAATGTTAATAACATTGATCAGACACATCTGCATTTTGGAATGCAGCTGATCTTTGATGAGTCCCAGAAGGATGGTGACAACCAGATCTGGATTGACTGCTACCAGATCGTCAGATTCCTGTACCGGCAGCAGTCCGAGACAATCAGAGACGACGAAACGAAAGAGTGGCGCAGAGTATATCTGATGAAGGATCCGGCAGCAGAAGCTTATGAGCGGACGCTGGATTTTTCCATGTATCCGTGATCTGTGACAAAAATCTCAGAGATGACGCAGCTTCTGCTGAATCAGATAACCGACGGCATCGGCAAAACGTTCCGGAGAAGATGCCCATACGACATCATTTCCGTAGATTCTGCGAGCAGCAGGGAGATCTTTTTCACGGCCGGTGCAGACAGCAAGTACACTGACATCCTGACGTCTCAGGAGGCTGACTTCTTTTGCTGTATCGGTAATTCCGTGTTCTCCGCCATAATCATAAAAGAATGGCAGCGAGCCTTTTGATTCCACGAGACGGTGATCGTCGTTTGGACTGCAGTCGGACAGGATAATGAGCAGCCGGTGGTCATAGTCAGAGGCCAGCAGGCGTTCACCGGTCAGGCGGATGGCGAGACTGTCCCGATTCCAACCGGCGGATATATACTGGAAAATATGGTCATTGTACTGTGGTTCCTCGTAATCACGGAACATATGGAGAACGGTGCATCCATCCGTGGTACAGTAGGAGCAGACTCTGACCGGAATACCGCAGCGGGTAAGACTTTCAGCAATAATATATCCCTGAGAGGCAATCTGCTCCTGACGGTTTTGTTGGGATGCAGATGCATCCAGCAAAATATCCACAGACAGGTTTCCTATGGAGAATGGAATATTCCGGAAAAAGATTTTTTCATGATGGAGTTTTTCGGCCTGCCAGATACGGTCCGGACGGAGGATCCCGTATTTGCTTTCTTCTTCTGCGCTGCCGGTATCACACTGCAGCACATTGCGGATGCGGTCTGTAAGCCGGGAAATGCTGAGCATGTGGCGGGACAAATTGATCTGGTGATAGTGAATATTTTTCTTCTCCTGCAGAAGTGCGGCAGAGCGGAAAGTGCGTGCACCGCTGTCGGCGGAGGAAGAATGCCGGAATTCTCCACGGGTGACATGGAGATGACAGTATCGGTGTCCGCCGCAGCATAGTTTTTTCTCCAGCTTCTCCAGGTCTTCCGGAGCGTAGAGGGAAAGACCGAAACTGTCCTCCAGAAACTGCCGGAGCTTCTGATTCCGGGTTTCTGCCCGTAGGGCAGGCAGCCAGAGGGTCAGCTGTTTCTTCTGTTTAGTATCACCAGAGCTTTGCACCGTTGTAATCAGTGCGCCGCCGTGCAATGCCGCTTTTCGAAAGCGGACGGGAAAGACAGGAAATCTCCGTTTGTCGTGTAGGGGTGGGATAGAACAGTGAAAATACAGTTCCATCAGATGATTCATATGTTCCACGATCTGTTCGGAAGTGAGTGTACTGTCAAATTCCAGATCAGCAAGAAGAGCCTGTTCTTTTTTACTTAAGCGGGAGTGATGTCCGATGACAGCGCCGAAATGGGCCGTGTTCAGACGATCAAAGAGTTCCTGATCCCAGTACGAAGTCCGCTGATCCCAGACAGTCTGGGAATAAGAAGTGCGGAGAGTGGTAAGTAATGGCCGGTCTGTCAGAGCATGCTCATAAGTACAGCGTTCCAGTCCAAGCCAGACCAGTCCGCGAAAGAGATTGGCTTCCCGCAGACGTCCAAGGCGCAGAAGCATATCATGGATGGGAGCATAGTTGTAGTAACGATGGACGGAACCAATAATGCAATTGAAGTAGAGGCTTGGCTCTCCGTCTTTTTCATAGGCAGCATAATCCGGAACGAAATGATAGTCGCCGGCTGCATTCCAGATGATATTTTTGGCACGTTGTTCCTGAATGGAATCGATATTCATAAGGACACCTCTTACTGAAACAGTTCTGCAGCGCTCTGCTTTTCAGAGACCCGGGTAAGAAACAGATCATCCACCAGTTTGCGTTCATATGGATCGAAGATTTTATTTCCGATGCCAAGACGCAGTGCCTCCAGCGGAGCAAGCCCTTTTTTCATCAGACGGACAGAGGCGAGCAGTCCACGGAGATCCAGTGCCTTCGGGGAAATTTCAGCACTTTCGCATTTTTTTTGCAGTTCCTGAAAGATCCGGCAGAACTGGGTATTCCAGGCAGGAGACAGATCGGGAAACTCAGACCGGAGAAGTTTGGCCAGGTAATCTTCAGAGATTGGAGGCATATCGATCACCACAAAACGGGATGTCAACGCCTCATTCAGTTCCCGGGTTCCTGCGTAGCCATAATTCATGGTAGCAATAAAACGGCAGGCCGGATGCAGATCGATCCGATCATAGCCAGGGACGTCGATGCTTCCACGAAAATCCAGTGCTTCATGAAGAACAGCGAGGGCCTCATTTTTGGCCATGTTGATTTCGTCCAGCACACCAAAACCGCCAAACCGCGCGCTCTGGCTGACCGGACCTTCCCGGAATGTAACTTCTCCGTTCCTCCATGTGTCGGAACCGATCAGGGACGCGGCATCAGTGTTGATGCTGAGCGAAATATTAAAAAGGGGGCGTCCGAAAGCAGCGGCCAGATTTTCAGCCAACACATTTTTGCCGGTAGCCTTAGGACCGGTCAGCAGGAGATGTTCTCCGCATAGAAGTGCGGATAATGCCTCTTCCCAGATTTTAGTACCATAATAATAGTATCTTGGAGTGCGGATCCGGTTTGCTACTTCAGGTTCCGTTCCGAAGGAAGACCGGAACTGTTCCAGTTCCTGTATGAGGTGTGGATGAATTCCTTCTTTTTTCAGAAAATCAAGCATGATGATGTATCCCCCTCTTTTATGGCTGTGCCATATTTATGAGATTAGTATAGCACAAAAAAGGCAATAAAAAAGGCGACATAAGAATTTATTCTGAAAATTCTCATGCCGCCTATATAACTGTAATTTCCAATGGACTAAACCTCGATTTCTTTAAATCTATCTCTATTTTATGGTCTTTTTATGACCTTTGCTCCGTATGCAATTCCTTTGGAATCTTTACGGTATTTCTATCTGGTTTTTTATTAACAAGGTATCTTTCCTTTACCTTCTTCAAAACATTTCGTTTTTCTTACCAAGTGGTAATTTTAATGATTTTAAAATAAATTATTCAGTTTTCTAGGTTTTAAAAAAAATTATCGTTGCCGGTGGTCCGTACCTCCAATTCTTTATATTATGGGGTGTAACGTTAAGTTTTGGTTGGACTCTCCTCCTTTTCATGCTCCATCGATTGGATTATTTTGTCTTTTCGTTCGCTCCTTTGTTTTTATGAGCTTATTATAACACATCACATCTATTTGTCAATATATTTTTATAAAAAAATATAAATTTCTGAAAATAAAGAAGCAGAAGAGGAAAAGACAGATGACAACAGCGGAATTGACAGCTATAGACGGCTTTGATAGACTGTTACAAAAGAGAGGCGGGGAACTTCACGGTAAACATGAAAGGATGCTATAGATATGTCAGTAAAAAGGAATGTAACATTAATCGGAATGCCCGGCGCAGGAAAAAGTACGGTAGGTGTTGTATTGGCAAAGATTCTCGGATATCATTTTCTGGATTCTGATCTGGAGATTCAGGAACAGACCGGAAAACTTCTGCATGAATTGATTACGGAACATGGAGATGAAGGATTTCTGGAGATCGAGAACCGGGTAAATGCTGGACTTGCAGTAGATAAGACTGTGATTGCCACCGGTGGAAGCGCTGTGTTTGGAGAAGATGCCATGAAGCACTTGCAGGAAATTTCCACGGTTGTTTATCTGCGTCTGCCTTACAAAAGCTTAAAAAGGAGACTTGGTGATCTGAAAAAACGTGGTGTTGTGCTGAAACCGGGACAGACGTTAAAAGATCTGGTAGACTACCGGACTCCTTATTATGAAAAGTATGCGGATCTTATTGTGGATGAAGAAAATCTGGATATCCGCGGAGTTGTAGAGAGAATTGTAAGTGCGCTGGAAAGCGTGTAATAACGGAATATGAAAATTGAGTGGAAGTGATGGGGCCGGAGCATGTGGGCTACGGTTTCGAAAAATCGTAGGAGAGAATTTTGTGCAGTATTTCCGGAAAATGCTGCCGAAAACCTCTTGACATTCCAATGCTTCTCACCTAAAATAGCCGTATAAATCGGCGTTGAAAAGAATAAGTAATGATTTTGAAAGACCACAGAGAGCTGCCGGCTGGTGAGAGGCGCGGGGAATAGAAGTCATGAATACCTCTTGGAGCTTCCCTTTGAAACGGTGAATAAAGCCGCGTGTAGGAGGAGACGGGTGCATCCGATATCATGCGAGGGTATCTGCGAATGGCAGACCGGTCTGTACCGGAATAAAAGGAACATGTACCCGGTGAGGCAGTGCGCGTGAGTGTACTGTGAAAAAAGGTGGTAACACGGAAGACATAACGGCTTTCGTCCTTTGGCAAAAGGGCGAGAGCCTTTTTTGCATCCAGATACTGGAAAATAAAATAAGAAAACAGGAGAAAGAAACATGCAGGTTTATGAAGAACTGGTAGCGCGCGGACTGATCGCGCAGGTAACAAACGAAGAAGAAATCCGTGAAATGGTAAATAACGGAAAGGCTGTATTTTATATCGGATTTGACCCGACCGCAGACAGCCTTCATGTAGGACATTTCATGGCACTGTGTCTGATGAAGAGACTTCAGATGGCAGGAAACAAACCGATTGCCCTGATCGGAGGCGGTACCGCTATGATCGGAGACCCGTCCGGACGTACCGATATGCGTCAGATGATGACTCAGGAGACCATTCAGCACAACTGTGACTGCTTCAAGAAGCAGATGAGCAAATTCATTGATTTCTCAGATGACAAAGCTATCATGGTAAATAATGCAGACTGGCTGATGCCGCTCAACTACATTGAAATGTTAAGAGATGTAGGAGCACACTTCAGTGTAAACCGTATGCTGACTGCAGAGTGCTATAAGAAGAGAATGGAAAAAGGATTAAGCTTCCTGGAATTCAACTACATGATCATGCAGAGCTACGATTTCTATATGCTGTATCAGAAATACGGCTGTAACATGCAGTTTGGCGGAGACGACCAGTGGTCCAACATGCTGGGTGGTACTGAACTGATCAGAAGAAAGCTTGGAAAAGATGCACATGCCATGACCATTACCTTGCTGCTCAATTCTGAGGGCAACAAGATGGGCAAGACTGCAAAGGGCGCTGTATGGCTGGATCCGGAGAAGACTTCTCCCTATGAGTTCTATCAGTACTGGAGAAATGTCTCCGACGCAGACGTGCTCAAATGCCTGCGCATGCTCACCTTCCTGCCTCTTGAGCAGATTGACGAGATGGACAAATGGGAAGGCAGTCAGCTGAACGAGGCAAAAGAGATTCTTGCTTATGAACTGACCAAACTGGTTCACAGTGAGGAAGAGGCAAAGAAGGCACAGGAGAGTGCAAGAGCACTGTTCGGAGCAGGAGCAGGAACTGATGCGCCGGAAGCAGTTCTGAATGAGGAAGACTTTAATGATGGCGTGGTAGATATTCTGACGATCGTTCACAAGTCCGGACTGGCAGCATCCCGTTCCGAAGCAAGAAGAAATGTACAGCAGGGCGGCGTGACGGTTGATGGCGAGAAAGTAACTGATATCGGAACAACCTATACCAGAGAGCAGATGGAGACTGGTCTACTTGTAAAACGTGGAAAGAAGAACTTCAAGAAAGTGGTTGTAAAATAAGATCATGGCAGAAAAAGTATGCCCGCTGGCAAAAAAATGCGGCGGCTGTGACTATCAGGGAATTTCCTATGAAGAGCAGCTGAAGAAGAAAGAAAATTCTGTCCGGAAACTGATGAAAGAATTTGGAGAAATCCGCCCTATTATCGGGGCGGATGATCCTTATCATTACCGAAATAAAGTGCATGCAGTCTTTTCCAGAAAACGGAACGGAGAGATTGTCTCAGGAATCTATCAGGAAGGTACCCACAAAGTAGTTCCGGTGGATGCCTGTCAGATTGAAAATGAAAAGGCGGACGAAATCATTGTATCTGTTCGGAAACTGTTAAAATCCTTTAAGGTAAAAGTCTATGATGAGGATACAGGCTATGGACTTCTGCGCCATGTGCTGGTGCGAACGGGTTATATGACCGGTCAGATTATGGTGGTACTGGTGGTGAGTTCACCGATTTTTCCGTCTAAGAATAATTTTGTGAAAGCCCTTCGGGTACAGCATCCGGAGATTTCTACGGTGGTGCTCAATGTCAATGACCGGAAGACCAGCATGGTACTCGGTCCGCGAAATATTACGTTATATGGAAAAGGATATATTGAAGACCGGCTCTGTGGATGTATATTCCGCATTTCACCGACGTCTTTTTATCAGATCAATCCGGTGCAGACGGAGAAGCTGTATAAGACGGCCATGATGCTGGCCCGCCTGAACAAGCGGAATGTGGTGGTGGATGCCTATTGTGGCATCGGTACCATCGGCATGGTGGCGGCAAAGACGGTAAAAGAAGTCATCGGTGTGGAACTGAATGCCGAAGCAGTCCGTGATGCTCAGAGCAATGCCCGCAGAAACAACATGAAGAATATCCGTTTTGTACAGGGAGACGCAGGCGTATTTCTGGAAGGCATGGCAGACAGAGAAGAGGCTGTGGATGTGGTGTTCATGGACCCACCCCGAAGCGGCAGCAGCCCGGAATTTTTAAAATCCCTGCTGGTGATTCGCCCGAAGAAGATTGTCTATATCTCCTGCGAACCGGAAACCCAGGCTAGAGATTTAAAAACGTTGAAGAAAGATTATAAGGTGGAGGCAATTCAGCCGGTGGACATGTTCCCGTTTACTGAGAAGTGCGAGACTGTGGTACTGCTGACGAGAAAAGAGTAACACAGAATAAGGAGTGCAAAAATGGATAAGATATACAGGATTCTGGTGATCAATCCAGGATCTACATCAACAAAACTTTCGATGTTTGAAAATGAAACCTGCTTATTTACCGAAGACGTATTTCATGATTCATCAGTGCTTAAGAAGTTTCCGACCATCAATGACCAGTTGGACTACCGAATGGAAGTGGTCGATAAGTTTTTGAAAGATGGAAACATTGACCTGACCGGGGTGGATGCTATAGTTGGAAGAGGCGGCGGATGCTATTCTGTGGAAGGTGGTATTTACAAAATCGATGACCGCCTGATTCAGGATACTAAGGCTGCAAAGGGTGGGCTTTATCATTCCTCTATGCTGGGTGTGCAGATGGCAGATGTACTTCACAAAAAATATGGCGGTATCATGATTATGATGAATCCGCCTATTGTAGATGAACTCTGTGACCTGGCCCGTGTGACCGGAGTGGATGGTGTTTATCGCCGTGCCGTCTGCCATGCGCTGAATCTGAAAGAGACGGCCAGAAGACATGCCATTAGCCTTGGAAAAAAATACGAAGACTGTAATTTCATCGTCTGCCATATTGACGGCGGAATCTCTATTACTGCTCATAAAAAAGGAAAAATGATTGATGGAAATGACGCAGGCGGCGGAGAAGGACCGTTTACCCCAACCAGAATGGGAACTATGGCGGTGACGGACATTACTCGTTATTTCTGGGATAAGACACAGGCAGAGATGAAATCCCTCTGCAGTCAGACCGGTGGCTTGAGCAGCTATTTTGGAACCTCCAATTCGGATGCCATCCACAAAAAGGTGGAGGAAGGCGACAGGAAAGCCACTCGTGTCTGGAATGCCATGATCTATCAGGTAATCAAATATATTGGTTCTATGAGTACCGTATTACAGGGAAAAGTAGATGGAATCGTACTGACTGGCGGACTGCTGCGCTTCCCGGAGGTGGAAGAAAAGATCCGTGAAAGCTGCGGTTGGATCGCACCGGTGACTTCCTACCCGGGTGAATTCGAGCAGGAGGCCATGGCATTTGGTGCACTCCGGGTACTTCGCGGAGAAGAGGAAGCGAAGATCTATCCGGGTAAACCGGTGTGGGATGGTTTTAAAGACTGATGTTTTACGTGTTCGATGAAGATTTCAGCAGTACGTGACAGCTGATGATTTCTCAGCCAGATCAGCGCATAGGAAGCAAATGCATCAGGGTGATCGATCTGACGAATACATATTTCATTATTCTTGATCATATGGGAAATAGAGGCCGGGTAGATGGCAACACCGACTCCGTGCCTGCTTAATTCATAAGCGTTCATCATATGGGCGATTCGTCCCCGTATGACGGGCGCTTTTCCTGTATGGGAAAACCAGCGGTCAATCTCACTTTTTCTGGATTCCCGGGATGGAATCAGCAGTTCATATGGAAGAAGTTCCTCCGGCGTAAGGGGTTTGTCCGCATTGCTTGCTAAAGGATGATCATGTGGAAAAATAGCAACCCATGGTTCCTGGTGAACGGGAAGAACCTCGAAGCCCTCTTTGTTGTAAGGGGCAGTGATCATGGCAATTTCACACAGACCTTTGGAAACACGTGCATTGACATCATCGGAATTTCCGTTCCAGAGGTTGTATTGAACATGGGGATATTTCTTTTGAAAAGAAGAAATCGTTTCGGCAAAAAACTGGGGACCATAGCCTTCGACAGATGCAATATAAAGGGTTCCTTGTAATCCTTCTTTTACTTCTCGTACTTCTTCTGCTGACCGGTTTACCAGGTCCAGAATCTGATTGGCATATTGGAGAAAGAGTTCTCCTTCGTGGGTCAGAAGGATTTTGTGAGGATTTCTTATAAAAAGTTTTGTTCCCAGATCTTGCTCCAGATCCTGAATCTGTCGGCTTAAGGGGGGCTGGGCAATATTTAATTTTTCAGCTGCTCTTGTAAAATTCAGCTCTTCTGCGACCGCTTTAAAATAACGAATGTGCCGTAATTCCATGAAGTGCTCCTCCGTTGATACCTTATAGGTATAAATTTGATTTTAGTATAAATATTTTATGGAAATTATGCAACATGATTATTTTCCAGAATATTCCGTGGTTTACTTTACACAAAAAAACGGATATAATGGGAGTATATTTATGGAGGGGATAAAAGATGGAGATTCGTTTTGTAAAACCGGAAGAAGTACAGCAGCTTGCAAGAAATGTACAGACAGCATTTCCGTCTAAAACACCGCAGGCATTGCTTGATAATATGCCGGGGGAGCTGGTACATCCAGATGAGGGACGGTACCTGGGATGTTTTGATGAGGATGGAACTATGATCGGTTCTCTTCTCATGATGGATTTTGAGATGAACGTGCGTGGAAAAATGATGAAAATGGGAGCGCCAGCTTATGTTTCCACCAGTTTTCTGCATAAAAAGGAGCATGTTGCGAAGAACCTTCTCCGTGTGCAAATGGGGGTATTTGCACAGACGGGAACAGCAGTAGGGGCGCTGCATCCTTTTAATCCTGCATTTTATCATAAGATGGGATACGGATACTGTACAGAACAGGTGATGTATTCACCGCGTCCGCAGTATATTCGTTCTTATGGAGATAAGTCAGGGCTTGCCTATGCAAAACCGGAGGATGAGGAAGAGATTCTGGAGTTCTATCGGAAGTATGCCAGAAAGACGCACGGAGCTACGATTCACTCCTTTATGGACAAACACCGGATTTTTGATGAGCCCTATGTAGTGGTCTGCAGAAGAAATGGAAGGATTACGGGTTATCTGACCTTTGATTTTGTGGAAGTGGATCATTATACGGATATGTACCATGATTTGGCTGTCCGCGAGATTATCTGTGAAGATATGGAGACTATGAAGCAGTTTCTGACTTTTTTTGCATCTCAGACGGATCAGATCGAGCGGGTACGCATTTATACATATGAAGAGTATTTCCATATGCTGTTCACGAATCCAGACAGCGGAGAGAATCGTGCCTATGATGGCGCTATTCAGGAGACAGGACGGAAAATCATGGGCTTTATGTTCCGCATCCTGGATCTGGACGACTATTTCCGGCAGCAGAACCACTGCGACAAACCGGTGAGCAGAGAGTTCACACTGGAGCTGCAGGTGGAAGACAGTTTTATGGAATCGAATAATAAGAAGGTGCAGCTTCATATCAAAGATAAAGAAGTGAAACTGGTAAGAGGACAGCGAGCAGATGTGACATTGAAGACGAATATTGCAGACTTGTCTTCATTGGTGATAGGAGCTATCCCATTGGAAGCGTTCTTATGGACAGGGCGGATGCAGTGTAGCGATACGGCATATGCACAGGATATACAAAATGCCATTGGCTGGAGCCAGAAACCGAAGAACTATACGTATTTTTAAACAAATCATTAGCTAATAAAATTAGAGCATATTGTTAAAGTGAGATACTTAAAACAGTATACTCTAATTTTTTTTGTGTAATTTTACATATTTATATTTACAAACGTAAAGTTTAGTGTTAATATAACATCATAATACAATATAGAACATTACCAAAGGGGGTGAAAATTTGGCAAAGCTATTAGGACTGGGCGATAATGTTATAGATTGTAATTATACAAGAAGAGTAAGATATCCTGGCGGTAATTGTGTTAACTTTGCTGTCTTCGGTAAACAGATAGGAAATGAGACAGCATATGTTGGGAAAATAGCAAATGATCAATGGGGAAGAATGCTTTTAAAGGTATTACAGGAAGAAGGCATTGATTGCTCGAAATGTATTATCGAAGATGGAGAAACAGGAATTTGTGGAATTCATTTACAAGATGGAGATCGAGTAATTGTAGATGAAAATGATGCAGGGCTTGTAAAAGCTAATCCATTAGTTATTACAGAAGATTTGCTCAATTATATTAAAAAATTCGATCTTGTACATTCTAGTTGCTACAGTTACATCGAGGAAGAGCTGATAAAAATTAAAAATGCAGGAATTCCTGTTCTATATGATTTTTCTGATGAATGGACGGATGATAAATTACAATCAATCTGTAAAAATATAAATATCGCCTTTTTTTCAGGAAAAGATTTAGATGAAGAATGTTTGAAAGACTACCTGGTAAAATGCGTGGACAGCTACGGTTGTTATCTGGCAATAACAACAATTGGTGGACGTGGAGCCATTGTTTACAATGGAAGAAAATTTTACAGAAAGCTTCCATACAATTTTGCAGGTGGTGTTATTGATACTACAGGTGCAGGAGATTCATGGATTACAGGATTTATTTCTTCTTATATCGACAATATGAAAAAAATGGAAATTTTAAAGAAAAATAGTCCTGATAATTTTTTATCACAATCTGATGTGGAAGATTTTGAAGATCATGTGATTGAACAAAGTATGTGTTTAGGAAACTTGCTGGCGAGACGAAATTGTCTGGTGGAAGGTTCTTTTGGAAAAGGTAGTCCATTTTAAAAAGGCGGTGACAAAGTGGCAAAAACTATTTTGGAAATGAAAGGTATATCAAAATCATACGGGGGAATCAAAGCCCTGAAGGATGTAAAAATTGAGCTATATGAGGGTGAAATCCTGTGCCTGTTAGGGGAAAATGGTGCTGGAAAATCAACTCTGATGAAAATCTTATCAGGTGCTATCTTACCAAGCGAAGGTAGTATTTATATGAATGGAGAACTGATAAATATAAAAAATCCTGAAATGGCTCATAACTATGGAATTAGTACTGTATATCAGGAATTAATTCAATTTCCGGATATGACAATCATGGAAAATATATTTATCGGACGATATCCAAAGAAAAATGGGCTGGTAGATTTTGCTGAACTTAGAAAAAGAACACTTCAGCTAATGGATGTACTGGATATTCATTTTGAACCAGATGAGTATATTAGAAACCTGAGTGTTGCACAACGACAGCTGGTAGAAATTATGAAAGCGGTGTCATTCGACTCTAAAATTATTATTTTCGATGAGCCAACTTCGTCGTTGACAACAGAAGAAACCGCTATTCTGTTTAGGATTATTGATGATTTGAAAAAGAAGAATATCTCTATGATCTATATTTCTCACCGTTTGGAAGATATTTTTGCTATTGGAGACAGAATCACGGTACTTAGAGATGGACAAAACTCAGGTGGCGGCCTGGTAAAAGACTTGAATACAGACCAGGTAATTGCTTTGATGGTAGGACGAAATGTAGAAAACCAATTTCCTAAGAAAGAGGTACCTATTGGAAAAGAAATCCTGAGAGTAGAGCATATTACGAATGAATATGTAAATGATGCATCGTTTGTTTTGAAAAAAGGTGAAATCCTTGGATTTGGTGGCTTAGTAGGTGCAGGACGAAGCGAATTAATACGTGCAATTATGGGGTTGGATAAGTGTTCCGGAAAAATCTATAAAGATGGGAAAGAGATCATTAACAGAAGTCCGGCTGACGCAATTAATAATCATTTTGCATTAGTTCCAGAGGACAGAAAGGACCA
Source organism: Clostridiaceae bacterium Marseille-Q4143 (assembly GCA_018228645.1). GTDB lineage: Bacteria > Bacillota > Clostridia > Lachnospirales > Lachnospiraceae > Hominiventricola > Hominiventricola filiformis. The sequence goes on from CP073693.1 coordinate 1,594,809, forward strand.
GGGACTTGTTTTAATCAGAACCTTACTTCATAACATCGAGATGAGTTCGTTGAAAAAACTCAGTCATTTCGGATTTATGAATGGAAAACAGGAAACAGAATATGCCGACCGTTATATGAAGCAGCTTCATGTAAAAGCCGCAGGAAGCTATCAGCAAGCGGGTGACTTAAGTGGAGGAAATCAGCAGAAAGTTGTAATTGCAAAATGCCTGGCAACAAAACCCGATATTCTGATATTAGATGAACCTACGAGAGGCATTGATGTTGGATCTAAAGCTGAAATTTATGAAATCATGAGTGATCTCGTAGAACAAGGTGTTTCTATTATTATGATTTCCTCAGAACTTCCTGAACTTTTAAATATGAGTGATCGTATTATAGTCATGCGGGAAGGTTCAATTACAGGAGAACTTACAAAAGAAGAAGCAAGTGAAGAGCGCGTTATGAAATTTGCAACGAAGGAGATGTGAGATTCATGGAGAAGGCAAAAAATAAAAATGTAAACGCAATTAAAAAAATATGGAACAATCCTAATTTTAAATCTTATTCGGGAATTATCTTGGTAATTATTGTAGTATCTTTATTCATGAATTTCAGGAGCCCCAATTTCATGACCTACAATAATATCATGAATATCTTAAGGCAGATTGCTGTATATGGAATTCTTGCCTGTGGAATGGCATTTACCATGATGACCGGAGGAATTGATCTGACGGTTGGTTCTATAGCGGGTGTGTCAGGAGCTGTTGTGGCACGGCTGATGGTAGAAAATTCAGTACCTCTTCTTCTTGCGATGCTTGCAGGAATCCTCATAGGTGCGGCTCTTGGACTCATTTGCGGAACAACAATCGCATATACAGGAATTCCGCCTTTTATTATGACTCTTGGATTTCAGATAACATTAAGAGGTGTTTGTTATCTGATTACAGAAGGAAAACCGATTGGTAACCTTCCGGAAAATTTGCTCTTCCTGGGATTGGAATCTATTGCTGGTATTCCTGTTCCGATTTTCTTCCTCGCAGGAACATTTGTTGTGGTGGGAATTATACTTTCAAGAACATCTTTTGGACGATCCGTATATGCGGTTGGTGGTAATTATCAGGCTGCGCATCATTCGGGAATTAATGCGAAAAGGGTTATCATGTTCTCCTATATGATCAGTGGAATTTGTGCAGCACTGGCAGGCATTATTTTGACAGCAAGAAATGCTTCCGCACAGCCGACAGGAGGAAATACCTTTGAGACAGAAGCAATTGCTGCATGTGCTATGGGAGGTGTATCTTTCAGCGGCGGAACTGGTGCGGTACCTGGAATCTTCTTTGGAGCCTTGTTGATGGGAATTATTAATAACAGTATGAATCTTATGTACATAGATTCCTATTGGCAGCAGGTTGTAAAAGGACTGATTATTATTGGTTCTGTACTCTATTCTATCTACAATAGTAAAACTAAATAAACTTGAACTCAGGTGCACAGCACTAAAAAGATAATTTAAGGAGGATGTTACATGAAAACGAAACAGGTAGGATTGTTAATGGCGGCGGTGATGGCAGTTTCCATGATTGCAGGATGTGGAGGGAGTAAAGAAGCTTCAACAGCAACTGATACTTCAAATGAAGCAGCAGCTGATCAGCAGGAAAACGCTTCTGAAGATGGAAAATATACAATTGCAATGATTACCTATTCTCTGGCAGAGGAATTTGGCGTGGATGTTCTGACAGGAGCTCAGGAAAAAGCAGCCGAATTAGGTGTGAATCTGGTGTACCAGGATCCGGCAGCAGATATGCAGAAAGATATTGCAATCATGGAGGATTTGATTACACAGGGAGTTGATGCGATCTGCATTGCACCAGTTGATGCGCAGGCAATCGCTCCGTATATTGAACAAGCAAGAGAAAAAGGAGTTGTTGTAGTAAACTGGGATATTGAAACACAGGCAGAGGTTGATGCAAAAGTTTTAACAGATAACTTTGAAGGTGGAGCATTAGGTGCAGAATACCTTGTAGAAAAAATGGGAACACAGGGAAAAGTACTTGTCGTATCGGACCTGGAGTCAGTTACAAGTACATATGAAAGAAATAAAGGTTTTGAAGATAAAATGGCAGAAATTGCACCAGATGTAGAAATTGTTGAACAGCTTTCAAGTGGAACAAGAGATACACATAGAGCAACTGTCGAAAATATGCTGCAGGCACATCCTGATATTACTGGTATTTTCTGCGCGGATGGAGACCGTACACTTGGAGCATATGTAGCATGCCAGGCAAATAACAGACAGGATGTATTAATTGCTGGATATGATGCAACACCGGAACAGAAGGAAATTATGCAGCAGGATGGCGCAGAGTGCAATATGATTTGTGCAACCAATTTACATCCGGATAATCTTGGAAAACTTTCCACAGAAATTGCTTATAAGATTCTTGAAGGAGAAGAAGTTCCGGAAATTACAATGTCAGATATTGACCTTATGAAAGCAGAAGATGTAGCAGCAGGAAAGTAATGAGGAATTAGAAATGAAGTTTTCTTTCTTAACATATCAATTTGCACGCTATCCATTAGAATATTGTTTCTATATGGCAAAAGAATATGGTTTTAATGGCGTAGAAGTCTGGGGCGCGAGACCACATGCATATGCTTATGATATGGATAACACAATGATTCGTCAGGTAATAGACTGGAAGAAAAAGTACGGAATCGAAATATCAATGTTTACGCCTGAAATACTTGCCTATCCTTATAGCCTTACTTCGGCAAGCTTGAAAGAACGTCAGGAAACAAACGAGTATTTGATTAAGAGCGTTGAGGTGGCTGCTGCAATAGGAACAGATAAAATGCAGATAACTGCAAAGCATCCGGGTTATGGAAGAGACAGAGAAGAAGTGTGGGATGTCTTGACAGAAGGCGTAGGAAAATTATGTAAGCGTGCAGAAGAACTGGGTGTTGATATTATTCTCGAGTCATTGTCACCTTCTGAAGGAAATACGATTACCAACGCAGATGATATCGTAAAATTACAAAAGAGGGTAGGAAGTAAAGCTTTATGTACAATGATAGATGTTGTTCCACCATTTATTGCCAATGAACCGTATTCAGAGTACTTTGATAAATTAAATGGAACTATGAAATATGTTCATATTTGTAATAGTGATGGGGCTACAGAATTTCACATGCAGTTAGATGATCCTAAAGGAGTTCTTCCGTTAATTGATTTCTTCAGAATATTGAAAAGAAATAAGTACGATGGATGGTGCTCAACGGAGCTGCTTGCTCCATATTTTAGAGATCCGGAACTTTATTTATCGCAGTCCATGAGAGCAATTGAATATATTTGTAAAGAAGCTCAAATCGTAAAAGAAATTTAAGCATTTGATATTGAGATTATCTCAAAAATTTGAATCAAATGTATAAGGAGGAAATATGAAACTTACAGCACAGGAATTCGGACGGATGGTTGATGGAGCTTGCATCACAGCAACAATGTCATTTTCTTCTCAGGTAGATTTGGCAGAAGCGGCAAAGAAATACGAATTTAAGCAGGTATATGGTTTTGCATCTTACTATGATTATCTGCTTAAAGAATTAAAAGGAACTAAGACAGGAGTCGGAGGCGGCGTTGGATCATCCCTTGGAGCCGGTACCGAAAGAACAGAAGTAAAGGTTTTTGAGGCTCAGACATATATGAATATGGGCATGGATGAAATCGATATGTGGATGAATATAGCTGCATTAAAAAACAGCGAATTTGACTATGTTTTAAAAGACATTCAGGCAGTACGTAATGTGGTTCCGAAAGGACATAATCTGAAGGTTATTATTGAACCTTGTACATTAACACCTGAACAAATTGAAACCGCAGTTAAATTAGTTGTAGAAGGTGGCGCTGATTTTGTAAAAGCAGGAACAGGCTTTTTGGGAGCATGTACATTGGAACATGCCAGACTCATGCTCAGAGCAGCAGATGGTAATGTAAAGGTAAAATGCTCAGGCGGAATTCGTGAACTCGCTGTTGTAAAAGAAATGTATGATATGGGAGTTGCACGGTTTGGAATGGGTGTAAAATCTGCGGAAAATATTATTCGTCTTTTGAAAGAGGAGGAGTAACAGCGTACTTATGATACCTTGCATTTTGGCTCATGATCTTGGAACATCAGGAAATAAAGCTTCTTTATTTGATTTTAATGGAAAACTTATAGGAAGTACAGTTGTCTCTTATTCAGTCTATTATCCAAGGCGCGGATGGGCAGAAGAAAGACCGGAAGACTGGTGGAATGCTGTTTGTCAAGCAACAAAAAGTGTATTAGAGATGGTTCCAGATGCAGAAGTTTCAACGGTGGCTGTTACTGGTCAAATGATGGGATGTCTTGCCCTTGATAAAGAGGGCAAGACACTTGGAAATAGTATTATATGGTCTGATTCAAGAGCAGAAGCTGAGAGTGAAAGACTTGTTCGGCAATTAACAAAAGAAGGTTATCAAAAAATAACAGGACAACCACCAAGTGCGTCATACACTTTACCCAAAATTCTCTGGCAAAAAGAACATATGCCAGAAATATATCGAAATGCATCTGTTTATATTCAGGCGAAAGACTATATCAATTATTGTCTGACAGGCGTGATTGCAACAGATCCAACGGATGCGGCATATACAATTGCCTATGATATACAAAAAAAACAATGGTCAGAAGAAATTCTTAATTGTGCAGAAATAAACAAGGATAAATTTCCGGAAGTTTTTCAATGTGAAACTGTTATTGGAAAAGTAACAGCATCGGCAGCAAAGCAATGCGGACTGAAAGAAGGAATTCCTGTGGTTGTAGGAGCTGGGGATGGTTCTGCAGCTCATTTAGGAGCGGCATGTACGGAGCCTGGAGATACATATTTGTGTCTTGGCAGTTCTACATGGCTTGTCACACAAACAGATAGGCTTATTTTTGATGAAAAAGGAAGAATGCAATCAGAACCGCATGTAATAAAAGACCAGTTTGTGTATACCGGAACTATGCAGACAGGAGGTATGGCATATTCGTGGTCAAGAAATGCGTTTCAGGATACGCCGATACCCTATGAAAAATTGGAAAAAATGATCGGAGAAAGTCCTGCTGGAGCACGAGGCCTTCTTTTTTTGCCATATTTAATGGGAGAGCGTTCTCCGTGGTATGATTTTGATCTGAATGGAGCCTTTTTAGGAATTCGACAAGGAGTACAGCCAGGGGATTTTTATCGTTCGGTTATGGAAGGTGTAGGACTGAATTTGAAAATCCTTCTTAAAATTATCGAAGAATCTGTAGCGGTTAAGAATATTGTGCTTATAGGCGGAGGCGGCAAGAGCAATGTCTGGAGACAAATATTGGCTGATATTTTTCAAAAAAACATACTATTGCCGGAGAATATGGAAGCAGGAACAAGTATTGGCGGTGCGATTATTGCCGGTGTAGGTACAGGGATATTTGATAGTTATTCAGATGCAAAAAGATTCATTAAAGTAGAAAACGAAGTTGTTCCGGATGAGAGCAAGAGTTCTTTGTATGAGAAAAAACTACAGATTTTTGAAAATGCCTATTATGCATTAAAAGAAATTAATAAAGAAATAAAAAATTCACAATAGTACTTTACAAAACTTGTATTATGATGTACTATAACATTATCAAATATATTAAACAAGGAGAATGAAAGAATGTTTAATTTTAATGTGGAGAGATACGAGAAGGTTGTTAATGATGCGATTGCATTAAGACCGCAGATTGAAAAGGCAGTAGACGAAATCTGCCAGCAGGGATTTAGTAATCTGTTTTTTATTGGATGTGGTGGAACATATGCACACTCCCTGCCGATGATGTATTGGCTGGATACTGCAAGTAATATTGAACATCACTCTGTGATCGCTGCTGAGTTTATGGCAATGGGTCATAAGAGATTTACAAAAGACAGTGTATGTATCTTCTCTACCAGAAGTGGAAATACGAAAGAAATTGTTGCTGCTGCAAAATTCTGTAAAGAAGCTGGTGCTAGAACGCTTGTATATGTATCAAATGATAATACACCGGTTTGCGAATATGCTGATTATAAATTCTTCAGTTTTGCAGAAGATGATTGCTTATGTGAAGCAATTTATACATACATGTTTGCTCTTGTAGGACGGTTTATGAAAAATGCAGGCGAGTTTGACAAATATGATGAGTTTATGAGTCAGTATGCAAACATTGTTCCGTATCTTCTGAAAGCGAAAGAAAAATATGAAGATAAATGTGCAGTAATGGCGAAAGAACATAAAGATACAGATTATCATATGGTAATTGGTTCTGGAATGCTCTGGGGCGAGGCATACGATTATGCAATGTGTATTCTGGAAGAAATGCAGTGGATCAGAACGAAATCAATTCATGCAGCTGAGTATTTCCATGGAACACTTGAACTTGTGGAAAAAGATACTTCCTTAATTCTGTTCTATGGCGAAGATGAAACAAGACCGCTTATGGATCGTGTATTGAATTTTAGTAAAAAAATCACAGATGTAATCAATGTATTTGATACAAAAGATATTGAACTTCCGTTTACAGATCAGGAATACAGAAAGATTGTTTCTCCGATGGTAATGTATGCAATAACAGAAAGACTGAGCTGCCATTTGGAAAAAGAGAGAAATCATCCTCTCACAACCAGAAGATACTATCGTCAGATGGAATATTAAAATACGAAATAGAATTTCCCCGAGCGTATGCCCGGGGAAATTAATTTAGGAGGAAAAGTTGAAATATAAAATACTTATATTAGATTTAGATGGAACACTGGTGAATTCGCAAAAAAAAATAACGGATGAGACAAAAGCAGCATTAATAGAGTATCAGGAAAAAGGAGGAACCGTCATTCTGGCATCAGGAAGACCGGTTTATGGAATAATTCCTCTGGCCGATGAATTAAAACTGCATAAATATGGAGGTTATATTATTGCCTTTAATGGAGGAACTATTATAGAATGCAGTAGTATGAAATCCATATGGGAAAAATGGATGCCAGGAAAATCTATCACATTTTTATATAAGTTTGCTATGGAACACGAAATTGGAATTGTTACATATGAGGATGAGAATATTATTACGGAAACACCAGAGAATGAGTATGTTTTGGAAGAACAGAAAATAAATAAGATGACTATTAAAAAAGTAGATTCCTTCTGCGACTATGTAAAATTTCCTGTGACAAAGTGTTTGATGGTCGGAGATGGCGATATATTGGAAAACATTGAAACAAAATTGAAAGAAGAAGTTGGGCAGATGTTGAGCATATGTAGATCTGCTCCTTATTTTCTCGAAATTATGCCATTGAACATTACTAAGGATGGTGCACTGTCCTGGTTGAGCAAGTATTTAAAAGTAGATAGAACTTGTATGGCAGCATGCGGAGATGGCTATAATGATCAATCAATGCTGGAATATGCAGGACTGGGTGTGGCGATGGGAAATGCACAGGAATGTGTGAAGGAGATAGCACAGATAGTCGCACCTGATAATGATCATGAAGGCGTTGCTTGGGTAGTACATAAATTATTAAATGAAAAATGAATTTCTGTAAAATAAAACTGCCACCAGCTTTCCGGTTGGTGGCAGAAATATTTGATTGGTAACCTGTTAAAAATAGAATTTCAAATGTTGTGTATTATATAATTGCTTAGAAAGAAAAGACGGATTTTCGA
>CP073693.1:1607500-1675846 GCA_018228645.1 Clostridiaceae bacterium Marseille-Q4143
TTTGAATTTAAGCCCCAGTAAACGGCGGCCGTAACTATAACGGTCCTAAGGTAGCGAAATTCCTTGTCGGGTAAGTTCCGACCCGCACGAAAGGCGTAATGATTTGAGCACTGTCTCGACAATGCATCCGGTGAAATTGAAGTACCAGTGAAGATGCTGGTTACCCGCGCCAGGACGGAAAGACCCCATGGAGCTTTACTCCAGCTTGGTACTGGGATTCGGTATTGCATGTACAGGATAGGTGGGAGACAAGGAAATGGTGACGCCAGTTGCCATGGAGTCAATGTTGGGATACCACCCTTGCAGTATTGGATTTCTAACATGTGCCCGTGATCCGGGCAGTGGACAATGCCAGGCGGGGAGTTTGACTGGGGCGGTCGCCCCCGGAAGGGGATCGGAGGCGCCCAAAGGTTTCCCTCAGAATGGTTGGAAACCATTCGCAGAGTGCAAAGGCAGAAGGGAGCTTGACTGTGACACCGACGGGTGGAGCAGGTACGAAAGTAGGGCTTAGTGATCCGGTGGTATTAAGTGGGAATGCCATCGCTCAACGGATAAAAGCTACCCTGGGGATAACAGGCTTATCACTCCCAAGAGTTCACATCGACGGAGTGGTTTGGCACCTCGATGTCGGCTCATCGCATCCTGGGGCTGTAGTAGGTCCCAAGGGTTGGGCTGTTCGCCCATTAAAGCGGTACGCGAGCTGGGTTCAGAACGTCGTGAGACAGTTCGGTCCCTATCCGGCGTGGGCGTAGGATATTTGAGAGGAGCTGTCCTTAGTACGAGAGGACCGGGATGGACTGACCTCTGGTGTATCGGTTGTTCCGCCAGGAGCATGGCCGAGTAGCCAAGTCGGGAAGGGATAAACGCTGAAGGCATCTAAGCGTGAAGCCCCCCTCAAGATGAGATATCCCATAGCACAAGCTAGTAAGACCCCTTGAAGACGACGAGGTAGATAGGGCAGAGGTGGAAGCGCAGTAATGCGTGAAGCTGACTGTTACTAATAGGTCGAGGGCTTAACCAAGAGGTTTAGGGTAAAGGTTTTGGAAAGAAAAAGTATTGACTGTATGCAGTTTTGAAGGTACAACCGTAAGAGATCATCACGAAAGTGATGATCTTTTTTTTCGGGAAAATTCATGATATACTGACAGAAGTAAGAAAATTGGAGAACTACGATAATGGCAAAGAAGAATCAGAAGAAGACAAAGAGTAAAATTGTATCTGCAGCATGGAAGCTTTTTTACGAACAGGGATATGAAGACACGACGATTGAGGAAATTATCGAAGAATCTGGCACATCGAAAGGCTCTTTTTATCATTATTTTGAGGGAAAGGACGCGCTGCTGGGTTCTCTGGCATATATGATGGACGAAAAATATGAGGAACTGGAGCCAACGATTTCAGAGGATGCCGATTGCTATGAGGTGCTTCTCTATCTGAATCGTGAACTTCTGACGATGATAGAAGAATCCATCAATGTGGAACTTCTTACAAGACTTTATTCCACACAGTTGACGACGCACGGGGAGCGTCCTCTTTTGGATCATGGACGGACTTATTATAAATTATTGAAAAAGATTATCTCGAGAGGAAGGGAAAAGAAAGAACTGCGCACAGATATGAGTGTCAGTGAAATGGTGCGATATTATGCCATGTGTGAACGGGCGCTGCTTTACGAATGGTGTCTGAGAAAGGGAGAATACTCTCTTTCAGAAGAAGCGGAACGAAAATTTCCCATGATGATCGGTAGTTTGAAATAGACGAAATACTAGAATACATTCTGCACTTTACTCTGTATTGCATCCTATTCCCAATTGTAGTAGAATGCAGAGAAAGTGCGAAAACACAAGGTTTTTGCACAGAATAAAAGCAGAACGAGAGGAAGAATGTGTTATGAATACAGTACAGATACTGATGATGCTCACTATTCTGATTTACCTGGCAGCCATGATATGGATCGGTGCCATTCTTTCAGGAAAAAACAGAACAACGGATGATTTCTATCTGGGAGGACGAAAACTCGGCCCGTTTGTGACGGCGATGAGTGCAGAGGCCTCTGACATGAGCAGCTGGCTTCTTATGGGACTTCCGGGAGTTGCCTATCTGACCGGAACGGCAGATGCAGCGTGGACCGCCATTGGTCTGGCCATCGGAACCTATGTGAACTGGCTGGTAGTAGCGCAGAGACTTCGACATTATACACATGTGTGTAACAATTCTACGACGCTTCCGTTATTCTTTTCCAACCGTTACCGTGATGAGAAAAGAATCTTGTCCGTGATTGCAGCAGTACTGATTATTATTTTCTTTGTACCCTATACTGCATCCGGATTTGCAGCCTGCGGAAAATTATTTTCCAATTTGTTTGGTGTCAGCTATCTTCCGGCTATGATTATCAGTGCGATTGTAATCGTAGCTTATACGACACTGGGTGGATTCCTGGCAGCAAGTACAACAGATTTTGTGCAGAGTATCGTAATGACTCTGGCAATTGTTGTAGTATTTGGATTTGGAATTTCCAAAGTGGGAAGTTTTGATGCAGTTATCGAAAATGCGCAATCAATGGCAGGATATTTCAGTCTGACACAGATCTATGATCCTGTAACGAATTCCGCATCACCATATGGTCTGTTGACGATTTGTTCTATGCTTGCATGGGGACTCGGATATTTTGGTATGCCGCATGTATTACTTCGTTTTATGGCTATTGAAGATGCAAAGAAATTGAAACTTTCCAGAAGAGTAGCAACTGTGTGGGTAGTTATCTCCATGATTATTGCTGTATTCATTGGTGTGGTTGGAAATGCAATGACAAAGGCAGGTGTGATTCCGGTACTGGAAGATCCGGAGACGATCATCCTGGTAGTGGCAGATCTGATTTCCAGACATGGATTCCTGGCAGCCATTGTAGCAGGACTGATTCTGGCAGGTATTCTGGCAGCAACGATGTCTACTGCAGATTCTCAGCTCCTGGCAGCATCCTCCAGTGCTTCCCAGAACATTCTGAAGGAAGTCTTTGTTAAAGACATGAGCGAGAAGACCGGAATGGTAGTAGCACGTGTGACGGTGATGATTATTGCAGTCATTGCCATGTTTATTGCGAGAGATTCTGACAGCTCTGTATTCCAGATCGTATCTTTTGCGTGGGCAGGATTTGGTGCCTCCTTTGGACCGCTGGTACTTCTGGCACTGTTCTGGAAGCGTTCTACTCTGCAGGGAGCCTTAAGCGGAATGGTATGCGGTGGTGCCATGATATTCATCTGGAAGTTCCTGGTTCGTCCTATGGGCGGTGTGCTTGGTATCTATGAGCTGCTTCCGGCATTTCTTGTGGGACTTGCAGTAAACATCATTGTCAGCTTGCTGACACCGGCTCCGTCTCAGGAGATTCAGGAAGAGTTCGATAAAGTAGCAGCAATGAAATAATTATACATAAAGAACGTAAAATAACCCCGGATCCGAATAGATCCGGGGTTTCTCTTTATGCTCGTACAGATGTTATACCGTATGGAATTTGGCAATGTAGACAGGATAGGTCTCGGTGCCTTTCATTTCTTTACCGGCGGTTACGATAACATTTTTATCTGTGATCAGATACTCAATGTCAGCGCCTGCTTCAACGACGGTATCCTGCATGAGGATACAGTTCCTGACTTTTGCACCTTTGGCAATCTTGACACCTCGGAACAGAATACTGTTCTCAACCTCGCCCTCGATCAGGCATCCGTCAGCAACCATTACATTGTGTGCAGAAGCGCCTTCCACATAGCGGGTCGGTGTATCATCACGGACCTTTGTATAGATCGGAGACGGAGAGAAGAGTGCATCCAGATTGTATTCATCCAGAAGCTTCATGTTCTCGTCGAAATAAGTCTTGATACTGGAAACGCATGCTACGTATCCGTCGTATTTATAACCCTGAATATTCAGTTTGTTGATCTGTGGAATCAGCACATCCCTTTCGAACCACTCCTGACCAAGAAGAGAAGCTTCTGTAATCAGGTCAATCAGAAGTTCCCGATCCATGATAATAATATTCAGGGAAAAATTCTGGATTCCTTCATCCTTGGAGTTTACAAGAATTTTGGTTACTTTGTTTCCATCCAGCTGCAGGGTATAATAATATCCCTTGGAATTATCACGTACTTTCGTGAACCCTTCCGGAATCTCCTGCTCATGATATACGATGGTAATATCAGCACCGCTTTCTGCATGTTTTTCTATCAGATGGGTAAAATCAAAGTTGACAGCCAGATGGCAATCTGCCAGTACGACATATTTTTCTTTATGGCCTTTTAGAAATTCAAGTACATTGGCTAACGCACCGGCACGTCCTCTGTAAGGTTTGGAGGATTTGTCTGCATAAGGCGGGAAAATGCTTAAGCCGCCGTTTTTACGAACCATATCCCATGCACGACCAGAACCAAGGTGGTCGATCAGGGACTGGTAATTATTGTTAACAATAACACCAATAGAATCGATTCCACAATTGGACATACTGGAAAGGATAAAGTCAATCATACGGTAACGGCTTGCAAAAGGAATGGAAGCCATCAGCCGCACATTTACCAGATCCGGTACAAAAGTATCATAGCTGTTGGGAAAGATGATTCCCAGTGTGTTCATGTTGGAGTTTACCATTGCTCTTCACCGCCTTCTACATTATTTCTGACCATGGCTTTGGGTCCGATCACAGCCCCTTCACCAATCGTAATACCGGAGCCGACAGTAGCTACTCCATGCTCATCACCTTCAGGCATGGCTCCAACCACGGCATTCTCCTTGATCGTTACATTTTCGGCAATAATACAATGGCGTACAACGGCACCTCGCTCGATAGTGGTACCGCCCATGACAACGGCATCTTCCACGACAGCACCTTCCGCTACTTTGACACCGGCGAAGAGAACGGAGTGTTTTACAGTTCCCTTGATACGGCATCCGTCAGTGATCATGGAGTCATGTACATCTGCAGAAGCACTGATCTTGTGTCCGGTCATGCCGCTGTTGCGACTGTAGATCTTCCAGTTGTTATCAAACAGGTTGATACCGCTGTGCTCTGGATCCAGAACCTCCATATTAGCTTCCCACAGAGAAGAGATGGTTCCGACATCCTTCCAGTATCCGTTGAAATGGTAAGCATACATCTTGCGGTTATCTCTGAGAAGATTCGGGATAATGTTGTTACCAAAGTCATTTTCGGAGGTTGGATCCTGCTCATCTTCTTCCAGATATTTGCGAAGGATATCCCAGTTGAAGATGTAGATACCCATGGATGCAAGATTGGATTTCGGATTCTTCGGCTTCTCCTGGAACTCCGTAATCCGGTCATTTTCATCCGCTACCATCAGACCGAAACGGGAAGCCTCGTCCCATGGAACTTCCATGACAGCGACACTGAATTCGGCACCTTTTTCCTTGTGGAATCGAAGAAAATCGCTGTAATCTTGTTTACAGATCTGGTCTCCGGATAAAATGATGACATATTCAGGATCATAACGTTCAATAAATGAAATATTCTGATAGATGGCATTTGCTGTACCTTTGTACCAGTCGGAGCCGGATGCTTTTTGGTACGGCGGAAGAACATGAACACCACCATAAAGACGATCCAGATCCCAGGGCTGTCCATTTCCAATATATTCATTAAGAACAAGCGGTTGGTACTGGGTAAGAATACCTACCGTGTCAATACCTGAATTAATGCAGTTTGAAAGCGGGAAATCAATAATACGATATTTACCGCCGAATGGAACTGCAGGTTTTGCAAGTTTTTCGGTCAGTGCATAGAGTCTGGAACCCTGGCCACCGGCCAAAAGCATTGCGATCATTTCCTTTGCCATAATACTCCCCTCCTGAAGTGATATCTCATATACAATATTACTACAATGCCGAGAAAAATGATAGATGTTTTGTGCAAAATTTGCATATATTTCATGTGAAATAAAATTTACAAATTTCGACGTTAAAAATCAGCTAAGAAAAATGAATAGGAATTAACATCACGTTAAGATCGGCACTGACATATAGAAAGAAAAAAATACCTGTGATATGATTCCGATGATCAGATTTTAATGAGAAAAGAGGAGTGACTATGGGTAATTTAGGAAATATGCTGCTGGTAGCATTCATGGTAGTTCTGGGAGGCGTTCCCACAATCTATATTCTGGTGAGTCTGCCGGTAATTCTTGTTCAGAAAATTTACGGAATCGTAAAAAATGGAAAATCATTCTTTGATTAGAAAAAGAGAGGCTTTGTGACAGAGCCTCTTTTTTCTCAGATTGACATCAAGGGTGTTGCTGGGATATGATAAGGTCATTAAAAACGGAGAAAAAAGTATGGAAAAACTGAAGAGCCAGATTACGGTCAAAGATACTCTGATTACCATCGGAATTCTGGGTGCAACATCCGTTGCAGTTTATCTTCTGCAGCAATTTGTAAGTTCCAATTCAGACAGCCATGTGCCGCTGCTGTTTGTGCTTGCAGTTTTATTTATTTCCAGATTTACAGATGGATATATTTATGGACTTGTCGCATCCATGGTAGCAGTAGTAGGTGTTAATTATGTGTTTACCTACCCCTATTTTGAATTTAATTTTACGATTACAGGGTATCCGCTTACATTTTTGAGCATGCTGGCGGTTTCGATCAGTGTCGGAACACTTACGACACAGATCAAGCAGCAGGAGCAGATTAAGTTGGAAGTGGAAAAGGAGAAGATGAGGGCCAATCTTCTGAGAGCGGTTTCCCATGATATCCGGACTCCGCTTACCTCTATCGTCGGATCGGCTTCCGGCATTCTCGACAACCATGAGATTTTGACAGAAGAGAAGAAGATGGAGCTGGTACAGGATATCAAGGATGAGGCACAGTGGCTGATCCGGATTGTGGAGAATCTTCTGTCTGTCACACGAATTCATGGAGATAATACGCAGATCAAGACAGAAGAAGAGGTTGTGGAAGAGATTATCAGCAGTGCAGTGATCAAATTTGCAAAGCGGTTCCCGGATGTAAAAATAGATGTGGAGATGCCGCAGGAATTTCTTATGGTGCCCATGGATGGAATTCTGATTGAGCAGGTATTAGTCAATCTGCTGGAAAATTCGGTACTGCATGGAAAGACAACAAAACTGATCCGGATTGTAGTAATTCATGAACCCGGAAAACTTTTAATTGCTGTGGAGGATGACGGCCAGGGAATTAAGCCGGAAGTGCTTCCGGAGATGTTTGAAGGGAAGATCCATTCTGAGGAGGATGGAGAAGAATATGATGCCAAGCGGAATATGGGCATTGGGCTGTCCGTGTGCAAGAGCATTATCACGGCACATAAGGGCGGTGTGAAAGCGGAAAACATGAGCGCAGGCGGTGCCAGAGTGATGTTCTGGCTGCCTATGGAGGAGGACGAGACAAATGGAGATTAAAGACAGAGTCCTTGTCATTGAAGATGATAAAAGTATCCGGAATTTTATGAAGACGATTCTGGAAGCAAATAATTATGAAGTGATCATGGCGGTGAACGGGGCGGAAGCCTATAGCATGATTACATCCCAGTGTCCGGATGTGGTGATACTGGATCTGGGTCTTCCAGATATGGACGGCATGAAGATTTTAAAGAGTGTCAGAGAATGGTCCGGTATGCCGATCCTTGTGGTATCCGCCAGAAGTCACGAGCGGGATAAGGTGGAAGCACTGGATCTGGGAGCTGATGATTACATTACAAAGCCTTTTGGCACTTCTGAACTGCTTGCCAGACTGCGGACTGCGATCCGCCATGCAAGGGTTTCTTATCTTACACCGGAGGGAATGCAGACAGGGACTTTCCGTTCCGGTGATCTTGTGATAGACTATGATAAACACCGGGTTTACGTGGGAGAGCAGGATGCGGGTCTTACGCAGAATGAATATAAGATCGTGAGTCTTCTTGGAAAGTATGCGGGAAAAGTACTGACCTATGATTTCCTTATCAAGGAAATCTGGGGACCAAACATGAAGAATGATAACCGGATTCTGCGCGTAAACATGGCAAACATCAGAAGAAAGATAGAACATAATCCGGCTCAGCCTCAGTACATATTTACCGAGGTGGGTGTTGGTTATCGGATCGTGGATCCAGACTAGCGCGCTGTGGGTATGATGCCGGAATGTGGATATGGGGATCATAACCATGAACGAAGAACAGAAGAAAGAGCGGACGCTGGAGATCATCAAGCGCCTGAAAAATGAATATCCGGATGCAGACTGTACGCTGGATTATGATGATGCATGGAAACTGCTGGTCAGCGTGAGGCTGGCAGCTCAGTGTACCGATGCCAGAGTAAATGTAGTAGTAGAGGATCTCTATAAAAAGTTTCCGAGCGTGGATGCACTGGCAGCAGCGAATGTGGATGAGATCGAGGAGATCGTTCGCCCATGTGGACTTGGTAAGAGCAAGGCACGGGATATCAGTGCCTGCATGAAGATGCTGAAAGAGGAGTACGGTGGGAAAGTGCCGGATGATTTCAACAAACTGTTGGCATTACCGGGTGTTGGCAGAAAGAGTGCCAATCTGATTATGGGAGATGTATTTCACAAACCCGCCATTGTTACGGATACCCATTGCATTCGACTGGTGAACAGGATGGGACTTGTAGATGGTATCAAGGATCCGAAGAAGGTGGAGATGGCGCTGTGGAAACTGGTACCGCCGGAAGAGGGCAGTGATTTCTGTCATCGTCTGGTGAACCACGGAAGAGATGTCTGTACCGCCAGGACGAAACCTCATTGTGAAAAGTGCTGTCTCAATGACATCTGTGAGAAGGCAGGAGTGGAAAAATAAGAGAAAATGAAAGGCCAGGCTTTAAAAAGCTTGACCTTTTTTTCGTTTCGCGTCAGTATAATAAGAAGAAATAGTTTGAGGAGCAAAATATTATGTTTGTATTAAGAAGAATCTACTGCCGCGTATTTCAACTGGCATTTCGTGCAGCACTGCCGGTGCTGCCTTATCGCAACCCGAAAATCATCCCTTCTGATGCCGGCATTCCTGATGTTTTGAGAAAACATGGAGTCGGTTCCGTCATGATCGTGACGGATGCCGGTATTCGTTCCCTGGGTCTGACTGCGTTCTTGGAAAAAACGTTGAAAGAAAATGATATTTCCTATTGTATCTATGACAGAACGGTCGCCAATCCGACCATCTGGAACGTGGAAGAGGCGAAGGATCTGTATCTGAAGGAAGGCGCTCAGGCAATTATTGCATTCGGAGGAGGTTCTTCCATGGACTGTGCTAAGGCGGCCGGTGCGAGAATTGTAAAACCGCATCAGAGTATCAGCCAGATGAAAGGGCTTCTGAAAGTACACAAAAAATTGCCATTGCTCATTGCAATTCCGACCACAGCAGGAACCGGAAGCGAGACGACTCTGGCTGCAGTCATCACGGACAGTGAGAAACATTATAAATATCCGATCAATGATTTCAGCCTGATTCCCCGATATGCGGTGCTTGATTATCATGAAACGGTCGGCCTTCCGAAGATGATTACGGCAACGACCGGTATGGATGCCCTGACCCATGCGGTGGAAGCCTATATCGGAGGTTCTACGACAAAAGAGACGAGAAAGATGGCAGAAGAGGCGGTGACGCTGATTCATCAGCATCTAAAAAACGCATATGATGACGGACATAATAAGGAAGCAAGAAAAGGCATGCTTAAGGCTGCCTACTGTGCCGGTGTGGCATTTACCAAGTCCTATGTAGGTTATGTCCATGCAGTGGCACATTCGCTGGGCGGACAGTATGGCACTCCGCACGGACTTGCCAATGCGGTTATTCTTCCGGTGGTGCTTCGGATGTATGGACCGGCCTGCGAGAAAAAACTGGCATGCCTTGCAAGAAAAACAGGGGTTGTGGATGAGAAACTGAATGACAGAGAGGCCTCCAGAGATTTTATCCGGTGGATCCAGAAAATGAATGATTCCATGGGAATACCAAGAACGATCTCCGGTATCCATGAAAAAGATATCTCCATGATGGCGAAACATGCTGATCAAGAGGGTAATCCGCTGTATCCGGTACCAGTACTCATGAACCGTAAAGAACTGGAGCAGATTTATTATAAAGTGAAAGGATAGGAGTATCGCATGTCCATGACAATAGAAGAAATGATAAAAAAACAGCAGGAATATTTTGCAGCAGGAAAAACATATGAGCTTGCGCAGCGTATTCAGGCATTGAATCGGCTTGAGCAGGGAATTTTAAACTGTGAGCAGGAGCTATATGCAGCACTGAAAAAGGATCTGGGAAAATCCAGAGCCGAAAGCTACATGTGCGAGGTGGGACTGACGCTCTCTGAACTTCGTTTTGTGAAAAAGCATGTGCAGAAATGGAGCCGGGAGAAACGGGTTCCTACCCCACTGGCACAGTTTCATGCCAGGAGCTTTACTGTACAGGAACCTTACGGCGTGGTGCTCGTCATGTCACCGTGGAATTATCCGGTGCTTCTTACGCTGGAACCTCTCATCGGTGCGCTGGCAGCAGGAAACTGTTGTGTACTGAAGCCGTCTGCTTACTCACCGGCAACATCTGCGGTGATGAAAAAGATGATTGCAGACGTATTTCCCGAGGAGTATGTAACGGTTATAGAAGGTGGCCGCGAGGAAAACCAGAACCTTCTTTCGCAGAAATTTGATTATATTTTCTTCACCGGCGGTGTGCAGGTGGGAAAGATGGTCATGGAAAAAGCAGCTGCAAATCTGACTCCTGTTACCCTGGAGCTGGGAGGAAAGAGTCCCTGTATCATTGATAAAAGCGCCAATCTGAAACTGACGGCGAAAAGACTTGCTTTTGGAAAATATCTGAATTGCGGACAGACCTGCGTGGCACCGGATTATGTGCTGGTGCACGAAGCGGTGAAGGAGGAGTTCTTAAAGCTCCTGAAATCGGAAATTCGTGCCATGTACGGGGAAGATCCTCTGAAGAATCCGGACTATGGAAAGATGATCAACCGGAAACATTTTGACCGGGTATTGGGACTTATGAAAGAAGAAAAACTGATTCTGGGCGGAGAAAATGATACGGCGTCGCTACGGATTGCCCCTGCTGTTATGGATCAGGTGACAGAGGATGACGCAGTCATGCAGGAAGAAATCTTTGGACCTCTTCTGCCGGTACTGACCGTTGGATCCATGGAAGAAGCCATTGCTTTTGTAAATCGCAGACCGAAACCGCTGGCACTGTATCTCTTTACAGAAAATCGGGAAACGGAGAAAAATGTACTGGAATATACTTCCTTTGGAGGCGGCTGCATCAACGATACCATTATTCATCTGGCTACATCCCAAATGGGATTTGGCGGCGTCGGAAACAGTGGAATGGGCTCTTATCATGGAAAGAAAAGTTTTGAGACCTTCAGCCATGAGAAAAGCATCGTAAAAAAATACACATGGATGGACCTGCCTATGCGTTATCAGCCTTATACCGGATGGAAAGAAAAACTGGTGCGGATGTTTGTGAAATAGAGGCTGCCATTGACAGACTGCCCCGACTGAGGGTATGATAAAAAAAGAGAAACTGGCACTGGGGGCGCCAACAGAAGGGGGATAAAAAATGCAGGTAACGATCAAAAAAGGAGTTCCGGAAAGACTGGAAGATTATGTGGATGTGATGCGTGACAGCGCGCTCTGGGATCATTATTATGTCTCGGATGAGAGCCTTTTGAGAGATACGCTGGCAGAAGGACTGAGAGATGGAACGGTATTTATTGCAGAGACCTCTTCCGGAGAGGCGGCAGGTCTGATGATTTGTGAATGGAAGGGAATGTTTGGACTGTGGCCCTATCTGGCACTTCTTGGCGTGAAGAAGAATTATCGGGGAATGGGCATCGGACATCAGTTCCTGGATACATTTGAAGCAATCGGAAGGGCAATGGGAGTCAGAAATCTCTTTATTTGTGTCAGTGGATTTAACCCAAGAGCCAAGGCTCTTTATATGTCAAAAGGTTATAAAAAGGTGGCTTTGATCTCAGATCTTTATAAAGATGGCGTAAATGAAAATGTGCTGATGAAAAAGATTGGCTCATCATAAATAATTCTTGACCTTTCGTTGAGAATAGGGCAGAATTGTAAAAGTATTTTAAGAGACTGGACATAAACGAAAGATAGGCTCTGCCCGGGGATAAATGCGGACAGAGCTTTTCAATGTCTGGCAAAGGAGATGATGGAATCAATGTTGAATCAGTTTTCAAGAACAGAACTTTTACTTGGAAAAGAGAATATGGAACGCCTGGCAGATGCCAGAGTAGCTGTTTTCGGTATCGGCGGCGTGGGTGGATATACCGTGGAGGCTTTGGCAAGAAGCGGTGTGGGCACCCTGGACCTTGTCGATGATGATAAAGTGTGCCTGACCAATATTAACCGCCAGATTATTGCAACCCGCAGTACCGTTGGAAAATACAAGGTGGATGTGGCAAAAGATCGCATTCTGGATATTAATCCCCATGCGGTGGTTCATACTTACAAGACGTTTTACATGCCGAACACGGCAGATCAGTTTGATTTCAGCCAGTATGATTATGTGGTGGATGCCATTGATACGGTGACTGGTAAAATTCAGCTGGTGGAGCAGGCGAATGCCTGCGGCGTACCGATTATCAGTTCCATGGGAGCCGGCAATAAGCTGGATCCGTCTGCTTTTGAGGTGGCTGACATTTACAAGACTTCTGTCTGCCCGCTGGCAAAGGTGATGCGCCGGGAACTGAAGAAGAGAAGGATCCGCCACCTGAAAGTGGTATATTCCAAAGAACAGCCCTTAGAGCCCATCGACGATATGGCGATCAGCTGCAGAGAACATTGCATCTGCCCGCCGGGTGCTGTGAGAAAATGTACGGAGCGACGGGCTATTCCGGGAAGTACGGCATTTGTTCCGTCTGTCGTAGGTCTTATCATCGCCGGTGAAGTCGTCAAAGATCTGACTGTGAACCGGAAGGAAAAAGCACTAAAACAGCCGGAGGCCACGGTAACAGGAGGTCAGGAATGAAAGTAATTACCATAGAAGAGCTGGAAAAGCTGGTTCCCGGAGAGGCAACCATCGTGGATGTGCGTCCCGAAGAGGAATTCCGGAGAGGTACTTTTGAAGGAGCCATCAACATTCCCATGAAAGAATTTTCAGACCGGATGGATGAGATTCCAAAAGATAAACCGGTCTGGTTACTTTGTCATACCGGAGAGCGTAGTGTGGAATATGTGGAGCTTCTCTGCCTGTCCGGCTATGATGCAGGAAATGTGGAAGGGGGGTACCGTGCGTTCTTGCGCCTTCAGCTGGGAAGATTTATTTCCGAAGAAGACATCATGAAGGAGAAAACCAAAGAAATCGAGCGGAGCCTCATTAAAAAGTTCAGAAAATCCATCTGGAGAGCCTTTACCAAAGCAGTACAGAAATACGATCTCATTCAGCCGGGAGACAAGATCGCAGTCTGCATTTCCGGCGGTAAGGATTCTATGCTTATGGCAAAGCTTTTACAGGAACTGCAGCGTCATGGAAAATATCCTTTTGAACTGGTATTTCTGGTCATGAATCCGGGATACAATGCGGATAACTGGAAGATTATTCAGGATAATGCGAAGGTTCTGGGTATTCCGCTGACTGTTTTTGAAAGTGACATTTTTAACATTGTAGCAGAAGTGGATAAAAATCCCTGCTATTTGTGCGCCAGAATGAGAAGAGGCTATCTTTATTCCCATGCGAAAGAACTGGGCTGCAACAAGATTGCTCTGGGACATCATTTTGACGACGTGATTGAAACCGTACTTATGGGAATGCTCTATAGCGGAAAAGTCGAGACGATGATGCCGAAGCTTCACAGTAAGAATTTTGAAGGCATGGAGCTGATCCGGCCTATGTATATGGTAAAAGAGGCGGATATCAAGGCATGGCGTGATTATCACCAGCTGCATTTCATCCAGTGTGCGTGTCGGTTCACTGAGAACTGCGCCACCTGTGGAGGCGCGAAGGGCTCCAAGCGGGATGAAATGAAAGAGTTGGTTGCAAAATTCCGTGAAACCAGTGACGTGATTGAGTATAATATTTTCAACAGTGTGCATAATGTCAACCTGCGGACCATTATCGGTTATCACAAGGATGACATGGAATATAATTTCCTGGATGACTATGACGATTGGGGGAAGACAGGTCATGGAGAAAATAGCACAGAAGTTTCTGGAGAATCAGAATCTTAATAAAGAAGAGTTCGTAAAGCTGATCCGGTGTGCCCATGATCCGGAGGTAAGAGAGCTTCTGGCAGGGCGTGCACTGGAGCTCCGAAAGAAATATTATGGGGATAAGGTCTATACCAGAGGTCTCATTGAGTTTACCAATTACTGTAAAAATGACTGCTATTACTGCGGTATTCGCAGGGGCAACCGGAATGCGAAACGCTACCGGCTGACAGAAGAGGAGATCCTTGCCTGCTGTGAAAATGGATATGAGCTGGGATTCCGGACCTTTGTACTGCAGGGAGGGGAAGATCCGTATTACAGCGACGAACGGATGGAACACATTATCCGAAGGATAAAAGAAAAATATCCGGAGTGTGCTGTGACCTTGTCCATAGGGGAACATTCTATGGAGAGTTACCAAAGATTCCGTAAGGCCGGGGCAGACCGGTATCTTCTGCGTCATGAGACAGCGGATGAAACCCATTACCGGACGCTCCATCCGGAAGAAATGAGCCTTCAGAACCGTATGGAATGTCTTAAAAATCTGAAAACCCTTGGGTATCAGGTGGGGGCAGGATTTATGGTGGGTTCACCTAACCAGACCGAAGAATGTCTGGCAGAGGATCTTCTGTTTCTTAAGGAACTGGAGCCTCAGATGGTAGGCATTGGTCCCTTCATTCCTCACCACGATACAGCATTTGCAAAGGAACCGGCAGGGAGCGTGGAACTGACATTGTATCTTTTGTCTGTAATCCGGATTTTGCTGCCGAAGGTACTTCTTCCGGCAACGACGGCCCTTGGCACCATGGATCCTCGAGGAAGAGAAAAAGGGCTTGCCGTGGGAGCCAACGTGGTAATGCCGAATCTGTCTCCGGTGAAAAACCGGAAGCAGTATGAACTCTATGACAATAAAATCTGCACCGGTGAGGAAGCGGCAGAATGCCGCGGCTGTCTTTCCAGAAGAGTGGAAAGTGTAGGCCTTCATCTGGTCAGCGACCGCGGAGACGCAGTGGAATAACGATTTGCGTAAACAGCGAAGCGAAAGGAGAATGCAATATGAAATTCACATATCCGGCAGTGATTGGAAAAGAAGAAAATGGTTCCTGGAAAGCAGTACTTCCGGATCTGGCCTGCTGTGAGGCGGAGGCAGAAACTCTGGAGGAAGTGATTGAGAAAGCCAATGCAGCCCTTTACGACTGGATTGAACTGGAACTTTCAGAGGATGAGGTGAATCTTCCCCCGATTTCGGATCCAAGAGATCTGGAACAGCATCTGAAGGAGGGGCAGCAGGTCAGACAGATCTGCGTAAATATCCGTTTGTTTGATGGATGGGATGAGTAAAAATTATGAGACTATTGGTAGCGGAAGACGAACGGGATTTAAATGAGATTATCCTGCAGAAGTTAAAATCAGAGGGATACAGTGTGGATGCCTGCTATGACGGGGCAGAAGCCATGGATATTCTCTCTTATACAGAGTATGATGCAGTACTTCTGGATATTATGATGCCGAAAGCGGATGGATATCAGGTACTGGAGGCTCTGCGCGCGTCAGGAAAAGAGACTCCGGTTTTGTTTCTGACGGCGAGAGATGCCATTGAAGACCGGGTAAGAGGGTTGGACAGCGGAGCCTGCGATTATCTGGTAAAACCATTTTCACTGGAAGAACTGGCGGCAAGAGTCCGGGCGGCACTCCGCATTTCTCATGGAAAATCCACCAATCTGTTGACAATTGATGATCTGACGGTGGATTGTGGATCCCATCGTGTGACCCGCGGTGGAAAACTCATCGAACTTTCCGCAAAAGAGTATGCACTTCTGGAATATCTCATGCTGAATCAGGGCATCGTGTTATCCAGAGAAAAGATAGAAAACCATATCTGGAATTTTGACTATGAAGGCGGAACCAATGTGGTAGACGTTTATATCAGCTATCTGAGAAAGAAAATCGATGGTGGACATGAAAAACGTCTGATTCACACCGTACGTGGCCGTGGCTACGTGCTCAGGGAGGAAGCATAGTGAAAAAATGGTCCATCCGTATGAAGATCACATTATGGTTTGCAGGGGCACTGGTTTTGATGGTGGCTCTGACTTATGGTGTTCTTTTATCGGTCAGTCATCAGGTGATTCAGAAGACCGTCAGGGACGGACTGATCGAGACGGTGGAAAATAATGTAGATGAAATTGAATTTTATGAGACTCTGGATGAGATGAATCTTGCCGGCGATGTAGATCAGTTTATGGCCTGGAAGGACGGATATCTGGAAGTAGATGACGACTTTCTGGATCAGGTGAACGGGATCTATACGGCATTGTATGACAGCAGCCAGAGTCTTCTTTATGGAGAAAATCCGATTGCCATGGAAAGTCTGGAAATACCGTTGGAAAATGCAGTAATCCGGAAATTGAAAGTGGAAGGTGTGCTGTATTATATCTTTGACCGGGAGCTTGAAGGAGAAGGTCTTGACGGTCTCTGGCTCAGAGGCGTAGTATCCGAAGAGCAGACCCGTGCGGAAATGTCTTCAATTACCCGGCTTTCCCTAGTGCTTATGCCGGTTTTGCTGATATTGGCGGTCATTGGAGGCTACATAATTGCAGGAAGAATGCTGTGGCCTGTCCGGAAAATATCGGAGACTGCAGAAGAAATCTGCAATGGAAATGATTTAAAAAAGAGGATTGATGTGGGAGAAGGGCAGGATGAACTGCATCAGCTGGCAGCAGGATTCAATGGTATGTTTGAGCGGCTTGACCAGGCCTTTGAGATGGAAAAGCAGTTTACCTCAGATGCTTCCCACGAGCTCCGTACACCGGTGGCAGTGATACTTGCCCAGTGCGAACTGATGATGGGAGAGGAAAAAAGTCCGGAAGAATATCAGCACGCGTTGAACGTTATTGAGAGGCAGAGCCGGAAAATGTCAAAACTGATTCAGGATCTGCTCATGTATACCAGATTGGAACTGAAGACAGATAAATACAAAAAAGAACAGGTATCTCTATCAGAAATTGCAGAATCTGTATGCGAAGATATGGCGCTGATCCGTAGAAAGGGGATTACCCTTACCAGGCAGGTGCAGGAAGGAATTACCTGTTCCGGAAATCAGATGTTATTGACGCGGCTGCTTGTGAACCTTATTTCCAATGCCTATCGTTATGGAAAAGAAAATGGTCATATTTTGGTAAAGCTTGAAAAAAACACGGATGAGATCAGACTTTCCGTGGAAGATGACGGAATTGGAATTGCACCGGAAGAGCAGGAAAGAATTTTCAGAAGATTTTATCAAACTGACAGTTCCAGAACCGGAGAAGGAACAGGTCTTGGACTTTCCATGGTGCGGCAGATTGCTGAATTTCATGGCGGAACGGTTCAGGTGGAAAGTGTTCCGGGAAAAGGAAGCATTTTTACGTTTCTAATGTTTCTCTAATCTTTGTATTGTATGCTGTACCCATAACAAAGAACAACTGTCAGGAAAGGGGATTACAGTATGAAGAAGAGAACCATTATGACTACCGCCTGTGCAGCTGCAGCATTGGCGCTGCTTGGAACAGGAACCGTATTTGCAGCGGGAAGTATTGCAGAAAAGTCATCCATAGGAGCGGGAAATGCTATTAATTTCGCATTTGCGGATGCCGGAATTGATCCGGTAAGCGCCACAGATGTGGAAGCAGACTTTGATTATGAGCAGGGACAGTTCATTTATGATGTAGAATTTACTGCCAATAACACAGAATATGATTACTGGATCAAAGCATCCAGCGGTGCAGTGGTAAAGAAGGATGTAAAACTGCTTCCGGGAGCCCAGACTACGGCAAAGGAAGAGAAAAAAGAAGAGGCAAAACAGGAAACCGGCAGCAATGCAGTAAAAGAAGAGATAAAGCAGATTACGCTGGAAGAGGCGAAAAACAAAGCACTTACAGATGCAGGACTGAAAGCAGCGGAAGTGACATTTACAAAAGAAAAGGCTGACACAGAAGACGGTGTGCCGGTTTATGAAGTAGAATTTTTTAAAGACAATACAGAATACGAATATGAAATTGATGCAGTGAGCGGCAGCATCAGAAGCAAGAGCAAAGAGACCGAGACAGTCGTACAGAGTCAGCCACAGCAGTCCAGTCAGTCCAAGCAGGAAACGAAGACGGAAGTAAAGC
Organism: Clostridiaceae bacterium Marseille-Q4143; assembly: GCA_018228645.1. Taxonomy (GTDB): domain Bacteria; phylum Bacillota; class Clostridia; order Lachnospirales; family Lachnospiraceae; genus Hominiventricola; species Hominiventricola filiformis. The sequence continues at coordinate 1,625,830 of CP073693.1, forward strand.
AACAGCCAAAGCAGGAAACGAAGACGGAAGTAAAGCAACAGCCAAAGCAGGAAACAAAGACAGAAGTAAAAACGGCGGCTCAGCCGGCGGCATCGAGCACCATCAGCGTTGATAAAGCAAAAGAAACCGCCACCAGTCATGCAGGATTGAAAGTGGCAGACGTGACGTTCTCCAAGGCAAAGCTTGATAATGATGATGGAAGGCTGGAATATGAGATTGAGTTCTTCCGGGATGGAGTAGAGTACGATTACACCATTGATGCAGTGAACGGTTCTATTCTGGAATGTGATTCGGAATACCAGGATGCAGATGATGTCAATGATGATTTTGATGATGATGACCATGATGACGACTGGGACGATGATGATGATCATGACGATGATGATGATCATGATGATGACGACGATGATGATGACGATTGATAAAAACAAAAGTTTGTACACAAAATGACACTTTCAATGCGAAAAAGTACAAAAAAGGGTTCTCCATAAAAGGAGAACCTGAAAAGGGAGGATGCCGGAGACTGCTACTCCGGCATTATTATGAAAAAGTTTATTTAAAATGTTACTGGCTGTCTTTGTTTTGATGGTTTTATTATATGCAATAATCGTGAAGGAATCATGTGCATATCGTGAACCTTTTTTGAAGGATAAATGAACAAATTATGAACAACACCATATTTTCATGAAGATTTTTCGTTTGTGTGAGAGTTTGTTTTGTGCATGGAATCTTTTACAGAAAAAATTACAGTGAAATGTAAAAAAACTGAAAATTCTACGGATCTATTTCAATAGCATTGACATCCGAAAAAAAGAGGTTATAATACAAATCATCAGAAGAAGATACGACTTCTGATAATTGAAAAGCGGAAACCAGTTATCAAGGGAGATAGCACTGAAGATCAGTACTGTCTCTTTATTTTTTGCTTTTCTCTATCCCCTTAGTAGTATATATATTCAACGCAAAAACTCTCAGGTTGTCCGGCCTGAGAGTTTTTGTGTTATATCTATTATTTTTATTTCGCCTTCAGTGCGGCTGCTACGAATCCCTTGAACAGCGGATGTGGGCGGTTTGGTCTGGATTTGAGTTCCGGGTGAGCCTGTGTGGCAATGAAGAACGGGTGATTCGGGAGTTCGATGATCTCCACAATTCTTCCATCCGGAGACAGTCCGGAGAGGGACATGCCATGATCTACGAGAGTGGAACGGTAATCGTTATTTACCTCATAACGATGCCGGTGACGTTCGTGGATCAGTTCTTCGCCGTACAACTCATAGGCCTTGGAGTTTTTATCAAGAACACATGGGCAGGAGCCGAGACGTAAGGTTCCGCCGATATCCTCCACGCCGTTCTGATCCGGCATCAGTGCAATGACCGGATAAGCGGTGTTCGGGTCAAGCTCGATGCTGTGTGCGCCTTCCAGACCGACTACGTGGCGGGCAAACTCTACGATGGAGAGCTGCATGCCGAGGCACAGGCCGAGGAATGGTACATTGTGTTCGCGGGCATACTGGATAGCGGTGATTTTGCCTTCGATTCCGCGGTGGCCAAAGCCCCCCGGCACGAGGATACCGCTCACGTCAGAGAGCAGTTCGTTCACATTTTCAGGAGTTACAGTCTCAGAGTCAATCCATTTGATATTGACTACGGCGTGGTTGTCAATGCCGCCGTGTTTCAGTGCTTCTACTACAGAAATGTAGGCGTCATGAAGCTGGATGTATTTTCCGACAAGGGCAACGGTCACTTCGGTGGTCGGATGACGCAGTTTGTTAACCATTTCGGTCCAGTCGGTCAGATCTGGTTCCGGGCATGGCAGATTCAGGCACTCGCAGGCTACCTGAGCAAGATACTCCTGCTCCATGGCAAGCGGTGCTTCATAAAGGTATTCTACATCCAGATTCTGCAGTACGTGATCCTTCGGCACATTACAGAACAGGGCAATCTTGTCTTTGATGCCTTTTTCCAGCGGGAGTTCTGTACGGCATATGATGATGTCCGGCTGGATGCCCATTCCCTGCAGTTCTTTGACAGAAGCCTGAGTCGGTTTGGTCTTCATCTCACCGGATGCTTTCAGATAAGGAATCAGGGTTACATGAAGGAGAATGGCATTGTCGTGTCCTACCTCATGCTGGAACTGGCGGATGGCTTCCAGGAACGGCTGGCTCTCAATATCACCGACGGTTCCTCCGATTTCGATAATCGCGATATGTGTATCTTCGGAAGTGAAATTCCGATAGAAACGGCTTTTGATCTCATTGGTGATGTGTGGGATAACCTGCACGGTTCCTCCGCCGTAATCACCGCGGCGCTCCTTCTGAAGAACAGACCAGTAAACCTTACCGGTTGTTACGTTGGAATTTTTATCAAGACTCTCGTCGATGAAGCGCTCATAATGTCCCAGATCAAGATCGGTTTCGGTTCCATCGTCGGTGACGAACACCTCACCGTGCTGTACTGGATTCATGGTACCAGGGTCAATATTAATATAAGGATCGAATTTCTGCATGGTTACTTTATAACCGCGTGCTTTCAGAAGACGGCCCAGAGATGCGGCAGTGATTCCCTTGCCGAGTCCTGATACAACGCCTCCGGTGACAAATACATACTTTACTGGCATATGGCTGATTCCTCCTGAATGTATATATTAAAAAATTTTACCAAATTAAAAAAACATTATTTATTATATCTCCGCCACTTCCAAAAATCCATAAAAAACATACTAAAAATTTTACGGAATTTAGATTTATACTTATTTAATAATTCGTCACCAAATTTTCATCGGAGGTGTATTGATTTATAAAGGAAGGTTCACTATAATAAGAAGTGCTACGCGCAAGGAGGAAAAAGATGGACAAAAACACGACTCCGAACAGAAATGGAGACAACAAGAATAACGGAAGATTTCCAAAGAACACCCAGAACATGATGATGTTTCTGGTGTTTCTTATGATAGGCTTTCTTCTCTGGGGCTTTGTGCGGGATCAGTACACGCAGGCCACGACACAGGAAGTTACCTACGATAAATTTCTGGAAATGCTCGAAAATGATGAGATTGCATCCGTAGAGGATACGGGCGCGACCTGGGAGATCACTCCGAAGAGTGAGGAAAACAAGACGGTTAAAGTTACCTATTATACAGGAAAGATGGACGATGAAGGACTCCTGCCTCTCATGAAGGAAAAGGGCGTGGAGATTAAACCGTACATTCAGGATACCTGGTCAGTGATCATATGGAATATCATCTCAATTCTGGCACCGATCCTGCTTCTGTGGCTGGCATTCGGCCTGCTCATGCGCCGGATGGGCGGCGGTGGCGGCATGATGGGTGTCGGCAAGAGCAAAGCCAAGGTATATATTGAAAAAGAGACAGGTGTCACATTTAAGGATGTGGCAGGTGAGGAAGAGGCGAAGGAATCTCTCGTAGAGGTGGTGGATTTCCTTCATAATCCGGTGAAATATACGGAGATCGGTGCAAAGCTGCCGAAGGGCGCACTGCTTGTGGGACCTCCCGGAACCGGCAAGACACTGCTGGCAAAAGCCGTGGCAGGAGAGGCACATGTGCCGTTCTTCTCTCTGGCAGGTTCTGATTTTGTAGAGATGTTCGTGGGAGTGGGTGCTTCCCGTGTACGTGACCTTTTTGAGGAGGCAAAGAAAAATGCCCCCTGTATCGTATTCATCGATGAGATCGATGCTATCGGTAAGAGCCGTGATTCCCGCATGGGTGGAAATGATGAGCGAGAGCAGACTTTAAACCAGCTGCTTGCAGAGATGGATGGATTTGAGAGCAATCAGGCCTGCATCATTCTGGCTGCAACTAACCGTCCGGAAGTTCTCGATCAGGCCCTGCTTCGACCGGGTCGTTTTGACCGCCGGATCATCGTGGAGCGTCCGGATCTGAAAGGCCGTGAGGACATTCTGAAAGTACATGCGAAAAATGTGAAGATGGATGAGACTGTGGATCTGGCAGCAGTAGCGCTGGCTACCAGCGGAGCTGTAGGTGCCGATCTGGCAAATATGATCAATGAGGCAGCTATCCTGGCAGTAAAACACGGACGCAGAGCTATCTGCCAGAAAGATCTCTTCGATGCCATGGAAGTAGTACTCATGGGTAAAGAGAAAAAGAACAAGATCTTAAGCGAGGAAGAACGAAAAATTGTTTCTTACCATGAAGTTGGCCATGCGCTGACCAGTGCCCTGCAGAAAGATGCGGAACCGGTACAGAAGATCACGATCATTCCGCGTACCAGCGGAGCTCTTGGATATGTGCTGCAGACACCGGAGGAGGAGAAGTTCCTGCTCTCTAAGAATGAGATTCTGGCACGTCTGGTAGTCTGCATGGGCGGACGCGCTGCGGAGGAAGTGGTATTTGACTCCATTACCACCGGTGCTTCCAATGATATTCAGCAGGCAACCAATCTGGCGAGAGCCATGGTTACTCAGTACGGTATGTCCGATAAGTTTGGTCTTATGGGTCTGGAGTCCAGAGAGAGTATGTATCTCGACAATGGCAGCGTCTTAAACTGCAGTGACGAGACCGCATCCCATGTGGATGAGGAAGTCATGCGGATTTTGAAAGAAGCGTATGACGAGGCAAAACAGTTGCTCACCGAGAATCGGGAGTGCCTGGATAAGATTGCTGAGTTCCTGATTGAAAAAGAAACCATCACCGGTAAGGAATTTATGGAGATTTACCACAAAGTCCGTGACGGCAGTGACAAGGAAGAATACCATCAGGAAGAACTGATTTTTGCGGAATAAGAAAATAAGAAGCTGAGGAAGAGCCGTCAGAACGCAGTGAATGTCCTGCGCTTTGGCGGTTTTCGTTATCCGGAAAAAGGAGAAGCAAATGGCAATATTTAATATCGAAGAAGAACTGAAAAAGCTTCCGTCCAAACCGGGCGTTTATCTCATGCACGACGACAAGGATGCTATTATCTATGTGGGAAAGGCCATTTCACTGAAAAACCGGGTACGACAGTATTTCCAGTCCAGCCGGAATAAGGGTGTAAAAATTGAACAGATGGTGACTCATATTGCCAGGTTTGAGTATATTATCACGGATTCGGAACTGGAAGCGCTGGTGCTGGAGTGTAATCTTATTAAGGAACATCGTCCTAAATACAATACCATGCTGATGGATGACAAGACTTATCCGTTTATTAAGGTGACAGTACAGGAAGATTTTCCGAGGGTATTGTTTGCCCGGCAGATGTACAAGGATAAGGCAAAATACTATGGACCCTATACATCTGCAGGGGCAGTGAAGGATACTATAGATCTCATTCATAAACTGTATGGCATCCGGACCTGCAACAAGCAGCTGCCAAAGATGCAGGGAAAAGAGCGGCCGTGTCTGAATTATCATATTCATCAGTGTCCGGCACCTTGCCAGGGATATATTTCAAAGGAAGAATACGCAAAGTCTGTCAAAAAAGTACTGACTTTTCTAAATGGTGATTATACACCGATCCTGAAGGAACTGGAAGAGAAAATGCTGGAGGCTTCGGAGGAGATGGAGTTTGAAAAAGCCATCGAGTACCGGGAACTTTTAAACAGTGTGACCAAGATTGCTCAGAAACAGAAGATTACCAGCAGTGACATGGAGGATAAGGATGTCATTGCCATGTCTGTAGATCAGCATGATGCGGTGGTACAGGTGTTTTTTATCCGGGATGGCCGCCTCATTGGAAGAGACCATTTCTGCCTGCGGATTGCAAACGGGGACAGCCGGCCAGAGGTACTGTCTGCTTTTATCAAGCAGTTTTACGCGGGAACCCCGTACATTCCCAGAGAAATCATGCTGCAGTATGAGATCGAGGATGCGGCACTCATAGAAGAGTGGCTGAGCGGCAGAAAAGGTCAGAAGGTGCATATCCAGGTGCCGAAGAAGGGCCAGAAGGAAAAGTTGGTGGAACTGGCGAAGAAGAATGCGGATATGGTGCTCATGCAGGATCGCGAGCGCATCCGCAGAGAGGAAGGCCGCACCATCGGTGCCATGAAAGAGATTGCAAATCTTCTGAATCTTCCGAAGCTGGAACGGGTAGAAGCCTATGATATTTCCAATATCAGCGGTTTCCAGACGGTTGGCTCCATGGTAGTTTTTGAGAAAGGCCGGCCTAAAAGGTCTGATTACCGGAAATTCAGGATTCGCGGCGTGCAGGGGGTGGATGACTATGCCAGTATGGAGGAAGTGCTGACCAGACGTCTTTCCCACTATGAAAATTATCCGGATCTGATTATGATGGATGGTGGCCGTGGTCAGGTAAATATTGCTCTGAAAGTTATGCAGCAGCTGAATATCGAGGTGCCGGTCTGCGGTATGGTAAAGGATGACAAGCATCGGACCAGAGGAATCTATTTTCATAACATAGAATTGCCTGTTGACCGGGACAGTGAAGCGTTCCGGCTGGTGACCAGGATTCAGGATGAGGCCCACCGGTTTGCCATCGAATATCACCGTTCTCTCCGAAGTAAGGAGCAGGTGCATTCAGTATTGGATGATATTCCTGGTATTGGTCCTGCGCGGAGAAAAGCGCTGATGAAATCTTTCCAGACACTGGAAGATATCAAGTCTGCCACGGAGGAGGAACTGGCAGAAGTGGAGGGTATGAACAGCCGCTCTGCGCGTCAGGTTTTTGAGTTCTTTCATATTGCGAAGAACGAATAAAGAAGGTATACTGGAACTATGAAAGACCGAAAGAAGACAGTACCGCCCCGTGGGTGGAAAATCCGGTCAATTAAAAGAGAACAGGAGAAGCGACGATGCCGACAGTATCATTAAATAAGATGATTGAGAAGCTTGATCTGAAAAATCTGACGCCGGATATTGCAACAGACGGAATTGAGATCAGCAGCCCGGATATCAACCGTCCGGCACTTCAGCTGGCAGGCTATTTTGAACATTTTGCCTGCGAGCGGGTACAGATTATTGGATATGTAGAATACACCTATCTGAAAAATCAGGATAAAGAGGAGAAGCTGAAGAACTATGAGAGGTTCATGTCCAGCAAGATCCCCTGTGTCATCTATGCATCACGGACCGAACCGGATGAAGAGATGTATGAGATGGCGAGAAAATATCACAAACCGCTGCTGTTCAGCAACCGTATGACCTCTCCGCTCATGGCGGAAGTTATCCGTTGGCTGAATGTGGAGCTGGCCCCCTGCATTTCCATTCACGGCGTGCTGGTGGATGTATACGGTGAAGGTATTCTGATCATGGGTGAAAGCGGTATCGGTAAGAGTGAGGCGGCACTGGAGCTGATTAAGCGCGGACACCGACTGATTACTGATGATGTAGTGGAGATTCACAAAGTCAGCGACGATACGCTGGTGGGAACTTCTCCGGAGATTACCCGCCATTTCATCGAGCTGCGCGGTATCGGTATCATCGACGTCAAGACTCTGTATGGTGTTGAGAGTGTAAAGGAGACCCAGAATATTGATCTGGTTATCCGTCTGGAAGAGTGGGACAAAGACAGAGAATACGACCGCCTGGGACTGAACGAGGAGTACACGGAATTTCTCGGAAATAAAGTCGTCTGCCATTCCATTCCGATCCGTCCGGGCCGGAACCTTGCTATTATTGTAGAGTCTGCGGCAGTCAACCACAGACAGAAGAAGATGGGCTACAATGCGGCTCAGGAGCTGTACCGCCGTGTACAGGAGAGCATTAACCGCAATAAGAAATAGAGAATCAGGGGGAAAGGAATATGCAGGAATACTGTTTTGGAATTGATGTGGGAGGTACCACGGTAAAGATGGGACTGTTCCGCACAGATGGAGAACTTCTGGAAAAATGGGAGATCCCAAGCCATACGGAAAATGAAGGAGCTGCGATCCTGCCGGATATTGCGAAAGCGGCGCTTGGCAAGCTGAAGGAACGAGGAATTGATAAAAAGAATGTAGCGGGTATCGGTATTGGTGTGCCGGGTCCTATTGATGCCAATGGTGTGGTTCCGCATACAGCCAATCTTGGATGGGGATATAAAGAAGTAACCAAAGAGCTCACTGAATTGACCGGACTGCCCAGCAAGGGCGGAAATGATGCGAATGTAGCAGCATTAGGCGAGATGTGGAAAGGCGCGGCAGCAGGCCATAAGAGCGGTGTTATGGTAACTCTTGGAACAGGAGTTGGCGGCGGTGTGATTATTAATGGAAAAATTATTACCGGCGCACACGGAGCAGGTGGTGAAATTGGACACATTCATGTGGACGATGAAGTGCCTGGCGCCTGCGGCTGTGGAAATCATGGCTGCCTGGAACATGTGGCTTCCGCCAACGGTATTGTCCGTCTGGCAAAATGGATGCTGGAACAGAACGCTGTGAAAACGGTTCTGGATCCGGAGACCATGTCGGCGCGGGAGATTTGGGATGCAGTAAAAGATGGGGATACATTTGCCTGTGAAGTAGCAGAGCGTTTCGGAAAATATCTGGGACTGGCACTGTCTGCAGTGGCAGGAACTGCAGATCCGGAAGTATTTGTCATCGGCGGCGGTATGTCCAGAGCCGGACAGATCGTCATTGATTACATTCAGAAATATTATGTGAAATATGTATTCCGCGGATGCAGGGATGCAGAGTTTATTCTGGCAAGTCTTGGAAATGATGCCGGTATGTATGGCGCAGCCAAGCTGGTGATTGAAGAATAAGAAGGAATATGATATATAACAAAAGGGCATACCGTTCATCGAGTGATGAACGGTATGCCATTTTTGCATAGAACCGCATCCGATTATTTACGGATAGCAGCTCTCTTTCTCATGGTCGGGTCCAGAATTTTCTTGCGAATTCTTAATGTCTTCGGAGTGATCTCAAGAAGCTCGTCGGTGTCGATGAACTCCAGAGCCTGTTCAAGACTTAATACTCTCGGCGGAGTCAGCTTCAGAGCCTCGTCAGCGCTGGAAGAACGGGTATTGGTCAGCTTCTTGGTTTTGCAGACATTGATCTCAATATCTTCTGCCTTGCCGGTCTGTCCGATAACCATACCTGCATATACTTTTACGCCAGGTCCGATGAACAGGTCACCACGTTCCTGGGCATTGAAGAGACCGTAGGTGATGGACTCACCGGACTCGAATGCGATCAGAGAACCCTGTTTGCGGTACTGGATATCTCCTTTGTACGGCTCATAACCGTTGAAGATAGTGTTCAGAACGCCGGTACCTTTGGTGTCGGTCATGAACTCTCCGCGGTATCCGATAAGGCCTCGTGCCGGGATGGAAAATTCCAGACGGGTGGAACCGTTGCTGTTGGTATGCATGTTGCGGAGTTCCCCTTTACGCTCACCCAGCTTCTGAATAACGCTTCCGGAGAACTCGTCATCTACATCAATGTAAGCCAGCTCCATCGGCTCCAGCTTCTTGCCATTCTCGTCATAGTGATAAAGTACTTCGGCTTTGCTGACAGAGAACTCATAACCTTCACGACGCATGTTTTCGATCAGGACGGACAGATGAAGCTCACCACGTCCGGATACTTTGAAACTGTCAGTACTGTCAGTCTCCTCCACACGAAGGCTGACATCGGTGTTCAGCTCACGGAACAGACGGTCGCGCAGATGACGGGAAGTGACGAATTTTCCTTCTGTACCGGCGAGCGGGCTGTCATTGACATTAAACTGCATGGAGATGGTCGGCTCAGAAATCTTCTGGAACGGAATTGCTTCCGGCGCTTCCGGTGCACACAGAGTATCTCCGATATGCAGATCTGAAATACCGGAAATGGCAACAATGGAACCGATGGTTGCGTTCTGCACTTCTACCTTATTCAGACCGTCGAATTCATAGAGACGGCTGACTTTTACTTTTCGCATCTTATCCGGATCATGATGGTTTACGATAACCACATCCTGGTTCACGGAGATGGTACCGCGGTCTACTTTTCCAACGCCGATACGGCCTACATATTCGTTGTAGTCGATGGTACTGATCAGTACCTGGGTCGGTGCTTCCGGATCACCTTCCGGAGCCGGAATATAATTCAGAATGGTATCGAACAGCGGAGTCATATCCTTGCCCTGTTCGTTCGGATCCAGGGAAGCGTAGCCGCCCTTTGCGGAAGCATAGACAAACGGGCAGTCCAGCTGCTCATCAGTAGCGTCCAGATCCATCAGAAGCTCCAGAACCTCGTCTACGACTTCTTCCGGTCTTGCTTCCGGACGGTCGATTTTGTTGATGCAGACGATTACCGGAAGATTCAGCTCCAGCGCTTTCTTCAGAACGAATTTGGTCTGGGGCATGGAACCTTCGAAAGCATCTACCACAAGGATAACACCGTTTACCATTTTAAGGACACGCTCTACTTCGCCGCCGAAGTCTGCATGACCGGGAGTATCGATGATGTTGATTTTTACATCCTTATAAAAGACTGCCGTGTTTTTGGAAAGAATGGTGATACCTCTTTCTCTTTCAATATCATTGGAGTCCATGACACGTTCTGCCACTTCCTGATTGGCACGGAACACGCCGCTCTGTTTCAGAAGCTCATCGACCAGGGTGGTCTTGCCGTGGTCTACATGAGCGATGATTGCTATATTTCTTACATCTTCACGTTTCATACTAAAAACCTCTTCTTTGTTGTCTCACTCAATATCCTACAAATTTAATAGTGTAACATATTTTGCCCGGAATACAAGCTTTTTTCGCATCAGGCGCATAATTTTTAACTTTTTTGGAATATTTGGAAAAGAACGGGAATATATTTTATAGACAATGTACGAAAAGAGACACTTCGTCAAAAGGAAGGGAGAACAAAATGATGTCAGATAAGATGATTGAAAACAACCAGGTGTCGATTGTAGGGGAAGTCGTGTCCGACTTCACATTCAGCCATGAAGTTTTTGGGGAAGGCTTCTATATGCTGAATGTATCTGTAAAACGGCTAAGCGATTCATGTGATATTATTCCGCTGATGATTTCCGAGCGGCTGATTGATGTGAATGCGGATTACCGGGGAGCCTATATCCGTGCGGCGGGCCAGTTTCGGTCCTACAATCGGCACGAGGAGAAGAAGAACCGTCTGGTTCTTTCTGTATTTGTAAGGGAACTGGAGTTTACGGATGAAGAAGTGGAGAATGCCAAGACTAATCAGATCTTTCTGGACGGATATATCTGCAAACCACCGGTCTATCGGAAAACACCGCTTGGACGTGAGATTGCGGATATTTTACTGGCTGTCAACCGGCCTTATGGAAAATCTGATTATATTCCCTGCATCTGCTGGGGAAGAAATGCCCGTTTTGCATCCGGATTTGAGGTGGGAGGCCACACACAGATCTGGGGAAGAATCCAGAGCCGCGAGTACATGAAAAAACTGAGTGAGGAGGAAAGTGAGAAAAGAATTGCATATGAAATATCTGTGAGCAAACTCGAGTATCTTGAATCATAGTATTGTATAATATTTCCTCCGGCTGACAGATACAGATGTCCGCCGGAGAAAATCTGTGGTGAAAATTTTGAAAAAAAGACAGAAAATGAAAAGTTTTTATGCAGATATGACAAATACACCTTGCTTTGTGACAGAATGTCGAGTATAATATGAGCAAGATTGAAAATAAAATAACAAAAATGAGTAACGTGTGAGCAGAGATCCTATGCCATGGGACTTGCTCATTTAATGTTTATAAAGAAATAAAGAGGAACTATGCATTATGGCTGGTTTGAAAATCAGAGTAATGAAAACAGTCTCTGAGGGGACGAAGAAAATTATCATGCGCAGGGCGAGAATGGAAGGGTTAGATATTCTGTTCCATGAGAATGCCGCGCTTGCATTGTGTAATGGAAATGTCTGTGACCTGATTTATGCCAGCGATCTGGCACAGAAGGCATCTGATGTAGAGGTGTTTGAGATCAATGGAAATTGTCCGCAGCATCTGACCTGTCTGGCAATTTTAGGTACGGCAGCTGCTGTAGATGAAGCAGTAAAGAGAATTCAGAGCGAACTTTGATTTATGATGAAAACTGAATAACGAGAACAGATCAGGATCGTTATTGGAGGAAGCGAAAATGAGATGTTTTTTCTCATATGATGAAGATGGCGGAAGCAGGAGGAAAAAGCAATGGGAAATTATTATGTGAAGCCAAGAATCTACATGGAGAGGGAAGGTCTGCGTGAAATCCTTAAGGGTGTGACGCGGGCCTTTATTGTAACTGACAAATTCATGCATGAGAGCGGAAAAGTCAGTTACCTGACCGACGTACTGGATCAGATGGGAATTGCTTATGAGATCTTTTCAGAAGTAAAACCGGATCCGGATATTGCCACGGTTACGAAAGGGATTGGCCTTATGACGGATTTTAAACCACAGGCACTTCTGGCATTGGGCGGAGGATCGCCGATTGACTGTGCAAAAGCCATCAACTATCTGTCGGCCAGAGAAGGATTTTCTGAAAAATGCAAGTTTGTGGCAATTCCGACTACCAGTGGAACCGGAACGGAAGTAAGTCGCTTTTCAGTCATCAGTGACCCGGAAAAGTCCGCAAAATATCCGTTGGTTGCAGATGAACTTCTTCCGGATGATGCAATTCTGGATGCGGAGCTTACGAAGACGGTACCGCCATCTATTACAGCAGATACAGGAATTGATGTCCTGACACATGCAATAGAGGCATTTGTATCAAAGAATGCAAACGATTTTACGGATGCAGCAGCAGAAAAAGCCATCAAGCTGGTTCGTAGTAATCTGTTAAAAGCCTATAAGACTCCGGATGACCTGAATGCAAGACAGCATATGCATCATGCCTCCTGTCTGGCAGGAATGGCATTCAGCAACGCAGGACTTGGACTGAATCATGGCATGGCACATACACTGGGAGGACATTTTCACATTCCCCACGGACGTGCCAATGCAATTCTTCTTCCATATGTAATGGCCTACAACTGTGGATGTCACGATAAGCTGACTGTACATGCAAAGCGCTATGCGAGAATCGCAAGACTGGCACGGCTCGAGGGCAGCAGTATCCGACAGAGTGCATTTAATGTCATCCGTTCTACCAAACAGCTTATTAAACAGCTGAATATTCCGACCAGTATTGCCGAAACAGGAGTCTCCAGAGAAGATTTTATGGCAGCACTGGATGAGATGGTAAATGCGGCCATGAACGATGCATGCACCGCAACAAATCCAAGAGACTGTACGCCAGAGGAGGTCAGAGACCTGTTCCTGGCTGCCTATGAAGGCAGAAGAATTTAGAGACAGGCAAAGGAGGAAATCCAATGTTTGAGGAATCCCATAAAGAACGAATCATACAGGAGTTTGTTCCTGGCAAACAGGTAACACTGGCTCATGTGATTCCCCATCCGGTAGAAGCCCTGTATGCGAAAATGGGTCTGATTGATGCAGAAGGAGCAATCGGAATCTTTACCATTACTCCCAGTGAGGCAGCTATTATTGCGGCAGATGTAGCCAGCAAGGCAGCCGGCATCCAGATTGGATTTGTGGATCGGTTTAATGGATCCCTGATCATCACAGGTGATGTGGCAGATGTGGAGGCAGCACTTCACGATGTTATGCATGTGCTGTGTGACAAGATGGGATTTGCAGGAACAACGATCACAAGATCGTAGAAAGACAGGCTCTGCGATGGATCAGAAGATGAAAAGACGAATTATTATGATTGGCCGTTCCATGGCAGGGAAGACAACTCTTTGTCAATATTTAAGCGACCAGCAGCTGAAATACAAGAAAACGCAGGCAGTTGAGATCATTAATAAAAATATGATTGACACACCGGGAGAATATCTGGAACGTACCTATATGCGTGGTGCACTGATGGTATCAGCAGCGGATGCAGACACCATTGTCCTTGTGCAGGATGCGACGGAAAGCGGTACCATGTTTCCACCTGGATATTCCAGCAGTTTTGCAAAGCCCTGTATCGGGGTGGTCACCAAAAGTGACAAGGCAACCGAAAAACAGCTGGAGGATGCACAGAAGTATCTGAAGATTGCAGGAGCAAAAGAGATCTTTGTCACCAGCAGTTATGAAGGTACTGGATTTGAACCATTCCTGAAATATTTTGAGGACAAGTGATTTGTGATGGAAGGAGATTCCCATGAAAGAAACCATATTAAGTGTTGGAATTGATATTGGGACATCCACGACGCAGCTGATTTTCAGCAAACTGACGATCGAGAATGAAGCCAGCAGCTATGTGGTACCCAGGATCAATATCGTGGATAAGGAAGTTACCTACCGGAGCAAGATTTATTTTACACCGCTTCTTTCCCAGACCGAGATCGATGCGGAAAAGGTGAAAAAGATCATCGAAGCGGAATATAAGGCCGCCGGAATGAAACCGGAAGACCTGCAGACCGGAGCTGTGATCATTACCGGAGAGACTGCCAGAAAGCACAATGCCAATACGGTACTTGCTTCCTTAAGCAGCATGGCAGGTGATTTTGTAGTGGCAACTGCAGGACCGGATCTGGAATCTGTTCTTTCTGCAAAAGGAGCAGGGGCAGATGCATTTTCCGAAGAACACCGGCAGGCAGTAGCGAATATTGATATCGGAGGCGGAACCAGTAATATTGCATTGTTCCAGAAGGGAAACCTGAAGGGAACGAGTTGTCTCGATATCGGAGGAAGACTGATTAAGATTGAAAATGGTCGGATCAGTTATATTTTCCCGAAGATTCAGAAACTTGCAGAAGCCCATGACATTCACATCGCAGTGGGCGACCGGGCAGAGGAAACCGTTCTCTATAAGATCTGTGAATATATGGCAGATCAGCTGGCCATGGCAATTCATGCCAGAGAAGCAGACAGCCTTCACGCAGGGCTTTATACAAATGACGGAAAACCACTGACCAGTGAGCCTAAAATTGACGCCATTACTTATTCAGGCGGAGTGGCGAGCTGTTATTATAACGGAGAACCTGCCAATGTGTTCGAATATGGAGATGTTGGGGTGCTTCTTGCCAGAGCAGTGAAAAATAATGCGGCTCTGAAACAGGTTCTTACATATCCCGCGGCTGAGACGATCCGTGCAACGGTAGTCGGAGCGGGAACCCATACTACAAATGTTAGTGGCAGCACCATCAGCTACAGTGATGGACAACTGCCCATAAAAAACATTCCGGTTCTGAAACTTACGGAGGATGAGGAACAGAACCCGGTTATGTTCAAGGAATCTTTACGTCGGAAGTTGAAGCTTTACGAAACGGAAGGTGCACTTGAACAGGTTGCCATTGTTTTTTCAGGCAGGTATCATACCAGTTTTCTGGAGATTCAGGAACTGGCACAGATGGTTGTCGATGGGGCGGAAGAGGTAATTGCCGGACCACACCCCCTCATTCTGGTCATCGAAAATGATATTGCCAAGGTGCTTGGAAACGCCATTAATGTACTCCTGAAGCGCCAGAAAAAATTTATCTGCATTGATGGGATCTTTGCAAATGATGGTGACTACATCGACATCGGAGAACCGGTAGCGCAGGGGCGCGTCGTTCCCGTTGTCACAAAAACTCTAATCTTCAATACATGATAAAGGAGAGTGAACAGGTTGATTTTAAAAACAAAATTATTCGGCAAAGTGTACGAATTCAAATCTCTTCGCGAAGTCATGGCGAAAGCCAATGAAGAGAAGTCCGGTGACAAACTGGCAGGTATCGCAGCAGAGTCCGCAGAGGAAAGAGTAGCTGCGAAAGTAGTACTTTCCCATATCACCCTGGAAGACCTTCGCAACAATCCGGCAGTTCCTTACGAGGAAGACGAAGTAACCAGAATCATTCAGGACGGTGTCAACGAGGCAATCTACAAAGAGATTAAGGGTATGACGGTTGCTGAATTCCGTGAGTGGATCTTGAGCGAGACCACCACAACGGACATGATCAAACGTGCATCCAGAGGTCTTACCAGTGAGATGGTAGCCGCTGTATGTAAGCTGATGACCAACCTGGATCTGATCTATGCGGCAAAGAAGATCCGTGTATCCGCACATTGCAACACCACCATCGGCCTTCCGGGAACATTCTCATCCCGTCTGCAGCCGAACCACACCACAGATGATCCGAAGGGTATCATGGCATCCGTAATGGAAGGCTTAAGCCTTGGCTGCGGTGACGCAGTTATCGGTCTGAACCCGGTAGATGATTCTGTAGAGAGTGTTGCGAGAATTTTAAGAAGCTTTGATGAGTTTAAGAACAAATGGGAAGTTCCGACTCAGATCTGCGTACTTGCACATGTAACCACCCAGATGGAAGCTATGGATAAATTAGGAGCACCGATTGACCTGATGTTCCAGTCTATTGCAGGTTCTCAGAAGGGTAATGAAGCATTTGGCCTGAATGGCTCTATGCTTGATGAAGGACATGATATGATGCTTCACGAAGCAACCAGTACCGGCCCGAACGTTATGTATTTCGAGACTGGACAGGGTTCCGAGCTTTCCTCCGATGCACATCATGGATGGGATCAGGTAACCATGGAGGCTCGTTGTTATGGATTTGCTAAGAAATACAGTCCGTTCCTTGTAAATACTGTAGTTGGTTTCATCGGACCAGAGTATCTGTATGATTCCAAGCAGGTTACCCGTGCAGGTCTTGAGGATCACTTCATGGGCAAACTGACCGGTATCCCGATGGGATGTGACGCATGCTACACCAACCATATGAAAGCTGACCAGAACGATATCGAGAACCTGGCAACCCTTCTGGTAGCCGCAGGCTGCAACTACATCATGGGTGTACCGCAGGGTGATGACTGTATGCTGATGTATCAGTGTACCGGATATCATGAAGCAGCAAGCTTAAGAGAGGTCTTCGGTCTCCGTCCGATCAAGGAATTCGATCAGTGGCTGGAGAAGATGGGATTCTCAGAGAACGGAAAACTGACACCGCTTGCAGGTGATGCATCCGTTTTCTTAAAATAAGCAGGAGGTGAAAAACTTTGGTGAGCGAGAAAGATTTAAGAGATATCATTGCACAGGTGCTTACAGAGATGAATGTGAGCGATGGCGCAACTGCTTCTGCAGTGGAAGCTGCTGTAGCAGGAAAAGCCTCCCCACAGAATGGCACTGAAATTGAGGACGGCTGTTGGGACGATGTAGCAGCTGTCGATCTGAGAAAACAGTATCTGGTAGAAAACCCGGTAGCAAAGGAAGCATACTATGATCTGAAACAGTACGCTCCCTGCCGTCTGGGTATTGGCAAAGCTGGTGCTCGTTATAAGACACTTCCGGTACTGGAATTCCGTGCAGCACATTCTGCAGCACAGGACGCTGTATTTAATGATGTAGATCAGGACTTTATTGATAAAATGGGTCTGTTTACCGTGCAGACCAAATGTGACAGCAAAGATACTTATCTGACCCGTCCGGATCTGGGACGTGCGTTAAGCGATGAGGCAGTTGCCACAATCAAAGAAAAATGCAAGATGCATCCGACCGTACAGATCTATGTATCTGACGGCTTAAGCTCCGCAGCAATCGCAGCCAATGTAGGTGATGTACTGCCGGCTATTGAGCAGGGACTTAAGAGCTATGGCATTGATTACGGTACTCCGTTCTTCGTAAAATATGGTCGTGTAGGAGCAATGGACCAGATCTCTGAGATTACAGGTGCGGATGTTACCTGTGTACTGATCGGTGAGAGACCTGGACTGATTACCGCAGAGTCCATGTCCGCATATATTGCCTACAAAGCAACTGTTGGAATGCCGGAGGCAAGAAGAACCGTTGTATCCAACATCCATAAAGACGGAACCATTCCGGCAGAGGCCGGAGCACATATTGCTGATATCATCAAGAAGATCCTTGATGCAAAAGCAAGTGGTACAGATCTGAAACTTTAAGTCGAACGGAGGGAATAAAATGAAACGCGATCCATTGAAAGCATCAGTGCTTGCAACCAAACTCATCCCGAATGTAAGTCCGGGAATGGCAAAAGAATTAAATCTGACACCGGAGCAGAGATCCCTTGCACTGCTCACTGCAGACTGTGATGATGTTACGTATACTGCACTGGATGAGGCTACCAAAAAAGCGGATGTTCAGGTTGTATACGCAAAGAGCTTCTACGGTGGTGCTGCTAATGCAAACACCAAGCTGGCAGGAGAAATTATTGGTATTCTGGCAGGCCCGAATCCGGCAGAAGTAAAGAGTGGTCTTGAAGCAGCTGTTGATGTCATTGAGAATCAGGCTCATTTCGTATCTGCAAACGATGACGATACCATCTGCTACTATGCACACTGCATTTCCAGAACAGGTTCTTACCTTTCTGAGGGCGCAGGTATCAAAGAGGGCGAGGCTATTGCATATCTGATCGCACCGCCTCTTGAGGCTATGTATGGTGTGGATGCAGCTCTGAAAGCAGCAGACGTAAAAATGTGTGTTCTGTATGCTCCGCCTTCAGAGACCAACTTCGGTGGCGCACTGCTGACCGGAAGCCAGTCCGCATGCAAGGCAGCATGTGATGCATTTGCAGCAGCTGTAGAGTTTGTAGCAGACAATCCTATCGCATAAAATCAGAGCATAAGATTTAGTTCCCGCGGAGCAACAGCCGCGGGAAAGACAAGAGGTACGAATATATGCAGGCATTGGGAATGATTGAAGTATATGGTTACCTTACAGCAGTCGAAGCTCTGGACAGCGCACTGAAAGCAGCGAATGTTTCCAGACTGGGTGTGGAAAAAGTAAGAGGCGGACTGGTGACAGTATTAGTGGAAGGGGATGTGGGAGCTGTAAAGGCAGCCATGGATGCTTCCGCAGCAGCGGCTGAGAGAGTCGGCACCGTCATCAGTGTTCATGTCATTCCGCGACCGGCGGATGATGTGACCAGAATGCTCAAAGGTGGAAAAGAACCGGAAGAGCCAACTCCACCAGAACCAACTCCTCCGAAACCGGAATCAACGGTAATGCCGGAAGAACCGGAGCAGTCAGAACCGAAACCAGTCGATGAAGAACCAACGGAGCCGGAAACAGGGAAAACCGAGAAGGATCCGCAGGATATAACAGTGGGAGAGATGCAGACCATGGGGGTGGATGCGCTCCGAAGACTGGCAAGGGCACTTGAGATCAAGAACATGACCCGCGCTGAGATCCGTTTCGCGAAGAAACAGGAGCTGATTCAGAAGATAACAGAGTTTAAAGAATCATAGTATATAGGAGAAGTTGCTTATGCAGTTATATGATAAAGACCTGTTGTCAGTGCAGGAAGTGCGTGAGCTGGTAGAGAAAGCCAAAGCGGCTCAGGAGGAGTTAAGCCAGAAGTCGCAGGCAGAGGTAGATGCCATCGTAAAATCTATCGCTTATGCAGGTGTGCGCAATGCAAAGCGTCTGGCAAAACTGGCTCATGAGGAAACCGGTTTTGGTATTGAGGCTGACAAGGTAATTAAGAATATATTTGGTAGCCGTGATGTGTATGAGCATATCAAGGATATGAAAACCATTGGAGAACTTGGATATGATGAAGAGAAGAAAGTCCGCACGATAGCAGTTCCGGTAGGTGTGATTGCCGGACTGATTCCATCCACGAACCCGACTTCTACTGCATTTTATAAATCTGAGATTTCCATAAAAGCAGGAAATGCGATTGTATTTTCACCGCATCCGAATGCAAGAAATTGTATTCTGGAAGCGGTAAAAGTCATTCGTCAGGCAATTGCAGAAGCAGGTGGTAATGAGAATCTGGTATCCTGTATTACGATTCCGACCATCCAGGCAACGGATAACCTGATGAAACATCCGGATGTGGCCCTGATTCTTGCTACTGGCGGAAGTGCCATGGTAAGAGCCGCTTATTCATCTGGAACACCGGCGATTGGAGTAGGTCCCGGAAACGGACCGGCATACATTGAAAAGACCGCAGATCTGCCGCTGGCAGTAAAACGGATTATGGACTCCAAAACCTTTGATAACGGCACGATCTGTGCATCTGAACAGTCTGTTGTATGTGATAAGGATATGGAAGATGCTGTAAGAGCAGAGATGGAGAAACAGGGAGCCTATTTCCTGACAGACGAGCAGATTGCAAAACTCGGAAAATTCATCTTAAGAGCAAACGGCACCATGAATCCTATGATTGTAGGAAAGAGTGCACAGGTCATTGCAGATCTGGCAGGTATTGATATTCCGGCAGGAACCAAAGTCCTGGTAGCAAAAGAAACTGGTATCGGACGCGGCCATCCATATTCCAATGAGAAGCTGGCACCGATTCTGGCATTCTATACCGCAGACGACTATAAAGAGATCTGTAAGCTGGTACAGGATATTCTGCATTATGAGGGAGCAGGACATACGTTTAGTATGCATACCAAGGATCCGGAAATGGTAAACTATTTTGCCATGAGAGTTCCGGCATCCCGTATCATTGTCAATACACCGAGTGCCCTTGGAGGTATCGGCGGCACTACCGGATTGATGCCGGCCCTGACGCTTGGCTGTGGAGCAATCGGCGGAAGTGCTACCTCCGAAAATGTAGGACCGATGAATCTGCTGAACAAACGTCATGTGGCAGAAGGACTTCTGGAGCTTGATGAGATCAAAGCAGGACTCCCGACCTGTACGGATGGCATGTGCAGCGGACCGAAGGCAGAAGATGTTGATATTGATGCAGTAGTGAATGAGATCGTAAAAAGACTTCGTTCTATGTAGTTAAGAAAAGGAGAATGAAAAATGGCAGTAACACAGGCATTAGGAATGATTGAAACAAAAGGACTTGTAGCTTCTATCGAGGCAGCAGATGCAATGGTAAAGGCAGCAAACGTAACTCTGATCGGTAAGGAGCATGTAGGCGGCGGACTGGTAACCGTTATGGTACGCGGCGATGTAGGAGCTGTAAAAGCAGCAACAGATGCAGGCGCAGCAGCAGCTGAGCGTGTTGGCGAACTGATTTCCATCCATGTAATTCCGAGACCGCATGAGGAAGTAGAGGCAATTCTTCCGCATCTTGGCTAGGAGATTCGCTGTCACAGACAGAACATACAGATCAAGGAGGAATGAGAAATGGCAGTAACACAGGCATTAGGAATGATTGAAACAAAAGGACTTGTAGCTTCTATCGAGGCAGCAGATGCAATGGTAAAGGCAGCAAACGTAACTCTGATCGGTAAAGTGCATGTAGGCGGCGGACTGGTAACTGTTATGGTACGCGGCGATGTGGGAGCTGTGAAGGCAGCAACAGATGCAGGCGCAGCGGCAGCTGAGCGTGTTGGCGAACTGATCTCTATTCATGTAATTCCGAGACCGCATGAGGAAGTTGAGGCTATTTTACCCTCCTTATCATAAGTGAGTAAGTACCGGCCGCCCGTGTATTCGGACGGCCGGACAGTATAGGAGATAAGGAGGTGGCTTGACTGCGATGAAGGTAATTACAGAAGCAATTCTGCGGGATGAGTTACGGGCATCCAAGCCGGAGACTTATGTCATACCGGAGGGACAGATCCTCTCACCGGCAGCAAGAGAATATCTGCAGCAGTTAAAGATCAAGATTATCAAAGAAAAAGATAAGCCGCTCCCGAAAGAAAAAGTGGAGATCACGGCTACAGAGGTTCCGGGAATCCCGGAAAGTGCAGTCGTCACTCCGGCACCGCCGAAACCCAAATATGTGGATGACGCGACAGGTGCTTTCTATTATGAGAAGCCGGAGCATATGACCCAGCTTGTCAGAAATGTTCTGGTGAACAAGGATGACAAACGGATTGTATTCCGTGGAAAACTGGACAGTCTGGAAGCTCTTTTTGTGCTGAATCAGACGATTCTGCTGGAAATGCAGGAAGATCAGGAATTTATCGATGATCTGGAGGATATTCTGGTAAGTCTGCGTGAGATGATGCGTTGTGATGTACTGGATGAACCATTTACCAGAGAGACGATTATCGGACTGACTCATGAGGAGCTGCGGGCACATTCCCACAATCCTATGAAATATTATAAAGTAAAGCAGATGGTTCTGCCGAGTTATAAGCTTGGAAAGACCTATGCACTTCTGAATCAGCTCAGAACGGCAGTCCGCGAAACTGAAGTAGCGGCTGCGTCCGCATTTCATAATGGAAAGAATTATGAGAGAGCAGATATCATAGAGGAACTGAACCGGATGTCCAGTGCCGTACATATCATCATGTGTAAATATCTGGCCAAGATCCAGAATCAGGAGACGTCATGAAGCAGTTTATTGAATCGGTAGTGGATTCTATCGTACAGAGTGGACTGGTAGAAGTAGAAGTATCTGCCAGACACGTGCATTTGACGCAGGAGGATGTGGAACTGTTATTCGGAAAAGGGGCAGTGCTTCATCCGAAACGTCCACTGTCTCAGCCGGGACAGTTTTTAAGTGAAGAACGCGTGACGCTCATCGGACCGAAAGGAAAGAAGGAACGCGTGGCAGTATTAGGACCGGTGCGGAAAGCAACACAGGTGGAACTTTCCATCAGTGACTGCGTGGCACTGGGAATAAAAGCTCCGGTAAGAGAATCCGGAGATTTAAGAGATGCAGGACCGGTGGTCATTGAAGGACCGAAGGGTACACTTGACGCATCTTCTGCTGTAATCGTGGCAAGAGCCCACGTGCATGTTCCGCCGCAGGTGGCTGCAAAGCTTGACCTTCAGGACAAGGAACGTGTCAGCGTACAGATTATGACTGAGAGACCAGTGACTTTTGATAACGTTGTCATTCGTGTCAGCGATCAGTTCCGTTATAAAATGCACATTGATTTCGATGAGGCAAACGCGGCGCAGGTCAGTGGATTCACTCTCGGAAAAATATTAAAGCAGTAAAGGAACACAGATGGATATTCAACGGGTAGAGACATACATGAAACGGGTAGCCGAATCCGAGACAAAGACCTTCACTCCGGTAGGCGACAAGCTGAAAGTCGGTCTGGATCTGGGTACCGCATACATCGTAATGGTGGTGCTGGATGAGGAAAACAATCCCATTGCCTGTGAGAAACAGGCGGCAGATGTACTTCGGGACGGCGTAGTCGTCGATTATCTCGGAGCACTGAACATTGTAAAAGCTCTGAAGGCAAAACTGGAGCAGCGAATTGGAAAAGAACTGGTAAACTGTGCCATTGCCATGCCGGCAGGAACTGACGACAGCGTCAAGACACATACCTATGTGGCGGAAGGCGCGGAGCTGGAAGTGACTGCAGTTCTGGATGAGCCGAGTGCAGCCAATGCTATTTACCAGATATCGGACGGCGTGATTGTGGATATCGGAGGCGGTACTACAGGACTTGCGCTCTTAAAAGATGGCAAGGTTGTGGAGATCGCAGACGAACCGACAGGTGGTACGCACCTGACTTTGGTGCTTTCCGGAAATTACCATATTCCGTTTGCAGAAGCAGAAGCCATCAAACAGGATTATTCCAGACATCGGGAGATCCTTCCGATTCTGAAACCGGTTATTGAGAAAATGGCAACGATCGTAAAGAAAAACATCGTTTCAAAAAATGTGGATACCATTTATCTGTGTGGAGGTACCTGCTGTCTGACCGGTATGGAAAAGATTATTGAAAAGGAGACGGGAATCCCGACGATCAAGCCGGCAGATCCGTTCCTTGTCACACCGACAGGCATTGCCATGAACTGTAAAGTGTAATGAGTATAAAAAATGGAAAGGAGGGGAGCGCGTGGAACTGGATGCTATGATCAGTGAGATCTGCAGAAAAGTACAGGAGCGTGTGGCAGAGCTGGAAAAAGAAGAAGCATCGGCAGAACCGGCGGCAGTGCCGTCTGAAGATAACAGGCCGGCACTTCTGATTCTGGCGGAAGACCATGGAATGCGGTGCCATCCGGTGCTGGAAAGCAAAAAACTTGCAGAATGCTACCGGGTAGAATGTGCTTTGCTGAAAGAAGAAGACTGCGATGTGGCTTCCTATGAAGGCGTGATCGCATTTACACTGACCAATGAAGCCCTTGGAAAGATTGCCAACGGAATCTTCGATACCGATTACACCAGAAGATTCGGAACCGCACTTCTCCTTGGAAAAAGGATATTTATTGCGGAGGAAGAAGTGGAACTGTATCGCTATAAGGATACCGCGCCGGCCGGCTACTACAGCCGTCTGGAGGAAAACTTAAAATTCCTTCAGCAGAACGGAGTGACCATTGTTCCCTTAGATCAACTGGAAGCGGTTGTTCTGGGAGAAAACGTTCCGGAAGAAACAGAGGCTGCTCCGAAGAAAGAAGAATCCACCGGAGAAAAAGAACAGCCAGTCTCCGGATCAACCCTACGGCTGGAGAAACGCATCATTACAGAGAGAGATGTGATCAGTGCACGGGAAGGAAAGGCTGCCTGCATTCTGGTAGGAAAGAAGGCAATTCTGTCAGATCTTGCCAAAGAGTATGCGAAGAAATATGGAATCAGCATTGCTCGTGACGAAGGAGAGACTGGCGGGAAAGGAAGCCGAGTATGAAAATAGGACGTGTAATTGGAAACATCTGGGCAACACGGAAAGATGAGAATCTCTCCGGATTAAAGCTCCTGGTGGTGCAGCCACTGAATCTTCTGAACGACCAGCCCATTGATACGCCCATTGTAGCGGCAGATATTATCGGTGCCGGTGTGGGAGAGAAGATTCTCTATGTAGGCGGAAGCTCAGCGCGTGGTGCAGCAGGAGGTCCCCATATTCCGGTGGATGCAACGATCGTCGGAATCGTGGATGACCAGGAAGTTGACGAAGCGCTGATATAAGACAGGCGGTGATCAAGTATGGAAATGGTGGAAGCCATTCAGAAAGCGGGAGTAGTGGGAGCCGGAGGAGCCGGCTTCCCGACCCACGTAAAACTGAATGCGAAGGCAGAGTATTTTATCGTCAATGCAGCGGAATGTGAGCCGCTGATCGAGACAGACAAATATCTGTGCCGTACCTATGCAGAAAGAATTGTAGCGACAGTAGAGAAGATTGCCGCACATCTGGAAGCAGCGCATGCAGTGATTGCATTAAAAGCAAAATATGTAAGAGAGACAGAAGCTCTTCAGAACGCAGTAAAAGCACTGGGAGCCAATGTAGAGATCTTTACCATGCGGACCTACTATCCGGCCGGTGACGAGCAGGTGCTGGTCAATCAGGTAACCGGACGGGTGGTTCCGGAAAGGGGACTTCCTCTGAATGTAGGATGCGTGGTAGAAAATGTCGGCACAGTCCTCAATATTGCCGATGCACTGGAAGGAAAACCTGTGGACGAGAAGTTTCTCTCCATTACAGGTGCGGTGGAGACTCCGGTGATGTGTCACGCACCAATTGGTACGCCGATTACGGAAGTCCTGAAAAAAGCAAAACTTCTGGTAAATGATTATGTGGTGATTCTGGGAGGTCCCATGATGGGAAAAATGCAGAAGACCAGAGAAGAGATTGAAAATGCGGTTGTTACCAAGACCACAGGCAATCTTCTGGTGCTTCCGAAGAATCATTATCTTGTAAAACGTGCTGCCATGAGTGTGGAACGTATGGCACGTCAGGCGGCAACAGCCTGTCTTCAGTGCAGAGCCTGTACAGATCTGTGTCCGAGACATCTGCTGGGACACAATGTGCAGCCCCATATGATTATGAGAACCATTTGGAGACAGAAATCTATTACGGATCCGGCAGAATTTGAGCGGGCTTTCGGCAGTGCGGCAAACTGCAGCAGCTGCGGTACCTGTGAGATGTTCTCCTGTCCGATGGGACTGTCACCGAGGAAGATGAACGATTATGCGAAAGGACTTTTGAGAGAGAGAGAAATTCAGCCGGAGAAGAATCAGCATCCGCAGGCGAGCGACATGCTGGAGCACAGGAGAATTCCTACCGGACGCCTGATCGCCCGTCTTGGATTGGACGAATATGTATTCCACGGTCTGCCGGAGCTTTTTGAAGTAGAACCGGAAGAGGTATTCATTCCATTATCACAGCATATCGGCAAACCGGCAGTTCCGGTAGTGACTGCAGGGGATGCTGTAAAGAAGGATGACCTGATTGCAGGCAGTGCAGAGGGATTATCCGCAAACATCCATACAGGCTTTGATGGAGTTGTAAAAGAAGTGACTCCGAAAGGCATTCGGATCAGTAGAAGGGAGGCGTAAGAGATGGGAAGAGCGATCGGCATGGTAGAGCTGTCCAGTATTGCCAGAGGCATTGAGACCAGTGATTCTATGTTAAAAGCCGCGCAAGTGGAACTTTTACGTTCTGTCACTGTCTGTCCGGGAAAATATATGGTGATTGTAGGCGGTGATACCGGTGCTGTCAGAGCATCTTTGGAAGCAGGAAAAGCAGCAGGTGGAGAATTTGTAGTGGACACTTTGCTGATTCCAAGCGTACATGAACAGGTCTTTCCGGCAATTTCCGGCACAGTAGAAGTGACGGATCCTCAGGCTGTTGGCGTGATTGAGTACTATTCTATTGCTTCAGCCATTGAAGCAGCGGATGCAGCAGCGAAAGCAGCTCAGATTACTTTAATTGAAGTTCGGACCGGCTATGCCATCGGCGGAAAGGGATTTGTAGTCCTGACCGGAGATGTAGGAGCTGTCCGTGCAGCTATTGATGCAGCAAAACAGGTAAGCGAGCTGTATGTGGAAAGCACGGTTATTCCGCGTCCCGCACCGCAGCTTTTGGAATCTCTGTTATAGGCTGTGTTTCGGCATAAGTCTGGGGGAGCAGAGCATAAGCTTTAAAGAAACACAAAAAAAGGAGGAACGGGTATGTTTCAGGAGTTACTTGACAACCTTACAAATGTAGGGGTATTTACAAGCAGCGTACAGGAATGGGTCAGCACTCTTTCCATCAACAAGGTGATCATCTTTATCATGATGATTTTCATGATCGTTGGTGCGATTGACAAGATCCGCGGTAACAAATTAGGATATGGCGAGCAGTTTGATGAGGGATTTAACGCAATGGGTCCTCTGGCAGCAGCCATGGCAGGTGTTGTAGCAGCGGCTCCGGTACTTGCAATCATTTTGAAACCGATTATTGTTCCGATCTACACCTTGCTGGGCGCCGACCCGTCGATGTTTGCGACCACGCTTCTGGCATGCGATATGGGTGGATATCCACTGGCAATGCAGATGGCAGGAAGCGAAGCTGTTGGTAACTTCTCAGGTCTGATCCTGGGAACCATGATGGGACCGACCATCGTATTTACCATCCCGGTTGCACTGTCCATTATTAAAAAATCTGACCGTCCGTATCTGGGAGCAGGTATCCTGGCAGGTCTCATTACCGTACCGATTGGCTGTATCGTAGGTGGTCTTGTTATGAACATGACCCAGTATAAGATCGACATTATTACGATCGTAAGAAACCTGATTCCGGTTATCATTATCGCAGGTCTCATCGTAGCAGGCCTTTGGTTTAAACCAGATCAGATGATCAGTGGATTCAACAAATTCGGAACCGCTGTTACCGTAGTTATTACCTTCTTTACCGCAGTTGCAGTATTTGAGTATCAGACCGGTATCAAATTCCCGCTCATGAACATCATGGTGGAGCCGGATGCTGACGGCGTGATTCCTCTGGAGTCCGGACTTCTCGTATGTGGACAGATTGCAGTTGTATTAATCGGTGCATTCCCGATGGTTCTGTGGATTACCCGTACATTCGGTAAAGCACTGAGTGCTATCGGAGAAAAACTGGGTATGGACGAAAATGGTTCTGCAGGACTGGTAGCGACTCTGGCTAACAATATTGCAATGTTCAATATCATGGATAAAATGAATCCGAAGGGCAAACTCTTAAACGTTGCATTTGCAGTATCCGCAGCATTCGTATTTGGTGATCATCTTGGATTTACCGCTGGTGTAAACTCCGATATGATTTTCCCGGTTATCGTTGGTAAGCTGGTTGCAGGTATCACTGCCCTGATCCTTGCCAATGCACTGGCTCCGATGCTTCTCTCCAAAGTAGAGGCTTCTGTTGCAAAAGCCAAAGCAGAAGAGGAAGCTGAAGAAAAATAATTGTTGCTGGAACGAGGTGCGAGTGAAGAGCAACAAAGATTCCGGTTCGTGAAAATGAAAGGATGGACACCGTATGAACGTAAGTGAAGAACTGATCCGCGAGATCGTGCAGAAAGTTCTGGCGGAAGCCAAACAGCAAGAGAGCGGAGAGGATTTTGTAAAAGAAAAAGACCCAAGTGGTATTATCAAGATTGCGACAGAAACTGTCAAATGCGAGCGTTTTGAGCAGGACGGTGTGGCACTGAAAGACGTGGTAACCCTTGAGGAAGCACCGAGAATGGGCTGTGGAATCATGGAGCTTGACCACACCAGCTTTGAGTGGACACTGACCTATGATGAATATGATCTCGTACTGGAAGGTACTCTGGAGATCGAGATTGACGGACGCGTGGTAACGGCAGGACCGGGACAGATCATCTACATCCCGAAGAACAGCCATATCCACTTCCAGACTCCGAATAAGACCAGATATGCATATTTTGTATATCCGGCAAACTGGGCAGATCTGGCATAAAAAATGCACAGAAGATACTGGCTGCCGGGGGAAGAGATTCCTCCGGCAGTTGTGACATCAGGAGGGAAAGAAGGTGAGCTTGTCATGGCATCTGTAAAATATGATATCGAAGTACAGGTGAGCAGAGTTTCCGTAAGCCGGCTGTTGTCGGAATACTGGAATCCGGATCCGGTACGGGAAGCCTGCAAGCTCTGCCCGGACTATGGAAAAGTATGGTCCTGTCCACCGGGGGTGCCGGAGGCGGATGATTATCTGAAGCCATTCCGGGAAGGATTTCTAATCGCAGTGAAGGTAAAATACCCGGAGGAGACGAGAACACTGGCGGTGTCTGCGGCGAAAGCACAGGAGATCCGGAATCAGACCTATGAAAAAGTAAAACGGAATCTTTTGCTGACACTTCTGGAGCTGGAAAAAGAATTTCCAGGAGGAATCTGTATTGGAGCAGGACGCTGTATCCTGTGCAGCCACTGTGCAAGACAGGATGGCGAATCCTGCAGGTATCCGAAGCTCAGACGATATTCTATAACCGCCTTCGGCTTTGATTTTGCAAGAATGGTCCGTGATCTTCTTGGAATCGAACTGCTCTGGAGTCCGGATGGACTTCCGGAATATGATGTGGCGGTATCAGGACTGTTTTATACGTAAGAGAAATCCTGCAGGAGACACTGCAGGATTTTTCTATCTGGTTGCAATTACTCAGTGACTGGTGTAAAATAAAAACAGGCAGTTTAGTTCTTATATCAGAAATGTGAGGGCATTATGAAAGAAGGAAAGTTACAGATCTATTGCGGAAATGGAAAAGGCAAGACGACAGCAGCAATCGGTCAGGCAATCAGGGAAGCCAGCAAGGGCCGCTCCGTATTCATTGTACAGTTCCTGAAAGGTAAGCAGGAGGAGATCAGCTTCATCAAACGGCTGGAGCCGGAGATCAAGCTTTTTCGTTTTCAGAAGAGAGAAGAAGCATTTGAGAATCTGACAGAGCAGGAGAAGGAAGAGGAGATTCCAAATCTGAAAAACGGCCTGAACTTTGCCAGAAAAGTACTTGCAACCGGAGAGTGTGATGTCCTGATTCTGGACGAGGTTCTGGGGCTCCCGGAACGGGAAATTGCCACACTGGAAGAACTCCATTCACTGCTGGAAGCAGCGGAAAATACCGATCTGATATTTACCGGGATCCGACTGTATCCGGAGATGCTGGAATGGGCGGATGAAGTCTATGAAATCAGCGTGCTGAAAGGGTCAGAATAAAACAATTCGGTGTGTTGACAAAGAAATAGATAAATGCTATATTGAACTCACTAGGTAAGAGATAGAGGTCGCGCGAATCAAGAGTAGGTCGTTGGATGTGTGCAGGCACAGGAGAAAGCGTCGGAAAGGGAAGAGCGCCGAAAGGCCGGAAGCCCTGTAGAAGCCGGTTCTTGGGCATGGAATGAAGAATTTCATGACTGTCATCGTTTTCCGATGAAGCGCTATCCGGGCAGAAGAGATTTTTAGAATGTATTCTGGAGAGGCGTGCACGGGTACGCCTCTTTTTTCATCTATCAGATGGATTAGATCCGTCGTAGATTACATATTTTATAACAAATGATCAGGAGGGGAAAAAACATGTCTATTTTTACAGGTGCAGGAGTTGCGATTATTACTCCGATGACAGAGACAGGAGCAGTGAATTATCCGAAACTGGAGGAGATTCTGGAGTACCAGATTGCGAATGGTACGGACGCCATCATTATCTGTGGAACGACCGGTGAGTCATCTACCCTGAGCCATGAGGAGCATCTGGAAGCAATTCGGTTTACGGCAGAGAAGGTTGCCGGAAGAATCCCGGTTATCGCAGGTACCGGTTCTAATTGTACAGAGACCGCTATCTATCTTTCTCAGGAAGCAGAAAAATACGGTGTGGACGGCGTTCTCCTGGTAACTCCGTACTACAATAAAGCGACTCAGAAGGGTCTGATTGCACATTTTACAAAGATTGCGAACTCCATCAAAATTCCGGTAATCCTGTACAATATCCAGAGCCGTACCGGCGTGAATATTGCACCGGAGACCATGGCATATCTGGCAAAGAATGTTGAAAATATCGTAGGTGTGAAAGAGGCAAGTGGAAATATTTCCCAGATTGCCAAGATCGCGGAACTCTGTGGTGAGTCCTTTGATATTTATTCCGGAAATGATGACCAGGTCGTACCGCTTCTTTCACTTGGCGGAAAAGGTGTTATCTCCGTACTTTCCAATATTGCACCGAGAGAGACTCACGATATCGTGGCAAAATTCATGGACGGAGATGTAAAAGGAAGCCGTGAACTTCAGCTGCGTGCACTTCCGCTGATCGAGAAACTGTTCTGCGAGGTAAATCCGATTCCGGTAAAAGCAGCAATGAACATGCTCGGATGGGAAGTAGGTCCTCTTCGTATGCCGTTGTCTGAGATGGAAGAAGAGCATCAGAAAGAACTGAAAGCAGCTATGGATGCATTCGGTGTAAAGGCAAAAGGAGAGAACTAATGGTAAAGGCAATTATGCATGGCTGTAATGGCCATATGGGACAGGTGATCACTGATCTGATCAAAGACGATCCGGAGATTGAGATTGTAGCGGGGATTGATCCGGTGGACTGCCGTGATAACGGATATCCGGTGTTCCCGAATCTGCATGCCTGTACAGTGGATGCGGATGTGATCATTGATTTCACATCTGCAAAAGCGGCAGACGGTCTGATCAGCTACTGTGTGGAGAAGAAACTTCCGGTTGTACTCTGTTCTACAGGCCTTTCTGAGGAGCAGTTGGCATCGGTAGAAGCTGCAAGCAAACAGATGGCAGTGCTGAAATCCGCTAATATGTCCCTTGGAATTAATATGCTTATGAAACTTCTGCAGGATGCTGCGAAGATTCTTGTACCGGCAGGATTTGATATTGAGATCGTGGAAAAACATCACAATAGAAAGCTCGACGCTCCGAGCGGTACTGCGCTGGCACTTGCAGACGCTATTAACGACGGTGTGCTGAACAGCGAATATGCTTACAAATATGACCGCAGTCAGGATCATCACAAGAGAGAGAAGAAGGAGATCGGTATTTCTGCAGTCCGTGGCGGCACCATCGTCGGGGACCATGATGTGATTTTTGCAGGAACAGACGAAGTGATCACCTTCAGCCATACCGCATATTCCCGTGCAATTTTTGGAAAGGGCGCTATTCAGGCAGCCAAATTCCTGGCAGGAAAACCGGCAGGTTATTACCATATGAGCGACGTGATTGACGCGCAGGCATAAATATAAGATCGTGCTCCGGCAGAAATGAAAGTTCATTTCTGCCGGATTTTTTGTATATAGAGTATAAAAACGGAAGAACCGTCCATATTAACAACAGAAAAAAGAAAAGGAGAGACTTTTATGAAAAAGTGGAAAAAAAGCGCTGCCAGTATGCTCCTTCTGCTGTTAATGGTGTCCGTGGCTGCTTGCGGCAGAAATAACGGAACGGCAGCAGATGAGAACGCAGGTACTGGCAATGAAGCCGGAGTGGAAAATAACAGTGGAAATACAGGCCTGGATGGAAGGCCCTTTGATGAGATTCTCTTCGATACGGATGGTGATGGCATTTATGATCATACGGATGTGGATGGAGATGGACTTCTGGAGGAGATCGGAAGAGATGCCAATGATGTGGTGGATGATGTGGTAAACGGCGTAACAGAAACTGGTGATACGTTGATGGATGGAGTAGATGATGTGGTAGATGGTGGAGAAAACGGTACGGATGGTACCGGCAATGTGGATAACAATGCAGTAGAATAGCAATTGAGAAAAACAGAATTTCCAGTTATAATGAAATCCGGGCGGTCAGAATGCTGCCCGGACTTACGAAAAAGATGAGGTATAAGAAAATGGAATTCCGTCCGTGCATTGATATACATAACGGCTGTGTGAAGCAGATCGTTGGAGGCAGTTTGAAAGACGAGGGAAATCAGGCCAGTGAGAACTTTGTGTCTGAGCAGGATGCGGCATTTTATGCGGAACTTTACCGGAAACAGGGAATCCGGGGCGGTCATGTGATTCTGCTCAACAAAGAGGGCAGCGAATATTATGAGGCGACCAGACAGCAGGCATTTGGCGCATTGAGAGCTTATCCGGGCGGGCTGCAGATTGGCGGTGGTATTCATTCGGGAAATGCAGAAGAATACCTGGAGGCGGGGGCCAGCCATGTGATTGTGACATCCTATGTATTCAGAGACGGTCAGATGGACCGGGAGCATCTGAACCGAATGGTTCGCACAGTGGGACCGGAACATCTGGTACTGGATTTGAGCTGCCGCAGAAAAGGAGATCAGTATTACATTGTAACCGACCGGTGGCAGAAGTTCACGAATGTGGTACTCACACCGGAGGTGCTTGATGAACTGGCAGGATGCTGCTCGGAATTCCTGATCCATGCGGTAGATGTGGAAGGAAAGGCGAGGGGTATCGAAAAGCCGCTGGCAGAGATGCTGGGAGCCTGGAACGGCATTCCTGTTACTTATGCGGGAGGCATCGGAGGTTTTGAGGATCTGCGGGAATTAAAGACGCTCGGAAGGAACCGTCTGAACGTGACCATCGGCAGTGCACTGGACCTGTTCGGCGGCCCCATGAATTATGAAGAGACTGTGAAATTCATTGCACAACAGGGCGAAAAATGGTATAATACAGACAACATCAAAAAGTAAAGGAGTGATTTTATGCGTTATATCATTAGCGGCAAAAATCTGGACATTACTGAGGGCCTTCGTTCTGCAGTGACGGAAAAGCTGGGAAAGCTGGAACGGTATTTTACTCCTGATACCGAAGTCCATGTAACCTTAAGCGTTGAGAAAGAACGCCAGAAGATCGAGGTTACTATCCCGGTAAAAGGCAATATTATTCGTTCGGAGCAGTCCAGCACGGACATGTACGTATCCATTGATCTGGTAGAAGAAGTTATCGAACGCCAGCTGCGCAAGTACAAAAACAAACTTGTGGCAAGACAGCAGGGTGGAGGAAACTTCCAGAAAGAGTTCCTGGAGAAGGAAGTCGACGATCAGGAAGTTAAGATTATCCGTTCTAAGAAATTTGATATCAAGCCCATGTATCCGGAAGATGCATGTGTGCAGATGGAACTTCTGGGACATAATTTCTTTGCCTTTGTCAATGCAGAGACTGATGACATCAGCGTTGTGTACAAGCGGAAAGGCGGTACCTACGGCATTATGGAACCGGACAGATAAATTTGAATTTACAGGACCGGCAGGAATTCTCCTGCCGGTCCTTTTGGTTATATCGTTCATAATTATTTACTTTGAATATTTACAAAGCTATGCTATAATGTCCTTTGTGTAAGTAGAATGTCCGACGAATACGGACATGTGAATAGGAGAACTGTATGAATATTATTGACAAACTGTTTGGAACTCACAGTGAGCGTGAGCTGAAACTGATCATGCCCACCATCGACAAGATTGAGGCTCTGCGTCCGACCATGCAGGCCTTAAGTGATGAGCAGCTGAGGGACAAAACAAAAGAATACAAGCAGAGACTGGCAGAAGGGGAGACACTGGATGATCTTCTTCCGGAGGCATTTGCCACTGTCAGAGAGGCTGCAAAACGTGTGCTTGGAATGGAGCACTATCGCGTACAGCTGATCGGAGGTATGATCCTTCATCAGGGACGTATCGCAGAGATGAAGACCGGTGAAGGTAAGACCCTTGTCTCTACTCTTCCGGCATACTTAAATGCGCTGGACGGCAAGGGCGTCCATGTCGTAACGGTTAATGATTACCTGGCAAGCCGTGATGCCGGCTGGATGGGTAAAGTCCATGAATTTCTGGGACTGACCGTAGGTGTGGTACTGAACGCTTCCACCAAAGAAGAGCGCCGCGCCGCATATAACTGCGACATTACCTATGTCACCAATAACGAGCTTGGTTTCGACTATCTGCGTGACAATATGGTAATCTATAAAGAGCAGCTGGTACAGAGAGATCTGCATTATGCCATCATCGATGAGATCGACTCTATCCTGATTGATGAGGCAAGAACACCACTGATTATTTCCGGACAGAGTGGAAAGTCTACCAAACTCTATGAGCTGTGCGATTATGTGGCACATACGCTGACAAGAGGAGAGGCAAGCAAGGAATTTTCAAAGATGGATGCCATCATGGGTGAGGAGATTGAGGAGACCGGAGATTTCATCGTCAACGAGAAAGATAAGATCGTGCATCTGACCGCTGATGGTATCAAGAAAGTAGAGCAGTTCTTCAAGATTGAGAATCTGGCCGATCCGGAAAACCTGGAGATCCAGCACAATATGGAGCTGGCGCTGCGTGCCAACAACCTCATGTTCCGCGACCAGGATTATGTGGTAAAAGATGATCAGATCTTTATCGTTGATGAATTTACCGGACGTATCATGCCAGGCCGTCGTTATTCCGACGGACTTCATCAGGCCATTGAGGCGAAGGAACATGTAAAGGTAAAACGTGAGAGCAAGACCCTTGCAAATATTACGTTCCAGAACTTCTTTAATAAATATGATAAGAAATCCGGTATGACCGGTACCGCACAGACGGAGGAGAAAGAGTTCCGCGCCATCTACGGTATGGATGTTGTGGAGATCCCGACCAACCGTCCGGTAATCCGTAAAGATCTTCAGGATGCGGTATACAAGACAAAAAAAGAAAAATTCCATGCAGTCTGTGATGAGATCGAGAAGGCACATGCTACCGGACAGCCGGTACTGGTAGGTACCATTACGATCGAGACTTCCGAGGAGCTGAGCAGAATGCTTCAGAAGCGCGGCATCAAGCATGAGGTGCTGAATGCGAAGTTCCATGAGCGTGAAGCTGAGATCGTTGCTCTGGCGGGACAGCACGGAGCTGTTACCATTGCAACTAATATGGCGGGCCGTGGTACTGATATTAAACTGGATGATGAGGCAAAGGCAGCAGGTGGTCTGAAGATCATCGGTACAGAGCGTCATGAGTCCAGACGTATTGACAACCAGCTGCGTGGACGTTCCGGACGACAGGGGGATCCGGGTGAGTCCCGCTTCTATATCTCTCTGGAAGACGATCTGATGAGACTGTTCGGTTCCGAGCGTCTCATGAGTGCATTCAACGCACTGGGTGTTCCGGAAAATGAGCAGATTGAACATAAGATGCTGACCAGTGCTATCGAGAAGGCACAGATGAAGATCGAGAACAACAACTTCGGTATTCGTAAAAACCTTCTGGAATATGACCAGGTGATGAATGAGCAGAGAGAGATTATCTATGCAGAGCGCCGCCGCGTGCTGGATGGTGAGAGCATGAGAGACTCCATCTACAAGATGATTGCAGATGTAGTAGAAAATGCAGTAGATACCTTTATCGGTGACGATCAGGAGCCGGAAGAGTGGGATCTGTCAGGTCTTAACGAGACTCTGCTTCCGGTCATTCCATTTGAGCCGATCACCGCTGAGCGTCTGGATGTAAAGAACCGTGAAGAACTGAAGCATGCGCTCAAACAGGAAGGCACGAAGCTCTATGAGGCAAAAGAGGCAGAGTTCCCGAATCCGGAGATGATCCGTGAGCTGGAGCGTGTATTTCTGCTGAAAGTCATTGACCGGAAGTGGATGAACCATATCGACGATATGGAACAGCTGCGTCAGGGTATCGGCCTGCAGGCATATGGCCAGAGAGATCCGCTGGTAGAGTACAAGATGAACGGTTATGAGATGTTCGAGGCAATGACTGCAAGCATTCAGGAAGATACCGTTCGTCTGCTCATGCATGTGAAGATTGAAGAGAAAGCAGAACGTGAGGAAGTAGCTCAGGTAACCGGAACCAACAAGGATGATTCCCTTGGAAAGAAGCCGGTACAGAGAGCAGCGCAGAAAGTATATCCGAACGATCCGTGCCCATGCGGCAGCGGCAAGAAGTATAAACAGTGCTGCGGACGTGCAAAATAAGATTTTATAATGAAATAGAAAAAGAAAGAAGGTGTGGTTATGGTAGAACTTGATCAGTTTAAATATACGCTGAGCAGCTACGCTAAACCCATGACAGAACTGAGGGATTCACTTTGACCTGGCTTCAAAGACGCTCAGGATCGAAGAATTAGAAAGAGAGATGGAGGCTCCAGGCTACTGGGATCAGGTAGAACAGTCCCAGGCAGGCATGAGAGAACTCAATACACTCAAAGAAGAAAAACAGAAATTTGAAGATCTGCAGGGACAGTACGAGGATATCGAGACTCTGCTGGAAATGGGATATGAGGAGGATGATCCTTCTCTGATCCCGGAGATCCAGTCCGAGCTGGATGAATTTGTCGAAAAATTTGAGACCATGCGGATTAAGACGCTTCTCTCAGGAGAATATGACAGAAGCAATGCCATTTTGAAACTGAACGCAGGAGCAGGCGGAACCGAGAGCTGTGACTGGGCGGGCATGCTGTACCGTATGTATACCCGTTGGGCAGAGCGAAAAGGATTTACCGTGGAAGTGCTCGACTATCTGGAAGGTGATGAGGCGGGCATCAAGTCCGTCACATTCCAGGTCAACGGCGAGAATGCCTACGGCTATCTGAAGTCCGAGAAAGGCGTTCACCGTCTCGTACGTATTTCCCCGTTCAATGCACAGGGA
Source organism: Clostridiaceae bacterium Marseille-Q4143 (assembly GCA_018228645.1). GTDB lineage: Bacteria > Bacillota > Clostridia > Lachnospirales > Lachnospiraceae > Hominiventricola > Hominiventricola filiformis. Next base: position 1,662,849 of record CP073693.1, read on the forward strand.
AAACGCCAGACTTCATTTGTATCCTGCGATGTTATGCCGGATATTGAGGATGAGATTGATATCGAGATTAATCCAGACGACCTGCGTGTGGATACGTACCGTTCCAGCGGTGCCGGCGGACAGCATATCAATAAGACATCCTCCGCAATCCGTATTACCCATCTGCCCACCGGAATTGTGGTGCAGTGTCAGAATGAACGTTCACAGCATCAGAATAAAGACAAAGCCATGCAGATGCTGAAAGCAAAGCTGTATCTTCTGGAGCAGCAGAAACAGGCAGAAAAACTCTCCGGTATCCGTGGAGAGGTCAGCGATATTGCATGGGGTAATCAGATCCGCTCTTATGTTATGCAGCCCTACACACTGGTTAAAGATCATCGTACCGGTGCGGAGGTCAGCAATGTGGATGCGGTGATGGATGGCAAGATTGATCCGTTTATCAATGCATATCTGAAATGGATCAACCTGAGTCCGGAGGAAAAATGATGACAGAAAAAGGAAAATACTTTGTGCTGAAACAGAAGGCAGTGCCGGAGGTGCTGTTGAAAGTGGTAGAGGCTAAACGGATGCTGGACAGCGATCCGTCTATGACGGTACAGGAAGCAACTGACCGTCTCGGCATCAGCAGAAGTTCATTTTACAAATACAAAGATGATATCTTTCCGTTTCATGATGAAGCGAAAGGAAAGACAGTCACGTTTGTTCTTCAGATGGAAGATGAACCGGGACTTTTATCCACCGTATTGAATACAATTGCGGAATTTGGAGCGAATATCCTGACTATTCACCAGACGATTCCGATCAATGGGGTAGCATCCCTGACGCTCAGTGTGGAAGTGCTTCCTACTGCGGGAGATGCATCCGTCATGATCGAGAAGATCGAGGAACAGTCGGGAATCCGTTATCTGAAAATATTAGGCAGGGAGTAGAATACCAATGATAAAAGCAGCAATCATGGGATATGGCACCGTAGGATCAGGTGTATATGAAGTTATCAAAAAAAACCAGGTAAGCATCAACAAAAAAGTAGGACAGGAACTGAAAGTACAGTATGTGCTGGACTTGAGAGAATTTCCGGGTGATCCGGTCATGGATGTCCTGACACATGATTTTGAAGATATTATCAAAGATGATGAAGTAAAGATTGTGGCAGAAGTTATGGGCGGACTGCATCCGGCCTATGAATTTACCAAACGTTGTCTGGAGGCAGGAAAAAGTGTCTGCACCTCCAATAAGGAACTGGTGGCAGAGCATGGGGCGGAACTCATCCGGATTGCAAAAGACCATCAGGTAAACTATCTGTTTGAGGCCAGCGTAGGAGGCGGTATACCGATTATCCGTCCGCTGAATTCTTCTCTGACTGCAGATGTGATCGTGGAGATCTCCGGTATTTTAAACGGAACTACCAACTATATGCTGACCAAGATGTCCAGAGAAGGACTGAATTATGGTGATGTACTGAAAGAGGCACAGGCAAAAGGCTATGCGGAGCTTCATCCGGAAGCAGACGTGGAAGGATGGGATGCATGCCGTAAGATTGCGATTCTGACTTCTCTTGCCAGCGGCAATCAGGTGGATTTCCACGATATTTATACCGAAGGCATTACAAAGGTGACGTCCGAAGATTTCGCATATGCAAAGAAGATGGGCTGTGCCATCAAACTGCTGGCAGTCAGCAAGAAGATGGGAGAGACCTATTGTGCTATGGTAGCACCGACACTGGTCCGCAAAGAAAATCCGCTGTATATGGTAAATGACGTATTCAATGCCGTATGCGTGGAAGGAAATATGCTCGGAGCATCCATGTTCTATGGAAGCGGAGCAGGCAAGCTGCCGACCGCAAGTGCTGTGGCAGGTGACATGGTGGATGCCGCCAGACATATCGGAAAAGTTGTTACCATCTTCTGGAATCCGGAGAAGCTTACTCTGGCTCCGAAGGAGAAGATGACGCACCGTTTCTTCGTCCGTATGAAATCCGATGCAAAAGATGCAAAGGTATTCGGCGATGTGGAGATGATCGATGCGGGAATCAGGGGAGAGATCGGATTCCTGACACCAGTAATGTCCGAAGGGGAGTTTGAAGAAAAAGCAAAAGGACTTGGTATCATCAGCATGATCCGTATGGAAGGTTAATGTCTGAGACAGGAGGAAAGTATCATGGATATTGTGTGTTTGGATCTGGAAGGTGTACTTGTTCCGGAAATCTGGATTGCGTTTGCTGAGGCCAGCGGAATCCCTGAACTGAAGAGAACAACCCGGGATGAGCCGGATTATGACAAACTTATGAAATGGCGTCTCGGAATCCTGAAAGAACATGGACTTGGCCTGAAAGAGATTCAGGAGACTATTGCGAAAATTGATCCGCTGCCTGGCGCAAAGGAGTTTCTGGATGAACTCCGTTCTATTACACAGGTTATCATCATCAGTGATACCTTTACCCAGTTTGCAAAACCGCTGATGAAGAAGCTGGGATGGCCGACGTTGTTCTGCAATTCTCTGGAGGTGGCAGAAGACGGAACCATCACCGGATTTAAAATGAGAATTGAAAACTCAAAACTGACGACGGTCAAAGCACTGCAGTCCGCAGGCTTTGAGACCATCGCTGCAGGAGACAGCTTTAATGATCTTGGAATGATCAAAGCCAGCAAGGCTGGATTCCTGTTCCGTACCACGGATCAGATTAAAAAAGATTACCCGGAACTGAGAGCTCTGGAGACCTATGACGAGTTCCTGGATGCAATTAAGGGAGCACTTGGATAACAGAATATGGATATTATACAGAAAATAACAGAAGAACTTCAGGTAAAAAAGGGGCAGGTAGAGGCAGCTGTCAAACTGATTGATGAGGGAAATACCATTCCGTTCATTTCCCGTTACCGTAAGGAGGCGACTGGTGCACTCAATGACGAGCAGCTTCGTAACCTTGATGAACGGCTGACCTATCTCCGAAATCTGGAAGAAAAGAAAGCGCAGGTTATTTCCAGTATTGATGAGCAGGGAAAACTGACGGAGGAGCTGCGCGCGGCCATCGAAAATGCCCAGACGCAGGTGGCGGTGGAAGATCTTTACCGCCCGTATCGTCCGAAACGCCGTACCAGAGCCATCATTGCGAAAGAAAAAGGATTGGAAGGCCTGGCGAATGTGATTCTTCTGCAGATGACGAAGCAGCCGCTGGAAGAAGAGGCGAAGGCTTATGTATCAGAGGAAAAGGGAGTGGCAGACGAACAGGAAGCCATTGCCGGTGCCATGGATATTATCGCGGAGAGTATTTCCGATGAGGCAGATTACCGTACATGGATCCGGAACAAGACCATGAAAGAGGGTCTGATCAATGCGGAAGCAAAAGATGATCAGGCGCAATCTGTCTATGAGACATATTATCACTTCAGCCAGTCCATCAGTAAGATGGCAGGACATCGGACGCTGGCCCTGAACAGGGGAGAATCCGAGAAAGTGCTGACAGTGAAAGTGGAAGCCCCGGAGGCAGAGATCTTAAGCTATCTGGAAAGCCGCGTGATCAGTAAGGAAAATCCTTATACCTCTCCGGTTCTGGAAGCAGTGGTAAAGGACAGTTACAGTCGTCTCATTGCTCCAGCTATTGAGCGTGAGATCAGAAATGCACTGACTGAGGATGCGGAAGAAGGGGCTATCCGTGTGTTTGGTAAAAACCTGGAGCAGCTTCTGATGCAGCCGCCGATTGCAGGGCAGACTGTTCTTGGCTGGGATCCGGCATTCCGCACTGGCTGCAAACTGGCAGTTGTTGATCCGACCGGCAAGGTGCTGGATACGGTGGTCATCTACCCGACAGCTCCGCAGAACAAAGTAAAAGAAGCAAAAGAAGTGCTGAAAAAGCTGATCAGCAAATATCATATTACGCTCATTTCTCTTGGAAATGGAACCGCATCCAGAGAGTCTGAACAGGTGATTGTGGAACTATTGAAGGAAATCCCGGAGAAAGTGCAGTATGTCATTGTCAGCGAATCCGGAGCATCCGTCTATTCTGCCAGCAAGCTGGCGACGGAAGAGTTCCCGAACTTTGATGTGGGACAGCGGAGCGCAGCGTCTATCGCAAGACGTCTTCAGGATCCGCTGGCAGAGCTGGTGAAGATTGATCCGAAAGCCATCGGCGTCGGGCAGTATCAGCATGACATGAACCAGAAACGGCTAAACGAAGCGCTGGGCGGCGTGGTGGAAGATTCTGTCAACAAAGTCGGTGTAGACTTGAATACGGCATCAGCGCCTCTTCTGGAATATATTTCAGGTATCACGAAAACGCTGGCGAAAAATATTGTGGCTTACCGCGAGGCAAACGGCCGCTTTGCCGACAGACGGCAGCTTCTGAAAGTTCCAAAGCTGGGGCCGAAGGCATATGAACAGTGCGCCGGTTTCCTGCGTATCATGAACGGAGATAATCCGCTGGATGCGACCAGTGTCCATCCGGAGAGCTATGAGGCAGCAACGAAGCTTTTGACTTCCCTTGGATATTCCGCACAGGATATTGCCGGAGGCGGACTGAAGGGAATTTCAAAGAAGGTGCTTCATCCGAAGGAGACAGCGGCTGAACTGAGCGTTGGTGAACTGACGCTTCAGGATATCGTGAAGGAACTGGAAAAACCGGCCCGTGACCCGAGAGACGAGATGCCCCGTCCGGTACTGAGAAGTGATGTGTTGGATATGAAGGATCTGACACCGGGCATGGTGCTGAAAGGAACTGTCCGCAATATTATGGACTTCGGTGCTTTCGTGGATATCGGCGTCCATCAGGACGGCCTGGTACACGTGTCGGAAATGTCGGAGAAGTTCATCAAACACCCGCTGGATGTGGTGAAAGTCGGTGATGTAGTCGACGTGAAGGTGCTGGCGGTGGATGTGCAGAAGAAGCGGATTTCCCTGTCTATGAAGCTGCAGAAATAATTTTTCTGTTGCATAAACAGAAAAACAGAGTTATACTACGTGATGTAAAAAAGAATAAGAGATTCTTCGGGGCGGGGCGTAATTCCCCACCGGCGGTGTATTTCCTTTTGGAAAAAGAAGTCCGCGACCCGCAGCAATGCGGCTGAACCGGTGTGATTCCGGTACCGACAGTTACAGTCTGGATGAGAGAAGAAAATTCCATGCGATATAAAGAAGCGTGAAGACCCCGGATATATCATATCCGGGGTCTTTATATTACAGGAACCGTTTTCTCCGGCTGGATCTCTTGAAGAAAAGGAGAAAGATTATGAAGACAACAACCGCAGCAACCGCTAATCGAACCGTAAGGACCACCACCACCACACGTACCATTGTCTGTGTGGGCATGCTGGCCGCCATTTCTACCATCCTGATGCTTTTTGAATTTCCGCTGCCATTTATCGCACCGGGATTTTATGAGCTGGATTTCAGTGAGGTGCCGATTATGATTGGTGCATTTGCGCTGGGACCGGTGGCAGGTGTTCTCACAGAGCTGGTAAAGATTCTGCTGAACCTTGTGATTAATGGAACGAATACCGCATTTGTCGGTGAATTTGCCAATTTTGTAATGGGATGTGCATTTGTTGTTCCGGCTTCTGTGATTTATAAAAGGAAGAAAAATCGTCAGCACGCGATGATCGGACTTGTAGCAGGTACCGTAATTATGTCAGCGGCAGCAGTATTTATCAATGCGCTGGTGCTTCTTCCGGCTTATGCAAAAGCATTTGGAATGCCTGTTGATGCATTTGTACAGATGGGTACAGCTATTAATCCGGCTATCAACGGTATCTGGACCTTTGTACTTCTGGCAGTGGCGCCGTTCAACCTGATCAAGGGCGTGCTGGTATCTGTGATTACCGTACTTCTTTACAAGCATATCAGTCCCATTCTGAAGGGAACCAGATAGGAAACATTGTGTTTGAAAAAAAATTGTGCTACAATCATACCACGTATGGTTATAGCGCAATTTTTTTGCGTATACAGCCGAAATGAACCGTTACATTTTACATTTGAGGAGAAATCAGATGAGTATGGTGATAGAAAGTTTTTGCCCAGAAGATACATTTGCGCTGGGACAGAAAATAGGAGAACTGGTAAAGCCGGGAACGGTAATCTCATTGGTGGGTGACCTGGGAGTTGGCAAGACTGTATTCACCCAGGGACTGGCAAAGGGACTTGGAATTACGGAATCGGTAAACAGTCCGACCTTTACCATTGTGCAGGTCTATGATGGCGGCCGGCTTCCTTTTTACCATTTTGACGTATATCGGATCGGTGATATCGAGGAGATGGATGAGATCGGTTACGAGGACTACTTCTACGGAGAGGGCGTCTGCCTGATCGAGTGGGCAGATCTGATCAGGGAACTTCTGCCGGAACATACGGGCAGAATTGTCATAGAGAAAGACCTGGAGAAAGGATTTGATTACCGCAGGATTACCCTGGAGGGAATCGACGAACTGGAGGCTTAAAAGATGATGGAAGAGACATATAAGAAAGTACTGGCGTTGGACAGTTCCGGTCTGGTAGCCAGTGTGGCTGTCGTGGAGGGTGACGGATACAACAGCAATCTGCTGGCAGAGTATACAGTGAATTATAAAAAGACCCATTCACAGACACTCCTGCCTATGCTGGACGCGATTGTGAAGATGACGGAGCTGGATCTGAAAACCATTGATGCCATTGCGGTGGCAGCAGGACCGGGTTCTTTTACCGGACTTCGAATTGGTTCGGCTACAGCAAAAGGGCTGGGTCTTGCACTGGAAAAACCGCTGGTAGCCATTCCAACAGTAGATGCACTGGCATATAACCTTTACGGAACAGAAGGGCTGATCTGCCCTCTCATGGATGCCAGAAGGAATCAGGTCTATACCGGAATCTATGCGTTTGAGAGCGGGAATATGAAAGTTCTGGAACCTCAGATGGCGGTAGATATTGAAGTGATTGCAGAAAAGCTGTGCCGATATGGAAGAAATGTAGTATTTCTCGGAGACGGAGTGCCGGTATTCCGCCAGAAGCTGGAAAGTGGTCTGCTTAAGCAACTGACGGCAGCCGGAAATCAGTTTGCATTTGCTCCGGCTCATGTCAACAAACAGCGTGCGGGAGCCGTTGGTACACTGGCCTTACAGTATATCCGGGAGGGCAGAACAGAAACGGCAGATGAGCATCAGCCGGAGTACCTTCGTATGGCACAGGCAGAGCGGGAACGTGCAGAAAAAGAACAGGCAGCCAGGGAAGCGGTGCAGAATCAGGTGCATGCATGATCCGTCTGATGGAAGAGCGGGATATCCCGCAGGTGGCGGAGCTTGAACGGCTCTGTTTTTCTACTCCGTGGTCAGAGAACAGCCTGAAGGAAAGTCTTGTACGGCCGGAATACCTGTTTCTGGTAGAAGAGACGGATGGAAAAGTGACAGCGTACGGCGGACTTCTGCAGGTGATGGAAGAAGGAGATGTGACGAATATTGCAGTACACCCCCAACATCGCCTGAAGGGAAGCGGGACACGGGTGACAGAGGCACTTCTGGAAGAAGGAAGAAAGCGCGGCATGACCACATTTACGCTGGAGGTGCGCGTGAGCAATCTGACAGCTGTCCACGTTTATGAAAAACTGGGGTTTCGTTCGGTGGGAATCCGAAAAGGGTTCTACGACGCGCCTAAGGAAGATGCCATGGTCATGTGGCAGTAATCTCCTATTTCCCGGAAATAAGAGCCTGTTTATAATGAAGGCATACCGGAGAAGAGGAGGAACATCATATGCGTGAGTATATGGAAAATGATAAAAATACAGTAAAGAAAATCGTCTGCAATCAGTGCGGAAAAAGCCTGCAGGTGGAAAACGGGATCGTAAAGGAAGGTGTGTTCAGAGGGGTGGCCCGCTGGGGATTCTTTTCTGAAAAGGATGGAGAGATTCATGACTTTGATCTGTGCGAAACCTGTTATGACCGGATGGCCGGTTCTTTCCGGATTCCTGTAGAGAAGGAGGAACAGACGGAACTTTTATAGGAGAGAATATGATAGATGTATGTCTGCTTGGAAGCGGAGGAATGATGCCGCTTCCGTACCGTTGGCTTACTTCGTTGATGGTGCGTTATAATGGAAGCAGCCTTTTGATTGACTGCGGAGAAGGAACTCAGATTGCCATTAAAGAAAAAGGATGGAGTTTCAAACCGATCGATGTGATCTGCTTTACCCATTATCACGGAGATCATATCAGCGGGCTTCCGGGACTTCTTCTGACCATGGGAAATGCGGATCGGAAGGAGCCTCTGACACTGATCGGACCGAAAGGACTGGAGCGTGTGGTCAATGCCTTACGTGTCATTGCGCCGGAGCTTCCATTTCCGATTATTTATAAAGAGATCAACGGGCCGGAGGAAGTGTTTGAATTGAACGGTTACCGCCTGAAGGCATTTAAGGTCAACCATAATGTGATCTGTTATGGCTATACACTGGAACTGGACCGCGCAGGAAAATTCCAGCTGGAGAAAGCTATGGCAATGGATATTCCGAAAATGTACTGGAGCCGCCTGCAGAAGGGTGAGACCATTGTGGACGAGTTGCAGGGCAAGACATACCTGCCGGAGATGGTCATGGGTGCACAACGAAAAGGGATTAAGCTGACCTACTGCACGGACACCCGTCCGACTCAGTCTATCGTGGATAATGCCATGCACTCAGATCTCTTTATCTGTGAAGGTATGTATGGAGAGAAAGATAAGGATGCCAAGGCGAGAGAATATAAGCATATGACCTTCTACGAGGCCGCAAAGCTTGCAAAAAATGCCCAGGTGAAAGAGATGTGGCTGACTCATTACAGCCCGTCATTGACGCGCCCGGAAGAATATATGGATGATGTGAGAAAGATATTCCCTGCGGCGAAGGCGGGAAAGGATAAAAAATCCGTGGAACTGGATTTTGAAGAGGAGAAATAGGAATGGAAGAGAAAAAGGATGTCTATATTCTGGCCATAGAGAGTTCCTGTGACGAGACGGCGGCAGCAGTTGTGAAAAACGGAAGAGAAGTGCTTTCCAACGTGATCTCATCTCAGATCGCATTGCATACGCTGTATGGCGGCGTAGTGCCGGAGATTGCATCACGGAAACATATTGAGAAGATTAACTATGTGATTCGTGAAGCACTTGCGGAAGCGGGCATGAAACTGGAGGAGATGGATGCTATTGGTGTGACCTACGGTCCGGGTCTGGTAGGTGCTTTGCTGGTTGGCGTAGCAGAAGCAAAAGCCATCAGCTATGCGTCCGGTATCCCGCTGGTTGGTGTGCATCATATTGAAGGACATATTTCGGCAAACTATATCCAGGCTCCGGAGCTGGAGCCTCCGTTTATCTGTCTGGTCGTATCTGGCGGACATACTCATCTGGTGGTAGTCAATGATTATGGAAAATATGAGATTATCGGACATACGAGAGACGATGCGGCAGGCGAGGCATTTGACAAGGTAGCCCGTGCCATCGGACTCGGCTATCCGGGCGGACCGAAGATCGATAAGCTGGCGAAGGAAGGTAATCCGGACGCCATTCATTTTCCACGGGCGAAAGTGGAAGATGCGCCCTATGACTTTAGTTTCAGTGGCGTAAAATCTGCAGTGCTCAATCATCTGAACGGATGTAAGATGAAGGGGGAACCTATCGTGGAGGCAGATATCGCGGCATCTTTCCAGAAAGCAGTATGCGACGTTCTGGTGGATCATGCCATGCAGGCAGTCAAAGACTATGGAATCAATAAGCTGGCACTGGCAGGAGGCGTGGCGTCAAATTCAGCGCTGCGTGCAGCCATGAAGGCAGCGTGTGACAAGAAGGGGATTCCGCTTTATTATCCGGCACCTATTCTCTGCACGGATAATGCAGCTATGATCGGAGCAGCGGCATATTATGAGTATATGGCAGGAACCAGATCAGGGCTTGACCTTAATGCAGTGCCGAACTTGAAGCTTGGAGAGCGTTAGAAGATGGATAAGAAGAAATGTACAGCGATTATACTGGCAGCAGGCCAGGGAAAACGGATGGGAACCAAAGTACAGAAGCAGTTTCTGAATCTTGGTGGAAAACCGGTACTCTGGTATGCGTTGTATGCATTTGAAAATTCTCCGGTAATCAATGATATCATTCTGGTGACCGGAGCAGATATGGTGGAATACTGCCAGAGGGAGATCGTGGAGAAATACGGATTCTGTAAAGTGCGTTCCGTGACAGCAGGCGGGGCAGAACGCTATCATTCTGTCTGGAAGGGTCTGTGCGCCATGGAAGATAAGGAGAACCGGATTGTGTTTATTCATGACGGGGCAAGACCTTTTGTGGATGAAGCCATGATCGGCCGTGCATATGAAGAGGCTTCTGCAAGCGGTGCCTGCGTCATTGGCATGCCTGTGAAAGATACCATCAAGATCGCAGATGAGAATGGATATATTGTATCTACACCGAAGAGAAGCCTGGTATGGCAGATTCAGACTCCCCAGGTATTTGATGCGGAACTGATTGTGTCCGCATACAGGGAAGTGATAGAGCGGGAGCAGGAGCTGTTATCTCAGGGGGTGCAGATCACGGATGATGCCATGGTGGTGGAGTATGTCTGTGAACATCCGGTAAAACTGGTACAGGGTTCCTATGAGAATATGAAGCTTACTACGCCAGATGACTTGGAAGTGGCAGAGGCATTTCTACAAAAAAGACTGTAAATCCGGGCTTTTTTGAAATCTGTAAAAGAAAAGTAAAAAAAATCGAAAAAAATTGGAAAATATAGTTGACAAAATGAGCGTATACTGCTAGAATAACAAAGTCGCTTGTGGAGAGCGCTCATGGAGAGATATCGAAGTGGTCATAACGAGGCGGTCTTGAAAACCGTTTGTCCGCAAGGGCGCGTGGGTTCGAATCCCACTCTCTCCGTTTCACACGAGAGAGTGTGAGAGAACAACAATTTAATAAAACTGTCATGGACAGGCATTTTGGAGAAATACCCAAGTGGCTGAAGGGGCTCCCCTGGAAAGGGAGTAGGTCGTTAACAGCGGCGCGAGGGTTCAAATCCCTCTTTCTCCGCTCTCTTTTAAAAAGAAACAGCTTTGAAAAATAAATAAAAAAGTTGTTGACAAACGAAAGAGAATGTGATAATATGTCAGAGTTGCTGCTGAGGCAACGAGATAAACAATGAACCTTGATAATTAAATAGTGCTTTAAAGATCTTCGAAAATTCTTTTTGAAAATTTTTAAACGAACAGCTTTAACTTATATAAGTCAAAAGCAACCTAAAAAACAGTAACGGATAGAACAGCCAAGTGTTGTTCTGAACGGAACAAACTTTAATCGAGAGTTTGATCCTGGCTCAGGATGAACGCTGGCGGCGTGCTTAACACATGCAAGTCGAACGAAGCACTTAAGAATGATTCTTCGGATGAATTTTTTTGTGACTTAGTGGCGGACGGGTGAGTAACGCGTGGGTAACCTGCCTCACACAGGGGGATAACAGTTGGAAACGACCGCTAATACCGCATAACCCGCTAGGGCCGCATGGCCCGGACGGAAAAGATTTATCGGTGTGAGATGGACCCGCGTTGGATTAGCTAGTTGGCAGGGTAACGGCCTACCAAGGCGACGATCCATAGCCGGCCTGAGAGGGTGAACGGCCACATTGGGACTGAGACACGGCCCAAACTCCTACGGGAGGCAGCAGTGGGGAATATTGCACAATGGGGGAAACCCTGATGCAGCGACGCCGCGTGAGTGAAGAAGTATTTCGGTATGTAAAGCTCTATCAGCAGGGAAGAAAATGACGGTACCTGACTAAGAAGCCCCGGCTAACTACGTGCCAGCAGCCGCGGTAATACGTAGGGGGCAAGCGTTATCCGGATTTACTGGGTGTAAAGGGAGCGTAGACGGCTAAGCAAGTCAGAAGTGAAAGGCTGGGGCTCAACCCCGGGACTGCTTTTGAAACTGTTTGGCTAGAGTGCTGGAGAGGTAAGCGGAATTCCTAGTGTAGCGGTGAAATGCGTAGATATTAGGAGGAACACCAGTGGCGAAGGCGGCTTACTGGACAGTAACTGACGTTGAGGCTCGAAAGCGTGGGGAGCAAACAGGATTAGATACCCTGGTAGTCCACGCCGTAAACGATGAATACTAGGTGTCGGGGAGCATAGCTCTTCGGTGCCGCCGCAAACGCAATAAGTATTCCACCTGGGGAGTACGTTCGCAAGAATGAAACTCAAAGGAATTGACGGGGACCCGCACAAGCGGTGGAGCATGTGGTTTAATTCGAAGCAACGCGAAGAACCTTACCAAGTCTTGACATCCCGATGACCGGTTCGTAATGGAACCTTCTCTTCGGAGCATCGGTGACAGGTGGTGCATGGTTGTCGTCAGCTCGTGTCGTGAGATGTTGGGTTAAGTCCCGCAACGAGCGCAACCCTTATCTTCAGTAGCCAGCGATTCGGTCGGGCACTCTGGAGAGACTGCCAGGGATAACCTGGAGGAAGGTGGGGATGACGTCAAATCATCATGCCCCTTATGACTTGGGCTACACACGTGCTACAATGGCGTAAACAAAGGGAAGCGAGAGTGTGAGCTTAAGCAAATCTCAAAAATAACGTCTCAGTTCGGATTGTAGTCTGCAACTCGACTACATGAAGCTGGAATCGCTAGTAATCGCGAATCAGAATGTCGCGGTGAATACGTTCCCGGGTCTTGTACACACCGCCCGTCACACCATGGGAGTTGGTAACGCCCGAAGTCAGTGACCCAACCGTAAGGAGGGAGCTGCCGAAGGCGGGACTGATAACTGGGGTGAAGTCGTAACAAGGTAGCCGTATCGGAAGGTGCGGCTGGATCACCTCCTTTCTAAGGAAGAAGAAGTAGAAGAAATGAGAAGCACTGTTTAATTATCCAGGTTGATTGGATAAGACAAATCAATATGGAACACCTTTCTGGTGGTGATGCGCTTAGGGGACACACCCGTTCCCATCCCGAACACGATGGTTAAGACCTAAGCGGCCGATGGTACTATGCTGGAGACGGCATGGGAGAGCAGGTGGCTGCCAGATT
>CP073693.1:1675982-1676472 GCA_018228645.1 Clostridiaceae bacterium Marseille-Q4143
AATATCTTTAACACAAAAGATACAAGACATCCGAGAAAAAACCAAAAATGTTTGTGAACACAAACGAACCTAAAACCAACGTTCATAACGCTATATGAATGGTAAAGTTGGTTAAGCTATAAAGAGCGCAGGGTGGATGCCTTGGCACTAAGAGCCGATGAAAGACGTGATAAGCTGCGAAAAGCTTCGGGGAGGAGCAAATATCCTATGATCCGGAGATGTCTGAATGGGGAAACCTGGCTGAGCAAACCTCAGTCGTCGTATGGTGAATACATAGCCATGCGTCGGGAACCCGGTGAACTGAAACATCTAAGTAGCCGGAGGAAAAGAAAACAACATGTGATTTCCAAAGTAGCGGCGAGCGAAATGGAAAGAGGCCAAACCGGCGTGCGTGCATGCCGGGGTTCGGACCGCGTAATTGATTCAGAGATTCTAATGGAAAGGTTTTGGGAAAGCCTGCCACAGAGGGTGAAAGCCCCGTACATGAAAG
>CP073693.1:1677304-1678242 GCA_018228645.1 Clostridiaceae bacterium Marseille-Q4143
AATTGGTAGAGGAGCATTCTTAAAGGGACGAAGCAGTACCGTAAGGAGCTGTGGACTGATAAGAAGAGAGAATGCCGGAATGAGTAGCGAGAGAGAGGTGAGAATCCTCTCGGCCGAATATCTAAGGTTTCCAGAGTAAAGCTGATCTGCTCTGGGTAAGTCGGGGCCTAAGGCGAGGTCGAAAGACGTAGTCGATGGATAACAGGTTGAGATTCCTGTACTGCTGTATAACAGAACTGTGGGGACACAGAGGGAGAGCACATCCCGGGAATGGAAATACCGGGGCAAGCGAGGTAGGAGCTGCAATGGCAAATCCGTGTAGCAATCCGAAGGCGTGATGCATAGCGAAATAAAGTAGCGAATTGTGTGAGCCAGCTGTCAAGAAAAGCCGCTATTGTTTGTACAGTACCCGTACCGTAAACCGACACAGGTGGATGAGGAGAGAATCCTAAGGCCGACGGAAGAAGCATTGTTAAGGAACTCGGCAAAATGACCCCGTAACTTCGGGAGAAGGGGTGCCCTGTGAAAGCAGGGCCGCAGTGAAATGGCTCAAGCAACTGTTTAGCAAAAACACAGGTCTATGCAAAACCGAAAGGTGAAGTATATGGGCTGACGCCTGCCCGGTGCTGGAAGGTTAAGAGGAGAGGTTAGCGCAAGCGAAGCTTTGAATTTAAGCCCCAGTAAACGGCGGCCGTAACTATAACGGTCCTAAGGTAGCGAAATTCCTTGTCGGGTAAGTTCCGACCCGCACGAAAGGCGTAATGATTTGAGCACTGTCTCGACAATGCATCCGGTGAAATTGAAGTACCAGTGAAGATGCTGGTTACCCGCGCCAGGACGGAAAGACCCCATGGAGCTTTACTCCAGCTTGGTACTGGGATTCGGTATTGCATGTACAGGATAGGTGGGAGACAAGGAAATGGTGACGCCAGTTGCCA
>CP073693.1:1678252-2183252 GCA_018228645.1 Clostridiaceae bacterium Marseille-Q4143
GGAGTCAATGTTGGGATACCACCCTTGCAGTATTGGATTTCTAACATGTGCCCGTGATCCGGGCAGTGGACAATGCCAGGCGGGGAGTTTGACTGGGGCGGTCGCCTCCGAAAGGGTATCGGAGGCGCCCAAAGGTTCCCTCAGAATGGTTGGAAACCATTCGCAGAGTGCAAAGGCAGAAGGGAGCTTGACTGTGACACCGACGGGTGGAGCAGGTACGAAAGTAGGGCTTAGTGATCCGGTGGTATTAAGTGGGAATGCCATCGCTCAACGGATAAAAGCTACCCTGGGGATAACAGGCTTATCACTCCCAAGAGTTCACATCGACGGAGTGGTTTGGCACCTCGATGTCGGCTCATCGCATCCTGGGGCTGTAGTAGGTCCCAAGGGTTGGGCTGTTCGCCCATTAAAGCGGTACGCGAGCTGGGTTCAGAACGTCGTGAGACAGTTCGGTCCCTATCCGGCGTGGGCGTAGGATATTTGAGAGGAGCTGTCCTTAGTACGAGAGGACCGGGATGGACTGACCTCTGGTGTATCGGTTGTTCCGCCAGGAGCATGGCCGAGTAGCCAAGTCGGGAAGGGATAAACGCTGAAGGCATCTAAGCGTGAAGCCCCCCTCAAGATGAGATATCCCATAGCACAAGCTAGTAAGACCCCTTGAAGACGACGAGGTAGATAGGGCAGAGGTGGAAGCGCAGTAATGCGTGAAGCTGACTGTTACTAATAGGTCGAGGGCTTAACCAAGAGGTTTAGGTGGTAAGATTTTGGAAAGAAAAAAGTATTGACTGTATGCAGTTTTGAAGGTACAATATCTTCATATTCCTCGATAGCTCAATGGTAGAGCACACGGCTGTTAACCGTGGTGTTGTAGGTTCGAGCCCTACTCGGGGAGCTGGTTTTTAAAACTATTAAAATTTTATATTCGGCTCCATGGTCAAGCGGTTAAGACACCGCCCTTTCACGGCGGTAACAGGGGTTCAAATCCCCTTGGAGTCATTGCCTATAATAAGGGCTGAAATATGCCGATGTGGCTCAATTGGCAGAGCAGCTGATTTGTAATCAGCAGGTTATCGGTTCGAGTCCGATCATCGGCTTCTTGGACCCATAGCTCAGTTGGTTAGAGCTTCCGGCTCATAACCGGATGGTCCCGGGTTCGAGTCCCTGTGGGTCCACTTATAATGAACCTGTAAGAACTTGAAGAGCATATTTTATATGGCCTGGTGGCTCAGCTGGTTAGAGCGCCGCCCTGTCACGGCGGAGGTCGTGGGTTCGAACCCCATCCGGGTCGTTTGAAGCGTATGCTTCATTTAATTGCATATGGGATCTTAGCTCAGCTGGGAGAGCATCTGCCTTACAAGCAGAGGGTCATAGGTTCGAGCCCTATAGGTCCCATTTTACAGAGTAATCTGTAGATGCCGGCGTGGCGGAACTGGCAGACGCACAGGACTTAAAATCCTGCGGGACTTACCTCCCGTACCGGTTCGATCCCGGTCGCCGGCACTTGCGTGAGTTTCCATCATGCAGATATCTACTTACTAAATTATATATGTGCGCGTAGCTCAGCTGGATAGAGCGTCTGACTACGGATCAGAAGGCCGGGAGTTCGAATCTTCTCGCGCACGTTTAAGACCATTTGGAATTGACCAGATGGTCTTTTTTTTGTATAATCGGCCTATGAGAAGGAGATTGATATGAACAGACAGACATTTATTGACACTTTAAGACGTGCTTTATATGGAAGAGTCAGCGACTATGAGCTGGCGGATCATATACGATATTACGAAGATTATATTCAACAGGAGATCATGAAAGGAAGAAGTGAGCAGGAGGTTCTGGGAGAGCTGGGTGATCCAAGGCTGATTGCTCGGACGATTCTTGAGACTTCCGGTTTGGAAACTCCGAATGTGGAATACACCATTGACGAAGACGGCAGAGAGGATTCCGGCTATACGTCATCAGATGGACAGATAAAGGTTCATGCATTTACCGGATGGAAAGCGGGGCTGGTAATGGCGCTGATTGCTGTGGTGATTATTGCGATTATTGTGATGGCACTGGGGCTGTTTATTTATCTGTTACCGGTACTGTTGATTTTCCTGGCCATCTCCTGGTTTGTGAAAAAGTTTTTGAGATAAAACGACGTATAATTTGACTGAAGAAGACTCATACTACTGCTGTAAATCATATTATAGGAGGAAATAATTATGAGTTATGAGAGTGATTCCAGAGACAAGAGCAGCAATGCGAAAAATGCCAGAAACTGCAGCAATGCAAAAAATTCTTCCAAGAGCAAGTCTCAGAACAAATCTATGGACAAATCTGAGAACAGAACAGAAAACAAATCAGAAGATCGCGAATATTAAGGAAAGAAAAGAGAGGGTGCGGCCATGTGGCGTACCCTCTTATACGTAACACGGACAGAAGAGCGGCTGCATAGACTGAATATAAGAGAGAGCGTAATCAGAAAGGAAAATGTCTATGGAGACAATTTCAGCCAGGGAAATTGACCGTTATATTTTTGACCGGAACTACCTTCTCGTGGATGTGAGGCAGCCGGCAGACTATCGTAGAATGCATGTCCGTGGGGCTGTCTGCATTCCATATGAGACACTGAAAGCACGGATCCGGGGACTTGGATCAACGATTCCAATCCTGTATTGTGAGAGAGGCGGACTGAGCATGCAGGCGGCGAGAGAACTGGAAAAAGAGGGATATCGGGCACTGTCTGTTGTAGGAGGAATCAGAGCCTACCGCGGAAAATATCTTGAGGGCAACAAATCCTGAGAAGGGATTGACAGGCTTTCACGGGACAGATAAGATAGAGGAGAAATGAGGAGAACGGAAAGGACATAAGATGAGCAGAATAGAACTGGTAGCGCCATGCCACTTTGGCCTGGAGGCAGTATTAAAGAAGGAAATCGTGGATCTTGGGTATGAGATCGTACAGGTGGAGGATGGCAAGGTAATCTTTGCCGGGGATGAGGCGGCTGTCTGCAGAGCCAATATTTTTCTCCGTACGGCAGAGCGTGTATTATTAAAAGTAGGAAAATTCAGAGCTGTTACTTTTGACGAGCTTTTTGAGAAAATTAAAGCCCTTCCATGGGAAAACTATATACCGTCGGACGGAAAATTCTGGGTGGCTAAGGCTTCTTCTGTGAAGAGTAAACTGTTCAGTCCGTCCGACATTCAGTCCATTGTGAAAAAAGCCATGGTGGAACGTCTGAAAGGTGTATATGGCCTTCAGTGGTTTCCAGAGACCGGTGCAGAGTATCCAATCCGTATTTCCTTTATGAAGGATGAAGCACTGGTGTGCCTGGATACGACGGGACTCTCCCTTCACAAAAGAGGGTATCGTACTATGGTGAGCAAAGCGCCGATCAAAGAGACGCTTGCAGCGGCTCTGATTCTGCTGACACCATGGAAGAAGGATCGGATACTGGTAGACCCGTTCTGTGGAAGCGGTACGTTTCCTATCGAGGCAGCAATGATTGCAGCCAATATGGCGCCGGGCATGAACCGGTCATTTACCGCCGAGAAGTGGACGAATTTTCTGCCAAGAAAAGGCTGGTATGAAGCGGTGGATGAGGCCTTTGATCTGGTAGACGACCAGATTGAAACCGATATTCAGGGATATGATATTGACGGAGAGATTATCCGTGCAGCCAGACAAAATGCTGAGGCAGCGGGTGTGGATCATTTGATTCATTTCCAGCAGCGGCCGGTGAGCGAACTGTCTCATCCGAAAAAATATGGATTTATTATCAGTAACCCGCCTTATGGAGAACGTCTGGAAGAAAAGGAAGCACTGCCGGGATTGTACAGCCAGATTGGAGAGCGGTTCCGTACACTGGACAGCTGGTCTATGTATCTAATTACCAGTTACGAAGATACGGAAAAATATATCGGGAAAAAAGCGGATAAGAACCGGAAGATTTATAATGGAATGCTGAAGACATACTATTATCAGTTTCTTGGGCCGAAGCCACCGAAAGGAAATCGACAGGAGAGAGACAAATGAAGATAGAGAAGATGATATTTGCTACCGGAAATGAAGGAAAGATGAGAGAGGTCCGTATGATTCTCGGAGATCTTGGAGCTGAGATTCTGTCACTGAAGGAAGCCGGGATTCAGGCAGAAGCGGAAGAGAACGGAACAACATTTGAAGAAAATGCTGTGATCAAGGCGAAAGAAATTATGGAGAAAACCGGTGCGCTTGTGCTGGCGGATGATTCCGGACTCGAAGTGGATGCGCTGAACGGTGAGCCAGGTATCTATTCCGCACGCTATATGGGACATGAGACTTCCTATCATATTAAAAATAAAAATCTCATTGAACGGCTGGAAGGAAAGACAGGAGAGGAGAGGAGTGCCCGTTTCGTGTGTGCCATAGCTGCATGTTTTCCGGATGGCAGAGTACTGACCACCAGAGGAACAATGGAAGGACAGATTGGTTATGAGGAAAAAGGAGAGAACGGGTTCGGATATGATCCCATCTTCTACCTGCCAGAATATCAGTGTTATTCCGGTGAACTTCCGCTGGAGGAAAAAAATAAATTAAGCCACAGAGGAAAGGCGCTTCGTCTGATGAAGGAGCAGCTGGAGGCTTTATGAAAGTTCTGATTGTAAGTGATACCCACGGCCGGGAACAGAATCTTGCGGAAGCACTGGAGCAGACCGGCCCCATCGACCAGCTCATTCATCTGGGGGACGTGGAAGGTGGAGCAGAGCATATCCGAGAGCTTGCCGGAGACGCGCCTGCCGCGATCATTGCCGGAAATAACGATTTTTTCTGTGATCTTCCGAATGAACGGATCTTTACACTTGGCGGACACCGGATTTTTATGACGCATGGTCACGGCTACTTCGTCCACAGTGGAACTCTGTATCTGAAACGGGAGGCCAGAAAGAAGGGCGCAGATATTGTTATGTTCGGCCATACCCATAAGCCATATATAGAAGAAGATAACGAACTCTTAGTCCTGAATCCGGGCAGTCTGTCCCTGCCGAGACAGGAGGGACACCGTCCGACTTACATCGTCATGGAGATTGCTGACGATGGTCAGATCTCATATGAACTGTGTTATCTCTAATAGAAAACTGGCCTAAAAATGTGATCGAAAAAAGTTTGAAAAAAATTAAAAAAAGTTGTTGACTTTTCCCGTCTGAGTGTATATAATACTGTTTGTGTCCGAACGAGGGCAACGGGAACGGGGTGTGGCTCAGCTTGGCTAGAGCGCCTGGTTTGGGACCAGGAGGCCGCAGGTTCGAATCCTGTCACCCCGATTTGCATACAATTTAAAAAACACCTTGCGGGTGTAGTTCAATGGTAGAACACTAGCCTTCCAAGCTAGATACGTGGGTTCGATTCCCATCACCCGCTTTGGATAGCAGCTATCCATAAAATGTGTCCGTAGCTCAGCTGGATAGAGCAACGGCCTTCTAAGCCGTGGGTCGGGGGTTCGAATCCCTTCGGGCACATTTGAAGCTTTGCTTCATGAAAAAGTTGATATGGTGGGTATAGCGCAGTTGGTTAGCGCGCCAGATTGTGGCTCTGGAGGCCTAGGGTTCGAATCCCTATATCCACCCTGAATCAAAGATAATGGGCTATCGCCAAGCGGCTAAGGCACAGGACTTTGACTCCTGCATTTCGCTGGTTCGAATCCAGCTAGCCCAGTTGGGTAGAAGAAATGCTACATAAGAATGGGATATTAGCTCAGTTGGTAGAGCACTTGACTTTTAATCAAGTTGTCCGGGGTTCGAATCCCCGATGTCTCACTGATCAGACACTGGTTTTCCAGTGTCTTTTTTGTTTCTGGCATGCTGACGAAAAATGACGGATCAGGAGGCAATCCGTTGACAGGACAAGGCAGTATTTGGATCTTTTGTTTGGAAAAAAGTCTAAAAATGTCGAAATTTTATGTGTTTTGTCAATGTACATATGCCCGTCAGGGACGTATAATAGGTTCAACAAGTGAGAACGATACCACAACAGTTTGGTTTCCTTTCTTACCTGTTCAATTAAATATTTATAGATGGTACCGTACCCCCCTTAATCCCCCTTAATGAATAAACCCTCCCTTTTTTGATTATTCTTTAATTGCGGTAGCATCATAAATATACGAAAAGTTGTTATAGAAAGACCAGAGGTCCCCCGCCTCTGGTCTTTCTGTGTCTGAAAAAATTTTACATAAATTTTACATTTCTATCTTTCTGCCTTTACATTCCACGAATAATATGTTAATAGATAAATTAGGTTTATAAGGTAGATGAAAGGCAGAGGTTTGGTGTATGGCATTGATTTATATTGTGGAGGATGACCAGAACATCCGGGAGATTGAAAGTTTTGCTTTGAAAAACAGTGGTTATACGATAATGGATTTTGAATGTGCGAAAGATTTTTACCATCAGTTGGCGGAAAAAGTTCCGGATTGTATTTTGCTGGACATTATGCTTCCAGATGAGGATGGTCTGGAGATACTGAAAAAGATAAGATCGATTCCGGATACCAGAAAGGTTCCGATTATGATGATTACGGCCAAGACTACAGAACTTGACAAAGTCAAAGGACTGGATCTGGGAGCAGATGATTATATTACCAAGCCTTTCGGAATTATGGAGCTGATTTCACGTGTAAAAGCACTTTTGCGTCGCAGCATGAATATGGAAGATGAGAAGTTCCTTTCTGCAGGAGATATTTTCCTGGACGGTGAGAAGCATATGGTATATGTGAAGGACGAGCCGGTAGATCTTACTTTTAAAGAATATGAGCTCCTGAAACTGCTTATTCAGAATCAGGGAATTGTTATGTCCAGAGATGTAATCATGGAGCGAATCTGGGGAATTGATTTTGAAGGAGAGTCAAGAACTCTGGATGTACATATCAAGACATTGCGCCAGAAGCTGAAAAATGCAGGTACGCTGATTAAAACCGTGAGAAATGTGGGGTATATGATCGAGTGAAAAAGAAGATACGCCGGGAATTTATATTAGTTGCTCTCTTTACGATTACGCTGACTACCCTGTTGGTAACAGCGGTTTTCTATGAATTTTTTAAAAAAGAAGTGATGGATGAGCTGGATATCGATATACAGGTGCTGCAGGAAACAGGAGTTTTCGAAACGGCAGACATAGAAAATGGTCTGCGGGAAATGCCTCTGGATGATTTGAGAATTTCATTAATTGCCCAGGATGGTTCTGTCCTTTATGATAATGATGCGAATGTGGGAAATCTTGGTAATCACGGAGACCGTCCGGAAGTGTCGCAGGCCTTACGGAGTGGAGAAGGACAGTCCGTCAGACGTTCAGATACCATGGATGAGAGTGCCTTTTATTATGCAGTCCGGCAGGAGGATGGAACAGTTCTTCGTGTAGCCAGAGAGACTTCCAGTATCTGGAGAATGTTTAAAGATGCTTTTCCGATGGTGTGTGTGATGGCACTGGCTATTTTTTGCATGTGCTATGTGCTGGCGACCCGTGCAACAAAAACATTGATGAAACCAATTGACTATCTAGGGTGTCATCTGGATGAATGCGGCGAGATAGAGACATACGAAGAACTGGTACCCTTTGTGCAGACCATTAAGAAACAGCATGATGATATTATGAAAAATGCTCAGATGCGGCAGGATTTTACAGCAAATGTTTCACATGAGTTGAAAACACCGCTGACATCGATATCGGGTTATGCAGAACTCATTGAGCACCGTATGGCTTCTGCTCAGGATGTGCCGCGTTTTGCGGGGGAGATTCACAGAAGTGCCAATCGGCTTCTGAGCATGATTAATGATATTATCCGGCTGTCAGAGTTGGATGTGATGGAGACAGAGGATATGGTATTTGAGAGGGTGCCTCTCTATGTTCTGGCAGAAAGCTGTGTGGATATGCTGCAGTTAAAAGCGGAAAAGCATAATGTAACGCTGGAATTGAAAGGCACACCCTGCCATATGGCCGGAAATCGGGAGATGGTGGAAGAGATACTTTATAATTTATGCGATAATGCCATTCGTTATAATAATCCGGGTGGAAGTGTGACCGTGACGGTGGTGCCAAAAGGAGAAAAGGTAATGCTTCAGGTGGCAGATACAGGAATCGGTATCTCCAAAGAGCATCAGCAGAGAGTCTTTGAACGTTTTTACCGAGTGGACAAGAGCCGCTCCAAAGCAACCGGAGGTACCGGGCTTGGTCTTGCCATCGTAAAACATATGGTAGCGCAGCATCATGCAGAGCTTACGTTAGAGAGTGAGGAAGGAAAAGGAACGACCATCACGATTCTGTTTGAAAAAGCAGATTAGTCTGCTATAATGGAATACAAGTAGATGCAGAACGAATGTGAGGAAAAGATTATGAACTATATCCATCAAGCACAGTATTATGAAACAGACCAGATGGGCATCATCCATCACTCCAATTATATCCGGTGGATGGAGGAAGCTAGGATTGCCTATATGGATGAACTGGGATTTCCGTATAAAAAGGTAGAGGAAGCTGGTATTATCAGCCCGGTTTTAAGTGTGCAGTGCGATTACAAAGCCATGACATATTTTGGTGACCGGGTGTGTATTGATGTAAAACTATCTTCTTTCCGCGGAGTAAAATATGAAATTTCCTATGAAATGAGGGATGAGAAGACCGGTGAACTGCGGGCATCTGCTACATCTGCTCATTGCTATCTTGGCAAGAATGGAAGACCATCTAACATTAAGAAAGAGCTTCCGGAACTGTATGCAAAAATGATGGAAGAATTGCAGAAGGTGGAAAAGAAATAGTGAAAGAACGATATGTCCTTCTGGACAGTATCAGGGGGATCACTCTGCTCAGTATGATTTTGTATCATGGCATGTTTGATCTGGTAGAGATTTATGGATTGCATATTCCATGGTTTGTGGAGAGACCGGGATATGTCTGGCAGCAGAGTATCTGTTGGATTTTTATTCTGCTGTCCGGCTTTTGTTGGAATCTTGGAAAAAGGCATCTGAAACGGGGGCTTGTGATTTCAGCGTGGGGTCTTCTGATCACTGGGGTGACGTATGCGTTTATGCCATCGGAAAAGATTCTGTTTGGAATCCTGACTTTTACCGGAACGGCTATGCTGCTTCTGATCCCGCTGTCAAAAGTGTTGGAACGGATTCCATCATGGATGGGATTCGCAGGAAGCTTCCTGCTTTTTGGACTGACAAGAAATGTGAACAGAGGAATTTGGGGCTTTGAATTATTTTATTTTGGAAGGGTGCCGAAAGTCCTGTATCGGGGACTCTTTATGACGTTTCTTGGTTTCCCGGATCCTGGATTTTTTTCCGGAGATTACTTTCCTTTGTTTCCATGGATTTTTCTTTATCTGACCGGATATTTCCTGTATGGAATGTTTGTGAAGTTTCCGGAAGTGAAGAAGGCTCTGGCGATACATTTGCCGGTTCCTTTTCTGGAGACAGCAGGCAGACATAGTCTACTTTTGTATCTTTTGCATCAGCCATTGCTTATGCTGGTATTTACGGCGGCAGATGTGTTGAAAATTCTGTAATTGACTTTTTGGAGTGCAGATGATAACATATGGGACATGAGCGGAACTGATGGAATTGGCAGACATGCAAGATTTAGGTTCTTGTGCCGTGAGGCGTGTGGGTTCAAGTCCCACGTTCCGCACTGAAAATTAAGCAAAGAAAGGGGCTGTCGCACTAACGTGCGGCAGCTCATTTTATATATCCAACACAAAACGCCGAGCTTCGAAAAGCCCGGCGTTCGTGGTATAATCAGTTTATGCGACTAAACAAAATAATACAGAGGGATTATACCTCATTTTCGCTGTATTATCAAATCAAACTTCCGCTGGATTTAGAGATTTCTATTCCATCTGATGATCCAGTTCGTCTGGTAAGTGCCTTTGTGGAGGAAATGGACCTTTCTGAACTATATAAAACTTGATGTTGTATAAATAAAGTTGACACCTTATTCTCAAGGAATTCATGTATAATAAAAGAGAATAAGGAGGAACTCTCAATGTCACGAACCCAACGTAAATACGACCAGGAATATAAGATCCAGGCTGTCAAACTTGCCAAAGAAATCGGCGGTGCTAAGGCAGCCAAAGAATTAGGTATCCCAGAAGGAACCATCCACACATGGCTGAAAGCAGTTAGAGCAGGCACATTGGATATTGGCGACGGTGCACATACTCCGGAAAGCGCGATGAGTCTTACTGAGGAGCTTGCCATGCTCCGCAAACGCGTTAAAGATCAGGACAAAGAAATCCGGCGTCTGAAAGAGGAAAATGAATTTCTCGAGGAAGCAAGCGCTTTTTTCGCAGCCAGCCGTCGGAAGTCAGCAAGAACCAAAGAATGATGTTCATTGCCATAAAAACGAAAGACGGCGTGATTAAGGGAAAACTCTCATTCTATTGCCGGATGCTTGGCGTCAGCCGCCAGGGTTTCTACAAATATCTTGCTATTAAAGATCGCCCTTGGAAATATCAGGATCTTGCTGATGCCATGAGAGTGATCCATGCTGAGGATGAATGCAATGATACCTATGGACGTATTCGCATGTACCAAGCACTGCTCCTTAAGAATCCGACGGGAATCAAGATCCCCAGTGAACGAACCGTTTACAGGGTTATGGATGAAATAGGACTTGTCCATCGGCCAAAGCGCAAGCCAAATGGCATTACCAAGGCTGATCGGGAAGCACGTAAGTCAGATGATCTTCTGAAGAGAGAGTTCAAGGCTGATAAGCCACTTGAAAAATGCGTAACTGATATCACAGAAATCAAGGCAAAAGATGGAAAACTGTATGTTTCAGCCATCTTCGACTGCTTTGATTCCAGCGTTCTGGGACTGGCAATGGAAACAAACATGAAGGCAACTCTGTGTGAGCATACACTGGATAATGCCTATCTGGCGCATCCTGATCTGCGAGGTGCCATTGTGCACTCCGACAGAGGAAGACAATATACCAGTGAAACCTACCGTCAGGCGCTTTCTAAATATGGCATTATACAAAGCATGAACAGTGATGGTGGCAGGTGCCACGATAATGCTCGATGTGAAAGCATGTGGGCCAGAATGAAAAGCGAGCTTCTCTATGACCGCTACAATACGGAAAGCCTGACCACGGATGAGCTGAGAGTTCTTATTTGGAGATATTTCATCAGTTACTGGAACAACAGGAGGATCTGCTCTGCCAACGGTGGGCTTCCTCCTATGATTAAGCGTCAGAGATACTACCAATCTCTGGGCCTGGTTGCATAGGAAATGATATCTTTGAGATAAATGTGTCAACCAATATTGACAATATCAACTTATGGCAGGATCAGAAAAAATCAGGCAACGCCGCGTCAGATGCTGAAACTCGTTATCTATGCAGCAATGAATCGAATCTACTCAAGTCGAGATATCCGAAAAGCATGTAAACGGGATATCAACTTTATGTATCTCCTTGAAGGAATGCCTGCTCCTGATCATGCAACGATTGCGCGTTTTATCTCCCTACATTTTTCTGCCTGCGCAAAGGTTCTGCTTGCCCAAATGTCAGATCTGCTCTATCTTCTTGGTGAGATTTCGGGAAAGACCATTTTTATTGATGGCACCAAGATTGAATCGGCGGCCAATAAATATACATTTGTATGGAAACGGGCTATTACGAAAAATCAGGCCCGGTTATACACAAAACTAACTTCTTTTGTAGCTGAATGCGAAGAACTCTATGGAATCAGAACCGTATACCATGACCAGATATCCATCCACACATTAAAACGGTTAAAAAAGCAGTTGTGCCGCGTCAAAGTACAGGAGGGAATTGTGTTCGTGCATGGAATTGGACGTAGAAAAACACAGTTGCAGAAATCCCTGGAACAGCTGGATCAATATCTGGAGAAACTAAAGGAATATACGAAAAAACTGTATACGCTTGGAGATAGAAACAGTTATTCCAAAACAGACCCGGATGCGACCTTCATGAGAATGAAAGAAGATGCGATGCTGAATGGACAGTTAAAACCTGCTTATAACATCCAGCACGGAGTGGACTCTGAATACATCACATGGATTGATATTAGCCCGCGTCCAACCGATACATGCACCCTGATCCCTTTTTTGAAAGATATGGAGAGTCACTTAGGATTTAAATATTCAGAAATCGTTGCAGATGCCGGATATGAAAGTGAAGAAAACTATCTTTTCATTGAGGGAAACGGACAGACCGCCTATATAAAGCCGCAGAACTATGAGATTTCGAAAACCCGAAAATACAAAAAAGACATCAGCAGAAGAGAAAACATGGAGTATCACGCAGACAGAGACAGCTATATCTGTCGGAATGGAAGGGAACTGACTGTTACAAATGAACGCAGAAGTAAAACAACCAGCGGATATGTCAGTGTAAAAACTTATTACAGAAGTCCAGACTGTACCGGCTGTCCTTATAAAACGGAATGTATCAAGGGAAACAACTGCAAAACACCTATGGAAAAACGTAATAAAGTGCTGATGGTCTCGAAGACGATGAGTCAAAAACGTGCAGAAGATCTGGAACGGATCACAAGTGAGTATGGAACGATGCTCCGTATGAATCGCAGTATTCAGGCCGAAGGTTCATTTGCTGATGTAAAGGAAGACATGAATTTTCGAAGATATCTGTACCGAGGAAAAGCAAATGCACTGGCAGAGAGCATCCTTTTGGCGATGGGACGAAACATCAATAAGCTTCATTGCAAGATTCAGACCGGAAGAACGGGGAGTCATCTTTTTTCATTAAAGACAGCATAGATTTTAATGGTTGAAAACAAAACAGTTTGAAATCAGGCATGCCGAAAGGGATGTCTGGGAATGAACTGTGTTTATAAGGGATGGGGCAAATCACAACCGATTTCGCCCCCATTTGGGCATAAAGCAGGGCTGCCGCCCAGCAAAAAATATTTGCTAGTGCGACAGCCCCTTTTGCAATCATGATTATTCTATCAACCCTTTTTGTTTCAGGTACAGTTTGATCTGTTCAGCAGCTTCCTCGATGGTCATGTCACCGGTATTCAGGCACAGATCATAATTGGATGCGGTATCCCAGGTTTTCCCGGTATAGTAGTTGTAATATTTATGACGCTGTTTATCTGTCTCACGGATCCGCTCCTCGGCCACCTCTTTTTCCAGAGAAAATGTCCACATCATTCGATGAATTTTACTCTCCATATCACCACATACAAAAATATTCACCACATTATCGTAATCCTTTAATACATAATCTGCGCATCGGCCGATGATGATGCAGGATTCGTTTTCTGCCAGTTCTTTGATCAGTTCAGACTGGAAGCGGAAGAGGTTATCCGGGGAAACGATATCTTTTCCAAGAGATGGTTTCTGACTGGCCGGTTTCAATTCTTTGATCAGTTTGTACAGCAGGTTGTTTCCAGGGCGCTCATCATTTACATGAAAAAATTCTTCCAGAACACCGCTTTTGTCAGAGACCATGCGGAACATGTCTTTGTCATAGTAGGGAATGTCAAGTTCTTTGGACAGAAGCTTTGCAATGTTGGTAGCGCCTGCGCCGCATTCACGGTTTAATGTAATGATAAAATTTTTTGACATGAACACCACTCCTTCAGATTGTGCAATATAATCTAGTTTTTTCTTTATTATAGCATAGGAACTGTGCAGAAACAACAAAAAATACGAGTAGATTTAACTACTAGCACTCAACTTTGATGAGTGCTAAAAAATCCTTGACTTTTGGAAAGAGTGGGATTATAGTACATAGTAATGAAATGATTTGAAAGAAAGGCAGTGTATAATATGAGCGAAAAACATGGATCACTTTCCATTAACAGCGACAATATTTTCCCGATTATTAAAAAATGGTTGTATTCTGACCACGATATTTTCTTCCGTGAACTGATTTCCAACGGATGCGATGCTATCACCAAGCTGAAGAAGCTGGATATGATGGGTGAGTATACACTTCCGGAGAAATATAAACCGCAGGTACAGGTTCTGGTGAACCCGGATGAGAAGACTCTGAAGTTCATCGATAACGGACTTGGCATGACCGCAGATGAGGTGGAAGAGTATATCAACCAGATTGCATTTTCCGGCGCAACGGATTTTCTCGCACAGTATAAGGACAAGACAAATGAGGATCAGATCATCGGTCATTTTGGACTGGGATTCTATTCCGCATTCATGGTAGCAGATGAGGTGCATATTGATACTCTTTCCTATAAGGAGGGAGCAGAGCCGGTACACTGGGAGTGCGACGGTGGTACAGAGTTCTCCATGGTAACCGGCGAGAAGAAGACCGTTGGTACCGAGATTACCCTGTTCCTGAATGAGGAGAGCCTCGAGTTTGCCAACGAGTACCGTGCCCGTGAAGTCATCAGCAAATACTGTTCCTTTATGCCGGTCAACATTTATCTGGCAAAAGAAAATGGGGAACAGGAATACGAAACCATCGATGAGAGTGAACTGACCGAGGATGATGTAGTTGTAGAACATATTCATGAGGATGCCAAGACGGAAGAAGTCGAAAAAGAAGATGGCACCAAGGAAACGAAAGAAGTTTCTCCTGCCAAAGAACTGGTGAAGATTAACAAACGTCCGGTTTCCTTAAGTGATCCGCAGCCGCTGTGGACCAAACATCCCAATGAGTGTACCGAAGAAGAGTATAAAGAGTTCTACCGCAAGGTATTCAACGACTATAAGGAGCCGCTGTTCTGGATTCACCTGAACATGGATTACCCGTTCAATCTGAAGGGAATTCTTTATTTCCCGAAGATCAATATGGAGTATGAGTCCATTGAGGGAACTATCAAACTGTATAACAATCAGGTATTTATCGCTGATAATATCAAAGAAGTCATTCCGGAATTCCTGATGCTCTTAAAAGGTGTCATCGACTGTCCGGATCTGCCGTTGAATGTATCCAGAAGTGCGCTGCAGAACGACGGTTTTGTAAAGAAGATTTCTGATTACATTACCAAGAAAGTAGCGGATAAGTTAAGCGGTATGTGCAAGACAGACCGTGAGAACTATGAGAAATACTGGGACGATATCAGTCCGTTTATCAAATTCGGCTGCATCAAGGACGAAAAATTCTGTGAGCGTATGATGGAGTATGTACTGTTCAAGGATCTGGATGGTAAATATACGACCATGAACGAGTATCTGGAAGCAGAGAATCCGACTGATGGTGATGCTGACAAGGTGGAAGAAAAGACCGAAGAGAAGACGGAAGAAAAGGCTGACAGCGATGAGAAGGAAACTCCGAAGACCACCATTTACTATGTAACGGATGAGATCCAGCAGAGCCAGTACATCAACATGTTCCGTGAGCAGAAGATGAATGCAGTCATCCTGAAAGACAACATTGATAATCCGTTTATCAGCCATCTGGAAGCAAAGAATGAGAAAGTCAAATTCCAGCGTATCGATGCTGATGTGACCGATTCCATGAAGGAAGAAGTATCTGAGGAAGAGCTGAAAGGGGAAACCGATGCATTGACTGCACTGTTCCGTAAAGCACTGAACAATGACAAACTGGAAGTAAAAGTGGAAAAACTGAAGAATGAAAAGGTTTCTTCCATGATCACGCTCTCTGAGGAGAACCGGAGAATGCAGGAAATGATGAAGATGTACAATATGTACGGTATGGATCCGTCCATGTTCGGCACAACTACGACTCTGGTTCTGAATGCAAACAATGCTCTAGTGAAATATCTGTTCCAGAATCCGGAGGGTGAGCACAGCAATATGATCTGTGAGCAGCTCTATGATCTGGCCATGATCAGCCACCAGCCGTTGAATCCGGAGGCTATGACCAGATTTGTGAACCGCAGCAATGAAATTATGATGCTTCTGACAAAATAAAATACCTACATCTGCTGGAAAGGAATTTCCTGCTGATGAAAATATTTCCGGACCATGTCATCCCAGGCATGGTCCAGTTTTTTGTCCAGAGTAAAGACAGAAAGAGACGTTCCTGTGGTGCAGGTGAGCGTATGCCCGTCATAACGAAGATTCATGAGCAGACCGCGGATCTGCTCAGGCGGAAGGTCAATCCCTGTCTGGGCAAGCAGACGGATTACATTGGAGGCGGCCAGCTGAAAGGTGAAATGAAAGGCGAGGGGCGTCTTCTTACCCTTGATGAGTTCAAAGCAGAAAGGACGTACTTCACTCCAGAGAGAAAGAGAGCGGTCTCCTATCTGGTCCTGCTCTTCGGCAGAATAGTATGTTTTTTGAAGGGTACCGTCTATTTCAAATGTATTAAAAGTAGTAATGCTGCCTTCCAGAAGAAGGAAACGATCAAAGGTTTCACTGAGCAGCAGTTTTTTCATAAAGACCCGGATATCGGCAATCTGAAGTGCAATCATAAAAAACCTCCATGAATAAGATAGCTTTATTATAGAAGAAATGGACAGGATTTGCTATACTGGATTTATAAAGATACAAAGGAGCGTTCGATGGAATTGAGGATAAAAAACAGAACCGAAGAGTTGAAAGATTTTATTATGAAAGGAACTTCTCCGTTCCATGTGACAGCAGAGGCTGCCCGGAAATTAAAAGAGGGTGGATATGAAGAACTTAATTTTCATTGCCCATGGCAGCTGGAGAGGGGCGGACGTTATTATGTGATGCACCGGGATTCGACACTTATTGCATTTTCTGTGGGAGAGGACTGGGATGGTCAAAATGATTTCCGGATGGCAGCAGCTCATACAGATTTTCCAAATCTCCGGATCAAGCAGAATGCAGAGATGCAAAAAGAAGGCTACGGTCTTCTGAATGTGGAAGTTTACGGAGGGGCCATCTTAAATACATGGCTTGACCGGCCATTGTCTGCAGCTGGCCGCGTAGCCCTGAAGAGTGATGATGTATTTCGGCCGCAGATGCGCCTCATTGATCTGAAAGATCCCATGTTTATCATTCCGAATCTGGCAATCCATCTGAACCGGGAGGTAAATAAGGGAACAGAGCTGAATAAACAGAAGGAACTGCTTCCGATTGCAGGAGTGTCCGGAGAAGGATTTTCGGAACATTTCTTCAGGGAACTTCTGGCGGAGCGGTTATCTGTCCGTCCGGAGGAGATTCTGGATTATGAGATTGGTCTTTATAATGCAGATCAGCCGGTCTATACAGGAATGAACAAAGAATTGTTCAGTGCGCCGCGAATTGACAATCTGTCCAGTGTGCTGGCTATTCTGAACGGACTTATGGAAGGAGGACGGGATGCTGTGAATGTAGCAGCGTTCTTTGACCATGAAGAGATCGGCAGCAGAACCAAGCAGGGAGCCGGTTCTATGGTGCTCTCCATGGTACTGGAGAAAATAAGCAGTGGTCTCAACCTTGACAGAACCCAGTTTCTGCAAGGGCTTTCCGAGAGTATGCTGCTTTCTGTGGATGTGGGACACGCATTTCATCCGAATTATGCAGAGAAGATGGATCCCACCAACCACAGCCCGTTGAACGGTGGATTTTGTATCAAGGAGGCGAGCGCTCAGTCTTATGCCACAGACTGCGGTGCAGTAGCCATCATTGAGCAGATCTGTATGCAGGAGGGAATTGCCTATACGAAATTCTTCAATCGTTCAGACGGAACATCCGGAAGTACGCTTGGTTCCATTGCATCCAGCCTCGTTCCGGTACCGACGGTAGATGTGGGACTTCCGCTGCTGGCTATGCATTCTTCCCGGGAACTGATGGGTGTGAAGGATCTGGATGCCCTGACGGATATGATCCGGGCTTATTATACCTTATAGTTGAGGGATTTTCATATTGCATATAATATCATAGTGTGGTAATATTATCTGGTATTAAAAACTACGTCGAAAAAGATGATATGGCTGAAAAGCTGTTTTTATAATCAAGAGAAGGAACAAAGGTGGTATCAGATATGAGTTATCGTATAGTAGTTGACAGTTGTGGGGAATTTACGGAGGAGATGGCAAAGGATCCGCATTTTGTGCATGCGGCTCTGAATCTGGAGATTGACGGAAATCATTTTGTGGATGATGAGACGTTTGACCGGCTTCGTTTTCTGGATCTGGTGGAGAAAAGCCCGAACTGCCCGAAATCAAGCTGTCCGTCTCCGGAAGTCTACAGGAGTGCATTTGACTGCGGAGCTGACCACCTGTATGCAGTAACTCTTTCAGCAGAACTGAGCGGCTCTTATAACAGTGCAGTCTTAGGACAGAATCTGTATCTGGAAGATCATCCGGATGAAAAAATCCATGTATTTAATTCCTGTTCCGCATCTGTAGGAGAGACGCTTCTGGCAAAGAAAATTCAGGAATGCGAAGAAGCAGGCATGGAGTTTGAGGAAGTTATCAAAGCGGTGGAAGCATATCAGGCAGAACGTCAGACTTTTTTTGTACTTGAATCTCTGGATCATTTAAGAAAGAATGGGCGGTTAAGTGCGGTGAAAGCGTTCGTGGCATCCGCCCTTAATATTAAGCCTGTCATGGAAGGCAATAAACATGGTATCATTGAGCAGGCGGGTCAGGCGAGAGGTATGCAGAAAGCACTTCGCATGATGGTGGAACTCTTAGTGGAGCGTATGAACAAACCGGAGGAGAAGACCGTGGCGATCGTCCACTGCAACAATGAAGCGCGTGCGCAGTTCGTAAAGGAAGAGATCGAGAAGCGGACGAAGGTAAAAGAGATCATCATTCTTCCAAGCTCAGGAGTCAGTACGTTGTATGCTGCTCAGGGTGGAATTATTCTGGTAGGTTAAAATAATGAAAAGGAGACTTTCAAAGTCTCCTTTTGTGTTATAATGAATAAAGAGACTATTAACAGGATGGTGTATTGCGAATGGCCAGAGAACAAATGAGAATTCAAAGTCCGAACGGAATTGACCTGCGTTCTGCAGGAATGCTGGTAGGGGAAGCCAATAAATTCCAGTCGCATATTATGATGTATCATGGTGAGTATAAAATGAACTGCAAAAGCCTGATGAGTATGCTAGCATTTCCGGTAGGACCGGAGGCAGATGTGGTAATCGAGTGCGAAGGAGAAGATGAAGAAGAGGCTTTGAAGCATATAACCGAATTTATTAAAAATCTGAAACAGTAGAAGCGTAGAGATACGCTTCTTTTTGCTTTTAAAATCATACATTCTGTATTGACAAAATGATAATATTCAGTATACTGGAAGTATCTTAAAAATTATTCATCAGTTGCATTTCAGCAGCTAAAAATCCCAGTTTTTAGTATAATAAGAGTGGTTCGTATCGCGCGGAAAAGGATGAGGGAGGAAACGCTATGATACAAAAGGAAGATCGATGGATTATGGAGGAGATTTTTCGACTGTCGGACCAGGCATTGGTCAGGATGATCAACGGACTTTTTGGTACGGAATATCAGGATGAGGAGAAAATCTGGAAAGAATGGCGGGATCAGGAAGCATTGAGTGTCTGCCTGAAAGTAGGGGGCATGAATCGTTATGAGTTTTCGCTGCGGAGGCTGGATGGATGCCTTCAGATCTGTGCAGAAAACAGAGGAAATATATTTGTATATGAGAAAATGGCGGTCGGAGATGTGATGCAGATCCGGGAGCCGCAGATCCTGTATTTTGGGAAAAATCATCGGGAAGAGTACAGCAGGACATTGGAATTTCCGGGAAAAGAGCGGGTAGAACTGCCTATCAGAGTGATTACGCTGGAAGACTGCTCAGCCAGAAAACTGGAAGAAAATGGGATGATTCTTTTCCTGCCATTTTTGTTTCATTGTATCTGTGAGCTGGAAGTATCGGATCGGAAGAAGGAGAGGATCTGGAAAGAATTTATCTGCCATGATATTGTTGAAGCATTGGATCGGAGTTTTAAAAAGGGAAGCCTGACGGCATTTGATGTGCAGCGGATGAAACAGCTGTGCAGGCATATGGCATGGAAAATGCTGGTTCGGGAAAAATGGATGCAGGAACTGGAAAATCAGGAAGAAATGTTGTCATCGCTGGAAGCGGATGTGAAATTCCTGGAACGGGTACATGAAATGGAGATGAGCAAAAAGGAGCAGCAGTACGCTACTCCTCGATGTGTTCCAGTCCCTGATTCAGAATTGTGACCACATGGTCATCAGCCAGAGAATAGCAGATCGTCTTGCCATCGCGGCGGTATTTTACCAGACGGTGCTGTTTCAAGATCCGCAGCTGATGAGAAATGGAACTGGGGGTCATGGATAGCTCGGCAGCAATATCATTGACGCACAGTTCCTGGTTTAAAAGTGCGTACAGGATTTTGATCCGGGTGGAATCTCCGAATACTTTATAGAATTCAGAGAGATCGTAGATTTCTTCCTCGGCGGGAATCATTATTTTTTCTGACATGGCGAATCCTTTCTAAAAGAGGAATGCGGATCAGACAATGGAAATCTGGTTCGTATTCCTTTTTATAGTATAGCAGAACATCTGAATAAAATCAATGACTGTTCATATATTCATAGATAAACAGATAGTAAATTCACCAATCAAACACAGATTAAACACAAGTTAATCAAGTTTTTGACACAAATTTCCACTATGATAATTTAGAGAGTAAATGTGGCTTTGATAGGGAAAGAGAGCCTGGTAAGGAGGAAATTTGTGAACGTACCAAAATTACCGAATGTGGTGCAAAAATTAGGAAATAAGAAAAAGGTGCTGATTCCGGCAGTGATAGTGCTGGTTCTGGCAGGAGGATTTTGTGTACATGGGCTGAATCGACATAAGGCAAGAAAGGCCATGGCGGAGAAGATGAGCCAGGTGGAAACGACAACTGTGACAAAGCAGAATCTGGTGGATTCTATCAGCGTGACCGGAACCGTTAACAGTGCAGATGCAAGAGATGTGTCTGCAATCGCCTCTAATGTGGAAGTGGAAACTGTTAATTATAAAGTCGGTGATTACGTCAATGAAGGGGATGTAGTGGTCGTTCTGGACAGCTCCGAGCTGGAGCGAAAGCTGAAAGAGGCACAGAACAGTCAGGCCCTCAGTGAGTATAATGAGAACAAGTCTATTGAGACAGCTTCTGAGAGTTATACCCAGGCTGTGGAGGATGGCACGGATGATTATAACAAAGCGGTAAAAAATGAATCACAGGCAAAAGAAGATCTGCAGGATGCGGAGGATGATGCAAGCAGTGCAGCCAGTACTCTGAAGAAACGGGAGAAAAGTCTGAGCGCAGCAAAAGAGGCGTTGAATGCATTGACAGATCCGACAGAAAGCTACACTGCGGCAGCAAACGCACTGGAGAGTGCGAAGAGTACACTGGAAGATGCACAGGCTGCACTGGCAAAACTGGAGGAGACGGATCCAGGTTATGCAGATGCCAAAGCAGCTGCTGATACCGCACAGCAGGAAGCAGGTGCCGCTCAGGCAATCTATGATTCGGTATCAGCAGAAAAAGCCACTTATGATGCAGCTGTGCAGGCAGTCAATGAAGCTCAGGCATCTTATACAGAAGCGCATCAGGTTTACATCGCGGCAGCCGACGCAGAAGAAAAAGCGTCC
Source organism: Clostridiaceae bacterium Marseille-Q4143 (assembly GCA_018228645.1). Lineage (GTDB taxonomy): Bacteria > Bacillota > Clostridia > Lachnospirales > Lachnospiraceae > Hominiventricola > Hominiventricola filiformis. The sequence continues at coordinate 1,699,711 of CP073693.1, forward strand.
GATGCTTACGAAACTGCATCCGACAATCTGACTGATGCGTCTAAGAATAATGACCGCAATATTTCCAATGCGGCGGATTCCCTGGAAAAGGCGCAGAAACAGAAAGAATATTCCAATGACAGCAGCGCGCAGACGATTGAGGACTATCAGGAACAGATCACAGCCTGCACGGTAACGGCACCGATCTCAGGAGTCATTACGGCTATGGAAGTAGAGGAAGGGGATACCTATCTGGGAGAAGGAAAGACCCTGTTCAGTATTGCCAACAGTCAGAATTTTATTGTATCTGCCAGTGTGGATGAGTATGATGTAAGCAGTATCAGCAAAGATATGACAGCGGCAGTTATCGTGGAAGCACTTGGGGACGATGAACTTCCGGCAAAAGTGTCTTATATTGCACCGACGGCAACGACATCCACATCCGGAAACAGTGAAGGAAGCGCCAGCTATGATCTGGAAATTGCATTGGATGATGAAAATGCAGATCTGCGTATCGGTATGACAGCCAAGGCAAGTATTGTAAAAGAAGCGGTATATGATGTCCTTACTGTGCCCTATGACTGTGTGACAACAGACGAAGATGGAAATTCTTCTGTTACGATTGATAAAGATGGAGAAAGGGTTCAGGTACCGGTAACTGTCGGTATGCAGAGTGATTATTATGTAGAGATCTCAGGAGATAATATCGAAGAAGGCACTGTGGTATACTACAGTACACCTATGGTAAATAATCCGTCTTCGGGTGACAGCTCCTCTGAAAGTTCTCAGGACGGCGTTACTTTTAATATGGGTGGCGGTCCTGGCGGAGGCGGTAATCCTGGCGGTGGTGGGGCGCCTGGCGGCGGCCCTGGTGGATTTTAGACCAGGAGGCAGCTATGGCAGAACAACACAGTATGATTAAATTACAGGGAATTATTAAAAGATTCTATATCGGGCAGCCCAATGAACTGGAAATTCTGCATGGAATTGATCTGAAAGTAAACAGAGGTGAATTTGTCTCTATTGTAGGTTCTTCCGGTTCAGGAAAAACGACTATGATGAATATTATCGGTATTCTGGATCGGCCTACGGAAGGGGAATATATGCTGGACGGAGTGGATGTGGCCCATGCAAAGGACCGGGATCTGTCCATGATCCGGAATAAAAAGATCGGATTCGTCTTTCAGACCTACAATCTGATCAGCCGGACCAGTGCCCTGAAAAATGTAGAACTGCCCATGCTCTATGCGGGAATCGGCAAAAAGGAGCGTACAGAACGGGCAAAGGAACTTTTAAATATGGTAGGAATGGGAGAACGGATGTCGCACACACCGGATGAATTGTCAGGAGGACAAAAGCAGCGCGTGGCCATTGCAAGAGCTATGGCTAATGAGCCGTCTATCATTCTGGCTGATGAGCCCACCGGTGCATTGGATTCCAAGACTGACCGGATGATTATGGATATCTTCCACCGGCTCAATGAAGAACAGGGAAAAACCATTGTGCTTATCACTCATTCCCAGGAACTGGCGGAGGAGACTCAAAGAATCGTGACATTGAAAGATGGTATAATTATCGGTGAAAGGAGAAGAAACGGATGTTAATAGGTGAAAATATACTGTTGGCATTGAACGGTCTTCGTGCCAACAAAATGCGTTCTCTTCTGACCATGCTGGGTATTATCATCGGCATCGCATCGGTCATTGCCATCATGACACTGGGAGATTCCATCAGCAGTTCCGTTACAGACTCTATGGCATCCATGGGTGCCAACAACATTACCGTGGGTGTATCTCAGAAAAGTACGTCACAGGAGACGACATCCAGCGGAATGACTTTTTCCATGGGCCCCAGATTCACGAAGATGACCGAGGATGATTATATCTCAGATGAGATGCTGGATAGTCTGGAAGAACGATATGGAGATTCTATCCAGGGATTTTCGCTTACGGAATCTGTGGGCAGTGGAACTGCACAGCTTGGCAGTCTGTATGCTTATGTAAATGCAACGGGAGTGAATGAGGCAAATCTGGAGAATACAGATCTGACACTTCTGGCAGGAAGAACGCTGACAGAGCGTGATCAGATAGAAGCGAAAAAAGTATGTCTGGTATCCGATTATCTGGTTAACAACCTTTTTAATGGAAATAATATGGCTGCAGTGGGACAGACGGTGGATGTACTGTTCAATAGCAGGTATTATACCTATACCATTGTCGGTGTCTATAAATACGAAGAATCTGATATGGGATTTTCCAGCAGTTCGGAGGAAGACACGGAGACAACTCTCTATCTGCCTTTGCAGACAGCAAAAAATCAGACCCATAATACCAATGGCTACAGCCAGTTTACCATTCTGACGGCATCAGGTGTGAGCGCCACCAGTTTTTGTGATACGGTGGAGAATTACATGAATGAGCGTTACTATCAAGATAATGAAAGCTTTGAGATCAGTGCCATAAGCATGGAATCTATCGTGGAGAGCATGACTTCCATGTTGTCTACCATTTCGTTGGCCATTGCAGCCATCGGCGGCATTTCCCTTTTGGTAGGCGGTATCGGCGTTATGAATATTATGCTGGTATCTATCACGGAACGTACCAGAGAAATCGGTACCAGAAAAGCACTGGGAGCAACCAATGGCTCCATCCGTCTTCAGTTCATCACCGAATCTATCGTGATCTGTATCGTGGGCGGTATGCTTGGAATTATTCTCGGAATGATCATAGCGACAGTGGCCACCAATATGATGGGCTACGCGGTCAGTCCGTCCATCACCGGTATCGTGGTGTCCGTCACCTTCTCATTGCTGATCGGTGTGTTCTTCGGATATTACCCGGCCAATAAGGCGGCGAAGCTAAACCCGATTGAGGCGCTGAGATATGAGTAAACTGCCGGCTGGAAGATCCTTCCGGGGACGAACATACGGTTGAAAAAAAGGGGTTTTTATGCTATCCTGTTATTCGGAGGTTCTTACGAATGAGAGGAAAAAAATTATGCAGTCTGGTACTGGCAGCAGTGATCCTTGCAACAGGAGTTCCGGCGTCAGCAACCAGTATTAAGAGTATACAAAATGAAAAAGCAAAAAATGAAAGTGAACTGAAGAATATTCAGTCCAAGATCAGTGGCATTGAGAGCCAGAAGAGTGCTCTGAGCAGTGAGGTCAGCAGTCTGAATGATGATCTGACTGATACGCTTCTGAATATTCAGGTACTGGAGAGTGACCTGGCAGATAAGGAAGTGGAGATTGAGCAGGCTCAGAAGGATTATGAGGCAGCGAAAGCGACCGAAGAACAGCAGTACGATTCTATGAAAAAGCGTATTCAGTATCTGTATGAGACCGGCCAGGAAAGCTATGTGGAAATGCTTCTGACTTCTGAAAGCGTGGCAGATCTGGTGAATAAGGTAGATTATGCGGAGGAACTGCAGGAATATGACCGCAGACTTCTGGATGAGTATAAGGCTGCCAAACAGGCAGTGATTGATCTGCAGGCACAGCTGGAAGAAGAAAAACAGGAACTTCTTGAGATGGAAGAACAGCTGAAAGAAGAAAAGGCTAATCTGGAGAGTGTCATTGCACAGAAAAGGAGTCAGATTGCCGATTTTGACAGCCAGTTAAGTGCAGCCAAAGCGAAGGTCAGTGAATATCAGAAGAAGATCAAGGAGCAGAATGCCCAGATCAAACAGCTTCAGAAGGAAGAAGAAGCAAAGCGAAAAGCGGCAGCAGCTCAGAGCAGCACTTCTTCTTCCGGAAGCAGCACGGCTTCTTCCGGCAGTACGTCGGGATATTCTTCTAAGAGTTCCGGTAAGACAGCAACGGTATCAGGAGGAGGCGGTGGTTCTTCCATCGCATCCACAGGACTCCGTTATGTCGGCAATCCTTATGTATATGGAGGAAACAGCCTGACCAACGGAACGGACTGTTCCGGTTTTGTTCATCTGATCCATTCGGCATGTGGTATTTCCACACCCCGTGATTCCAACTCTCTGGCAGGAGGCGGACGTGCAGTCAGCGAGTCGGAGATGCTCCCGGGGGATGTGGTCTGCTATTACGGTCATGTGGGTATTTATATCGGTAACGGACAGATTGTACATGCAAGCACACCGAGCAGTGGTATTAAAGTCAGCAATATGTATTACCGCAGTATCCGGTGTGTCAGAAGATACTGGTAATAAAAAAAATGAAAAAATGAATTGACAAATCATAGTTGAAAGATTATCATGATAACCGATACAGAAATTCATGTATCGGTTATTTTTATAATTTGAGGAGGAAACAATTATGAAAAAGTTAGTAAGTCTTGCTTTATCAGCAGTTCTTGCACTTTCTGTTGTTGCCTGTGGCAGCAGTGATACTGCAGCATCCACAACAGAGTCCACTTCTGAAAGCTCTGATGCGACTGCATCTGCAGACGGAGCCTTCAAGATCGGCGGAATCGGACCGATCACCGGTGGAGCAGCAATTTATGGCCAGGCTGTTATGAATGCAGCTCAGATGGCAACGGATGAGATTAACGCAGCAGGCGGAATCAACGGATATCAGGTAGAGTTCCGTTTTGAGGATGACGAGCATGATGCAGAGAAGTCTGTCAATGCTTATAACACTTTGAAAGACTGGGGTATGCAGATGCTTATGGGTACTGTAACCTCTACACCGTGTACTGCAGTTGTAGCAAAGACTGCAGAGGATAATATATTCCAGCTGACTCCTTCAGGATCTGCGGTAGAGAGTATTGCACAGCCGAATGCTTTCCGTGTATGCTTCTCTGATCCGAACCAGGGTTTTGCATCTGCACAGTATATTGGAGAAAATCACCTGGCAACCAAAGTTGCTGTTATTTACAACAGTTCTGATGTATATTCCAGCGGTATTTATCAGAAGTTTGCTGAGGAAGCTCCGAATCAGGGTATTGAAGTAGTATCCGCTGAGGCATTTACTGAGGACAGCAAAACTGATTTCTCCGTACAGCTTCAGAAAGCAAAAGAAGCAGGCGCTGAGCTGGTATTCCTTCCGATCTATTATACCGAGGCGTCCATCATCCTGACTCAGGCAAACAGCATGGGTTATGCACCGATGTTCTTCGGATGTGATGGTCTCGACGGTATTCTTGGTGTTGAGAACTTTGATACTTCTCTTACTGAGGATGTTATGCTTCTGACTCCGTTCGTAGCTGATGCACAGGACGAGAAGACACAGGCATTTGTATCTGCTTACGAAGAGAAATTCGGCGAGACTCCGAACCAGTTCGCAGCAGACACATATGACGCAATGTACATCATCAAAGCTGCAGCTGAGAAGGCTGGTGTGACTCCGGATATGAGTGCATCTGATATCTGCGAGGCAATGAAGACTGCTATGACAGAGATTACTTTCGATGGTCTGACCGGCGAAGGAATGACCTGGGATGCTGATGGTGAGCCTACCAAAGCTCCGAAAGCAATGAAGATCGTAGATGGTGCTTACACCGCTATGTAATTAGAACTACACGATAGTTCCGGCCAAGAGCCGATTGGAACAGAGACGTTCTGATAAAGGGCGTCTCTGTATTTTTTACAGTCAGGTTTATCCACTGTAAACACAATAACTATTAAGAGGAGTTGAATGAGTATGAGTTTTGTATCCTACATATTAAATGGCATCAGCCTTGGCAGTGTGTATGCGATCATTGCACTGGGATATACGATGGTATACGGTATTGCCAAGATGCTGAACTTCGCTCATGGTGATATCATCATGGTAGGAAGCTATGTGGCATTTATAGCCATTAACAGCATGGGGCTTCCGGTTCCGGTATCTATCCTGCTTTCCGTTGTAGTCTGCACGGTGCTTGGTATGGTAATTGAGAGGGTGGCATATAAACCACTTCGTCATGCCTCCAAACTGGCAGTATTGATTACAGCAATCGGTGCCAGCTACTTTCTCCAGAATGTAGCACTTCTTATTTTTGGTGCAAACACAAAATCTTTCACTTCCATCGTAGGAAATGGTTCTGTTCAACTGGCAGGAGGAGCACTTTCGGTTACTATGGTGACGATTGTTACGGTGATTGCCTGCGTCGTGATCATGATCGGCTTGATGGCATTTATGAAATATTCCAAAGCAGGTCATGCAATGCTGGCCGTATCTGAGGATGACGGCGCTGCACAGCTGATGGGTATCAATGTCAATGCGACAATTGCACTGACCTTTGCCATTGGTTCCGGACTGGCAGCCATTGCAGGCGTTCTGCTCTGTTCGGCTTATCCGTCTCTGACTCCCTATACTGGTTCCATGCCTGGTATCAAAGCATTCGTAGCAGCAGTATTTGGTGGTATCGGATCTATTCCGGGAGCATTTATCGGCGGCATTCTTCTGGGAGTCATTGAGATCCTTGGAAAAGCTTATATTTCTTCACAGCTGGCAGATGCCATCGTATTTGCTGTGCTGATTGTAGTGCTGGTAGTAAAGCCGACAGGACTTCTTGGAAAACAGATCCAGGAAAAGGTATAAAGGAGGCTGCGGAACATGAAGAATTTATCAAAGAATACAAAGAGCAGTCTGACAACCTATGGAATGGTTGTTGCAGCTTATATCATATGTGAACTTTTCCTTCAGACCGGTCATATGACCAGTCTTCTGAAAGGACTTTTAGTACCGCTTTGTGTCTATGCAATTCTGGCTGTATCCCTGAACCTGACGGTTGGTATTTTAGGAGAGTTAAGCCTTGGTCATGCGGGATTTATGTGTGTGGGCGCATTTACCAGCGCGGTATTTTCCAAATGTGTCATGAATACGATTACAGTTCCGACGGTGCGTTTCCTTCTGGCACTGCTGGTAGGAGTCGTTTGTGCAGGTATCTGTGGTGTACTGATTGGTATTCCGGTACTTCGTCTGAGAGGAGATTATCTGGCCATCGTAACCCTGGCATTTGGTGAAATCATTAAGAACCTGGTCAATGTTATTTATTTTGGAAAAGACAGTGCAGGATTCCATTTCTCCATGAAGGATATTATGTCCCTGAATATGGAAGCAGATGGCGATGTGATCATCAAAGGTGCACAGGGAATTACCGGTGCGCCGACGGATTCCAACTTTACCATTGGTATTATTCTTCTGTTGATCACTCTGTTTGTAGTTATGAATCTGGTAAATTCCAGATCCGGACGCGCCATCATGGCCATCCGTGACAATCGTATCGCAGCAGAATCCATCGGTATCAATATTACAAAATACAAAATTCTTGCATTCAGTATTTCCGCAGCTCTGGCCGGAGCCGCAGGTGTGCTGTATGCCCATAATCTGTCTACTTTGACAGCTTTGCCGAAGAACTTCGGTTACAACATGTCCATCACCATCCTGGTATTCGTCGTACTGGGAGGTATCGGAAATGTCCGCGGATCTGTGATCGCAGCCGTTATTCTGACACTGCTTCCGGAACTCTTACGTTTCTTAAGTGACTACCGTATGCTGATCTATGCAGTTGTCCTGATTGTAACCATGATCTTGGTATGGAGTCCGGGCGGTATTGCATTCAGAGAGCGTCTGGAGAACATGAATCCGTTTTGTAAAAAAGAGAAGGAGGTACAGTAGTTATGGCAGCATCTGAAAATACACCTATGCTGGAAGTCAAGAATCTGGGTATCTCCTTTGGAGGACTTCGTGCAGTAGATAATTTTAATATGACCATCGAAAAGGGACAACTTTATGGTTTGATCGGTCCGAACGGTGCCGGAAAAACAACTATTTTCAATATGTTAACTGGAGTTTACAAACCGACCGATGGAAAGATCTGTCTGGACGGTGAAGATATTACCGGAAAGAGTACGATGGAGATCAATAAGGAAGGAATTGCAAGAACCTTCCAGAACATTCGTCTGTTCTCTGACCTGACCGTGCTGGATAATGTAAAAGCAGGTCTGCATAATCAGAAAGAATATATTTATTCTACTCTGTCAGGAATTCTTCGTCTGCCGTCTTATCACAAAGCAGAGAAAGCCATGGACGAGCGTGCCATGGAACTTTTAAAAGTATTTGACCTGGAGAAAGAGGCAGATTATAAAGCATCCAATCTTCCTTACGGAAAACAGAGAAAGCTGGAGATTGCCAGGGCACTGGCTACGAATCCGAAGCTCCTTCTGCTGGATGAACCGGCAGCCGGCATGAACCCCAATGAGACTCAGGAACTGATGAATACCATTCATTTCGTAAGAGATGAGTTCCATATGACGATTCTTCTGATCGAGCATGATATGAAACTGGTATCCGGTATTTGTGAGAAACTGACGGTACTGAACTTTGGTCAGGAGCTGGCCAGCGGAGATACCTCCACCGTTCTGAACGATCCGAAGGTTATCACGGCATATCTTGGTGAGTAGAGGAGGAACGACAATGGCAATGCTTGAGATTAAAGACCTGGAAGTATATTACGGAATGATCCAGGCAATCAAAGGAATCTCCTTTGAGGTAAATGAAGGCGAGGTTATCGCCCTGATCGGTGCCAACGGAGCCGGAAAGACGACCATTCTTCACACCATTTCCGGACTGATCGCTCCAAAGAAAGGAAGCATCACTTTTGAAGGACAGGAGATCACAAAGATCCCGGCTCACAAGATCGTAGAAAACGGACTGGCACAGGTACCGGAGGGCCGCCGTGTATTCCCGTCCTTAAGTGTCCTGCAGAACCTGAAGCTGGGTGCTTATACAAGAAAAGATAAAAAAGAGATTGACGATACACTGAAGATGATCTATGAGCGTTTTCCGCGTCTGGAAGAACGTAAAAACCAGCCGGCAGGAACTCTCTCCGGAGGTGAGCAGCAGATGCTTGCCATGGGACGTGCCCTCATGTCCAAGCCACGGATCATCCTCATGGATGAGCCCTCCATGGGTCTCTCCCCGATCTTCGTAAACGAGATTTTCGACATTATCAAACAGGTCAGCGCCAGCGGAACCACTGTTCTTCTGGTAGAGCAGAACGCAAAGAAAGCTCTGTCCATCGCAGACAGAGGTTATGTTCTGGAGACCGGCAAGATTGTAAAAGAAGGAAAAGCTTCGGATCTTCTAAATGATGAGGCAGTAAAGAAAGCTTATCTGGGAGAATAAAACAGACATACGAAAAAAGACCACGATCAAGAGATTGATTGTGGTTTTTTTTGGCATAATTTACAGGTGCTTTAACTAATCAGGAGTGACAGAATGTCACTCCTGACATTCTGGTTTTTATTTTTAGGAGAATGCAGTATGGGTTTGCTGTACCGTTTGGGCATATGCAGCCGATAGCTGTGCCTATACCCGGATGCGATGGAATATCTCTGATTATTCATGCATTTTGCTGCATTATTTCAGCTTGGCGGGTAGATAGCCAGGAAAGTTCGTCAGACATCCAACAATTGTTCTTACCGTGGGTGCGGGGGTCGGTATAGTGATCTTTCTGCCCAGACTACCTGCAGATTCGCGGGAAAAGGCGGTTAAGGCAGGCACAGAACAGAAAAATTGGGTGGAGCGTATGAAAGAATCCTTATATGTCCAGACCACACCGAGATGGTGGTCGGAAAATTAATTTAATGGTTGTTACCAGTTGCCAACCCACTTCTGAAAATCGTATAATAGATTTAAAGATTTCAGCAGGAGGGACAGCATGAAGTATCAGATTCCGATAGGAGTATCAGATTTTGCGGAGATTCGTAAAAATGAATATTACTATGTGGATAAAACAGCATTGATAGAAGAACTGTTAAAGACATCGGCAGTGAAGGTCACACTGATTACGAGACCGAGAAGATTTGGAAAAACGATCGGCATGAGCATGCTGTCCAGTTTCTTTGATATACGGAAGGACAGCAGAGAACTGTTTGAAGGATTGCATGTGGTGGAAGATACATCGCTGTGTCAGGAGTGGATGAATCAGTGGCCTACCATTTTTCTCACATTTAAGAAAGTGGACGGACTGAATTTTGACAGTGCATATGAAATGCTGGCATCTGTCATGGCAGATCTGTTTAATGAACATAGTTATTTGTTGCAGGATGAAAGAATATCGGCATATGACAGAGAGATGCTGGAACGGATTATGAATGCGTCAGCGTCTATGACGGAGCTGAAAAACAGTCTGAGTTTGATGACTAGAGTGATGCAGATTCATTATGGAAAATCAGTCATTCTGCTTCTGGACGAGTACGATGTGCCGGTAGCCAAGGCAAATCAGAACGGTTATTATGATGCAATGCTGGATCTGATGAAGGGACTGATGCAGGCACTGAAAGATAATTCAGCGCTTCGATTTGCAGTCATTACTGGTTGTCTGAAGATTGCCAAGGAAAGTATTTTTACAGGAACCAACAATTTTGTGTCTGATACCATTGTAACATCGGGCCTGAATGAATATTTCGGATTTACACAGACGGATATGGAGAAACTTCTGAAGGATTTTCAGATGGAGATATACGCTGATACCATAAAAGAATGGTATGACGGTTATCAGTTTGGAGATTGTGACGTGTATTGTCCATGGGACGTGATGAATTATTTGCGGGATGTGCAGCGTAATCCACAGGCGAAACCTGTGGGCTACTGGAAAAATACAAGCGATAATGCGATTATCCGTTCCTTTATTGATTATGCGGGCAGCAGTATTTCAGAAAAGCTGGAGACATTATTGAATGGAGGATATATTGTTCAGCGAATCGAAGAAAATCTTACGTATGATTACCTTCACTCTTCAGAGGAAAATCTGTGGAGTGTACTGTATCTGACGGGTTATCTGACCAGAATGAGGACAGAGAATCTGCCGGATGGTATGTTTGCACTGACAATTCCGAACAAAGAAATCCGGGAGATTTTTGAGACAACCGTCAAGAAATGGTTTGATGACAGTGTACTTAAGGTTAACCGTCAGGCTATGTTTGATGCCGTGTGGAATGGGGACAGCAGTACACTGGAAAAAGAGATGAGCAGGCTGCTTCGGAGAACTATCAGTTATCATGACTATAAAGAAGATTTCTATCATGCATTTCTTGCAGGTATTTTCGCAGGAGCCGGATACATTGTAAAATCAAACAGGGAAAGCGGAGAAGGCCGGAGTGATGTGGTCGTGTGTGACTCTCTGAACGGACGGGCGGTTATTTTTGAAGCAAAGTATTCTCGCACATTGGATGAGATGGAGCACGACTGCAAGAAAGCCCTTCAGCAGATCAGTGAACGTGGATATACGACGGAATATGAAGACGACTATGATGAGATTCTGTGCTATGGGATTTCATTTTACAAAAAGAGATGTATGATCCGAAAAAGTGAAAAGTAAGCAGATGGATGAAAGTGACAGCTTGTGAAAGGAACGTTCATAGTTCCGCTCACAGACTGCCGCTTTTTTCCTATCTGTGTATCTGCCATTTTTTGTTTTTCGGAAGAACTGCCGCGGCCACATTGTACCGTTTGGGCATATGCAGCCGGCAGCTGTGCCTATATCCGGATGCGATGGAATATCTCTGATTATTCATGTATTTTGCTGTATTATTTCAGCCTGGCGGGCAGATAGCCAGGAAAGTTCGTCAGACATCCAACAATTGTTCTTACCGCGTATTGAATGATCATTAGTCAAAATCACCACATTCGTGAATTTACTACTGGGAAAAACCGGCAGAATGTGATAAAATGATCCTATCATGATAAAAATCGGACAAGGGGTAACTATGTCCGGACAGAGGGGAACGTATATGAGTAAAAAATCAGTCAGTGAAGCTGCTGTAAAACGGCCATGGTGCATGATTACAGACATGGATCAGTATCTGTTCGGGGAAGGCACACACTATGAGATATATAAGAAGCTGGGTGCGCATCCGACGGAGTATAACGGCGAACAGGGAGTTTATTTTGCAGTATGGGCACCCCATGCAAAGGGTGTGCGCGTAGTTGGGGAATTCAACTGCTGGGGAAACGACGGATATCCTATGAAACGTCTGGACCCATTGGGAATTTACGAAGTGTTTATTCCGGGACTCCGGGAAGGCAGTATGTATAAATATCTGATTGAGACGGAAAGTGGAGATTATCTTTACAAAGCAGATCCGTTTGCATCTTATGCGGAAAAACGTCCGGGTACGGCATCCAGAGTGGCAGATATCAGTCAGTTTATCTGGCATGACGAGCGCTGGATGGAGAAGAGAAAGACATGGAACAGTGCAGAGGAAGCATTGTCCATCTATGAAGTACATCCCGGTTCCTGGAAACGTCATCCCCATGAAGAGGATGAGGATGGCTTCTATAATTATAGAGAACTGGCGGAAGAGCTGACGGCGTATGTGAAGGATATGGGATATACCCATGTGGAACTGATGGGAATCGCAGAGCATCCCTTTGACGGTTCCTGGGGCTATCAGGTAACTGGATATTTCGCACCGACATCCCGCTATGGAACGCCGGAAGATTTCCAGTATATGATGGATTATTTTCATAAGCACGGCATCGGCGTCATTCTGGACTGGGTTCCGGCTCATTTTCCGAAAGATGCGCATGGTCTTGCGAATTTTGACGGGCAGCCCCTCTTTGAGCATCCGGACAGCCGAAAGGGGGAGCATCCGGACTGGGGAACCAAGATTTTTAATTATGAGAAATCAGAGGTACGGAATTTCCTGATTGCCAATGCGCTGTTCTGGCTCAATGAATATCATGTAGATGGTCTTCGTGTGGATGCGGTGGCATCCATGCTGTATCTGGATTACGGAAAACAGGACGGTCAGTGGGTGCCGAACAAATATGGCGGCAAGGAAAATCTGGAGGCCATCTGGTTCTTTAAACATCTGAATTCCCTCATCCGTGGAAGAAATGACGGAGCAATGATAATTGCGGAGGAATCCACTGCATGGCCGGGTGTTACGAAGGATGTTAAAGATGACGGTCTTGGATTTACCTTCAAGTGGAATATGGGCTGGATGAACGATTTCCTGGAATATATGAAGCTTGACCCGTATTTTCGGAAAGATAATCATAATAAGATGACCTTTGCCATGAGTTATGCGTGCAGTGAGAATTATATTCTGGTACTGTCCCATGACGAGGTAGTGCATCTGAAATGTTCCATGATCAACAAGATGCCAGGTTATATGGATGACAAGTTTGCAAACCTGAAAGCAGGTTATGCGTTCATGTTCGGACATTCAGGCAAAAAGCTTCTGTTTATGGGAAATGAGTTTGCACAGCTGCAGGAATGGAGCGAAGAACGTGAGCTGGACTGGTTCCTTCTGAAAGAAGAACGTCATCAGGGCATGCAGAATTTTGTGAAGGCACTGCTTCACATGTATAAGAAATACCGCTGTCTCTATGAGCTGGATGACAGCTGGGATGGCTTCCAGTGGATCAATGCAGATGACTGCTATAGAAGCATTTTCAGTTTCGTAAGATATAGCAAGAGTAAGAGAAAGAGTCTGCTTTTTGTTGTAAACTTTACGCCGATGGAGCGTCCGGATTACCGTGTTGGTGTGCCGAAGAAGAAAAAGTATAAACTGATTCTGGACAGTGATGCGAAAGAATTCGGTGGAAAAGGACGGAAGCGTCCAGAAGTATATGAGGCGAAAAAAGGCGACTGCGATAACCAGAAATATTATGTGGAGTATCCATTGAGTGCATATGGAATTGCAGTCTTTGAGTTTTAATTTTTTCGAAAATCTTAAAGAAATCTTAATTTTTTGGACACAAAATGGACACAAAGATTCGGTATCCTGTCACACGTAGTAAAAAATAAGCCTAACGAGGAGGAAAAGACTATGAAAAAGAAATGGCTTGTATTATGCTGCGTAGGAATGTTAAGTGCATTTGCTATGACTGGATGCGGATCTTCCGCAGATACCACTGCTCCGGCTGAGGAGACCCAGGAGGTAGAAGATACCACAGAGGCAGAGGACACTACAGAAGCAGAAGATGCAACTGAGGAAGAGACTGCTGTAGAGGAGGAAACTCCGGCAGCAGGTGAGGAGACCGAGGAAGCAGCAGAGGACGCTGATGCAGCAGATGCAGAAGCAGAGGATGCAACCGAGGAAAATGCAGCAGCTGATGATGCACAGGAAGAAGTTCCGGCAGAGGATGCTGAGGCAGCTCAGGAATAATAGAAAGAATAAGAAAGGGACCGCTTCGTATGGAGCGGTCCTTTTTCAATATGTGTGATTATTTACTGAGAATCTCTTCTTTTCTTTCCAGCAGTTCATTGGAGAGCAGCTGTTTTTCTACATTATCGAATCCAAGACGGTCGATGGTGCATGCAAAACGCTCGCCCGGTTTGCCCTGGTCACGGAACAGAAGAATAGCTTTCTCGATGACATCGAGAGCTTCCTCCTTGGAAGTGAATACTTTGTGGAGTGCTTTTCCATGGGAGATCTGTTTGCCCCAGCGTCCGCCGATGTAGATCTTGAATCCATATTCTCCATCGGTGATGGAGTCGAAGCGGCAGTGTCCGACACAACGACCGCAGTTTTTACAGATATCTTTATCAATCTGCATGACGCCGTCGACCAGTTTTGGAGCACCGTTGGGACAGGCTTCTGCTACAGAACATTTCTTACATCCTTTGCAGAGGGATGCATCATAGGTCGGAATTCTCTGACCGATAATACCCAGGTCATTTAAGTTTGGTTTTACACAGTTGTTGGGACATCCGCCCACTGCAATTTTAAATTTGTGCGGAAGTTTGTAAGCGCGGTATCCTTTGTAGAAACGTTTGTGGATTTCCTCGGAGAGTGCGAAGGAATCCAGAAGTCCATACTGGCAGGTGGTTCCTTTGCAGGATACAATCGGACGTATCAGTGGACCGGTTCCTCCTGTTTCCAGACCTTCTTTTGCCAGATATTCCTGGAATGCGTCAATATTTTCATAGGGGATGCCCTGTACCTCCACGGTCTGACGGGTAGTGAATGTAAGAATACCGTTTCCGAATTTTTCAGCGGCTTCTGCAAGACAGCGCTGCTGAGCAGCGGTTACCTTTCCATTGACAGTAATGACACGGGCTGAGAAATTGTCGGTTCCCTTGTTGCTCAGAAATCCCATGCCTTTTAAGCGTTTTTCTTCCTCTTTGCTGACGGTTAATGTTGCCACGATGGTTCCTCCTTTTTTGTATGTACATTCACTATAGCACTTGTTGATATATTTGAAAAATGATATTATTTGATAGAAATAATAGGTTTTACCTATAGATAAAAGAGAGGAAAAACATATGACTATTCGGCATCTGAATATATTTTTAGCCGTGGCAGAGTATGGTACCATGAGCGCGGCGGCGGAGCATCTTTATCTGTCTCAGCCGACGGTGAGCCAGGCTGTTCGTGAGCTGGAGCAGCACTATCACTGTCTGTTATTTGAACGTCTGGGGAAGAAACTGTATCTGACTGATCAGGGAAGACTGCTGCTCGAAAAATCCCAGGAAGTGGTCATGCAGTTCCGGGAGCTGGAGGAAATTATGTGGAATCAGGGACAGACACCGGTGCTGAAGCTTGGCAGTACCCTGACGGTGGGAACCTGTCTGACGCCGAAGATCATTCTGGAGCTTGAGCAGGCGGTGCCGGGATTGGAAGTGCATTCCTTCGTGAGTAATACAGTGGAAATTGAGCAGAAGCTTCTGAAAGCGGAACTGGATGCAGTAGTTGTGGAAGGAGAGATTCATTCTCCGGATCTCATTGTGATTCCGATTATTGATGATTCGCTGGTGCTGACTGCGGGGGTGCATCATCCGTTTTACGAAAAAGAAATGCTGCATACGGAAGAACTGGATGGCGAGAGCTTTGCCATGAGAGAACAGGGAAGTGGAACAAGAAAGCTGTTTGAAGAATATACCGAACGGCACGGGTTGTCGATCAAAGTGACCTGGGAGGCGAACTGTCCGCGAACCATCATCAATGCGGTTCTTTATCATAAAGTATTGTCGGTGATGTCCCTGCGTCTTTTAAAACATGAGATACGGCATCAGCGCGTCCGGATTTTTTATAATGAACATAAAGAATGGGACCGGAAGTTCAAGCTGGTCTACCACAAAAATAAATTCCTGACGCCGGCCATTTATGAATTGGAAAAACTCCTCTGGCAGTATAAAACCATGGAACTGCCGGAGAAGTGGGGGGTGCTGCACTAAATTTACTCTCTCGCAATCACCTTCGGAATATGGTGCATATCCGCTGCGATGTCCGTAAAAGAACTGAAAAAGCTTCCGATGATTTTTCGGGTGGAAGCAAGGCAGTAGAGGTCGAGCAGGGCGTCGTGCATGCCATCTATGCTGTCGCGGCGGAGGCAGCGGTTCTCATTGGAGAGAATCCGTCCCGGGAATGCTTCCCGAAGCCGTTTCTCTTCTTCCATATCGTCGGTGGCCAAATAGAACATCGTCGCCGGATCAGCTTCCAGTTCCTGCTTCATGGAACGGATAAAGGCATCCGTGGAGCTTTTGCCGATGGCAGGCTGGTTGTCTGTGCGGCGGATGTGCACGCCGACGCAGGAAGAACCGAAGCGGGAAGTGATGCTGTCGATCCGTTTCTGAAGCCGATCGGTGGGAACGAAGAGGTGATAGTCTTCGGAGGGATAAAACCATTCCCAGGTAAAAATATATGTTTTTCCGGTAAGAGATGCCACATAATCTGGATCCAGACACCCATCGGAATTCCGGTGTGCCAGAATGGTTTCGTTGGTCAGATAATTTTTTGCCGTCTTCTGGTGAAAGAGCTTTCGCGGATCAGCCACGGAATGAATGCTGGTGATTTTAAATTCGGTCACCGGCTGAAATAATGACTCAAAGGGGCAATTCAGCTCTGCATTGCAGTTCCACAGAATCTGAAGCTTTTCTTTCCGTTCCCGGGCCAGTTTCCATCCGGAATTAATCACCCGCATTCTATTGCATAAACCGCCGGAAGGTTGTATGATTATCATTGAATTACCTCGCTTATACTAAAGTTAAAAAGAGTATAGCACAGAAAGGCCAGGAATGAAAGTTTTACAGATCAGCACCGTATGCGGCAGCGGCAGCGTAGGGCGCATTACTGTGGATATTTATCATACATTGGAAAAACAGGGAGATGACTGCCTCATTGCCTATGGCAGAAGAACCGCGCCGAAAGGTGTACATGCATTTTGCTTTGGCTCTCCGGTCAGCATGGGAATTCATGTGTTGTCTACGTTTTTTAAGGGCGAACATGGATTCGCATCGGCATCAGCTACCAGAAAACTGATCCGTAAGATCGAGGAATGGAATCCGGACGTGATTCAGCTTCACAACATTCATGGATTTGTCCTGCAGACGGAACTCTTATTTGACTATCTGAAAAAAGCGGGAAAGCCGGTGGTGTGGACCCTTCACGACTGCTGGCCTTACACCGGGCACTGTGCGTTCTATGATTATAACAACTGTGGACAGTGGCGGGATGGATGCAAAGACTGCAAAGAGTATCGAAATACTTATCCTTATGCATTATTTAAAAATAATACGGCGAACAATTATAAAAGAAAAAAGGCGGCATTTACCGGTGTGGCGAACCTTACCATTGTGACGCCCTCCCGATGGCTGGCGGACGAAGTGAAACAGTCTTTCTTAAAAGACTATCCAGTACAGGTCATTCCTAATGGGGTAGATCAGGCGATTTTCCGGCCAACAGAAAATGATCTCCGGAAAAAACTGGGGTTGGAGCATAGTTTTGTGATTCTCGGTGTAGCCAATGTGTGGGAGCGGCGGAAAGGACTATCTTATTTCTGCGGGCTTGCGAAAAAACTGCCGGAAGACTGTAAGATCATTTTGATTGGATTAAACGAAAAGCAGATCAGGGAACTGCCAGAAGAGATCATTGGCATCACCCGGACGGAAAATGCGGAAGAACTGGCTGGATACTATTCCATGGCAGATGTGTTTGTCAATGCCACGCTGGAGGATAATTTTCCGACCACCAATCTGGAGGCATTATCCTGCGGAACGCCGGTCATTACCTTTGAGACCGGAGGAAGCCCGGAGAGTCTCGATAAGACCTGTGGCCGGGTGGTGAGAAAAGGAGATGCAGAGGCATTGCGGCAGACAATCCTTGCCGAACGGGAGCATCCCATGAGAAAAGAAGACTGCCTTACGAGGGCGGTACAATATGAGAAAAATGACCGTTTTATGGAATATGCAGCGCTGTATCACAGGCTGTGGGGTCAGGGAGAATAGATGAATACATTTCCAAAAGTATCGGTAGTAACCACTACCTATAATGATATTGAAAATCTGAAGCGGATTTTCGCAGAGGTGAAAAAACAGACCTATCCGAATATCGAGCACATTATTGTGGACGGCGGGTCCACGGACGGCACGGTGGATCTTTTAAAAGAACTGGAAGAAAAAGAGCCGGGCCGCATTTCCTGGATGTCGGAAAAGGACAATGGTATCTACGATGCCATCAATAAAGGTATCCGCATGGCAACAGGTGAGATTGTGGGCTGCTGTTTTGACCGGTATGCAGATGAGGGCGTACTCATGCGTATGGTGGAGATCATGGAAAAAGAGGGCACGGATGGCGTGCATGGAGATCTCTGCTATATGGATGGTGACCGGATCGTCCGGAAATGGCATCAGGGTCAGGGTGTAATTCGAAGCGGCTGGATGCCGGGACATCCGACCTTGTATTTGAAAAAAGAGGTTTACGACAGGTTCGGTCTGTACCGGACAGATTACCGGATTTCCGGGGATTATGAGTTTATGGTCCGCATTTTATACCGGAAAGAGGTAACACTTTCTTATTTACCGGAAATACTGATTTATATGTCCCATGGCGGTACCAGCACCAACAGTCTGGGGGCCTATGTGGAATCTATGATGGAAGGACACCGGGCGCTGGTGGAAAATCATGTTCCTTTTGCATGGGTAACGGATCTGTGCAGGGTAGTGCGGGTGCTGTCACAGTTTGTCATCCGGTAAGATCTGTGGTACAATAAAGGGTAGTGAACCTAATCAGGAGAAGAAAAAAGTATGAAAAAACTTGTAATTATTCCGGCTTTCAATGAGAGTGGGAGTATTTTGCGGGCAGTACAGGATATAAAAGAACACGCGCCGGGTTTTGATTATGTGGTCATCAACGACTGTTCTACAGATGATACGCTGCAGGTATGCCAGAAAAACGGATTGAATCATGTGAATCTTTCCGTGAATCTTGGCATTGGCGGAGCGGTGCAGACGGGATACCTTTACGGCTGTCAGAACCATTATGACGTGGCAGTGCAGTTTGATGGGGATGGACAGCACGATGCGGCTTATCTCGAGCAGATGGCGGAAGAACTGGTGCGAACAGGCAGTGATATGGTCATCGGCTCCCGCTTTATTGAGAAAGAAGGATTCCAGTCTTCCGGATTGCGGAGAGTGGGCATCCGGTATTTTTCCACCCTGATCCGTCTGGTGACCGGGGCGAGAGTGACAGATCCCACATCCGGCATGCGGATGGTGAACCGGGATGTCATGAAGATTTATGCGGAGAATTATCCGAAAGACTATCCGGAACCGGAGAGTGTGGTGGCGATTCTTCGGAAAAAGAAGAAAGTAACGGAGCTTCCGGTGATTATGAGGGAGAGAGAAGAGGGAACTTCCTCTATTGCAGGACCGAAATCCGCTTATTATATGATAAAAGTAACCCTTGCAATTTTTATGGAAATCTTAAGACGCTAGAGAGGAGAGTGGGATTATGATGACACTGAAACTTCAGATCGTCATTGCAATTGCCATTCTGGCGATTCTGGCGGTTCTGGTTAATATGATACGGAAACGGAGCCTGGAGCTGAAATATGCACTGGTCTGGATGATGGTGCTGGCGGCACTGTTGATCTTTGACTGTGCTCCGGTACTTTTAAATATCGTATCGAATTTTCTGGGAATCTATGCACCGGTAAACATGATCTTCTTTCTGGGATTTTGTTTTTCGCTGTTGATTATATTTTCGCTGACAGTAGCGCTGTCCCGTCTGTCCAACAGTGTGCGGACACTGGATCAGATGGTGGCACTGAATGAAAAAAGACTGCAGGACCTTGAGCAGGAACTGAAAAAGGAGAAGGAAAAAAATGAAGAAAAAACTGATCATCACAGGATGTAACGGACAGCTTGGAAGAGCAATCAATAAGGAACTGGCGCCCCACAGCGAGTATGAACTGGTGAATACCGATGTGGCAGAACTTGACATCACCGATATTGACAAAGTCATGGAGCTGGCAAGAGAGGTAAAACCCTATGCAATCCTGAACTGTGCTGCATTTACCAATGTAAACGGATGCGAGACTGCCGGTGACATCGTATGGAAAATCAATGCATTAGGACCGAGAAACTTAAGTATCGCATCAACGGAAGTCGGCGCAAAGATGCTTCATATTTCTACGGACTATGTCTTCGACGGACACGGAACCAGACCCTACACCGAATTCGATACTCCGGATCCCCAGAGTGCTTACGGTGTGACAAAACTGGCTGGTGAGAAATTCGTACAGCAGTTTGCAAAAGAGTTCTTCATCATCCGTACTGCATGGCTCTACGGCGATGGCAATAACTTTGTAAAAACCATGCTGAAACTGTCCGAAAACCATGACGTGGTCCGCGTGGTGAAAGATCAGCTGGGAACTCCGACCAGTGCAGCAGAGCTGGCAAAGGCTATGGCTTATCTGCTTCCGACGGAGAACTACGGCATTTTCCACGGTACCTGTGAAGGAGATACCAACTGGGCAGATTTCACGGACGAGATTTTCCGCCTGGCAGGAAAGAGCACCAAAGTTGACCATATTACCACGGAAGAGTATGTAAAAGACAACCCGGCATCTGCCAATCGTCCGGCTTACTCGATTCTTGATAACTTCATGTTCCGTCTGACCGGAGATTTCCGTTTTGCAGACTGGCATGATGCCATTGAGGAATATATCCGCGGACTGTAAGGAAGAGAATGATGGAAAGAGAAAAGAATGATATTTTGTATCTGGTAGTGCCCTGCTATAACGAGCAGGAAGTGCTTCCGGAGACTTCCAAAAGGCTGAAAGAAAAGATGGAAAGTCTCATGGAACGGAATCTGATTTCCAGAGACAGCCGGATTATGTTTGTAAATGATGGTTCCAAAGACCGTACCTGGTCCATGATCGAAGAGCTTCATGAGCAGGACCCAATCTTTGCAGGAGTCAAGCTTTCCAGAAACAGAGGGCATCAGAATGCGCTGCTTGGCGGACTGATGACTGCCAAAGAGTATGCAGATATGACCATTTCCCTGGATGCAGATCTGCAGGATGATATCGACGTTATCGATCAGATGGTGGAAAAATATTATGATGGCTGTGAGATTGTCTATGGTGTGCGTTCCGCGCGTACGACAGATACCTTTTTCAAACGGTTCACAGCAGAGAGTTTCTATCATATGATCAGTATGATGGGCGGAGAGATCGTTTTCAATCATGCAGATTATCGTCTCATGAGCAAACGTGCGCTGGAAGAGATGGCGAAGTATAAAGAAGTGAACCTGTTCCTCCGCGGTATCGTTCCCATGATCGGATTCAAGACGGATGTGGTGACTTATGAGCGCCATGAGCGTATGGCAGGAGAGTCCAAGTATCCGCTGAAGAAGATGCTGGCACTGGCTATTGATGGTATTACATCCCTGTCCACGAAGCCGATCCGGTTTATTGTATTTCTGGGATTGTTTATCTTCCTGTGCAGCATCGGTATGCTGATCTATTCTCTGGTACAGCATTTTCTTGGACATACCAGTATCGGATGGACGTCCCTCATTGTATCCATCTGGGCCATCGGAGGCCTGCAGCTTCTGGCCATCGGTGTGATTGGTGAGTATATCGGCAAGATCTACCTAGAGACCAAAGCACGTCCGAGATATATTATTGAAAAAGTACTGAATTAGTAAATGGTCGCCGGCAGGCGGAAAGAGGATTGCGTCTTTCGTCTGCCGGCTTTGTATACAGGAGTTTATTTTATGAATCAGGAGAAAAAAACAGAAAAATCGGATCTTTTGTTTCTGGTACTGATTACCATACTGGCGGTGGCAGTCCGGCTGGCGGTCCGCACCTTTGTGGCGGAGGACTGGAGCGTCTACTGGAGTGACTGGCTGACCCGGCTTTCCGAAGGGGGATTCAGGGCACTGGCAGATGATTTTTACGACTACGCGCCGCCGGTTATGTATATTTTGTATTTCATTACACTGCTCCCGGTCAATGCCATGACTGCTTTTAAAGGACTCTGCTGTCTGCTGGATTTTGCAGGGGCGGCCCTTATCGGACGGATGGTGACAGAGTGCAGCGGCAGCAGAAAGCGGGGATATCTGGCTTATGGCGTGTTCCTGTTCCTTCCAACGGTGATTTTAAATGCAGCAGTCTGGTCACAGTGCGATATTATTTACACGCTGCTTATTCTGGCCAGTGTATATTATCTCATGAATAACCGGACCTGGATGGGGATGTGGTTCTACGGAGCGGCTTTTGCGGTAAAATTACAGACGCTGTTTATTTTTCCGTTTCTGGTGATTCTCTGGGTGAGGAAAAAGGTGGATCTAAAACATTTTATCACGATTCCGGTTATGTATTTTGTGGGCATTCTTCCGGCATGGATTGCCGGGCGTCCTTTTAAGGAACTGATCGGCATTTATGCATTTCAGGGGGGAAAGGACCGATGGTCTCTGTCCATCAAGTTCCCGAACATTTATCAGATCATAGGAAATAATTTCTTCCTGGACGAGTATGTGAAAGCAGGTATGCTGCTGATCCTTGGAATTCTCATGATGGTCATGTTCTATCTGGCCTATCAGAAGGTGCAGGTCACAAGGGAATATGTGATTTTGATGGTTATCTTTTTCGGTATGCTGACTACGTATTTCATTCCCCATATGCATGAGCGGTATCTTTATGTGACGGATGCATTTTTACTGATCTATACGCTGCTACGACCGAAGCGTTTTCCACTGTTTGTCACGGCCTCCTTTTTGACGGTAGTGGGCTATGCCCAGTATCTGACCAAACAGCTGCCTCTGGTATCCTACGGAGCGCTGGCATTTATCCAGCTGTTTCTTCTGGTGCGGATCGGTCTTGATCTGTGGGAATATATCCACGACCCGGGGAATATTCTTGCAGACAATGTGGAAGAAGGGAGGGAGATTCTTCGATGAAGGTGGATAACTTCTTAAGAGAGCTGCTATTTCGGAAATTCCGGATTGCAGGAATGACCTTTGATTTTCTGGAAGCATTATTGGCGGTCTGCATCACGGGCGTGGGACTGGTGCTTCGCACTTCGTTCCCGGACAGCGGTATGCCGCATCCCCTTTATCTGCTGGCGGAATGGTATCTGGCGGTGGCAGGTGCCGTGCTTGTTTATCAGATGACCGGAAACAGACGGAAGAGTCTTCTGACCTACAGTGTGTTACTGATTCTTCCGACGGTGATTGCGGATGGAACGATTTTAAGAAATAATGCCTGTGTTGGAGCCCTGCTTATAGTAAGTGCGCTTCTTTTTCTGGAAAATGGCTGTGGATGGCTGTTTTCGGTGGTATTGTCCGCGGCACTGCTTCTGCATGTGCGGTATGTGGGATTCCTTGCAGTCTGTATGCTGCTGTGGCAGATGAGAAAACTGAACAATCTGCAGCTGGTGCTGCCGATTATGGCGGCTGCAGCCCGTGCTGTATACAGTTACCGGGCATGGATGGGAGCTGGATATACGCTGACGACCTTCCACTGGCCCAATATCTATGAGATCATTGGAAATACGTCCATGCAGGGGCAGTCCTTCGAACCGCTTGCCACGGTAGGCCTTTTCCTGACTTTGGGACTTCTGGTGATCGGTGTGTGGGTATTTTCCCAAAGCAAATGGGAAGAACAGAAGTCTCCCATGATTCTGGAACTGATGTTGTTCTTTGGCCTTGCTGCCGCATATTTCCTGCCCTATATGGATCAGACCGCAGGTTATCTGTTCTGTGTGCTGGCGGTGATTTTTGTATTTACAGAGCCGAAATGGTTCCTGGTGCCGGTATTTTTACAGATCGTAACCTTTGCCGGATACCAGGAGGCGGTGAATGGGGAATCCATGATGCCTATGTGGGTATTTGCAGTGATTCAGCTTGGAATTCTGGTAGTGTTCGCAGCACACCTTCTGAAAAAAGCGAAAGTGGTGGATCTATGCAGCAGAATAAATTAGTCTACCTGGACGGACTGAAGGGGTTTGGATGTGTGTGCGTGTTCCTGACCCATTTTGTCTTTGCCTTTTATTATGGCATGTATCACTATCAGCCGGAAGCCTGCCATCTGCCGGACAATCTGGATGTTGTCATTGGAAAATCACCGCTCAATCTTTTCTTTAACGGAAATACAGCGGTACGGCTGTTTCTTGTGATCAGTGGCTTTGTACTGTGCAGAAGTTTTTTCGCGATCGGGGATAAGAACCGGTTAAAAAGAAGCGCGGCAAAACGGTATTTCCGGCTGATGCCGACGGTACTTGTAGTGAATGTGGTCATCTGGCTTGCCATGGCACTGGGGCTTTATCAAAATGGTCCTGCGGCAGCACTGGCCGGTTCTGAAGAGTGGTTTGCCGGGTTCAATGCCTTTGCACCGTCTTTTGCGGAAATGCTTAAGGAATCCCTGTATGGCTGCTTTTTATTCGGAACAAACAAATATAATGGAGTGCTGTGGACCCTGCAGATGCTGTTTCTTGGTGCTTATCTTGATTATGGATGCGCGGCATTGCTAAGTGGGAAAAAATGGCGTTGGATTGTTTACGGAGTGCTGGCAGTGGCGCTGCTCAGAACAGATTTTATCGGTATTTTCCTCGGATATGTGCTTTGTGATTTTATGTATACAAACTGGAAAGTGAAAGAAAATATATGCAGCAGTAAAGTGCTGAACTGGGTGTTTTTCGCAGTAGGACTTTACTTCATGTGCTACCCTTCTGCAGGATTTGGCTACGAGGGAACGATCTGGGGAATTTTGCCTTTTGTATTTGTCAATTACTATCACCTGTTTGGGGTATTGTTGTTTGTGTTTTCTGTGCTTAATTTGGAGCCAGTGCAGCAGTTTTTCTCCTTGGGAGTATTTCGGTATCTGGGACGAATTTCCTATTCCCTGTATCTGATTCATTTTCTGGTCATTGCCACGTTGGGGTCCTGGTTCTTCCTGATTGCAGAACCGCTGTATGGTTATAATCTGACCTGTTTCCTGAATCTGATTCTGATCAGTGCAGTTACCGGGCTGCTATCGGAATTATCTGTACGATATGTGGAACCGTTGGGAAAGAAAGGAGAAGCCTTCATTGAAGAACGGATGTTTAGAAAACACGAATAATGCCCATCCTAAGAATTTTGGGCTGTATTCTTCCGGACGGCTGGAATGGCTGGATTTTGGAAAAGCCATGGGTATCCTGGTGGTGCTGCTGGTGCATGCTGGCTGCAGACTTGGACTTGTCACTTACTATGGCGGCATGTTCTATATGCCTATTTTCTTTGTGGCAGCCGGTTATACCTTTCGGGTAAAAGAAGGAGAATCCTATGGAACGTTTCTTCTGAAAAAAGCAAAACGCCTCCTCATTCCCTACTTTGGAACCAGTGCCTTTCTCTGGGTGTTTTTCTGGGTAAAGGATTGTGTGCTGGGCGGAATACCGGGAGATTTAAAACTTGCTTCTCTGTTCGGAATCCTCTATTCCCGGAACCAGATGTGGAGAGTCTGTGATGCCAGCTCCAATCCGGTGCTGATGGATCTTTTAAATTCCCCGCTCTGGTTTCTGACAGCGTTGTTCCTTGTCTATGCCTGGTACGGACTCATCAGCAGGAGTCAGAAAAAATACTGGCTGCTGGGAGGAGGTCTTGTCGTATCAGTGATCTGGCATTATGCGACGCCGCTGTTATTGCCCTGGAGTCTGGAAGCAGTGCCCTATTTTGCCGTGTTCTTTGCGGCAGGGGAGAAATTAAAAGAATGGGGCGGTGTGAAGACGCTGACCAACGATATCCGTCTTGGTATTGCGTGCCTGAACTTCTTTTTACTGCTGGGATTTTTAAGCGGCAGTGTGAATCTGTCCTGTGGAAATTATGGAGTGAGCATGCTTCTCTATCTGGCGGTAGGAATCTTTGGTTCCTACACTATATTCGTCATCGGAGACCGGCTGGAAGTAAGATGTCCGCAAGTGATACGGGCATGTGGTCTGGTGGGCCGGCAGACGTTACCGATTCTGTGCCTTCACATGTTCCTCTATATGTTTCTGCAGACCGGTGCAGGGGTACTGGGACTGGGAGACGGACTGACCAAAACAGTGATGGTGGTGGGAAGTCTGGTGGCGCTGACGGTGGCCGGATGGGCGAAAAATACGAAAAGATAGATGAAATAGTAATCAGAAATGCAATCTAAGCAAAGAAATCATTTGTGTTCAATTTTTCTGCTGGAAGTGCTGGGCATATGGCATACTTATTCTGTGTCATGCCCAAACATTTTATCAGAAACCTTAAAAGTTCATTTCAGCTGCTATATATAAAAGACATTTGGAGATACAGACGGCCGCGCTTTTTTCTCTGCCCAGATGTTAGTGGTTTCATGGGTAGAGGATATTACATTTTTCCTATATATCCAATTGACGACTTGAATATAGTTTCTCTGGGGGATTTTCAGATAATTGTGTTGACTCATCGGGCAGAATATAAGGTTTTGCTGCTATCTGCCCGGAAGAATAGAAAGTGACTGTTTGTCAGAACCATAAAAAGGGGGGCTGTCGCACTAGCAAATATTTTTTGCTGGGCGGCAGCCCTGCTTTATGCCCAAATGGGGGCGAAATCGGTTGTGATTTGCCCCATCCCTTATAAACACAGTTCATTCCCAGACATCCCTTTCGGCATGCCTGATTTCAAACTGTTTTGTTTTCAACCATTAAAATCTATGCTGTCTTTAATGAAAAAAGATGACTCCCCGTTCTTCCGGTCTGAATCTTGCAATGAAGCTTATTGATGTTTCGTCCCATCGCCAAAAGGATGCTCTCTGCCAGTGCATTTGCTTTTCCTCGGTACAGATATCTTCGAAAATTCATGTCTTCCTTTACATCAGCAAATGAACCTTCGGCCTGAATACTGCGATTCATACGGAGCATCGTTCCATACTCACTTGTGATCCGTTCCAGATCTTCTGCACGTTTTTGACTCATCGTCTTCGAGACCATCAGCACTTTATTACGTTTTTCCATAGGTGTTTTGCAGTTGTTTCCCTTGATACATTCCGTTTTATAAGGACAGCCGGTACAGTCTGGACTTCTGTAATAAGTTTTTACACTGACATATCCGCTGGTTGTTTTACTTCTGCGTTCATTTGTAACAGTCAGTTCCCTTCCATTCCGACAGATATAGCTGTCTCTGTCTGCGTGATACTCCATGTTTTCTCTTCTGCTGATGTCTTTTTTGTATTTTCGGGTTTTCGAAATCTCATAGTTCTGCGGCTTTATATAGGCGGTCTGTCCGTTTCCCTCAATGAAAAGATAGTTTTCTTCACTTTCATATCCGGCATCTGCAACGATTTCTGAATATTTAAATCCTAAGTGACTCTCCATATCTTTCAAAAAAGGGATCAGGGTGCATGTATCGGTTGGACGCGGGCTAATATCAATCCATGTGATGTATTCAGAGTCCACTCCGTGCTGGATGTTATAAGCAGGTTTTAACTGTCCATTCAGCATCGCATCTTCTTTCATTCTCATGAAGGTCGCATCCGGGTCTGTTTTGGAATAACTGTTTCTATCTCCAAGCGTATACAGTTTTTTCGTATATTCCTTTAGTTTCTCCAGATATTGATCCAGCTGTTCCAGGGATTTCTGCAACTGTGTTTTTCTACGTCCAATTCCATGCACGAACACAATTCCCTCCTGTACTTTGACGCGGCACAACTGCTTTTTTAACCGTTTTAATGTGTGGATGGATATCTGGTCATGGTATACGGTTCTGATTCCATAGAGTTCTTCGCATTCAGCTACAAAAGAAGTTAGTTTTGTGTATAACCGGGCCTGATTTTTCGTAATAGCCCGTTTCCATACAAATGTATATTTATTGGCCGCCGATTCAATCTTGGTGCCATCAATAAAAATGGTCTTTCCCGAAATCTCACCAAGAAGATAGAGCAGATCTGACATTTGGGCAAGCAGAACCTTTGCGCAGGCAGAAAAATGTAGGGAGATAAAACGCGCAATCGTTGCATGATCAGGAGCAGGCATTCCTTCAAGGAGATACATAAAGTTGATATCCCGTTTACATGCTTTTCGGATATCTCGACTTGAGTAGATTCGATTCATTGCTGCATAGATAACGAGTTTCAGCATCTGACGCGGCGTTGCCTGATTTTTTCTGATCCTGCCATAAGTTTTATATAGTTCAGAAAGGTCCATTTCCTCCACAAAGGCACTTACCAGACGAACTGGATCATCAGATGGAATAGAAATCTCTAAATCCAGCGGAAGTTTGATTTGATAATACAGCGAAAATGAGGTATAATCCCTCTGTATTATTTTGTTTAGTCGCATAAACTGATTATACCACGAACGCCGGGCTTTTCGAAGCTCGGCGTTTTGTGTTGGATATATAAAATGAGCTGCCGCACGTTAGTGCGACAGCCCCTCGTACTTTGCATTATTTTAAATTCAAAATATAATCAACTACCGCTTCGGATGCATGGCCGTCATCGTAGTAATCCATCTTTGCCATAAAGGTTTTTCTTTTTTCTTCGTATTCCTCCCATGAGAAATCAAGAATGTTTTTCAACATCTGTCCGTTATTGAAAGCAATCGGAGACGGAAGCTCAGAGAGCTCCATATAATATCCTTTGTCACGCTTCATCTGATCATAGTCCTCTGCATAGAAAAAGGACAGGCGGTCAAGCTGCAGATAATCAAATCCGCAGGAGGAGTAGTCTGTGATGACAGCGTCTCCGGCAGCCAGGAGTTCCTGACTGTTCGGATACGGAGAAGCATTGATAATCCGGTCCGTGTAGTGAATGTCGAAGTCTGCTGCATTTACATTAGGATGCATGCGGACCAGCATGGCCCATTTGCCGCCGAAGCGTTCCTCGAAGGCTTTGATACATCCATCAAAATCCAGATGATAAGCATTGAGTTTCCGGTTCTCACGCCAGGTCGGTACATAGAGCACCAGATTTATATCCTGAGGAAGATGGTAGTAATCACGGATCATGCTGCGAAGAGGGGTCTGATCCTGGAAATACAGATCATTTTTGGGAAGTCCCTTTTCCATAATCGGACCATCGTACCAGAAGCAGCTCTTAAAACACTGGGTCCAGAATCTGCAGTTGGACAGAAGCAGGTCGATAGCCTTGGAATCTTTTTTGGCATAGGCAATGTATTCTTTGGAAAGTCCGCTGCCTGCATCACGTTCGATTCGCTTCAGACCGGGACCTGCATGCCAGGTGTGGATGTAAGTCTGACTTTTTTTCTTTTTGAAGTAATAAAGCTTTCTCGTATTGTCCACCCAGACACCGGCGGTTGCCATGTGATAGACGAAAGCTGCTGTGTTGGGTCGGATGATGGTTAGTTCAGGCGGAAATGTGCAGCCAGGCTTTTCACAGACCCAATACATTTTATAAGGAATCTTCCGGCGGATGCATTCCTCTGCAATGTAGCGGGTGTTGTCGCCAAAGCCGCCGCCGTTAAAGTTGCTGAAGACGATTTTGTTATGCTCTACCGGAAGCAGGTAACAAATCTGCCATACCAGCCAGATATAGATCTTGTGAATCCGCGGATAGATGCCCGCCAGAATCGGATAGAGCGGTGTTTTCTTAATCTTTTCTATCATAGTGTGTTTTCTCCATGTGAATGTGTTAAACGATTCAGAGTTATACACCTGTCTCAAGATGAGCATCAGGTTCGGAATGACAGGCTGTGAGCGGAACCGCTTACGCTAAGTCCTCGATCCAACGGTACTAACACTCAAACGTCGCCGGAGGCTCGTTCTCGTGAAGTGCCGGGACTGCGGACGTTCCTTTCCCAGGCTGTCATTCCGGACCTGATGGGCACAATAGTGAACAAGTGTATAACTCTAAATAGTCTAACACATTCCTTGCCGGGTGACAATCACTGTGATAAACTGAAATATAAGATTAATAGTGAAAGTGGCGGGCAAACGGGTGTGGGGATATAAGTGTCTGTGAAAGGAACGTCCGCAGTCCCGGCACTTCACGAGAACGAGCAGTATGCGATGTTCGAGTGTTAGTGCCGCTGGATCGAGGACTTAGCGGAAGCGGTTCCGCTCACAGACGCTTATATCCCCATACTCGGGTGCCCGTGGATTGAAGATAATGAGGTATCTACATGAAAGAACGGAACGAATCTCTGGACTGTCTGAAAGGAATTGCCATTTTACTGGTCATGTTCGGACACGTACAGGTCCATAATCATATGACGGATCCCTATCTCTATGATGTGATCAAATCCATCCAGATGCCATTATTTTTTCTGGTCAGTGGATATCTGGCAGGAAAAGGGACGAAAATACAGAGTGTAGAACAATTTAGCGTGCGCATGAAAAAGCGGGCATTGGCATATCTTCTTCCATTTTTTTCCTGGCTGGTGCTGCAGCATCTGACTTATGTGCCGCGGGCATTGAAGACGGTGTTGTTTCAGCTGGACTATGGTTTGTGGTTTTTAATGACACTGTTTTTATTTACACTGCTGGCTTATGCAGCACAACTGATTCAGAATCTGTGGGGCAGAGGCAAAGAAATGGTGTTCTGGGTGATCTGGTTCCTGGGATGCGGCGTGATTCTGGCAGCATATCTGGTAGGTGTGATGTTCTTAAGTCCGTCCATTCTGGTGATCTATCTCCCCTATTACACCGTGGCATATTTTGTTGGAATGCATGAGGAGTTGGTGGAAAAGTATGTACCGGTGCGGCTGCAGCGGTGGACAGCCTGGATTGGTGGTATCGTATTTCTAATGATGGTCGTGAAACTGGATCTGGTGACGGTGATTGGCATTGTGATGCTTGGGGTACAGACCATTGCTTCCTTCCTTGGATGTTTCTGGCTGATTCGGGCAGTTTTGGATTGGAAAGACTGCCGGGCAAAACAGAGACTTGCACAGCTGGGACTTTATACGCTGGAAATCTATGTTCTTCATTACCAGTTTGCGAAAGTACTGAATCCGGAGGGGATTATTTATACTTTCTGGAGCGTAGAAGGACTGCTCTATGCAGGCGCAGCATTTGTAGTCATGAGTGCCATCACGGCAGCGCTTATCTACATCATTGACCATGCGGGGATTTTACGATTGTTTTTGTTTGGAAAATATAAGAGGTAATTTTTTTGCGGAAGATCTGCAGAAAAATTACAAATAAATTGCGTTGCCAGTATTTCCAGCATATAATAAAAGCAGAGGAGGCGAAAAAATGTTAAAAGAATTTAGAGTAAGAAATTTTATGAATTTCAGGGATGAATTGGTTTTTTCTCTGCAAAGCGGGAAAAATTATGAATTCAATAATAATGTAATACAGAATGGGTTAGTAAAGACGGCTGCAGTTGTGGGGTATAATGCATCTGGAAAATCGAATCTTGGAAACGCAATTTTGGATATTACCAATCATATTACGGATAGCAGAAATACATCTGTAAGAAATGGTTTATATACCAATTTAGATACAAAAGATAAAGAAGCTCATTTTTCATATTTGTTTCAGTTTGATCAGCATAGTGTGAAATATGTATACGATAAAAGTGATGTGCAGACGATCAGGAGAGAACAGGTGTGGATTGATGGAAAAACCGTGTTAAAAAAAGATGGGGAAGATCTTTTAATTCATCTGTCGGGAGCAGAAAATGTAAATAGGGATAATATCAATTCCAATATGTCATTGGTACGGTATATTTATGCGAACACAACTTTAAATGCAGAAGACGATGATGCAAAAATATTTATAAAATTTGTAGAATTTGTAAAAGGAATGCTCATATCAACATCGACCGATATTAGAAAGTATGCAGGATTTACTGATATTACAGGGAGTGTATTCAGCCTGATTTGTGAGCAGGAACATGGTGTGGAAGAATTAGAACAGTTTCTGAGACAACTGGGGATTTCATATCATCTGGTAGTTTTGGAAGATGAAGAAGGAAAAAATATTTACTGTAAATTTGGCGAGCGTACAGTAAAATTATCACCTCTTTGCTCAAGCGGAACAAGATCGCTGGTGTTTTTCTTTTATTGGTATTTGTGCCGAAAGGATATTAAATTTATGTATCTGGATGAGTTTGACGCATTTTATCATACGGAACTTGCACAGAATATTTTAAAAATATTGATAGATATGGAAGAGGTACAGGTTATTGTTTCAACACATAATACAGATATCATAACAAATGAATTGTTAAGACCGGATTGTTACTATATCTTGAAAGATAATGAGATTACTCCTTTTTATAAACGGACAAGAAAAGCATTGAGAGAAGCACATAATTTGCAGAAAATGTATAAAGCGGGGGCATTTAATGAGCTATTTTGATAAAAAGAAGATAGCGTTTATTTATGAAGGAATTCAGGCGGAGGAAGATCTACTTAATAATATGAAACATGTATATTTATCAAGGTTTTATGAAGTAGAAACCTTCCATCTTCCTGCCGATGGAAATATATACATGTTGTGGAAGCGATTGATTGATGACGAATTTGAAACAAATGTGATTGATCTTTTGAAAGAAATGAGTGAAGAGGCGAGGCAGAGAATTGCAGCCGAAAATTTGAAAGCAAGTGATTTTTCAGAAATATATCTGTTTTTTGATTATGATGGACATGCTGCACAATTCAGCGAGGAGACGTTAGAAGAAGCCAACGAACTGTGTATCAGGCTTGGCATGCCGGAAGTAAAAAATAAAAGAGATCTTTTGGAGCGAATGCTGCTTGTTTTTCAAAACGAGACGGAATATGGGAAATTATATATATCGTATCCGATGATTGAGTCTTTGAAAGAGATAAGCAAGGATAAAGAAGAATATAAACGATTATTTATTACTCTGGAAAGTATGCCGAGATATAAACACTTGTTTTTTGAAAAATCTGATTATGAAAAATTTTCGAGTCTAACAGAAGAAATGTGGGGTGCAGCCTGTCGGGCAAGTGTAAAACAGGCAGGATTAATTGTAAGAAAAAAGACAAAATGTACATATAAAGAATTTATAGAAGAGTTAAATCAGCTAAACATCTATCATGCACAGAAAGAAATGTACATAAATGCACCGGAAGAACGAATACTGGCAATACTTAATTCAGTTCCGCTGTTTTTATTGGAATATTTTGAAGAGCGTTTTTGGAGTGGAGTTATAAAATAACCAAATCAGGGGGTACACACATGCTGAGAGAATGGAAAGCTACAGAGAAACCAGAGGAAGAGGAGCTGAAAAAACGTCTTATTGCAGCGAGGGATAAGCTGGCACGGCAGCAGATGTTCATTAAAGAAAAGAAGGTTCCGGTACTGGTACTTATGGAGGGTTGGGGAACGGCTGGAAAGGGAAGCTGCATCGGAGAGATTATCCAAAACATTGATCCGCGGTTCTTTAAAGTGGAATCTATGGAGAAGAAAACTGAGGAAGAGGAGCGGCGGCCGTTTCTGTACCGGCATTTTGCAAAGATTCCGGAAGCGGGAAAATTTGTATTTCTGGATTCTGGCTGGATGGGTGAAACGGTAGGCGATTACCTGCGCGGCGAACTGAAGGAATCAGAATATACGAAACGGATCGAGAGCATTCGCCGGTTTGAGCGTCAGCTGACGGATAATGGATATCTGGTTATGAAATTTTTCCTGCATATTTCAGAAAAAGAGCAGAAGAAACGGATCAAACATCTGGCAGAGGAAAAAGACACCATGTGGCGTGTTAATAGAAATGACATGTGGCAGAATCACCATTATGAAAAATGTGTGGATGCATTTTCTTCCTATATGAAAGATACCAGTATGCCGTCGGCACCCTGGTACATCATTGATGCCAAATCAAAGAAATGGACGGAACTGCAGGTGTTGGAGACACTGACCCAGGGAATTGACATTGCATTTAATAACCGGGATATGGCGGTGCCGCTTCTGCAAAATGTTTTTCCATTGGAAAAGATGCCGCTGCTCTCCGAGATCCCGCTGGACAAAGAGCTGGCAGATGAAGAATATCAGGAAGAATTAAAGCAGCTGCAGACCCGTCTTGGAGAGCTTCACAATCGTCTGTATCGGAAGAAAGTGCCGGTAATCATTGCCTATGAAGGCTGGGATGCAGCAGGAAAAGGTGGTAATATTAAACGAATTACAGGAGCGCTGGATCCGAGAGGCTACGAAGTACATCCCATTGCCAGCCCGGAGCCTCATGAGAAGGCAAGGCATTATCTGTGGCGGTTCTGGACAAGACTTCCCAAGACCGGGCATATAGCCATCTTTGACCGGACCTGGTATGGCAGAGTCATGGTGGAGCGTCTGGAAGGCTTCTGCAGTGAAAATGACTGGAAACGTGCTTACAATGAGATCAATGAATTTGAAAAGGAACTCTATGACTGGGGTGCCGTGATTATCAAGTTCTGGGTACAGATTGACAAAGTGACCCAGCTGCGCCGTTTTACAGACCGACAGAATACGCCGGAAAAACAGTGGAAAATTACCGATGAGGACTGGCGTAACCGTGAAAAATGGGATCAGTATGAGGATGCGGTCAACGAAATGATTGCAAAGACCAGTACCACTTATGCACCATGGCATGTGCTGGAGTCCGTAGATAAGAAATATGCCCGGATCAAGGCACTGAAAATCGTGATTGAGGAACTGGAAAAGGTGCTGGATACGCATTGAAATCACGGAACAGTTATGCTACACTAGAACGCAGTAGAAATTTTTAAGACCAAAGAAGGAGATTTCCATGATTAACAAACTGATCAACAAGATTCAGAAAACAAAGGCACCTATCGTGGTAGGACTTGACCCGATGCTTTCTTATGTACCGGAGCATATTCAGAAAAAAGCGTTTGACGAGTTTGGAGAAACTCTGGAGGGAGCGGCAGAAGCAATCTGGCAGTTCAATAAAGAGATCGTAGACAAAACCTATGACCTGATTCCGGCAGTCAAACCGCAGATTGCCATGTACGAGCAGTTTGGCATCGAGGGCCTGAAAGCATATAAGAAAACTGTAGACTACTGTAAATCCAAAGATCTGGTAGTAATCGGTGATATTAAACGTGGTGACATCGGTTCCACTTCTGCAGCTTATGCAACCGGCCATCTTGGAAAGGTGCAGGTAGGAAGCAAAACCTATGCAGGCTTTGACGAGGATTTTGCCACGGTTAATCCATATCTGGGATCTGACGGTGTGAAACCGTTCATTGATGTCTGCAAACAGGAGAAGAAAGGTCTCTTCATCCTTGTAAAGACTTCCAACCCATCCAGCGGTGAGTTTCAGGATCAGCTGATCAATGGAAAACCGCTGTATGAGATGGTAGGTGAGAAGGTTGCTCAGTGGGGCGAAGACCACATGGGTGACAGTTACAGCTATATCGGAGCTGTAGTAGGTGCCACCTATCCGGAACAGGGCGAGATTCTTCGTAAAGTAATGCCGAAGTCCTTCATTCTGGTACCTGGGTACGGTGCGCAGGGCGGAAAAGGAAAAGACCTGGTTCATTTCTTCAATGAAGATGGTCTGGGTGCAATTGTCAATTCTTCCAGAGGTATCATTGCCGCTTACAAACAGGAAGCATATGCAAAATTCGGAGCAGAGAATTTTGGAGATGCATCCCGTGCGGCCGTAGAGGCTATGATTGCAGATATTCAGGGAGCTTTGGACGCAGCACTTTAATAGATGATAATACGGGCGGAATGCGTAGGACGTGTTCCGCCTGCGTCGAAGAATGGAGAAAATAAAGACATGAAGAACAGAGAATTTGCCACCGTTCTGGAGCAGAAAGAGATTGCTTCCGGAATTTTCAGCCTGTGGCTTCAGACCGAGCAGATTGCAAAAGACGCAGTTCCGGGACAGTTTGTATCTGTATACTGCAGTGACGGAAGTCATATGCTGCCGCGTCCTATCAGTATCTGCGAAATCAATGCAGAGGAAGGAAAACTTCGTCTTGTATATCGGGTAGTCGGAGAAGGAACTGCAGAATTTTCCGGACGGAAAGCCGGAGATAAACTGGAGATCTTAGGACCTCTGGGAAATGGATTCCCGTTAAAAGGAAAGAAGCCGCTTCTGATGGGCGGAGGTATCGGCGTGCCGCCGATGGTACAGCTGGGAGCTGCATTGAAGACACAGGGCTGTACGGGAGTGCAGACAGTAGCCGGATACCGGGATGAACTGTTCCTGACAGAAGAACTGTCCGCATCCGGAGACTTCTATATTGCAACGGAAGATGGAAGTACAGGAACGAAGGGAAATGTCATGGATGCTGTCCGTGAGCATGGAATTGAAGCAGATGTCATCTATGCCTGCGGTCCGAAACCGATGCTCCGTGCCATCAAGGCTTATGCGGAGGAAAAAGGCATCGAGTGTTACATTTCCATGGAAGAGCGCATGGCCTGCGGCATCGGAGCCTGTCTTGCCTGTGTCTGCCAGTCAAAAGAGGTGGACGGACATTCCCATGTGCACAATAAGAGAGTCTGCAAAGATGGACCGGTATTTTTAAGTACGGAGGTGGAACTGTAATGAATACAAAAGTAACCATCGCAGGTGTGGAGCTTAAAAATCCAGTCATGACTGCATCCGGAACCTTTGGATCTGGTGCTGAGTACAGTGAATTTTATGACCTGGGGGCATTGGGTGCCGTAGTGACCAAGGGCGTGGCAAATGTGCCGTGGCCGGGCAATCCGACACCTCGAATCGCAGAGACCAGAAGCGGCATGCTCAATGCCATTGGTCTGCAGAACCCGGGGATTGATGTATTTGTAAAAAGAGATATCCCGTTCCTGAAGCAGTACGATACAAAGATTATTGTCAATGTCTGCGGAAAGAGTGAAGAAGATTACTGTGAGGTGGTAGAACGTCTGGCGGAGGAGCCGGTGGATCTGTTGGAGATCAATGTTTCCTGCCCCAATGTAAAGGAAGGCGGCATTGCCTTCGGGCAGGATCCGAAAGCACTGCAGCATATTACTGAGCAGGTAAAAAAACGGGCAAAGCAGCCGGTCATCATGAAATTAAGTCCCAATGTGACGGACATTACCGTCATGGCAAAGGCTGCAGAGGCAGGAGGAGCAGATGCCCTGTCCATGATCAACACTCTGACCGGTATGAAGATTGATATCAACAGAAGAACCTTTGCTCTGGCAAATAGGACCGGCGGTATGTCTGGTCCGGCTGTGAAACCGGTGGCAGTCCGGATGGTTTATCAGGCAGCTAATGCAGTGAAGATTCCGATCATCGGTATGGGCGGTATCACGAACGCAGATGATGCACTGGAATTTATCCTGGCAGGAGCAACCGCGGTTTCTGTGGGGACTGCTAATTTTGCCAATCCCTATGCCGCAAAAGAAGTGGCAGAAGGCATTGAAGCTTATATGAAAAAATATCAGGTAGAAGATATCAAAGATCTGGTCGGCGCAGTGCGCTAAAGGACACGGACATAACACAGGAGGATGAAAGGATGGAACAGTATAAACAGGAATTTATAGAATT
Organism: Clostridiaceae bacterium Marseille-Q4143; assembly: GCA_018228645.1. Taxonomy (GTDB): domain Bacteria; phylum Bacillota; class Clostridia; order Lachnospirales; family Lachnospiraceae; genus Hominiventricola; species Hominiventricola filiformis. The sequence continues at coordinate 1,737,257 of CP073693.1, forward strand.
TATGGTAGATTGTGACGTGCTGAAATTCGGCGAGTTCACATTAAAGAGCGGAAGAAAATCCCCGTTTTTCATGAATGCAGGTGCATATGTAACGGGTTCCCAGTTAAAGAAGCTGGGTGAGTATTATGCAAAAGCCATTCATGATAAATATGGTGATGATTTTGATGTGCTTTTCGGACCGGCATACAAGGGCATTCCGCTGAGTGTAGTCACTGCGATTGCATACAGTGAACTGTTTGGCAAAGAGATTCGTTACTGTTCCGATCGGAAAGAGGAGAAGGATCATGGCGCTGACAAGGGAAGTTTTCTGGGAAGCAAACTAAAAGACGGTGACCGCGTTGTCATGATCGAGGATGTTACCACTTCCGGAAAATCCATGGAGGAGACCGTGCCAAAGGTAAAAGGAGCAGCCGATGTAGAAATCGTGGGACTCATGGTATCCCTGGACCGTATGGAAGTTGGAAAGGGCGGCGTAAAATGTGCCCTTGATGAGGTAAAAGATCTCTACGGATTCCCAACCAATGCTATCGTAACCATGGCAGATGTGGTAGAATATCTGTATAACCGTCCGTACAAGGGCAAAGTCATCATCGACGACACATTAAAAGCTGCCATCGATGCATACTATGAACAGTATGGAGCAAAATAAGGGAGGTAACTTCTGCATGAACAATGAGAAAACCTATAAATTAATGGGACGTGTAGGCGGCGGTACGCTGGCGCTCGGCATTATTGTGCTGGTAACAGGTGTGGTCACCGGAATTCTGATGATTGTAAATGGTGCACGTCTTTTAAAAGGAAAATCTGATTTGATGTTTTAGGCTGGGAGGGGCATGATGCGCCCCTCCCTTTGACGCCTTGTAAAGGAGATTTGGTGAAAGAAAAAACGGAGAAAAAAATCCGGTTCTGGTGCAGAATTTTTCTCGGTGTCTATCTGGTTTTACTGGTCTATTTTCTCATTTTTTCAGAAGAATGGGGGCGGACATTTCTGGAAGGAGAATATCGGTACAATCTGATCCCGCTTCAGGAAATCGGCCGATATCTTCGCTATCGGGAACAGATCGGTATTGGATATGTATGTTTGAATCTGGGTGGAAACGTCATTGGGTTTATTCCCTTTGGCGCATTACTGCCGTCGATCAGTCGGAGGCCGTCCGGATTTTTCAGAACGATGTTTATCGGATTTGAACTAAGTCTGATGGTGGAATTATCACAGCTGGTATTGAAAGTGGGAAGCTGTGATGTGGACGATGTCCTGTTAAATACATTGGGATGCTGTCTGGGATACGGATTGTACCGTCTGCTAAAATGGCATCGGAGGGTAGAGAAACATGTGGAATAAGAAAAAAATCCGGTTCACGGATAAAAAGCATTCCCGTCAGGGAATCATATCCAGTGGACTAGGTGGGGCTGCGCTGCTGCTCTTTGCGGCATCTGTTGCGGCAGCTTATATACGAAGCGGCCAGGCAGGAAGAATCATTGCAGTGACCGGATTTCTGGCCATGCTGTGTGCCTGTGCCGGATTATATTATGGAATTATGGGATACCGGGAGGAAGGAACCTACCGGTTATTTCTGCGGCTTGGCTGCGGGTTGAATTTTCTGCTACTGGCAGGTTTTGTATCAATTTATATACTCGGATGGTGAGAAGATGGAAGAAAGAGAAGATTTAAAGGAACGCATGGATCTGGCGGTGGAGCGTATCCACCAGATCGCCGCAAATCCGGAAGTGGAAGGTCCCGCAGGGGATTATTTTAAAAGAACGGCACAGTTTATGGAACTGATACTGGAGAAAAAGGACTGGAAACATGCCTCTCTTACAGAGCTTCAGAAATGGAACAAGGAGCTGTATGGGGATATTGAGGGCGAGGCATATGAAAAGAGCTTTGCTAATCCGGCCTATGCAGCAAAAATGCTGGGAGAAGGTGTGGGACAGATTTTGTCCTTTATCTATACCGAGATTCGCGGTATGATCGTCTATGCATTTGAGGGAAGAGAAGAGGAACTTCTCATTCATATGGAACTGCTCCTACAGATTCACAGTGAATATGCGGACGGTGAGCAGCCGGAAGAGGAACGTCTCCGTCAGGATGCTTACTGGTTTATCAGCGACTACAGCGATGTGATGGCGGCATACCGGGTTCGTGAGCAGGTAGATCCATCCTTGTCTTTTGCAAGAGACATTATCATGGAAGCGGATTTATCAGATCCGCGCTATCTCTATCAGTTTGGTGAGTACATCAGTGAGACAGAACTGAAGACCAGCACCTTTTTAAATACCCTCCCGGATGAGGAGATCCGGAAGCTGGCATCTGTATTCACAGAATGTTATCGGATTGGATTTGTGGCCAACGGCAAAGACTTGTCAAAGAAAAAGACCGTGAACATCCGTTATTGCCTGGGATTTGAACGTATCATCCGTCAGGCAGTGAAGAATTTTGCGGATATGGGTCTTGAGAGCATTATTTACCGGGCGGCTGTGAGCAGAGTCAACATGCGGGAAAATAACAAGATCGGTTATTATGCAAGTTCTCCTAACCGGCAGTATGATTATGATCATAAAGGTGATGCAGCCCTCTTTATGGACAAGGCCTTCGTGGAGCGGAAGCTGGGAGTAATGAAGACTACCTTTGAAGAATATAAAGAACTGTCCAAAGGTCATGCAGGTCCTGCTGTTATGGAGATTTTCGGAGAGAAACCCTTTGAGCCGAAAGGAAAGGAAGAAGCACTGAAGCTTAACGAAAAACAGCAGAAAAATCAGGTGCTCTTAAACAGTAAGGCAGGCCAGATGACCAATGAATATATTCCGGGTGAGGAGCGGAGCTTTACCATTATTGCCTTCCCGGTACCGGATATTGGCGAACATTTTGAAGAGATCTTTACGGAGACTGTGAAGATCAATACATTGGACTATCACACCTATCAGAGAATCCAGCAGACGATCATCGATGCGCTGGATAAAGGAACTTCTGTCCACATTCAGGGAGCTGGTGCCAACCGGACTGATCTGACTGTGGCGTTGGCAGAGAAGCAGGATTCAGAGAAGGAGACTGTCTTTGAAAACTGTGTGGCAGACGTTAATATTCCGGTAGGAGAAGTATTTACCTCTCCGAAACTGACTGGAACGGAAGGACTTCTCCATGTGACAGGGGTCTATCTCAACGAATTATTTTACCGGGATCTGACCCTCACCTTCCGGGACGGCATGATCCGGGATTACACCTGCGGCAACTATGAGAAGGAAGAGGAGAACCGCCGTTATATTCATGAAAATGTGCTGTTCCATCATGATACCCTCCCGATGGGAGAATTTGCCATCGGAACCAATACTACGGCCTATGTCATGGCAAGAAAATACGGCATCGAGGCATGCATGCCGATTCTCATTGCAGAGAAGACCGGCCCCCATTTCGCAGTGGGTGATACCTGCTACTCCTGGGAGGAAGATACAGACACCTTCAATCCGGATGGCAAACGGATTGTGGCAAAGGAAAATGAGTGTTCTGTGCTTCGAAAGGAAGATCCGGGCAAGGCATATTTTAATTGTCACACGGACATTACTATTCCTTATGATGAACTGGAGTCCATCGTGGTTATCCACGCTGATGGCAGCACTGAGGATATCATCCGTGACGGAAGATTCGTCCTGCCGGGAACGGAGGAATTAAATGTGCCGTTGGATGCGTACAAGTCTTGACAATTATAGAAAGTCCTTGTAATATAACTTATAAGTAGAAGCAATATTATTAATATAACTTATAAAAGAAACTAATAAAAGTTCCACGAGTCCACAAGACGGGAGTGGGAAATGTTTCATTATATGGAGGAGATTTACGATGGCAAAAGTAGGAATTGTCATGGGCAGCGATTCAGATATGCCCATCATGAGCAAAGCAGCAGATGTACTTGCAAAACTGGGTGTGGAGTTTGAGATGACGATCATTTCCGCTCACAGAGAGCCGGATGTATTCTTTGAATATGCGAAAAGCGCAGAGAGCAAAGGCTTCAAGGTGATTATCGCAGGCGCTGGAAAAGCGGCTCACCTTCCGGGTATGTGTGCGGCAATTTTCCCGCTTCCGGTTATCGGAATTCCAATGAAGACTTCTGATCTGGGCGGTGTGGATTCTCTTTATTCCATCGTGCAGATGCCGACCGGTATTCCGGTAGCAACCGTAGCCATTAACGGCGGAGCCAATGCAGGTATTCTGGCAGCAAAGATTCTGGCAGCTTCTGATCCGGAGCTTCTGGAGCGTCTGAAAAAATATTCAGAAGATATGAAAGAAGAAGTAGAAGGCAAGGCAAAGAAACTGGACGAGATCGGATATAAAGAATATCTGAAACAGATGTAGAACGTGTACAGGGAAAAGGAGGAATACAGAATGGATTACAAAAACGCAGGTGTGGATATTGAGGCTGGTTATAAATCAGTAGAGCTTATGAAAGAGCATGTAAAGGCAACCATGAGACCGGAAGTCCTTGGCGGACTGGGAGGATTCTCCGGAGCATTTTCCTTAAATGCCATCAAAGATATGGAAGACCCGGTGCTCCTGTCCGGAACCGACGGATGCGGAACCAAAGTAAAGCTGGCATTTCTCATGGACAAACATGATACCATCGGTATCGACGCAGTTGCCATGTGCGTCAACGACGTAGCATGTGCAGGCGGTGAGCCGCTGTTCTTCCTCGACTATATTGCCTGCGGCAAGAACTATCCGGAGAAAATCGCAGAGATCGTAAAAGGTGTGGCAGAGGGCTGCAAACAGGCTGGCGCTGCATTGATCGGCGGTGAGACTGCAGAGCATCCGGGACTGATGCCGGAAGACGAGTACGATCTGGCAGGATTTGCAGTTGGCGTTGTTGATAAAAAAGATCTGATCACCGGAGAGACCATCAAACCGGGCGATACCCTCATCGGTATTGCATCTTCCGGAATCCACAGCAACGGATTCTCTTTGGTAAGAAAAGTGTTCCGTATGAATGAAGAAGCACTGAATACATATTATGACAATCTGGGCGCTACCCTGGGTGAGACGCTGATCACTCCGACCAGAATCTATGTGAAAGCATTAAAGAGTGTCAAAGAAGCAGGAGTGACTGTGAAAGGCTGCAGCCATATCACCGGCGGCGGATTCTATGAGAACATTCCGAGAATGCTTCCGGACGGCGTGCGTGCGGTTGTGAAGAAAGACAGTTATCCGGTACTTCCGATCTTCAAGATGCTGCAGGAAGAGGGAAATATTACCGAAGAAATGATGTACAACACCTTCAACATGGGACTTGGCATGATTCTGGCTGTTGATCCGGCAGATGTGGACAAGACGATGGAGGCACTGAAGGCAGCAGGGGAGACCCCGTACGTGGTTGGTTCTGCAGAAGCAGGCGAGAAGGGTGTGACCTTATGTTAAAACTGGCAGTTCTGGTATCCGGCGGAGGAACCAATCTGCAGTCGATTATCGATTCCATTGCAGACGGACGGATTACCAATGCGGAGATCAAAGTGGTCATCAGCAATAATAAAAATGCCTATGCGCTGGAGCGGGCTGCCAAAGCAGAGATTCCGGCAAAGGCATTAAGCCCGAAGGATTTTACGGACAGGGAAGCTTTTAACGATGCGCTTCTTCAGGCACTCATTGATTCAGAAGCAGATCTTGTAGTGCTGGCAGGCTGTCTGGTTGTCATTCCGCCGAAGATTGTGGAACATTTTAAAAACAGGATCATTAACATTCATCCGTCTTTGATTCCTTCTTTCTGTGGAAAAGATTATTACGGACTGAAGGTACATGAAGGCGTATTGAACCGAGGCGTGAAAGTGACCGGAGCCACCGTACATTTTGTGGACGACGGAACGGATACAGGACCAATCATTCTGCAGAAAGCAGTGGAGGTGCATCAGGATGATACACCGAAGTCCCTGCAGCTGCGGGTAATGGAAGAGGCAGAATGGGTGATCATGCCCAGAGCCATTGATCTGATAGCAAACGGTAAAGTGAAAGTAGAGGGCGGCAAAGCTCTGATTGAACAATAAGAGAGGCATTCATATGAAAATTTTGATTGTTGGAAGCGGCGGAAGAGAACATGCACTGGCATGGAAGATTGCACAGAGCCCGAAGGTAGAGAAGATCTACTGTGCACCGGGAAATGCAGGAATCGCAGAGTATGCGGAGTGCGTGGATATCACTGCCATGGAGTTCGATAAACTGGCAGCATTTGCAAAAGAAAAAGAGATCGACCTGACGGTCATCGGTATGGATGACCCGCTGGTAGGCGGTATCGTGGATGTGTTTGAGGCACAGGGACTGCGCGTCTTCGGACCGCGGAAAAATGCGGCAATTCTGGAAGGTTCCAAAGCATTTTCCAAAGATCTCATGAAGAAATATGACATTCCGACCGCAGCTTATGAGAATTTTGATGATCCGGAGAAAGCCCTTGCTTATCTGGAACATGCAGATTTCCCGATTGTTCTGAAAGCCGATGGACTGGCACTTGGAAAAGGTGTGCTGATTTGCAATACGCTGGAAGAGGCAAAAGATGGAGTGAAATCCATTATGCTGGATAAGAAATTCGGCAGCGCCGGCAACCAGATGGTCATTGAAGAGTTTATGACCGGACGCGAGGTGTCCGTGCTCAGTTTTGTAGACGGCAAGACCATCCGTATCATGACCTCTGCGCAGGATCACAAGCGTGCGCTGGACGGCGATCAGGGTCTCAATACCGGTGGTATGGGAACCTTCTCCCCGAGTCCGTTCTATACAGAAGAAGTAGATGCATTCTGCAGAAAATATATTTATCAGAAGACGGTAGATGCTATGGCAGCAGAGGGCAGAGAATTCAAAGGTATCATTTTCTTTGGCCTTATGCTTACCTCGAAGGGACCGAAGGTTCTGGAGTACAACGCCAGATTCGGTGATCCGGAGGCGCAGGTTGTCCTGCCCCGCATGAAAAATGACATCATTGACGTCTTCGAGGCATGTGTAGATGGTACACTTGACCAGATTGAGCTGGAGTTCGAGGACAATGCAGCAGTCTGTGTAGTACTGGCATCCGACGGCTATCCGGTAAAATACGACAAAGGTCTGGAGATCAGAGGTCTTGAGAATTTCAAGGACAAGGAAGGCTACTATGTATTCCATGCCGGAACAAAGTTCAAAGACGGCAAGATCGTTACCAACGGAGGCCGCGTCCTTGGCGTGGTAGCAACCGGAGATGACCTCAAAAAGGCTCGCACCAATGCCTATGAGGCAGTCAAACTGGTAGACTTCGATAATAAATACTGCAGAAGTGATATCGGAAAAGCTATTGATGAAGCATAAATGAAAATGGTGGGAGCCGCTGCTTATGGGCAGCGGCTTCTTTTAAATCTGGAAAGGACGAAGAAAAGATGACTTATGTAATGCTTATACTGGGATTTGTGCTGCTCATCAAAGGCGCAGATTTCTTTGTGGAAGGAAGTTCCGCAGTGGCGCGGAAACTTCACATCCCTGCCATGGTGATCGGAATGACCATTGTGGCCATGGGTACATCCCTGCCAGAATGCGCGGTCAGTGTGACGGCATCCATTGCCGGAAGCAATGAACTGGCAGTCAGCAATGTGGTGGGATCCAATATTTTTAACCTGATGGTCGTATGCGGGGCATGCGCTCTGTGGACGCCCATGGCGGTGAGCCAGAGTACGTTGAAGCAGGAACTGCCCTTTTCTATAGCCATGGGACTGATCCTTCTGATCCTCGGCTATTCCGGTATGGAGATCAGCCGGTCTGATGGATTGATTTTCATTGTGATTTTTGTCTGTTTTCTCATGTGGATGGTGCGTGCAGCAAAGGTGAATCCAGTACAACAGGAAGAAGGGGAGGCAAAGATGCTTTCTGGTTGGAAATGTGTGCTTTACATTCTCCTGGGCGGAGCTGCCATCATGTGGGGCGGTGATCTGGTCGTGGATTCCGCTTCCGCCATTGCAGCAAACTTCGGATTAAGTCAGAATCTTATCGGCCTGACAATTGTAGCCATGGGAACTTCCCTGCCGGAGTTAGTTACTTCCGTGGTCGCTTCCAGAAAAGGTGAGGTAGACATGGCTCTTGGAAATGTGCTGGGATCCAATGTGTTTAACATTCTGATGGTGCTCGGTGCGGCTGCGGCCATCAGTCCTATTACATTTGTGCAGGAAAATATGATGGACATCATTCTGCTGACCGGCATGAGCCTTATTGTGTGGGTATTTGCATGGACCAAAAAACAGGTGCGCCGCAGTGAAGGAATCATCATGCTGCTGGTGTATGCAGCATATATGGTGTACATCTGTGTCAGAAATTGATAAAACTACCGGTTGAGTTTTTCGAGAGAATCTAGTATGCTTATATCCAGCAGACAAGGAGGAGCAGATTTGAAACTTCAGGTACTTTTTCTTGATATTGATAATACATTGCTGGATTTTGATGCAGGTGCGGAGCAGTCCATGAAACACTGCTTTCAGATGTTTGGCCTAGAATATCAGCCGGAGATGTTTTCGGTATTCAATGAAGAAAATCATAAGCTATGGAGAAAGATTGAAAGACGGGAACTCAATGTAGCGGATCTTCGGACGGTTCGCTGGCAGACAGTTCTTAAATGTCTTGATCTGGAAGCTGACGGTGCAGCTATGGAAGATGAATTTAAGAGATGTCTTCACACCAGTGCGGTTCCGGTGGAAGGAGCTGTGGAGATACTGCCGTATCTTCATGAAAGATATTGTCTGTGTGCAGCAAGCAATGGACCGTATGAACAGCAGATCAATCGATTGAAAAAAGCGGATATGCTGAAATATTTTACACATTGTTTTGTATCGGAACGGATGGGCATGGAGAAACCGGCCCGTGAGTTTTTTGAAGGATGCTTTGCAGCACTTCCGGGTATTTTGCCGGAAGAGACCATGATCATCGGAGATTCCCTGACGGCGGACATCGCAGGTGGACGGAAGATGGGCATGAGAACCTGCTGGTATGACCGGGAGAAAACAGGACGTTCTGATGAGGCTGACGTTACCATTCAGAATTTGTGTATACTAAAGAAAATTTTATAAGGGAGAGAAGACATGAGAAAAGGATTTGATAATGACAAATATCTGGCGATGCAGTCAGAACACATCAGAGAGCGGATCCAGCAGTTTGACAACAAACTGTATCTGGAATTCGGCGGAAAACTGTATGACGATTACCATGCATCCCGCGTACTTCCAGGATTTGAACCGGACAGCAAACTGCGGATGCTGATGCAGCTGGCAGATCAGGTGGAGATCGTGATCGTCATCAGCGCAGAAGATATTGAAAAAAATAAAGTACGGGGTGACTTGGGCATCACTTATGATTCCGATCTGCTTCGTCTGAAAGCAATTTTTGAATCCAAGAATCTGTATGTAGGAAGTGTCTGCATCACTCATTATGCCGGACAGTACAGCGCACAGATGTTCCAGACCCGTCTGGAGAAAATGGGTGTGAAAGTATACCGCCATTATCTGATTCCGGGTTATCCGAACAACATTCCACTGATCGTCAGCGAGGAAGGTTACGGACATAACGACTATATTGAGACCACCAAACCGCTGGTAGTTGTGACAGCTCCGGGACCGGGAAGCGGAAAGATGGCAACCTGCCTGTCTCAGCTCTATCATGAGCACAAGAGAGGCGTGCGGGCAGGCTATGCAAAATATGAGACCTTCCCGATCTGGAATCTGCCGTTAAGCCATCCGGTAAATCTGGCATATGAGGCAGCAACCGCAGACTTGAACGATGTCAATATGATTGACCCGTATCATCTGGAAGCATATGGAAAAACAACTGTAAACTATAACCGCGACGTGGAAATTTTCCCGGTGCTGCGTGCTATGTTCATGGAGATCTACGGCGACTGTCCGTATAAATCCCCGACCGATATGGGTGTCAATATGGCCGGCAACTGTATCATAGATGACGAGGCATGCTGTGAGGCATCCGGTCAGGAGATTATCCGCCGTTACTATCAGACACTGGTCAACATCGCCAGAGGAAAATCAAAAGAAGAAGAAGCTTACAAGATCGAGCTTCTTATGAATAATGCAGGTGTTAGTGTGAAAGACCGAAAGGTAGTGGATGCAGCTAACAAGCGTGCGGAGGAGACCGGACATACGGCAGCAGCTATCGAACTTCCGGATGGAACCATCCTCACCGGCAAGACCAGTGATCTTATGGGAGCATGCTCTGCGCTGCTCATTAAGGCACTGAAACATCTGGCAGGCATTGACGAGGATGTGCTTCTGATCACCCCCAATGTGATCAGGCCGATCCAGAAACTGAAAGTTGATTATCTTGGCAGCCGCAACCCGCGGCTTCATATGGAAGAGGTGCTCATTGCCCTTTCATCCAGTTCTGAGAGCAATCCGCTGGCAGATCTGGCACTCCGCCAGCTCCCGCATCTGAGTGGAAGCCAGGTGCATACTTCCCGTATGTTGAGCGCGGCAGATGAGAAGACCTTCCAGAAGCTGGGCGTGATGCTGACCTCCGAGGCAAAATAAATGAAAGCAATTATATTTGATATGGACGGGGTTCTGGTAAATACAGAACCTCTTCATTATGAATGTTGGAAAGCAGCGCTGGCTGACGAAGGGGTGGATATGTCCTATGAGGTCTACAAACCCTGCATCGGTTCTACAGTCGGTTATCTGATGAAACTCTTAAAAACGGCATACGGAGAAAATATTTCCGATGCGGAGACGCTTCGGGCACGGATGTATGCGAAGAAAGAAGAGATCGTGCAAAAGGATGGATTTCCACAGATTCCAGGTGTGAAAGAAGCTATAAAACGTCTTCATGACGAAGGTTTTCGTCTGGAAGTAGCGTCATCCTCCGCAGGATACTATATTGGCCGGGTACTCGATGCGCTGGAGATTCGCCAGTACTTTGAGTGCTATACCAGCGGTGAAGAAGTGGAACATCCCAAGCCTGCCCCCGATACCTTCCTGCGCGCGATGGAAAAACTGAACCTGAAGCCGGAAGACTGTATCATCGTGGAAGATTCTACGAACGGCGGAAAAGCAGCAGCAGCGGCCGGTGCAAAGTGCGTCTGGTTCCATAATCCCGATTCGGGAGATCAGCAGATTCCCCATGCGGTGCTCACCATTACTTCCTGGAGTTCGGAGAATGTTGATAAACTGATAGATCTGATGCATGCATGATGATAGAAGTAAAAATTGGAACTTTACATAAGAACATATGTTTGCTATAATAAATGCAAACATATGTTCTTTTTGCGCATGTAAGGAGATATTTTCATGAATTATCAGATTGAAAAACCGATGACACTTTTTCAGAAGTTGGAGATTCTTGCCGATGCGGCAAAATATGATGTGGCATGTACATCCAGCGGTGTAGACCGCAGGAATGACGGGCAGGGGATCGGCAACTGCATCAAAGCCGGCATCTGTCACAGCTTCAGTGCGGATGGACGCTGTATTTCGCTTTTGAAAATCCTGATGACCAACGAATGCATCTATGACTGCAAATATTGCATCAACCGCAGGAGCAATGACGTTCCGCGGACTACCTTTACTCCGCAGGAGATCTGTGATCTGACCATCGGATTTTATCGGCGCAATTATATCGAGGGACTGTTTTTGAGTTCCGGAATTGTGGTCAGTCCGGATGTTACCATGGAGCTTCTGTATCAGACTTTGTATAAACTGCGGACAGAATATCATTTTCAAGGGTATATTCATGTGAAAGCCATTCCGGGCGCGTCACCGGAGCTGATAGAGAAGACCGGTTATCTGGCGGATCGTATGAGTGTAAATCTGGAATTGCCGACTGCAGAAGGACTGAAGGTGTTGGCTCCGCAGAAGAAACGGGAACGGATGCTCGCGCCGATTCAACAGGTGCAGACCATGCGGCGTTCCAATAAAGAAGAGCTGATACTTTACCGCCATGCACCAAAGTTTGTTCCGGCCGGACAGTCTACCCAGATGATCATAGGAGCTACTGGGGAGAGCGACTATCAGATCATGAAAGTAGCGGAGCATATGTATCAGAAGTATGATATGAAGAGAGTCTTTTTCTCAGCATTTGTGCGGGTGAATGATGATCAGCTTCTGCCTGCGATTCCTGGCGGACCGCCGCTTCTCCGGGAGCACCGGCTTTATCAGGCGGACTGGCTGCTGCGTTTTTATGGATTCGGGACGGAAGAGCTGTTGTCCGCGGAGAAGCCGGACTTCAATCTGCTGCTGGATCCAAAGTGTGACTGGGCGCTCCGGCATCTGGACCAGTTTCCGGTGGAAGTGATGAAAGCAGACTATGATACCCTTCTGCGGGTGCCGGGGATCGGTTATAAATCTGCACAGAGGATTGTAAAGGCGAGACGTCTTGGATCACTGGATTATGGGATGCTGAAGAAGATGGGAGTTGTGCTGAAGCGTGCCATCTACTTTATTACCTGTCAGGGAAAGCAGATGTATCCGGTGAAACTGCAGGAAGACTTTATCTTAAGAAACATTCTGGATGGAAAGGAGAAGCTGCCGATGGGACTGACCGGAGAACCGGAATTTCGGCAACTGTCATTGTTCGATGATCCACGTTTTTCAGTGTGAGGATAATCTGACCGGGATTTTGACGGGAGTCTATGATGCCTGGCAGGGGGGAAAAGGGTATGACGGAGTGCGCCTGACGGCCGGCCAGGAAGATCCGTCATTATTCTGCTGCTATGAGGAGGTGGCATCAGATGTGGAGAAGGCACAGAAAGTATGGAATACGGTCCACAGAAGGATGGGAGAAGAATCGCAGGAGATGATTGCCCGTGCGGCATCCTGTCCGAATCCGGAAAAAGCAGATGCGATATTCCGGATGATTGTGCTGGGACTCCATCTGCCGGACGGAAGGGAAACTCCCCGTTATTTAAGCCGGCCGGAGATTATGAAAATGATGGAGCTGGGGCGGAAAGCCGGAAATATTGCCATGCGCTATATGGAGATCCTTCGATTTGAAGAACTGGAGAATGGAGTTCTCCTTGGAAAAGTAGATCCGGAAGCGGATGTACTGACACTGATGGCTCCTCACTTTGCCGACCGGTTTCCGATGGAGAACTGGATGATCTATGATCGCAGGCGGAAGAAGGCGGTGGTCCATCCTAAAAGAAAGAGTTGGTATCTGGTGGAGGAGATTCCGGAAGAAGTTCTCGACAGCCAGCAGCGATCTGCGGCAGAACAGGAGATGGATACTCTGTGGAAGTGTTTCCATCAGGCTGTCGCTATTCCGGAGCGGGCAAACGAAAAACTTCAAAATTCATTGATTCCACTGAAATTCCGGGAATTTATGAATGAATTTCAAAAAATATGATTTTGTAAAAAGTGCAAAAAAACAAGAGAGAATACGTATTCTTATTAAAATTGTTAAAAGAATACAGAGGAGAATTTTGGTCATACCATTTTCAAATTATGCAAAACCAGTAAAAGAAAGCTATGGTTTTCAACAACATGCACAACAAAACAGAGACTGGCGCATCTTGTCGGAATTTGACAGATGAAATCAAAACTGTATAATAAAGCACCAGAAAGAGAAAGGAAGGCTGAGAAACGATGAAAGTAACAAAAATCAAATTAGGTCTTGATGATGTGAATGCTTTTGTAAATGCCGCCACCGAATGTGACTTTGATATAGATGTAAATTATAACCGTGTGATCATTGATGCAAAATCAATTCTCGGTGTACTTGGACTGGATCTGGGAAGAGTGCTGACAGTTACCTGTCATGGCGAAAGCCAGAAATTTGACAACTTTCTGCAGCAGTATGCAGTCGCTTAAAATTGGAATATAATCTTATTATTTGTTTTTATACCCCCCTTTTTTTGAGGACAGTTTCCGAAAGAAACTGTCTTTTTTTGACTGTTCGGAACTATGCAGAAATACAGATGAAAGAGGCTCATTTTTGTGGTACAATGGATGAAAATGAGGTGTAAATATGAAGCAGCAACTTCGGATCTCTGTGCGGGATCTGGTTGAGTTTTTAGAGCGGAGCGGTGATCTGGACAGCCGGAGCGGCCGCGGAGGAGATGCAAAAATCATGCAGGCAGGAAGCCGTCTGCACCGGAAGATTCAGGGACGGATGGGAAGTGGTTACCATGCGGAAGTCCCTTTAAAATACCGGAAAGAGTGGGAACGGTTTTCCTTACTGATCGAGGGAAGAGCCGATGGGATCTGGACGGAAGAAGCCTTTACCACGATTGACGAGATCAAGGGTACTTTCCGGGAAGTAGACCGGATGACGGAGCCGATGCGGGTTCATCTGGCGCAGGCAAGATGCTATGCGTATATCTACAGCGAACAGAATCAGCTGGATAAGGCAGGAGTACGGATGGTCTATGCCAATCTGGAAACGGAGGACGTTCGCTATTTTACGGAAAACTGGGAATGGCCGGTCTTGAAAGCATGGTTTGATGACTTGATGGAACGCTATTATCGGTGGCTTTCCTTTCAGGCAGACTGGACGGAACAAAGAGAAGCATCCCTTAAGAAACTTGTTTTTCCTTATGAATACCGGGAAGGACAGCGGGAACTGGCAGCCGGGGTATATCGAAGTATTTTGAGAAAGAAGCGTCTGTTTATCCAGGCACCAACCGGAGTCGGAAAGACCCTGTCAGCCCTGTTTCCGGCGCTGAAAGCCGTGGGAGAAGGACTTGGGGATAAGATCTTCTATCTGACAGCCCGGACGATTACCAGAATGGTGGCAGCAGACACACTGGATCTTCTGCGGGAACAAAAGATGCGGGTGAAATCCCTGGTGTTGACGGCGAAAGAAAAGCTCTGCATTTGTCAGGAAGTACAGTGTGACCCGGATCACTGCCCAAGGGCGAAAGGACATTATGACCGGATCAATGATGCTGTCTATGACCTGTGGACGAAGGGACCAGATTCATGTACCAGAGAAGTGATTCTTACACAGGCGGAGAAGTATCAGGTCTGTCCCTTTGAACTGAGCCTTGACCTTTCCTTGTGGATGGATGTGATTATCTGTGACTATAATTACGTCTTTGATCTGAATGTCTATCTGAAGCGCTTTTTCGGGGAAGGAGTGAAAGGAGAATATTTATTTCTGGTAGATGAGGCTCATAATCTTGTGGAACGTGGCAGGGATATGTACAGTGCGGCGGTCTGCAAGGAGGAGATTCTGGAGATCAGGAAACTGATCAGGGGAAAAGATCCAGTACTGGTAAAGGTACTTGACAGGTGTAACAAATATCTTCTGACACTGAAGCGGGAATGTGAAAGTGGGTATCGGAGGCTGGAACAGGCGGGCGGATTTGTGCTGCCTATGCAGCAGCTGTCAGGAGAACTGGACAGGTATCTGGAACAACCCATGGAAGAAGAACAGAAGAAAAAATTGCTGGAATTCTATTTTCGGGTACAGAATTTCCTGAATGTCAGTGATCTGGTGGATGAAAATTATGAAGTTTATACGGAAC
Source organism: Clostridiaceae bacterium Marseille-Q4143 (assembly GCA_018228645.1). Lineage (GTDB taxonomy): Bacteria > Bacillota > Clostridia > Lachnospirales > Lachnospiraceae > Hominiventricola > Hominiventricola filiformis. The sequence goes on from CP073693.1 coordinate 1,752,706, forward strand.
TGGCAGCGGACGGCAGGTTCTTCCTGCGTCTGTACTGTGTCCGCCCGGCGGAAAATCTGAAGCTTCGGCTGGAACGGGGCAACAGTACGATTTTCTTCTCTGCAACGCTGCTTCCGGTTAATTATTATAAGGATCTCCTCACAGGCGAACCGGATGACTACGCAGTTTATGCACAGTCGCCCTTTGATGTGGAGAAGCGGGCCCTGCTCATCGGGACGGATGTGAGCAGCCGATATACGCGAAGAGGAGAGCAGGAATATGCGAAGATGGCAGAATCTATTTCCCTCACAGTGACGGCCAGAAAGGGAAATTATCTGATCTTTTTTCCGTCCTATCAGCTGATGTGGGATGTGTATGAACGGTGTGAGCAGATGAAGGGATTTACCTGTGTCTGCCAGAATCCGGATATGAAAGAACAGGAACGGGAAGAATTCCTGAAACAGTTTCAGGAGGAACGCGGGACAAGCCTTGCGGCATTCTGCGTGATGGGAGGAATCTTTTCAGAAGGAATCGACCTGACTGGAGAACAGCTGATCGGAGCAGTGATCGTGGGAACCGGTCTGCCGCAGGTCTGTCTGGAGCGGCAGGTGCTGAAAGAATATTTTGACAGGAAAGGAATGGATGGGTTTGCCTATGCCTATCTCTATCCGGGAATGAATAAGGTGCTGCAGGCGGCCGGAAGAGTCATTCGAACGACAGAAGACCGGGGCGTCATCGTCCTTCTGGACGAGCGCTTCCGGTCTCCGGCATATCAGAATCTGTTTCCGAGAGAATGGTATCCGCATACACTGTGCAGAGTCAGCGAACTCTCAGGTTATCTTGAAAGCTTCTGGAAAGAAACTTCCTAGAAGTAGCTCATGAACTGTCTGGCTGCATTGCTGACTGGCATCTGCTCACTGTGGATGATGGCCAGCTGTCTGCCGGGCAGTTCGTTTTTCAATGGAATCTGGAACAGGTCTCCGCTGGTACGTGAGACGCAGAAATCAGGTACAAAGGCAATGCCAAGGCCGATGCTTGCCAGATCGATGAGCAGGTCATTGGAACTCAGTTCGATCTCCGGCACCAGATCCAGCTGATTTTGCTGGAACAGGGAATGCAGAAACTCGCTGGTTGTACTGTTACGGTTCAGCATCAGGATCGGGTAGTTCAGAAGATCTTTAAAAGAAAGGGGCTGATGCTCCAGTTCCCCATAGTATTTCCGGCTGGCGATGAAGCAGTCCTTGAAATCCTTGATAAAACGGATGTGGGTGCCGTGTCCCAGACGGGAATTGGGATAGTTGGTGAAGATCAGATCCACTGTACCGCTCTCCAGCAGGTCCACACATCCGATGGAAGTCTGGTTGGTGACCTTGATATGGATGTTTGGGTATTCCTTGTGGAAACGGCTCAGGTACGGGACCAGAAAATACCGGCAGATGGTATCACTGGCGCCGATACGGAGTTGTCCTCCGCCGAGAGAACCGGTCTCCATAATCTGCATCTCTCCGCGTTTGATGAGATTCATGGCAGGTTCAATGTGACGCAGAAGAATCTCCCCCTCCGGTGTCAGCTGTACCTTTTTTGTGCTGCGGATGAAAAGGGGCTGGTTCAGTTTCTTCTCCAGTACCTTGATGGACTGGCTGACCGCTGACTGGGAGATAAAAAGTTTCCGTGACGCTTCGGAGAAGCTTAAGGAAATTGCCACATAGTAGAACACTTTATAAAGTTCGTAGTTAATATCCATATTATTAGTACCTCTTATGAACCAAGACTATTTATAATGATAATAATAGATGCAAATGTATTTTTCAAGAGAAAACTGTTATCTCGTGGAAAACCAGTACCAGAGACCGACCTGAATAAAAAGAATCAGCGGCATGCCGAAGACAAAATACCAGTGTTTCGTCTTGTGGCGAAACAGGTTCATACCGAAGATGGCACCCGCAGAACCACCGATGATGGCAGAAAGAAAGAGGGTTTTCTCCGGAATTCTCCACAGGTGGTGCTGCGCCTTGTATTTATCAATACCCATCAGTGCAAATGCCAGTATATTGACAGCAATCAGATAATAGTAAAACACTATGAAATCCTCCTTTTTGTGTCTGTGATTTCCTTATCATACTCCATTCTCGGGAAAAAAAGCAAGTAGGATGAAATATCGCTTTGCATGTAAATCTGAATGCGTTATAATAAAAATTCAGGAGGCAGTTATGGGAGAAACAAGAGAAGAATTTATAAACGGCTTCTGCCGGACCACCAATGAGTCAAGAACCGTCTGCTGCGAGTATGAAAGGCAGCCGGATGGTGAATGGACACTGACAGATTATGAGTGTAATGTGGATAAATGTCCAAACAGCGCAGCCTGTCAGATCTATAAAGAAGCGAGAGAAAAGAAGAATACTTATGAAAAACTTTTTCAATGAGTTTAAGAAATTTATTTCCAGAGGAAATGTCATTGATCTGGCAGTCGGCGTTATCATCGGCAGTGCGTTCACGGCATTTGTTGTGTTCTGTATGGTCAAAGCCATTAACACTGTACAGGATAAAATGACAAAGAAACCGGAGAAGGAAGAGACTCCGGCAGAACCGACGACAAAGACCTGTCCTTTCTGCCTGTCCGAGATCGATATCAGAGCCATCCGCTGTCCCTTCTGTACTTCCGAACTCGACAAATAAAACGTTCCGCCTGCTTGCAGGTGGAAGAAGATAAGCTATAATGGCTTACAAATACAAAATCAACAGAATTGAGGATATTTCATGAGTTACGCAGATACCCTGTTTAAAAATATGTGCCGTGATATTCTGGAAAATGGCACAAGCACCGAAGGAGAAAAGGTGCGCCCCCACTGGGAGGACGGAACCTCCGCCTATACCATCAAACGGTTCGGTGTGGTGAACCGGTATGATCTGAGAAAGGAATTTCCGGCACTGACCCTTAGAAAGACAGCCTTAAAAAGCTGTATGGATGAGATTCTGTGGATCTATCAGCGGAAATCCGCCAATATCCATGATCTGAACAGCCATGTCTGGGATGAATGGGCAGATGAGACCGGTTCCATCGGAAAAGCCTACGGCTATCAGATCGGTGTGAAGAGTCAATATAAAGAAGGCATGATGGATCAGATGGACCGGGTGCTGTATGACCTGAAGAACAATCCCTTCAGCCGTAGAATCATTACCAATACTTATGTCCATGAGGATTTAAGCGAGATGCATCTTTATCCCTGTGCTTACAGCACCACCTGGAATGTGACCGAGGAGAAAGGGTCTGACAAACTGGTGCTCAACATGGTATTAAACCAGCGGTCCCAGGACGTGCTGGCGGCCAACAACTGGAATGTGTGTCAGTATGCCATTCTTCTCATGATGGTGGCGCAGGTCTGCGACATGGTTCCGGGAGAACTTCTGCATGTCATCGCGGATGCCCATATTTATGACCGGCATGTGGATGCAATCAGAGAACTGATTGGCAGAGAAGAATATCCGGCTCCGAAGGTACATTTAAATCCTGAGGTAAAGGATTTCTACCAGTTCACAACCGCGGACCTTCTGGTGGAGGATTATCAGGCAGGACCGCAGATTAAAAATATTCCCATCGCTGTATAGGAAAAACAGGAGGACGAACAACATGAATTTAATAGTGAATGTGGACAGTAACTGGGCGATCGGACATCAGGGAAAACTTCTGGTGACCATCCCGGAAGATATGAAATTTTTCCGTTCCGAGACCAGCGGAAAAGTCGTAGTTCTCGGCAGAAAGACGCTGGATACCTTCCCGGGCGGACAGCCGTTAAAGAACCGGACCAATATTATATTAAGTCACAATCCGGATTATAAAGTCAAAGGCGCAATTGTCTGCCACAGTGTGGAGGAAGTGCTGGAAGAACTGAAAAAATATAACAGCGAAGATGTCTATATCATCGGTGGAGATTCCATCTACAAGGCATTTCTGCCCTACTGTGATGTGGCCCATGTGACGAGAACAGACCATGTCTATGATGCAGATGCATGGTTCCCGAATCTGGAAGAGGATCCGGAATGGGTGCTGACCGGCGAGAGCGAGGAGAAGACTTATTTCGACCTGGAGTTCAGATTCTGCCGATATGAGAGACGGGAGGCCTAGGATGTCCAAAAGACAGAGGCTGTTCCAGCCGGGGACACGCGGGCTGGATACCAATCTTCTGGTAGTGCTGATCTTTATCATGGTGTTCGGATTTGTCATGATCTACAGTGCCAGCTATTATACGGCGGGCATGAGCAAGGCTTACAATAATGATCCCATGTATCTTCTGAAAAATCAGATCATCTATTCGATGCTTGGAATTATAGCAATGCTGGTGGTGGCTTCCATCAATTACCATTTCTGGTGCCGGTTTGCGACCATTGGTTATATTGCCTGTATTGGACTGATCTTTCTTCTGAAGACGCCTCTGGGTGTCACGGTAAAAGGTGCGACCCGCTGGATTCGAATTGCGGGTGTGCAGTTTCAGGTAGCGGAGCCAGTGAAGCTCATTATGATTGTCTTCATGGCAACGCTGATTGCGGCGAAGGGACGGCACCTGAAAGGCTGGATTCCCATGTTCCGACTTCTGATTCCGAGCGGCATTATCGCAGTGCTGCTCTGGAAGATCAGTGACAACATGAGTACGGCGACCATTCTTCTGGGAACAGCGGTATTCATGATCTACGTAGTGCATCCGGATCAATGGAAATTTATTTTATGTGCGCTCGGCGTCGCCATTTTCGTAGGACTGGTGATCCACTATGTGCAGAGCCTGGATCCGGCGACCATGGATGAGATCAACTTCCGTTTTGCCCGTATCCGTGCATGGCTGGATCCTTATGAATATGAAGACGGAAAAGCATATCAGTCCCTGCAGGGACTTTATGCCATCGGTTCCGGCGGACTATGGGGCAAGGGGCTTGGCAACAGTATCCAGAAGCTAGGTAAGATCCCGGAGCCTTATAATGACTATATTTTTGCAATCATCTGTGAAGAGCTGGGAATTTTCGGTGCAGGACTGATTGTGCTGTTGTTTATCTACCTGCTGTACCGGATCTATATTATCTCCCAGACTGCGGAGGATCTGCTGGGAAGAATGATTTCCATCGGAGTCTTCTCGCATATTGCGCTGCAGGTAATCTTAAATCTGCTGGTCGTGACAGGACTGTTCCCGACGACCGGTGTGACTCTGCCGTTCTTCAGTTACGGAGGTACCGCTACGGTATTTCTGCTCATGGAGATCGGTCTGGTGCTCAATGTGAATAAATACAGTGTGAAGAAGCGTCTGGATGCGCTCCGGGACGCAAGGTTATAACAGGAGGATGTTATGTATCGAGATCATACAAAAGTAGTAAAAATCGGTGATCGGGTCATCGGTGGGGGAAATCCCATTCTGATCCAGTCCATGACCAATACAAGAACGGAGGATGTGGAGGCGACCGTTTCACAGATTCGTCGTCTTACCGCAGCCGGATGTGAAATTATCCGCTGTACGGTTCCTACGATGGAAGCGGCGCTGGCGTTAAAAGAGATCAAGAAGCAGATCTCTATTCCGCTGGTGGCAGATATTCATTTTGACTATAAGATGGCCATTGCAGCCATGGAAAACGGCGCAGACAAGATCCGTATCAATCCAGGAAATATCGGAAGCTATGAGCGTATCAAAGCGGTTGTAGACACGGCAAAAGAAAGAAATATTCCCATTCGTGTGGGGGTGAACAGCGGTTCCCTGGAAAAAGAACTGGTGGAAAAATACCACGGCGTCACCGCAGAGGGAATTGTGGAGAGTGCCCTTGATAAAGTAAAAATCATTGAAGATATGGGATATGACAATCTGGTCATCAGTATTAAATCTTCCAACGTACTTATGTGTGCAAAAGCCCATGAGCTGATTGCTCAGAAGACGGATCATCCGCTGCACGTGGGAATTACAGAGGCCGGCACCCTGTATTCCGGAAATATCAAATCCGCAGTCGGCCTCGGTGTGATCCTCTATCAGGGCATCGGTGATACGATCCGTGTCTCTCTGACCGGGGATCCGGCAGAGGAAGTAAAATCTGCGCGTCTGATCTTAAAGACCCTGGGACTCAGAAAAGGCGGTGTGGAAGTTGTTTCCTGCCCGACCTGCGGAAGAACCAAGATTGACCTTATCGGTCTGGCAAATAAAGTAGAAGCCATGGTGGCCAACTATCCGCTGGACATCCGCGTAGCTGTTATGGGCTGCGTGGTGAACGGACCTGGTGAGGCAAGAGAGGCGGACATCGGAATTGCAGGCGGCGACGGCATCGGTCTTCTGATCAAACATGGTGAGATTGTTCAGAAGCTTCCGGAGGATCAGCTCCTGGATGCTCTTCGTACAGAACTGGAGAACTGGAATGAATGAAAAACCGTTTTTTGAAGTGTTTCGCACACTGCAGGTAGACGGACAACTGCATAGTCTCTTTGAGCAAGTCATGGTAACCAGGGTATCAACAAACCCTGGGCGTGATGTGCTCAGAGTGTACATTGTGAGCAAAAAGCTGATTGCAAAAGATCAGCTTTTTCATATTGCAAAACAGATTCAGCGTCAGGTCTTTGGCACCAGGAAGACGCAGGTCTATCTCTTTGAAAAATTCCAGCTGTCAGAGCAGTACACGCCGGAGAAATTATGGGACCTCTATGAGGACAGTGTGCTCATGGAACTGGAAGCTTACAGCCCCTATAAAAGAAGCATTATGAAAAATGCGAAGGTGGAGTTTCCGGATGAACACAACATGCGGGTGACGGTTTCCGATCAGGTCTATGACAAGGAAGCAGTGGATGATATTTTACGGATTCTGGACCGGGTGTTTAATGAGCGCTGTGGCTTTCAGGTGAAGGTGGATGTGAATTACGTCGATCTGAAAGAACACAAGAGCCTGGAGAAGAGCGAGGCGCAGATGCGCCAGCGGATCAGCTTTCTGACGGAAAGTCTTATGAAGGAAAAGGAAGCCAAAGCTGAGGCGAAGGCGGAGCGGAAAGCAGCCAGGGAAGAGGCAAAGGCAGCAGGCGCTTCCGGTGGAAAATCATCGGGAAATGGTGCCGGAGCAGCATCCAGTGCCGGTGGAAGTGCACCAACCGAAAAAGATGCAGTTAGCTTTGGAGGTAAGAAATCTTTCGGCGGCGGACGGTTCGGTGGAGAAGGCCGCAGCGGCAGTATCCGGAGAAGTGATAACCCGGATGTGCTTTATGGACGTGATTTTGAGGATGAGCCGATTCCGTTGGAGCAGATCGTCGAGGAGATGGGAGAGGTTACTATCCGCGGCAAGATCCTCAATATGGAGGAACGGGAGATTCGTGGAGAACGTACCATTGTCACCCTGACAGTGTCGGATTTTACAGATACCATTCATATTAAGATGTTTACCAGAAATGAGCAGCTGGAAGAACTGCGAAGTAAGATTTCAGCAGGCGGTTTTGTAAAGCTCAAAGGTATGACGACGCTGGACCGGTTTGATCATGAGCTGACTATCAGTTCCGTGGTGGGTATTAAGAAGATCGCAGACTTTACCACTTCCCGTATGGATTATTCCTACAAGAAGCGTGTGGAACTGCACTGCCATACGAAGATGAGCGATATGGACGGCGTTACCGATGCATCAGTTCTTCTGAAACGTGCCAAAGCATGGGGAATGCCGGCTCTTGCTATCACGGATCATGGCTGCGTGCAGGCATTTACGGAGGCCAGCCATACGATTTCCAAGGATGAAGATTTTAAAGTTATTTATGGAGTGGAAGGTTATCTGGTGGATGACCTGAAGGAATTGGTAGAAAATTCCAAGGGGCAAAGTCTCGATGATCCCTATGTAGTATTTGACCTTGAGACCACCGGACTTTCCGCGGTCAACAATAAGATCATTGAGATCGGTGCGGTCAAGGTGGAAAATGGAAAGATCACCGACCGGTTCAGCACTTTTGTCAATCCGAAGGAGCCCATTCCCTTTGAAATCGAAGAACTGACCAGTATCAGTGATGAGATGGTCATCGGCGCACCGACCATCGAAGAAATTTTACCGGATTTCCTGAAGTTTTGTGAAGGCTGTGGGCTGATTGCCCACAATGCTTCTTTCGATGTGGGATTTATCGAGGAAAACTGTCGTCGTATGAATATTCCTACAGATTTTACGGTAGGAGATACAGTGGCTATGGCAAGACTTCTTCTTCCGGCCCTTAATAAATTTAAGCTGGATACAGTAGCCAAGGCACTGAATGTGTCTCTTGACCATCATCACCGTGCGGTGGATGATGCGGCCTGCACGGCGGAGATTTTTGTAAAATTTATCGAGATGTTCAAGGCAAGGGACGCTTATAATCTCGATCAGGTCAACGAGATGGGACGAACCAATGAGGATGCCATCCGAAAGCTTCCGACCTATCATGTTATTATTCTGGCAAAAAATGACATCGGGAGGGTGAATCTTTATCGTCTGGTATCCTGGTCACATCTTAAATATTTTGCCAGAAGACCGCGGATTCCCAAGAGTCTTCTGAATGAATACCGGGAAGGTCTGATCGTAGGCTCTGCCTGCGAGGCAGGAGAACTGTACCAGGCAATTCTTAGAGGAGCGCCCAGCCAGGAAGTGGCGCGAATCGTGAATTTCTACGATTACCTGGAGATTCAGCCACTGGGCAACAACGGTTTTATGCTGCGGGATTCCAAGAATCCGGTAAACTCGGAGGAAGATCTCCGGGAAAATGTCCGGAAGATCGTGCGCCTTGGTGAAGAATTTAAGAAGCCGGTCGTTGCCACCTGTGATGTACATTTTATCGATCCGGAGGATGAAGTATACCGACGGATTATCATGGCAGGAAAAGGCTTTAGCGATGCCGATGAGCAGGCGCCTTTATATCTTCGTACTACGGAGGAGATGCTGGCAGAATTTGAATTCCTCGGTGCGGAGAAGGCAGAAGAGGTGGTCATCACCAACACAAATAAGATTTCCGATATGTGCGAGCATCTGTCACCGGTGCGTCCGGATAAGTGCCCGCCGGTCATTCCAAATTCGGACAAGACGCTGCGTGAGATCTGTTACAATAAAGCCCACGAGATTTACGGAGATGATCTGCCGGAAGTGGTAACGGAGCGTCTGGAGAGGGAACTGAAGTCCATCATCGGAAATGGATTTGCCGTGATGTACATCATTGCCCAGAAGCTGGTGTGGAAATCCAATGATGACGGCTATCTGGTAGGTTCCCGTGGATCTGTAGGTTCCTCGTTCGTTGCTACCATGGCGGGAATTACGGAAGTAAATCCGCTGCGTCCTCACTACATCTGTCCCCAGTGTCATTACAGTGACTTTGACTCGGATGATGTGAAAGCTTATGCAGGAATGGCGGGCTGTGATATGCCGGACAAGGACTGCCCGGTGTGCGGTCATAAGCTATTAAAAGAGGGATTTGATATTCCCTTCGAGACCTTCCTTGGATTTAAGGGAAATAAAGAGCCGGATATCGACCTGAACTTCTCCGGTGATTACCAGTCCAAGGCGCACAAATATACAGAGGTTATCTTCGGTGCAGGACAGACCTTCCGTGCAGGAACCATCGGTACGCTGGCAGATAAGACGGCATTTGGCTATGTAAAAAAATACTATGAAGAGCGTGGCACCAGCAAGCGGAACTGTGAGATCGACCGGATCGTGCAGGGATGTACAGGTGTCCGCCGAACCACAGGACAGCACCCGGGCGGTATCATTGTACTTCCCTTGGGCGAAACGATCTATTCCTTTACTCCGGTGCAGCATCCGGCCAACGATATGACGACGGATACGGTAACGACTCATTTCGATTACCATTCCATCGACCATAACCTGTTGAAGCTGGATATTCTGGGACATGATGATCCGACTATGATCCGTATGCTGGAAGACTTGACCGGCGTGGATGCAAAGACGATCCCGCTGGATGATCCGGAAGTTATGTCCCTCTTCCAGAGTACGGAAGCCCTGGGCGTGAAGCCGGAGGATATCGGGGGTACCCGTTTAGGTTCTCTTGGAATTCCGGAGTTTGGTACGGAATTTGCCATGCAGATGTTGATTGATACCCATCCGACCCATTTTTCCGATCTGGTCCGCATTGCCGGACTGGCCCATGGAACGGACGTATGGCTGGGCAATGCCCAGACGCTGATTCAGGAAGGAAAGGCGACCATTTCTACGGCCATCTGTACGCGAGACGATATTATGACGTATCTCATTGGTATGGGACTGGACAGTGAGATGTCCTTCAAGATCATGGAGGCCGTCCGGAAAGGAACCGTTGCAAAAGGAAAATGTGACAACTGGCCGAAATGGAAGGAAGAGATGATTGCCCACAACGTACCGGACTGGTACATCTGGTCCTGCGAGAAGATCAAGTATATGTTCCCTAAAGCCCATGCGGCGGCTTACGTTATGATGGCATGGCGAATCGCTTGGTGTAAGATCAATTATCCGCTGGCTTACTATGCGGCATATTTCAGTATCCGTGCGGATGCATTTAACTATGAGATCATGTGCCAGGGCCGGGATCGACTGGAATACTATATGGCAGATTATAAGAGAAGAAGTGATTCCTTATCCCAGAAAGAACAGGAGACGCTGAAGGATATGAAGAGTGTACAGGAAATGTATGCCCGCGGCTTTGAGTTTATGAAGATCGACGTCTACCGGGCCAATGCCCATGAGTTCCAGATCATTGACGGAAAACTCATGCCCTCCCTGTCCACCATTGACGGACTGGGTGATAAGGCGGCGGATGCCTTCGTGGAAGCCGCAGCGCAGGGACCGTTCCTTTCCAAAGATGATCTTCGTCAGCGAAGTAAGCTCAGTAAGACGGTGATTGATCTGATGGCGGATCTGGGTCTTCTGGAAGGATTGCCAGAATCCAACCAGCTTTCGCTGTTTGATTTTGGCTGATTTAACAGGAATAAGTGCTTTACTTATTAAGGTTAATAAGATATACTAAGCTGTGTGTGCGGTCAATTTTAATAACCTGGGACCGCAGTTGTTTATACAGGACAGGCAAGAGAGCCTGTGAAATGGAGGAAGTTATCTATGGTAAGAGCAGTTGTAGGAGCAAACTGGGGTGACGAAGGAAAAGGAAAGATCACCGATATGCTCGGCCAGGAGTCTGATATTATTGTAAGATTCCAGGGAGGAGCCAATGCGGGACACACAATCGTCAATGATTATGGAAAGTTTGCATTACACACCCTGCCGTCCGGAATTTTTTATGGTCATACGACCAGTATTATCGGAAATGGTGTGGCACTGAATATTCCGGTATTTTTCAAAGAGCTTCAGAGCGTTGTGGATCAGGGCGTGCCGATGCCGAAGATTCTGGTATCTGACCGTGCGCAGATGGTAATGTCTTATCATATTCTTTTTGATAAACTGGAAGAGGAGCGTCTGGCAGGAAAGTCCTTTGGATCTACCAAATCCGGTATCGCACCGTTCTATTCAGACAAATATGCAAAGATCGGTTTCCAGGTCAGCGACCTGTTTGCCGATGAGAAAGAATTAAGAGAAAGAATTGCTAATGTAATTCTGAAGAAAAATGTTCTCCTTGAGAATCTGTATCATGCAGAACCCCTCAAAGAGGACGATATCTACGAAGAGCTGATGGGCTACAAGAAGATGGTAGAGCCGTATGTGTGCGACGTATCCGCATATCTGTGGGAAGCTATCAAAGAAGGAAAGAACATCCTGCTGGAAGGTCAGCTGGGAACCCTGAAGGATCCGGATCATGGAATTTACCCGATGGTTACCTCTTCTTCCACACTGGCAGCTTACGGTGCCATCGGAGCAGGCATTCCGCCTTATGAGATCAAACAGGTTATCACTGTATGTAAGGCATACTCCAGTGCAGTAGGAGCAGGTGCATTTGTCAGCGAGATTTTCGGTGAGGAAGCAGACGAGCTCAGAAGACGCGGCGGAGATGGCGGAGAGTATGGTGCAACTACCGGACGCCCGAGAAGAATGGGATGGTTCGACTGTGTGGCTTCCAAATACGGATGCCGTCTGCAGGGTGCTACTGATGTGGCATTTACCGTACTTGACGTACTTGGCTATCTGGATGAGATTCCGGTATGCGTAGGTTATGATATTGACGGAAAAGTAACGACTGATTTCCCGACCACTCATCTGCTGGAGAAAGCAAAACCGGTATACGAGGTTCTTCCGGGATGGAAATGTGATATCCGCGGTATCAAGAATTACGAAGAGCTGCCGGAGAACTGCCGCAAATACATCGAGTTCATTGAGAAACAGATTGGATTCCCGATTACCATGATTTCCAATGGACCGGGAAGAAACGACATCATCCACAGAAATGTGAAATAAGAAAATCATGATCAGAAATATTGTATTTGACATCGGAAATGTGCTGGCAGAGTTCAGCTGGCGGGAACACCTTGCCCGTTTCGGATTTACCGGGGAAAAGGCAGAGCGCATCGGAAAAGCCATGATGCTGAATCCGACCTGGAACGAACTGGACCGCGGTGTGTGGAGCAGGGAAAAACTGCTGCAGTCCTTTATCAAGGAGGCACCGGATCTGGAACAGGAGATTCGTCTCGTATTTTCAGATCTGTCCACGATTGTGCGGAAATTTCCAAAGTCCGATAGCTGGGTGCAGAGTTTAAAAGACAGAGGATATCATGTATACTATCTGTCTAATTACAGCAGCCATGTCCGAAAAGATACGGAAAAAGAGCTTACTTTTATGAAGCTGATGGATGGCGGAATTATGTCCTATGAAGTGCAGCTGATTAAACCGGATCTGGTAATCTATCAGACACTGATGGAGCGTTATGACCTGCAGCCGAAAGAATGTGTATTTCTGGATGATACAAAAGCCAATATTGACGGGGCACTGCGTGCAGGCATGCAGGGAATTCTCGTTAAAACACAGGAGCAGGCCATGCAGGATCTGGATGAGCTGCTGAAGACAAACTGATAAAAAAGGGAGCAGGAGGGGAGACTTTTCTGCTCCTTGTCTTATCCAATGAAGATGACGAAAGGACAAACGGAAGATGAGAGATATACTGGATGTGCACACCCATACAGTTGCCAGCGGCCATGCATATAACAGCATGATGGAAATGATCCATGCAGCGCAGGAGAAGGAACTGGAAGTGTATGGAATTACGGAGCATGCGCCGAAAATGCCGGGAACATGCGGTGAGTTTTACTTTCATAATCTGAAAGTGGTGCCGCGTAAGCACGGAGATCTGGAGCTGCTGCTCGGCGTGGAACTGAATATTCTGGATGAAAAGGGAACAGTAGATCTGGAAGAGCCCCATCTGGGAAGAATGGATGTGGCGATCGCGAGCCTTCATACACCCTGCATCAAACCTGGCAGCCGGGAGTGGAATACGGAATGTCTGATTCAGGCTATGAAAAATCCACATATTAATATCATCGGCCATCCGGATGACGGACGTTATCCGCTGGATTATGAGGCAGTGGTGCAGGCAGCAAAAGAAACTCATACATTGTTGGAGATTAATAACAACTCTCTGAATCCCCGCTGTTTCCGTCAGAATGCCAGGGAAAATGACCTGACTATGCTCCGGCTCTGCAAGCAGTACGGCGTATCCATCATCATGGGAAGTGACGCTCACTGGATGGATGATATTCTGGATCACGGACGTGCCATGGAGCTTCTGGTGGAGACAGATTTTCCGGAAGAACTGGTGGTTAATACGCAGAAAGAGCGTTTATTCAAGTTTATCAATAAGTACCTGTAGAAGACTGGACTTTATAGTTTTACTGTGTTAAAATTATAAAGCATAAGGGTTTTAGAAAATCATGATGTAGAACAGGGGAAATGCATGATGAACAAGAAGATCAGAAATGAAGCGACAGACGGTTTGTTTCGTGCCATACTGAATCTGAACAGTCTGGAAGAGTGCTATACATTTTTTGAGGACGTATGTACGATCAATGAGATCCAGTCATTGTCCCAGCGGTTTGAAGTAGCCAAGCTTCTCAGAGAGAAGCGGACGTATCTCGAGATCGCAGAGCAGACAGGCGCATCTACAGCGACTATCAGCCGCGTGAACCGATCCCTGAATTATGGTAACGACGGATATGACATGGTATTCCGACGGATGGAGCAGGAAGATCAGGAAAACAAATAAGAAACAAAAGAATCTCCGGCAGGGCATCTGGCTTTGCCGGAGATTTTACATGCATCAGTCTTTGCGTTTTTTTGCCGGTTCCTTTTTCGAAAGGCCGTCGATCAGTTTTTCAATCACCTGTTTTTTGACATAGACATCAAAGCTTAACAGGCAGATAAAGGAGAAGGTCTGCAGGAACTGCCGGTCTTCCTCAGCTGCATCAGGGAAAATATCGGAAGCAATGTGGTATTTGTCGATCACATCCTGCTTCATCTTTTCCACCTGGCTCTTTTCCAGACTGAATACTTCCTCATAGATGGACTGCATGTTGAATTCGCCCTCATTGTGAAAATAGCGGTCGGTCAACGGTTCCAGCAGACTCTGGATATCGCCGATAGAGAGAATGGACTTGTAATAGTAAATATAAATCAGGAGCAGCATGTGCTCTTTGGAATATTTCTTCTTTTCCGGGGAGGGAAGAAGACGGTTCTTTGCATAATTGTTGATCATGGTTTTCGTGAGGATCTTGTCCTCCGGATAACGCTTGGAGGCGTTTAAATGTTCTTCCATAAACGTCGTCACCTGATCCATGTAGAGATCAATGTTCGGAATCTCCTTTGGCTTGATGTAATCAATCCGGTCAAGGCTTTCCAGAATACTGTTAAGGATGTCCTGCTGGTTAATTGTCATAAGTAATCACCTCGTCTGTCTATTATATAGTATTTAAAACTACATAACAAGTCTTTTTGTACAAAAAAATTGGGAGGATTTACGTATAAGAAAGAGATTGCAGGGTATACTGTAAGTGTACGGAAGATAAATTGAATACTTATCCTCCCCTTTGAAGGTCCGTCTGCTGTGGAACACCATGGCAGGCGGATTTTTTGCCTGCGAACTGCAGCGATCGCATTCTTATTCATTGACATTGCCCGGGCGCAATGTTAGAGTGATAAACGGAGGAATAAGGACTATGAATCAGAAAAATATAAAAATCGCGATTGCCGGAACCGGTTATGTGGGCCTGTCCAATGCGGTATTGTTATCTCAGCATCATGAAGTGTGGGCAGTGGATATTCTGCAGGAAAAGGTTGATCTTATTAACAGCGGAAAATCGCCGATTGTGGATAAAGAGATTGAAGAATATCTGGCAGGTGGAAAACTTCATCTGACAGCGACGACGAACGGGGAAGAGGCATACCGCCAGGCGGATTATGTCATCATCTCCACACCGACCAATTATGATCCGGTGAAAAACTATTTTGACACCAGCTCAGTAGAAACCGTGATCCAGATGGTGCAGAAATGCCATCCGGAGGCCGTTATGGTAGTGAAATCCACGGTTCCCGTAGGCTTTACGCAGCACATGTATGAAAAATATAACTGCAAAAACTTACTGTTCTCACCGGAATTTTTAAGAGAAGGAAGAGCACTTTACGATAATCTCTACCCGTCCCGGATCATTGTAGGTGTGCCGGAAGGAAGAGAGGATCTCCAGGAAGCGGCCAGGATCTTTGCCGGACTGCTTCAGGAGGGCGCTATTAAGGAAGAGATTGCGACGCTTTTTATGGGAACCACGGAAGCAGAGGCAGTGAAGCTTTTTGCAAATACCTATCTGGCGCTCAGAGTTTCCTATTTTAATGAGCTTGATACCTATGCAGAGATGCGCGGATTGAATACCCAGCACATCATCGACGGGGTCTGCCTTGACCCGAGAATCGGCACCCATTACAATAACCCCTCTTTCGGTTACGGCGGATACTGCCTGCCCAAGGACACGAAACAGCTGCTGGCCAACTATCAGGATGTGCCGGAGAATCTTATCGAGGCTATCGTGGAAGCCAACCGGACGAGAAAAGATTTCATCGCAGACCGGGTACTGGAAAAAGCGGGCTATTTTGAAGGTGCCAACGGACGCAATGGTGTACCGGGACATCAGGTGACGGTAGGTGTTTACCGTCTGACCATGAAGGCCAACAGTGACAACTTCCGCCAGAGCTCCATTCAGGGTGTCATGAAGAGGATCAAGGCCAAAGGTGCAGAGGTCATTATCTATGAGCCAACCCTGGAAGATGGCAGCCGGTTCTTCGGAAGCCTTGTAGTCAATGACCTTGCGAAATTCAAAAATGACAGCCAGGCCATCATTGCAAACCGCTATAGCTCCGAGCTGGACGACGTAAAAGAAAAGGTTTATACGAGAGACATTTTTCAGAGAGACTGATATGAAAAGCATGTGTAAAATCTGGAAGAAGCGGCAGTAAAATCTTGAATTTGCTGTTGACATTTTTATCAATATCGAATACTATTCTACATAGTGATATTGGCACAGGAACGAAAGGCAGTGACGTCAAGAAACGAAAGGCATCTTGACATTACTGCCTTATTTTTATGCGTTCCTGTGTACAAATCTGTAATTCATTTTTCACGAAGGAAAGGAGCTGGGAGCCGTACCATGTCAGTTGAACATATTATTGAACTGAAAGGAATTAAAAAGCGCTTCGAGGATAATTTTGAAGCGGTGAAGGATTTTAATCTCCAAGTTAAAAAAGGAGAATTTGTGACGTTCCTGGGGCCGTCAGGCTGTGGCAAGACCACGACTTTGCGTATGATAGCCGGATTTGACATCCCAACAGAAGGACAGATTTTGTTAAATGGGGAGGACATCAGTAAACTTCCGCCTAATAAGCGACCGATTAATACGGTATTTCAGAGATATGCGTTATTTCCGCATCTGAATATTTTTGATAACATTGCTTTCGGCCTGAAGCTGAAAACAAAAAATGTAACTTATAAAAATGCGGCAGGAGAGACCGTCACCCGTCAGGAAAAACTGACGAAGGAGGAGATCCGTGCCAAAGTAAGCCGTGCGCTGGAAATTGTAGACCTGGAAGGCTTTGAGAAGAGAAGTATTTCCACCCTGTCCGGCGGTCAGCAGCAGCGTATTGCCATCGCCAGAGCCATTGTCAATGAGCCGGAGATTCTGCTTCTTGATGAGCCGCTGGGTGCGCTGGATTTAAAGATGCGAAAAGAGATGCAGCTGGAGCTGATGGCCATGCACAAAGAGCTGGGTATTACTTTCATCTACGTTACCCATGACCAGGAAGAAGCCCTGACCATGTCTGATAAGGTTGTTGTTATGTCTGACGGTAAGATTCAGCAGATTGGTACGCCGGAGGAGATTTATAATGAGCCGCATACAGTATTTGTTGCGGACTTTATCGGTGAGAGCAACATTTACACCGGTCATATGTGCGGTATCCGCGAAGTGGATTTCTGTGGTGCGAAGTTTGCATGTCTTGATGATCTTCCGGTGGGAGCAAAAGTCGATGTCATCGTGCGCCCGGAGGATGTGATCATGACGGCACCGGAAGACGGTACGATTACGGGTGTGGTACAGTCCGTGATTTTCAAGGGTATGCACTATGAGATTATCGTGGAGTCAGGAGATAACGAGGTTGTGATCCAGAGTACCAGAAGTGCAAAAGAGGGCGATACCATTGGTATGTGTCTGGAGCCGGACGGCATCCATGTAATTCTGGCCGATACCAACCAGAATATTTTCGAGGGCGAGCTGACGAAACATTATACGGTGGAATTTGCAGGCGGCGAGTATGCCTGTGATGTGACACAGCTGTATGCGGGATCTTCCATCAATGGAGACGGCGTCCTGGTGGATGCAGAGGGGCAGGAGATCGAGACTGCAGGCGTGAAGGTCAAAGTCAAGGTTCCGGTAGAATCCATCGACATGAGCGACGATACAGAAAATGGAGACGGTGTCTGCGGTCATATCATTTCTCTTATTTACAAAGGTGACCATTACCATTACGTGGTCAGAACGAAGGACGATTATGACTTCCATCTTCATGACGAATATCTGTGGAATGAGAACGACTATGTACGTCTTATCATTCCGAAGGAGAGCATTGAGATGTCCCTGTTGGGAGAAAACTGAAAGGAGACCGAAGAATGAACCTGCGTTTTTCAAGAAAACAGCTGGGTATCCCCTATGCGGTATTTTTGATCTGCTTTGTTGTTGCTCCGCTTCTGGTGGTACTCTACTATGCATTTACTAACGGCTCCGGACAGTTTACTGCCGGTAATTTCATCAATTTCTTTACCGATGAAAATACCATCGGAACCTTGTGCTACAGTCTGGTGGTAGCGGCAACCGTCACAGTATGCTGCACGCTGGTGGCTTATCCGGTGGCCTATATTCTGGCGCGGAGTGATATTAAGAAAAAAAATGTTCTGCTGGTGCTCTTTATTGCACCCATGTGGATTAACTTTACGCTCCGTGTGGTAGCTTTAAAAGAAGTACTGACCATGATGGAAGGCAATCTGGCCTATCATCCGTTTCTCAACACGGTGATCGGTATGACCTATGATTTCCTGCCTTTTATGATTCTGCCCCTTTATACAACCCTTGGAAAGCTGGATAATTCCTTCCTGGAGGCAGCGGCTGACCTGGGAGCAGATCCGGTGCGGACTTTCCTGAAGGTAACACTTCCCTTAAGTGTACCGGGACTGATCAGCGGTGTAACCATGGTATTCCTGCCCTCCATGACGAACTATGTCATTCTGGATATGCTCTATAACAGCACTTACATCATGGGAAGTCTGATTGGAAGTTACTTTAATGCCTATGACTGGCACAGTGGTTCCATGATATCCATCGTGCTGCTGGCAATTATCTTCCTTGTGACCTGGGCAACCAATGGCTTCAGTGAAGAGGAGACAGGACGGGGGACAATCTTATGATAAAAAAGACGATGAGATCTGCCTGGCTTGGCATTGTATTATTATTTATGTATCTTCCGGTAATGATTCTGGCTGTATACAGC
Source organism: Clostridiaceae bacterium Marseille-Q4143 (assembly GCA_018228645.1). Classification (GTDB taxonomy): domain Bacteria; phylum Bacillota; class Clostridia; order Lachnospirales; family Lachnospiraceae; genus Hominiventricola; species Hominiventricola filiformis. Next base: position 1,771,643 of record CP073693.1, read on the forward strand.
TTTACGGATACGGCAACCATCGGAACCCATGGAAATTTTTCCCTGCAGAATTATAAAACCCTGTTTACTACAGGCGAGCTGCTGGGAATGATTGGCGGCACCTTTGCGCTGGCTATTGGGTCTGCCTGCATTGCGACGATTCTGGGAACCATCGGAGCCATCGGAGCCTTTTACAGTAAAAAAGGAACCAGAGGAGCCATTGATTTTGTCAATCAGGTTCCGGTAGTGAATGCGGAAGTGGTAACCGGATTTTCTATCTGTGTCCTGCTCATTGTAGTTCTGGGACTCAGCAAGGATTCCTTTTTCCCGTTGATCGTGGGGCATGTGGTACTGGAAGCGCCCTTTGTGTATCTGTCTGTTCTGCCAAAATTAAAACAGATGGATAACAGCATTTATGAGGCAGCGCTGGACCTGGGAGCAAATGCCAGTGTGGCATTGCGGAAGGTAGTTATTCCCCAGCTGATTCCGGGCATTGTATCCGGTTTTATGCTGTCCGTGACTCTGTCACTGGATGATTATTTTATTACGACTTATACGAAACCGGCCACTTTTGATACCATCAGTACTTATGTGGTCAATGCCACCAAGGGATCCCATACGGAGATCAAGACCGCACTCTGGGCGCTGTCGACTCTGATTTTTGTGATTATCGTGGCAGGTGTGCTGGTATGGAACCTTCTTAGTGAGAAAAAAGGAGGTGCGGATAATGAATAAAAGAATTTCAGCAGCAGCTATGGCAGCAGTCATGGGCGCGTCTGTCGTGTCTGCCATTCCGGTACAGGCAACAGGCGGTCAGACGGAAAATGACACCATTGTCCTGCGGGTCTGCAACTGGGAGGAATATATCGACGAAGGCGGCTGGGAGGATGACGAGGTCATCGATCTGGACAGCGGCGATATCTTTGGAGAGAATTCCATGATTCAGGATTTTGAACAATGGTATCAGGATACTTATGGAAAAAAAGTGAGAGTGGAATATTCCACTTTTGGAACCAACGAGGAACTGTACAGCCAGCTGAATCTGGGAAATGTCTATGACCTGGTGTGTCCTTCTGACTACATGATCATGAAGCTCCTGAAAGAAAATAAACTGGAGCCTCTGTCCAAAGATTTCTTTGATACGGAAAATGAGAACAACTACTACGTAAAAGGAGTATCTCCTTATATCAACGGCGTATTTGAAGAAAATCAGATTGACGGAAAACCATGGGTGGATTATGCAGCAGGTTATATGTGGGGCATTACCGGTATGGTCTACAATCCGGAAGAGGTAACAGAGGAAGAAGCTTCCACCTGGACGATCCTAGAAAATCCGAAATTCTACCGTCAGGTTACCATTAAGGACAATGTGCGTGATGCTTATTTTCCGACACTGGCGATTCTGAACCGGGAGCAGCTTCTGGATCCTTCTTTTAGAAACAGTGCAAATTATGAAGCTCAGCTCTCTGCCATCATGAATGATACAAGAAAAGAGACCATTGATGAGGCAGAAGAAAAATTAAAAGAGATCCGTGCCAATGTCTACTCCTTTGAGACGGACAGCGGTAAAGCAGATATGGTCAGTGGAAAGGTAGTTGCCAATCTGCAGTGGTCCGGAGATGGTGTCTATGCACTGGATCAGGCAGAGGAGGATGATTTTTATCTGAATTGGGCGGTGCCGGAAGAATGTACTAACCTGTGGTTTGACGGGTGGGTCATGTTAAAGAGCGGCATCGGTCAGGATGCAGCGAAGAAACAGGCTGCTGAGGCATTTATCAACTTTCTGTCAAGACCGGATAATGCTGTCCGCAATATGTATTACATTGGATACACTTCTGCCATTGCAGGCGGTGACAGCGATGTGATATTTGACTATCTGGACTGGACTTACGGTGCGGAAGAGGATGAGGAAGATACCATCGAATATCCGGTAGGATATTTCTTCTCCGGTGACAACAGTGATGAGGACTATGTCATCACCGCACCGGCTGAGCAGGCGCACCGCCAGCTTTCTGCCCAGTATCCCAGTGAGGAAGAGATCAGCCGGAGTGCGGTCATGATGTATTTTGACGACGAGGGTAATAAGAACATCAATCAGATGTGGATCAATGTGAGATGCTTTAATTTAAGCATGTTGAGCATAGCACAGTGGATTACGATTGCAGTGATCGTGCTTGCAGCAGCACTTCTGGTACTGTTTGTGAAGTTTGGCGATGATATTTTCCGCAGAAAACCGCCGAAAGGTTACAACTAAAAAAGTTTACCGGAAATCCCGGTAAAAATCAATTTGCCATGCGCTTTTACGCTATGTTAAGTAAGAGGTGTAAGAGCGTGTACAGGCGGATAAGAGATCTGAGAGAAGATCGTGACTTAAAACAGAGACAACTGGCAGAACAGCTTGGCTGCAGCCAGAAGACATATAGTGATTATGAGACGGGTAAAACGCATGTACCGGTAGAAATTCTGATGGGACTGTCAGAAATATATGGGACAAGTGTGGATTATCTGGTTGAACTGACTGACGAGAAAAAACCATATCCAAGACAGAACCGGCATGAAAGGTTGTTTTAGAATATATGGCAGAACTTAGTCGCAGTGAACAGAGATTTCTTGATTCATACTGGAATAACAGGCAATACGAAGGAGGGAGAATGTACCGCTGTTCCTTCGCAAATGCCAGATTGTCCAATATCGGACTGAAGAAAGAGATCGATATTCAGTCCAGCGTCTGGTTCTGGAGCAAGCTGACCAATATCCGGTGCAGCGGCCTTCGAATGGCAGTCGGGCACTGTGAAGAGTGCACATTCTGGAGCGTAATCCTGGATGATACGGTAATGACAGGATTTCGCTTCGTGAAATCTGTCATACTGGGATGTCAGTTCACCGATACCAGTTTCCGTCAGATCAGGCTGAAGAAATGTGAGATTTCTCATCTGAAGCTTTCCAATGTGATGCTGACAGATGTGGTATTCGACCGATGTATATTCAAAGAACTGGATCTGGAGCATATTACCTTTGAAAAAGTAAAGTTTAAGAACTGCTACTTTGACAAACTGCCGGAAACCATTCCCGAAGGCTGCAAATTCAAACACTGTATGGAAATTCCTGAATAAAGAACAGGCATAAACAGACGCCGGACAGAACTGCCGAGAGACAGTTTTGTTCGGCGTCTGCTTTTTTAGGAGAAGTGGCCTGTGATACTCAGTTTGTGAGTACCCATTGGGAGCGAGGTGTGTCCGGGCGGTTGGGCAAATAGGCTTGTCGAGGCTTGTGGTACCCGTTACGCGAGCAGACATTCGGGCGGTTGGGCAGATAGGCTTGTCGAGGCCTGTGATACCCGTTACGCGAGCAGAACATCCGGGCGGTTGGGCAGATAGAGATGTCGTGGCCTGTGATACCCGTTTCACGAGCAGACATCCGGGGCGGTTGGGCAGATATGCTTGTCGTGGCCTGTGATACCCGTTTCACGGGCAGACATCCGGGCGGTTGGGCAGATAGAGATGCCATGAGCTGTGCTGCCCGGATGTACTGCGAATTCGACGGATTTCTGTGCCTGGAGTGGGTGTTTTGGCTATATGGAGTCAGCAGAGGCTCTGACACCCATATAGAGAAAGCAAGTTGGGTGTGAGGGAAACTTCTACGGCTATCTGCCCACAACTCCGGCAAAAACTACGAAAAAGCCTTGTAATAAGTTCTTTGCCAGCGCTTTAAAGCGTTTGGTTGGGCAGAGAAGATTAGTTTAGATCTATCTGCCCGGACGCGGGGAACAGAACTTTCATGCCAGCACTTTAGAAGAGGGGATAGGTAAGAAAGCGAGACGCGGAGGAGTGTGTGTCCGGGGAAAACGATCTCCGCGTGAAATATTATTTGTGTTTACAAGCAGTTGCAGATATGATTTAATAGATGTATAAAACAGAATAACTCATTGTACAATTGAGAGGAGGGTATATGACTCAATTAGTTCAACAAGTTCTCGACAGACGAAAAGAACTTGACGAGAAAACATCCGCTATTCGCCGGAAGCTTCAGACCTATCCGGACGGCAAACTTATCTGTACCCGTAATGGCAGGTATATCAAATGGTATCACAGTGATGGTCGCATTCAGACCTACATTCCCAAGAAGAAAAGAGAATATGCAGAGCAGCTTGCGGAAAAGAAATACTGGACATTGCGTCTCAATGAGCTTGTTCGGGAGCAAAAAGCAACAGAAGCTTATCTGCGGCACTATGGGGTGGAACTTTTATCGTCCACTGCTGATCCATCAGAATTATTTTTGACAGATTCTCCGGCATCAGGAGAACTTCTTACAGGCATTCAGTCAGACAATTCACAGACTATTCAGGAATGGTTAAACTCCCCTTATCAACAAAATGAAAAATATCCGGAACAGCTGATTCACAAGACAGCAGGAGGAATCTACGTACGGTCAAAATCAGAATCATTAATTGCATTGCTGCTGCATATGCATGGAATCCCATTTCGGTATGAATGTGAACTGCAGCTGGGAGAGATTGCAGTTTATCCTGATTTTACAATTATGCATCCCAAAACAGAAAAAATTTATTACTGGGAGCATTTTGGATTAATAGATGACAGTTCCTATGTCCGAAGTGCCATGGCCAAGCAGCAGAATTATATTGCAAATGGAATCATCCCCACAATTCAATTGATTACAACTTATGAGACAAAGGCAAATCCGCTGGATACAGAGACTGTGGAAAAGACAATTGAGCGGTATTTTAAGTAGAATGAGCAGACCATCCGGGTGGTCGTGACCTTTGGCCTCCATTTCGCGAACAGATATCCAGGTAGTTGTGACTTGAAGGCTACGTTTCGCGAGCAGATATCCGGGGCGGTTGGGCAGATAGGCTTGTCGAGACCTGTGATACCCGTTACGCGATCAGAACATCCGGGTGGTTGGGCAGATAGGCTTGTCGAGACCTGTGATACCCGTTACGCGATCAGAACATCCGAATGGTTGGGCAGATAGAGATGCCATGAGCTGTGCTGCCCGGATGTGCTGCGAATTCGACGGATTTCTGTGACTGGAGAAGGTGTTTTGGCTATACGGAGTCAGCAGAGGCCCTGGCACCCATATAGAGAAAGCAAGTTGGGTGCGAGGGAAACTTCTACGGCTATCTGCCCACAACTCCGGCAAAAACCACGAAAAAGCCTTGTAATAAGCTCTTCGCCAGCGTTTTAAAGCGTTTGGTTGGGCAGAGAAGATTAGTTCAGATCTATCTGCCCGGGCGAGGGAAACAGAACTTTCATGCAGCACTTTAGAAGAGGGGATAGGTAAGAAAGCAAGACGCGGAGCAGTGCGTGCCCAGGGAAAACGATCTCCGCGTGAAATTTTGTGTTGCACTACGTACAAATGTTCGATACAATAAAATAATAGTAAATGCTTTGAACAGCTGGGGGAAAACATGATTACACGGGATGAATATAAAACAATACGGCAGGAAAGACATCTGATTGTGCTGGATACCAATATTCTGCTGGAATTGTACAGGCAGCCGGCAAATGTCAGCCGGGACATTATTGCCGGATTTCAGAAGATTGCAGATAAGGTGTATATTCCACATCGGGTATATGAGGAATATCTGGAAAATCGGCAGAAAATCTGCGGGGATGAGCAGAAAAAGTACAAGATCATGAAGCATGAACTGGATGATTCGACAAGCAGGTTTAAAGAAAGTATTCGGAAAAAGACAAATGAATATCGGAAACATAATTACAGCGGTATTACAAAACTGCAGGGAGACATTGAGAGAAAACTGGACGAGATCAAAGAAACGATAGTAGCGTACGAAGATGTACATAAAGAACAGTTTCAGTCAGATCTGGATTTCCTGAAAAATGATGAAGTATATCAATTTGTACAGTCATTAAAGGAGCAATCAAGAGTCGGGAGCGAAATCCCTTTTTCCGAGAAACTGAAAATCATTCAGGAAGGGGAACTCCGGTATAGAAATGAAATCCCACCGGGATATAAAGATATTGAAAAAGCCGGTACGGAAAAGTATGGAGATCTGTTTATCTGGAAAGAGATCATAAGAACAGCCTACAAAGAGAGATCGCATATTCTGTTTATCAGCAATGATACCAAGGAGGACTGGTGGAAATCAGAAAAGAATGAGCCTGATGATCTGCGTGAGGAACTGCAGGAAGAATTTCTGGAAACCAATCCATTTTGGCAGATACATTTTCTGACATTATCCAAATTTTTCGGCTATCTTTCTGATGAGCTCGAAATCGGAGAATCTTTAAGTGCACTGCAGCTGACTGCACAGGAAGATGCAGCGGATCTCCTGGAAAAACTGGATGAAAAAATTAGAAAACAGATTTGTGAGCAGCTTGCTACAAAAGTAGATCAGACCGTTTCGACGCCGGAAAATATATATTTGCAAACGATCAGCGCATTTGTGGAAAAAGAAGAAAAGATGAATGTCTATCATGTACAGATGGTTTGTGTTTTTCTGGAAGAAAAAAGAGGAATCCATTTTTTGATAGAGGCAGAGATTGAAAAAGAAGAGTATGACACAGAGTGTGAGCTAAGAAAAATAGAAATCCATAACGTAACAACAACTGCTTTCAGTGATGAAGCATGGGAATGTATGATGAAGGCAAAGAATAAACATCTGGCATGGAGAAAATATGCACAGAGCATTCGGCGTGAAATTGATTGCCTGATTGAATATAGCAAAGATGATAAAAATGTTTATGAGATATTGATAGAGGCTTTGAGAAATGATTTCAAAATAGAGTATTTCATGGAAAATCATAGAGTAGAACAGTACAGGCGGCTGTATGATTATCTCATGCATTTTTATGATGAAGACAATAATGAATCGTCCTCAGAAAATGAGGAAGAATGAATCTGAACAAATGGGCAGATAGAATCTTTAATCCCTGCGCTGCCCGGGTGTAGTGCAAATTCAACTGATTTCTGTGCCTGGAGCAGGTGTTTTGGCGATATGGGGTCAGCAGCGGCTCTGGCACCCACAAAGAATAAGCAAGTTGGGTGCCAGGGGAACTTCTGTGGCTATCTGCCCGTCGTTTCGGGAAAATCCACAGAAAAGTAGCCTAAAAAGCTTAAAAACAGTATCAGAAAGCCAGTCGCTGGGCAGAGCTGGCAAAGACAAACCTATCTGCCCGGACGGCTGGATGTGAGAGGCCGTGCACGGAAATGTGCGCGGCCTTTGCTGCTGAAAAAATGTGTCCATTCTGTGAAAACTGTCTTTAATTTGAATTCAGATTATGGTAATATTTACAAAAATATACATATCATATGCAATCTGGAGGTACACATGAAAAAGCACATGGGAAAGCGAATACTTGCAATTGCGCTGGCGGCTGCGATGATGAGTTCAGTCGTTGACTATTCCTGCGTGATGGAAGTACATGCGGAGGAAAGCAGCAATGAATCAGTCAATACGGATGAAGCAGCTGAAGTAACGGAAGAGTCCAACGAAACAGCTGAGATAACGGAAGATACCGGAGATATGGCTGAAACAGTAGCGGAGGAGGAAGCAGTCACTACGGAAGAGAATGAGACTGCTACGGAGGAAGATGCAGAAAATGGCGTTACAGAACCAGAAGTCACTGTAGAATCTGAGAAAACAGATGCAGCTTCAGAACCTGACGACGTAGAGACCAAGCCTGCTGCAGAACCAACAGAAGAAACAACTGTAGTAGAATCACAGAAAGCAATTCCTGAGGTATCTTCAGAAGTAACATTGAGCGAAGCAATGCAGACAGAGAATTCACAGGCAGAGGTGTCAACGGAAGATACAGGAGAAACTTTAGACCAGAAAGATGCAGAGCAAGAGAAAGAAGAACAGACTCTGACAGTCGAGGAAACCGCGGAAATTGATCCGGAAATTCTGGAACAACTGCCGGATAATGATGAACTTTTTGCCGGACATGTGGAGCAGGTTTTGTATGGAAATGAGGATGTATCTACTTATGCAGATTATGGAAAAAGCAAATTTACAGGGATAAATCGCAGCATTTATGAAAAATTAAGGACATTTGTAAAGAACATTGCTGATAATGGAGGAAATGCGGTTTATACATGGAAAGGAGATCTCGGTATAACATGGTCTTCAGATAAAGAAGGAACAGAACTGGAAAATGAAGTAAGTCAAAAATTTAATGAAAATATTCAAATAAATGAAATCATATCAACAATTTTGGTTGATTGTCCATACGAGATGTATTGGTATGATAAGACGAAAAGTGCCAATATCAGATATGGCTATTATTCTAAAAATGGTTCTGTGAAAATAACGAATTTAGAACTGTTATGTACGCCAGTGGCAGCGTACAAAGGAACAGATGCCAATGAAGTGGATTCTTCCAAAGCTTCAGCAGCATCTGTAGCCGCAGAAAATGCGCAGGCTATCGTTACAGAAAATGTTTCCAAATCAGACTATGAGAAACTGGTTGCATATCGCAAGAAAATCTGTGAGCTGGTATCTTATAACAATGCAGCGGCAGAAGATGGCTATGTGAATACATATGGTTATGGTGATCCATGGCAGTTGATCTACGTATTTGACAAGGATTCAACTACCAATGTCGTGTGCGAAGGATATTCCAAAGCATTTCAGTATCTGTGTGATCTGTCAGAATTTGAGAATCATACGATAAATTGCTATACCGTAACAGGTACGATGAATGGTGGCGGACATATGTGGAATATCGTCCGGATGGAAGATAATAAAAATTATCTGGTAGATGTGACCAATTGTGATACGACAACTAATGGCATAACTGCCGGTTATCCTGACAAATTGTTCTTAGCTGGCGTATCAGGAACAGTTTCAGACGGATATCTGGCATCGTTTACCAACTATTATGGTTCATCCAGTAGGATTACATATGTATATGACACAAAAACCAAGACATTATATAGTACTAGTACGGATATATTAACGCTGTCTTCCGCAAATTATGCAGTATCGACAGTTACGAAGAACATCATTGACTCTATGGTAACGCTTTCAACTGATTCGAAAGAATATGATGGAAACACGACGGAACCGACATCGCTAATTACAGTAAAAGATGAAGATATAATTTTAAATAATGATACGGATTATACAGTTACTATAAAAAAAGATGGTATTTCTGTCGACCAGATCAAGAATGCCGGAACATATGAGATCACAGTAACAGGTAAAGGTGCTTATAGAGGAACTGTGACAAGAACGTATGTTATTGACAGGAAAAGTATTTCTGATGTTACGATAGAATCCGTTTCTGATCAGTACTATACAGGGGCTGCAATAGAACCGGAACTGACGGTAATAGATAATAAAAAGAAACTAGAGAAAAATGTAGATTATACGGTTTCTTATAGTAATAATAAAGAAGTTGGAACCGCCAAAGTTGTTATTACAGGTGTGGGTAACTATTGTTCTACAAAAGAGACATCTTTCAGGATTGTTGAGAGTGAAGAACCAATCCAGGCGGTTCTTCAGGGAACAGCATCTATCACAGGAACAGCAGTATATGGTGAGACGCTTACAGCTTCTGCAGCAATTTCGACCAGTAATGCAGGTGTACTTACTTATACTTGGTATGTAAATAATGAACAAAAATTTGTAGGAAATACGTTTGCATTAAAAGATGCTTCTTTCATTGGTAAATCTATTCGTGTGGAAGTAACAGCATCCAATTGTACCGGAACTTTATTTGCTGAATTGTCTGTTGATAAAAATGGCAGCACAACAGTACAGAAAGGAACCACTCCGTCACAGCCGACCACGCCAAGCGAACCAACAACACCATCACAGCCAACGACCCAGACTGAGCCGTCTGCTCCATCTACCCCAGAGCAGCCATCTGTTCCGGAACAGCCGTCGACACCAGCAACTCCGACTCAGCCGGAACAGCCTTCAGAAGAACCGGAAGTGGAACCGGATACGCTGAATGTAACGGTTGGAAATATTAAGGTACAGAGTTATACGGGGAGAGGCATTACCCCAAAGATTACGGTAAAAGACCCGGCTACAAGAAAGAAGCTGAAACAGGGCAAGCATTACACCGTATCTTATGAAAACAATGTAAATGTCGGAACTGCAGCTATCGTGATCCGTGGTATCGAAGCGAATGGTTACAGCGGTGTGAAACATGTATATTTCACGATTCAGCCGCAGACTGTTGCGAAGAAGATGAAAGCTTCTGCAGCAGGAAAGAAATTCCTGTATACCGGATATGAGCTGACTCCGGGAGTTAATCTTACTTATAACAAGATGAAACTGACCGAAGGTGTGGATTACGTTGTAAGCTACAGTAACAATGTGGAAAAAGGAACTGCTAAGATCTTTATTACCGGTATCGGCAACTATACCGGAAGCAGAACCGTGAAATTCAAGATTACCGGGCCGAAACTGAAGGATGCACAGGTTTCACTGGTTGAGAATGGAACAGCATATCCGGATATCACAGTCACCTATGCAGGTAGGACTCTTGCAGAAGGCCAGGATTATACTGTGAAATATCCCAAAGTTGTGAAACCGGGCAACAACCGGATCATAGTCAGAGGAAGAGGCAGCTTCTCAGGATCTGTGAAACTGACTTATTACGTAGAGGGATTATAAAGTAATTTTTTAATTGGTTAAAAAATAATAAAGCAGACTGATATAAGCAGGACAGGCAGTGATGCCTGTCCTGTTTTTCTCTACAAATCACTCTTTAATAGATGATTTTCTATGATGTGTTGGCTATATACAGTGGGTAATGTTGTCTCCACCCATAAATAGATCAAAAGTCTGTAAAATCTTTATTTTTCTATGTCGGATGTGGACGCTTTGGCTATATGGAATCAAAAGAAACACTGACCCCCACATAGAATAAGCAAGTTGGGTACGAGGGAAACTTCTACGGCTATCTGCCCAACACTCCGACAAAAGCAGCAAGAAAAGCGGCTGGAGAAGCTGAAAACAGCATTTTCGTGATAGCCGCTGGGCAGAGACAGGGACATAAGTTGCATATAGCCAAATTTCAAAGATAGTTAGAATTAGTTACATGGGATCTTTGATCTATCTATACACGAAAAATATAAATGTGCCCATCTTGTGAAAACTATCTTTAATTTGTAATCAGATTATGGTAATCTTTACAAGAATATACATATCATATGCAATCTGGAGGTACACATGAAAAAACACATGGGAAAGCGGATACTTGCAATTGCGCTGGCTGCTGTGATGATGAGTTCTGTCGTTGATTATTCCTGCATGATAGAAGTACGTGCGGAAGAAATCAATACAGAATCAGCCGAGACAACGGGAGAATCCAACGAATCAGCCGAGACAACGAGAGAATCCAACGAAGCAACAGAGACAACGGATGCAGCATCGGAATCTGATGTTACGGAGACGGAACCTGCCGCAGGACCAACTGACGAAATAACGGTAGTGGAAGAGCAGAAAGCAACTCCGTCAGTATTTTCAGAAGTAACACTGAGCGAAGAAACGCAGACAGAGGAGCCGCAGTTAGAGGAGCCGCAGTTAGAAGAGCCGCAGACAGAGGAGCCGGTTGAAAATGTAGAAGAAATCTCAGAGCAGGAAGATGCAGAGAAAGAGACAAAAGAGCAGACTCAGATGGCCGAAGGAACTGTAAAAATTGATCCTGAGATTCTGGAGCAACTTCCGAATAATGATGAACTCTTTGCAGGACATGTGGAGCAGGTTCTGTATGGAAATAATGAAGTTGCATTGTATTCAAATTATGGAGAATCCCGTCTGACAGAAGTTGATCTTGCTGTATATCGCTGTATGAAAAGACGGATAGAGGAAATTGCAGAAGGAAAAACCTCTTCTACTGTCCTGAAAATTCCTTATTCTGAGCTTGAGCAGGAGGGTGGAGCTTACAGTAAACTTTCTTATGTGAGAATGTACCGTGTTCTGGAGGCACTGCTGAGAGATAATCCGTATTCTATGTACTGGTTTGATACTACATCATCGTTTGCTTACAATTGCTATGGAATCTCAAGATCTTTTGAAGTATATCTGCCGGTCTCAGCGGATTATGCAGGAAGTGCAGAATATACGACAGACAGCACAAAGCTTGGAAGAGTAAAAACAGCTGCGGATAATGCCCGAAAAATAGTCAGTGAAGCCAGCAAACTGGATGACTATCATAAGTTGTTGACTTATAAAAATAAAATATGTGAGTATACGTCTTATAATTTCTTTGCGGCCACAGATGAAAATACAAAATATGGCGATCCGTGGCAGCTGATTTATGTTTTTGACGGAGATGAAGCAACAAAAGTAGTATGTGAAGGATATGCGAAAGCATTTCAGTATCTGTGTGACCTGTCCACGTTTCAGAATGATATTGTATGTTATACTTTGACTGGTGGCATGAATGGAGAAGGCCATATGTGGAATATCGTACATATGGATGATGGAAAAAACTATCTGGTGGATGTGACAAACTGTGATGACCGGTCTGAAGAATATTTCGTTATTCCATTCCTGATTGGAACAGATACAGGATCTCCGGAAACGGGATATACCTATCATCTGTGGAATGATATTACATATACTTATGATAATTCAAATAGACTGTATGATGACAGTGTTTTGAAAATTGCTGAAAATAAGTATGTGTACGGATGGCAGGACAATCAGCCAACCACCCCGACCGAACCGACAAATCCCACAGAGCCATCGCAGCCGATTACACCGAGTGAACCGACCACCCCGTCACAGCCAATCACCCCGACTGAGCCGTCTGCTCCATCTACCCCAGAGCAGCCGTCTGTTCCGGAGCAGCCGTCAGCACCAGCAACACCGACTCGGCCGGAACAGCCTTCAGAAAAACCGGAAGTAAAACCGGATACTCTGAATGTAACGGTTGGAAATATTAAGGTACAGAGCTATACAGGAAAAGGCATTACCCCGAAGATTACGGTAAAAGACCCGGCTACTAGAAAGAAACTGAAACAGGGCAAGCATTACACCGTATCTTATGAAAACAATGTAAATGTTGGAACTGCAGCTATCGTGATCCGTGGTATCGAAGCGAATGGTTACAGCGGTGTGAAACATGTATATTTCACGATTCAGCCGCAGACTGTTGCGAAGAAGATGAAAGCTTCTGCAGCAGGAAAGAAATTCCTGTATACCGGATATGAGTTGACTCCGGGAGTTAATCTTACTTATAACAAGATGAAACTGACCGAAGGTGTGGATTACGTTGTAAGCTACAGTAACAATGTGGAAAAAGGAACTGCGAAGATTCTGATTAACGGTATCGGTAACTACACCGGAAGCAGAACAGTGAAATTCAAGATTACCGGGCCGAAACTGAAGGATGCACAGGTTTCACTGGTACAGAACGGAACAGCATATCCGGATATTACAGTGACCTATGCAGGTAGGACTCTTGTAGAAGGCCAGGATTATATTGTGAAATATCCCAAAGTTGTGAAACCGGGCAACAACCGGATCATAGTCAGAGGAAGAGGCAGCTTCTCAGGATCTGTGAAACTGACTTATTACGTAGAGGGATTATAAAGCAGAGTGAAAACTGGAAGAAAGACAGGCACCTCAATTGTCTGTCTTTTTTTGTGTAATAAGTGTCTTGATTTTTCAGGGGAGGAATAGTAGAATCAAAGCGTAAATAAACAACAGGAAAAACATTTGCGTGTTTTCCTTTCCGATGGCAACATTCCCATGGACAATAATTACGCCGAGCAGGCAATCCGTCCATTTACTCTTGGTAGGAAAAATTTTGTTTTGATTGAATTTTCCAATGGGGCAAAATCCAGCGCTGTCCTGTACAGCCTGGTTGAAACAGCCAAAGCAAATGGACTGAATACCTTTGAGTATTTTAATCTGCTTCTCACTGAGATTCCACAGCATATGGATGAAAGTAATCTCGGCTTCCTTGACGATCTTCTTCCCTGGTCACCCAGAGTGCAGAAAACATGTCCCAGTAAATATAAAAAATCTTAACTTTTCAAGGTACAATCTATTTTTATAAAATCAGCGCAATCCCCGGAAACTCGGGGATTTTTGCTTATTTGGTACTCATGTTTGAGGACTTACGAATGGTACGTGTCATCCTTAAAAATTTAACAGGCGTAATGTTATTGAGCGCTTACGTTACCTCTTCAAACTGGAAGTTCGAATTTCAATCAACCCTTTTGATCTACAGCAATATGTCGACCCAACTATAATCATCTTTTTTATCATAATTTGCAGCCAAGTAAAAAAGCGTAAGATATGCTTGCATTGCTTTCAAATAATCAGGATTAACCACAATACTCAATTCATTTTGATATGCTTGTAAAAATTCAAAAATCAATTTTTCATTTGGGTTTTCGTTACAAATAGTAGCAAGGTCTTGATAGTAATATCCATATGAACATAATTCAAAATCAATTGGGGTAAATTGTGAGTTATTTTTAATCAAGTTATATGAATAGAAGTCGCCATGAATCAACCCTCTTGTATTTCCTTTCAGGGACATTTCCTTCATTATGTAGTTAATTTTATAACCAGCATCAACTGCAATGTGAAATATGTTTTCATCGAAAAATCCATTTTTACATCCTAATGAAATTCTTTCAAGAAAAAAAACAATTCTTTTTTCATCAAATGGTAATCTTGGGCATTGTTTAGCACTATCAGTATAATGCATACTTGCCTTATGGATTTTAGCCAGTAATTTCCCAATAGCAGAATAATCTTTCAAAGTAAGTTCCGTTACATCTGCCTCTTCGCCATCAATCCATTCTGTCAAAATAGACAAAGTATCTCCATATTTGGTAACATATTCCTGGGCTTTATTCTTGACAGGTTTTTGTACAGGTAACTCATTTTTTTGTAAGAAACGAAGATACTCTATTTCATACTTAAGTGCTTCATTAGAATAGGCATTGATACCAAACAAAGAGGCATCATAATCTTGATTATATGTTTTCAATAGATATATGCCATCGTTTGAAATAATTTTCAAAACGCTATTTCTAGTATCTGATACGTTATCCGTGGTATATGTACTTATATTATAGTTCATTAGAACTTGATTTACGAAATCCATCTTCATAACACATTACCTTCTAAATTATTCAGGTAAAATTGGACTATTAGTAGTTATAATGCTATATAAATCCTTTACCATAAAATCCAGAGTTGTTTTAGCATGAACACAAAATCCAGGGTCAATGGCATCATATACCGATTGTTTAGAATTACGCATACCGTTTATAGGACATCCACCGCCACATATCCCCAATGCTTTGCAGGATAAACATTCCTCTTTATTGATAGGAGTGATTTGGCACCATTTCTGCATTTCATCCGATTGTTCTAATGGTTCCCGACTACTAACATCAGTAAAAAAGAACTCTTTGTTTTCAATACAACCTTGACATATACCAATTCTACCATCAGGCAACACAACAATCTGGCTACCTGAAGTAGCTGCACAATCAGATAAATACGGAGTACCATCAACAAAAGCTTCTATCTTCCGATTCATACGATCCTCATATATACCACGAATTCTTGCAATCTTAAAGAAATCTATGATAAATTTTGATGCCTTTTCGTAATAATCAGCACTCATTTGAAAATCTGGAGTCGAGTACAGTAAATTAAAGCTTACAGCATTGATTTGGTATTTATCAAGTAAGGATATAATATCATCTGGATCATTAATTGTTCTTTCTGTAAGAGTTATAGATAGTCCAACTTCATATTCGCTTTCTTTAACAAGGTCAAGCACTTTCAGTAAATTATCATAGATAGGATTTCCTGATTTATTCACACGATTAATGTTTGATTCTGAATCAATACCATCAATCGAAATAGAAATTGCCACATTATTCTCTTTCAAAAAATGTATTTTTTCCTTATCAAGGAGCAATCCATTTGTAACCATAGAGAAATTCATTTTAGTAGTAATTTCATTATTGAATTGCATTTCCTTGCATCTGTTAATTACATACTTTAAAGTTTCAAAGTTTAACAATGGCTCTCCGCCATAGAAAATGATTTCTTTGCTATGCGCAAACCATTCCGGATGTGTTTTATTTTGAAAAGAAAAATATTGAAGTGCTTTATCAGCAATTTCCTTTTCCATCATAGGCATTTGATGATGTATAATATTTGTATTTGCATTGCCCAAAAAACAATATTTACATGCCAGATTGCATTTTTCGGATAAAATTAAATACATAATCGTTGGATATGGTGTAAGTAATTGTTCTCTAACACTGTTTAAAAGCGAAGCGTCTTCAGTCGGACTATTAACTATAATCTTATTCTTGACCAACTCGCTATATACCTCAACAGGCAAAGAACTTGGCAGTTCATTCGCCGAAACAGATGAAATAGTAAGATGATCTTCTTTGCTAACATAAACAGGCTGTAGATGCAGACTATTGTAATAAGCATAACTACCGTCATCCATTTTAAATATATGTAAAAATTTCGATAACATAGTTTTTCCTCGTTTTCTATAGATAATAACTACCACAATAAGAAATCATTTGACTCGATCATTAGACGATATAAATTTTCCTTGTGTTCTACACTGCAATTTCGTGGTGCCAACTTCTCAATATCTACTGAGTATAAATCCTCTATTTTTGTGATCTCATTATAGTTGGCAATTCGACAACCACCACCACAAACATATGATTACTTCCTATTAGGAACACTGTAAATACAAGGCTTTTCGGAGCCTACAAATCAGAAAAAATAATATTTGATCTATCACATTACGCAAAAAGCCGTCCGGCATGAGAAACGGGCGGCTTTTTTGCGTGGATAGACGGAAAGGAGGCACAAAAATAACTACAAAATTTTAGCGCTCTAATTTGTGCAACTTTAACGAAAAGGAGGATCGTAAATGGCCGATGAAAAACTGAATACTGGCCCTGCGGAGAATATTTCCCCGGAGGCCGCCGAGCCTATCGCCACACCCGAACAGTCCGCAGCATCTGAACCCCAGCAGGAACAGACCGGGCCTGCCATACCTGAGCCCGGCGATGTGGTTGTGTCCTTTAACAAAATCAATGAGCTTATGGCAGAAAAGAGACAGAATGCCCGCGCCGAAGTCGAAAAGGCGGAAACTCCAGAAACGCCGGAGGCAGCAGCCCCCGGAGAAACACCGCAGCCCGCCAATACGGAGGAGCCGAAAAAGCCGCGCCGTGGTCGTCCACCGAAAGCGGAAAAGGCCGCGACTGAAAATCAGAAAGCGGAGAAATCGGCTGAGGCCCGCAAGGGCCGCCCACCCAAGGCGGATAAGGCGACCCCTGACAAGCCCAAGCCGTCCAAACGAGACAAAGTGTCCCGAAGTGACGGAAAGGCCCCGGATGCCAAGGAGCCCATTAAGCCTGCACAGGATACGGCACCGAAGGAAACTGCTGCTGTGGAACAGACGGCTCCCGAGCCGACTACACCGCCCCGCCCGGTTGAGGAAGGCAAGCTGGTTTATCTGAAACTTTCCGAGGTTCATCCGTTTCACACATTCCGTCCGCACCCCTTTAAGGTACGGGACGATGCGAAGATGCAGGAAATCGTTGCTTCTATCCGCGTAAACGGTGTAATGGTTCCCGGTCTTGCCCGCCCGGAGAAAGATGGAAACGGCTATGAAATTGTAGCGGGCCATCGCCGTACTCACGGCAGTGAGCTGGCTGGACTGGAGGAAATGCCCTTTATCGTCCGTGAAATGACCGACCACGAAGCGGTACAGGCCATGAAGGACAGTAACAAGCAGCGTGACGGGATGCTCCCCAGTGAATTGGCCGCGCTGCTGGAACTTGAGGTTGAGGACATTAAGCATCAGGGCGGGCGGCTGAAAGGCGTTGCGGAAGGCGATGTTGGAAAACGCTCGGTTGAGATTGTGGGCGAGGCGCATGAGATGAACTATAAAAAGGTCATGCGCTACTTGCGGCTCAACTCTCTCGTGCCGGAGCTTCTGGATAAGGTAGACGATAAAAAGATGGGCTTTATGCCTGCCGTGGAACTGTCCTACATCAAACCGAAAAATCAGAGGCTTATTGCTGTTTCCATTGACGGGGAGCAGGCTTCGCCCTCGCTGGCCCAAGCTAAACGGCTCCGGGAGCTGGATAAGGAAGGCAAGCTCAACGGCGATGTCATTGACGGCATCTTATCAGAACAGAAAAAGGAGGATCGAGGCGTGATTATTTCTACTGCGGAACTGGAAAAGTATTTTGGCAAGGAGGTAACTCCCGCTAAAATGAAAGAACAGATTATGTCCCTGCTGGATGACTGGAAAGAAAAACAGCCGCCGGAGCTGGCAAAAGCCCCGAAAAAGCAGGAACTTGACAAGTAACAACTTCGAGACACTTTGTCCCGAGGGCCCCGCCCTCGCGTAGAAGCTCTGGTGGTATATATCCCCCGTCGCCGCCTGTTTTTTAGTACAGCCGGGAGTGGGTCGTCAAGGGTGCAGCGCACCGCCGTTTTCGGCGGCTCGCCCTTGACGGTCTGCCCCGGCTGTGCTATTTCCCCGGCAAGCGGCGGGGGTATATCCTCCAGAGCCGCCCCCTTTCCCAAGACTGGGAAAGGGCGTGGGGTTTGGGTTGAACTTTCTTATTAAAATATCGGAGGTATGAACGATGAAACGACCCCTTGCTTATATCACCGCTGCATGGCTCGGCGGCGATAGCGAAAACGCAGAACTGGCGGCGCAGTATTGCCGTACCGTGTATGAGGCAGGCTTTTCTCCTATTTGTCCGCCTTTGTACTTGCCCCTGTTTCTCAACGATGCTGTTCCCGAGGAGCATAAAAGCGGCATCGACATGAGCCGTGACCTGCTCCGCCGTTCTCATGTGCTGGTTGTCTGCGGGCACAGTATGACCGAATCCATGAAAAATGATATTGCCGTGGCCCAGCGGCTGGGAATTACGGCAACAACCCTTGAGGGTATCCTGACCGTCAAGGGGCAGGGCCGTCGCTGATGGCGACCCTGTTTGAAGCCTACGTTACCAACGCCGGAAAGTACAGCGAGGGCCAGCTTGTGGGTGAAACACTGAAATTTCCCACAACCGCCCAGGAGGTGGAGGCTCTCTTGAAACGGATCGGCGTGGATGGCGTCCGCTATCAGGAAATTTTTATTACCTCTTTCGATGGGGATGTGCTGGGGCTCTATGACCATTTGAGCGAGTATGAAAATCTGGACGAGCTTAATCATCTGGCCTGCCTGCTTTCCGAGCTTACCTCATCGGAACTGGAAACACTGGAGGCCGTCCTCGACAGTGGCGATCACTGTTCTTCGGTGCGGGACATCATCAATCTGACACAAAATCTGGACTGTTACGGCTTTTACCCCGGCGTATCCGATGAGGAAACGCTGGGGCGTATTTATGTGGACGATCTGGAAATGTTGGATGTGCCGGATCAGGTAAAACCGTATTTCGATTATGAGGCGTATGGCCGGGATGCTTGCATCCACGAAAACGGCCATTTTGCCCCGGGCGGCTATGTTGTCAAAGAAAGCGATCATTTCGTGGAAGTGTATCACGGCTTGCAGGATATTCCCAAGGAGCATAAGGTGTTCTCTTTCCCGAAGCTCTCTATCCGGGAGCAAATGGCCGCTTATCAGGAAATCATAGACGGTTCTTCTTTGGAGGGCTACCGTCAAATGCAGAAAAAAGACCGTGGGGATCGGTGATGGCACTTCGAGACAAATTGTCCCAAGGAAGGAGGCGGTGTAACTGATTGATGAAGATATTTCCCGGCGCACGATAGCCATATCCGTAAAAACAACCAAGCTGACAGCGCGGGGACTGGCGTATGTGCTGGGTATGGTGGGCCGGAAGATCCGCAAGGCATACCGTGGACGGCAAACACCACACGGCAAGCAAAGTGTGCGAAAGCTCATGGCCCACGGCACAGCTACCAACAGCATTGAGCTATCCGGGGATGCCAAGTCCTTTGACCGTGTGGCCCGGAAATGGAATGTAGACTATGCGTTCTATAAAACCGGGCCGGATAAATACCTGCTGTTTTTCAAGGCTGGACAGGCAGACGCAATGACCGCATGCTTTTCTGAGTATTCCCGGAAGGCGTTAAGCAAAGCAAAATCGAACCGTGTTCCCATCCGAGAACAACTGCAACAGGCGGCGGATCAGCTTTCCAAAGAAAAGCCGAAACAGAAAGAACGTGCAAAGGAGGTGGCCCATGAGGACAGATAAGATTAGAAAATATCTCATTCCAAACATTCCCTATCTGTTCATCCTGTGGGCGTTCCTCAAGTTGGGGACGGCCTACCGGCTGGCGGCGGGTAACGATTTTGCACATAAGCTCATCGGGCTGGGCCAGACGATTGGCCCGGCCTTTGCTGACTTTGCACCCGGTCTTGCTCCGCTGGATTGGCTTGTCGGTATTGTAGGCGCAGTTGGTTTCCGGCTGCTGATCTATGTCAAAAGCAAGAACGCCAAGAAGTTCCGGCGGGATGCAGAATATGGCAGCGCCCGATGGGGAACAGAAAAAGACATCAAACCGTTTGTCGATCCGAAGTTTGAAAACAATGTGATTTTGACCGGGACAGAGTTTCTCACGATGAACACCCGCCCGAAAATCCCCGCAAATGCCCGAAACCTGAATTGCTGTATTATCGGCTCGTCCGGCTCCGGCAAAACCCGCTTCTGGCTCATGCCCCAGCTTTTACAGGCTCATTCCTCTTATGTAGTAGTCGATCCGAAAGGCGGTGTGCTGGGACAGGTTGGGGCTTTCCTGCAAAAACGCGGGTACAAAATCAAGGTATTCAACAGCATAGATTTTTCAAAATCCATGCACTATAACCCGCTGGCGTATATCCGCAACGAGGCCGATATTCTGAAATTCGTGGATGCCCTGATTTCCAACACCAAGGGCGAAGGCAAGGAAGGCGATCCATTCTGGACAAAATCGGAAACGCTTTTATACTGCGCCCTGATTGCCTACATCATTTTCGAGGGGCCTGCCGAGGATCGGAACATGAATACCCTTGTGGATATGATTTCCGGCATGGAGGTCAAGGAGGATGACGAGGACTTTATGAACGCGGTGGACTATATGTTTGCCGGGCTCGAAAAGCGTAAGCCGGATTGCTTCGCAGTCAAACAGTATAAAAAGTACAAATTGGCCAGCGGCAAGACGGCAAAATCCATCCTCATTTCCTGCGGCGCTCGTCTGGCTCCCTTTGACATCCCCCAGCTTCGTGAAGTCATGGCCTATGACGAATTGGAGCTTGACCGCATCGGAGATCGGAAAACGGCGGTATTCTTCATCATTTCCGATACCACGCAGACCTACAACTTTTTAGTGGCGCTTGCATTTTCGCAGATGTTCAACCTCTTGTGTGAGCGGGCGGACAATGTTCACGGCGGCAGGCTGCCCCATCATGTGCGGGTACTGTGGGACGAGGCAGCCAATACGGGACAGGTGCCCCAGCTCGAAAAGCTGGTCGCGGTCATCCGCTCCCGCGAGGTGAGTTTGTGCCTGCTATATCAGCAGTTGGCACAGTGCAAGGCCATTTACGATAAACACGCCGAGACAATCCTCGGCAACATGGATAGCGTGGTGTTCCTTGGTGGCCGCGAAGCCAGCACCATCAAGGAAATATCCGAGAACTGGTTGGGAAAAGCCACAATCAGTATGCAGACCGACAGCCGCTCCCGTGGCCATTCGGAAAGCTACAGTCAAAACACCCAGCGGCTGGGCCGGGAACTGATGACCCCAGCCGAACTTGCAACCATGCCGGGAGACAAATGCATTTTGCAGCTTCGGGGCCTGCCCCCGTTCTTCTCTCCCAAGTATGATCTGAAACGGCATCCGAACTACCGTTATACGGCGGAGGCCGATAAACAGAAAAACGCTTTCGACCTCGACAGGCTCATTAACCGCCGCAGGCGGCCCGGGCTGAACGAGGCGTGTACGATGTATGAGGTGGCTGTGCCGGACGATGCACTCACGGAAGAGGACGAGGACATCCTCAACTATGATGACATCGACGATCCAGACGCCTTTGCATAAACGCTTCGAGACAAAGTGTCCCGAAGTTTGTAACCTGCCGCCTGTATGGGCGGCTTTTTTGTTACCGGGAAAATCCCGGAGAAATGGAGGCTTATATGGCATTTTTCTCATCTGCAATCGACACTTTACAGACCCTCGTTATTGCTCTCGGTGCTGGCCTTGGCGTGTGGGGCGTGGTTAATCTGCTGGAGGGCTACGGCTCGGATAACCCGGGCTCCAAGTCCCAGGGCATGAAGCAGCTCATGGCTGGCGGCGGCATCATCGTCATTGGCACCACGCTGATCCCTCTGCTGTCTGGCCTGTTTTAAGGTAGGCACTTATGGATTTTCTCACCGACTGGCTCACAAACTGGCTCAAAGAGCTTCTGATTGGCGGCATCATGGGGAACCTCGAAGGTCTTTTTGATACCGTCAATACCCAAGTCGGAGAGATTGCGGCACAGGTAGGGACTACCCCGGCGGCGTGGCACGCCGGGGTTTTCTCCCTGATCCGACAGCTTTCCGAAACGGTGATCCTGCCGATTGCCGGAATGGTGCTGACCTTTGTTGCCACTTATGAGCTCATACAGATGCTTTTGGAAAAGAACAATATGCACGAGGTTGACGTTGCGAACCTCTATAAATGGATGTTCAAAACGGCCTGTGCAATCTTAATCCTGTCAAACACATTCAATATCGTCATGGCCGTGTTCGATGTATCGCAGAGCGTTATCGCGCAGGCAGGCGGGCTGATTCAAGGCTCTACCGATGTTTCGGCGGATATGCTTGCCGAACTGGAAACCTCGCTGGAGGCGATGGACTTGGGGCCGCTTTTGGGGCTTTGGCTGCAATCTGCGCTCATCGGCTTCACGATGAAAGCAATGGGGATTATCATTTTCGTTTTGGTGTATGGCAGGATGCTGGAAATCTATCTGCTGACCAGTCTGGCCCCCATCCCCGTTGCTACGCTTTCCAACCGGGAGCTTGGCAGCGCCGGGCAGAACTACATCAAGTCCCTGTTTGCCGTGGGCTTTCAAGGGCTGCTGATCCTTGTATGTGTTGCAATTTACGCAGTGCTTATTCAAGGCATCGTAACAGGCGGCGATCCCATTGGGGCGATTTGGGGAACTGTGGGCTACACGGTTCTGCTTTGCTTCATGCTCTTTAAGACCGGGAGCATTGCCCAGCGTATCTTTGGCGCTCATTAACAGGAGGTGGTGCTTATGCCGAGAAGATACGGGGCAGACGGAACGCGCTTATGGAATGGAAAAACGCCGGAGGAGTTTACTGAGGCAGACGCTTACCGCTTTATGGCGGAAACAGAGGCCGTCCTGCAAAGAAAAGAGTTGATGGACGACCCCGCCCAGCCTGCTCCGGCAAGCGGAAAGGAGGAATTTTATCTGAGTAAGAAAGACGATGTATTGCTGACCCCGGAGCAGATTGCTGCGGAGGAACGGCGCTGGCTGTTTGATGCTCCCATCGCGGAGCTTGCAGAAGTCAAGGGCGTTAGCATTGATGAGGCAGTAAAAATGCGGACAGATGCTGTCTTGCAGGAGGCGGTTGTTCCGATCACGGTATCTGTCCGCCCGATTGAGCCGCAGGGAAAACTGATCGGCTTCGCCAGCGTCAATTTTGGCGGTGTGGTCATCGACGATTTTAAGGTTGTGGACGGGAAAAACGGGATTTTCCTCGGTGCTCCATCTAAGCCCGATCCTGCCAGCCGGACGGGATACCGGGCTACGGTTCGGATTCCTGACCGTGCCACACAGGAACGGATCAACGCGGCTGGTGTGGAGGCGTATCATGCGGCGGTGGAACAGCTTGTTGCACGGGCCCAGGCGGTACGACCTGCCCCAATCAAGGAGCAGATGGCCGAAGCCGCGAAACAAGCTGGAAAAGAAAATGCCGCCCGTCCTGCGCCTGCCAAGGCAAAGGAGGCCCGTAATGACCGATAGCCGCACTTTGGGACAAAGTGTCCCGAAGGAGGGCTTGTTTCTCATGGATGGCATTGAGGGCCTGCGCTCCCTGCCCAAACATAGCGTGGATATGCTGTTGACTGATCCGCCTTACGGCACAACCCGGAATTATTGGGATGTGCCCCTGCCGCTCCCGGAGTTGTGGGAGGCGGTGAAATGGGCGGTCAAGCCGAATGGCGCAGTGCTGTTCTTCGCACAGTGCCCCTTTGACAAGGTGCTGGGCGCATCCAACCTCGCCATGCTCCGCTATGAGTGGATTTGGTACAAGGAGCGCGGAACAGGTTTTCTCAATGCAAACCGGGCTCCACTGAAAAAGTCCGAGAATATCTTGGTGTTTTACCAGAAGTCCCCGGTCTACAATCCGCAGTTTACTTATGGCAAGCCTTATACCCGCGTACATTCCCGAAGCGGTACAAGCTCCAACTATGGAAAATTTGAACGGCAGGGCTCGGAGTCCAACGATGGCCGCCGCTATCCCGGAAATGTACTTTTTGTGCCTACGGTGTCCGGCGGCATCCACCCCACGCAGAAGCCCGTGGAGCTCTGCGAGTATCTGATCCGCACCTATACCCACCCCGGCGAACTGGTTGCGGACATTTGCGCGGGCTCCGGCACAACCGCGATTGCAGCTATCAACACAGAACGCCGTTTTGTATGCTTTGAAACGGCTCCGGCCTTTTATGCCGCTGCCAGTGAACGTATCCGTGCGGCGCAGGCGGCAAAAAGCTCTGGCGAGAAAGGAGTGTAATTATCCAGCAGTATTCTATCATTTACGCCGATCCCCCTTGGCGCTACTCGGCTAAGAAAGTACAGGGCGCGGCGGAAAATCATTATCCCACTATGAGCATTGAGGAGTTATGTGCGTTGCCTGTGGCTGATCTTGCAGCCCCGGACAGCGCACTCTTTTTATGGGCCACTTTCCCGCAGCTCCCGGAGGCGCTCCGGCTGATCGAGGCTTGGGGCTTCACCTACAAAAGCGTTGCTTTCGTCTGGCTGAAAAAGAACAAGAAGGCGGATAGCTGGTTTTACGGCCTTGGCTTCTGGACAAGGGGCAATGCAGAAATCTGCCTGCTGGCAACCAAGGGACATCCAAAGCGGCAGGCTGCCAACATTCATCAATTCATCATTTCCCCGATTGAAGCCCATAGCAAAAAGCCGGACGAGGCCCGCGCCAAAATCATTTCCCTGATGGGCGATCTGCCCCGCGTGGAGCTCTTTGCCAGGCAGACCCCGCCCGGTTGGGCTGTATGGGGGAATGAAGTAACACCAACCATCCCGGACTTTGGGACACATTGTCCCGAAGTGCAGAAAGGAGTGTGATCTATGCCCTATGTAAACGTACCAAACGATTTATCCAAAATCAAAACAAAGATGGCTTTCAACCTCACCAAACGCCAGCTTGTCTGCTTCGGCAGCGCGGGCGCAGTGGGGATTCCGGCCTATCTGCTGACCCGTGGCACCCTCGGCAATACCGGGGCGATGTTTCTCATGCTGGGAATTATGCTCCCGGCGTTCCTGCTGGCGATGTATGAAAAGGACGGCTTGCCCTTTGAAAAGGTTGTGCGAAACATCATCCGGGCCAAGTTTCTAAGGCCGGGGATCAGGGCCTACCGAACCGAAAACATTTATGCGCCCTTTGCCGGGCCGGGCGCTGGAAAGGAGGATGTGATTGAAAAACACAAAGAAGAAAAACGGAGCCGTCGCCAAGGGTAAAGGCCGGGCGACCCTGTCTGCTCAGCAGACAATCCCGTATCTGTCCATGCACCCGGACGGTGTGTGCAAGCTCCCGGGCGGGCTCTATACAAAAACCGTGGAATATGAGGACATCAATTACTCCGTGGCATCCACCGAGGATCAGACTGCCATATTCAGCGGATGGAGTTCATTTCTCAACTACTTTGACAGTTCGCTGCCGTTCCAGCTTTCCTTTATCAACCGCCGTTCCCATTCCCGCAGCCGCTATCAGGTCAATATCCCGAAAGCGGATGACAACTATAACAGCGTCCGGGACGAGTTTACCGGGATGCTGAAAAATCAGATTGCCAAAAGCAACAACGGCATTGAACGCTCAAAATACATTACCTTTGGCATACCCGCCGAGGGGATAGCGGAGGCTCGGCCCCGCCTGGAGCGTGTGGAGGCTGATGTCATGGGAAACTTTAAGCGGCTGGGCGTTCCCTCGGAGCCTATGGACGGGCGGGCCCGCCTTGCGCTGCTTCATAGCCAGATGCATCCGGGGAGCCGCGAGGCGTTCCGCTTTTCGTGGAAAGACATCCCGCAGACCGGGCTCGGCACAAAAGACTTTATCGCCCCGGACAGTCTCGACTTCCGCCAGTCCCGCACATTCCGCATCGGCCAGTATTGGGGTGCGGTGTCCTATTTGCAGATTATGGCATCGGAGCTTTCGGATAAGCTGCTGGCGGAAATCTTGGAGCTGGATGCGGAAATGACCGTGACCATGCACATTCAGACCGTGGATCAGCTCAAGGCAATTAAGACCATCAAGGGAAAAATCTCGGATATCGGAAAAATGAAAGTGGAGGAACAGAGAAAGGCTGTGCGCTCCGGCTATGACCCGGATATTCTTCCCCCTGACCTGATTACATTTAGCAAGGACGCGGCGGAGCTTCTGGCTGATTTGCAATCCCGCAATGAGCGAATGTTTCTGCTGACCTTTACGGTGGTAAACCTTGCCCCTACTCGCCAGCGGCTGGAAAACGATGTGTTTACCGTGGGCGGCATCGCGCAGAAATACAACTGCGCTCTGCGCCGTCTGGACTGGCAACAGGAACAGGGCTTTGTTTCCTCGCTGGCTCTTGGCTACAACGAGGTGGAAATCCAGCGCGGTATGACCACCAGCTCCACAGCCATCTTTATCCCCTTTATGACAAGGGAGCTCCGCATGGCGGGGCAGGCTCTCTACTATGGCATGAACGCACTTTCCCACAATGTCATCATGGCTGACCGCAAAAAGCTGAAGTCGGCAAACGGGATGTATTTGGGTTCTACGGGCTCCGGCAAGAGCTTTGCCGCAAAGCGCGAGCTTTTGAATGTGTTTCTCACCATCCCGCAGGATCGGATCATTGTGGTTGACCCGATGGGCGAATACGCTCCACTGGTGCGAAGGCTGGGCGGCCAGGTAATCGAGATTGCCCCGGACAGCCCGCACCACCTCAATCCGATGGATGTGGAGCTCAATATGGCCGCCGGAGAAAGCCCGCTTTCCATGAAGGCGGATTTTCTTTTGTCCCTATGCGAGCTGGTGGTCGGCGGCAAGGAAGGCTTGCAGCCCATTGAAAAGACGGTCATTGACCGCTGCGTGCGTTTGGTGTACCGGGAACAGGCGCTCGGACTGGAAACTGCAAAAACACCACTGTTGCAGGATTTGTACGAAGAACTCTTACGCCAGCCGGAGCCAGAAGCCCGGCGCGTGGCAACTGCCTTAGAGCTTTATTGCACAGGCTCCCTCAATCTTTTTAACCATCCTACCAACGTCAAGACGGACAGCCGTGTGGTGTGCATTGTTCTGAAAAACATGGGCGAAAACCTTAGAAAGATTGCAATGCACATCACAAATGAGTTTGTTTCGCAGGCGGTGGATCAGAACTTCCACGAGGGTGCGGCGACTTGGTGCTACTTTGACGAGTTTCATATCCTGCTCCGCGATCCGCTGACGGCCAGCTACTTTGTGGCGGTCTGGAAAATGCTGCGTAAAAAAGGATGTGTGCCGTCTGCTTTGACACAGAACGTCAAAGACCTTTTGGCCAGCCGGGAAATCGAGAACATTTTGGATAACACGGATTTTATGATCCTGCTTTCGCAG
Source organism: Clostridiaceae bacterium Marseille-Q4143 (assembly GCA_018228645.1). Lineage (GTDB taxonomy): Bacteria > Bacillota > Clostridia > Lachnospirales > Lachnospiraceae > Hominiventricola > Hominiventricola filiformis. The sequence continues at coordinate 1,799,417 of CP073693.1, forward strand.
GCGCAGAGTGACCGTACCATTCTGGCAAAACAGCTCGGCATTTCCGAGCACCAGCTTTCCTATATCACACACAGCAATTCCGGCGAGGGTCTGTTGTTCTATGGAAATGTGACCATCCCGTTTGTGGATCGGTTCCCTCGCGGAGAAATCTATGACCTGCTGACTACCCGCCCGGAGGATATGAAGAATGAAACGAAAAACGAATAAGGCCAAGGAGGAGGCTTGGTCGCAGACCACCCACGCCCCTGACGGGGAGCAGCCCGGGCCGGAGGCTTCCGGCACTTCGGGACAAAGTGTCCCGAAGTCCAAGTTCCGCAAAAAGAGCCAGCAGGAACAGGCTGCGGCAGCAAAGCTCCGTATGGAGTCCCAAGGCGAAAAGTTGGAACAGGCCCGGGAGAAGCTGGCAAAACAAAAGCCGCCGAAAAAGCCCGGCCCGGTAAAACGCATAGGCCGTGTTGCCAGTGGTTCCGTTCACAGCTTCGTGCATGGCAAGATTTTTGAAGTGGAACAGGAAAATGTCGGCACAGAAGGCGCACACCGTTCTGAGCTTATGGGAGAAACCGCGCTGCGGCACGGCTCTCGCTTTGTGCGCCGTAAAGTCCGGGAACATCCGGCAAAAGTGGTACGCAAGGCCGAGGCCCGCTATACCAAGTACACGGCGGACTACCATTTTCACACCGCCGCACAGGAGCACCCGGAGCTGACGAAAAATGCGCTTACCCGCTACTGGCAGAAGCAACGGCTCCGCAGGCAATATCGCAAGCAGGCAAAGGAGGCTGCAAAGCAGGGCGCGGCTGCGGCTGGGAAAACTGCCACAGCCACAGAACGCCTGACCACCCGGGCGGTGGAATTTGTCAAAAGTCATCCTGCAGGTGCCGTGGTCGCGGCGCTCTGTGTGTTGCTCCTGTTTGCTATGCAGTCCTGTTCCTCTACCATGCTTATGCTGGGGAACGCCGGGGCTGGTGCATTAGGGGCCAGCACCTATCCTTGTGAGGATCGGGATATGCTGGCCGCCGAAGCTGCCTACTGTGCGCTGGAAGATGATTTGCAGCATTATCTGGACACCTATGAAAGCACCCATGACTATGACGAATACCACTTCGATCTGGACGAAATCGAACATGACCCCTATGTGCTGCTTTCTCTTTTGTGTGCGCTCCATGAGGGACAATGGACAATAGACGAGGTACAGGGAACGCTGCAAATGTTGTTTGATCGCCAGTACATTCTCACGGAGGATGTGGTGGTGGAAACCCGGTATCGCACAGAAACCGACACATGGACTGACGAGGATGGCAACTCCCATACAGACACCTATCAGGTGCCTTACGACTATTACATCTGTACGGTCACGCTGGAGAACTTTGATTTATCCCATGTACCCGTGTATGTCATGGGCGAGGATCAGCTTTCCCGGTATGCCATCTATATGGCAACGCTGGGAAACCGCCCTGATCTGTTCCCGGATTCTCCCTATGTGAACAAGTACATTACCGGGAAACCCGGTGACTACGAAGTGCCCGGAGAATATCTGGACGATGAAACCTTTGCTGCAATGCTTGCTGAAGCGCAGAAATACATCGGCTATCCCTATGTGTGGGGCGGCAGTTCTCCTGCCACTTCCTTTGATTGCTCGGGCTACGTTTCGTGGGTCATCAATCACTCCGGCTGGAATGTGGGCAGGCTGGGAGCCCAGGGGCTCTATAACATCTGTACGCCGACCAGCTCTCCCAAACCCGGTGATCTGGTGTTCTTCAAAGGCACCTATGACACGCCGGGCGTGAGCCATTGCGGGATTTATGTCGGTGACGGAAAAATGCTGCATTGCGGAGATCCCATCGGCTACGCAAATTTGAATACAAGCTACTGGCAATCTCATTTTTACGCCTACGGGCGTTTACCGTGACAGGAGGTTTTGAAATGGCAACTACCAAAAGCATGAAAATTCAGGCCGAGATTGATAAGGTCAAGGCCAAAATCAGTGAACAGCAGGCCCGGCTCAAGGAGCTGGAGCAGAAAAAGCTGGAGGCAGAAAACAGCGAGATCGTGGACATTGTGCGCGGCATGAGCATTTCCCTTACGGAGCTTCCGCTGCTGTTTGAAAAGCTGAAGGACGGCGGTTCTTTGGGACAAAGTGTCCCGAGGTCCGAAAAAGAAAAGAAGGAGGAAAACTGAATATGAAACACTTTCGTATGTTGGCGGCGGGGCTTTGCTCCGCCGTTCTTTTATGCGGCTTTGCGATCCCGGCCTACGCCTATTCGGACAGTGGGAATGAGGAACCGCCTGTTGTGGAAGAAACTCCGGCCCCGGAGCCTGCACCTACCATTACCCCGGGCGAGGGCTTTTCGGAGGATGGAAACCTTGTGACCCGCGATCTGCTCTATGATGCTGCAACCAACAAACAGTTCATTACGGTGGAAACCAGCGGCGGCAACACCTTTTACATTGTCATTGACTATGACAAGCCCGTGGACGAGGACGGCGAACAGTATCACACCTACTTTTTGAACATGGTGGATGAAGCCGATCTGCTGGCGGCACTGGAGGCCGCTGGCGGAGAACTCCCGGCCTGCTCCTGCACAGAAAAATGTGCGCCCGGAGCCATCCGTACGGATTGCGAGGTCTGCGCGGTCAACATGACCGAGTGTGCTGGCACGGCTCCCGAACCCGCCCCGGTGACGGAACCTGCGGAGGAGCCGGAACCCGAGCCCCAGCAGAAAAGCAATCCCGGGACACTTCTGCTGATTTTGGCAGTGGCTGTTCTGGGCGGCGGTGCAGGCTGGTACTTCAAAATCTACCGCCCGAAGCATGAAAAAGCTGCTGTACCCGAAGAAGATTACAGTGAGGAACTGGCTGATTATGACGATTCCGAGGACGATGGGCCGCCTTGGGACGAGGACGATACCGAAAGTGAGGATAATGAATGAGATTTACCAACAACCCCTATGAGGGATTTATGAAAGAAAAAAGCTACTTTAAGGGTGTGCCGCCCAGCCTGCCGCCGAAGGGCTCCCGTTGTGACGGCTGCCCGTACTGGCGCGGGATCGGCTGCGTGTTCTGCTACCGGGAGCAGCTCAAACCACCGGGCAACGGGAGGTGATACTGTGGGCCGAGAACTGACCCGGACAGAAAAAGCGGCAATCCGCAGGCTGGTATCAAAATGGTGTGCCAACTATGACCGGGACTGCGGCTGCCTGCCGCTGGATTGCGAGTGCTATATGTTTGGGAAATGCTGGACAGGGGCTTATTGCCGCTACTTCCGCGAGGCAGTTCTGCCCCTTGATCCGGCGCTGGAGGCTGCGCTGCTGGCAGAAGGGCCAAGGCCGGATTTCAAGGCTTGCCCGGTATGCGGCAGAGCCGTGGCTCCTGATGGACGGCAAACCTATTGTTCGGCGGCCTGTGCAAAGGCGGCACACCGCAGACAGCAGCGGGAATATATGCGGAAAAAACGGGGCTGATATGTTGACAATTAGGACATCCAAAACCCGCCTGTGACAAGGCTTTTTAAGGCCCTTTTCTGCGGGAGGCGTATATTTCTACGTCCGGCCCTGTTTCCGTGAGATGCTGTCAACATTTTAGCTGCCGGGGCTTTGGGACAATTTGTCCCAAAGTTCCGGCTTTTGTGGAAGGAGGTACTATGCCGAAATATTATCCGATCAATGAAGAAGCCGCAAAGCGGGCAAAGGATATGAACAGCTTTTCCGACTATCAGCCGGGCTCCGCTACGGCGAGCTACCGGGCAATGGTCGATGAAGCGTATGCAGCGGCGGAACGCCAGAAAGCCCGTGTCGATCCCATGTACCACGATAAGATTGACGCTCTGGTGGATCGCTATGCCCGGAAACTTGCGGAAAATCTGAATGAACGCAATGTGATTGATGCCCGGGTGCCCTCTATTCTGATCTCTGGGGGCGGCAACTTCCCTGTGGCAAAGAAGCACAAGCAGAACGCCGCCCGGGATCGCAACTATGGAGAGTATGCAGAGATTTCAAAGCTGCTTGATAAAATCCGCTCTGTTGGTATGGGTGGGATCAGCGCAGACGATGATCTTGCCGTGGAAAAACTGACAAAAAAGCTGGAGGGGCTGGAGTCCCTGCAGGCCACCATGAAGGCGGTCAATGCGTATTTTCGGAAACACAAAACGCTGGACGGCTGCCCGGAGCTTACGCCGGAGCAGGCCGAAAAGCTCAAAGCAGATATGGCGCAGTCATGGCACTTGGACAAAAGCAAGCCATACCCCGCCTATCTGCTTTCCAACAACAACGCCAACATCCGCCGTGTGCGCCAGCGCATTGAGGAACTGAGCAGCCGCTCCGAGTTTGCAGGCTGGACATTCCCCGGAGGCGAGGCAAAAATCAACGAGGCTGAAAATTGTTTGCAGCTTATTTTTGAGGAAAAGCCCGATGCCAATCAGCGGCAGGAACTGAAAAGCAATGGTTTCAAGTGGGCTCCCAGCCAAGGGGCATGGCAGCGGCAGCTTAACCAGAACGCCATCCGTGCTGCGGCCCGGATAGACTTTCTGCGGCCCGAGGACGGTACAAGCCCCTATCAGCTCCAGCCGTTTGTGAAAAGAGAAAACAAAGAAATGTCTCGATGATGGGAGGTGTACTATGGACAAAAATCAAGGCTATGCTATTTTGAAGGCGGTCATGCTGGAAAATGGGCGAGGATTTGCATTGGGCGAACATCCCACCGCGCCATCCCGCTATGTCACATGGGCCTGCTATGATGACAAGGACGGCCAGCGGCAGTATGAATGGGGTCACTATGGAAATGACCGCACCGCGATGGAACAGGATTTTGCAGACCGGGTGCAGGACTATCAGCGTATTTATAACGTGGGGATCAGGCAGACCGAGGCTCCCGGCCTTTACAAGTATTATTCGACCCAGCGGCCTGTGGACATCGGGACATTCCCGAAGCCGCCTTATAACAAGCCGGATGAAATCTTCAATTACGATCAGCGCATCCCGGTGGAAAATGGCTCGTTCCTGGCTTGGGGCTATCTTACCTATACCCGCCCGCTAACGGAAAAACAGGCATCCGACTATGAGCTGCGTCCTGCGCCTGATAATCCCGACAGGCCCCGTCCGATTGCCGAGCAGATGAAAAATGCGGCAAAGTTGGCGGAGGCAGATCGCGGCTCGGAGGCTCCGGCTCCCCAGCGCAGGCAGCCTGACCGTGGCGATAGATAAGGAGGTGCGTATATGGAAAAGAAACGTGAACAGGAATTGTCTGTACTGGAGGTGCTGCGCCTGCACCGTGAATTTCATTTGCCGCACCCTGTTCCGGTAGACGAACAGGAAAAGCCGCTGGATAAAGTAAAGGAGCCGCCCCGCGCCTGCCGCAGCCGGGAGCGTGAGGAACGATGACAAAGAAACGCCGCCGTCCGATCCATCTTCATGTGATGGTGTCGGAGGCGGAGCAGGCCCTGATTCAAGAACGTATGGCGGAGGCTGGCATCCGTAACATGGGAGCCTATATGCGGAAAATGGCCCTGAGTGGGTATGTGCTTCATGTTGACCTTTCGCCTGTTCGTGAGCTGGTTTCGCTCCAGCGGCGATGCTCCAACAATCTGAACCAAGTGGCAATTCAAGCCAACACCTACGGCGCAATTTATCCCGAAGAACTCGCGGCCTTGCGGCGGGACTATGCGGCCTTATGGGGGCCGCTGTCTGATCTCTTGAAACAGCTCTCCGCGCTGGTAGAGCTCTGACCCGTCCGGGGGAGTGGTTGATACCGCTCCCCGGCTTTTTCTACTTCGGGACAAAGTAAAAATGTTATTTGCCGGAAGGAGGGATTTTTACGGCGACCACCTACATCCGCCCTTATAAAACAGCGGCGGGAAAAAGTGCAATTCAAACGATGGAAGATCGTTTCACCTATGGCCTGAACCCGGAAAAGCTGGGAGCCGTATCTTCCTATCTCTGCGATCCGAACACGGCCCCCGCCGAGTTTCTTCTGGTAAAAAGTCAATACCTTGCAGAGACAGGCCGGGCTGTATCTTGCGGAGCCCTGTTCTTTCAGATCCGGCAGGCGTTTCTGCCCGGGGAGGTTACGGCGGAAGAAGCAAACCGTATCGGTTATGAAACGGCAATGCGATGGACAAAGGGAAAGTATCAGTTCTTTGTCTGTACGCATACCGACAAGGCACATATTCACAATCACATTTATTTCAATGCGACGGCCTTTGACCGCTCCCGGAAATTTCATAATTTCATTGGTTCGTCCTTTGCCCTGCGGCGGCTCTCTGACCGCGTGTGCATCGAACATGAATTGTCTGTTATCCAAAATCCGTGCCAGCACAGCAAGGGCCGTTTTCTCCACTATGGACAGTGGATCGGAGAAAAGCCACCCTCTGCCAAGCAGCGGGTACGGCTGGCGATTCTCGCGGCTTTGGAGAAAAAGCCCACAGACTTTGCCGATTTTCTCCGGCTTATGGAGGAGTCCGGCTTTGCGGTAAAACAGGGGCGCGGCGGTGTTATTTCATTCCTTGCGCCCGGGCAGGAAAGACCAACCCGGCTCCGGGCTTCTACACTGGGAGCCGGATTTGACCCGGAGGACATCAAGACGGTAATTGCCGGGGAACGTCCGCTCCCCGAGCTGCCCGAGGAGCCCACGGTTCCGCCACGGCGAGTTAATCTCATCATCGACATTCAAGAGCGTATGGCCCAGGGCAAAGGCCCGGCCTATGAACGATGGGCCAAGGTCTACAACTTAAAGCAGATGGCGGCTGCGCTCCAGTATTTGCAGGAGCATCATCTGACAGACTATGCGGCGCTGACGGCCCGCACCGAGACGGCGTTGGATCACTTTCACAAGCTGTCTGACAAGCTCCGCACAACGGAGGCGGCTCTTTCCAAAACCTCGGAGCTGATGGCTGCCACGGTGGACTATGCCAAGACCCGCCCGGTGTTCGACGGGTACAAGGCTGCGCGGTACAGCAAAAAGTATCTGGCCCAGCATGAAGCAGAGCTTGCCACTTACCGGGCGGCAAAGGATACCATGAACACCATACTGGGCGGCGCAAAGCTCCCTAAAATTGAAGCACTAAAAAAATCCCGCCGTGAGCTGACGGGACAAAAGAAAGAGCTTTATGCAGAATACCGGGATGCCCAGCGGCAAATGCGGGAGGCCGTGGCAATAAAAGCGAACATTGATCATCTGCTCGGCATAACAGACGAGCGTGAGAATAAGGCCCAGGAACGATGGTGACGGGCCGCAGACTACGGTGCAGCGCACCGGGACTTCGGGACAATTTGTCCCGAAGTACAGCGGGTTTGGGGAGCTCCCCAACAAGCATTTTTGCGGGCTCTGCGCCCTGCAAAAATTTCGGAGTGTGGCCACACCCGAATTGCTTGCCATTTCGTGCGCTTCCGCTACATGGCGCAAAAAACGGAGGTCACGCTTTTTTACGCATCCTCCGTTTCTTTAGCCGCTTTCATCGCTTGGATCGTGGCTTCAACGATTTTCAGTTCCTTTTCGTCCAGAGCATTTAGCATGGCATCAATCCGCTTTCTGCACTCGCTCCCGCTATTTTGGGACGGGTAAAAGTATTGATCCACCGATATATCAAACATTGTGACCATCTGATAAAAGGTGTTGAAGCTTGGATGCTGACCATCATTTTCATTATACATAATGGTACGCGGAGCGCGGTCAACAATATAGGCCAGTTGCTCCTGTGTCATGCCGCTGGCTTCTCTTGCCCGCTTGATGGCGAGCCCTATATCGTGAAAATCAAAGCGTCTTTCATCTCGTTCTATCTTCATAACATCACCTGATATGATTTTACATTTCATGTGATATTATTTGAACGACTATCTATTTCATACTACTGACTATTTAATTTCACTTTAGCAATTGGCGACCCTACCTTGACTGCCATCAAAATATAAAGTATTATATGCTTAGCCTTGGCTAACCCAGAAAGGAGGGCATCCAATGACAAGCGAATACATGAACAACCTCTATCGGGATCTGCTCTCCAATTCACCGCAGACCGTAACGATCCCGATTCCTTCTGATATGGGAACCGGACAAATTGCGCAGGTGGTGACAAAACAGGGTGCCGTTGTTTCAGACTGGAAGATGAATTATTTTTCTGACATGAATGTGCGCGGGATTAACAGCGAGGACTATATTCAAATGCTGTTCTGCCTGAACGACGGCGTGTCGTGGAATATTGCAGGCAGCAGAGAGGGCGCTTGTCTTGCAAAGGGAGAATCCTGCATTTACCGTGGACACGGGAAAATGGAGTCTCTCTGTTATGCGCAAAACAGCGACTTCTATTTTAAGAACATCAAAATTCCCGTTCCATATTTCAAACGTTTATTACAGGACTACTTCGAGGATGGCGAGATTACCGTCTATGAAAAGAAACTGCTGACCGGAATTTCAAAGGTGAGCATAACGCCCTATATGGAGCATATTTTCGCAGAGTTACAAGACTTTACACATTATCGGGGTGGGCTTGGGTATCTGTTTCTGGAAAGCAAAATCCACGAATTGCTGTCAGTATATTTGAGCGAAGTGTTGGAGCTGCGAATCCTCTCGCCGGAATACTGCTGCATATCAAAAAGTGAACGTGATTGCATCATCGAGGCAAAGAGAATCATTGACAGCGAGCTTGCCTTTGCGCCAAGCTGTGAAGGACTGGCAAGGCAGGTTCAAATCAGCGTCTCTAAATTATCAAGGGGATTCTCCATGATGTACGGCATTTCGGTTCATGCGTATGTTATTGAGCAGCGGTTAGAGCGAGCCGCAGGATTGTTATTGGAGAGCAATATGAACATTGGGCAGATAGCGGTTCTTGTGGGTTATACAAAGCCCAGCAACTTTTCTGCTGCATTTAAGAAAAAGTATGGAGTTATGCCAAAAGATTATCGAGAGGCCAGCCGAATCAAATAGGTGCTTTGCATACCCAAAATAAATACCGATTTTGGGTAGAATGAAATTGCTTTTGGGTTGGATATTGGGCATGAAATTGCTAAAATGCGTGGTGTGGTTAGAACACTCTAACCACACCACATTTTCATTTTCTCAGATATAAGGAGGATACTGGTATGAGTTCCCAGAAAAAAAGTTCCCGGCTTGAGGGAAAAGATTTAATTACTATCGGCATCTACACCGTCATCTATGTCGTGATTGTTATGCTGGTGGCGATGCTTGGCTTTATCCCCATTTTTATTCCGCTGATGGCGGTGCTGTGCCCTTTGATTGGCGGCATCCCCTATATGCTGTATGTTACAAAGGCTAAAAAATTCGGGATGACTGCAATCATGGGTTTCCTGATTGGCCTAATCATGGTGTTCTTCGGCAACGGCTATCTTACTATGGTAACTGGTCTCGTTGGCGGCCTGTTGGCCGACGTGATCCTGAAAAAGGCGGACTACAAAAGTGCAAAGAGTACAGTTCTTTCCTGCGGCGTGTTCAGCATCTGGGTGTTTGGCAACTTTGCTCCCATTTTCCTGAACCGTGAAAGCTATATGGTAATGTTGACTGAAGGATACGGCGCTGAATATGCAGCTACCCTTAATACATATATGCCTATGTGGATTGCGCCTATTCTGCTGGTTGCCTGCTTTGTGTTTGGCCTTGTCGGAGGTGTGATTGGGAAAGCTATTTGCAAAAAGCACTTCCAGCGTGCCGGTATTGCATAATGGCGCGGGAAATTCTGCTCAGCAAAAAAACAGAACAAGGGTTACGGCTCGATCCGCGTACAAAACTGTTGCTCATCTTCATCATAAGCATTTTTGTCATGGGTGGAACAGGCGGAGAAGCTATGGGGCTGATCCGCCTTGTTCTTTGTACGGTTCCGGCTATATTGCTGCTTACCTCGAAACAATGTGCAAAAGCTGTGGGCTATATTGCTGTGTTTTCTGCTTTTTATGCTGTTCAAATTTATGTTTTGCCGCACCTTACGGGAATATTGAATTTCCTCGTTCTGTTTACAACAGGATTCTTCTGCCGAATCCTTCCCAGTGTTGCGATTGCTGCCTATGCAGTGAAAACAACAACGGTCAGTGAATTGATTTCCGGCATGGAAAGAATCCATATGCCTAAAGAAGTGACGATCCCCTTAACGGTCATGTTCCGCTTCTTTCCAACTGTCTTTCAGGAGTCAGAAGCAATCAGTGACGCTATGAAAATGCGTGGGATTAAACTTGGAGGGAAAAAATCTTCAAAAATATTGGAGTATAAGCTGATCCCGATGATTACCTGCTCCGTGAAAATCGGTGAGGAACTTTCCGCTGCGGCAATTACCCGTGGCCTCGGCGCTCCTGTCAAACGCACAAACATTTGCCAGCTTAAATTCAATTTTGCCGATGTGGTGCTGATCTTGTTTTGTTGCTTTGTAGTGTTTTGGGCGATTGCTTCCCCGATAATTTCCGCAGGAGGGATTTTGCCATGATAGATTTTCAAAATGTTTCTTTTTCTTATGGTGAAGAATCCAGCGGCGGAGGGATTAGAAATGTCAATCTCACCATAAACACAGGGGAATTTGTTTTACTCACGGGAGAATCCGGCTGTGGGAAAACAACGATTACCCGTTTGGTAAACGGGCTGGTGCCTCATTATTACGAGGGCAATTTAGAGGGCGATGTCCTTCTGGACGGAAAAAGCGTATCAGATACGCCGCTTTATGACTTGGCTGCTATGGTGGGATCTGTATTCCAGAATCCCAAAAGTCAGTTTTTCAACGTGGATACGGATAGTGAATTAGCCTTTGCCTGTGAAAATTTAGGCTATCCTCAGGAGGATATCCTGAAAAGGATTGACCGGACAGTTTCCGATTATCATATTGAAGATTTGATGGGGCGAAGCGTGTTTGCTCTGTCCGGGGGCGAAAAGCAAAAAATAGCCTGTGCTTCATCAAGTGTATTGCTGCCGGGAATTATGGTCCTGGACGAACCATCTTCTAATTTGGATATGGCTGCTATTGATGACCTGCGGCAGGTCCTGAGCCTCTGGAAAAAGCAGGGCAAAACAATTCTGATCGCAGAACACCGCCTTTACTACCTTCACGATCTTGCAGATCGTGTGCTGTATGTAAAAGATGGGGAGATTGAACGGGAATACACGCCTGCTGAATTTGACAGCTTATCGGATGGCACTCGAAAAGAAATGGGACTGCGGCCGTTTTCTCTCTCGAAGTTGAAGCCTGCGAATCAGTATCAGGCGCATACAGCTAAACAGATGGAATTTCAAAATTTCTGCTTTGCGTATAAAAAGCGGGAACCGGAAAGCCTCCATATTCCGAGTGCAGAACTGCCTGTTGGAGAAACGATTGCCATTATCGGTCTGAATGGCGCTGGAAAATCTACTCTGGCCCGCTGTATTTGCGGACTGGAAAAGAAGTGTGGCCTTTTGCAGGTTGACGGGAAAACCCTTGATTGGAAAGCCCGGCTCAAACATTGCTACATGGTAATGCAGGATACCAGCCATCAGCTATTTACCGAAAGCGTGACGGATGAAGTGCTTCTGAGCATTGACAACGAGGATGAAACTGTTGTGGATAAAATCCTTAAACAGTTTGATCTGCTGGAATATAAAGACAGGCACCCGCTTTCTCTTTCCGGCGGACAAAAACAGCGGGTAGCGATCGCGTCTGCCATTGTGAGTAACCGGGAGATCATTGTGTTTGACGAACCAACCAGCGGGCTTGATCTCAAACATATGCGGGAAGTTGCGCGGAGTTTGAAGTCACTCGCGGATCAGGGCAAAACGCTTCTTGTTATTACGCATGATCCGGAGTTGGTGATGGCGGGATGTTCGTATGTAGTCCATATGGAAAAAGGGCAAATAAAAGAAAGCTATCCATTGGACGAATCCGGCAGTAAAAAGGTTTTGGATTTTTTCCGAATCCGCCAGTGAATTTTAGAAATTATGAATGTCAGGGCCGCCTTGACTGGACAGAAAGATAATGATAAGAGGCCGCTTTACTTTGGCGGCCTCTTGTTTTTGAAGCACAGACAGTACGGCTCAATATAAGGAGGGCTTATGTTCAAAAAAATCTTTGAGTACGCAGGGCCATATAAGAAAAATATGTATGTGGCCACGGTCGTTGTACTGGTCAGCGTCCTGATGGGTGTCCTGCCCTTTGTGCTGGCTTATCAGGTGATTGCGCCGCTGGTCATGGGTGAATCTATAGGAGCATCCTTTATCATTTCGCGCGTGATTCTTGTCTTGGCGTGTCTGGTGCTGCAAGCCCTTTTCTATGGCTGGGGACTGAATCTTTCTCACAAAGCCGCTTACGACACGCTGCTCCGTCTGCGGACGGCACTTCAAAAACGGTTTGAAAAGCTGCCCCTTGGTGTCATTCAGGATAAAGGCACCGGCACAGTCAAAAAGCTGTTCGTGGATGATGTAGACAGTCTGGAAGTTTTGCTGGCTCACTCCATGCCGGAGGGAATTGCAAACCTGATGATCCCTATTGCGGTTTATGTGGCAATGTTCTTTGTGGATTGGAAACTGGCGCTTCTGTCGCTGGCATCCATTCCGATCAGTCTGATTGCCATGATGACGATGTATTCCGTTGGCATGAAGAAAATGGGGCCTTACTACATGGCCGGACAAAAGATGAACAATACCATTATTGAGTACATTAACGGTATGGAAGTTGTTAAGGTATTCAATAAGGACGCAGATTCCTATGAGCGGTTCCGCAAAGATGTATCAGATTATCGAGACTATACTCTGGCGTGGTACAAGGCGGCATGGCCGTGGATGGCAATTTACAGCAGTCTGCTTCCATGCACCATTATTCTGACTTTGCCTGTTGGCGCATGGTTCGTTCTCTCTGGCTGGTCTACTCTGCCTAATTTGATCTTGGTACTGTGTCTTTCTTTAAGTATTGGTATGCCGCTGCTGAAATCTCTCGGTTTCCTGCCTACCATGCCCCAGCTTAACTATAAAATTTCTGCATTGGAGCAGGTGTTGGATGCGCCGGAGCTCCAGCAGACAGAAGATGCGTTCCACGGGAAAGATGACACCATTACTTATGACCATGTTTCTTTCGCTTATCAGACCACACAGCCCGGCCCGGATGGAAAGCCTGTTGTAATTGAGGATGAAGTTCTCCATGACATTTCCTTTACGGCAAAAGCTGGACAGAAAACAGCCCTTGTTGGTGAATCTGGCTCCGGCAAGAGTACATTAGCGAAACTGCTGATTCACTATTATGACCCACAGAAAGGCAGTATTTCCATCGGTGGGCAGAAACTATGCGATATGAGTCTTGAAGCACTCAACAGCCGTATCTCCTATGTGGCACAGGATCAATACCTGTTCAATACCTCTCTGCTCGAAAACATTCGGCTTGGTCGGCTGAACGCAACGGATGAAGAAGTGGTGGAGGCCGCAAAGAAAGCTCAGTGTATGGAGTTCCTTGAGAAACTTCCGCAGGGTATTCATTCGATGGCTGGTGATGCAGGAAAAATGCTCTCCGGCGGTCAGCGCCAGCGTATTTCTCTGGCAAGGGCAATCTTAAAGGATGCTCCTATTGTGGTGCTTGACGAGGCAACTGCCTATGCCGATCCTGAAAACGAAGAAAAGATGGAGGCCGCTATTGCAGAGCTTGTAAAAGGTAAGACCCTTGTGGTTATTGCACACAAATTACCAGCCATTATGAACGCAGATCAGATTTGTGTTATGTATCACGGAAAACTGGTTGCAACGGGCAGACATCAAGAGCTGATCCAGTCCTGCCTTGAATATCAAAAGTTGTGGAAAGCAGCACAAGACAGCGCCGAGTGGAAAGTACACACTGCAAAGGAGGGGAAATAAATGTTTGCTTTGTTTTCAAGAATATTGAAACTTTCCGGCCGTTATAAGAGCCGTATTCAGGGCGCATTTGTTTGTGCGTTTCTGGAATCCATTCTGTCCAAAATGCCGATTTTTCTGGCCTTTGTGGTTTTGAGTGGATTTGCAAACAAGACCATTACCGGGCAGACTTGCCTTTATGTGGGACTTGGCCTTGCCGCTATTGTGCTGGTTCAGATGCTCGTCCATTATCTTAGTGACAGCCTGCAAAGTGCAGCGGGATATTTGATGTTCGCTGACAAGCGTATCGAATTGGGCGGCCATCTGCGGAAACTTCCGATGGGATATTTCACTTCCGGCAATATTGGCAAGATCAGTTCTGTCCTCAGTACCGACATGGTGTTCATTGAAGAAGTCGCTATGAGTACGCTGGGAAACATGATGAGCTATCTGCTGTCCTCGCTGGTTTTGCTGGCGTTCATGTTTTATCTGAATTGGCAGCTTGGCTTGATCGCTGCGATAGTTACTATTTTGGCATGGCTGGTATCTAAGGGAATGAACAAAGTTTCCCTACGAGAAGCAGCAGGCCGTCAGGAGCAGAGTGAACGGCTGACCGATGCGGTGCTGTCTTTTGTGGAGGGCATTGGTGTTATTAAGAGCTATAACCTGCTTGGAGAAAAATCCGAAGAACTGTCCGGCAATTTCAAGCGTTCCAGAAATACATCGCTTGACTTTGAACGAAAAATGACCCCGTGGACAATGGGGCTGAATATCCTTTACGGTATTGGTATTGCGGCAATTTTCGGCCTGTCTATTGTGTTGGAACAGAGCGGTGCGCTTTCTTTGGCTTATGTGTTGGGTGTTCTGCTATTTGTATTTGATCTTTTTGGCCCGTTGAAGGCTCTCTATGGAGAAGCATCCAGACTAACCGTTATGAACGCTGCCCTTGATCGTATTGAAGCGGTATTGGATGAACCGGAACTTTCCGACAACGGCAAGCAGCATATTCCGGCTCAGGCACAGCCGGGACAGCCGGAAGTCCTGTTCAACGATGTTACATTTGCTTATCAGGATAAAGAGGTTCTGCATCATATCAGTTTTGCCATGAAGAAAAATTCTATGACAGCGCTGGTTGGACCGTCCGGTAGCGGTAAGTCCACCATTGCAAACTTGCTGGTGCGACTTTGGGATGTAAAATCCGGCAATGTGACGATAAGGGGCGTGGATATTCGCAATGTACCTCTGTCGGAATTGATGGATCAGATCAGCATGGTATTCCAGCGCGTGTATCTGTTTCAGGACACCATTTACAACAATATCATCATGGGAAAGCCGGATGCCACGGAAGAAGAAGTCTATGAGGCTGCCAGAAAAGCCCGCTGCTATGATTTCATTATGGCTTTGCCCGACGGATTCCAAACGGTGGTTGGTGAGGGCGGTGCAACACTTTCCGGCGGCGAAAAACAGCGTATTTCGATTGCCCGCTGTATTCTGAAAGACGCGCCTATTGTCATTTTGGATGAAGCTACCGCAAGTGTAGATACGGACAATGAAAGCTATATTCAGGAGGCTATTTCCGAATTGGTGAAGGGAAAGACCCTGCTTGTAATCGCTCACCGCCTAAATACCATCCAGAACGCCGATCAGATTTTAGTTATAGACAACGGCCAGATTGCACAGCAAGGAACCCATGAGGAACTTTTGAAACAGCCTGGTATCTATCAGGATTTTGTCAATATCCGAAAGAGTGCGGCTGGCTGGAGTCTTGCTTAATGACGAAAGGAGCTGCCTATGAAACTTCATACTGCCGGAGAGGATTATTTGGAGGCCGTGCTTATACTTCAAAAGAAGCTCGGTATGGTGCGTTCCGTGGATGTTGCTCGGTACATGGAGGTTTCAAAACCCAGCGTTTGTTACGCAGTAGGAACTTTACGAGAGGGCGGCTTTTTGACAACAGACGAAAACCATTATCTACACCTGACCGATCTTGGCCAGGAGGTGGCTGAAAAAATCTACGAGCGCCATTGTTTTTTAACGAAGCAACTTATATCTATAGGCGTTGATCCTGAAACGGCGGAGGCTGATGCCTGCCGGATTGAACATGATATTAGCGCAGAAACCTATGAACGGCTGAAAGAATTAGTCACGAAAGAATAATTAGATAGCGTATGAACCTGCCCCGACTACGGGGAAAGAAAAAAACCGTTGGTTGGGGCAGGTGATTTTGCGCGCCTATTTTAAGTTATTACCCTAACGGCGGTTTTGAGAAATCAGAGCCGCCGTTTCTTTGCGTTTACACAAACCAATGACGACTTGCAGGGACACGGTAGCCGATGGGAGGTTATTTTGCCGTGTCCTTTTCTCTTTTTCGCAGCATCCATGATCTGCACCAGCTAAAAAAAGCGTAGCCCCTCCATTGGAGCAGTCGGGCTTTGAACGTGAAATTAAACAGTACATAACCGATAATATATTTTCGTGCGCTTGTGCGGCCTTGTGTCGCGCAGGCGCATTTTGCTTTCCAGACTTCGAGACAAAGTGTCCCGAGGTGCGGTGCCGTTCTCCGCCATTACTCCATTTCGTTTCCGACCAACCCCGAACAAACTGAAATGGAGGATTTTACGATGACTACTATCAATCTGAAAGATCTTTATTATTGGTACACGCAGGATCAGCTTATCGAAGTTTCTGACGAGGTGGCCGAGGTATTCAAGGCCGATGCCCGCTATGAGATGGCCTATCAGCGGCGGCTCTCCCGGCACAAGGCGCAGTATTCTCTGGACTGCGATGACGGGATTGAGTATTCCGCTTGCCTGCATGAGCCGACCCCGCAGGAGCTCCTTGAACGAATGGAAACCTTTCTTCGTCTGTGGAACGCTCTCAATTCTCTGCCGGAGATTCAGGGCCGCAGAATTGACGCACATATCATTCTTGGCAAGTCGATTAAGGAAATTGCCGAGGCCGAGGGCGTACATGAGGAGTCTATTCGCCAGTCGATCAAGCGTGGCCTTGAACGCATGAAAAAAACTTTTTGATTTTTTTCATCTTAACCCACTTGGAATTGATGAAAAAATGTCTCGGTTTATGAGAGGAGGTTTTCTTCCTAACGCAAGGGAATAACGGCAGCCCTGAGTAAGTACAGGGAGCCAGACAGTGGGTGCGCAGTGACATCTCCTAAAAGAGATTGAACGAACAACACCAACACTGTAAATGGGCCCGGTCACCCCAAGTCCATGATCCGGCGCTGAACAGGTTGGCTGCCTGTTCCTCCGGGCTTGTCGCTTTACTTGCGTTGAGAGCGCCGCACAGAAAATAACGATTGTCTTTGGACAGGCCAAGTAAATATGTACGGCGCTCTCTAATATTCAAAAACTATAATAAACCTCGAGACAAAGTGTCCCAAGGTGGAGTAAGGCAACAGGCCAGCATCCCGGTGGTGCTGGCCTGTTGCGTTTCCCCACCAAACAGCGGGGGGCGTTCTATCAATCTGCGAAGGAGGTTTACCGTGAAATTAACTACACAGGAACTTGAACAAATGAGAAGCGTTGACATTGGCGCGGTGGCTGCCGAGTCCCTGCCTGATGTGAGCGGTATGACCTTTGACAATGCGCTTTCCCGAAAGGAGCGCATCTCTCGATTTTTGCAGACTGTCAAAAATCCATACTGCTTTTGCATCGGTGGTGTTGGCGTGAAAATTGAATTTGCTGAAAGCGGGCCATCTCTCCAAGATAAGCTGACGGATTTCCTGCTGCGGCAAAGAAGCGGGCTGTAACTTCGGTTACAGCTCGTTTTGCTTCTTCGAGACAAAGTGTCCCGAAGCGGAGGCATCCTTGTTGTCCTCCCCGGACAGAGTTATAATATAAGTGTAATGTGATAGGGAAGGAGGAACAATGGCACGAGCAAAAAACAGAGGGTATCAGCAGAGTTTCTCTCCCTCTTACACAATCCGCCGCTGGCGGCTGGGCATCTATATCCGGCTTTCAAAGGAAGATTTGAAAAAAGGAAAAGACGATAGCAACAGCGTAAAGAACCAGCGTGACCTACTGAACGATTTTTACCGACGAAACATTGACGAGTTTGAAAGCATCACGGAATATGTGGATGATGGTCATACTGGAACGGACGCCAACCGTGAAGATTTTCAACGGCTCTTGGCGGATGTCATGAGTGGTAAAATCAACTGCGTTATAGTAAAAGACCTGTCCCGCTTCGCACGAAATTATAGCGATGCCGGAAGTTTGATCGATAACCTGTTTGTTCAAATGGGTGTTCGCTTTATCAGCCTTGCTGAGAATGTGGACAGCTACAAGAACCCCGACAGCGTTTCAAATATCATCGTTCCCATTACAAACGTGATGAACGATAATTACTGCTATCAGACTTCCAAAAAGATCCGGCAGGTATTTGACTACAAGCGGCGCAACGGCCAGTATATCGGAGCATTTGCTCCTTACGGCTATGTAAAGCACCCAAAGGACAAGCACAGGCTGATTGTTGATCCCGATGCTGCTGAAAATGTCAAACTCATTTTCACAATGCTTATTCAAGGGTCATCAAAACGTGCTATCGCGCTGTACCTGAACGAACACGGCGTACCGAGCCCCTCGGCTTACAAGGTACAAAAGGGCTTGCCTGTTTCGACAAGAGGGTATGACGATCCTATGTGGGGAGTCCGCATGATCCACTCCATTCTTACCAATCCGACCTACACCGGGGATTTAGCCCAAGGCCGAAGCCGGGTGAAAAGCTACAAGGTACACCAGATTGAAGCTGTTCCACGCGAGGAATGGGTGGAAGTGGCTGGAACGCATGAGGCCATTATCGACTATGAAACTTTCGACAAGGTACAGGCTCTCTTACAGCGTGATACCCGTACTTCCCCGAAAGGCCGTGAGGTACATTTATTCAGCGGCTTTCTGAAATGTGCCGATTGCGGGCGGGCCATTACCCGATGCGTTGGCAAGAACAACAATGTATATTATTCTTGCTCAACCTACAAGAACCGTTCCCGGACAGCCTGCACCATGCACTCAATCAAGCATGAACGGCTGGAGGCTGCTGTTTTGTTCGCTGTACAGCATCAGGTACATTTGGCTGTTTCCTACTCGGAAATCGTCACGCAGATCAATTCCGCTCCAATCAAAAAAAGCCAGTCTTACCGACTGGACGATCTGATAGCTGCAAAAGAGCGGGAACTGACAAAGATAACACGCTACAAGCAATCTCTTTATCAGGACTGGAAAGACGGTGAAATCACCCAGCAGGAATACCGGGATATGAAGGCTGACTATGAACGGCAGACTTCTGATATTTCCGCGGTGCTTACCCGGCTGAACGCTGAACGCGCAGAACTGGCAAACGGTGTGGACAACGAGCATCCTGCACTGGTAGCCTTTATGAAGTATCAGAACATTGAAGCCCTCAACCGTGAAATCTTGGTTGAACTTGTGGACTATATCAAGGTCTATGAAAACGGCAATATCAGCGTGAAATTCAAATTTGCTGACGAGCTCCGCAAGATTGCAGAGTACATTGAAATCAACACTACGGAAGATACCGCAGTAGCGGGCTAACCCCCGCTACAAACCCCTTTGACAGTGTGTTTTCCTAATAGGCGCTAATCATATCGTAAGTCACACTGATTACAAGGTACAAATGTTTCAATATTTGACAATTTACGTGCAGTTTTTCTTAAACGTAATATTTCAGAAAACTCATTTTCACGTATATTACCATATTTTTTTACCTCATAAACCCGACCACAAAAGGATACATTCCCCTGAGAATTTACCGTAAGAGAGCCATATCCACAATTACGAAATATTGTGTTATATTGATGATTTTTCACGAACAATGTTAATTCGTTATTGGGATATATTTCCTCACAGAGTTTTTCTATAGTTTTTGCATAAGCAGCATTGCGTTCCTTAGAAGATCTCACTTCCCTGCCATCAATGATTTCGTTTCCGAAAATAATCAAAAAATCTTTATCTTCATATTTATCCACCAAAGCATTGCAAAATTCTACATATTCATTAAAATATGTTTCAGCATAGCCGTATAGTGGAGTAATAATGATGGACGTAAAAATATCTGCATTAAGGAATTGCTCTACTGTTTTCAGAGCTTTACCAAATGCACCTTTTCCCCTAATTTCAGCATTCACATCTTCGTTAAATCCATCAATGCTTATCTGAATTTCATCAATGTAAGGTTTGGCTTCTTCAAATAATGCTTTTGTCCAGGCCGTTCCATTTGATAACACTTGAGTATACATATTATATTCTTTTGCAATTACTAATGCTGGAACAAATGATTTAGATAAAGCAACTTCACCACCTGTTAAGATTAATTTTGTAGCACCAGCTTCGGCACTTTTTTTAATCAGAGTAATGATTTCTTCTGTTGACAATTCATTTGTAAAAGAATTGTCTGCATACATAAAACAATGCTTACATCTCAAATTGCAATTGTTAGTTAAATAAATGCGTAATTCAAATGAATCGTCATCAAAAGATTCAAAAATATGTTCCAGATGTTTTCCTTCAATTTGAGCCAATACATATTTCACATCTTCTTCGTGACCGTCAAATTGTTTGAATGTATCATTAACTGTATTTTTACTAGAAATATATTGAAAAATATCCCGCTGTGTTTGAGTTTCCAAAACAATCCAACTCCCATTTTGGGGTGATATGTATAGCCAAAAACCATAACGGTGAATAAGTGTTATATCGGATGGTAAAGCGTATATTTTATTTTCATCAACGCTACAGACAAAGTGGTTATATTCAATATCCATAAAAATTCTCCTTATAAGTCAAACAAGGTCAATGATAAACATCATTGACCTTGTTTGAAACCGAATGCAATTAACGGGTGCCAGTTTTTCTGCAATTACCTACGCATCTGCCACCGATCGTTCTGGAGCAAGATGTGTTTGTACCAAACATTTTTTTGGCATTATCCTTGTTTGCTGTCATGTTATTCACCTCCGCTAAAGCTTTGCTTAACATCACTGTTACATTAAGTATACTTTTTTGGAAATATTTGTCAAGTGGTTAAAAAATAACTATTGCTTAAAAAACTTGAATTTAACTTGTTTTTGAACACAATTGAAATATAATAAAAATTAAATCCGTATGCTTTTCAATACAATTTTCCAGTTTCAGAAAAAACTCAGGGAAGAGTCAGATGAACTATCTGAATTTAAAAAGAAGGGACGGGCTGCATTGCCGGATACACTTCAAAGCAATTTTGACGCTCTCTGGGATAAGTGTGCCAGTATTGGTCTGTTTATTGTAACTGTTGGAGAACTCGGATTCTGGTTGGTCGATTATGGACTAGGGAGGCTTTCAAAGAAATCTAAGTGGATATCAACGGCATTGGACAAGGTATTTGGCATTGAGCATGATGAAGATAAGGCTATCTGGAAGTTTGTTGATGCTCTAAAAACCTTTTTTGATTAGCTAACAGAACCATCGACCTGTCAGGCTATCGCTCAGGAGCAGGTGGGAAACCGCCTGCTCCTGATGCTGTATTAATGTCTCTTTCACACACTTGCATCGCTTGGCAATACGCTTCCTACCTCTCGAATATATACTCTATCTCCCGGTTATCGTATTCTTGATCGCGATACTCCTCGTAATAATCCTCCGGCACATCGCTCAGGTAACTTTCCACCAGATCTTCGCTTCCGCTAACATCTACATCAAGGGTATCTACAAATGAGGCGTCCGCCAGGTCTTCTGGAAGTTTTGCGAGAAGGTCATATATTTCATCTTTCACCTGATCTTCCACAATATTTTTGATTTTAAAGGCAGCACCATCGCCATCAATGTAGTCTTCATATGAACCATATTCTCTATGGTCCGCCACGATAGACGCCACATCAATGTCATAATTTGCAGCCGGTACATCCGAACAATAGAAATCAACGGACTCTTTCAGCGCCTGCCTAGCAAGTTTTATGTATGGATTTCGTTCCTCTCCGGTGAACAAATCGTCAATTTTCTGAAGCAATATCACCATATCATCCAGATACTGATCTTCCAAAATTTTCTGAAGCTCTGATAAATCCCTTACCATCTGATCCAGTCCATAGAACGCACGCATCTCCGAGTCCAATATCAAGGGGATGATCATCCTTTCGTGCAGTCGAAAACCATCAGGTGTTATAATGTCATGCGCGCTCCGAGTATATGACATTAAGAAAGACTGATACCGAATATCCATGACCTGATGCTCAGCACAGTAGCCTACAATAAAATCTGTTCTTCCTCGTTCATTTTCAAACACATAATTCAGAATTTCACCATTTGCGAACAGTTGCTGGAACGTTGTCTTTCGCTGTACTTCACTCATCAGACGATATAGCTGGGATACACTGATCGCATTTTTCAATATTTCCTGTTTATCTGGCTCATTATTCTCCAGATAGGAGGCGAGAAAATCATTGACGGATGGATTCACAACCGAAATCATTTTCTTTCCACGCCAGTCAATGATTTGAATCATTGATTCCTGCAGGCGGGCGACGGCTTGGCGGAAATGATTAATACTGTGATCTATCCCTGGTATTCGGCTGATTAGATATTCGTAACATCGTTTCAGGTGTTCAGCAGAAACTGTGGTATTTGTCAACGAATACAGTGTCATCAGAAGCATCCGGTCTGAAGCTGCCAGTCTATGTTCATATTCATTTTTCCAGATCTGTTCCGGATAGTCCAGACATTGCATAATAAAATCAAAATAGTGAGCCGGTTTTACTGATTCCAGCTGCTGTCTGCTGCACACAAACTCCACAATACGCGGATTATAATTTTTGTGCCTTACGATCTGTAGATAACGCTTGTTCTTCCTGATCTCCGCCCGGTATGGCGCCGGTACCTCTCCAAAATAAAGATGATGATAAAAAATCCTGGCTTTTTCCACGTCAGAAATTTGAGACATGTCAATAACGTAGGCCTTATATTCTTTGCGGTCCAGACTATTTACCAGTGCGGGTGTCCGTTCCTGTGCTTCCCGATAAATCGTTACCCTGGAATTCATGATAAGAACCTTGTTAGGATTCATCTTAATATGCCGAATCAGGGATAACAGCTCATTTTCCTGTGTTTCCTTCATGCTGAAATAGGCCTGCCCAAAGCAATCATCCAAAAGGATCACCTCTTTTGTCTCACGTGACTGTGACAGCGCTTTCTTTAATCCAGCCAGATCAGCTCCATCTGTAGTATAACGTACCCGATATCCCTGCGCTGCATAATACAGCACCAGCATCTGCGATGTGATCGTCTTCCCCACTCCCGGCGCTCCGATGATAATCAACACATTATTTTTCTGCAGACACTCAAGTGCCTGATCATAGGCCCTGGTCTGTACGAACAGATTTGCTCTGCTTTGAATGTCATACAACATTGCCTCACTGTCAATACAGATATCATTTGTCAGAATTGTGGTTAAAATGTTGGTGGATTCCAACCAAAGTTTAAAATGCCTGCGCAGAATCTCTGCATTTTCTTCCTGCTCCAGGAAATCGTTCAACTCCGTCAATGCAATAATATTGGCAGACGAATCCATATAATCCTGAAACAGCGTATAGATTTCCTTCTTATTATTTACCGTCAGTTCTTTCGAACAACAGATATAATACTGTTTTGGATGCAATGCCTGCACCTTCGGAACCTCTTTTTTCAGAGAGGCTATCAATCCACGCACATCTGTTGCAATGTAATGTTTCACCTGCACGACAATATTTTTCTGCCAGGCATGATCCGTCAGGTCGACGCCATCATCCTGCCCCGGACCAAACCGCTCCAGATGAACCTTCAGCATGGCAGACATCACATCTTTACATAAGTATTCAAATTCCAGATCACTTAAATTGGCAAAATTCAGCATCTTTTATCTCCAATGGAATCAATTCGCGCAGATTGTCCGCATAAATTGTTTTTTGTTGTTTCCTCTACTTCAATAGTATATCATACATTCTGCCACCGCAAAAAATCTTTTACACATTTCTAAAAAACGCAAAATAAAAGCAAATAGTATGATAAAATAAATAAGTACCAGCTATGAAGGCATAGAAATAAAGTGAAATAACAGAAGATATTTCCTGTGAGGAGGGATGATTAGGTATGGTAGATTTTAAATTTCGATACAAGATAACATATATAGACGGACAAAACTATGACAGAAAGCACGTTTTGAATGTCTAGGTTACAGAGGAAGAATACAAATCAATCATACAGGGAGTTCTGCAGGGAATAGAGATAAAGGATAATCCGAAGATACCGGATGTGATTTCCAGGATGACGGAGACGGTGGAGTATGTAGATCGCTGGACAAGTATCAATGGAGCCAGCCGTACTGCTCTACTGAAAAATCCAAGAAAAAATGGTACTTTATCGCAGTGATGGATTATCCGTCACTATCAGCAGCTATTTTGGAGAGGTGACCATACAGGATTCCAGAGAAAAGAATACCAGTCATGTGATGTCGACGGATTATTTTATTGATCAGATATTGAGATATACATAGTTATAAGTCTATGATTTTGAGTTCTATTTGTTATACAGGAAATGTCGCAGGAACCGGAGGCACCACCGATGCAAGAAGAAGGACACAAATTGCAATGGCAATCAGAGCGGGTTTTGATTTCAATATTTTGGAAGAAAATGAGATATTGTACCATAGTGGGGAGGGTGTGAAAAAATGAAAATAAACATATCCGAGTGTGATCTTTCACAATCCTTATATACGCTGATCAATTGCTGTTCCACTACAGGGAATGCCACAATTTCTTTATATGAGAAAGAAAGCAATTGGATCAATGCCAATGGAGCAGTGCCTTTCCTGTATCAAAAAGGAACCATGCAATGGAGAGTTCCGCTGGAAAAGGCGCAATTAAGTGATCTGGTGAAGACATTTCAAATGAATACGGGATGTCAGATGGCATTCGAAATAGTAGAAACGCAGTTCTGGTCATCATGGAAACTGAATGAGGACAAGCTTTTAAAATGCTTTTTGAAATATTGGAAAAGTGAGATTCGGTTATGGGGACCGGGACGGGTTCGGATATCCGGAAATGCAGTAAAGAATTTTGTTCAAAGTACGGGTGTATTGCCGTACATGGTGTTTCATGCCATATGGATCAGGGATTTCTATACGCTGGATGAATTTTGTGAACTGTTTTCGGTAGAAAAGGAAACAGGAAAGCAGATTTTGCGGGCAGCAGGGTATGGACAAAAGAGCTGCGATACGTCATGGCAGATAAACTGGAATAGAAGAGCTGATGTGGAAAAATGTCTGCAGAGTGCAGAAGATGCTGTAAAACAGCTTGGGCCGCTGGTGGAAGGATATAATCGGGGCAGAAATGGAATAGCTAGAAGTATAGCTGCGTTTGGAGAGTGGATAAAAAGCAAAGGAGAAAAATTTGGATTTCAGACCAATGCGATAAGCAGTTATGATGAACCTGCCTATGGAAAGAGAACAGAATGGCCGGAGCATCTCCTGATTGCATTTATTTGTCTGGTGATGTTGGCTTTCTCTGTGTTTGTAATAAAAAGTTTCTCTGATCAGCTGCGAATGGCACAGGGGGAAAGCCTGGATACTATATACGGATTCTGGAGCGGAATCGTAGGCGCATTGCTGGCGGGACTTGTCACTATCTTTACGACTTATTTCATTATTCGGAGAAGCTATAAAGTTGATTACCATGCAGAACGAATTGCGGCAATGCCGTTTTTTACGGTTAAAACAGTATCCATTGACTTTTCGCTGGAAAAAGATCTTCCAGAAGAAGTCGAGAACATAAGAAAGAAAAACGCATGCGACTGTATAGATGGAAGCCTGGATCACAATTATATGATGATTTCGATTAAAAATCAGGGAAGAGGGCCGGCATACCATGTAGAGATCGCAGGCAGATGGCCAGACTACGAAGATGCTTCCAGCCGAAGCATTATGGTAGATGATCAGAAATATCTTCTGATCCCATTTTATGAAGCAGAGAGAGTAAGATTGACATATTACGATTTGTATGGGAACTTTTATAGCCAGGAATTTTATGGAAATGTAAATGAGACGAGAAACTATATGAGGTTCGAAAGCGATCCGCCAAGGCTGGAATTGCGAACGAATAGAATTCGGTACAGGCAATAACAGAAAATGCTACACAAATTTAAAGATTAAGTATTTAGAAGGGTACCATTGTTTTATGAAGGATTGCAAAAGCTATATTTTTATCAAAGAAAATGAAGCTATAATATTTCAAATTACTGACGAAATTAATAAAATTAGATATTTTTATAATGGACTATTGCGTTGTTTTGCAGGTCAATCAATGTCTATAGAACAACCAATTCAAATTGCAATAGATAAAATAAAAAATCTTGAGGAATATTTGCGGTTAAACTATCAGAGTGATAAAAGAATTAATAAATTAATTTACTTTTTCAAAAATACCAAGGAAAATGAGTATATATACTGTTATCCATATAATGAAAATTTCGATGAAATTTATGATTTTATGAAAGAATCACTGAAATATTACAATCATGGATACAGTCAAGAAAAAATTGCTTGTAAAATGAAAGAATGGAACGACAGAATAAAACGGGTAAAAGACTTGCTTGATGATAGTCCATATACAATAAAGCTTGTTTTGCCGATCAAAAAAGTAATTGTAGGGGAAAGCAATAAGTCCAAACGGCATTGTATATATTGTGGTGGATTTCAAGGGAATGGAAAAGGCACTTCTTTCAAAGAGAAAGCCCATGCAATATCAGAAGCATTAGGAAATAAAAAATTTATTCAAAATGAAGAATGTGATAAGTGTAATTCGTTTTTTGCGGAAAACGTAGAAGAAGATTTAAGTAATATGCTTATGTTTGAACGTTTACAATATGGAATAAAAGGAAAGAATGGATATCCAATTTTTCAAGTGGGTTCTCGGAAATATGCCAGGTATTTTGACTGGAAGCAGGCGGATTACAGTGCTGATTGGGGAATATTCGAGTCAGTAAAAACCAGTGTGAAGGAGCAAAAAAAGAAATGCCCGGTAATTATAGACATTGGTGGAAAAATCCCAGATAAATCAGTTTGCATATCTAATATCAAGTGTTTTTGTCCGATGCATGCATATAAAGCTTTAGTAAAATGTGTAATAGGATTAATTGGTAATGAAAAATTACATATTTTTAGAAATACGATTCATTGGTTAAGGTACGATGATGGATATCATAAATTGCCAGAAATTGTGCGGGTAAAGTGTCCCAAAATTATATATGAGCCAGAGCTATATATTTTTGAAAGAAAAAAAGAAGATTTCTTAATACCATATTGTTATGGAGAGCTTAGAATAGCAGATCAGAGTTTGATTTTTATTATTCCTTTTTGTGATAGGGATAAAAAGAAATTCAGAAAACTGGACAATGAGCAAGAATTTAAGAATTATTTGAGGAGTGTTTATGGAAAATATGACTTATGTGATTGTTCAAAACTTGAGTGCGAACGTATTGAACAGGTATTTAGCCGTTTAAAAGAGATAAACTGTAATTAAAATTGAAGTAAATCAAGTTGTGAACGATTATGTAAGATAAAATGGAGGAACACTAATGGGTGAGAAATATTTAAAATACATTCCAAAAACATTGCAGGAAGATTTTATTGATAATAGGGTTATTCCATTTGTTGGTGCAGGATTTTCGAAAAATGCCATTGCTCCAGAAGGAGCCAGTATTTTAGATTGGGATGGACTTGGAAAAAAGGTGGCAGCATATATACCTGACTATATCTACACAAATGCCATGGATGCCTTATCGTTGTTTGAAAGTGAGTTTTCAAGAACTAAGCTCATAGAAGTTTTAGCAAGAGAGCTTTATGTTAATCAATTGAAGCCTGGAAAAACACACAGAACATTTTGCGATCTTTATTTTGGCACTATTTGTACAACAAATTTTGATTTTCTTATCGAACAGACACTGAATGAAAAACAGATTCCGTTTTCAATGATAGTATCTGAGGAACGGCTTCCGATAAGCACACATGAAACAACCAAACTTATTAAATTGCATGGGGATTTTAATCATCCGGAAAGAATGGTAATAACCGAATATGATTATGATACATATGTTGAAAAAAATAAAATTCTATCGACATACATATCTAATCTCTTTATTACTAAAACATTGTTGCTTGTAGGATATAGTTTTGATGATAACGATATCAGAACACTGTGGCAGATTATTGGATCCCGTCTTGGAAAACTAAGTACTCCAGCGTACGTAGTTTTAGTAGATGCCAGTTCTATAGAAATAGCACGTTTTGAAAGAAGAAATATTAAAGTTATAAATCTTCCTGGTAATAAAGCGGATTATCCCAATATATTAAATGAGTTTTTCACGGAAATCAAACAGGTCATTGCGGATAAAATGCCTGAGCAGATAATGTTTACAAATGAAAAAGCTTCTGAAGAACTAAAAATGCCAGAAGAAGATAGCAGACTTTGCTTTATTTCAGCACCTTATCAAAGATTAGCGTTTATTAAGGATTTGTTGTATCCTACGTTGTATAATAATGGGATTTCACCTATAACATTGGATGAAGCCATAATGCCAGGAGAGATTATGACACGAAAAGTTGATATGCTAATCTCAAAAACTGCAATGGCTATTTTGGATCTTTCTGGTAATAATGCACATATTATGTGGGAATTAGGAAATATAATGAGCAAAAATAAGCCGTTTATAGTGATTGCTGATGAAAATCAAGTAGATAGTTTGCCATTTAAGCTAAAAGAAATACAACTTTTTAAATATAGTTTATATGGCGATAATGAACGATTTATAAATGAGTTATCCAACTTTTTGAAAACACATTATAAGGAGAAGGATGAGGCGGAAAATGAAAAGGATTATGTGAGACTGTTTAATAAAGGGGAATATAATGCAGCAGTTATTGCAGCATATAGATTTTTAGAAATAACAATGTCAAAGAGGTTTGTATTTGATGAGACTTCATTGATGAAATCTTTGAATTTATTAAATACAAATAATGCTGAAGATAAAGAAGCTCTTTTTAAAGTAAAAGAATATAGAAAAATACGCAATAGTATTGTGCATGAGAATGTTATGATAGGAAAGAAACAGGCTAAGGACATAATTTCTTGTGTCGATAGGGTTTGTACATCAGTAAATAATGGAAATATAATTGTGCTGTAGTTTTATATATAATAGCTACCTACAGGCATGTCAAGCGCAGGCGGTTTCCAGCCTGTCTTTTTGATCAACCTTTTGGTTATTCGGATGAGCGCCCTTCGTACATAAAAATATGCTCCGCTGATGATTCAGCTTCCGGTAAGATGAATTAAGGAGTTTGTACTCATACATTCAAAAATGGTATTTTATTGCGCAGCATTTTATGTGAATTTAGTTGTCCTTTAACCTTGAAAAATAGTATAATCCCATCTTTGACACTTTGTAGAGTGAAAAACAGCCATAATCCCAGTATTTATGGGGAATGTGGCTGTTTCCATTTTTGCATCGATATGTACTATTTTTGAAATTGTGCTATTTTTTCTGCTTTGTTTCTTTGATGACTGCGCGCATATCTGCTTTTGAGATGAATTCGTAATCCGTCCTAAAGCCAAAGGCTGTATGCAGGGCATCTGTCAGTTTCGTACGTTTGTAGGACGGAATGTAGCCACTGTCTTTAGACAGCAGGGTTATGTTCATTTTCCTGAGGGTTTTCAAAATTTCGCTGCAGGTGAATTCTTCTAAAAGCTTCTTTTCCAGCAGCCGGTATACCAAAAGGCTGATATAGCAGATCAAAAAGTGAGCTTTTATGCTGTCTTCCCGTCTTACAAAAACAGGCCGTGCTTCGAATTCCGTTTTCATGATCCGGAAGTTTTCTTCGATCTCCCAGCGGCGTTTGTTGATGTTGATGATTTCACGGACATCCCCTTCCAGGTTCGTTACAACTGCATAGAAACCGTCATACATGGCTTCTTCCCGGATACGCTCCTCATCCAGCTGGAAAATCTGTTTCTGCGCGATCTCTCCGTCACCGGTAACTGCTGTTTTCTGAATAAAACGGGAAGGATCGTTTGGATTTTTTCCTTTACTGGATTTATCCGGGGACTGCATAATCTTTATGGCACGTTCGATCTGACCGGCCCGGATCCTCTGCTGGTATGCCTTGTATTTCGGGGAGTATGTGATGATAACGGTTTCGTCCATATCTCCCGTGACAATGGGGCATTCTTTGTAATAAACGGTGTTGTACACTTCAAGATCAGTCTCATCCAGCGTGGAAATGTCTATGAACTTATCTGATCCCGGAACCTTGAACTGTGTCGGCAGGAGCGCCAGCTCACGTTCTTCTTTTTTCATTTTTTTCAGGGAATACGTGATCACATAAGACCTGTTTCCAAAACTGTTAAAAAAGCGGTTGCTCTTACTGCCAAGTTCTGCATCGGAGCAGAAGATAAATTCACTACAGTTAAAATCCCGGATTACTTTGGTCTCCAGAGGCTTCAGGGTAAGCTGTTCGTTTTGGTTTCCGGGATACAGGTCAAAGGAAAGCGGTATGTCGTCCGCATCCATGAAAAGTCCCATGGTCACAATGGGATTGGGTCTGTGTTCCTTGCTTTTGCCATACTTTTTCATGCCATCTTCCGCTTCGATCTCGAAATAATAGTTGGTGCAGTCGTAGTAAAGAATTTTTGAGTTACGGGGATGGACAAAGTTGGAATTCTGGTAAAGCTCTTCCTGGATGTAATCCGATTCCTCTGCAAGAACGGAAAGAGAGCGGTAAAGATTCTGCAGGGAATATTTAGGTGGCTCCAGCAGGGACTGGCAGTAAGAGAAGCTGCTGATCTTGCTGGAAGGGGAAAGAATCCTTGCATAGATCAGATCTGTAAGGATAGCATGGAAATCGTAAGTAAACCTGTGATGGTTACGGATATTTCTGCAAATGTTGTCCAGTCGTAGTTCGGTGCAGAGCTGCTGCAGGAACAGATAGCCGACGTTGAAGAGACGTTCTTCGTTCAGTGGAATACGGGCAAGAGGGGAAAAAGAGACTGTAACTTTTTCCCTACGCTTGTAGTAGAGCAGAGTTTCTTTTTCCGCTTCTTTTTTCGCCCAGTCCATCATGGCAGCTTCGTCTCCGGAGAACTGTGCCATCAGATCATTGTACTTCCCAAGTTTTTTGCAGATGCGGGAAGAAGTTTTACCGTTGTCCTTGCGGTAGGACTGCTTGATATAGACATCCTGATTACCTTTATTTCCAGTGATAGATACATACATAACGCTTTTCCACTATAATAAAATCCGTTTTCTTTATTATACCACAAAGCGTACAAAGTAGCACTATAAAAAACATAAAATTTGACAAAAAAATAAGCCATAAATGGCTTAAATAAAGGATTTGTATTAAGACGCCAAAAAAAGAAGTGTCAAACTCCCGTGAATGGAATCTGTTGAAGAAAAAGAAAATATAATAAAATTCATCTGATAAGGAATAAATATTGTCAGTGGAGTGCGACTGGAGGAAACTTTAGTTGCACTCCATTCATTTTATGGTATAATACTTATTATTTATGAAAAAGAAAATATAAACAGTAAATGAGGAAAATTTATGTATCGGAAGAGAAAACAGCTAATGGAATTGATGGTGTGTGTGATCGACGCATGTTCTGTTGTTTTTAGCCTGTTTGTAGCTGGACTGATTCGTTACCATGAACTGGACATATTAATGCATGCGGAAAATATGAAAGCACTATGTAGCATGATGCTGGTTGTTCATATGGCTGCATATTATTTTACAAAAGTATATGATGGCTTTTTCCAGCGTGGACGTTATAAGGAACTGGTATTGTCAGTCAAATATAATATTGTACTGGTAGCTGGAGCAATGTTGCTTGGATTCAGCATGAAGAACGTAGTATTTGTTTCCCGTCTGGTAATGGGTTATTTTTTTGTAATTAATACCATACTGATCTGGATGATTCATATATTTATCCGTAATCGGGATCGGATTTTCAAGTGGAGTAAGCGAAAAGAAACCAACCTGTTGGTAGTGACTACGGAAGAACATTTTCAGGAAATTCAGCAGAAATTTGGAAGATCCAAAGAAACGGTATGGAATATTGTAGGTGTTGTCTTGCTGGGTGATCATGATACACAGGAAGAATTGGGAGGTGTGCCGGTTATTTCCGACAAAGAAGAAGCGTATCTGGAATATGCCACGTTACATGTGGTAGATGAAGTATTCATACAGTTGGATTCTATTCAGAAAAAAGAATCTTTGCTGAAAAATATGATTCTGGAATTTGAAAAAATGGGAATTGTGGTGAATCTCAATCTGGATCTCTTCAATCTGGGACTGACTGGAGAAAAGAGGATTTATTCATTAGAAGATTATCATGTAGTAGCATTTTCCAGCAGACTTTTTGATTATCGGATGGTATTAGTAAAGAGACTGATTGATATCTGCGGAGCATTGGTAGGTTTGGTTCTTACTTTTACGATTGGAATCTTTCTTGCCCCGGTGCTTTTACTGGAATCCCCAGGACCATTGATTTTTAAACAGAAACGTGTAGGTGTTAATGGACGTATCTTCGATTTTTATAAATTCAGGTCTATGTATAAAGACGCAGAAGCGCGCAAAAAAGAATTGATGGCACAAAATGAGATGCAGGGTCTGATGTTCAAGATGGAAAATGATCCTCGTATCACAAAAGTGGGAGCGTTTATTCGAAAGACCAGTATCGATGAACTGCCTCAATTCTGGAATGTCCTGAAAGGGGATATGAGTCTGGTGGGTACCAGACCACCGACCCTGGATGAATACCAGCAGTACAGTTATTATCAAAAGCGACGGATCAGTTTCCGTCCTGGCATCACAGGATTATGGCAGGTAAGCGGGCGAAGTGATATTACAGATTTTGATGAAATCGTAAAGCTGGATCTGGAATATATTGATAATTGGTCACTGATGTTGGATCTTAAAATTATATTAAAGACGATATTAGTTGTATTTAAAGGAAGCGGAGCTAAATAAAAAAATCCGAATAAATGTTTGCTGAGGCGGGCATTTATTCGGATTTTTTGTTGGTAATAGTTGTATTATGTCGAAAAAAGGTTGTAATGTAAAAAAAATTAATGTACAATGAAAAAAAGTCTTTAATTATATATGTAAGACGAAAATAACAGCCATCAAAGGATTATGGTATGAGAATGCCTTGCCCGAAACAACGAACCTGTATTTTATTTGCGAAAGAATACTCCTTTCGCCATTTTTGATGTCCAGATTTTTTCGATGGCAATATAATGGAAGGGTGTTTAAATGAAAGTTGTGTTACTGGCCGGAGGACTCGGCACAAGAATTTCGGAAGAATCACAGTATAAACCGAAGCCAATGATTGAGATTGGAGGAAAGCCAATTCTGTGGCATATCATGAAAGAATATTCTTACTATGGATTTCATGATTTTGTAATCTGCGCAGGATACAAGCAGTATGTAATTAAAGAATGGTTTAATGATTATTTCCTTCATAACAGTGATATTACCTTCGATTATTCCGGAGGAGATCGGAAAATGACCATTCACAGTCAGCATTGTGAACCATGGAGAGTTACGGTTGTAGATACAGGACTGAATACGATGACGGGGGGACGTATTAAACGTATTCAGCCATATATTGGTAATGAACCTTTTATGATGACATATGGCGACGGTGTATGTGATGTGAATATCCAGGAACTGCTGAAATTCCATCAGTCACATGGAAAGATTGCGACGCTTACATCGGTGATTCAGGAACAGCAAAAAGGCATTCTTGATGTAGATGGTGATAATACAGTTCGTGCGTTCAGAGAAAAAAATACCAGTGACGGAGCGTTGATTAATGCAGGGTATATGGTATTAAATCCGGAGATTTTTGATTATCTGGATGGAGATGACTGTGTTTTTGAACGTAAACCGTTGCAGAAACTGGCAGAAGAGGGAGAACTGATGTCTTATACACATAAAGGTTTCTGGCAGTGTATGGATAATAAGCATGAGATGGATATGCTGGAGAAAATGCTTTCCAAGGGAATTGCGCCATGGAAGAAATGGGAGAATTAATGATGTCTGAAACATTTGATTTGTCTTTCTATAAAGGGAAAAAAGTTTTTGTTACCGGTCATACCGGTTTTAAAGGTTCCTGGCTTTGCAAGATGCTTTCTAATGCAGGCGCGGAAGTAACAGGGTATTCTTTGAATCCGCCTACATCACCATCGCTGTATGAGATTGCGGGAATAGCGAATGATATTCATTCCGTGATCGGTGATATCCGTGATTATGAAAAATTATCTGCGGCATTCAAGGAGGCACAGCCAGAAATTGTACTTCACCTGGCAGCACAGCCGATTGTGAGAGACAGTTATAAAGATCCCGTATATACATATGAAACAAATGTAATGGGAACGGTAAATATTCTGGAATGTGTTCGTCATAGTGATTCAGTTAAATCTTTCCTGAATGTAACGACAGATAAAGTGTATCTGAATAAAGAATGGCCGTGGGGATATCGAGAAAATGAAGAACTGGATGGATATGATCCGTATTCAAACTCTAAATCCTGTTCGGAATTGGTTACTCATTCTTATAAGAACAGTTTTTTCTCTGATGAAAAAGTGGCTATTTCTACTGCACGGGCTGGAAATGTTATTGGCGGCGGAGATTTTGCTAATGACCGTATTGTTCCGGATTGCATTAGAGCGGCAATGAAGAAACAGGATATCATAGTAAGAAATCCGTTTTCAACAAGACCATATCAGCATGTGCTGGAACCGTTGTATGCTTATCTTATGATTGCAGCAAAACAGTATGAAGATCACAAATATGCCGGTTACTACAACGTGGGTCCTGATGACGTAGACTGTTTCCAGACAGGCGCGCTGGTTGATCTCTTTGTAAGCAAGTGGAGAGACAATATGAAATGGGTAAACCAGTATGATGGGGGACCTCATGAAGCTAATTTCTTAAAGCTGGATTGTTCTAAGCTGAAAACGGTATTTGGATGGAAACCGCATTGGAATCTGGATATGGCGATTGAAAAGGTTGTAGAATGGAGTAAATGCTGGATGAACAAGGGAGATGTTCGTGCATGCATGGATCAGGAAATTAATGAATTTTTAGGAAAGGATTTATAAAAAATGTCAAATTGGAAAAATGAAGCAGAAGCAAGAGAGCAGATTAAGAGTCTGGTAGCAGATTATTATAAAGATTTTAAAAAACCGGAGCAGGAGAAAGAATTTCATCCGGGAGACAGACTTTCTTATGCAAGTCGTGTATATGATGAGAAAGAAATGTGTACACTGGTAGATGCTGCACTTGATTTTTGGCTTACTACGGGTCGATTTTCTGATGAATTTGAAAAAAATTTTGCTAAATGGATTGGCGTGAAATATGCAAATTTAGTGAATAGTGGTTCTTCTGCCAATTTAATTGCATTTATGGCTTTGACTGCACCGGAGCTTGGCGAGCGTCAGATTAAAAAAGGCGATGAAATCATTACAGTAGCAGCAGGTTTTCCGACGACAATTACTCCGGCTATTCAGTATGGTGCAGTTCCGGTATTCGTAGATGTTACAGTTCCGCAGTATAATATTGACATTACGCAGTTGGAGAAAGCATTAAGCTCTAAAACGAAAGCTGTTATGATTGCACATACACTTGGTAATCCATTTAATTTGAAGCATGTAAAAGAATTCTGCGATAAACACAATTTGTGGCTTGTAGAAGATAACTGTGATGCACTGGGAACAAAATACACGATAGATGGAGAAACCAGATTTTCCGGTACATGGGGAGACATTGGAACTTCCAGTTTTTATCCGCCGCATCATATGACGATGGGAGAAGGAGGATGTGTTTATACGAACAGCTCCCTTCTTAACAGATTGATTAAGAGTTTCCGCGACTGGGGACGTGATTGTGTATGCCCATCTGGAAGGGATAATCTGTGTGGACATCGTTTTGACGGTCAGTTTGGAGAATTGCCGCAGGGATATGATCATAAGTACGTATATAGCCATTTTGGATATAACTTGAAAGTTACAGATTTACAGGCTGCTGTAGGTGTGGAACAGCTTAAAAAATTCCCATCATTTATTAAAGCACGTCGCCATAACTGGGATCGTTTAAGAAAAGCCTTAGAGCCGGTGGCTGACAAACTGCTCCTGCCGGAACCGGCAGAAAACAGTGAGCCGTCCTGGTTTGGGTTTATTGTTAGTGTGAAACCAGAGTCTGGACTGACAAGAAATCAGGTAACAAAATATGTAGAGGATCATAATATTCAGACAAGATTATTATTCAGTGGAAATATTATCAAACATCCTTGCTTTGATCAGATTCGAGGGACAGAAGCATATCGTGTAGTGGGAGAACTGACACAGACAGATTATATTATGAATAATTCCTTCTGGGTAGGAGTTTATCCGGGAATGACAGATGAAAAAATTGATTATATGGCTCAGATTATTAAAGAAGCTGTACAGTAAAATTACTAGTAAAGGAGATTTCCGTAAATGGGAACGATTAAATTACTGGACTGCACATTACGGGACGGCGGTTATGTAAATGACTGGAATTTTGGTCATGACAATTTAGTCAGTATTTTTGAAAGAGTTGTGGAAGCTAATGTTGATATTATAGAGATTGGTTTTTTGGATGAAAGACGCCCGTTTGATATAAACAGAAGCATTATGCCAGATACAGATTGTGTCGAGAAGATATATGGACAGCTTGACCGTAAAAATTCTATGGTTGTTGGAATGATAGATTATGGTACATGTGGCTTGGAACATATTACAGATTGCAAAGATAGTTATCTTGACGGTATTCGTGTGATTTTCAAAAAGCATTTGCGTGAGCCGGCAATGGCTTTTTGCAAAGCTTTGAAAGAAAAAGGATATAAAGTGTTCACGCAGCTTGTATCGGTTACCAGCTATACAGATGAGGAAATGTTGGATCTTATCAGGCTTGCTAATGATGTGCAGCCATATGCAGTATCGATGGTTGACACATATGGATTGATGCATCAGAATAATTTGCTTCACTATTTTGAACTGTTAAATAAGCATTTAGATCCAAATATTGGAATTGGATATCATGGTCATAACAATTTTCAGATGGGTTATGCTAATTGCATTGCTATGCTTGATAAAAAAATAGACAGAGATATATTAGTTGATGGAAGCATTTATGGTATGGGAAAAAGTGCCGGAAATGCACCTATAGAATTAGTGGCCATGCATATGAATAATTCTCTTGGAAAAAATTACCAGATTTCTCAGTTCCTGGAAGCGATTGATGCCAATATCAGCCAGTTCTACCAGCCAGCAACCTGGGGATACAATATGTTCTATTATTTGGCAGCTTCTAATGACTGTCATCCTAATTATGTAACATATTTGATGAATAAAAGAACTTTATCTATAAAATCAATTAACGAAATTCTTGCAAAATTGCAGGGAGAAAAGAAATTGTTATATGATAAAGACTATATCGAACAGTTGTATATGGAGTATCAGAATATCGAAATTAATGATGCTGATTCTTTAGAAACATTGAAAAGTGAATTATCTGGAAAGACAATCCTTTTAGTTGGACCTGGTACATCCATGCAGACCGATAAACTGCTTGTAGAAAAATATATAGAAGAGAAAAAGCCAATAGTTATTTCTATTAACTATGTGCCTTCATATTTAAATCCAGATTACATTTTTTTGAGTAATGCAAAAAGATACGTGCAGTTAGCAACGGTTCTTTCCAGGAAAAGTTATCCGATTATTGCAACATCAAATGTAACATCGTCCGGAAAACCATTTGAATATGTACTTAATATCAGTTCTTTATTGGATAAAGATGCGGAAATCATAGATAATTCTCTGGTAATGTTGTTAAAAGCATTTGTTAAAATGGGAATTTCTTCAGTAGTACTTGCAGGTTTTGACGGCTATTCCAGTGAAACAGCTAATTATTTTAAGGCTACTATGGAATATGATTTTGTTAAAAAGATGGCAGATTACCTGAATAAATATACGATTGATTATCTGGAAAGTATAAAAGAACAGATAGGTGTTTCATTTTTAACTCAATCAAAATACAGAGGTGCTGAATGAAAAAATATGATTTAGTTCTTTTTGATCTTGACGGAACCATCTTGAATACAACGGAAGGTGTTCTTGCGGCAGCAAAGCATACAATAGAGAAGTTGAATTATCCGATGCTTGATGAAAAACAGTTAACTTCTTTTATTGGACCTCCAATTCAGGAGTCGTTTGCTAAAGCATATGGTCTTGAAGGTGATATTCTTCAGACTATTGCAACTATTTTCCGTGATCAGTATAAGAATGTGGATCTTTTAAAGGCAACACCATATGATGGCATTTATGATTTATTAACCTCGTTAACGGATATAGGATGTGTATCAGCAGTTGCAACTTATAAACGAGAAGACTATGCATTAACTTTACTGAAACATTACAAATTTGATAATTATATGGTGAGCATGCACGGGGCGGATCATGAAAATAAGTTAAAAAAACAAGATATAATCAAGATCTGTATGAAAGATACGAATATAACAGATGTAAAAAAAGCAGTAATGGTAGGGGACACAATTCATGATGCCATGGGTGCAGAAAAGTTGGGAATGGATTTTGTTGGTGTGACTTATGGATTTGGATTCAAATCTTTGGAGGATGCCAAAACTGTGCCAAACGTTGGTTTTGCTGAGACACCAGCTGACATTTTCAAGTTTATATCAGAGCCATAGTGCTAAGAAGGAGAATATGAAATGAAGATAAAATTAGCTAAATATATATCTGATTTTTTAGTGAAAAATAGAATTGAAGACTGTTTTATGGTAACTGGTGGCGGTGCAATGCATCTTGACGATGCATTAGGTCATCAGGAAGGACTTCACTGTGTATTTAATCATCATGAACAAGCATGTGCAATTGCAGCAGAAGCGTATACTCGAATGACAGGAAAGCTGGCAGCTGTATGTGTTACAAGTGGCCCGGGTGGAACAAATGCAATCACTGGTGTCATGGGAGGATGGCTGGATTCTATTCCGATGTTCGTGATTTCAGGACAGGTAAAAAGAGAGACAACGATATGGTCCTGCCCAGAGCTTGGTCTCAGACAGCTTGGAGATCAGGAATTTAATATCATAGATTCCGTGTCTAACATGACCAAATACGCAGTTATGGTTACGAATCCGCAGGAGATTGCATATCACCTGGAAAAAGCACTGTATCTTTCCATGAAAGACCGCGGCGGTCCGGTGTGGCTTGATATTCCGTTGGATGTTCAGGGAGCGCAGATTGAAACAGATGAATTGATACATTTCCATGCAGAAGAAGAAAAGGCATGGAAACTTCCTGAGTTTACACCTGAAAAGGCATTTACTATTATTGAAAAAATTAAAAATGCCAAAGCCCCGTTGATTCTGGCTGGAACAGGAATTCGTCTTGGAGATGCAGAAAAAGAATTTTTAGAGTTAGTAGAAACTTTAAAAATACCGGTTGTTACTGCATGGAATGCAGGGGATACGCTTGCGCACGACAGCAAATATTTTGCAGGAATGCCGGGTACTGTTGGAACACGTCCTGGAAATTTCGCCGTTCAGAATTGCGATTTGTTAATTAGCCTTGGTTGTCGATTAAATATTCGGATGATCGGATACAATCATTATGATTTTGCGAAAAATGCATATAAAATTATTGTAGATATTGATCCAAGAGAGCTGATTAAGCCAACTATTCATCCGGATATGCCTGTAAATGCGGATGTTAAAACAGTTATTAATGGTTTATTAGATGTAAGTAAAGATAGTGTATTTGAGCATGAAAAGTGGGTTAACTGGTGTAGAGCATTGGTTGATCAATATCCGGCAAATGATGCGTCTTATTATAATAACGGAGATGGCATGTTAAATCCGTACGTGTTTGTTGATGAGTTATTTAAACAGTTAGACTCTACGGATCGGGTTATTTGTGGAAATGGAAGTGCATGCGTAGTTACGTTCCAGGCTGCTAAAATTAAACAGGGACAGAGAATGTTTACTAATTCTGGTTGTGCAGCAATGGGATATGGTTTGCCTGCAGCGGTAGGTGTTGCTGTTTCAGATAATAGTAAAAGAACTGTTTGTATTGATGGTGATGGCAGTTTAATGATGAATGTACAGGAGTTGGCAACAATTGTACATAATAAGTTAAATATTAAGCTGATCGTATTGAATAATAATGGATATCATTCAATCAGACAGACGCAGACCAATCTTTTTCAGCCGCCTTTTATAGGTATAGATGGTGAAAGTGGTATAAGTTTTCCAGATTTTGAAAAGCTGGCAGACGCTTTTGGAATGCCTTACTATAAACTTGATAACGAAACAAAATGTAAAGATGAGATCGAGAAGGCATTATGTAGTGATGGACCGTGTCTGTTTGAAGTTATTGTAGATCCAAAACAGAATTTTGCACCGAAGTCTTCGTCTAAGGTATTGCCAGATGGACGAATCACTTCTCCATCCTTAGATGATATGGCACCATTTCTTCCACGAGAAGAATTTGATAAGATAAAATTCGAGATTGAAGGATAAAAACTAATGAAAAGAGCAGTGATATCTGGGGCTACTGGAGCAATTGGTACTGCATTAATTTATGAATTGATATCTCAGAATGTTGAGATACTTGTATTGTGCAGAAAAGAATCTTCAAGGAATGACAGAATTCCAGAGCATCCTTTAGTAAAAAAATGTTTCTGCAGCCTGGAAGAATTGGCTTCATTGGAAAATAATACAGAAAAAACCTATGATGTATTCTATCATTTTGCCTGGACCGGAACGATCGGTTCAGGTAGAAATGACATGTATCTGCAGAACTTAAATGTAAAATATGCATTAGACGCAGTAGATGTAGCAGCTCGCTTTGGCTGTCATACATTTATAGGTGCAGGATCACAGGCAGAATATGGACGTGTAGAGGGGCTATTAAAGGCAGAAACACCTGCATTTCCAGAAAATGGATATGGAATAGCAAAGTTATGTGCAGGCTTTATGACAAGAGAATATGCACATTCAAAAGGGTTAAAACACATCTGGACAAGGATTCTCAGCGTGTATGGTCCATATGATGGAATGAAAACAATGGTTATGTCCGTGCTTTCATCTATAGCCAATGGAGAAGCTCCCAGATGTACAAAGGGAGAACAGAAGTGGGATTATTTGTATAGCAAAGATGCTGCTTTGGCATTTCGACTGCTTGGAGAAAAGGGTGTAGATGGAAAGACATACGTAATAGGAAGCGGAAAGATTTGCACTTTATCCAGTTATATTAACAAAATGTGTGAACTTACAGGAACAGGTATTCAGGCAGAACTCGGAGCTATTCCTTATGCCCCACGTCAGGTAATGTATTTAGGCGCAGACATTTCAGAATTGGCAAATGATACTGGATTTGCACCAAAATATTCATTTGAAGAAGGAATGAAAGAAACTATCAGATGGTTTAGAGAGAACAATTAAGATGAAAAAAATAAGTATATTAATACCTTGTTATAATGAAGAAGAAAATGTAGGCCCAATGAGTGAAGCCATCGTTAACCTTTTTCAGACAGAGTTATCAGCATATGATTACGAACTTGTCTTTATTGATAATGATTCTCATGATAAGACAAGAGATATATTAAGAGACATTTGTGCGTCGAATTCTAGAATTAAAGCAATATTTAATGCAAAGAATTTCGGACAGTTTAATTCTCCATATTATGGAATACTTCAGACAACAGGTGACTGTACGATCTCTATGGTATGTGATTTTCAGGATCCAATAGAACTGATTCCGCAATATATCAGAGAGTGGGAAAATGGATATAAGATTGTAATTGGTATTAAAACCAGCAGTAAAGAAAATCCTGTTATGTATCATTTGAGAGGAATGTATTATAAATTTATAAAAAAATTTTCAGATGTAGAGCAGATAGAACACTTTACCGGTTCTGGATTATATGATAAAGAGTTTGTTGAAGTACTTAGAAATCTACATGATCCGACCCCGTTCTTAAGAGGAATTGTGGCAGAGTTGGGATTCAGACGTAAAGAAATTCCATATGAACAGCCTAAACGTCGGGCAGGAAAGACACACAATAATTTTTATAGTTTGTATGATGCAGCAATGTTAAGTATTACTTCTTATACGAAAATTGGATTGCGTTTATGTACCTTTTTCGGCGTAATATGTGGTGGAATAAGTGTAGTGATCGGTCTTGTTTATCTGATTTTGAAGCTTATCTTTTGGAATAATTTTGTGGCAGGAATGGCACCGGTTCTTATTGGAATGTTTTTCCTGGGAGCATTGCAGCTATTTTTTATTGGATTTATTGGAGAATATATATTAAGTATTAACCAGAGGGTTATGAACAGACCATTGGTTATTGAGGAAGAAAGGATTAACTTCTGTGAAAAAATTGAGTAAAGTACGTTTTGAACACTGGAAAAATAATATAGATCCAAAAGTCCTGTTCGGTTTTGGTGGGATTATTTGTTTTGTTATTTTAGGAATAGTATTGTTGTTAAGTCATGGGAATCTTTGGAGTTCAATTTTTTGGCATGATCAATGTGATACAGGAATGGATTTTTTTCATAGCATTGAGTATGTTAGAGGAAGAACACCATATTTGAAATATGATACACTGTACCCGCCATTGGCAAACCTGTTTTTCTTATTTGTATACTATTTTATTCCTAGAGAAATTTCTCAAACTTGGGCAGATACATTCGAGTTGTCAGTAGAGCAAAGATGTACAAGATATGATTTGCGATTATATCAGTCTTGTATGATGATGTTTGTTTTTTTGGTAGTTATAACAACGTTACTTTTAGTATTATTAATCAAAAATATATTAAAGAGATGTGAGGAATGGAAGGTAAATTTAGTAACTATTGCGGCTGTTTGTAGTTATGGTATTTTATATAGTTTTGAACGTGGAAATATCATTGTTTTAGTAATGATTCTATTATTATTTTATATTAATAATTATGATTCGGAAAAAAAATATTTAAAGGAATTAGCGCTAATAGCATTAGCAATTAGCTCCGGTTTAAAATTATATCCCGCGTTTTTAGGAATTCTTCTTTTGAGAAAAAGAGATATACAAGGTGCAATTAAATGTATTATATATGGTATAATAGCAGTGTTTATGCCATTTGTTTTTTTTAAAGAAGGAATAGAGGGATTATTTATTTGGCTTAAGGTTATCGCAAAATTTGGAAGTGATGGAACAGCTGTTTATATAGGAAACAGTGCGGTTAATATTTTACATAGAGTATCAAATATGGTTTGCCGATTATTTAAAGTAGAATTTAGTAGTGAAATTATTATGATTTTAAGTCTATTAATAATATTAATTTTTTTATTACTTGCCTATATGCAGAAAGAAGAATGGAAATCAATTCTTTTATTGACTCTTTCTATTATTCTATTTCAAAACCAGGGAGATTATATTTTTTCATTATTACTACTTCCACTAATAATTTTTTTTGCAAGCGAAAATAAATTAAAAAAAAGTAATTTTGTTCCGATAATGGTAATTATGTTTTTGACATGGCCACTTCCAATATTTTCTTCATTCTATGGAGTGAATTTGAGAAATATATGGTCCCAAATAGGATTATCAGTACTTGGAATTTGGAGTATTCAAGATTTTGTTTATTCAAAAAATTTTTTTCATGATAGCAAGAGAATGTCAAGTACTGATATTTTTTGAATAGATTAGAAATAAAGATGTATAT
This sequence comes from Clostridiaceae bacterium Marseille-Q4143, assembly GCA_018228645.1. Classification (GTDB taxonomy): domain Bacteria; phylum Bacillota; class Clostridia; order Lachnospirales; family Lachnospiraceae; genus Hominiventricola; species Hominiventricola filiformis. The sequence goes on from CP073693.1 coordinate 1,843,026, forward strand.
TTGCTAAGGAGCTAGAAATGGATAGAAAGATTAATACTATAGACTATATAAGGGTAATTGCTACATTAATTGTATTTATGCTTCATACAGCAATATTCACGGCAATTATTACTGATGGAAAAATTTGGATTAAATTAAAGCAATATTTCTTTTTGTATACACCTGCCTGGGCAGGTGTATGGATATTTTTCATTATATCAGGATATTTAATAGGTAGAGGATTTGCAAGTAAAAGATATACATTAAGTAAAAAAAAATATTAGAATTTTATTTGTCTAAACTTATTAAAATAGGTATACCAACGTTATCATTTATATTCTTTTCATGTGTATTAATTTATCCTAGATTCATTTTTGATAATAAAGGTGTTTTGAGAAGAATATTAACATTTACATATAATGGAATTCCTGGAGTGGATGGTATTGGTGCTGTTTGGTATATATCCACCATAATGCAGTTATATTTAATTTCACCAATAATTATATATATTGTAGAAAAAGTAAAGAAAGTAATAAGCAATAAATATTTATGGGGAATATGGATTGGAGTTATTTTAATAGGATTACTTTTGAGATATGTGATGTATAAGAATAATGCTGATTGGCATACCCAGATATATACCCCGTCGATACTAAATTTGGATTTGTTTGTAAGCGGTATATTAACAAGTTATTTGCCGAAACCTAGTATAAAAAGAAATAGGATTATAATTTTATGGATAATATTTGGAACAGTATTATTATGTAATTGTTTCATATATTCAAGAGATAATAATATATGCTATTTTATCTATCAATATTTATTTCCATCAATATATGCAATAATTGTTAATATACTTATTTATTATGCCATGGATTTTAATGAAACAGATACAAATGAAATTACAAATACAATAAACAAGGTGATCTTGATATTTTCTAATATTTCATTTCAGTTTTATTTATGGCATAGTCTAATATTATCAACTATATATAGTTGTATAACTACAAGTGGCATATTGGTTATGCATATTAAACTTTTGGGAATTTCGTTTATACTAACGTTCATAATAGCGTCATTTTTTACCAAGGCATTTAGTTCTTTACTAAAACCGTTGTACTTATGGAATAAAGAACAAGAATAAATGTATGAATTTATTAATAGTGTATAGAAATTTTGATTTCATATACAATTATATTATATATAAGTATAAACTATTTATGAAAATGTAGAAATCCTCAATATGTAGATAACTGAACACGAACACAAGATAAGTAAAAACTCACGTGTTTCCGAGGAGAGTGTTGATTTGACGCAAAGTAATTATACATCTTAAAGGTATATATTTGCTTGAGTATGTTTTTGATATTCAGAAAGATCATGAAAGCTGGAGGTGCTACCATTCGTATGTTGGCAAAACTCTGTTTAGCATATGCTAATGAGAGTAATTTCCTATAAAGTACAATAAGGCGAGCACCTGCTGATTATTGAGAATTTAAGACACTTTCAAGGAACAATTATGAATAATTTAAAATAAGTAACATAATCCTTTGACCATGGAAAGAATGAGAATATGAAATATAAAAAATATATATTGATAGTTGTTATGGTACTTATATTATTGTGGAAATATTCAATTATAAATGTAAACGCAACTGGGCTATTAGTAGGAGAAGGAACTATAGATAATCCATACAAAATAAGTACAGTTAATGATTTGTTAGTTTTTAAAGAAAAAGTGGACGCAGGAGATACTTTTTCCGGAAAATATGTGGAACAGACTACAAACATTGATTTGAGTGCATGTGATGATTGGGATGCAATAGGAGGAACAGATAAGGGCACATTCTTTGATGGTGTATATAATGGAAAGGGACATTATATAGAAAATATTAAAATAAATAAGCCAGAAAAAGATGTTGCTTTTTTTGGGTGGCTTTCTGGAACGGTTATCAATTTGGGAATCGAAAGCGGATCCATAGAGGGTAACTGTGCCGCCGGTATTGCTGTCCATGCAAATGGGAACTCTGCAAGAATAATCAACTGTTATAATAAGGCAACGATAATCGGGAATAGAGCTGGAGGAATAGCAGATGATTTTGATGGACAAATTATAAATTGCTGGAACACAGGAGATTGTGTGCTGAAAGATGGTGCGACAGGATATGGTCTAACATCATATTCAGTTGAGCAAATAATATATGGATATTCGATTCAAGAACCGTATGATGTTAAAAGATTTAAAGGAGAAGCTTATTTCGAAGAAAAATTAGATAAAAATGTTGTATTGGATGAGAATTTCGCAGATAAATTAAATAAAAATTTGGAACAGTGTATTAAATTTAAAATACTAAACTACAATGATGTGGTGTTTTGGCAATATCAAGATGATAGTTGCCACTTTGAAATTGAAGATTCGTATAACATTGATTATAGAGGAAAAACAGAATATCAGCCCAAAGAAACGGGTGCTAAAAATGCTCCCATTAATATCTGTTCCCAAGATGACTTAATAATGTTGAGCGCGGGAGTTAATTATGGAAATACGTATGAAGACATATATTTTAAACAAAGGCGGGATATTAATTTTGATGAAAAATATAATTGGCAACCGATAGGAAATGTAGAAAAAGGAAAGGTTTTTGCAGGAAAATTCGATGGAAATGGCTATTTGATTTCAAATATTAATTCGTCACAGAATATGTATACAGGTTTATTTGGATATTTAGCAGGGGAAATATACAATGTTCAGCTTACAAATATAAATTTTACAGGGCAATATGTTGGAGGAATAGCATGCGTAGGGTATGCGTCCCCAGATATTTATAATTGCTCTGTTAGCGGGACTATGACGGGAACTCATAGTGCATCAGGAATTGTAGGTGATCTGGGAGATGGAAGAATTTTCAACTGCTGGTCTTTGTTAAATGAGTCTCAAAATAATTATGGTATATGTGCAAGTGGTGGGAAAATTGTAAAAGATTGTTTTAGTAATATCGTACTATATAAAAATCTTGCCAATAAGAAAATAGATAATTTCCAAGGAACAATTCCGTATATGATGTCATCTCAATTTGCTTCAGATATGAATCAGAAGTTGATGACCAATAGGTATGTACCTGTTGAGAATGTGATTTTATGGACATCAACAAAAGAAAATCAAATTATTCAAAAGAGAAGTAATAATATTTTCAAAATTCCACTCTGGATAAAATATCATATAGATATATGCGTAACAATTTTTATAGCTGCTAGTATATGTATATATTTCTCATCTATAAATGAAAGAAATAAAAGATATAATTCAAGAAGGAATGGATTAATTGACTTTTTACGAATACTTTTCTGTATAAATATTATGTTATTGCATTGGGGAGAATGGCTGGGAGATTCAGCTTTGTTCTCGCCAAGTGGATATATTGGCGTTGCATTTTTCTATATGGTAACGGGACATTTTTTGGCAAAAGAAATTCATTCAAAAAGTAGCAATGTGACTAGAAATGAATTAGCTAATGAAACTCTGACATTTTTCTGGAAAAAATTGAAATCGATATTACCATATTATATTATAGCAGTGGCAATTTCATTTATAGTTGTATCAATTGATCAGTTCCAATCATGGACGATTATATGGGAAAATTTTAAGCTTTTTATAAGTGAAATCCTAATGCTGCAAATGATTGGATTACCGACATATACTATAATTGCAACTGAATGGTATTTATCAGCATTATTTATTACTCTTCCTATTATTTATATATTTGTGAGAAGATATGGGAATATATACACAATATGTATAGGACCGTTGGTATCGCTATTAGTGTTGGGATGGATTTTGCATCAATATGGGTGTTTGACATTGCCAGGAACATGGACAGGAATATGTTACGAAGGTGTACTACGGGGATTTGCTTTGCTTACTTTGGGAGCAACCAGTTATTCAATAAGCATTGTGTTCAAAAATAAATTTCCAGAACATTCAAAGGTGCTTTCTATAATAGAAATTTTATTATGGTTAACAATTTTTGCCGAAATGTTTTTGGAAAAAGGATATACCTCTTATGATTTCATATTGGTTATGATGATTTTTATTGCACTATGTATTACGCTAAGCGGAAGAACTATAACCAACAAATTGCAGAATAACACTGTGTGCAATATGGCTGCTAAAATGAGTATTCCGTTGTTTTTGTGTCATGGGTTTTTATTAAATACATTACCTAAATACGTAAAAGAGTGGGATAAATGGTATGCACTTGGGAGCTTTCTCATATTAGCAATAATCGCATCAATTATTGATATATTAGGAGCTGACATAATAAGTGGGGGGTTGAAAAAGAATAGATGATTTCAAAGGATCTCTGACAGCAGAGACCCTTTGAACAAATACAGAAAGGTGTAATATTGATAATATGAACGGCATCTGGAAACTATTAGAAAAAATAATTCGATTTATATTAGAAAAAACAATACATATAAATATAAGTGCAGATCAATGGAATGGACTTGTTCAATTTATAAAATTTGGAATAGTTGGTTTAAGTAATACTGTTATCTCATACTTATTATATGTTGGAGCATTACTTATTTTTCAAAAAAAACAGTGGATTCCTTCTATTGATTATTTAGTTGCGCAGGTAATTGCATTTGTATTGAGTGTGTTGTGGTCATTTTACTGGAATAATAAATATGTATTTAAACAAAATGAAGGTCAGGAACGGAATATATTTGCAGCTTTGTTAAAAACATATGTTTCATATGCTTTCACAGGATTATTCCTTAACAGTGTATTATCATTTATTTGGGTAGAAATAATTGGGGTATCCAAATTGATTGCTCCTATTATTAATTTATTGGTAAGTGTTCCGATAAATTTTTTGATGAATAAATTTTGGGCATTTAAAACAGAAAGTAAATAGAGAATAATAGTATGAAAAAAATAAATATATTGTCTGGTTTAATTTATTTATATGTAATGCTGCCAATTACATTATTTTTCCTAGGATGGACAAAATGGTATATTGCATTGGCGGGAGTGGGAATCCTCGGACTTTGCTGGTACAGAATGTCGTGTGATACCAGACCGGTAGAACTACCGGAATTGGATGTAGAGAAGATCGAAAAACTTGTATTTGTAATTTTGATAATTGCTTTTTGGGTATATCTTTCCGGAATAGGAAAATTTGTTTTTCAGAATACAGACCATGATTGCCGTAATCCGATATTTGAAATTCTGGTAAATTATTCATGGCCGCCAACAAGAACGGTAATGACAGAATCCGGATTGGCGACAAAAGGTTTGATCTATTATATAGGATTCTGGCTTCCGGCAGCAGTGTTCGGAAAGATATTTGGAGTAACAGCCGGCTATTGCTTTCAGGCTCTATGGGCAATAGTTGGTATATTTATTTTTTATCTGTTATTATCCAGTACATTGAAAGAAATAAGAATCTGGCCATTAGTGGTATTCATTTTTTTTAGCGGTTTGGATATTGTAGGTATGTTGCTGACAAATGGAACACTAGAGGGAATAACGGCTACTACTCATTTAGAATGGTGGGCAAGTACATTTGAATTTTCCAGTTTTACAACGCAGCTTTTTTGGGTATTTAATCAGTCAATTCCGGCCTGGGTTATTTTGATGCTGATTTTGCGACAGAAAAAGAATCGATATATGGTTGTGCTGCTGGGATCGATGTTATTATGTAGTACACTTCCCTTTATTGGTCTCGTTCCATTTGCTGCTTATTGGGGATTCACAAGATCTTACGAAGGTTGTGCAGGAAAGGAGAAGGTGCAAGCTTGGATAAAGGATACCTTCTCTGTAGAGAACGTTTTAGGGGGAGGAATTGCCGGAATTATAACTTGGTTTTACTTAATGAATAATGAAGCAGGGCAAAATATAGTTTCCACAGGGGGAGATAATCCAGGAGTCAGAGGATATCTGCTACTGTATGTTATATTCATATTGATTGAAATTGGCGGATATTATCTTCTGCTATATAAAGATGAAAAAAGAAATCCTGTTTACTATGTTAGTTTCATATGGCTTCTGATTTGTCCGTTAATCCGGATTGGTTATGGTACGGATTTTGGAATGAGAGCGTCGATACCAGCTTTACTTATTCTTTGTCTGTTATGTATAAAAGCAATTGACAGATGGTGGAATGAAAAGAGAAGAGGAGTATTAATCTGCATGTTGATACTGTTGTCAGTGGGATCGATAACACCTCTTTGTGAGATAAACCGAACTATTCATATGACAGTACAGTCATATCGGAATAAGGAAAAAGTATATTCCGACAGTCAGTCGGAAGATGATATTTTTGGAAGTTATAATTTTTCCGGAAAAATAGATGGAAAATTTTTCTTTGAGCATGTTAGTAGATAATGAAAACTAGTTAGTAAGTCCTCAAATGGTTCTTTCCGTTCTTGGTAAGCGTTTAAATTTTAGGTATGATAGAAAAATCCCGACTACTTTTCAGTAGCCGGAGCACCTTGACAATTCACATATGATTGATTTGATTCGTTTGCACGACGTTCACTCTCAGCTTTGACGGTTTCGTTCCACGGAGCTAGAAGTTCTAATTCATCATCACTCATCTTATCATCAGGTAGTTTTTCCAACAGATAGGTAAGATAGTGATAGACGTTTACTCCATTGGCTTTTGCCATTTCTACCATTGTGTACACGATAGCGCTGGCCTGGGCTCCGTTTGGTGTATCACAGAACAGCCAGTTTTTACGGCCTACTGTAAACGGGCGAATCGCATTTTCACTGAGATTATTAGAAAAACTGCAGCGACCGTCTTCCAAATAGGTGGATAGATAGGAGCGGCGGTTCTGAATGTAGGTAACAGCTTTATCTATTCTGCTTCCACGGGTAGGACTCTGCTGATCAAGCCACGACAAAAAGCCGTAAGTCCTTAAACATGAGTACCAGATAAGCAAAAATCCCCGTGTTTCCGGGGATTACGCTAATTTTTTGAAAATAGATTGTACCTTGAAAAGTTAAGATTTTTTATATTTACTGGGACATGCTTTCTGTACCAGAGGTGACCATGGAAGAAGATTATCCAGAAAACGGAGATTATTATCGTCTACGTGTTGCGGAATCTCAGTGAGAAGCAGATTAAAATACTCAAAGGTATTCAGTCCATTTGCTTTGGCTGTTTCAACCAGGCTGTACAGGACAGCACTGGCTTTTGCCCCATTGGAAGATTCAATCAAAACAAAATTTTTCCTACCAAGAGTAAATGGACGGATTGCCTGCTCGGCGTAATTATTGTCCATGGGAATGTTGCCATCGGAAAGGAAAACACGCAAATGTTTTTCCTGATTGATACTGTATGCAAGAGCTTTGCCGATGGAACCGTGTTGGGTTACCTGGGTATATTTCTGTTTTACCCATGCGAAATAAGCATCAACTTTATCAGAGAGAACAAGCTGACGCTGCTTCTTGCGATCAGATACAGGCAGATCATCAAAAGTATTATCTATACGTAACATTTCGGTGATCATGTCATAAGCCTCCTGGGCGATGGAGCCTTTAGCAGCCGTGAGACCGACAGATTTTATAAAGTCTGCAAAAGGTCTTCGGGCATGGATCCAGCAGTCGGCAACTTTGAGATCTTCCCGTTCTTTTTCAAGTTTGTGGTAGACCTGATATCCATCGGTCACTACAGTTCCGGAGAAAGTTTTCAGAAACTCCCGTGGATGATCTGAACGGCGGGACTCCTGCCACTCGTAGAGAACGATAGGATGAGTACCTCTGAAAGGACGATTCCGGTAGACCCACATATAAGTCTTTTTACCGTTTTTGATTTTGGCATTGTCAATACGCATGACCTTTACAGGAGTCTCATCGGCATGGATGACTTTACTGTCATAGATCAGTTCATGTATACGATCATAAATTAGAGAAAGATACATATCAGTACTTCTGATCACCCAGTTTGCCATAGTATTAGTTGCAAGATTGATGCCGTTCATCTTATAGGTTTTTGCCTGCCGTTCCAATGGCAGGGCATTGGTGTATTTGCCATTTATGATGGAGGCGACCAATGCCGGAGTAGCGATACTGTTCCGAAAAAGATCTCTGGGTCTTGGAGCCTTCAGAATGGTTCCGTCATTACTTTTTGAAGCATATACATGGACATGATGTTCATCAACGATGAATGTTTCCGGAATGATATGGAGACGTTTATAGACTTCTATCGGGAGCTCTTTGTAACCGTTTGGAAATTTGGCAGCCAGTTCTTCATCGGAGAGCCTGTGTTCGATAATACGGGCAGGAAGCCCATCAAGATCTGCTTCCCGTTTTCCTTTCGCCTTGGAACGACGATAGGAAGAGATGACGAAAATAGAAAAAGGAAGTGCTGTGCAGAGCTTTGGAGACCTTGTAAACATAGTTAGAAGGTCTCTGGAAGCTGTGCATAGCCCAAAGAGAACTGTCCTGAAAACAGGAAAAAAGTTCTCTGTATTGCACAAAGCAAAATAACGTTTAACCGGAACTTTGTGGGGTGACATCATGAATAACAGGTTCGATTGCAAAGCCCTGCATGAGCCAGTGAAACTGTTCTGCAGACATGGATTTGAGATCATCAGATGACCGTGGCCATGTGAAATGTCCGGATTCCATACGTTTGTAAAGAAGCAGGAAGCCATCGCCTTCCCACAGGAGGCCTTTGATCTTCGAGGCAGACCTTCCGCAGAAAAGGAACAGTGTGTTAGGGACGAACAGGTTCATATGATATCTACGTTCGATGATGGCAGCAAGTGAATCAATGCCATATCGGAGATCTGTGTAGCCACAGACAATGTAGATACCAGTAAAATAGGCAGGGTCAGCATCTTTAAGCATAGTGCACCGCCTTTATGAGCTTAGCAAGGAACTCTTCAGAAATAGAATCTTCGATTTCCATGGAGAACCCATTGATGCCCAGCTTCACCATGGAATAATTCGGGCGAATCGTGCAATTCGAGCGAATTGAACGAAGTTCAGTTATTTCGAGCGAAGAATTCGAATCTGCAACAGCAGGAATGGAAAGTGGAACAATATCAGGAAGTGCCTGATCGACGACTTCTTCTTTGAGGAGATGTTTCCAATAGTTGTAAGTGTGAAAAGAAAAATGGTTTATTTCACACCATTGCCGGACGGTCAGACCACTGGCTTTCTGCGCTGCAAACCTGGCAGTCCACTCTTGAAGTTTTGCTTGATGAAGTTTTTGTTTAGCGTTCATGAGATAATCCTCCTGGATTAAAGTAATATGATTCGTACAAATCGAGCGAATTGCGCGAAATCATGTTTAGATATGTTTGAAGGAGCAATTATCTCAGAAATATGGTATCATGAACAGGTACTGATTATTGAGGACTTACGAATATTACGGTTCAAATGTACCCCTGTTCCGAAGGAACGGATACCGGCAGTCCGGCACTATGATACCGTGAGTCCGGAACAGGGATACCACATTTTTGCTACATGCGAGTTTACCCGCTTAATGCCGGATCCAACCCGTATACTTCACGCATGGATCTGTAATTCGCCGGGTCCGTTGGGATGATGTTGATCTTGTACGCATCATGCTTAATACGATCCAGGATCGCTTCCGAGAGGGGACTGTCATCGCCTCCCAGTTGATCGTACCAGCCATTGCAATCATACTGAGAGCAAAAGATGGTGGATGACTTCTTGCGTCTCCGATGGAGAAGTTCCAGTATATCATGCTGTTCGGATTCAGTTGGCTTCAGTAGTAGCCATTCATCGATGATTAGCAGAATCGGATTGGCATATTTACTCTGGACCTTCTTGTAAGTTCCATCGTTACGTGCCATCTCTAACTCCAAGAGCAGGTCTGGAAGTCGAACGTATTTCGTAGTGTATCAGCGCTTGCAGGCTTCCATACCGAAAGCGCATGCCATGTAGGTCTTTCCACTATAATGGTCTCATAAATTAAGACACTTTTTCGGACAGTTTTTAATGAATCTGATATACTTAAATTAGTACGAAAGAAAGGATTCACAAACATGTCCAGACAAAGAAGAAATTTCAGTGCCAAATTTAAATCAGACCTTGTAATCGAACTGCTTAAGGGGGAAAAAGATCTTAATACCCTTGCAGTTGAAAATAATATCCAGCCAAATCTTCTTCGCAACTGGAAAAAGGAATTTCTCAGCAATGCCTCTGTTATATTCGATGACAAGCGAGAAGATAACCTCAAAGAAAAGCTTGCCGAAGAACGCAAGGAAAAAGCGGAGTATGCCAAAAAGGTTGGTCAGTTAACCATGCAGGTTGACTGGCTCAAAAAAAAATCTGAAGAAATTTGTGGACCTGACTACGAGAGTAAGTTTAGTCCAAAGCCTTTTGACGACTAAAGAAATACCAGCTTCTGTTGGTGCTAAGTTGCTTGACATCAATCGCACAAGCATTTATTATAAAGGCATTCCTGTATCTGAAGTAGAACTGACTTGTAAAGAGATCATCGATCATCTCCATACAGATAATCCGACCTGGGGTGCAAGGCAAATGTCTGAGCAATTAAAGTCTAAAGGTTATCATGTAGGACGCCGGAAAGCACGGCGTTTCATGAACGAAATGGATATTTACCCTATCTATCCAAAGATGAATCTTTCCAAGCGTATGCAGCAAGCCAAGGTATGTCCATATCTGCTTCGTAATGCCATCATAGACAAACCCAATCAGGCATGGTCTATAGATATTACATATATTCCGATCAGACGTGGCTTTTTAATCTGACAGCCATTATTGATTGGCACAGCCGCTGTATCGTAGGCTGGGAAGTAGACGATACTCTTGACACCAGAATGGTCATAAATGCTTTGAAAAAGGCATTCATGGTAGCCAAACCGCAGATACTGAATTCTGATCAGGGATGCCAGTTTACAAGTCAGCAGTACATTGATTTTGTAAAGGAAAACGGCATTCGTCAGAGCATGGATGGCAAAAGTCGCTAGGCAGACAACATCATGATTGAGCGCTGGTTTCGCAGCTTCAAGTACGAGGAAGCCTATCTGACGCAATACAATAACATTAAAGAAGCCAGAGCCGCCATCGGACAGTATATCCACACTTACAACTTTGAGCGGCGTCATTCTGCACTTGCCTATCAGACACCGGCTGAATACTACTATCCGGCCATGCTGTTGCCACATGTAGCTTAGCATAAATGGAACAGGGGGAGAGTTCCACTACTTTTCCAGTGTTACCTGTAACTTATCAACCATATCAGTTCATTATAAAAATCTCAAATTTTTGTCTTGACAACTGAGCCACTATAGCAGCAAGTGAATCAATGCCATATCGGAGATCTGTGTAGCCACAGACAATGTAGATACCAGCAAAATAGGCAGGGTCAGCATCTTTAAGCATAGTGCACCGCTTTTATGAGCTTAGCAAGGAACTCTTCAGAAATAGAATCTTCGATCTCAATGGAGAACCCATTGATGTCCAGCTTCACCATGGAATAATTCGGGCGAATCGTGCAATTCGAGCGAATTGAACGAAGTTCAGTTATTTCGAGCGAAGAATCCGAATCTGCAACAGCAGGAATGGAAAGTGGAACAATATCAGGAAGTGCCTGATCGACGACTTCTTCTTTGAGGAGATGTTTCCAATAGATGTAAGTGTGAAAAGAAAAATGGTTTATTTCACACCATTGCCGGACGGTCAGACCACTGGCTTTCTGTGCTGCAAACCTGGCAGTCCACTCTTGAAGTTTTGCTTGATGAAGTTTTTGTTTAGCGTTCATGAGATAATCCTCCTGGATTAAAATAATATGCTTCGTACAAATCGAACGAATTGCGCGAAATCATGTTTAGATATGTTTGATGGAGCAATTGTCTCAGAAATATGCTATCATGAACAGGTACTGATTATTGAGGACTTACGAAGTTCTGCCAGAACACACACGAAAAGCAAAGAAACTGGATGATAAGTAATAAGGCTGTGAGAACAGCCTACTATTTATTGGGGTACTTGAGTTTTACCGTTTACTTCAGGGGAAGCGGAGCCAGATAAAGATAATGAAATGAACAATTGAGTCAAGAAGGGAGAAAAAGAATGACAAGTATTGAACGGTTCTTAAAAAAAGAGGTGATGTGTAGAGAAACAATAAGTTGGTGGTTGGAATTAATAGTAAAAATAGGTATTTTGATAGTAGGTTTTTTGCAAGCCAGTTCGCTGTCTTTTGGTAAACCGATTATTTCTCTTTTTTTATGGCCAACTGTTGTATTGGGAGGTATTGTGCTTTTATTCAGGTTAATAAACTGGAAAAACTATTATCATTCAGCAAATTTTTTCCTTTTAGTATTTTTTTCTTTTAGTTATCTGATTTCATCGGCTGTAAATATAAAATATGGATGGTATGACAATTTCCGTACATTAATATGGTGTATTTTCCTGTTCTTTATTGTGTATTGCTATGACGAAAGTGAAAATATGCATAGTGTAAACAAGCAAAATAGAATTTTGATTGAAATCTATTTACTTGGTAATGCGGTGTTGTCAATTTTGAGTTTCTACTTTTTATTTATAGGTTATTCTAAAGTTTTCTATCCGGAACAAGCTCAAGGCGGTCCAATATATTATATTGGTTTTCAATGGGGAAGACTCTATGGTGCATATTGGGATGCCAATATTGGAGCTTTAATGTGCGTCGTGGCAATAATATTATCTCTTATTTGTTTCAGAAAAGAAAAAAAAGTTGTAGGACGTGTTCTGTATATAAGCAATATAATATTAGAAACATTGTATGTAGCTTTTTCTGATTCAAGAATGGGAAAATTGTGTTTATTTGTTGGGATAGGAGTTCTTACTTTTTCAACTTTAATAAAAGGGAAAAAAATTATAAAAACAATAATTTTAACCTTGATTATTTGTGCAATAACTATAATGCTTCCAACGATGATAAAGACAGGATATAACGGTTGGATTTCTATTAGCGAATCACAGTTGAATGGTGAGGAAAAGGAAAAAGTAGAACTTGGTAGAGAAGAGGAATATGAAGGAGATATCACAAATAGGCGGCTAGATATTTGGAAAAGCGCAATTGAAATTTTTACTCGTGACCCCTTGATAGGAGTTGGACATAATAATGTACTAGCTTATGTTCATGATAAACTGCCAGAGTCATATTTAATTAATAATGATCATATGGAATTCAGTAGTATGCATAATGAATTTATGGACATACTAGTAGGTCAGGGATTACTAGGTGAAGTCCTTTACCTGATTTTGGCGATTAGATTTTGCATTTTAATTCTGAAAAAATGGAAGGTAATAATAAGTGATACGACTTGGAAAATTCAGGGATATTTTGCTATTATAGCAGTTATGGTTACAGCTACCTGTGTTATAACAGAAATAATATATGTTACATCGCCGATGTCTATGATGTTCTGGATGGTTTTGGGATATTTAGTGCGAATAAATGAAAGAATATGTGATAATTAATTTCCTAATTATTATGAGAAAATATTATGAATGAAAAAAGAATTTTATATTATGATATTTTAAATATTGCTGCATGTATTGCAGTGATAACGCTACATCATAATGGTTTAGTACATACATTTTCTGAGACACGGTTATGGAGGGAATGCTTGCTAGCAGAGGTATGCTTTTTTTGGGCAGTACCGGTTTTTTTAATGCTTAGTGGAGCAACATTAATGGATTATAGAAAAAAGTATTCAACTAAGACTTTTTTCAAAAAAAGATTGATGAGGGTTGGTTTGCCGTGGCTCTTTTGGTCAATTGTTTTACTACTCTATAAATGTATAAGAGGAACTTATATTTTAGAGATTGGTGATTGGAGAGCGGTATTAGATGCTGTTGTAAATTGTAAAATAGAACCAAGATACTGGTTTTTTCCAGTGATTATTGGAATATATATGTTTATGCCAATATTGTCATTTTGGGCAGATTCAAAATATAAAAAAATTTTATGGTATGCGATTAGCTGGTCAATTATAGCAAACGGAACAATGCCGATTTTGATTGATTTGTTTAAATTGCCCTATAATACAGCATTTGAGAGTCCTTTTTCTGGGTATTACGTTTTTGTTATTTTAGGATATTTATTATCGACAACTGAAATAAAGAAAGAGGTAAGGAAGCTAATTTATTGTTTGGGAATAGCGTGTGCTGTGATACGTTATGTTGGAATCTATTATTTGAGTATGCGTGATGGAGTAAAAAATACGCTACTGTTTGACTATGGGCAATTTCATTCGTTTTTTTTGGCAATGGCGATATTTGTTTTTGTAAAATATGTAAAGTGGGATCATATAATTAATCCGAAGATACAGAGAGGAATTACTCGACTTGCAGGGTGTAGTCTTGGTATTTATTTGATTCATATACCAATAATGAACTTAGAGCTAAAATGGTTTAATGTTTGGGAAGGAGATTTTGCGTGGAGAACGGTATTTGTGTTGGTAACATATATAATCTGTCTGGCAATTGTGTGGGGGGGAAAAACAATTCCGGGGGTGAGAAAGCTGTTTCCGTAAAAGCAAAAGAACCAATTCAAAGGAAGGTTTATACGTGATTATATATGAATGTTTTAATAGGTTATCTGATAGATGGAAAAAGCAGTGGAATAGATAAATATATTATAAGAATGTTGGGTACTTTAAAGGAAAAAGATATAAAATTTTCCTGCCTTACAAATGCGAAGACGGCAGATCTCCAAAAAGTGTTTTCAAACTATCCGGGAATACAGATTATTGAGATACCTTCTTTAAAGCATCCTCTGAAACAGTTTCAATTTCTTTGTGAACTGATGAAGAAAAATGCATATGATGAGGTATATCTTAATATTTCAGAATCATTTAATTGTATTACTGCAGTAGCTGCTTCATATTGTCATATAAACAGAATTATTGTACATAGCCACAGTACGCAACCTGGTGGGAGAAAATTCGTGAAAAGAATGTCGAGAAAGTTTCTGCATGAAATAATTCGACCATTTTGGCAATATATTGCAACTGATTATAGAGCCTGCTCGGAAGAAGCAGGTAAATGGATGTTTACAAAAAAAATACGAAATAGTGGACGCTATGAAGTAATTCCCAATGTCATTGACAGTAGTAGATTCATTTATAATGAAGATACCAGAAAAAGAATGCGGGTGGATCTTGGTATTGATGATAGATTTGTAGTAGGACATGTGGGAAGTTTTTCATATGCAAAAAATAATTTCTTCTTATTGGAAATAATACGGGAATTGAGAAAAAGAATTCCAGAGGCAGTTTTGCTATCTGCTGGAGCTGGAGAAGATTTTGATGCAGTCTGTGAAAAAGCAGAAGCGGATGGATTAATGGATAACATTATTTTTTTAGGTATCAGAAGTGATGTACCTGATTTGATGCAGGCAATGGATTGTTTTGTAATGCCATCCAGGTTTGAGGGACAACCTATCGTTGCAATAGAAGCACAGGCATCAGGAATGCCGGTGTTTATAAGCAATACAATTCCAAATAATGCAATTCTCAGTGAACATTGTTTTAAAATTCCTATAGATAACGGGGCAGGAATATGGGCAGATGAAATTGTGAGGCATAAAGAAGAAAAACATGTGGATATAAGAAAATATCCATTGAATGATAAATTGTGTGATGCAGAAAAACAGGCAAAACAGATACAAAGTCTGTTTATATAGTTACGAGGGGAATATAATGATGGAAAAAATTTTGAGTATATCAGTTGCAGCCTATAATCTTGAGAATATGATACGGCAGTGTT
This sequence comes from Clostridiaceae bacterium Marseille-Q4143, assembly GCA_018228645.1. Classification (GTDB taxonomy): domain Bacteria; phylum Bacillota; class Clostridia; order Lachnospirales; family Lachnospiraceae; genus Hominiventricola; species Hominiventricola filiformis. The sequence continues at coordinate 1,858,771 of CP073693.1, forward strand.
TAGATTCTTTTGTGGAAGATGAAATATTGAAAAAGGTGGAGGTGCTTGTAACAGATGATGGATCGAAAGACAATACAAGAGAAATAGTGAAAGAATATGAAGATAAATATCCCGGAAGTTTTAAATTGATCGCGCAAAAAAATGCAGGACCAGGCTCTACTGTAAATAGTGGACTTCTTCACGCAACAGGGAAATATTTTCGTATGGTGGATGGTGATGATTGGGTAGACACCGAAGAGATGACAGAATATCTGAAATATCTTGAAGAACATGATACGGATATGGTCTGTACAAATTATACATGTGTAGATAATGTAACAGGAGAAAAACGGAAAAACAGAATGCAGGTGACTACGTGGGAAAGGGAAATGATTTTCCAGGACGTAGCGGGAAGTATACAATTGGAAATGCATAATGTTACATTCAGAACAGAAATTTTAAAGAAAAATAAGATCATTCTGGATAATGGATTCTATACTGATACGGAATATTTACTTTTACCGGTACCATATATTAAAACGATTGCATTTTTGGATAAGAATATCTATATGTATCGGGTATCTTTGGATACACAAAGTATAAATATTAAAAGCTTGCAAAAAAATGTGCAGATGCATAGAATTGTGTTAAATCGGTTATTAGAAGAATATGAGAAATATAGACAGTCAGATGATTGGAATGAGTCAATTGGAAAATATTATTGCGCGAGAATTGCCTATATAACAGGTACGCAATTGAGTATTTATTTGTCATTTACAGATCCAAATAAATATAAAAAAATGACGCAGGAACTGGTGAAGTCGATAAAAGATGAACATGTAGATGTTTACAGGAATATTATGAAACTGAAAACATTTAAGTTATTGGTTTGGTCTAATTTTTTAACATTTAATGTGATTTCGAAAATGCATAGAAAGCGGTTAGGACTGAAATAGAGAGGTATTAAGATGGAAAGTAAATTTCCAAAAATTCAGATTATTGTTGCTACACATAAGAAATACATGATGCCAACGGATAAAATGTATTTACCTCTTCAGGTGGGAGCTGAAGGCAAAAAAGATCTTGGTTACGCAAGAGATAATGTAGGTGAGAATATATCAGAAAAAAATGCCAGTTACTGTGAATTAACAGGATTATATTGGGCGTGGAAAAATCTGGATGCAGATTATCTCGGATTGGTTCATTATCGTAGACATTTTGGAAGAAAAAGAGGAAAAACATTAAAGGGAGTATTATCTTATCAAGATTTGTATTTAATGACTGAGAAATACAAAATTTTTGTACCTAAAAAAAGAAGATACTTTGTTGAATCACTCTATTCACATTATGATCACACACATTATGCAGAACATTTAGATATAACGAGAAGTATAATTGAAGAAAAATATCCGCAGTATTTATCCAGCTTTGACAAAATTATGAAACATACGTATGGATATATGTTCAATATGTGTATTATGCGAAGAGACTATTTTGATAAGTATTGTACATGGTTATTTGAAATATTATTCGAACTTGAAAGGCATGTAGATGCAAAAAATCTTTCAACTTTTCAAGGACGTTTCTTTGGAAGAGTTAGTGAGATTATCTTTAACGTATGGATAGATACTCTGTTGCAATCAGGTGAGTTATCAAAACATGAGTTAAAGGAATTGCCATATTTTCATGTGGAGAGAATCAATTGGCTGAAAAAAGGCAGTGCATTTTTAGAGGCCAAATTTGCTCATCAGAAGTATAAGGGAAGTTTTTAAAATGCAAGAGTTGATATCTGTAATTTTACCTGTTTATAATGTAGAAAAGTATTTGTTGAAATGTATGATTTCACTTTTTGAACAAACATATTCAAATCTGGAATTCATTATTGTGGATGATGGGTCGGAAAAAGTATGTGCCGAATTATGCGATAGTTTTTTACAGAAAGATGATCGCGTGGTTGTTTATCATAAAATGAATGGTGGATTATCTGACGCAAGAAATTATGGAATTGAAAGAGCAAATGGAGAGTATATCACTTGCATTGATCCGGATGATTATGTTGACAAAGATTATATTGAATATTTGTATCGAACTTTAAAAAAATATGAGTGTAGAATGTCGATTTGTCAACATCGGGTAATTTACGACAATGGAAATAAAAAGGATTTTGGAAATAGTGGTGATGAGGTAGTCAAAACAGAAGACTGTTTGGAAAGAATGCTTTATCATGAAGTGATAGATACATCAGCATGGGCAAAATTGTATCATAAATCGCTTTTTCAAAATGTTAAGTATCCATATGGTAAATTGTATGAAGATATAGGAACCACATATGCCCTGATGTTGCAGTGTGATCATATTGCGGTTGGATATGAGTCTAAATATAATTACATTTTTCACAGTAATTCAATTGTAAATGGGACTTTTAAACTAAGCAAATTTGATTTGCTGGAGATGACGGATAAAATGGCAGGAGATGTGTTAAGCGTATATCCTGATCTGGCAAATGCAGTTCGGCGGAGACAAGTGTATGCAAGAATCAGTACACTTAATCAAATGTTAAATGTGACTCAGTATGAAAAAGAAAAAAAACAATTAATAAATTATATTTTGAAATATCGTATGAATATTTTAAAAAACAAGAAAGCACCAAAAAGAGATAAAATAGCAATTATCCTGCTTGGAGTCAGCTATAAACTATATCGTACTTGCTGGCTTGAATACTTGCGCTTAGTAAAAGGAATGGAGTAAAATGCAGAAATCAATTAAAAAGAATTTCATAATGAATGCTATTCTTACGATGTCTAGCATGATTTTTCCATTGATTACATTTCCATATGTATCAAGAATTTTGCTCCCGCTTGGAACAGGAAAAGTGGCATTTGCAACATCGGTTGTTACATATTTTTCAATGTTTTCACAATTGGGAATTCCAACATATGGAATTCGAGCCTGTGCACAGGTAAGAGATGATAAGGAAGAATTATCAAGAACTGTACAGGAACTGTTTTTAATCAATTTTTTTATAATGATAATTGCATATATTGCTTTGTTTATTGCAATTCAGAATGTGCCAAGACTGAGATCAGATAAAACACTTTTTTTAGTCATTAGTACATTGATTTTCTTTAATGCAATTGGTATGGAATGGCTTTTTAAAGCATTAGAGGAATACACGTATATTACAGTACGATCGATTATCTTTAAGATTATATCTGTAGGGGCTATGTTTTTATTGGTTAGGAAGCAGGAAGATTATGTGATATATGGTGCTATCTCTATTTTTGCATCATCTGCGTCCAATGTATTTAATTTCTTTTATGCACGAAGGTACGTGTCTTTAAAATTGAAGTCCAGGTACAATTTTAGAAGGCATTTACAACCTGTTATGATTTTTTTCGCTATGTCCTGTGCAACGACTATCTATACAAACTTGGATACAGCTATGCTGGGATTTATGAAGTCGGATGAAGATGTTGGATATTATAATGCAGCAACTAAAATCAAGACAATATTAGTCAATATTATTACATCTCTCGGAACCGTGCTTCTGCCAAGAGCGTCTTATTATGTAGAACAGGGATTAAAGGATGATTTTGAAAAAATATCCAGAAAAGCGATTAACTGTGTATGTGTTGCATCAATACCGATGGTTATTTATTTCACAATTTTTTCAAAGGAAGCAGTTTATTTTCTGTCAGGAACCGCATATGATGGTTCTGTCTTATCTATGCAGTTATTGATGCCTACGATTTTATTTATAGGATTAACGAATATCATGGGAATACAGATAATGGTGCCATTAAACCATGAAAAATGGGTGCTGTATTCTGTGATACTTGGGGCAGTTGTTGATTTGATCATAAATGTATTGTTGATTCCGTCGATGGCCTCTGCGGGGGCAGCAATAGGAACTATGTTGGCGGAAGCTGCTGTCTTGATTTATCAATACGCAAAAATGAAGAAATTAATGAATAATTTGTTCGAAGATGTTCACTGGAGTCCAGTTATATGTGGAACAGTAATTGCTACAATTGCCGTTATAGGGATAAAAATAGTTACAATGAGAATTTTTGTCAAGCTTATAATTTCGGCGAGCATTTTTTTTGGAATCTATGGATTGATACTTATAGCAATGAAAGAACCAATTGTGACAGAAGTGAAAGAGCAGTTCTTTTCTAAAATTAAGTCCTCAAACATGGGTACTAGATAAGCGAAAATCTCCGTATTTTCAAGAATTAAAATGTGGTATTGCGAACAGGTGTCGATTATTGAAGACTTATCATTTTAAATTTATAGGAAAACAGATATGAAAAGTACAAAGAGAATTTTGTATTATGATCTGTTGAATATTGCCGCATGTATTGTGGTATCGTAGGATATGGAATTTGGATAAATGGAATGGTTCCGAGCTTGTGTGCCCTTGCAGGAATTCAGTGGAATAGCGCATTTAATATGCCGTTGAGCGGATACTATATGTTTGTGATACTGGGATATTTGTTGTCAACAACAGAAGTACCACCCCCAAAATGGCGGATAGGAATTTATATAACAGGTATCTGCTGTGCACTGATACGTTATAGTGGGGTGTACTTTCTTAGTATGCGTGATGGAGAGAAGGACACATTGTTGTTCGATTATGGACAATTTCATTCTTTTGGTCTTGCAATCGCTGTCTTTGTGTTTTTTAGATCCATAAAATGGAACAAAATATTCAGCGAATCCATACAGAATATTATTTCCAGAATCGCAGGCTGCAGTCTCTGAATATACTTGATTCATAAGCAGATCATGCAATTGCAGCTAAGAAGATCAGTTCGTATGGAGAACGGCAGGGATTTTGTTAACGTATGTAATTTGCTTGAGCATTGTATTGGTAGTAAAAAAATCTCGGTTTTGAAAAAAGTATTTACGTAGAGAGGATAATGTATAATGGATAAAATAGCGGTATTGATTCCCTGTTACAATGAATCTAAGACGATTGAAAAAGTAGTGATAGATTGGAAAAAAGCACTTCCGGAAGCAGCTATTTATGTATATGATAACAATTCAGAAGACAATACTGCAATGATTGCAGAAAAAGCAGGAGCTGTTGTTCGGTATGAATACCAGCAGGGAAAAGGAAATGTGATTCGAAGAATGTTCAGGGAGATTGATGCGGAATGTTATGTGATGGTGGATGGGGATGACACTTATCCAGCAGAATTTGGACAACAGATAGTGGAGGCCGTTGTTAAAAGAAATGCGGATATGGTAGTTGGAGACCGTCTTTCTTCTACCTATTTTGAAGAAAACAAACGTCCATTCCATAATTTTGGCAATACGTTGGTCAGAGGATTGGTCAACCATTTGTTTAAAACGCATATCCGTGACATTATGACAGGATACAGAGCATTTAGTTATCAGTTTGTAAAGAGTTTTCCGGTACTTTCCAGAGGATTTGAAATTGAGACAGAGATGAGTATTCATGCAGTAGAAAACAATATGGCAGTGGAAAATGTGATCATTGAATATCGCGACAGACCATCAGGAAGTGAGTCTAAGTTAAATACATATTCAGATGGATACAAGGTTCTTAATACAATTGTGAGATTGTTTAGAAATTATCAGCCATTGAAATTTTTTGGAAGCCTTTTTATAGTATTAATGGCTTGTGCAGTTGTATTATTCGCAGTGGTTTTCAGAGAATATTTTGTAACGGGTATGGTGCAGAAAATGCCAACTTTAATTGTAAGTGGATTTTTAGCAATGTCTGCAATACAATCACTTTTTGTGGGTTTGATTTTAAATGCACATGTGGAAAGTGCCCGTAAACAGTTTGAAAATAATTTGCAAGTAATTCATATGGATCTCACGAGGAAGATTAATGGATAAGAAAAGAATATGGAGTTTTGTTGGTGCAAGTATGTCAACGATGGTATTCCCATATATATTGAAGAACTTCAATGAAAAAGAAGCTTTTGTATGATAATAGGAGCTAATATTATCAAGAATGAGGTCACTGAAATTAGTCAGATAGATACATGGGTTAAAATAATTCTACTCTTTCCGTTGATGGCATGTACCTTTATATTGCTTTTTTGTTTGATAAGAAATATAGCACTATGTTCTGAAAAAAGTGTAAGAACTAGTATATCAAGTCGGAAATGTTTTATGATTTGCTGGTTTGGTATTTTTTTTGTATGGATACCTTCTTTTTTTTCGGCATACCCAGGGATTTATGCGTATGATTGTATTCATCAGATAAAGTGGTATATAGATGGAAATGTATATACGCATCATCCAATTATTCATACATATTTATTATCTTTTTTTATTATTAAACTTGGACGTGATTTATTTGGAAGTTTAGAAATTGGATTGTTTTTATATAGCATTTTTCAAATGTTATGTATGTCTGCAATCTTTTCAGCAGTATATACTTTTTATATTAAAGAGAAACTGAAATCGAAATGGCGTTATGTAATTTTGGCATGGTTTGCCTTTTATCCGGTAAATGCAATTCTGGCATTTTCCGCAACAAAAGATGTATTATATGCGGGAATTTTTATGCTGTGTATGATGTTATCGGTTATGGTGATTGAGAAGGAGGACATCCTTACATCGAAGCGTTTTTGTTTTCTTTTTGGGCTTCTATGGTTTGGAGAAATGATTTTTCGCAATCAGGGAAAATATGTATTTGCAGTTGGAATCGTGTTTCTGTTACTGGCAGTGAAAAAATACCGAAAAAGACTATTAGTTTTGACCTTGATAATCTGTATTTTGTTTGGCATTTATGATGGACCTGTTACAACTGCAATAGCATATCGACGAGGCGATACAATTAATGAAATGATGAGTATTCCTTGTGTACAGCTTTCCAGAGCAATGCTGTATGATAAACTGAATGAGGAAGAAGAACAGTTAATTACAGAATATATTCCAGATTATGAAAGTTATGGCCAATTTCCGGCAATTGCAGATAGTATGAAAAGCACATTTAATTCTGCTAAGTTTAGAGAAAATCCGATTGAATTTATTAAATTATGGGGAAAGGTTGGAGTTAAACATTTAGATACATATATTGATGCTTTTTCTAGAATTACGATAGGATTTTGGTATCCGGATATGAATTATAGGGATGAAGGCGCATTTCATCCATATTGGGAATGGCTTTCGATAGGGCAAAATGATCCGACTCCATTTATTGATTATACTTTAGTGAAACGCGAGCCCGTAAAAGGTTTCAGATGGCTGGAAAAATTCAATTATACTCTGACATATGACAACTGGTATCAGAAAATACCGATGGTATCCATGTTATTCAGTTCGGGTATTGTTATTTGGTGTGTATTCTTTTATGCGTTGTATGCAGTATATTATAAAAAATACAGATATTTGGCAGTGGCATCAATTCCGGTTGCATTATGGCTCACATTATTACTTGGTCCAGTAGTACTTTATAGATATATATATCCGATTGTATTGACAGTACCGGTATTATTTGCTTCTTGTAGTGGATTGCCAGATGTGAAAATATAATTTTGAATGGAAGAGAGGAAATGAAAATGAAATATGATTATTTAGTAGTAGGCTCCGGCCTTTATGGAGCTATTTTTGCACACGAGGCAAAGAAAGCAGGAAAATCGGTTCTGGTGATTGATAAGAGACCGAACATTGCAGGAAATGTGTATACGGAGGATGTGGAAGGAATCCATGTCCACAAATATGGGGCTCATATTTTCCATACGAATAATAAAAAAGTATGGAACTATATCACTCAGTTTGCAGAGTTCAATCGGTTTACCAACAGTCCGGTAGCAAATTATAATGGAGAATTATATAGTTTGCCTTTTAATATGTATACTTTTAATAAGATGTGGGGCGTGGTGACGCCGGAAGAAGCGGCGGCCAAGATTGAGGAGCAGAAGAAGGAAGCGGGCATCACCGAACCGAAGAACCTGGAGGAGCAGGCGATTTCTTTGGTTGGAAGAGATATTTTTGAAAAGCTGGTAAAGGGTTACACCGAGAAGCAGTGGGGAAGAGACTGCAAAGATCTCCCGGCATTTATCATTAAGCGGCTTCCGGTTCGTCTGACCTTTGATAACAACTATTTTAATGCACTGTATCAGGGTATTCCGGTAGGAGGCTATACGAAGATGGTGGCCAATTTGTTGGAGGACATTGAAGTGCGCCTGAATACCGATTATCTGGAGAACAAGGCAGAGCTGGATGCACTGGCAGAGAAAGTGGTCTATACAGGTCCGGTAGATGCGTATTTTGATTATAAGCTGGGAACGCTGGAATATCGTTCGGTACGTTTTGAGACAGAACTTCTGGACAAACCGAATTTCCAGGGAAATGCAGCGGTGAATTATACAGACCGGGAGACCCCATGGACCAGAATTATTGAGCACAAGTGGTTTGAGTTCGGCAAAGATGATAACGGAAATGACCTTCCGAAGACCGTCATCAGCCGCGAATACAGTTCGGAGTGGAAACCGGGTGACGAGCCGTACTATCCGGTGAACGACGAGAAGAATGGAAAACTGTATGCGGAGTATAAGAAGCTGGCGGATCAGGAAGAAAAAGTGATTTTTGGCGGACGTCTTGGTGAGTATAAGTATTATGATATGGATGCGGTGATTGATTCGGCTTTGAATATGTGTGAGAAGGAACTCAAATCTGCGAAATAGGACGAAAAATATAGTGGATAGTCTTTTTGTTGTATGATAAGATACAAGGGAAGGCTATCCTTATTTTATTTATATAAACAGTAAAAGTGAGAGAATGATGGGCAACTATAAGTTTTATACGCCTCCAGAAGTTGCGGAGTGTTTAATGACTGTTTTACCAGAAAAAAAATATAAAAATGTGATTGATATATGTTGTGGCTCATGGAATTTGTTGAAGGCTGCAAATAAGGTATTTGATATTGAAGAATATGTAGGAGTAGATATTGACGACAGTGCGGGAAAATATTGCTTGAATGGAGCACGTTTTGTTTGCGCTGATGGTAGAAAATTTGCAATAGAAGAAAAGAAAAAATATGACCTTGTACTGTCAAATCCACCGTTTGGCTGCATCAAAGAGAATAATAGAGTTTATGATAAAGGAATACATGGAAAAGAAAACGAAATAAAAGCGTTGCATAACCGACGCTATGAAAATGAAATGATGCAGGCAAATTTGCTGTTATCGAAAAAAATGGTGTACTTTTATTTATACTTCCGGCTACTTTTTTTGAGGGAAAAACGTATTTGAATATACGAAAAGAATTATGTAAAAAGTATACAGTTCATTCTATTGTTAAATTGCCATTGGAGACGTTTGGAAGTAGCAGAATTAATACATATGCATTAATCTTGTTAAATTCATGTGAGCAGGGGGAACAGGATGCTTATTTAAAAACCATGATTAAAAGAGGAAATACACTTCGAATTGAGCTGGATACAGTTATTTCGTCAGAAAGAATGAGAAGTGGAGAATGGATGGGCGTTGTTTCAAAAGAAAAAAAGTCGGTTAGAATTTTTAGAGGAAATATCTCATCAGAAAAATTTTCTTTGGAAGGAGAATGTGTCTATCACAATTCCAGTATAGTGACAAAAGTAGGATGGGTTCCGTCTATCAGGCATTGCTCACAACCCGATATAATACGGAATGCAAAATGTGCAGAAAGAGGAGATGTTCTCATCAATCGTGTTGGAAAGTACGCAAATTATTGGTGTATCTGCCAAAAAGATGGAATTGTTTCGGATTGTCTTCTGGTAGTAAAGACGTCAAAGAATAAAGACATAATTCATAAGTTACAAAAAAATTCAGTAGATGGAAAATTGAATTTAAAAGAAAAAGGTGTAGCAACAAAATATACAACTGCAGAGGATGTTTTGAGCTTGTTATAAGGAGCTTTGCAATGGAAAAATACAAACAATATATAGACAGTATGAAAATTATACCTGCAGAGCGAGAAGAGGATGTTGCATCCAGTGCACATAAAATAATTGGATATTGGAGAAGTGCATTTGGAAAAGGGGATGCGATACTTTCAAGGATAGTGGCAATAGGGAAGTGCTATGAAGGCGGAATTCGAAAATTTGTCCTGGTCGATGATTTCTCTGGTTCAGGAAAACAAATGTGTGAAGTTTTGAACAGAAAAGTATACATAAATAGAAGAGAATGTGAGCTTGGAAAAATAGGCGATACTTTTCAAGATGTGGAAATAATGGTTGCAGTATACGTAATTCATAAAAAAGCAAAGGAGCTTATAGAAAAGCAATATCCGAAGGTTCGTTTACTCTATATTGACTTGATTGATGAAGAAATGGATTTCTTCAATGAAAGATCTGAAATTTATGCAGATATAAAAGAATGCGATAGGAAAAATATAGTTTCATCAGTGAAGTCTCTTCATGATAGACTAATGAATGAAAATGCAGAAATGCAGAAATTATCATCCTATATATTAAATATACCAGTTGTATTTGAACATGGTTGTCCCAATAATGCATTGTTGTTATTGTTTGCCCATTCTGCAAATTGGCATCAGTTGTTTAAGCGAGGTGAAGAGATATGAATAGTCCGTTTACTGATATAAAAGCACAGGAAATACCACCGGAAAAACAGGGAAAATTTTTTGTTACGCCCAAACATATAGAAAAATTGATATCATCAAAGGCGATGTTTATTCAGGGAGAACGTGGATCAGGAAAAACTACCATTCTACGCCATTTGGAAGAAAAATTTAACCATTCAGAAGATTTAAAATATATGGCAGTTTATTTTCGATTCGAAACAGCTTATATGAAAAGTCTGAATAATCCGGAATTATCAATAGATCAAAATATATCGGAGTTTTCCCAGGCAATTGTTGCGATTGTGGCAAGGCAATTTTGCGGAGTCCTGAAAGAAATCTGTAAAAAAAATGTGGAACTCAGCCAAAGGGAACATAGCATATGTGCAAAGGTTGGAATGCTATTGGATGTAGAGGTGAATGGTAATATTAACAGTTTTTTGCAGATATCGGATTATCTGGATCAAATTCGTGTTCGAACGATGAAGGATTTAAGAAACGATAAAAGTGTTTGTTATTTTGACTATGCTATATTTTTGGACGAATTTTGTAAGATATTACGGGAGGAAGAATTATTTTCAGAAACATGTTTCTTCGTTTTACTGGATGAATATGAAAATCTGACATTTACACAGCAGCGAGTAATCAATTCACTTATAAAATCTTCTACATATTATCTGACATATAAAGTTTGCTTACGACCGGAAGGGTTTTTGACGAAAGATACGGTAGCAGAAAAAGAGCATTTAATGATCAGAAATGATTACGAAGAAATTGATTATGTAAAAGATGTTATAGGCGGAGAAAAGGAGATCAGAGAGCATTTAAGAGAAATATGCAAAAACCGTCTGAGTTATTTTTATGAAAATCAGGGAGTAAAAACAACAGAACAGGATTTGGATATAGATCAATATCTGGATGTAATAAAAGATGAGAAGGATATTGAATCATGGGATAGAACAGGAGAATATAAAGATCAACTGAGAGATAATTTAAAAAAATCTTTTCCTGAATATGAACAGAAAATAAATGGAATACAAAAAGTACTTAACTTAAAATTGATTGGCCTGTTAAAAGAAAAAGGATATGACGCAGCTCAAATATTTGATGCGATGGAGAAGGAAACAAATACCTATAAAAATTGGATCCATAATTATAAACAGAATATTATTTATCAAGTCATATCTGAATGTGAGCAGACAAAGAAATACTGTGGTTTTGATATGTTTGCTAAACTTTCCTACGGAAATGCGAGAACCGTATTGGAAATATTACATTATGCTTTTGGAGATTATGAAGAGGATGGACGAATTTATCCCAAAGTAAGTGTAAGCAGGCAGACAGAGGCAGTCAATAAAGTATCGAATGATTGGTTTGAACAAATCGCTTATATTCCGGTTAATGGAGAAAAAGTAAAAAATCTTATAAATTCATTGGGAAATCTGTTTGAAGAATATATACAGGATAAGAGAGCTAAAAAATTTGAAGTCAATAGTTTTTCGATTTGTACAACAAATTCAATTTCAAAAGAAATGCTTGCAGAACTAAAATCGGTGTTGCATGATGCTGTTGTCTGGGGAGCACTATTGCCGTCAAAAGCGACAAAAATAAAGAATAAAGGGGATATTGTATTTGATGGCCGTGATTATATGTTGCATCCGATCCTGACGCCCTTTTTCAAAATATCGGTTAACAAACGGCAAAAATGTGAATTGGACGATAGTGTTGTTTATTCGATGTTTCAGCATAAGACCAGAAAAGAACTTAAGTCGATAAAAAAGGAATTGGATACAGGCTATAAACAGCAAGTATTGGAGTTGTATAATCAATGAAATTGTATAATAGAAAAATGTCGTTTGCTTTTGCACAAGAAATACTACAGTATAAAGACTATGTATTTATTTATGCAGATAGTTTTCTTGGTGATGGCAATGAGCCCAGAGGCGAACGGATAAAGGAGACTCTTCATCCGGCTTCATACTACAAAATAAAGTATATATGCCAGGGCATAACAACGGAACAGAAAATATGTGAAATGTTTGAAACAATGGATGAACATGAAGCTAAGAAAGTATATGAATCGCTTCGACGAAAAGAGATGCACAAATTTCTTGCTCAGATATATGAAAAAAACAAAAAACTGGTGATTGATTTTACATTAATGAATTACCGGTTTTTAGGTTCATTGGTGGCATTCTTGAACGAATTTGAATGGGAAGAAGTGTACTTTTGTTATACGGAACCGGGAACATATAGGAAAAATACAGACAGTAGAATTAAATACCAGAATAATAATATGGGAATTGAACAAATTCCCGGTCTTGAAACGATTAGCGATAGTTCGACCGTCTGTGATTGGGTTGTTTTTTTGGGATTTGAAGGGTCTCGCGTGATGCGTTTGGAAGAAGACGCAGCATCGAATAGGAGATATGTATTACCATACATAAGCATTCCGGCGATGAATCCTCATTGGCATAACATGGCAATTAACGCGAACAGGGACTTTTATGAGTTAAAAGTTGATAAAGAAGTGACAGATTATGTATCTTCTATAGATCCTTTCGAAACATATCAAAGGCTGAATGAAATTAAAGAAAACAGCACAGACCGTCTGGTAATATCACCCATTGGATCTAAACCAGTGTTTTTAGGTTGTGTGATGTATGTTTTGGAAAATGAAAAGGAGATGCTATTATTTGATAACCCTGTTCAAGCTGGAAGTAATTCTGATGAATATGGGGAATCTCATTTTTATGATTTAACACAATTTGTTCGTGCGGTGAAAAACAGTCGATTTGAATAAGGAGATAGATTTTCATAGGGAGGTTTGCAGAAGTTTATGAATATTGTACAGATGTTTATGGGAAATTTGCAGGTGTGGGTTCCAGCAGTAGTTAGTATTATTACTTTGATTCTTAATTTATGTTTTTATATTTTTGTACAGCCAAAGTTGACCTTAAGAGCTGGAGCAAAACAGGAATTGGAAAAAACATCAGTAGAACTATTGAATTATATGGCGGAAGTTGTTTCGTATCCTGAATTTGAAGGAGTACCAACAAAAATTCGAAAATATAGTCTTCAGATTCATATGCAATTTAAAAGTGGTACCGCAGGGAATGGAATTGATCTTGTACTGGAAAAGATATATAAAGAAGTGAAAAGAAGGAAAACATTATCGGATGAAAATGATATTGAACAGTGGGACACAGAGTTTAGAAATTTAGCACGGGAGCTTAGAGTAAAACTTGCAGGGTATTGTGGAACACTGTAACATAAAAAACAGGGAGCAAAGGAATGAAAAAGATACGTTTCATGGCAGGGCTGTTGGCAGCTGCACTGGGGCTGAGCGGCATCAATATTCCGGTCAGGGCGGAGGAACCAGTCAGTCATATCGCGAATTTGATTGTGTTTGTGGATTTTCAGGATACCGTACATAAAGAACAGTGCTATACCGGGGATCCACAGATTCAGGAACTTTTTGACGGAGATGAGAAGAATCCAAAGTCTTTAAAGCAGTATATAAGGGCGATCTCTTATGGACAGATGGAAGTGGAGAATGTAATTCCACAATATAATCGGGAAGGCAATCAGGTAGTGCCTGTTAAGTTATCTATGTTCTCCAGTCAATATACAGATGGAGTGAATGGCGATGCGAGCCTGATTGAAGCACTGGCGCAGGAGTGGCCGGAGCAGTTACAGCTGTCGGAAGAACAGTTGGATTATGATGGAGATGGTGTCATTGACAATCTGATGCTTGTGCTGCCGGATGAACCAGCTAACAGCAATACCTCCGGACGAATGAATACTTACCAGGGGAGTGCTTCGATTGGCGGAAAGCAGATTGGAAATTACACGGTGATTCCGGAATATGATGCTTACAAGAGCAGCATAAAGAAAAGTGGAGTCATCATTCATGAGTTCCTTCATACCCTTGGATGCGCAGATCTTTATTGGGGAGGAGCGACAGGAGGAGAAGTACCGGTGGGATTCTGGGATATGATGGCAACTGGTGATGCGGGACTCCCCTACCCGTTGGCTTATACCAGATCTCACGATCTGGGGTTGTTCCGGATACCAGAAATAAGAACTTCTCAGACAAATTATAAGATTTACGCGGCTTCGGCAGCAACATCTGCCACAAAAGACCAGCAGGCGGTGATCCTGAAGACAGACAGGTATGCAGACGAGTTTTTTGTAGTGGAATATCGGAAACCAGGAACGGATTACGATAGCTATATGCAGGGAAGCGGTCTGGTGATCTATCGGGTAAAGGAAGGCCGCCGCGGTAATATGCAGGGACCGCCCTTTGGAATCTATGTCTTCCGACAAGGGGATTCCATGATGGATGGACATGAGAAGGCAGATTATGAATTGCTGAAAAGCAGTTCCTGGTTTTCACAGGAGAGCGGACGGACTACTTTTGGAAATGCTTCTGCAGAGGCTGGCCTCGGTGACAATGCGCTGACCTATTCGGATGGAACCAACAGTGGAATTGTTATCAAAAATATTGGAAGTGCAGAAGGAGATACGATCTCCTTCGATATCGAGTTTGCAGATACCAGTGACAGTGCTGCCTGGAAAGCGGAATCGGATACCATGTGGAATGGACTGACAGATCCTGTGGATAGGGATGTGTATACATCCATGAAGATAGTGGAAAGCAATGGACAGCGGTTTGCAGCTTATGTGGATAGAAACTGGTATGCGAGACTGGCTTGTTGGAATGGAAGCACATGGGAGAATGTATTTACTTCGCTACAGCAAAATGTATCAGATATTTCTGTAACAGGAAATGATAATCTGTATCTTGCATATGGGACTGGAGACGGATGTTATGCCTATGAGTATCAGCCATCCGCGCAGAGCGGGAAGCTGCTTGGAAATCAGATCTGTGGAACCGAGGGAGCCAATCCGTCGATTACCTGCAGTGGCAGTAAGGTGTATGCTGCCTGCCGGTCTGTAGATGGGACGAACAACATATCTGTAAAATCCTATGATGCCCAGTCGGATTCCTGGAAGGCACTGGCGGATACCAATCTTCAGGCGAATAATTTTGTCCTGAAGCAGTACGGTGGAACACTCTATTTGTTGAAAGATGGAACGACATTTGGAGAGAATGGAATGTATCTTTATTCTCTGGATCCAACGGTAGATACGGCATGGAAGCAGGTGGGAGAGCAGGAGATTACCGGTAATCCATCCAGCGGAATGGATCTCTGCTTCAACGGTGAGAAGATTTATGTGATGTATTATGACAGCAGTCAGCAGGTGATTGAATCCAAAGTGTGGACAGGCTCCGCATGGGAAACGTTTTGCCCGAAAATCGCTGTTCAGGATGTAAGTAGTCTGGATACTTATTATCAAGATGGAAAGGTATATTTACGTTTCGTAGATAATGGAACTGCAGCGTACCGAAGCTGTGTGGTAACGCCGGAGACAGGAAAGCCAGATCCGACACCGGATCCGCCCACAGAACCGGAGCAGCCGACGGAACCATCGCAACCCTCAGAGCCGGAGAAGCCGTCGCAGCCGGAACAGCCGACCACCCCGTCACAGCCCTCAAAACCAGAACAGCCGACCACACCGCCGCAGCCCTCAGAGCCGGAACAGCCGACCACACCGCAGCCCTCAAAACCAGAGCAGTCGACCACACCAACACAGCCAACGGAACCGGTGACACCGGTCGAACCGGAACAGCCAACAGTTCCCGCAGAGTCGGAAACTCCGGCATTGCCTCAGTATACGGCAGATGAAAGTGTTTATGGACTTCATGCGGCAGCGCTGAACTACAAAACGATTCAGCTGACCTGGAATAAGGTAAATGGAGCAACCGGCTACGAAGTATATTATTCCACATCACCAGACTCTGGTTATCAGTTCCTTAAAAAATTGGGAAAAGGCGCGAAGAAATACAAGTTTACGAAGGCGGTCTGCGGAACCTCTTATTATTTTAAAATACGCCCGCTCCGGAAAGTGAAGAAGACCATTACGTATCTGGAGGAATCCAATCCGGTGACTACTTCAACCGTCAGTGATCCGGTGAAGAATCTGAAAGCAAAAGCCCAGAAGAATGGAAAAGTCCGGTTGACCTGGAAGAAGGCAAGAGGAATCGGAACCTATGTGATCCTTCGTTCAGACAGCAGCAACGGGGAATACCGGCAGATTGGAACAACCGGAAAAAATTCCTGTGTGAATATCGAATTGGAGATTGGAAAGACCTATTACTACAAAGTGTATGGTATACAAGGCAATTATCAGACCGATGAGTGCGGACCGGTAGGGGTGACGACGAAGTAGAAACAGTTGTGAAACAATCGCAAATCGTATATAATGGTACAGAGTCTCTAACAACTTTTTTGAAAGAGGAAAAGGATATATGTGTGGAATAGTTGGTTACATTGGAGAGGCACAGGCCGCTCCCATTCTGCTTGCCGGACTTGGTAAGCTGGAATACCGTGGATATGATTCCGCGGGAATTGCCGTTCGTGATGAACAGACAGGCAAGATTGAGATTGTAAAGGAAAAGGGACGTCTTCGGGCATTGGTGGAGAAGACCGATGGCGGTAAAGCGGTTCCGGGAACCTGTGGTATCGGCCATACCAGATGGGCGACCCATGGAGAACCATCTGCTCAGAATGCACATCCCCATTGTACAGAGGACCGTTCCGTCGTGCTGGTACATAATGGAATCATTGAGAACTATCAGGAACTGAAGGAAAAACTTCTGAAATCCGGTTATACCTTTTATTCTCAGACGGATACGGAAGTGGCAGTAAAGCTCATCGATTATTATTATAAAAAGACGGGAACTCCGCTGGAGGCTATTTCCCGTGCCATGCTGCGTATCCGTGGTTCTTATGCATTCGGCATTATGTTCCATGATTGTCCGGGAAAAATGTTTGCAGCCAGAAAGGACAGTCCGCTCATCATTGGCGTTGGTGACCACGGCAGCCTGATTGCATCGGATGTTCCGGCCATTCTGGATCAGACCAGAAAAGTTTATTACATTGGTAATCTGGAGATTGCAGAGATCACCCAGGAAGAAGTGAAGTTCTACAATATTGACCGGGAAGAACTTCATAAAGAGATTGTCGAGATTAAATGGGATGCCAAGGCAGCAGAAAAAGGTGGTTTTGAGCATTTCATGCTGAAAGAGATCCACGAGCAGCCGAAGGCGGTCCGGGATACGATGAATGCATATGTAAAAGACGGTAAGATTGATTTTTCTGAGACAGGATTAAACGAAGAATTGTTGAAGAAACTTTCCCGTATCTATATCGTGGCATGTGGTTCTGCTTATCATGTCGGAATGGTAGGAAAGTATGTGATTGAATCCATGACGGATGTGCCGGTGGAAGTGGATCTGGCTTCGGAGTTTCGTTATCGTGATCCGAAATTGGTGGCAGACTCTTTAGTCATCATTATTTCTCAGTCCGGCGAGACGGCAGACAGTCTGGCGGCGCTTCGGCTTTCCAAAGAGAAAGAGAAACCGGTACTTGGCGTGGTCAATGTGATTGGTTCCAGTATCGCAAGAGAGAGCGATTATGTCATGTATACTTATGCGGGACCGGAGATCTCTGTAGCAACGACAAAGGCATACAGTACGCAGCTAATCGCCATGTATCTGTTGGCCATCGCGATAGCGAAGGTGCAGGGAAGAGTGACCGAAGAGCGCGAGCAGGAATTGCTCACGGAGATGAATACACTGCCGGATAAGATCCAGAGAGTACTGGAAGATAAAGAGCGTATTCAGTGGTTTGCCAGCAAGTATGCCAATGCAAAGGACATCTTCTTTATTGGCCGTGGCCTTGATTATGCCATCAGTATGGAAGGCAGTCTGAAGATGAAGGAGATCAGCTATATCCATTCTGAGGCATATGCGGCAGGAGAACTGAAGCATGGAACCATCAGTCTGATCGAGGATGGCACGCTGGTAGTCGGTGTTCTGACTCAGCAGGCACTCTTTGAGAAGACGGTCAGCAACATGGTTGAGGTAAAGAGCCGCGGAGCATATCTGATGGGACTGACCAGTTATGGCAATTATGGAGTAGAAGATACGGCAGATTTCTCTGTCTATGTACCGAAGACTGAGCAGTGCTACATGACCAGTCTGGCTATTGTACCTCTGCAGCTTATGGGATACTATGTCAGTGTGGCAAAAGGTCTGGATGTAGATAAGCCGAGAAACCTTGCAAAGTCTGTAACAGTGGAATAATCTGGAAAGCAGTTAAGAAAAATTAAGAATTGTATCATTCGTGAAGCATTGAACTTTGAGAAGGAAAATACTATAATAAAGTTAATGCGGCCATGGCGACTGCCATGGCCGTTTTTACTGAAAAAATAATAAGACGAAAGTGGGGAAATGAGTTGAAGAGAAAACTGGTTGTGAAGACATTAGCACTTCTGCTCACCGGCGTCATGGTGATGGAGATACCGATGCAGAGTTATGCAGCAGAGGCAGCAGCAGTGACACAGGAAGCTTCGGCAGATGGTGCAGCAGTAACAGAGGAGACGGAGACATCGACAGATACAGAAACCTCTGCAGAAACAGAGGAACCGGCAGATACAGAGACGCCTGCCGATCCGGAGGTGCCGGCAGATACAGAGACGCCTGCAGCCCCGGAAGCACCAGCAGATCCAGAGACACCTGCAGCCCCGGAAGCACCAGCAGATCCAGAGACACCTGCAGCCCCGGAAGCACCTGCAGATACAAAGACACCAGTCAATCCAGATGCACCTGTAACAGATGTATCAGATGCACCGGCAGCAGATACTGCGAATGAAGATCCGGTTGTAATTGAGGATCAGACAGACGGAATTGATGCGATGGCCAACAATACGGTCAGTGGTCAGGAGGAGTGGACCATACAGGCAAGACAGTACGGCCAGGAGGTATTGGATG
Source organism: Clostridiaceae bacterium Marseille-Q4143 (assembly GCA_018228645.1). Taxonomy (GTDB): domain Bacteria; phylum Bacillota; class Clostridia; order Lachnospirales; family Lachnospiraceae; genus Hominiventricola; species Hominiventricola filiformis. The sequence goes on from CP073693.1 coordinate 1,878,198, forward strand.
ATTATGCTGATATAAAAACAGCCACATGGTATTCTGATATGAAAGCCAGCGTGGAGTCTGCTATGTCTGCTATGATTAAAAGTACAGATACTGAAAAAGAACTGATTGTTGATAGCAGCAATCACCCATTCACAAGAGCTGAATTAAAAAAATTGGTAGTTGCTATTTTGGAAGAAGATTATCAGAGCGATTCCAGACAGTTTACAGAAGTACTTCCGAAGCTCAGCTATAAATGGAACAGCAATGAGTATATTGTATCGGTGACTTTCTATAAAGTGCAGTCAATGATGAGTAAGCTGAATGCAGCGTGGAAGGATGGAAAAGTACTCCTGACAGGGGAGACTTCTACTGCAGTCAAATCAGGTGTTCTTTATCGTGCTGCCAAAGCATCCGACGGTTCCTATGCATGGAAAGATGCTGTGAAAATAGAGGTATCCAATATAACGAATTACACAGATGCAGCAGCACCTGGTGATTATGTATATATCTTCTATGGCTATGATGCGAATAAGAAGTTATGTACTTACAGTAATATTGCAGAGTGCGCCTATACGCTTCCGGCAGTGAAGAACCTGAAAGTGACAGGAACCGACAGGAATGGAACTTCTGTAGCATGGGATGCGCTGGATGTGGCAACCGGATATGTACTCACCAGAAAAGGCAGTGATAATTCTGAAGTGACGCTGGCAACGCTGGACCAGAAGAAAACGTCATTTACAGATAACTCTACGAAAGCGGATGTAAGCTATACATATAAGGTTACTGCTTATATTGACAGTGATATCCAGAAGAGATGGATCAGCGAGACGACCATGAATGTGGTGGCAGCGAAGTCTTCCAAAGTGACAAAACCATCGATCTCTTTCATGGCTCCGTCCAGTGATCAGGCGACACTGAACTGGCAGAGTTCCGGTGCATCAGGCTATGAACTGTATACATACAGTAATGGCAATTATACAAAAGTAAAAGATGTTACCGGAACCAGTTACTCACTGACCGATCTGGTAGTTGGAAAATCCTATCAGTATGCAGTATGCCCGTTTGCGACTAGTAATGGTATCCGGGTATATGGAACCATGTCAGATGTGGTAACAGTAATGACCAGCCTTGCATCTACCGGTATTCAGGCCTCAGCAGCAGCTTATAACCAGATTAATCTGGCATGGGCGCAGACAGCACAGGCGGATGGATATGAGCTTTACAGAAATGGAGAGCTGTATCAGAGATTAGGCGGTGCTGGAACTTGTTCTTATACCGATACAGCAATTGCATGTGGAACAGCATATACCTACAAAGTACGTCCTTTTAAAGTGACGGATGGTAAGGAATATTATGGAGAATTCTCAGGAGAAGCTTCAGCGACGACTTCCCTTCCGGGAACTTCCATGCAGGGAGCATCCTCTCAGGAATATCAGACGATGACGATTACCTGGAATCAGGGTGTAGGTGCTACCGGATATGAGCTGTATCGTTCTAATACGTCCGGAACAAACTATAGCCTGTTGGCAGATATTACAGATGGAAATATCACGTCTTACCGTGATACCGCAGTGACAGTAGGTGAGACCTGGTTCTATAAGGTAAAACCGTACCGTGTGGAGAATGGTCAGAAAGTCTATGGACCGGAGACAGGAGAAGTATCTGGTGTTGCAACCATGGGAAGCGTATCCGGTGTAAATGCATGGGCCAGTGCTTATAACAGAATTGAGCTGACTTGGAATAAATTGTCCTATGCAACCGGATATGAGATTTATTATTCTACTTCACCGGATGGTGGATATCAGTTCCTGAAACGGGTAGGAAAAGGAGCTTCCAAATTCAGATGGACGAAGGCTCTGTGCGGAACTACTTATTATTTCCAGATCCGTCCGATCCAGAAGGTGAAAAAAGTAACGAACTACGGTACCTTCTCCAATGCCGTATCTGCCATGACGACCATTGGTGCACCGTCTGCAACGGTCAGCAAGGTAACCTATGACAGCATGAACTTGAAATGGAAAGCAGTCAAAGGAGCAAAAGGATATAATATTTATGTGTCCGATTCCGCAGATGGTTCCTATCAGTATTATATGACCACCAGGAGAACCAGCAATGTGCTGAAGAAACTGGAAGCAGGAAGAACCTATTACTTCAAAGTAACTGCATTCCGTGACAATTATGAGAGCCCGCTTTCCGGAATGGTATCAGGAAAACCGTCCATTGGAAATGTGGCAAAATTAAAAGCAGTATCCCAGAGCGGTACAGAATTGAAACTTACCTGGAAGTCTGTAAGGGGTGCAGAAAAATATGTGATCTTGCGTTCCGGCAGTCAGGATGGAGGCTATACACAGGTAGGAGAGACAAATAAAGCATTTTATGTGGATGGCGGACTGGCAAACAGCACGACCTATTTCTACAAAGTCTATGCAGTAAGAGGCAATTGTGCATCTGATCAGGTGGGACCGGTCAACGCAAGAACGAAAGATGCCGGAAGTGTAAATACCAATGAAGATAAGAAGAGCATCTACAAAGGAATCGATGTATCTTCCTATCAGGGTGACATTAACTGGGATGCAGTGGCAAAGGATGGCATTGATTTTGCCATGATCCGTATTCTGACCGGTAAGAACGCCGGCGCAGTTAATTATGACAGCAAGTTCAAGACCAATTATAGCGGCGCACGTGCGGCAGGTCTGAATGTAGGTGTTTATCGTTACAGCTATGCTACGTCCAGAACGCTGGCCCGGAGAGAAGCAAAGGCCGTGATCAATGCACTGGATGGCAGAAAGCTGGATTACCCGATTGTTATGGACTTCGAGGATTCCAGTATTCTGCAGGGAACTTCTACAAATTCCCGTCGTGCAGAGATTATTCTTGCATTCAAGGAAGAAATTGAAAATGCCGGATATAAGTTTGCACTGTATGCGAATAAGAACTGGCTGGATAACTATATTGATACCGGCATGTTGGGAGATACACATATCTGGATTGCCAGATGGAGAAGCCTGGAATCCGGACACGGATATTCCGGAAGTGGTAAAATTACCATGTGGCAGTATACAGATGCCGGAAGGGTGAACGGTATTGCCGGAAATGTAGATATGGATGTCAGCTACAAAAAATATCAAGATTAAGTAACCAAGATTGAAAATGCAGCAGGAAATTGTGAAAAAGAAGCAGTTTCCTGCTGCTTCTTTTGTGGTTGCTTCTTACAGATGATTTGTATATAATAGAAAAAATGAGAGGAGTTGACAGAACTGGAACATTTACGGATTTGGAAAAACAGGCTGCATAAAGTCTGCAAGATTGGATATTGGCTGTTGTTCCTGAGTATGGTGATTTACCGCTTTCTGAATACAACACAGCTGTTTGAAGATATAGATGTTCTGTATGCAGGAGAGAATCTGGGAAGCAGTTTATTGCGACTGCTATTCTTGCAGCCGCAGGGGCTGATCGTGGTGATTACCATTGGTCTGTATCTGACAGCGGAAAAGATCGCATGGAAAAAGATGGGAATAATGCTGCTTTTCAGCATAAGTCTGTTGTATGCAGGACACCAGGTGAATGCAGATGCATTGATCTCTTATCTGCTGCTCTTGCCGGGGGCGCGTTATGTTTCTTTTGAAAAGCTGATCAGAGTCTATGTGGCGGTTGGAATCATATTAACAGTGGGGATTATAGCCGGAGCATTTACCGGAACTGTGGACAATCTGGTCTGGACGCTCTGGGACGGAAGAACGAGAGCTTCTTTTGGATTTATCTATCCTACAGATTTCGTGGCCCACGTTTTTTTCCTGATATTGGCTTATTGGTATGTACGTGGCCGGAAGATCAGCTATATGGAAATGGCGGCAGTGCTTGCGCTGGCCTGGTTGACTATGAAGTATTGTATCACCAGATGCTCTTCAGCGTTGATTGCAGTGACAGCTGTTGTTATGCTTTATAACCGGTTGTTTTCCAAGCGGTTGAAACTGGAAAAAATTGTTTTAGAGAACATGCCGTTTTTAATGGCGTTGGTGACAACGGGACTGGGACTTTTATACAGCAGTGACAAACCGACATTTGTTCAATGGAATGGATGGTTAAGTAATCGTTTGATTCTTATTAAAAGAGGTGCTGATCTGAAAGGCTTTCATCTATGGGGCAGCAATATGCAGATGGCCGGAAATGGAGGGAAGACCAGTAGTCCTTCCCGTTACTTTTATATTGACAGTGCCTATATGCAGCTGGCACTGCTGTATGGCATTATTTTGCTGGCGGTGGTTCTGATTTTGCTGACCATCGTATGTAAAAAAGCTGTTGTGCAGGAGCAGTGGGTATTGCTCTGGATTGTGGCGCTGGCCTGTGTTCATGGGGTGATTGAACAGCATCTGATAGAATTGGAGTATTTTCCGTTCTTTCTGGCAGTATTTGGAACAATTGCAAAGGAAGAACCAACAGGGGAGAAGAAAGGACTCATAGAACGGTTACATGGAAAAAAGGAATAGTCTTGCCCTCATGAGCAGCACCATCAGCATGGGCGCGCAGGTGATATATTTATTGATTAATTTTGTACTTCGCAGATTTTTTATTCAATATTTTGGAGTAGAGATTCTGGGAATTAACGGTGTGCTGGCAGATGTGCTCAATACCTTGTCTCTGGCAGAGCTGGGAATTCAGTCAGCTATTACGTTCCGGCTGTACGAACCACTGGCAAAAGGCAGAATGGGGGAAGTCAATGAGATTATTACCCTGTTCAGAAAGCTTTACTGGGCAATCGGCTGCTTCTTTGTAGTGGCAGGATTTGTCTGTATGCCTTTTCTCGGATTTTTTATTAAAGATGTATCTTACAGCATGGGATATATCCGGATTGCATTTTTTCTGCAGTTGATGGTATCGGCTTCCACCTATTTCCTTGCATATAAGAGAACGCTGCTGTATGCAGATCAGAAGCAGTATGTCTGCTCTCTGGTGGACATCGTGTGTAATGTTGGTTTTGCGGTGATTAAATTCGGGATTATCATCGGCACGGGAAATTATTACGCATATCTGGTAGCGCAGATTATTCAGAATGTGATTTCTAATCTGATTGTGCATGTGATATGTAAGAAACAGTATGAAGAACTGAATGAATATGTGGAAGTTGGAGCGGAATTAAAGAAAAATCTGTTTTCAGATGTGAAGAATGTATTTACCAGCAAACTGGCTACGTATGTATACGGCTCTACGGATAATCTGGTAATTTCTTCTCTGATCAGTACGGTGTCAGTAGGATATCTGTCCAGCTATAAGTACATTACCTCCTGCCTTATGAGTATTGTTTATTATATGATGATACCGATTCAGCCTATGATCGGTAATTATCTGGTAGATGAGAGCTTGGAACGGTCAAAGAATCTGTTTCGAAATTATACATTTGTCCGGTATTTTCTGGCAATGATATTACTGGTGCCGGCTATTTGTCTTGCGGATACATTTATTGCCATCTGGATTGGCGGAGAGTTTACTATGAATCCGATGATTACGTATCTTCTGGTGGCAGATACCTATATTTCCATCGTATATGGTCCGACGGGTGAATATATTAATGCGCGCGGACTGTTTGAAAAGGAAAAGAAAATTATGATTCTGGCAGCGGTCATGAATATTGTGCTGTCGGTTGCAGGTACGTTTGTGATTGGCATTTATGGTGTATTGCTGGGAACGGTTGTCTGCCAGGTGATTTTGTGGATTGGAAAGAGTTCAATTGTATTTAAACATATTTTTCATATGGAAAGGAAGGAATATGCCGGATACTGGCTGGAGCAGGGAAAAGGACTGCTGCTGTTCTGCCTGACCGCATGGGCAGGAAAACTGTTTACTGCCTGTGTACTGCCGGAGGCGGGAATCGTCTCATTTGTGGTAAAAGGCGCAGTGCTGGTAGTGTTCTGTTTCCTCGTACTGACAGTATTCTACCGGAAGACTTCCGGATATGGATATGTGATGAAAGTAAAAGATATGGTAGTTGGAAAGCTGAGACGCAGATAAGGAGATCGCATGAAACCTTTATATGATGTAATTGTACCGATGACAAAGGACAATCTTCCGGTCTTCCGGATGAATATCCAGTGGATGAAACGCAATCTGGACTGTAAGAGAATCATCGTGATTGGTGCAGAGGGCTTAAGGGAAGAAAGCAGGAAACTGGGAGCAGAATTCCTGAATGAAGATCAGCTCTGTGAAGGAATGACACTTGGTGCAGTGAAGGAGTATATGACAAAGCGCACAGGAAAGGCATCCAGGTCAGGCTGGTATTTTCAGCAGTTTTTGAAATTTGGCTATGCGCAGGTATGTGAAGATGAGTACTACATCGTCTGGGATTCTGACACCGTGCCGCTTCATCCTATTTCTCATTTTCAGGATGGAAAACCGGTGTTTACGAAGAAAGAGGAGATGGAGCCACCCTATTTTGAGACGCTGGACCGACTGTTTGCAGGAGAAGTGAAACGATACGGGGATTTTTCGTTCATTTGTGAAAACATGATTTTCTCCGTAGCGGTGATGAAGGAAATGCTGGAGAACCTGATGCAGCAGCCACAGCTTTCCGGCGACAGTTTCTGGAAGCGGATATTGAGTGCGGTGTCAGATGACAATCTTCCGGGATCCGGATTCAGCGAATTTGAGACCTATGGAAACTATGTGATGAAATATCATCCGGGGATGTATGCGCTGCGGACATTGAGAGGATTGCGAAAGGGTGCGGAATTCTTTGGGACAATTCCGACGGAGAAACAGCTTCTATGGGCGGCGAAGAGCTATGATACCATTGCGTTTGAGCGTTGGAGCCATCATCGGAAAATATTAGGGAGGATTTGCAGAAATACAGTTATACAAAAATGTTTTTCACTTCGCACGGTAGTGGAAATGAAAGGGTTGATTTCAAGAATCAGAAGCATCGGAAAATAACGGAGGACTTACATGGAGACAGCTTGCAGATTTTCGATCATTGTTCCCATCTATAACGTGGGAGAATATCTGAAAAAATGTGTAGAATCACTGGAACAGCAGAATTTTGAATCATACGAGATATTGCTGGTGGATGACGGCAGCATAGATGGAAGTGGGGGAATTTGCGACAGCCTGGCAAGGGCACAGACAAAAGTAAAGGTTTTTCATGAGAAAAACAAAGGGGTGTCTGCAGCAAGAAATTGTGGACTGAAAAATGCAAAAGGGGAGTATATCCTTTTCGTGGACGGGGACGATTATGTGGAACCCGATTTTTGCAGCGAACTGGATCGGATTTTAAAAGAGCATGAAAATCCTGAAATTGCGGTATATGGAGCGACAGAAGAGGATGGGAAGCATCAGAAAGAGTTGAATCCATCTGAGATCAGGGAAAACAGGGTGGTGTCCGGTCACGATTATCTGCTGTTATGTTACCAGGAAAATCATCTGAGCAATACGGTCTGGACCTATGCCTGGAAAAAAGACTTTCTGGAAAGTCATGACCTGAGATTTGTAGAAGGAATTCTGCATGAAGATGTGGAATTTATACCAAGGGCACTTTTGCAGGCGAAGCGTTTGGTCAGGGCAGATATCAGGCCTTATCATTATTGTGTCAGATCGAATTCGATCAGTACACAGAGACATAAAGAGAAAAATATAAAAGATCTGTTTTGGGTGCTGGCACAGCAGCAACAGCTTGCAAAGCAGCAGGAACCGGAACTGAGACGTTGGATGAAGAACGGAATTTTGAACAGCTATCTGAATATGGTACAGGAGGCGCGAATTTACCGGCCGGAATACAGAAGCTATTTCAAAAAAAGATTTATGTGGGGAAAAGCGGCAACAATAAAGAATCATATGCGTGTGGGGCTGTGTACGATCAGTCCATGGCTTTACTGTAAAGTAAATGATTTTTACAAAAAATTGGGATAAAGTGTAAAAATGAATACAGAGGGGGAGAAGAGGGTGAAATACAGATTTTCGATGATTGTTCCTGTTTATAATGTAAAAAGGTACTTGAAAAGATGTGTGGAATCATTGGTAGAGCAGGAAGGAGCAGAAGCAAAGAGGGAAATTATACTGGTAGATGATGGAAGCACCGATGGAAGCGGGGAGCTTTGCGATCAGTTTGCGGCGTTGTATGAGAATGTGGTTACTTATCACAAGCAAAATGGAGGATTATCATCGGCCAGAAACTATGGAATTGACAGAGCGCAGGGAGAGTGGGTTCTGTTTGTGGATTCGGATGATTATGTGAGCAGGAAGAGCTGCCATGTGCTGGAAACGATGATTTCCGATCATCCGGATGCCGAGGTCATGGTCTATAATGGGACAGAGATTGAAGGAACCCATAAGAAGAGATGCAGAAGAAATGTGCAGAATGGAAGAGAGACAAACGGAGAGGAATATGTGATCTACCATTATAAGAACAGGAGTTTTCATGTGGAAGCCTGGCTCTATGTATATCGGTTGGCGTATCTGAACCAAAACCAGCTGCGTTTCCGGGAGGGAATCCTTCATGAAGATGTGGAATTCACGCTTCGGGCGGTACTTCCGGCAAAGAAGATAGTGGAAATAGAAGAACCGTTATATTACTACGTGATTCGGAAAAATTCCATCAGTACAGGAAAAAATAAAGAGAAAAATATTCATGATCTGTTTCAGACGCTGGAAATGCAGGCAAAATTTGCGGAAAAACAGGGCGCTGATCTTGAAAAATGGATAAAAAATGCGGTGGTAGACAGTTATCTGAATATGATTCAGGAAGCCGGTATGTATGAAAAGTGTTATCGGAAATTTATCAAAAAGAGATTTTTATGGGGAAAACCGGCAACCCTGTGGAATCATTTCCGGGTTGTGCTGTGTACCATAAGTCCCAGATTATATTGTGAAATAAATGATACATATAAAAGATTAAGAGAGTGAAAGTGTGTACAGATATGAAAAAAGGCTTAATTACACTGGTGGTAGTCGGTTACAACCGGCCGGATTCCATCCGACGGATCCTGGGATCGCTGGAGCGGGCGGACTATGACTATGAAGATATCCGGCTGGTGGTCAGCATTGATCACAGTGGAATGGAAGAGGTTGTAAAGACTGCAGAGGAATGTGTCTGGTCCCATGGACCGAAGGAGGTCTTTTATCAGCCGCTTCGCTTGGGACTGCGGAAACACATTATTTCCTGCGGTGATATGACAGAAAAATACGGTGCAGTTATGATTCTGGAGGACGACCTGTTCGTGTCACCAGATTTCTATAACTATGCTATGCAGGCACTGGAGCGTTATGGGGATGACCCGCGGATTGCAGGTATTTCCTTGAATACGAAACGGGAACTGTTGGAGAGTCCGTATCCGTTCTTTCCGCTGCATACGGGATATGATGTGTATTTTCAGCAGTTTGCATCTTCCTGGGGACAGGTATGGAACCGGAGAATGTGGGCGGACTTTAAGGCATGGTATGAGGAGAATCAGACGTTACCGCGGAATGTGAATGTGCCGTTGACGGTGTTAAATTATCCGGAAACTTCCTGGGCGAAGTTTTACCAGACCTATGTGGTGGAGAAAAATAAGTTCTATGTGTTCAGCTATGATTCATTGACCACCAATTTTGGTGATGCGGGGGAGCATTTTAACCATGATTCTTCTGCATTCCAGTCCGTTTTATTTTATGGTAAGAAAGAGTATCGCATGCCAGCTTTTGAGGATGGCGTAAAATATGATATCTTCGGGGAACCGCTTGGACTGGGAAAGGTGCTAGAGGTACCGGAAGAAGAACTGACCTGTGACTTTTGGGGAAGGAAGCAGGAGGCTTCTTACAAGAGATATTTATTGACCTGCTGCCGCCGTCCCTACAAAGTGGTAAAGCAGTTTTCCATGTGCATGAAACCTATGGAACTGAATGTGATGGAACAGATTCCGGGAAAAGAGATTACCCTCTATGATACCTCGGCGAAAGATGACAATTTCAGCGTGGATAAGAAGGAACGGATTCGTCTGCTGGAATATGGCTATGGCATCATCAACGGGCGGGATTTGCTCAAATGGGCGCTTGACCGGATGAAACAGAAATATCGGAAAGGCTGAAGAACGTGAAGCTTTGTTTGATGGGGCCGCCTCTTGGAGAGTGCGGCGGAATACAGAGAGTGATGGTCAGCGTAGCCAATGAGCTGGCGAAAGAACATGAAGTTACTTTACTTTCCATTCAGAATTCAAAAGGAAACTCCTATTATGAAGTGGATCCTTCTATCAGAATCTGCAATATGAACCGGGAGTACGGGAAAAGGGGCCAGCTACTGCGCCGGGTAGTGAAGAAGCTGGTACGATCTCAAAGCCCGGTACTTCCGGCATCTGTGGCAGCGTGGACCTATTATCCGAAGGATATGGTAAAGGATTTACAGCAGATTCTCACAGAGAGAGCATTTGACGTTGTCATTGCATCGGCGGTTCCCTGCACGCTGCTTTTAGGACAGGCAGCACCGGGATTGAAAGGCAAGCGTCTTATTGGATGGCATCATAATTCGTTCCGAATCTATTTTCGAACGAAGGGCTGTGGGTTTTATGCGCAGCAGAGACTGGCAGAGAATGCATTAAGAAAGCTTGATCAGCTGGTATCCCTGACCAGAAGAGATGCGGAAGAATATCAGCGGAATATGAGGCTTCCATGTACGTATATTTATAATCCCCTCAGTTTTTTCAGCAAGGAAAAATCTGAGGTAAACCAGAAAAATCTGTTGTTTGTCAGCCGGCTGGAAGTACAGCAGAAAGGCCTGGATTTCCTGGTGGATATCGCAGAGGAATTGTTCCACAGACGTGGATACCGTGACTGGAAATTGCAGATTGTAGGAAATGGCAGTGGATATGAGAAGCTGAAAACCTGGATTCAGGAGCGGAATCTCACCGATCAGGTGGAACTTCTGGGAGAACAGAAGGAAGTAGAGCCTTTTTATCAGAATGCGTCGGTATTTTTGTCCACTTCCCGATGGGAAGGATTTGGTGTAGTTATCACAGAAGCCATGGAATGCGGACTTCCGGTGGTGGCATTTGAGACAGACGGTCCTATGGAGATTCTGCAAAACGGGAAAAGTGGTTATTTGATTCCTAACTATGAATTGGATAAGTATGCGGATGCGGTGGAAAACCTGATGAAAGATGAGGCACTTCGGTGGAAAATGTCCCGGAATGCCATAGAACGGGCGAAGGATTTTTATCCGGATAAAATTGTAAAAGAATGGAAAAAAGTAGTAGAAGAGAGGTGATTCCTCTCTTCTACTTGGCTATAGCGGTTATTTTCGGATCAGTTTTAAAATCTGACCTTTCAGATACATGATCCGGCATTGGATGGCAGCCTGAAGGCTCTGGCTGGCTGGAACGACGATCCAATCATCACAGAAGCAGTCCGTAGGATAGAATTGCCGGCCTACCGGGTAAACGGAAGGACGGACAATCTGATTGGATGAGGTTGTGTTCAATACCGCGGACATAATGGAGAAGGAACTATTGCAGATAATCTCCCAGTCACAGCGGGACAGCATGCAGAGGTCATGCACCAGGGATCCCCGACAGATCTCGCAGGTAAAATGGGAGGTAAAGTAATCAATGAGCCCTCCTTTTTTGGGTTTCCGGTCATAGAAAAGAAGGAAGACAGGATCCTTCACCTGGGTCAGTACATAGTCGGCGGCTTTTTTCCAGTAAGAGTCACGGATGCGGAATCCCTGGCGGACATAGTCTTCTCCGATGCGGAAATGGACGGCTACCAGCGGGCGGCCAGGATATTTGGCACGGAGAGCGGCCAGTTCTTCGTCTACCGGGGCAGCAATATCTTCGGGAAAAGCGAACCAGCGGCGAACTTCCTCCAGATTATTGTCAAAATAGCGATAAGAAATATAGTGTCCGATCATCAGTGTGTCAGTCGGAACCTGCAGGGCGTCTGCCTGATAGTTGGTGGTGCGGCTGCTCAAAGGTGGTTCTGCGTAAGTATGGGTGATGGCAGCGGGAAGCTGCTCTAAAAATTCGTCATGGATGGCCGGAAAAATCGTATGGATTTCATTCCCGTATTTCCGGTCACTGTCATTGATACGGTCATTCCATTCCCGTACAAATCCAAATGGTTCCTGCCGATTCTGGGCAATGGTTTTTACAGATGCATAAGTAAACATCTGATTTCCAAGCTGATCGGCGATTCTGGCTACCAGCATAAAGTAAAGTCCTTTCTTATATCACAATGAATTTATTGTACAATAAATCCGGAAAAATGGAAATAGAATTTACATAAGGTCCTACTCTGAATTATAATGAACAAAAAAGAAGAACAATCCGGGAGGGAAAAATGCGGATTTTATATTTGAATACCACCTACTCTGGCGGCGGTGCGGAGAAGGTGACCCGTCAAGTTTATGACGGAATGAAGGCGCGGGGACATGAGGTCTATGAGATTGTTTGTTACAATCGCAGAGGGGCGGTGGAAGACGATCATGTGAAGGTACTGTATACAAGCGCACCGGAGAAACTGTTTCACCGGCTGCAGACCCACAACCGGGGAAATACCAACCGGACCATTCCCTATGCGGTGTGGTACATTTGTAACTTTATTAAAAAGTATCAGATCCAGGTGGTACATCTTCATAACCCCCATGACAGTTTTCTGGGAATCCGGGATATCCGGACTATTCAGAAGCTCCGTCCGGTAGTCTGGACCCTTCATGATTTCTGGGCGCTGACGGGACACTGTGCATTCCCGGTAGGGTGTGACGACCGGTGGAAAAAAGGCTGTAAGAGCTGCGAGCATCTGGACAATTATCCGAGACTTCGGAAGGATGTATGCGGGGTACTATTTGAGGAAAAGAAGCGTGGGCTGACTGGATGCGGGATTCGGTATACGGTGCCTTCTGACTGGATGAGGCAGCAGTTTGCAGAGTCCTATTTGAAAGAGGAAAACTGTACCACGGTTTATAACAGTCTGAATGTGGCAGACTGGAAGGTATTGGATAAAAAAGAGACGAGAAAGAAATACGGCATTCAGACCGGGAAATTTGTGCTGGCCTTTGTGGCGGCGGATCTGAAGATTCCCCAGAAGGGAATGGCGCGGTTGCTGGAAGTGCTGAAGGGACTGGATCCAGACCGATTTTTGCTTCTCATGGCGGGAAAATGTTCCGAGGAGTGGAAAGAAGCACTGACACATTTTGAAGTGGTGGATTTTGGTTATATCCGGGAGCAGCAGAAGATGAACGAATTCTATGCTATGGCGGATCTTATGGTCAATCCTTCCACTTATGAGACCTTTGGCCTGGTCAATATTGAGGCCATGGCATCCGGAACACCGGTGGCTGCCTTTCATATCTGCGTCATGCCGGAAGTGGTTTCAAGCGAAGCCGGATGGCTTTGCGAAGAGATCAGTGCCGATGCATTCCGGACATTGATTCAGCAGATTGAGAGGGATTATGACGGCTGGAAACAGAAGGCGGAGAAGTGCCACGCCTACGTGCAGGACAAGTATGATGAGAAAAAAATGCTGGATGCCTATGAAGAATTATATCAAAACTTGTAAATAGGGTGCAAAAGTGATAAACTAATACAGAATATGGATAAATATGCGTAGGAGCACCTAATGTTTAAAAATAAAAGTAAAAAACTGATTTGCCGGATTCTGTTATTGATGCTGGTGGATGCCATCATCATTACCCTGTCTGGTCCCATTGCCATCTATGTGCGTTACAATCTGTTGTTTGCACCGAGGGCCATTGAATTTATTGAGAATATTTTCCGGTATCTGCCGCTGAATCTGGTCATTACCATTGCGGCCTTCGCGGGATGCCGTCTCTATCAGGGCATCTGGAAATATGCCAGTGCATCAGATCTGGTGAACATTCTGGCAGGATGTCTGATTTCAGCTGTGACCCAGACCATCGGCATGACGCTGCTGGGACTGGAGTTTCCGAGAAGTTATCCGTTTATGTATTTTGTGGTACTGGCCATGGGAATCTCCGTATTCCGTTTTATGTACCGGATTCTGGGATATTTCCAGTCCCGGTATGTGGGCAGCGAGAAGAAGAACATGGAAAATACTATGATCGTGGGTGCCGGAGAAGCAGGCTACACCCTGTTAAAAGAGATTCAGAACAGTAAGTTTATCCGGCAGAATGTGTGCTGTCTGGTAGATGATGATCCTGGTAAAAGGGGAAAATACCTTCGCGGTGTGCTGGTGGCAGGAAATCGGAATGATATCTGCAGACTGGCAGAAGAATATGATATTGACGAGATTATGATTGCCATTCCGTCAGCTACCCGTGGGACGGTGCAGGAGATTCTTGATATCTGCAGCCAGACCAGCTGCAAACTGAAGGTTCTTCCGGGCATTTATCAGCTGGTGAATGGCGAAGTCAGTGTGTCCAAGCTTCGCAATGTGGAGATTGAGGACCTGCTGGGAAGAGATCCGGTGGATACCCAGGTGGAGAGCATCATGGGATATGTGTCCGGCAAGACAGTCATGGTCACCGGAGGCGGTGGCTCCATCGGAAGTGAGCTCTGCCGTCAGATTGCAAGACATGAGCCAAAACGACTGGTGATTTTTGATATTTATGAAAATAATGCCTACAGTATTCAGCAGGAATTAAAACGGAATTATCCGGAGCTGGATCTGGTAGTGCTCATTGGTTCCGTGCGGAATACCCACCGGATTAATGGGGTCATGGAACAGTATCGTCCGGACATTGTGTACCATGCAGCAGCTCACAAGCATGTGCCGCTCATGGAGGACAGTCCCAATGAAGCCATTAAGAATAATGTGATGGGAACCTGGAAGACAGCACAGGCAGCAGACCGGTGCGGCGTATCCAGGTTTGTGCTGATTTCCACGGACAAGGCGGTGAATCCCACCAATATCATGGGCGCCTCCAAGCGTCTCTGTGAGATGGTCATTCAGATGATGAACAACCGGTCGAAGACCGAGTTTGTGGCGGTTCGATTTGGAAATGTACTGGGCAGCAACGGAAGTGTCATTCCTTTATTCAAGAAACAGATCGAAGCGGGAGGCCCGGTGACAGTGACCCACCCGGATATTATCCGGTATTTTATGACCATTCCGGAAGCAGTATCCCTGGTACTGCAGGCAGGAGCCAGAGCAAAGGGAGGCGAGATTTTCGTTCTTGATATGGGAAAACCGGTGAAGATTCTGGATCTGGCGCTGAACCTGATCCGTCTGTCCGGTTTGAAGCCTTATGAGGATATTGATATTGAGTTCACGGGACTTCGTCCGGGAGAGAAGCTCTATGAGGAGCTTCTTATGAGTGAAGAAGGACTGCAGAGTACGGACAATGATCTGATTCATATTGGAAAACCCATCGAGTTTGATGAAGAGTTGTTTGTTCATCAGCTGGAAGAATTAAATGAGCTGTCAAAGATGGACAGCCCTGATATTAAGAAGCGGGTGGCGGAGATTGTTCCCACCTATCACATGGAAGAAAAGAGGCAGTAATTATGGCACATATTTATCTTGCGTCTCCGCATATGAGCGCCGAAGGATATGAACAGCAGTATGTAAAAGAGGCATTTGACACCAACTGGATTGCTCCGCTGGGAAAAAATGTAAACGAATTTGAAAAAGAATTTGCTTCTTACGTAGGAGCTCATGACGGAGCAGCCCTTTCCGCAGGTACTGCCGCCATTCATCTGGCACTGAAGGCAGCCGGCATCAAAAAGGGAGATATTGTCTTCTGTCAGGATCTGACCTTCTCTGCAACGGCCAATCCGATCATCTATGAGGATGCAGTTCCGGTATTTATTGACAGTGATTATGAGACCTGGGACATGTCTCCGGAAGCGTTGGAGCGTGCCTTTGAAAAATATCCCCAGGTAAAGGCGGTTATGCCGGTACATCTCTACGGACTCCCGGCAAATATGGATCGGATCATGGAGATTTGTAAAGCCCACAATGTGCCTGTGATCGAGGATGCAGCAGAGAGCCTGGGAACCATCTATCATGGCCAGAAGACCGGTACCTTTGGCGATTACGGCTGCTTCTCCTTCAACGGAAATAAGATCATTACAACCTCCGGTGGCGGGATGCTGGTCTGCAATCTTCCGGAAGAACAGTCCAAAGAGCGCACGGCGAAGGTCCGTTTCTGGGCAACCCAGGCCAGAGAACAGGCCCGCCATTATGAGCATAAGGAAATTGGATATAATTATCGTATGAGCAATATCGTGGCAGGTATTGGCCGCGGGCAGCTAAAAGTGATTGATGAGAGAATTGCTCAGAAACGTCATATTTTTGCTTATTATCAGGAGCATCTGGGAGATCTGGAAGGTATTTCCTTCATGCCTATGCATGAAAATGAGAGACCGAATTGCTGGCTCAGTGTCATTCAGATTGCAGATGAGCGTCCGGTAAAACCGCTGGATGTGATGGTGGCACTGGAAAAAGCAGACATTGAGAGCCGTCCGGTATGGAAACCGATGCATATGCAGCCGGTATTTGCGGGCTGTGATTATATTGATAATGGTAAAGTGGGAGAGACCTTATTCAGAAGAGGGGTCTGCCTGCCAAGTGACACGAAGATGACTGATGAAGATCTGGAGCGGATCTGTGGTGTGATCAGAGGATTGTGGAGATAACGGATGAAGAAAAGTCTGTATGCCAGATATGGAAAGCGGATGCTGGATTTTGCCATTTCCAGCTGTGCCTTGATTGTGGCAAGCCCGGTTATGCTGGGAACCTATATGCTGGTGAAGAAAAAGCTTGGAACTCCGGTCCTTTTCCGTCAGGAACGGCCGGGACTTCATGGAAAAATTTTTAAAATGTACAAATTCCGCACGATGACGGATGCCAGGGATGTGGACGGCAATTTATTGCCGGATGCAGAGCGCAGAACCGAGTTCGGACAGATGTTGAGAAAGACAAGTCTCGACGAATTGCCGGAGCTGATCAATATCTGGAAAGGGGACATGAGCCTCATTGGGCCGCGTCCGCTTCTGGTAAAATATCTGCCCTATTACACGCCGGAAGAGAATATCCGGCATGAGGTACGCCCGGGTCTTACGGGATTGGCGCAGGTGCATGGCAGAAATACCTGTATCTGGGAAGAGCGGTTCCGCTATGACAGAGAGTATGTGGAGCATCTGACCTTTGGTATGGACTGCAAGATTATCTGGCAGACCATAAAGACAGTGCTGGAGGCTTCGAACATTGTAGCACCCGGAGTGATGGAGGATTTTGATGATTACAGGAAAAAGCAGCGTGCCGACGCCGGTGTACAGACTTCCGTTTCCGGAGACGGAAAATGAGCTGTATGTAAAGAGAGATGATCTCTATCCCCTGTCTTTTGGCGGTAATAAAGCCAGAAAGGCAGAGCTGTTCTGGCAGGATCTGGAAGCAAAGAAAAGTGATCATGTGGTCACTTACGGAACCAGCAGTTCCAATCACTGCAGAGTCATTGCCAATCTGGCGGCCATGCACGGACTGCCCTGTACCATTATTTCTCCAGAACAGAAGAACGAGGAGACCTTTAATTCGGATCTCATGAGACTGTTCGGAGCAAAGATTATCGTGACTCCGGTGGATCATGTGAAAGTGACCATCGACGAGACAATGGAAGCACTGCGGCAGCAGGGATACACGCCCTATTTTATTATGGGCGGCGGTCATGGAAATATGGGAACCCAGGCTTATGTGAATACTTATGAGGAAATTCTGGCATTTGAAAAAGAGGCCGGGATTGAGTTTGATTATATTTTCCATGCGTCCGGTACCGGAACCACCCAGGCGGGACTGGTGTGCGGACAGCTTCTTCATGGAGACCTGGAACGAAGAATTACCGGAATCAGCATTGCCCGGAAGAAGCCTTATGGAAGAGATGTGGTTGTGCAGAGTGTGAAGGATTATCTGTTGGCGACAGGAAAAGAAGAACTGTATCGGGATGATCTGGTAGAGTTTGTGGATGATTATACAGGAGCAGGATATGGCGCGGACAACGATGCAGTGAGCCGCTGCATTCGGAAAGTGCTGGTGAAGGCTGGATTTTCCCTGGATCCTACGTATACAGGAAAGGCATTCTGGGGTATGCAGGAATATCTGAAGGCCCATGAAATCAGGCAGAAGAAGGTTCTGTTCATCCATACAGGCGGCGGACCGCTGTTTTTTGATTATCTGGAAAAGGAATATCGCGGGAAGGTGTAAAGTGCACATGGTAAATATTTTAGTTTTGAGCTGCGGCACAAGAAATAAAATCATTCAGTATACGAAAAAAGCACTGGAAGGAAAAGGACTGGTTATTGCCACGGATATGAGTCCTAACGCACCGGCGCTTTACGAGGCGGATAAGCACTATATTGTTCCGCGGATGACGGCCCCGGGATATCTTAATGTGATCTATGATATTTGCAGAAAAGAGCAGATTACCGGCATTTTTTCATTGATTGACCCGGAATTATCCTTGCTGGCAGAGCATGAGGAAGATTTCCGGAAGCTGGGAGTCACCATCATCGGTTCTTCTTATGAACTGTGTGAGCGAACCCTCGACAAGTGGCAGATGTATGAATGGCTGAAGGAGCACGGTTATGCCTGTGCCAGAAGCTATGTGGATAAAGAAGCGTTCTTTGAAGATGTGGAGAAAGGATTGATCAGCTACCCGGTCTTTGTAAAACCGGTACGTGGAAGTGCCAGTATCGCCATCTCCAAAGTATACGATAGAGAGACAGTAGAATTATTATTTGCCCATACGGAAGGCCTGATGATTCAGGAATTCCTGCAGGGACAGGAAATCGGAGCAGACTGCTATATTGACCTGGTAAGCGGGGAGCTGATCTCCGTCTTTACGAAGAAAAAACTGGTTATGCGGGCAGGAGAGACAGATAAGGGTGTCTCCTTCAAGGATGAGAAGCTGTTTGCCCTGATTGAAACATTTGTGAAGGAAAGCGGTTTCCGCGGGCAGATTGATATTGATATCTTTGACTGCGGCGGAGCTTACTATATATCGGAAGTGAATCCCAGATTCGGAGGAGGTTATCCCCATGCCTATGAGTGCGGCGTGAACCATCTCGACTATATTGTGAAGAATCTGGAAGGACAGGCCAACAGCCCGAAGATCGGTGCTTATGAAGAGGGGCTTGTCATGATGAAGTACAACGAGATTATGATACGCAGGGAGAATGAGAATCATCGTTTATGAAAAAGTTATGGATTTTAAATCACCATTCCGGATTGGAAGGTGACCGGCATTTTGAGCTGGCAAGAGAGTTTGTATCCCAGGGCGTGGAGGTTGTTGTATTCATGTCTTCCTACAGCCACAGGGGAGAGAAATATTTCTATGAGAAGGAAGCGGTAGTCAGGAAGATTCAGGATGGACTGACCTATGTATGGCTTCATACGGATCCGCCTTATCATGGAAATGGCGCAGCGCGGATTCTGAATATGATTTCTTACTGTCGACTCATGAAGAAGTATGAGAAGAAGTTTTATGAGCGGTTTGGAAGGCCGGATGCAGTGATTGGTTCTTCCGTACATCCCTTTGCGTGGGAGAGTTCCTGGCGCATTGCCAGACAGAATCATATTCCGTTTATCTGTGAGATACGGGATTTCTGGCCCCTTTCCTTTATCGAAATGTATGGCTGGTCCAAATTTCATCCTGTCTGTCTTCTGTTTTCCGCACTGGAGCGGAGAGCCTATCGGAGAGCAGATGCCATTGTGACCACCATGGAGTTTGGCTACAAATATCTGATGCAGTTTCCCTATGTGAAACGGAACCGGGTATTCTGGATTCCCAATGGATATCACACGGAGCAGATTGACGAGGTACTGGAAAAAGGAAAGGTAACCCTTCCGAAGGAACTGGATCAGTACCTGACGGAACACTGGTGCGCGGTCTACACAGGAAGCTTTGTGGATTCGGAATGTCTGCTGGATATGCTGGATACGGCAGCCTTTATGAAGCAGCAGGGGATGGATGAGATTCATTTTGCCCTCATTGGCGATGGCCATCTGAAAGCGCAGATGGAGGAGCGGATTCAGAAGGAACAGTTGACCAATGTGAAGGTATTTTCCAGAATTGAGAAAAGTCAGGTGGCGGTGGCACTTTCCAAGGCAAAATGTTGTATCGCCGCTTTGAAGGACGATCGGGTATTGAACGACCTGGGATTGAGCCTGAATAAATTAAATGACTATCTGTATTCCGGTAATCCGACGGTCTTCGCCTGCAATTCCCAGAATGTGGTGGCGGAATCCGGCGGCGGGTATGTGGTGCCCTGCAGCGATCCGAAGGCCTATGGGGAAGCACTTATGAAGGTTTATCACATGACCGATGAAGAGCGGACCGCTATGGGCGAACGGGGACGCAAGGAGATTCGGGAGCATTATAATTATGCCCTTCTGGCAAAAGACTATCTGAAGATACTGACAGACTGTGAGAAAAGCAAAGGAGAACGAAGATGAAACAGTTACTCTTAAATAAAATCGAAAACAGGGAGATCGTGGTAGGCGTTATCGGTCTCGGTTATGTAGGACTGCCCCTGGCAGTAGAGAAAGCTAAGGCAGGCTTTAAGACCATCGGATTTGATGAGCAGGAAGTAAAGGTAAAGATGGTCAATGAAGGCCATAATTACATCGGCGATGTAGTAGATAAGGATCTGAAGCGTCTGGTGGAGGAAGGAAGACTTTCTGCGACCTCTGATTTTAGCTTTATCAAGGATGTGGATTTCATCGCTATCTGTGTTCCGACCCCGCTGGACATTCATCAGGAGCCGGATCTTAGCTGTGTCAGAGAATCTACCAAATCCATTTCCAAATATCTGACGAAGAATACCATGGTAGTTCTGGAGTCCACCACCTATCCTGGTACCACGGAGGAACTGGTAAAACCGATTCTGGAGGAAGGTTCCGGACTGAAGTGCGGAGAAGATTTCTATCTGGGATTCTCTCCGGAGCGTGTGGATCCGGGTAACCTGATCTATAAGACAAAAAATACCCCGAAGGTCATCGGCGGCGTGGGCAAGGATGCAACAGAAGTGATTGCAGCCATGTACCGGACGGTTCTGGAGGGTGATGTAAAAGAGGTTTCCTCCCCGGCTATTGCAGAGATGGAGAAGATTCTGGAGAATACCTACCGGAATATTAACATCGGTATGATCAACGAACTCGCCATGCTGTGTAACGAGATGGGTATCAGCATCTGGGAGGTCATTGAGGCAGCCAGCACGAAACCCTATGGTTTCCAGGCATTTTATCCGGGCCCGGGTCTTGGAGGACACTGTATTCCACTGGATCCCTACTATCTGTCCTGGAAGGCAAGAGAGTATGGTTTCCATACGTCCATGATCGAGAGCTCCATGATGATCAATGACAAGATGCCGGCTTACTGCGTAGAGCGTGCGGGAAAAGTACTGAACCGCTTTAAGAAAGCGCTGAACGGCTCCAAAGTGTTGGTGCTGGGCGTAGCCTATAAGCAGGATATTGACGATTACCGGGAGAGCCCGGCCCTACGTGTGATTGAGGAACTGGAACACACGGGAGCAGAAGTGGTTTATTTTGATCCGTGGGTAAGACAGTATAAATTCAAAGGTCAGGTGCGTGACAGTGAGCCGGAACTGACAGAAGAACTGGTGGAGAGTGCAGATCTGGTCATGGTAACAGCAGCCCATACGAATGTGGATTATGAGTTCGTGCAGCAGCATGCCAAAGCCATTTTTGATACAAAGAATGTCATGAAGAACTTGAAGAACAGAGAGAATATCGAGGTATTATAGAAATGAAATATGCACTGATCGGATGCGGCCGTATTGCAACGAATCATGTGAAGGCGGTTGTGAACAACAAGCTGGAATTTGCAGCGGTATGCGATGTGGTTCCGGAGCAGATGGAAGCACTGCTGGCAAAACATGGACTGGAAAAAGACAGTTCCATTGCCAGATATACAGACTATAAAAAAATGATTGAGGAAGTACAGCCGGAATTGGTGGGTATTGCCACTGAGAGCGGCATCCACGCAGAGATTGCTCTGTACTGTATTGATCATGGTGTAAACTGTATCATTGAGAAACCCATTGCCATGAGCATAGAGGATGCGGATGAGATCGTCCGCCGTTCTGAGGAGAAACATGTGAAAGTGGCTGCCTGCCATCAGAACCGTTTTAACATTGCGGTGCAGGAAGCAAGAAAAGCCATGGAAGCAGGACGTTTCGGAAAGCTTTCTCATGGTTCGATTCATGTGCGCTGGAACCGGAATCAGAACTATTATGATCAGGCTCCCTGGAGAGGCAAATGGGCATCTGACGGTGGCGCGCTCATGAATCAGTGTATTCATGGTATTGATCTTCTGCGCTGGATGTTTGGAGATGAAGTAGAGGAAGTATATGGTTCCACCAGACAGCAGTTCCATCACTATCTGGAAGCGGAGGATGTGGGAATGGCAGTGGTTAAATTCAAAAATGGAGCTATTGCTACTATCGAGGGAACCACCAATGTCTATCCACAGAATCTGGAGGAGACATTATATATCTTTGGTGAGACCGGAACCGTGAAAATCGGCGGGAAGTCCACCAACAATATTGATGTGTGGGATTTTGCAGACGAGACAGAAATGGATAGCGCTAACAAGCATCTGGAGGAAGCCACCAGCAATGTGTACGGCAATGGACATACTAGCCTCTATGCAGATATGATCGACGCTATTCAGAAGGACAGAAAGCCTTATGTGGATGCAGTCGCAGGCAGAAATGCACTGGAGATGGTACTGGCTATCTATAAGAGCCAGAAAGACGGCATGCCGGTGAAGCTGCCGTTGAAGAATTTTAAGAGTACGGATATGACAGGGGAATTTTCGGAGAACTAATATATGAAATTTACAAAAAAGAAAGTCACAATCTGTATACTGCTTCTACTTCCGCTTTTACTGGAAATCTTTGTATTTAATTTCTCTGCGGTAAAAGGACTGGTGGCAGATAGAACTGAAACCTCCTTTACAGCTTCGCTGTCACGGGGAATTAAAGAGCGAGACGATGGAAGACTTCAGTGTCTGAATGGAGACCGCTGCTATGAAGAACTGACGGATTTTTCAAGGAATGTCCATAACCTTTATGTGGATGTGGGAAGTCCGGACGGATATGTGACAGTAGAAATCTACGGAAAAGATGAAGGAAATGCCCGTTATTATCTGATGGGAACTCAGAACATCGTTGAGAACGTAGAAGAAAGTAAATGGATTGATCTTCATTTTTACGGACAGGCAGACAGTATTCAGATTAGTTTTGATGTGATTCATAACGGATTTTTCTGGGTGAATGAGATAGGGGTCAATCAGGCAAAACCATGGTTTTTCCATCTGGACAGAGTATTACTGATTTATGCAATCCTCGGAATTCTGTATTTTCTGAGAGGAAAAAATGAAAAAATCTGGGGCATTTCTTTTGAAGAAGGATGCAAAAATAAAAAGTGCATCGGAGCAGTGTTGGCAGTGATGCTGATACTGTGTATTGGTGTAGTTGGCATGGTGCAGTTAAATACATTCAGCCCCAGGGGGGGACAGATTCATCAGGAATTGACAAAAGCTATTATGGATGGCAGGCTGTATCTGGATGAAGAACCTCCACAGTATCTGGAGGAAATGGATAACCCTTATGATTTTAATCAGAGAGAATATTTGCAGGTAAGACATAAAGATCAGCCAGAGTATAAATGGGATTATGCATATTATGATGGAAAATATTATATTTATTTTGGTATTCTTCCAGTATTATTGATGTATCTACCGATTTATGCGTTGACGGGAATTATGCTCAGAACAGACCTGGTGGTGGGAATACTGAGTATTCTGCTGATAGGAGCCAGTTTCTGGCTGGTGCGTGAAATTTTCAGCCGTTGGTTTAGGTCCAGTTCATATCTCTTATATCCAATATTGTCAACGGCATTGTTCTTTGGAACCGGTGTGACGGTGCTTATGCGGAATCCTGCAGTGTATGAGACCTGTATCATTATGGGTCTGGTATCTGCATTGGCTGGACTGGCAAGCTGGATCCGGGCCGGACAGGGAGAAAAACTGAAGATCCGTTATCTTTTGTTGGGATCACTTCTGATTGCCAGTACAGCAGCCAGCCGTCCGCAGTTTTTACTGGCCATGGTATTTGGTCTGGTATTGTTCTTGCCAGAGTTTGTGGAGGAAAAACATTTTCGTCCGGTAAAGAACTGGAAGCAGATTCTCAGTCTGTGTATTCCGTTTGTTATCGTCGCAGCGGCTGTCATGACATATAATTATGTAAGATTCCAGTCTCCGTTTGAGTTTGGATCGACTTATAACCTGACGACTAATGATGTCACACACAGAGGCTGGAACCTGGCGCGTGTAGGAAATGGAATTTATGAGTATTTGCTGCGTCCGCTTCATGTGACGACCCAGTTCCCGTTTTTGAGTTTTCAGGAGCTGGAGACAGGCTATATTGGACAGACAGTTTATGAACCGCACTTTGGTGGAGCTCTCTGGTATAATCCCTTGCTGTTCCTGATCTTTGGCGGGGCGTTGTTCTGGAAAAAGAGTGATTCCGACCGGAAAAACCGTCCGGTATTAAAAGCCATGGTTCTTGCATCCGTAATCAGCATTGTAATTATGATTGCAGCAGATGCGAACATGGGTGGTATCGTAGAGCGGTATCAGTCTGATTTCCTGTGGTTATTGTATATTGTAATCATCATTTGCGTTGTTTCAAAGCTAAATGGAATCAAGGATGAAGGACAGAAAGCATCTTTGCGGAATAAGATCCTTGTGATGACTATATTAACCATATTCCTGAATTTCCTCCTTTTATGGGTGGATGATATTTATGATGTATTTGACAATAACCTGGAAGTCTATACGAATCTGAAATATTTATTTGAATTCTGGAGATTTTAAAAATGCTGAAAGTATGTGAAATCAGTGCAAAAGCATTATTACAGGATCGTTTTCCGGGAGAGACGGCAGATTTTCCCATCTGGGGCGTCTCAGACCCGGAAGCACCGGAAGATCACAGCGTGATTTTTGTGAAGAACAGCATCTCGGAAACCTGCAGCGAGGTAAAAGAAAGCATCTTTATCACCAGGGAAGAGACAGCGCTTTCCCTGGATGCTTCATCAGTGCAGTTAAAAAGCAGCATACCGAAAAATCTGTACGGTGAGCTGCTGCTCCGGATGGAGCGCATGATGCCGGGTGAAGATCTGTTTATGAAAAATGGAAGCTACGTTAGTGCAGATGCGAAGCTGGGAAAAAATGTGAGCATTGCTCCTTTCTGTGTCATCGGCAGGGATGTAGTCATTGGAGATAACTGCGAGATCGGTGCAGGAACGATCATTAAAGACCATGTGCGGATCGGAAATGACGTTCAGATTAAGGAACACTGTATGATCGGTGTGGAGGATGCGGATATTTACCGCCCGGAATCCGGTGCATGCCGGACTCTGCCCCATCTGGCAGGAACCATCATTGAGGATGGCTGCCTGTTGCTGGCAGGTGCTGTTCTGGCAGCTGGAGATACCAGACCGACCGTTCTTGGAAAAGGTTCCATGATCGGACTGGTAGGAGATGTGGGGCATAACTGCCGGATTGGCGAGGAGACGCTGATCAGCGGAAAATCCAGCATTTCCGGTCATTGTCAGGTAGGAAATCATACCTATGTGGCGCCCATGTCCGTGACCACCAACCGGATCAGCGTAGGAGATCATGCTTATCTGGGAATTGGTGCGGTGGCCATTAAGGATGTACCGGAAGGTGAGAAACAGTTTGGAAATCCGGCGCGGAAAGTACCGGAATTCAAGAAGAAATAGAGAGGTTCAATTCCATGCAGATTCAGAATATTTTGAATTATCTGGAAGCCAGTGCGGCTTCCTGCCCGGAGAAAGCGGCATTTGAAGATCTGGAGCACAGCTTTACCTTTGCACAGGTCCAGGAGAATGCCAGAAGGATGGGAAGTGCCCTGGCGGCGGAACTTTCCCCCAATGCACCGGTGCCGGTGTTTATGGAGAAGGAAGCGTGGACGTTGAATGTGTTTATGGGAGCAGTCTGTGCAGGCTGCTTTTATACGTTAGTGGAACCGGAGCTTCCGGTGGAGCGGGTACGGCTCATTCTGGAGACACTGGATGCGCAGGTGCTGGTGACCACGGAAAAATTAAAAGAAAAAGCAGAAGGACTGGGATTTCAGGGAAAGATCCTCTTGGCAGAAGATCTGGTACAGACGGAAGTGAAGGAGTCACTTCTGGAAGCCCGCAGAAAAGGAGCCTGTGATACAGATCCTCTGTATGCCATGTTTACCTCCGGATCTACCGGAGTACCCAAAGGCGTGGTGGTATCCCATCGCTCCGTCATTGATTTTACGGAACATTTTACAGAGATTTTCGGATTTACTTCCGAGGATGTCATTGCCAATCAGGCACCCTTTGACTTTGATGTGTCAGTGAAGGATCTCTACCCGACGCTCAAATGCGGTGCTACGATGGAAGTGATTCCAAAAAAATTTTTCTCGGTACCTAAGAAACTGATTGATTTCCTTGATGACCGAAAAGTGACGAGCCTTACCTGGGCAGTATCAGCTTTGTGTATCATTTCCATGTTAAAAGGATTTCGTTATAAGGTGCCGGGAAGCATTCGCAGAGTCATGTTCAGCGGCGAGGTGATGCCGGTAAAACATCTGAATTACTGGAGAAGCTATCTGCCGGAGGCCCGGTATGTGAACCTCTATGGACCGACGGAGATTACCTGTAACTGTACTTATTATGAGATTAAAAAGGATTTTACGGAGGAAGAGCAGATTCCCATCGGAATTGCATTCCCGAATGAGCGGGTATTCCTGCTGGATGAGGAAGACCATCTGGTGACAGCAGAAAATCCGGGTGTGCTGGGAGAAATCTGTGTGACGGGTACGGCACTGGCCCTTGGCTATTATGCCAATCCGGAGAAGACAGCGGAGGTCTTTGTGCAGAATCCGCTGAACCGCCGGTATCTGGAGTCCATGTACCGGACCGGAGATCTGGGACGATACGGAGAAGACGGGGAACTCTACTATGCCACCCGGAAGGATTTCCAGATCAAACATATGGGACACCGGATTGAGCTGGGAGAAGTGGAGGCAGCCTGCCAGGCGCTGGAGGGGATTTCCAGAGTCTGCTGCATCTATGATGAACCGAATACAAAAATCATTGCATTTTATGTGGGCGAATTGGAATCCAAAGAGATTATACGGGGCATGGGAGAGAAGCTGCCCCGGTTTATGATCCCCAATGTATTTCAGAAGGTGGATGCCATGCCCCTGACCAAGAATGGAAAGATTGATCGGAAAGCATTGATGGCTTCTTATGAGGAAAGGAACTAATATGGACGAGAGACAACTGGAAAACTTAGCTGTGTCACTGAAGACACCGTCCTTTGTATTTGATACGGATATTTTGAAGGCGCGGGCAGCCCATGTGGCGGAGAAGGTAAAGCCGGCAAAGCTCTGTTTTGCCATTAAAGCAAATCCATTTCTTCTGCAGGCCATGGACGAGGAAGTGGAGCGTTATGAAGTGTGCTCTCCTGGAGAATTTCATATCTGCGTGAAAAATGGCGTGAAAATGGAGAAAATCGTGCTCTCCGGAGTCAATAAAGAATATGAAGATGTCCGTTATGCGATGGAACAGGGAGTACAGCATTTTACAGCAGAGTCGCAGCAGCAGTTTTATCTGGTGAACCACTGTGCAGAGGAACTGGACAAACAAGTCCAGATTCTCCTTCGGGTGACCAGCGGCAATCAGTTCGGTATGAGCGAAGCAGATGTGACAGAGCTTATTCAGAAGAGAGATGAATATCCCCATCTTACTATCCGGGGTCTTCAGTATTTTACCGGAACCCAGAAAAAGCAGATCAAAAAAATTGCCGGAGAAGTGGCATATATTGAGGACTTCATTCAGAAGCTGGAAGAGAAAGAAGGCTTTGTAAGCCAGGAGCTGGAGTTCGGTCCGGGATTGGGGGTTCCGTATTTTACCAAAGACGACTTTGAGGAAGACGAAAAACTTCTGGATGCGTTTACGGAGATTTTTAAGGAAGAGCGCCCCTATGAAGTGATTTTCGAGATGGGCAGGTTCCTGACCGCCTCCTGCGGTTATTATCTGACGAAGATTATGGACCAGAAAATCAATGATGCGGTGAATGTGTGCATCGTGGACGGCGGTATCAACCATGTGAATTATTACGGACAGAATATGGCCATGAAGACACCGATCCTTTCTTATTTCCCGCAGCACGAGCTGGAGGAGAAGGAGACGGAGTGGACGATCTATGGCTCTCTTTGTACCGTGTCAGATATTTTGTTGAAAAAACTGGTGTTAAAGGATGCCAGAGTGGGAGACTATCTGGTGTTCCACAATATCGGAGCCTATTCCGTGACAGAAGGTATTTATCTGTTCTTAAGCAGAAAAATGCCGGCCATTTATTTATACAGCGAAGAGAAGGGGGCAGAGCTGGTACGCGACCAGCTGGAAACCTGGACTCTGAATATGGAAAGGTAAAGATTGCCATGTATCGGGGTTCGTGTTACAATAACTTGAATCTGGCGACAGAACTATTTTTTGGAGAGAAAAGCAATGGAAGAATTAATGGAGTTACTGGCTTCTTTAAAGCCGGAAATTGATTTTGAAACAGAAAAAGAGCTGATTGATGACGGTCTTCTGGAGTCCTTTGATGTGATCACCCTGATCGCAGAGCTGGAGGATCAGTTTGAGGTGGAGATCCCGGCAGAAGAAATTGTACCGGAGAATTTTAACTCAGCAGAGGGAATCTGGAATCTGCTGCAGCGGATCAAAGGAGAGGATTAACATGCAGTTTCGCGATCTGAAGAAACAGTATCAGGTATTGAAAAAGCCTATGGACGAGGCCATCAGCAAAGTGTTGGAGGCGTCAAATTATATCAGCGGCGCCCAGGTGGCAGAGCTGGAGGAAAAGCTGGCCGCATATGTGGGAGTGAAACACTGCATTACCTGCGGCAATGGAACGGATGCGCTGACCCTGGCCCTCATGACCTGGGGCATCGGAGAAGGGGATGCAGTCTTTGTGCCGGACTTTACCTTTTTCTCTTCCGCAGAGACCGTTGCCTATGAAGGAGCGACACCAGTCTTTGTGGATGTACTGGAAGATACCTTTAACATGGACCCGGACAGCCTGGAACGGGCGGTGAAAGCAGTCCTTGCAGAAGGAAAATTAACACCGAAAGTGATGGTAGTGGTGGATCTCTTCGGACTTCCGGCAGATTATGACCGGCTTCAAAAGATCGCGGATCAGTATGGAATGTATATTCTGGAGGATGGTGCCCAGGGCTTCGGTGGTGCCTGTAAGGGCAGACGTGTGGGAAGCTTCGGTGACATCAGCACCACTTCTTTCTTCCCGGCGAAGCCGTTGGGATGCTATGGAGACGGCGGTGCGGTCTTCACGGACAATGACGAGTGGGCAGCTCTCTTAAAATCTTATCGGATTCACGGAAAAGGTACCGGAAAATATGATAATGTGCGAATCGGTATGAATTCCCGTCTGGATACCATCCAGGCAGCGATTCTGCAGGTAAAACTGCAGGCATTTGAGGAATATGAACTGGAGGATGTGAACCGGGTGGCAGCTGTCTATACCGAGCAGTTAAAAGACTGCGTGAAGGTGCCGGAGATTCCGGAGGGATATCTGTCCGGCTGGGCACAGTACAGCATCCTTCTGAAGGATAAGGAAGAGAGGGACAGTCTGCAGGCTTACTTAAAAGAACAGGATGTTCCATCCATGATTTATTATCCCAAGGGAATGCATCAGCAGACCGCTTTTGCAGGATGTGAACTCTATGGAGAAACCTTCAAAGTATCAGAAGATATCTGCGGCCGGGTACTGGCGCTGCCATTATCTCCCTATCTGACAGAGGAAGATCAGCAGAAGGTGATCCGGTTGATTCGTGAGAAAACAGGAGCAAAGGCATGAAAATATTATTGATATCCTATGATTATTTTCGATATGACGGACGTGTCCGGGAGTTGATCAAAGTGGCAAAAGACCTGGGGGATGTGACCTATATTACCCGTGGTGACGGAGATGAGCAGCCCCAGGAAAAGCAGCATATCGTTTACAAAGACCATGGATACATGGATTTTATCCGGTTTTGCGGCCGTCAGGCAAAGAAACAGGGAAAGCTGGATTTGATTTTCATAGACAACCGGAAGGGAATTATTCCCGGCTATCTGGCAAAGAGAATCAGTGGTGCAGAATATGTGGTGCAGGACTGCCGAGAGCTTTACAGCATCCGCAGCGCATCCGGTATCCCGGGAAAGATTGGCTGTCTGGTGGAAAAAATGTTTACCAGACATTCGGATGTAGTCATTGCAGCCAATGCTTTCCGTGCCAGAATTATGGTAAAGATGTTTGGCCTTAAGAAAGTGCCGCTGAATTATGAAAATATCAGGAGACTGGAATACAGCAGCCCGGAAGCAAAAGCGCATGTGGCAGAGGAATGTGGAGAGTTTTTTAAAGAGAAGAAATTCCGCATTATATCCACTGCAGGCTGTGATGTCAGCCGGACCACTTCCCGCATGGTACAGGCCATGAAGGGACTGGGAGACGGCTATGAACTGTTCCTCATTGGAGAAAGTGATGAGGAGGATGAGCTGATTATCCGGGAGACCATTCGTCATCTGGGATTGACCAATGTGAAGATTTTCCCGCGGATGGATCAGGATCATCTGAAATATTTTATTGAAAACAGCCAGGTGGGCATGGTGACCTATCATCAGCACGACCTGAATAATAAATACTGCGCTAGCGGCAAGATCTATGAATTCCTTTTTGAAGGAAAGCCGGTGGTGACTTCCACCAATCCGCCCCTTGCTGATTTCTGCGGAAAATATGGCATCGGTATTGCGGAGGATAATTATGAGCAGGCTATCCGGACCATTGCGAAACGGTATGACGAATGGCAGCAGGCAGTAAAGAATTTTACCGCCCGTGTTCATGTGGAGAAAAATAATGAGAAACTGGCGGAGCGCATTCGCCGGAGACTGGAGGAAGTACAGTCATGAAAAAAGTGATGCTGGTATTCGGCACACGCCCGGAGGCCATTAAAATGTGCCCTCTGGTCAATGAACTGAAGAGCAGAAAAGAAATTGAGACGGTAGTCTGCGTTACCGGACAGCACCGGCAGATGCTGGATCAGGTACTGGAGGCTTTTGATGTGGTTCCGGACTATGACCTTTCTATCATGAAAGACCGTCAGACCTTATTTGACGTGACAACCAATATTCTGAACCGGATCAAAGAGGTGCTGGAGGAAGTGCATCCGGATGTGGTACTGGTACATGGAGATACTTCTACTACGTTTGTGACGGCACTGGCCTGCTTTTATCTGCAGATTCCGGTAGGACATGTGGAGGCAGGACTTCGTACCTACAATATTTATTCTCCTTATCCGGAAGAATTTAACAGACAGGCGGTCAGTATCATCTCAGCCTATAATTTTGCACCGACAGAACTGTCGAAGCAGAATCTTCTGAAGGAAGGTAAGAACCCGGATACCATCTATGTGACGGGAAATACGGCCATTGATGCATTGAAGACTACGGTCCGCTCTGATTATACCCATCCGGAGCTGGAGTGGGCAAAGGGAAGCCGTCTTATTATGATTACGGCACACCGGCGGGAAAACTTAGGCGAGCCTATGAAGCATATGTTCCGCGCCATCCGCCGGGTATGCGACGAGCATCCGGATGTGAAGGCTATTTATCCCATTCATATGAATCCGGTAGTCCGTGAGACGGCCCGGGAGATTCTGGGAGATGATGAACGGATTCATATTATTGAACCGATGGATGTACTGGATTTCCATAATTTCCTGTCCAGAAGCTTTCTGATTCTGACGGACAGCGGCGGAATTCAGGAGGAGGCTCCTTCTCTTGGAAAGCCGGTTCTGGTTATGCGGGATACCACGGAGCGTCCGGAAGGTATCAAGGCCGGTACATTGAAGCTGGTGGGAACCGATGAACAGGTCATCTATGAGAATTTCAAGCTTCTGCTGGAAAATGAAGAAGCTTACAAAGCCATGAGTACCGCAAGCAATCCTTACGGGGATGGCTTTGCATGTAAGCGGATCGCAGACATTCTGGAAGGAAAAGCATGAGCATTTATCTATTAGTATTTCTTCTGCTGGCGGCGGGGACTCTTCTGGAGTACTTCCGTCCGCAGATCAAAACATATGCATACTGGATCTGCTGGGCGGCCATGATTGGCTGCCTTTGCTTCCGGTTCGGACAGGGAACGGATTATGTGACTTATCAGGGACTCTATGAGACGATTCCGGTAGCCATCGATCTGTCCCAGGGATATATCTGCGGATTTTATCCGGAGATCGGATGGAGACTCTTATCTGCGGCATTTAAAGTGTTTGGCGCACCTTTCTGGGTATTTGCTTCTATACTTGGTCTGGCAGAAATGCTGCTCCTTCATCGGTTTGTGAAACGGTTCGTGCAGGGAAGGACAGCAGGTCTATTTATGCTGTATCCGGTATTGTATCTGGTATATATGGTATCCGGACTCCGCCAGGGACTGGTGGTCTGCCTGTTTCTGGGAATTGCCCTGCCATTTCTGATGGAGAGAAAATGGGTTGCTTACGTAGTGACCATCCTTATTACCTTTTCCTTCCACCGGGTGGCTCTTGCCTGGCTGGTGCTGATTCCGGCTATGTATCTGCCGGTGAATGTCATGATGGCACTGGCTGGACTATCTGCAGTGGGAGGACTGATCCTACAGATCGGTCAGGTAGAACAGCTGTTGGCACGGTTGATCCCGGTTTATCATGTGCAGAAATTTTTGCTGGCAGGAGAAGTCAGCTGGTTTGCCGTAGGAGAACGGCTGGCAGCGGCGGCAGTATTAACGGTTCTCTACCTTTGGACGAGGGAAAATGTGGATAAGATCCGCCCGGAGACGGAGGTACTGTGGAAAACCTACCTGTGCGGCGTCTGTGCGTATCTGCTGCTGTGCAGCAGTTCTTATTATGCCAGCCGCTATGGCGCTATTTTCAAAGTGGTGGAATGTGCGCTGGTAGTGGATCTGGCCATGGGACAGGAGAAAATACAAAAGGCTGTGGCTATTTTCTTCTTCTGCCTGACCTGCCTGATGGGTGTGAAAAACTTAAATGCCATGACCAATGAAGGCGGT
This sequence comes from Clostridiaceae bacterium Marseille-Q4143, assembly GCA_018228645.1. GTDB lineage: Bacteria > Bacillota > Clostridia > Lachnospirales > Lachnospiraceae > Hominiventricola > Hominiventricola filiformis. Next base: position 1,911,292 of record CP073693.1, read on the forward strand.
TATGCAAAACTGGGCTATCATTTTTGGAACCATCCTTATGTATCCATTTTTGATCAGAAGAAGATCGAGGAGTACTTTGGATATCAAGATCGGGTTCAGGTGATTTATGATGCCAATATTGAGGATCAGGAACTCTGGAGACTGGAAAAATAGAGGAGCAGAAGGATGTTACTGGAGACTATTTTGACGGCAGTGCTGTTTTTTGCGGGAACAGCGCTTAGCGGTTATACGATTCGTCATATCTTAAAATTAAAACAGGAAGGATTCCTGTTTTCAATCCTGGTGGGCTGCATGGGCTGGTGGGCGTTGATGGAAGTGATTCTCATTCCCATGACCATGAAGCTGGCAGCTTTTCACACGTTTGTGTGGGTCTATACGGCAGCAGCAGGAGCGTTGACCGTGGCAGGATTCTTTTGCTGGAGGGAGATTCTGGAGGACGGAAAAGCACAGATATCTGACTGGAAACAGAATCTGACACTGGGGCATCTGGTGGCAATTGTATTAATTATCTGGCAATTATATTATCTGGCACATCACATGTATCTGGAATGGGACGATACCTATTATGTGAATCTGGCCAACACGGCACTGACCACGGATAAGATTTACTGGGTCTATCCGGAGACGGGAACCTTTGCGGATTTTGACAAGCGGTATGTCTTATCTCTGTGGCCAATCTTTTATGCATGGCTGTCGAAGCTTGTGGGTGTACTTCCTACCATTATGGCCCATACCATTCTGCCCTGGCTGGTTCTGCCAGTGGCCTATTTGGTGTATGTGCTGATTGGAAGAAAGCTGTTCCCGGAAGATCGTGAACTTCAGGGCATGTTCCTTGCCATGGCGGTGATGCTCCATCTGTTCATGAGCGGGGAACATACGGCAGGACTTACCTTCTTAAGCATTACCCCCTGGGTGGGAAAAGGAATTCTGGCGACGATTCTAATCCCAGCGTTGTTTTACTGGATTCTGCGGACCGTTGAAAAAGAACAGGTTGCCGATTTTATATTGCTGGGACTTACCTGTCTGGCAGGATGTCTGTTATCCTCCATGGGAATCATGCTGACTCCGGTATTTGTCGGTACGGCCATGCTGTTGGCAGGAATCCGCAAGAAGAGTATTTCCTATGTAGTGAAAGGGGCACTTGCTTGCCTTCCCTGTGTGATTCTTGGAATTTATTATATTATACTGACTCATTAGGAAAGGAATTCGTATGCAGAACTTTTTGGAAATTGCAAAAACAGATTTTACGGATACCTTCAGCGGCGCTTGGATCTTTCCTATGTTACTGATTGGAATTCTATGGATTCTCTGGCAGGAGAAAGAATGGATGCGGAAGCTTCTGTTGGGAATTCTGCCGCTGGTATTTTTATTTTTCTACTGGTGTCCGTTGACTGGATTGTTTTTCATGAAGGCTTTGGGAGAAAATGTGTACTGGAGAATCCTGTGGCTTTTACTTCTGGCGGTGATCATTCCTTATGCGGGATGTCTTCTGCTGAAACGGTTTTCCGGGCTCTGGCGACAGGGGGCATTTCTGGTATTACTGGCAGTCATTGGACTGGGAGGAAAATGTGTGCTTTCTTCCGAGTGGTTCGAAGCAGCCACTAATGACTATAAGGTGCCGGAAAATGTCATGGAGATGGCGGATCTTCTTCCGGAGAATGTACATGTGGTGGCATCCAACCGGCTGACCCCCTATCTGCGGCTGCGGGATCCATCTCTGACACTGGAATATGCCAGAAATGCCCTGCAGTATAATGTGCCTCAGGACAATATGGTAGGCCCTATGATTGAACTCTACTGGGCACTGCAGGAAGAAGAGATTGATGTGGGGAAGGCAGCTCCTCTGGCAAAGGAAGAGGAGTGTACTTTTGTGATTGTGTCCAAGAGCCATACGTACAATGGAGACTGGGAAGATTACGGGTACAAGCTGTATCACGAAACGGATGAATTTGCGATTTTTGTAGATCAGGATTACGAGAGAGGACAGGATACAAGAAAATGGGAAGAATAAAAGGATTAAAGCCATTTGCAAAGACGTTTTTTGCGCTGATTGCTGTATTTTTCCTGTCCATGACGCTGGTGTATTGTATTCCCACCTCATGGATTCAGGACAATGTGGAAAAATCAGTAGAGGTGATTGACAATGAGGGAGAATACCCTATGTATTTTTTCTATCGGCACAGTGCAATCATTGATGAGCATACGGATAAACTGATGTATACCAGTCTGATTCAGAACCGGGATTATTATAATCCCATTCAGGCATCCGTGAGTGTGAATCAGTATCCCCGCTACTGGCATGGCTATCAGGTGATTTTGCGTCCATTGACGGTGATTTTTCAGGTGCAGGAGCTTCGTTTCCTGGGAATGTTTGTGTTCCATCTTCTGTTCTTCTGGAGTGCCTGGCTCATGGCGAAGAAGTTAAAACCGGCCATGGCCATGTGTTATGTGGCTGCGGTGACCAGTGGATATATTGTGTTCCTTCCGGTCTGCTTCCAGTTCTTTACTACTTTTGCGGTTTTGTTCGGTGCGTTGATCGTGCTGCTGACCCGGTATGAAAAGGACTGCACCATGAATCTTATGCTGTACTTCTTTGTAGTAGGGATGGTAGAGAATTTCTTTGATTTTCTGACCTATCCGATTATTACACTTGGAATTCCCCTTGTGGTGCTGCTTTGGTTGAAAATCCGGGATGAGGCGGCAGATCCGAAGGAAAATTTGATCTTTACGGTGAAATCTTCCGTCTCCTGGGGACTGGGATATGCCCTGACCTGGATTGCCAAGTGGGGAATTGCCACAGTGGTGCTGGGAGTCCGGTATTTCTGGAGAACCATGAGTGTGGTACAGTATCGTCTGGAAGGAAGCGAGGATGAGCCGCTGGATCGGATCGGAACTTTACAGAAGAACCTGAAGGCATGGATGAATGTGCAGGATGGTGGTATCATCAGCTGGAGCAAAGTAGTGATGGTAGTACTTCTGGTATTTATCATTCTGATCCTGGTGAAAAAGCTGAAGGATAAGAAGACAATTGCAGCCTGCCTGCCTATCGGTCTGGTGGCACTGTATCCGTATATCTGGTATCTGGTCATGTCCAACCATTCCCAGATCCATTACTGGTATACTTACCGGGCACAGGTACTGACCATGTTTGGTATTCTGGTGTTTATTGCCAGCATTTTGAGGGAGAAGAAGCCGCGTGAAGAATAAAGAAAAAAGAGAGTGCTGGATCTATGTCATTTGTATGATGATTCTGGTAGAAGCGTTTAGCTGGTTTCAGCCCATTTATACCAATGTGGATAATTTTATCACTTCCATGGTAATTGGTGCAGTTTATGACAAAGATACCTATAGCATGGTGTTGAATCCGGTGCTTTGCTGGATTATGTCTTTCATAGGAAAGGTACTTCCGACGGCTGATGCTTTTACGCTGGTGACAAAGGTCGTACTGCTGGCAGGAATCGGATCTATCAGTTATTTTGTGGCATTGCATTTCCGGCACTGGCCGGAGAGGCTGTTTGCCGGAGCTATGTTATTTCTGCTTACGATTGAGATGAATTTGTTTTCAGACTATTTTATGGTGTGGGCGGCATTCTTCACGTTCGTGGGAATGGTATGGCTGTTAAGATCTATGAAGACAGAAGTGCATGGAAGCTGGATTGTGGTAGGTACTTTTTTCATCTGCTGTGGTCTTATGTGGAGGCTGGGCGGTTTTGTACCCTTTATTTCGTTTCTGCTGCTGGGCTGGGGCATGGATTTTTTGTTTGGAAGCAGAGGGAAAGAAGAAAAGCTGCAGTATTTGAAGAAAACAGTCAGAGTATTTGGACCGATGATCATTTGCTTTGCCTTGCTTCTTGGCATTGATTATGGGTATAAACATTCTGAAAAATACGAGGACAGTGTAAACTTCTGTGATGTGGTCAGCACTATTGTGGATTATCCCATGGAAGATTATAAGGCTGTGGAAAATCTGCTTCCGGAATCGGTAACGGAGAACGATTATACCAGTCTGACAGAGCATCTGTACGCAGATACAGAACGAATCACGACACAGTACTGTCAGAAAATTGCAGAGGCAGGCAAAAAAGATGAAATTATCATCAGGCTGAAAGATATTTTTCAGAAGACCTATTCTTTGATTGCCAGATTGTATGGATTGAAAAATTTCCGGGTCTGGTGTATTGGATTGGTGCTGTTTGCACTGTGGATTTTACTTTCGCAGGCAGTGTGGTATGAAAAGCTGGAAATCGTATTTGCAGGGGGCGGAGCCTATCTGATGATGCTCTACCTGATACTGGTGGGACGGCTTCCGGAGCGTGGCATGCAGGTGATGCTTTATGCGGCCATGGGAATTCTGCTGGTAAGAGCGTCTTCAGTTAAAACAGAAAAGCACATGCATAAAGCGGGAATTGTGCTGGTGGTTCTTTTCTGCGTTCTGGTATTATTCCGTCTTCCATCTGTCAGTTTCAGCGCACATCAGTCTTTGCTGACTGCGAAAACAGGTGCGGATGAGACGAAATGGGAACAGACGTATGAACCCAAGGATGCTGTTTATCTGTGGAGAACTTCGGAGCACCGGAAGTTTGCCATGCGTGATTTTATGGCACAGGGAAAACTCATGTCTGTGGATTTTATGAATCATAATCTTGCAGATGGCGGATGGGATTTTAACCAGGTATATTCAAAAGCCCAGATGGAACGCCTGGGAGTGCCGAATCCGATATGGGCATTGGCAGAGAGAACGCACACGTATTATGTGGCAGAAGACTGTAATGCAGTTTTAACTTATATTCAAGAACATTACGATGCTGCCGTTCAGGCGGTGCAGGTGAAGGAACTGAATGGAATTCCGGTATGGCAATTCCAGTAAAGAAAATAAAAAGACGTCTGCTTTAGTGCAGGCGTCTTTTTCGTACCATTCGGATCAGTCGCTGACCGAAGAGATTTTTTAAGGTCTGTTTCCCATAGAAAGAACATTCCCGGAGAAGCCAGGAAGGGGTTACATGAAAGATCCCCAGTTCTTTCTGCATGCGGATTTTTTCCTTGTGGGAAAGTACTTTATTCCGATCGGAAAATCCGGCAATTTCGTAGACAGAAATAGGAATGGGAAGATATTCAAAGGCTACTCCTTTCAGGTACATGGCAAGGAAAAACTCATGGTCTGCGCATACCCGGTAGGAAATATTGTAAGGATGTTCCAATAACAGTTCACGCTTTACAAAGACGGATTGATGACAGAATGCCATTTCATAGGTCAGGTGGTCTAAGGAAAGTGCAGGATATAATTTGGTCTGTCCTTCATAGATACAGCGGGTGTCCCCATACAGGATCGAAGCATCCGTTGGATGTGCAAATACCTGCTCTAAGGTAGTGGAATCTGCCAGCAGATCCCCTGCATTTAAGAACAGGAGCCATTTGCCATGGGCTTTTTTCACTCCTTTGTTCATGGCATCGTAAATGCCACGGTCCGGTTCGGATGAACAACAGAATGGAATCTGTTTTGCGGAAAACAGGGGTTCCAGCTGTCCAAGAAAAGGAACCGTTCCATCGTCGGATCCGCCGTCAATGACCAGATATTCAAAATCTGTCCAGGTCTGTGAAAGGAGACTGTCCACAGTGGCGGAAAGTGCCTCTTTCGCCCGGAAACAGACAGTAATGACAGATAAGGTTGGTGTATCCATAGTTACCTCGTTTCCTGATGACGGGCATCGTTCTCCGGTGTCATATGGGTGGTGTCCCGGATGACGAACTGAGGACTGTTATTGAGACAGATATAGATCCTTCCAATATATTCTCCGCAGATTCCCAGCATAATCATAATCATGCCGCCAACGAAAAGCATCACGGCCATGAGGGAACTGTAACCGGCATCAATCAGTGCCGGATACATAAGTTTCCGGATTACCAGATATAATCCCCAGCAAAATCCAAGAATGGAACTGCCGACACCTACAAAGGTGGCAAGGCGGAGCGGGATAATCGAAAAAGCGGTAAATCCATTGGAAAAGAGGGAGATCAGCTTTTTCAGATTATAAGTGGAAGTTCCGCTTAAACGTTCCCGGTCCTGCATGGGAACTTCTGCAATCTTTCTGGTAGCGCGAAGCAGAAGACCGTCAATATAGGGATAAGGATTTTTATATTGCAGGAGCTCTGTTGCAATGAAAGACTGCATGGCCATAAAATTGGTCAGACGGAGATGTTTTGGTTTGTCCAGAAGGACACACATCATAAAATCGTTGAACCGGCTGCCAACCACCCGGAAAAAGCTTTCTTTTCTGTCCTCGAATTTATACTGTGCCAGCGAAACATCATAGCCGTGATTCAGAGGCTCCAGAAGATCCCATAATTTGTCGACGGGACACTGGAAGTCATCATCCAGAAAGACGATCTGTTCGCCTGCCGCATAGGAAAGACCTGCCATCATGGCTGCATGCTGACCAAAATTCTTGGTAAAATCAACGACTCTGAGCCAGGAGTGGGTTTGTGCATACCCGGTCAATACCTGCAGTACCTGATCCGGGGAATTATCATTGACAGTAATGACTTCATAGGTCATCTCGGGACGTTCCGCCATCTTCTGTTCAATTTCATTTAATACCTGCAGAATCGTATGTTCACTCCGATAGCAGGGAATTACAAAACTAAGTTGTATCATGAATATTACCTTTCTGAGATTAATTATAATTTGCCAATCAGGGAAAGAACCTGGCTGCCGATTTCTTTCATGTCATCTGTGTCATACCGTTGATCGACAGGAAGCGGACAGAGACAGTTGGACAGATGCTGTTCCCAGGCACTGGAATCCGGATTCTCTGCGGTTTCGCTCCAGAGCTGCGGAACATAGATCTTTTTTCCGATCAGTTCTCTGCGCAGAGTTTCGCTGGAGCAGAGGAACGGATAATACAGTGTTGGACGAAATCCGTGCAGCGTAATTTCGTTGACGGAACCAAGGATCTCGTGGAGCGCCTGCATATTTTCCAGCCGCTTCTGACGGACATGCTCATAGTCTACCACATTCAGCATGGCAGAAGTGAGTGGAGACATGGCCTGAATGCCACAGGTGCCGAGCCTTTCTTCATTCTCTTTATTCAGTGTATAAGAATAATTGGTGCCGTATTCATAACTCTGCAGCAGATGTGAGGTATACAGGCTGGAAGCAGAGACCGGAACCGGCTGCTGGCAGATCGGGCTGCCAATCGCGTAAGCACCGTCGGAGACACCGAAAAATTTTCTGCAGGAATAAACCTGGCAGACACCTTCCTGCGGGGTGGAAAAGAAGGACTGGGTATTGTCAATGAGAATCCGGGAATCATACTGCTGTATCATGTCTTGAATGATCTGATCAGATTGGATCCCAAAATAATTTACCCACAGAATTCCTTCTTTTTCTTTCAAAGAAACAGCTTCCGGAAGAAACTGCTCATTAATATGGTAATAGCGGATCTGCATCTGGGGAAGTTCTTTACGAATAGTTTTCTCAACAGTTGCACAAATATAAAATGGCAGATAAATCACATTCCATTTCAGCTGCTTCAGGGCATAGGCAATGGCATACCGGCCGGAATTCAGGGCAACGACATGTTCACCTGAATAATAAGGAGCCCCGGCTGCAAATTCGATGGGAAGGTATCCGCCGTATTCTTTCATCATAACGTTCTCCTAAAATAAGTGATATCTGAACTATTATAGGAGAAATTTTCAGTTACGTCAATTCCTCGCAGTTAAATCTAAAGAATTATTAATAATTATAAAAGATGGTTTTGCAACGACATAAAGTGGGGTAATATGAACATAGAAATAATGGAAAAGGATAAAAACGGTATGAAAAAGAATTTGACAAAAGCATTGCTGTATCCATTGCTTTTGATTGCTATATTAAGAGGAATTACCCCATTTATATATGCCATCATTGACGACCGGAGTATGATGGAGATTCTCTCCGGACAGTATCTGGGGCATCCGGATCCCCATGCGATTTTTCTGGGATACTGGTATTCTTGTATTTTAACAGGATTGTACCGGATTTCCGTGCATGTGGATTGGTATGGCCTTCTTTTCCTGTTGGTACAATGGGGGTGTATGAGCCTGATTTTATACCGGGTGCAGGGACAGACAGAAGACTGGAGTATGCAAAACAGAAGAGTGGCACTGACTATGGTGATTTTCTTGCTGGTGGGACTTCAGACTGTGACTCAGTTGACCTTTACTACAACTGCTGCAGTGGTGGCAGCGACAGTGTTGTACTGGTATGTGACTAGTGAGAAAATAGAAGGAAAACACTTTGCAGTATTGTTTTTGCTTTGTTTCCTGACACAGCAGATCCGGTTAGAAATCTTTTTGATGATTCTTCCGGTCTGCTCCTTGTTTTGGTTCATTCGGCTGCATAGAAGAGGAATCCTGGGAATGAGAAGATGGGAGATCTGTCTTCCTATGGTGGCGGTGACCGTATTGGGAATTGCTTTTCTGGGAAATGTGGTTGGATATGGAAGCCCGGAATGGAAAGCCTATAACCAGTATAATCAGTATCGTTCCGATATTTACGATTATCCGGATTATACATTTCCTCCCTACGAGGATGCGGAAGATCTCTATGCAGCAGCGGGAATTGATACAAAGAGTCGGGCACGGACGCTGATTAACTATGATTATGTGGCAGATGATCAGATTACCCCGGATTTTTTTGAGCAGTATATCAGAGTTTATCAGCAGATACGGCCATCCGGACAGACCAGAATGGATCGGCTGGTGGAAAGTATGAAAAGTTATGTAAAGGGGGTACTGGACGGAAGGTTTCACATTACTCAGAGCGTGGGGATGGTTCTGCTTGGCATTTTATTGCTGATGTGTATTGGAAAACGGAAGTGGACACAGGCGGTGGAGATGGGATTGCTCATTGGCATCCAGATAGTACTGTGGATTTACCTTCTCTATAAAGGCCGGGTTCCGGCCAGAGTTATTTACAGTATGAATCTCTTACTTGTTACCATTGTGGTACTGGCGTGGAGAGAATGCCTTCATTCTGTGGGAGAGCAGATTCCGAATGCTTTCAAAAGAAAAGGAATGACGCTTCTGATGCTGGTACTGCTGGGAGTGGGAGCTTTGTATGCAAAAGAGATCCGGACACAGAACCTTGCCATCAGCAACCGCTGCGAAGATGTGGAAAAACTGAAATCTTTCTGCGCGGAACATCCGGAGAATTTTTATTTTAATGATGTAACTACGATGGCATTTACTACCTGGGATGTAAAGTTATGGAGAAATGAGACGTATACCATGAACTATATGTCTCTGGGTGACTGGATGAGTTTCAGCCCGCTGTGGAAGGAAAAACTGGAACAGCAGGGAATTACCAGTGTCCGGGAAGCATTGTATCAGTGGGATAATGTGTATCTGATCTGTACCTTTGACAAAGGACTGGAATATCTGACCTCTTTATATGAGAATACCACCTGCACGGAAGTGGATCATGCGGGACTATTTCATATTTACAAACTGCAATCCTTGTAAAAAGAACGCGAAAGTGATAGAATACAGAAGACTATAGATAATGAGGTAACTGTGTTCATGGATAAATTTGATCAATATAAGCGTCTTCTGCGCCTGGGGATTGCAGGGATTGAGATTGCATTAGAGACGATACTTTTTGCGTATGTCTGGTTTGATGTATATAATGGACGGAGACAATATCCGTTTGAAAATAAAGGTAATCTGATGATGGTGGGATTTTATATCCTCTATTTGATGGTCTTTATTTACATGTATGGTGGAACGAAATATGCATACTACCGCAAGGGACAGTTGATTCTTTCCCAGACACTGGGAACGGTGATTGCCAACGCGCTCATGTATATGCAGATTATCATGGTGGTAGGACAGTTTCCACTTCCGGCCGTATGGCCTATGCTGGTATTATGTGTACCAGAGCTTATCATCATTGCTGTGATTAATCAGATTTCTGATGGTATTTTCCGGAAAATGTTCCCACCGAAGCATTTACTTTTGATCTGTGATCTGGAATATAAAGAACTTTTGCTTCGGAAAATTTCCAGCAGAAAGGATCTCTACGAGGTGACCAGATGCGTATCTGCTTCCGAACCGCTGTCAGTCTTACAGAAAGAAGTGGCAGACTGTGATGCTATGATGCTCTATGGCATTGAGGAACAGAAGCGGAATGATCTGATCAAATTCTGTTATGAGAAATCCATCCGGATCTATGTGGCTCCGGAGGTGTCAGATATTCTGCTGCGTGGTGCAGACCGCGTCCATTCCTTTGACACACCGTTTTTCCTTCTTCGAAATTCCGGCCTGTCTTTTGAGCAGCGGATTATGAAGCGTGCCATGGATATCCTGATTTCAGGAGCCATGCTCATTGTGGCGTCTCCCTTTATGCTGTTGACGGCACTGGCCATCAAGCTGGAAGATCATGGTCCGGCGCTTTTTAAGCAGGAGCGGGTAACGATCGGAGGTAAGAAGTTCTATATCTATAAATTCCGCAGTATGATCGTAGATGCGGAGAAGAACGGAGCACAGTTCTCCACGAAGAATGACAGCCGTATTACGAGGGTGGGTAAATTTATCCGTGCCACCAGACTGGACGAGCTGCCCCAGCTTTTAAATATTTTAAAGGGAGACATGAGTATTGTAGGTCCCAGACCGGAGCGCCAGACATATATCGATGAATTCTGCCAGGAAACGCCGGAGTTTATCTACCGTTTGAAGGTAAAGGCCGGACTGACCGGTTATGCGCAGATTTATGGAAAATACAATACGACTCCGCTGGACAAGTTAAAGCTTGACCTTATGTACATTGAAAGTTATTCGGTTCTTCTGGACATCCGTCTGATCTTCCTGACGCTGAAGATCATGTTCACCAAGGAGAGTACAGAAGGAGTGGAGGAAGGACAGAACCATGCATAGATTTTGGATATTTAACCATTATGCGACGACCCCCCTTACGGGACCGCTGCTCCGCCACTATTATTTTGGGGAGTATTTAAAAGAAAGAAATATTGAGACGACAGTCTTTGCGGCCAATGAGCTTCATCAGACCGGAGGCTGTGTCGACACCCACGGGAAGCCTTATCTTCGGACCGAAGAGGAAGGGGTTCCCTTTGTCTTTGTTAAGACGAGTAAATATGAAGGTAACGGAATCTCCCGTGTGAAGAACATGGTGAGCTTCTTCCTGGGACTTTTAAAGATCAGCAAGGGCTATGCAAAGCAGTACGGAAAGCCGGATGTGATCATGGGTTCCAGTGCCCATCCCCTGACCAGCATTGCGGGAATTTTGGTGGCCAGACGGTTCCGGGTACCGGCTATCGTAGAAGTCCGGGATCTCTGGCCGGAGGCTATCTTCTCTTTTGGAAAAGTAAAGATGAACAGTCTGGTAGGACGGCTATTAAGTGCCGGAGAAAAATGGATGTATGTCCATGCGGATGCTATTGTATTCACCAAAGAAGGCGACGTGGATCACATCAAAGAGATGGGATGGGATAAAGACCACGGCGGTAAGATTGATCTTGCCAAATGCCATTACATCAACAATGGTGTGAATCTGAAGGATTACTATGCAAGTATTGAGAAGGATATTCTGAAAGATCCGGATCTGGAGGATGACAGTTTTAAGGTGGTGTACACCGGAACGGTTCGCCCGGTCAACAATGTGGGCAATCTTCTGGATACGGCAAAATTATTAAAAGATAAAAAAGATATCAAATTCCTGATCTTCGGCGGCGGAAGCGAACTGGAGAAACTGGAAAAAAGAGTGCAGGACGAGCACATCGATAATGTGATTTTCAAAGGGTTTGTGGAGAAAAAATATATCCCGTATATTCTGAGCCGTTCGTCTGTGAATGTGCTAAATTATTCTCAGGCAAATTATAACTGGTCCAGAGGCAACAGTTCCAACAAGCTGTTTGAATATATGGCCAGTGGAAAACCGATTATTTCCACGGTGAAGATGGGATACTGTATTCTGGATAAATATCAGTGCGGTCTGTCTCTTGAGGAGTGCACAGCGAAGGCGCTGGCAGAGCAGATCTTAAAGATTCATGATATGCCGGAGGAAGCGTATGCCCAGATGGCGGAGAATGCGAAAAACGGTGCAAAGGACTTCGACTTCCCGGTGCTCACAGAGAAACTTTATCAGGTGATCAAGCGTGTGGAAAAAGATTGAGCGATATTACCGGACGGTGTCTTATCTTAAGAAAAGTCAGTTAAAATTCTTGGTGAAGAACCGTCTGGAGAGAAAGAAAAAAGCGATAACAAAAGCCTTTGCTCCTGCATTGGGAACACTGCCCCTCTGGATGAACCGCCTCGATACCCATCCGGATTATGAGAAGCGGTTTGACCGGGAAGAGATCTTAAATGGAACGGTGACACTGCTTCATGAGAGCGGTACTCCGGGTGGTCATAACTGGGCCAATCCGGATAAGAGCCATCTGTGGAATTTTAATCTGCAGTATCTGGAATTTCTGATTCCGCTGGCAGCAGCCTATCGGGAAACCGGAGAGCAGAAGTATTATGAAAAGTTCCGGGACTATTGTTTTCGCTGGATAGAAGATAATCAGGACGGAACCGGGGATGGATGGCATCCCTATACCATTTCTTTGAGGCTTACCAATCTCTGGATCTGTATGGATGGATTTGGCGAGATATTCCGAAAAGATGAGGAATTTGCTCAGAAGCTGGGTGACAGTATGTACGCTCAGTATCTGCATCTGCAGAAGAAGCTGGAGCTTCACCTTCTGGGCAATCATTATCTGGAAAATTTAAAAGCAGTCATGCTGGGTGCTCTCTATTTCAAAGAGCCGGGTGTTTATGATGATTATAAAAGCCGGTTCCGAAACGAACTGGAAGAGCAGATTCTGCCGGATGGCATGCATTATGAACGAAGCCCTATGTATCATAAGATTGTACTGGAAGATCTCATGCGTGCGGCGAAAGGTGTGGAGAAAGCGGACCGTCTTTTTTATGAAGAACTCTGTAAGAAGATCAAGAAGATGGCGGACGTTATGTATTCTCTGGAAGATGGTATGGGACAGACGCCGCTTTTCAATGATTCCGGGGATAATGTGGCGCGTTCCATGGTAAGCCTCCTGGCAGCACTCCGGGAAGAATTCGGAATTACGCCGGATTACAAAGCATCTTTCCCGGATGCCGGTTATTATTGCCTGCGAAGCGGAGATGTGAAGGTTCTTCTGGATGCAGGCGCCATTGCGCCGGATTACATGCCGGGACACGGACACTGCGATGGATTGAGTTTTGAACTGTCCAGACAGGGACATCCGGTCTTTGTGAATTCTGGTACAGGGATGTATCAAGGGGCATTACGGGGATATTTCAGAAGCACTGCAGCCCATAATACGGTGATGATTGACGGCGAGGAACAGTCTGAATGCTGGGGAGAACACCGGGTAGCCAGACGGATTTCAGAAGTAACCGGTTCTGCAGGCAGCCAGGAGCTGAAAGGCAGGCTGAAGACGGCATCTGGCAGAAAGCAGGGACGCTGCATCCGGGCAGAAGGCAGCAGTGTCGAGATCTGGGATCAGGTAGACGGACATGCAGATGCATATTTTCACTTGGCACCGGATTATCATTATGAAGAAGCGGAAAATTCCGTATTGGTCAAAGAAAAAGATGATACGCTGGTCTGCCGTATCATTCTGGAAAAACAGGATCAGGTGAAAATCTACCGGGAAGGAATCATCTGTTCCTATGCACCGGAATTTGGAAAAATAGAACAGATACAGGTGCTCTCACTTGCCTGGGAGGGCGATGGAAGTGAGCACATGACACAGATCATATTCGAAAGAGAAAGGGAGAAGCATCATGATTAATGTAGTAGGACTTGGTTATATCGGTCTTCCCACTGCGCTGATGTTTGCAGCACATGGGGTAGAGGTTGTAGGAACGGATTATAATAAGGAGCTGGTAGATACCCTGAATGAGGGAAAAACTACCTTTGAGGAGGATGGTCTTGACGAACTGTTCCAGGAGGCAGTGAGCAAAGGAATCCGGTTTTCTCATGAGTATCAGAGCACGGATATGTATATCGTGGCAGTGCCGACTCCCTATGATAAGGCTAGTAAAAAGGTGGATGCAAGCTACGTGGTAAAGGCAGTGCAGAACGTTATGAGTGTCTGCCCGAAGGGCGCAACGGTGGTTATCGAATCTACCGTATCTCCGGGAACCATCAATAAATATGTGCGTCCGATCATTGAATCCGACGGATTTACCATCGGCGAGGATATCAATCTGGTGCATGCACCGGAGCGTATCATTCCGGGAAATATGGTATATGAGCTGAAACATAATTCCCGTACGATTGGTGCAGACAGCCTGGAGATCGGTGAAAAAGTAAAAGCCCTGTACAGCTCTTTCTGTCAGGGAGAGATCGTGGTAACGGATATTCGTACTGCAGAGATGACCAAGGTAGTGGAAAATACCTTCCGTGATATTAACATTGCATTTGCCAATGAGCTGGCGAAGATCTGCCGCTCCGATAATATGGATGTGTATGAGATCATCCGAATTGCCAACAAGCATCCCCGTGTCAACATTCTGACTCCGGGACCTGGTGTCGGCGGACACTGCATCTCTGTAGATCCGTGGTTCCTGGTAGGTGATTATCCGGGCCTGGCAAATATCATTCTGGCAGCCAGAAAGATCAATGACGGTATGCCTGATTTCGTTCTCGAACGGATTCACAATATCATGAAAGAGAATAACATGACCGATGTGGGAAGAGTAGGTCTCTACGGTCTGACCTATAAAGAAAATGTAGACGATACGAGAGAAAGTCCGACCTTGCAGATGTTGGAGAGCATGGAACGCCATCTCTGCGGCGGACAGATCAAAGTCTATGATCCCTATGTAAAGAAAGATCTGGTGCCGAACCAGTATCATGATCTGGACAGCTTCCTTGCAGATGTAGATTTTGTGGTACTGCTGGTAGGACATGATGAGATCAGAGAAAATATGGACAAACTGAAAGGAAAAGTAGTGTTGGATACCAGACATATCTGTTTCCTGGATGGAACCTACCGCTTGTAGAGAAGGGAATGGAGAAACATAATATATGAAACAGTTATTTCTGAATGTAAAAGACGGAAGCATGAAGCTCATTGACCAGCCCATGCCCACGGTAAAAGAAAATATGGCTCTGGTGGAGACTTTGTACACGGTAGTCAGTGCCGGTACAGAGAGAGGCCTTGCTTCTTTCGGCGGCAAGAATCTGGTCCAGAAGGCACTGGAGCGTCCGGATCAGGTAAAGAAAGTGTTGGAAAAGCTTTCTACCGATGGGATTGTGACCACTATTGAGAGTGCCTTTAACAAGCTGGCAGAACCGATGCCTATGGGATATTCTGGAGTGGGTCGTGTCATTTCCTGCGGAAAAGGCGTGACGGAAGTACAGGCCGGAGATCTGGTGGCTATGGTAGGTACCGCTTATCACTGCGAGATCAACCGGGTGAGCAGAACTATGCTCACAAAGATTCCGGAAGAATTACAGGATTATCGTCAGGCAGCCTTCTGTGCCCTGGGTGGTATTGCACTGGAGGGGATCCATCAGGCGGAAGTCGTACCGGGAGAGACCGTAGCAGTCATCGGTATGGGTCTTCTGGGACATATTGTGAGCCGTATTTTAAATGCTTATGGATGTGATGTCATTGGCTATGACGTGGTGGATAAGACCATGCCAGGTACCAACCTGAAGGCATTTATCAACTCCGGAGATGACAGCGCCGTTGATACGACCAAGGCACTGACCAGAGGACGTGGTGTGGATAAAGTCATCATCACCGCAGCAGCCAATACCAATGCACCGATGGACCTGGCGGCAGCCATTGCCCGTGACCGCGGTATCATCTGCATGATCGGTGTAACCCAGATGAACATTGACAGACGCCCGTACTATGAGAGAGAGCTTTCCTTCCGCATTGCCCGTTCTTATGGAGCAGGACGTTATGATGCGACCTATGAGCAGAAAGGTATTGATTACCCGATCGGCTATGTGCGTTTTACCGAAGGCCGCAACATCGAGGAATTTGTCCGCCTGCTTGCTCAGGAAAGAATCAGTCTTTCCGATATCATTACCCATGAGATTCCCTTTGCTCAGGCAGCAGAAGCTTATGAGATGATCACGAAGAACCCGAATCATGAGCGTTATATCGGCGTTCTTCTGAAATATGATGAAGAAAATAAAGAAAAATGGAATGGAACCATTCACAATCCGGAGGCAAAGAAATCTGTATCCGGTGATAAGATCCGTTTGGGACTTATCGGAGCGGGCAACTTTGTACGCAGCACCATGCTTCCGATTATGAAAGAAACGGGACTCTTTGAGTTCCGTGGACTGGCTACTACCGGCGGTGTAGGCGGTGCTCAGGCAAATAGTGGAACTCCGTTTGCTTATACGACCAATGATTATAAAGAACTGCTGGCAGATCCGGACATTGATCTGATCGCAGTTTCTACCCAGCATAACAGCCATGCCAAATTTGTCATCGAGGCATTGAATGCTGGAAAGCATGTCTATTGTGAGAAGCCGCTTTGCCTGACTCTGGATGAATTACAGCAGATTAAAGAAGCGTATGAGAAATCCGATGGCGAGCTGTTCGTAGGCCTGAACCGGCGTCATGCGCCGCTCATTCAGCAGATCAAGAAGGATCTGAAGACGGACCAGATTCCGGCAGTCTATGATTTTATTGGAAATGCGGGATTTATTCCGAAGGATCACTGGGTACATGACGAGGCAGCAGGCGGCGGCAGAATTCTTGGTGAGGCATGCCATTTTGTGGATCTCATTCAGTATCTGGATGGCAGCGAGCTGGCGGATCTGAATGTAACTGCAGCCTCCAATAATGCTTATCCCATGAATGATAATGTGCTGATTACTCTGAAGTTCGCATCCGGAGCAGTCGGAAACATTGTATATTCTTCCATGGGTTCCAAAAAGTATCCAAAAGAACAGCTGCGCGTATTATCCAACGGCTCTGTCTATGAGATGGATAACTTTATCCGTCTGAAGAAATATGGAAGCACGAAGACCGTGACCCATAAGCTGAAACAGGATAAAGGCATCAAGGCAGAGTATGAGTACATCTGTCAGGTACTGAAGGGCAAAGAGAAGAATACCGTGATCCAGGATGCATTCCGTGGTCAGGAGCTTCTGATCAAAGCCATGAACAAGGTAAAGACCGATGAGAACGCTGGTTTATGATGTAGCGGCGGACAGCGGCGGAGCAGCGACGGTTCTTCAGAGCTTTTATGAAGAATTTAAGAAAGATACAGAAAATGAATACATTTTCGTACTCAGTGTCTATGAACTTCCGGAGACAGAGAATATCAAAGTACTGAATTTCCCGGAAGTGAAGAAAAGCATGCTGCACCGGCTGTATTTTGATCACTTCGTGGCCCATAAGCTGGTAAAAAAATATAAAGCTGACCGGGTATTGTCTCTGCAAAACATTGAACTTCCACATACGAATGTGCCGCAGACGGTGTATGAACATAATGCGCTTCCCTTTTCAGAATATAAATTTAAGCCATGGGAGGCATTCCGTCCCTGGTACAGTCAGCAGATTCTTGGCCGGATGATGAAAAAATCCATCCGCAGAGCGGAAAAGGTGCTGGTGCAGACCAACTGGATGAAGGAAGAGATCATCCGTCAGTGCGGCATTCCGGCTGACCGGGTGGAAGTGAAGTTTCCGCCGGTAAAGATGCTGAAAACCCATCCATGGAAGATGGATGAGACCTGCCCGACGTTCTTCTATCCGGCAGGACCGCCTGCATATAAGAATCACCGAACATTTTTAAAGGCCTGTGAGTTGTTAAAAGAGCAGGGCATGGAAGATTACCGGGTGATCTGGACCGTGACGGGAGAAGAAAATGAGGGTATGAAGAAGTTGAAAGCGGAGGCAGAAGAAAAGCAGCTTCCGATCGAGTTCATTGGCCCGGTGCCGCGAACACAGCTCTTTGAACAGTATGCGTCTTCCGTGTTGGTATTTCCGTCGTACATTGAGACGATTGGTTTACCATTGCTGGAAGCAAGATCTGTTGGTGCACCGATTCTGTCTGCAGACTGCCTGTATGCAAGAGATGGCGTGGGAGATTATGAACGGGCAGAATTTTATCCGCCAATGGATGCAGAAAAATTGCGGTGGTTGCTTATAGAATGGATGAGAAAGTAGAGAGAACAAATGGGTATGGAATGGAATAGGGAAAAAACAGAAAAGGCATTTGTTATATTTGGAAAAGTTATGCTGGTGGCAGTGGTGATTCTGAATGCATGGCTGACCTATAAATGTTACTTTAATTTCCTTAGATCAGATGATTCATCAGAACTTGTAATGTCAAGATTATTATCTAAAGAAGGTGGAATTTTATCCGGTAACTGGTATTATTCTACAGAACTTGAAATTTTGAATACACAGTTGGTGTACTCGTTGTTGTTTCATTTTACTTCTGATTTTAAATTTGTTCGAATCGCGGGACAAATTATTTTGACAATATTATTTTTGGGAAGCTATTATTTTTGCTTGTATAGTATGGATTCTCAAAAAGCAGAAAATCGTTTCTGGAAGACCGCATTTTTAACAATATTACCGATCAGTTCCGCGTGGATTTATCTGATTATGAAAGCATATTATATTCCAATTACCGGAATTGGGTTTCTCGCACTGGGACTTGCATGTCAGGCACAAAAAGAAGGACTCAGTAAGAAAAGAAAAGCAGTGCTGTTTGCGCTTGGCAGTGTGCTTGCATTCGTGAGCTGTCTGGAAGGACTGCGCCATATTCAGTTGGCATATCTGCCTCTTGTTGCAGGCTTTTTATGGATCTGGTGGAACGAAAGAGAAAACAAGGAATGGAATGACAGCATGTTCCATCTGCCACGCGGATTTTTGTTCAGCGTGGGATGGTTATGCTTTGCACTTGCCGGATATCTGGTAAATGCAGGGATATTAAGTAAAGTTTATCATTATGATACGCAGGAAAAAACATTTTTCCCCGCAGAAATTATGTTGGAAACGTTCCAAAATGTACTGAATGCATTCCTGAATGTAACTGGGTATGAAGGAGAATATGAGCTGGTTTCATTTGGCGGAATCTGCAATGCTCTGGCGGTAGTTTTTGCATTGACCATTGTTTACTGTCTGTGGAAAGTTGTACGGAATATGAGAACAATGTCACTGCAGATGCAGCTGGTTTCGGCTTATGCGCTGTTATCTTTTGGTATTGGAATGTTTATTTATATTCTGGTAGACCGGGTAGAAGCAAGATGGGTAATGTCTGGAAGTGTGGCATTATTTTTATTGCTTTTGTTATTGGAAAATCTGCCCTGGAGAAAAGGTTATGTCCTTTTGGCTGCTTTTTATATGGTCATGATTGTTTTGGGTGGAAGAGAATATAAGAATATCTGTGCTAATACACAGAATGAAGAATTGCGGGATGTGTATGAGTTCATTATGAACAGTGACTATACATTTGGATATTCTACTTTCAGACCTGGAAATCTTATGACAGAACTGACAAATGGAAAAATAGATTTAAGCATTATAAAAATGGATACAGCAAATAATAAGCTGAAGAAGAGACACTGGCTTACATCTACAGAAACGCCGGTATATGATGGAGCTTTTCCTGTGATCATGGAAAAAGAACGGATAGAAGAGGATTTTGAGATCCCGGAAGATTGGAACATGGTATTGGATACGGATAAGTATTGGGTATACGAGCTGTCAGATCAGCAGGCATTCGAAGAATATCTCAATAAGAGGGAATTATGAAAAAATTAAAGAGATTAGATAAAGCAGATGTTATTTTTGGGGTATTGCTGACAGCTGTGATATTCATACATTTATCGAGAATCCGACTTGGAAATGTAGATATTGACGAGGGATTTTATTTGACAGTTCCTTATCGACTGGCGCAGGGAGAAAGCCTTCTGGCAGATGAATGGCATGTATCCCAGCTGGTAGGATTCCTGTTGTATCCATTTGTAAAATGTTATTTGCTCATCCATGGGAACACAGAAGGAATCTATCTTGCGTCAAGATATGTATATCTGGCATGTCTGACAGGAAGTGCAATCGTTTCTTATATATTGCTGCGAAAGAGAAACAGATATATGGCAGCCATTGCCAATATTATGTTTGCTCTTTTTACCCATGCATGTCTGAGAACATTGAGTTACAACACCATCGGTATGCTGGCAGTCTGGCTTATGGCATCCGTTCTGATGGCAGATTTAAAAGCGTTCCGGCTGCAGCATTTTATAACCGGGGTTTTGCTTGCCTGTGCAGTATTGTGCTGCCCATATATGATATTGGCATATGTGCTGTATATGATTGCCTGTCTCTGGAAAAGACAGAAAAAAGAAACCTTTGGAATAGAGGCCTGGGGATGGGTGACAGCAGGTTCGGGATTTATTGCACTGATATTTATTGGTTTTGTGTTATCCAGAACTTCATTTGCGACTGTTTTGGAAAGCATCGGTTATATTCTGACTGATCCGGCGCACAAACAAAAAGGAATAATGGCTTTTATGGAGCCGGTATTCTGGTTTGTAAACTGGTTCAAACTATATTTCCTGGCTTTTTTGGCGGGTGGCATAATAGCGGTGCTTTGCAGAAAATACAGACGTTTTATGCTGGTATGCATTACGCTGCTGAATGCATTGTTTCTTGTTTTGCTGGCGGTATTTAAAACTTCAGGAATTGGAAAACATGCAGTCGCTTTGCCATTTGCACTGGTCGGTATCCTTTGCTTTTGGATGACAGAGAAAAAGGACTGGGATTTGTTTACAAAGGGATGGATGCTTGGAATGATTTATGCACTTTGCATGAATCTGTCGAGCAATCAGGGAATTTATGTAATGTGTAATGCCAGCCTGATATCTTCCT
The DNA here is from genome assembly GCA_018228645.1 of Clostridiaceae bacterium Marseille-Q4143. Taxonomy (GTDB): domain Bacteria; phylum Bacillota; class Clostridia; order Lachnospirales; family Lachnospiraceae; genus Hominiventricola; species Hominiventricola filiformis. Next base: position 1,932,189 of record CP073693.1, read on the forward strand.
GTACATCGCTGTTTATGCTGTATGATTTCGACAAAGAGAATCTGACAGAAAAAATATTCCCGTGGTGTTTTGCGGGTCTGATTCTGGTGCAGTTGTCAGCTCAGGTATATATTAATATGAATTATGTATATTGGGAGGATGACGGAGAAGCATTAAACTGTGAGATTACAGAAGGACCATTAAAAGGAATCATTACAACTGAAGAAAAGAAAAAGTTAAACGATGAAAATTATCAACTGATTCAGGAACTGGGAGATTTACAGGGAAAACATATTTTGTTTTATAATATGTTTCCACAGGGATATTTAATGGCAGAAGATGCAAATAATGCGTCTTTTTCAGGATGGATCAAAGAGTACAATTTAGATAATGAAAAATTTAAAGAGTATTATAAGATTTATCCGGAGAAAGTACCTGATATTATTTTTGTGGATTCCAGAGAAACTTCAGGATGGGATGACGAAGAATGGGATCAGTGGTGTGAAGAAAATGGATATGCCAGCAGGCATGTCCTGAAGAATGAACGTATTTTATTTAAGCAAAATGAGTGAAAAAGATTGAAAAAATGAAGTAAATAGTATATATTTACTCTATGTTTATTTTTAGCAATAAAAGAAGGATGGTTTAATATGGCATTATTAAAAGAGTGGCATAAAATTGCCTATGATGAGAAAAAAGATAAAGGAACTCTCCAGAGATTCTGGGCGAACTACTTTAACCTGGAAAAAGGAGTTTATGAGAAACTTCTTGCTGATCCGGATACGGAAGTAAAAGGAACCGTAAAAGAGCTGGCTGAAAAATATGGTTTAAGCGTTATGGAGATGACCGGATTCCTGGATGGTATCAATGAGAGCCTGGTAGAGGCAAACCCGATCGAAGAGATGGAAGAAGATACCGTTGTCAGCCTGAAATTTGACAAAGAAAAACTGTACAAGAACATGGTTGATGCAAAAGCTGATTGGTTGTATGAACTGCCGCAGTGGGATGAGATCTTTGATAAAGAGAAAAAACATGCGCTGTATCTGGAGCAGAAGAAATCCGGTACCATCGTAAAAGGTAAAAAGATCGGTCGTAACGATCCGTGTCCGTGCGGAAGTGGCAAGAAGTACAAACAGTGCTGTGGAAAACATAACAAATAAATACACATAGTAAAATATAACAAAAGATAGTGGTGTTGTCAGAAGCTGATAGCGCCACTTATTTGTTAATGAAACAATATACAAATAAAAGGTTATAAAATAATGAAAGTAAATCAGAAAAAAGCAGGAGTGCTGCTAACTTATCTGGCACAAGGAATTCATATTGTCTCAGGACTGTTATACACACCGATTATGCTGCGGTTGTTGGGACAGAGTGAATATGGCCTGTATCAGCTGGTTGCTTCTGTTGTATCGTATTTAAGCGTGTTAAGTCTTGGATTTAACAGTTCTTATATGCGTTTTTATACAATGGTAAAAAAAGAAGGGGATGAAGAAAAAGTCGCCAGCTTTAATGGTATGTTCATGACGATTTTTCTTATTATTTCTGGAATTTGCCTGTTCTGTGGCGCTGTCATGCTTGGAAATATCCAATGGATTTTCGGAACAGGACTTACAACCGCAGAATATGCAAAAGCAAAAATCCTGCTGGCTTTAATGGTGTTTAATCTTGCATTGACATTTCCTGCAAGTGTATATGATTCTTTTATGACTTCGCATGAAAGATTCCTTTTGCAGAGACTACTTAGAGTATTGCAGTATCTCTTTAATCCGTTTATTACATTGCCATTACTGATTATGGGTTATGGATCAGTTGCCATGGTACTTGTAACAACGGGATTGACCATTGCGAAATTAATTGCAAGTATTATTTATTGCGTACGAAATCTTCATATAAAAATGCGTTTTAAAAATTTCCAGCTTGGTTTATTAAAAGAAATGTGGGTATTTACATTTTTCATCTTTATTAATATGATCGTAGATCAAGTAAACTGGAGTGTAGACAAATTTTTGTTAGGTAGATTTAGTGGAACTATAGCAGTAGCGGTATATGGTGTTGGAAGTCAGCTTAACAACATGTATCTTCAGGTATCAACAGCAATTTCAAATGTATTTGTCCCACAGGTAAATAAGCTGGTTGTGGAAGAAAATGATGATACTGCACTTACAAAGCTTTTCACAAAAGTTGGACGAGTTCAGTTTATTGTGTTATCACTGATTGTAATGGGATTCATTTTCCTTGGAAAAGAATTTATTTCTTTATGGGCTGGTGAGAATTATATAGAATCTTATGCGATTACTTTATTGTTAATTGTGCCGGTAACCATCCCCTTAATTCAGAATCTGGGAATTGAAATTCAAAGGGCAAAGAACCTGCATAGAGTCAGATCGGTAGTATACTTGTGTATAGCAATCAGTAATGTCCTGATCAGCATTCCGTTTATAAAAATATGGGGACCGTCTGGTGCTGCTTTAGGAACTGCAATTTCTCTTATTGTTGGAAATATTATTTTTATGAACATTTATTACCAAAAACGAATTGGTCTGGATATTCTCTATTTTTGGAGGGAAATTTTAAAATTTATTCCAGCATTGATAGGACCTTGCATTTTGGGAATTATTTTGAGAAAAGTTTGGGTTATGGATAGCCTTAGTAAGTTCTTTGCTGCAGTCATAATATTCACTGTGGTATTTGCTGTTTCCATGTGGTGTCTGGGGATGAACGAACAGGAAAAAGATATGGTATTAGGACCACTTAAACGGGTATATAAGAAAAGTAGGAGTTAAGAACGATGAAAGAATCACTCGTATATGCATGCTACAACAAAGATGAAAAACTTCGACAGAAGGGATCTTCGGGAAGTGTTTTCTACTTATTGGCTCATTATGTTATTTCATGCGGAGGAGTGGTCTTTGGTGCCAGATTTGATGAAAACTGGGAAGTCATGCATGACAAGGCGTCAACGGAAGAAGAACTATTCCCGCTAATGGGCAGTAAATATCTTCCAAGTAACGTAAAAGAGACTTATCAAAAGGCAGAACTCTGTTTAAAGCAGGAAATTCCGGTACTTTATAGTGGAACACCATGTCAGATCAGTGGATTATATTCTTACCTGGGAAAAAACTATCGTAATTTAATTACGGTAGATGTGATTTGTCATGGAGTCCCCAGTCCGGTTATATGGAGAGAATATTTAAAAGCTGCAGCGAAAGGGAAAACGATAAAGTCTGTTAATTTTCGGAATAAGGACAATGGATGGCTTGATTTTACATTGAAAATAGAGCTGGAAAATGGAAAGAAAATTCAAAAACCAAGAAGTTATGATGTATTTATGCGTGGTTTTATAAAGAATGCATTTTTAAGACCCAGCTGTTATCAATGTTGCTTTAAGAACGAAAATGATGAAGCAGACATTACACTGGGAGATTTTTGGGAAGTAAGAAAAAGATGCGAGCCATTATATAATCAATGGGGAACCTCATTGGTAATGGTGAAGACTGCAAAAGGCCAGCATATTTTTGAAAATATAACAGAAAATTTAGAGTATCAGAAGTTGAGCTGGCAGGAAGCGGGAATTCAAAGTACGAATTTTGAAAAATCATCTTTAAAACCATCGTATAGAGAGCAAGTATTTAAACGGAAAAATTCAGAACTTCTGTCTTTTTGTGCGAAAATGACAAGGCCGCCATATATAAAAAACGAGATAAAGAAGTTAAGAAAATATCTTGGAAAGATAGTAAGGAAACAGTAATGAAAGCAATTCCGGAGTTGGTAGAAAAAAAAGAAGATTGTTGTGGATGTGCAGCCTGTATGGCAGGCTGTCCGGTAAAAGCAATTCGGATGGAAGAGGATGAAGAAGGCTTCCTTTATCCTAAGATACAGGAAGAAATTTGTATCCGGTGTGGGAAATGTATCAAAATTTGCCCTGTCAGAAAGAACAGGCAGATGGTAAGAGCTGATGTACCGGGTGTGAAAAAAGATGTGGGAATTATTACTTTATATTATGGAAATAATAACTATGGAGGGCTTGCACAGTCCTATGCGTTGTATAAGGTGGTTACGATGCTGGGGTATGACGCTGAACTGATTTCTTATAAGCGTACAATGCAGGCAGCAGCACCGGTCAGGGCATCTTTACTGGAGAAGATCAGGAGAAATTCTGTTTCTGGTTTATGTGATCGTTATTACAGAAAAGGAAAAGAAAAGATAGAGAGAAAACTGGAACAGGATTGTGCAGATCAGCTGAAGAAGCGTGGCGAGATGCTGGAGATATTCAGAGAATGGATTCCGCATTCACCGGTGTATACCAAAGAAACCATTGGCCAATGCAGAGACCGCTATGAAACATTTATCAGCGGCAGTGACCAGATCTGGAAACCGGGAGTGGCAGATGAAGCGTTTTTATTTTCATTTTTAGATGATCAGCCGGATAAACATATTATTTCCTATGCATCCAGTGTGGCAGTACAGGAATTCCCGAATGGTTATCTGGATTTTATGGAAAAGGAATTGAAAAAGTACTCTTGTATTTCTGTGCGGGAAAGTGTGACTGCAGAAGCCTTTTCCAAAGCGTTGAACCGGGAAGTGGTGCGGGTAACAGATCCGACACTGCTTTTGAGCCGGGAAGAATGGGAAAAGGTAACGGCAGAAAGACAGATAAAAGAATCTTATATATTCTGTTATCTGTTGGGAAATGATAAAAAGCAGAGGAAAAAGGCAGAACAAATAGCGCGGGAACAGAAAAAGCTGTTGGTAACCATTCCACATATTAAAAATGGAAACAGTTTTCATTTCCGGCTGGAAGATAAAGACTTCGGAGACTGCCAGCTGTTTGCGGTTGGAATGGAAGAATTTTTCAGTCTGATTAAGTATGCGGATATGGTCATTACAGATTCCTTCCATGCAACTGTTTTTTCTACTGTTTTTGAACGACCGTTCTGGGTATTTGAACGAACAGCAAAGACGAAGAAAACAGAGATGAATTCAAGAATTCATGAACTGACGCAGATGCTGGGACTGGAAAGACGGATTTTAAAATCCGAATTACCGGAACAGATAGAGGAACCAGTGGACTTTGTAATGGCCAGAAAGAAGATTCAGCCAGAAATAGAAAGATCCAGACAATTCCTGGAAAATGCATTATCTGCTTTCAAAGAAAGCCTTGACAACAATTAATAGAATGTTATAATGAAAGCCAGTTAATACAAAAAGCAAAGACAGGAAGAGTAAGCTGACAGAGGCATCCAGAGAGAGATACGCAAGGTGTGAGTATCTTATGAAGAAGTCAGTGGAAGACCACCCTGGAGCGGCTCCAATAAAGCCCGGCCGACACCGTTATCGTCTGAATGAGTGGTGAATACGCAAAATGGGTGGAACCGCGGTAAGAGTAAGTCTATCGTCCCTGAACAGTTAAGTGGCTGTTCAGGGATTTTTGTTGTATTACAAGAACATAAGGAGAATGAGAACATGAAAGTGACATTAAAAGACGGATCAGTCAAAGAGTATGCACAGCCGATGGCAGTTATTGACATTGCAAAAGATTTAAGTGATGGCCTTGCCCGTGTAGCCTGTGCAGGAGAAGTGAATGGAGAAGTTGTAGATCTTCGTACCGTTGTGGAAAACGATGCAGAGGTAAATATTCTGACTGCAAAGGATGAGGCAGGTCTTGCTGCACTGAGACATACCGCAAGCCATGTAATGGCACAGGCAGTAAAGCGTTTATATCCGAGCACCAAACTGGCAATTGGACCGTCTATCGCAGATGGATTCTATTATGATATGGAGTTTGAGACTCCGCTGACCAGCGATGATTTTGATAAGATTGAAGCAGAGATGAAAAAGATCATCAAAGAGGATCTGAAGATTGAGCGTTTCACCAAACCGCGGGCAGAAGCCATCGAGTTTATGAAAGAAAAAGGTGAGCCCTACAAAGTAGAGCTTATTGAGGATCTGCCGGAGGATGCAGAGATCAGTTTCTACAGTCAGGGTGAGTTTACAGACCTTTGCGCAGGACCGCATCTCATGAGCACCAAGGGTGTTGGTAAAGCATTCAAGATCATGAGCCTTGCAGGTGCTTACTGGAGAGGCGATGAGCACAACAAGATGCTGACCCGTCTCTATGCAACTGCTTTCGCTAAGAAAGAGGAGCTGGAAGCTTACATCACCATGATGGAAGAGGCAAAGAAGCGTGACCACAGAAAGCTCGGAAAAGAGCTGGGACTGTTCATGATGCATGAGGCAGGACCGGGATTCCCGTTCTTCCTTCCGAATGGAATGGTTCTGAAAAATACGTTACTTGATTACTGGAGAGAAATCCACAAAAAAGCAGGTTACGTAGAGGTATCTACTCCAATTATCCTGAACAGAAAACTGTGGGAGACTTCAGGACACTGGGATCATTACAAAAACAATATGTACACTACTGTAATTGATGATGAGGATTATGCAATCAAACCGATGAACTGCCCGGGTGGTGTTCTGGTATATGCATCCGAGCCGCGTTCTTACAGAGACCTGCCGTTGCGTGTAGGTGAGCTGGGACTGGTACATCGTCATGAGAAATCTGGTCAGCTGCACGGACTGATGAGAGTTCGCTGCTTCACCCAGGATGATGCACATATCTTCATGACTCCGGATCAGATCAAAGATGAGATCAAAGGTGTTGTATCTCTGATTAATGAAGTATATTCCTTGTTTGGATTTGAGTACCATGTAGAGCTGTCCACCAGACCGGAAGATTCCATGGGAAGTGATGAAGACTGGGAGATGGCAACCGAGGGCCTAAGAAGTGCTCTTGATGAGATTGGACTTCCGTATGTTGTAAACGAGGGAGACGGTGCATTCTACGGACCGAAGATTGACTTCCATCTGGTAGACTGCATTGGCAGAACCTGGCAGTGTGGTACGATCCAGCTTGACTTCCAGCTGCCGCAGCGTTTTGAACTGGAGTACATTGGAGCAGACGGCGAGAAACATCGTCCGATCATGATCCATCGTGTGGTATTCGGATCTATTGAACGTTTTATCGGTATCCTGATCGAGCATTTCGCAGGTGCATTCCCGACCTGGCTGGCACCGGTACAGGTTCGTGTACTTCCGATCTCTGATAAATACATGGACTATGCAAAGAAAGTAGAAGCACAGCTTGACGAAGCAGGCATCCGCGTGGATGTAGATACCAGATCTGAGAAAATTGGATACAAGATCCGCGAGGCAAGAAAAGCAAGAATTCCGTATATGCTTGTTGTAGGTGAGAAGGAAGAGGCAGAAGGAAAAGTATCAGTCAGAAGCCGTTTCCTTGGAGATGAGGGGCAGAAAGATCTTGGTGAGTTCATTGTTGCAATCAAAGAAGAAATTCAGAACAAAGAGAACCGTAAAGTAGAAGTAACGGAGTAAGTGATTTGAAAAAAGCGGTAAGCTATATTGCAATTGTTTTGTTTGCCTGTTCTCTTTTATTATATAATAAATATGGGATTCCTCAGGCGGTACAGATGCCGCTTGAGGAAGATTCTGGAGAATATACCACAGATGGTTTTGAAACTCCGGAAGAAGCTGTAACCTATCTTTTGTATCATATGAATCAGGATCATCTGGATGCAGCTTTAAGAGTATGTGCGATCAGTGATATTGCAGAATATTTTAATATGACATTGTTTTTGCAGTACACACAGCAATATGGAGGAGCGACCATGGTTCTTCCCTCAGAACTGGAAAATGATGCATATATTGAAATTTCCAGAATGAGATTTGCATACTATTATGCACAGCTTATAGAACAATATAGATCCTTTTTTTTGAACGATACAATGCCAGAAGTGTTGCAGGTTATGGTAAGTGAGCCGGAACAGAAAGATGGAATGTATTATCAAAAGCAAGAGTCGATTGGAGATATTCTGGGAGCAAGAGACATTTGTGAAGTTAGTGCACTGGTTGAAACAAATGACAGAATACAGGAGTTGAGATTTTCTCTTGCTAAATATAAAAAATATTGGAAAGTGTTTTTGCTTTGTCCGATGGAAGATTGGCAGTCAGATCAGCTATGGATTCAGGATGTTACAGAACTGACAGATCGTAGTACGATTAAAATAACGCAGGCAGAAGAAACAGCGAATGTGATTTTGCCGGTAAATTATTATGTCTTGGATTCTGAATCAGAAAATACGATTAAGGATTTGACTGATAATTTCTTCTTTTATCTTCAAAGAGGTGATGTCGTCTCAGCAATGTCATACTTAACACCGACAGATATTCAGGAGACGCCGTTGTTGACACAATTGGAGCGACAGGCGAATGTAGCTGCCCGAATACAACAATTATATTACGAGATGTTTTTGTACGATGTTTCAAAACTGGAATGGGCAGGAAGGCACTATGAAGATGCGCCGGAAACAATTCCAGATCTGTTAAATCTGGAAAATATGATATATGCAAGCTACACAGGCGTAAATGTATTGTATGATGATGGAACAACAGCGCAGATTCAGGGTGGGTTTAGCTATGGTTGGGGTTGGTATGGTCTGATATTAAATCTGGTAAATAACAATGGCTGGACAATCAGTTCTGTTGAATAAAAAAACTATTGACAACCGGCTTCATGTTTGGTATCATATTGAAGTCGGTTGAAAAACCGGAATATATATGGCGAGATAGCTCAGTTGGCTAGAGCACACGGTTCATACCCGTGGTGTCGAGGGTTCGAATCCCCCTCTCGCTATTTTAAGCTTCCTAAGAGATTAGGGAGCTGTTTTTCTTTATAGGGAAGATGGAAACTTATGGAGGAATGAGCATTTGACAAAAAAATATGTGTCAGCAATGGTTATCATTATATTGTTGGCTGTTTTGACTGGAAGTGTGATTCTGCTATGCGTGAGAAATCCGGAAGTGCATTTTTCCAGAAAGGATGCTTTTCAGGAAGAAGCTTTTGATCTGACGTTAAGTGCAGGTATCCGTGGAGGAACTATTTATTATACGCTAAATGGGGATACACCGACGACAGAGTCGGATGTTTATACAATGCCTATCCGTGTGGAAGCTGGACTGCCTATGGCGACAACAGTGGTGAAAGCCATGGTAGTGCAGGGCGGCATTGAAAGTTCTGTTTACACCCAGACTTATTTTGTGGGTCGGGGCGTATCGGAACTGTTTGATACTATGGTAGTGTCTCTGACTACGGATCAGGCGAATCTCTATGATGAGAAGACCGGTATTTTCACGAATTGGGATCAGATTAATGATGAAGATGGAAGTTGGGAGCGCCCGGCATACATTGAATTCTATGAACATGATGGAACGCCCATGATTGCTCAGGGAACCGGTATTGCCGTATCAGGACATGGCTCCAGGGGATTTGAGCAGAAGAGTATCAAGTTGTTTGCGTCAAAACAGTATGATATGGAACATCCTGTTTTTGATTATGATTTTTTTGAAACTGATATGGCAGGAAATGCAAAGGGACAGTCTTATAACCGGTTGGTGCTGAGAAATGGAGGTTCCGATCATGAAGGAACCATGATCAAATGGAATGTGGTCAGCAGACTTGGAAAAGAAGCCGGAATTGTCTGTGCGGGTGCAAGACCGGGAGTTCTTTTTGTTAATGGAGCATATTATGGTATTATTCAGCTTCAGGAAAAGTATAGTAGATATAATGTAGCTTCAGCCATAGGTGCCAGGAAGCAGGATATTACAAAATATGAACCAAATGAAATAAACAGCTCCAGATTTGGCGAATATTATGGACGACTCCATTCAGATCTTAATGATCCAGAACGCCAGGAAAAGCTGGAAGAATCCGTGGATATGACGGATATGCTGCGGCATTATGCGGTGAACTGTATTATGAATAATGTCGACTGGCCGTTTCACAATTTCCTCTCCTGGAAATGTGCAGTCGGAACCAACAGTTCTTATGCGGATGGAAAGGTTCGATGCTTCCTTTATGATCTGGATGCGGTATATGGAGATACCAGCGAGGGAGAAATTGCAAATGAGTTTGATTATCTGATGCAGGAACCAGTGGAGGATATGACGGATACGCTGTCTATTCTTATGAAATCGGATAAATATCGGACCCAGTTTGTAAATATGGTCTGTGATTTGACTAATACGACATTTGCAGCCGATCATGTGCTGCAGGTGATTGATGAAGAAGATCAGAAGATTGCCCATTCCATGGCACTCTACTATACGGATGCGGAACGGACGCGGCAGCAGGAAGCAGTAAAAGTTATGAGAGAAAAAGCATCGGAGAGCTGTATGGTGATCCATGCAGGACTGCAGAACAATCTGGGAGCTGCAGAGCCTTATACATTGAAGCTTCAGGTTCCGGATGGATTGTCAGTGGCATTCAGCCAGATTCGACTTTCTGGAGAGACGGAATATGAAGGGGGCTATTACCATAACTATCCGCTTACTCTTGTGGTAAATGACGACGATGGAAATTCTTATCATTGGATGATTAACGGAGAACGGGTGGATGGTTCTGAACTATTGTTAGATAGCAGCTATACAGACAATGAGCTGAATATCCAGCTTGTAGTAGATAAGTAAATACACTCATAAAAAGAGGAGATCCGTATGAATATTATCTGGATTGATGGCGGCCTTGGAAATCAGATGTTTCAGTATGCACTGGCTTTAAAACAGCAGCAGATGGGAAAAACAGTGAAGATTGATGTGACAAAATATGCAGAACATCATTGGCACAATGATTTTGAACTGGATCAGGTATTTGGATTGAAATGTTCATTTGCAGATTTGAAAGAAATAAAAAAGCTTGGTTACAGAAAAGCTAATAGATGGACAGAATTTTTGAGGAAAACGCCTTTTGGCAAAAAGACAATCTATAATCATGAATCATATTCCTTTGACTCTTATGTCCTGGATCTGGATGGATATTATATAGAGGGCTACTGGCAGAGTGAACAATATTTTTCGGATATCGAAGAGATTGTCAGAAAGACATATGTTTTTCCAGAATTAGAACAGGACTGGCAGAAAGAGCTGGTACGGTCAATGAGAGAAACGCATTCTGTGAGTGTTCATATCAGAAGAGGCGATTATTTAAATTATCCGAATCTGAATGGAATTTGCACATTGGATTATTATAAAAATGCAATGAACTATTTCCGGGGCAGATATCATGGAAATGTTTGTTTTTATATTTTTACAAATGATTTTGAATGGACAAAATCGCATTTTACAGATGCGGACTGTTGTTTTGTACAGGGAAATACCGGAAAAGAGAGTTATCGAGATATGCAGCTGATGAGTTTGTGCGAGCACAATGTGATTGCGAACAGTTCTTTCAGCTGGTGGGGGGCATGGCTGAATGCGAATAAGGAAAAAACAGTTATTGCACCGGAGAGATGGGTGAATTCGGAAGAAGATACATCGGCGGTAGTTCCTGAAAGCTGGATAAAAATGAAAGGGTAAAAGGAGGTTCACTATGCGGGTAGGTATGGGATATGACGTACATCGTCTGGTAGAAAACAGAGATCTGATTCTTGGAGGCGTGAAGATTCCTTATGAAAAAGGCTTGCTGGGACATTCGGATGCAGATGTGCTCTTGCATGCGATTATGGATGCACTTCTGGGAGCAGCGGCGCTGGGAGATATTGGAAAACATTTCCCGGATACAGATCCGGCTTATGAGGGCGCTTCCAGCATGAAGCTTCTGGAGCATGTGGGAAAACTTCTGGAAGAGGAAAATTATCAGATCATCAACATTGATGCGACGATTATTGCACAGAGACCGAAGATGCTGCCGCATATTCCTCAGATGATTGAGAATGTGGCATCTGTCCTAAAGCTGGAGAAAAATCAGGTGAATATTAAAGCCACGACAGAAGAGGGACTTGGATTTACGGGAAGCGGCGAAGGTATTTCTTCTCAGGCAATCTGCTCTCTGATGCCGATTGCGGCATATATTGATGATGACAGAACAGCAGGCTGTGGAGGCTGCATGGGATGCCAGAGATAATAGAACAGGAAGAAAAGATCTGGAATCCAAGGTATCTGAAGCCGGAAGAGCGGGGACTTACAAGGGAACTGTATCATGCGGTGTTCGCAGAGGATACGGAACGGTTTGTGGACTATTATTATCAGTATAAAATAAGAAATAATGCGATTCTGGTTCTGGAGGAAGAGGAGAAGATCATTTCTATGCTGCACCTGAATCCATATACCATGATTGTAAACGGGTATGAGTTTCCCTGCAATTATATCGTGGCAGTGGCAACTGATCCGGATTATCGTCATCAGGGGTGTATGCGGGCATTGCTGGAGCGTGCACTGAATGACATGGCTGATCGAAAGATGCCGTTTACGTTTCTCATGCCGGCCAGTGAGAGTATCTATGCACCCTTTGATTTTGTATGGATCTGCCCGTTTACGGAACTGCCCATGCGGGTGTCTCGAATGAATGCGGACGGTCAGAACCGATATCTGGCTTCTCATTATCAGATGTTCTGTAAGAGAACAGAAAACTATATGGAGAATCTGGCAGCAGAGAAGAAGGCGGAAGAGGGAGAGATCGCTTCAGATAAGATGCCGCCGTTCATGGCACGTATTACCGATGTATGCGGTATGCTTTCTCTGGCGTGCGGCAGACAGGATCAGGAACTGTATTTGCAGATTAAAGATCCGATTATCGGGAAAAATAACGGTTATTTTCAGTGGAAGATATCCGGTGAACAAAGTACAGCAGTAAAACTGTCAGGGAAACCGGAATATGTAGATCTGGAACTGACTATCGGAGAACTGGCTTCCATGATTTTTGAGGGATTTCATATTTGTCTTACGGAGGTTGTATAACCATCCCTTTGCAAATGCGGACAGATATGTTATAGTTAGAAATAGTGTAATCGGAGGCAGGAGGAAATACATTGAAGAAAAAAGCGTTGATCATCGGTGCAGGACCGGCAGGTCTTACCGCAGCATATGAATTATTAAAAAGAGGAGATGACATCGAAGTCGTGGTTTTTGAAGAGAGCGACTGTTTTGGAGGCATTTCCCGTACGGTGGAATATAAAGGAAACCGGATGGATATGGGCGGACATCGTTTTTTCTCCAAGATTCCGGAGGTCAATGTATGGTGGGATCAGATGCTTCCGATGCAGGGCGCGCCCAGCTATGATGATCTGGAACTTGACAGGGAAGTGCCACTGGAGAAGAACGGTCCGGACCCGGAGAAGGAAGATCGGGTTATGCTGACCAGACATCGGGTATCCCGTATTCTTTTTGATGACAAATTTTATGATTATCCAGTATCTTTAAAGCTGGAAACACTGAAAAATATGGGAATCTTTACCACGATGAAGGTAGGATTCAGTTATCTGGCATCCCTGCTTCACAAGAGACCGGACGACAATCTGGAAAATTTTTATATTAATCGATTTGGCAAGAAGCTGTATTCCATGTTTTTTGAATATTATACGGAGAATCTTTGGGGACGTCATCCAAGAGAGATTGATGCATCCTGGGGTGCGCAGCGTGTCAAGGGTTTGTCTATTGTAGCGATCCTTCAGGATATTTTTGGGAAGATTTTCAACCAGAAAAACCGGAAGGTGGAGACTTCTCTTATTGAGCAGTTCAAATATCCGAAACTGGGGCCGGGAGAACTCTGGGAGGTAACGGCATCAGAAGTGGAGAAGATGGGTGGCACTATCATTAAAGGAGCAAAGGTAACGAAGCTCCATAAAGATGAGAACAATATGCTGACGGGTCTTATTTATGAAAAAGATGGTACAGAGCAGAAAATGAGCGGAGACGTGATCATTTCTTCTATGCCGGTCAAAGATCTGGTGGGTGGTATGAACGATGTGCCGGAGACTCCTGCAAGAATTGCCAAAGGGCTTCCGTATCGTGACTACATGACGCTCGGTGTACTGGTTCCGAAGATCAAACTGAAGAATAAGACAAAGATGAAGACGGTTGGAAATATCGTTCCGGATTGCTGGGTTTATGTGCAGGACCGCCGTGTAAAGATGGGACGTTTCCAGATTTACAATAATTGGTCTCCGTATATGGTAAAAGATCTGGAGCATACTGTGTGGATCGGACTGGAATACTTTGTCAACGAGGGTGATGAGTTCTGGAACATGACAGAGGAAGCATTCTCGAAATTTGGTGTGGATGAGATGGTGAAATTAGGTCTCATCGACAGTGCGGATGAAGTACTGGACAGCCATATGGAGCGTGTGAAGAAAGCATATCCGGCTTATTTTGATACCTATGATGAGATGGATACACTGATCGAGTATCTGAATACCATTCCGAATCTGTACTGTGTAGGACGTAATGGACAGCATCGGTACAACAATATCGATCACTCCATGGTAACTTCTTTTGAGGCAGTGAAGAATATTCTCTCCGGAGAGGCTGACAAATCCAATGTCTGGAATGTCAACACGGAAAAAGAATACCATGAGGAAAGCAAAGCTTGACAAAATCCGCTAAATTTCATATTCTATAGAAAGAATTGAGTAAATGCGTGGAACGGATAGAGTAATCTGCCCAGAGCCATCAGAGAGGAATTGCCACCGGCTGAAAGCAATTTCGGGCTGCTGAAGAGGAAAGTGCATCCGGGAGCAGACAGGAGGAACTTCTTCTCAGTATTCCTGTACGCATGGCACACGTTACGTGCATGGAGTGGGAAAGGTGAACTGCCTTTTTCAGTAGAGTGGAACCACGGATACCTTCGTCTCTATATTGGAGACGGAGGTTTTTTTGTATCATTAAAAATCAGGGAAAAAGAGGAAGTAGAGCAATTATGGGAATCATCAGTTATGTAAAAGAGGAGATTGCGGTGATTCGGGAACGGGACCCGGCAATTAAGTCGAATATGGAAGTCTTTCTGTATCCGACTTTTCATGCGATCCTGAAATATCGACTCGCACATAAGCTGTATCAGAGAAAACATTATTTCTGGGCCAGATGGATTTCACAGCGGACCGCCAGAAAGACCGGAATCGAGATTCACCCGGGTGCAACTATCGGAAAGGGACTTTTCATTGACCATGGAACTGGTGTGGTCATCGGTGAGACCGCAATTCTGGGCGATAATGTAACTCTGTATCAGGGTGTGACCCTTGGTGGTACGGGAAAAGAACATGGAAAGCGCCATCCGACGCTGGAAGACAATGTTATGGTCAGTGCCGGTGCCAAGATCTTAGGATCATTTACCATTGGCGAGAATTCCAAAGTAGGAGCCGGAAGTGTGGTACTGCAGCCGGTGCCGCCCAACTGTACGGTAGTCGGTGTTCCTGGGCGCATCGTAAAGAAAGACAATGTGAGAATTCCGAGAACGGATCTGGATCAGGTGGATCTTCCGGACCCGGTACTGGATGCAATTTCAGAATTACGTGAAGAAAACAACAAATTACGCGAAGAATTGGAAATACTGAAAAAAGAAATCAAAGGAGGAAATGTACAGTGATTCGCATTTATAATACCTTATCCAAGAAGAAAGAAGACTTTGTGCCGTTAGAGGAAGGAAAGGTCCGCATGTATGTGTGCGGCCCAACTGTTTACAACTTTATCCATATCGGAAATGCACGCCCGATGATCGTGTTCGATACGGTTCGCCGTTATCTGGAGCACAAAGGATATGAGGTAAATTTCGTATCTAACTTTACGGATGTGGATGATAAGATCATTAAGAAAGCCATTGAGGAAGGCGTTCCGGCAGAAGAGATTTCCCAGCGTTATATTGCAGAGTGTAAGAAAGATATGGAAGGCATGAACATCAAACCGGCCACCACCCACCCGCTGGCGACTCAGGAGATCGGCGGCATGATTGAGATGATCTCAGAGCTGATCGAGAAGGGGTATGCTTACGAGAAAAATGGAACCGTTTACTATCGTACCCGTAAATTTGCAGAGTACGGAAAGCTTTCCCATAAAAATCTTGATGATCTGCAGGGAGGAAATCGTTCTCTCCTGGTATCCGGTGAGGATGAGAAGGAAGATCCGCTGGATTTCGTTCTCTGGAAACCGAAGAAAGAGGGCGAGCCGGCATGGCAGTCTCCGTGGGGCGAGGGCCGTCCGGGATGGCACATTGAGTGCTCTGTCATGTCCAAGAAATATCTGGGTGAGCAGATCGATATTCATGGTGGCGGAGAGGATCTGATCTTCCCTCATCATGAGAATGAGATTGCCCAGAGTGAGGCATGCTCTGGAAAATGCTTCTCCAGATACTGGATGCACAATGCATTCCTGAACATTGACAACCGCAAAATGTCAAAATCCCTTGGAAATTTCTTTACTGTTCGTGAGATCGGTGAGAAATACGATCTGCAGGTACTGCGTTTCTTCATGCTGAATGCACATTACAGAAGTCCGCTGAATTTTAGTGCTGATCTGATGGAATCTTCAAAGAACGCACTGGAAAGAATCCTGACCGCTGTTGAAAACCTGAAATATGTGGCAGAGCATGCATCACTGCAGGAGATGACCGAAGAGGAAGTTCTGAAATTGGAAGAGACAAAGAAATTCGAGGAGAATTTTGATGATTCCATGGATGATGATTTCAATACCGCAGACGCTATTGCAGCTGTTTTTGATCTGGTCAAATTTGCAAATACCAATGTGGCAGAAGGTTCCAGCAAGGCATTTGCGGATGCGTTGAGAGGGAAAATCCAGAGCTTGTGCGATATTCTTGGTATTATTACAGAAAAGAAAGCGGAACTTCTGGATGCTGATATCGAGCAGCTCATTGAAGAGCGTCAGGCAGCCAGAAAGGCTAAGAACTTTGCGAGAGCAGATGAGATCCGTAATGAGCTTCTTGAGAAGGGAATCGTTCTGGAAGACACCCGTGAAGGAGTAAAATGGAAGAGAGCATAAAATATTTAAAAGAGCAGTTTGATCTGCAGCCGGTGGATATCCGCACCTATTCACCGGTGGTGCTCGCCTATATAGGAGATGCAGTCTATGAACTGGTGATCCGTACGATTTTGGTGGATCAGGGAAATCGACAGGCGAATACACTTCATAAAAAGGCGAGTACTTATGTCAAGGCATCTGCACAGGCTGCCATGGCAGAAGCATTTCTTCCGGAACTGACGGAGGAGGAGCTTTCCTATTTTAAACGCGGCAGAAATGCAAAGACGGTCAGCATGGCAAAACATGCGACCATGCATGATTACCGCCATGCGACGGGTTTTGAGGCGCTGATGGGATATCTGTATCTGACGGATCAGATGAAGCGCATGATTGATCTGATTAAAATCGGTATGGAACGTACAGGAGGAACCCCATGAGATATGAAGAACTGACCATCGAGGGCCGAAATGCGGTCATGGAAGCTTTCCGCTCAGGCAAGACCATCGACAAGCTCTTTGTGCTGAAAAATTGTCAGGATGGCCCGGTAAACAGTATTTTAAGAGAAGCCAGAAAACATGATGTAATTGTAAGCTTTGTGGCAAAAGAACGTCTGGATCAGATGTCAAAGACCGGAAAGCATCAGGGTGTCATTGCATCTGCTGCAGCCTATGAGTATGCAGAGGTAGAGGATATTTTAAATCTTGCACGGGAGAAGGGTGAACCGCCTTTTATCTTTCTGTTGGATAATATTGAGGATCCTCATAACCTGGGAGCGATTATCCGTACTGCCAATCTGGCAGGTGCTCACGGAGTCATTATCCCGAAACGTCATGCTGTGGGGCTGACGGCAACCGTAGCAAAGACGTCTGCAGGCGCCCTGAACTACACTCCGGTTGCGAAGGTGACGAATCTGGGTGCTACCATGGAAGAACTGAAGAAAGAAGGACTGTGGTTTGTCTGCGCGGATATGGGCGGAACGACCATGTACGACCTGAATCTGACGGGCCCGATTGGATTAGTTATTGGAAATGAAGGTGAAGGTGTAGGACGTCTGGTAAAAGAGAAGTGCGACTATGTGGCATCAATTCCCATGAAGGGGGATATCGACTCTCTGAACGCTTCTGTGGCAGCAGGCGTACTGGCCTATGAGATTGTAAGACAGAGGATGAACTGATTTGAGAGCAGCATATCCTGAGATGACGGATAAGGAGCTGTTTGAACGGCTCGGCAGAGGGGAGTCCGAAGTGGCGGACTTCCTTCTGGAAAAATATAAACCTATGGTAAAGAGGCAGGCCAGAACGCTGTATCTGATCGGCGGCGAAAACGAAGATCTGATCCAGGAGGGGATGATTGGTCTTTATAAAGCAATCCGGACGTATCGTCCAGGAGAGAGTGCTTTTGCCAGTTATGCGCAAGTGTGCGTGAACAGGCAGATGTATACAGCGGTACAGGCTTCCGGCAGAAAGAAGCATGAACCGTTGAACGAATATATTTCCCTGAGTGAGGATTTGAATCTTTTTCTTCTCGATAACCCGGAGTCCAGAATGATTGCCCAGGAAAATATGGAGAAGAGATATCAGCTGATTGATAAGCAGCTCAGCAGTATGGAACGACAAGTGCTGAAACTTTATCTGGAAGGCGGCAGTTATGAGGAAATTGCCGAAGAAATGGGCCGGTCTGAGAAGTCTGTCGACAACGCAATTCAACGTTTGAAAAAAAAGTTAAAAAAAGTTGAAAAAAGTGTTGACACTCAGGGTGCCCTGTGATATTATAATCAAGTCGCGAGCGCAAGCGACACAAAACAAGCTGCTGTGGCTCAGTCGGTAGAGCGTCGCATTGGTAGTGCGGAGGTCACGGGTCCGATTCCCGTCAGCAGCTTTGAGAGCGGAAATTCAACAGAATTTCCGCTTTTTTTGTATCTGCTACTTGCATGTTGGGAATAGCTTATGCTATGATAAAAAACAGTTTTAAACCCGAGGAGGAACAAGTGATGGAGAATGAAGTCGTTTCCAAGAATTTTATAGAGACAGAGATTGACAAAGACCTTGCAGAAGGCGTTTATGATACCGTGCATACCCGCTTTCCGCCGGAGCCCAACGGATATCTGCACATTGGACATGCCAAGTCCATTCTGCTGAATTATGGACTGGCAAAAAAATATGGCGGAAAGTTCAACCTGCGTTTTGATGATACGAACCCGACCAAAGAGAAGACAGAGTTCGTAGAGGCCATCAAAGCCGATGTAAAATGGCTGGGGGCAGAATGGGATGACAGACTGTTCTTTGCTTCTAATTATTTCCAGCAGATGTATGAGGCCGCTGTGAAGCTCATTAAGAAAGGAAAGGCTTATGTGTGCGACCTTTCTGCCGAGCAGATCAGAGAGTATCGTGGAACCCTGACTGAGCCGGGTAAGAACAGCCCTTACCGTGACCGCAGCGTAGAGGAGAACCTGCAGCTGTTTGAGGACATGAAGAACGGAAAATTTGCAGATGGAGAGAAAGTACTCCGTGCAAAGATCGATATGGCTTCTTCCAATATGAATATGAGAGATCCGGTTATTTACCGTGTGGCACATATGACTCATCACAATACCGGAGATGCATGGTGCATTTATCCGATGTACGATTTTGCTCATCCGATTGAGGATGCCATTGAGGGAATTACTCATTCCATCTGTACGTTGGAGTTTGAGGATCACAGACCGTTATACGACTGGGTTGTAAGAGAACTCGAGTATCCGCAGCCGCCGCGTCAGATTGAGTTTGCAAAGCTGTACCTGACCAATGTGGTAACCGGTAAGCGTTACATTAAGAAGCTGGTAGAGGAAGGCGTAGTAGACGGATGGGATGATCCGCGTCTGGTATCCATCGCAGCTCTTCGCCGCCGTGGATTTACACCGGAATCTATCCAGAAATTTGTAGAGCTTTGTGGCGTAGCGAAAGGACAGAGTTCCGTAGATTACGCAATGCTGGAGTACTGCATCCGTGAGGATCTGAAGATGAAGAGATCCCGTATGATGGCAGTCCTTGATCCGATCAAACTGGTCATCGACAACTATCCGGAAGGAGAGGTTGAGTATCTGGATGCAGCTAATAATCTGGAGAATGAGGAACTGGGTTCCAGAAAGATTCCGTTCTGCAGAGAGCTGTATATCGAGAGAGACGATTTCATGGAGGAGCCGCCGAAAAAATATTTCCGTCTGTTCCCGGGGAATGAAGTGCGCCTGATGCATGCATATTTCGTAAAATGTGTAAGCTTTGAGAAGGATGAGAATGGTAACGTAACGGTTGTTCACTGTACCTATGATCCAGAGACCAAGGCAGGAAGCGGATTTACCGGAAGAAAGGTCAAAGGAACGATTCACTGGGTTCCGGCACCTTATGCCGTGGATGCAGAGGTACGTCTTTATGAGAATCTGATTGATGAGGAGAAGGGTGTTTACAATGAGGATGGCTCCATGAACATCAATCCGAATTCGCTGACCGTTGTACAGGCAAAATTGGAGCCAGCTCTGAAAGATGTGAAAGCATACGACAGCTTCCAGTTTGTAAGAAATGGTTTCTTCTGTGTAGATGCGAAAGATTCCAAAGAAGAAGCACTGGTATTTAACCGGATTGTATCTCTGAAGAGTTCTTTCAAATTGCCGAAAGCAGAATAAATAAAATAACAGGGGGATCGCTGCAAGGGTGCAGTGGTCCCTTTTTGAGGAAAATGAGGAGCAACAACAAATGAAAAGAAAAATGTGGATGAGAGCACTGGCCCTGCTGACAGCCATAGCAGCTGTCATGACGGATTCAGGAATGGTTTATGCGGGAGAAGCAGTTCAGGCACAGCAGGAAGTTTCTGAAGAAAACGAAACGACAGTGGTCGAACCGGAGATTGTGGAATCGGAAAACACAGAGTCAGAGAGCACAGGATCAGAAAACACAGAGTCAGAGAGCACAGGATCAGAAAACATAGAGGAAGAGAGCGAACTGCCGGAAACAGATGTGGTGGCCGAGATGAATGATTCTGGTGAAGATTTCGTAGAATCAGAGCCGATGACAGAAGAGAAAACGTGGCATCCGACTTTCTGGGACGTGTCAGAATGGGAAGACCATGTTGATCTTCAGTGGCCGGTTGTCGGAGAAGTGAATGGTGTTGAAGATAAACCGGATGCTTATACGGAGTATTATGGAAATCAGCTGGAGGATGAGCTGGCAGTCAGTCTCTATGAAAGTTTGAATACAGATGAGCAGAAGGAAACAGACTTGGGGAGTTTTCTGACAGAAACACAGAATTTGGAAGAATATGATCAGCTCATGGAAGAACAGTTGAACGCAGCGCAGCAGGCATTTAATGCGTTTTTACTGGATGAGACCGACTGGACAATAGAAGAATTAAAAAACTGTACATTACAGCTTTATTTTGCAGGAAGTAAAAACGAAGAAGGACAGGCAGAATGGTCTGTAACGGGAAAATGGAATTTTTCGGCGAAAGACGGGGAGGAAGGCGAAGAAAAACAGCCATCACAGGAAGAAGAGGCAAGGCAGTATCGTGCCAGATGTCTGGAAGAAGAAACTCCCTGTGTACTGACCGTCAGCGTGGAAGACGAAGAACTGGTATTTCAGGATATGGCACCGAATGAAGATGGAGTATGGCAGATTGTATATCCGAAAGCTGAAGTTGAAGAACTGGAAGAGTCTGAAGAGCCTCAGGAATCCATGGAGCAGGTCAGTACACTGGAGGAAGTGCAGATGGCAAAACCGGTTGCAGATGCTGAGATTACAATTGAAGAAAAGCAGACCACAGAAGAAGCGAAGCCTGAGGAGACAGAGGAGAATACTTTCAATGATTCCGAAATTGCAGTGCAGGATGCAGTGGCAGAGTCTGCAGTGGCAGAACCAACGGCGACAGAACCGGCTTTGATGAATGTAGTTGTATCAGGAGTGAAAACACAAACATATACAGGCAGTGAAGTAATGCCTAAAATGACTGTGAAAGATATTTCGACGGGCAAAAAACTGAAGCAGGGAAAAGAGTATACAGTCTCCTATGAGAATAATGTCAATGCCGGAACTGCGACTGCGGTGATCCGTGGAATAGACGGAAGCGGTTATAGTGGTGTGCTGCGTGTGGATTTCACAATTGAGCCGCAGAATATTGCGAAGAAAGTAAAAATCAGCGTGATTGGAAAAAAGTTTCTTTACACAGGGAAGGAACTGACCCCGGAAGTATCTGCATCTTATAATCGGAGGGGACTGACAAATGGCGTTGATTATCAGTTGTCTTATCAGAATAATATAGCAAAGGGCACCGCACAGATTGTTGTCAGCGGTCAGGGCAATTACAGCGGAAATAAAATTGTGAAATTTAAAATCACAGGACCGAAAATAAAAGATGCCACAGTGAGTCTTGAAAACGGTTCGGGTGTATTTCAGGGAGCTTATGATTATCCAACCGTGAAAGTCAGCTATGCCGGAAGAGACTGTGTGGAGGGGACGGATTATACAGTAAAATATCCGACAAGATTAAAGGCTGGAAAAAACACAATTCTGGTGAAAGGGTTCAAAAACTTTTCGGGTTCTATGAAGCTGGTGTATACACTTGGCCAGGCATCCATGGAAAAAGTAAAAGTATCGATTCCTTATGCATGGCAGTATACGAAGAAAAAGGTGAAAGCAAATCCGAGCAGTGTGAAATTAAATGGAGAGAATCTGACCTTAAAGAAGGACTACACCATTAAATATTACGCAAAAGCGACCGGGAGGACCCTTTCAACGATAAAGGATGAAGGGGAGTATCAGATTCTTTTGATCGGTAAAGGCAGTTATACAGGAACAAAGACACTGGATATCTGTGTGACCAGTGATCAGAATATTCTCGCCAATAATTATGACAGTGGATGGGAACCCGAACCGGAGCCAGAACCAGAGCAGCCGTCCACTCCGGCAGAGAATCCGACAGTGACTCTGGAAGATACTGTGTATGAAGAAAATGCAGTTCCGGCAGATCATGACCGATACTGGGGATATTATGAACAGTACAAGATTACATCCAAAAAGGGAATTCAGGGTACTTCTGCTTATACAGAAGATTTGGGAGTTCAGCATGTACTTCTGAATGTAGATATGGCTGACCTGATCAGTACAGCACCGAAAGATGGTTATGTTCCATACACTTATAAGGGCAAGACTTATTACTTCGGGGATCTCATTGCTCTGAAAGATACAATCTATTATCTGCATGGATGGGGAAGCAAAGCAGAAAACCCATATGGCATTAATCACATGAGAAATGTAACGCTGGTACTGCTTATGAGCTGGAAAGATGAGCTTTCTTATCTGATTCATCCATCAGCAAGAAAGAAAGGCGCAGCGCCTTATTATGCATTAAATATGCAGGATGAAAATGCCAGAGATACCTTCGAAGCATTGTTCCGCTATATGGGGGAGTGGTTGGGCCAGTATAAGACACGTGTCAGCAACTGGACTCTCGGAAATGAAGTAAACAGCTGTAAAGAATGGAACTATTCAGGCAGCATGTCACTGAATCAATGTGTGGAAAATTACGCAAAGGCTTTTCAGCTGCTTTATAAAGGAGTAAAGAGGACAGCGACCAGTTCCAGAGTCTTTATTTCCCTTGATCATTGCTGGACAGCATCGGTAGCAGGACACAGCGGAAAAGCATTTCTTGATCAGTTTGCAGCATACATGGCACAGACGGCTCCGGATATGCAGTGGAATGTGAATTATCATCCGTATTCTGATCCATTGAGCATGACTGAGTTCTGGAAAAACAGCAGCAGTACATCTGACAGTGCAAATACAAAATATATTTCGGTACGTAATATAAATGTATTAACCGATTATCTGTCACAGCTGGAATCAAAATATGGAAAAGCTTCCGGATCTATCAGAGTGATCTTAGGTGAATTCGGATATTCTGCGATATCTGGCGATGCATCTCAGGAAGAGAAACAGGCAGCAGCATTAGGATACGGATATTATATCGCAATGGCAAATACCAGAATCGACAGTTATATTATTCGTGCTTATCAGGATGCACCGGAAGAAGGTAAGTTAAAACTTGGACTGCGGTCTCAGAATGATGTGGAGAAGGAATCCTATCAGGTATATAAATATATGGATACCAATCAGTCACTGGAGTACATGAATCCATATCTTGCTACGGTCGGATTAAGCGACTGGAATCAGATTTCGGGCTTTGATGCAAGCGCATTCAATAAAAATGATTTTTAAAACCTGATTCACACAAAACCCCCGGCATGGAGTACCATGCCGGGGGTTCATATCATAGAAATCCTATTCTTTAATTGCTTCTTCAGTTGCTTCTTCGGTTTCTTTTTCAGCCTCTTTTTCAGCAGGCTCAGCCTCGGATTTTTTCTCAGCAGGCGCTTCTTTTGCTTCGTCTTCAAAGATTTCCGCGTCATTATCGAAAGCTTCTACCTCATCAGTATCGTCCTCATCTTCCTCGAAGAGATCGTCGTCATCGAAATCTTCCAGTTCCTCATCCGGATTGAAGAATTTGCGGATCAGGCAGATGCCTCCAGTTACAGCTAAAGCCGCAGTTCCGAGAAATGCGACGGTTTTCCAAAATTTCTTCATGTAAATGCTCCTTTCTGCTAACTCCCATTTGTGTATATTGTATCTCAAACAATGGCGGCTGGAAAGTAGGAAATCATTAAAATTTAAGAAAATATTCATTGAGCTTTGCAGCGAATTCGATTACACTATAAAGATAGTAACTGATGGGAGAATTGGAAGATATGAAAACTCAGAAAAATCGTCTGATGGCACTGTGTCTGACTGTCATACTGGCAGCAGGAACATTGACCGGATGTAAAAATACAAAAGTAGTCGTGACCACAGGGCTGGCATCCAACGAGCTGTTTCGGATCGGGGATGTATCCTGTATGATGCCAGAGGCGCTGGTCTATCTGAATAATCAGAAGAATCAGTATGAAAATATCTATGGAATTGAAATGTGGGAGCATGATTTCGGAGATATCACACTTGGCGAGTATCTGAAATCACAGGTATTGTCTCAGCTGGGACAGATGAAGAGCATGGTCTATCTGGCGGAGCAGCGGGAGATCACCCTTCCGGAGGAGGATCAGCAGAAAGCACAGCGGGCGGCAGCGGAATATTTTGCTTCGCTGGATGAGACAGAAGTAAAGAAGCTGGGAGTGGATGAAGCATCCATTCAGAAGATGTATGAAGATTATTGTCTGGCGCAGGAAGCTTATAACCGGATTACGGAGGACGTGGCGGTGGAAGTCAGTGATGACGAAGCGAGAATCATTGAGCTGGATCAGATCTTTGTAGAGGAAGAGACGCTGGCGCAGGAATTAAAGTCCCGTCTGGACAATGGAGAAGATTTTGAGACGCTGGCAGCCAATTATTCCAAAGCTTCCAAAGTGACGGTAAATGTGGCAAGAGGAGAGAAGAGTCAGGAGTATGAAGATGTGGCATTTGATCTTGATAATGAGGAGATCAGTGATGTCTTTGCTGCGGATGGCGGGTATTATATTCTAAAATGCCTGAATACTTATCTTCCGGATGAATCGGAAGCCAATAAAGAAAAAGTGGCGCGTCAGGAAAAGCAGACCCGGTTCCAGGCCATCTACGATGAACTGATGGCAGATACGATTTCTGAATATCAGGAGAGACTGTGGGAAAAGACCGATCTGACAGATTATGAAGATGTGAAGACGAATACATTCTTCAAGGTATATGAATCTTACTTTGGAGATGGAGAATAAAAGAAGAGCCGGTTCCGGATGGAAAAACATCCAGGGAACCGGCTCTTCTTTGCTCAGTTACTCCAGAATTTCCCGTAGACATTCGAGAAGCTCTGTATTTTTTTCCGGCATCATAAAGCAGAAGCGGAAGAAGGTCTCATCTTCCAATCCAGGGAAGGTGGAGCAGTCACGGAGCATCAGTCCCCGTTTGATGCAGTGGACGAAGACATCGTAGGAAGTAACGCCTTCTTTCAGGATCCGTACCAGGATGAAGTTCGCATGTGGTTCATAGACTTTTACGTGTTTCCATGTCTTCAGCTCTTCATAGATCCGTTTTCGCTCGGAGGAGATGAGATCTCTGGTCCGGTTGATATATTCCTGATCATGGAACATATAGGCACCGGCGACTTCTGCCAGGCTGTTGATGGTCCACGGATTTTTCTCTTCCTGAATCTTCTGAAGAAGAGTGAGATTGGAAGTCATGGCATAGCCAAGACGCAGTCCGGGAGCGGCGAAAAATTTGGAGATGCCTCTCATAATGGTAAAGTTTTCAAATTCAGAGAGCAGTCCGACGGAACTGATACTGGTGCTGACCGGAGCAAATTCCGCATAGGTCTCGTCAATCATGACGAAGATACCAAGTTCCCGGCAGCGGGACAGAATTTTCCGCATTTCGGAGGGAGTTGTCGCTGTGGAAGTGGGATTGTTCGGATTGCAGATGACGCAGAGATCTGCGCCCTCCCGTTCCAGCGTATTGCAGAAATCTTTCACATCTAGCTGAAAATCATTGGATTCCTGCAAAGCATAATAATCAACTTCTCCGCCATTTAAACGGACCTCCCGCTCATATTCGGAATAGGTGGGAGAGACGATCAGAGCTTTCTTCGGATGGTTGATCTGGATGAAGAGGGAGATCAGTTCTGTACATCCGTTTCCGACCAGTACTTCTTCCGGCCGGCATCCGGTGTAATCAGAGATGTACTTTCGAAGCTCTGTGTATTCCGGGTCAGGGTAGGTGGTGACCACATCAATGTGTTCTTTTAATCCTTTCCGCATTTTATCGGAAATACCAAGTGGATTTACATTGGCACCGAAGCCGGTGATCTGCTCTTTCGGAATGCCAAAGTATTTTTCAATTTTTTCCAGGTCACTGCCGTGGAAATGTTCTTTGCCTTCTATTTTCTGTTGTGTATCTGTATTCATTTTCTACCTCGGTCTTCTGTCCTGCGGTTGCGTAGAGCAAAACAAGAGTGATATAATAACGATATTACAAATTATATACAAAAACGCAGAAAATGCAACGGAGTTCACATGAAAGAGAAAATCATTGATTTTTCCAACGGAATATTTACCTATGAACAGGTCAGACTTCGGACAGAGCCGGAAGCGCTGTATCTGAGATCGGAAGAGGGAAGAACGGTAAAGGGAAGTTTTATCATCAACTCGCTGGATGAGCGGAGGGTGAAAGGAGTTCTTTATACGGAACTGCCGGGACTTCGGTTTCAGAAGACGGCATTTTTTGGAAGAGCATCCCGGATAGAATATGAATATCATCCAGATGATCTCATGCCGGGGGAGAACTGTGAGGCAGAGATTCTGCTAGTCTCCAATGCCGGGGAATACCATATTCCGGTAAAAGCGGAGTATGCCGTACCGGAGGTCCGGGAAGAAGAGGAGATTCCTCTGCCGAAAGAGGAGCCTTCCGGACAGGCAGTTGATCAGCCTTGCAGGATGGGAGGCGGCAGACGGGAAGAATGGAAGACAAAACGGGAGCTGGAAAAACAGACAGCAGAGCTCTTTCAACTGCTTGAACAGGAACGGAGGGGAGCGATCAGTGAAAAACGGGCAACAGAGCAGTATCGGGCACTGACAGGGCGTCTAGCGGCATTAAGTCCTGATCTTTCCTTTGGCCCGGTGCTGGACGCGTGGGTCATGTTAAGGGAAGACCGGAGAGAAGAAGCAGGATGGCTTCTGCGAAAATATGAGAAGACCCGTTTCTTTCAGCTGCGTGATTCAACTGTGCGTGCGTTTTTTCTGTATGTAAAGGACCTGTGGAAACAGAACGGCGAAGAGGAATTTCCGTCTCTTCCGCAGGTGCAGAAGCTGTATCAGAAGCAGCCGGATAACTGGCATCTGGTACTGCTTCTCATGAAAATGGATCACAGGCTCATGGAAAATACAAGAATGAGCTATAAGCTTTTGGAGAGGCAGTTCAGGGCGGGGGCCAGAAACAGACTGATCTATCAGGCAGGCTTTGAACTGTTAAAGAAAGATCCGGCACTGTTTAGTACACTGGATCCCTTTGCACTGCAGATTTTTGCATGGGCATCCGCGCATGGGTTCCTGACGCCGGAGATGGCGCTGATGGCAGCCGGACAGGCGGGAAGTGTCAGGCGATGGTCACTTCTGTCGATGAAACTTCTGAAAGCCTGCTATCAGACTGTTCCGTGCAGGGAGACGGTCGGAGCTGTGTGCGCAGCTTATATCCGTGGACAGCGGACGGACCAGGAGGCGTTTGTCTGGTATCAGAAGGGTGTGGAACTGGATGCAAGGATCACGAATCTCTATGAATATTTTATGTATGCGCTTCCGGATGACTATAACAGGCTTCTGCCCCGGCAGGTAATTTTGTATTTTGATTATCATAATACGCTGACCGGAAAACAGAAGACGGCTTTCTATTGTAATCTGGTCCGTTACGGAGGACTGGAGGATCCGGAGACGGAGAAACTGGGACGGAAACTGCAGGAGTACCTGCTTGAGCAGCTGAAGGGGAGAAGAATCAATGAACAGCTTGCATGGCTTTACGGAAGATGTCTTCTGACGGATACACTGGATCAGGAAAGCCTGTATGCACTGGCAGACCTTCTGCTTATCCGGAAACTGATCTGTACGGATCGGAGAATTCGTCAGGTGGAAGTGAGTTACAGCCAGCTTAAGCAGGTGACGACGGTTCCGGTGTCTGGCGGGAGTGCGCTGATTCCGGTCTATACACCGAATGCCCGCATTGTTCTGCTGGATGAGCAGGGAAGACGGTATGAAAAGACTGTAAGCTACGATCTGAAGAGGCTTCTCATTGAACCGAAATTTCTGCAGGCCTGCATACAGAAGCTTACCGGACACACTGGACTGAACCTTTACCGCCTGGATGGAAACGGAAGCCACCGTCTCTCAGGGGAAAATGTAGAGACAGCGCTGGCACTTCTGAGCAGCGGAGAACTTTCAATGGATTATGAACGTCAGCTGAAACTGGAGTATCTTCAGTACGAACGGAAACACCGGAGACTGGAGACTTTGAGCGAAGCATTTTTTATAAAAGATGCAGAGAAGCTGTCAGGAAAGGAACAGGGAGCGTATATAGAAATCCTGATTCTGCTGTCAAGAGACCGGGAGGCATGGGATCTTCTGCGTCGTGTGCAGTGTCATACGGTGGAGCCGCGCATACTGATGAAGCTGATTCTCCGGCTGAAAGAAGAGGAGACAGCTGATCGGGTGGAATTGCTGCCCTGGATCAGGGAACTGTTCCGGAAGGGAATCTGTACGGAATGGACGGTGTCTGTGCTGGCTGAATTTTGTGAAGGAAGTATGGATGATCTACTGGCAGTCTGGAAAGCAGCAGAGCAGTTTGAACTGGTATTTCCCCATCTGGAGGAACAACTGCTGGGGCAGGCGCTGTTTACGGAAAGCCGGATCGAGGAAGTATTTCCGGTATTCCAGTCTATGGATGACAGAGGCGGTGATCCGGTACTGATCAGTGCATTTTTAAATTATGTATCCTGGCTTGATTTTGTGAAGGAAGAGCCTGTGCCGGAGGGACTGTTTGACAGTCTGGAGACACATCTGATCTGGGAGGATCATCTGGCAAGGGTGGCGGATCTTTCTTACTTAAAACAGCTGTCAGCCCTCCTTCTGCTGACGGACAGCCAGAAACGGCTGGTAAAGAGGCTGCTGGGACAGCCATGGCTGGAACGGAGAAGATTTTCTTTCCTGAGCAGTCTTGCGTCTTATGCGGAGGATCCGCTGAGCATGAAGGATTATATGACGGTCGAGTATCGCTGCAACCCAGAGCACAGGGTAGTGCTCCATTATGTGCTGGAATACCATGGAAAGAAAAATTTTGATTATATGACGGAGCAGCTGTATCCGGTATGCGGAGGTGTCTTTACAAGGGCATTTATTCTGTTCTACGGAGAGCGGCTGACCTGGTTTTTTACAGAAGAAAAGCCGGACGGAACGGAAGTGTCCACTGCCTGCA
This sequence comes from Clostridiaceae bacterium Marseille-Q4143, assembly GCA_018228645.1. GTDB lineage: Bacteria > Bacillota > Clostridia > Lachnospirales > Lachnospiraceae > Hominiventricola > Hominiventricola filiformis. Next base: position 1,961,984 of record CP073693.1, read on the forward strand.
GAACATTTGAAAACCGGGAAGAACATCCGGAGGGCGTCGGCAGGTACGAGCGTCTGTGCAGAATGCAGAAGAGTCTGGACTACCGGCAGGATCGTCCGCTGAAACGGATGATGCGGGAATATGATGCTCTGTCGGAAATGGTGGCAGAACAGTTCCGGAAGAGATGAGAGGAGGAATCCGCATGAAACTGACAAAGGAAGGAGACCTTCTGATTGCGGGAATCGATTATCGAAAAGAGGTTCCGGTAGTGTGCTGTATGACCGGGCAGATGCAGGAACCGGAATATGTGCCGATGGAATTTTCACGGCCATGCGGGAAGAATGCCTGTTTCCGGAAGATACTGTCCACGCTGAAAAAATATGGGGCGAAGGAAAAAATCCGTGCGGTGCTGGTATTGCCGGATATGTCGGAGGACAGTATCCGCCAGTATATCCAGGAAGCCTGTCAGGCAGGATTTGACAGGGAACAGTTGAAGGTGATTTCTGAAGCAGAGAGTATCGCGGATTTTGTAATGCGGCAGAGCAATGATATCTGGCAGCACCGGGTATATGTGCTCGGATTTGAACCGGAGACGGTACGGGCGGTCTGTGTCAGGGTAAATAAAAGAACGTCCCCCATGCTGGTACAGGTGGAGGAACCGGAAAGCTGGAGAGTGGGAACCCTGCTGGAAGGTGGACGGGATGAGAAACTGGCAGAATATATCGGAGATCGTTTTTCGGGGGAGCCGGTATCTGCGGTATTTTTGACAGGAACAGATCTGAATGCCGCCGATTACCGGAAGAGCAGAGAGGCACTGTGTTACAGAAGGAGGGTTTTTCTGGCGGAACAGATCTGTGCCAGAGGTGCCTGCATGAGTATGACGGAGGAGAAAAGGCAGTATCTGTTTTTGAGTGAGCAGACACTTCTCTATAATGTGGCAGTGAGGAGCAGGCGGGGTGGAAAAGAAAGTCTTTATACGTTGGCAGAAGCCGGAGAAAACTGGTATGAAGTTCATAAAGAGCAGGAAATGATTCTTCTTGGTGATTCGGTGCTGGAGCTGGCATTTCAGCCTATGTTGGGCGGGGAAGCCATCCGTGCGGGCATGAGGCTGAATGATATCCCGAAAAGACCGGAAGGTGCGACGAGAATTCTGGTGGAGCTTCATTTCTCCGGTCCGGCTCAGTGCGAGGTCAGAGTGACGGATCTGGGATTTGGAGAATTGTATCCGGCTTCCGATCTGTACTGGATGGATACATTTACATTGGATAAAGAGGAGGAGACGGCGTATGGGGCAGGCAGTGATCTGTCAGAACCGGCGGACGAAGACCGCATATATGGTGGAACAGACCGGAGTGAATCTTTATAGTCTGGAAGAGTTAGCCTTTTTCCTGTATCACAATATCTGTCTGGTCGATCAGGGATTCTTCGATGAAAGACTCTGTCGGTGGCTGGAACAGGAGCTCGGCTGCGGGGATCTGGCAAAGCGAATACGGAAGGGAACAGCGTCAGGAGGAAACCTGACCAATCTGGTTATCTCAGTGGTCGGAGCGTCGGATCTTTATGACAGCCGTGAATTGAAGGAGCTGGGAGAGCAGATGAAAGCCATCGGTTCCATGCAGGAGCAGGAGCGCCTGAAATTACGGGCAGATGAGCTGCTGGACAACGGAAATGACTGGGCGGCAATGGAGGAATACCGGCATATTTTAAGAATGCACCAGAATCTGAAGCTGGGAGTGTCATTTTATGGGGCGGTCTGGAATAATCTGGGTGTCTGCTTTGCCAGACAGTTTTTGTTCGAACGGGCAAAGGACTGTTTTGAGCATGCGCTGGAATATACTCCGGACGAAGAGATCCGGAAACAGGCGGAGCTGGCGGAGAAGCTGATGTATGGTCCCGCTCCGTTATCAGGAACGATAAAGAATGAAGATCAGCCGCAGAGACAGCTGCTTTCCTGGGAGCAGGAATACCGTACCAGGAGGAGGCAGTAAAGTTGAACTTCCAGGCTCTAACACCTGAAAGAAACCTCTTGACAATCTGTATCCGAACTGGTATGATTCTATCATCGTCAATCACTTTACTGTGGTAGAGTGGTAGCGGATGGAAATATCAGGAGGATATGATTATGAAAAAGTTAGTAGTTCTGATGCTGGCAGGTATGATGTCTGCAGCAATGGTAACAGGATGCGGAAGTTCTTCAGCAGATACCGCTGCTCCGGCAGAGGCAGAAGAGACAGATGCTGCAGCAGACGAAGCGGAAGCAGCAGATACGGAAGATGCTGCAGTAGACGAGGCAGAAGCAGCAGATACCACAGATTCCGATCTGGCATATGTACAGGACAAAGGAACTCTGGTAGTAGGTATTACGGAGTTTGAGCCGATGGATTATAAAGATGAGAGCGGCGAGTGGGTCGGCTTTGACGCAGATATGGCAAAAGCATTTGCCAAGAGTCTAGGTGTCGATGCAGAGTTTGTAGTCATTGACTGGGATAACAAGATTCTGGAGCTGGATGGAAAGACCATTGACTGCGTATGGAACGGCATGACGCTGACCGACGAAGTGACAAGCGCCATGGAGTGCACCAACCCGTACCTGAACAATGCACAGGTTGTTGTTGTTCCGGCTGACAAAGCAGACCAGTATCAGGATGAGGCAAGTCTCGCAGACCTTTCCTTCGCAGTAGAGACCGGAAGTGCCGGTGAGGCAGAGGTAAGTGCACTGGGACTGAACTATACTCCGGTAGCAGCACAGTCTGACGCACTGATGGAAGTTGCAGCAGGAACTTCTGATGCAGCTGTTATCGACTCCCTGATGGCAGGCGCTATGGTAGGAGAGGGAACCGGTTATGAGAACCTGACTTACACCATCGGACTGAACAGCGAGGAGTACGGCGTAGGATTCCGTAAAGGATCTGATCTGGCACAGGCACTCAACGATTTCTTCAAGACCAGCTCTGAGGACGGATCTCTTCAGGCATGTGCAGAGCAGTACGGAGTACAGGCAGCTCTGATTCAGCAGTAACAATTAGAAAAATGATCATGAGCCGGAAAATGTTCCGGTATGATACGGACAGCCGGGAGCGTAATTTTGCTTCTGGCTGTCACTTGTGTCTATGACACAATAGAAAAAAGAAGGCAGGAAAAGTACATGGAACTTATATTACAACAGATGCCGGTGGTGGTACATTCACTGAACATCGGCTTTATACAGACGTTAAAGCTCTTTTTTGTAACACTGATCGGAGCATTCCCTCTGGGACTGATTATCGCCTTTGGCTCCATGTCCAGATTCCGCCCGTTAAGTTATTTTACAAAAGTCATTGTCTGGGTTGTCCGCGGAACACCGCTCATGATCCAGCTTCTGATTATTTATTATTTTCCGGGACTGGTACTTGGAAATGCCATCTGGGGAGGAGGGGAAACAGGCCGTTTTGCAGCGGCAGCCGTATCCTTCATCTTTAACTATGCATGTTATTTCTCCGAGATCTACAGAGGAGGTATCCAGAGTGTACCGGTAGGACAGGAAGAAGCAGGACTGGTGCTTGGCATGACCAGAACCCAGATTTTCTTTAAGATCACACTGCTTCAGATGATTAAGAGAATTGTGCCGCCCATGTCCAATGAGATTATCACTCTGGTAAAGGATACTTCTCTTGCAAGAATCATTGCACTGCAGGAGATTATTTGGGCAGGACAGGCATTTATGAAAGGTTCCCAGGGAATTTCGGGAGCTATCTGGCCGTTGTTCTTTACAGCAGTTTATTATCTGATCTTCAATGGTGTGCTGACCGTATTACTTGGCAGACTGGAGAAGAAACTGGATTATTTCAGGTAAGGGGGAAGACGAGATGCCAATTCTGGAAGTAGAACATATTAGTAAATCCTTCGGAGGTACGGAAGTCTTAAAAGATATCAGTTTTTCTCTGGAGAAGAGTCAGGTGCTGTCTATTATCGGTTCTTCCGGCAGCGGTAAGACGACCATGCTGCGCTGCCTGAATTTCCTGGAGAGACCGGATAGTGGAATTATTCGTGTCAATGGAGAGACTTTGTTTGATGCGGCAGATTCTTCTGCCAAGCAGGAAGCGGAGATCCGTAAGAAACGGCTTCACTTCGGACTGGTGTTCCAGTCCTTCAATCTTTTTCCACAGTATACGGCTCTTGATAATGTTATTCTGGCAAAGGAGCTTCTGGCAAAGGAGCAGCCGGATTATAAGGCAAGAAAAAAAGAGATTCACGACGAGATTGAGGCGCTTGCAGAACAGCTTTTAAAAGAGATGGGACTTGGTGAACGGATGAAAAATTATCCGCACCAGCTTTCCGGCGGACAGTGCCAGCGTGTGGCGATTGCAAGAGCTTTAGCACTCCGCCCTGACATTCTCTGTTTTGACGAGCCGACATCAGCGCTGGATCCGGAGCTGACCGGTGAGGTGCTGAAGGTGATCAAAGGTCTGGCTGACCAGAAAATGACCATGGTCATCGTTACCCATGAGATGGCATTTGCAAGAGATGTGGCAAATCATGTGATTTTCATGGATGACGGACGCATTGTGGAGCAGGGTACCCCGGATGAGGTATTCGGAAATACAAAAGAAGAGAGAACCCGTCAGTTCCTGTCACGATTCAATCAGGGCTGATAAGGGGAGAAAAGCTGTTTTGCGGCTGGAATCTATTTTCAACAGCAGGACAGCTTTCTTTATGCCTGCTTATGAAAAAGTGGATAATTACGCGTATTTTCTTATAAATAAGTAACAATTTATAAATTTTTCTAATTGAACAGTTGAAATTCTGAAAAGCGCAGGTTATACTATTGGCAGAAACGCGAAAGAACAAGAAAGATACATTTTGGAAGGATAACGCGGATGGAAGGAAAGAACAGGATGGAACAGGGAAATGTACTGGATGGTCTGCACGAGGAGTGCGGTGTCTTCGGTATCTATGATTTTGACGGGGGAAACGTAGCTTCTTCCGTATATTATGGTCTGCTGGCATTACAGCACAGAGGGCAGGAAAGCTGCGGTATTGCCGTAGGGGATACGGATGGTCCAAGAAAAGTGACGACCCACAAAGGCATGGGACTGGTAAATGAAGTGTTCACACCAGAGATTCTGGAGAACATGCATGGGGATATCGGAGTGGGTCATACCCGTTATTCTACCGCAGGCAGCAGTACCCGTGAAAATGCACAGCCGCTGGTTCTGAACTATATCAAAGGTACGCTGGCAGTCGCACATAACGGTAATCTGATCAATGCACCGCAGCTTCGCCGGGAACTGGAGTACAGCGGAGCAATTTTCCAGACCACCATTGACTCTGAGGTTATTGCTTATCATATTGCAAGAGAACGGGTTAATTCTGCATCCGTAGAGGAAGCAGTATCACATGCTATGAATAAGATTCAGGGAGCCTATTCCCTGGTGGTTATGTCTCCGAGAAAACTGGTGGGAGCAAGGGATCCCTATGGTTTCCGTCCCCTCTGTATTGGAAAACGCGACAATACCTACATTCTGGCTTCTGAGTCTTGTGCTTTGCAGACGATTGGTGCAGAGTTTATCCGCGACGTGGAGCCTGGCGAGATCGTCAGCATTTCTCCGAAATACGGCATCGTATCAGACAAGAGTCATTGCCTGCCGAAGGAGAAGGCAGCCAGATGTATTTTTGAATATATTTATTTTGCAAGACCGGACAGCCACATTGACGGTGTCAGTGTCTATGGTTCCCGTATTGAAGCCGGAAAATATCTCGCCATGGACAGCCCGGTGGATGCAGACCTGGTAGTGGGTGTGCCGGAGTCCGGCAATGCCGCAGCCCTTGGTTATTCCCTGCAGTCCGGAATTCCCTACGGAACCGCATTTGTAAAAAACAGTTACATTGGAAGAACCTTCATCAAGCCGAAGCAGAGCAACCGCGAATCCAGTGTACAGGTAAAATTAAGCGTATTGAAAGAAGCTGTAGCCGGAAAACGTATCATTATGATTGATGATTCCATTGTCCGCGGCACTACCAGTGACCGGATTGTGAAAATGTTAAGAGATGCCGGAGCAACGGAAGTTCATATGCGCGTCAGCTCTCCGCCATTTTTATATCCGTGCTATTTTGGAACCGATGTTCCGGCACGGGAGCAGCTCATCGCCTACAACCGTACTGTTGAAGATATCCGTCAGGTTATCGGTGCAGACAGTCTTGCCTACTTGAAACTGGAGCGATTAAGTGATATGGTAGGAGGACTTCCTTATTGCAGCGGATGCTTTACCGGAAAATACCCTCTGGATCCGCCGACGGAAGATATTCGTGGTGACTATGATAAGTAAGTGCATAGTCCGGAAAGCTTAGCATTGACAGTACACAAACACAGAAAGGAAAATAATCATATGAGTACAGACAGATATACAAGCCCATTATCAGAGCGTTATGCCAGTAAGGAGATGCAGTACATTTTCTCCCAGGATATGAAATTCAAGACCTGGAGGAAACTGTGGATTGCACTGGCAGAGACTGAGAAAGAGCTGGGACTGCCCATTACCCAGGAACAGATCGATGAGCTGAAAGCCCATGCAGAGGACATCAATTATGATGTGGCAAAAGCCCGCGAAAAAGAGGTTCGTCATGATGTAATGTCCCACGTTTATGCGTATGGTGTGCAGTGTCCGAAGGCAAAAGGAATCATCCATCTTGGTGCAACTTCCTGTTATGTAGGAGACAACACGGATATTATTATTATGACCGAGGGACTTCGCCTGGTTCGCAAAAAACTTATCAATGTAATTGCAGAGCTGGCAAAATTTGCTGACCAGTACAAAGCACTTCCGACCCTGGCATTTACGCATTTCCAGCCGGCACAGCCGACTACCGTTGGCAAAAGAGCATCCCTGTGGCTCAATGAGTTCTGCATGGATCTGGAGGATCTGGAATATGTATTAAGTACCATGAAACTTCTTGGTTCCAAAGGAACAACCGGTACCCAGGCAAGCTTCCTGGAACTCTTCGATGGAGATCAGGAGAAGATTGATCAGATTGATCCGATGATCGCAAAGAAGATGGGCTTTGAAAAATGTGTTCCGGTATCCGGACAGACCTATTCCAGAAAAGTGGATACCAGAGTGATGAACATTCTGGCAGGTATTGCAGCCAGCGCCCACAAGATGTCCAACGATATCCGTCTGCTGCAGCATTTGAAAGAAGTAGAGGAGCCCTTTGAAAAATCCCAGATCGGTTCTTCTGCTATGGCATATAAGAGAAATCCTATGAGAAGTGAGCGTATTGCTTCTCTTTCCAGATATGTGATGATTGATGCCCTGAATCCGGCTATCACTTCTGCTACCCAGTGGTTTGAGAGAACCCTGGATGATTCCGCTAACAAGCGTCTTTCCATCGCAGAGGGATTCCTGACCATTGACGGTATTCTGGACCTGTGTCTCAACGTCGTAGATGGTCTGGTGGTTTATCCGAAGGTAATCGAGAAGAGACTGCGCAGCGAGCTTCCGTTCATGGCAACCGAGAACATCATGATGGATGCGGTAAAAGCAGGCGGAGACCGCCAGGAGCTTCATGAGAGAATCAGAACTCTTTCCATGGAAGCAGGTAAGAATGTCAAGGTAGAAGGAAAAGACAACAACCTTCTGGAACTGATTGCAGCAGATCCGGCATTTAACATGACGCTGGAGCAGCTGGAATCCTGCATGGAACCGTCCAGATACGTGGGCCGTTCCGAGATTCAGGTAACCAATTTCCTGCGTGATGTGGTACAGCCGATCCTGGATGCCAACAAAGACGTTCTGGGAGTGAAGGCAGAGATCACCGTATAGTTTTCAAAAAGAATCGGAGGAATTACCGTATTGTATAGCTACACGTTCAGACAGTGGTTATCCTTCTTTTATTTCTATTGTATATTTGGCTGGTGCTTTGAGTCGGCGTATGTATCCCTCAAACAGCTCCGGCCTGTGAACCGGGGCTTCCTAAAGGGGCCCTGGCTTCCTTTATATGGAAGTGGTGCGATTTTGGTGCTGTGGATGACCTTGCCATTCCAGAATTCACCGGTGGAAGTGTATGTTGTTGGCCTGGTGGGGGCTACCGTATTGGAATACTTTACCGGAGAAGCCATGGTGCGGCTTTTTAAGGTACGGTACTGGGATTACAGCAACCAGCATTTTCAGTATAAGGGACATATTTGTTTAAGTTCCTCCATTGCATGGGGATTTTTAAGCATTGCCATGGTCTATGGCATTCAGCCCCAGGTGGAGCGGTTTGTCTTCTGGATGAATCAGGAATTTGTATCGGTAGCAACCTTCCTCATTACCGTCTGCATGGTTTACGATTTCAGCGGAGCTTTCCGGGAGGCTATGGATCTGCGTCATATGCTGGAGCAGGCAGAGCAGCTGATGGCAGAACTGGAGCAGCGGGCATCAGAGAAGAAGCGGCTTCTGGAAGCTGCCTCTACCTTTGCGAAGGAAGCGGTCTCTGAGAAGCTGGCCGATACGAAGGAAGCCCTTGCGGAACGACTTCCGTCCGTGGAGACACCCGATCCGGGACAGCTGAAAGAGAAAGTACTGGAACGGTTGGAAAAAGAGATGGCACAGCTGGAAGAACGTCAGGAGCAGCTGAAAGAACGGATAACCAGCGGAGCCTCATGGTTTCTGACCCACAACCCGGGTTCCCGGTTTATGAATGCGGGAATTGACCGGTCTACGGAGATCCGGGAGCGGATTTTAAAACGGAAGAACACAAAAAGTTCATAATTTTTGAAGGATTTCCTTCTTGACTTTGTTAGAACTCTAACGTATACTCGTTAGAGTTCTAACTTTTTATAGGCAGGAAAGGAGGAAATAAATGCTGCAGACAGAAGACCATCCGATTAAGACGATTATGGATTTAAGCTGTCTTTTGCGTCGTGCCATGGAGCAGGAGATGGAAGAGTTCAAACTTTCGTCCATTCAGAGCCGGATTCTGGGATTCCTCTGGTACAAGAGAAATCATCATGAAAAGGCATTTCAGAAAGAGCTGGAATCCGAATTCAAGATTCGCAGGTCTTCCGTAACCAGTGTGATTCAGGGATTGGAAAAGCATGGACTTGTGGAGCGCAGGAGTGTGAGTACCGATGCCAGACAAAAAGAGCTGGTATTGACGGAAGAAGGCGTCCGGGTACAGCGTCAGGTCATTGAGCGTATTGAAGAGATGGAAAAGCGCGTCAATGGATGGCTGAGTCCGGAAGAGCGGGAATGGTGGTTCCGCTGCGTGAATAAGATAGAGACTGGATTAAAGGAGGCTGAATATGATTAAAAAACTCATGTCCTATATCGGAGAATTCAAGAGAGATACGATTCTTTCCCCGATATTTGTAACATTGGAAGTATTTCTGGAAGTACTGCTCCCCACCTTGATGGCGCTGGTCATCGACAACGGAGTAGAGACCGGGGATATGAATTATGTAATGAAAATGGGACTCATCATGCTGGTAGTTGCCATGCTGTCCCTGGCTGCAGGTACCCTGTCGGGTGTATTTGCGGCGAAAGCGTCCATGGGATTTGGACGTAATTTAAGAAGAGGAATGTTTGACAATATTCAGGATTTTGCATTCCGGAATATTGATCATTTCTCCACGGCAGGTCTGGTTACCCGTATGACTACGGATGTGACCAACGTGCAGAATGCATACCAGATGCTGGTGCGTATGTTTGTGCGGGCGCCGATCATGATGATTTCCGCACTGATCATGTGTGTGAAAATTAATGCAAGGATATCATTGGTTTTCCTGGCTGCGCTGGTATTTCTGGGACTGGTGCTGTCATTTGTAATCAGAAGGGCATTTCCGCTGTTCAATGAAATGTTCCGCGGCTATGACAGTTTGAATGCCAGTGTGCAGGAGAACCTGACAGGCATTCGTGTGGTAAAGGCTTATGTAAGAGAAGATCATGAAAATGACAAGTTCTGCAAAGCAACAGATCGTCTGAAAAATTTAAGTGTCCATGCAGAAAAACTGGTCATTATGAACCAGCCGGTCATGCAGTTGACGGTATACACCTGTATTCTTTTGATTTCCTGGATTGGTGCAAAAATGATTGTAGTGAATGGCACCATGACCACTGGAGAACTTATGAGTCTCTTTACTTATACCATGCAGATTCTTATGAGTCTGATGATGATGTCCATGGTATTTGTTATGGTCACCATGGCAAGTTCTTCTGCAAAGCGTATTGCAGAAGTGCTGGATGAGAAGAGTACTCTTCACAATCCGGAAAACCCGGTATATCAGGTAGAGGATGGCTCTATTGAATTTGACCATGTAAATTTTGCTTACAGCGAAAATGAGACGAAGGAAGAGCGGGAGGAGAAATGTGTCCTTGCTGATATCAATTTCCAGATTCATTCTGGAGAGACCATCGGCATTATCGGTGGAACCGGAAGCTCCAAGTCTACGCTAGTACAGCTGATTCCGAGACTTTACGACGTACTGGATGGTTCCGTGCGTGTAGGAGGAAGAGATGTCCGGGAGTATGATATCGAGACCCTTCGAAATGAGGTATCTATGGTACTCCAGAAGAACGTACTGTTCTCCGGTACCATTCTTGATAATCTGCGCTGGGGCAATAAGGAGGCAACGGAGGAAGAATGCCGTCATGCCTGCGAGCTTGCCCAGGCCAGTGAGTTTATTGATAAGATGCCGGATGGCTATGAGACCTTCATTGAGCAGGGGGGAAGTAATGTTTCCGGCGGGCAGAAACAAAGACTCTGTATTGCCAGAGCCCTCTTAAAAAAGCCGAAGATCCTGATTCTTGACGATTCCACCAGTGCGGTGGATACGAAGACCGATGCTCTGATCCGGAAGGCATTCCGGGAGGAGATTCCGGCTACGACTAAAATTATCATTGCCCAGCGTATTTCTTCTATTGAAGATGCCGATCGGATTCTGGTTCTTGACCAGGGACGTATCTCTGGCATGGGAACCCATGAAGAGCTCTTAGAGACCAATGAGATTTACCGGGATATTTACAGATTACAACAGAAAGGAGCAGGTTTGAATGAATAAGAAGAACATGAATGGACGCGGCAGCAAGAATTCGGGCAAGACCCTGATGCGCCTGCTCTCCTATGTGTGGAACTATTATAAAGTGGAATGTGTGTTTGTTGCTATCGGTATTGCGGTCAGTTCTCTGGCTGCTGTGGCAGGCAATCTGTTTATTAAAAATCTGATCGATGAGTATATCATGCCGTTCCTTTCCGAAAATAATCCGAGTTTTGCTCCCCTTGTACGGGCACTGCTTATAATGGCGGGAATTTACTATATCGGAACCTTTGCCACGTTTCTTTATGCGAGGCTGATGGTCAATGTGACCCAGGGAACTTTGAAACGGATTCGTGACGATATGTTTACCCATATGGAGCGCCTGCCCATCAAATACTTCGATACCCATGCCCATGGCGATATCATGAGCTGCTACACCAACGATACAGATACACTTCGCCAGATGATCAGCCAGAGTATTCCACAGATGTTAAGCTCTGTGATCACCATTGTAAGTACGTTCATTTCCATGATTGTGCTGAGTATTCCCCTGACGCTGCTGATCATTGTTATGGTTGCTGTTATGGTCGGAGCGGTCCGGAAGATTGGTTCCAAGAGTGGAAAATACTTTATCCGCCAACAGAAGGATCTGGGAGTTCTGAACGGTTACATTGAAGAGATGATGGAAGGCCAGAAGGTGGTCAAAGTATTCTGTCATGAGGAAGAGACGAAGAAGAAATTCTATGAGCTTAACAACGGACTTTTTGACAGTGCAAAAAATGCAAATATTTATGCCAACATTCTGATGCCGGTTATGGCAAACCTTGGAAATATCAACTACGTTATTACTCTGGCAGTTGGTTCTATTCTGGCCATCAATGGTGTGGGCGGTCTGACCCTTGGGGCACTGGCATCTTTCCTGCAGCTGACGAGAAGCTTTAATATGCCGATCACCCAGGTGTCCCAGCAGTTTAACTCCATTATTATGGCGTTGGCAGGAGCAGAGCGTGTCTTTGATCTCCTGGATGAGCCGGTGGAAGAAGATCATGGTTACGTAACTCTGGTCAATGCGGTGGAGGAGCCGGACGGAACCCTTAAAGAGTCTCCGGTGAGAACCGGTATCTGGGCATGGAAACATCCCCACCAGGCAGATGGTACCATCACCTACGAAAAACTCCAGGGTGATGTGGTATTCAACGGCGTGGACTTTGGATATACGGATGACAAGATCGTTCTTCATGATATTAAGATGTATGCAAAACCCGGACAGAAAGTTGCATTTGTCGGTGCAACCGGTGCCGGAAAGACGACAATTACCAACCTGATTAACCGTTTTTATGATATTCAGGATGGAAAGATCCGTTATGATGGTATTAATATTAATAAAATCAAGAAACCGGATTTAAGAAGGTCTCTTGGCATGGTACTGCAGGATACCCATCTGTTTACTGGAACCGTGGCAGACAATATCCGTTACGGAAAATTGGATGCAACGGACGAGGAAGTTATCGCAGCGGCAAAACTGGCCAATGCCCATTATTTCATTACCAAACTGCCGCAGGGATACGATACGGTCTTAAGCGGCGACGGTTCCGAGCTTTCTCAGGGTGAGCGTCAGCTTCTGGCCATTGCGCGTGCAGCCATCGCAGATCCGCCGGTACTGATTCTTGACGAGGCAACATCCAGTATTGATACAAGAACCGAGACCATCGTCCAGAGTGGTATGGATAAGCTGATGAAAGGCAGAACGGTCTTTGTCATTGCCCATCGTCTCTCTACTATTAAGAACTCTGATGTTATCATGGTACTGGATCAGGGACGCATCATCGAACGTGGTGACCACGAGTCTCTGCTGGCAGAAAAAGGACGTTATTATCAGTTATATACGGGAGCATTTGAATTATCATGATAAAAGGCGTATTATTTGATCTTGACGGGACACTGCTTGATACTCTGGAGGATTTGTACCAAAGTGTCAATGCAGCCCTTGCTGCCTGCGGTTTCCCGGAACGAACCAGAATGGAAGTCAGAAGTTTTGTAGGAAATGGAGTCCGGAACCTCATGGTCCGTTCCGTACCGGACGGAGAAGAGAATCCGAAGTTTGAGGAGTGTTTTCAGAAATTCCGGGAACATTATGCGGTGCATTTAAACGACCATACGGCGCCCTATGCAGGGATTATGGAACTGCTGGCAGAGCTGAAGGAAAAAGGAATTCCCACGGCGGTTGTCTCCAATAAATCCGATGCGGCAGTGAAGGAACTGTGCCGGGAGACCTTTAGAAATCTGGTGCCGCTGGCTATCGGAGAATCTGAGCGGGTGAAGAAAAAGCCAGCGCCGGATACCGTGATTGAGGCGGCAGCAGGAATCGGTGTTCCACTGAAGGACTGTGTCTATGTAGGGGATTCCGAAGTAGATCTTGCTACTGCAGAAAACGCCGGGATTCCGTGTATTTCTGTCTCCTGGGGATTTCGTGATAAGGAACTGCTGGAAAGTCTGGGAGCAAAGACGCTCCTTGACACGGTGCCAGAATTAAGAGACTGTCTTCTGGACATGGCAGCAAAATAAGAAGAATAAACAGTCGGAGGATGAGTGAGAGAATGAAACAGATGAAAAATAATGTGCTGCTGGTGCTGACAGCCCTGATCTGGGGCTGTTCATTCGTAGCACAGAGCGTGGGAATGGATTATGTCGGACCCTTTACTTTTAATGCAGTCCGGTGTCTGATTGGTGCGGCAGTGCTGATCCCGGTGATTCTATTTATGGATAAGAGCGCCAGAAAAAGCGGACTTACGGATGAAGAAATGAAAAGCCGTCGTGGAGATACAAAGACGCTGGTTACCGGAGGTATTTGCTGCGGACTGGCCCTTGGTATTGCGAGCAGCCTGCAGCAGTGGGGCATCTTGTTTACAACGGTAGGAAAAGCCGGATTTATTACCGCCATGTATATTGTGCTGGTTCCAATTTTCGGTATTTTTCTTGGAAAGAAAGTCCGTCTGCTCATCTGGTTCTGTGTGGCACTGGCGGTAGCAGGTCTTTATTTTCTCTGCATGAATGAGACATTTCGTCTTAACACAGGGGACTTTCTGGTGATCCTGTGTGCGGTATGTTTTTCAGTGCATATCCTGGTTATTGACAATTTTTCACCAAAAGTGGATGGTGTACGGCTGTCTGCAATCCAGTTTTGGGTGGCAGGTATTGCCTGCGGAATCCCTATGCTGATTTGGGAACACCCAGAATTACCGGGCATTCTGGCAGCATCTATGCCGCTTCTGTATGCGGGAGTCATGTCCTGCGGGGTGGCTTTTACGCTGCAGATTATAGCCCAAAAAAATGCGGACCCCACTGTGGCATCTCTGCTTTTAAGTCTGGAGTCCGTCTTTTCTGTGCTGGCAGGATGGGTGATTCTGCATCAGAGCCTGAGCATCAGGGAACTGTTCGGATGTGTGCTCATGTTTGGAGCTATTATTCTTGCACAGCTGCCGGAGAAAACGAAGGCATAAGGAAACTCACATCTGGTAAATCGGCAGAAAAAAGGTGACAGGATGTGAGCGGAACCGCTCGCGCTAAGTCCTCGATCCAGCGGTACTAACACTCGAACATCGCAAAAAGCTTGTTCTCGTGAAGTACCGGGACTGCGGACGTTCCTTTCACATCCTGTCACCTTTCTCTGCCTGATTCCGCAACTGTGAATCATAGCCTTCTATCTTCCGAAGCATTGCCTATGAATGATAGCCCGCGCGCAGCATAGCAATTTCTTCTTTATAAGGTGCTCTGGTATTCTTTTTATCACCGTCGACGGGAATCCACGGCGTTTCGAGAATCTTCGGAACATCCGCAAAATCCGGATGATGGACGATGTAGTTCAGAGCATTAAAACCAATACAGCCTTTTCCAAGATTCTCGTGGCGGTCCTTTGCGGCTCCACGGGGATTTTTGCTGTCATTGATATGGAAGGCAGCAATCTGATCTTTTCCCAGCACCTGGTCAAAGTGTGCGATTACCCCGTCAAAATCGTTGACAATATCATAACCGCTGTCATGGGTATGGCAGGTATCGAAGCAGACACGAAGCCTGTCTTTTTTCGCTACGCCGTTATAAATCCGTGCCAGTTCTTCAAAATTCCGTCCAATCTCAGAACCTTTTCCAGCCATGGTCTCCAGTGCTACCATACAGTTTGTATCGTCTGTCAGCACTTCATTTAATCCCTTTACAATCGAGGCAATACCGGCATCCACACCGGCTCCTACGTGAGCACCCGGGTGAAGTACCATGATATTGCTGCCCATGGCATCGGCGCGGGTCAGCTCCAGCCGGAGAAAATGAACGGCCAGTTTATAGGTTTCCGGTTTGACGGTGTTAGCCAGATTGATGATATAGGGAGCATGGATAATGAACTCATCGATGCCATTTTCTTTCATCAGTGCGTGGGCAGCGTCAATGTTCAGCTCACTGATCTCTTTCCGGCGGGTATTCTGGGGCGCGCCGGTGTAAATCATAAAGGTATTTGCCCCGTAAGAGAGAGCTTCTTCCACAGAGCCGAGCATCATTTTTTTCCCGCTCATGCCCACATGGGAACCGAGTTTTAACATAAGAAAGTCCTCCGACTCAGTTGATTCTTTTGTAGACTTCGATTAGTTCTTCTGCCATGATTCGGGCCATTTCGGCCATTGCCAGCTGATCCTCAGCATGAACCAGAAGTAATCGGGTCAGAAGTCCACCTTCTGTACCGGTTTCTTCCTGAAGTAATCCAAAATGTGCTTCATGGGCATGCAGGTAGTTTTCATTTCCGCGTTCAATAGCTGCTTCAGCCTGTGCGAAGTCTCCCGATTTGGCACATTCAACAGCTTCCAGATAGTCACTTTTTGCAGCACCGCTATAGGAAATCAGTCCCAGGCAGGATTGTTCCAGAACTTCCTGAGTAATTGTCATAGGATCAGTCCTCCATATATTTTTTGATGTCGGAATATACTTTTTTACCATCCATCATTCCATAGGCCATCATATCAATGACTTCTACTGGTTTCCCGGGTGCCATCTCACTGATACGTTTCTGAAGATAACGGATCTGCGGCCCAAGCAGAATTAAATCCGCTTTTCCGACATGTTCTCTTGCTTTAATTTCACTGGCAGCCCAGATATGAAGCTCTTTTCCGTCTTCTTTTGCAGCCTGTGTGATTTTTTCACAGAGCATTCCGGTAGACATACCCTGAGAACAAAGTAATAATACGTTCATTTGAAAATCCTCCTGATTAATTTTTTGTTAAAGTGTGTTATAATATGGCAATGTACATTCACAGAGAGGTGATTTTTTTGAAAAACCTGCATTTTTCACAGCAACACTTATTAAATGAAACAGAGCATAAAGTCCTGTCCTGTATACTGAATGCAATCGAACAGGGAGATACAAAGATTAATATCCGGATGATAGCACGTCAGGCTTATGTCTCTACAACTACGGTAATAAAGCTGGCAAAGAAACTTGGCTATCAGGGTTATAGTGATATGATCTATTCTCTGAGACATTCGGTTGACGAGGAACAAAAACCGGCAGAAGGTATTGAACTGACCAGTATTCTTGATCCTGTGAATGAGCCGGCCATAGATATGTTTGTCGAATTGCTTCTGAAACATCAGAATAACTGTATCTTTGTCATAGGACTTGGCTTTTCTACCATAGCCTCTTCTTATTTTATGAGAAGACTGGCTACGCTCGGATTTCTTGCCTATGATGGATCCCCTTCTGATATGATGCGGAGGGAAGACACCCCGAGCCTTTGCATATTTTTCTCTAAAAGCGGTGAGACAAAAGATCTGATCAATATTGCCCAGTGTGCAAAGGCCGCAGGTCATGATATCGCACTGATTACAGCTAATGGGTCTTCTGCTTTGGCGGACTTGAGCAGTCCGCATTTGGTGATCCGGTCAACAGGTTCAGTTGCTTATAATGTGCCGGATTTTTTTATTGGAAGAACGATCATTCTTCTGGAATATATCTTGTCCAAATTAGTACTTTATTTGCATTGAATATGCGTAAATATGCATATTCAGTGCTTTTGATACATTCTATCATTTTCGCTGCCGCACTTCAATCCTTCCGTTGAAAGAGTAACATGTTTTTTCTTGAAGTTACAAATTTCTTTGTCTTTCCAATCTCTTGAAAAAAAATCGCAAATTCCTTATCCTTTGTACAGATGAAGTCCTGCTGAATATGCAGGCGTATAAATATGCAAAAAAGGAAGGAAGCATGTATGAAAAAAATTTTTTCAGTTGCAATTGCCGGCGGCGGGAGTACCTATACTCCTGATATGCTGGAGATGCTTTGTCTGGTACGAGAGGATTTTCCTCTCCGGAAAGTCGTTCTCTATGACATTGATGCCGACAGACAGGAACATATAGGAAAATTTGGTGAGATCTTGTTTCGGGAATATTATCCGGAAGCTGAGTTTTCCTATACAACGGACCCTCAGAAAGCGTTTGAAGATATTGATTTTGTGCTGGTACAGATTCGTGCAGGCGGATTGAAAATGAGGGAACTGGATGAAAAGATTCCGCTTAAATATGGAGTGATTGGGCAGGAGACCTGCGGACCTGGAGGGTTTGCCTATGGAATGCGTTCTGTTCCGGCAATGATTGAACTTGTAAAAACCATCCGGCGCTATTCACCTGAAGCATGGATACTTAATTATTCCAATCCGGCTGCGATCGTGGCAGAGGCAACTAAACGGGTATTTCCAGATGATTATCGTTTGATCAATATCTGCGATATGCCGATTTCCATTATGGATATCTTCTGTCCGCTGGCAGGAGGAAGAAAGCGGACAGATGTGGAACCACGTTATTATGGACTGAACCATTTTGGCTGGTTTACCCATATGTATGACAAAAAGACCGGTGAAGATGTCCTTCCCGAGATGTTGGAAAAATTGAAGACCGGAGATTGCGACAGAGAACTTGGATATTCTGGGAAAAATGATGATTACTGGAATTTCACGTTTCGTCATCTGGAGAAAATGGTACAGGATTTCCCTCATTCTCTCCCAAATACGTATATGCAGTATTATCTTTATCCTGACACCATGGTGAAGCACAGTGATCCAAATTATACAAGAGCGAACACAGTCATCGACGGAAGAGAACGCCGGGTGAAGGAATACTGCGATGGTGTGGCCAGTCTCAATCAGATCCGCGGCACACAATATGATCTTGACTTGAAATACAGCCGCGGATCACATCTGGATGCAGATGGAAGTTTTGCATCTGCGACGGTTGCCCATAATGATGCACATGCCACCTATATTGTGGAACTGGCCATGAGCATTGCTTATAATCAGAATGATATTTTCCTGATTATTACAGAAAATAAAGGAATTGTTCCCAATCTTTCTGAAGGCATGATGCTGGAAGTTGCTTGCAGAGTCGGTATTAACGGGGCAGAGCCGCTTCGTATCCAGGAAGCAGGTGCTTTTGAGAAGGGGCTGCTGGAAGGACAGTATGCGTATGAAAAACTGACAGTAGATGCTGCACTGGAAGGTTCTTATCAAAAAGCACTGATGGCGCTTACAGTAAGTCGTACGGTTGGCGATGCGGAACTGGCCAGAACGCTTCTTGACGAATACATTGCCGCCAATGGAGAATATTTTCCGAAATTAGTCTGATTTACGAGGGAGGAAGACATGAAACATTTATCAAAACTGATTGAAACTTATTTAATGCCATTATCCCAGAAGCTTTCAAGCAACAAATATCTGGTTGCCCTGCGTGACGGTCTGATGCTGTCCATGCCACTTCTGATTGTTGGTTCACTTGCAATTGTTATTGGTGATTTCCCCGTTCCGGCTTTTCATGAATTCATGACATCCATCGTTGGTGATGTATGGAATACCTGGTGCTGGGATATGGTAAATCCGGCAACTATGGGACTGGTTGCACTGTTTGCGGTGGTTGGAGTGTCCCATAGTCTTGCATCGGAAGAAGAGGTTGAGCCGCTTCCGGCAGTGGCAATCTCTATCAGTGCCTATTTTCTTCTGCTCCAGCAGATGGATGGAGGCGGATATGCTACATCCAGTTTTGACTCCGCAGGTCTTTTTACTGCAATGCTGACAGCGTTAATCGCAACGAAGCTGTATGCAGTTCTTCTGAAGAAAGATATTAAGATTAAAATGCCGTCTACTGTTCCGGGATTTGTGACAAGACAGTTTGAAGCACTGATTCCGGCAACCCTGATCGTGATTCTGTTTCTGATTTTGCGGTTGATTTTTGAAGCAACTCCCTATGGAACTGTATCTAACTTTATCGTTACAGTGATTCAGATGCCGCTCACCAATATAGGAACAACCTTCATAGGAACAATTTTCATTACTGTGCTGAATTCTATATTATGGTTTTTCGGTATTCATGGAACTGCGGTAATTGATTCTTTTATGGGTCCTTTGTGGTATGCAGCACGTTTTGCAAATCTGGATATTTTTCAGACCACAGCAGATGCTGTCAGACCATATATTGCAACGCAGGATTTTGCTAATCTGATTATTTTCCTTGGCGGTACTGGTAATACAGTTTCCCTGGCTTTGATCATGGCATTTAAATGTAAATCAAAACGCCTGAAATCTCTTGGAAAACTGAGTTTTCTGCCGGGTATCTTTAATGTAAATGAACCGGTTATTTTCGGACTTCCGCTGGTTTTGAATCCGATGATGGCGATTCCTTTCTTTATTGTACCGCTTGTTACGGTGGGAATCTCTTTCGCGGCTATGTTCTTCGGACTGGTACCGTATCCTACGGGTGTCACTGTTCCGTGGACCATGCCTGCACCGTTTGGAGGATGGATGATGTGTGCTGATATCCGAGGCGGTATTCTGCAGTTGATAGTACTGGTAATCGGAGGATTGATCTATTATCCCTTTATCAACGCACTGGATCAGCAGTATCTGAAAGAGGAAAGTGCAGAAGCGCAGACAGAACTGAAAGAGTAGAATGTATAATGAAATGTGGCATAGCTCCCTGATAGCGGGCTATGCCATTTTTTTGTCCTAAATATCAACCCTACCCATCCGGGTAGTGCCATAACAGATAGATTCCAGTAAAATTAAATTATTATGTTACGATGGAAAAGGGGTGTACATATGAAGATGCGGACGTTTCTTTATCGACTGGTGGGAGCTGTGATTGTACTGCTGGGATTAGCATTGCTTTTTAAATTCTGGTACAGTAAATTCTTTATTTCTGTATCAACGGTGATCGTGATTATTGGAGTTGCGGTTTTTATGATGGCAAGCCCGGAATCCTATAACGCCTCGACAGATGTGGTGAAGATGATTGGCATGGGAGATACGGTACGGACCATCGAGGATTTTTACGAGGCATTTAAAAATGTACCGACGCCGCTGGGCAGCGGTTATCTGGGACATTTTTATACGATGAAGCAGCCGGCACTGATCTTTGGACCCGATTTTCAGGGCAATTATCTCTACTTCTGGCTGGCTAATTCCGGACTAAATGGTTATCTGGGTTATTCTTTTTTGGAAAGTATGATCAAAGATCGGATCAATGAGCCGCTGATTCCCATGAAGGAAGACTTTGGCGAGGATCTGGCAGGTTATATTTGTTTCCAGGCGGATGTGATGCTTTTGCAGAAATATTTATATGATAGCTTAAGTTCTTTTGCAAAGACGGGGGAGGTGCTTCCGATTCCGACATCGGAGCCATCGGAAATATATACTTTTACGGAAGATTTCAAGCTTGCAGGTCAGCAGTTTGATCTCTGTGATAAAGATGGAAATTTCATCTATCATATAGAAGGAACAGCACCGCTTCTGAAATTCTATGTGCGGGATGGACAGGAACGAGAAGTGTTCCGGGTGGAGAAGGAAATTCTCCATGTGCTGCCTGCCTACCGCTTCTATCTGAAGGGCGAGCTTTACGGAAAATTGGAGAAAAAACTGGAATTTATCAGAGATCATTTCACCATGGACGTAGCAGAAGGAAAGCTGGAGCTGCGGGAGTATGCCGGTTCCATCGGACGCAATTTCAGTGTGACCCTCAATGGCCGGATGCTGGGAGCTATTATGGAGGATATGCAGTTTACCCTTCATAACATCGTTTTTGATAATTCGGTACTGATGGTTTACGACAGGGATTATCTGCCGCTTATGACCGCCATGGCCATTATGATGGCAAGAGAGATTGCAAGAGACGAGGAGGATGAGTAAGCACATGAAGAGGTACAAAAAAAATCTGGCTCTGCTTTTGGCTGCTGTGACGGCAGTTCTGTCAGCGGGGTGCGAGATCGAGGAGGTGCCAAGGGCGGCTGTGGAAGAGGAGCGTCAAGTGCTGGAAGAGGCATCCTCACTGGCCTACACAGGGGATCTGGAGGATATCACCCTTACCTCGGATCTGACGGCGGATGGTGTGATTGCCGGAAGTATCAAAGAGACCGGATTCTGGAATACGAAGTATACCGTGACAGCAGGAGGAGAAGACTGGTTCTATCTGGGTGACCCGAAGGATAACTTTATCTACAATCTGGAAGGCGTCAATTCCGGCACCACTTATGCATATTATGATATGGATGACAACTGCCTTGGCTATGCCCAGACGCGGATTATGGAGACCGATGGACTGGAACATGACTGGTATATAGTTTTCCTGGATGCGGATGGAAATATCAGGGCAGATTATCTGACCGATGAAAGATGTCATTATGTCATGGACTTTGACGGAAATGTTCTGGGCACCTGCTCTGCAACGGGGGAGACTTTTTCGGATAAGTATGAAGTAAAAGTACAGATGAATGAGGGGGAGCAGATGGATCTGATGGATAAGGTGGCCATCTGCCGCCAGCTGGCGCATTGGTATGCGTTTGATCACAGCTACTAGAGAGATTGCCACTCCTTGACAAACGCTTTTATTTTCCCTATACTTGAAAGAAGTTCTTTAATGGAAAATGGAGAAGTTAAGGAGGAAAATTCAGCATATGAAGAAAATACTGGATCTGCTGAGTGCAGAAGTGGCAAAAGCGTTTGCAGCAGCAGGCTATGATGAAAAATACGCGCGTGTATCGATTTCCAACCGTCCGGACCTCTGTGAATATCAGTGTAACGGAGCCATGGCGGCAGCGAAAGAGTACCACAAAGCGCCGATTATGATTGCAAATGGAGTCGTGGAGCAGCTTGCCGGTTCCGAAGTATTTGGAGAAGTACAGGCGGTAAATCCGGGATTCATTAACATGAAGATCAATGATGCGTTCCTGAGCAGCTATTTAAATGGCATGGAAGCAGACGAGCGTCTGGGATTTGAGAAAGCAGAACATCCGAAGACCATCGTCATTGATTATGGCGGACCGAATGTGGCAAAACCGCTTCACGTAGGACATCTGCGTTCTGCCATCATCGGAGAGAGTGTAAAGAGAATCGCGCGGTTTGCAGGACATCATGTCATCGGTGATGTACATCTGGGAGACTGGGGTCTGCAGATGGGTCTGATTATTACCGAGCTTCATGAGAGAAAGCCGGAGCTGTGCTATTTTGATGAGAATTACGATGGCGCTTACCCGGAGGAAGCTCCGTTTACGATCGCAGAGCTGGAGGAGATTTATCCGACCGCCAGCAAGCGTTCCAAAGAGGATGAACCTTATAAAGAGGCTGCCATGCAGGCAACCTATGAACTGCAGCATGGAAGAAAAGGTTACCAGGCACTGCTGCAGCACATTTTAAATGTATCTGTTACCGACTTAAAGAGAAACTATGCAAACCTCAATGTCAGCTTTGACCTGTGGAAAGGTGAGTCCGACGCACAGCCATATATTCCGGACATGGTGCAGAAGATGAAAGACGATGGATTTGCTTATGTGAGCGATAATGCCCTGGTTGTTGACGTTAAGGAAGATACCGATACTAAGGAAGTACCGCCTTGTATGCTTTTGAAATCTGACGGAGCATCCCTCTATACGACTACCGATCTGGCAACCATCGTAGAGCGTATGAAGCTTTACAATCCGGACGAGATTATCTATGTAGTAGACAAGCGTCAGGAGATGCACTTTATCCAGGTATTCCGCTGTGCAAGAAAATGTGGTCTGGTGACAGATGAGACCGGTCTTAAGTTCCTTGGCTTTGGTACCATGAACGGAAAAGACGGAAAGCCCTTCAAGACCAGAGACGGCGGTGTTATGAGACTGGAATATCTTCTGAAAGATATCAATGAAGAGATGCTGAAGAAGATCGAGGCAAGTCGTCCCATGGATGAGGAAGAGGCAGAGAAGATCTCCAAGATCGTCGGTCTTTCCGCTGTTAAATACGGTGACCTGTCCAATCAGGCGTCTAAAGACTATATTTTCGATGTGGATCGTTTCACGTCTTCAGAAGGAAATACAGGTCCTTACATCCTGTATACCATCGTTCGTATTAAGTCTATTTTAAGAAAATACGAAGAGATGGGAGGCACTGCAGGTGACGGACAGATTACAGCCAGTGCCAACGAGAGTGAGAAAGCGCTTCAGCTGGAACTGACCAAGTTCAACAGTGTGATGGAGACTGCTTACGAGGAGTCTGCACCTCACAAGATCTGTGCTTATATCTACGATCTTGCCAATGCATTTAATAAATTCTATCATGAGACTAAGATTCTTGGTTCTGAAGATGAGGCAGCAAAGAAGAGCTGGATTGCCCTGCTTCTGCTGACCAGAAAAGTGCTGGAGACCTGCATTGACCTGCTGGGCTTTGAAGCACCGGAGAAAATGTAAATGAAAATTTATAAAGTATGGAGGGCCATGTATCCCATGGCTCTTTATGTTATCATCCAGAATGTAGTAGTCGCGGCAGGAATGGTTGTTGCAAGGCTTTTCTTTCCACATGTTCTTTCAGAAGCAACAACGTCAGTGTCTGCCTGGTCAGATTTATATGTGACATTTCTGACTGTCAGTGCAGTAATTTCCACTGTGCTTTTTGGAATGCTGTATCGAAAAGATATTCGGAAACGGGCATGGAGGATGACTTCGGATATGGATGGCGGGAAGCGCAGGATGACAGGACGGGATGCTTGTCTGATTGCAGCAGCCAGCATTGCTTTTTCTATTGCAGGTAATAACCTTGTCAATATCAGTCCTTTGCCGGAACTGTCGGACAGCTATGAGGAGACCAGTGCCATGCTTATGTCGGGAAGCCTCGTGCTGCAGCTTCTCTGTGTTGGTATGCTGGCACCCATTGTAGAAGAACTGGTGATGAGAGGCCTTCTCTATGAGAGACTCCGGGAGTTTATGAAACCGAAATGGGCCATTTTTCTAGGGGGTGTCCTGTTCGGTGTTTTTCACGGAAATCTGGTGCAGGGAATCTATGCAGCATGTTGTGGATGGTTCCTGTGCTGGCTGATGGAGACTTATCATTCCTTGAAAGCAACAGTGCTCTCTCATATGGTATCTAATCTGGCGGTAACTCTCATTGTGAGTACCAGTCTGTACAACCAGATTATGGTATTCTGGATTGTCACAGCAGCCGCGGCCGCAGTATTTGCACTGGCTATCTTCCGGCTGGCAACTCATCAGGAAGTCGACGATCAGCAAACAATCGAATAGAATGTATAGAAACAAGGAAGTTTCAGAGTGATTCTGGGACTTCTTTTTCTTTTGACTAAATTGTTTCAAAATGTCCAGGCCGGTAGAGCGATACACTGTGAAAGGAACGTCCGCAGTCCTGAATTACATTGATCAGGGTTCCGATATCGTGATCATTGGTGGACAGATGTCAGAGGGAGCTTCCCTTTATGCTCTTCCGGATCGGGCATCCGAGTTTACTGAACTGAATGAAGAGACTCTGGCAGGAAAGAAAGTAGGTGTTACCCGGTTAAATACTGGTGACATTGCATTTCGTAAGATGCCGATTTTCTGGTCCATCTTCATGAACATGGTATTAAGCGTGCGCCAGATTGACCGGAAGATCATGGATTCCGCGAGAACACTGAATCTGAACCAGAGCTCCATGATTCTTCATGTACTGCTTCCGTACAGTCTGCCGGGAATCATCAACAGTGTGTCTGTATTGGTATCCACTTCCTTCCTGGTACTGACAGCGGCTGAGATGATCGGAGCAACATCCGGACTTGGATGGTATATCAAATATAACGCAGATTTTGCAAACTTCACAAAAGTGATCGCAGGTATCTTTGTGATCGGTGTGGTAGTTACCATGCTGAACGCGCTGATCAGCCTGGTGAAGAGACTGCTGATTCGCTGGAGGTAAGAACATGGAATTTAATGAACGGGTTCACGCTTACATTGCGGCAAAGTATTACGTACATTTAACGGAGCATTTTGGGGAGCGCGGGAAGAAAGCATTCCTGCATGCCACCCAGTATTATGCTCTCCAGAGGGGCCGGAGAATGGCACAACGGGCTATCCGGGACAGGCAGGAGCTGACCCAGGCAACGTATAACTACTATGGAGAATGGGTCAATACGGAATCGGCCAAAGAGGAAGGCATTTCCAATATCATGACACCGGATGGAAACGGTGCATTGAAAATTACCCGATGTCCCTGGTACACCCAGTTTCATGATATGGGGCTTACAGAGGCGGGAGCGGCTTACTGTAAATATCTGGACAGTTCCATTTCCAGGGGATTTAACCCGGATCTCGGTTACGAGGTAGACCAAACCCTTCATACGGCGGACTGCTGTATTCACCGGCTTTCTACCGGGAAAGATATTGCCGAAGGCAGTGGACGGGGAAAGAATCCTGCGGGAATTAAAAATTTTGAATATCACTGTGCCCATTCCTACTGGGCGTACAACGAAGTGACGGCGGCTATTTTCCAGGCAGAAGGAGAGGCAGTCAACGCGGAAGTGTTGGCCGATGTGGCAGCAGAGTACGGACAGGAAGCGGCAGACACACTGATGAAATATAGAAATACGAATTTCAACGTATGTGAGTAAGGAGACGAGAAAATGAGCAAGAGCATTGGATTTATCGGCGGTGGAGCTATGGCCACCGGCATTATTAAAGGAATTCTTTCCGCAAATACTCTGACAGCAGAGGAGATCTATGTAAAAGAGCTTCTGCCGGAGCGGCAGGTATATTTAAAAGAAACCTACGGACTTCAGCTGGCAGACAGCCTGAAGGAACTGGCTGAGAAAGCAAAGGTACTGGTACTGGCAGTCCGCCCCCAGGATGCAGAGAAAGCAGCAAAAGAGCTTTCTGAAGTCATCACACAGGAGCATGTACTGGTATCTATCTGTGCAGGAATAAAGATCGAGAAACTGTCAGGATGGATCGGTGGGAAAGTCACTTATGCAAGAATTATGCCAAATACCATGACAGAGATCAAACGTGGTTACAGTGCCCTGACCTTCAGTCAAAATGCTTCTGAGGAAGCAAAACAGAGCGTACAGAGAATTACCGATTCCATCGGTTCTACACTGGTAATCCCGGAAAAACAATTTGATGCATTTACCGCATTAAGCTGTGCAGGTCCGGAATGGCTTCTTCTCTTTGCAGCAGCTTTGATGGATGCAGGCGTAGAGTGCGGTATTTCCAGAGCAGATGCAAGAAAAATTGTTACTCAGAACCTGATCGGTACCGGACTTCGTCTGGAGGGTACAGACAGCCATCCGTTCCAGATTACCGACGAGATGAACACGCCGGGAGGTATCGGCATTGCAGGATATCACACTTTCGTAAGTGCAGGTCTCAATGGTATCGTGATGGATGCAGTACAGGCTGCATTTAAAAGAACCACAGAACTGGGTAAATAAATACATACGGTAAAAACATATCCCCCGGGGAGGCTTGTACCGTTTCTTTTCAACAGGTATACTGAAACGATAAATGTTGAAAAAAGAATCGGAGACAAACTATGAGTCAGACATTGGAACAGATCCGTCAGTACTGGAACAGCCGGGCGGAGGGATATACATTAAGCAACAGAGAAGAACTGGAGGACGAGCATCGCATTTTCCTGTGGGAACAGCAGATCAGACGGGCACTGAATGGACGAATCTGCCGGCATGTGCTGGATGTGGGATGTGGCCCGGGGTTCTTCTCCGTTTTGCTTGCCAGACTGGGATATGAAGTCACTGCTGTAGATTATACGGAAAATATGTTGGCAGAGGCACGGAAAAATGCGGTACATTATGGAGTGGATATTGATTTCCGCCGGATGGATGCACAGAAGCTGGATTTCGAGGACGGAATCTTTGATCTGGTGATCAGCCGAAATGTGCTCTGGAATCTGGAACAGCCGGAACAGGCTTACAGAGAGTGGCTTCGGGTTCTGAAACCGAATGGTACGGTGATGAACTTTGATGGAAATTTTTATTATTATGTGACGGATGCGGAGTATGGAGACCGAACCCGCTGGGAGCATAAGCATATGCAGGGAATTAATGCGAACTCTATTGATCGGATCGGGGAACATCTGCCTATGGCAAGAAGACTCCGACCGGAGTGGGATGTACAGGAACTCCAAAAGCTGGGAGCAAAGGAAGTCTGTTCCAATGTGACCAATGAGAAAATTCTGGAGGACGGACATCACCTGATCCTGAATTTCCAGGTAAGTGCGGTGAAAGCGCAGGTATAACAATCTGTTGGTTTTCAAAATAGCATATTGATGATAAAATGGTATCAATTGTGAGTTGATACCTTTTTTATGCAAAAACAGAATGGAGAGTGTGACAGAAGATGAGAGGATTATATTCATCCAAAACGAAGATTCGCCACGAAATTTTTACGGAAATTGCCAGAATGGCATATGAGGGAGGAGACTGCAGCCGTCTGGACGAGCTGCCCTATAAGATTGTACCGGGAGAGATAGCTTCTTATCGTGAGAGCATCTTTCTCGAGAGAGCGGTAGTCGGAGAACGTCTGCGGGTAGCCATGGGACTTTCCCTGAGAAAGATTTCCGAACATTCCAAAATTTCTCAGGGTGTGGAGGCCAGCCTGGTGGAAGAAAAATATTATGAGCCGCCTTTGATTAATATTATCAAATTTGCCTGTCATTCCTGCCCGGAGAACCGGGTGCTGGTGACGGAAGGATGTCAGGGATGTCTGGAACATCCGTGTATGGAAGTCTGTCCGAAAGGTGCAATTTCCATGGTAAATGGGCGTTCCCATATTGATTCTGACAAATGTATCAAGTGCGGACGTTGTGTGAGTGCCTGTCCGTACAGTGCCATTATCCATCAGGAACGTCCGTGCGCGAAGGCCTGTGGCATGAATGCGATTCATTCGGATGAGCACGGAAGAGCCGATATTGATCAGGACAAGTGTGTTTCCTGCGGTATGTGTCTGGTCAGCTGCCCGTTTAGCGCAATTGTGGATAAAGGTCAGATCTTCCAGACGATTCTGACGATCAACAGCGGCGCACCGGTCTATGCTATTGTAGCACCGGCAGTAGCAGGACAGTTTGGCCCGGATATGAAACCGGAGAAAATCCGTCCGGCATTCCAGGCACTGGGCTTTAAAGATGTAGTGGAAGTGGCGGTAGGTGCAGATTTGTGTACCATTGAAGAGGCGAAAGATTTCATGGAAGAAGTGCCGGAAAAAATTCCATTTATGGGAACATCCTGCTGTCCGGCATGGTCTGTGATGGCAAAAAAATTATTCCCGGAGTATGCAGAATGTATTTCTATGGCACTGACGCCTATGGTACTGACCGCCCGCCTTCTGAAAGAGAAAGAACCGGACTGCAAGATCGTTTTTGTAGGTCCCTGTGCAGCGAAGAAACTGGAAGCCAGCAGAAAGAGCGTCCGCAGTTATGTAGATTTTGTCCTGACCTTTGAGGAAGTGCAGGGCATGTTTGATGCAAAGAACGTGAACTTTAAGGAACTTCCGGATGGAGAACCGTTAAAACAGGCAAGTTCCGACGGACGAGGCTTTGCTGTCAGTGGCGGTGTGGCTGCTGCGGTCGTGAAGGCCGTGAACCGGATGGACCCGACCAGAACCGTGAAGGTAGTCAGTGCAGAAGGCCTTGCGAACTGTAAGAAAATGATGCAGCTTGCCAAAGCAGGAAAATACAACGGCTATCTGCTGGAGGGTATGGCCTGTCCGGGCGGTTGTGTAGCCGGAGCCGGTACGATCCAGCCGATCAAAAAGACAGTCACTTCGCTGGAATTGATGAAGAAACAGGCTGAATTTGAAGAATGTATGGATACGAAATATGAGGAGATGCTTCCGAAACTGGAGCAACTATAAAAGAAAAAGCGAAGAGGGCAGTTCAGCGATTAGTCTGAACTGCCCCTCTTCAGGATAGCAGAAATGAAACGAAAATCAGAGCTATGCAGCAGTCTTTGTGTTGAGAATGATACCGCTCTTAGATAATGTCTTTTTAATAACCAGTGCCACTACCAGTGCACCGATGATAGACAGAACATCTTTTACCAGATACGGTACGGATACCAGCAGAAATGCAGGTCCGAAACCGGTTGCTGCAATGACAGAATAGTGAAATGCACCAAGTACATGGCAGATCAAAAGTCCCACAACGCCAACCAGTACGCCCACAGCATGATTTTTCAGCTGGCTTCCCAGACCGCAGAAAAATGCAAGGAACAGGAAACCATAAAGAAATCCACCGGTGTAACCGAACAGTTTACCAATACCTGCGGACATTCCGGTAAATACCGGGACTCCAACGAAGCCAAGAATCAGATAAAGGGCAACGCAGAGCGTTCCGTTCTTTTTACCGAGGCAGTAGCCGCACAATGCAACGGCAAATGTCTGCAGCGTGATCGGAACTCCTGACGGCATTGGGATCTGAAGAATGGATAATACAGCCAGAACGGCGGTGAACATACCGATCATGGCAATAGACTGTGTCTTGGAAGATGTTTTCATAACAGTTAACTCCTTTTTGCTTTCTGGTAACTATTATAAGCAGACAGTCAACTGGAGTCAATAGTAAAGTTGACAGATTCAGCCGGACAGATCGGTGTATTCTGCAACAAAAAAGAGCCGCCCTGCAGGCAGCTCTTCTGCTTTTAGCGCGGAAGCATTTTGATCTTATCAAAGCTTTCATCGCTGATTACATGCTCCATACGGCATGCATCCTTTTTCGCGGTTTCTTCACTGACTCCGATGGAGATCAGAAACTGTGAGATTACCATATGACGTTCATATATTTTCAGGGCAATGGAAAGTCCTGAACCGGTCAGTACCAGATTGCCATGATCATCAAGCGCCACAAATCCATTTTCACGAAGACGTTTCATGGCAACGCTGATACTCGGTTTACTGTAACCGAGATAGTTTGCCACGTCAATGGAGCGGACGTTTCCGAGTTCTTTGGTAAGAACAAGAATAGCCTCGAGATAATCTTCTGGAGATTCCTGCATTTTCATGTTGTATGTCCCCCTTTATTGCATTACAGAGAGAAAATCCCTATGTTGTCAGCATACCACATTGGTGTTTGGATTGCAATTGAAAATACGTCACAGACAGCATATAATAAGAGCAGTGTTAGAGTTCACAGGTAATGTGAGGGAAAATAAGTGGATATAAGAGACAGAAAAGAACAGCTGGCTACAGACATCTTAAAACTGATCCGGCTGCGCCTGCAGATGAAGCTGCCGGTAATGAGTGGTGCACTTTTACTGCCGGAATGGAAGTATCGGAATGATGGGAAAAGTACCGGAACGGACGGTATTTGTCTGTATTGGAATCCGGAGGAGGTGCTCCGCTGGTTTCACGATGCACCGATACAGGTGGAGAGGAGATATCTGCATCTGGTTCTTCACTGCCTGTATCTTCATCCGCTACGGGAACCAGCCGCTGAAAAGACCATATGGAATCTGGCCTGTGATCTGATGACGGAATACCGTATTGATCAAATGGCGGTGCAGGGATTTCAAAGACCGGTGCCGGCAGAGAGAAGCCGGTGTTACAGAAAACTGCAGGAAGCTCATATTGCATTTCGTGAGCAGGCGGTGATAATATGGCTTGAAGCAGACTGTACTATGCAGGAACGAAAAGAACTGGAAACTGTATTTTCCGGAGATGATCATGCTCTCTGGAAATCCGGTGGGATGGAAAATAACCCGATAGTTCGTTATGAGCAGATGCCGGGCAGGGCAGAGCAGCTGCGAAAGCAAGTAGAAGTGATTCATCGGTGGCGGACGATATTTGAGGAACTTCCCGTCAGGGAACAGGAACATAAGCGCCAGGCTGGCGGAAGTGCCGGACAGCAGGTACAGACCATGGTACCGGGGAAAGACAGGGAGTATGATTACCGCAGATTTTTGCAGCGCTATGCCGTGTGGGGCGAAGAACTGGAGCCGGATATGGACAGCTTTGATTATCTTCCTTATTATTATAGCAGGAGCCATTATGACCGACTGCTGATGCTGGAACCGCTGGAATACAAAGATGTGCAGAAGCTGCAGGAATTTGTCATTGCCATCGATACGTCAGGCTCCTGTTCAGGGGCGTTAGTCCAGCGTTTTTTACAGGAAACGTGGACCATTTTTCAGGAACGGGAAAAATTCTTTGCGCACATGAATATTCATATCATTCAGTGCGACTGTGTGATACAGGAACATGTGAAGATTACCTGCAGAGACGAATGGCAGCAGTATCTGGAAACGATTCAGATCAAAGGGCACGGAGATACGGATTTTACACCGGTGTTCCGACTGGTGGATCAGCTTATGGAAGACGGAGAGTTCCGGCATTTGAAGGGACTTCTGTATTTTACGGACGGGGACGGAATTTATCCGGATGTGGAACCGGTATATGAGACGGCCTTTGTATTTATCAATCAGAAATTGAAAAAGGGGAAGACGCCGGACTGGGCATATGACTTAAACCTCGGACTGGAGACTGAATCAGTATGAATATACAGGAAGCAAAAGAAGAGATTATCAGAACTATAAAGGTATACACAGCGCGTGACGAAGATGGAATGTTCCGGATCCCCTCTATACAGCAACGGCCGCTTCTTCTGATGGGTCCGCCTGGTATCGGGAAGACGGCCATTGTGGAACAGGCAGCAGCAGAGTGCGGTACGGGAATGCTGTCCTATGCCATGACTCATCATACCCGCCAGAGTGCCATCGGACTTCCGGAACTGGCGACGCATCAGTATGAGGGAAAAAAATATACGGTGACGGAATATACCATGAGTGAGATTGTGGCTTCGGTCTATGTTTATATGGAGCAGACCGGATATCGGGAAGGAATCCTGTTTCTCGATGAGATCAACTGTGTATCAGAGACACTGGCGCCGGTCATGCTGCAGCTTCTGCAGTTTAAAAAATTTGGAACGCATAAGGTGCCGGAAGGCTGGATTATTGTGGCAGCAGGGAATCCGCCGGAACTGAATCATGCAGTGCGTGAAATGGATATGGCTTCTTTGGATCGAGTGCGGACACTGAATATTGAGGCGGATGTAACTGTCTGGAAACAGTATGCAGCATCCAGAGGAGTTCATCCGGCTATTCTTTCCTATCTGGAGATGAAGCCGGAGACATTTTACCGGGTGGTGGAAGAACGTAAGAAAAAAGAGTTTGTGACAGCCAGGGGCTGGGAAGATTTATCAACGGTTCTGAAAGAATATGAACGCCAGGGTCTTGACATAAGCAGATATTTTATGGAAGAATTCATAAGGAGTCCCGAAGTGGCAGCAGATTTCGATGCGTATTACCGGATGGACAGGACTTGCATGGGAGGGTACCGGATATCGGAACTTTTTGCGGAGACGGTGGAACCGGAAGAAAGAAGATGTCTGATTGACAGGCTTTCGTCTGCCGGACCGGATGTGCGGTGTATGTTTATCCGGCATTTTCTGGCAGCAGCGTCAGAAGAGATGAGCAGAGTCGGCGGGCTTTTGCGCAGGGAGACGCGGTGGGCAGAAGTGAAAAAGCATCTGTCAGAATATCTGTCTGCTCACCCGGCAGAAGGCATACAGGGATTTCTCACCGGACGGGAACGGGAACTTTCCATAAAGAAAGAGCATGGCTTGTTGAAAGGTGGAGAAGAACGGATGGAGCAGTGGATAAATCATCAGATTCTGGCACGGTTTGTTGATAACTCTGCGGAATCATGTCGGAATGGAGCTGAAGAAAAAGAAAAGCTTCAGAAACACCTTACGGCGGGTACACAGCTCATCAGGCAGCTGTACGGTGAAGGGCCGGAGCTCTGCGACTGGCTGGAAGGCATCCGGCATCATGGAGACTACAGGCTCTGCGGCTATGTCTGCCCGGAATATGGAAGCTTTCCGGAACAGAAACGTCTGGAAGAACAGTTAAAAAAACAAGTACAGGAGATGGAGGAATTATATGAAACTCGTAATTGCATCTGATATTCACGGATCTGCATATTATTGTAGAAAATTACTGGAAAGACTGGAGGAGGAAAAAGAAGACCGTCTGATTCTGCTGGGCGATGTACTATATCATGGTCCGAGAAATGATCTTCCGAAAGATTATGCACCGAAGGAAGTCATTGCCATGCTGAATCCTTTGAAGGAGAAGATTCTCTGTGTCCGCGGGAACTGCGATACGGAAGTGGACCAGATGGTACTGGAATTCCCGATTCTTGCGGATTATGGATTTTTATACGAAAAAGGACGCATGATTTTCCTGACCCACGGACATGTATTCAATGAAAAGAATCTGCCGATGCTGGGAAAAGGAGACATTTTACTTCACGGCCATACTCATGTGCCGGTATGCCGGGAACATGAGACATACACCTATCTGAATCCAGGCTCCGTCTCTATTCCGAAGGAAGAAAGTGCCCACAGCTATATGACCTATGAAGACGGACTGTTCCAGTGGAAGGATCTGGAAGGACAGGTCTATATGGAGTACCGGATCTAAAATATTTATATTTATTCATAAAAAGGCTTGCAATCGTGAATAAATGCATTATAATTAGTCAATGATAAAAGTTTATGATACTTTTTATGAGGAGGAAACTATTATGAAAAAGAAAATCGTAAGCGTAATGCTGACAGCAGCTATGGCAGCTACTCTTCTTGCAGGATGCGGAAGCAGCAGTGCAGCAACTGATACTGCAGCAGAGGAGACCACTGAGGCAGCTGATGAGACCGCAGAAGCAGCTGATGAGACTGCAGAAGATGCAGAAGCAGCTGAGGATACCGAGGCAGCAGCAGAAGATGCAGCAGAAGTAACGACTGTAGAGCCGGGTGTTCTGACCATGGGTACTAACGCAGCATTCCCGCCGTATGAGTACAAAGATGGAGATGACATCGTAGGTATCGATGCCGAGATCGCACAGGCAATGGCTGACAAACTTGGTCTGAAGCTTGAGATCGTTGATATGGACTTTGACTCTCTGATCGCTTCTATCCAGTCCGGCAAGATTGACATGAGCCTTGCTGGTATGACTGTAACCGAGGAGAGAAAACAGAACGTAGATTTTACTGATTCTTATGCAACAGGTGTTCAGGTTATCATCGTAAAAGATGATTCTGACATCGCTTCCGTAGATGATCTGCAGGATAAACTGATCGGTGTTCAGCAGGGAACTACCGGACATCTGTACTGTGCTGATGACTTTGGCGAGGATCATGTAAATGCACTTCCGAATGGTGCTACTGCTGTACAGGCACTGCTTCAGGGCAAGGTTGACTGTGTAGTTATCGACCAGGAGCCGGCAAAAGCATTTGTAGAGGCTAATGAGGGACTGAAGATTCTTGATACTGCATACACCACAGAGGATTATGCAGCAGCAGTTTCCAAAGATAACCCGGAACTGACTGCAGCATTGAACAAAGCGCTTCAGGAGCTGAAGGATGATGGAACCATTCAGGGAATTCTTGATAAATACATCAAAGCAGAATAAATTCTGAATCTGAAAAGAACAGAGGCGGAGGTGTTCCGTATTGAACACCTCCGTTTTTCCTGTATAGAAGCCTAAAACATCCGGGCAAAAACCGCATGGATATATAAGAAGCAATCTAAGACTTGCTTTTTATATATCCATACTGTAAAATGAATGCATATTTATGCGTGAGAGCAAAGCTTATTTGCACAAAGATACGAAACGAGGGAAATGAAAGGAGCCATAATTATGTGGGAAAGTCTTAAGATGGGATTCTATCAGACATTTATACTGGAAGACAACTACCAGTATTTCGTAAAAGGTCTGGGAACCACACTAACGGTAACTATTTTTGCATTGATCATCGGTGTGATCATCGGTGTACTGGTGGCAATCATCCGTTCTGCATATGACCAGCAGCCGGAGAGAAAGAAAGGACTGCCGCTTAAAATTCTCAATGGAATCTGTAAAGTGTATTTGACGGTAATCCGTGGAACGCCTATGATGGTACAGCTTCTGATTATGTGGTTTGTAGTGTGGGCAAGCGCCAGATCCACAGACAGCAATATGATGAAATGTGCGATTCTGGCATTTGGAATTAACTCAGGCGCATATGTGGCTGAGATCTTCCGTTCCGGCATCATGTCCATCGACAAAGGGCAGATGGAGGCAGGCCGTTCCGTTGGTCTGACTTATGCATCGACCATGCGTTATATCATTATTCCGCAGGCATTCAAAAATGTACTGCCGGCACTGGGCAATGAGCTGATTACCCTTGTAAAGGAAACCTCCGTTGTAACCGTTATCGGTCTTCGCGATCTGACCAAAGGAGCTATGATCGTCCAGTCTAAGACTTATCAGGCGCTGGTTCCCTACGTTGCGATTGCAGCAATCTATCTGGTGATAGTAATGTTCCTGACATGGATCATGGGCAAAATGGAAAGGAGACTGAGACAGAGTGATTTACGTTAAAGGATTATCCAAATCATATGGTAACAATCAGGTTATCAAAAATATTGACATGCATATTGCTCCCGGGGAGAAAGTCGTTATCATCGGACCGTCGGGTTCCGGAAAATCTACCTTCCTGCGCTGCCTGAATCTCCTGGAGCAGCCGACTTCCGGAAGTATCGTATTTGACGGACAGGAGATTACCGATCCGAAGGCAGACATTAATGAGATCCGCCGTCATATGGGAATGGTATTCCAGCATTTTAATTTGTTCAACAACCTGACGGTGCTGGACAATATTACACTGGCTCCTATCAAATTAAAGATCATGACGAAGAAAGAGGCAGAGGCAGAGGCCATGCGTCTCTTAAAGCTGGTCAATCTGGAAGAAAAAGCAAGTGCTTACCCGGCACAGCTGTCCGGTGGACAGAAACAGCGTATTGCCATTGTACGGTCCCTTGCCATGAAGCCGAAGGTAATGCTCTTTGATGAGCCGACTTCCGCGCTGGATCCGGAGATGGTTGGTGAGGTTCTGGATCTGATGAAGAAACTGGCTGACGACGGTATGACCATGGCAGTGGTCACCCATGAGATGGGATTTGCAAGAGAAGTGGCTACCAGAGTGGTATTTATGGATGAAGGTATTATTATGGAAGAAAACAATCCGAAGGATTTCTTCGGCAATCCACAGAATGAACGATTGAAAAGTTTTCTTGCAAAAGTGTTGTGATTTCTGGAATTATATGATAAGATGTATCTGTTTGACACGTAGGAGGTGTAAAAATGGAGATTTTAAGATATATCCTCATGGGGATTTTCGTGTTATTATGTATCGTAGCTACCGTGCTGGTACTGCTTCAGGAGGGCAAATCCCAGGGTCTCGGTGCCATCGCAGGTGGATCTGAGAGTTATTGGGGTAGAAATAAAGGACGTTCCATGGAAGGAAATCTGGAAAAATGGACGAAAATTCTGATGGTTGTATTTTTCGTTCTGGCAATCGTTCTGAATCTGAGTATTTTCTAAGATATTAATATCAGAAGAAACTGGGCACTCTTGTTGTAAGGCAGGAGTGCTCATTTTGTTTTTATAAAGAATTTACAGACCATTTTTGAATCCGGGAGGTGACGATATGACGGAAGAACAGATGAAAGAGAGAAAGAAGATGCTCTGTGATCTTATGGACAATGACCTTTATGTACCCATGAAGATCAAGGAGCTGGCAATCCTTCTTGATATTCCCAAAGAAAAGCGGTCTGATCTGCAGGAAGTGCTGGATCAGCTCATGCTGGAGGGAAAGGTGGAAGTTTCCCAGAAGGGTAAATACAGTAAAGGCAAAGGAAAGCTTCTGGCAGGTGTATTTACTGCACATGCCAAGGGATTTGGTTTCGTGACTGTAGAAGGCATGGAGGAGGATATCTTTATTGGAGAGGATAATACCCATGGGGCCATGCATCAGGACACGGTGCAGGTAATGGTGAAGCCGGGCATCAGCGGAAAGCGCCGGGAGGGCGTGGTGACGAAAATTCTTTCCAGAGGCACAGTGAAGCTGGTGGGAGTTTATCAGGAAAGTAAGAATTATGGTTTTGTGATTCCTGATAATGAACGGTTTATCCGGGATGTTTTTATTCCGAAAGAACAGTCAAAAGGTGCCATGAACGGTCATAAAGTAGTAGTGGAACTGACAGATTATGGCACGGAGCGGAAGAACCCGGAAGGAAAAGTGGTGGAGATCTTAGGCCATATCAGTGACCCGGGTACGGATGTCCTGTCCATCGTAAAAGGCTATGATCTGCCTACAGAATTTCCGGAGAAGGTGATGAATCAGGCGGAGAAGGTGCCGGATGCCATCAGTGAGGCGGATATGGCAGGCCGGATGGATTTAAGAAACCTGCAGATGGTGACCATCGACGGTGAAGATGCAAAAGATCTGGATGATGCGGTTTCGCTGACAAAAGAAGGTGAAAACTATGTACTGGGTGTACACATTGCGGATGTAGCCAACTATGTGCAGGAGAGAAGTGCTCTTGACCGGGAAGCTTTGAACCGCGGTACCAGTGTCTATCTGGTAGACCGGGTGATTCCTATGCTTCCAAGAAGATTATCCAATGGAATCTGCTCCCTGAATGCAGGAGAAGACCGTCTGGCCATGAGCTGCATCATGACAGTGGATAAAAAAGGAACGGTGATAGATCATGTGATCACGGAATCCGTCATTCATGTAGATCAACGAATGAGTTACACCGGCGTACAGAAGATCCTGGACGGAGATGAAGCTGCACTGGCAGAATACGAAGTACTGATTCCTATGATTCGTGATATGAAAGAACTGGCGGATCTCCTGCGTGCAAAGAGAAAGAAGAGGGGTTCCATCGACTTTGATTTCCCGGAGACGAAGGTGATCCTGGATGAGCAGGGCAAACCGGTAGATATCCGCCCCTATGACCGGAATGCAGCAACAAAAATTATCGAGGATTTCATGCTCATTGCCAATGAGACTGTGGCAGAGGATTATTTTTGGCAGGAAGTTCCCTTTCTTTACCGGACCCATGACAATCCGGATCCGGACCGGATGCGGAAACTTGCCACTTTTATCAATAACTTCGGTTACAGCATCCGTCTGAAAGATGATGAAGTCCATCCGAAGGAGCTGCAGAAACTGCTGGCAAAGCTTGACGGCACGCCTGAAGAAGATCTTATCAGTCGGCTGACCTTACGTTCCATGAAGAGGGCAAGATATACGACAGACTGTACCGGACATTTTGGACTGGCAGCCAAGTATTACTGCCACTTTACTTCGCCTATCCGCCGGTATCCGGACCTTCAGATTCACCGGATCATCAAGGATTGTCTCCGCGGACGGATGAACGAGGAAAAACGGCAGCATTATGAAGCTATACTGACAGAGGTGGCAAAGCAGTCCAGTGAGCGGGAACGGAAAGCTGATGAAGCGGAGCGGGAGACCATTAAGCTCAAGAAGGTAGAGTATATGAGCCAGCATCTGTGGGAAGTGTACGAAGGTGTTATTTCCGGTGTCACTGCCTGGGGTATCTACGTGGAACTGCCGAATACCGTCGAAGGTCTGGTGCGCGCTGCCTCTTTACAGGGGGATTATTTTGAGTATAATGAAAATGAGTATGCCATGGTCGGAACCCATACCGGAAAAGCTTACAAATTAGGTGAGAAAGTCCGGGTTCAGGTCGTGGCTGCAGATAAAATGACCAGAACCATTGACTTTGAACTGGCAGAAGACGAAGAAGAGTGAGGACGACATGGCAAAGGAAAGTATAAAACTCATTGCAAATAATAAGAAAGCATATCATGACTATTTTATAGAAGAGACTTATGAAGCAGGCATTTCTCTTCATGGAACGGAAGTAAAATCCCTTCGTATGGGAAAATGCAGTATCAAAGAATCCTTCGTCCGTATCGAGAAGGGTGAAGTCTTTATCTATGGCATGCATGTAAGTCCCTATGAGAAGGGAAATATTTTCAACCGTGATCCCCTGAGAGTGAAGAAGCTTCTTCTTCACAAAGGAGAGATCAACAAGCTGGTGGGAAAGATAGCGGAGAAAGGTTTTACGTTGGTTCCTTTGAAAGTGTATTTTAAGGGAAGTCTCGTGAAAGTGGAGATCGGTCTTGCCAAAGGTAAGAAACTCTATGATAAGCGTGCGGATATTGCAAAGAAAGATATGCGGCGTGAGGCGGAGAAAGAATTCAAGGTGAGAAACCTGTAATTAGTGCTTTACAAATATCTGAGGGTATGGTAAAGTAATCGAGTATGAGTTTAGCCGTCATTCAGAGCCCGGACGACTCCGACCGACCCTTAATGACAGGCGATTAATAGAACAGGAGGAAATATCATGATTTCAAAGGAAAAGAAACAGGCAATTATCGCTGAGTACGGACGCTGTGAGGGAGACACCGGTTCACCGGAGGTTCAGGTAGCTATCCTGACCGCAAGAATCCAGGAGCTCACTGAGCATCTGAAAGAGAACCAGAAGGATCATCATTCCAGAAGAGGTCTGCTGAAAATGGTTGGACAGAGACGTGGAATGCTTGCATACCTGAAAGAAAAAGATATCGAGAGATATCGTGCTCTGATCGCAAAATTAGGTCTGAGAAAATAATCAACCATCATAGGGCGGAGATTTCTCCGCCCTGTTTTTGAAGATGGGCACTTGCCTGGTAGTGGAAGATAAGTTCCGAGACCACTGAAAAGGACAGAAAAAATGAGACAAGGGTCTGTATTTTTCAGTAGTTTCGGTATCTTCCGCTATGAAACTTATGTAAGAAATGGAAAGGAGATACAAGAGTATGTACAAAAGTTATACCATGGAGCTTGCCGGCAGAACCTTAAGAGTAGATGTGGGCCGCGTGGCAGCTCAGGCAAATGGTGCAGCATTTATGCACTACGGAGACACCGTTGTTCTCTCCACTGCAACTGCATCTGACAAACCGCGTGATGGAATTGATTTCTTCCCGCTGAGTGTTGAGTATGAAGAAAAATTATATTCTGTAGGAAAAATCCCGGGAGGATTCAATAAGAGAGAGGGAAAAGCATCTGAGAATGCCATCCTGACTTCCCGTGTTATTGACCGTCCGATGCGTCCGCTGTTCCCGAAGGATTACAGAAATGACGTTACCCTGAACAATATGGTTATGAGCGTAGATCCGACCTGCCGACCGGAGCTTGTTGCCATGCTTGGTGCTGCAATCGCAACCAGCATTTCTGACATTCCCTTTGCAGGACCCTGTGCCATGACTCAGGTGGGCATGATTGATGGAGAGTTTATCATCAACCCGACCCAGGAGCAGTGGAAGAAAGGTGATCTGAACCTGACCGTTGCTTCTACCCGTGAGAAAGTGATCATGATTGAGGCCGGAGCAAATGAGATTCCGGAAGCAAAAATGATTGAGGCTATTTACAAAGCTCATGAAGTAAACCAGACCATCATCAAATTTATCGATGAGATCGTAGCAGAGGTTGGCAAAGAGAAACATGCTTACACCAGCTGTGCAGTTCCGGAAGAGCTGTTTGCAGCCATCAAAGAGATCATTCCGCAGGAAGAGATGGAGAAGGCTGTATTTACCGATGACAAGCAGACCCGTGAGGAGAATATCCGTGTCCTGACTGAGAAGCTGGAAGAGGCTTTTGCAGAGAATGAGGAGTGGCTTGCTGTTCTTGGTGAAGCTGTATATCAGTATGAGAAGAAGACTGTCCGTAAGATGATCCTGAAAGATCACAAACGTCCGGATGGACGTGAGATCACCCAGATTCGTCCGCTGGCAGCTGAAGTAGATATTATCCCGAGAGTACATGGTTCTGCTATGTTCACCCGTGGACAGACTCAGATCTGTGACGTATGTACGCTGGCTCCGCTGTCTGAGCAGCAGAAACTGGATGGACTGGATGAGCATGAAGTAAGCAAGAGATACATGCATCATTACAACTTCCCGAGCTACTCTGTAGGAGAGACCAAACCGTCCAGAGGACCGGGACGTCGTGAGATTGGTCATGGTGCACTGGCTGAGAGAGCTCTGGTTCCGGTACTGCCGAGTGAGGAAGAGTTCCCTTATACGATCCGCTGTGTATCCGAGACCTTTGAGTCCAACGGTTCCACTTCCATGGCTTCTACCTGTGCATCCTGTATGTCCCTGATGGCAGCAGGTGTGCCGATCAAGAAGATGGTAGCAGGTATTTCCTGCGGTCTGGTAACTGGTGAGACTGACGATGATTTCGTACTTCTGACCGATATCCAGGGTCTGGAAGACTTCTTCGGCGACATGGACTTCAAGGTAACCGGTACGACTGACGGTATCACGGCTATCCAGATGGATATCAAGATCCATGGACTGACCAGACCGATCGTAGAGGGTGCTATTGCAAGATGCCGTGAGGCAAGACTCTTCATCATGGATAACTGCATGAAGCCGTGTATCGCTGAGCCGAGAAAAGAGGTAGGCGAGTACGCTCCGAAGATCATCCAGATGAGCATTGACCCGCAGAAGATCGGTGATGTAGTTGGTCAGAGAGGTAAGACCATCAACGCAATCATCGAGCAGACCGGCGTGAAGATCGATATTACCGATGACGGTTCCGTATCTATCTGCGGTACTGATAAGGCAATGATGGACAAGGCTAAAGAGCTGATTAATATCATTGTAAGCGAGTTCGAAGAGGGACAGGTTTACGTAGGTAAGGTTGTCAGCATCAAAGAGTTTGGTGCATTCCTTGAGTTTGCTCCGGGCAAAGAAGGTATGGTTCATATCTCCAAGATCGCAAAAGAGCGGATCAATCATGTAGAAGATGTTCTGACTCTCGGTGATGTTGTGAAAGTTGTTTGCCTTGGCAAAGACAAGATGGGACGAATCAGCTTCTCTATCAAAGATGTGAAAGAAGATTAAGCAGTTATCTTCTAAAAAATAAGAAATAAAGTGACTCCGCAGATGAGTAATCATCTGCGGAGTCTTTTTTTTCGACATTTCTAAAAACTGACAAATTTTGCCATCCCGTTTGTGTTACTCTGTTTCCACTGAAAAATGTTATCAGAAAACTGTAAGGCTGGGAATACATAATGTTAAGATAACAGTTCATCCTAACATAACAGGAATGATACAAAATCAGAAGAGAGGGACAAATATATGGATCATATCATCAGGATGACATTATTGGATACATTTAAAAGGGAGTTAATCAATGAAGAAAAGAGTGATCTGACGATTGAAAAATATATCAGGGATGTAGGTGCATTTTTTCGCACTATGGAAGAGGGGACTGTAGTGACGAAAGAAAAGGTGATTCAGTACAAACGTAAGTTGATGGAGCAATATACACCGTCCAGTGTAAACTCCATGCTTGCATCCATCAACCGTTTCTTTAAGATGATGGAGTGGTACGACTGTACTGTCCGCAGCCTGAAGATCCAAAGGAGTAGTTTCCGGTCAGAAAAACAGGAACTGACCATTGGAGAGTACAAAAAGCTTTTGAAAACAGCAAAAGATCATAAGGATGAGAGAATGTATCTTTTGATCGAAACGCTGGGGGCAACCGGAATCAGGATTAGTGAGCTGCCGTTTATTACAGTGGAAGCTGTGATGCAGGGAAGGGCTAATGTGTCACTGAAAGGAAAGACGAGAATCGTCTTGCTTCCGATGGAACTGAGAAGAAAACTGCGTGAATATGCCGGTCAGAAGAATATCAGTACAGGAAGTCTTTTTGTTACACGGTCCGGGAAACATATGGACCGCAGTAATGTGCTGCATGCAATGAAGAAGCTTGCTTTAGAAGCAGGCATTGCACCTGAGAAAGTCTATCCGCATAATCTCAGACATCTCTTTGCGTGTACGTATTATCAGAAAGAAAAAGACTTGTCCCATCTGGCGGATCTGCTGGGACATTCCAATATTAATACCACACGAATCTACACATGTATCAGTGGGGAAGCACAGGAGGTGAAGCTGAAAAATCTTGGACTGGTCATATAGACAGAAAATAAAAATACCACATAATATCCATTATGCGGTAAAACTTTTATTGACTACATAGAAATTGCTATCATTTGGTTATAGCCTAGCACATTTTTCTGATAATTACAATATCTATTGCTGTTAAAATTTCGACAAGAAAATGATAGTATGCACTCTTTTTAAAACTGGGCACACAAAGCAGACGAGTCAGCTGTTTAAAGGCTGTTCCGTCTGTTTTGTGTGCTTTTTAGTTCTGAAAATCATGGAAATTCAGGACTTTTTTTCATATCCCGATACCTCATAATGGATATTATGCGGTACTGGAATTCGACTGCTATTGCAATCATGGAGGGTACAACATACTCCAAATAAGAAAAAGGATGGGAGAATGCGGGATGAAAAGGAAAGTGAAAGCATTACTGGCACTGGCACTGACGTTGGCACTTGTCTGCACGACGCTTGGGGACAACTGGCTCTACGTATCCGCAGAGAATGCAGCAGAGGCAGAAGAACAGACTGATGAGCCGGCAGCTGCAGCAGAAGAGGAGACAGAAGAGAAGCCAGCAGCACCAGAAGAAGCAGCGCTTGAAGAAACAGTGTCAGAAGAGACAATACCAGTGGAGGAGACAGCTGCAGTCGAAGAAGAGACAGCTCCGGTAGAGTTAGTTCCGGAAGAAAAACAGACAGAAGAACAAAAACCGGAAGCAGCAGAGGCTTCGGCTGAACAGCCGACAGGAGCTCCGACAGAAACTCCTGCTCCGGCACATGAACAGAAGCAGGAAGCAGAAAGCCCCGCTCCGGCAGATGATCAAAAGCAGGAAGCAGAGACCCCGGTGACAGCTGCAGCAGCCCCGGCTGAGACTCCTGCAGCAGATGCAGCGGAACCTGCAGCACCTGCTGAGACGCCTGCAACAGATGCAGAAGTACCGGGAGCAGATGAAAAAGATACTGAGATAGTGGAGGAAGAAACCGGTCTGACAGAACAGACGATAGAAGCTTCTGTGGACACGGAGGAAAAAGATGTTGTAATTACCCTGACAGGTGAAATGCCGGAAGAAGCAACGGCAAGTGCCTGTCCAGTGGATATTTCCATGGATGGTGTGAATATCATCTCTGCTTATGATATCACCATCTATGATGCAGATGGCCAGGAATTCCAGCCGTCTGACGAAAAACCGCTTCAGGTTAAGATTGAGGACGACGCAGTACGGAAAGCTCTGGAAGAAAATACAGAACTGGAAGTATATCATCTTG
This sequence comes from Clostridiaceae bacterium Marseille-Q4143, assembly GCA_018228645.1. Lineage (GTDB taxonomy): Bacteria > Bacillota > Clostridia > Lachnospirales > Lachnospiraceae > Hominiventricola > Hominiventricola filiformis. The sequence goes on from CP073693.1 coordinate 2,006,395, forward strand.
AGGATGCAGAGGCTGAACCCGAGCAGGTACAGGAAGTAAATCTGGAAGCTGCAGCAGTTGAGTTTCAGGCTCCAAGTTTTTCCATCTATGCAGTAGTAACACCAGAACAGCATTTTACACATACGTATCAGTTTGTGGATGAGAATGGAACAACTCTGCTGAGTGAGCAGATCTTGTCAGCGGGTGAAGTGCTGAATGAACCGGAGAGCCCGGCGAAGGCACATAAAAAATTCATCGGCTGGTTTGACGAGAAAAATAACTTATTTAACAGCTTTGATGAAGAAGGAACGCTTTCTGTAAGTATTACAACTGTTCTGAAAGCAAAATATGAGACGGTTTACTATGTCTTTTATAAGGCAGGTAATAGTACAGACAGTAAGATCCTGTATACACAGACCTATCATAATGCAAACGATTCAATTGTAGCTGACGGAGTACCGTTTGCCGTACCTTCCGAAAAAGCATTGATTGGCTGGTCTGTAAATCCAGAAGCAGAGACACCGGATAAAGATCTGATGCTTAAAGGAGAGGATGTAACACTCTATCCGGTAGTTGCAGATGCACATTGGATTACCTATGATACGCAGGGAGGAACTATTCTTGATCCGACTTACGTACTGGCAAATGATACTACAGTAGCTCCAGCTACGAATCCTACTAAAATCGGATACGAATTTGCCGGATGGTTCACGGATGCAGCATGCACCGCAGGTTCAATGTTTGAATTTGGAAGTTCGCTGGTTAGAGATATAAAACTGTATGCTAAATGGAACCCTGGAACAGCAAATTATACAGTAATTCACTGGTGGGAGAATGCCGATGATAATGAGTATTCCTATCATCGATCTGAGACGAAAAGTGGAACTACAGGAGAATATACACAGGCAGCTGGAACAGATCCACTGGATACACGGGTAACCGGAAAGAATCTTTTAGGAAAAGAAGTTATAGAAAATGTTTTTACTGCGAAAAAGATTGATCAGCAGGTGATTAAAGGTGATGGCTCGACGATTGTGAATGTGTATTATACACGGAAGCAATATACATTATCTTTTAGAAGAGGTTCATCGGAAGGCACTGTTTTAAAAACTCTATCAAAGAAATATGGTGCGCAAATCTCCTCAAATGAGTGGCCGAAATTTGTATATGAATCTACAGGCTCACTTCATAATAAAAAAGATAACTCACATATTGCACAGCCAAATGAAGAGAATGCTTTTGGTAACTGGAAAATAGCATCGGGAAAATACCTTGCATATAGCAGTACGATGCCATTAGGAGACGGAAATTTATGGACTTATGATACAGGTTCAAGACGATCAAGTGCACAATATTGTTTGCAGAATTTAAATGATAATAATTATACAATTGATCATACAGACTATGCAGGCTCAAGTGCAAAAATTGGCTTAGAGGATGCATATGAAATTACTGGTTTTACATTTGAAAAGGTAGGAATTCAAGAACTAGACTGGTCTAGTTTGCACTATAAAGAAAATTTTTATAAAGGCGATAAAATTAAAGGTAAGCCTTATGATGGTGCAAAATTTTATTACACCAGAAATAAATACAACATTGTTTACCACAATGGAAATCAGGAAGATTCAAAAATAGAATGTTCCTTTGGAGCTGATATTACAAATAGTGGTTCTTATCAACCTAAAACTCGCCCCGCAGGAGTAGAGTCCGATTACACATTTGCGGGCTGGTATCAGGATCCGGAAGGAACTACGCCTTATATTTTTGCAGGTAAGACTATGCCGGCAAATGATATTATCGTTTATGCAAAATGGGCAGCGCCGACATATACTGTAACATTTGACTTAAATGGTGCAATATCTGAGGATAAATATTCAGATCAGACAGTAGAAAAAGGAAAACTGGCAACAGAACCGGCAGATCCCATCCGTGAGGGATATACGTTTGCGGGCTGGACGAAAAATGGTTCTCCATTTAGTTTCCAGACACAGATCACGGAAGATACTACATTGACTGCACAGTGGATCAGTAATGAAAAATATCCATTAACTTATGTATCTAATAATGGAAAAAATGTAAGACAGGCAGATGGAGAATCTTATGCAGTTGGTGCGGAAGCAAAAGTAATTAATGTACCGGAAGGTACTGGATGGGAAGCTCCGGATGGCATGGAGAAATTCCTGTGTTGGAATACGGAAGCTAATGGAAACGGTACAGATTACTATCCGGGAGATTCTTTTAGAATGCCGGAAAATGTAACTGAAGAAGGTACATTTTTATATGCAAAATGGGTACCGAAACGTGAGACAACATTGAACTATGATCTGAACTATGAAGTTGCAGGAGGCGAGAGGCTTTATGGTCAGACAACCATAACGATTCCGAACAAACCATATTCGATCGGAAGTAATAGTGATGATCCGGCAAAAAATGATCCTTTCAGAGAGGGCTATAAATTCCTTGGATGGAGCACACAGAAAATTCCAGCAGAAAATGACAAGCTTTTGAAGAAGGGGGAACAGATTCAGGTAGATACCATTCAAGAAAATACAGACAATGTTCTCTATGCACAGTGGCAAAAACTGAAAGAAGTTTCATTGAATATCACGAAAATAGTCAGAGGCGGATTTGGTAATGTGAATGAGTCATTCAATTTTGAATATACCATTGCAGGAACTGGAGTGACTGAAAAGACCGAAACGTTTACTTTGACATCTGGAAAGAGCAAACTTCTGGAAAATATACCAGAAGGAGCTACTGTGACAGTGACAGAAAAGGCAGCAAATGGATATACCACCTCCTATAAGATTGGCACAGGTGCAGAAACAGCAGGTTCCTCATGCTCTTATACAGTGACAGGTCAGGAAGAGGACAGAGCGCAAATCGAAGTTACGTTCTTTAATCAGAAGGACGAAGTGGCACCGACTGGTGTGACAACTGACTGGTTATCTTCGATTCTGATGTTGTTTGCAGGCCTTGGTATGGCAGTGGTGATGCTGCTCACAGGAAAACGCAGAAAGATCTGATCATAAAGAATGAAGGCTGAGAAAAAGAAATGGACGAAGAAGGCGGCTATGGAAGAGGTCAGATTATTTCTGACACGCCTGACTGCCATGGTACTTCTGTTGTGGGTACTGTTCGGACTGATCTTCGGTATCTGTCCTATGAAAAATGAGGATATGATGCCGAGAATCAGTTCCGGAGACCTGCTTCTCTACTATCGATTACAGCAAAGATTTGTATCAGGTGATGTAATTGTCTTACAGAAAGACGGAAAACGATATGTGGGAAGAGTGGCAGCTCATGGCGGAGATACCGTAGAGATCACAGAGGATGCACAGCTCTCCGTAAATGGAAGTACTGTGATCGAAAATGATATTTATTATTCCACACCCAGGTATGAGAGCGGAATTGCCTATCCGGTGACATTGGCAGAAAATGAAGTTTTTGTATTATGTGATTACCGGGAAGGCGCAAAGGACAGCCGGTATTTCGGACCAGTAAGTAAGTCCGAGATCAAAGGAAAAGTGATTACGATTGTCCGGAGATCCAATCTTTAAGTGGTATATTACGGAAATAAAGGACGGAGGAGGCGTGACTGGATGAACATAGAAACATAGACCGTCATAGTTCCGTGATATAGACTGTGCCGAGCGTGCAGCCAGATTATATAACAAAGTCAGGGGAGAGAATCCCGGGAAAGAGAGGTTCATATTATGAAATTTAACAAAATCTCAAAGAAATTGGCAGCCTGTTCATTGGCAGGAGTCATGATGGTATCAATGACGGGCATGAGTGTATGCGCAGCAGGTGGTGTGACCGGAGGAACAGAATCGTCCCCGATTACTTCTGTTCCGGTGAATAAAACAGTCTCCGCAGCAGAAAATACTTATGCACCGAATACAACGTTTAATTTTACAGTCAGTACTGGGGTTGATAATCCTGGTACATGGGATGGAAAAGAAGTAAAAAAGGGTATTTTGGGCGGATTGAAAGTTAAGCAGGGGGCAACATTCGCACCGGATACAACTGCAAGTACAAAAACAACGTACTCTACAATAGTGGGAAAAGAAGCATTATTAGAGACGGATGCTACTAAGTTTAATGTGCCTGGAATTTATCATTATGTGGTTTCTGAGAATAATGATGGAAGATATGAAGGAATCACATATGACACCACAATCTATGATGTCTATGTGTATGTAAGTGCGAAACTTGATGCAAATAAAAATGCGACCAACGATATGTATGTAAGCGGTGTAGTAAGTGCAAAAAGTGTTGATGGTGAGATCGCAAAATCGGATCTGGAGTTCAACAATGCATACAATGGGGTGCATAAAGTAACCGTAACAAAGAAAGTGCAGGGCGGATTTGCAACTGCAGGCGACACATTTAAATTTAACGTAACTGTAAATGGAGCGACTGGTGAAGTATACAAAGTTGCATATACAACAAAAAGTGTGCAAACAACGACACATGTAGCAAGTGGAGATACTATTGAAGTTGAACTTGGCAAGGATGATACCGTAATCATCTATGGTCTGTCTGCAACAGATTCTTACACCATTACCGAGCAGGGTATTACAAATGGAAAAACTGCAACTGGTTATACAGTAACAGATACTTGTGGTGATAATGCTGACGGCAAGGTAGAAGGTGTGGGCGGAACTACAGATGCGTCCTATACCATCACTAATACAAAGGAAGCAGTTACCCCGACCGGTATTGCCATGACCGTAGCTCCGTATATTCTGATGGTAGCAGTTGCTGGTATCTTTGCAGTCCTGTTCCTTCGCAGAAGACACGAAGAAGCTTAATCAGTGAAGTTAAAGCTTCCCCCGGAGACAGCGTTTTCATGAATGAAGGCGCTCTCCGGGAAACAAAGAAGCTTTAAAGGAGAGTTGGCTGACCAGAGAGTTGATTTTGGGCATATGAGTGGAATAAGCTTCAAAAGCGCCAAAATGTACAGAAATGTAGCCAGAATGGGAATTTGTTGGACGGATATAGGCATATGGAGCGAGTATTTCCTCAAAAGTCCAAAAAGAGAGTTAGTTTTGGGCAGAAAAGCTATGGAAGATTTTTATACGCCCAATACCTATCAGAAAAGCCAGAAAACCCGGCAGATTACACGCAAAATCAGCGATTGGGAGACTTGTCGTGGGCAGAGATGAGGCACAACAAGCTATATGCCCAATGAAGTCCCGAGCCAGTGCCATTTTCAGCAGCCGGGCAGTCAAACGGCTTCATAAAGCTTCCCCCGGAGACAGCTTTTTCATGAATGAAGGCGTTTTCCGGGAAACAAAGAAGTTTTCAAAAGGAGGAACCCGTCATGGAGATTGCTGGCACATTAGCCAAGCTGGGAAATCGAATATTGAGCATGATTGCAGCAATTATGATTCTGCTCATGCTGCTCTATGGCGGATACTCCCTCTGGGATACGGTGATGGTGTACCGGGGAGCGTTCCTCTCCAGTGACCTTCTGCAGTTTAAACCGGCGGAGGATGCGGTAGAAAGTCCGACGCTTCTGGAGCTGCAGGCTATCAATCCGGATGTACAGGGCTGGCTTACCATAGATGATACACACATAGATTACCCGGTCGTGCAGGGGGAGAATGACATGGAATATGTCAACAAAGATGTTTATGGAGAATTTGCACTGTCCGGAGCAATCTTTCTGTCCAGCCTTGATGATCTGGAATTTGATGAGGGATATCATCTGCTGTATGGGCATCATATGGATAATGGCGGAATGTTCGGTGATATCGTGGAATTTCCGCAGAAATCCTATTTTGATAGTCATACATCCGGTGTGTTTTATCTGCCGGATGCAGCTTATGATATTACACTGTTTGCCTGCCTGGAGGTAGACGCTTATGATCCGGTAGTCTACGACTGTGATTCAGGGGCAGACAGGAAAAAACTGTTAGATTATATTAAGAAAAATGCTGTTCAGTACCGGGAGATCGGAGTGACAGCAGCGGATTCGGTTATGGGATTTTCAACCTGTGCCGAGGCGGAAACAAATGGCCGTGTTGTTGTGTTCGGGCGGCTTACCAAAAGAAGCTAAACACAAGAAGGAGGTTATGAAGCGATGACAAGTAGAAAGAAAGGCATTCCCGGCGGATTACTGATTCTGCCGTTGCTGTTCCTGTTTCTGATGATGCCCGGACAGGTAAAGGCAGCACAGAACAGCTGCGAGGTGACGATTCCGGTGCAGATTGAGGTATCCGGTGATAAGATCCCGGATGGAGAGACCTATCAGATTACGATGGAAGCAGTGACAAAAGATGCACCTATGCCGGCACAGAATGTTCAGGAACGGAAAAATGCAGGAAGTATTTCCTTTGGACCAATGACGTATACAGTGCCCGGAGATTATCAGTATAAAATCTCCCAGACTGCAGGAAAGACAGATCGTTTTACCTATGATACCAGTACGTATCTCGTGACTGTCAGAGTAGTAAATGCAGAAAATGGTACATTGAAATCAGAAATGTGGGCAGTAAAAGATGGATCAGAGACAAAATCTGGAACCATCTCTTTTGGAAATCATTATGATACACCGAAATCCGGAGGTTCCAAGAAGCATCATCACTCCAGCAAAACGGAAGAGACTACGGTGACTCCGGTAATTGTGCAGACTCTTCAGACATTGGCTTCACCGAAGACAGGTGACAGTGCAAACGTACTTCTCTGGGGTGCATTTGCGGCAACAGCGCTGCTTGGTGTTGCAGTTATGATTTTGATCACTGTGCGAAACGGAAGACGGAAAGAAGAATAGTTGTAAACCAGAAATGGAGCATGAGAATGACTGAGAGACTGCGTCCGGGTGCGAGAGTATTCGGACGCAGTTTTTGAAGTGTTGTTTCAGGCAGATGCGAAGTGATACAGAGGGGGATGGTACAAAGATGGCAAGGACGGGAAGAGAACAACATTAAAAAAAGTACTTTGCCGCTGCGACTGTGGAAATACAAGAAGTGTGGCAACAAGAGATTTGAAAAGCGGAAAAATAACGAGTTGTGGATGTGATGAACCACTCAGACACAATCCGTCGGATTTTTTGGAACGGCAGTATGATGTGGAACTGGAAAGTCTGAGACAGGCATTCCGGCAGGGAAATTTTACGCAGATTCACACATTAAAAGAATGGGTTTATGTGTGGATCAGGGAAGTGCTGCAGGGAGTCGTAAAACCGACTACCATACGTATGTATGCAGAGACTATGGAGCATCATATTTTTCCGGCGCTCGGTGAGGAGCAGCTTCCGGGACTTTCCGGAGAGAAGCTGGAAGCCTGGCTTGCATTATTGAGCAGACAGTCAGTGACAGGCACCAGAACCGGAAAGATGACAGAGGGGACGGTCAGAAACGTATTGTCAGTCTTAAGCGGAAGTCTCAGGGATGCACAGAAATATGGTCTCATTGACAGTAATCCATGCCTGGACGTGCATTTCTTTGAGAAAAAGGATCAGAGTAGTGATTGTAGGTCATGGCTTCAACCGGAACAGATCCGGCAGCTGGAACCGGTACTTGTCTCTTATAAGGATGAAGATGGCTATCCGTTGGGATTGGGATTCCAGCTGGTGCTTTATACAGGGATTACCTTGAGTGAAGCGGCAGCCCTCAGGTGGAAAGATGTGGATTTTCAGGAGAAGATTTTGAATATCCGTTATTTTGTGGCAATGAAAAGAACCCGCCCGGAGGACGAACGGGTATATGACCTGGAAAAGCTGACAGGCCGTAAAAACAGAAAAGTACCAGTTCCGGATTTTATGATGCAGATGCTTAAAAGCATAAAGGAGAGATACCAGGGAAGAGAGGAAGATTTTGTGATTGGTAATCAGGCACAGGAACCGGTCCGTGTAGACCGGATGCAGGCAGGAGCCACTTCTGATTTGATCGCACAATTAATGGGATTTGCCTCCTCTCAGCAGGTGATCAGGCGGTACATGCCTGCAAATAAAATGAACGAGAGGGAACTTTTGGACCGCATGTTTGGAAACAGAACCTCTTGATTTTTTCTCTGAAACTGATCAAATTGTAAGGGGCTGTTGCAAAATGGATGAGTACTCATCTGTTTTACAACAGCCCCTTTCTGCTGTAAGCCTATAAACCGTAAGTCATTTTAGTTGATATTTATAGATGGGTCTATATTGGATTCTTAGTAAAAAAATTCCTGCGAAATATAATTTAGAAGGAACTTTTTCGTAGTCAGAGTCTGTTGAGCTCCTTAACCGCCTGGACAACCCCTAATTTTGCCCCAAAAGTGGAACTTTCACACAAGAAATTGAATATAGACCCATGCACACCCAAAATAGACTGCCCTGCGCAGTTGAAAGAGTTCTCCCGCGGCACTAGTGTCTCCGGGTGCAAGCCTTTTCCGCGAACTTGCTTTGGGTGGAGCAGACAGGATATGTTCCATATGTCCAGCACTGCTGTCAGGAAAAGTGCCGCTCAATCACCTATTCCGGTGATTTTGCGACACTCCCTTCTTTTTACGCATAAAACCTGTCCCGGCTCATATATTTTGATAAGGGGTTGGGACAATGAAGTGTAATGAAATCATAGAACTGTTTCCAGATATTTTGAAAAATCCGCTGCAGGCGGCGAAAGTGGATCTGTGGGAGACGGAAGAAATCCGGGTACGGGCAGGGCAGTGTCTTTCCGTCCGGGTGCGGGGCAGAGAATGGAGACTGGAAGTTCGTTATACGGTGGAAGAGATCCGTCAGATTCTTTCTTATCTGGCCAATTATTCTCTCTATGCTTATGAGGGAGAGATCCGCCAGGGCTATCTTACGCTTCCGGGAGGACATCGGCTGGGACTGGTAGGAAGAGCGGTGCTGGAGGGAGACCGGATCACGTCGTTGATGGAGATCTCTGCCCTCAACCTTCGGCTGGCCCATGAGAAGAAGGGCTGCGCGGATTCGGTGATTTCCTGTTTGTGGGAGCAAGACAACCTGTGTGATACGCTGGTGATATCGCCGCCCGGCGGCGGCAAGACGACCCTTCTCAGAGACTGCATCCGTCAGATTTCCGATGGGACAAAGGAACATCGTGGAAGAACGGTAGGGGTCGTGGATGAACGGTCGGAGATTGCAGGATGCTGCAGGGGGGTGCCGGAAAACGATGTGGGGATGAGGACCGATGTGCTGGACGGCTGTCCGAAAACCCTGGGGATGCGGATGTTACTTCGTTCCATGGCACCGGAAGTATTGGCCGTGGATGAGATTGGAAGTGAAGAAGATGTGCGGGAAATCCAGTATGCGGCAAACTGTGGATGTACGGTCTTTGCCACCGTTCATGGAGGCAGCCTGGATGCTCTGCAGAATCAGCCGAATCTTCGAAAATTACTGGAAACAGGAGCATTTCAGAGGTTACTGTTTCTGGAGGGACGGGATGCACCGGGCAGAATCCGGCAGGTGACGGATCACAGAGGAACCGTGTTATGTTGAAATTTCTGGGCATTTCCCTCCTGTTATCAGGTACGGCTGGAATTGGATTTGGAAAGGCAAGAGAACTGGATCAGCGAGTGGAAGAGCTTCGAATGCTCCGGCAGTTGATCATGCTGCTGGAAGGAGAGATCCGCTGTACCCATCGGCCGCTCCCGGAACTGCTGATTTCCCTGGGGGAGCGGTTCGGACCTCCTTTTCAGTCTTTTTTAGTGGAGACCGGCAAGGAGCTGGAGGCCCATAAGAGTCTTACGGTGCAGGAAGTATGGAAGGAACAGTTGACCCTTGGCAGAAAGAAATTTCATCTGAACAGACAGGAGTATGAAGAACTGTTGGAATTTGGCGGAATGCTGGGATATCTGGATATTCAGATGCAAACGGAACTGTGTCTATGGTATGAAGAGCGGCTGAAAATATCGGTGCAGGCTGCCATGTCAGAGGCAGGGGAAAAACGACGGCTGTATCGGTGTCTTGGAATTTTAAGCGGCGTTGTGCTGGCGGTATTTATCATATAGGACAGGTGGAATCAAAGTATGAGCGTGACACTGATTTTTAAAATTGCCGCAGTCGGAATCCTGGTATCGGTTCTCTCTCAGGTTCTGAAGCACAGCGGCAGGGAGGAGCAGGCATTTCTTACAAGTCTGGCGGGTCTTCTGCTGGTCCTTTTCTGGATTATTCCTTATGTGTATGAGCTCTTTGTTACGATGGAGAAGCTGTTCACACTGTAAGAAAGAGGGGAAACCATGATAAAAATTGCCCTGATCGGTATTGTGGGAATTCTTCTGGCACTTCAGATAAAAGCGGTAAAGCCGGAATATGCCGTGTATCTGTGTATGGGTGTCAGTCTGCTCATTTTTATGGGAGTGACTGAGCAGCTTCAGATCATTGTGGATGCCATACAGGCCATCGAAACTTACCTGCCGTTAGATCAGAGGTATATAAAAATTCTTCTGAAAATCGTGGGGATTACCTATATTGCGGAATTTTCCTCGGATCTTTGTAAGGATGCGGGATATCAGACCATTGCCGGACAGATTCAGATCTTTGGGAAACTGTCTGTACTGGCAGTCAGTATGCCAGTGCTTCTGGCTCTTTTAGATGTGATTCAGAACTTTCTGGGAGCGTGAGCAGATGGGGGAAATTGATTATGGGGAAATTCAGCAGGTGCTGGATGACCTGCTGGGGCAGAATGTGGATTTTCAGAATATGGCCGAGCAGGGAGCATCCGGAAACAGTCCCATTTCTTTTCAGAATCTGCTTAAGATGGCGGAAGGACTTTTTTTCCGGGAACTGATGGAACAGAAAGAACTGTGGGTGCACATCCTGATACTGGCAATAGCAGCTGCGGTGCTGCTTCATTTTGCCGATGTATTTCAGAATAAGGGCGTGTCCCGGATCAGTTTCTGCATGATCTATATGATGTTATTTTTACTGCTCATTACTTCTTTTCAGGGAAGCATGAAAATAACGACAAATGTGCTGGATGCAATGAAAGACTTTATGACGGTACTGGCTCCGGCTTTTTTTCTTGCCATGACGCTGACATCTTACATCAGTTCTGCGGGAATCTATTATGAATTTACGTTATTCCTGATTTCCGGGGTGAGGTGGCTAACCAGTGTATTTTTGATTCCTTGTATCGAAATCTATATTCTGCTGGTGCTGGTCAATCATCTGTCGGGAGAAAAGCGGCTGGGACATCTGGCGGAACTGATGTCTATGCTGGTGGGATGGAGTCTGAAAGCGCTGTTGGCGTTGGTGTGTGGTTTTCATATGGTCCAGGGGCTCATTTCGCCGGCAGCGGATGCTTTTCGTACCATGTCGGTGAGCAGAGGGATAGAGGCAATTCCAGGTGTGGGGGATGCAGGAAGTTCTGCCACGGAACTGGTGCTCGGCTCTGCCATGCTCATAAAAAATGGGATCGGTGCGGCGGCTCTGGTGGTACTGATTCTGCTTTGCATGGTGCCACTTATCAAGCTGGCGGTGATTATGCTGGTATATTATGTGCTGGCGGCAATTCTGCAGCCTGTGTCGGATGAACGGATTACGGAATGTCTGCTCGGCATGGGGAATGGTGTGAAGCTTTTGTTTCAGGCGGCATTTACGGTGCTGGCATTATTTTTGCTGACCATTGCACTGACGACGGCAGTGACGGGATGAGGAACAGACAGGGGGAATAAGATGCAGGCAATTCTGGATATGGTGCGGATGATTGCGGTCTTCTATTTATTGGAACAGATGGTATTGCAGCTGATTCCCGGAGAGCGGTATGAGAGGTATGTACGGTTTTATCTTGGATTGCTGCTGGTATTGCTTTTACTGCAGCCGGTCTTTCAGATTTTCAGATTGTCGGAGCAGCTGGATCAGAAAGTGTTTCTGCAGGAAAGAGAGATGGAGGAGATGCCGGAATGAAGGAAAAATGGGAAGCACTGCGAAAAAAATACTGGCCGCCAGGAAAGGATCAGTTTCTGATTATGGCGCTGTGTGGACTTTTACTGGCAGTGATTGCTGTTCCGGTGGATTCCGGAAAAGAGAAAGGAACACAGGAGAACAATGGGCAGGAAACAGAGACCCCGCAGGAGACAGACAGCTACGAAGAGCAGATGGAAAAGAAACTGGAAGATTTGCTTTCAAGAGTGGAGGGCGTCGGACAGGTCCGGGTTATGCTTACCTTTGAAGGAAGCGGGGAGCGGAAAGTAGAGAAGGATAAGCAGGTGGGGACTGGCGGAACAGAGGAGGAGACCGTATATGAGGAGTCAGGGAGTTCAAGCCGCAGGCCTTACGTGACGTCGGAGAGCAATCCGCAGGTGGAGGGAGTTCTGGTCATTGCAGAAGGGGGCGATAAGAGCAGCGTCAAAGAAGAAATTATCGGAGCCGCTCAGGCATTATTTGGCATTGAACCTCATAAAATTAAAATAATGAAAATGGAGGTGGAGGAAACAAAGTGAAGAAGCTTGTGAAAAAGCCTGTATTTAAGAAAAATCAGATGATTATCACTGCGCTGGCGGGCATGATTGCCATAGCAGGATATCTGAACTATGCGGGAACGGATGTAAATCCTTCCCTGCTGAGTGTGGACAGTGAGGCGGTAGAAGATGTGGCTGAGACAGATCTGGCGCAGGATATTTCCGCAGAAGATACCTACGCTTTGACGGGAGAGGTGGATGAAGGAAGTCAGGATATTGCGAGTCTTGATGAAAATGAGGACGGAGATGTGGCAGTCGAAGAAGGTACGGATGCCGGGCAGACCGTGATGGCCAGTACCACTGTGGGTGTCGGGCTGGTATCCGAGGCAAAGGTGACCCGGGAACAGAACCGCTCCAGAAATAAAGAAATTCTCATGGAACTTATCAACAGCACGAATATTACAGACGAACAGAAGCAAAGTGCCATTGATGAGATGGTAGCCATGACAGATGCGGCAGAAAAGGAACTGGCAGCAGAAACCCTCCTGACGGCCCAGGGATTTGATGAAGTAGTGGTGAGTATCAATGATGCTTGCGCTGACGTGGTGGTGAGCAGCGCGCAGGTCAGTGATGCAGAACGGGCACAGATTGAGGATGTGGTAAAGAGGAAGACAGGAATCGAGGCGGCGAATATCACGATCACACCAGTCACGGCTGAATAATGAATGCTCATATCATCAGGGACAGGATAAAAAACCTCTGGCTTTTATTCTGTCCCTGATTAGAATTATTTAGTTGAGCTGTCAGCATCAATGACCGATTGAATCTGTTTCATCAGAGCATCATAGTTGTCCTGATTGTCAATTCCGCCAAGCAGGGGATCTCCCACAATATTACCGTTTCTGTCGACCAGTATAGTGGTAGGAAATGCCATAATGTCGGAGGCATATTTACCTGCATCGGAAGCAGAGTCGATGGAAAGGTTGCGGTATTTGGCACCCTGGCTTTCCAGAATTGCGGATGCTTCCTGAATGGCAGCTTCATTTCCGTCAAAGGTTTCTGTGTTGATGCCTACGACCTCGCCGCCCATTGATTTGATTGCATCGTTCAATTCATTAAGCTTAGGCAACTCGGCAACGCAGGGCTTGCATCCGGTAAACCAGAAATTGAGGACAGTGACGGCATTTTTGGAAAAGAGACTTTCATCAACAGAATTACCATCAAAATCCATGCCGGAAAAATTTCTAAAGGGAGATACATTTTCAGCATTATTTTCCTGACCGGTGGTATCTGATGCCCCGTTTTCATTTTCCATTTCTGCTATCTGCTCCTCAAGGTTTCGTATCGTTTCCATATCATCCGTCAGTGTTTTCAGCTCTTCATCCGTAAAAGCCTCTTTGCCTGATTCGATGGTGTCAGCCAGATAATCCGCATAATTTCCATTGGGATCGGCAGTGGTTTTATCCATCATGCCAAATACTTTGTTCCATACATCTTCATGATCTGCAAAGACCTGGTTCTCCTGCTGATACAGGTCATCCAGGCTGGTGGCGGAATTGTCCGCAGATTCTTTTGTGCTGCATGCTGTAAGCAATGCCATGCTAAGTATCATAACAGCAATCAATGTTCTTTTTGTTTTCATAAATAATAGCTCCTTTCACTATTTCATTTCCTATGATTTTCCCATAAACTGGTAGTGGATTGCATTTTTAGGACAAGCTTTGATACAGGCCCCGCATCGGATGCATTCTGGATGATTTGGAGTTTTGCACACATCCACATCCATTTTACATGCCTTTGTACATTGGTTACAACCGACACATTTGTCGGTTTCAATCTTTATATGAAGAAGGCTGACCTTGTTAAACAATGAATAAATTGCACCAAGAGGACAAATCCATTTACAGAAGGGTCTGTAAAATAAAATGCTTAACACCACAACGGTAATTAAAATAAAGCATTTAAAAGAAAACAGCGTTCCCAGTGCAGACCGTATAGATGCATTTCCAAGGGAAAGTGGGATAGCACCCTCTAAAACACCCTGGGGACAAATATATTTACAGAAGAAGGGGTCGCCCATTCCGACTGAGTTTGTTACAAGCATTGGCAGAAGGATAACAAAAACAATAAGAATGAGATATTTTAGGTATCTTAGCGGTTTCAGCCTGGCTGTGGAAAGTTTTTTTCCGGGGATTTTATGAAGTAAATCCTGAAACCATCCAAAGGGACACAGGAAACCACAGATAAATCTTCCAAGGGTCACGCCGAGCAGAATAAAAAATCCGGTTATGTAGTAGGAAAATTTAAAGCGGGATGATCCCACAACCGCCTGAAAGGCGCCAATCGGGCATGCTCCCGAAGCGGCGGGACAGGAATAACAGTTTAATCCTGGTACACAGACTGCTTTCGCCTTGCCCTGATAGATTCTGCCTTTCCATAAATTAGGAATATGAATATTGGTAAGCAGCGTCGCAGCTGCCTGTATCCACCCGCGTAGTTGGGCTGTTTTTTCTGACAGTAATTTCTTTTCCTTATCCAATTCCGACACACTCCAGACATAATTTGATTGCTTTACCAAGCACGATAGCCGCTTCTCCTCTGATGACACCATAGCCCATCATAGTAATACCTGCGAGGAGCAGGACGGTCGGAACGATTTTTCTGCACTTCAAGATAGGGTCATTCCTTTCATTTGTTCTATTTATTGACCAGCTGACTTAGGTATTATACAATAACGGTTGTAAAATCTTTGTTAAGAAACAGGTGAAATCATTTTGAGATTATTAATTGTTGAAGATGAGAAACAAATATGTGACACAGTTGCGAAAAGTCTGTATGGTGCCGGGTACGAGGTGGACACCTGCTATGATGGAGAAGAGGCGCTGGAATGTATTCTGGCGGAGAATTATGATCTGATTGTCCTGGATCTGAATCTGCCCGGTATGGATGGTATGGAGATACTGAAGGAACTCAGACAGAGAAATGAGGAGACAAAGGTTCTTATATTATCGGCAAGAAGTCAGATTGCGGATAAGGTGGAAGGACTGGATGCAGGGGCAAATGATTATATGGAAAAACCATTCCATCTGCAGGAACTTGAGGCACGGATCAGAAGCCTGACAAGAAGAAAATTTGTGCAGAAGGATGTATGTCTGGAAAGTGGCGGGATAAAGTTTGATACGATCAAACGGGAGGCATATGCAAAGGGAAAAAAAGTTTCCCTGACAAGAAAAGAAAATGGGATTCTGGAATATTTGCTTCTTAATTTAGGCCGACCGGTGAGCCAGGAGGAATTGATGGAACATGTCTGGGATGCATCTGCGGACAGCTTTAGTGGAGCCATCAGAGTACATATGTCTTCCCTCAGAAAAAAGCTTAAGGCGGTGCTTGGATATGATCCGATTTTGAACAAAGTGGGAGAGGGCTATCAAATACGGGAGGTATCCGACAGATGAAAAAAATATCACTGCAGTGGAGACTTACCTGTATCATTACCATCTATATTGCGGTTATATGTGGATGTCTGACGATGTTTGTCTATAAAAACGGGGTATATTACATGGATACTCTGCAGGAAAGGGTGGATGCCCAGGGAGATGACAATGCGGAGGATACAGACGAAATATACATCAGCATTCCGGATGATAAGTGGGATGAGTTTGCAACGGATTTTTCGATTCAGGTATACAATAATAAGGCAGACTATAAAAAAAACAGTCTGCTTATCTCAGCTTTCCTGGCTCTTCTTGGCGGGGTAGCCACATATTTTATAAGCGGACATGCACTCAGACCAATCAAAGAGTTTTCTGATAAAATTGAAAAGGTGCAGGCACAAAATCTGGCAGACTCACGAATAGAAGAAAATCAGGTGAAAGAACTGAACCAGCTTAGTATTTCTTATAATAAGATGCTGGAACGCCTTTCTCATGCATTTGAGACCCAGAGACAATTTACTGCCAATGCGGCACATGAGCTTCGAACCCCATTAGCTTTAATGCAGGTACAGCTTGATCTATATAATTCCACCTGTCATCCGGACAATGATGCAGAGACTTTGCAGACGATAAAGATGGTCACGGAACAGAACGACAGACTTGGCAAAATGGTAAAGACGCTTCTCGATATGAGTGAGTTTCAGACAGTAAGCCGGGATGAAAAAATTATAGTGGATGCCCTTGTTGATGAGGTGCTGGCAGACCTGGAACCTCTTGCCCAGGAAAAAGATATCACACTTATTGGAAAATGTGAGAGTATTACGATGATGGGAAGTGATGTTCTTATTTACCGACTGGTATACAATCTCGTTGAAAATGCTATAAGATATAATCATCTGGGCGGTCAGGTTACCGTAACTGCCTGCCGGAAGGAACAAAAGGTGTGTCTGTCGGTATCTGATACGGGAAGCGGAATTCCTGAGAATCTCAGGGAGCGGGTATTTGAACCCTTCTTCCGTGTGGATAAATCCAGAAGCCGGGAGCTTGGTGGTGTAGGACTTGGACTTGCTCTGGCTCGTGAAATTGTGAGGGTGCATGAGGGCAGTATTACGGTCAGACCGAACCCATCAGGAGGAACGATTTTTGATGTGACCTTCACCCAGGGATCAATTTAACTATTATCATAAAGAGGAGACTTACATGGAATATACGATTTATGAACTGTTGTTTTTCTTATTTTGCTACTCGTTTATTGGATGGTGCGGAGAAACGCTTTTTGTTGCCGTGCGCAGAGGCCATTTTCATAATCGCGGTGTGTTTGGTGTTCCCTTCAGCCTTTCTTACGGTATTATGATGGATCTTCTGATTCTGGTACTGCCGACATTGAAAGACCGGTATCTTCTGCAGGTAGTGGCATATATGGTCATTACCTCTGCATGCGCCCAGCTGGCAGGAGAGTTTTCGAACCGGATGACCAAAGCCGTGCTGTGGGAGCAGGAGGAACATTCGGTCTATGCTGGTAAAGGAAGAGGATTCTTGGATGTGCTGGGCATGAGCGCAGTGGCAGTGGTGGCAATGCTGCTGATTCAGCCTATGCTCTTCTTCCTGACTCAGATCATTCCAGTGCTGGTCCTGAAAATCATTGTATTTGTGCTGATGGCGGTGGTTATTCTTGATTTTATCGCCGTGGAATATGCGGTTCACAGAAAGCCTCTTCCGGAGAAAATGAAGAATCTGGAGCGCGGTATCTGGGAGCGGAAAGTAGGAATTGGTACCTGGATCGCCGATCGTTTCTGGCGGCGTATTCAGCTGGCATATCCAAACCTGAAGGCAGGCGAAGAACCAGTGTCAGAGGCAGAGAAGCAGTATACCTTTGCCAGGGGACTGTGCCTTGATAAAATTATCTGGGTATTTTTTATCTGTGCTCTGGGCGGTGACATCATCGAGACCTTTTATGTGCATTTTACCGCAGGTATCTGGATGAGCCGTTCCAGTGTGCTTTACGGCCCTTTCAGCATTGTGTGGGGATTTGGAGCAGCACTTCTGACCATGCTTTTATATCGTCTTGCAAAGCTGGAAGACCGGTATATTTTCCTTGGAGGATTCTTCCTTGGAGGTACTTATGAATACATGTGCAGTGTCATTTCAGAGAAAGTATTTGGCACAGTATTCTGGGACTACAGCAACATGCCTTTCAATATTGGCGGAAGAACGAACCTTCTGTTCTGCATTTTCTGGGGAATTCTGGCCCTCATCTGGGTGAAAATGATTTATCCGCCCCTCAGCCGTCTGATCGAGAAAATTCCGCCCATTGCCGGAAAAATCATCACCTGGGTGTGTGTGGCGCTGATGGTCTGTGACCTGGCATTATCGGCTTTTGCCATGATGCGGTATGTGGAGCGAAAAGATGGTGTTCCCGCAGAGAATGCGGTGGAAAGCTTCCTAGATGAACAGTATCCCGACGCGTTTGTGGAATTTGTGTGGCCGAATATGAAGATTACGAAATAGAAAGTGAGAGAACCCGATGGCATATGAGTGACCATCGGGTTCTTTTTTTGTATAGAATTATAGTCTGGCTTTGATTTCTGCAAAATTGATTTTCAGATTTTCCTGATAGATCTGAACAGGGATAATATCATTAAAAGTGTATAACTGCGGATAGTCTTCCGTTTCGAAGAAATAACAGAGTATCGTTTCACGTTTGGGATCGACGATCCAGTATTCCCGCACACCGGCACTCATATATTTATCAACTTTCTTTGAATAATCTCGCTTGCGGCTGGAGGGTGAGACAATCTCGATACAGAAATCGGGTGCGCCGTAAACACCTTTTTCTACGATTCTCTCCTTCTGACAGATCACAGAGATATCAGGCTGGATCATGGTACGGTTATCACAGTCCAGTTGAACATCAAGTGGAGCAGGAAGAACCTTACAGGGACCTTTATTGTTTCGAATATAATTTCCGATATCTAATAATAATTCTGTAATAAGTTCCTGATGAATAGATGAAGGCGCTTCCAGAAAGATCAGTTCTCCGTCGATCAACTCTGCACGGACATCATCAGGAAGTGCATAGTAATCATCCAGTGTGTAGTCCCCCTGCTTTTTAGGAGCAACTGCATACGCAGGAAGAGCTTCTCCGATTCGATCAGCAGTTGAATAATTGCTGTCCGGGATGGAAAGAACATGATTTAAGGCGTTTAAAGTATCATATCGGGGAGATTTTGTTTCACCATTTAAAATTTTATTGATGGTACCGACAGGGACACCAGACAGTCGTGAAAGCTGTTCCGTTGTTATACCGAGTTCGGATTTTTTCTTTTTCAATTCTTCATATAATGCTGCCATACGTTCATCCTCCTGTTGGTTTTAATTACTTGAATAGATACTTATAGTATATATTTTGAATGCGTAAAAGTCAATAAAAATATCCGCAAAGTAGTAAATAACCGAAAACGGATATATTGATACAGGAAAGGGTATATCCATTTAATTTTCAAATTTTTACCCATCTTTTTGCGCAAATATTTCTTGCACAAACGGTAAAGATTAGGTACTCTTATAGGGAATCATTTTGAAAACAACGGAGGATTTATCATGGACAACCTGACAGGACGCAATGTAGGCAAGACCTGCCGTACTCATTACAGAGGAACTTTTAACGATGGAACCCAGTTCGACTCATCCTATGACCGCGGCGAACCGCTGGAGTTTGTATGCGGTGCAGGTCAGATGATCAAAGGTTATGATGCAGCAGTGGCAGATATGGAAGTTGGCGAGGTGAAAGAGATTCACCTGATGCCGGAAGAAGCATATGGAATGCCGAATCCGGATGCCATTTTTGAGATGGAGATCGCAAAGCTTCCTGGCTCCGAAGATCTGGAAGTAGGCCAGCAGGTATATCTGACCAATCAGATGGGCCAGCCGTTCCAGGTAAAAGTAACCGCAAAGGATGAGGTAAACATTACTTTTGATGCCAATCATGAGATGGCTGGAAAAGAGCTGAATTTCAAGATTGAGCTGGTAGAAGTAAAATAAGAGACTTCTCAGAAAGAGATCATTTCAGGAGGAGCAAGACCATGAAAGCACAGGAAGAGGTGACACGCATCGGCAATCCGCGCAAGCCGGAGGGCACGGAAGGCGAGGAAATGCTGGAGCGCATGAACCAGAGCCATTATGAGGTGACCGGCTGGGCCCTTTCCTACTGGGAGATTCAGGAGGATGACAGGGTTCTTGATATCGGCTGCGGCGGTGGAGCAACGCTTCACCGGATGGCGGAAAAGGTAACCTCCGGTCATGTGACAGGTGTGGATTATTCGGACGTATCCGTGGAAACTTCCAGGAGGAATAACGAGAAGAATATCAAGAGCGGTAAGATGGATGTACTGGAAGGTTCGGTGGAAAATCTTCCCTTTGCAGATGATTCCTTTGATAAAATCATCACCGTGGAGAGTTTTTATTTCTGGCCGGAACCACAGGAAAACCTGAAAGAAGTACGGCGTGTGCTGAAAGCAGGCGGAACCTTCCTTCTGGTGGCAGATATTTACCAGAATGGAAATCTGACGGAGCGGGAAAAAGAGAATATCCGGAATTATCATCTCTTTAATCCGACGAAAGAAGAATTTGAGCAGCTGTTCATAAATGCCGGATTCACAGATATTCAGATTCATACCAGGAAGGGCGAGAACTGGATCTGCGTCGAAGGTGGAAAAAGAGCATAAGATAAGAAAAATGAAACCCTGCCTGGAACTAAAAATTCCTGGCAGGGTCGTTTTCGTTTAGAAGGAAGTCTGTACATCTGTACATGGTTCAGCACCATAGTAGGGAAGTCTGCCCTCGCTGTATCCATACGCAAAGTAATGATTCAGGAGTCCTACAGCATCCGGTCCGATGACAGCGGCTACATCCGGATAGTTATTATAGTAGTAGATCGGGTCGAATTTCGGAAGGTCGGAATTGGCATTCTCCGGATTGGGGGATGGGATCTGCATCATGAAAGCGGTTCGTTCTTCCTGAGTGGCCACATATCCGGCAGCAGCTTTCCACTCGGATTCCCGGTTCGGAAAACGGCCTTCCTGCATGCCGGCCGTCTGATAATGGTTGAACAGGGCCTGGGTATCGAAGCCGTATTCATTTGCTACATCCACGTATTTCTCAAAATAGTAGCTGGGATCAAAAGCGGTCTTCGCCTCAGAAGGAAATGCCCCAAAGATGGATGCAAGGAACACGGCAGATACTGCACATAAAACAGTTTTCATTTTTGTAAATTTCAATCTGGTCACCTCCGTAGATACGATTATTCTTACAAATAGCTTATCATTAAAATTGTCAAATTTCAACAAAAATTGTCAGAAAAATAAAAACATGCTGATCATAAAAAAATGAAAAGTATTGAATTACAATTATAATTTATCGTAAAACGATAAAAATGTATTGACAAATATCTTTATACCAACTATACTGCACCTATAAACAAACATAAAGGAGCGAAGTGGTATGGAGCAGCACAGACTGATTAAATGGTTAAAATTTCTGGTGATTTTCGCAGCGGGATGCGGAATGGTGATGGATCTGGGAGTCCTGCCGGGAGTAGGAAGCTGGATGGTGGATCTGGCACCGGAGTTTGGCGGATATTTCTGGCCATGGCTTATATTTTTATGGATTCTGTCCGTGCCCTGTTATATGGCATTATGGATGGCATGGAAGATTTTTACAGATATTGAGAAGGACAAAGCATTTACCATGGAGAATGCAAAACGTATGGGGAACGTTTCCTTTCTGGCAGCGGCGGATGCGGTACTTCTGGTTGTTGGAAATGTAGTTTATCTGATTCTCCATATGAATCATCCGGGGGTGTTGCTGGCTTCATTTCTGATTGCATTGGTGGGAACTGCCATTGCCATCGCGGCGGCCATGCTGTCTCATCTCATCCGGAAAGCGGCGAGGCTGCAGGATGAGAGCGACTGGACCATATAGGAGGATGCGATCATGTCAATTATTATCAATATCGATGTCATGCTGGCGAAACGGAAGATGAGTGTGACAGAGCTCTCTGAACGGGTCGGTATTACCATGGCAAATATTTCCGTGCTGAAAAATGGCAAGGCGAAAGCTGTTAAGATCAGCACTTTGAACAGTATTTGTAAGGCCCTTGACTGTCAGCCGGGGGATATTCTGGAATATGTGGAAGACGGAGATGATGAAAACGATGAAAACGAAAGATCTTAATCAGATCATGTCAGTTCTTTACCTGGGGCTTGGCTATGGGTTTGTTTATCTGTGGTCTTCCTGGACATCGGAATGGAGACTGACTTTATTTACGGCTGCTTATGCAATCGCAGTGCTGGGGTATTGCTATGGAAGCGGCAGAAAACCGGCCCGTGAGAGCTGGTTCTGGCTGACAGTCCTGTTCGCCATTGCCATACCTATGAATTTCTATCTGACATTTGGTATTTTGCAGATACTGGCGCTTATGATGGCAGCGGCCTACTGGACGGAGTCGGTAGGCGGAAGCCTCCTGGATCACGGAAAGACGTCCCATTTTATTGCATTTGACCTGTGGAATGTATTTGTCCAGGTGCCGTTTCGGAATTTTTCAGCCCAGATCCGGGTGTGGTTCTCGGAAAAAGAAAACGAACAGGAAGAGGGAACAGAGCAGAAGAAAATGAAGATGAGCGGTGTAATGGCAGTAGTTTGCGGGCTGGTGCTGGTCATTCCGGTTCTCTGTATGATTCTTCCCCTTCTGTCCCGGGCAGATGCAGGATTTGCAAGGGCGACGGAAGAAATCACAGAGTATTTGCAGTGGCATTTGGCAACTGTGCTGATGAGGCTTCTGTTTGCCATTCCGGTATCTCTTTATCTGTTTGGACTGGTATACGGGAGTATTTACAAAGTTCACACGGACGACATCAAAGTGGAACAGCTCCGGAAAATGTCTGTACAGGTGAAGAGATTACCGCAGGTGACAGTCTGTACGGTGCTTCTGGTGATCTGTGGGGTCTATGGTTTTTTTATGGGAATTCAGGGAAATTATCTCTTTTCCGCTATTGCCGGGAGATTGCCGGAGACATTTACCTATGCAGAATATGCGAGAAGGGGATTTTTTGAACTGTGCCAGATTGGTATCTGGACGCTGGGCATTCTGTTTCTGGCCAATATGTTTGCCGGACAGACTGCGAAAGCATTGAAATGCTGCAATATACTGCTGGCAGGAGAGACGCTTTTATTACTTATCACGGCAGCCAGTAAAATGTTTCTCTATATAAGAAGCTACGGACTTACCATCAACCGGATTCTTCCCATGGTGTTTATG
The DNA here is from genome assembly GCA_018228645.1 of Clostridiaceae bacterium Marseille-Q4143. Lineage (GTDB taxonomy): Bacteria > Bacillota > Clostridia > Lachnospirales > Lachnospiraceae > Hominiventricola > Hominiventricola filiformis. The sequence goes on from CP073693.1 coordinate 2,029,477, forward strand.
ATCTGGATGGGAATGGTGCTCATAAGTTTTGTTCTGCGGCAGAGAAAACGGTTTCCCATGGTGCGGATCTGCGTACTGGCCGGAGCAGTGCTGTTTTGTATGCTCTGTGTGCTTCCGGTGCAGCATTTGACCGAACTGTATAATACATGGGCGAGAATAAGAGGACTTATTCCGTAAAAAGATTCATAAAGAGAGCGGCATCAGATACTGGTTGAAAAACGTTAAAAATTAAAATTCTTCACAGAATTGTCATATTCATTTGTTATACTATGAAATCATGAGAAAAATAGATGGAGGCTTGCAGTATGGAAAAGCTGAAAATTTTAGTCGTAGATGATGAGAGCCGTATGCGGAAACTGGTTCGTGATTTCCTGGTAAAACAGAACTTTGATGTGCTGGAAGCAGGAGACGGAGAGGAAGCAGTTGATATTTTCTTTAAGGAGAAGGACATTGCATTAATCATTCTGGATGTGATGATGCCGAAGATGGACGGCTGGCAGGTTTGTCGGGAGATCCGAAAATACTCCAAAGTGCCGATTATCATGCTGACGGCCAAAGGAGACGAGCGGGACGAACTCCAGGGATTTGATCTGGGCGTGGATGAATATATCACCAAGCCCTTCAGTCCGAAGATTCTGGTGGCGAGAGTGGAAGCGATTTTGAGAAGATCGAACCTTCTGACCAACGATGATGTGATTTCAGCAGGAGGTATTGAACTCGATAAAGCAGCGCATCAGGTAAAGATTGATGGACAGGAGATTGAATTAAGCTATAAGGAATTTGAATTGCTGGCATATTTTCTGGAAAATCAGGGCATTGCTCTTTCCAGAGAGAAAATTCTTAACAACGTATGGAATTATGATTATTTCGGAGATGCCAGAACCATTGATACCCATGTGAAGAAGTTAAGGAGTAAGCTTGGTGAAAAAGGTGAGATGATCAAGACCATCTGGGGTATGGGCTATAAATTTGAAGTATAGGAATTTACGAAAAATACCGTTTTTTATTGCGTCTGAACTATGCATATGTTACAATAAATACGTTGGAATAAGACATTACATTCATAGAGTGTAGTGTCTTTTTTGCTGTAGTGATGAGGCAGCAAAAATACAAACGAGAAAGCGAAGGTGATAAGAATGAAAGAAAAGAAGAAACTGTCCCTTGCAGCGCAGATATTTATTGCGTTGGTACTTGCTATTATTGCAGGTCTTTTAATGCAGAATTATGCAGATTTTGCAAATTCCTACATTAAACCATTCGGAACTATTTTCCTGAATCTGGTGAAGTTTATTGTTGTACCGATTGTATTATTTTCCATCATGTGTGGTATCATTTCCATGAGTGATATCAGAAAAGTAGGATCCATTGGTCTGAAAACAGTTGTCTATTATCTCTGTACCACTGCATTTGCGATTGCCTTTGGCCTTTGCGTTGGAAATCTGTTTAAAGGAATGTTCCCGGTAGTTGCAACGACGGATCTGGTATATGAAGCTTCTGAACCGGTTTCCTTTATGGACACGATTGTTAATATTTTCCCGTCCAATTTCTTTGATCCGATGGTAAATGCCAATATGCTGCAGGTCATTGTCATGGCAATTCTCCTTGGATTTGCCATTATCCTGGTTGGAGAAGAAAAGAACAGCCGTGTGATTCAGGGATTTCAGGATCTGAATGACATTTTCATGAAATGTATGGAGCTGATTTTAAGACTTTCTCCTATCGGTGTATTCTGTCTGCTGTGTCCGGTCATTGCAGCCAATGGTCCGGCAATTATCGGTTCACTGGCCATGGTGCTTCTGGCTGCTTATATTTGCTACATCATTCATATGGCAGTGGTATATTCTCTGACGGTAAAAGCAATCGGCGGTCTGAGTCCGCTTGATTTCTTTAAAAATATGTTCCCGGCCATGATTTTTGCATTTTCCAGTTCTTCTTCTGTAGGAACACTTCCCATCAATATGGAGTGTGTGGAGAAGATGGGAGTATCCAAGGAAGTATCTTCTTTTGTACTTCCCCTGGGAGCAACCATTAATATGGATGGAACTGCGATTTATCAGGGCGTCTGTGCCATTTTCATTGCATCCTGCTATGGTATTCAACTGACACTGCCGCAGATGCTGACCATTATTCTGACTGCAACGCTGGCATCCATCGGTACTGCAGGTGTTCCGGGAGCCGGAATGGTGATGTTGGCCATGGTGCTGACTTCTGTCGGACTTCCGGTGGATGGTATTGCCCTGGTAGCAGGTGTGGACCGTATTTTTGATATGGGACGTACCGTTGTAAATATTACCGGTGACGCTTCCTGCTGTGTAGTTGTACATAACCTGGAAAAGAAAAAAGAAATGAAAAATAATTAGTTTTATGTTATGATTCCTTTATTGAATGAAATTTGAAAGATAGAGGAGCAGATGTAACATGCCAGTATTTGATTTTAACGACGTATCCGATGAGAGAAATCATGCGGAGTGTACGTATACAACCTTCCGTTCCGATGCAGGAGAGGCAACTCCGGAACAGCCGATCCTTCTTCTGGATAACCACAGCAGACAGTGGAAGCATCATTCTATCGGTGTCTTTACCAACCCGGTGAAACGTTCTTCCTTTGAATTTGAAGAGGAAGACGGCAAGTTCAGCGCAGATATTCTGGAGATTGATGCCAGATTTGTAAGCCTTTTACGCTGGCTTGGCGAGAACCACATCAATGTGCGTCTGTCCGGTAAGAATCGGGAGGATGGATATGCTGTTTACAAGATTCGTGAGATTGCATTTGGCGGCGGCACCAAGTTATCCGCAGAGGATGGATTTCTGCAGTTTATGATGGATCGTCTCTTTGCCAGCCATGCGCCGGAGGAGATCGAAGAGGATGAGGATTACGAGGAAGTAGGAGATGAGATGAAACTCACCAGCCTGCAGAGCATCACAGACTTCATGACTTGCGCCGGAAATACCATGCCGGAAAATATCCGCCTGTGGGCCAGAAGAAACCTGGCTGTGGCCCGTTCCCACGAGGTGTCCCCGGAAGAGAGAAGACATGCACAGAGAGCACTGTCCATTATGATGAATGTACAGTGGAAAAATAATTATTTTGAAGCCATTGATCCGGAAGAAGCCAGAAGAATTCTGGATGAAGAATTATACGGTATGGAGCGGGTAAAACAGCGAATTATCGAGACCATTATTCAGATCAACCGCACCCATACTCTTCCGGCGTATGGGCTTCTGCTGGTGGGACCGGCGGGAACCGGAAAATCCCAGATTGCCTATGCAGTAGCCCGGATTCTGAAACTGCCGTGGACGACCCTGGATATGAGTTCCATCAATGATCCGGAGCAGCTGACCGGAAGCTCCCGTATTTATTCCAATGCAAAGCCAGGTATTATTATGGAAGCCTTTTCAGCAGCAGGAGAGTCCAATCTGGTCTTCATTATCAACGAGCTTGACAAAGCTGCATCAGGAAAAGGCAATGGAAATCCGGCTGATGTACTTTTGACACTTCTTGATAACCTTGGATTTACGGATAATTATATGGAATGTATGGTGCCGACAGTCGGTGTGTACCCGATTGCGACTGCCAATGATAAATCCCAGATCAGTGCGCCTCTCATGTCCCGTTTTGCAGTGATCGATATTCCGGATTATACGAAGGAAGAGAAGAAGATTATTTTCTCCAGATTTGCACTGCCGAAGGTACTGAAGCGGATGAGCCTGAAGAAAGAGGAGTGTATTGTCACGGAGGAAGGACTGGAAGCGGTAATGGACATTTTCGCCCATACATCTGGTATTCGGGATCTGGAGCAGGCAGCAGAGCATATTGCAGCGAATGCGCTCTATCAGATCGAAGTAAATCATGTAGCTTCTGTCTCCTTTGACGGAACCATGGTAAGAGAATTACTGGCACAGTAAGGAACTGGAAAGGTAAAGACAGATGTTCACAGAAATTCGAAAAGAAAACCCCTTTCAGGAAATTATTGATCAGATTCTTGAAAATGTGCAGTCAGGAAAGCTTCATAAGGGAGATGCGCTCCCGGCAGAGCGGGTCATGGCAGAGTCTCTTGGAATCTCAAGACCTATGCTGCGGGAGGTGCTGCGGGCGCTGAATATTCTCGGTGTGATTACAACGGTACATGGCGGAGCCAATTATATTTCCGAGAATCTGGAAAACAGCATGATCCGGCCCCTCTCTATTCTGTTTCGGCTGAATAACAGCAGCGTTTATCAGAATCAGCAGCTGCGTGCTGCGCTGGAAGTAGAATGTGCCATATTGGCAGCCAGGAACTGTTCTCCGGTGGATGCAGCGGAATTGCAGCTGATTATTGCAAAGCTGGATGCTTCCCAGGATGAAAGTGAGCGGGCAGATCTTGACCGACAGCTTCATATCAAGATCGGAGAGATGGCGAAAAATCCCATGATTTTCGGAGTCATGAGTGCTTCTGCCCAGTTGACGGAAAATATTATCACCGGCATCCGGGCTTATATCATGCAGAAGCAGCAGTCGGTGGCTCATGTGGATGAGCAGCACCGGAATCTGGTCAGTGCCATCATCAGCCATGATGAAGAGCTGGCAGAGAACTGTATGAAAGAGCATATGCGGACCATAGAAAATTATATCAAAGAAATCTCTGGTATGTAGAAAATGAGAAAGAGAATGATTTGCGGAGTATAAAGATTCCGTAAATTATTCTTTTTTTTATTGTATTTTTACATATGAAGTGGTATAATCTGTTCATAAATTGGTAATACCAAAAAGGAGAACGAGTATGGGGTATGTAAAATGGAGTTATCAGGTATTAGAGAAATTTTGTTATGAAGCATTTCGCGCTTTCGGGTTCAGTGACGAAGAAAGCAAGGATATTGAAGATGTACTTCTGATGGCGGATCTTTATGGAATTGAGAGTCACGGTATGCAGCGTATGGTGCGCTATCACAAGGGAATTGAAAAAGGAACCATCCATCCTCAGGCAAAGCCGGAGGTGGTATTTGAAACACCAGTATCCGCAGTGATCGACGGACACAATGGCATGGGACAGCTTATTTCCATCTTTGCCATGAAGAAGGCCATTGAGAAGGCGAAAACTACCGGTATTGGCATGGTAACTGTTCGGGAATCCAACCATTTTGGCATTGCGGGGTATTATGCAAAGATGGCAAGTGATGAAGGCCTTCTTGGAATGGCATGTACCAACTCAGAAGCAATTATGGTACCGACCTTTGGCAAGAAAGCCATGCTTGGCTCCAATCCAATTGCAGTCGCTATGCCTGCAGAACCTTATCCGTTCCTTTTTGACTGTTCTACTACGGTGGTAACCAGAGGAAAGCTGGAGATGTACAACAAGATGGGCAAAGAGCTGCCTCACGGATGGGCACTGGGAAGCGACGGACAGGAAAGTACCAGCGCACCGGATGTGCTGGCAAATATCGTCGGCAAGAAGGGCGGTGGAATCATGCCTCTTGGCGGCGACAGGGAAGTGAGCGGAGGCCATAAAGGTTATGGTTACGGTATGCTCTGTGAGCTGTTCAGTTCTATCCTTTCCATGGGAGTAACTTCTGATAAATGCTGTACCTTCCCGGACAAAACCGGTATCTGTCATGGATTTATCGCAGTGAATCCGGCAGTCTTCGGTGATCCGGAAGCGATCAAAAAGCATTTTTCAGATTATCTGGAAGCATTACGGGAGAGCCCGAAAGCAGACGGAGCAGAGAAAATCTATACTCACGGAGAAAAAGAGGTTCTGGCTCAGAAAGATCGTATGGAACATGGCATTCAGGTCAATGATAATACTATGGCAGAGCTGGCAAATCTCTGCGATTACCTGAAACTTGATTTTTCTTCTTATTTTAAGGATTATCAGCTGCAGCGCGACAGCAAGTTTTTTACCGGAAATTATTAAGCTGCAGAGTTAATCATAAATCCGCAGGAATGCGTGGAAACACGCAGACCTGCGGTTTTTTTATTTTTTTGCCACAACAGCCATGAAAAATATCTGTTTAAGGTTTACGAATTAATCCATAGACCGTAATCAGAATCGCAACCGGGCACATGATCTGCAGCACCGGAAGGGACATAGTAAGAATAAAGTTCAGTCCGGCACTGGAAATGACGAAGCTGGACACTGCAAAAATGATCAGCCATGCCACATAAGAAATCTTCGGAAGCAGCTCATGGAAGAAAGTGGCACAGCAGCAGAGAAGTCCTACGCATACGTTAAAACAGGCGATGAAGAAAATAGCTCCGATGATCAGCTGCCCATAGATGCCGTAGCATGCTTTGACAGCCCAGGTCAGGATTTCTGCACCGTTCTGTGCGCCCGGAAAATCCACACTGCACACGGCTCCAATATAGGAGGTGGCACCGTAGACGATGATCAGCATGACACCGGCCATGATGCCGGCGCGAATTGTCTCGGAAGCAACTGCTTTTTTATCTGTAATGCCAAAGGACCCAATGTTCATGGAGATAACTGTGCCGAAGTTGTAGGCGGCCAGAATGTCCATGGTCTGGTAGCCGGTGATAAATCCGCTGCGGATGGGGTGCCCTGCATAGTAGGCATTGGGTGCGGCAAAAAGTGCCGGCAGTTTTACGAGGACGCCGAAAAAGGTTACGGCAATCAACACCAACAGGACCGGCGTCATGATCTTCCCGAGCAGGTCTTTTAAATGGGTCGGTTTCAGCGCAATCACGATAGCTACTGTGAAAAATACAAAGGAGTAAACGCAGCGGATCAGGAATAAAGTCTGATCACTGTTGTGAAGAAACGGAGCCACCGCCATCTCAAAGCTGGTGGATGCGGTTCGCGGAATAGCCACGCAGGGTCCGATCATCAGATGAACAAAGACGGCGAACAGGATAGCCAGTACCGGATGAATACTGCCGACCAGATTGGTGAGTCCATCGTGCCGGGCCACAGCCATGACAGACAGGATCGGCAGCAGGACAGCTGTCAGACCTAATCCTGCCATGGCAATAAGGGTGTCTCTTCCCGCCTGCGCCCCCAACAGAGGCGGGAAAATCAGGTTCCCGGCACCAAAAAACATGGAAAATAATGTAAATCCAATGATGCACCGATGTTTCATGGATAAGTTCTGCATAAAATCTCCCTCTTTTCCAATATGCTTCTTTTCAGTATAAACAGAAAATGAAAATAATTCAAGCTGCAATATTTATAAATGAGCTGAATTAATATTGTGTAAGATGCACAGGTATGCGTATAATAGGAGCCATGGAGGAAGAGACATGCTGGATAGAGAAATGTTATATGAGGCTCTTCATAAAGAAATTCCGATTCTGACTACACAGATCAGGAAACTTTATGCAGAGCTGGATCAAAAATTCCATCTGGAAGGGGCGAAGGTGCCGATGACGTTCGGAATGGACCGAGATTGCCTTGGCTCTTATACGCAGGCAGGAGGCGGAGAACGGGAACATTTTCATTTTTCCCTGCTGTTTGTGGGATATTCCGTGGAACATCCATTAAGCCGGGACGACCGGATGGATTTATATAAACATGAATATGCCCATTATATGCAGGCACATATGAAGATTCCGGAGAAGTACCAGTGGCAGACGGGAAAGCACGGAAGCGCCTGGAAATACTGCTGTTCTCTGGTTGGAGCGGCGCCGACGCCTTATTATAAAGCCGGGGAAGCGCTTATGAACCATGACTATGACAAGGTGCTGAAATCGAAGATTCACGACCACACGGTTCCTATGCGGGATCATTACCGTCGGGAGCAGGAATATAAGAAAACCAGAGACAGCAAGGTGCAGTATCAGGTGGGCGACAGTGTGGAACATCCGAAATTCGGAGCTGGAAGCATCGAGAAAGTGGAGCAGCGGGCCGGTGGTGTCCATCTGCATATCCGGTTTGAGGATGGAGTACGAAAGATGGATCAGAAATGGGTGCTGCAGACCACCCGTTATCGGAAAGCAGGTGACAGATGATGAAACAGAAAATGGTGATGTGCCTGCTGGCGGGCGTACTGGTGCTGGGAATAGGCGGCTGCGGAGCGCAGGAGGTGGAGGTGCCGGAAGTGGAAAATGTAGAGACTGCGGAGGAAGAACCTGTGCCGGAGGAGACAGCGGAAGAAGAAGGTGACGAACAGGAGAAGACTGATGCAGAAGATCAGTTGAAAGAAGTCCCAACGGTGGATGATGCAGCAGAATCGGGAAAAACCGAACCGGAAGAAACCGAACCGGAAGAAACCGAAGCGGCATCTGCCTCGGTGGTTTATGAGGATGCCAGTCAGATCACCCTTGATCCCTCCTGGACTTACGCGGACCACTCGAAGATCAATTCCGGTGCGGCAGTGCTTTATAAAGCTGCGGAGAACCGAAAAGAAATCGTGGTAGGTGTCAATGCCGGACATGGCACTTCTGGCGGTACAAAGGTGAAGACTCTGTGCCATCCGGACGGTTCCGCCAAAGTGACCGGAGGGACCACCGCAGCCGGAGCGACAGAGGCTGTCGCTGTATCTTCTGGCATGACGTTCAACGATGGCACACCGGAGAGCAGCGTCACTCTGCGGATGGCTCAGATCTTAAAAGAGAAGCTGCTGGCAGCAGGATATGATGTTCTCATGCTTCGTGACGGGGATGATGTACAGCTTGATAATGTGGCACGTACGGTTATCTGCAACAACGCAGCAGACTGCCATATTGCCCTTCACTGGGATGGGGACGGGCTTAATTATGACAAAGGCTGTTTCTACATCTCCGTACCGGACGGTCTCAAATCTATGGAGCCGGTGGCCTCCCACTGGAGCGAACACAATGCACTGGGTTCAGCCCTTGTGGAAGGACTGCGGGCACAGGGCGCGAAGATCAACGGCGGCGGAAGTATGAGCATTGATCTGACCCAGACTTCCTACAGTACGATACCGTCCGTGGACATGGAGCTTGGAAATGCCTGCTCTGACCATTCGGACAGCGTGCTGGACCTTTTAGGCAATGGACTGGTACAGGGTGTGAACAGTTATTTTGGACAATCGTAATTTCACTCTTGTATTCAAAAATAAATACTCCTATAATAACAGTTAAAAAGGTCAAATTAACCAAGCCAAAGAGGAAAGGAAAAAGTTATGAATGAGTCCAATGATGTAATTCGCGATGCCAGACAACTGGGTGTGCCTAAAATGCTCATCCTTGGCCTTCAGCACATGTTTGCCATGTTCGGAGCCACCATCCTGGTGCCGATTCTGGTCAACAGCTATTTTGTGGATGCCTGCGGAGAGGGACCAACCCGTGGTCTGACCGTAGCAGTTACTCTGTTCTGTGCCGGATTTGGTACGTTATTGTTCCACGTGTGTGCAAAATTTAAAGTTCCCGCATTTCTGGGTTCTTCCTTTGCATTTTTAAGTGGATTTTCCACCGTTGCCCATCTGGATACCGGCATGTATGCGGGAATGAGTGCGAACGACAAGGCTGCCTATGCCTGCGGAGGTGTGGTAGTGGCAGGTCTTTTGTATCTGGTACTGGCATTGATTATCCGTATGGTAGGTGTAAAACGTGTCATGAGATATCTCCCGCCGGTAGTCACCGGACCGGTTATCATCTGCATCGGTTTAAGCCTTGCATCCTCTGCCATCAACAATGCATCCACCAACTGGTTCCTTGCTTTTGTGGCACTGGCCGTGATTATTGTATTTAATATCTGGGGAAAAGGAATGTTCAAAATCATCCCGATTCTTATGGGTGTTGTCATTTCCTATGCAGTAGCACTGTTTATGAACATGATCGGCATCAGCAATCCGGACGGTTCTGCTATCCTTGATTTCTCTGCCATTGCCTCTGCAGGTATTGTGGGAATTCCGCCTATTCAGATCTGCAAATTTGACGTGACGGCCATCTTAGTTATGGCACCGATTGCCATCGCAACAATGATGGAGCATGTAGGTGATATGTCCGCAATCTCAGCAACTGTTGGAGAAAACTATCTGGCAGATCCGGGTCTTCACAGAACCCTGCTTGGTGACGGACTTGCGACCTCTCTTGCCGGATTCCTTGGCGGACCTGCCAATACCACTTACGGTGAGAATACCGGCGTTCTGGAGCTGAGCCGTGTGCATGACCCAAGAGTTATCCGAATTGCTGCGGTATTTGCAATTATCATCAGCTTTATTCCGAAGGTATCTGCCATTATCAGTACCATGCCGGCTTCCATCATCGGAGGCGTCAGCTTTATGCTCTATGGTATGATCTCTGCGATCGGTGTCCGCAACGTGGTAGAAAATAAAGTTGATCTGACGAAATCCAGAAACCTGATTATTGCAGGAGTTATCTTTGTGTGTGGTCTTGGATTCAGCAGCGGACTGACCTTCACCATCGGTGGAACTTCCATCACCCTGACTGCTCTGGCTATTGCAGCTATCGCAGGTATTGTTCTGAACATCATTCTTCCGGGTAATGATTATGAATTCGGTGTGAATACTTCCGGTGATGAGAACAGAGGTATTCACGCATAACTTATTTATAAGAAAAACTAATAAACGTTAAGTAGGAAAAATAAGGAAACATGCCATTGACCAGGCCTCCGGAACTTCGTAAAATATTAGTCGGTTTAATATTTTACGAAAGTTTTGGAGGCTTTATTTTATGAAAAAAAATTCTACCCCTTATGATTTCGAAGGAAGAATTCCACTTTCACAGGCCATTCCGCTGGGATTACAGCATGTAATGGCTATGTTTATTGGAAATCTGACCCCGCTGATTATTGTGATGGGTCTCTGCGGACTGACTGCGGATGCCGGATTTGGTGATCTCCGTACCGCTTTGCTGCAGAATGCCATGGTTATGGCAGGTATCGTAACCCTGGTACAGCTCTTTTCTATCGGACCGGTAGGTGGTAAAGTGCCGATTGTTATGGGAACTTCTTCCGGATTCCTCGGGGTGCTGAATAATACAGTGGCTGCCTGTGGAGGCGGAATCCTTGCATACGGTGCTATTATGGGAGCCTGTATTGTGGGCGGTATTTTCGAGGGCGTTCTCGGAATGTTTTTAAAACCGCTTCGCAAATTTTTCCCGGCCATTGTAACCGGCTCTGTCGTCATTGCCATCGGTCTTTCCCTTCTGGGGGTGGGTATTAACTATTTCTGTGGTGGAAGCGGAAAAGCAGATTATGGCTCTCTGCAGAACCTGTTTCTTGGATTTGTAGTACTGATTGTCATTATTCTGCTGAAGCATTTTGCACCGCAGGACAGTGTGCTTTCTTCTGCAGCCATTCTGTTCGGTATTCTGGCAGGCTATGCAGTGGCAGTCGTTATGACACTGGTACTTCCGACCGTAGGTATCAATGCAGATGGTGCAGAGTATACCTATTCCTGGGTTGTTAATTTTGAGCAGATTAAGAATGCAGCATGGATTGCAGTACCGAGTTTTATTGGATTCGGTGCCCTGTCTGACATGCATGTGGTTTTTCAGGCAAATGCCATTATCCCCATTGGCATTATGTTTATTGTAACAGCTATCGAGACAGTAGGTGATATTTCTGCCTGCATCGAGGGTGGTATGGCGCGCGAGGCAACAGATACGGAGTTATCCGGTGGTGTGATCTGCGATGGACTTGGTTCTTCATTTGCGGCACTGTTCGGTGTACTGCCGAATACCTCTTTCTCACAGAACGTAGGTCTGGTATCCATGACGAAGGTTGTCAATCGTTTTGCGATTTCCATGGGCGCTATTTTCCTGATCCTTTGTGGTTTTTGTCCGAAAATCGGAGCCATCATGTCTGTGATGCCCCAGTCTGTACTTGGTGGTGCTGCTGTTATGATGTTTGCATCCATCCTGATCTCCGGTATCCAGCTGATTACCAAGGAACCCATTGGAAGCCGTGAGATTACGATTATTTCGGTAGCCATCGGTCTGGGATATGGTCTGGGTGCAACCAATGGAGCAACCTCCCAGCTGCCCTATTATATTCAGCTGGTATTTGGCGGCTCCGGTATTGTTCCCTGTTCTCTGGCAGCTATTCTGTTAAACATTGTCCTGCCGAAGAATTCAAAACCAGTCCGCAAGATGTGGGATATTGAAGATGAAGAATAAAAAGATTGCAGTTGTTGGTGCGGGTGGGAAAACCACCCTCATCCATCGGCTGGCTGAAGAATATCGCAGGAAAGGTGCTTCCGTGCTGGTAACGACGACCACACATATGCTGGTGGAATCGGACACGGATCTTTCCTGCGATTCTTTTGCTATAAGGGAAAAAATAAAAAGGACCGGATACTGCATGGCGGGAAGTTTGTGTCCTGGGCAGAAGCAGAAAATAGGTTCTTTGCCGGAACCTGTGTTTCGTGACTTGCTGATCGCTGCCGATTATGTTTTAATAGAAGCAGATGGTGCGAAACATTATTCTTTGAAATACCCGGCAGAGCACGAGCCGGTCATTCCGGCAGAAGCGACGGATGTGATTCTGGTGCTTGGAACCTGGGATTTGGGAAAGTCCTGTCAGGATGTAATCTTCCGATTTGATAGGATGGCAGAGCTTACCGGAATTTCCGGTAAAAAAACGGTCGGAATTGCAGAACTTCGTCTGATTCGGAAGGCCTATGAGGAAAAACTCCGGGAAATGAACTTTTCCGGAGAATTTCTTGTGCTGCTGTCAGAGAAAACAGAGCAGGAGTTTTTGTTTCGCACCTGGCAGGAGGCAGTGGGGGATTATGAATAAAAAAATTTTGATTATCTGCAGGGGAGGCGGAGACCTGGCTACAGGCATTGTGCATCGGCTGTTTCGGGCCGGATTCCCGGTGCTGGTGCTGGAAACCGACAGTCCTGCGGCTATTCGACGGCAGGTATCCTTTTCCGAGGCAGTCTATGATGGAACGGCGACGGTGGAAGGTGTGACGGCAGAGCGGATTGCTTCAGCAAACAGAGCCGCTGTAAACCATGTGCTGGAAGAGGGACGTGTGCCCCTCCTGGTGGATCCGGAGGGCAGTTCCATCCCATTGTTGAAACCGGATATTGTGGTGGACGCCATTATTGCAAAGAAAAATTTGGGGACTGCAAAAGAGATGGCACCGCTGGTTATTGGAGTTGGTCCCGGATTTACCGCAGGTGAGGATGTGGATCTGGTGGTGGAATCCATGCGGGGCCATAATCTGGCGCGCATTTTTACGACCGGGTCGGCATTACCCAATACCGGAATTCCCGGTAACATCGGCGGTTTTACGAAAGAGAGGGTTCTCCATGCGGAGGCAGCCGGTTATATGAAAAATATCCGTCAGATCGGAGATATCGTGGAAAAGGGTGAGGAGATTGCCCGGATTTATGAGAAAATGACAGAGGACGGCATATTTTCCGGTTCCTATGTGTCAGTGGAGGCATCTATTTCAGGCATTATCCGGGGACTCATCCGGGAAGGCTATCATTTTCAGAAAGGATTCAAGATCGCGGACATTGATCCGAGAGAGAGCGAGCTTGCCAACTGCTTTACCATCTCGGATAAAGCGCGGAGCATTGGCGGCAGCGTGCTGGAAGCGGTCTGTGGATATGTAAATGGATAGAACAGATCATTTTTATGCCTCTGTCGGGGCATGGAACAGAGAGAAAGAAGCGTTTCTTGCTACGGTGACAGAGGGACCGGCTGCAGGCGAGAAAGTGTTTGTGGAAAACGGTACGATGCAAAGCCGAAAGGGTGCATTTTTTACAGAGTCCCGCATCCGGCAGTTGTGTGGAAAAGGACTTCAGCGGATAGACGGGCAGGAAATATTTGTGCAGCCCCTGGGAAAGCAGGCAAAGCTTGTGATTTGCGGAGCCGGGCATGTGGCGACTGCGCTGATCCGCATGGCAAAACTTCTGAATTTTGAGATTGTGGTGTTGGAAGACCGGCCTCTTTTTGCGGAGAGCGCCAGAAGAGAAGGCGCTGATCAGGTGTTCTGTGGCGACTATGCAGAACTTCTGCGGCAGATGACGGGCAGCAGGGATCACTATTTTGTGTGCATGACCAGAGGACATCGGTTTGATCAGGAATGCCTGCTGGAAATTTTTAAGAAATCCCATGCGTATATCGGTATGATGGGATCGAAGAAACGGTCTTTCCTTATGAAAAAAGACTTGGTGGAAGCCGGATTTGCACCGGAGCAGGTGGAGTCCCTTCATGCACCCATCGGGTTGCCTATCGGAGCACAGACACCGGCAGAGATTGCCTTGTCGGTGATGAGTGAAATCGTAAAAGTGAGAAGTGAGCATGCCAAAGAGACAGCCCTTGATGAGCAGGTGCTGGAAGAACTGACAAAAGCGCCGGAGGATGGTGAGCAGAAAATGCTCTGCACCATTATTGAAAAACACGGAAGTGCACCGCGAAGCGCAGGCACCCAGATGGTGGTGACTTCTTTGGGACGTGTGGTGGGAACCATCGGTGGAGGATGTGCGGAAGCGGAAGTGATCATGGCATGCAGGAAACATTTTTATAAGATAAGGGAAGGAGTTCCCCATCCGGCCTGTGAAAAAATCAGAATCCGCATGACTACGGATAATGCGGAAGAAGAAGGCATGGTCTGCGGTGGAACGATTCTGGTTTTGCTGGAGGAAACAGATGATCTATCTTGATAATGCGGCGACCACCCTGCGGAAGCCGGAGGCGGTGATTGAAGCAGTGGCAGATGCCATGAGAAATATGGGAAACTCCGGCAGAGGATCAGGAAGCACATCCCTTCGGGCATCCAGGGTGATCTATGAAGCAAGACGGACTCTGACAGAATTTTTCGGCGGAACAGATCCGTCGAGGCTTGTTTTTACCTCTAATTCTACCGAAGGGCTGAACATGGCAATTCGCGGAATCTTTGTACCGGGAGACCATGTGATCACTACGGAACTGGAACATAATTCCGTGCTTCGCCCCCTGTATGCAGAACAGGAACAAAATGGAATCTCTCTTACCATTGTGAAAAGCGGGAAACAGGGAACCGTCGATTATGAGGGGATCGAAGCCGCCATCCGGCCGGAGACAAGAGCTGTCATCTGTACCCATGCCTCTAATCTCACCGGAAATGTGGTGAATCTGTATCGTATGGGACAGATTGCGAAACGAAATGGCCTCCTATTTATGGTAGATGCGTCCCAGACGGCGGGAGTGCTGCCCATTGATATAGAGAGAATGCAGATCGACGTACTCTGCTTTACCGGACATAAGAGCCTCATGGGTCCCCAGGGAACAGGCGGACTTTACGTGAGAGAAGAGGTAGAGATCCGTCCCTTTAAAAGCGGTGGTACCGGAGTCCACAGTTTTCTGAAAAAGCAGCCTGATGACTATCCGGAACATCTGGAGGCCGGCACACTGAACGGACACGGCATCGCTGGACTGTTGGCAGCGGTGCGGGAGATTCAGAACATTGGTTTGCCCGCTATTTATGAGAAAGAACACCGATTCATGCAGCAATTTTACGATGGGGTCCGGGAAATTCCGGGTATAAAAATCTACGGTGATTTTTCCGATCCGGCGGCAGTCCGCTGCCCTGTCGTCTCATTAAATATCGGTGATATGGACGCATCCGAAGTCAGTGACTGGCTCCAGGAAGAGTTCGGTATCATTACCAGAGCGGGTGCCCACTGCGCACCTCTCATGCATCAATATTTTCAAACGGAAAAACAGGGGATGGTAAGATTCAGCTTTTCCTATTATAATAAAGAGGAAGAAGTGCTTGCGGCAGTCCGTGGGGTGAAGACCATTGCAGCAGCACAGCAGTAGTTTGAGATTTTGACTATGAAGGAGGAACGAGTGGCGGAAGAAATTGTATTTTGTAAAGGCGGCGGCTGCACCGCGAAGCTTGGTCCGGATCTTTTAAGTCATGTGCTGGACAAGCTTCCAAGAGGAGAGAAAGATCCTAATCTGCTCATCGGATATGACAGCAAAGATGACGCGGCGGTGTACCGTGTCTCTGACGAGGTGGCAGTGGTACAGACTCTGGACTTCTTTCCGCCCATGCTGGATGATCCCTATCTCTTTGGGCAGATCGCAGCGACGAATGCCTTGAGTGATATTTATGCCATGGGCGGAACAGTGAAGACAGCCCTTAATATTGTCTGTTTTCCGGAACAAATGGATCTGAATATTCTGGGAAAGATTATGCAGGGCGGTGCAGAGAAAGTGATTGAAGCAGGCGGCACGCTGGCAGGAGGACATTCCATCATGGACAACGATGTAAAGTATGGACTGTCTGTGACGGGGGTAGTGCATCCGGATCATATTTACGGAAATAATCAGGGACAGCCATCGGATGTGCTGATTCTTACGAAAAAACTGGGAGTGGGACTGGTGTGTAATGCAAATCGCGTGGGACTGGCCCCGGAAGGAGCGATGGAGGAAGCGGCGGCATCCATGACCACTCTGAATAAAAAAGCAGCGGAAATCAGCCATCACTATGAGATCCATGCTTGCACGGATGTGACAGGATTCGGACTTCTAGGGCATTTAAGTGAGATGATCAACGAGGAGATTTCTGCTGAGATTGATTCCATTTCCATTCCGGTAATCCGGGGCGCCATCCACTGTGCGGAAGAATTTCTTCTGACGGCGGCAGCCCAGAGAAACCGGAACCATGTGGGAGACCGGGTGGAATTTTCCAGCTGGATTCCATTTTCCATGGAAGAATTATTATTTGACCCGCAGACCTCCGGCGGACTTCTGTTCGCAGTAAAACCGGAGCAGGCGGGGGCATTTTTAAAAGAATTACAGGGTGCGGGACTTCCGGCGGCAATGGTCGGCAGGTTCGTATCCAAAAAAGAAAGAGATATTTATGTAAGATAGGAGAAAATGAGCGATGATGACAGTCAATGCTATGGGGGATGCATGCCCGATTCCGGTGGTGAAGACGAAGAAAGCCATGGAGACTTTAAAGGCAGGCGATGTGGTGGAAACTTATGTAGACAATGAAATTGCGGTGGAAAACCTGACCAAGATGGCAAAACAGACTGGATGTGCAGTGACAAGCCAGAAGCTGGACGAAGGAAAATACAGCGTACAGATTACAGTGTCAGAAGCAGCAAGAGAAGCCGGAAATATGCCGGAAGTGAACTGTGGCCCAACACCGGCATCCAACAAAGTCGTGGTCATCCGCAGTTCGGTTATGGGTGAGGGGGATCCGGAGCTTGGAAAAGTGCTGATCAAAGGATTTATCTATGCCCTGTCCCAGCAGGAGGATCTGCCGAAAACCATATTGTTCTACAATGGCGGGGCCTATCTGACCTGCGAAGGTTCTGCATCTCTTGATGATTTAAAAGAGTTGGAGTTAAGAGGGGTCAGAATTCTCACTTGTGGAACCTGCCTTAATTTCTACGGACTTTCTGAAAAACTGAAAGTCGGAGAAGTAACGAATATGTATGAGATCGCAGAGACCATGTCAAAAGCGTCTCTGATCGTGAGTCCGTAAGATGCGGATCAGACATCTGCAGCTGGTGGTGACCTTTGCGACAACCACTGCTGCCATGGAAATGGAGCGAAAAGCAGAGGAAGAACAGATACCGGGAAGGCTCATTCCCCTACCGTCGGAGATTTCTGCCGGATGTGGACTGGCCTGGAAGACGGAGCTTTCAGAAAAAGAGAGTCTGATACCATTTCTGGAACAGGCGAAGCTTCGGTGGGAAGCCATGTATGAGTGCAGTCTGTTCTGAAAAATACAAAAAAGATAAGAAGAAAGGGAGCCATGCTTTATTATAATCAGTATGTGAGGGCGGAAAGTCTCGAAGAGGCTTACGATCTGTATCAGAAAAAGAATAATTTCATTCTGGCCGGTATGCTCTGGCAGAAAATGAGAAATAAGACGATGGGAACTGCCATTGATCTGTGCGGCCTCGGCCTTGATAAAATTGAGGAAACTGAGGAGGCGTTCCGCATTGGCGCATATGTTTCCTTACGTGATCTGGAGATAGATGAAGCATTAAATACTTATACTGGAGGTGCATTCCGGGAATCTGTGCGTCATATTGTAGGTGTGCAGTTTAGAAATGTAGCAACCGTAGGCGGCAGTATCTGGGGACGCTTCGGATTTTCCGATGTGATGACCATCTTCCGTGCCCTGGGTGCGAAGGTGGAGCTTCATCATGCAGGTATGATGGATCTTGACGACTTTGTAAAACTTCCGAGAAAAACAAGAGATATTCTGGTGGCGGTTATTGTGCCGAAAAATGTGAAAGGTGTTGTCTATGTAAGTCAGCGGAACCAGTCCACGGATTTCCCGGTGCTGACCTGTGCTGTGGCAAAACGGGCAGACGGATATGCTGCGGCCATTGGTGCGACCCCTCATCTGGCGGAAGTAGTCGTGGTTCCGGAGCGGGAACTTTCGGAACTCAGTGATGAGCAGATGGATGCATTTGCCGGACAGGTGTGTGATGAAATTCGATTTGGCAGCAACATGCGAGCAGGTGCGGCTTACCGTAAAACGGTCTGTCGCGTGCTGGTAAGACGTGCCATGCAGACACTGAAAGGAGAACTCGACTGATGGATGTGAAAATAACATTAAACGGAAAAGTAGTCACCGATTCCGTAGATGCAGATATGGTTCTTCTGGACTTCTGCAGAAAACATAGATGCTATTCCGTAAAACGCGGCTGTGAGAGCGGCAACTGCGGACTCTGCACAGTTCTGCTTGACGGAAAGCCGGTGCTTTCCTGCAGTACGCCGGTGGGGCGTGCCAATGGACGGAAAGTCGATACACTGGAAGGATTACAGGAAGAAGCGAAAGCCTTTACAAATTTCTTCGCTGCTCAGGGAGCAGATCAGTGTGGATTCTGCAATCCCGGATACATTGTAAATATTGTGGCGCTGCTCAGAGAAAATCCAGATCCGACAGATGAGGAAATTCTGGAATGTCTGTCCGGTAACTTATGCCGTTGTACCGGATACCAGAGTCAGCTTCGCTCTCTCAGAAATTATCTGAACAGCAAAAAAGAGGGCGCAGACCTTGATCTGGAAGCAGGCGTCTATGGAGAAGATATCGGAAAGGAGTGGAAGCATGAAGGAATTTGAACGTGACCGGAAAGATTACCATGCGGTTGGAAAATGCATTCCGAAGAAAGATTCTGAGCAGCTGCTCCTTGGAAAACCGGTATTCATGGATGATATTGTGCATGAGGACTGTCTGGTGGTGAAGATTTTGAGAAGTCCCCATGCTCACGCCCTGATCGAAGATATCAATACGGCAGCAGCAATGAAAGTACCGGGCATTGTGGCAGTTTATACATGGAAGGATGTACCGCAGAACCGATTCAGTATTGCAGGACAGACCTTCCCGGAGCCGTCCCCCTATGACCGTCTCATTCTTGACCAGAGAGTCCGGAGTGTAGGTGATGCAGTGGCAATTGTAGCCGGAGAAACAGAAAAAGCAGTGGACAAAGCACTTCGTGTCATCAAAGTTAAATATCAGGTGTTGGAACCGGTGCTGGATTTCCGCAAGGCCCTTGACAATCCGGTGCTGGTGCATCCGGAGGATAACTGGATGTCCCATGGAAATACCGGTGATGTGAAGAAAAATCTCATTCATCATGAGGAGGATGCTCATGGTGATGTGGAAGCAGTGCTCGCTGACTGCGAAGAAGTCATTGAGCATACGTACCGGATTAAAGCTGCTCAGCAGGGGTATATGGAGACGATCCGTGCTTACTGTGAAATTGACCGTTACGGACGACTTCACTGCATTAGTTCTACCCAGATTGTCTTCCATCTGCGCCGTATCCTTGCCACGGCTCTTGGCATTCCCAAATCCAAGGTCCGTGCTGAAAAACCGCGGATCGGCGGTGGGTTTGGTGCCAAGCAGACGGCAGTCTGTGAGGTGTATCCGGCGTTTGTCACCTGGATGACCAAACGACCCAGCAAGATTATTTACAGCAGAAGAGAATGCCAGACCATTGCGTCACCCCGTCATGAGATGGAGGTAACCGTTCGTCTGGGCGCTATGAAGGACGGACATATCCGTGCCATTGACCTTTATACACTGTCCAATGGAGGTGCTTATGGAGAGCACAGCACGACGACGGTAGGACTGTCAGGTCACAAAGCAATTCCTCTCTATACGGGTGGCTGTGAGGCAACCCGATTTTCCTGTGATGTGGTCTACACCAATGTGCAGGCGGCAGGTGCGTACCGTGGTTACGGTGCGACCCAGGGAATTTTCGCACTGGAGTCCACGGTCAATGAACTGGCAGAGAAGCTTCATATGGATCCGGTAGAACTTCGAATGAAAAATATTGTGCGGGAAGGCATGTTTATGCCGGCATATTTTGGAGAGACAGCCAATGCCTGCGCACTTGACCGCTGTATCGAACATTGTGCTGACAATTTCCACTGGAAAGAAAAATATCCGGTGAGAGATATGGGCAACGGTAAAGTGCGGGCATCCGGTATGGCCATTGCCATGCAGGGCTCCTGTATTTCTAATGTAGATGTCGGGTCCTGTACACTGAAGCTTTCCGATGAAGGAACTTATAATATGATGATCGGTGCAGCAGATATGGGTACCGGATGTGATACGATTCTGGCGCAGATGGCAGCGGAAGTACTGGACTGTGAGCCGGATCAGATCGTAGTCTTCGGTGCAGATACGGATGCGTCTCCTTATGATTCCGGTTCCTATGCCTCCTCCACAACCTATATTACCGGTATGGCAACGCAGAATGCGGCTATGGAACTGCGGGGAAATATTATGAAGATTGG
Organism: Clostridiaceae bacterium Marseille-Q4143; assembly: GCA_018228645.1. Taxonomy (GTDB): domain Bacteria; phylum Bacillota; class Clostridia; order Lachnospirales; family Lachnospiraceae; genus Hominiventricola; species Hominiventricola filiformis. Next base: position 2,050,113 of record CP073693.1, read on the forward strand.
AGCCCAGCTTCTTGAATGCCTGCCGGAAGAGGTGGAATTTGACGGTGAAAAAGTCTATCTCGTAAATGGGGATAAATCTGTCAGCCTGGCAGATATTGCCACCAAATCCCAGGTCAATAACCTGATTCCGGTAGATGTGACCGCAACCTATTCTTCACCGGTCTCTCCGCCTCCCTATATGGTCGGCATGGTGGAAATTGAACTCGACAAAGAGACCGGAAGCGTGAAAATCCTTGATTATGAAGCTGTCGTGGACTGCGGTATCCCGGTCAATCCGAATCTGGCGAGAGTCCAGACAGAAGGCGGCATTGGACAGGGGATCGGTATGGCACTCTATGAAAATGTCAGCTACAATGCCAATGGAAAAATCGCAGAAGGCGATTTCATGCAGTATAAGATTCCTACCCGTCAGGATGTGGGAAATATTCATGTGGAATTTGAGACCAGCTATGAACCGTCGGGACCCTTCGGTGTCAAATCTATCGGTGAGATCGTTATTAATACGCCAGCTCCGGCACTGGCCCATGCCATCTACCGTGCAACCGGTGTGTGGCACAGAACTGTACCGTTCACCCCGGAAAAAATTCTTATGGGTATGATTGATCCGGAATGGAAAGAGACCGATCACCGGGTAAAAGAATAGATGATACATGTGATTTATATGGCGGCTGGAAACAGCCGCCGTTTTGGAAGTAATAAGCTGTTATATCTGTATGAAGGTAAGCCTTTGTACAGGCATGGCCTGGAGTTGTTGCTGAAATTAAAGCAGGAGATGGGAGAGAAGCTGACCGTCACTGTTGTGACCCAGTATGCGGAGATTTTGGAGGAAGTACAGGACATCTTTGAAAGATGCGGGATGGCAGGCATGCAGGCAGTGTTCTGCGAGGAGAGCAGGCTGGGAGCATCTTATACGATCCGGGCAGGAATTGAGGCGGTCATCTCACAGGATCCGGTCTCTGGACAGCCGAAAGAAGGGCAGTCCATGATGGGAGAGAAGGACTATCTCATGTTTATGGTAGCAGATCAGCCCCATCTTACCTTGGACAGTGTCCGAAAACTGATCCGGACAGCAGTCAGCTGTGAGCAGTCAGCTTTCTCCGGGCCATTGGCAGAGGAATGTTCCCGATGGGAGACCCTGTCCCTCCGCTGCGGCAGCACCCCCGGCAATCCCTGCATGTTCCGCGCAGATCTTATCCCGGAGCTTATGTCCCTCACCGGCGACCAGGGAGGACGGAAGGTACTGAAGCAGCGTGCCTGTAAATATGTAGATATTCTTGATAAGAGAGAACTGGAAGATGTGGATGAGATGTTGCAGGTTACGGAAAATCTGGGAGAGAAGTGACATTCTGTGAAAGGAACGTCCGCAGTCCCAGTACTTCATGAGAACGAGTCAGAGACGATGTTCGAATGTTAGTACTGTTGGATCGAGGACTTAGCGCGAGCGGTTCCGCTCACAGAATGTCACTTCGGTTGGTCAGTTTGTTCGTGATCTGCAACATTGCTCCCGGGTTTTTCAAAAAAATTTAAAGAAAGGGTTGCTCTTTTCTAATAACCGTGGTAGCATAGCAGAAAAAGAAAACGTAAAAATGATAGAGGCGCGGGCTTCATGAGTACAGACTGATACAGGTCGGAAACTGTCAGTTAGGGAAAGGGAATACCGCCGAAGAGATCCGGACATTTCCGAAGAAAGGATTTCTGGTCTGCCGCAGAAGATGTGTCAGACTGTCACAGGACTGTGGAGAGCTATCATTGGTCAGACAAAATTATAAGGCCATGAACGCAGTCAAAAGAATTGTGTTCATGGCTTTTCTTGTTTCTGGATCTATCATGTTTACAAAAGAAGGGAGAACTTTTCGTTATGGATTATGTACCTGCTATGTACGCCACATTTTGGGCGCTTGTACCACCGGTTGTGGCAATCGCGCTCGCACTGATCACCAAGGAGGTGTATTCCTCACTGTTCCTTGGAATTTTAGTTGGAGGCCTGTTCTATTCAGGCTTTAGTTTTGAAGGAACTATCGTTCACATTTTCCAGGACGGTGTTGTAAGTGTGCTGTCTGACAGTTACAACGTCGGCATTCTGATTTTCCTGGTTATCCTGGGAGCAATCGTGTGCCTGATGAATAAGGCAGGCGGTTCTGCTGCATTCGGACGCTGGGCCAGCGAACATATCAAGACCCGCACCGGAGCACAGCTGGCTACCGTTGCACTTGGTGTTCTGATTTTTATTGATGACTATTTTAACTGTCTGACGGTAGGAAGTGTTATGCGTCCGGTCACTGATAAGCACAATATCTCACGTGCAAAACTGGCTTATCTGATTGATGCAACCGCAGCTCCGGTCTGCATTATTGCACCGATCTCTTCCTGGGCAGCAGCAGTTACAGGATTTGTAGAAGGTGAAGACGGACTGGCATTGTTCATCAGTGCTATTCCTTATAACTTCTATGCATTGCTGACGATTGTTATGATGGTGACTATTGCAATTCTGAACATTGACTTTGGTTCTATGAAAGTGCATGAAGACAATGCAAAAAATGGTGATCTGTTCACTACACCGGATCGTCCATATGGTGACGGTAATGATGAAGTGACTATTGGAAATGGAGGCGTAAAAGACATGGTAATTCCGATTCTCTCTCTGATTGTCTGCTGTGTCATTGGAATGATATGGACCGGTGGATTTTTCGAAGGTGAGAATTTTGTAACTGCATTCTCCAACAGTGATGCATCCGTAGGTCTGGCTGTAGGAAGTGCATTTGCACTGGTAATAACGATTGCACTGTATGTAAGCCGCAAAGTGCTTGGATTCAAAGAATGCATGGACTGCATCCCGGAGGGATTCAAAGCCATGGTACCGGCTATTATGATCCTGACCTTTGCATGGACCTTGAAAGCCATGACCGACAGCCTGGGTGCTGCAGAGTTTGTGGCTGCGATCATCAAAGGAAGCGCATCTGGAATTGTAAATCTGCTTCCGGCAATCATCTTCCTGGTAGGCTGTTTCCTGGCATTTGCAACCGGAACTTCCTGGGGTACCTTTGGTATTCTGATTCCGATTGTTGTAGACGCATTCCAGGCAACCAACCCGACCCTGATGACCATTGCTATCTCCGCCTGCATGGCAGGAGCTGTCTGCGGTGACCATTGCTCCCCGATCTCCGATACAACGATCATGGCATCTGCCGGAGCCCAGTGCAACCACGTAAACCATGTATCCACACAACTGCCTTACGCAGTCAGCGTGGCTGCCATTTCCTTTATTACCTACATCGTTGCAGGCTTTGTCCAGTCTGCATGGATCTCCCTTCCGGTCGGCATTGTGCTGACACTGGGATATCTGATAGTGATGAAGAAAAGAAGCGAAGCATAAGATCAAAAATAGAAGATAGAATATGGAAAAGGAGAACCGCTCGGTGGTTCTCCTTTTCCAGTGTGGGCGGTTTGAATACGCGCTGGGGCAGATTCTTGCAAAGGATGTCAGAGATTTTTTGTCAAGCAGCTGATCTTTGCTGAAGTTTGGGCATATAGAGATTTTCTTTTGAATTCTGCCCTCACGAGCTTGCACGGATGATGATTTTTGCCGTTTTTCTGACATTTCCGCGAGCTTTTTTCTGGCTGTTGGGCAGATAGACGTTGAGGTTCTCGTTACACCCAACTTGCTTTTCAATTTTGGGTATCAGAGCTATTGAAAAGCCGTATATAGCCAAATGATCTGTTCCAACTGTGAAAAATCAAGGAAATTGGTTGCATGACGGATCAAAATGGGTGTCAGCAGAGATTAAAACTGCATATGCCAAAAACTCTGGAAAAAATATTGAAAAACTGCGAATAGCTACAAAATTAGAGACGAATTGACATGGACTGACAACTGATTCTATAATAGAAAAAGTAATCATCCAGAGTCATGTGTATGGCTCCGAAAATGATAGGAAATGAAAGGACGGGAGACTTTATATTCATGACCTGGCAGGAGTTTGAACAGCAATTTTCCATTCAATTAAATGAGCAGCAAAAAAGTGCCGTGCAGAGTGTGGACGGGCCAGTGCTTCTTCTGGCGGTGCCGGGATCGGGGAAAACGACAGTGCTGGTGACGAGGCTGGGTTACATGATCTATTGTAAAGGAATGGATCCGGGCAAAATCCTGACAGTTACCTACACGGTGGCGGCAACGAAGGATATGGCAGATCGGTTTGCGGTAAAATTCGGACAGGAGATGGCAGAACGACTGGAATTTCGGACCATTAATGGCATTTGTGCCCGGGTGATTCAGTACTATAGCTGGAAGACGGGCAGGATGGCATTTCAACTTCTCACGGATGAAAAACGCATTACTGCCATGCTGTCTGGCATTTATCAGCAGACGGAGCGGGTATACCCAACAGAAGGTGATCTGAAAAATGTCCGGACATTGATTACTTACATAAAAAACCGGATGCTGAATGAAAAAGAAATCCAGAAGCTGGAAGAAGAAGCGGAGATTCATCTGGCAGCGATCTACAAAGAGTACTGCAGACAGCTTCGGGAACAGCAGCTTATGGATTATGATGACCAGATGGTCTATGCCTATAATATGCTTCGGAAAATTCCGGAACTTCTTGCATATTTTCAGGAGAAATACCCTTATATCTGCGTGGATGAAGCCCAGGATACATCGAAAATCCAGCATGCCATCATTGCACTGCTGGCATCGAAATCCGAGAATCTTTTTATGGTGGGAGATGAAGATCAGAGCATTTATGGATTCCGTGCCGCTTACCCGGAGGCATTGCTGGAATTTGAGCATCATCATCCGGGAGCGAAAGTGCTGCTCATGGAAGAAAATTTCCGTTCCGATGGAAACATTGTTTTGGCAGCAGACCGGTTTATCCAGAAAAATACCCTGCGTCATGAGAAACATATGCGTCCCTCCAAAGAAAGAAAACAGGACGTGACGGAAATCTCCGTTGGTACCAGAAAAGCGCAGTATTCCTATCTGGTGAAAGTGGCAGAGGGATGCACAACGCAGACGGCAGTGCTTTACCCGGAGCATGAATGTGTACTTCCACTCATTGATCTGTTGGAGCGAAGAGGAATTCCTTATCGTATGCGAAACGTAGAGTTGACCTTTTTTACCCATCGGGTGGTGCAGGATATCAGTAACATTATTAAACTGGCAGCTGATCCGAAAAATACAGATCTATTTCTGCTGATTTATTATAAACTCAATACTTATATCCGGAAACAGGACGCACTTCAGATTGCAGAACTAAGCAGGGAAAAAAATCTATCCGTATGGGAGACAGCTCTTTCTTATGAGGGACTGGATGGATATGCCAAAGGAAACATCAAATCAGTAGCAACACATATGGAACACTTATTGACAGAACCGGCATCCAGAGCAATCCATCGGATTGTGCAGTTCATGGGTTATCAGGATTATTTGAAAAGAAGCGAGATCAAAGACACGAAGCTCGACACTTTGAAAATGCTGGCTTCATTGGAGGAGACTCCACTTCGGCTGGTGGAACGGTTGAATGAACTCAGGAAGCTTATCGAGAAAAAAGAACAGGACCAGACCTGTCCGTTTATATTATCTACGATTCATGCCAGCAAGGGACTGGAATATGATACGGTCTATCTTCTCGATGTAGTAGACGGTATTCTGCCAGATCAGATTCCGGTGAATCTAAAGACGGCACCGAGAGAAGAACTGGAGACCTACGAAGAAGAGCGGCGGTTGTTCTACGTAGGAGCCACAAGGGCGAAGAGCCGGCTCTTTTTATTTACCATGAAGCAGACATCCAGCTTTTGCGATGAATTTCTGGGAAAGGCAGCGCCGAAGAAACGTGTTATCCAAGCAACAGCTGGAAACATTCATCTGCCAGGAGCGGATACAAAAGCAGCAGCTCCAAAAGCATTGTCAGATAGTGAATTTCAGAAATTTATGGAACAGCTGGCAGAAGGAGTGATGGTGACACATAAGATATTTGGACAGGGTGCGGTAGTGGAACTAAACGAGAAGAAGATACGAGTTGATTTTGATGGAGAAGTAAAAACATTCAGCAGCCGGGTGTTGGCCGGAAGCGGGATGCTGAGATTATAAGAAACTGAGAGAGACATCATAAGAAAGAAGGAACAGAATATGCAGATCAGTTTACTATTAATGGAAGAAATTATAAAGCTTTTTGTGATCATGTTTATGGGGTATGCCGTGGTGAAAGCGGGACTGATGAAATCTTCGGAAAGCAAAAGCGTATCCGTAATTCTCGTCTATCTGGTCATTCCATGTGTAATTATCAAAGCATTTCAGGTGGATTATACACCAGATGTACAAAAAGGTCTGTTTCTAGCCATTGCTGCAGCGGTTGCTATTCACATTTTATTTTTGCTGATCACCATACCACTGAGGAAAATATTCCAGATGGATGTGATAGAACAAGCTACCAGCATTTATTCAAATGCCGGAATTCTGGTCATCCCGCTGGTGCAGGAATTATTAGGTCAGGATTATGTGATTTATTCCAGTGCTTATATTGCAGTGCAGCTGATTTTGCTGTGGACGCAGGGAAAAAATATGCTGTGTGAAGAGGAAAAGCTGGAATGGAAAAAAGTATTTCTGAATGTCAATATTATCTCTATCATTGCAGGAATTGTACTGTTTCTGTTCCGTATCAAACTTCCGGCTGGAGTTCAGGATGTACTTGGTATGATGAATAATATGATAGGGCCTCTTGGAATGCTGCTTGCAGGAATGGCTATTGCAGAAGTGCCGTTAAAGTCGATATTTACAAAAAAAAGAAATTATCTGTCGGTTGCGTTGCGGCTGCTCTTGTATCCGGTACTTGGATTATTGCTGATGAAAGCAATTCAGATCGTTGTGAATCTGGAAAATTCCAGCCAGATTCTTTTGACAGTATATCTTGCTTGTGTAACACCGGCCTGTGCGTCTGTGACTTCCATGGCACAACTCTATGATAAAGATGCTGCATATGCCAGCTCGTTGTATGTGTTGACAACATTATTGTCGATTGTGACTATGCCGGTGATGGTGTATCTGTATGAAATATTGATGTAAGAAAATATGAAAAGGTCGACAGTGTATGTGTTGGCCTTTTTAATTTCATAAAAACAGAATTTAATTTACTCATTTTGTGAAAAATGAGTAAATTGAATTTGACGATGATGATATTGAACCGATATAATAAAACTATTCAGGATTGAAATTAAGAGACAAAAAGAACCTGAAAGGAGACGAATTATGGCGTGGATGACCGTATATCATGGAGGATATCAGGTAGTTGACAAGCATGACGATAATAGCAGTGTTTATTATGAAAATCCCAATTATATTTTTGAATGCTACAAAGAAAAAGAAATGTTATAAATCAAAAGCTGTAACTGCAAAATTATTTGGAATAAACTCAGCGGGAGAATTTGTAAGAAATATGATACCACTAATTGATAAACGTGCCACAGGAAATCAACTCCGGCGTTTGATGGACACACGCGGAATTACTGTAAAGGATGTGCAGCAATATCTGGAACTGGGCAGTGTACAGAGCATTTACCACTGGTTAAATGGAATCAGTATGCCGACCATAGATAATCTGTATGCATTAAGCGAACTGTTTCAGGTTACGATAGATGAAATCGTTTGCGGAAACAGAAAGCCATTTGGTGACAGTGGCAGGCAGATACTGCGTGCATATTATGAAATTATGCAGGAAAGGTGGATTGCATAGTTTTTTATACTACAAGTTCAATGACAACAGATAAGACCTTCGTTAGAATTGTATTTAAAAACACAGTTCTAACGGAGGTTTTCTTTATGGCAGAAAATACTGGTGACACGGGCAGTGAGTTTAAGTTAAGCCGCGACGGGAGCTGCGGCTTAACTTACAAATGAAGTGGAATAACATAGTAGATAATTGACAATATGGCATATATGCCATATTATGATTGTAAGGGGATTAAATGACAAAATTTGAAGTAATATTTTATGAAAAAGAAAATGGGGATTGTCCAATAGAAGAATTTATGAATTCTCTTGATATTAAGATGCGGGCAAAGATGATTGGATTGTTCGAATTACTGGAAGAAAAGGGAATTAATAAAGCTGGCCAAAAAGTACAGGGCTGATTTTAAGGAAAGGATGGGAAAATCATGAAGTCATTAAAGCAGTACAAAGAAACGCAGATGAAGAATCCTGAATTTGCAAAAGAATACGAATCTATTCAGCCGGAAATGGATGTCATCAGAGCTATTATAGAGGCAAGAACTTCTCAGAATATTACCCAGAAAGAACTGGCAGAGCGTACAGGAATTAATCAGGCAGATATCAGCAAATTGGAAAATGGAACCAGAAACCCTTCGGTTAATTTACTTAAAAGGCTAGCTGATGGAATGGGAATGGTTTTAAAGATTGAGTTTGTTCCTAAACAAAAAGCGTAAAATATAAAACGGGCGCCCCAATCGGGGCGCCCATTCCCATTTCTACTATTTCAAAAATTCTTCTACAACGGCCACGAATACAGCGGCACCTTCCCAGAGGACATCTTCATCCACATTGAATTTTGGATTATGATGAGCCACATCTGTTCCTTTGGCCGGGTTGGAGGAGCTTAAGAACATGAAAGCACCCGGCAATTCTTCCAGATAGTAGGCGAAATCTTCGCCGCCCATGTTCGGAGCCGGAAGTTCAGTGATCACGTTATCTTCACCGAGGACTTTCTTTGCAGCTTTTGCAGCCAGAGCAGCCATATTGTTATCGTTAATAACGGGCGGTGCTCCCCAGATCATTTCATAATCGACGCTGCCGCCGAAGACAGCTGCAGTTGCCTGGGAGATTTCACCGATGCGTTTTGCAGCAAACTGGCGAACTTCCTCTTCCAGAGTACGGATAGTTCCCTCGATGACAACCTCGTCTGGGATGATATTGTACTGGCTGCCTCCCTGAATCTTACCGATGGTGAGTACCAATGGTTTGGTAGCATTTAACTCTCTGGTGGTGATAGCCTGAAGTGCAAGCACAATATGAGCTGCAATATTTACCGGGTCAATGCCCTTTTCAGGAGCGGAGCCATGGACGCCTTTTCCCTTTACTTTAATAACAAATTTGTCAAAGGCGGCCATACAGCAGCCGGATGGAATAATAAAGGTTCCGGCGGGAATCGCTTTGTCAACAAGAGTTCCGATATGTGTGCCGAAAACTGCATCAGCGCCTTTGACTGCACCATTTTCAATCATGATTTCCGCACCGCGGGACTGCTCCTCAGAAGTCTGGAATAACAGACGTACCGTACCGGCGATTTCCTGACGGTGTGCCCAGAGTACTTTTCCGGTTGCCAGAAGCATGGCAGTATGGGTATCATGGCCGCAGGCATGCATACAGCCCTCATGTCTGGAAGAGAAGGGAAGACCGGTTGCTTCCGTGATCGGAAGTGCATCCATATCTGCTCTTAAACAGACAGTTTTACCGGCTTTGCCGCCCTCGATGGTAGCGATAATACTGCTGTCCTTTTCGGAACATACATAAGGAATGCCGATTTTGTTCAGCTCTGCGGTGACATAAGCCTGTGTCTCCGGCAGATCAAATCCTACTTCAGGAATCTGATGAAGATCCCTTCTTAAACCTACGATATACTCCTGTAAATCTTTACATTCTTCCCACATCATTATGAATTCTCCTCACTATTGTTTTCTTTTTTCTGATCGCTGTTATAAAACAGACGGGCAATTCCAAGTGTACCGAATACGGCACATACGATGATCATCCATGCCGGAATCGGAATGAATAATTTCAGAACTGTAGGAATTAAGAGACCAAATACAGCAATCTTTGGATATTTGACTGCAAAGTTTCCAAAAGTTCCGCCAAAGATGGCTGCGGCTGCATAATTCTTCAAGGCAGCATCCAGAAAAGCCGGAAGGATTGCTACTACTGCGGAACCAACTAAAACGGCGCTGGTGGTAGCAATCAGGTTGGTAATAATGGAACCGCAGATAGCCATGGTGGACACAACCTCTGCCTGTATGGTTCCGCTTTCGCTCTCGGTGACATCCAGTGCCAGAGCAGCACAGGGAACACGCATGTTTCCGATATTACCGGACAGGAAGCCAAGATAAGTACCGCTCATACCGAGGGCTGCGTAATAGGAAATCGGCTCTACGATGTAAAAAGCACCAAAGGACAGAGCGGTAAGAGCCCAGGCTGATAATACAACTTCCAGACTTGGCCAGCAGTTATAGCGGCTGCACAGATAGAGAACCGGAATAAAAGCGGTGAAGGCAGCCAGAATACAGGTTGGTGCACCGATGCGGATGCTGTTTCGTTTCCATTCAGTCATATATTTATTTTCCATAAGTATGTTCCTCCTATGCAATTGACAGATCATAGATGACTGCAAAGACCATACCAATGATCATTGCAATACCCAGAGAATATTCTGCTAATTTCGGATATTTTGGTACAACGAATTTCATAAGTGCCACCATACCAAGTGCACCTGCCAGACAGGCAATGGTATTTCCCCATCCTTTTTTGATCTCGTTTGCATTCAGGTAACCGAAGATACCAAGGGAACAGGCACCGGATAAAACTGCCAGCCATTTGGTATCACCACCGCTTAACTTGCCTCTCAGCTTTTCCAGTGCCGGTGTTACCGTGCCGCTGACTAAGAGCCATCCTGCACCGTTCAATGCCATTGCGAACCAAGACACTGCCATAACAGTGAGAGTATAACCCTGACCGCCGAATTCCACACCTGCCGCCTGCGCACCCATAGAAGCTGCGGATAGCTCCGTTGCAGCAGCACCGATAATGGAGAGACGAAGCCATGCCATAGGTCCACCGATGGAAGCCATGAGGCCTACCATTACGATAAATACACCACAGGCAGGCCCGATTGCTGAGATGAGACCAATCTTAAAAGCCTTATTTGCCAGTCCTTTTTCCAGATTTACCTCTACGGCCGCTTTTTTTGCCTGCCGCATAAATAACAATGCCTGCGCCAGAGAAATCAGAACCGTAATTCCGCATAATCCCCAGAACACGGGTGAATTTGCAATTGTTAAGTAATCCATAACACTCCTCCTTGGTAGTTCGTTCAATTTGTTTGTTGGAGACATTATAACATTTAAAAAACTGTATTTCATTGTCTCTGAAAGCCAATAATTCAAAAAAATAGTTGTTATTTGTTTCTTGTATTGTGTATAATGGATAGTAATAGAGGATAAATATTTGTACTATAAGAACAATGAGGTGAATGACCATGACCATATCTGATTTTTTGAATCTGCCGAATTTTTCTGATCTGAATCTGCTGGCCGGTGAAAATGGACTTGACAGAGAACTGACCAATGTAACGGTTGTTGACACGCCGGATGGAACCAACTGGCTGAATGGCGGTGAATTTGTCATTACGACAGCCTATATGCTCCATGAAGAGAAGGATCTCCTGGAATTTCTGCAGGTTCTTCATGAAAAACAGGCGGCAGGCGTGGGGATTAAAGAAAACCGGTACATCACCACGATCCCGGAGGCAGCTCTGAAAATGGCTGATGAGCTGAATCTGCCATTGATTTCCGTTCCGGAAACCTATCCATTTGTGGATATTATCAATCCGGTACTGACCCAGATCATCAGCCGTCAGTCTTTGCTTTTGACTCAGGCAAATAAGATTCACAAAGAATTTCTGGGATTAGCCATAAATAATAACAGCGTTCCAGAGATTCTGAAGACGCTGAGCAGCATTATCCGAATTCCCTGCGCGTTCATAGATACTCATTTCCGAAATATCTTTTTTTCAGATGAATCATCTTCCCTGATGCAGAAGCTTCAGGATGCAGATATGGAGAGTATTACCAGTGAATTTCTGGAACAATACGACTATTATACAGTGGCGAATAAGAATGAACAGTTTGGTTTCCTTCTATTTGAAAAGGGATGCCTGCAGATGCAGGAAAATGGAAATATGCAAACGGCACTGGAATATGCCAGCATTGTCCTGATCCTTCACATTCAGGTACAGATTGCCAATCAGCAGATGGCGGAGAAATATAAGGCATCTTTTCTGGAAGATCTTTTGACCAATAACGTAAAGACGGATGTGGAGATCCACAATCGTGCAAGACTTTATGGCTGGGATTTTACGAATGGTGGTCTGGCTGCGGTCGTAGACATTAATAACATTAAGAAATATTTCACCGATCATCTGGATTCCAACACCAACCGCATGTTGGAAGAAGCGACGGAAATCATTTTCCGCCATTCTATTCAGGAAATGCATCAGATGTTCCCCCAGTCCAAATATTTTCGACAGAGTGACCTGATCGTATTTATCATCTCTATGCCGGAGGACAGCAGGGAAGGGCTGCCGGAACAGCTGGAGCAGACCTTCAGGCGCCTGCAGAGCCGCCTGAAAATGGTCAGCCCATTTACCATTACGCTTGGTATCGGACAATATTATGAAAATATTCGTGATATTTCCAAAAGTTACTCCGAAGCCAGAGTTGCCATCAATCTGGGATATTCCCTCCAATGGTTTGACCGGATTCTCTTCTATAACCGGCTGGGTCTTTACCGGCTTCTGGCTCCGGTTATGAACAGCCCGGAATCAGAGGAACTGTGTATACAGTATATTCAGCCGCTGGAGGATTACGATCGGAAATATCACGGAGAACTTCTGGCCACCCTGCAGGAAATCCTGCAGAATGGCTGGAATCTGAAAGAATCCGCTGCAGGACTTTATATTCACTATAATTCCATCAAATATCGATACGCCAAGATCTGTAAAGTACTGAATTTGGATCTGGCGGATCATAATAACCGGTCGCTTGTGGAAATTGCGATGAAGCTGTATCTGCTGAAGCATAAGCCGGAGAGTAACTGAAAAAGGATGCTTGCAAATTAAAAAATGCAAGCGTATAATTTCATCCGGGGATAGCATTCACTTTAGAGGGGAATGCTATTTCTTTTTTGTTATGATTATGGAGGTTATGAGAATGAGCATTACAGACAAATTTGGATCAGCAGTGGGCAATATGTCTCTGGAAAACCCGGAAAAAGCTCGAAAGCTTCTTCTGACAGGATACAGGCTGCAGGAAAAGCGGTTGTTAATCTTCCCGGACAGGGGACTTCCCGCATCAGGACAGTATGCGGCAAGACTGGTTATGCAGAGAATTATCCAAGCACTGGAAAAGCCGGAAAGTGCTGCTATGGTAAGTATTTTTGTGCCGGGTGAACTTCTGACGGCAGCAGGTCTGACTCCCTATTCGGTGGAAGCCTTGTCCTGTTTTATGGCGGGAACCAAATGTGAGCAGACATTTTTAAGAAAGACGGAAGAAGAAGGATTTCCGGAGACCATGTGCTCTTACCACAGAGTATTTCTGGGGGCTGCACTGACAGGATTGCTGCCAAAGCCCAAATGCATGGTCTATACCAACCTGGCCTGTGATGGAAATATGATGACATTTCCATATTTGAAAGAAACTTATGACATTCCGGGATTTTATATTGATGTTCCCTATGAGAAAAATAAGGACTCTGTTGTCTATGTGGCGGAGCAGCTGCGGGAACTGAAGCATTTTCTGGAAGAAGTTACCGGAAAGAATATTTCCGAGGAGGCTGTCCAGCAGGCAGTTGCCAACAGCCGGAAAGCAGCTTCCAATTATCAGCAGCAGCTGACGTTACGGAAAGATCACGATCCGGTTACCACGATTACCAATGAGCTGTATGCGATTTTCATGTGCCATCTGCTGGCAGGGTCAGAAGCCTCTGTCAAATATACGGAAATGCTGTTAAACGATGTGAAAAAAGCGCCAAAGGGCGAAGGACTGCATGTGATCTGGATGCACATCATGCCATTTCTACAGGCCCCGGTAAAAGAGATCTTTAATTACAGCACGAAAATGCATATCCGCGCCTGTGACTTTGTGGCGGATGGATTTCAGGAGATGCATGAGGAAGATCCTTATGAGGCATTGGCGGAGAAGATGGTCTACAGCATTTATAATGGAAGCGTCAGCCAGAGAATTCAGGTAGCAGAGAAACTTGCCAGAGAAACCGAAGCCGACGGTGGCATCCTGTTCGCCCACTGGGGATGCAAAGGAACTATCGGCGCATCCAGCCTGATCAAGAGTTCACTGGAAAAAGCAGGAATCCCGACCATGATTCTAGATGGTGACGGCTGCAATCCGGCCAATACCAGTGATGGACAGGTGTCCACCAGACTCCAGGCATTTGTGGAAATGCTGGAAGAAGGCAAGGAGGAGAAAGAGTTATGATACATTACGTCTGTAAATACACACCGGTAGAGCTGTTCAAAGGATTTGGCGAAGAATGTGCAGTCCTTGAGGAAATGCCGGAAAATTTTGAAATGTCCGATCAGATCGCCCATACCAATTTGTGTGGATTTGGAAAATCAGTCATTCAGGCCGTGCTGGAAGGAAAAACCAACGAACTGGTCATGGTAAACTGCTGCGATTCCATGCGAAGAGTCTACGATATTGTGAAGAGCACCGGGAAATGCAAATTCCTCTACATGCTGGATCTGCCTCATGAGGACAATGAGTGCGAAAAAGTAAAATTTGCCAGAGCAATCCGCAGACTGAAAGATGCTTATGCAACATATTCCGGAAAAGATTTTAATAAGGAGGCATTTTTTCATTCCTTCCGGAAATACGAAGTGCAAAAGAAACCTTATATCGGAGTCATGGGAGTGCGTGTCAGCGGCTTGATGGAGCAGATGATCGAGGAAAATATCCGGATGGATGTGGAAAATTTCACCTGTACCTGCGGAAGAAAGCTTGCAGTGGTTCCAGAAGAAATACAGAACCTGGATGAAGACGCCCTGTTTCTTGCCTATGCAGATGCCCTTCTCGGACAAATGCCCTGCTTCCGGATGAATAACAGCACCAGAAGAAGAGTACTGTATCTGGACCCGAACCTGAAGGGAATCATTTACCATACCATCAAATTCTGCGACTATTACGGATTTGAATATGCCAGCATTAAAAAGGAAATCAAAGTGCCGCTGCTCAAGATTGAAACAGATTTTACCAGTCAGAGCGCTGGGCAGCTGCTCACCAGAATTCAGGCATTTTCAGAGACAGTAGAAGGATCGGAGGATGGAAATCCAGGAAAAGAAATCAGCGAGGAGGCAAGAGAGAAAATGAAGACAGGAGTTTATTATACAGCAGGAATTGACAGTGGGTCTACCAGTACAGACGTCGTGATTCTCGATCAGGACGGAAAGATCAAATCCACCATGATCATCCCCACCGGCGGCGGAGCTATGATGAGTGCGGAAAAGAGCCTGGATCTGGCAGTGGAAAAAGCAGGTATTCAGAAAGAAGAGATCGTCAGAATCGTCACCACCGGATACGGCCGCGCCTATATTGACAGTGGCGATGACAGCGTCACAGAGATCACCTGTCATGCCAAAGGCGCTCACTACCTGAATCCCAATGTCCGTACCGTCATCGATATCGGTGGACAGGACATCAAAGCCATCAGCATCGACGAGAATGGCGCGGTGAAAAATTTCCTGATGAACGATAAATGTGCAGCCGGAACCGGTCGTTTTCTGGAAATGATGGCAAGAACCTTGGGACTTTCCCTGGAAGAAATGAGTACCAAAGGACTGGAATGGAAAGAAAATGTAGTCATTTCCAGCATGTGTACCGTCTTCGCCGAGTCAGAAGTGGTCTCTCTGGTGGCACAGAATAAAGAAGTGGCAGACATCATCCACGGCCTGAATGTGTCCGTCGCATCCAAAGTAGGCGCCCTCGCGGCCCGTCTCGGAAAAGATAACCCGGGCGAATATATGATGACCGGCGGCGTTGCCAAAAACCAGGGTATCATACAGGCACTGGAAGAAAAACTCGGCGCCAAACTCTATATCTGTGACGAAGCACAGCTCTGCGGAGCGCTGGGAGCAGCGCTGTTCGCATATGAGGAATGTAAGAATGAGGCGTAATTAGGAATAGAAAACAAAAGGACGCTTGAAATGACAAGCGCCCTAGTGTATAATCAAATCAGAAAGTGAATCGGATGTGACTCCGATTTGCCCTCTGTAAAATTTATATCAAATTTGAAATAGCATCTACTTGGGCGAGTGGGATGCTATTTCTTTTTGTCGAAATGATTGTCTATGTAAGACAGAGCCGCGAAAATTACTAACAACAAAGTTAAGACTTCCATTGTGTTCATAGGGCATCACCCTCCTTTGGAACTAGAGGGCATCTGACATCGGAAAATCACATCCTGCTTTCTGAGTGATTATACAAATAGTATAGCAAAAAACAAATATTAGTTCAATGGAAGAATTGGGTGACAATTTGCATGATATAGCAGATTATTTTTTGAAGAACTGTTATAATGTGAGCATAAATACATCCGAAAAAGGGGAGCCAAAAAGTTCCAATCAAAAATTAAAATTAAGTTATCTGACAAAAATCATGCTTGCCAAAACAAATCTTCAAAAATTTTGATATGGCAGCCTATGCGAAAGCAACGTTTGGCCTGTATCAGGGAAATAAAGAAAAAGTACATATTCAGTTTCCTAATAGTATGTGTGGTGTGTTTATCGATCGCTTTGGAAAAGATATTACCTTCCGACCGGTCAATGCAGAGTACAGCAAATGTGCGGTGGATGTCAATGTCAGTCCGCAGTTCTTCGGGTGGATATTCAGTCTCGGAAAAAATGTAAAAGTTACCAGACCGGTATCGGTGGTGGAACAGATGCGGAAAGCGGCAGAAGAGTTTGTGGAAAATTATTAAGGGGAGAAATATGGCATACAGTGAACTGGTGAAAAATTTTAATCGTATTCGTGATTATATGAGAGAATTTTATGTTTATGGATTCAAAAGCCGAGAAAAATACACCAGAAAAAGCGCGAGATCTTATGATGATGAAAAACGTAGATTGGAAAGCTGGCTCGGCGATTATATGAAATTTCGTCAGACCGCAGAAGGAAAAAATGTCTTTATTTCGATAGACAGTCGTTTGTCCGGTCACAATCCTCTTTTTAAAGCATGGAAAGCAAAGAGTTTTACAGATGGAGATATTACGCTTCATTTTATTCTATTTGATATTCTGTCAAATCCTGATATCAGTATGTCACTTGGAGAAATTACTCGAGAGGTGGATGAGTATCTCTCACAGTTCTCAGAGCCAAGAATGTTTGATGAGTCGACAGTGCGGAAAAAGCTTAAAGAATATGAAAAGGAAGGTCTTCTGACTACAGAGAGAAGAGGAAAAGCAATTTATTACAGGAGATCTGACAGCAGCATCAACGTGGATCCGGATCTGTTGGATTATTTTTCAGAAGTACTTCCATGCGGTGTGATCGGCTCGTTTCTCCTTGACAAAATAGATGATCATGATAATCGTTTTGCATTTAAGCATCATTACATAACAGGAACGATAGATAGTGAGATTCTGTACATCATTTTTTCTGCAATCAGTGAAAAACGTGGCATCACATTAGAAATGATAAACAGAAACAGGGATCGTGACATCAATATATATGTAATTCCTATAAAAATCATGCTTAGTGTGCAGAGCGGACGGCAATATCTTATGGCATATGAACCACAATTTAAAAGAATCCATGCATTCAGAGTGGATCATATTGTATCTGTAAACGTAGAAGAGATAAGTGAGCAGTTTGACACGGTACGAAGTAAATTTAACCATATGATTCCTCATATATGGGGCGTCAATACACAAAGCACTTCGGGTGCTCGAATGGAACATGTCGAGTTTACAATTCATTATGCGGATGATGAACAGCATATCAAAAATCGCTTGGAGCGGGAAAAACGATGTGGAACGGTTGTGCATCTGGATTCAAATACCAGTCACTTTTCTGCGGATGTATATGATTCAGCAGAGATGATTCCATGGATCAGAACTTTTATTTGCAGAATTACAGAGGTTCATTTTTCAAATCAAGAATTAGATAAACAGTTCAAAACAGATTTAGAGGAAATGTATGCACTTTATGGAATCGGAGGTGATGAGTGATTGATTTTCAGTGAGTTCTATGGTGCTTATTACAATACAATTGCAGCAATACTTACGGAAGCGGTTGCGCATCCCGTATCTGAGCAGGAGCTGAAAAGAATCATACAGCAGCATGCATTTGAAGAGAGCAAAGTAATGATCCCGGATGCAATCAGGGATGAAAAATGGCAGTTGATAAAAAAAGACGGGACAACTCCTATAAAAAACAGACCATCCATGCCGCTTTCAACCTTACAGAAAAGATGGTTAAAAGCAGTTTCCTGTGATCCACGAGTCCGCTTATTTGGAGAAATACAGTTTGATTTTCCAGATGTAGAACCGCTATTTCTTCCATCAGATGTGATTATATTTGATCAATATAATGATGGGGATCCTTATCAGGATCCCGCATATATTGCAAATTTTCGTTTGATTCTGGATGCAATCAGAAAAAAATATTCTCTGGATATTGTGGTGCGAACCAGAAAAGGAAAAACGGCCAGATACGTGATGGCACCTCAGTATCTTGAGTATTCAGAGAAGGATGATAAATTCAGACTAATTGGAGCAGATGAACGTTTTGGATGTACGATTAATCTGGGAAGAATCATGAGTTGTAAGCCTTGTGGTGAGACATTTGAGCCAGGACAGGAAAAGCGAGTTGTGCCAAAACCAAGAAGCGTGGTTTTTGAATTGACAGATCAGAGAAATGCATTGGAGAGAGTTCTTTTACATTTTGCACATTTTCAAAAGACAGCAGAGCAAATAGAGGAAAGCCGGTATTCTGTAACAGTTTATTATGATAAAGAAGATGAGACGGAGCTTGTTATCAGGATACTTTCATTTGGTCCAATGATAAAAGTTACAGCGCCTCAGAGTTTTGTAGATCTTATAAAACAGAGATTGATCCATCAGAAAAGTTGTGAGCACTAAGTGTTCGCAACTTTTTTTCCGTGAAAAAAGAATAAAAAAAAGTAAAATAACAGTAAAGATGCTCACAGCAATGGAAAAAGAATACAATCGCTTATGTAGAAGAGCACCTGACTCAGACTCAGGCTGTTGCCCGGTGTGATCCCGGGTTTGTATTACGGAAAGCATCTTGTATCAAAGACAGCGTAGAAAAGGAGGTGTCCTGATGTTGGATTTGCTGAAACAGAAGGCGCGGATGACGGAGACAGAAAATGGTGCAGTTACATATGAAACCAGCGGATCGGAGTGTCTGGATCTGTTTGCGTCTATTGGTGCATTCAGACATGCAGGTGATGAAGAGATCATCAATTGCTTTATACGAGCATATACGGAAAATGCAGATCTGGCTATGAAGATCCTTTTCTATGCCAGAGACATAAGAGGAGGCCTGGGGGAACGTCATGTATTTCGCACCATCTTCTTATGGCTTGCGA
Organism: Clostridiaceae bacterium Marseille-Q4143; assembly: GCA_018228645.1. Lineage (GTDB taxonomy): Bacteria > Bacillota > Clostridia > Lachnospirales > Lachnospiraceae > Hominiventricola > Hominiventricola filiformis. The sequence goes on from CP073693.1 coordinate 2,069,506, forward strand.
AAAATGAAACAGAATCTGTGAAGAAAAATTTAAAATATGTTTCAGAATATGGCAGATTTGATGACTTGCTTACACTTCTGGATACTCCCTGTGAAAAAGAAATGTTAGATTTGCTTAAGTTGCAGTTTACGGAAGATTTGCACTGTGCATCAGCAGGAGAACATGTATCACTTCTGGCAAAATGGCTTCCTTCTGTAAATACATCTAATAAGCAGGCGGTTCGAAATGCCAAAAGAATTGCACGGGCATTTGGCATGAATGATGCTGCATACCGGAAAAATGTAGTACTGCTTCGCTCCAAAATTCATATCATTGAGAATTATCTTCGCGAAAAAGATTATTCCTTTGATTATGAAAAACAGCCCTCCAGAGCAATGTATAAGTATGGAGATGCATTTGAACGAAATGATGAAGAACGGTACCATACATTTCTTTCACTGCTGTCTGAAGGAAAGGCAAAATTGCATGCAGATCATGTGTGTCCGTATGAGTTGGTGGAACCATATTTGACTGCAGATCTGAAAAATATTTCTGAAGCTGAAAAAAGAATATTGAATGCTACATGGGATTCGTTACCAGATTATGGAAACAATGAAGATGCCCTTGCTGTAATTGATACTTCCGGATCAATGTACTGGTCTGGCAGACCATTGCCTGCTACCGTGGCATTATCCCTTGGAATCTATTTGGCAGAACACAACAAAGGGAGATTCAGAAATCATTTTATTGAATTTTCAGCCCGGCCGCAGTTGATAGAAATGAAAGGGAAAACATTTGTAGACAAGCTTCGGTATATTATGACATTTAATGAAATTGCAGATACGAATCTGGAATCTGTATTTGATTTAATATTGCATACAGCTATGGAAAATCATATATCACAGGAAGAAATGCCGTCTAAACTTGTTATTATTTCGGATATGGAATTTAATTGTTGTGTTGAAAATGCTTCTGAAACAAATTTTGAAAATGCAAGAAAAAAATATGAGGCGAATCACTACAGACTGCCACAAATTATATTCTGGAATGTCGCGGGCAGACATCGTCAGCAGCCTGTGACTATGAATGAGCAGGGAGTCGTGTTGATTTCGGGAGCAACACCAAAACTTTTTCAGATGACAATGGGAGGACAGCTTTCGCCTTATACATATATGATGAAAATATTGGAAAGTGAGCGCTATGCGAAAATCATAGCATGATGTCGAAAGAGGGGAGACAGGATATAATGTTGGAGATAAAAGGGAAAGTAAATACTGCGGTTTGTTATGCAAAAACGGTAGAGGATAGTGCAATAGAGCAGATTCGCAGAATGTGTGATTACGGGCTGACAGAGGGCAGTCAGATAAGAATTATGCCAGATGTACATACAGGAAAAGGATGTACGATAGGAACTACAATGACTGTAATAGATAAAGTATGTCCTAATATTGTAGGAGTAGATATTGGTTGCGGAATGTATACTGTAAAATTAGAAGACCTACATCTTGACTTTGAAAAAATAGATGAAGTATGTCATTATATTCCATCTGGGCTGGATACCTGGGGTGGCAGAATAGAGAGGTTTGATCTTACAGGGCTTCGGTGTTATCGTGCACTGCAAAATACAAAAAGACTGGAAAGATCACTTGGAACACTTGGAGGAGGAAATCACTTTATAGAAATAGATAAAGATACAGATGGAACTTGTTATTTAATCATTCATTCTGGAAGTAGGAATCTTGGCAAGCAGGTAGCACAAATCTATCAACAGCTTGCAATCGATCTTCATTCTGGAAAAGAAGATTATTTTATAAGAAGAGATGAGATTATTCGCACCTATAAGGCTGCTGGAAGGCGTAAAGAAATTCAGACTGCTTTAGAAAATTTAGAATCGGAATATGATGCAAAGATACCAGACGTTCCGGCTGATTTATGTTGGCTTTATGGAAAATTTCTGGAGGATTATTTGCATGATATTGAGATATGTCAGAAGTTTGCTTGCAGAAACAGAGAGAAGATAGCAGAAATCATCTTGGAAAGAACTGGAATGAGTTCTGTTGATACATTTCATACCATTCATAACTATATTGACACTCAAAAAATGATTCTGCGTAAAGGAGCTATTTCAGCCTATGCAGGAGAGAAAGTTCTGATCCCGATTAATATGAAAGATGGTTCGATTATAGCGGTTGGAAAAGGAAATCCAGAATGGAACTATTCGGCGCCTCACGGGGCTGGAAGAGTTATGTCTCGTGCGATGGCAAAAAACACACTCAGTCTTGAAGCGTATAAAGATTCGATGGAAGGAATTTATACCACTTCTGTAAATGAGGGAACAATTGATGAGGCCCCTATGGCATACAAATCGCTGGACGATATTATGGACGCGGTGCAGGATGCAGTAGATATCGTAACAGTGATCCGTCCAGTTTATAATTTTAAAGCGTCAGGTACTTGCAAATGTAAGAACACTAGTGTATGATCAAATCAGAAAGTGAATCGGATGTGACTCCGATTTGCCCTCAGTAGAATACTAAATGAGAAATAGCATCTAACTTTGGACGGTCTGGGATGATATTTCTTTTTGTCAAAATGATTGTCTATGTAAGACAGAGCCGCGAAAATTACTAACAATAAAGTTATACTTGAGGGCATCAGACATCGGAAAGTCACATCCTGCTTTCTGAACGATTATACAAATAGTATAGCAAAAAAACAAATATAAGTACAATGAAAGAATTGAGTGATAGTATGCAGTAATTACAGAAATGTGGTTGCTGCTTTTTGTTTACGCCATCAAAGCAAAATGGTATACTGATCATAAATAAACACATGTTTGGAGAGGTGGTATTGGCATGCAGTTACCTTATTCAGAGGAGCTAAATATTGAATATCTTGGAAAGTTGTTTGCTAATACCAGTGAGTGCTATAAGTTTTTCTGGTTTAAGGCAATTGTAGAAAAGGTGGCAAAGGGAAAGGCTGAATTGACTTATGAAGAACTGGTAGATGATATGATTGCTAATGCTTGGTATATGGTGACCGAATATCATCTGAATCTTGGGCCGAAAGACACACTGGAAAGTCTGGTTGCACTGATAAAGCAGAAAAATCCAGAGTTGAAATCCAGTGAAAAGAAAGATGTTATTCTCAAATTTTTAAAAAATACAGAGGATAAAGAAATTATCAGTAAAAAGAGAATCCTAACCTATAATGTGCCGTATCGTTTGCAGTCGCCATTTATGAAAAATGTGAAAGGCAAAGAGTGGAATGCCGGAGAAAATGAGTTGATTGCGAAGATTAATCAAGAAAATCGTCTGATGTATTATTTTACGGCATTGAATGGACTTTCGACCAAAATACTGATTCAAAAAGACTGGGCGAAATATATTATGAAGAACCAGGAAATTATCAGAGGATGGCTGGAATATAATATGATCCTCTATATTCAGAAACGAAATCCGAGTGTTCCGGGAATTGCAGATAAATTATATCCACCGCAGGAGCGAAAGCTTGAAAAAGTGAAGAAATATTGGAAATTGATTCTGTCATTGGAGCCAGTGCATGAAATCTATAAAGGAGAGATATTGACGGATAAGGATATTTCTATTGATCATTTCGTTCCATGGTCCTATGTGGCACATGATGAAATGTGGAATTTGAATCCAACAACTAAAAGTATTAACAGCTCAAAGAGTAATAATCTGCCTGATTGGGGTATCTATTTTGAACGATTGGCCAGGCTGGAATTTCAGTCCTATCGATTGTTATGGGAATATGAGGCAGTTCATAAAGAGTTCGAAAAATGTGCAAAGGAACATATCAATAACGATGATATCAGGTACAGAGTTTACAGACAGGGATTGGACTTTTCAACATTTGCAGGAGAATTACAGTCCGTAATTTTGCCAGTATATGAGTCAGCACAAAACTGCGGGTTCGGCAGTTGGAAATATCAAATGGGAGAAGTATGAAAACGTATTATAAATTAATCCGAGACAAAATACCGGAAATTATTCAGGCGGATGGAAAAACATGTATCACACGAATCCTTTCTGATGAAGAATATGTGGATGCACTTGAAAAGAAGTTGAATGAAGAAGTGGCAGAATACCAGACAGATAAAAATCTGGAAGAGCTGGCAGATATTCTGGAAGTACTGCAGGCAATTTGTATTGCTAGAGGATATACACTGGAAGAATTAGAAACAGCGCGGGCAAAGAAAAGCAAGGAACGTGGTGGATTTGAAAAAAAGATTTTTCTTGAGAGAGTAGAAAGCATAGCAGATGGAGAAAAGCATGAACAGGGTAAATGAAATACGTTCAGGATTTGAAACAGCGTACATAGATGGAAATGTGGCATCAAGCATGGCATATAAGCCACAGTTTTTATCAAACAATTATAAAGAAGGTAAAAAAGTGATCTCATCCATTGAGGATGAGTTATTGGTATGCGATCAGTTTCAGATCAGCGTAGCGTTCATTACCATGGGCGGAATCACACCGTTACTTCAGACGTTAAAAGAACTGGAAAAGAAGCACATACCGGGAAAAATTTTAACAACCAACTATTTAAATTTCAGTGAGCCAAAGGCATTGGAAAAGCTGAATGGATTATCCAATATTACATTGAAAATGTATGATGCGGATGAGTCAAATGGCGGATTTCATACCAAAGGTTACATTTTCAAAAAAGAAGAAATTTATAGAATAATTATTGGCAGCTCTAATATGACCAGTGCAGCCCTTACAATTAACAGGGAATGGAATACCAAACTGATTTCTACAGATCAGGGCGAGATGGCACAGGACATTGTTAATGAATTTGAAGAATTATGGAATTCACCACACTCGTTGACCTTTGATGCTTTCTATGAAAATTATAGAGAACGATATGAAATTATTAAGCATCAGAGAGCAATTGCCAGGCAGGATGAGATTACTTCACTTGAAAAATATCGGTTACAACCCAATTCCATGCAGGTGGGATTTATCGCAAATCTGAGAAAGATAATTGCAGCTGGAGAATCAAGAGCGTTGTTAATCTCTGCTACAGGTACAGGAAAAACTTATGCGTCAGCATTTGCTATGCGTGAATTAGGATATAAGAGGGTTTTGTTTTTGGTGCATCGTGGACAATTGGCGCGTCAGACACGGAAATCTTATCAAAAAATATTTGGAAAGAATATTTCCATGGGTTTAGTGGGAGCAGGCTATGCAGAATATGATGCGAATTATGTATTTGCAACTGTGCAGACGTTAAATCGTGATGATCATTTGAAGAAATATCAGCCGAATGATTTTGATTGTATTATTTTGGATGAGGCCCATCACAGTTCAGCAGCGACTTATCAGAAAGTGATGAACTATTTTAAACCAAAATTATGGTTGGGCATGACAGCAACACCAGATAAGCGGGATGATGATATGGAAGGTCGCAATATTTATGAGATTTTCCATTATCAGATCGCATATGAGATCCGTTTGCAGCAGGCAATGGAAGAGAATATATTATGTCCTTTCAATTACTTTGGAATCAGTGATATTTCCACAGTAGATGACAAGCAGTTGAAATCCAGAAAAATGACAGAAGGGGATTTTAATCAACTTACCAGTGATGAACGGGTGCGCCATATCATAGAACAGGCGGAATATTATGGTTATAGTGGTGACCGGGTCAAAGGGTTGATATTTTGCAGCAGGATTGATGAATCAGAAGAATTATCGCAGAAATTTAATGCAGCAGGTTATCGAACCATTGCTTTAAATGGAAGTGCTTCAGAAGAGGAGCGAATGAATGCTTTTGAAAGACTGGCTATGGATGAAGCTGATGCAACGGAAGGAATGCAACCATTGGATTACATTTTTTCAGTGGAGATTTTGAATGAAGGTGTCGATATTGTAGAAGTTAATCAGGTTATTATGCTCCGACCGACAGAATCTCCGATTGTATTTATTCAGCAGTTGGGAAGAGGGCTTCGTAAGGCGGAAGGTAAAGAGTATGTTGTCATCCTGGATTTTATCGGAAATTACAATAATAATTTTATGATTCCAGTGGCGCTTTCCGGTGACCGGACATATAACCAGGATGTCATTCGTAAATATGTGATCAGTGGAAATTCTGTGATTCCTGGTTCTTCGACGGTGCATTTTGATGAAATTTCCAGAGAGAAAATTTTTGCGTCGATTGATAAGATAAAGGGTATGAAATCCATCATCAGGTCCAGTTATCAGAATCTGAAAAATCGGCTGGGAAGAGTTCCCTATCTAATGGATTTTTATGAAAATGGAGAAGTCGATCCGCTGGTAATTATTCGAGAATATAAAACTTATCAGGCTTTTCTTGAGTCTGAGGAAAAAGAATTATATATAGGAAGACTTTCAGAAAAAGAGCACCTGATTTTAGAATATCTATCAAAAACGGTTCTGTCTGGTGCACGGCCTTATGAACTTGAAATTCTGAAAAAATTTATGAAACAGAAAGTCATATCTATGGATGAGATGATAGATGTATTTGAGAAGAAGGGATATTTGGTAGATCTGAATTCTCTTGAAAATGCAGTGGACGTATTACAGGGACATTTTGTGAGCAAGGACGACGAGTATCAGAAATATAGTAAGATTGATATTTTGGACAAGCATGAAGAAAAAATGATCTATCGGATGCAAGGGTACGCTAAATCACTGGAAAATAGAGAATTTTATCGACAGATTGATGATATTGTAGAAGTTGGATTACGGAGATATCATGAAAAATATGATGTTGGCAAAACAGAGGAATACCCGTTTGTTTTGTATGAAAAATATTCCAGACGTGATGTGAGCTTACTGATGAATTGTGGAAAAGATCTGTCTTCCACAATGTATGGTATGAAGCGGATTGGTGATGATGTATTTATTTTTGTTACCTACCATAAAGTAGGAAGCGCGGACGAAGATAAAAATTATGCAGATGGCAAACCAGACTATGCGGATAGCTTTGAAGATAATGTTATTTTTAGATGGGATTCCCAGATTGGACGAGGAGTAAACAGTTCTTACATGACAGATGTCTGCACGGCTCCAAAGAAACATCTTCTGGTGAAAAAGAGCGATGCAGAAACCAATTTCTATTATATGGGGTTATTTGATATTCTGGAAGTAAAGGCAGACACGAAGAAAGATAATAATGGAAAAGATAGAGATATTGCGAAAGTAAAAATGAGAATGAGACATGCTGTGAGGGATGATTTATTACGGTATTTGCAGAGCAATATTGAGACAGAGAGGGAAAAGTAAAATGAAGACAGTAAAAGTAGTAGCAGCAGTAATTACAGCATCCAATGAAAATGGAGAAAAAATAATATTTGCAACACAGCGTGGATATGGTGAATTCAAAGATGGTTGGGAATTTCCGGGTGGAAAAGTAGAACCAGGAGAAACACCACAGGTAGCATTGAAGCGTGAAATTATGGAAGAACTGGAAACAGAAATTGAAGTTGGAGACCTGATTGAAACTATAGAGTATGATTATCCGACATTCCATCTGTCGATGGATTGCTTCTGGGCTGAAATTGTAAAAGGTGATCTGGTACTCAGAGAACATGAGGCAGCAAAATGGCTGACCAAGGAACAGCTGGAGAGTGTGGAATGGCTGCCGGCAGATTTGGGGCTGGTGGAGAAAATTAGAGTGGGGATGTAAAAATATTTATAACGAAAAAGCGTATTTGTAGGGTGTTATATAAGATGGGAGGTAATTATACAGATGAAGAAAATTGGAATTTTACATATATCTGATGTTCATATTGATAAAGCATCAATATCTGACATAGATTCTTTAGTGAAAAAACTAATTGAAGATATAAATACAGTAAAAAAGGAAAATAATGTAGAAATTGATTTGGTTTGTTTTGCAGGAGATTTAATCAGTAGAGGAGATAAAGCATTTTCTGATGAAATGCAAATCGAATTAGCAGAGAAGCATTTTATTGAGCCTATACTTACAGCAATGGAATTAAGTAATAGAGAATTTATTCTTGTACCAGGAAATCATGAGGTTAATCGAAACGAAATTGCATCTATGACTGAAAAGGGACTTTCAACGATTTCCTCTTTAAATGAGATAAATGAAACCATACTGGATATGAAACCAGAATACAAAAAGAGATTACAATATTTCTATGATTACATGTGTAGGAAGTATATTCCAGATGCAAAGACATGGAATCTTGGATATTCTGTTATAAAAAAAATAAAAGATACTAGTATAGGAATAGTGGGACTTGATTCTGCATGGAGATCAACAGGTTCAGGATGCGAAGAAAGAGGAAAAATGCTGGTAGGTGAACAGCAAGTTGGAGTTTTGTATGACAATATTAAAGATACAGATTTGAAAATTTGTTTGATGCATCATCCGCTTGATTGGTTATCAGATTTAGAAATGATGAATGTGGAAGGTAGATTAAAGTGTTTTGACTTGGTATTGAGAGGACATGTACATGATTTGAATGATAAACAAATTTGCACCCAAAAATATAAGACGATATATAATACTTCGGGAAAGTTGTATCCCATCGATAGCTACTATTCAGGTTATTCTATTTTAGATATAGATATGGATTTAAGTACTTGTTGCATTTATTCAAGAGAATATTTAAAAGCACCAAGAGAAAACTTTGATAAAGCTTTGAGAATTAATGAAAATGGTAATGTTAAATATCAACTTACTTATTATGATGATGGAAAAGCAGCAGAATATGACTTAAAACTTCAACTAAAAAAATATTATGAAGATATGTCAGATAAGTATGGATTGCTAAAGAAAATAGATGATCAACGTCTTGAAAAAACAAGTGATTTTTTTGTGGAACCAATTATTTATGAAAAATCGGATTATGAACGTGCAAAGTTGTCAAAAAAAGAGGATTTAGAAGAAAAAATAATTTCTTTAAAAAGTATAATAAATAGTAATGAAAATATATTGGTTATTGGGAAAAAAGAAGGTGGAAAAACAACATTATTACAAAGAATTGGAATTTTGTATGTAAAAAATAATAGTGAAAAAATTCCCGTATATATTGATATGATGAAGTTACCTAAAGTACAGGATAGAATTTTTGTTGCATGTCAAACTTTTATATTTAGTAATATATCGTTAGATGTATCAATAAATAAAAATCATATACGACATATGTTATCAAGTGGGAGAATTGTATGTCTTTTTGATAATGTAAATTTGTCAAATGCAGATCATATTGTTTGGATACAGTCGTTTATAAGTTCATATCCAAATAACAGATTTATTTTTGCTGCGGAAGAAAATTTTTATCAAACTTATACATTAAAGGATCTTCCAGATTTTGGAATTCGATATAAAACTGTGTATTTACAGTATTTTGGGAAAAAACAAGTACGTGAAATGCTCACAAAATGGGGAAATGGAAAAGAAGAATTTGATGTAAATAAAATGACTCAGAAAATTGTAACATATTGTAATAATATTAATTTTGTAATGACACCATTTAATATTGCTGTGTTTATGACTATTTGGGATGGTGATAGAAATTTTGTTCCCATTAACGAAGGAAAGGTAATGAGAAAATATCTTGAGACTGTTTTGGACAGGTTCTCAGTTGAAGATTTCCAGAGAAGTGAATATGATTATGATGTTAAACAACATTTTCTTGGATATTTAGCATATGAAATGTGTAAAAAAGATGAATATTTTTTTACAATCGATGAGTTTAATCAATTGACGGATCAATATCACCAAGAAAAAGGCTTCCAAAAATCAAAATCTAAATTTGATGTGATTTTCTTTCAAAAGAATATATTATGTTTAAATGGTGAATATGTATATTTTTGCAATACGAGTATTATGGAGTATTGTTTAGCTTCATTTGCAGTTGTTGATTCGACGTTATATAAGTTAATGACAGGTAAGGAAACTAGAAGAAATTTTGCAAGAGAAATTTCTTTTTATTCTGGAATAGTTCAAGATTGTTCTAAATTAGTAAATGATTTGAGCGATGAAATTACGGTTACTATTTTGAATAATATGAGCATATTAGAGGAAGTTGAAAAATTAAGTATTGGCATTGAATTTAATGTAGAAAGAGATACGTTTACAGAAACATTAGTAAGAAATAGGCGTTCTATAGAAGAAATAGATGAAATAGAATCAAATGTAATTGTAAGTGAAGATCTGTCACCTATGGAAATAAGCAAAAATAATATAGATTTCACAGAAGAAAGTGAATCATTTAGGGATTTGCTTTTGATATATGGAAACGTAATTAAAAATTTCGAAACAGCTGATAGGAAGCAAAAGAAAATTCATTTGGAAAATTATGTGCTTGGCATGAATTTTCAATTTGGATTAATTATAAATAAATTTTCCATGTATTTAACAAGCAAAACAAAAGAAGAATTACCTAGTGAAATAAAAGAAAAACATCCAAATTTGACAGATGAAGATTATGAAAAAGTAAAAGAAAATGTTTTGGATTTAATAAAAATGGTATTACCTATAGCGTTTCAAATCAGTATAGCTAATAATGTTGGAACGCCGAAACTGGAACTTATAATTAACGAATTGATTAATGACAATAAGAATAAGAAATTCACTAGGTTTATGTTATCATTTTTACTTTGCGATATTGGAAATGGAAATGTAAGAACGTTTCTTCTGCGATATATTAAAGAAGAAGATTCAAAAGATATTCTACAATTGATATTGATAAAACTTGAATTTTATTATAGTACGTGGTATTTCGGAAATAATAGTCAGGTAGATGATATATTATTGGATTTGATTACGGAAGTACAAATTAAATTATCAGGGCAAGATGGACTAAAATTACAGATAAGAAAAGGAGATATAAAAAATCGTTTGAAAAAGAGTTATGATACACAAAGAAGAAAAAAACAAGATTTGTAAAATTACTAAAAAGAGATGAATATCAATGAAGTTATGTAAAAAATGGTAATTATCCAGAATGTGACAGATTGGATAGTGACAAATTTGGCAACTTTAGAAGAACATCAAGAGTCATAAAAAGTGAAAAGGCTGGAAGATTCACGTTAATGCAAAAAATAATAGAAGGACGAATTTTTTGAGAAAGTAAATGAAGGATACAAAAAAGCGTTTAAAACCACTTCCAATAGGATTTTCTGATTATATACGCACGCAGTCGGAATATTATTACGTGGACAAGACATTGCTGATTAAAGAGATTCTGGACCGAAAACCATTAGTATCCATATTTACCAGACCCAGAAGATTTGGAAAAACATTAAATATGGATTTGCTTAGAGTATTCTTTGAAATATCTGATGAAGATACGAGCGTATTTTTTTCGGATAAAGAAATCTGGAAATGTGGGAGTGAATATCGAGAGCATCAGGGAAAATATCCGGTTATTTTTCTTACATTGAAGGATGTAAAATTTGATTCCTGGAGTGAGACTATAGATAAGATCAGAGATCTTTTACAGACGGAATATGGACGGCACCAGGAGCTTCTGAAAAGTGAACGTATTGCGAAGTATGAGAAGGAATATTTTAAGCGAATTATAGAAGGCACGGCAACGGAAGTTGATTTGTCTTCTGCACTGGAAAAATTGTCCCGAATGCTCACGGAGCATTATGACAAAGCCCCGATTATTATTATTGATGAATATGATACGCCGATTCAGGAAGGATATTCCAAAGATTTTTACGATGAAATTATTGGATTTATGAGAAATTTCTTTTCTGGAGCATTTAAGGATAATAAGTATATTTCTTATGGATTTCTTACGGGAATTCTTAGAATTACCCAGGAGAGCATTTTTAGTGGTCTGAATAATCTGACGGTCAATTCTGTGATGGATGAAGCATATGACCAGTATTTTGGATTTACAAGCATGGAAGTACATAAAATGCTGGAATATTATGGGGCATTAGAGAAAGAAGCGGAACTAAAAGAGTGGTATGACGGTTACCTTTTTGGCAACGAGGAGATATATAATCCGTGGTCAGTCATTAATTATATTTCTAAAGGATGCGTTCCGCAGGCATACTGGGTTAATACAGGAAAGAATGAAATCCTTGAGGATGTTTTGAAGACTGCGACAGATGAGATCACAGAGCGTTTGTATGCTCTTTTACAGGGGGAGCGGGTAGTTGCTCGAATTGACCAGAATGTTGTATATCGGTCCCTTGCGGAAGATCCTGCGAATATTTATAACTTGTTGCTGGTGGCAGGGTATTTGAAAACCCCAAAGAAAGAGCTGCAGGGAGATGGGGCTTATTTATGTGAGGTAGCAATTCCTAATAAGGAAATTGCATCAGTTTATAAAAATGAAATTTTATCCCATTTGCTGCAGATTGGTGCAATTACCAGAACAACCGCAAATAAGATTGCAGAATGTCTTTATACAAGTGATTGGAAGAGATTGCAGACGGCAATTGCGGAGTATATGAATAAGTCAATCAGCTTCTATGATGCTGGAGCGGAAGGATTTTATCATGGATTGGTGCTTGGATTGATCGCATTGATGGATAATCAGTATAAGATACGATTAAATCGGGAGTCTGGAGATGGAAGATACGATATCAGTCTGTTCCCAAGAGAAAAGAAGTATCCGGGAATTATTATGGAACTGAAGTGGAAAAATGGACTGGATGAAGAGGCGCTGAAGTCACTGGCAAAGGATGCATTGCTTCAGATTGAAAATGAAAAGTATGATTTCGAAATGCGCGAAGAGGGCATTGAAAATATTTTGAAATTGGGAATTGCTTTTTCGGGGAAAAGAGTGAGCGTCAGGACGGAATGATGGAAAATTGATGCAGAAGGAATAAGCGGATATGAATATACAGATATTTGGTACGAAGAAATGCAATGACACGAAGAAAGCAGAACGATTTTTCAAAGAGCGGGGGATTAAGTACCAGTTTATTGACATGAAGGAAAAGGGGATGAGTAAGGGAGAATTTAATTCCGTTGCTCAGGTAAATGGTGGCCTGGAGAATATGATCAACTGGGATGGAAAAGATAAGGATTTGCTCGCACTCATTAAATACACGGTAGAGGAAGACAAACTTGCAAAGGTGCTGGAAAATCCCCAAGTTCTGAAAACACCGGTAGTGAGAAATGGAAAGCAGTCGACGCTGGGATATCAGCCGGATATCTGGAAAAGCTGGAATTAATCGTTTACAAACGGTCATAAAAACAATCGTAAATATTTGCGATTGCTTTTGAACACGCGATAAATAAAAATGGGAAAATAAAAGATAGCAGGGACTTGCCAGATGGATTAATCTTGAGCGTTTTCAGCAGGAAAAGTCAGAGGCAGAAAATATCGAAATCAGATATATTCATATCAAAGATGAATTTGAAATGTCTGAATTAATGTCCGAATCAATGGCCGAAAGCCGTTTAAAACTACTGGTATCATTGTTTACCAGGCTCAGAAGATTTGAAAATTGAACTTTTTTCGACACTTTTCGACAGAATCTATATGTTAAAATGAATATAACATATGGATAGAAGGGTGGTGTCGAAATGAATGAGTATAAAGCAATAGTTGATGGAATTTTAGAGTTTTTGAAAGGTAAAGAATTACTTTCTCAGTTGGAGAAGGACATTTTGTCTACAAGCCAATTATGTATTGAAAGACCGATTGATAGGACGAAAGCGACACAGAAACTAATAGAACTGGATTGCCGCTATGAAGATATTGGTATGAGAGCTAAAACGATGCCGGGAACTCAACTTGTACCAGTTAATTGCTTAAGTGATGAAGATATAATTGTTGATTTATATGTACGATTAGTAGGCTTATGTGTAAAAAAGCAGCAAGAATTGGATAAGAAAAATAGTTTTCTTAATAGTACATACAAATGAGGGAGAGAACTGTATGCCATTGGTTGCTGAATTTAAATTGCAAGAAAAATGAAATAGGAATTTACAGTCGATTAATTAAAAACGACCGCAAAAACAATCGCAAAAATTTACGATTGTTTTTGCGGCCGTTTTTATATATAATATAATCAATAAGATTAGAAAGGAAGCAATCGGAATGAAGGAAACAAGGATATTAGAATTCAAGGAAACGATTACGAATACTTTCTTAAAGACGGTCAGTGCTTTTTCGAATTATGAGGGTGGTACAATCTATTTTGGAATTGATGACGAGGGGAAAATCAAAGGGTTGCCGGATGTGAAGCAGGCCTGTCTAGATATTGAAAACAAAATTAATGACAGTATTTCTCCACAACCGAATTATATGCTTGAAATACAGAATAATAATCGGACGATAAAGCTTACTGTACAAAGTGGACTTCAGAAGCCATATTTATATAAATCAAAAGCGTACAAGCGAAATGATACAGCAACGATAGAAGTAGATACGCTGGAATTATCAAGGCTTATTTTAGAGGGGAAAAATATCAGATTTGAAGAACTGCCGTGCGAAGATCAGAATTTGTCTTTTGAGATTTTTCAGCATAAATTAAAAGAGTGTATCCAAATCGAAACATTTAATCGGGATACATTAAAAACATTGAATCTATATAGCGATGGTAATGGATATAATAATGCAGCAGGGCTTTTGGCGGATAGAAATCATTTTCCGGGAATTGATATTGTGAAATTTGGTGAAAACATCAGTGTCATTCAGAAAAGGGCAACATTTGAAAATATCTCAATATTAGAAGCATATGAAAAAGCGATAGATATGTATAGAGATTATTATCAGTATGAGGTGATACAGGGCGCTGACAGAAAGAAAATGGAAAAAATACCAGAAGCTGCGTTCAGGGAAGCAATTGCAAATGCTTTGATCCACAGGGTATGGGATGTGGAAGCCCAGATTAGAGTTCTGATGTATGATGATAAAATTGAGATTATTTCTCCTGGTGGTTTGCCCGCTGGAATAACAGAGGAAGAGTATTTATCCGGAAAGCTTTCTATATTGAGAAACAGAAATCTGGCAAATGTATTTTACAGATTGGGATTTGTCGAAATATTTGGAACGGGGATTACAAGAATAAAGCAACTATATGAAGGGAAAATGATACTGCCGGAGTTTGTGGTGTCAGAAAATGCAATTACAATTGTTCTTCCGATTCTGGAAAATGCGCTGAATTTAACGGAAGACGAACGGGTTATCTATAAAATATTAAGCAAGACCATGCCGAAGCCAATCAGTGAAATTGAACCGTATGTACTTTTTGGAAAATCAAAGGTAACAAAGATATTGAAAGAAATGGTGAAAAAGGGTGTCGTGATCATTGAAGGGAAGGGCAGAGGTACAAAGTATAGAATTAATTAATAGAAGGCAGAACAGAACAACAACCATGCAAATATACGTTGATGCAGATGCTTGTCCGGTGGTAGGCATCGTAGAGAAAATAGCAGAGAGATACAGAATCCCGGTCACCCTGCTTTGTGATACCAATCATGTATTACATTCGAATTACAGCGAAGTGATCATCGTAGGTGCCGGGGCAGATGCGGTGGATTACAAATTGATTGGCATTTGCCACAGGGGAGATATTGTGGTATCCCAGGATTATGGCGTGGCAGCCATGGCACTTGGGAAAGGAGCCTATGCCATTCACCAGTCCGGCAGGTGGTATACCAATGAGAACATTGATCAGATGTTGATGGAAAGGCACTTGAATGGAAAAGCGAGACGGGGATCTCACAAGAATCACATCAAAGGACCGAAAAAGCGCACGAAAGAGGACGATGAGCGTTTCGCACAGTCTTTTGAGAAAATGGTACAGATAGCGATAAATAAAAATGGGGCAAAAGATGACGAACATAGCAAAGCCAATTATTAAGCAGATTAAAGACAATCGGGAAGCGTTGGACTTTTTTGAAAATGTATTGCTGCCTGCAGAGGATGAGAAGACACAGGAAAGAAGAACTGGCAGACGTCATGGTCTACAGTCAGAATCTGCTGGACAAGCTTGGGCTGGATGCGGATGAGATCATTAACATGAAGATGTCACAGAACGAGGCGAAATATCCGGTCGAAAAAGCAAAAGGCAGTGCCGCCAAATACGATCAGCTGTAAAAATAAGAAACGGGCCTTTATAATCTTGTTTTTATGACAGGAGCGTTATATTTTGCATTATATGCAAATTTTTAGTTAGATTTTAAGCATTCTATGGTACACTAATATAGTATATCAAAAATGGGAGGAAGACTCAAACATGAACAAAAAAGAAGGAAAAGGATTAAAGTCTTTTAACAAGGGATTCCAAGTGCCTGATACCTACATTATCATCTTTTTCGTAGTTGTTATCGCAGCACTTCTGACATTTCTTGTACCAAAGGGATTTTACGAAACACAGGATATTTCATATATGATCAATGGTGTTGAGAAAACTCGTACAGTAATCAAAGACGGAAGTTTCCAGTATCTGACAGATGATGCAGGAAATGTAGTAACAGAAGGAGTAGCACTCTTTAGTGGAGATGGTGGAACAGGATTCTTTAACTATATGTATAACGGAATCGTAAATAGTTCTGCAATCGAGATTATCGCATTCCTTATGGTAGTAGGTGGTGCATTCGGTATCATGATCCGTACAGGTGCGATTGAATCCGGATTGATCGGATTGATCCGTAAGGCAAAGGGAGCAGAAAAACTACTGATTCCGGTGCTTTTCGTACTGTTTTCTCTTGGTGGAGCAGTTTTTGGAATGGGAGAAGAAGCACTTCCGTTTACTATGATTCTTTGTCCGCTGTTTGTAGCAGTTGGATATGATTCAGTGATTGCAGTTCTTGTTACTTATGTTGCAACACAGATTGGTTTTGGTTCATCTTGGATGAATCCATTCTCTGTAGGTATTGCACAGGGTATTGCAGGTATTGACGTATTCTCCGGAGCAGGATTCCGTATGATAATGTGGGTAGTATTTACAGCACTCGGCTGCGGAATGACGATGTTCTATGCATCAAAGATCAAGAAAAATCCGACAATCTCTATCGCATATAAGACGGATGCATATTTCCGTGAGCAGAATGAAAAAACAGGAATTGACGAAGGACATTCATTTGGTCTCGGACATATTTTAGTTCTTCTGACACTGGTTGCTACAGTAGTATGGGTGGTTTGGGGAGTCATGATCCAAGGATACTACATGCCAGAGATTGCTACACAGTTCTTCATTATGGGAATTGTTTCCGGTGTGATTGGAGTTATCTTTAGACTGAACGATATGAAACTGAATGATATTGCAACATCATTCAAAGATGGAGCAAAAGATCTGATCGGTGCTGCACTTGTTGTTGCTATGGCACAGGGTATCATGCAGGTTCTTGGTGGGTCTGATCCGACAACACCTACAGTTATCAATACAATCATGTATAATATTTCAAATGCACTGTCTGGAGTTTCCGGAGCAGTTGCAGCAGTACTTATGTATCTGTTTCAGTCCGTATTCAACTTCTTCGTTGTATCCGGAACAGGACAGGCTGCGATCACAATGCCGATCATGGCTCCACTGTCAGACCTGTTAGGTGTTTCACGTCAGACAGCTGTAGTTGCATTCCAGCTTGGTGATGCATTTACAAACCTGATTGTTCCTACATCCGGATGTCTGATCGGATCTCTTGCGATTGCAAAGATTGAGTGGTCTAACTGGATTAAATTCATGTGGAAATTCCTTGGCGTCTTAATGATTGGTGCAATCATTACAGTTCTTATTGCAGTTGGAATTGGATTCTAAAACATGCATTTGAACGCAGATTGCGAAGCGACTGCGTTCATGAGCAAGTAGCGAAGCGGATTGCGAATGTCCGCTTTACAATTGGGAGTGATTTATGATGAAATTAATTCAGAATATTGATGTTTATGCTCCACAGCATCTGGGGAAAAAAGATGTGCTTACAATCAATGATAAGATTGTTAAGATGAAAGATGCAGGTTCCATATCCGCAGACGGATTTCTTTCTGAGGCAGAAATGATCAATGGAGAGGGGCTACTTTTAACCCCGGGATTCATTGATAGTCATGTGCATGTACTCGGAGGCGGTGGCGAAGGTGGATTCGCCAATCGTACTCCGGAAGCAACGATGGAAGGACTTACGAAGTTTGGAGTAACAACAGTTGTTGGCTGCCTTGGAACAGATGGAATTGGCCGTGATATGTGTGCACTGGTTGCAAAGACAAAAGGATTGAATGAGCAGGGAATGACTGCATACTGTTATACGGGCAGTTATCAGATTCCGGTTCGCACACTGACTGACAGTATTGTGAAAGATATTATGATGATTCAGGAAATCATTGGAACTGGAGAAATTGCGATCTCTGATCATCGTTCTTCACAGCCGACTTTTGAGGAATTTACACGTGTCATTGCGGATACAAGACTTGGTGGTGTTCTTTCCGGGAAAGCTGGTATTGTAAATGTTCATCTTGGCGACAGTCCGAGATGCTTAGATCTTATTGAACGAGTAGTAGATGAGACAGAGATACCAGCTTCTCAAATATTGCCAACACATATCAATCGAAATGAGATGCTTTTCTGCAAGTCGCTTGAGTATGCACTGAAAGGCGGAGCAGTAGACTTTACCGGAAATGAGGATATTGACTATTGGGAAACTATCTGTGATGAGGTACGTGTATGTAATGGTATCAAACGGATGTTAGATGCGGGAGTAAATCCCGACCGCATGACAATTTCTTCTGATGGACAGGGAAGTCTTCCGATGTACAGTAGTGATGGCGAATTCCTTGGAATGGGCGTTGGACAGTCCAGCTGCCTCCTGAAGGAAGTAAAGGAATGTGTATTTAAAACAAAAATTCCTTTAGAAATAGCTATTTCTACAATTACATCTAATCCAGCAGATATTCTTCGTCTCAAAGGAAAAGGCAAGGTTGAAGAAGGCTATGATGCTGATCTTTGCATTCTTGACGCGGAACTTCAGCTTGTTGAAGTAATTGCAAAAGGGAATACAGTTTATACAAAATAAAGCATATTTGTGATAATCCAAAACTTAGAAAGTAAATCGGAAGTGACTCCGATTTGCCCTCTGTATTAAAACTGGAATAGTTTGTATGGGCGTATCATAATATAATATAAATACTTGACGTACAGAAAACCGTACATTATATTATGGAGGTGTTGATATGTTGGCAGTTAATTATACGACTTTGCGTGATAATATGAAAACTTACATGGATAAAGTTACTGATGATTATGAAACAATAATTGTAACACGAAAAGATAATAAAAATGTTGTTATGCTGTCTGAAGAAGCATATAACAATTTGATGGAAAATGTCTATGTAATGGGAAATAAAGCTAACTATGATTGGTTGATGGAATCTAAAGCACAGCTTGAAAAGGGAAAGTTTTCTACACATGATCTTATAGAGGTATCTGCTGATGAATAAAGTTTTCACTGACAATAGCTGGAAGGACTATATTTACTGGCAGACAGAGGACAGGAAAACATTAAAAAAGATAAACAATTTAATAGAAGATATATGTAGAAATGGTAATGAAGGAATTGGAAAGCCTGAATCGTTAGTTGGAAATTTAACAGGTTATTGGAGCAGGCGAATAAACGATAAAGAAAGACTTATATACAAGATTGATGATGAAAATGTGTATATTGTAGCTTGTAGATACCATTATAGTGATACGTAAATCATAAGCACCAACAGAGCAAGATCTGAAGGTGCTTATTTTATGTCCTACTGCTGTAGAACTTGTTGAAGCAGGAATTGAGAGAGCCAGGTGTTTATAACTCTATAAGTTATTTTCTATAGATATCCGCTGATAGTAGGTATCTATGATATCCTGTAAAGTAATCGTATTCATTTTTTCTTCGGCAGTCTTTTGAATTTCATTATAAAATTCCTGCAAAGATAACTGAATGTTAATACCAACGCCACAATCTGGATTGGTATGAGTATCTAAATGAAGCAATGGTTTATCACCTTCAACTGCTTTATAAATATCCAGCAATGTAATCTGATCTGCTGGTTTTGAAAGAGAAGGACGGGCATGTCCGGCTACACTGGTCATAAGTCCCGCTTTTTTAAGTTTTAACATAAGCTGGCGTACAAAGCCGGGATTTGTATGGACACTTTCTGCAATTGAGGCACTGGAGAGGGATTTTTCCTGGTTGATAGCAATCAGAACCATCACATGAACAGTATCACTTAATTTCGTTGAGTATTTCATGATAAGAAACTCCTTGTAGTATGATATAATAATTTTATTTTCACATTTTTCAATGTTTTGATGATTGTAAATAATATAGTTACAACTATAATAGGGGTTAAAGGAAAAGTCAATATAGCCCTTGTATAAATATTGATTATTACATCATATTATAAATATTCACAAAGGAGAACGTATGGAATACAAAAATCAAACAGAAAATCGTGCATTTCAGGAAATGTTACAGGCAGCAGTAAAACGGCTGCAAAATCGTTCCAGAGAGGATCTTGCTGCAAAAAGTGGGGCTGTTTTTCATAGCAGTCGAAATATGCTTGAGGTACCGAGTTTTCATGAAGCGATTGAAATTCAACTTCCTGAGTTTCGCATTAACTCAAACATGGACGAATGGCATTATCTGACATTGCTGCATTATCTGGATATGGCCGATGGAACAGAAGGCTCACAGAAGCTCATTACTTTTGGTAACCTGAAAGATGGATTGATTCGGGGAACCAAGTTTGACCGGACTGCAGAGCAGAAACTGGAAAAGCTTTTGCAGGACAAAGATCCTGAGAAAATTCAGAAAGCATGTACAAGTCTGGGTGCAGAATTCATAGAGACAAAGGCGGATCTGTGTGCTGTTTTTCCGGTTCTGCCAAGATATCCGGTAACTTTAAAGATATGGTTTGCAGATGAAGAATTTCCTGTATCTGGCAAACTATTTCTTCAGGATCATGCTGATCATTATCTGAGTGTAGAAGATGCGGTAACAGTTGGAGAAATTTTGCTGCAAAAATTATCGGAAGCATTTTCTTCCCTCTGATCATGAATCAGAAAACTTTCCAGTCCGGCTTTGATAAGATTGTTCAGAAATTTAGGAGGATTGAAACTATGAAGATTACAGTATGTGGCAAAGGAGGCTGTGGAAAAAGTACAGTATCAGCACTGCTTGCCAAAGAATTTGAACGAATGGGAAAGACGGTTCTTGTAGCCGATTCTGATGAATCAAATTATGGGCTGCATCGCCAACTTGGCGTAAAGCTTCCAAGGGATTTTACAGAGTTTTTTGGCGGTAAGGAGAAAGCTTTTAAAACAATGATGGCAGGAGAGATTCTTGATACAGTGAAGTTGTCTGCATTTGCAAAAAAGTTCTATTCGGGACCATTTACATTGAATGAGATACCTGAAGAATATATTTCACGAAACAATGGCGTGATGCTTATTTCCAGTGGAAAAATACATCAGGCAAATGAAGGCTGTGCCTGCACAATGAATAGTATTTTAAAGCAATTTATTAAACATCTGACGGTAGGAGATAATGAAGTTGCATTGCTGGATATGGAAGCTGGGGTAGAACATTTTGGACGTGGTGTAGATAACAGTGTAGATTTGATTTTAATGATCGTAGATCCTTCTTTTGAATCATTGAAGCTGACGAAAAAAATCCAACAGCTGGGGGAAAGCATTGGAAAACCTGTATTTTTTGTGTTAAATAAAGTAAATGAACTGGTTTTGCCAACAATGTTGGAGTCTATTGACGATCAGAGTAAGGTGTTGGCAGTTATTTCAACAGATACAGAAATCGCAAGAAAGGGATTGCTTGGAGATGAACTAATGATGGAAATTCCGGAAATTCATACGCTTGCAAGGAAAATTTTGAAGCAATAAATGATAGGTTAAGAAAATAGTAAAATGTATACAGGAAAAAAGTGAAAAAATGGGATTTTTTTCAGGATGTACGGATGCCAGAAATATGATTTCAATTAAAGAAGTTAAATGTCCGAAATGTAGCGCAGATATGGAAGTATTTGTGAGAGATGGAAAAACAGTTGGCGACATTGTATACGATAAAAGAAAACCAGGTTACACAGCTGTGATTTGTAATGATAGCTCCGTCGATGTAGATGATAATGAACCTGTGTAAACAGAATAGGCTTGATGCCTGGGGCAGCCTTCGGATTGCCTTTACATAGTCTCCACCTTCAAAAAATAAAATATTTTGTGTTTTTGAAATTGATTTACAAGAATCCGTCCATTAAGCAAAAAGAGCTTGTGGCAGAGACAGGAAAATCTCTTAGCACCGTAAAACGAATTATGGAGTCCTTGCAGAAAAAGGAATATATCCGCAGAGTAGATGGAAAGCGCTATGGAAAATAGGAAGTATTAGTAGTAAGAAAATCTTTTTTACTATTAATTTTACTACTAACAGGTAGTAACAACTTGCTCAATCTTGCTCTGATTTGCCACAATCTGTAATTTTAGAGCATATCACCATAACCCCGGAAACCCTTGCAAAACAGGGCATTCTGAGGCAACACAGGGCAATATATGGCAGAAAGCCTTGGAATTACTACGGTTTAGACTACTAAGACTCAATGTGGTAGATTTTTATCAATGAAAATAATAAAAACTATTGCAATTTTTTTGTTTTTTGAATATACTATATGTAACAGAGTTGCCCGAAGTCTTTTTGACATTGGGGACCAAGCTGAGACTTGTGCTCAGCTTTTTTACGTTAAGGAGAGATTTTATGGATTTGAAAAAACCATTGACCTTCGATGAACAATTGGATAAGTTAGCAGCCCATGGTATGATTATCACAGATAGAGAGAAAGCAAAAGATATTTTGAAAAGAGTAAATTATTATCGTTTTACGGGTTATGCTTTACAATTTAGACAAGACCCTTCTGGTAGTGACTATATAGAGGGGACTACATTTGAAACGGTATATCATCTATATAAAGTGGATGAAATATTACGTGATACATTCCGGCGGTATATTGAAAAAGCAGAAGTATATTATAGGACGCAGATTGCATATGGATTTTCAATTGCTAAATGTACGGAGACTCCGTATGATCAGCATTATGATGAGAATAATTTCTATAACAAAAAGGGTTACAGAGAAGTTATGGAAAATTTCAGCAGGGAGAAAAATTATTATAAAGATAGCTTGATTGTGAAGCATCATAAAATGAAATATTCTAGTAAAATGCCATTGTGGGTTATTGTGGAATTAATGTCTTTTTCTAATATGTCTAAATTATACAGCTCTATGTATTATTCAGAAAAAGATGCCATTGCTCATATGGTTGGTGTTGGAAGAGATACATTAGAAAATCATCTTCATTGTTTATCGGTTTTACGAAACAAATGTGCGCATGCAGCTAGAATGTATAATACAGATTTTAATCCTCCGGCAAAGTTTACAACGTCATTTTTGAGAAAACATCCAGAAATAAAGAATAATTCATTATTTGCGTATACGCTGGTCTTGTTAAAAAGATTACCAGATGAGAGTAGTAAAAAATCTTTGATCCAAACCGTGGAAAATGTGATAAGTGAGTATAGTGATGATATTGACTTGAAGTTGATTGGATTCCCGGAAAACTATATGGAAATCATGAAAAATAATTTGTGACAAATAAATAATTTTATCTTTGATATTAAATATAACGAAAAAGAACCTGATTACATTCAGGTTCTTTTTCGTTATATTAGTGCATATTCACTTTCAGCAAAAAGATATATAGTATCATTATTTCGAAGTAAAATAATATTTTCACTAGGGATTTCACATCGTGTTAAATAAATTTTCTTTTCAATATTTGAATACGGCTGAGTATCTTTACATTCGGAAAATAGCATTGGACGGATATTGTGTAAAACTGGATCTGGAAGATGTCAGGGAAATGGTTTCGCTTCTGCGGCATTGTAGCAACAATCTGAATCAACACGCCCGTCAAGCCAATGCAACCGGAAATATCTATGAAGAGGATATTCGGGATCTTCAGAACCGACAGGAAGAACTATGGGAACAGGCACGGCAGATTCTGTTGCGCCTGTCATCCATATAAAATTTTTATTCGACAAACTTGCGTTGTGAGAAACTCTTTTTTATACTTTTGTTAATGAAGGAAGAAGAGGAGGATTTGCTTATGTTTCTGTTAAAACTTGTGGGGAAAGTTGTAGCGGCACCATTCTGCCTGATGGAAGAGTTAAGAAATAGATTGGCGATGTTCATTGTTTCGTAAGTCGCCAGGTGTTAAAAAGCCCGAGAGTCCAGTTGTCTGGATTTTCGGGCTTTTTACTTTGTATTTAAACAAAAAAATAGAACGCCGTCCTTACAAAAACCAAAGGTTTTTATGATTCTGGAATCATTCCAAAACAAAAAGTGTATATGATGCGTACCGGAAATCCGGATACAGCAGAGTTTTTTATGAAGAGAATAAAGAAGCATTACTCCTTTATAAAGCTGCAAAAACTGCATTCTCTGAATTTGGAAAAGAAGCCTTACCAAGATATAAAGAGCTTACAGAAGAATATACAAAAGTGTTGGAACAAAAGAAAGAATGGTATCGCGAATACAGGGAAGTAAGATCGGAAATGAAAAAATTTCAACTCGCACAGGAAATCACAAGAACATTTCTGAATGAAGAACAACAGATGCCGAAGCGTGGCCTCATCGAAAGATGAGCTTCAGGGGATTGGGGGATTCCCCAACAAGTGGAGCATAGCAATTAATATTAAGAAAAATCCTAGAATATACCCATCTAAGAAGCATTCTTTACTATGAATAATATATGTATCCGGTTGTTTTGTCAATTGTTTTTGGGCAATTTGTCAAAAATTGATTGCTCAGACGTTCTTATTATATAGGTATTTTTCTTATTTTGCACAGATATGTGCGATATAAACCGTCAGAAAACTGGTCATCAGGGAAACTCCGGAAAGGGAAATGTATGAAGAAAGGACAGAATGTATACAAGAGAAAAGATGGTCGTTGGGAAGCAAGAATTATCACTGGTCGGACTGCGGAAGGAAAGATTTTATACAAATCACTCTATGCCCCAACCTGTTGTCAGGCTCTTCAACGCAAGAAAGATTATGAAATTGAGATGGTGATTCATCCACCTGTCACTGAAGACCCTATCACATTTTACGAGGCTTCATTGAAATGGATTTCTGAAAACAGTGCTGACTGGAAACATTCTACACGAATGAAATACCAGAACTATCTTGAGCGCTATATTATTCCAGCGTGGGGATACAGAACGATCACGGAGATTGATGAAGAACTCTATAAAAATTTGATTTTGCAGTTAAAAAATTCACTGTCGGAAAGTTCTATCCAAACAGTGAATACCATTTTAAAAAATTGTCTGGCGCAGGCTCCGGGTAGTTTGCATATTGTTCCGAAACAAAAAAAGATAAAAGATAAAGCAAAGCAGATCGAAGTTCTGACCAATTCCGAGTCAGCCATTCTGGTTCACAGCTGTATGAATAATCGGGATACAACCGCCCTTGGAATCCTGATTGCTCTTTTTGAAGGTATTCGCCTCGGCGAATTGTGTGCACTCCGATGGCAGGATATTGATACAGAAGAAGGGGTTCTTCATATTCGGCATACATTGCAGCGCGTCCAAAATCTGCCAGAGCAGGTCGCAAAGCTGGGAAAGACAAGATTGCTTCTTGATACGCCGAAAAATCATAAAGAAAGAACGATTCCCATTCATCCTCAATTGAGAAGCTGGCTGGAAGAGAAAAAGAAACTGCATTCAGATGCTGATTTTGTATTGTCAGGCAATCTTAAACCCGTAGAACCTCGGACGATGACTTCATGGTTCAAGAAATTTTGCAAGACTCATGGGTTGCGGGATTTTAAGTTTCACACGTTGCGGCATACTTTCGCTACCCGGTGCATAGAGTCCGGGATGGATATCAAAGTGCTCAGTGAACTTCTTGGTCACTCCTCCGTGAAGATTACATTAGACAGATATGTACATCCATCCATGGAATACAAGAAGTCTCAGATCAGCAGCCTGTGTATGTCATAAGATCTGTCAGCCGTCAAAATTCTGGTCAGGAAATGCTGAAACATGCTGTTTTACAGCCCAAAACCGGATTCATTCTTAGATGGGTATATTCTAGGATGTATTGCATTGTTAATACTTAGTATATCCACTTTAAGACAGAATAAATCAATACTGATATCAAATAAAGTAAATGAGTCAGAATCGAATCCGGTTCTGGGAAAGCAGTGAGAATCTGCTACAGTTTTTATCCCTGCTGTAATGATCTACGAAAGTCGCAATAACCATTGGGCAACTGAGAAGGGCGACGAGTAGGCATGAAGGTCTAAGTCAGAATACAGCATTTACTAGTTGATATATCATGGAATATCTTTGGAGGCACGTCAAAGATTCATTTTTGATGGGCGAAGGGGAAAAGGTGAGAAGAGAAGATCCTAAGAAAAGCAAAACTGGAAATAAGTTAAAACAGGATCAGGTGCAGCGATGGAAAAAAGGTGATCCGTTGACAGAAGATGATCATAAGATGTTGGATTTGCTGATCCGTTATTATGAAAAGCATGGATATTCACCATCACAAAAAGATATGCCGAACAGTACAGCATTGAAACGACGGTTTGGTATATGGAAAAATGTTCTCACAGTTGCTGGATTACCTATATTGAATGATCCTGATTGCATGAGAAGACGTCAGGATGCAATAGAGTGGGGCAAGCGAGTGGGTAATCCCAAATGAGTCAGAATAATCAGAGCTGGAAAAAGGCAAAAAGAAGAATTTAATCAATATAAAGGCTGAATCAATATCAAGTCAGGCGGAACTCCTGAACATGATGTGGCACCGTAATAGTCGGACGATAGAGAAGCAGCCTGATAAGGGTAAGAAATTCGCTGAAGAATTTCATGTCGAACACACAGTGACATTACACCGAAGGTAACGGAGGGATCCTATCAATGGGTCTGTATTTTCCGTTGCCTTTTTTATTACCCATTTTCAAGGGAGGGGAAAACAAAATGAAAAGGAAATGGCTGAAAAAGGCGGCAGTGACACTCATACTGGCAGCAGCGCTTATCGGTACAAGCGGCTGTGGCGCGGATAAAGCAGCGAAAGCGGCAGCAGGTATGGATATCGACTACTATGCCGATGGGGAACTTTTAGACCGGGATGAAGCGAAGGCCCAGTTAAAGGCAGCCCAGAAGCAGGCAGAGGAAGCGAAGAAAGCGAAGAAAAAGCAGAAGGAAGAGACAGAAGAAGCAGAGGCCGCGGAGGAGACGGAAGATTCCGATGAGCAGGCCAATGCCCTTCAGAATGTGAATAATGTAGCGGATACCTCCGATGATGGGGACAGTCAGAAGACGGACAGCAAGAAGACGAAGAAAAAGACGAAAGGCTCTGACAAATCCGATCAGAAATCAGACAGCAAAGAGAATTCCGATCAGAAAGACAGCGGGAAGAGTGACAAAGACAAAAACCAGGACTCCTCCGACCAGAAGGACAATAAAGACAAGGACACCAATAAAAATACCGTCACCATCAGCATCCGGTGTGACACCGCCGTGAATATCGGTATGGCGAAGGAAGCCAAATGGGCTGGCATCGTGCCGGAGAGCGGATGCATCTTAGATACGACGAAAGTTGCCTTTGAAGACGGCGATACCGTATTCGATGTGCTCTGTGATGTCCGGGACACTTACAAGCTGCAGATGCAGTACAAGGGAAGCAACGGCGGACAGTATATCCAGGGTATCAATAACCTCTATGAATTCGACGGAGGCCGGTGGTCGGGCTGGATGTACTGTGTGAATGGCTGGTATCCGAACTACGGATGCGGACAGTATGTCGTGAAAAATGGTGACGTCATCGAGTGGAATTACACCTGTGACCTTGGAAAGGACTTAGGTCAGGACTGGATGGGCGAAGACTGGACGGAGACACACGAATGATAAAAGGCTATTTTCAGGGGCTGCACCCCGCAGTCTCCTTTACTTATTTCGCAGCAGTGATCGGCATGACGCTGGCCTGTATGCATCCGGTGTTATCACCGTTATCCTTTCTGGGGGCGGCAGCCTTTCTGGTCTGCCTGAAAGGATGGAAAAGCCTCCTTGGAACCATGCGGTTCCTGCTTCCCATGATGCTGGTCATTGTGGTGGCGAATCCCCTCTTTAACCACCGGGGCGTGACCATGCTGTTTATGTTATTCGATCAGTGGATTACGCTGGAGGCGATCGGATACGGAGCAGTATCCGCCTGTCAGCTGGCAGCGGTGGTTCTGTGGTTTGCCTGTTATCAGGAAGTCATCACCAGTGACAAGTTCCTCTTTCTCTTCGGACAGATCGCCCCGGCGGCGGCACTTCTGATTACGCTGACCCTGCGGCTGATCCCGCAGCTTAAAAGTATGGCGGAGGAGATCCGGCAGGTACAGGGCACCCTTCACGGAGAGGAAAACCGTCTGACCCAGCGCATGGCGGCAGCGGTCCGGAACTTATCCGTCCTCCTGACCTGGAGCATGGAAAATGCAGTACAGACGGCGGATTCCATGAAAGCGAGGGGCTTTGGACAGAGACGGAGAACCACCTATCACCTGTTCCGGTTTGACAGCCGGGATGCCAGATGCTTAGGACTGATCGCGGCCCTTCTTGCGGCAGCCATCCTGTTCCGGGCATTCGGATTTGGCTATGTGGAATTCTATCCCCGTATCCGCTCACTGGCGGAAGGGGCAGGGAACCTCTGGCAGGGAGGGATCCTCATCTTACTTTATTTCCTGCCGGTATTACTTGAGAAGAAGGAGGCACTCAGATGGCGCTCTTACAGTATGACAGCATAAGCTTTGCATGGCCGGAAGCTGACCGGCGGGCGCTTGATAACGTCTCCCTTACCATAGAAGAAGGTGCCTACACGGTACTCTGCGGCCCGTCGGGCTGCGGCAAGACCACCCTTCTCCGGCAGGCGAAGCGGGAGCTTACCCCCGCAGGAGCCAGAGAAGGAACCGTGTACTACCGAGGCAGATCCATTCATGACCTGACTGCGGAGGAGAGCGCCTCCTCCATCGGGTTCGTCCAGCAGAACCCGGATAACCAGATCGTCACCGATTACGTGTGGCATGAGCTGGCCTTCGGACTGGAAAATATGGGACTGCCCACCCAGGTGATCAGAAGAAGAGTAGCTGAGATGGCTTCCTTTTTCGGAATCGCCCCCTGGTACCGGAAGAAGACAAGTGAACTGTCCGGCGGACAGAAGCAGCTTCTGAACCTGGCATCCACGCTGGCCATGAATCCGGGGCTTCTGATCTTAGACGAACCCACCTCCATGCTGGATCCACTGGCAGCGGATAACTTCCTCTCCATGATTCAGCGGGTACACAGTGAGCTGGGGGTCGGCATCCTTCTGACGGAACACCGTCTGGAGAAGGTCCTTCCGGAAGCCACCCAGGTGGCGGTCATGGAAGACGGCGTGATTACGATGGAAGGCCCTCCGGGAGAGATCGTGGAGCGGCTTACCAGTACAAAAGAGAAGAACCGGATGTATCCGGGACTTCCTTCTGCAGTGAAAATCTTCGGTGAATTGAGGAAGACAGGAAATGAGGAACGGACGGACGTTTCTGTGAGAGCGGCGCAGCTCTTAAGTGTCCCACTTCCATTAAAAGCCGGTGAGGGAAGAAACCTCATGCGGCAGCTTCTGGGAGACCAGAAAGCAAGAACAATAATTGGAAAACATATATATAAGAAGGAAAAGGAAAAAGTTCTTATTGCTAATGAGCTTTGGTTCCATTATCAACAGGAGAATGGAACCGTAGGAGAGGTGCTTCGGGGATTGTCCCTGACCCTCTATAAAGGCGAACTGCTCTGCCTTCTGGGAGGAAACGGAGCAGGTAAGACGACCCTCTTAAAGATCTTAAGCGGTATCAAAAAGCCGTGGAGAGGAAACGTAAAATACGTAAGAAAAGAACCGGCGGGGTATTTACCGCAGAATACACAGTCCATGTTTATCAAAGATACGGTGGAGGAAGAACTCCTGGATGGCGCAGACGGCGACGAAGCCCGGGCGCTTGACATGGCAGAAAGAATGGAGCTTACAGGATTTTTAAAACGACACCCCTATGACCTGTCCGGCGGGGAGACCCAGAGACTGGCGGCGGCCAAGCTGTTACTCGGACAGAAGAAAGTGCTCCTCATGGATGAACCCACCAAAGGCATGGATGCCTGGACAAAGGAACAGCTGGGACGGCATCTTAAGAATC
This sequence comes from Clostridiaceae bacterium Marseille-Q4143, assembly GCA_018228645.1. Taxonomy (GTDB): domain Bacteria; phylum Bacillota; class Clostridia; order Lachnospirales; family Lachnospiraceae; genus Hominiventricola; species Hominiventricola filiformis. The sequence continues at coordinate 2,099,677 of CP073693.1, forward strand.
TGTGCAGCCAGGGAATCTCCATTCTTCTGGTGACACATGACCTTGATTTTACAGCAGCGTATGCAGACCGGTGTGCCATGTTATTTGACGGCGCAGTGCATTCTGAGGACGAGCCTCACCGGTTTTTTGCAGGCAATCAGTTCTATACGACTGACGCCAACCGCATCGCTGGGAATTATTTTCCGGACGCCATTACCTGTGAGGAGGTGATCGCCGCGTGCAGGGACTCTTTGCAAACAGAAGAACCAAACATGCAGCCTGGTTCCTGGTGACGGCCATGCCGCTTCTCCTGGCAGCCTACATGGTGTTCCAGCATTACCGTCCGCCTCTGAAATTCGGGGATGAACGGACCTGGGTGGACATCGTGATCATGAATTCCGATGTGGCGCTGGCACTGTTTTTCCTCATCGTGTCCTTCGTCCCCTTCTTCCTGATCTTCGGAAGAAAGCCCCAGGCAAGGGACATGGTGCCCATCGCAGTGATGGCAGCCCTCGGGGTAGTCGGCAGGACCGTATTTGCCATCGTGCCACTCCCGAATTTCAAACCGGTCAGTGCCATCGTCATCATGACAGGCGTGGTCTTCGGGCCGGAGAGTGGATTCTTAACCGGAGCGCTGACCGGATTCGTCAGCAACTTCATCTTCGGACAGGGTCCCTGGACCCCATGGCAGATGTTCTCCTGGGGCATGATCGGATTTATCGCAGGACTCCTTCAGAATGCAGGAGCATTTGGAAAAATACAGGCCACAGGAGCGGTCCGGAAAAATGTCTTCAAGGCTCCCCTGTGGGATCGGATCTTTCCGGAACATACGAAGCGCGGTGACCTTCTCGCCTATGCCAGAAGCATTACCGGACGGGCACCTTTAAGGCTCTGCCTCTTCGGACTGGCCACCGGCTTCGGGTACGGATGGTTCATGAACCTCTTCTACCTGATCGGCTACATCAGCCCCATCAACTGGAAGACCATCGGAGCCGTCTATCTGTCAAGTTTCTTCTTTGACTTAAGCCACGGTGTCTGTACCTTCCTGGTACTGTGGGCGGTGGGAGAGCCATGGACGAGGAAATTAAACAGAGTAAAAGTAAAATTCGGACTTACCGGGGAGGACAGGCATTACACCATGCCGCCCGGAAGACAGAGCAGGAGAGCACAGGAATGCCAGTGATTATGAAAGTCAGAAATGCAAAAAAAGAATATCAGGTGGGCGACAGCACCGTCCATGCGGTGGACGGGGTCAGCTTCTCCGTCAACAAAGGGGACTGGGTGCTCATCTACGGGCGAAGCGGTTCCGGCAAATCCACCCTCTTAAACCTGTTGGCAGGTCTCGAACCTCCCACCGAAGGGGAGATCATGATCCGCGGCAAGCATATCGAGAAGATGAGCGAAGGACAGCGGATCCGCTTCCGGCGGGAACACATCGGATTTGTCTTCCAGTCTTATAACCTTCTGCCCCAGTATTCCGCACTGGAAAATGTGGCCATGCCGCTGGCACTTCGTGGCATGCCGAAGAAGGAGCGGGAGGAGGAAGCCATGAAGATGCTCGCCCAGGTAGGACTTGCCGAGCATGCAGAACATAAGCCTTCCGAGCTGTCCGGCGGACAGCAGCAGCGGGTGGGCATCGCAAGAGCCATCATTACCGCGCCGGAGATCGTCTTTGCCGACGAACCCACCGGCAACCTGGATACGAAGACCGGGGAAGAAGTCATGGAGCTTCTGAAGAATATATTCAAAGAACGGAACACCACATTTATCTTAGTATCTCACGATCCCGACATGAGACGTTATGCCGGCAGGGAGATTCACATACAGGATGGCATCATCCGCACCGAAGAATCGGTAATATCAGGAGGAAAAGTGATATGAAGAATAGCATCTGGAAAAAAGGACTGACGCTGGCACTTGCAGCCATGGTCCTGACGACTTCGGTCTCTCTCCCGGCAGACGCTGCTGAAGCAGCTCCGGTAGCAGAGACCCAGGAAACACAGCCGGGAGGGGAGACTGCCCCGGCAGAGGAAAGCACCCCTGCCGCACAGGTCGAGGAGGCCGCTCCGGCAACGGAAGCAGCCGGACAGACAGAGACCATCACCCCGGAGACGGTACAGGCGGCTCCGGCAGCAGAAGCAGCAGCCCAGGCAGGCACCGGTGCGGATAAGAACACGTCCGGTGACGACAACAGCGGCAGCAATAGCGGCAACAACACCGTCAATGAGAAGCCCAACACCAGCGTGACCATCACTCCCAGCAATGCCAATGCACTGGTACTGATGGACGTAGGTGCCCAGTCCCCGAAAGGTGTTCCGGGAGACGTGGTGGAAGTGGTACTTCCCATTGCCGTGAACAGAGAGTATCTTCCAAGCGAGAATTATACCCTCCGGAATATCACCATCAAGCCGAATATTTCCGGCAGCGGCGGATCCTCCAGTTCCAGCTCCGGAACAGGCACCGGAAGCGGCACCAGCCAGAGTACGGCAACCACTTCCTGGCCCTTTGACGTCATTGATGCCAGCTACACCAGACATCTCGATGACATGTCTTACAACAGCACCGCAGAAGTATGGTACAAATTCCGGATTTCCGAATTTGCCAAGAAGGGTGTCTACCCCATGAACTTCACGGTCAATGCCACCGTATGGAGAAAAGACGCAGCCAACGGCACTGACATCACCGAGGACGTGACCTTCACCCTGACCGAGTACGTAACGGTCGTTGGTGACGGCGAACTCTCCGGTGTGGTCAGCAACATCGGCGTGCTGGAGATCGGCGGCTTTGCAGACGGCGCCGTCAACTCCTCCCCGGTCACTTCCCCGGGACAGAGCATTACCCTGACCGTACCGCTGGTCAATAAAGGCGGCCACCTGTCCAACATCACAGTATCTCCGGTGATCTCCGGATCCCTGGATGAATTTCCGTTTGTAGTGGACAAGCTGGCCTATGGCATCAGCCTGAACGACATGGAAACCGGGGATACCCAGAACTTTACCTATACCTTCATGACCTCTCCCTATGCCACCACCGGCAACAAACCGGTCACCTTCCGGGCAAGCTACGAAGAGAACGGCATCACCGGAGAGTGCAATTTCACCGCCTACATCTATGTGAAGGACGGCTATGAAGATTTAAGCCAGATGGCGCCGGTCGCTACCATGAAGAACTGGACCCTCTGGAAAGTGAAGAAGGAAGACGAACAGGAACAAAAAGATCCTCAGGAGATCGTGACCACCACTTCCAAGGTTAATGTCCGCAAAGGCATGAGCACCAAGGCAGAGATCTACAAGACCGTTCCCGCCAATACCCAGATGGTACGTCTGGAGCAGAACGAAGACCAGACCTGGAGTAAAGTACAGTTAAGTGACGAAGACACGACTCCTTACTATATTTCCTCCAAATATCTGGTAAGCTCCGGCACCGGAGAACTGGAACATCTGGAGAAGACCGATTACCTGTCCGCAGGAGATGAGGGCGTCATCCGTATGACCTTCATCAATAACTCCAACGAGAGAACCATCGTGGATACGGCAGCCAGCATCGCCATCGCAGATCCGACGGCGCTGAACCTGACCACCGGAAGCAGCGATACCGCATACTTAGGTGTCCTGAAGCCGGGCCAGACCGGAGAGGCTACCTTCCGGGTGACCGTACCGGCGGCAGCTCCCGTAGGTTCCACCACCATTACGGTGACCAATAACTATGCAAATACCTCCATGGCTACCAGAGCCGTGAGTCAGAATATCATGATCCCCATCAAGCAGCCCATGAATGTGATGGCGGATACACCGGTGATCTACGGCACACCGAAGACGGACGAACCCTTCTCCGTGAGCCTGAATATCATCAATAAGGGCCGCACCAAAGCCTACAACCTGTCCATCACCGCCATGGACGGCATCAGTATGGCGGAAACTTATTATGGCGGAGATGTCCTCCCGGCAGGCAGCCTGTCCGCAGATATCGAAGTGGAGACCGCGAAGAGCGGAAGCTTCAACGGCACCCTGCTCATCAGCTATGAGGACAGCGACGGAGAACTCTATACCCAGTACGTAGACCTTCCGGTCAACGTCGTACAGGCTGTAGAGACCATGTCCGAGGAAGTGGAGACCGAGAAGAAGAGCGGATTCCCCTTCTGGATTCTGATCCTCATTTTACTCCTGCTCATCGCTGCAGGCGTGGCAGGCTACTTCCTGTATAAGAAAAAGAAAGCAGAAAACGGAGAAGAGACTCCGGAAAATGCAGACGGGGAAGATGCTGACTGGGACGAGGAAGACGAAACAGACCGTGAGGGAACAGAGACTGACAGCAGCGAAGGAGACGAGTGACTATGAGGTTTCAGGACTTCTTCCGGTTCGGGGTCATTAACCTGTCCCGGAGAAAAGCCAGGACGGTGCTGACCGCACTGTCCATGGCCATCGGCGTCATGTGCATCATCGTCCTGATCTCGGTGGGTATCGGATATGAAAAATCCTATGAAGAGACCATCCAGTCCATGGGAAGCCTGACGAAGATCGACGTGACCCCCTCCACTGACGAGCGGGGGGCTCAGGCACTGTTAAATGACAAAGCCGTGGATGCCATGAAGAAGCTGGATGGCGTGGATGCCGTGACTCCTGTGGTACAGGCGACCGCCTATTTGAAAAGTGGAAAATACATCTCCATGGTGAAGCTCTATGGTTTGGATCTTACCACGGCAGACCAGTTCCTTCTCACTCCTGAGGAAGGAACCATGCCGGGGGAAGGACTTCGGTTCAAGCCGGAAGTCATGCTCACCGATGACGTGGCAGCTTCCTTCGCAGATCCCAACCAGGACTGGGCAGATGCCGTAGATGAGGACGGAAATCCCTATGTGGACCCCATGGGGGGAAATATCCGCCTGACCTTCGATTACTCTGCCCTCTCCAATGAGCAGGAAGCGGGAGATGACGGCAGGGCAGTCCAGAGCGGCAGCCTCTACCGGCTGAATGTGACAGGCTTATGCTCTACATTGAATTATACCTTCTCCACCTCCGGATTCCTTGACCGGGAGCGTCTGGAAGAGTGGATTGAGGCAAATCCCTCTGCAGCGGCACAGCAGCAGAGATCCGCTTCCTCTTCGGATAGTAACAGCAGCGGAAACTCCGGTTCCAGTGCGGAAAGTGACCGGGAGAAGGCGGCGGAGAAAGCCAAAGGAAAGACTTACGATACGGTGTGGGTCAAAGTACAGGACGTAGGAAAGGTGCAGGAGATCGCCCAGACTATCCGGGATGCGGGATTTTCCACCTATTCCTTAAATGACATGCTGGAGACGGTACGTACCCAGTCCCGTCAGATTCAGGGAATGCTGGGCGCTATCGGCCTCATCGCCATGATCGTATCCGGCATCGGCATCGCCAACACCATGATGATGTCCATCAATGAACGGACCAGAGAGGTGGGCGTGCTGAAGGTCCTTGGAACGGACTTAAAGGACATCGCCATGATGTTCCTGACGGAAGCACTGCTGGTGGGTATCCTGGGAGGTATCGGCGGACTGCTCTTGAGTTTCGTAATGGCGAGACTGATTCCGGTACTCTTCCAGACCATGCAGGTGAAGAGTATCATCCCGCTGTGGCTGGCGGCAGGCGGCGTCCTGTTCGCAGGCGTGGTGGCACTATTATCTGCACTGGCACCGGCACTGAATGCCATGCGGATTAGTCCCAATGAAGCAATTCGGACGGAGTAAGGAATTAATTTATGGTATGAATCAACCAGATGCGTTTCAAAGGTTGATTTAGATAGGAAACTGTCGGAACTTCATACAATTCCGGCAAATACGAAAGAAGGAGGAACTGACGATGCTTTGGAAGGGAGGCTAAGCAAACATTACAACTGAATATGGAACTAGTAAACAAAAATGGAGGCTTTCAATCGAAAAAGGAGATTAGGTTATGAAGATGAACAGAATTAAGAAGGTTCTGGCGGCGGCGTTATCATTTACCATGATTTTTGGGATGGCAATCACGTCAAATGCGGCAACGACGAATAGTACCACACAGGATACAAATGTATTAGAATTGAGTTCTGAAGGAGGAACCGTATCCTATAATGCACTGACTGTAGAAGGAGGAACCGTTGGAAATGATACATGGCCGACTGTTACCAGATATAATTATTATATTGAGGTAGCAAGTACGGGTTCCAAGTCCAGTGTTCCGGTTATAGCAATATATGAGAATTAATAATCCTGAAAAGTGACTGACTTTGGTAAAAACTGTCTGTAGAAAAAATAGCAGCGGCGGAAATAATTCCGTCGCTGCTGCCAAAGTCAGAAAATGATGAGGTAAGACTATGAAAATAAAGAAGTTTACGGCAATTCTTGCCGGAGTGTTGTCGATCAGTCTTTTTTCTGGATTATGGATGCCGTATTGTGCAAAAGCTTCATCAGCGTGTTGGTATGAAGATGAAAAGTATTCTTTAACAATTAGAAATGATGGAAAAACCATAGGTGGAATAGGTAAGACATATACGGAAGACAACGTTATATTGACACATTGGAATGTCGTTAAACCTAGAATGTATGGTTCGTTGAAGTTTTTAATTCCTTCCTATGTGGATGGAGAAGCTATTGCGGAGGATGACCCACTTCATGAAAAATATCGGAGTTTTCTGGATGGAAATCCAGTCCCTATGACGAAGGATTTACCTACAGGTTGGAAAAATGGCAGTGCAGGAAAAGGATTTTTCTCAACCAGTATTACATTTGAGGAAGATGAATTAAAATGGAATTTTAATCAAGTATCTGCTACACCGCTGAAATACATTAAACTGGATAGTGGTGCAAGAATTCCTGTATGTTTTCTTGGATGGCAGGGTACGGTGGATTGGAAAAAAGATCCCATTCCAACAGAAGAAACCATTGCCACATTAAATTTATCACTAAATAAACTTAAACAACTTGTAAAGACAATTGATGAACAGTCGAATACAGAACTTCAGGTATATTATCCAGAACATAAAGAACTGTTAAAAAGAGTAGCGAGAGAACTGTATCTCGTATTGCAAAAGCCAGGTATATCTGATAATACGATCTCAATAGATGATATTGAATATTCAGATGAATTGGCATTTAGATTATTAACATATGATGTAAACAAATATCCTTCATTGGATGGGGCCGGATTTTATACGGATTCTTTTTATAAAGGAGCCGTGAATGTACTTGACGAATATGTAGAATATGTACAGACCCATAAAATTGCGGTTCCTGCAATTACTTCTTTTAAATTGGGAAGTACGAATGCAAAAATAGATAATGAAAAGAATACGATCACAATTACTGGAAAGGCAGAGGATTATGCAGCCCTGCAACTGACAAATGCAGTTGTTGAATTCCCTGATGGGGTAAAGGGAAGCTGGAATGAGAATGCGGCTTCTTTTGCGGATAAAAATTTAACTTATACGGTTTATCCATATAATGAGAATCTGAACACAACAGATCAGGACAAATACAAATCATCTTTGGGAAAGACATATACAGTTGTCTTTGATTCAACAGAAGAGACATATAAACCTGTAATTAAAGTTTCTCCGGAAGGACTGAATAATGCAGAAATTGAATGTACAGAAAGAAACATATCGGAGAATCAGGTCGAGTATACAGTGACGGCAGCATCTCCGTATAGTGAGGTAACAAACAGTAAGGGGCAGCATTATGCATTCTCCCATTGGGAGTTAGATGAACAGAATCGAGATATTGACTCTACAAAACTCTATAGTGGAGGTGTTTCGAAAAAAGTCCATATGAATACGGAAAGATATCAAAGCTTTGTGATGCCGGCACAGCCACTGACATTGACAGCAGTCTATGAGCCTGCATATCAGATTACAATGGAGACGACGGGACTGAGTGGAGACGTATCATTTGATTTGCATGTAACAGGTCAGACTTTGTCTGCATGGTGTCCGAAAGGAGATAAAATCCAGTTATATTATTATGACAATGAAATACCATCAGGATATCTGGTAGATGAGATACAGGTAAAGACTGCGGATGGGACAGTGGTAGAGAGTGAGCAGTATGCACAGGCCAGTATTAATTATATTGAATTTTCTATGCCGTCTGATAATGTGACAGTAACAGCCATATTTGAGAAAGATCCAGATAGCGTTCGAAAGCTGATAATAGGAGAACAGTCGGGTGATTTGATTGCCGGAAAGGGTGGTACCGCCACATATGAACTGACAGCAGAAGGATACAGTACGGCTGCCTCATTTACAGTAGTGGAGAGCTATAATACCGGAATTGCGAAAGATCCGAAGACAGAGGGACTTACTGTCTTATTGGACAAAGTGACGGCTGGAAAGGGAACGATTACTGTAACAGTGGCTCCGGAAGTGGCTGCGGATAAGTATTATTTCTGTGTGACTCCGTCAGAAGGAAAACTGCTTCCTGTCGGAACGATTACGGTTCTTTCTGCGGATACAAAGATGTTGGAGGCGGAGGATGCTTCCATTACATTGAAGGAAAATGAATCCGGAGAGATGAAGATCAAAGGTTCCAGTATGAACCTGTCAGCAGGTGCTTCGGTGGAAGCTTTTGAGACCGATCAGGATGGGCAGATCAAGTATAGCGGGAAGACAGAAGGTCTGACCTTTGACAAGGCAGTGCTGAATAATGATGCGTTTACTCTGGTGGCACATGTATCGAAGACCGTAGCGAAGGGTGAATATTATTTTATTGTCAAGGCAGATAATGAGCAGAGTACAGTGGCGAAGCTGACCGTTGATCGTGAGAAAGCAGAGACTCCTGACCAGCCGGAGAAAGAGACCCAGAAGATTACAGTGACCAGTAATGCCAGCCAGGGAAGTATCCAGATTAAAGTAGCGGGTGGTTCCGAAGAATTGATTAGTGGTACTGGTACAGTGAAAGCGGTAGAAGGTGATACGGTGACGGTAACTGCAGTGCCGAAAGACGGGTATAAACTGTCTGCATGGAAGATTACCCAGGGCATGAAGGATGTGTCATTGAGTTCAGGTACTTTATCAGATAGCAGCGTCAGCTTTGTGATGCCGGCAGTATCCGGATCAGATACAGTGACAGTCGGGGCGACCTTTGATAAAACATCTACAGAACCGGTAGAGACCTCTGAACCGAAGATTACCGCATTTTCTGTAGCAAATGTCAGCGGAACGATTGATCAGGAGAGTGGTACGATTACAGTAGTAGTTCCGAATGGAACAGATGTGACTTCGCTGTGTCCGGCCATTGCCATGTCTGGTGCAGATAGTGTAACACCTGCCAATGGAGCAGCAGTAAACTTTACAAATTCTGTTACCTATACTGTAAAGAATGCATCTGGTGTGCAGAAATCATATGTGGTAACAGTAAAAGTGCAGGAGGCGTCTGTCTCCGATACCTTGTGGGATAAGATCACCAGCCCGGAGGGAGACCGTTCCTGGTGGAAGAAGGCGGATAGCATCAAGAGCCATAAGAAGAATAAATATCCGAAATACTGGTAAAGGGATGATGCGGACATGAAAAACAGGAAAAAGAGACGTTCGTTGATCGCTGTGGTGGGAGCCTTGCTGGCACTCTGTCTGGCGGCGACAGTGCTTGCAAAACCCTTTTCCGGAAACACAGAACGATGGCCGGGACTGACGACCAGCCTGGATGAACGGATACTGATTCCGGGGTATAAAGATGCCTGGTATATTACGACAGATACCTGGCATGCCAGTGATTATACAAAAATATCATTTTATTTTGGAAACAATGGCAACAGCCATATGAAGGATGCGGATGATAACTGTTATTTCCGACCGAAGTATAATGGAGTATTATATACAGTTCCGGTTCCTTCATCGGCGATACATAATACATCCGCTGGCGGAGCGAATGGATTTCAGGCAAATCTGTCCTTCCCGACATATGCTTCTTACTGGACAGTTCCGAACAGAAACAATACAAAAGGAACTACTTATTTTGAGGAAAAGAAAGGCATTGACCTTTATTATCCAACGATCATTTATTATCGTTATGAATACGGCGGAGCAGAGAGGGAGATTCCGTTCCTGATTATGGGACAGCAGGAAGGCTATCGAATGCCGGAGGGTGATCTGCCGAAGTTTCTGAATCAGGCACCGCGGTTTGTGCGTGTCATGAATCGTCTGAACGACATGATGGCGGAGATGGAAGGAAAAACGGCGGGAACGGCACAGGCAGGAGACTACCATCCGGTCTATGATTTCATGCTGGATCGTGTGTACAATATGTTGACTGGAACCATGCAGACGCCGCTGGCAAATGTGGATGGCACGGGCATGAACTTTACCAAAGCGCTGGTCGAGCAGCGAATGACAAGGCTGGTAAAGGACGGAGATGCTGTATTTACGCCGGAACAGTGTGAGGCGCTGCTCACCAAGGCAGAGTGGTACATGGACTTCGTGGAGGAGAACCGGATCTCCGAGCCGAAGATGGAGCGTTTTACGTTGGCTGGTTATCCGGGTCAGATCGACGAAGAGGCAGGAACCGTTACCGTCTATATTCCGGACGATAAGACTGTTGATAAGGGCGCAGAACCGGTGATCACCACGGCTGGCTGGACCGTATGTACGAAGAAGTCCGGTGATCTCTGGGAGAATACCGCGGTCTACAACGTGGCTGCTTATGAGAAGACCACGCCGGTGACTTATGTGGGAAAGGTAGAAGCTTACCATGAATTCTGGGCGAATGTCCAGAAGGATTATCAGGTCATCATTGAGCACGGTATACCGGAGGCACAGATCAAAGATGTTTCCGTTGAGATTGACGGAAAGACCTATACGGCGACGGTGGATGATACGGAAAAAAAGGTATCCTTAAATCTTCCGGCAAGCCTTCATACGGGTGGCGTGCAGGGTACCGTGTCGGTACGGCATACGGGTACGGCTTATCAGCTGCTGAATGAATTGAATCAGAAGCTGACAGGGGAGCAGATTTCTCTGGATGCGCTTCAGGAGATTCGGATTGAAGATACCGTTTATAAGAAGCCATCTACCTATAACGTTCAGATTTCCTGGGTGAAATCAAAGGAATGTAAGATCTTGAGCTTCCGGCTGGGAACTTATGAGGGCGTGATTGATGAGACGAATCATAGCATTACGGTAAAAGTTCCTTATGGAAAAAAAATCAGTAATCTGGAAGAAACGGTAACGGTATCAGATCATGCGAAATATACCCGCTCGGATGGAGCGTGGCAAATTGATACGCCGGTGACCTATAGAGTCACGGCGGAGGACGGTACGAAACACCAGGATTATACAGTGAGGGTAGTGCAGGCGGCATTGTCAGAGAGCTGTGAGATGACTTCCTTTAAGGTGGGAAATGCTTACGGTGTCATTGATCAGGACGCAGGCACGGTAACGGTGACAGTATCGGCGGATACCAATCTGTCCATGGTGAAGCCGGTCATCGGACTTCCGGAGGGGGCGAAGGTAAGCCCGGCTTCGGAGGAGATGGTGGATTTCACCAGTCCGGTGAAATATACGGTCACAGGAGCTTTCGGAAATACGAAGGAGTATACGGTAACACTGACCAAAGCGGAGGCGAAGTTTGATTCAGATATACAGGCAAGATGTCAGAGTATGGTGGGTAAGATCATTGCCAGATACCGTACCAGTGCTGATGATAACTGGGAGTTCATGAATATCGGTTTCTACGATCATCAGAAACGGGAGCCGGGAGATGCACTTCCGAAGAATCTGGATCTGGAAGCGGCAGTGAAGAAGCTGGCCCGCAATAAGATGACGGATTATGACCGTGGGATCATGATGCTTACGGCTTTGGGTGTGAACTGTACGAAACTGGATGAGTATAATGATGGTAAGAAGATCATTCATTCTTCCGGTGAAGACATCAGTGATCTGGTGGCACAGCTTTATAATTATCCGGAAAACGATACCATCAACGGCCCGGCATTCTGGCTGATTGCCATGGATATGGGTAATTACACCATTCCGAAGGATGCCAAATATACCCGTGAGAGCATGCTCAATACGCTTCTCAACCATACTTATGGTACTGATGGATTCGGTCTTGATATGGTAGGCATGATCATGCAGTCCCTGTATCCGTACCGGAATGATCCGGCAGTACAGGCGAAGCTGCAGGAAGGTCTGCAGATCATTCTTGGTGAGAAAGCAGCAGAGGGTGTCCGTGGTATGGAGGATAACTATACGTTCTACTCCACGGGTTCTTACAACAGTGAAGTAGTGGCGCAGGTTATTTGTGCGCTTTGCTCCATGGGTATTGACCCGGCAACTGACCCGCGGTTCAGCGATGGCAATGGAAACAGTGTCATGAAGAAATGGATGGATACGTATGCCAGTGAATCAGATGGATATTTCTACCATATCACAGGTGGAAAGAAAGACCAGCTGGCCACTTACGAAGCATGCTATGCGATGCAGTGGTATTTGGGATTCCTGAAGAATGGCGGTTCCGGACATCCTTATTCCCTGTATGCGGACGGATTTGATTTTAACAAGAGCTTCAGTAAGGAGGCCAATATCACATCCTTTAAGCTGGAAGGCAAGACGGGTGTCATTGATGAGGATGCCGCAACCATTACGGTAACACTTCCGGAAGGTATTTCCTTAAGCGGACTGACACCGGAGATCGAGCTTTCCAAAGGTGCGAAGCTGCTGTCCCCGGATCTGCCCTATTCCTTTATTAAGGATGAGCCGGTGGCATTCCAGGTACAGGCGGAGGATGGCGAGACCACGAAGATTTACCATGTGACGGTAACCCAGAGCGCGGGTGTGACATCCAGTGGTACGACGCTGAAAGCAGACACGATAGGCATTCAGGATGTGAACCAGCGGGGACTGGAGATTCAGAAGATCACCACGTCGACGGGTGCCGATGGGGTGACAGAGATTCTGCTGCTCCTCGGACCGGAGGCGGACCTGACCCAGCTGCGGCTTTATGCCGAGACCTCGGAGCGGGCGACTTCAGATGTGAGCCTGAATTATAAGAAGGTCCTCGACCTGTCTGACTGGGTAACCATTACCCTGACGGCGGAGGATGGGACCACGAGAGCTTACCGCATCAAGGCGACGAAAAATACCTATGCATCCATCGCGGCCTTCTCCATTTCCATGGGAGAGGAGCGGTACAACGGAACCATTGACCACGACAAGGGACAGATTCTCATTCAGGGTGTGCCGTCCAATGCGGATGTGACAGCTCTGGTGCCGAACATCACCCTGTCAGATGGCACGACCCGCTGCATTCCTCTGAGCGGAACGGCGCAGGATTTCACCAATCCGGTAGATTACACCGTGACCGGTGACGGCCTGATAGCGAGAACCTATCAGGTGACCGTCCTGAGAAATGGTGCCGCAGTCAATCCGTCGACACCGGGTGAGGTACTCACCGCACCGTCGATTACGGCATTTTCCATTGATGGCTGTCAGGGTGTCATTGATGACACTGCAGGAACCATTCAGGTAACGATGCCGATGGGAACGGACACCACGTCCCTGATTCCATCCGTCAGCGTATCCAGTGGTGCGACTGTCACACCGGTATCCGGCGCAGCAGTCAACCTCTCTGCCCCGGTGGTATATACGGTGAGCAACAGCCGCGGAAGCCGTACCTATACGGTAACCGTCGTGCTGGAAAAATCCATCTCCGACCAGCTCTGGGAGCAGATGGAACAGAACAATACGATCAAGGATGAGCAGGTGAGCCACGACCACTCCACACTGAGCGGCGGAGGCAAATCTGACGGCGGATCCTATAACTATGACCAGACAAGCAAGGATCATTCCTGGCTATCACGGTAAAATAAGGACAAATGGCAGTATCCAGCGGGTGCAAAGGCATCCGCTGGTGTTGTCGTCTTTACGCAATCAGCTCTGAGAGACAGGGCAGAGGGAAAGAACGGAGAAAAATAACGCCATATGATGAAATATAAAGGATCAGCGCAGCGGCCATTGCTGACGTTGGACAAGAAAAGTGCGGTGATATACAAGAAGCAGGAAGAAGTTTCAATTCCTGAGAAATATCAGATAATCGCCGCAGAAGCTTTCAAAGGAAATTCTAAGATGAAGAGCCTGGAGATCGGACCCGGCATGAAGAAAATCGGAATGCGTGCATTTCAGGGATGCATAAAACTGACAAAGGTGCGGATGGCCCACAGTGTGAATCATCTGTCGGAAGGATGCTTTTCCGCCTGCCCGCACCTGTCGGAAATGCAGATTTCCTCCAAAGTGTCGGAGATCCCGCCCTCCGCATTTAAAGAAGACCGTAAATTAAGACAGGTGGATTTTGCAGACAATAGCCTCCTGTTGAAAATAAGAGAGGACGCCTTCAATGAATGTGCCTCCCTGACCTATATCAAAATCCCGGAAAGCGTCATCGACATTGGTGACCGGGCCTTTTACCGCTGCAAATCCCTGAGCCGGATCGAATTTCCGAAGACACTGGAACGCATCGGCAAAGAAGCATTCTACTTCTGCGGCATGGAGGAACTTCACCTGCCGGAGTCACTGGAAGTGCTGGAAGAGTCCGCATTTTTCAAATGCACGAAACTGACAGAAGTCTGTCTTCCGGAAAGCATTCGCTATATTGGCAAATGGGTCTTCCACGGCTGCAACCGCCTCCGCACCCTCGAGATCCGGCACGATCCCGAATACATAGGCCCGTGGATCATCAATAAAGCCGCAAAAATCCGGTGTTATCAGGGGTCAAAGGTGGATGCATACTGTCAGGAATCTGGCTTTGAGGTGGAGTATCTGTAAAGGGGTGTAGGATGCCCCTTTTTGTAAGTCTGCTGAGACCGTGACCGCCCCCTTTGACAAAGCCGGCGGGGCCGTGGACGCGCCTCCTTTGTTGCCTTGCCGGAGCCGTGGCCGCTCCCTTTGCTCAAGCCGGCGGGGCCGTGGACGCGCCTCCTTTGTTGCCTTGCCGGGGCGAGGCCGCCCCTTTTTGACAAAGCTGCCGGGGCCGTGGATGCGCCTCCTTTGTTGCTTTGCCGGAGCCGTGGGTCTATATCACGTCCACCCCTGCTCCAGTTCCTGTTTTCCGGCGCCACAACAAGCTTTCGTAGGTGAAATGGGCCAGAAACGCAGATTGGTGGCCGCGAGTTCCCCCGTTTTCAAAAAAGGCAGGAACTTTTGTAAGCAAGTTGGGCGCTGAGCCCCACGGTCCCGGCCGCGGGCAGAAAAACGAAAAATCCACAGCCCGGTCGCGGGCGAGAAAACAAGATCCCCGCAGCCCGGCCGCGGACGAGAAAACAATGGGGCACGCCCCTTTGCTCAAGCTGTCGGGGTCGTGGACGTCCTCTTTTGTAAGGCTGTCGGAGCCGTGGGTCTATATCACGTCCACCCCTGCTCCAGTTCCTGTTTCCTGGCGCCACAACAAGCTTTCGTAGGTGAAATGGGCCAGAAACGCAGATTTGTGGCCGCGAGTTCCTATGTTTTCGAAAGGGGAAGGAATTTTAGTAAGCAAGTTGAGCGCTGAGCCCCACGGCCCGGCCGCGGGGCAGCAAAGCAAGCTCTCTACAGTCCCGGCCGCGGGCAAGAACACAAGAACCCCACGGCCCGGCCGCGGGGCAGCAAGGAAAGCTCCACTTAATCCCGGCCGCAGGCAGGGAAACAAAAGCTCTACAGCTCGGCCGCGAGAACAATAAAATATGGGGCTGTCGCACTAGCAAATATTTTTTGCTGGGCGGCAGCCCTGCTTTATGCCCAAATGGGGGCGAAATCGGTTGTGATTTGCCCCATCCCTTATAAACACAGTTCATTCCCAGACATCCCTTTCGGCATGCCTGATTTCAAACTGTTTTGTTTTCAACCATTAAAATCTATGCTGTCTTTAATGAAAAAAGATGACTCCCCGTTCTTCCGGTCTGAATCTTGCAATGAAGCTTATTGATGTTTCGTCCCATCGCCAAAAGGATGCTCTCTGCCAGTGCATTTGCTTTTCCTCGGTACAGATATCTTCGAAAATTCATGTCTTCCTTTACATCAGCAAATGAACCTTCGGCCTGAATACTGCGATTCATACGGAGCATCGTTCCATACTCACTTGTGATCCGTTCCAGATCTTCTGCACGTTTTTGACTCATCGTCTTCGAGACCATCAGCACTTTATTACGTTTTTCCATAGGTGTTTTGCAGTTGTTTCCCTTGATACATTCCGTTTTATAAGGACAGCCGGTACAGTCTGGACTTCTGTAATAAGTTTTTACACTGACATATCCGCTGGTTGTTTTACTTCTGCGTTCATTTGTAACAGTCAGTTCCCTTCCATTCCGACAGATATAGCTGTCTCTGTCTGCGTGATACTCCATGTTTTCTCTTCTGCTGATGTCTTTTTTGTATTTTCGGGTTTTCGAAATCTCATAGTTCTGCGGCTTTATATAGGCGGTCTGTCCGTTTCCCTCAATGAAAAGATAGTTTTCTTCACTTTCATATCCGGCATCTGCAACGATTTCTGAATATTTAAATCCTAAGTGACTCTCCATATCTTTCAAAAAAGGGATCAGGGTGCATGTATCGGTTGGACGCGGGCTAATATCAATCCATGTGATGTATTCAGAGTCCACTCCGTGCTGGATGTTATAAGCAGGTTTTAACTGTCCATTCAGCATCGCATCTTCTTTCATTCTCATGAAGGTCGCATCCGGGTCTGTTTTGGAATAACTGTTTCTATCTCCAAGCGTATACAGTTTTTTCGTATATTCCTTTAGTTTCTCCAGATATTGATCCAGCTGTTCCAGGGATTTCTGCAACTGTGTTTTTCTACGTCCAATTCCATGCACGAACACAATTCCCTCCTGTACTTTGACGCGGCACAACTGCTTTTTTAACCGTTTTAATGTGTGGATGGATATCTGGTCATGGTATACGGTTCTGATTCCATAGAGTTCTTCGCATTCAGCTACAAAAGAAGTTAGTTTTGTGTATAACCGGGCCTGATTTTTCGTAATAGCCCGTTTCCATACAAATGTATATTTATTGGCCGCCGATTCAATCTTGGTGCCATCAATAAAAATGGTCTTTCCCGAAATCTCACCAAGAAGATAGAGCAGATCTGACATTTGGGCAAGCAGAACCTTTGCGCAGGCAGAAAAATGTAGGGAGATAAAACGCGCAATCGTTGCATGATCAGGAGCAGGCATTCCTTCAAGGAGATACATAAAGTTGATATCCCGTTTACATGCTTTTCGGATATCTCGACTTGAGTAGATTCGATTCATTGCTGCATAGATAACGAGTTTCAGCATCTGACGCGGCGTTGCCTGATTTTTTCTGATCCTGCCATAAGTTTTATATAGTTCAGAAAGGTCCATTTCCTCCACAAAGGCACTTACCAGACGAACTGGATCATCAGATGGAATAGAAATCTCTAAATCCAGCGGAAGTTTGATTTGATAATACAGCGAAAATGAGGTATAATCCCTCTGTATTATTTTGTTTAGTCGCATAAACTGATTATACCACGAACGCCGGGCTTTTCGAAGCTCGGCGTTTTGTGTTGGATATATAAAATGAGCTGCCGCACGTTAGTGCGACAGCCCCATATTAAAAAATTACAAATGATATTCCTTAATAAGTAATTGTCGATAAACCGGATCGGAAGCAACACGTTCAATTTCAGAACTGCGATTGTCCGAGATAAGTTTAAGAATAAGATTCATACTTTGGCTAATACCCTGGTTAATGCCTTGACTAATGCCTTGGCTAATGCCCTGACTTATACCTTGACTTATACCTTCTGTTATGCCTTCCTGATGGCGTTGATCCAGTTGGTCAGCAAAAAGTTCATATAAAGCGTCACACATAAGAGATTCTCCTCCTTCCGAAAGATTGGCCCGGATGATAGCATCCATAATAGTTTGATAAAGTGGATTGTCCTGATGCGGTGCATAAGCCTGTCTGAGATTTACAAGTGGTGTCTCTGCTGTAATGTGTTTAGACAGACAGGAGAGCCACAGATATTCAGACGGGTCAAGCTGAGACAGGACGATCAGCTGAACGGGTATCATATAATTATACATATAGTATATCCCATTAGAAACTTTTTCAAGTATTTTTGAGGAAGTAGAAGAAAATTTCTCTTGCAGATAATGAATAAGTTTTCTGGGAAAATGATGAGATACCAGAGTCAGGGTAATCTGGTCGACTGCTGAAGAATCATTCAGATAATCAGGAATGCTGTAGGCATAAGAAAGGGCTTTGAAATAGTTGGATATGGTCATGCTTTCATCAGGACCTTTATAGTCGACGGCGTTGTATTGCCGAAAGATTTTTGCAATGGGGGAAGGGATGGGAGGGCTTTCTGGACGCTTGACAATCATTCCATCCAGCCGACGTTGCCCTTTGTTCAGAATAAATTCAGAATGCCAGGTAAGCATATCATTCCATTGCTCCAACTCAATTTGAAAACCGGAGAGAAAGGCTTTATGCCAGTTGATATGGTGTTTTGTTACTACAATAAAAAGACTCCTTTCTGAGCAGCGGAACTTACACAGAACGGAGACTCCTTTCCCGGAATTCTGAGCAGATCCATCTTTAGTTGTGGTTCATTGTCGGGGATATTTGCTCGAAGTGAGCTTCCGAGAATGAGAGTTAATAGAACAGTAATTACTATGTGATTATAGTAACATACAGTGATCGAAAATACAACAAGAAAATATAACAAGTGGATATGCAAAATAATGCTTTTAGATAATGGGTCTATATCACATCCACCCTTGCTTCAGTTCCTGTTTTCCGGAGCCACAACAAGCTTTTGAGCGCGAAATGGGCCAGAAACGCAGATTGGTGGCCGCGAGTTCCCCGTTTTTCGAAAAGGGAAGGAATTTTAGTAAGCAAGTTGGGCGCTGAGACCCACGGTCCCGGCCGCGGGCAGAAAAACGAAAAATCCACAGCCCGGTCGCGGGCGAGAAAACAATGGGGCATGCCCCTTTTTGTAAGTCTGCTGAGACCGTGACCGCCCCCTTTGCTCAAGCCGCCGGGGCCGTGGCCGCTCCCTTTGCTCAAGCCGGCGGGGCCGTGGGTCTATATCACATCCACCCCCGATCCAGTTCCTGTTTTCCAGTGCCACAACAAGCTTTCGTGGGTGAAATGGGTCAGAAACGCAGATTGGTGGCCGCGAGTTCCTATGTTTTCGAAAAGGGCAGGAACTTTTGTAAGCAAGTTGGGCGCTGAGACCCACGGTCCCGGCCGCGGGCAGAAAAACAAGCTTTCCTCAGTCCCGGCCGCGGGCAGAAAAACAAAAAATCCACAGCCCGGTCGCGGGCGAGAAAACAAGATCCCCGCAGCCCGGCCGCGGGCGGACATTAAATATGGCTTTGAGGTGAAAAATGTAACAATGAAAGAGACGATGAATTTTTCAGTTTCTGAGGACGATCTGCAGAGATTTTCGTCCGCAGATGACCTGAGACAGTTCTATACAGGACTGGGATTAAAGGGATTGGAACTGATGCCCTTATCCAAAGATACACAAGGAAAAGTGAATCCGGATATGGTAGTAGGAGTACATTTATGCTGTGCCAGTGACTGGATGAATCTTGATCGCAAAATGCTCATAGACCATTACCGGGATAATCTGGAGACGGCCCGTGAAATGGGCGCGGAATATGTGGTATTTCATGTAACTCAGGTTGACCCGGAGGAGAGTTTCACGTATAAGTTGAAACACACGGATGAAGAAGTGATCCGGGCATCTGCGGATCTGATCAATGAGCTTTTGGATGGCCAGGATTATCCATTCTGGTTTCTCATGGAAAACTTATGGTGGCCGGGATTGAATTTCCTGAATCCGGATACCACCAGGCTGCTGCTTGATCTGGTGCATTATGAAAAAAAGGGCTTCATGCTGGATACGGGACATTTCCTGCATACCAATCATGACTTGGTCAATCAGACCGAAGCAGTAGCATATCTGCACCGGATGCTGGATGCTCAAGAGGAGATGATTCCGTATATCCACGGCATCCACCTGCAGCAATCACTCACCGGGGCTTATGTGAAACAATGGCTCTCAGAGCCGCACACGCTGTCGGATGATCCCAGTACGCAGATGTGTGAAGTGTTTACCCATATTTTCGCAATTGATAAACATCAGCCGTTCACCGATTCTGGGGTCAGAGGGCTGGTGGAACGGATCAATCCGGATTATGTGACCTATGAGTATATCACGGAGAATAGAGAGCAGCTGGAAGAATATTTGAAGATGGGAAAGCTGTAAGAGAAAATCCGAAGACCGGTGGGCGCTTCGGATTTTCTTTCGCTTATGCTGTTTTAAAACCAATAAGAAACAGGAAGATAATAATTGCCTGTAGTCCGAGATGAATGCTATTGGCTGCCAGATAGCGTCTTTCGGCAGTTAGTTTTTTGAAAAATAGTAAAAAACCTGTTAATGCTGCTAATAGGAGTAGGCTCCACCCACATCTTAAATAAAATACGGAAGATGCATTTGCCGGATAGATAAGGATATCACTCAGCATTATCTGACTGTTTAAGTCAATGGAAAGAAAGGTGAAAATGGTGATGCCGATAAGGTATTCTGCAGGATGCATTTCTCGTGGATGTTTTCTGACACGAGTGTATTCAGTGATGTGATCATAGCTGTATACAAAATATCCGATGAGCAGGAAAAGTTCAAACATTAAATAGAGGCCAAACAGCATAATTTAATTCTCCTGAGTTTCTCCATCAAGTGGAATTTCTTCACCATTGACATAGAGGTGATATTTGCGGGGCAGTTTTTCGTAAACAGCTTTGATTTGTTTATTTTCGGAGTCAGTAGTCTCAGATGTACGTGTGAAGAGTGTTTCTATTGTAACCATTTCAGAGCGGACACCGTCTATGGCGGGACTTACGGTGCGTTTGGGTATTGCCTCATAAATAATATAAACAATCAAAAGAATGGTAACAATGTAAGAAATTATAGTGAATATTTTTTTAAAAGTTGCCATGCGATTTTCCTCCTTCCATGGAAATAAAAAAGCACAGAGCGCATTCAAAACAATTAATATGTTCTGGAATGCATTCTGTGCTCATGAGCGCAAGCAGTTGGATGCGTATAGATCAGGTTCTGGCTTTGATCAATGGTATTTGATCGTTCACAGGGTCGCAATCGCGCCGGAGTCACACCGACTACCTGATGATTCTATGGCATGATTATATCATAAGAGACAGAAAAAACAATGAGTAGTCAGATAATTAAGAATTGTTAAGAAAGAGACTTATTACTTTCCAAACAGATCATTGTGAGTACCGGATCGCGCTAATGTTAATACGAGCAAATCATTTTCAAGGCGATAGATTAATAACCAATCTGGTTGAATGTGACATTCTCGATGCCCAATCCAGTTTCCTGTCAGTGCGTGGTCTTTATTTTTCTCTGGAAGTTCTTCTCCATTTGCCAATTTTCGGATGATGTCATCAAGAAGGTCAATGTCAAGATGGCGTTTCATTGCCAGTTTATAATCTTTTTTGAACTGATTCGTCCAAACGATATCGTAATGTTGATTATTCATTCTTTCAATGCCCTTAACGCTTCTTCGACATCGGAATAGCGTTTTACAGATGGATCATGTACAATGCGTTCAGCTTCCAACATGGCAGCAATCGTCTCTTTGTTCGGTTGTTCCACACGAACATCAAAAGGAAAACCACCAACACGAAGTGACTGACGGAGAAACACATTGATAGCAGTAGTCAGATTAACTCCTAATTCACCATACAGAGCTTCGCATTGTTTTTTTATGTCACTGTCTATACGGACGCTAAAATTTGTAGTGTTAGCCATAGCATTGACTCCTTTCTTTTTATTGCACATATATTATATGCCAAATGCAATGCAATATCAATATATTAGACATGAAATTATATTTTTGAGAATAAAAAAGGGGAGAATATCTAATGTCATAAGCGCATAAGAACTCGCATTATAACTCGCTTTTTACACGGACTTCTTTTTCAAGATTCATGACTGCTTCATCAGAGGCAAGATATATTTATCCAACTACTTTTCCAAAAGTCCGGAAGACAGATCCAGAGGAAACTTTGATTGGCGCATATTTTTTGACATAAGCCTCCCCATCCAAAAAGAAGATACCGATTTCACCATCTTCCAACGTTTCCTGCTGATGCACCCAGATAATCTGGCCGTTCAGATAGAGTGGTTCCATACTGTCTCCGGAAACACGGACACCAAAATCTGCATCCGGAGACACTTCATCCCCCACTTCCATTTCGGAAAAAGTGGAAGACAGAAGTATAGTATTTTAAGAATGAGATAGACCATGTTATTGAAAATCTGATATAATCCCATCTTTGACACTTTGTAGAGTGAAAAACAGCCATAATCCCAGTATTTATGGGGAATGTGGCTGTTTCCGTTTTTGCATCGATATGTACTATTTTTGAAATTGTGCTATTTTTTCTGCTTTGTTTCTTTGATGACTGCGCGCATATCTGCTTTTGAGATGAATTCGTAATCCGTCCTAAAGCCAAAGGCTGTATGCAGGGCATCTGTCAGTTTCGTACGTTTGTAGGACGGGATGTAGCCACTGTCTTTAGACAGCAGGGTCATGTTCATTTCTCTGAGAGTTTTCAAAATTTCGCTGCAGGTGAATTCTTCTAAAAGCTTCTTTTCCAGCAGCCGGTATACCAGAAGGCTGATGTAACAGGTTAAAAAGTGGGCTTTGATGCTGTCTTCCCGTCTTACAAAAACAGGTCTTGCTTCGAATTCTGTTTTCATGATCCGGAAGTTTTCTTCGATCTCCCAGCGGCGTTTGTTGATGTTGATGATTTCACGGATATCTCCTTCCAGATTCGTTACAACTGCGTAAAAGCCATCATACATGGATTCTTCCTGTATGCGTTCTTCATCTAATTCATAAAGCTGTTTCTGGGCAATCTCGCCATCATCGGTAACTGCTGTTTTCTGAATGAAACGGGAAGGGTCGTTTGGATTTTTCCCTTTTCTGGCTTTGCCCGGAGACTGCATGATCTTTAAGGCACGTTCGATCTGGCCTGCCCGGATCCTCTGCTGGTATGCTTTGTATTTGGGAGAGTATGTGATAATGACGGTTTCGTCCATATCTCCTGTGACAATGGGGTATTCTTTGTAATAAACAGTGTTGTACACTTCGGGGTCTGTCTCATCCAGCGTGGAAATGTCTATGAACTTCTGGGATCCAGGAACCTTGAACTGTGTTGGAAGGAGCGTCAGTTCACGTTCCTCTTTTCTCATTTTTTTCAAAGAATACGTGATCACATAAGACCTGTTTCCAAAGCTGTTAAAAAAACGATTGCTCTTACTGCCAAGCCCAGCATCGGAGCAGAAGATAAACTCGCTGCAGTTAAAATCCCGGATCACTTTGGTCTCTAGCGGTTTCAGGGTAAGCTGTTCGTTCTGATTTCCGGGATACAGATCAAAGGAAAGGGGGATGCCGTCTGCATCCATGAAAAGTCCCATGGTCACGATGGGATTGGGTCTGTGTTCCTTGCTTTTGCCATACTTTTTCATGCCATCTTCCGCTTCAATCTCGAAATAATAGTTGGTGCAGTCGTAGTAAAGGATTTTTGAGTTACGTGGATGGACAAAATTGGAGTTCTGATAAAGCTCCTCCTGAATGTAATCGGACTCCTCTGCAAGAACGGAAAGAGAGCGGTAAAGATTCTGCAGGGAATACTTTGGCGGTTCCAGTAAGGACTGGCAGTAAGAGAAGCTGCTGAGCTTGCTGGAAGGGGAAAGAATCCTGGCATAGATCAGATCCGTAAGGATGGCATGGAAATCGTAAGTAAACCGGTGGTGGTTACGGATATTTCTGCAGATGTTGTCGAGACGCAGTTCGGTGCATAGCTGCTGCAGGAACAGATAGCCGACGTTGAAGAGACGTTCTTCGTCCAGTGGAATACGGGCAAGAGGGGAAAAAGAGACCGTGATTCTTTCCTTACGCTGGTTGTAGAGCAGAGTTTCTTTTTCCGCTTCTTTTTTTGCCCAGTCCATCATGGCAGTCTCGTCACCGTAGAACTGAGCCAGAAGATCATTGTACTTCCCAAGTTTTTTGTAGATACGGGAAGAAGTTTTACCGTTATCTTTGCGGTAGGATTGTTTGATGTAGACATCCTGATTGCCTTTATTTCCAGTAATAGATACGTACATAACGCTTTTCTCCTGTAATAAAATCCGTTTTCTTTATTATACCACAAAGCGTACAAAGTAGCACTATAAAAATCATAAAATTTGACAAAAAAATAAGCCACAAACGGCTTAAACAAAGGATTTATATTACAATGATAAAAAAAGAAGTGTCAAACTCCCGAGTGGAAGACAGAAGTATAGTATTTTAAGAATGAGATAGACCATGTTATTGAAAATCTGATATAATGTACATTAAGTAGGAGGTGTAAGCATGAAGGCACATAAATATTGGTCAATCGGAGCAGTTATTACAATGTTTGGGACTTTTTATACCGGATATAGAGGGTTAAAAGAAGCGCATAAATATTTTGCGTTTGGTTCTTTGATATGCATGATCATGTCAGTTTATACAGGACACAAAATGATTTCGGGAAAGAAGAAAGCAAAAAAACAGGCGGAAGCAAAAGAAGCGGAGGAATAATACATGTTAGAAGTAGGAACAAAGGCGCCAGATTTTGCATTGCCGGATCAGAATGGAGAAATACATAAGTTAAGCGATTATGCAGGTAAAAAGGTAATTTTATATTTTTACCCAAAGGATAACACAGCAGGCTGCACGAAACAGGCATGTGGTTTTTCAGATCGCTATCCTCAGTTTACTGAAAAAGGTGCGGTTATTCTTGGTGTAAGTAAAGATTCCGTAGCATCCCACAAGAAATTTGAGGAAAAATACGGACTGGTATTTACGCTTTTAGCTGATCCGGAACGTAAAGTGATTGAAGCATATGATGTCTGGAAAGAAAAGAAAAACTATGGAAAAGTTTCTATGGGTGTGGTAAGAACCACATATCTTATTGACGAGCATGGAGTCATTATCAAAGCCAACGATAAAGTTAAGGCAGCAGATGATCCTGAAAATATGCTTAAGGAATTAGCTTGATGAAGATTATATTATCACCTGCCAAAAAGATGATTAGAGATATTGACAGTATAGAGCCAGTTGGATTGCCGGAGTTTATTGATCAGACAACAGAAATATTAAACTGGTTGAAAGATAAGTCAAAAGAGGAACTGAAGACTATCTGGAAATGTAATGACAAAATCGCAGAACAGAATTTTCATAGACTGGAAAATATGAACCTTTACCAGATGCTTACACCGGCTGTACTGTCATATGATGGAATAGCATTTCAGTATATGGGTCCAACCGTGTTTGAAGATGGGCAGTTTGCGTATATTCGAAGCCATTTGAGAATACTATCGGCATTTTATGGTGTTCTGAAACCGATGGATGGAGTAACTCCTTATCGTTTGGAAATGCAGGCGAAAGTTGCAATAGGAGATGACAAAAATCTGTATGAGT
The DNA here is from genome assembly GCA_018228645.1 of Clostridiaceae bacterium Marseille-Q4143. Classification (GTDB taxonomy): domain Bacteria; phylum Bacillota; class Clostridia; order Lachnospirales; family Lachnospiraceae; genus Hominiventricola; species Hominiventricola filiformis. Next base: position 2,125,137 of record CP073693.1, read on the forward strand.
ATTGGGGAAACTTATTATACCGTGCAGTAATCGATGACAGTAGGATTATCATCAACTTGGCTTCAAAAGAATATTCTAAATGTATAGAAAAATATCTGACACCACAGGACAGATATATTACGGTGACATTTTGTGAGTTAGCTGGAGATAAGCTGGTAACAAAAGGTACCTATGCGAAGATGGCTCGTGGCGAAATGGTCAGATTCATGGCAGAAAATGAGATTGAGAATCCGGTGGAAATTCAGAAATTTGACAGACTTGGTTATTCGTTCCGGTCTGATTTATCATCCGATTCAGAATTTGTTTTTGAACGCAAAGCAGAATAGGGTTATAGAAGATAGAGATTAGTTGGGATATTATCATAAAAAGAATGATATGTGGACGCTTGAAAGGATACGGGAATAAAAAATATGGTATTATATAAAATGGATGACCAGATCATAAACGAGGGGACTGATTTTCGAGGCAGCAGGTGAATGTGGCTGCAGAGAATGATAAGTCAGAGTATAGCTTATAAACCGGTTTATTGGGATTTGGCGAACCAAAGAAGTTTTAGAAGATGCAGAATGCATTTTAACGTGAGCAGATAACTATACAAAAACAGGAGGATTAAATTATGGAGCATGTAGAAAAATTCTTAAAAGAGGCACAGACATACTATCTTGCAACAATGGAAGGTGACCAGCCAAGAGTTCGGCCTTTCGGAACGATACATATTTTTGAGGGGAAACTCTATATTCAGACGGGCAAGAAGAAAGATGTATCCAAGCAGCTTCACAGGAATCCTAAAGCAGAAATCTGTGCATTTAAGAACGGAGAATGGTTGCGAGTTTCCGGAGAACTGGTAGAGGATGATCGTACAGAAGCACGTCAATCCATGTTGGATGCATATCCGTCTCTTCAGAAAATGTATTCAGCAGATGACGGAAATACAGAAGTCTTCTATTTTAAAGATGCCACTGCTGTATTTTCTTCATTTGCACATGAACCGGAAGTGGAGCATTTTTAAATTGTTTTGTTCGGGAAATATTTATAGTGAGAAAATGAGAAGTCCGAACTTTAAGCATAAGCCAAGTGGAGGGAGTATGTCATAATGACATTTATGTATTACTGTTTCATTATCAGTTCCACCAATCCCTGTAGATAGAAATCAGCCATCTTTGCTATTGGATTCTGATCATCTGAGCAGGAACAGTGAGCATCTGTAGGGAACCCGGCAAGGTTCAGAATCTGTTTTCCAGCCGGAAGGGTCTCCTCCGGGGATAATAGTCCCCAGTCCAGTTGATCCATCAGGTGGGCATAGAGAGAGGTGTAGGTTACCAAGGTATCATTGTGGCAGAGCTGAGACAGATGATCTTCAAATTCTGCACGTACAAATGGTGAGAGCTTCTTTTCTTTTTCGGATAATTTCTGTAAATAAGTACTCCATAAGCTATCTTCTGTGATGCCAAAACGATCCATACGATTCAATATATTATGCTGGAAGGCAGGATTGAGCCCAGACTGACGGTCAAGAGCTTCCTTCACAGCTTTTTTTACTGTTCTTCCGATATATTCCCCTAATTTGCAATGTTTTCCAGCGTTAGTCAGATAGGTAGAGGACAATGGATTTGCTATCAGGATTGTTCCATCTGTTCCGGAGCCGGTGGCGATACCGCTGGAGTAACGGCTAGGTGCGAGCAGTTCCTGGATTGCCGCAGTCTTAGCTTCTGTACAAGTGACCAGCGCCCGTGCCAGAGCGCCTGGGGAAAGTGCTGCATCTATATGAAGGATGATATTGATTGTTCCTGGTTTTGTTGGTTCAGAGATACCGGATTTTTCATGCCAGGCAGCCGGATCACCTACTCGGCTGGCATTGACACGGATGCCACCGGTAACAATGGCGGTTACAGAAAAATCTTCATAGTTCATGGTCGTGATGGAAACGTTATGCATGCTGGCAGCAGTGGCAAGTCCGGTACAGTGTTTTGGATCAAGCCCTAAGTCTTCCAATGCCAGGAGCCTCATATGTTCTTCGTAAGTATCAGCCCTGAGTTCACAGGACATACCGGCGCCCGGATTGCAATCGTTATTGAAAACTGCCTGCAGATCAGTACGGAAACCGCCACCAATGGGACCAGTACTTAAAACATCCCGTGGTCCGGCAAAACAAAGAACCAGAGACTTCTTATAATGATGAAGTGTATCGCCACCGGGCAGTTCCATAAGTTTCATGATGAGATCCCTCCAAGTATATTATCCTGTTCTTATCATAGAGCCGGAATGTATAGAACGCAAGAAAAAGAGGGTGGGAATATAGGAAATTTCGGATGAATTTTACTACATCGTACGATGACGTGACTTGGTTTACTTCAGAGGAAGATCTGCAGCATTTTGGGACAGAGCATGGCGTACAGGGCTGGAAGCTATACCGCCTGGATAATTATGTAAAAGAGGCTTCGGATGTATATTTATCAGCGGAAGAGCGTCAACTGATCTGGTTTATGTGGTAACAGAGTTTCTGCAAAGAATATATCGGTTGGCATACCGGAAAACTGACAGAACCAGATCAATGTAAAAGATGAGTCAATATAAGGGGACTCAGAGTTAAAAGTGAAAATTCACTTTTCTATCCATGACAAGGAAACCGGCAACCCTCATATCCATATCATGCTGACGCTCCGGCCTTTGAAAGAAAATGGACAGTGGGGCACAAAGTGCCGCAAGGCATACAATCTGGACGAGAATAGATAGCGTATCCCGGATGGGAAAGGCGGTTGGAAAAATCACAGAGAGGATACGACCGACTGGAACGATAAAGAAAATGTGGAGATTTGGCGGGCAGCGTGGGCGGCCTACACCAATCGGGCGTTGGAATCTGCCGGCAGACCGGAGCGCATTGACCATCGCAGCTACAAGCGGCAGGGCATTGATAAGATTCCCTCTGTCCATCTGGGGCCAGCCGCCAGCCAAATGGAAAAGCGCGGCATCCGCACCGGCAAAATCCGGGCCTTGCAGGAAAGCGCTGCGCTGTTCAGCTTTTTGCAGGCAAACGGCATCCAGTCTATGCAGCAGCTTCATGAAAAAATCGCTGATATGAACAGCCGTTACTATGACCTGCGCGGAAAGATCGTCAAGGCCGAGCGCCGGATCGGTAAAGGATACTGCATTTTGGCGTACCCCTGTCAAGTGCATCGCATTTCACGACACCCTTTTGCATACAGAAAAACCGCCGTACAGGTTTCCCCATACGGCGGCAGACTGTTTATTTGCCGAACAAGTCGCTGTGTGTGCCGGTGCGGGCCAGCGTCAGCACCAGAACATCATCTTCTATGCGGTAGATAAGTAGCCAGTCCGGGAGAATGTGACATTCCCGATGGCCTGCCCAATCGCCGGACAGGTCATGGTCACGGTTCTTATCCGGCAGCGGTTCGCCCATCGCCAGCAACGCTACGACCTGCTCCAGCAGTTCGATCTTCAAGCCACGCTTGATGGCTCGTTTGTAGTCTTTTTTGAAACTGGTCGTGTACTTGACGGTATATTTGGTTTCTTTCATCTTTTCAGGTCAGCAAATAACTCGTCAAGGTCATTGTAGCCCTTTACAGACGGGTCTTTTGCAATCCTTTCCGCTTCCAGCATGGCAGCAACCGTTTCTTTGTTCGGCTGTTCCAGCCTTACTTCAAAGGGAATGCCGCCTTCACGAAGCGACTGGCGCACAAAGATGTTAAACGCCGTAGTCAGGTTCATGCCAAGTTCAGTAAACAGTGCGTCCGCCTGCGCTTTCAAATCTGCGTCCATGCGGATACTGATGTTTGTGGTATTTCCAGCCATACGATCAACCCCTTTCTGCTGACAATTATAGTATATGCCATTTGCACGAAGAAAACAATACTTTGCACGAATATTTAATAATAAATTCATTTAAGAAGGTTACCGACTTTATGAAAGAAATCATTTATGAAGAACAATAAGTCTGAACCTATCCCCGTCATGGATTACCGCCAGTACCGCAGAGTGCGGAGGCTGGTGCATGAGTGCTGTAACTACATCGACGGAAACTGTAGCGCCCTGGACGATGGGGAGGAAAGTCCTTGACAATTTGTTACTGGAGAAACAGAAAAGCCTATGCCACAAAAGGTAAAGGGAAAAGAAGAAACCTTATAAGAAAATCTGAAGTTTTTTTATTTTTATTCCCAACATGTTACAATTAGTTCGGTTGGGAATAAAAGTTGGGTAAAGGAAAGCAGAGTATGAAAAAAACAAAAATAGCGGGGATATGCTTGATTGTTTTGATACTTGCAGCATTTGTATCGGTTCCTGTTTACAATAATTACTGTGCATATAATGTAGAGAAAATGTTGTGTGAAACACCTTTGCCAGAACAGACAGAATTGATAGAAGCTATATCACAGACAGGAAAGCTGACGGGGAATGGAAATGGGATGCAATATTTCGGGGCAATTCTAATCAAGAGTGAATTGTCTTTGGAAGAATTGGAAACTTATTATTCAGGTTACAGAAGCAACGAGTGGGAATATTTGGTGGAAATTCAAAAAGGGCAGTCCATTAAGGTGATTGAACATAAGGCACTACAATTTTCGGAAGAAATAGAGGATAGCGGTTATTATATTGTATATTCATGGGGAAGTGGAAATTCTCTATTGAAAGAACTGGATATACGTGGACAATAAAATGGATTGGAAATGATACTATTTATGAAGAAAAAATAAGAAGGTAACTATTGATACCTCAAATTCGCCGGATGGAAAATACGAATTGACACTTCAGGCAGTCGGAGAACCAGACTGACCTTTTGGTTCAGCAAGTGGACGATTAGTCCTTATGGAAAGCAAAGATAAGATATCTCAAACAGATTTTGAATTGCACAATGACGGTGGAAGCATCACCAGTAGTTGTTGGAAAGTTACATGGTATGAGGACTATGTAGAAGTAATCCTGTCAGGCGAAGAACAGGATGACAAGATATACGAATTTATGCCACGATATGCGACGAAAACGAAGAAAACAATCTATCGCAGAAAATCGTAGAAAGTGGCGTAAAATCAAGGAAAATCAGTATTTACAAGGAGTTTTTAAGGCATGATAAAAATACTTTTCGTTTGCCACGGCAAGTGACGAAAATAGTGCTGAAAACTTTTGAAAATCAAGGATTTTTCCAAAATCCGACCTGAATTTACGACACTTTTACGACAGATGGAGTCAAGCTATGATAAATACGTTGTGAAAGAGGTCAAAATATGATGAAAGAAAGAATTAAGAAGAGCGGAATTGATTATGTACTGGTTGGGGATTATTACATACCGGATTTAAAGTTGCCGGAGGAAAAACGTCCTATCGGAAAATATGGACGTATGCATCGAGAATATCTAAAAGAAAATCATCCTGTGTTATTTAATGATTTGGTATTGAGTTGCCAGTTCTGGACTTATCTTGCAGATATAAACGGGCAAGCACAGGATAGATTGAAGATCATCATCCCACAGATGCAAAAAGCCGAGTCTGTAACTGAGGAAATGAAAGGGAATAATCAATGGGAATGGATTCAGAGAATGAATAGCATTTTCAATCGTGCAGAAAAAATTGTGTTGAGTGAATTAATAAATTTATAATAAATAGTGGTTGACCCTGTGCTGCGCTTCTGTTACACTACGTGTAACAGAAGCGCAGCACAGTAATAAAATGGGAAATTTCTATTTTTTCGAGACAAAATCAAAAAAATATTGTATAATATAAATAGAAGTAGTATAATACTATGACCGAGATATGTAGAGAGGAGGAGATTATATGGCACAGACATTAGCTGTAGCGAAATATTTGAATGATTTACATGTTAAAAAGCATGGACGCGCTATGGATCAAATGAAGATGCATAAGATGATGTACTTTTCACAAAGGGAGTCTTTGATGATCTCTGGAAATCCTCTGTTCAATGATGATTTTGAGGCTTGGAAATATGGCCCAGTTCTTGTAAATGTGAGAAGCGAATATTTGACGGGGCATATGTTTGATGGGGAATATGAAGAATTGAGTGATACAGAGAAAGAATTAGTAGAATCGGTTTATAAAAGATACGATGAATATGATGCATGGCAATTGAGTACATTGTCACATGCAGAACATTCTTGGCGACAGGCACGTAAGGGATTAGTTGCAGGTGAAGCTGGAAATGAAAAGATGAGTTTAACTGCGATGAAAGCTGATGCTACGAGAGAATTCCTTAGACGAAAAGGTGTCGTTCTGGCATAGAATTATATCCCACAGGAGTAAACACCTGTGGGATTGTTTATTATGGAGATATGTAATGAAGTTATCAATTGAGGAACAGAAGAAGTTTTTATTTGATAGATTGAAAACGGAACCATTAAGAAAAGTGGAAGAGAATAAAGATGATATAAAAGCATTTGTCCAAGCTACAAAAGGTGAAAAAATCTCCAGTTATTTAATAAATAATGCTTGGAATGATGACTGTGATAGAAATACAAAGGTATTTTTAGTGCGAGATCAAAAAACGAAAGAAATCGTGTTCTTTTTTGCAATAAATTGTGGAATTTTATTTAGCGAGCTTAATATTTGGAATTTAAGTCAGGCTGAAAAGGTTCCTTTTGATAAATATGTTGAAGCAATGCAGAGATTGAAGGCTTCTAATCTGAGCAAAGAAGATGAAGAAAAAGCAAATGAACAGATAAGTGAATCAATGGGAGAGTTATGGGAAGTTGTGCAAGAACCTGATCGAGTATCTTGTTTGCTGAGTTTGGCAGATGAAAAAGTTCAATTGTTAGAAGAAAAAAGAGAAGCTTTGTCGGAGACTGGAGAAGGAGAGCATACGCAGCAGGTACAAGACACATTTCCTGCAATAGATATTAAGTTTCTCGGAAGAAACAAAGAATATAAACCAGAAATTCAATTGGATTTTAGGCTGGGCGTATATGTTTTCTGGGAAATGATTGTCCCGCATTTATTGGAAATCGCAGAAAAAGTTGGATGTAAATACATATATTTATTTGCGGCTGACAATACAGAGCAAACCGTAAAAGTGGTTGCTGATCCTCCTATGTGGACACCGGATTATGATCCTTATGCAGATGAAGGTGAAGTTGTTAAGGAAGAAATTCGTACATTGGTCAATTATTATATCAATGAATTAAGATTCCGTTATGTATCGAAATATAAGATATTAAAACCGCATTACGAGCGGCGATGTTATACTTTGGTTCAAGAGGTTGAACATTTACAAAGTAATAGAGAATCTGTATGGCAGAGTCATGCGACAGAAGATATGAAGTAATATGTAAAGATGGAGTCCCATGTTGCAAATTTTATAATGCGACATGGGACTTTTAATGTTTATATGAGTAGAATTACAGCATAAGAGTATCATCCTTAATCGCTTCGACAAGGTTCATATCGCAGATTTTCTTGCCGCCTAAGTAGTAAGCCAATGCCACAAAACCAATAACTGCCACAAAGAGCAGAATTGCAGGAACCAACGGCAAACGCTTAGCAATGAAATCGCCTGCGGTAATTCCTCCGGCATCAAGCATCCATAAGAAGCTGCGAAAGCTGATTGATGAGAATCCGGATGCAGAGTTCATTCTGTGGAACGGGTCAAGACCTCAGATTAAGCGCAGAGTCTTTGAACAATATGTAGATGAAAAATTATCTGCCATATAAAAACGGCAAATACACGATAGATTCGGAGCCAAGTTTATGATATTATAGGTATATCATAGCTTGGCTCTTTTCTATGACAGTTGGTTGATAGAAAGGAGAAACTGAATGTCAGAAGTAAGACGAGACAATAAAGGTCGCAAGTTATTTAATGGAGAGAGCCAGCGCAAAGACGGGAAATATGAATACAAGTATCAGGATGCATGGGGCAAGAGAAAAACGGTGTACAGTTGGAAGCTTACACCGACTGACCGAGTTCCGGTAGGAAAACGTGATGATATTTCCCTGCGAGAAAAGATTAAGCAGATTCAAAAGGACTTGAACAGCAATATCACACCGGATGGCGGTAATTTCACAGTTCTGGAACTGGTGGAAAAGTATATTTCACAGAAAACCGGTGCCCGGCATAACACAAGGTCAAATTACAACTTTGTGGTTAATGTGATTAAGAAAGAAGCCTTCGGGCAGAAACGCATTGACAAGATTAAGGTGTCCGATGCCAAAGAATGGCTGATTAAAATGCAGCAGATTGATAGGCGAGGTTACAGTTCCATTCACACGATTCGTGGTGTGGTAAGACCTGCCTTTCAGATGGCAGTGGATGATGATTTGCTGGTAAAGAATCCATTTGAATTTCAGCTGAACACCGTTGTTGTGAACGATAGTGTCACAAGAGAAGCTATCACACGACAGCAGGAAAGAGATTTCTTGGAGTTTGTGAAGAACGACCAGCATTTCTGCAAGTACTATGATGGTATCTATATTTTGTTCAAGACAGGACTTCGTATCTCTGAATTTGTTGGGCTGACGAAGAAGAATCTTGATTTTGAGAATAACAGAATCATCGTGGATCATCAGCTTCAGAGAACCAGAGATATGAAATATATCATTGAAGATACCAAGACAGAAAGCGGCGAACGTATGGTGCCGATGACACCGGAAGTAAAGGAAGCGTTTCAGCGTATTCTTGCCAACAGAAAGAATCCAAAGGTTGAACCTATGGTAGATGGCTACAGCGGATTTTTGTACCTGGACAAGAACGGCAGACCGATGGTGGCACTTCACTGGGAGAAATATTTTCAGCATATCCGTGAGAAGTACAACAAGATTTACAGAATCCAGATGCCGAAAGTAACTCCTCATGTTTGCAGACACACTTTCTGCTCCAATATGGCGAAGTCTGGAATGAATCCGAAAACACTTCAATATATTATGGGTCATAGTGACATTAGCGTAACGCTGAACACCTATACGCATCTGAACTATGATGATGCAGAGGAAGAAATGCAGAAAGTAGTTGGTATTGCTTCTAAGAAATCGACAACGCACCGTAAAAGGTGCGTGTCGTAAATCTTTTGAATTTACGACAGAATTTACGACAAATGATGGCAAAAGCAAGCCAAAATAAGCGTAGTTATACCAAGTTATGGTTGTTAAGCCTCTGTCGTAGAAATTCCGAAAAGTGGCGTAAAATCAAGGAAAATCAGCATTTTCAAGGAGTTTTAAATATATGATAAAAGTACTTTTCATCTGCCACGGCAGGATTTACTGTTCAGAATGAAAAGTCTCAAATCGTCTTAAATACTTCTATAAATAGCATTTCTTGTGTTCCATTCTCAATTTTACCAATGATTTACCAATATTTCTGGAGAGTCAGACTTGCAAAACCAGAATGAGGAGATTAAAAATATGAGCAAATTGAAACCAAGAATAACGGAAAACGGAATTGATTATATCCTTGTCGGAGATTACTACATCCCGGACTTGAAACTGCCGGAGGAACACCGCCCTATCGGAAAGTACGGACGGATGCACCGGGAATATTTAAGAGAAGTCCACCCAGTCAGATTGAATACATTGATACTGACCGGAGAATTGTGGACATATCTTGCAGACCTGAACGAACAGGCACAGGAACGGTTAGACACTATTATGGAGCAGATGAAAGCTACCGAGGGCGTGACAGAGGAATTAAAGCGTACCTGTCAAATAGAATGGGTACAACGATGTAATAACATCCATAACCGGGCAGAAGAAATTGTTTTGCATGAGATGATTTATTCATAAACAGGAGCAATTAAATCGGAGGTATATCAGATGGTTGAAATTGTATTTAGTGAGAGTGCCTGTGGAAGTTTGAAAATTGCCCAAACTTACGGCAGGGGAAAATATAGAGGAAGTGCAATTTCGGTATTTATAAGGCACGAAAACGGGAGTGTTCCATCTTCAAATGAAATGAAAGAAGCACCACTTCAAGCACAAGAACAAGAATGTATTGCTTGGGAAAATGCTATTCCATTGGGAGGCAAGAGCAGTGATGTTTATTGTTTTGATATGGCTCTTAGTGTGGGAGATATTTCTGATAATGGAATTGGCGAACAGAGGAAAAATGTTCTCAAGAAAATGCTGTCTGTCTGGTTTGTAGAGGATTTAGATTATCAGGTTGAAGAAAAAATACAGAAAATTAAAACTACATTGTCCTCAGTTATTGAACGATATGTAGCTGGGGAAGAAGTTCGCATTTGGTATAGCTATAATCCGGATGAACTTTGCGGTATGTACTGGCTTATGAAACAACTTCGACCATTAAACTGTCAGACAACAATTTATTTGGTTAAATTACCTACATGGGAATATGGAAAAGAAAATGCTATGACATCTAAAATATCATGGGGTGAGGTGTCTCCTGGCGAATGGGGAAATTATATAACTCTACAAGAGAAAGCTGAGCCTGTATTTCTTTCAGCTTGCGCTATGAAATGGAATCAACTTCAAAATGAAAATGCACCTTTGCGTGCAATGTTAAATGGTAAATTGCAAAGCGTTTCAGAAGATATATATGATAGTTTCATTCTTCGTGAAATTGCGGAACAGCCAGAACAATTCAAAATGGCTATTGTCATAGGTAATGTTTTAGGAAAATATCAACTTGGAATTAGTGATGTATGGATTTCCAATCGCATTGATAAAATGCTTGAAGATGGTGTGTTGGAAATTATACAGGACGCACCAAAGGGAGAAACAAATTATCGCCGGATATTAAGAAAACGAATGAAATAATAACCACAGTAAGAACCGCTGCTACATGGAAGGCATCCCAACCATGCAACAGCGGTTTTTCTTTATCGTTTTTTCCTCTGGCTGATAGGCGTTCCCATTTTCTTTGACTTTTTGAGAATCCGAATCAGCCAGCGAAATTCTTCATCTGACAGATTTTTATAGTTGATACCAAGCTGCTTACAGTAAAGGACAACCAGCTTTTCATCACGGCTGCCCTTGAAATTTTCAACCGCTTCCAGATTTTCTTTCAGTTCATCGGCAACGGTGGTCTGGGGTGCACTCTCGCTGTCCTTTTTGTGGGCTTCTCGAATATCCCGGATAATGAGGTTGAGGTCATCCAGAACCATGTGGCTGAAATATTCATCATCACTGATATGGGCAGCTTGCAGCACCTTCAAATGCGGGTCATCTTCGCCGGGGCGATACCGTTCAATGATTTCATGCCGGACGGTATCGACAAGGGCATTGAGGTTCTGAATCTGCATGGTGGCAATCCCATCCACATAAATCTCAATATCCGCAAGAAACTTGATAAAATCCTTATGTGTGGCAAGTTCGCACAGCAGACGGTTGTTAATCCGACCACTTTTCAGAAGTGCTACCATTTCATCGCTCAAATGCAGCTCCCTTAATGGCGTGTTGATCTCCGCCCGGTTCTCTGTCCGGCAAAAGAGATAATCGAGGGACACCCCATAAAAATCTGCCAGCAGGATAAGGTTGCCATGATTGATTTCCTTATAGTCGTCTTTTTCATAACTGCCAAGAGCCGATTTTGAAATACCCGTTTGCTCAGCCAGTTCTTCCAGTTTTAATCCTTTGTTTAATCGTAAATCTTTTAGCCGTTCCTGTATTGTAGTAGCTCCGTTCATTGAAGCAGTTCCCCCTTTTTGACAACATATATAACCGTTGAATTGATTATACCATATCAATTCCGCAATCGTGGAAATTTTTGATTTTTGCCCTTAATTCCTACTTTGTGGACATACCGCACGAGGCACAAAAATGTTCTATGATACAGGTAGTTCATCGATGGATTATTCCAATCGAATGACCAGCCTGTGTGGGATATGCTTCCCCGGCGATGTAGTGCCATGACTTTTGGCAGGGATGTGGAGGAACCCTGACCGAAACGAGCATACCAAAGGGAGCGATACGCCGCTGTGAGATTCAGGGGAGGAACGACACCGGGGAGAACTGGCGAACTGACACCGAAATGATACCGAAACACGACAATCTGATAGGGGGATAGTCTACCCTATCGCTGATACTTCGGGAGATTTTAGGCGGCTCTATGGCTGTAATTTTGCCGAAAATCGCCCCGAAACCATACACGAAAACGGGAGGAAGCGCAATATGCCGAGAATGAGCAAAAAGAGGAAGCATGAGCTTTCTTTTTACCTCAATGACCGGGGGCGTGTCACTTACAACGAATTATGCCGGAAATGCCAGCATGGGTGCAAGCAGAGCTTCCGGGCGGTTGTGATTGACTGCCCCCGTTATTTATCCAAACGAGCAAAGAAAAAGGAGGAACACACCGAATGAATTTTGAATTTATGACGATAGACACACCATTGCCGCCCTGTATGGCTTTTCCAAGAGCGTTGACAGGGTTTCCAGTCAGCAGCACCGCAAAGGTCATGTACTGCCGGATGTTGGACGCTATGCTCTCCAATGGGCAGGAGGACGAGAACGGAATCCTGTTTGTCTGCTTCCCTGTCACAGCCATTGCCGCAGTCCTGTCCCGCAGCTCTATGACGGTCAAGCGTTCTTTGAATGAACTGGAAAACGCCGGACTTATCATGCGGGTGCGTCAGGGCGTTGGAGAACCAAACAGGATTTATGTGCTGATACCGGGAAAGGAGGACGCTGCCCTTGCCTGATACTTCAAAGCTGGAAAAACTCAATCGGGAGTTGGAGAAAAGCGAAAAGAAACTGCGGAAAGCCATCAATGATGAAAAGGCATTGCAGCACCAGTTAAAGCAGCTTACCCGAAAGGAACGGACGCACCGGCTCTGTACTCGTGGCGGTATGCTGGAAAGTTTTCTGCAAGAGCCGGAACGCCTGACAGATGATGATGTCATGCTGTTGTTGAAACTCATTTTTCACAGGCAGGACACGCAGGAACTATTGAAAAAACTGCTGGAACGGGAGAAGCCGGAAATCCCTTAGTTTACTAAGGGCGCAATTATACACCACCCAGAGGTTGGTGCATTGCGTTCTCCGAAGGCTCCTCGCCGGAGGGCTGTGATTTTCCGCAGTCAAGGTCTGCTCCAAATCATACAGGGGACGCTACGCTTCCCCTGCGCTGGCTGCCGCCAGCTACCCTTTTGTGTACTTGCCATCTGGGGACACCTTGCGTTGCAAGCTGTTCCCAGCCGACAAGTTTCATAAAATATGCTATCTTTTCGATAGTCGATGAAGTATAATGAAGATGACAACAAACCTGAATTTGCAAAGGAGGCCTAAACTATAAAAGAATATCAACATCTAATAGGTAAAATTATTATTGCGACTGCAATTATAGTTGCCGCAATCATTATAGCGGGTGCTATCGAGGTTGCAGGAGAAAGTATACGTAGTGATAACAAAGGAGACCAACTTATGGGATTATTTGAAAAGAAAAAGAAAGATGCAGAGCGTTGCCCGATTTGTGGCAAGGAGATATCCTTTTTTTCGGGGTTAGTAATCGCGGACGGCAGAATCTGTGATGACTGTGAGAAAATGGTCAGAGGTCAGTTCAATATCGAAGAATATTATGGGCGTGAGAACTGGAAGATATCTACCAGCGATCCGTTGAAAGCCATGACAGTCGAAGAACTTAAGGACATGATCAACGAAAAGAAAGCAGAGCAGACGCAGGTAGTGGAAGAAATTGGCGGTGATTACGCAGCGATTGCCAAGGTGGAAAAGACATTTGGCATCGCTCCGAAGGTTATGGATGTGGGACTGAAACGTGCAAAGGCTTTGAAAAATAGAATCGTTGCCACAAGCTATATCATGTCAGGCGAATTCAGTAGAGGCGATGCGGTAACGGTTTCATTTGATGGTGCAGATATGACTACGACGATTCTGGATGTCATCGAATGCAGTTCATCAAGTACATTTGAAACAGAGCTGAATGCCAATTTCGGAAAGCACAAGGCCAAAGAAGGAGTCAGTGCCTGGATCATTCTGGATGTCATGGGCGGAGTTGGCAAAGGTGCCCTGATCAAGAAATAAGCAATTTGCGTGGTTTATCATTTACAGACACATGAGTAAGGAGGCCAACATGAGAAACATGAAAAAACGATTCCTGCACTGCTGTTAGCACTCGGTTTGGCACTGAGTATGACAGCTTGCGGAAACAAAGAGTCGGAAACTGTTACCCCGGACAATAGCACCACACCGGAAGCTGTGGAGACGCAACCAACACAGGAAGCCACGGGAACAGAAGAGACAACAAGTAGAGATGACACGGGTGTATATCCGAATGCAACCGGTCTGACAGAAGTAGCTATGGGTGTGACAGAAGATATCTGTACATTTAAAGTACCGTTAAACTATGTACTTGCAGGCGGCTATTATGATGAAAATAATGAAGAACATACGATTCAGGGCTTGAATTCTGCTACCACGACTGTTGAGGAAGCACTGGCAGCCGGAAGCTTCTCTACTGGCAATCATCTGGCTTTCTTTACAATGACTTCTCTGGATGCAGATCAGACCATGATTACTACTGGCATGTACACGCCGGATATCATGTCATGGGATGATTTTAAAGCGTATTATACGGACGCAAAAGAGATCGGAGATGAAAGTGTTCCGGGACTTCTCTATCATGTAGAAGCGATCAGTGGGCAGTGTGTGGCAGTAGCTGTGAAAGTATCTGATGATGTTACATTGCAGATCGTCTATGAGGGATCCCTGGAAGGTGAAATTGGAGAAGACGAACTGGGACAGAGACTGTATGAGCTGGTAACGGTAAAATAATATCGTAACAGACAACAATATTTGAGAGAAAAGAGGATGTACATGTCATTAAGGTTATGAAATAGCTCGGTAGAATAGTAGGTAATGAAATTCCAGTTTGTCAGCTTCACATCGGGTCAACTTGTCCCGAACTTTCACAACTAAATACCCGCCGCTTACACAGCGGCACACCGAGCAGGAAATCTGAAAAAGGTCTCCTGCTTTTTTTCTGCCCAAAATGAGGTGGTAAAACGCCACCCCATCCACCAAGCATAGAAAGGAGTGACACGAAATGCCCTGTCCACACAACGAAATCTCGATTGTTCAGCGTAGCCAACAGCAGTCTGCGGTTGCCGCCGCTGCCTACCAGAGCGGCGAAAAGCTGTTCTGTGAATACGACCAAGAAGTGAAGCACTACCCAGAAAAGCGAGGTATCGTCCACAATGAAATCCTGCTCCCGGCAAATGCCCCGCCGGAGTATGCAGACCGCAATACTTTATGGAACGCCGCCGAAGCTGTGGAGAAACAATGGAACTCCCAGCTTGCAAGGCGGTGGGTGCTTACCATTCCCAGAGAGATACCGCCCGACCAATATGCTGTCCTTGTCCGGGAGTTTTGTGAACAGCAGTTTGTTTCCAAAGGCATGATTGCTGACTTTGCCATCCATGACCCCCACCCGCCGGGACACAATCCTCACGCCCATGTCCTGCTCACTATGAGGGCAATGGACGAACATGGGAAATGGCTTTCCAAGAGCCGCAAGGTTTATGACCTTGACGAGAACGGGGAACGGATAAAGCTGCCATCCGGCAGGTGGAAAAGCCACAAGGAGGATACGGTGGACTGGAACGACCAGAAGTATTGTGAAATCTGGCGGCATGAATGGGAGGTCATCCAGAACCGCTATCTGGAAGCCAATGATCGCCCGGAGCGTGTGGACTTGCGTTCCTATGCCAGACAGGGGCTTGATATTATCCCTACTGTCCATGAGGGTGCTGCTGTCCGGCAGATGGAAAAGCGTGGTATCCAGACGAATATCGGCAACCTGAACCGGGAAATCAGAGCCGCCAACCGCCTGATGAAGTCCATCCGGCAGCTTATCCAAAACCTCAAAGGCTGGATTACCGAGCTGGGAGAAAAACGGAAAGAACTGCTTGCACAAAAGGCGGCGGAGGAAGCGACACTTCTTCCCAATCTACTGATGAAATATATGGAGATACGAAAGGAAGAACGGAAGGACTGGACGAGGGCTGGACAAAATCGGGGGACTTCACAGGACTTAAAGGCAGTCAGCGAAGCCCTGTCCTATCTCCGGCAAAAGGGGCTTTCCACTGTGGAGGACTTGGAAGCCTTTCTGGAATCTTCCGGGAAATCAGCCGCAGATTACCGCAGTCAGATGAAGCCAAAGGAAGCCCGAAGCAAAGTGATTGACGGACTGCTTTCTGCCCGGACAGACTGCAAGGAATGTAAGCCTGTCTATGAGAAGTACCAGAAGATATTTTTTAAGAAAACAAAGGAGAAATTCAACCAGGAACACCCGGAGGTTGCCCGGTATGCGAAAGCCGCCGCCTACCTTGCCAAGCACCCGGACGATAAGGACAGCACCCAAAAGAAGCTGCAAGAGGAGCAGGAAACGCTTCTGGAAGAAATTGCAGCCCTGAAAACACCTCTGATCGAGGTACAGGCTGATTTGAAGAAGCTGCGGGACATCCGCTACTGGGTACGGAAAGCCACACCCGGCACAGAGGAAAGCAAAGAGCCGCCCAAGAAGCAGCCCATCAAGGAAGTCTTGCAGGATAAGGCAGACGAGAAAAAAGCACAAAGAACCGCCCCGGCACAGGCGAAACACAGACAACAGGATATGGAACTTTAACAGGCACTTGCCATTTTCAATCAGAGAATGTCAGGTGTTTTTTTCTTTTTTCAAGGAGGGATAGATTTGAATGTATTTGAAGCTGTGAAGCAGTCCGTCACAACCAGACAGGCTGCGGAGCATTATGGAATCCATGTAGGGCGGAACGGGATGGCTTGCTGCCCGTTCCATCATGATAAAACCCCAAGCATGAAGCTGGATCGGCGTTACCACTGCTTCGGCTGCGGTGCGGATGGGGATGTGATTGATTTTGCCGCCGCCCTGTATGGGCTGGGAAAGAAAGAAGCCGCCGTACAGCTGGCACAGGACTTCGGGCTTTCCTATGAGGACTGGAAACCGCCGGGAAAAGCAAAAAAGCCCAAGCCCCGGCAGAAATCCCCGGAGGAACAGTTTCAGGAAGCAAAAAACCGCTGCTTCCGTATTCTTGCCGATTATCTCCACCTACTCCGAGTGTGGAGAAAGGAATATGCCCCGCACTCCCCGGAGGAAGTCTTTCATCCCCGGTTTGTGGAAGCCTTACAGAAGCAAGACCATGTGGAATATCTGCTGGATGTGCTGCTGTTCGGGGAAACAGAGGAAAAAGCGGCTTTGATTACGGAATACGGAAAGGATGTGATACAGCTTGAACAGCGAATGGCAGAGCTTGCAGCCGCAGACGCAGCAAGAACTAAAAAACACCATGAACGCCATGCAGCCGCCCCAGAGCATTGAGGAAATCAAGGCGGGGCTGGAAACCACCGAGAAAGGCGGTGTCCGTCAGAGCATACGGAACTGCCTGACCGTATTCCAGCGTGACCCGCTGCTTTCCGGGGCTATCGCATACAACATCCTGACCGACCGCAAGGACATCATAAAGCCCATCGGCTTCCACAGGGACAGCACCGCCTTAAACGATACGGACATGAAATATCTGCTTCTCTATCTGGAAGAAACCTACGGGCTTACCAATGAGAAAAAGATTGATAACGCCATCGGGATTGTGGCGAATGAAAACAAGTACCACCCCATCCGGGATTATTTAAGTTCCCTTGTGTGGGACGGGACAGAGCGAATCCGCTTCTGCCTACGGCACTTTCTGGGAGCTGACGCAGATGATTACACCTATGAAGCGTTGAAGCTGTTCCTGATGGGCGCTATCTCACGAGCCTTTCAGCTGGGGTCCAAGTTTGAAATCATGCTCTGTCTGGTCGGAGGTCAGGGGGCTGGCAAGTCCACCTTCTTCCGTCTGCTGGCAGTCCGGGACGAGTGGTTCTCCGATGATTTGCGGAAGCTGGACGATGACAATGTGTACCGTAAGCTGCAAGGTCACTGGATTATCGAAATGTCGGAAATGATGGCAACCGCCAACGCCAAGAGCATTGAGGAAATCAAGTCGTTTTTAAGCCGGCAGAAAGAGGTTTACAAGATACCCTATGAAACCCACCCGGCAGACCGCCCCCGTCAGTGCGTGTTTGGCGGCACTTCCAATGCCCTTGACTTCCTGCCCCTTGACCGTTCAGGCAACCGCCGTTTTATCCCGGTCATGGTGTACCCGGAGCAGGCGGAGGTTCACATTTTGGAGGACGAAGCCGCTTCCAGAGCCTATATCGAGCAGATGTGGGCAGAAGCTATGGAGATTTACCGAAGCGGCAGGTTCAAGCTGGCTTTCAGCCCCACCATGCAGCGGTATCTCAAAGAACACCAGCGGGATTTTATGCCGGAGGACACCAAAGCCGGAATGATACAGGCGTATCTTGATAAGTACACCGGGAGCATGGTCTGTTCCAAGCAGCTTTACAAGGAAGCCTTGAACCACACCTTTGACGAGCCGAAGCAATGGGAAATCCGGGAAATCAACGAGATTATGAACCAGTGCATTACCGGCTGGCGGTACTTCCCGAACCCAAGAATGTTTTCCGAATATGGCAGACAAAAGGGCTGGGAGCGTGAAAACCCGGCAACGGACTCCGGCAACCCGTCTGAAAAAACGATGGATGGTTTTGTGGAGGTCACAGAACAGATGGAGCTTCCATTCTGAAAATGACCGCCCGTTGCACCCCCTGTTGCTATCCCGTTGCCGAGCCGGTTGCAGGACATTAGCCCGGGAAAATCCCTTATTTCCGGGCTTTTCTCCTTTATAACAACCAAAACAACAGAAAAATAAAAGAAAAGTATAAATAGTAACCATCGCCAGATTGAGATTGTTTGCAAGGTCTTTTGAAGCCCGTTGCCGGACTTCGTTGCCGACACCCTCTGTCTGGCTATTTTTATGTGCGCAGGCAATGAGCCAAGTGGATATTCTTGCATATCTATGTGGCGAATGCTGCGACAACGATAATTATGGAGGATAACTGCCTATGGCGAATAATAAGATGAATGTTGAAGGGAAAAATTACTCGGATATTCCGGTGTGGCGTAGATATACGCTTACCATTGAGGAAGCTGCCAGGTATTATCATATCGGCGAAGGGAAACTGAGAATGTTGATTGAAGAGCATCCGAATGAAGATTTTTATGTTATGAATGGCAATCGAGCCTTGATTAAGCGTGAAAAATTTGAACGCTATCTGGATCAGGCAACGGCTGTATAACTGGCATTAGAAATGCTTAACAGAAATTCCGAAATCACATGGCATAACTATACGGAGAGCCGGATTTGTGATAGTATAAAACTGCAAGTCTGGCTCTCCTTATTCTGAAAGGAGAGATTTCGATGAGTGAAAAAAGACGAGACAATAGAAATCGGATTTTGCGTGAAGGTGAATACCAGCGTACAGATGGGAGGTATCGTTACCGATATATTGACGAGGATGGTAAGGAGAAGAATGTGTACAGTTGGCGTTTGGACAAGAATGACCCGACTCCCAGGGGTAAAAAGCGAGAGCTTTCGCTGAGAGAGAAGGAAAAGCAGATTCAGGCGGATCTGTTTGACCATATCGTTACCCGTGGCGGCAATTACACGGTAGTTGAATTGGTAGAGAAATATACTTCTCTGAAAACCGGTGTCGGTCATAACACCAAGGCGGGATATAAGACCGTAATCAATATCCTGAACAGAGAAGCGTTTGGAAAGCAGCGCATTGACAAGGTTCGCCTGTCTGATGCAAAGGCGTGGCTGATCAAGCTTCAGCAGGTGGATGGCAGAGGGTACAGCTCTATTCACTCCATCAGAGGTGTTCTGAGACCGGCTTTTCAGTTGGCGGTAGATGATGATCTGATCCGTAAAAATCCTTTTGGATTTGAACTGGCATCGGTGATCGTAAACGATTCCGTCACCAGAGAAGCAATTACCCGTAAGCAGGAGCGTGATCTTCTGAAATTCATCAAGGAAGATAAGCATTTCTGCCGATACTACGATGCGATCTATATTCTCCTTAACACGGGGCTGCGAATCTCGGAGTTCTGCGGGCTGACGATCTCCGATCTTGAGTTCGACCAGAAGCGTATCAAGGTAGACCACCAGTTGCAGAGAACATCGCAGATGCAGTATGTAATTCAGGCTCCTAAAACGGAAAGCGGTATCCGCTATGTGCCGATGAGCGAGGAAGTTGTGGCGTGTTTCCGTCGTATTCTTGCCAATCGAGTAGCACCGAAAATAGAACCGATGGTAGACGGATATGCTGGATTTTTGTTTCTCGACAAGAACGATAAGCCAATGGTCGCCCTTCATTGGGAGAAGTACCTGGAACATATTATTGAGAAATATAACAAGATTTACCGTATTCAGATGCCCAAAGTAACTCCTCATGTATGCAGACACACTTTTTGTTCCAATATGGCGAAATCCGGAATGAATCCAAAGACGTTGCAGTATATCATGGGTCATTCGGACATCAGCGTAACGCTGAATGTTTACACCCATGTGCAGTTCGATGACGCACAGGCAGAGCTGCTTCGAGTAGCAAAAGCCTAAAACACCCCGTTGGTACAGAGCATTTATTTACCAACGGATTTACCAATATTGCAGGGAAAAGCACGAGAAAATACGGGAAGATTTGAGAAGATACCCCGGAAACACAGAAACAGGAAAATGCCGAAAAAACCTGCAATATTGGGCATTTGAGAAGAAATACAAGACTTAAATGGAGATATAAAAAGATGATAAAAATACTTTTCATCTGCCACGGCAATATCTGTCGCAGCACCATGGCCCAGTACGTCATGCAGTATTTAGTGGACAAGCGTGGTCTGAGTGATTGTTTTTACATCGACTCCGCTGCCACCAGCACGGAGGAGATCGGCAACCGGCCGCACCGGGGAACCCAGGCGAAATTATATGAGGTTGGCATTCCCTGCGGGGATCATCGGGCGGTACAGATGAAGCGTTCCGATTATGAGAAATATGATTACCTGATCGGTATGGACACCTGGAATATACGTAATATGAACCGCATTGCAGGCGGCGATCCGGAGCATAAGATTCACAAACTTCTGGAATTTACGAACCGGGGCGGGGACATTGCGGACCCTTGGTATACGGGTAATTTTGATGAGACATATACGGATGTGATGGAGGGCTGCCAGGCTCTTCTGGAACACATCCTGAAGGAGGATATGGAGTAGTGAAGCTGATACATTGTGCGGATCTGCATCTGGATTCCCGAATGGAATCCGGACTGCCGCCGGAGAAAGCCCGGGAGCGGCGGATGGAGCTTTTGCATACATTTACAAAAATGGTGGACATGGCGGCAGAAGACGGCGTGGAAGCAATTTTACTGTGTGGAGATTTATTTGACGCAGGCAAGGTGTCCGTGCGGGCACGGAACTGTGTGCTGAATGCGATGCGGAAATATCCGCAGATTTATTTTTATTATCTGAAGGGAAATCATGACCGGGAGGATCTGCTTACTGGTGAGAATGAACTGCCGGAAAACCTGCGTACGTTTGGAAATAGCTGGAAGACATATGAGCAGGATGGCATCTGTATTACCGGAGCGGAACTTTCGGAAGAAAATGTGGGATTGCTTCCACAGGCACTGGAGCTGGATGCGGAGAAGGTAAATCTTGTGCTGCTCCATGGAATGGCCAGTGAATACGGCGGAGGAGCGGATGGCATTGCGCTGCGGGATTTCCGGGATAAAGGAATTGATTATCTGGCACTTGGTCATATTCATTCATACCAGCAGGAGCAACTGGATGACAGAGGCATCTGGTGCTATAGTGGCTGTCTGGAAGGGCGAGGATTTGATGAATGTGGTCCGAAGGGATATGTGAAGCTGGAGATTGAGGATGGTCATGTGCAATCAGAATTTGTTCCCTGCGCATGCCGGACACTTCACGAAGTGGAAACAGATCTGACAGACTGCCAGACGGAGCAGGAGATGTTTGCGGCAGCAGAGCAGGCGCTTGCAAAGATTCCGGAAAAGGACCTGGTAAAACTGGTGCTGACGGGAGAGTTACTGCCGGAACTGACTCCAGACGTTGACTGGATGGAAACGAAGCTGAAAGAGGCTTATTATTTTCTGAAAGTAAAGGATCAGACAAGGTTGTTGATCCGGCCGGAGGATTATCAGTATGATGTGTCTCTGAAGGGCGAGTTTGTGCGTCAGGTGATGGCATCTGAACTGTCGGAAGAGGAAAAAGAAGAAATATTGCGGCTGGGACTCCGCGCGTTGAATGGGGAGGAATAGCATGCAGATTAAGAAGATACATATTTCAAATTTTGGAAAGCTGCATGAGATGCAGATGGATTTTTCTGAAGGTCTCAATGTGATTAACGGAGAAAATGGCTGGGGCAAATCCACCCTGGCTGCATTTCTGAAAGCCATGCTTTATGGAATGGATGTCACTACGAAGCGGTCTTTGCTGGAAAATGAGCGGCGCAGATATAAGCCATGGCAGGGCGGTGCTTATGGCGGCAGCATGGAATTTGAGGCGAATGGAAAATCTTATCGAATGGAGCGGTTTTTCGGAACGAAGGAACGGGAAGACAAATTTGCTCTTTATGATTTGGCAACAGGGCTTCCAAGTGCCGATTATTCGGAACATCTGGGAGATGAGTTATTTCATATTGACCGGGCAGCATGGGAGAGAACCTGCTATCTTGGCCAGCTGAATCTGGGTGTGGCGGTCAATGACAGTCTTAATGCAAGACTTACCCATGTGGAAGAAGAGTCCGGTGACATGCAGAATTATGAGCAGGCGGTGCGTTTGCTGGAAGACCGGATGAAATATTTCCGAAAGACCGGCAACCGGGGACAGATTGCGAAGCTTCGGGATGATCAGAGAGCAGTCCGGGAAGATCAGATGATACTTATGAACCGGATGAAAGAACTGGAAAATGAGAGGACAGCTCATATTGAGCAGAAACGTCAGGAACAATTTGCTCATGAAAAAACGGAGCAGCTGGAGAAGACAGGACGGAAGCTGCAGGAGCGGAATATTCAGAAAAATGAGCAGGAACAGTATCTACAGTTAAAACAGAGAGCGGATGCGACAGAAGCTGTGCTGCAGAAAGCAAATGTGGCACTGGCACAGTATGAGACCGTTCCGGCTGATGAAACTTTGCTGGATCTTTTGAGAAGCCAGATTTATGAACTGCGGACAACCATAGAAAAACGGGAAGCAGCGGCACAGCAAAAGGAGCGCAGTGAAGCGTCAGTGCGTTCTCAGCAGGAAGTGCTGGAGGAATGTCAGGAGCTGGTGGCAGGAAGAAAGCAGGGACTGGCAGGTGCATTTGGGACAGCTGCAGCAGGTGCAGTTTTTGTGCTGCTGTCTAAGACAGTAGCTAATGCGGAGATCTTTTCCAGTGAGAAAGCATCGATGCTGGCCGGAGCTGCAACGTTAGTATTTGGGGCTTTACTGATCATTGGTTCCTTCTTAAAAGCGCTTCGGGAGACCGGAAAATGGGGCAAACAGGGAAGAGAACTTCATAAGGTAAAGGTTGCACTTGAAAATTATGAGGAACAGGCAGAACAGGATGCAGAAGTTTACGAGGAACTGGACCAGACCATGAAGGAACTTCGGCATCGACTGACCGAAACATTCCAGACATCGGAGAATGCGACGCCGGAAGAACTGGAAGCCTGCTGGCAGCAGGAACGGAAGCGTTCGCAGGAATATCAGCAGCTGAAAGCGGAGTGCGAGAGCCGGAGAAATGCTTCGAGAGATGCGAAGGAAATTTGTCAGTCTTATTTAAATGATCACCCCAAAGCAGCGGAACCGCTGCCGGAGATGGAATTTATTTCTCAGGAAGAGCTGGAGAGACGATTGCAGCAGAACCGGGAAGCAGAAAAAGCAATCCAGCAGGAGACCGGACGAATAGAGAGCCGGATTCGCATGCTGGAAGAGGAAACAGTGAGATTGCCGGAGCTGGAAGAGCAGGATGCAGCGTTGACTGCACAGATTGAAGATGCAGTCCGCACCTGTGACCGTCTGGAACAGACGCTGGGATTCCTGGAGACAGCCAAAAACCAGCTGCTGTCGAGATATCTGGATCGTTTGAAAGAAGGTACGGAAGACTACCTGTCAGAATTAGTGCCGGAGTGGGAACCGTCAGTTGCCATGGATGTCAATCTGAAGATGAAGGTACAGCAGGAAGGAAGCCTTCGGGATACCGAATGTTTCAGCACTGGCTGGCAGGATTTATTCCGGCTGGCGGAACGCTTTGCACTGGTGGATGCCATCTGCGATGCAGATCAGCCGACGGTGGTGCTTGATGATCCTTTTGTGAACCTGGATCCGAAGAAGTATAAGAATGCCAGAAAGATTCTGGAAAAGCTGGGCGAAAAAAGGCAGCTGATCTATTTCAGCTGCCGGGAGTGAGTGTATGGGGTTGTGCCAATGGTGCAGCCCCATGTTTTTGTGAGAGCTGGCCTGTTGTTGGAAAATTAGCTGCGTGGGTCTATATCAAGGTGACTAGGAAAAAGTTCCTGCAAAATAAAACAATGCAGGAACTTTGCTAGACATGGTTTGATATAGACCCATTTTGTGCTTTGAAGTGTGTTAAAATGGTTAAAAAGAGGAACTAAAGAGATGTTTTTGCGATATAGACCCAGGCAACCAAACCAGCAGATCAAATAAGTTTAAGCCAGCCAGGCACCCACAGGCCGCCGCCTCTACCCAATCTGTTTTACAAACAATGGGTGATGTCGTCTTGCGTACAGATAGGTCATCAGATGAATGAACGAGGTCAGAATCCAGGAGGTGGCATAGGAAAGATACGATACTTCCTGGGTCGGATGCCAGGCAAATACAGTCTGAAGCTAGATGATCCGGAACCAACGGCTGCCAGCGAAGAACTTCCTGCAAAGCGGCCGACTACAATGACATCGGCGGCATTAAAGAGAAGCTGAAGACAGCTGGACATCATTGTCCCCTCCATTTTCGGCGATATTCCCGGGCGGTAATCCCCTCCGCTTTCTGGAATACTTTATTAAAGTAACTGTTGTCTTCGATGCCGCAGTTTCTGGCGATGGTTTCGATCTGAAGATCGGAGAAACGGAGCATCTCTTTGGCTTTGGTGATACGCAGGGAAGTCAGGTAGTTTCCCATGGTGATACCAAAGCTTTTTTTAAATTCACGTGACATATGATATTTACTAATATAGAACCGGTTGGCAAGTTCGTCAAGCGAGAGTTTTTCCGTATAATGTTCATCCAGATAGGAACGGATTTCCTGAAGTTTAGAGAGGGTACTGTCGGTATGTCCGTCAGTATCTTTTTCTTTTTGCCAGAGAAGAAGCTGGGTGGCAAGGCGGTGCAGCAGTTCGTTTTCCAGCAACTCCCGGTTGCTGCTGCGGGTTTCTTCCAGTGTCAGAAGCTCTTCTAACAGTAATTGAAATGGCGAGGCATTACCAGGATGGAAAATGGATGATTTCTGATGCCCGGTGAAATACTTCCAGTAACCGTCCATGGCAGTCCCGTTAAAATGTACCCAGAGAAGTTCCCATGGGTCATCCTGACTGCTTTCGTGAAAATAAGGCTGTCGACAGTCGAGAAAGACATGATCACCGCTACGCAGGGCAAAATGAGTGTCCTGGATGCTGACAGTACCGCTGCCTGATAATACAATAAAGAAGAGATAGGATTCCAGATGAGAACGACGGCTGATATGCCGGTCACGACTTTTTAAGTGTCCGGCCTCCTGTACATAGAGCAGGCTTTGGCGGGCAAAAGAACTGGGAGTATGAATGTAGCGGCAAGTTTGAATGTGTGGGGAAACACGTTCCATGATAAATCTCCTATAGAGCAATATTTTACTATTATTACGCAAATTTTTGCGTAGATTTCTTAATTTATCTATCTTATACTATAGAACAGTTTTTGTAAAGGAATACTATTTTAGGAGGAATATATGAGTAAAAAAGCATTAATCACAGGAATTACCGGACAGGACGGCTCTTATCTGGCAGAGTTTCTGCTGGACAAAGGATATGAGGTACACGGCATTGTGCGCCGTTCGTCTCTTGCAAATACCGGAAGAATTGATCATCTGCTGGAGAAGAATGCAGTGAAACTGCACGACGGAGATCTTTCTGATTCATCCAGTATCATCCGTATTGTCGGCGAGGTACAGCCGGACGAGATCTACAACCTGGCAGCACAGAGCCATGTACAGGTAAGTTTTGACGCACCGGAGTATTCCGGAGATGTGGACGCACTGGGCGTGCTTCGTATTCTGGAAGCAGTGAAGATCTGCGGCCTGATCAAGAAAACCAGAGTCTATCAGGCATCTACTTCCGAGCTTTTCGGAAAGGTAGAGGAAGTTCCGCAGCGTGAGACCACCCCGTTCCATCCCTACAGCCCGTACGCAGTGGCAAAACAGTATGGCTTCTGGATTGTAAAAGAGTACAGAGAAGCATACGGTATGTTCGCAGTAAACGGCATTCTCTTCAATCATGAGTCTGAGCGCCGTGGTGAGACCTTCGTTACCAGAAAGATCACACTGGCAGCAGGACGTATTGCATGTGGTCTGCAGGATCATCTGGAGCTGGGAAATATGGACTCTTTAAGAGACTGGGGATATGCAAAAGACTACGTAGAGTGTATGTGGATGATGCTGCAGCATGAGACTCCGGAAGATTTTGTTATCGCTACCGGTGAGCAGCATACGGTTCGTGATTTCACTGAGAAAGCATTCAAGGCAGTTGGCATCGATCTTCGCTGGGAAGGTACCGGCATCGATGAGAAGGGCTATGACAAAGCAACCGGTAAGATGCTGGTATGTGTCAACAAAGCATGGTTCCGTCCAACTGACGTAGACAATCTGTGGGGCGATCCGACCAAGGCGAAGACTGTACTTGGATGGAATCCGCAGAAAACAACTTATGAAGAACTGGTAAAGATCATGGCAGAACATGACCTTGCACGTGCAAAGAGAGAAGCAGCACTGAAAGGAGTAACAAACGCATGATGAACAAAGAAGGAAAAATCTATGTAGCAGGCCACAGAGGAATGGTTGGCTCTGCCATTGTACGTTCTCTGGAGAGAAACGGATATCATAACATTATTACCAGAACCCACAAGGAACTGGATCTGACCCGTCAGGATCAGGTGGAGAAATTCTTTGCAGAGGAGAAGCCGGATTATGTATTTCTGGCAGCTGCAAAGGTAGGCGGCATCGTGGCTAACAGCGAGGCACTGGCTGATTTCATGTATGACAATATGATTCTGGAAATGAATGTGATCCACGAAGCATGGAAAAATAATTGTAAAAAACTTCTGTTCCTGGGCTCCAGCTGTATTTATCCGCGTATGGCACCGCAGCCGATGAAGGAGAACTGTCTTCTGACGTCTGAACTGGAGAAGACCAACGAGGCTTATGCTCTGGCAAAGATCAGTGGCCTGAAATACTGCGAGTTTCTGAACCGTCAGTACGGAACCGACTATATCAGCTGTATGCCGACCAACCTGTACGGACCGAATGATAACTATCATCCGACCCACAGCCATGTGCTTCCGGCACTGATCCGCCGTTTTCATGAGGCAAAAGAGCAGGGTCTTACGGAGGTTACTTGTTGGGGTACCGGATCACCGCTCCGTGAGTTCCTGTATGTAGATGATCTGGCAGACGGCTGTGTATTCCTGATGAATAACTACAGTGGTAATGAGACTGTTAATATGGGTACCGGCAAAGAATTGACCATCAAAGAGCTGACCGAGCTGGTAGCAAAGGTTGTCGGCTACACCGGAGAGATCAAATGGGATCCGACCAAACCGGACGGAACACCGAGAAAACTGCTTGATGTATCCAAACTGGAGGGCCTTGGCTTCCATTACAAGACTGAACTGGAAGAGGGAATCCGTCTGACTTACGAAGATTTCCTTCATAATCCCATGAGAGCAGAGCGATAGGAGACAGTCCATGAAACGATATGGAGTAATTATGGCCGGAGGCGGGGGAACCCGTTTCTGGCCCTTAAGCCGTCAGGCGATGCCGAAACAGATGCTGAATTTAAGCGGTAAGGACCGGATGATTAATGAGACCATCGATCGTCTGCACGGCACGGTAGAGAAGGAAGATATTTTCATCGTTACCAATGAAAAGCAGGCAGCCAAGATGCTGGAGTGTGTGGATGGCAGAATTGCGAAAGACCACATTCTGGCCGAGCCGTCTGCGAGAAATACAGCAGCCTGCATCGGTTATGCAGCGATGGAGATCGTGAAAAAATATGGTGATGGTATCATGTGTATCTTCCCGTCCGATCATTTCATAAAAAATGAACCAGAATTTACAAAAATTCTCAATCAGGCTGTTCAGGCGGCAGAGGAGCAGGACAAGCTGATTACGATCGGTATTGCGCCTACCTTCCCGTCTACTGGATATGGTTATATCAAATTTGATAAAAATGAGAATGCGATTGCCCGCAAGGTAGAGGAATTTAAGGAAAAACCAGATTATGAGACGGCAAAGGCCTATGTGGAGAGCGGAAACTATGCCTGGAACAGCGGTATGTTCGTATGGAAAGCATCCACTATTCTGGAAAAATTTGCGGAACTTCTTCCGGATATTTACGCCTGCCTGACGACAATTGGTGATGCCATGAAGACCCCGGATGAAGATCGCGTGATCCAGGAAGTGTATCCGGTAATTCCAAAGATTTCTATTGATTATGGTATTCTGGAGCGTTCTGATGACGTGCTGGTACTGTCCGGTGATTTTGGCTGGAATGATGTGGGCAGCTGGGATATGATGAAGGTCATTTATGACGAGGATGCGGAAGGAAATATCCTGGTGGGAGATCATGTGAATATTGATACGACCAATACCATTTCTTTCTCCAGTGGGAAGATGATCGCGACTATCGGTGTGGATAATCTGGTTGTTGTGGAGACCGAGGATGCGATTCTTGTATGTGACAAGAACCGTGTGCAGGATGTGAAGAAGGTTGTAGATACCTTAAATGAGCAGGGAAGAACGGATCTTCTGTAAACGGACTTTTGGAAAAGAATTGCATAGGAGAGAAGTATGATGGATTATCAATCAAAATATGAGCAGTGGTGTACAGACCCGATTTTTGATAAGGAAACGAAAGCAGAGCTTCAGGCCATTGCCGGAGATGAGAAAGAGATTGAGGATCGTTTTTATAAGGATCTTTCTTTCGGAACCGGTGGACTTCGAGGTGTGATCGGGGCCGGAACCAATCGGATGAATGTATATACTGTGACAAAAGCAACTCAGGGACTGGCAAATTACATCAAAAAACAGGGCGGAGAAGAGAAAGGTGTAGCGATTGCATTTGATTCCCGCCATATGTCCACCGAGTTTTCTGAGAAAGCAGCTTTGTGTCTTAATGCCAATGGCATCAAAACCTATCGTTTTGAAACTCTGCGTCCGACACCGGAACTTTCTTTTGCATTGAGAGAGCTTGGCTGTATTGCGGGTATTGTTGTAACTGCAAGCCATAATCCGCCGGAATACAATGGATACAAAGTATACTGGGAGGACGGTGCACAGATCACTGCTCCAAAAGATAAAGAAATCATTGCAGAAGTGAATGCGGTGACGGATTTTGCCTCTATTCAGATGATGGATCGGGCAGAAGCAGAAAAGAAGGGACTATTTCATGTGATCGGTCAGGAGATCGACGATCGCTATATGGAAGAGTTAAAGAAACTGGTATTAAGTCCGGAAGCCATCAAACGTATGGCAGACAGCCTGAAGATTGTTTATACTCCCCTTCATGGTACCGGAAATCTTCCGGTTCGCCGAGTGTTAAAAGAGCTTGGATTTACCCAGGTACAGGTAGTGCCGGAGCAGGAACTTCCGGATGGTGCGTTCCCGACGGTTTCTTATCCGAACCCGGAAGACCCCAATGCCTTTAAGCTGGCTCTGGATCTGGCAGAAAAGACGGATGCAGATCTGGTTCTGGCTACGGATCCGGATGCAGACCGCCTTGGCGTCTATGCAAAGGATTCAAAGACGGGCAGTTATATGCCATTTACCGGAAATATGTCCGGTCTGCTCATTGCAGAATATGAACTGAGTGTCCGTAAGGAACGGGGACATCTGCCAAAAGATGGTGCACTGGTAACCACGATCGTATCTTCCAACATGGCAGAAGCAATTGGAAAAGCATATGATGTGGATGTGATCGAAGTGCTGACCGGATTCAAATATATTGGTGAGCAGATCAAATTCTTTGAGCAGAATCATGAGCATACCTTCCTGTTTGGTTATGAGGAAAGCTATGGCTGCCTGGTAGGAACCCATGCAAGAGATAAAGACGCAGTAGTCGCTGTGATGGCCCTCTGCGAAGCTGCTGCTTATTATAAAGAAAAAGGCCTGACACTTTGGGATCAGATGCTGAAGATCTATGAGAAATATGGCTATTATAAAGAGACACTGGTATCTATCACCATGAAGGGTTTGGATGGAGCAGAGAAGATTCAGAAGATTCTTTCTGATATGCGCGCTAATCCACCGAAAGAGATTGGAACCCACAAAGTGCTGGCTGTCCGTGACTATGACGCTGACACCAGACTTGATATGGAGACCGGCAAGGTGACGGAGACAGGGCTTCCGAAATCAAATGTGCTTTATTACGAACTGGATCGTGATGCATGGTGCTGCGTGCGTCCGTCCGGAACAGAGCCGAAGGTGAAATTTTATATGGGCGTGAAGGAAGACAGCATTGCCCATGCAGAGGCAGCACTGGAAAGCCTGAAAGATGCTATGACAGAGCTGGTGAAATAATCTATCTGTCATTGTGGAGAATGTATTTTTATGAAATGTATTGTATTGGCAGGCGGGAGTGGGGACCGGTTATGGCCCCTCTCCCGCAAAAATTATCCCAAACAGTTTATCCATATTAAGGAAAACCGTTCTTTATTCCAGGAAACCATCGCCCGGAACATCCCGTTCTGTGAAGAATTTTATATTATTACCTCTGATCGCTATGCCAATATTGTGGAAGGCCAGTTACAGGTTTTTCAGGGCCTTCGATATCGTTGTTTCTATGAGGAAGAAGGCAAGAAAACAGCTCCGGCCGTTGCCATTGCCTGCCTTTGCGATAACCGTTCCGAAGATTATCTGGTAGTATCGACAGATCATATTATTGAAGGCGGTGATTATAAAGGTGCCATTGCCAGAGCGAAAAGCTATATTCCACAGGGAAAACTGGTAAGCATCGGCGTGACGGCGGACCGGTTTGAACCGGGATATGGTTATTTCCGGCAGATAAATGGACATACGGAGTTCCATCATAGTGAAGTGTCAGAGCAGATCCCGGAAGGGGAATCCTGGGAATATGATACAGGAATCCTGCTTTTCAACGGTGGTGATTATCTTCATGAGCTTTCCCGTAAAAGTCCCATGCTTTATGCCCAGATCCGGGAATGTGTGGATCGTCTGGATACTTACGGAAGAAATGTGCAGATTCCTAAAGCACTGGTGGAAGAGATTGAGCCGGTGAGTATTGGCCGAGCTGTGACAAGTGTATCAGAAAAGGTGCAGCTGCTCACAGGAGAATTTAACTGGCGGCGCATTATGACACTGGAGTCTCTGGCAGACTACTATCACGGCGAGGACTCCGGTAAGGTCATCCAGAATGAGTGTGAAAATGTCTCCGTGCTTAACGAGGCATCCCATCAGCTGGTGGTAGCCAACGGACTTTCTGATGTGATCGTCGTCAATACGGCGGATGCAGTCTATATTTCCAGAAAAAATGAGACCGATCAGATCAAAAATATCATACGTGATAACTATGAAGAGCAGCAGGCTTATTTTGATGAAGGCACAGTATACTATACGGCGTGGGGAATCAAGGAAACGCTTCACTATGGTACTTCCTGCAGAGTGAAGAAGATTACCATTTTCCCGGGAAAAGAACTGTCCCGTCATGTGCACAAGTTAAGAACGGAACACTGGACTGTGGTCAGCGGTACGGCTTCCATTTTGTTGGGAGAGGAACTGAAGGAATACGGTCCTGGAGGAAATATTTTCGTTCCCATGGGCATGGCACATCAGATTGCCAACCGTTCTGCAGAGGATCTGGTGATTATCGAGGTCAGTGTGGGCGAGCTGGAGTATGGTCACGGTGCGGATCTGACCCGTCTGGCAGGTCAGCCAATGGTGAAAACAGATTGTGATGAACTGGTGCGGCTGGAACCGGCATTCAAGGACAACCTGTGGGGAGGAACCCGCCTGCGCGACGTCTACGGTAAGAAATGCAATTATGATGTGATTGCGGAGAGTTGGGAGTTGTCTACTCATAAGGCAGGTCAGAGCGTAGTTGCCACGGGAAAAAGTAAAGGACTCATGCTGGGCGAATATATTGACCGGTTTGGCCGCGGTATCCTGGGCTGGAAATGTGAACCCTATGAGCGGTTTCCGTTGCTGATCAAGTTTATCGACTCCCATCAGTGCCTGTCCATTCAGGTACATCCGGGGGATGATTACGCGCTTCAGAAAGAAGATGAATACGGCAAAAATGAACTTTGGTATGTAGTGGACTGCGAGCCGGACTCCTATCTCTACTGTGGATTTTCCAAAGACACAGACGAGGAAGAGGTACGGCAGCGGATCGAGGATGGAACTTTGCCTGAGATTCTGAACAAGATTCCGGTACGGAAGGGTGAGAGTTATTTTATTGAGACGGGAACCGTCCATGCGATCGGACCGGGAGTGCTGATCTGCGAAATCCAGCAGAGTTCTAATGTGACCTATCGTCTGTATGATTATAAACGCCGCGATAAATATGGAGAACTCCGGGAACTTCATGTGGACAAAGCCATGGATGTGGTGAATTTCCATAAGAAGGATATGGAAGCAGCAAAAACCATGGAGTGTAAATATTTCTCTGTGGAACGGTATGATCTGGCTGAAGAGAATTCCTTTAATCTCGATGATTCCAGCTTCCGGGCGTTTGTGGTGCTGGAAGGGACCGGTACGATCCGGTGCGGAGAAGAAGAGATTCCTTACCGCCCCGCAGACTGCTTCTTCGTCCCGGCAGGAAAGAAGACGGTGGCGTTTGAAGGCAGTGGTATCGTGCTGAAGGTACAGGTGTAAAGAGATATATTCTGAAGAATTCTGAAAGTGATTCGACCTATATTGACAGAGAATCCGCCCATTCCCTATAATGTGACTAAGGAGAAGTTCCGGTTGAATAAGAGCTTCTCCTTTAGTAACTGGAAAGAGCAGGAGAGACAATCGTGGTATTTTCAAGCTTTACATTTTTATTCCGCTTTTTACCTTGTTTTTTGGTGGTATATATGGTATGCCCTGCAAAATGGAAAAACCTGGTGTTGTTTGCAGGCAGCCTTGCATTTTACTTTTACGGAGTAAGAAAGACTCCGGTGTATCTGATTTTATTTCTTATATCTTTGCTTCTCAACTGGTATCTGGGTGCCTGGATGGTCCAGGCAGCAGATGAGAAACACCGAAAGCAGCGGCTCTTTGCCGGTGTTCTTTTTAACTTGTGTCCCCTGATGGTATTTAAATATAGTGGATTCCTTACCGGGCGTGGGCTGCTTCTTCCCCTGGGAATCAGTTTTTATACTTTCCAGATGATTGGATGGCTGGTTGATCTCTATCGAAGAGAAATCCGGGTATTTCCTTCGTTCCTTCATTTTGGAACATGGGCATCCATGTGGCCGCACATGAGCTCCGGGCCGATTCTTCGATGGAAGGATACGGAAACAGATCTGGGGGCGCGGCGGGTAACAGCCTCAGATGTGGAGGAAGCCTTACGGGAGCTGACCATCGGGCTTGCCATGAAGGTGCTGCTGGCCAATCAGCTGTCCGGTCTGTGGCAGAAAGTGGGAACGATCGGTTACGAAAGCATCTCCACACCCTTTGCCTGGCTGGGATTGATCGCATTTACATTTCAGATTTATTTTGATTTCTATGGCTATTCTCTCATGGCAGTGGGACTTGGAAGGCTGCTTGGCTTCCATCTGCCGGAAAACTTTCATTATCCCTATATGGCGTGTTCGATGACGGAGTTCTGGCGCAGATGGCACATGACCCTGGGAAGCTGGTTCCGGGATTACGTCTATATCCCGCTGGGAGGAAGCAGATGCTCCCGTTGGAAACTGTTAAGAAACCTTCTGGTCGTGTGGCTGCTCACGGGTATTTGGCATGGGGCAGGATGGAATTTCCTTTTGTGGGGCGGCTGTCTGTTTGTTATGATTGCGGCAGAAAAATTTCTTTATTTAAAAATATTGAATCGGTATCCATGGTTGGGACATCTTTATATGATGATATTGATTCCGCTGTCCTGGCTGCCTTTTGCAGTGGCAGAAATTCGGAATATCGTAGTGTATCTGGAACGATTGTTCCCGTTTTTTAATGCACCGGGTGCTTACACCTGGTACGTCGGGGATTATTTGAAATATGGTCAGATGTATGTGTGGCCATTGCTGGCAGGACTTATTTTCATAACACCATGGCCGCGGAAAATCTATGAAAAATACAAAGGGAGCCTGATTTCAGCAGTGGTATTGTTGATGCTGTTCTGGTTCAGCATTTACTGCATCCATATGGGACAGGATGATCCTTTTTTGTACTTCTCATTTTAGGGGATAGCGATGAAAAAACGAAACTGGTATACCATTCTTTTGCTGGTCAGTCTGTTGTTGGCAGCGGGATGGAAAATGGATATGCGTGTACAGAAATGGCAGCATGATCGGAATACGGTCGATGAGGCAGAGAATACGGTTGATGAAATTTCGCCGCAGACGACGGAAGAAAATATCACGAGTCAGGAGCCTGCTGAATCAGAAGAAGAGCCGCAGGAGGAAGAAACAGAACCCGACAAACCCTCCTTCCCGGAGATTGATAATTCCTTTGATAATGTCTTATTTATCGGAGATTCCAGGACAGATGGTCTTTTGGAATATGGGCATCTGGAAAATGCGGATGTATTTGCCGATTCCGGGTTGAGTGCCTACACGGCCATGACGAAGAAACTGCGGGTGTCGGGAGAGGATGAAACCCAATATACGTTGGAGGAGCTTCTAAGCAAGCGGCAGTATAAACTCATTCTGGTGATGCTGGGGATCAATGAACTGGGTTATGACCGGCAGGCAGCCATCCGGAAATACGGAGAGCTGGTGAATCAGATCCAGGAGCTTCAGCCGGATGCCTGTCTGGTGCTGGAGGCCAACCTTCATATGACAGAAGAAAAATCTGAGGGTGATGCTATTTTCAATAATGAAAATATTAACGAGATGAATGATGCCATTCATCAGCTTGCGGAAGAAAAAAATCTGGGATGGCTGGATGTCAATGAGCTGTTTGATGATGAAAATGGAAATCTGAATACAGATCTCTCCGCGGACGGGGCGCATATACTTGGAAAGTATTATGCAGATTGGTCAGACTGGATTTTACAGAAATTGCAGCAACAGGATGTAAAATAATCGGAAAAAGTGTTATAATAGAGCTATCTTACGGGAGAATATAAAGGAGGAAGATTCGATATGATGTTGGAAGAGACAATCAGAATTTTAAGCATGCAGGAAGAGATTCTTCAGTTTCCGCACTTTACCAATAAAGATGCATGGGAACTGGGAAGCTATATGGTATCCGAGGCAGCACATAACGGCCTTCCGGTAGTCATCAGTATCCGTCTGAACAGTGGATACACCCTATTCCAGTATGGATTCAAAGGAACCAATTATTGTAATGAAATCTGGATGAAGAGAAAACACAATACTGTCCGGACCATGGAGATGAGCAGCCTTCGTCTGTATATGGATTTGAAGATGAATCAGGAAGAGCTGAAGGACCGCGGATTGAATGATGAGGAATATGTGGCATGCGGCGGCGGATTCCCCATTCGTGTGGCAGGAGCGGGCGTGATCGGAAGTATTATCGTATCCGGTCTTGACCATATGGCCGACCATGAATTTGCAGTAGCGTGCATCAGTCAGTATCTGAGAGTAGATGAGATTCCGCGTCTGCCGGTTCATTTCTGAAAAATGATTAAAAATGCATAAAATACTTGCTAAAAATGAAAGAATTATATACAATATCCCTATGAGAGAACAGCGGAGAGTCAGATGCCATAGAACAGGAATCTGAAAGGGCGCAAGAAGGGGGATTTCAATATGGAAGATCGTATGTATAAGGTATTTTCACCCAATGACAGTAAGGTTGCGATGAAAGTGATTCCGGGGCATTTTGTCACCACACATTCTCATATCACACATTATGTAGATATGACGACGTTGCGTGCAAGACAGAATGAAGCGGAAGCTGCTGCAAGAATTCTGGCAAGTAAATATGCCAATAATACCCCGGTGGACAGTATCATCTGTCTGAATGGCTGTGAAGTGATCGGTGCATACCTTGCACAGGAACTGACCAAATCCGGAATCATGTGTCTGAATGCACATCATACCATTTATGTTACTTCTCCGGAGCAGGATATTAACGGTCAGATGATCTTCCGTGATAATTCCAAGATTATGGTAGAAGGAAAGAATGTACTGATTTTATCTACTTCTATTACTACAGGCGTGACACTGGATAAAGCAATTGACAGTGTGGAATATTATGGAGGAAGAGTACGCGGTATTGCATCAATCTTCAGTTTTATCAGTAAAGCAAGGGGAATTGAAGTGAACAGTATCTTCGATGCCAAAGATTTGAAGGGATATGCATCCTACGATGCCAAAGTTTGCCCCATGTGTAAGGCGAAACAGAAGATTGACGCCATTGTCAACGGATATGGTTACAGTAAGATGTAGAAAAAATTTATAAAAATGAGGGGGAGGGCTTGTCAACTTCCCCCTTTTTGTGTATAATACTAACAATTTGGGCATTTTTAAGACAGGAAAGGACAAAGGTGAAAAGATGAAAGCATTTCTTATTCTGGAAGATGGCCATGTCTTTACAGGCAGAAGCATCGGTTCCACCAGAGAAGCGGTCAGTGAGATCGTCTTCAATACATCCATGACAGGATATTTGGAAGTACTGACAGATCCGTCCTATGCAGGACAGGCAGTTGTTATGACATACCCGTTAATTGGCAACTACGGAATCTGCTATGAGGATATGGAATCAGAAAGGCCGTGGGTAGACGGATTTATCGTCCGTGAGCTGTCCAGAATGCCGAGTAATTTCCGCTGCGAGGATACGATTCAGAATTTTCTTGAGAAAAATGATATTCCGGGTATTTGCGGAATTGACACCCGTGCCCTTACCAAGATCCTTCGTGAGTCCGGTACGATGAACGGTATGATTACTACCAATGAAAATTATGATATGGATGAAGTGATGAAGAAGCTGAAAGCTTATTCTACGGGAGATGAGGTGTCGAAAGTTACCTGCCGTGAAAAATCTGTTCTTCCGGGTGCTGGATATAAAGTAGCGCTTCTGGATCTGGGTGCGAAGAGAAATATTGCGCGTTCTCTGAACGAGCGAGGATGTGAGGTCACGATTTATCCGTCCTTTACAACAGCGGAAGAGATCATTGCTTCCAATCCGGATGGTATTATGCTTTCCAATGGACCTGGAGATCCGAAAGCCTGCGCACAGGTAATTAAAGAGATACGTAAACTCTATGAGACAGATATTCCTATTTTTGCAATCTGTCTGGGACATCAGCTGATGGCTCTTGCAACCGGTGCAGATACATTCAAATTAAAATATGGACACCGTGGTGGAAATCATCCGGTAAAAGATATGGAAACAGGACGTGTGTACATTTCTTCCCAGAACCACGGTTATGCCGTAAATCCGGAGAGCCTGGATCCGAAAGTTGCCGTACCGGCATTTACCAATGTTAACGACGGAACCAACGAGGGACTGAAATATGTGGGCAAGAACATCTTTACGGTACAGTATCATCCGGAAGCATGCCCGGGACCGCAGGATTCCAGCTACCTGTTTGACAGATTTCTGAAGATGATGGAGGAGAAGAAGAATGCCTAAGAATCCGGATATTAAAAAAGTACTGGTAATCGGTTCCGGTCCTATCGTAATCGGACAGGCTGCCGAGTTTGACTATGCAGGAACACAGGCCTGCCGTTCTCTGAAGGAAGAGGGACTGGAAGTTGTACTTCTGAACTCCAACCCGGCTACCATCATGACTGATAAGGACATTGCAGACCGTGTATACATTGAGCCGCTGACGGTTGATGTAGTAGAACAGCTCATTTTAAAGGAAAAACCGGACAGTGTACTGCCGACCCTTGGCGGACAGGCAGGACTGAACCTGGCCATGGAGCTGGATGAGAGAGGATTCTTCGAGAAGACCGGTGTAAAACTCATCGGAACCACTTCCCAGACCATTAAGAAGGCAGAAGACCGTCTGGAGTTCAAGGCAACCATGGAGAAGATCGGTGAGCCGGTAGCTCCGTCTCTGGTTGTTGAGAATTTGGAAGATGGTATTGCATTCTCCAATAAGATCGGTTATCCGGTTGTTCTTCGTCCGGCATATACCCTGGGCGGAAGCGGCGGCGGTATCGCTCACAATCAGGAAGAACTGGAGGAGATTCTTGCAAATGGTCTTCGTCTCTCCCGTGTAGGACAGGTTTTGGTAGAGCGCTGCATCGCAGGATGGAAAGAGATCGAGTACGAGGTAATGCGTGACGGCGCAGGCAATGTAATTACCGTCTGCAACATGGAAAATATTGACCCGGTCGGCGTCCATACCGGTGACAGTATTGTAGTAGCTCCGTCCCAGACCCTTGGAGATAAAGAGTATCAGATGCTCCGTACTTCTGCGCTGAACATTATCAGTGAGCTGAAGATTACGGGAGGATGTAACGTACAGTTTGCACTTCATCCGGAAAGCTTCGAGTACTGTGTTATCGAGGTAAACCCGCGTGTAAGCCGTTCTTCTGCACTGGCTTCTAAAGCAACCGGATATCCGATTGCAAAGGTAGCTGCAAAGATTGCCATTGGTTATACGCTGGATGAGATTAAAAATGCCATTACCGGACAGACCATGGCAAGCTTCGAGCCGATGCTGGACTACTGCGTTGTCAAGATGCCGCGTCTTCCGTTTGATAAATTCATCAGTGCAAAGAGAACCTTGACCACACAGATGAAGGCAACCGGTGAGGTTATGAGTATCTGTGATAATTTCGAGGGCGGCCTTATGAAAGCCATCCGTTCTCTGGAGCAGCATGTAGACAGCCTTATGTCCTACGATTTCAGCCATCTGGATAAAGCAGGACTTCTGGAGCAGCTGGAAGTGGTAGATGACCGCAGAATCTGGGTTATCGCAGAAGCACTTCGTCAGGGAGTTTCCTATGACGAGATTCATGACATTACGAAGATTGATAAATGGTTCATCGACAAGATTGCTATTCTGGTAGAGATGGAGCAGGCTCTGAAGACTCAGGAACTGACGGTAGATCTCTTGAGAGAAGCAAAGAGAATCGAGTTCCCGGATAACGTGATCGCAAATCTGACCGGAAAATCCGAGGAAGAGATCAAGAAGATGCGTTACGACAATGGCATCGTAGCAGCATTCAAGATGGTAGATACCTGTGCAGCAGAGTTCGAAGCATCTACGCCATATTACTATTCTGTATATGGAAGTGAAAATGAAGCCATTGAGACCAACGATCGCAAGAAGGTGCTGGTACTTGGCTCTGGCCCGATCCGTATCGGTCAGGGTATCGAGTTCGACTTCTGCTCCGTACATTGTACTTGGGCATTTTCCAAAGAGGGTTATGAGACCATTATCATTAATAACAATCCGGAGACCGTAAGTACGGACTTCGATATTGCAGATAAACTGTATTTTGAGCCGCTGACTCCGGAAGATGTGGAGAGCGTGGTTCGCCTGGAAAAACCGGACGGAGCTGTGGTACAGTTCGGTGGACAGACTGCCATCAAACTGACAGAGGCTCTTATGAAGATGGGTGTGCCGATCCTTGGAACTTCCGCAGAAAATGTAGATGCAGCTGAGGACAGAGAGCTCTTCGACGAGATTCTGGAACAGTGCCAGATCCCGAGACCGAAGGGAGGCACCGTATACACGGCAGAGGAAGCAAAAGAAGTAGCAAACAGACTGGGATATCCGGTACTGGTTCGTCCTTCTTACGTACTTGGCGGACAGGGTATGCAGATTGCCATCAATGATGAGGATGTAGAAGAATTCATCGGTATCATCAACCGGATTGCACAGGATCATCCGATTCTGGTTGATAAATACCTGCAGGGTAAAGAGATCGAGGTCGATGCGGTATGCGACGGTGAGGATATCCTGATTCCGGGTATCATGGAGCATATTGAGCGTGCGGGTATCCATTCCGGAGACAGTATTTCCGTATATCCGGCAAAGAGCATCAGTCAGAAAGTAAAAGATACCATCGAAGAGTACACCAAACGTCTGGCACGTTCCCTGCATGTTATCGGACTGATCAACATTCAGTTCATCGCTGTAGGCGAGGATGTATATGTCATCGAGGTAAATCCCCGTTCTAGCCGTACGGTACCGTACATCAGCAAGGTAACTGGTATTCCGATTGTGCCGCTGGCAACCAAAGTGATCCTTGGACATAAGATCAAGGATCTGGGGTACACACCAGGACTTCAGAAAGAAGCAGATTACTTCGCAGTGAAGATGCCGGTATTCTCCTTCGAGAAGATCCGCGACGCTGATATCAGCCTTGGACCGGAGATGAAATCCACCGGTGAGTGTCTGGGTATCGCAAAGACCTTTAATGAAGCACTTTACAAGGCATTCCTGGGTGCTGGAATCTGTCTGCCGAAATACAAGAACATGATCATGACTGTCCGTGATGAGGACAAGGCAGAGGCTGTGGAGATTGCCAAGAGATTCGAAGCTCTGGGTTACAATATCTACGCAACCAAGGGAACTGCCCGTGCACTTATGGATGCAGATGTACAGGTTCGTCTGACCAGAAAGGTAGAGCAGGAGTCTCCGAATATCCTGGATCTGATTCTTGGCCATGAGATTGACCTGGTTATCGACACACCGTCCCAGGGCGTTGAGCACAGCCATGACGGATTTGTTATCAGAAGACATGCCATCGAGACCGGCGTCAATGTTCTGACAGCGATTGACACAGCAAAAGCACTGGTTACCTCTCTGGAAGATACGGACCACAAGAATCTGACGTTGATTGATATTGCGAAAATCTAATAACAGGAAATGAATATAAAAAAACTGGCAGCAGAGGTAACTCTGTTGCCAGTTGTTTTTAATGGAGGAAATATGACAAAGGATATGACAACGGGTTCGCCTGTCCGGCTGATTATCGGATTTGCGATCCCTATGTTTCTTGGAATGCTGTTCCAGCAGTTTTACAGCATGGTGGATACACTGGTAGTTGGACGATTTCTTGGTGTAAATCCACTGGCAGGGGTAGGTTCCACCACATCCCTCAACTTTATGGTCATCGGATTTTGCACAGGTGTCTGTAATGGGTTTGCCATTCCGGTGGCACAGATGTTCGGCGCACAGGAGGAACACCGTCTCCGGAAATATGTGACCAACAGCGCGTGGCTTTGTATAGTATTTTCCGTTGTGATGACTTTAGCAGTAGTGGCATCCTGCAGAGCTATTCTGACATTGATGAACACGCCAAAAGAAATTTTTGAATATGCTTATATCTATATTTTAATTGTCTTCTGGGGAATTCCATGTACTTTTCTTTATAATATCCTGGCAGGTATTATCCGGTCACTGGGAGACAGTAAGACGCCGGTTGTCTTTCTGGCACTGTCATCCGCGATCAATATTGTGCTGGACCTGGTATTTGTGTTGTTGTTTCACATGGGAGTGGAAGGCCCGGCTATTGCGACAGTACTGGCACAGGGCATTTCAGGTGTGATCTGTCTTTGGTATATGTGGAAAAAATTCCCGATTCTGCATGCCACAAGGGATGAGTGGAAACCGGAGCCTTCCTATATGGCGAAGCTTTGCTATATTGGAATTCCCATGGGATTACAGTACTCGGTCACCGCTATCGGTACACTGGTACTGCAGGCGGCTATCAACGGATTAGGTGCAGCGGTAGTTGCCGGTGTCACGGCAGCCCAGAAGATTAATGCCTTTATCTCCTGCCCGGTGGAATCTTTAGGACAAACCATGGCTCCTTACACGGGGCAGAACATGGGAGCCGGAAAGCTTGACCGGATTGGAAAAGGATTAAAGAGCGCTTCACTGATTGGTTTTTTGATGTCTGCAATTTGTTTTGTGATTGCTGTACTTTTTGGAAAACAGCTGACCCTTCTCTTTGTAGATGCAGGTGAGACGGCCATTATTGCTTACTCCTATGAGTTCCTTTTATTCTGCACTGGTGGCTATTGTCTGCTGACATTGGTGAACACGGTGCGGTTTACGATTCAGGGAATGGGATTTTCTGTTTTTGCTATCTGTTCCGGTGTAATGGAGATGATTGCAAGAATTCTGGCATCTACCGTAGTGGCTGGAAAAGTGGGATTTATCGGGATTTGTCTTGCCCATCCGTTGGCATGGGTATTTGCGGATATCTTCCTGATTCCGGCGTTTTTCTGGTGTAGAAAACGAATTGCATAAAATGCCGGAACAGGGGAAAACTGTTTTTGAAACAGTGCTTGACATATTGCCTAAATTGTGATAGATTAGTCAAAGATAATTAAGCAGGTTTCACGACGTAGTGGAAGCTGAGATGAAAATGTGTAGGAGCATTCTGAACAAGCCATTGTTTAGGGTGCTTTTTTGCGTATATGGCAGCGGAAGCCTGGTGGGTAAGGGATTGCGCGGTCATAATTGCCAGAAAGGAGGAGAAGAATGGCAAAAGATATGTTTCATGTCGGCACCCAGGTGCTGATTGGAAAAGAGCGTTTTTCCGGCATCTTTGACGGAATGACAAAAGTATTGATTGTAACGGATAAGTTCATGCATGAGAGTGGCACCGTTTCTTATGTGACGGATGTGTTGGATCATCTGAAGGTGGAGTGGAAAATTTTCTCGGAGGTACGTCCGGATCCGGATATTATGACGGTCAGCAAAGGTGTTGCCATGATTCTGGAGTTTCAGCCCCAGGCGGTTGTAGCTCTGGGCGGTGGATCTTCCATCGACGCTGCAAAGGCCATCGTTTATTTTGCTGCTAAAGAGAGCAATGCACCGAGATGTAAGTTTGTGGCTATTCCAACGACCAGTGGTACTGGCTCTGAGATGACCAATTTCGCAGTCATCAGTAATCCGGAAAAGGCGGCTAAATATCCACTGGTAAATGATGAACTGTATCCGGATATCGCAGTATTGGATGCAGAACTTGTAAAAACGGTACCGCCAGCGATCACAGCTGCAACTGGAATGGATGTATTTACTCATGCAGTAGAGGCATTTGTCTGCACGGAGGCAAATCATTTCACTGATGCATGTGCAGAGAAAGCCATGAAGCTGGTAAGAAGTTATTTGCTTCGCTGCTACAAGAATCCGGAAGATATGGAAGCACGTCAGGGTATGCATGATGCATCCTGCCTGGCAGGTATTGCATTTACCAATGCAGGCCTTGGCTTGGTTCACGGTATGGCACATACGTTTGGTGCACATTTTCACGTGCCCCATGGAAAAGCAAATGCCATTCTGCTTCCCTATGTTATGGGATTCAATGCAGGATGCTATGACAGCCAGTTGACGGATGTGGCAAAAAAATATGCCCGTATTTCCAGACTGCTCCGTATTGAAGGACCGGGAATCCGTCAGAGTGCTTTCTCTCTGATCCGTACCATGCGTCAGTACAACACCCGTCTTGGCATTCCGGCTACCATCAAAGAGCTTGGTATCAGTAAAGAAGAGTTTGAGTCCGTACTGGATGAGATGTGTAAGGCTGCAAAAGCAGACAACTGTACCTCAACCAATCCGAGAGAATGTACGCCGGAGGATATCAAAAAGATTTTCCTGCAGGCATATGATGGAAAAATCGGAACAGGAAGGTAATTATAAATGGCAGAAGAAACCAAACAGAGAATTATTCAGGAATTTGTTCCTGGTAAACAGGTCACTCTGGCACATGTTATCGCCAATCCGGTTCCCAGTCTTTATGAGAAAATGGGACTGATTGATGCCAGAGGAGCTATCGGAATTTTTACCATTACGCCGAGTGAGGGTGCTATCATCGCAGCAGATGTGGCAACTAAAGCGGCAGATGTAAGCATCGGATTCGTAGACCGTTTTAACGGAACACTGATTATCTGTGGAGATGTGGCAGCAGTGGAATCCGCACTTCGTGAAGTGATGCATACGCTCTGTGAAATGATGGGCTTCACACCGACGGTGGTGACGAAGACGTGACGCAGCAGAAACGCATGATTCTGATTGGAAAGACAGCGGCAGGAAAGACAACTCTCTGCCAGTATTTGACCCATCAGGATCTGGTATATCATAAGACTCAGACGATCGCAGTCATGGGTGGACAGTTTATTGATACGCCGGGCGAGTATCTGGAACGTGTACGGATGAGAGGAGCGCTCTCCGTGACGGCGGCAGATGCAGATATTATCCTGTTTGTACAGGATCCGACAGCAAAAGAGAAAATGTTCCCGCCAGCATATGCAGGAAGTTTTGCAAAGCCGGTGGTAGGTATTGTGACAAAAAGTGATATTGCAACGGAAAAGCAGTTAAAAGATGCGACGGAGCATCTGAAAGCAGCCGGAGCAGATCATATTTTTGTGACCAGCAGTGTGGCAGGAACTGGATTTAAAGAATTATTTGATTATATTGATACGCTGTAAAGGTGATTAAAAAATAGAATACACGATAGGTGATGG
Source organism: Clostridiaceae bacterium Marseille-Q4143 (assembly GCA_018228645.1). Classification (GTDB taxonomy): domain Bacteria; phylum Bacillota; class Clostridia; order Lachnospirales; family Lachnospiraceae; genus Hominiventricola; species Hominiventricola filiformis. The sequence goes on from CP073693.1 coordinate 2,169,793, forward strand.
AAGATGAAGAAGTCTGAAATTCGTATCGTCATAGTAGATGACGAACCGATTATCAGAATGGACTTAAGAGAAATTCTGGAATCGAGGGGCTATCAGGTCGTCGGCGAAGCAGCCGATGGATTTGATGCTGTAGAACTCTGCAGAACGCATGTACCAGATCTGGTACTGCTGGATATTAAAATGCCGTTGATGGACGGTCTGTCTGCTGCTCAGATTATTCATGAGCAGGGACTTGCCGGTTCTATTGTATTTCTGACGGCATATAGTGATAGCTCCTATATTGAAGGGGCTAAGACAAGTGGAGTCAGTGGCTATCTGGTAAAACCGGTGGATGAAAAGGCACTGGTTCCTTGTATCGAACTTGCCATGGCAAGAAGCAGTGAGATTAAAACACTGAAGACAGATGTTGAGAAGGCGAATGAACGGCTGGAAACCAGAAAAGTTGTGGAAAAAGCCAAAGGATATCTTATGGAGACTAATCATGTGACGGAAGAAGAAGCATATGAATATATCCGTAAGATGAGCAAAATCAAAAATGTGTCCATGAAACGGATTGCTGAGATCATTCTGATGAAATGCGGGAGATAACAGGATATGATGACGATTCGGGAACTTTGCGAGAAACATACCAGCCTTACATCAGCAGATATTGAAAAAATAGAAAATATGGCAAGAACAATTCCGTATCTTGCGAATCTGGAGGATGCAGACATTTTTATTGACTGTCTCCTGCCATCCGGAGATGCCATTGTAGTAGCGGAGGCCAATCCAAAAGACAGTCCTTCTTCCTATGAAAAAAGTGTGGTGGGCATGATTGCCTATCAGCAGAATGAACCGGCTGTTGCAAGAACCTTTAAGGTTGGTGTGGCAACGAAACATATGAAGGCGCTGACCCAGGAAAATACGAGAGTGATTCAGTCCGTAGAACCGATCAGTAATGGAACAGAGATTATCGGTGTACTGATCCGGGAAAAGAGGATTGAGGAACAGTACAGCGGTCAAAGTGCGCTGCATTTGTCTCATGAAAACTATGAATCTATGGCACAGGCAATAACCAGTAAAAAAGGATCCTGGCTGGCAGAATGCATTGATGAAGCCTTACTTATTATAGACCGTAAAGGTCTGGTCTGCTCTGCCAATGATGTGGCATGCAGATTGTATCGGCGTCTCGGATATGTGGGAGAACTGATTGGCCAAAGATATGAAAACGTTCAGCTGGTAGTTCCACAGTATGGAATATCTGACGAAGCAGTGACAGAAGCATCCGTTGGTAAAAATTATTTTCTTATCCGTCATGTAAAACTGGAAACAGCAGATCTTTCCTGTGCAGTAATTATCAGGGATGAAACAGCGGAAAAGCAGCGTGAGCAGGAACTGGTTCTGAAATCAGTGGCAATCCAGGAGATGCATCATCGCGTGAAAAATAATCTTCAGACGATTGCATCGTTGTTAAGACTGCAAATCAGAAGAAGCGAAAATCCGGAAACGATACAGGTATTGCGGGAGACTATGAGCAGAATTCTGTCTATTTCGGCCACCCATGAACTGCTTGCAAGAAACGGCGTGGATCAGGTGAAAATTGGCGAGGTGCTCAGGCAAATCCGCAGTAATGTGCTGCAGAGCTTTGAACATTCCGAAGTGGATATTGAGATTTCAATGGAATCAGGAGACTTTGAAACAGATTCAGAGATTGCGGCATCAGTAGCTATGGTGGTTAATGAACTTCTTCAGAACAGTATGAAATATGCATTTGAAGGAAAAGAAAAAGGTTTGATAGAGATCCTCGTAAAAAAAGGAGAGCTCTATTCGAATATCACGGTACGCGATGATGGCATCGGATTTGATGCGGATATCAGCAGACCGAATCATCTGGGATGGGGAATCGTGCGTTCACTGGTAAAGGATAAGCTTCATGGAACCATTCATGTAGAGGCCGGAGAGCAGGGAAGTGCAGTGACCTTTGATTTCTTAAACCAGAATGTGGATACACTGGAACTATAAAAATGCCGGAGGTTCTAAAAAAGAATGAAAGAAACAATTACAAGTGTAGGCATTGATATTGGTACCTCCACGACACAGTTGATTTTCAGCCGGCTGACCATTGAAAATCTGGCCAGCAGCTATACGGTTCCGAGAATCAGTATTGTGGACAAAGAAGTGATCTACCGCAGTCATATTTATTTTACACCGCTGAAATCTCAGCAGGAGATTGATGTGGAAGCAGTGCGGAAGATTGTAAAAGAAGAATATGAGAAAGCCGGTATGACGCCGGATATGCTCCAGACTGGAGCGGTCATCATTACCGGTGAGACTGCCAGAAAGCAGAATGCCAATCTGGTGCTGGAAATGTTAAGTGACATGGCGGGAGATTTCGTTGTGGCAACGGCGGGACCGGATCTGGAATCCGTGCTTTCCGGTAAAGGGGCCGGTGCAGACCGGATTTCAGAAGAAGAACGTATTTGTGTGGCAAATGTAGATATCGGAGGCGGTACCAGCAACATTGCATCCTTTTATAAAGGACAGGTTATGGGTACGTCCTGCCTGGATATTGGAGGACGGCTGATCAAAGTAGAAAATGGAAAGATCAGCTATATTTTCCATAAAACCGCGGAACTGGCATCTCATATGGGAATCTCCATCAAGGTGGGAGATCCTGCAGATCCGGAAAAACTTCGAAAAATCTGTGACCGGATGGCAGATGAACTGGCGCAGGCACTGTATCTGAAGGATGCGGATGCCGAGCATGCCGGACTTTATACCAATGACGGTAAACGGCTGCCGGATAATCATAAGATTGATGCCGTGACATTTTCCGGAGGAGTTGCAGATTGTATCTATCATCCGGAAGGAAAAGAGACATTTCAGTACGGAGACATCGGAGTGCTCCTTGGAAGGGCCATTCTCGATCATCCTGCATTTAAGAATATACGCTGGTTTACCGCAGCAGAGACGATCAGAGCGACCGTGGTAGGTGCGGGAACCCATACCACCAGTGTTAGCGGCAGCACCATTTCCTATGCAAAGGATAAGCTGCCGGTTAAAAATATCCCGGTCTTAAGAATTGGATCGGATGATGAAGCTGATTTGGAAGCATTTGCTTCTTCAATCATACAACAACTCCCTCTGTACCATTCGGAGGGAAAACTGGAACAGATAGCCATCTCTTTTGAAGGCCGGCATTACGTAAGTTTCCTGGAAATCCAGGCCCTTGCAGCCGCCATCATCAAGGGGGCAAGGGAAATTATTGACAGTGAGTTCCCACTGATCCTGGTAGTGGAAAATGATATTGGAAAAGTTCTGGGAAATGCCCTTAACGTGGCGCTTCACAGAGAAAAACCAGTTGTGTGCATTGATGGAATTCATGCACAGGGCGGGGATTATATCGATATCGGAGAACCACTGGCCAACGGAAGAGTTGTTCCGGTCGTAACAAAAACTTTAATTTTCAATACTTAAAAGGAGGAGAGAGATTGATATTAAAGACAACGCTTTTTGGTCATACTTATGAATTCAAATCTGTCAGAGAAGTTATGGCCAAGGCAAACGAAGAAAAGTCCGGCGATAAGCTGGCAGGCATTGCTGCAGAGACCGCAGAGGAGCGTGTAGCTGCCAAAGTTGTACTTTCTAATCTGACACTGGAGAATTTAAGAGAGAATCCTGCCGTTCCCTACGAAGAGGATGAAGTAACAAGAATTATCCAGGATGGAGTCAACGAATCTATTTACAACAGCATCAAGGGCTGGACCGTTGCACAGCTCCGCGAGTGGATCCTCGATACAGAGACCACCGGAGACATGATCAAACGGGTATCCAGAGGTCTGACCAGTGAGATGGTAGCTGGTGTTGCCAAACTGATGGGCAACCTGGACCTGATCTACGGAGCAAAGAAGATTCACAACCCAACCCATTGTAATACTACTCTGGGACTGCCGGGAACCTTCTCATCCCGTCTGCAGCCGAACCACACCACTGATGATCCGAAGGGTATCATGGCTTCCGTTATGGAAGGTCTTTCCTACGGCTGTGGTGATGCCGTTATTGGTCTGAACCCGGTAGACGACTCTGTAGAGAGTGTTGCAAGAATCTTAAAGAGCTTTGATGAGTTCAAAAATAAATGGGAAGTTCCGACCCAGATCTGTGTACTGGCTCATGTAACGACCCAGACAGAAGCAGCTGATAAGCTGAATGCACCGATCGACCTGATGTTCCAGTCTATCGCTGGTTCTCAGAAGGGTAATGAAGCATTTGGTCTGAACGCACAGATGCTGCAGGACGGCCGTGAAATGATGCTGAAGAAAGGTACCTCTACCGGACCGAACGTAATGTACTTCGAGACAGGACAGGGTTCCGAACTTTCTTCTGAGGCTCACAATGGCTGGGATCAGGTAACTATGGAAGCAAGATGCTATGGTTTTGCAAAGAAATATGATCCGTTTATTGTAAATACGGTTGTTGGATTTATCGGACCGGAGTATCTCTATGACTCCAAGCAGGTAACCCGTGCAGGTCTTGAGGATCATTTTATGGGTAAACTTTCAGGACTTCCGATGGGCTGTGACTGCTGCTACACGAATCATATGAAAGCAGACCAGAACGATATTGAGAATCTGTCCATGCTTCTTGCCGCAGCAGGCTGTACCTATATCATGGGTGTACCGGAAGGTGATGACTGTATGCTGATGTACCAGTGTACCGGATATCATGAGGCGGCAGCTCTCCGTGAAATTCTGGGACTTCGTCCGACAAAAGAATTTGACGCATGGCTTGAAAAGATGGGATTCTCTAAAGATGGAAAGCTGACACCGCTTGCAGGTGATGCATCTGTATTTTTAGCAAAATAGAAAGGAGGCAGAAACAACAATGAACGATAATGAATTAAGAGCAATTATTGAACAGGTACTTACAGAGATGAATGTAAGCGGTACCGCATCTGCCTCAGCAGATGGAAATGCAGTAAAAACTGCAGTTGTCAATGCAGTGAAAAATGCCGGCTGTGAGCAGGCAGGAGTGGAGGAAGGATGCCTTCCGGATATCACTCAGATTGACATTAAGAAACAGTATCTGGTAGAACATCCGCAGAACGGAGAGGCTTACCTTGATCTCAAACAGTACGCTCCGTGCCGTCTTGGTATCGGCAAAGCAGGTGCCCGTTATAAGACTCTTCCGAATCTGGAGTTCCGTGCAGCTCATTCTGCAGCACAGGATGCAGTTTTCAATGATGTTGATCAGGAGTTTATCGATAAGATGGGACTCTTCACCGTACAGACCCAGTGCGAGAGCAAAGATGTATATCTGACCCGTCCGGATCTGGGAAGAAAATTGAACGACGAAGCTGTAAAAACTATTAAGGAAAAATGCAAAATGCATCCGACCGTACAGATCTATGTATCTGACGGATTAAGTTCTGCAGCAGTTGCTGCCAATGTAGCAGACGTTCTGCCGGGTATTATGCAGGGACTGGAGAGCTATGGTATCGATACAGGAACCCCGTTCTTCGTAAAATATGGCCGTGTAGGTGTTATGGATCAGGTATCCGAACTGACCGGAGCAGAGGTGACCTGCGTACTGATCGGTGAGAGACCGGGTCTGATTACTGCAGAGTCCATGTCCGCATATATCGCATACAAAGCAACTGTCGGAATGCCGGAGGCAAGAAGAACCGTTGTATCCAATATTCACAGAGCAGGAACCAATCCTGCAGAGGCCGGAGCTCATATCGCAGAGATCATCAAGATCATGCTGGAGAAGAAGGCAAGTGGAACTGATCTGAAGCTGTAAGGAGGAAACAAAAAATGAAGAGAGATCCGTTAAAGGCAAGTGTCCTTGCCACAAAGATCATCCCAAATGTCAGCCCTGATCTTGCAAAAGAGCTGAATCTGGGACCGGATATGAAATCATTAGCGCTCATTACTGCTGACAGCGATGACGTGACTTACACAGCGCTTGATGAAGCAACCAAGAAGGCAGATGTAACCGTTGTTTATGCAAAAAGCTTTTACGGCGGCGCTGCCAATGCAAATACGAAGCTTGCCGGTGAGATCATCGGTATCCTGGCTGGTCCGAATCCGGCAGAGGTAAAGAGTGGCCTTGAGGCAGCAGTTGATGTGATCGAGAACCAGGCACATTTCGTATCTGCAAATGAAGATGACAGTATCTGCTATTATGCACACTGCATTTCCAGAACCGGTTCTTACCTTTCTGAAGGTGCCGGAATCAAAGAAGGAGAAGCGCTTGCATATCTGATCGCACCGCCGTTGGAAGCAATGTACGGTGTGGATGCAGCCCTTAAGGCAGCAGATGTAAAAATGTGCGTTCTGTATGCTCCGCCTTCAGAGACCAACTTTGGTGGCGCTCTGCTGACCGGAAGCCAGTCCGCATGCAAATCTGCTTGCGACGCGTTCGCAGCAGCAGTTGAGTTTGTAGCAGACAACCCGATTGCATAATTCGATAACGGAGGTATGCAATGAAAGCATTAGGGCTGATTGAAGTCCGGGGAATGGTTCCGGCAGTGGAGGCGCTGGACAGCGCATTAAAAGCTGCCAATGTGAACCGTCTTGATGTAGTGAAAGTCGGCGGCGGTCTGGTCAGTGTACTGATTGAGGGCGACGTGGGAGCTGTCCGTGCAGCAGTTGATGCTGCACAGGCAGCGGCAGAAAAGATTGGAACCGTGATCTCCACACACGTGATTCCCAGACCGGCAGAGGATGTGACACAGATGATCACGCCGAACCCTGATCCGCAGCCGATCATAAGTGAGCAGCTGGAAGACAATCATGATGAGACAGCAGAAGCTGAGCAGCCGGAAGACAGCAGTGAAGTGACCGAAGAAGTAAAAGAAGAACCGGCTGAGCAGAAGAAGGGAAAGCTTGCTTACATCCCGGATGTAGAAGAAATGAAAGCCATGACCGTAGACAAACTGCGTGCCCTGGCCCGTAAACTTGAAATTACAAATATGACCCGCAAGGAGATCCGTTTTGCAAACAAGACGGAACTGATTGCGAAAATTTGTGAATTTCTTGAAAAGGAGAACAAGTAATGCAGTTATATGACAAAGACCTTTTGTCGGTACAGGAAGTGCGTGACCTGGTAGAGAAAGCGAAAGCTGCTCAGCAGGAACTGGCACAGAAATCCCAGGCTGAGGTAGATGCTATTGTGGCTTCTATCGCTAAAGCAGGTGTTCGCAATGCAGAGCGCCTTGCACAGATGGCCAATGAGGATACCGGATTCGGTAAAGTTGCCGACAAAGTAATCAAAAATATTTTCGGAAGCCAGATGGTATATGAGCATATCAAAGATATGAAGACCATTGGTATTCTGGACCGCGATGAGACTAACAAAACCTACACCATCGCAGCACCGGTAGGAGTCATCGCAGGACTGATCCCGTCCACCAACCCGACCTCCACCGCATTTTATAAATCAGAGATTTCCATCAAAGCTGGAAATGCCATTGTATTTTCACCGCATCCGAGTGCACTGCGAAGCATCAGCGAGGCAATCAAAGTAATTCGTCAGGCAATTGCAGAGGCGGGAGGCAATGAAAATCTGGTAAGCTGCATCAGCCTTCCGACCATGCAGGCTACGGATAATCTGATGAAACATCCGGATGTAGCCCTGATCCTGGCAACCGGCGGAAGCGCTATGGTACGTGCTGCTTATTCTTCCGGAACACCGGCCATCGGTGTAGGACCTGGAAATGGCCCGGCTTATATCGAGAAGACCGCTGATCTGCCGCTGGCAGTGAAGAGAATCATGGATTCCAAGACCTTTGATTATGGAACCATCTGTGCATCAGAGCAGTCTGTGGTATGTGATGATGACATGGCAGAGGCAGTACAGAAAGAGATGGAAAAACAGGGAGCTTACTTCTTAAGTGATGAAGAACGCCTGAAACTTGGAAAATACATCCTGCGTGCAAACGGAACCATGAATCCGGCTATCGTAGGAAAATCCCCGCAGGTGATTGGTGAACTGGCAGGTATCAATGTACCTGCAAGTGCAAAAGTCATTGTAGCAAAAGAAGACGGAATCGGAAAAGGACATCCTTATTCTAACGAAAAGCTGGCTCCGATCCTGGCATTCTATACAGCACCGGATTATAAGGCAATCGCAAAACTTTGTGATGAGATTCTTCGTTACGAAGGTGCAGGACATACGTTCAGTATGCATACCAAAGATGACAGAATGGTCGAGTATTTCGCAGAGAGAATGCCGGCTTCCCGTATCATCATTAATTCCCCGAGTGCCCTTGGAGGTATCGGAGCATCTACGGCACTGATGCCGGCTCTGACCCTTGGCTGTGGAGCAATCGGCGGAAGTGCAACATCTGAGAATGTAGGACCGATGAACCTTCTGAACCTGAAGCACGTAGCCTACGGACTTCGTGAAATGGAAGAGATCCGTGGTGCAGCTGCAAAAGAGCAGAACTGCTGTGGTGCAGAGAAAAAAGTAAGTGCTGATAAAGTAGACGAGATCGTAGCAGAGATTATCGCAAGAATTCAGTCAGCGAAATAAAAAACAATAAATATCAAAATTTACAATTATCCAGGAGGAAATGAATTATGGCAGCAATGCAGGCATTAGGAATGATCGAAACAAAAGGACTTGTAGCATCTATCGAGGCAGCAGATGCAATGGTAAAGGCAGCAAACGTAACTCTGATTGGTAAAGAGCATGTAGGCGGCGGACTGGTAACCGTTATGGTTCGCGGTGATGTAGGAGCAGTAAAAGCATCTGTAGATGCCGGTGCAGCTGCAGCAGAGCGTGTTGGTGAGCTGGTAAGTATCCACGTAATTCCGAGACCTCATGATGAGGTTGAGGGAATCCTTCCGAAGTTAGGCTAATTTTAGAGCCCAAGAAGCGATTTTGCGAATAGGCTTTGAATAGGCATATCTAACGGTGGTAAGGAGGTGACACAGTGAAGGTAATTACAGAAGCAGCCCTGAGACTGGAACTGAAATGTGAAGAGCCGGAGGTTTATGTGATTCCTGAAGGATCGTTATTATCTCCGGCAGCCAGAGAGTATCTGTCTCAGAGAAAGATTAAGATCAGAAAAGCCGGTGAAGTGGAAAAACAGAAACCGGAAAAAGAGGTCAAGGTCGTTGCAACTGAACTGCCCGAACTGCCTCCTGTGGAAGTGCCGAAGGATACGGAACTGAAACCGAAATACACAGATTATGCCACAGGCGCATTTTATATGAAAAAGCCGGAGCATATGACTCAGCTGTATGGCAATGTCCTGGTTAATAAGGACAATCCGCGGATTTATTTCCGCGGAAAGCTGGACAGCCTGCAGGCACAGGTAGTCTTTGCACAGGCTATGATGGCGTCTCTCGGAGAAAATCAAAAGATCATTGAGGACCTTAATGATGTATTGAGAAGTCTCAGGGAAATGATGCGCTGTGACGTACTTGATGAGGCATTTCACAATGAGACCATCATCGGTCTTACCCATGAGGAACTGCGTGCACATTCCCACAATCCCATGAAGTATTATAAGATCAAGGCAATGGTACTGCCGGATTATTCCATGGGAGTGGAGTATGCATTATTAAATCAGATCCGCACCGCTATCCGGGAGACGGAAGTGGCAGCGGCAGGTGCATACAAAGAAGGCAATCAGTATACACATGGGGACATCATTGAAGAGTTAAACCGACTGTCAAGTGCACTGCATATTATGATGTGTAAATATCTGGCAGGTGACTATCAGCAGGGAGGAAGACCATAAATGGAAGAAATTGTTCGCCAGGTTATGGCGGCTGTAGAAAAATCGGGACTGGTGGAGATCGAAGTATCTGCCCGTCACGTGCATCTGACCCAGTCTGATTTTGAAATTCTTTTCGGAAAAGGAAAGACCATGACCCCGAAACGAGACCTTTCCCAGCCGGGACAGTATCTGGCTGCGGAGAGAGTGGATATCATCGGACCGAAGAGAAAGATGACGAATGTAGCAGTATTAGGCCCGGTCCGCAAGGACACACAGGTGGAGCTTTCCAGAAGTGACTGTATTGCTCTGGGTGTAAAAGCACCGCTTCGTGAGTCTGGTGACGTAGCAGGATCTGGTCAGATCAGAATTGAAGGACCGTGCGGAGCCATTGATATCCCGCAGGGCGTGATTGTTGCACACAAGCACATTCATGTACCGACGGAGATGGCAGAGAAGCTGGGACTTCATGATAAACAGAGAGTCAGCGTAGAGGCAATTACAGAGCGTCCGGTTGTGTTTAAGGATGTAATCATCAGAGTTAGTGACAATTTCCGTTTTCGGATGCATGTGGACTTTGATGAAGCAAATGGCGCTGATATAAGCGGATTTACGCTTGGAAAGATTATCAGGTAGACGACCATGGATTATGAACTTCTGATACAGAGAGTAATGGAAGAGGTCCGGAAACGGCTGGCTGAGGAAGAAGCGAAAAAGGCCGTTTGCGGCAAAAAAGAAGAGTGTACTACAGCGGAAGAAGTAAAACGTGTTGCACTCAACAAGAAATTTATTATGGAGAAGGATGTTCGTGCCGCTAAAGAGCAGGGGGCAGGTGCCGTTGATATTCCGGGAACTTCCAAGATCACGGATTTGGCAAAAGAGTATGCCCATGAGCATGGACTTCTTCTGATCATCGACGGTAAAACAGATAAGGCGCGGAGGTAACGTATGAAAGTTGGTAAGGTAATCGGAAATATATGGGCAACCAGGAAAGAGGACAAACTGGCCGGTCTGAAACTCATGATTGTTCAGCCCGTGAGCCTTACCACAGGGGAAGCATACGGAACGCCGCTGGTGGCATCCGATGTGATTGGTGCCGGTGTTGGAGAGCGGGTTCTCTATGTCAATGGAAGCTCAGCGAGAACCGCTTCCGGCGGACCGGACATTCCGGTAGACGCAGCCATCGTCGGTATTGTGGATGACCACGAAATTCTGGAATAAACAAAAAGGTGGAGGAAGCAAGTGTTTCAGGAATTAATTGACAACATTACGAATGTAGGCGTCTTTACAGAAAGCCTGGGTGAGTGGGCATCCACTCTTTCTATTAACAAAGTCATTATCTTTATTATGATGATTTTCATGATTGTAGGAGCAATTGATAAGATTCGCGGCAACAAGTTAGGTTATGGCGAGCAGTTTGATGAGGGATTTAATGCCATGGGTCCCCTGGCTGCAGCCATGGCCGGTGTTGTAGCAGCAGCTCCGGTACTTGCAATCATTTTGAAACCGATCATTGTTCCGATCTATACCCTGCTGGGCGCTGACCCGTCCATGTTTGCGACCACACTTCTGGCATGCGATATGGGTGGATATCCGCTGGCAATGCAGATGGCAGGAAGCGAAGCTGTTGGTAACTTCTCTGGTCTGATCCTGGGAACCATGATGGGACCGACCATTGTATTTACCATCCCGGTAGCACTGTCCATTATTAAAAAATCTGACCGTCCGTATCTGGGAGCAGGTATTCTGGCAGGTCTCATTACTGTACCGATTGGCTGTATCGTAGGTGGTCTTGTGATGAACATGACCCAGTATAAGATCGACATTATTACGATCGTAAGAAACCTGATTCCGGTTATCATTATCGCAGGTCTCATCGTAGCAGGCCTTTGGTTTAAACCAGATCAGATGATCAGTGGATTCAACAAATTCGGAACCGCTGTTACCGTAGTTATTACCTTCTTTACCGCAGTTGCAGTATTTGAGTATCAGACCGGTATCAAATTCCCGCTCATGAACATCATGGTGGAGCCGGATGCTGACGGCGTGATTCCTCTGGAGTCCGGACTTCTCGTATGTGGACAGATTGCAGTTGTATTAATCGGTGCATTCCCGATGGTTCTGTGGATTACCCGTACATTCGGTAAAGCACTGAGTGCTATCGGAGAAAAACTGGGTATGGACGAAAATGGTTCTGCAGGACTGGTAGCGACTCTGGCTAACAATATTGCAATGTTCAATATCATGGATAAAATGAATCCGAAGGGCAAACTCTTAAACGTTGCATTTGCAGTATCCGCAGCATTCGTATTTGGTGATCATCTTGGATTTACCGCTGGTGTAAACTCCGATATGATTTTCCCGGTTATCGTTGGTAAGCTGGTTGCAGGTATCACTGCCCTGATCCTTGCCAATGCACTGGCTCCGATGCTTCTCTCCAAAGTAGAGGCTTCTGTTGCAAAAGCCAAAGCAGAAGAGGAAGCTGAAGAAAAATAATTGTTGCTGGAACGAGGTGCGAGTGAAGAGCAACAAAGATTCCGGTTCGTGAAAATGAAAGGATGGACACAGTATGAACGTAAGTGAAGAACTGATCCGCGAGATCGTACAGAAGGTTCTGGAAGAGTCCACTGCAAAGCAGGCTCCGGCAGAGGATTTTGTAAAAGAAAAAGATCCAAGCGGAATTATTAAGATTGCTACTGAGACCGTTAAATGCGAGCGCTTTGAGCAGGACGGCGTAGCATTGAAGGATGTGGTAACTCTTGAGGAAGCACCGAGAATGGGCTGCGGAATCATGGAGCTTGACCACACCAGCTTTGAGTGGACACTGACTTATGATGAGTACGATCTTGTCCTGGAGGGAACTCTGGAAATTGAGATCGACGGACGTGTGGTAACTGCTGAAAAAGGGCAGATTATCTATATTCCTAAAAACAGCCATATTCATTTCCAGACTCCGAATAAAACCAGATATGCATATTTCGTATATCCGGCAAACTGGGCAGATCTGGCTTAAAAGTTGAAAATGAAAAAAGACACGCATGTGGGAGAGATCCTGCATGCGTGTCTTTATGAATGCATGTCCGCGAATTTGAAGGAAACTGTCGGAGTAGGGTGCTAGAGAAACGGTCTCAACTATAGGTGCAATCATTGGGAAAAAATATGTGAAAAATTGAACTCATAAAATTTGCAAAAAAACGTAAAAAACTGTTGACAATTGTCATATGGTTTGGTATTATATCTGAGCTGGATGTGAGAACGGCTGGCACACATGAACTGTAAGTTTGAAAACAACAAACTGAACTTGAAAAAAGTTAAAAAAGTTGTTGACAAGCGAATGCGAATGTGATAATATATCAGAGTTGCTGCTGAGGCAACGAGATAAACAATGAACCTTGATAATTAAATAGTGCTTTAAAGATCTTCGAAAATTTGCATATGAGATAAAAATGCAGCTTGCTAGCATTTTTATGATTATGCACCTGCGAACGAAGTTTGCAGGCTTTGAAAAAGATTTAAACGAACAGCTTTAACTTATATAAGTCAAAAGCAACCTAAAAAACAGTAACGGATAGAACAGCCAAGTGTTGTTCTGAACGGAACAAACTTTAATCGAGAGTTTGATCCTGGCTCAGGATGAACGCTGGCGGCGTGCTTAACACATGCAAGTCGAACGAAGCACTTGAGAATGATTCTTCGGATGAATTCTTTTGTGACTTAGTGGCGGACGGGTGAGTAACGCGTGGGTAACCTGCCT
>CP073693.1:2185752-2187405 GCA_018228645.1 Clostridiaceae bacterium Marseille-Q4143
GAAGGAACGGTGAAAAGAACCCCGGGAGGGGAGTGAAAGAGAACCTGAAACCCTGTGTTTACAAGCTGTGGAAGTACTTTATATGTACAACCGCGTACTTTTTGTAGAACGGTCCGGCGAGTTACGCTGGCTGGCGAGGTTAAAGACTTTAGGTCTGGAGCCGAAGGGAAACCAAGTCTTAAGAGGGCGTTTATAGTCAGTCAGAGTAGACCCGAAACCGGGTGATCTACCCATGTCCAGGTTGAAGTTGCCGTAAAAGGCAATGGAGGACCGAACGCACATCCGTTGAAAAGGGTGGCGATGAGGTGTGGGTAGGGGAGAAATTCCAATCGAACCCGGAGATAGCTGGTTCTCCTCGAAATAGCTTTAGGGCTAGCCTCGGTTTAGTCTGCTGGAGGTAGAGCACTGAATTTCCTAGGGGGCGTCAAAGCTTACCGAAGAATATCAAACTCCGAATGCCAGCCAGATGATGACCGGGAGTCAGACTGCACGAGATAAGTTGGGTAGTCAAAAGGGAAAGAGCCCAGACCACCAGCTAAGGTCCCAAAGTGCGTGTTAAGTGGAAAAGGATGTGGGATTTCAAAGACAACCAGGATGTTGGCTCAGAAGCAGCCATACATTCAAAGAGTGCGTAATAGCTCACTGGTCGAGAGGTCCTGCGCCGAAAATGTCCGGGGCTAAAACACGACACCGAAGCTGTGGAATTGATTCAATCAATTGGTAGAGGAGCATTCTTAAAGGGACGAAGCAGTACCGTAAGGAGCTGTGGACTGATAAGAAGAGAGAATGCCGGAATGAGTAGCGAGAGAGAGGTGAGAATCCTCTCGGCCGAATATCTAAGGTTTCCAGAGTAAAGCTGATCTGCTCTGGGTAAGTCGGGGCCTAAGGCGAGGTCGAAAGACGTAGTCGATGGATAACAGGTTGAGATTCCTGTACTGCTGTATAACAGAACTGTGGGGACACAGAGGGAGAGCACATCCCGGGAATGGAAATACCGGGGCAAGCGAGGTAGGAGCTGCAATGGCAAATCCGTGTAGCAATCCGAAGGCGTGATGCATAGCGAAATAAAGTAGCGAATTGTGTGAGCCAGCTGTCAAGAAAAGCCGCTATTGTTTGTACAGTACCCGTACCGTAAACCGACACAGGTGGATGAGGAGAGAATCCTAAGGCCGACGGAAGAAGCATTGTTAAGGAACTCGGCAAAATGACCCCGTAACTTCGGGAGAAGGGGTGCCCTGTGAAAGCAGGGCCGCAGTGAAATGGCTCAAGCAACTGTTTAGCAAAAACACAGGTCTATGCAAAACCGAAAGGTGAAGTATATGGGCTGACGCCTGCCCGGTGCTGGAAGGTTAAGAGGAGAGGTTAGCGCAAGCGAAGCTTTGAATTTAAGCCCCAGTAAACGGCGGCCGTAACTATAACGGTCCTAAGGTAGCGAAATTCCTTGTCGGGTAAGTTCCGACCCGCACGAAAGGCGTAATGATTTGAGCACTGTCTCGACAATGCATCCGGTGAAATTGAAGTACCAGTGAAGATGCTGGTTACCCGCGCCAGGACGGAAAGACCCCATGGAGCTTTACTCCAGCTTGGTACTGGGATTCGGTATTGCATGTACAGGATAGGTGGGAGACAAGGAAATGGTGACGCCAGTTGCCA
>CP073693.1:2187415-2239915 GCA_018228645.1 Clostridiaceae bacterium Marseille-Q4143
GGAGTCAATGTTGGGATACCACCCTTGCAGTATTGGATTTCTAACATGTGCCCGTGATCCGGGCAGTGGACAATGCCAGGCGGGGAGTTTGACTGGGGCGGTCGCCTCCGAAAGGGTATCGGAGGCGCCCAAAGGTTCCCTCAGAATGGTTGGAAACCATTCGCAGAGTGCAAAGGCAGAAGGGAGCTTGACTGTGACACCGACGGGTGGAGCAGGTACGAAAGTAGGGCTTAGTGATCCGGTGGTATTAAGTGGGAATGCCATCGCTCAACGGATAAAAGCTACCCTGGGGATAACAGGCTTATCACTCCCAAGAGTTCACATCGACGGAGTGGTTTGGCACCTCGATGTCGGCTCATCGCATCCTGGGGCTGTAGTAGGTCCCAAGGGTTGGGCTGTTCGCCCATTAAAGCGGTACGCGAGCTGGGTTCAGAACGTCGTGAGACAGTTCGGTCCCTATCCGGCGTGGGCGTAGGATATTTGAGAGGAGCTGTCCTTAGTACGAGAGGACCGGGATGGACTGACCTCTGGTGTATCGGTTGTTCCGCCAGGAGCATGGCCGAGTAGCCAAGTCGGGAAGGGATAAACGCTGAAGGCATCTAAGCGTGAAGCCCCCCTCAAGATGAGATATCCCATAGCACAAGCTAGTAAGACCCCTTGAAGACGACGAGGTAGATAGGGCAGAGGTGGAAGCGCAGTAATGCGTGAAGCTGACTGTTACTAATAGGTCGAGGGCTTAACCAAGAGGTTTAGGTGGAAAGGTTTTGGAAAGAAAAAAGTATTGACTGTATGCAGTTTTGAAGATACAAACGTAAGAGATCATCACGAAAGTGATGATCTTTTTTTTGCTTCTGTATTTCTGAATATTTCTTAATTTTTCGAAAAATGCTTGCCCGAATCGAAGATATGTTCTATCCTTAAAGTACTGATAGAAAGCTAACGGAGGGAAACGTTATGGGAAAAAAAATAATGAGAGGATTTGCGGTGCTGGGACTTTGCTGCATGCTGTTGATATTGCCGGTATTTCAGAGTGCGGCTGCTGGAACAGGGGCAGTGAAGAATCGTGTGCTAAATGTGAGAGAAAAGGCTTCCACCTCTTCATCAATCGTATGCAAACTGTCAAAGGGAGATAAAGTAACGATCCAGTCAGACACCAAAGGTACGGATGGAATGAAATGGTATGAGATCAGCTGTACTTCCAAAGGGGTGAGTAAGAAAGGTTATGTTCGTGCAGATCTGGTAACTGCATCTGGAGATATGGCAAGTTCATCTTCCAGCAGCAGTACATCCAATCTGGTAGATGCAGATAAATTATATGTAAAAGGATCTTCCGTACGGGTGAGAGACCGTGCATCCATCAATGGAGAAGTGGTGGCAGGTCTGACCAAAGGAAGTGAAGTATCACCGAAGAAATCAAAGACTGGTGATGATGGGAAAGAGTGGATTAAAGTTTCCTGCATTTTTAAAGGAGAAAAAGTACAGGGGTATATTCGTTCTGATCTTTTGACGAAGGAACAGCCGGCAGGAACAGTGACAGATAATACAGCGAATAACAGTGCTTCTTCCGCTTCCTATAAAGATGGAGATACGCTTTATGTGACTGCCAGTGCAGTTCGCGTGCGCAGACAGCCATCTACTTCTGAAACCGTAGTTGCAAATCTTCTGCAGGGAGATAAGGGAACTTACATCAAGGAGAAAAAGGGTGATGATGGAAAAAACTGGATCAAGATTTCTTTTACTATCAATGGAACGAAATATCAGGGATATGTAAGTGCCCAGTATTTGACGAAAGACAGTTCAGCAGCTGGAAACAGTAATACAAATACATCTGATGACGAATATCGTTATATCAGCGTGTCCGCTGTCAGAGTACGGAATACAGCTTCAGATTCTGCCAATATAGTCGGCAATCTTTTGCAGGGAGACAAAGTTAAGTACAAAAAAGAGAAAAAAGGCGATGACGGAAAACAGTGGACGAAGATCTCTTTTGAAATGAACGGTGAAAGAGTTCACGGATATGTTCATTCAGATACATTGTCCAAGAGTAAGACTTCCTCTGACCAGACTTCAACTTCACAGACATCAAATAATAACGCACAGAATTCTGGAAAGACTATGAAGGTGCGTCCAGGTGTGGCAAATGTCAGAACAGCGGCAACAACAACTTCTGGCATTGCGGCAAAACTTCCGTCCGGAACACAGGTAAGCGTTGTATCGGAAAATACAGGTGCAGATGGAAAGAAATGGAGTAAGATTTCTTTTACCTATAACGGAAACTCTGCAACAGGTTATATCCGTTCAGATCTGCTTAATTAAATTGTAAGAGTGTAAAGAGTTTCGAGAACATAGTTCCCGGGACTCTTTTTTTGCGTAAAATCAAGTGGTCAAGCAAGTCTGTACGTGTTATACTTAAAAATAAATGTATTTACAGGAGACAAATGGGATCGTGACATACGAAAAGATGAAAGAAGAAATAAAAGATGCCAGTCTGGTATTGGTTGGACTTGGCGAGGAGCTGACAGGAGAACTGAGCGGTTTTTATAAAGAGCTGGCAGAACTTTTGAAAAATAAAGACTATTTTATTGTAACCCTGAAAGACCGGGAAGGCTTGGAGAAAGCAGGACTTCAGAAAGACCAAATCACAGCACCAGTGGAAGAACCGGATAACCAGGAAAGCTGGGATCAGTATCTGCATTGGCTTTCTTTTACATTAAATCAGAAACTGTGTGTACTGGAACTGGGAGTCGGTTTTGCACATCCGAACCTGATTCGGTTTCCGTTTGAAAAGACGGTCTATTTTAACAAGAAAGCACGTTATATCCGTGTCAGTGAAAAATTTCCACAGCTTTCTGCGGAGATTGCAGATCGCGGAGAGACAGTAAAAGAAGATCCAGTAGCATTATTTGTAAAATAAAATGACAGATGAGGAGGACACACGATGATTGCGATTATTGACTACGACGCGGGAAATATCCGAAGTGTGGAAAAGGCAATGGCAAAACTCGGACAGGAAGTATGGATTACCAGAGACCGGGAGCGGATTATGAATGCAGATAAGGTGATTCTGCCCGGAGTTGGATCTTTTGGCGATGCCATGGCACATCTTCGGGAGTATAATCTGGTAGAGGTTATCCAGGACGTGGTAGCGGAAAAAAAGCCATTTCTTGGAATCTGTCTGGGACTGCAGCTTCTGTATGAGTCCAGTGAAGAGACTCCTGGCGTGGAGGGACTCGGTATTCTGAAAGGAAAGATTTTAAAAATCCCAGAGCAGAAAGATTTAAAAATCCCGCATATGGGTTGGAATTCCCTTCATTTACAGAATGACGGCAGGCTGTTTCGTGGAATTGAACAAAATCCGTATGTCTATTTTGTACATTCTTACTATTTGAAAGCCGGAGAAGAGGAGACCGTAAAGGCAACAACGCAGTATAGTGTTAATATTCATGCCTCCGTGGAAAAGGACAATGTATTTGCTTGTCAGTTCCATCCGGAAAAGAGTGGTGATCTTGGACTTCAGATACTGAAAAATTTCGCAGAGCTTTCATAGGAGGAATGCCCCATGTTAACAAAGAGAATTATTCCCTGTCTGGATGTAAATAACGGACGTGTAGTAAAGGGCGTGAATTTCGTTAATTTGAGAGATGCCGGAGATCCAGTGGCAGTTGCGGCGGCTTATGATAAAGCCGGAGCAGATGAAGTGGTTTTTCTGGATATTACGGCTTCTTCTGATCATAGAAATACGGTAGTAGATATGGTTCGCCGAGTAGCTGAAAATGTATTTATTCCTTTTACGGTAGGCGGCGGTATCCGCACTGTTGAGGATTTTCGGGCACTGTTAAGAGAGGGAGCAGATAAGATTTCTGTTAATTCCGCAGCGATTGCAAGACCGGAATTAATCAGTGAAGCTGCAGATAAATTTGGAAGTCAGTGTGTTGTTGTGGCGATTGATGCCAAGAGAAGAGAAGACGGAAGCGGATGGAATATATACAAAAATGGCGGCAGAGTGGATGTTGGAATAGACTCTGTAGAGTGGGCCATGAAAGTCTGTGAACTGGGAGCCGGAGAGATTCTGTTGACCAGTATGGACTGTGATGGAACGAAAGCAGGATATGATATTGAATTAACTCGAACCATTGCAGAAAATGTGCCGGTGCCGGTGATTGCATCGGGCGGAGCAGGTACGTTGGAGCATTTTAAGGAAGCTTTGACCGATGGAAAGGCAGATGCAGCGCTGGCCGCATCTCTGTTCCATTATAAAGAACTGGAAATCCGTCAGGTGAAAGAATATTTACAGGATGCTGGACTTCCGGTACGTTTATAAAATAGTTACAAGAATCTGGAGGAAAAATATGTCTGCCATATCTAATGACTGGCTGGAACCGCTGAGCCCGGAATTTAAAAAGCCATACTATGCGAAACTATATAAGACTGTGAAGGAGGAGTATAGCACTCATCAAATCTTTCCGCCCGCAGATGATATTTTCAATGCATTTGCGTTTACACCATTGAAAGATGTGAAGGTTGTGATTCTTGGGCAGGATCCATATCATGGAAATGGACAGGCCCATGGACTTTGCTTTTCTGTAAAGCCGGATGTGGAGATTCCGCCTTCGCTGGTTAATATTTACAAGGAATTACAAGATGACTGTGGATGCTATATTCCCAATAATGGCTATCTGGAAAAATGGGCAAGAGAAGGCGTGATGTTGCTGAATACTGTACTGACTGTGCGTGCTCATCAGGCAAATTCCCACAGAGGAATCGGATGGGAAGAATTTACGGATGCCGCAATCCGGGTGTTGAATGATCAGGATAGACCTATGGTTTTCATGCTTTGGGGACGACCGGCACAGATGAAAAAATCTATGCTCAATAACCCGAAACATCTGATTCTGGAAGCACCTCATCCAAGTCCATTATCTGCTTATCGGGGATTTTTTGGGTGTAAACATTTTAGTAAGGCAAATGAATTCTTAAAAGCCAATGGACTTATGCCTATTGACTGGCAGATAGAAAATCGATAAGGAGAAGAGAATCCCATCTGAATTTCAATTCGGATGGGATTTTTTGTACAGAACATAACAAATAGGAATATAGAGAAATGAAAAAACTTATTGATAAAAATTTCACATTATGATATTTTAAATAAAGTGAGTCGGACGCGGCGAACTTTTTTTTGAGCATGCTTGTTAAAAGAATAACAAACAAAAATGTTTTCCGAAGTGAAAGGAGACTACATGAGCAGAAAAATTACTATCATTGGAGCAGGAAGTGTTGGTTCTACCATTGCATACTCTTTATCGCAGGAGGAACTTGCGTCAGAAATTGTAATGATTGATATTAACAAAGACAAAGCAGAAGGGGAAGTGATGGATATTGAACAGGGCACCTGTTTCAGAGAGTCCATATCTATCATAGCGGGTGATTACCCAGATGCAAAAGATTCTGATATCGTAATTATTACTTCTGGAATTGCGAGAAAACCGGGTCAGACCCGTATTGATCTGGCCCAGACCAATGTGAACATTCTGAAGAGCATTACACCGCAGATCGTAAAAGAGGCGCCGAATGCACTGTATGTGATTGTGAGCAACCCGGTAGATATCATGACTTATGTATTCACGAAGATTTCCGGTTTGCCTGAGCGTCAGATCATCGGTTCTGGTACGATTCTGGATACAGCAAGACTTCGCTGTGGATTATCAGAGCAGCTTCAGGTAGCACAAAAAAATATTCATGCGTATGTGTTTGGAGAGCATGGAGATACTTCTTTCATTCCGTGGACAGGAGCTTATGTATCCGGTGTACATGTAGATGAATATGTGGAAGCGGCACAGCGGATGGGAAAAGACGTAAAACCGATTGATAAAGATGCAATGATTGAATATGTCCGTAAATCCGGTGGAGTAGTAATTGCAAAAAAAGGTGCAACTTTTTACGCTGTATCGAGATCGGTATGTCAGCTGTGTAAAACATTAATGGCTTCTTCTGAATCTGTTGTAACAGTATCTTCTATGATGCACGGAGAATATGGCATAGAGGATGTCTGCTTAAGTACATTGACTCTGGTTGGTCCGGAAGGTATCAGTGGTAAGCTTCCTATGAGAATGAACAAAGGGGAAACAGAAAAACTGAAAGCCAGTGCAGATGCACTGAAAGCAGTAATTGCACAGATTGACCTGTAAAAAGTTTTAAGGAAATAGAAAGGATCATCAGGCTATGAAATACAGTTATTATCCTGGCTGTACATTAAAGAATAAAGCCAGAGATCTTGATGCTTATGCAAGAGCTTCTGCGGAGGCTCTTGGATTTGAGCTGGAAGAGATCGAGGACTGGCAGTGCTGCGGTGGAGTATATCCGCTGGGAAGTGATGAGATCGCCACTAAACTGGCATCTATCCGGGCACTTCAGTCAGCCAAAGAAAAAGGACAGGAGTTGATCACTGTCTGTTCCGCCTGTCATCATGTCTTAAAAAGAGTCAATGATGATATGAAACATGTGGAAGATATTTGCACCAGAGCGAACAACTATCTGAAGCTGGAGGAGCCCTATTTGGGAGAAACGAATGTGCTGCATTATCTTGAGGTACTTCGTGACAGGGTCGGATTTGATGTAATCAAAGAAAAAGTGACCCATCCGCTGACCGGAAAGAAAGTAGGTGCCTATTATGGATGTCTTTTGCTCCGGCCAGGAAAAATATTGGAGTTTGATAACCCGGAAAATCCGAAGATTATGGAAGATTTTATTCGGGCTATTGGAGCAGAGCCGGTCATCTATCCTTATCGGAACGAGTGCT
This sequence comes from Clostridiaceae bacterium Marseille-Q4143, assembly GCA_018228645.1. Taxonomy (GTDB): domain Bacteria; phylum Bacillota; class Clostridia; order Lachnospirales; family Lachnospiraceae; genus Hominiventricola; species Hominiventricola filiformis. Next base: position 2,194,212 of record CP073693.1, read on the forward strand.
GTGGTGGCTATATCTCACTGAAAGAAAAAGAGATGTCAAAGAATATGTGCAATAAGATTGTGGAAAGTGCAGATGGTTTCGGTGCAGATATGCTGATCACCGCCTGTCCGCTGTGTATGTACAATTTGAAAAAGAATACAGTGGGCAATCTTCCTGTTTATTATTTTACTGAGCTTCTCGCAGAGGCATTAGGTGTGAAAAAGGAGGTGGACAACGCATGAATACAGTGAACTCACAGGCTGAAAAGATCAAGGAAATCAGTGGTGTGAATCCGCTGAAGTGCATGAAATGCGGAAAATGTTCAGCATCTTGCCCGGCATTTGACGAGATGGATATCAAACCGCATCAGTTTGTGTCCTATGTGCAGAATGAAAATATTGAAGCATTGGTACAGTCTGAATCTCTGTGGAAATGTCTTTCCTGTTTTGCGTGTGTGGAGCGTTGTCCAAGAGATGTGAAACCTGGAAAGCTGATCGATGCGGCAAGGCAGCTGGTGATTCGTCAGCGTGGACAGAACTATCTGACCGCAGATGAGATCCCGGAACTGCTGGATGAAGAACTGCCGCAGCAGCTTCTGGTTAGTGCATTCAGAAGATACAGGAGGTGACCCGATGCAGAGAATCGGAGTATTTGTCTGTCATTGCGGTAGTAATATCGCTGCAACGGTAGATGTGAAAAAAGTGGTAGAGATGGTGCTTCAGGAGCCGGGAGTGGTTCATGCAGAGGACTATCAGTATATGTGTTCTGAAGCTGGTCAGGCAAAGATTGCAGCAGCGATTAAGGAAAAAAATCTGACGGGTATGGTGGTCTGCTCCTGCTCACCCCGTATGCATGAGACTACTTTCAGAAATGCAGCAAAGAAAGCGGGCTTAAACCCGTATATGGTAGAGATTGCCAACATTCGAGAGCATTGTTCCTGGATCCATAAGGACATGGAAGAGGCAACCAAGAAGGCAGTGATCCTGGCGCGTGCTGCCATTGCAAAAGTTAACTTAAACGCACCACTGACACCGGGTGAAAGCCAGGTGACCAAGAGAGCGCTGGTCATTGGTGGCGGTATCGCCGGTATCCAGACAGCCCTTGACATTGCAGATGCAGGTTATGAGGTGGATATTGTGGAGAAGACACCGAGTATCGGAGGAAGAATGTCGCAGCTTGATAAAACTTTCCCGACTCTGGACTGTTCTGCATGTATTCTCACTCCTAAGATGGTGGATGCAGCATCCAATGAAAAGATCACCATTTATACATATAGTGAAGTAGAAAAAGTGAGTGGATTTGTTGGTGATTTTACAGTAGATATCCGGAAAAAAGCAAGAAGCGTGGACATGGATAAGTGTACCGGCTGTGGTGTCTGTCAGGAAAAATGCCCGTCCAAGAAGATCCCGAGTGAATTTAACAGGGGACTGGGAAACCGCACAGCAATCTACACTCCATTTGCACAGGCAATCCCTAATGTGCCGGTCATTGATCGTGAAAACTGTATCAAATTTGAAACCGGAAAATGTGGTGTCTGTTCAAAAGTATGTCAGGCCGGAGCCATTGACTATGACCAGCAGGATGAGATCATTACGCGGAAATACGGTGCAATCGTAGTTGCTACCGGTTTTGATGTGATCAAGCTTGACAATTATGATGAATATGCATACAGCCAGAGTAAAGATGTTATCACCTCTCTGGAACTGGAGCGGATCATGAATGCTGCCGGACCGACAAAAGGACATCTGGAACGTTTGTCTGACGGAAAGGCACCGAAAGAGATGGTATTCATTCAGTGTGTTGGAAGCCGTTGTGCAGACGACAGAGGAAAGAGCTACTGCTCCAAGATCTGTTGTATGTATACCGCTAAGCATGCCATGCTGATCCGTGATAAATATCCGGATGTCAATGTGACGGTATTTTACATTGATGTACGTACACCTGGTAAGAACTTTGATGAGTTCTACAGAAGAGCGGTAGAGCAGTATGGTGTGAATTATATCAAAGGACAGGTAGGAAAAGTAATTCCGCAGCCGGATGGAAAGCTTCTGGTGCAGGGAGTGGACCTTCTGGACAATAAGCAGATCAAAAAAGAAGCTGATATGGTCGTTCTGGCAGCTGCCATAGAACCAAATCCGGATGTGAGAAAGATTGCAACTATGCTGACCGCCAGCATTGATACCAATAATTTTCTGACAGAAGCCCATGCCAAGCTTCGTCCGGTAGAGTCACCGACCGCAGGAATCTTCCTGTCCGGTGTGTGTCAGGGACCAAAGGATATTCCGGAGACCGTCGCACAGGCAGGTGCCGCCGCAGTCAAAGTCATCGGATTGCTTGCGAAAGATAAACTGACCACCAATCCGTGTACGGCACAGTCCGATGAACTCTTATGTAATGGATGTTCGACCTGCGCCAATGTATGCCCGTATGGAGCTATTTCCTATGAGGATCATCAGGTCAATGATCATGGTATCCGTGAGACCAGAAGAGTGGCAGTGGTGAATGGAGCACTTTGTCAGGGCTGTGGTGCATGTACAGTTGCATGTCCGTCCGGAGCCATGGATCTGAAAGGATTCTCCAACAGACAGATTATCGCGGAGGTAGATGCAATATGTCGATAGAAAACAACGAAACAACATTCAGACCTAAGATCGTTGCGTTCTGCTGTAACTGGTGCAGTTATGCAGGCGCTGATCTGGCAGGAAGCAGCAGACTTTCCTATCCGGCAGATGTAAAGATCATCCGCGTTCCCTGTTCCTGCCGTGTAAATCCGATGTTTATTCTCCGTGCTTTTGAAAAAGGAGCAGATGGAGTGATCCTGTGCGGCTGTCATCCGGGAGACTGTCATTATTCAACTGGTAACTTCTATGCAAGACGCCGTATGACGTTACTGTTTTCCATGCTTGATTTTATCGGAGTGGAAAATGGCCGTACCCGTGTAGAATGGGTATCTGCAGCAGAGGGTGTAAAATTCTCACAGACGATGAATGAATTTGTAGAGAAGATCACATCTCTTGGCAGAAATGTGAGATTGGAGGATTTACGATGCAGGAACTGATAAAGAGGGCAAAAGAGCTGCTTGTCGATGGAACCGTGGCAAGAGTGCTTGGCTGGAAAGCCGGAGATATGCCCTGGAATCCGGAGCCGGCATATTTTGAGACCGAAGAAAGTCTGAAAGAGTTTGTTTACGACGGATTCTGCGGAGCGAATTTAAGTAAATATATGATTGAGGCATCTAAATTAGACGGAAAGACACTGGTCTGCCTGAAGCCGTGTGATACCTATAGTTTTAATCAGTTGATAAAAGAACACAGAGTAGATCGTGAAAAAGCATATATTATTGGTGTGGGCTGCAGAGGAAAGCTTGATATCGAAAAGATCCGCGAGATAGGCATCAAGGGAATCACAGATATCAAAGGTGCCCAGATTGAAAATGAGGCAGACACACTGACGGTGGAAACGCTGTATGGAGAGAAGACAGTAGAATATAAGGATGCCATGTTATCCCGTTGTCATGTATGTAAAGGAAAAGAGCACAAGATTTACGATGAACTAATCGGTGAGTCCAGAGAGACCAAGGATGCAGACCGTTTTGCAGAGGTAGAAATGATCGAGGCTATGAGCCCGGAAGAGAGATTTGCATTTTTCCAGAAAGAACTGAGCAAATGTATCCGCTGCAATGCCTGCCGAAATGTCTGTCCTGCCTGCAGCTGCAGAAAATGTGTGTTTGACAGCACAAAATTTGACAGTGCCCAGAAAGCAAACAGTGATTCTTTTGAAGAAAAGATGTTTCACATTATCCGTGCCTTCCATGTGGCAGGCCGGTGTACGGACTGTGGAGAGTGCAGCCGTGTCTGTCCCCAGGAAATTCCGCTTCACCTGTTCAATCGGAAATTTATCAAAGATATTGATCAGTTTTACGGCGAATACCAGGCCGGTGAAGATACTGACAGCAAAGGCCCGCTGACCAACTATACATTTGATGATGTGGAACCCAGCATTGTGGGAGAAAGGGGATAATGGATGTATAAGATTAAAAAAGAAAATCTGACGGCATTATTCCGTGCCATTGCAGCAGAACAGGAATTGTATGTACCGGTAAAAGCTGCCGGAAAAGTGAATTTTGGTACTTGGTCTGAGGATGCCGAGGTAGATATAGATACATTAAAAAGCGTAAAGTCTCCGAAAGATATTTTCTTCCCCCAGAGTGAAAATCTCTACACCTGTGAGCGGGAAGGCAGAAAGCTGAAAGTAGAGCCGGAAGCGTTAAAAGAGCAGAAATTTACCGTATTTGGCATGAGAGCCTGTGATGTACAGGGTGTGAAGGTACTGGATCAAGTATTTTTAGCAGAACCGGTGGATAGTTTCTATGCAGCGAGAAGAAAACATGGAACTATGGTGGCAATTGCCTGTCACGAGCCGGAGGAAAGCTGTTTTTGCAAAGTATTTGGTATTGACTGTGCAGAACCGGCTGCAGATGTGGCGGCCTGGTTCGCAGGAGAAGAACTGTACTGGAAGGCTTTGACGGAAAAAGGGGAGCTTCTCACGGAACAGGTGAAAGTGCTGCTCACGGAAGCAGATGCATCAGAGGAAGAGAAGATTGAGCAGGAAAAGAATAACATCCGCGAAATCGTGGAAAAGCTTCCATATACGCATCTTTCGCTGGAAGGCTGGGATGGAAATGCCACAGAGAAACGATTTGATTCTTCGCTGTGGGAGGAGCTTTATAAGCCTTGTCTGGCTTGTGGTACCTGCACTTTTGTATGCCCGACCTGCCAGTGCTATGATATCAAAGATTATGATACGGGACATGGGGTGAAACGGTTCCGCTGCTGGGATTCCTGCATGTATTCCGATTTCACCATGATGGCACACGGTAATAATCGTACCAGTCAGATGCAGAGATTTCGTCAGCGTTTTATGCATAAGCTGGTGTATTTCCCTGCAAATAATAACGGCATGTATTCCTGTGTTGGCTGTGGCCGCTGCGTGGAGAAATGTCCGTCTGCCCTGAATATTGTAAAAGTGATCAAAGCATTTGAAAAAGAAGGGGGAGAAAAGGCATGAGCGAATGTACCTGTCATAAAAACTATACAGAAGATGTGCTGATCCCTCAGGTTGGAGTGATCACAGATATCCGCCAGGAGACACCGGATGTAAAGACGTTCCGGGTCAATGCTCCGGAGGGTGGAAAATTATTTGAACATATGCCTGGACAGTGTGCCATGTTGTGTGTACCAGGAGTCAGTGAGGGAATGTTTTCTATTACTTCCTCTCCGACAAATAAAGAATATCAGGAGTTTAGTATCAAGAAATGCGGAAGCCTGACAGAGACGCTGCACAGCCTGGAAGTAGGCGATGAGATTACCGTCCGCGGACCTTATGGCAATCATTTTCCAGTTGAGGATCAATTGAAAGGTAAAAATCTGCTGTTTATCGCCGGAGGTATCGGACTTGCACCACTTCGTTCTGTGATCAATTATGTGCTGGACAACCGGGCAGATTACGGAACCGTTGATATTTTATATGGATCCCGTTCTGCAGATGATCTGGTACAGTTAAAGGAAATACAGGAAGTCTGGATGAAAGCGGAGAATGTCAATGTGTATCTGACGATTGACCGGGAGCAGGAAGGCTGGGACGGTCATGTAGGGTTTGTTCCGACCTATCTGAAAGAGATTGGATTTGATACGGACAAGACAGCTCTTGTATGTGGGCCGCCTATTATGATCAAGTTCGTACTTGCAGGACTGGAAGAACTTGGATTTTCAAGAGACCAGGTTTACACCACACTGGAGCTTCGGATGAAATGCGGTGTTGGTAAATGCGGCCGCTGCAATATTGGAACCAAATACGTGTGCAAAGACGGTCCGGTATTCCGTTGTGATGAACTGGATGAGATGCCTGCGGAGTACTAGAGAAAGGATGACGAAAATGGAAAATATGGTAAATGTCTATTTCTTCGGTAAGAAATACAGTGTTCCTGCAGATCTGACCATTATGACTGCCATGGAATATGCCGGATATACATTAAAGAGAGGATGCGGCTGCCGCCACGGTTTCTGCGGTGCCTGTGCAACCATTTACAGAATCAAGGGAAAGAATGAGTTGAAGACCTGTCTGGCCTGTCAGACACAGGTACAGGAAGGAATGTATGTGGCAAGTATTCCCTTCTTCCCGACAGATAAACGAACTTATGATATCAATGATCTGAAGCCTGGCCAGCAGGTGATGATGGAACTTTATCCGGAGATTTACAGCTGTATCGGCTGTAATGCCTGTACCAAAGCCTGTACTCAGAGTCTTAATGTCATGCAGTATATTGCTTATGCACAGAGAGGCGAACTGGAGAAATGTGCAGAAGAGTCCTTTGACTGTGTAAGCTGTGGCTGCTGTTCTGTACGTTGTCCAGCAGAGATCTCTCATCCGATGGTGGCACTTCTGGCGAGACGTCTGACCGGCAAATACATTGCTCCGGAAGCAAAGCATCTGACGAAACGTGTGGAAGAAATTCATGAAGGAGCCTATGATGATCTGATTGAGCAGATTATGCAGAAGCCGCTCACAGAGATGCAGGAACTTTATAACAACAGAGATATCGAGAAATAGGGAGGGCATGAAAGATGTACGCACCATATCCAGAAAATATGATGGAGTCTATCAAAAAGGTAGAAGCTACAAGAGCAGAGCGTATGGCAACTGAGCCGAGACGTCTGACAGCAGATGAAAAAGATGCTCTTCTGAAAGAGTTTCATCCGGATTATAACCCGGATGCATTTGCAGAAATTAAGGTCGGACCGAACAAAGGTCAGAAAGCGCCGTTGGAACTGGCAGAGATGCTACATTCCACGAGTCGGCTGATTCATGAAAAAATTGACCTTACAAAAATTGATTATGATGTGGATGTGCTTGTAATCGGCGGCGGTGGAGCAGGTTCTTCCTGTGCCATTGAAGCACATAACGCAGGCGCAGACGTTATGATCGTAACCAAACTCAGAATCGGCGATGCCAATACAATGATGGCAGAAGGCGGAATCCAGGCAGCAGACAAGGAGAATGACTCTCCGGTGCAGCACTATCTGGATTGCTTTGGCGGCGGACATTTTGCGGCAAAACCAGAGCTGGTAAAGAGACTGGTTATGGAGGCACCGGATGCGATCAAGTGGCTCAATGAGCTGGGAGTTGAGTTTGATAAAGAGGCAGATGGAACGATGATCACCACCCACGGTGGCGGAACTTCCAGAAAGAGAATGCACGCAGCAAAGGATTATTCTGGATCAGAGATCATGCGTACCATCAGAGATGAAGTTCTGAACCTGGGAATTCCGGTGGTTGAGTTCACCTCTGCTGTAGAGCTTCTGAAAGATGAAAAAGGTCAAGTTGCCGGAGCCGTTCTTCAGAATATGGAGACCGGTGATTATCTGGTGGCAAGAGCAAAAACAGTCGTGATCGCAACCGGTGGTGCAGGAAGAATGCATTACCAGGGCTTCCCGACTTCTAACCACTATGGAGCAACAGCGGATGGTCTTGTGTTAGGATACCGTGCCGGTGCAGCATTGCTGTATCAGGATTCCATCCAGTATCACCCGACGGGAGCTGTGTATCCTTCTCAGATCCTTGGTGCACTGGTAACAGAAAAAGTGCGTTCTGTCGGTGCACAGCTGGTCAATGCTGAGGGCGAAGCGTATATTCATCCGCTGGAGACCCGTGATGTGAATGCTTCCGGTGTTATCCGGGAGTGCAGAGAAGGCCGTGGTGTAGAAGTTCCGGGCGGACTCAAAGGTGTATGGCTGGATACTCCGATGATTGAGATCCTTGGAGGAGAAGGAACGATTGAAAAAAGAATTCCGGCCATGTTCCGTATGTATATGAATTACGGAATTGATATGAGAAAAGTGCCGATCGTGATCTATCCGACCCTTCATTATCAGAATGGAGGACTTGAGATCAATGGAGATGGATTTACAAAAGAGATCCCGAACCTTTTAGTTGCAGGAGAGGCAGCAGGCGGAATTCATGGAACCAACCGACTGATGGGCAACTCTTTGCTGGATGTGATCGTATTTGGCCGTAATGCGGGGAAAAAAGCAGCAGCAAAATGCAAGGATGTCGAGCTTGGCAAGCTGAATCTGGATCATATTTATCATTATGAAAATGAATTGGAGCAGGCAGACATTCATACAGGAAAAATGTCACCAATGCTTCTGCCGAATTATGCGAGACATGAGCGGTAAGAATTAATATAGAACGTACAGACATCGGGGATTTGTATCCTGTGTCTGTCCATGTTACAATAGATAAAAAGTTCCATAAGAGGAGGTTTGTCATGATACGTGAAGTAAATGTCAGTCAGCTCACGGATGTGGTCGAGAGACTGTGCATCGAGGCAAATGAGCATCTTCCGTCCGATGTGAAATGTGCCATTGAACATTGCCGCACCTGTGAGGACGGGGAGATTGCCCAGGGGGTACTCGATAATATCATTGAAAATTATAAGATCGCAGATGCCGAAAATGTACCGATCTGTCAGGATACAGGAATGGCCTGTGTGTTCCTGGAGATTGGGCAGGATGTACATCTGACAGGAGGAGATCTTGCAGAAGCAATTGATGAAGGCGTACGCAGAGGTTATGATAAAGGATATTTAAGAAAATCCGTAGTAAAAGATCCGGTACGTAGAGGCAATACCGGAGACAATACGCCGGCAATGCTCTATACAGAGATTGTGCCTGGTGACAAGATCAAAGTGACTGTCGGCCCGAAGGGCTTTGGCAGCGAAAACATGAGCATGATCCGTATGTTCAAGCCGTCTGCAGGATTACAGGGCATCAAAGACTTTATTCTGGAAGTGGTAGAAACTGCAGGCCCGAATCCCTGCCCGCCTATGGTGGTTGGTATTGGAATTGGAGGAACCTTTGATAAATGTGCGCTTCTGGCTAAGAAAGCTTTGATGCGTCCGCTGGATTCTGAAAATCCGGATCCCTTCTATGCAGATCTGGAAAAAGAGATGCTGGAGAAGATCAATAAGCTTGGCATCGGACCCCAGGGCTTTGGAGGAAAGACCACAGCGATCGGACTGAATATCGAGACTTTACCGACCCATATTGCAGGTATGCCCTGTGCAGTCAATATCAACTGTCATGTGACACGCCATAAGACGGAGGTGATTTAGATGGCAGCAAGAAAGATTACATTACCATTGACGGAAGAACTGGCAAAGACCCTGCATGCAGGGGACAGCGTTCTCCTGACAGGCACCATCTATACGTCCCGTGATGCAGGACATAAGAGAATGTGCGAAGCTCTTGCAAGAGGCGAGAAACTTCCCTTTGATCCTACGGATGCGACGATTTATTATGTAGGTCCTACACCGGCGAAACCAGGACAGGTCATTGGAAGTGCAGGACCGACCACCAGCGGACGTATGGATGCCTATGCACCAACCATGATGTCGGTAGGTGCCCGCGGTATGATCGGAAAAGGAGCAAGACTTCCGGAAGTAGTGGATGCCATGAAAAAATATAGCGGCGTATATTTTGGAGCCATTGGTGGAGCCGGAGCACTGCTGGCAAAATGTATCAAGAAATGCGAACTGATCGCATATGAGGATCTGGGTGCAGAAGCTCTCAGAAAATTGTATGTAGAAGATATGCCGTTGGTTGTTATTATTGACAGTGAGGGTAATAATCTTTATGATGATGGAAGAAAAGCGTATCTGAAAGATCACGAAGCGTAAATAGACAGATAAAATAAAAAGCGTATTCCAACGATTCATGGGGGATCAGGAATACGCTTTTCTTATGTCATTTTTTTATTGCCCCATTTCCCTGAAAATGCCTTTCATGACGAAGGCTGCAAGGAAGAAGGTGCAGAGGTCAGCAATAGGCTGGGAGATCTGAATGCCCAGAAGACCAAAGGCTGGGGTCAGAATTAACAGTGCCGGGATCAGGAAGAGTCCCTGGCGGCCGGTGGAAACCAGTGTGGCACGGATGCCGTAGCCGATAGACTGGGGCATCATATTTCCCATAATAATCACACCTTGTAACGGAAGTGTCATAAGCTGCAATCTCAAAGCTAACGTACCAATGCGGATAACATCAGCGTCTCCCTTTCGAAATAGTTCAATGATATGCCCAGAGAAGGTAAAACCGGTAACGCAGAAAACCAGCAGGATTGCAGTGCTGACTTTGATACAGAACCAGCAGGCTTCTTTGACACGGGTATACATCTTTGCACCAAAGCAAAAGCTGCAGACTGGCTGAAATCCCTGGCCGAATCCGATGATGGCCGAATTGATGAACATCATAAAACGACTGACGATGGACATGGCAGCGATCGCTGCGTCTCCGTAGGGATGAGCCATGATGTTCATGATGATAGTTGCCACGCTGGCGATTCCCTGACGTCCCAGAGAAGGAATTCCACCATAAATAATATTCTGGTAAATATTTACCGTTGGACGGAAGTTTTGTGGAAGAATGGTAATGCATTCTTTTTTTGTATTACACATAAAAAACAGGATACAGAAACTGATTATCTGGGATAACGCAGTAGCCAGTGCCGCACCGGAAGTTCCAAGTCCAAGACCGAAGATAAAGATGGGATCCAGAAAAATATTTAAAATACCACCGGTTGTAATTCCGATCATGGAGAATAACGCTTTTCCCTGGAAACGCAGCAGATTGTTCATGATAAAAGAACATACCATAAAAGGTGCAGCCATGAAAATGTAACGTGCGTAATCTTCCGCGAAAGGAGCAATGGTCTCAGTAGCTCCCAGAAAGTAGACAATATTTCTGAGGCTCAGGTTACCAAAAACTGCAATCAGAAGTCCGATGATTAATCCTGTAAAAAAAGCTACAGATGCAACTTGTTCTGCCAGTTCCCGCTTTCCGGCACCGATGGATCGGGCTATGAAGTTACCGCTTCCCATACCTACCATGAAGGACAGCGCCTGGATAATTGCCATGGCAGAGAAGACAATGCCTATGGCACCAGAAGCACTGGTTCCCAGCTGGCTTACGAAAAACGTATCGGCCATGTTGTAAATAGAAGTCACCAGCATGCTGATGATGGTAGGAACTGCCAGTTTCGGAATGATCCGATTGACCGGGGCGTTGGCCATCTCATAGTACTGGTCGTGCTGGGTAGTTGTATTTTCAGTCAAATAAAACACCTCGATTTCTTGTTTGTGAAAAATGCTATATATTCAAAGAAATATATGATAAAATATAGTAAAAATATGGTGATAGAGTTATTGTGCTAACAAACAAAAAAGACCTGTTGCCAGATCTTTTTGGTTCTACACCATGTAGAGTCTTACGACGGATTCGGATTAACCTTATTTGCACTCGTCTTGTAAGTTTGGTTATATTTTATCAATGCTTTAAAGAAAAATCAATAGACAAAATAAAAATATGCAAGGAGAAAAGGAGCAACAAATATGGCATATTACATAGGACTGGATCTGGGAACATCTTCAGTCGGCTGGGCTGTAACGGATGAAAACAGGCGTACATTTCGTGTCAGTAGAAGACGAAGACAAAGAGAAGTGGCAAGAATCGGTCTATTGAAGGATTATTTTCATGATGAACTTGCAAAAGTGGATCCCAATTTAAATCTGATCAGAATACATTTGACATAAGAGCGGTTGAATGTTAGTATAATATTAAAAGGTACTACCGATAGACGGTTAGTCCTGAAATATGTTAGTTATAAAAATAACCGCCAAGTTTTCTCAGGACCGGGCGGTTATTTTTGTGTCTTGGAATCACGCAAGCCACGTGAATAACCAAGACTATAAAAAGTCGCACAAAGGCAAATAATGCCAATGAGGTTATCAATGGTCAGCATGAGCAAGTCCTCCGCATAAAAGATTTCCAGCTGGATTTCTATATCATCAGAGGTCACAGTCCTCTGTAAAAAGGACTAACCGCTTACCGTTTTTTGGTAGTACCGTCTATAATATAGCAGATAATTATACAAAATACAACTAAAAGTAAAAACAAAACAGAAAGAGGCGATCAGTGCGACACATGAACAATTTGTACAGGTAGCAGACAGACACTGACATTATAAATAAGGAGGGCTAAGCGTATGTTAGTTTGTGATTATATCGTAGAGCGCATCGACGGCGATTACGCTCATTTAAGAAGAACCGATGAACTGGAAGAGGAACTGAAAGTAGTGGCAAGAGATCTACTACCACCGGAAATTATAGAAGGTTCCATGCTACATTATGAATGGATGCAATATACATTGATTTAGGAGAAAACTATGACTCTTCAACAGTTAAAATATGCCCTGACGATTGCGGACTGCAATTCCATCAATGAGGCATCCAAGCAGCTTTTTATTTCTCAGCCGAGTCTGTCGGAGACGATTCGGGAGCTGGAGACGGAGCTTGGATTTGATATTTTCCTGCGTTCCAACCGGGGAATTGTGATCACACCGGAAGGTGAGGAATTTCTGGGATACGCCCGGCAGGTGACGGAGCAGTTCGGACTTCTGAAATCTAAATACATTGACAAAAAAACAAAAGAGAAATTCAGTGTATCTACCCAGCACTATACCTTTGCAGTGCAGGCATTTGTGGAGACCGTGAAAAAGACAGGCATGGAGCAGTATGAGTTTGCGGTCCACGAGACGACGACCACCAGTGTCATTGAAAATGTAAAGAATTTTAAAAGCGAGATTGGCGTCCTCTATCAGAATGATTTTAACGAGAAAGTACTGAATAAAATGTTCCGGGAAAATGGACTGGAATTTGTGGAACTGTTTCAGAGTGATACCTTCGTGTACCTCTGGTCCGGACATCCGCTGGCGGGGCAGCAGGTGATCAGCATGGAAGAACTGGACGAGTATCCCTGCCTGTCATTTGACCAGGGAAAGAATAATTCCCTTTATCTGGCGGAAGAGATGAAGAGTACCTATGATTATCGTCGTCTCATTAAGGCCAATGACCGTGCCACGCTTCTGAACCTAATGAGAGGCCTGAATGCCTACACCCTGTGTTCCGGCATCATTTGCAAGGACTTGAACGGGGATGATTATATGGCGATTCCTCTGAAAGAGACGGAAAAAATGCGAATTGGCTATCTGAAACGAAAAGGAGTGAAGATCAGTCTTATCGGGGAAATTTACATTGAAGAGTTGAAGAAGTATAAGGAAAAAGTTATTTTGTTATAGGATCACCCTATAACGAATCCAAGGTTTCTCATATTAACACTTTCTGGAAAACTTTGCTATAATATGCGTTATAAAAACGAGAAAGGAGAACCGAAATGATGAAGACCAGCACAATGATGACTTGTATGATGACCGGAAAAATGTGCATGTGTAAATCCATGGACATGTGCTTTGTTATGAAAAAAAGAAAAGCTGCGTCGGATGCTTCGGTTTGATTTTGCAAGATAGAGAATAGATCAACAAGGAATCATCGCGCAGATGATTCCTTTTTTTGGAGTAAAGAGAGGAACGTTATGACGGAGATAGAAGTAAAACATTTGTCGAAGACCTTCGAGCAAAAAGGTATGCATGTGGATGCGCTGCGGGATATCAACCTTACGATTGAGAAGGGAGATATTTACGGAATTATCGGAATGTCCGGTGCAGGAAAGAGTACTCTGGTACGATGTCTGAATTTCCTGGAGCGGCCTACGGACGGTCAGGTATTGATTGAAGGCAGAGACCTGGGTGCATTAAATGAAAAAGAATTGAGAAAACAGCGCAGTGACATTGCAATGATTTTCCAGCATTTTAATCTGCTGATGCAGAAAAATGTCATTGATAATATCTGTTTCCCGCTGTTGATTCAGGGTGTGAAGAAGAAGGATGCAAAGGTTAGGGCAAAGGAGCTTTTGAAGACTGTGGGACTGGAAGAGAAGGAAAAAGCATTTCCGGCACAGTTGTCAGGTGGACAGAAGCAGAGGGTAGCTATTGCGAGAGCACTGGCATCCAATCCAAAGATTCTGCTCTGTGATGAGGCAACCAGTGCGCTGGATCCGCAGACAACGGCTTCTATTCTGGAGCTGTTAAAGCAGATTAATGAGCAGTTTGGAATTACCATTGTTATCATTACCCATCAGATGTCCGTTATCCGGGAAATCTGTAATCGGGTAGCCATTATTGAACATGGTGAACTGGTGGAAAATGGGTTGGTGGAAGAGATTTTCAGCCATCCAAAGTCCAAGGCAGCCAAGGAGCTGATTCTTAAGGATCTGCCTGAGAGTGATGTGAGAACCGAAGGAGCTGTGGCTGTTCAGATGGAGCGAATTCAGAGTGACCGGAAACTGCGAATTGTATTTTCCGAGAACTCAGCTTTTGAACCGGTGATTGCCAATATGATCCTGAAGTTTGGTACTCCGGTTAATATTTTGCGGGCGGATACAAAAAATGTTGGCGGTGTTGCCAAGGGAGAAATGATCCTTGGACTGCCGGATGAGAGACATCTGCAGATTGATATGGAAGAATATTTAAAAGAGCATGGATTGGAGATCGAGGAGGTGACAGGTGATGTGGAGTAGTGAAGTAACGAATATGATTATTGCCGGAATCGGTGAAACCCTTTATATGACGTTGGTATCCACGATTGCCGGTTACATTATCGGACTTCCCATGGGAATTGTTCTTACCGTTTCCGATAAAGACGGTATCCGGCCGAATTCGTTCATTTACAAGATTTTAGATGTGATCGTGAATATCGTGCGAAGTATTCCGTTCATTATTTTATTGGTTCTGCTCATTCCATTTACCAGGTTTCTGGTAGGAAAGAGCTATGGTTCCACTGCAACCATCGTACCGTTGGTAGTGGCAGCCGCACCATATATTGCACGTATGGTGGAGTCTTCTTTAAAAGAAGTAGATGCAGGAGTCATCGAGGCAGCCAGATCCATGGGAGCTTCTGATTTTGACATTGTAACAAAAGTGTTGCTGGTGGAGGCGAGAACTTCCCTTCTGGTAGGAACAACTATTTCCCTTGGAACGATTCTTGGATATTCTGCTATGTCAGGAGCTGTCGGAGGCGGAGGCCTGGGAGCTATCGCCATTCGATATGGTTATACCAGATGGCAGACGGATATCATGATTGTAACAGTTGTGCTGCTGGTAGTTCTGTTCCAGATTTTCCAGACCATTGGAATGAAGACTGCCGATAAATTTGACCACAGAAAATAAATAGGAATGAAACTGCAATAAGCAGTTCCAGATAGAAAGTGAGGAAAAAATTATGAAAAGAAAAGTTTTAGCAGGTGTTCTTGCAGGTGTGCTCGCAGTTGGTGTGCTGACTGGATGCGGCAGCAGCAAAACGGAGGAAAACGCAGCAGCTTCTGAGGCTACGGAAGAAACCACCGACGATGCAGCAGCAGAGGAAACGGATGCAGCAGACGACAGTGCTGACGCAGCAGCAACTGAGACAAAGGGAACCATTACCGTAGCAGCTTCCGCTACCCCGCATGCTGAAATTCTGGCAGCAGCAAAACCGATCCTGGCTGAGCAGGGATGGGATCTGGAAGTTACAGAGTTTGATGATTATGTACTTCCGAATGAGGTAGTAGAGAGCGACGAGATGGATGCAAACTATTTCCAGCATGTACCGTATCTGGACAGCTTCAATGCGGAGAAAGGAACTCATCTGGTAGAGGTTGGTAAAATCCACTACGAGCCGTTCGGAATTTATCCGGGAACCAAAGCAAGTCTTGATGACATTGCAGACGGTGACACTATCGCAGTACCGAACGATACTACCAACGAGGCACGTGCTCTTCTGCTTCTGCAGGATAACGGCATCATCACTCTGAAAGATGGCGCAGGTCTGGAAGCAACCGTTAATGACATCGCTGAGAACCCGCATAACATCAAGATCGAAGAACTGGCAGCAGAATCTGTAGCCAGAGTTGTAGACGAAGTTGCTTACGTAGTCCTGAACGGAAACTACGCACTGCAGGCAGGTTTCTCTGTAGGTAAAGATGCACTTGCTTATGAGAAATCTGATTCTGAAGCAGCAAAGACTTATGTAAATGTAGTTGTTGTGAAAGAAGGAAATGAGAATAACGAAGGTGTGAAAGCACTGGTAGATGTTCTGAAATCTGATGAGATCAAGAACTTCATCAATGAGAAATATGACGGAGCAGTTATCCCGTTCGAGGAGTAAATTACGATAGTTTCAAAAAGAATCCGGCCAGATCGGACACAAAAGTGTTCGCTCTGGCCGGATTTTTTCGTCTTGTAAAAAATATTTTGGAAAATGGATGTAGTATGTTAGACTTTAAATATAGGGGGCGTATGGAAAAATGAAAAGAGAGAAAAATCCTGGAGAAAAGAATAAATATGATGTGATCCGTCATATTTTGAGAGACTATGCTAGCAGGGAAAATCCGATAACTAGAAAGAAAATAGAAGATACTGCAAAGAAAATGGGATGTAATATTGGGCGAAATGCCATTGAAAACTTTATGAATGAAATGTTGGTAAAGGATTATGAAACGGAAGAGGAATGTGATAAATATCTGGAAGCATGGAAGGCTGAAGAGCGAGAAATTATCTTTTGTAAAAAGAGTCAGGAAGGGCGGAGAACAAAGGGGTATTGGATGCTTGAAAGTATTTCTGACAGTGAATGGATGTACCTTCTGGATTCTGTTTTATACAGTAAGGTTATGACGAAAAAGGAAGCGGATAATCTTGCCAAACGAATTACATTGCTGGTTGGAAAAGATTTCTCGGAGTTGACAGGGTATCGCCATAAAATGTCTGGGCAGCCGTTTTCGCATGGAAATGAAAATATTGAGAATATCGGACATATAGAGAGTTTGGTGTTGAAGCAGGTGTACCTGATTCGAAAAGCAATCTTGAAAAGGAAAAAAGTCAGGTTTACTTTAAATGTTTACAAGTATATAGATAAGGAAGTGAAACTTGTTCCATGCGGAAAGATTAGCAGGATATGTTCCCCGCTGGATGTCATTTATTCCAATGGAAGATATTATATGCTGGGAGCAGATTCAAAAAGTGCGAAAAGTAAAGTGCTGAAATATAAACTATATCGAATTGATCTTATGACGGACTTATCTGTAACAAAAGCAGCCGCTGTTACAAAGGAAGAAGTAGGGATAGAACATGAAATGGAGGATTTATTCCGATATCGAATAGAGAATCCTTATCTGTTTACAGGGAAAACAGAGACGGTCAGACTACGTGTTGACAGCGAACAGTTTACGCAGATTGTAGATTGGTTTGGTGATAACTTTTCTGTCGTTGGACATGATGTGAATGAAGACAAGTATTATGATATTGAAGTGAGAGTGAACACAGGCGGATTTCTATATTGGGTACTTCAGTATAGCGGCTGTGTGCAGTTACTTGACAGAAATGAAAAGGAAGAAAACTCATTTAAAAACCGGGTGGTTGAAAATTTGAAAAATATATTGAGTAAGTATAGTGAAAATAATAATTAGTGGCATTTCAAGGATTTCTGTATGTTTATAAACAGGTTTAGGGTTTATATTATTAGTATCGGAAGAAAGAACCAGGAGATATTAGATATGGAAAACACTGAATTATTACAACTCTATAAAAAAAGCCTTTTTTATGAAAAATATAAGAACTCTTATGTATCAGATATAATATTGAAAGAAGTTTTTGATATTACTCTTACAACACATAGACTGTACGGATTAAAGACATATGCGCAAGTACATTGTTTCAATGTTAAAGTTATGACTGACTTATTGAAGTTATTTGTAGAGGATATGAACATAAGAGATGCAGAAATGATTTGGAAAATGTTGTATGCATTTTATGTAGACCCTGACTCGTGTGCAATTTGGACAATTGGAGGAGTTATTTGTTCTGCAGATGGATTATTGTCAATACGACGTATTTATAGAAAATATGGAATGTCAGCAGAAACAGTGCATGAATATGAAATTTATCGGCAGGTTCCTATTTTTTTCTTCCCTAAGGAAAAGAATGGAGTCAATATGACCAGGGCTTCTGTTTTTGGTGATCGAATCGACTGCACATTATATGATTTGAAAAGAAACTTTGAGGGGAAAGAATGTAAGCTGGAAAAAGTGTATCATATGCCTAAAACCAGTATATGGCTGTCGGAGGTAGGATCTTTTGAAAATTTAGCAAATCTTTATGGGATAAAAGGCATATTTGTGAATGATGATTATGAGGTATATGATCTGGAGAAAGGGGATAGAAATATACTAACAACATACGGCGAAAAATATACGTGGGACTGGAGTGATTCCTATTATGATAATTTGAAGAAAAAAATAGATGAATTTATGAATAGTAGAATGGGAGAAAATAATATTTGAGTACATATGTGATAAGTGACATTCACGGGAACTATAATGCTTATATGGACATGCTGAAAAAAATCCAGTTTGATGATGACGATATACTCTATATCCTTGGTGATATTTTGGATCGTGGACCAAATCCCATACAGGTCATTTTGGATGTGATGAAAAGGCCAAATGTGGAAGTACTGGCTGGAAATCACTGTGTGATGGCTCTGGAGTGTCTTTTATTTCTTCTGAGAGAAATTACACAGGAAAGTTTAGCAGATCTGGATAGCGAAATGTTTGGAAAACTTTTGAACTGGCGGCAGAATGGAGCTTCCACTACGCTCAAAGAATTTTTACAATGTGATAGAAGCATTCAGCAGGAAATTCTTGCATTTATTTCAGAACTTGATGTATACGATGAAATCGAAGTTGCGGGCAAAACATTCATTTTAGTTCACGCTGGACTGGGAAATTTTAGCCCTGAAAAACAGCTGTGGGAATATGAGTTGAATGAGCTGGTGTGGGACAGGCCAGATTATGAAAAAATGTATTTTTCGGATAAATATGTGATTTCTGGTCATACACCTACATTGGCCATTGAAAGCAATCCAAGGCTAGGCTATATCTATCAGGCGAATCATCATATCGCAATCGACTGTGGCAGCAGCTTTCCCGGAGGAAGACTTGCATGTCTGCGTCTGGATGATATGAAAGAATTTTATGTAGAAGGCATGAACACGCCCACATATTAAAACTGCACCCGTCAGGCGTTGCCACTGCAATATAAGCGCGCTGTATGAATTGGAGCGGACAGAAGACGATGAAAAGTCCCTACCGGGAGAACACATGAAATGTGTCCAAACGGTGGGGACTTTTTGTTGGCTTATGATCCGATACACTTCATACGAGCCTTATATGCAGGGGTACTCCTGACGGCCATCTATGCCTCTTTTTCACGTTTCAGATTTTTATAAGCGGTACTGAGCATCAGTTTAATACGGTTCAGCTGGTTGACTTCACTGGCACCCGGATCGTAGTCGATAGCGACGATATTGGAATCCGGATGACGGTGCCGCAGTTCTTTAATAACTCCCTTACCTACGATATGGTTCGGCAGGCAGGCAAAGGGCTGGGTGCAGACGATGTTCGGCGTATCATTTTCGATGAGCTCCAGCATCTCTGCGGTCAGGAACCATCCCTCACCAGTCTGGTTTCCAAGAGATACGATCTCAGATGCCATATCAGCCATATGGTCAATATTGGAAGCCGGAGAGAAGTGAGTGCTCTTTCGGAGTGCCTTGTCTGCCGGACTCCGGAAGAATTCCAGTGCTTTGATACCAAGGCGTCCCATGCGGGCAGTCATTTTCTTCTTGCCCAGGTACTGTGCCTTGAACTCGGTGTTCTTGAAGCAGTAGAGCAGGAAGTCCATCAGATCCGGGACAACAGCTTCGGCACCTTCAGACTCCAGTAGGTCTACCAGTCCATTGTTGGCGGACGGAGAGAACTTAACGAGAATCTCACCGACAATGCCGACACGTGGTTTTGGCTCTTCGGTGACAAGGATATGATCAAACTCGTCTACAATCTGGTTGCACAGCTGTTTAAATCCACTCCATGACGGATGTTTCTTCATGAGAAATGCCTTACAGCGTCCATTGAGACGTTCGTAGGTCTTGTTGGTCTCGCCCGGAACCAGCTCATAAGGGCGGGTATGGTAGACAACTTTCATGAAGAGGTCACCAAATACCAGTGCATATAGTCCCTTGAACAGCATTTCCGGTGTGTATTTGAATCCTGGGTTCTTTTCGAGGCCGCTTAAGTTAATGGAGATAACCGGAATATTCGGATATCCTGCTTTTTCCAGCGCACGGCGGATAAAACCGATGTAGTTGGATGCACGGCAGCCACCTCCAGTCTGGGAAATGAGGATCGCCGTTTTGGTCAGGTCATATTTTCCGGATAAAACCGCTTCCATAATCTGTCCGATCACTAAGAGGGACGGATAGCAGGCGTCATTATTTACATATTTTAATCCAAGGTCTACTGCAGTGCGGTCTGCACGGGGCAGTACATCGATCTTATATCCGCAGGAACGGAATGCAGCTTCCAGCAGATTGAAATGAATCGGTGACATATCCGGGCAGAGAATAGTATATTCTTTTCGCATTTCCTCGGTAAATACCACACGCTTATAAGCAGAAGATACGATGGTTCTCTTTTCTTTATTTTTTTCACGGACACGGATGGCAGCCAGCAGGGAACGGACACGGATACGTGCAGCACCCAGGTTGTTGACTTCATCAATCTTCAGGCAGGTGTAGATCTTACCTGAATTAGTAAGGATCTCGTTGACCTGATCGGTGGTAACGGCGTCCAGACCGCAACCGAAGGAGTTAAGCTGGATGAGATCCAGATCCTCTCTGGTCTTTACAAAATCAGCAGCTGCATACAGACGGGAATGGTACATCCACTGGTCCATCACTCGAAGTGGACGGTCTTCTTCATGAATGTGGGAGACGCTGTCCTCGGTGAGCACGGCCATGCCATAGCTGTTGATCAGTTCCGGAATACCGTGATTGATCTCATTATCTACGTGATACGGACGGCCTGCCAGAACAATACCATGTGCATGGTGTTCTTCCATCCATTTAAGGGTTTCCTCCCCTTTCTGGCAGATATCAAGTCTTGCCTGACGGAGCTCTTCCCATGCAGCTTTGGCAGCATCGGTGATCTCCTGGGCAGTCATGCCTTTTTCACCGGAGAATTCTTCTATCAGACGACTGGTCATGACCTCCAGACTTTCAAAACTTAAGAACGGATTCCGGAAATCGTAACGGTCGGATTTCAGTTCTTCCATGTTATTTTTAATATTTTCCGCATAGGAAGTAACAATCGGGCAGTTGTAATGATTGTTGGCATCCTTGAACTCGGAACGTTCATAAGGAACGCAAGGATAGAAAATAAACGGAATATTGTGCTGCAGAAGCCATTTTACATGTCCGTGAGCCAATTTAGCTGGATAACACTCGGACTCACTGGGGATGGATTCAATTCCCTGTTCATAAAGCTCGTGGGTGGACATGGGGGAAAGAACAACCCGGTACTTTAATTTTGTGAAGAAAGTAAACCAGAACGGATAGTTCTCATACATGTTCAACACACGCGGGATGCCGACCAATCCACGGGTGGCGTCGGTATCACTGAGCGGCTCATAGGAGAAGAGCCGCTCATTTTTGTAAGCGAACAGGTTTGGAGCCGGATTTTTCTTTTTCTCTTTGCCCAGACCACGCTCACAGCGGTTGCCGGAAATATAGCGGCGGCCGTCGGAGAATTTGTTGATGGTCAGACGGCAGTTGTTGGTACATCCGTGACATTTGGTCATGGATGTGGAATACTGCAGTTCTTCCATCTGCTCTTTGGTGAGCATGGTGGTTTCCTGACCTTCGTAACGCTCTCTTGCGATCAGGGCAGCACCGAATGCACCCATGATGCCGGCAATATCCGGACGGGTAACCTGACAGTCTGCGATTTTTTCCAGACTTCGCAGAACTGCATTATTATAAAAAGTACCGCCCTGTACGACGATATTCTTTCCAAGGGAAGAAGCATCGGATACTTTGATTACTTTGAAAAGAGCGTTTTTGATAACCGAGTAAGCAAGTCCAGCGGAGATATCGTCTACACCAGCCCCTTCCTTCTGTGCCTGTTTTACACGGGAGTTCATAAATACCGTACAGCGGGTTCCCAGGTCGATGGGGTTCTTTGCAAAAAGAGCAGCCTGAGCAAAATCCTGAATAGAAAGATTCAAGGATTTTGCAAAAGTCTCAATGAAGGAACCACAGCCGGAGGAACATGCCTCATTCAGCTGTACATTGTCAACCGTATGATTTTTAATACGGATACATTTCATATCCTGTCCGCCGATATCCAGAATGCAGTCTACATTTGGATCGAAGAACTGAGCAGCGTAGTAGTGGGAGATGGTCTCTACTTCGCCTTCATCAAGCATGAGCGCTGCCTTCACCAATGCCTCGCCGTATCCGGTTGAGCAGGAACGGACAATGTGTGCTTTTTTTGGAAGCTTGGAGAAGAGATCCTTCAGGGCTTCCAGGGTGATATGTAAAGTGCTTCCGTTATTATTGTGGTAGAAAGAGTACAGAAGAGATCCGTCTTCACCTACCAGAGCAATTTTTGTAGTAGTAGAACCGGCATCAATACCAAGGAAACAGTTTCCTTCGTAGGTGGACAGATCCTTTTTCACTACTTTTGCCTGAGCATGACGCTCACTGAACTCGTCGAATTCTTTCTGATCGTGGAACAGCGGATCCAGACGCTGCACCTCAAAGGCAATCTGAATCTTAGATTGCAGGCGTTTGATCATCTCTTCAGCGGAGACTGCTTTTTCTTTTTTGGAGAGAAGGGCAGATCCGGAAGCTGCAAACAGATGGGAAAACTGGGGGATAATGGTGTGCTCTTCATCCAACTTCAGGGTGCGGATAAAGCATTCACGCAGCTCTGAGAGAAAGTGAAGCGGTCCGCCTAAGAATGCAACATGACCGCGGATTGGCTTACCACAGGCAAGTCCACTGATGGTCTGGTTGACAACTGCCTGAAAAATAGAGGCAGACAGATCCTCTTTTGTTGCACCTTCGTTAATGAGCGGCTGAATATCAGTTTTTGCAAATACACCGCAGCGGGCAGCAATTGAATAGAGAGAGTGGTAATGTTTTGCATATTCATTAAGACCTGTGGCATCGGTCTGAAGAAGAGATGCCATCTGATCGATGAAGGAACCGGTACCTCCGGCACAGATACCGTTCATACGCTGTTCCACATTACCGCCTTCAAAATAAATGATTTTTGCATCCTCACCGCCCAGTTCGATGGCAACATCAGTTTTCGGCGCATAAGTCTGCAGTGCCTCAGCAACGGCAACCACTTCCTGCACAAAAGGTACGTCCAGATACTGAGCCAGAGTAAGCCCACCGGATCCGGTGATTACCGGATACATATGGAAGGGTCCTAAAGTGTTTACTGCTTTTTCCAGAAGATCTGCGAGTGTCTCCTGAATATTGGCAAAATGCCGTTCGTAATCTGAAAATAAAAATTTGTTCTCATCATCCAGTACCGCAATCTTTACGGTCGTGGATCCAATATCAATTCCAAGTCTGTAACATTTGTTCATCTTATCATTCCTGTCTGTAGCGGAAAACCGCATGAATTCTATATTTTTCCTTAGTTCGAAACATGCTACATTATATGGAAAGGATTTGGTAAAGTCCATAAAGATTCTGTAAAGATTTCTTAATCCTTTATAATAGGAAGCATTTATAGCAGCGTTGACAAAAGCCATGGTGAAAACTATAATAGTTTTTATCTCATTCAATAAAAACCAGTATGGAGGAACTCACTGTATGAAATGGCTGGATAAGCTGGAACGAAAATATGGGAAATATGCCATTCCCAATCTGATGTATTATGTGATTATGCTGTATATTGTGGGCTTTGTAATTAATATTGTGGCTCCAGAACTGTATACGGAATATCTGGCTCTGGATGCGCAGGCAATTCTTCATGGTCAGATCTGGAGAATTTTTACTTTTATTATTCAGCCGCCGAACAGCAGTTACTTTTTTATCCTGTTTGCATTGTATTTGTATTATATGATTGGAAAGACGTTGGAATATATGTGGGGAGCATTTCGGTTTAATCTGTATTTCTTTTCCGGTATGCTGCTTCATGTGATTGCATGTCTGTTGATTTATTTAATTTTTGGAATGAATTTTCAGATGGGTTCTTTCTATTTGAATATGTCCCTGTTCTTTGTGTATGTGGCATTGTTTCCCGATGCGGAGTTTTTACTTTTTTTCATTATTCCGATCAAAGCAAAATGGTTAGGAATTATTGAAGGAGCTTATTTTGCCATTACTATTGCGGCAGGATTTATTGTCCCGGTAGGGAGCACTTTGTGGTTTTCCCTTTTGCAGGCAGGTATTATGGCGCTTCCGGCTAACAGTATTTCAGCGTTGTTATCGCTTCTGAACTTTATTATTTTCTTCCTTGGAAGCAACCGGAACCGATTTTCACCGAAGCAGGCCAGAAGACGGACGATATATCAGAAAAAAGTACATGTGGCATCTCAAAATAATACACATCATCGCTGCGCAATTTGCGGACGAACGGAGAAAGATGATGAGAATCTGGAATTCCGTTTCTGTTCCAAATGTAAAGGCAATTATGAATATTGTCAGGATCATCTGTTCACACATGAACACAGAAAATAACAGTATATGTCATTAGAAGGTGATAGATTCATTTCTATCACCTTTTTTTGTATCCGGACATAGGATAGAGCATAAAGGATTGAGAAAGGATCTAAAATCATTGGAAAATTATCAGAGATATTCCGAAAACTGGAATACGCAGAGATTCCTGAAAGGGGAAGACTACCCGGTAGCAATGGCCTATGTACCATGGCAGCGCTGGGGAACGTTATATGATCCGGAAAAAGGACTGGAATGCGGAACTATATTTCCGGATTTAAATAAGCCGTTTCTTGGAGTGAGAGGAGGATGCAGATAATGGCAATGAATGCACCGACCAGGCAACAGATGCTAAAATGGGTGGATATGGTCAGTTTCTCTGCTCACGAGGCAAATCTTTATCTTGATACACATCCATCAGACCCGGCTGCGCTGCAGTATTTTCAGGAATATACGCAGCTTAGAAAACAGGCACTTCAGGACTATGCCGCCATGTACGGACCGCTTACCGTTGATCTGGCGATAGGATCTCGAGGAAAGTGGGATTGGATTCAGCAGCCATGGCCATGGGAAGGAGGAACTTGTTAAATGTGGAATTATGAGAAAAGACTTCAGTATCCGGTAAATATTTCGAATCCGAATCCGAAATTGGCACAGCTGATTATTTCGCAGTTCGGCGGACCCAATGGCAGGAGATGATTGCAGTTTTTGCTGCAGGATGTTATATTATTGACAGTTAGATATAATGTGGGAGGATTAAGGTACACTATGAACATTATTATTGCAGGCTGTGGTAAGGTTGGACGGGCACTTGCAGAGCAGCTCAGCAAAGAAAAACATGATATTACGGTTATTGACCTGAAACCGGAGAGTATCCAGCTGGTAACCAATGCAGCGGATGTACGCGGTGTAGTGGGAAACGGCGCGAGCTATGATATCCAGATGGATGCCGGGGTGGATAAGGCAGATCTGATGATTGCCGTGACCAATGCGGATGAGGTAAACCTACTTTGCTGTCTGATTGCAAAAAAAGCAGGAGGATGCCAGACCATTGCCAGAGTACGTAACCCAGTTTATCATCACGAGATTCACCATATCAAAGATGAACTGGGATTGTCCATGGTCATTAATCCGGAATGGGCAGCAGCCATGGAAATGGCGCGTCTGCTACGGTTCCCGTCAGCCATTGACATTGATACTTTTGCAAACGGAAGAATAGAACTCCTCCGATTCCAGCTGGATGACAAAAACCCACTGTGTGGCCACAAGATCCGTGATCTGGATACATTGTCAAAATGCGAAGTGCTGGTCTGCATCGTAGAGCGTGAAAACGAAGTACGGATTCCAGGTGGAGAGTTTGTGCTGGAAAATGGAGATATGATTTCTGTGGTGGCTTCACCACTGAATGCCAGCCGTTTTTTCAGAACCATCGGTATTGAGACTAATCAGGTAAGAAACACTATGATTATCGGTGGTGGAAAGATTTCTTTTTATCTGGCAAAACGTCTGCTGGAGATGGGAATTCAGGTAAAAATTGTCGAGAAAGACCGTGCAGCCTGTGAGCGTCTCTGCGAGCAGCTGCCGAAGGCTATGATTATCAACGGAGATGGAACGGATCGGGATCTTCTGGCAGAAGAAGGGTTGGCCAGTGCAGAAGGATTTGCAGCTTTGACCAATATGGACGAGGAAAATGTCATGCTGTCCCTCTATGCAAAGAGCATGAGCAAGGCAAAAAAGATTACAAAGATCAATCGAAATACATTTGATACGATTATTGGTTCTCTTGGAATCGGGAGTCTGATTTATCCGAAACATATCACTTCTGAGACTATTTTACAGTATGTGCGTGCCATGCAGAATTCTATCGGAAGTAATGTGGAGACGTTGTATCGTCTGGTAGATGGAAATGCAGAGGCATTGGAGTTTATTATTCGCGGCGAAAGTGAAGTGACGGACATTCCGCTGCAGGAGCTGGATATCAAAGCGAATACGCTGGTTTGCGCAATTAATCGAAAAGGCCGGATCATCATTCCGAAAGGTCAGGATCGTATTCAGGTGGGGGATTCTGTCGTCATTATTACGACAAATTGCGGAGCATTTAAAGATGTCCGGGATATTCTGAAAAAAACAGCAGCGATCGCAGGACTGTCTGGTCAGAGGTGAGAATAACATAATGAATAAGAAAATGATTCGATATATAGTAGGAAGTATTATTATGCTGGAAGCAGTGTTTTTAATGCTTCCTGCTCTGACAGCAGTGATTTATCAGGAGCTCCACTGTATTCTGGTATTTTTGGGATCAGCAGTATTCTGCCTGGCAGCAGGTGCTCTGCTGCGGGGAAAAAAACCGGAAAATACAACGATATTTTCTGCAGAAGGTTATGTGAGCGTTGCATTCTGCTGGGTGGCTCTTAGTCTTTGTGGAGCAATCCCGTTGTATTTCAGTGGTTCCTTCCCAAATCCGGTGGATGCATTGTTTGAAATTGTATCCGGATTTACCACAACAGGATCGTCCGTATTATTGGATGTAGAGTCTGTTCATCGGGCTGTACTCATGTGGAGAAGCTTTTCTCACTGGGTAGGAGGTATGGGGGTACTGGTTTTCATGTTGGCGCTTCTCCCTATGGGAGGCGCTTCCAGTATGCATTTGATGAGGGCGGAGAGCCCCGGTCCATCTGTTGGTAAGCTGGTGCCGAAAGTACGCAGTACGGCAAAAATTCTTTATGAGATTTATTTCTTTCTGACGATTGTACTGATGATATTGCTGGTGATTTCTGGCTGTCCGGTCTTCGATTCTATTAATCTCGCTTTTGCTACAGCAGGAACCGGAGGATTTGCGGTACTGAACAGCAGCGCAGCAGACTATAATGCGGCGACTCAGTGGATTTTAACCATTTTCATGATCCTGTTTGGGGTCAATTTTAATGTTTATTTTCTGTTTTATGTAAAGAAATGGAAAGATGGACTTCGATGTGAAGAAGCGAGAGCTTATTTAGGTATTATCCTTGGATCAGTGGCACTCATTTCCTTTAACATTTATCATCTGGTGAGAAATGTGGAACTGACAGTGCGTCAGGCGGCATTTCAGGTTGCTTCCATTATTACGACCACCGGATTTGGAAGTGCAGATTTTGATCAGTGGCCTGAATTCTCCAAATGCATTATGGTGCTGCTTATGTTTATTGGCGCCTGTGCGGGAAGTACCGGAGGTGGTATCAAAGTATCCAGAATCTGCATTATGGCGAAATCTGTCATGAAAGAGGTGGCTTACATCATGCATCCCCGCAATATCCGGAAAATTCGTTTTGAAGGAAAGGTGGTGGAACATGAAGTACAGCGTTCCATTAATGTGTTCATGATTTCTTATCTGGGAATTTTTGTGGCATCTGTGCTGCTGATTTCTCTGGACAATCTGGATGGGATCACCAATTTTACAGCTGTGGCGGCGACACTTAACAATATCGGACCGGGACTTTCCTTGGTTGGACCAACCTGCAATTTTTCTATGTATTCAAATTTTGCCAAACTGGTGCTGGTTTTTGATATGCTGGCAGGACGTCTGGAAATATTCCCAATGCTGGTACCAGCGGTCTATTTGTTGCGAAAAAAACAGCTGCGATAATTGTTGTAAAGAATGCCTTCAACGATCAGTGTACCGGTGCCAATCCGAGATATCCGCTGATGTCAGAGATCAAAGAAATCTATCTGAAAGCATTCCACGAAGGATACGTGTTTAGGATGACCCTGCAGGCTGATGTCAGCCTGCGGGGTTTTTCAGTTTTATTTGGACTTGTTCAAAGAGAACGGGAGATATGAGAAGCGGCTGGGTTCCCTGTGCGTAAGTCATTTCTACTGTTTCATAAAAATGGTCGTGAGCAGAAGAGGGATGAGCCTGCCTCCGCAGAATTCCGATATAGAATGGGTTGCTGAGAATGTAGCGGATTGCCCGGCTGTCAAATGGGTTTCCGCGGGAGGTGCAGATGCCGCGTGTATTAAGCATACGGGCAATTTCCGGACAGGTGCTTCCAGCTAGAAATTGCTGATAGATCATGGACACATAGGGGGCTTTTGCTTGGTCTGGAATAAAATGGCCTTCCACGACCTGATAGCCAAAGGGAGGAATGGAGACGACGCCACCGCGTTTGAATTTTTCCTGCATACCCCGGCGGACCTCTTGCCCCAGGTTGACAGAGTAATATTCATCCATGGCTTCAAGGAGGGCTTCCATAAGGATGGAAGTAGGGTCATCTGACAGGGGTTCAGTAATAGAAATGACATCTATACCGCATTCACGGCGAAGCAGGGATTTGTAGAAAATACTGTCCTGACGGCTGCGGGCAAAGCGGGAATATTTCCAGACAAGAATCACGTCGAAGGGACGGGGAGTCTCTCTGGCAGCTGAGATCATTTTTAGAAAAGCAGGGCGTCTTGCGGCAGTACGTCCGCTGATTCCTTCATCCAGATAGATGTGGGAATCCAGGAGCAGAAGCTGATGGTTTTCAGCATAAATGTGTATCTGGTTCAGCTGGCTTGCAGGGGAAAATTCAATCTGGTCATCTGTAGAAACACGGATGTAGGCGGCAGCATTCATGAAAAGAACTCCTGAAAAAGTGTGGTTACTATATTTTATGCCGGATTGCCTGGCTAACATACCATTGGGCGGTCCCGATGGTGAACTGAGCGCCAGCATGCGGTATCTGGCACAACGTTATACCATGCCGTACCGGGAGTGTATGGCGACACTGACGGATATTGGAACGGAGGAGCTGGCTCATCTGGAAATGATATGCGCCATTGTATATCAGTTGACAAAGAATATGACCATGGAAGAATTAAAAGCATCCGGTTTTGACAAATATTATGTAGATCATACTACAGCGTTGTGGCCACAGGCAGCAGGCGGCATTCCGTTTAATGCCTGTGAGTTCCAGTCCAAGGGAGATGCAATTACCGATCTTACGGAGGACCTTGCTGCGGAACAGAAAGCTCGGACGACGTATGACAATCTGCTTCGACTGGTCAAAGATCCTGAAGTGGCAGATCCGCTTCGCTTTTTAAGAGCAAGAGAGGTTGTTCACTTCCAACGCTTTGGTGAAACTTTGCGCATTGTACAGGAAAATCTGGATGCGAAAAATTTCTATATTATGAATCCGGAATTCGATACGGGAATTAAAGGAAAATGCTGTGAGAAAAATGGATAACTGATTGCTCAGGAAATTCACGGTGTACCCATCAGGCTGTAGGATACACCGTGAATCCCAACACCGAGTGCAGGTAGGCGCCTACACTCAAAAGAGCAATGCAGAACATATGAAAAAGAAACTGAAAGAGGCGGGTTATGATTCAACGATTGTACAAGAATAAGTTTTTTTACCGAGGTATGTTTTCTCTGACTGAGGTGAGGCCTTACTTGTTAATCGCATGAGCCAGATTACATTTGCCAGATATCCGACTATCAGTACTAAAAGTGTGTTCACTGCTACTGGGAGACCAAGCAGTGAATCGATGTTCCACAGTACCAGCCAGCAGAGCAGTATATAAATTTTTGTATGTCTTAAAATGAATGATTTCATGATGTATTCCTCCATTTCTGATGCAAGTATAAAACGGTCATGTAAAACTTATATGTAACAACTGGTAAAATTTACGTAAAATTTAAGAGAAATTGCGAATCGAAACAGGTGGAAAAGCAGAAAAATAATAGTTGCATTTTTCAAAACCATACGGTATAATTAATCCGTTGTCGGGGTATGGCTCAGTTTGGCTAGAGCGCACGGCTGGGGGCCGTGAGGTCGCAGGTTCGAATCCTGTTACCCCGATTTTTCCTTTATATTTAAGGCTTTTTTTGAAATTTGATAATTTTGCTATTGATTACCTTTGATTACTCAAGAAAGGAGAAATAGCACATCTGACATTAAGACTAGATTAATTTCTAGTCTTTTTTTATTTATCTGAATATCCCATCTGTCATACTAATAATGGAGGGGGTGAGTAAAATGTACAAATCAGAAACAATGAAATTTTCTTCATACGAAATGTCATTAGATGATCTGTTAGCGTATCATGGAGAACAAATCGAGCAAGAGAAAAAGGAAAGAAGAGAAAGACGAAAACGAAAAAAGGATGATTCTTATCGTAATGAACAAGAAAGATAAAAAAAAGCCCCTGCTAGGCGAGTGAACCCTCATCACATTGTGTGAGGGTGTAGCGAGCCACACCCCCTTATTATGTAATTTTTAATGAGACGTATGAAACAAAACGAAAAAGGGGGTGTACAATTCACGAGAATCTTTCGTAGTGAATAAGAGAAGAAGCAATTAAAAAAAGGTACGTCTCAAAAAAAGAAAGGATGATTTGTTATGTTGTATTTGTTTTATACTATTATATTTCTTTTATTGATTTCAGATGTGTTTTGTTCTATTTTAGAAATTCATTATTATCGACAATTTAGAGAAGATTATAAATCTTTAATAGAATTGAAGAAGGAGTTGAGAAAATATGGGAAAATTTGCAATGAACATTAAACATTTTACTCAATCGAGTTTGTATGGATTAGATCGGCACAATATGAGAAACACAAGTAATCACACTACTAACATAGATGATGAATTGACAAAAGAAAACATAATCTTAAAAGGTAATGACTCTCTAGCAAAATTAGCAAAAGAACAAGTACAAGAAAGAGTCTTTGGTAGAATAACTTCTTCATCCATTTATGTATCTGAGTTTATTTTTACATTACCAGAAGGTCTTTCAAAAGAAAACGCTGAAGGATATTTCCGAGACTGTATAGACATTTTGGAACATATGGGAAACAATAAAGATAATATAGTAAAAGCCGTTGTACATTTAGACGAGCCAGACGCAAGACCTCACATGCACCTAGACTTTGTTCCAATTACACGTGACGGCAGATTAAGTCGTAAGGATTTATTCACACGTGATACATTAAAGAAATTACAGTATGCAATTCCCGAAAAATTGATCGAGAAAGGTTGGAACATAGAACTTCCAGAAAAAACTAAAAAGGGACAATACAAGAAAACAGTAAAGGAATTGAAAAAAGATCTTCTAAAGGAGATAGAAGATCTCAAGACAGAAAAAGCAGAATTGGAAGAAAATAATCTGAGTATGGCTTATGAAATTATAGATCGTGATCGTGAAGATTTGAGTTATTAGCCTTTCTTCTTTTGATTTCTGCTTTAATGTTTTTTAACATTTCTTCAGATCGAGCGTCATGCAATTCTTTCATTAATACAGCCCGTCTGGGATGTAGTATGAGCCAGATGTATTTTTTTATAAAGTCCATGGAAAACCCCTCTTTTTGTACATATATGTACAAGTATAAACGTGTACAATGTTCATTTTATCATAATCTGAATATAATTGATACATAATATTTTTGAAGGTATTTATTATGATTGATTATAGTCCACTTTGGCAAACAATGAAAGATAAGAACATTTCACAGTATTATTTATTGAAACATGGAATAGATAATAGAGTTCTGGATGCGTTAAAGAAAAATAAGAACATAACGCTTTTAACGTTAGAAAAAATATGCAAGGTAGTTGAATGTACTGCAGATGATGTGGTCAAATTCGTAGATTAAGAGTATCAAAGCCGAAAAGCCGAGATGCTCTTTTTTATTGTCACAAAATTTAAACATTCACCCCAAAGGGAGTTGTAAAATATATATCTATAAGTATTATACAGAAGATGATTCGCGGAAAAAGTGTTCAAATTGTCAAAATCTCAACCGTGTTCCTAGTTGCCCCTTCTTTCGTCAAATTGCACAAAAAACCTACCGTTTAGCCATCGAATTTTCTACATATAAGGAGCAAAAAACCGCCCCAAAAAAGGGACTTTTTCAACTTGTTTCCGATCGTATCTGTCATATTAATAATGTAAGGAAAAACAAACAAACCTTACAAAATTTAAAGAAAAGAAAGGGTTTTAAAGTTATGAAAATTATTATTGAAAGATTACAGAAAGTTATTAAATTACATGATGAAATTGAAAAAAAGAATTGGGACTATGTAAAAGAAGTATGTGATGAAGATGAAGAAGAAAAAGGTTATTTTGTGTATAAAACACAATATGTAGCTCCGAAAGGTATACGCTATGACATTATTCAAGTTACAGATGCAAAAAATTATTATAAGATCTTTGTGTATCAAGATGATAAATACAAAAGAAAAGGTATCGAGTTAGTACGCAAATTATTAGAAGCAGAAAAAGAAAGACAGGCAAAATGGGAAGCAGAATATGACGCAAGAATACAAGAAATGAAAGAAGAAACAGAAGAAATAGAAGAAACAGAAGAAACAGAATTAGAAACAAAACAAGTAGAACGAGTATATGTAGATGTTTCAGGAGAAACTTTGAGTAAAATTATTTCAAAAGTGATTGATAGAACAAATGGTGATTATGATTATATATTCAGTGTGCTTAAAGAAGGTCTTTCAGATCTGCATTTTGGACGTAAAATAGCATCACTTAATTTTGAAAAAGCAGGAGTTAAAATTTATGGAAACAGATTGATGATTAGTTTTCTTTTTAGGTATGTTTCTATTGTAAAAAAAGATAGAGAGGGGGAAATCTAATTATGATAGAAAGAAATGAAATTGAAGCAATGACAGGAAAAACAACGGTAAAGGTAATTTTTGACTATCAATTTACAGGAATAGTTATACACGAGAACATATATACAAGTGATAGTCGTTTCTTATATAAAAAAGTAGACAGTATTTATAGAATACATTTTTCAGAACTATTGAAACAGATTGTTGAAGTACTTAATAAACATGATCTTAATAATGTTTATTCTGTAAAAGCAGATTATACAGGAACAGATAATGTAGGATGTGTATGTTATACACACGAAAAAAAATATATTAGCGGTATTGTAGAAGAATTATTGAACAGAGTAATCAATCATGAAGAATATGAAGATATGATCAAAAATGTACGTCAGCCAATTTTTACAGGACATTGTTGCGAAAAAGATTCTAAAGTAGTGAAATTTACAATTGATGAGAATTTTGAGTGTCCGTATTTGTTATGTTTACATTTTACAAGTTGGAAAGCATTCATGGAAAAGGGGGAATGATTATGAGAAAGCAAAAATCAGGAAGACGAAGAGAAACGAAAGTGTTTATCAATCAAGACACTTATGAATATTTACTAGCAACTAAAGGGGACAAGTCATTATCTTACGCAATAGCAGAAATAGTTGAACAGCATATTGAGAAAATGAAGAATCCGCCAGTCCGGTTTTGATTGCACAATTATGATCAAGTTGCACAATTAAAAAAACATGTGCAATGTGCAATTTTAAATTGAAGTATCAAAAAACGTTGAAAATAAAGGGTTTTTCACGCACTGAGGGATTGGCTACGTCTACAATCCCGATGTGCAAAGATGTGCAATTGTGCAAAAGTCAAGTGTCAAAAGTCTTACATAAGAAAGGGGAAAAATATGAAGTGGCAAAAAGTAATTATAGACCGCTCACGTATTATAGCACAGTAAGAAGTCTGGAACTGGTTTTTTATGATGAACAGTTGCCATTAGGTTATTTGCGTTTAAAAGAAGCGATACAGGCAGTAGACAAAAAGGAAATGTATATTTTAGCTATAAAACATTACAAAGATGAAGGTGTCAGTCATGAGATGAATAAAGAAGTTAAGGAAAAAGATCATTACATGGTCATAGTCAGAATGTGTAATGGAAAAACGACACACGTTAACACATTGCTCACGATGTTAAAAATTGATTTTCGTCCGGCGACCGATCAAACATTGTGGGAAAACGGAGGTTGTCGGACTATAAGCAATTTTTCTGAGAGAGCAATGTATCTAATTCATGAAACAGATCAAGCAATAAGAGATCATAAGCCACCTTACAGTATTGATGAAATAGTTTCTAATTTGTCAGTTGATGAAATAAAGCAGGTCATGGAAGGTTATGTTCGTTTTAGCAAGAAAAAGGTTGACAATGAAACAATGGCAGAATTAGATCAATATGCTTACAAGTTAGGTTATGAGTTAGGAAATTTTGAGAGTTGGTATAGTGGTTTGGATTTTGTTATCAGAAGAAATGCAGGTATGAAAACGGTCAAGGAATCGTATTATCGAGGAGTTGAAGAACGTGCAAAAAAAGGCGAAGAGATAAACAGGCTGTGTGTTTTTATCAAAGGTGTCGGAAATTCTGGCAAAACATATTCGGCAATACATTCATTCGAGAATAGTGAGAAATTAATCATAGACGGTGGCGGAACAGGCAAATATGACAGATTAACAGTATCTACAGATGTAGTTATAGTAGATGATCAATGTTCTAATTATTTGTTGAACATGGCAGATAATAAAATATGTCAAGTGTATAGAAGAGGTTCTAACAATCCTTACTGGTGCGGAAGGTATTTTATTATAACAAGCAATTATGATTTCAAAGATTGGGCAGAAATGTGCGGTATCTCTAAGGAAATTTTTTTGAATGGTGTAAAAATTATAAATCCGCAGTTCACTGCTCTCTTATCACGTTTTTATACTTGTCATATAGAAAATGGACAAATAGTTGTTGATACATATTCAGACAGAGGTTCAGACAGTTTCCAAAAGGCAAAATTAGAAATGTTTTTAGAGTTTCGGGACAAATACAATGCAATTCTATCGCAATATAAGAAAGGCAAAAGTGTTGATTATAGTGTTCTGTTTAAAAAGTCAGAAGAAGTCGAAGAAACAGAGTTGGAATGGGAAGAAGAAACAGAATGCGAAGAATTCTACAGTCAGACAGAATTTGATTATGAGAACGGAATGCAAGCGTTAGAAAATTATTATGAAAATGAAAAAAAATGAAAAAAGTTGTAAAAAAAAGTACTTTTTTCAGTTATTATGGCAGGTCATCTGTCATATTATATATGAAGGGCGAAGCAAACAAGTCTTTCAAATCTTTTCTTTATAAATATTGTTCGGGGGCGGACATGCCCCCAAAAATTTGAAAGGGGAATTTTAATTATGAAAATTGTTAATAAATCTTTAGAAAGTTTTAAAATCACTGATGTTAAAAATGGTATTGATAAAAATAACCGTAATTGGTACATGGTCAAATTAGAAAATGCGGATGGAAGAATTAATTTCTTTTGTAATGAGTTCAACTTTGAAAAAATCGCAAATAACGTTGGAAAGTCATGTTATCTTATCTTAGAATACACAGACAGTTATAATTCAAGAACAAAAACAAGTTATACATCTATGACAGTGAAGGATGTTGAGTTCGTTGACTAATATTCGTATAGCTTTAGCAGTGTTATGCAGTATGTTGTATCTTTTTCCCCCTATTCCCGTTTCTGCTCAAGAAGCGGAGGGGGATCTTACCCAATCAATGTATGAGGCGTCAGAATCATACGTTGAATTTGATCCAATTTCGGATGAACAATTCTCCGAGATTGTGTCTAATAATGACGAGTCCGAGTCCGAACAGGAATCCGCAGTTGTTAATGATGTTAATGATAGTAATGTGGATAATGTTGAAAATGTGGAAGAAGTAGAAAATACAGATAGTACAGAAAATGCGGATGAAGTAGAAAACAAGGGCACGGAACAAATAGACAATGAAACAGAGACAGATCAAAATGATAATGAGCAGAAAACGGAAACAGACAGTGAGCAAAAAGAAAATGTAAGTAATGAGCAAGAAAACAAAAACGAGCAGGAACAAGAAAGTTCAAGCAGTGAGCAAGAAGAAACAGTAAACATAGAACAGTTGTATGAAGTTCAAGTTTATATTTTAGGAATTTTGGTTTTCTTTGTCGTATGTTTTATATTAAGAATGATTTATAAGTTCTTTAATATGTTTTTTCCAATTTAGCTATCAATCCCGCAGTTAGGGTTTTGATATATATAATTTTTAAGAAAGGGGAACAAATACTATGCTTAAAAATGTTATTACAGCAGAAATGATGAGCGGTGTTATGGATGAAATTCTGGGAGTTATTCCAGTTGCTCTTCCGGTCATGATTGGTTTCATTGCTCTTAGAAAAGGTATTGGTTTTATAACAAGTGCGTTGAAATCCGCGTAAGTTCAAAATGTTGGGGGTGGTATGGATGCCATCCCCTTTATTTTTTCAGAAAGGAGTGATGCTTATGCAACGATTAAAAGCCATTTTCCAGAAATGGTACAATTACATTTTGTTTATAATATTATTTTTCACGCTATCTATCAACTGTTTTGCGATGGGTGGAATACCAACTACTGAACATTTTCCAGATGGTTATAAGTACTATATATGTTATGACGATGGTACATGTAAAAATGTTGCGTATTTTAAGACTTTGCCACACGTTTATTTTTTGAAAACAAATGATAGCTATTTGGAAATAAACATGGAAAATTCTGCTATTGCTACTTTAACGTTTTATTCTGATACTGAACGTGAATATCATTTTTACACAGAAGCATTTCATAGCAAAAAAGATCGTACTGTAAGCACAGATTATAAACAGCGTATTCAATTTCATAAAAATGCTTTAGTGTATTCTAATTTTACGATCAAGACGCAAAATGAAGCAGGCAAAACATACAAATTTATTCGCACTGACGATAGTCTAGAAGACAATTATGAGTCAATATCTGAAGGTTATTATGAAGTAGGCAAAGGCGAGTATGAAGAAGTGAAACAGCCATCTGTTATTGAAGCCATTCTATCAATTCCTACCAAGATCATAGAGTTTTTTCAGTCTATGTTTGAAAAGTTGTTCAATTTGATTCAATCTATCGTTGATTTTGTAACGAATTTCTTCATTAATGTTGTCGAGTTTATCAAGTATCTGTTTATTCCCCCAGATGGTTATATGAGCGAACAAATGAACAAGTTTCTGTCAAATTTTTCATGGGTAGATAGATTGAAACGGTTTGCTTCAGATTTTTTTGACATGATGAATGCAGTTGATGATACGAATCCTCCATCTTTAACAATTGATCTTTCAAAAATTAATTCAAAATATTGGAAGGCAGAAGGAACGGTAAACGTTTTGAGTTTAGATTGGTTCTGGAAGTATAAACAGTATAGTGATCCTTTGATTTCCGCTTTTTTATGGTTGGCGGTATGTTGGCGGTATTATTGCAAAATTCCAGACATCATTCATGGTGTTGGTTCTAATATGGGAAGTAGTAGTAATCATTCAGATGGAAAGGGGGACAAAAAGAAATGATAGTCGAGTTGTTTGTTGGTAATTTTGTTAATTTAATGACATCCATTTTATCCCCTTTTGGGTTTGTGTTTTCAGATGATACTTTCAGTTTCTTGAGTACATTAGTTCCGTACTTTCGCGTTTTTCTTTTCATATTGCCGAAAAGCACAATACTTGGAATATTCAAGTTTATAATTACGATTCAAGTTTTCAGAATTGCTGTTGCTACATTAAAATTGATTGTCGGTTTGTTGCCGTTCTATTAATTCATAAGGGGGTTAAAAAATGGGTGTTTTTGTTATAATATTGAAAGGGTTGTTCAATGTTTTTAAAATTCCGCTTTTCGTTGTAGTTGGTTATTATGCTGTATTCATGTTTTTGGTGTTATGTCATTATCTGTATTTGCGTTTTGTAAAAAAGGAAAGACACATTTCGGGAAAGATG
This sequence comes from Clostridiaceae bacterium Marseille-Q4143, assembly GCA_018228645.1. GTDB lineage: Bacteria > Bacillota > Clostridia > Lachnospirales > Lachnospiraceae > Hominiventricola > Hominiventricola filiformis. The sequence continues at coordinate 2,232,384 of CP073693.1, forward strand.
CCAAAAGTCAAAAAGAGAAATGTGTTATTGAAATTATTTTTGGACGCTCCGCACGCTTATGCACGTGATCTATTACATTATGACCCGCAGTTTTTCAAGTATCAAGGAGTGATCGTTTTTTGCGGTAGGCAAGGTTCGGGAAAATCAATAGCACTGGCAGAATACACAAGAAGAATGAAACAAGAGTATCCGAACGCAAAAATACTTTCAAACTTTGGTTATTTGGGAGCAGATGAAGAATTGGATGATTGGACAAAATTAATTAGTTATAAAAACGGGATTAAAGGCGTTATAGTACAGATGGACGAGATGCAGAACTGGTTTTCGTCTAATCAATCAAAGAATTTTCCTCCAGAAATGCTGGAGGTTATAACTCAAAATCGTAAAAATAGACGTATCATTTTAGGAACTTCTCAAGTATTTTGTAGACTAGCAAAACCATTGCGTGAACAATGCACAGAAATTCGTAATTGTTTGACGTTATTCGGGTGTATTACTATTGTGATTAGATACGAACCATTTGTCGATTCAGAAGGTAATATCGAAAAGCAAAAATTAAGGGGTCTGTACTTTTTTATTCATGATGATGAGTTAAGAAATAGTTATGATACTTACAGAGTAGTCGAATCATTAAGTAAGAGTGGATTCCAAGAAAACCCACTTATTAAAAGAGAACGTACAATAAACGTGAATGTCTAAAAAAAAGAGCTGAAAAGGCTTCCGCACGTCGGAAACTTTCAGCCTTTTTTCATTTTCCGTCAAAATTTTTATATTTAGAAATTCATTTTCCATAAATCTTTCATATTAAAAATAAAAGGGCGAAATATGAGAGATTTAATGCAAGAATTAGAAAAATATGGTATAATAAATAAGTCAGATGTGTTAGAACAGTTAGAAAAAATGAAGACACAAGAACTACTGAATAAACACACATATGAAATATGGGAAAGTAAAGATGGAAAATGGAGAACTTATCTTCCAGACCCCAAAAAAGGAAGGAGACTCATAAAAAAGACAAAACGGGAGAACGTAGAAAAAGAGATCATTAATTATTACAAGAAAGAAGAACAAGACAAGGTTAAGACATTCAAGGACTGTTATTTACATTGGAGAAGTGTTCATGATGAATTAGTTTCTGATAATTCTGTATATCGTTATGAAACTGATTACAAGCGTTATTTTGACAAGACAAAATTTGAGAACATGGAAATGACAGACATTAAAGAAGATGATATTACTTTATTCATGCTTAACAAGATCAGAGAATTAAAGTTATGTCAGAAAGCCTGTAAAACGCTTTTTTGGTATATCTCAAGTGTTTGTTTGAATGCTCTTAAAAATAAAGTTATTGTTGAAAATCCCTGTTTGTTCTTATCTGCTAATAAATTTTATCAATACTGTACAGTACATGAACGCAAAAGAGAAAAAGTATTAGTCAGTGATTATGAAATGAACATGTTATTTGAGCAGATTTACGATGATTATAACAATCAGCCAGAATACATTCCCACTTATGCTGTACACATGGCAGTCTTAACAGGAATGCGAGTTGGTGAAATCTCAGCGTTGACATGGGACAGTATTTATGATAATTTTATTTTGATCGAAAAATCAGAAAAGTATAATAGAAAAACTAAAGAGTATTATGTCGCAGATACTAAAAACAAGAAGGTAAGAAAATTCCCTCTTACTGACGAAATCAAATCATTACTTGATAAAGTCAAAAGAGTTGAGATGGAAAACGGCTATTTGACGAAATGGGTTTTTTCTAATGAAGATGGGCGAGTTCATGCCCCCGTCATTTCTTCATGTGTGAAAAATAAATGCCGGCAGTTAGGAATTGAAGAAAAAGGGATTCATGCTTTTAGAAGAACACTTAATTCAAAAATGCGTTGTAATAATGTTCCTGCTGTTATTGCTTCAGAAATTATGGGACATACAGAATCCGTAAATGATGAATATTATACATATGACATCACAGATATGAACACGAAAAGAGATATCATTTCACAAATTAATCGTAGAATCTCATGATTACCTTTTTGATTACTTTTTGATTACATCATCAAAAAACGTTGAATTTTCGGGGGATTTCCTCAAAACGGTGAGCCGTGAGGTCGCAGGTTCGAATCCTGTTACCCCGATTTACCAGGGGCTGCCTGAAGCGGCACACTCTGAAGGGGGAGTCCGAAAAATCGGACTCCCCCTTTTTTTTGAGCAGAACTGGTATGTATGTTTTATTGTATTCGCAAACACATTACATATACTACGAAGAGGAGCAAGAGACAGATGAAGAAAGTACCATTTGTTACCAAGGATCAGATCGAAGGTATTGCAAAAATTTATCCGACACCGTTCCATATTTATGATGAAAAGGGAATCCGCGAAAATGTGAAACGTCTTTATGAAGCATTTTCCTGGAATCCGGGATATAAAGAATATTTTGCAGTGAAGGCAACGCCGAATCCATTTCTGATGCAGATTTTAAGTGAATATGGCTGTGGAAGTGACTGCTCTTCCAAGGCAGAGCTGGTTCTGTCAGAGGCTGTAGGAATTACCGGATCTGATATTATGTTTTCTTCCAATGATACACCGTTGGAGGAGTTCACATACTGTGAGAAACTTGGCGGAATCATCAATCTGGATGATATTACACATATTGAGGCAGTGGAAAAATCCGTTGGCTATCTGCCGAAAACCATGAGTTGTCGTTACAATCCAGGCGGATATTTCAAAATGAGCAACGGCATCATGGACAACCCTGGGGATGCTAAATATGGTATGACCGAGGAACAGATAATCGAGGCTTACAAGATCATGAAATCAAAAGGCGTTGAAAACTTCGGAATTCATGCATTCCTGGCAAGCAACACCGTAACCAATGAGTATTATCCGATGCTTGCAAAAGTATTATTCGAGCTGGCGGTACGTCTGAAGAAAGAGACTGGAGCACATATTACGTTCATCAATCTGTCCGGTGGAATCGGTATCCCGTATCAACCGGATCAGGAACCGAATGATATTATGGTCATTGGCGAAGGAGTGCGTAAAGTATACGAAGAGGTGCTGGTACCGGCTGGCATGGGTGATGTATCCCTGTGCACAGAGCTTGGAAGATACATGATGGGACCGTATGGAGGACTGGTGACTCAGGCCATTCATGAGAAACACACCCACAAAGAGTACATTGGTGTGGATGCCTGCGCAGCAAACCTTATGCGTCCGGCTATCTATGGCGCTTATCATCATATTACCGTTCTTGGCAAAGAGAATGCGCCTTGTGATCATGTTTACGATGTAACCGGATCTCTCTGTGAAAACTGTGATAAATTTGCTGTAGATCGCAAACTTCCGAGAATTGACAAAGGTGATTATCTGTTCATTCATGATGCAGGCGCACATGGACATTCTATGGGATATAATTACAACGGCAAACTGCGTTCAGCGGAACTGCTTTTGAAAGAAGACGGATCTGTACAGCTGATCCGCAGAGCAGAGACACTGAACGATTACTTTGCAACGTTTGACTGTTTTGAAATTGGAAAAAAACTGAAAGAACTTGTAAAATAATTTCTGTCAAATATAAATGAAAATGTTCTGAAATAATTAAAATATTTGCCCTGATTTTTTCAGGGCATTTTTTTATCAAAATTATCACAAATAAAGAATCTCATACAAATTAGCACAAATGAAAAATTTGATTGACAGTTCTGGCCTTCCGTGATATAACAAAATCAACAGGACACCCCAGTGGGGTGTGTGAGACGAGAGAAAGGATGACATCACGGATGAAACAGAAATATAATGTGACAGGCATGAGCTGCAGTGCGTGCAGCGCTCATGTGGAAAAAGCAGTGAGTAAAGTGCCGGGAGTGAACAGTGTACAGGTAAATTTACTGCAGAACTCCATGGTGGTAGACTATGATGAAGCTGCGACGAATGATCAGGCGATCATTCATGCAGTGGAAGAAGGTGGATACGGTGCTTCTGTAAAAGGAGAGGAAAAGGCAGAAGAACCCAATGCGGTTCAGAAAAAGGCTGAGGAGGAAGCACGGAAAATGAAGACCCGTCTGGGACTTTCCATTGGTTTTCTGGCAGTCCTCATGTACATTTCCATGGGACATATGCTAGGATGGCCTCTCCCGGGGATTCTGTTGGAACATGAGAACATGATGATCATGGCGTTGACCCAGCTGTTCCTGACTCTGCCGGTGATGTATCTGAACCGGAAATATTATGAAAATGGTTTCCGCTCCCTGTTCCACGGCGCTCCGAATATGGATACCCTGGTGGCCATGGGATCCACAGCAGCTGCAGGTTACAGCGTCAGCCGTCTGTTTGTCATGGGGTATGCTCTGGGACGCGGCAATATGGATATGGCCCATATGGCTGGCATGAACCTGTATTTTGAAGCGGCCGCCATGATACTGACGTTGGTTACCATTGGAAAATACATGGAAAGCCGTTCCAAAAGCCACACCTCTGATGCCATTACCAAGCTCATCGGTCTGGCACCGAAGACGGCACTGGTCTTGCGGGATGGACAGGAAGTAGAGATTCCGGTAGAGCAGGTCCAGGTCGGTGAGACCGTCATTGTAAAACCGGGACAGAGCATTCCGGTGGATGGTGTTCTGACCGAAGGAACCGGAACCGTGGATGAATCCGCCATCACCGGTGAGAGTATTCCGGTGGAGAAGAAGAAAGGCGACCGGGTGACCGGGGCGACTGTCAACCGTGCAGGTTATTTCCAGATGAAAGCAGACCGCATCGGCGAGGATACTACTCTTTCCCAGATTATCCGTCTGGTAGAGGAGGCAGGTGGCTCCAAAGCGCCTATTGCCAAACTGGCCGATAAAGTCAGCGGTGTTTTTGTACCGGTGGTCATTACCATTGCCCTGATTACGATCGTGGTATGGCTGCTCCTTGGACAGACCTTCAGCTTTGCACTGGAATCTGGTATCGCCGTACTTGTTATTTCCTGCCCCTGTGCGCTGGGACTGGCAACACCGACGGCGATCATGGTAGGAACTGGAAGAGGAGCCGAGCAGGGAATCCTGATCAAATCCGGTGAAAGCCTGGAGACCGCTCATCTGGTGGATACGGTGGTACTTGATAAGACCGGAACCATCACGGCAGGTCATCCGGAAGTAACGGATGTGGTACTGGCAGATGGCAGAAATATAAAAGAACTCCTGAAACTGGCCGCTTCGCTGGAGCAGGCATCCGAGCATCCGCTGGCTGAGGCCATTGTGGAAAAGGCGGAAAAAGAAAGAATTTCTCTGGAAAAAGCTGTAGATTTCAAAGCAGTGGAAGGACAGGGCGTTCTGGGAATCGTTGTAGGCAAGACGGTGCTGGCAGGCAACTTACGGATGATGCAGGCACAGAACATAGCCACAGCGGGACTGGAGACAAAGGCAGAAGAACTGGCCGACCGGGGACGCACCGTTCTCTATATTGCAGCAGATCAGCAGATCTTAGGACTGCTGGCAGTGGCTGATACGGTGAAGAAGACCAGCACCCAGGCCATCTGTGAAATGCAGAAGATGGGACTTTCTGTTGTGATGTTGACCGGTGACCATGAGAAGACAGCAAAAGCTATTCAGAGAGAACTTGGCATTGAGCGTGTGGTAGCAGAAGTGCTTCCGCAGGATAAGGAAAAAGAAGTCATAAGACTGCAGGCAGAGGGACATAAAGTTGCCATGGTAGGCGACGGTATCAACGACGCACCGGCGCTGGCAAGAGCCGATGTGGGGATTGCCATCGGTGCAGGAACCGACGTAGCCATTGAGTCCGCAGATATTGTGCTGATGAAGAGTGATCTGCTGGATGCGGTATCTGCCATTCAGTTAAGCCGTGCAGTGATTAAAAATATTAAGGAGAACCTGTTCTGGGCCTTCTGCTATAATGCCATCGGTATTCCGCTGGCGGCAGGAGTATTTTACCCGTTGCTTGGCTGGCAGTTAAGTCCTATGTTCGGAAGTGCAGCCATGAGTTTCAGTTCTGTATTTGTAGTTACCAACGCACTTCGTTTAAAAGGTTTCAAGCCTTCCTTCAAAAAAGGAAAGCAGGAAATAGAGCCGGAAGAGCTGCACATTGCAGCGGAACCGGTACCAGAAAAAAAGGAGAAGAAAGAAATGAAAAAGAAAATCAGTATTGAGGGTATGATGTGTGGACATTGCACAGGAAGAGTAGAGAAAGCGCTGAACGGTCTTAGTGGCGTGGAAGCGCAGGTAAGCCTGGAAGACAAAGCAGCTTATGTGACACTGACCGGGGAGGTATCTGATGAACTTCTGAGAAAGACCGTAGAGGATGAAGGTTATGAAGTAACCGGAATTACACAGGAGTAAGCATATGCAGGCAGATCACAAGAAGATAGAACGGCTGTTAAAAACTGCCAGAGGCCAGATCGACGGCATTCTCCGTATGGTGGAAGAGGATCGTTATTGCATGGATATTTCCGCGCAGGTAATGGCAACAGATGCTATCTTGCGGAAAGTCAATAACGAGATCATCAGGGCCCACATGAAAGGCTGCGTTAAGTCGGCGATTCTGGAAGGGGCCGGAGATGAAAAGATTGATGAACTCATGAATGTCGTGGACAAAATTACCAAATAAAACGGGGCATTGACAAACTACTGTAAATATTATAAGATTGTATTCGAAATGTAACAATTTTGTAATATTTACGGGGGTTTATATGTGGAATTTTTTAAATAAGAAAGTAATCAATGGAGCTGGAGTTCTTCTGGTAGGAATGATGGCAGTATCTGCAGTACCGATGCAGGTGGAAGCATCCGGTGCTTTGGGAATCAGTACACAGGTCGGCATTTCCGGAGAACTGGCACAGGCAGAGAGTACTGAGGCAGTGGAAAGCGCAGTTAATCATGCGGTACTCAATGCATTTCATCTGGATGGATATTCCAATCTGGGAATTGTGAATGTTGCAGAGGGTAAAGTAAATATCCGTGAGAGTGCTTCTACTGAGGGAAAGATCGTAGGAAAGATCGGAAACAACGCAGGATGCGATGTTCTGGATGAGGATGGAGAATGGATCCATGTGAAATCTGGAAAAGTGGAAGGTTATATCAAGTCTGACTATGTATTAACCGGAAGTGATGCCCTGAATCAGGCATCTTCCCTTCTGAAGAAAGTGGCAGATGTAAATACGGAAGGTCTGAAAGTAAGAACCGAACCGAGTACCGAGAGCGAAGTTCTGGATATTGTAGGAAGTGATCAGAGCTTTGATGTTCTTGAAGAGTTGGACGAGTGGGTGAAGATTGATCTGGATGGTGACGAAGGATATCTTTACAAAGATTATGTCAATGTAGGTGCAAAGCTGGAGGAAGCACTGAGCATTTCCGAGCTGATGTATGGTTCCGGTGTATCAGATGTGAGAGTGGCACTGAGCAACTTTGCAAAGCAGTACATTGGAAATCCCTATGTATGGGGTGGAACCAGCCTGACCAAAGGCGCTGACTGTTCCGGATTTGTTCTTTCCGTATTCCGTAATTATGGAATCAGCCTGCCGCACT
>CP073693.1:2242415-3320978 GCA_018228645.1 Clostridiaceae bacterium Marseille-Q4143
TGGTGATGCGCTTAGGGGACACACCCGTTCCCATCCCGAACACGATGGTTAAGACCTAAGCGGCCGATGGTACTATGCTGGAGACGGCATGGGAGAGCAGGTGGCTGCCAGATTGAATGGGGGTGTAGCTCAGTTGGGAGAGCACCTGCCTTGCAAGCAGGGGGTCAAGGGTTCGAATCCCTCCATCTCCATTGCGTGTATAGCACGCATTCAAGATGCGAACCTCGGAAGCACAGCTTCCTCGGTCATGGCATTACATGCCAATGCATTTGAATTTACAACCGCTTAGGAATGCAAGCATTCCACACGGTTCCAAATCCAAACGCGCTCGCATCTTTATGTACCTTGAAAATTGCATATGGTTAAATACAATATCTTTAACACAAAAGATACAAGACATCCGAGAAAAAACCAAAAATGTTTGTGAACACAAACGAACCTAAAACCAACGTTCATAACGCTATATGAATGGTAAAGTTGGTTAAGCTATAAAGAGCGCAGGGTGGATGCCTTGGCACTAAGAGCCGATGAAAGACGTGATAAGCTGCGAAAAGCTTCGGGGAGGAGCAAATATCCTATGATCCGGAGATGTCTGAATGGGGAAACCTGGCTGAGCAAACCTCAGTCGTCGTATGGTGAATACATAGCCATGCGTCGGGAACCCGGTGAACTGAAACATCTAAGTAGCCGGAGGAAAAGAAAACAACATGTGATTTCCAAAGTAGCGGCGAGCGAAATGGAAAGAGGCCAAACCGGCGTGCGTGCATGCCGGGGTTCGGACCGCGTAATTGATTCAGAGATTCTAATGGAAAGGTTTTGGGAAAGCCTGCCACAGAGGGTGAAAGCCCCGTACATGAAAGAAAATCTGACATGGCGGTATCCAGAGTACCACGAGACACGAGAAACCTTGTGGGAACGCGCGGGGACCACCCCGTAAGCCTAAATACTACTTAGTGACCGATAGCGCATAGTACTGTGAAGGAACGGTGAAAAGAACCCCGGGAGGGGAGTGAAAGAGAACCTGAAACCCTGTGTTTACAAGCTGTGGAAGTACTTTATATGTACAACCGCGTACTTTTTGTAGAACGGTCCGGCGAGTTACGCTGGCTGGCGAGGTTAAAGACTTTAGGTCTGGAGCCGAAGGGAAACCAAGTCTTAAGAGGGCGTTTATAGTCAGTCAGAGTAGACCCGAAACCGGGTGATCTACCCATGTCCAGGTTGAAGTTGCCGTAAAAGGCAATGGAGGACCGAACGCACATCCGTTGAAAAGGGTGGCGATGAGGTGTGGGTAGGGGAGAAATTCCAATCGAACCCGGAGATAGCTGGTTCTCCTCGAAATAGCTTTAGGGCTAGCCTCGGTTTAGTCTGCTGGAGGTAGAGCACTGAATTTCCTAGGGGGCGTCAAAGCTTACCGAAGAATATCAAACTCCGAATGCCAGCCAGATGATGACCGGGAGTCAGACTGCACGAGATAAGTTGGGTAGTCAAAAGGGAAAGAGCCCAGACCACCAGCTAAGGTCCCAAAGTGCGTGTTAAGTGGAAAAGGATGTGGGATTTCAAAGACAACCAGGATGTTGGCTCAGAAGCAGCCATACATTCAAAGAGTGCGTAATAGCTCACTGGTCGAGAGGTCCTGCGCCGAAAATGTCCGGGGCTAAAACACGACACCGAAGCTGTGGAATTGATTCAATCAATTGGTAGAGGAGCATTCTTAAAGGGACGAAGCAGTACCGTAAGGAGCTGTGGACTGATAAGAAGAGAGAATGCCGGAATGAGTAGCGAGAGAGAGGTGAGAATCCTCTCGGCCGAATATCTAAGGTTTCCAGAGTAAAGCTGATCTGCTCTGGGTAAGTCGGGGCCTAAGGCGAGGTCGAAAGACGTAGTCGATGGATAACAGGTTGAGATTCCTGTACTGCTGTATAACAGAACTGTGGGGACACAGAGGGAGAGCACATCCCGGGAATGGAAATACCGGGGCAAGCGAGGTAGGAGCTGCAATGGCAAATCCGTGTAGCAATCCGAAGGCGTGATGCATAGCGAAATAAAGTAGCGAATTGTGTGAGCCAGCTGTCAAGAAAAGCCGCTATTGTTTGTACAGTACCCGTACCGTAAACCGACACAGGTGGATGAGGAGAGAATCCTAAGGCCGACGGAAGAAGCATTGTTAAGGAACTCGGCAAAATGACCCCGTAACTTCGGGAGAAGGGGTGCCCTGTGAAAGCAGGGCCGCAGTGAAATGGCTCAAGCAACTGTTTAGCAAAAACACAGGTCTATGCAAAACCGAAAGGTGAAGTATATGGGCTGACGCCTGCCCGGTGCTGGAAGGTTAAGAGGAGAGGTTAGCGCAAGCGAAGCTTTGAATTTAAGCCCCAGTAAACGGCGGCCGTAACTATAACGGTCCTAAGGTAGCGAAATTCCTTGTCGGGTAAGTTCCGACCCGCACGAAAGGCGTAATGATTTGAGCACTGTCTCGACAATGCATCCGGTGAAATTGAAGTACCAGTGAAGATGCTGGTTACCCGCGCCAGGACGGAAAGACCCCATGGAGCTTTACTCCAGCTTGGTACTGGGATTCGGTATTGCATGTACAGGATAGGTGGGAGACAAGGAAATGGTGACGCCAGTTGCCATGGAGTCAATGTTGGGATACCACCCTTGCAGTATTGGATTTCTAACATGTGCCCGTGATCCGGGCAGCGGACAATGCCAGGCGGGGAGTTTGACTGGGGCGGCTGCCCCCGAAAGGGTATTGGAGGCGGCCAAAGGTTCCCTCAGAATGGTTGGAAACCATTCGCAGAGTGCAAAGGCAGAAGGGAGCTTGACTGTGACACCGACGGGTGGAGCAGGTACGAAAGTAGGGCTTAGTGATCCGGTGGTATTAAGTGGGAATGCCATCGCTCAACGGATAAAAGCTACCCTGGGGATAACAGGCTTATCACTCCCAAGAGTTCACATCGACGGAGTGGTTTGGCACCTCGATGTCGGCTCATCGCATCCTGGGGCTGTAGTAGGTCCCAAGGGTTGGGCTGTTCGCCCATTAAAGCGGTACGCGAGCTGGGTTCAGAACGTCGTGAGACAGTTCGGTCCCTATCCGGCGTGGGCGTAGGATATTTGAGAGGAGCTGTCCTTAGTACGAGAGGACCGGGATGGACTGACCTCTGGTGTATCGGTTGTTCCGCCAGGAGCATGGCCGAGTAGCCAAGTCGGGAAGGGATAAACGCTGAAGGCATCTAAGCGTGAAGCCCCCCTCAAGATGAGATATCCCATAGCACAAGCTAGTAAGACCCCTTGAAGACGACGAGGTAGATAGGGCAGAGGTGGAAGCGCAGTAATGCGTGAAGCTGACTGTTACTAATAGGTCGAGGGCTTAACCAAGAGGTTTAGGGTAAAGGTTTTGGAAAGAAAAAAGTATTGACTGTATGCAGTTTTGAAGGTACAACCGTAAGAGAACATCACGAAAGTGATGTTCTTTTTTTGTGTGTTATTGCTTGACTCGAAAAGTATGCTACAATAGTATTGTAAAAATAAGGAAATCCAAGAAATCCCATGTGTCAGCTTCGTTGAAGGATCTGGAAAAGAAAGGATTGGTTGAAAGAATTCAAAGTGCAGACAATAAGAAACATATTGAAATCAATTTGTTAAGTAAAGCAGAGCCAATTGTAGAAGCAGGACTGAAAGCACAGAGACAATTTGCCAAGAATGTGTTAAGCGGGCTGTCAGAAGAAGAAAAAACGGTGTGTATCAGTGTATTTCAGAAAATCTGCAATAATGCAAACGAATTTTTAAAGAAAGAAAAGGAGCGGGAAGTATTGTTCAGTAAAACAAATCCAAAGGTTGGAATACTGATGATTCCAAAGACATGTGCCTATATGTGGATTATTGCGATGGGACTTCAGCTTTTATTATCTTAAAAGGAAAAAAAGCATCAGCCATTTTTTGTTTGGCTGATGCTTTCATTCTCGAATTACTGAATCGGTTCAAAATCCACGGCACCGTGTTTGCACAGCGGGCAGATGATATCTTCCGGAAGTTCATCTCCTTCATAGATATATCCGCAGACTTTGCACACGAATCCTTTCTTGCCGTCTGTTTCCGGCTTCGGTTTTACGTTCTGCTGGTAGTAGGTGTAGGTCATGGTATCCTGATCGCTCATGACACGGGCTTCTGTGACGCTGCAGATGAACATACCGTGAGTGCCCAGATCGACATACTGTTCTACTTTCAGAGACATAAAAGCGTTGATATATTTATCCAGGAATACCAGGCCGTTTCCGGAACGGTTGATCTTTTCACCTGCAAACTTGTCAACTGTTCGTCCTGACTGGAAGCCAAACTGCTGGAAAACGGAAAATGGTGCATCTACGGACAGGCAATTAACATTCATGATGCCGGTCTGCTGGATTACATGATGAGAGTAGTTTTCTTTATTGATATTGACCGCCACACGATAAGGATTATCTGTCAGCTGGGTGACGGTATTTACAATGAGACCATTGTCTTTCTTTCCGTCGTTGGAGGTAACCACATAGAGTCCATAGCCGATGCGGAAGAGGGCAGTCATATCATTTTTATTTGCAAGAGAATTGTCTTTTGCAATGTATTCTTTGCAGAGCTCTTCTGTCATGGCGTCGATCTGTTTCCGGTTTTCTTCTTTCACAGATGACCAGATATGAACAGAATTTTTCAGCCAGTCAATTTTTTTGCATTTCGACATCATTTCTTTCATGATTTTTGCGGCCAGCGGTGCCCAGGTACCATTTTCAATGAGTCCGACAGTGCGGTTCTGATAATTGTGCTCTACCAGTCTGGTGATGAAATCATTCATGAATGGATAAATACTTGCATTGTAAGTAGTCGTTGCAAGGATCAGTTTGGAATAACGGAAAGCATCGCTGACTGCCTGGGACATATCATCTCTTGCAAGGTCATAGATAACTACTTTGGGACATCCACTGGCGGTCAGTTTATCTGCGAGGAGAGAAACTGCCATTTTGGTATGTCCGTATACAGAAGTATAGGCAATCACAATACCATCGTCTTCCGGCTGATAGGAAGACCAGGTGTCATAAAGGTGAAGATAATGTCCCAGCTCTTCGGTCAATACCGGTCCGTGAAGCGGGCAGATGATCTGAATGTCAAGGGTGGCAGCCACTTTCAGGAGATTCTGTACCTGAACACCGTATTTTCCAACGATTCCAATAAAATATCTTCTTGCTTCGTCATCCCAAGGTTCTTCTATATCCAGTGCACCGAATTTTCCAAAACCATCTGCGGAGAAAAGAACCTTTTCTGTGCTGTCATAGGTGACCATAACCTCCGGCCAGTGTACCATGGGTGCAAATACGAAGGTCAGCTGGTGATATCCAAGGGAGAGAGTTCCACCATTTCCCATTTCTATTTTCTGACCTTCCAGATTAAGCTCAAAGAAATTATGGATCATATTGAAGGCTTTTGCCGTAGCAACAACGGTGGTGTCCGGATAAACTCTCAGGAAGTTGGCAACATTTGCCGCATGGTCCGGTTCCATATGCTGCACGATGAGATAGTCCGGTTTACGGCCATCCAGAACCTGCTGAATATTGTCAAGCCACTGATGGGTAAATTCAGCATCTACCGTATCCATGACTGCAATTTTTTCATCCAGAATGACATAGGAATTATAGGACATTCCGTTTGGTACTTTGTACTGACCCTCAAAAAGGTCAATGCGGTGATCGTTTACGCCGACGTATTGAATGGTATCTGTGACTTTCATAGTAGAGTCCTCCGTTTTATATGGTGCGTTGATTTGTTGTTTGTTAACTTTGTTAAAATAATAACAGAAAAAACAAAACAGTTCTGTTGCAAAAGCCACAAATAGAGAGGTATAATAAAAAAAAGGGGGAAACTTCAGATGACAAGCAATACACTTTTTACAGATATTCTTCCCGAGGAACAGGAAAGAATGCGCGTTTGTTTCAAGGCAAGGGAAGCAGTGTTTCAAAATGGGGAAACGGTGATGGAATACTCCAACACCATGAAGAAGATCGGACTGATTCTCTATGGACGGGCCGTGCTGTACTGCTGTGATGAGGAAGGCAATGAATATGTGATTGACGAATTGAAAAAGGATGCAGTCTTTGGAGAACCCTTTCTTCTCCCTACGGACTTTCAGCACTATTATGTGAAAGCGGAAGAAGAAACCAGGGTAATGTTTATCGATTATGAGCATGTGATCAAACGGTGTGAGAATGCATGCTGGCATCACAGCCAGTTGGTCAGTAATCTCTTTCAGATGACTGCACTGCAGTCCAGGCAGCAGATGGAACGGATTTATGTGTTGTCCAGGTCAACTACGAGAAAAAAGATTCTGGCATATCTCAATCATCTTTCAGCAGAAATGCATAATCAGAAAATTCATCTGCCCATGTCCTATACGGCGTTGGCACAATATCTTTGTGTAGATCGCAGTGCAATGACAAGAGAACTGAAAAATCTGGAGAATGAGGGCGTATTAAAAAAAGAAGGCAGGGAGATTCGGCTTGTTTGAAAAGAAGAAACGTGGGCACCGTATTTGCAGAGTGCAGTGGTATTTGGAAGAGGCCGTCTTCTGGATGACTCAGAAGAAACGTTGGTGCTTACAAGAAAAATTGCAGAAAAATATTATCCGGGAAAGGAACTTATTGAAGAGGAGATCCGGCGGTCTGGAAAAGCCGTTCAGGTATATGAAATCAGTATTGAGCATTTGAGCGGTAAGGAGATACAGGAGAAGTAGAAAAAATCCGGGAGAGACGATTACAGGAATCATCTCTCCCGGTCTTTTTATTTCCACTGAAATGTAATAATACCATAAATATAAATAATGGCAATGACAGCAGGAACAAAATACTGGAACAGTGGTTTCATAAAGGAGCGGATCTTCAGTCCTGATCCAGTGTTTGCTTCTTCTAAGAAATGTTCCCATCCCCAGCCAAACTTGTTGCAGCAGAACAGGGCAAGCACAAGAGAACCAAGAGGAAGAATATTGGTGGATACAATAAAATCCCAGAAATCGAGCCATGCGGTACCCTCAGCAAATGGCTGAAAATGAAAGACACTGTAGCCAAGAGCGGTAGTCATTGCAAGCAGGAAAACAACAATGCCACAGATCAGACTTCCTTTTGGACGGGACCAGCCGGTTAATTCGCGCACCATGGCAAGGATATTTTCACAAACTCCAAGGACGGTGGACATGGCTGCAAAAATCATAAACAGGAAGAAAAGAGTTCCCCATAAATGACCGCCTGCCATATGATTAAATACAGCAGCCATAGTATCAAACAGAAGACTTGGTCCTGCATTTACTTCCAGATTATAAGTGAAGCAGGCCGGGAAGATAATGATACCAGCCAGAATCGCTACTAATGTATCCAAAGTAATGACATGAACAGCTTCTCCCATCAGAGAACGTTCTTTTCCAATATAGCTTCCAAAAATAGCCATTCCTCCCATACCTGTGGACAGGGTAAAGAAGGCCTGATTCATGGCACCGACAATGACGGATCCATTAATTTTGGAAAAGTCCGGTTTGAGATAAAAAATCATGCCTTCGCCAGCTCCAGACAGAAAAAGGCTGTGGATGGCAAGTACAAGCATCAGAACCAGCAGTGCAGACATCATAAATTTGGATACACGTTCCAGACCGCCCTGCAGGTTGAAGGAAAGAATAATAAATGCAACCACAACCGTGACCAGAAGAAATGACACATTGATCACCGGGTTGGAAATCATGGAAACAAAACCAAGAGAACTATTTTGTCCTGTCAGAAATTTACAAAAATAATAAATGATCCATCCGCAGACCACAGTATAAAATGCCATCAGGGAAAGGTTTCCTATAAAGCATATCCAACCGAAAATTCCCCATTTCTGTCCTGGTTTTTCCAGTTTCTGATACATGTAGAGCGGGCTGGTCTGGGCTGCTCTTCCAATAGAAAACTCCATGACTAACGCAGGAATTCCCAGAAGGATCAGACACAAGATATAGACCAGCATGAAGCTGCCGCCTCCGTTCTGCCCGCATAGCCATGGAAATTTCCAGACATTTCCGCAGCCAATGGCACAGCCGGCAGACAGCATAATAAAGCCCATACGGCTTCCAAGCTGTTCGCGTTTCATTTGTTGATAACCCCTTTCATTATTATACATTCAATAGATCAATTATAGTGCAGTGATCAGTATTTGTAAAATTGATGATTTCATGATATACTAACGAAAATATCGTTTGTAGAAGGAAATAGAATGGACATTCATGTATTGAAAACATTTATTGCCGTTTGTGAATACTCCGGTTTTTCGGCGGCGGCGAAAAAATTAGGTTATACGCAGTCAACGGTCTCTTCTCAGATCCGACAACTGGAAAAAGAACTGAATGTCAGTTTATTTGACCGTTTTTACCATAAGATTAAGCTGACTTCCGATGGCGCAATTGTATTAAGATATGCCAGAGATATGGTAGAATCTAATGAAAAAATGTTGTCGGAAATCAGACGGACGGAACATATAGCAGGAACGATCCGGCTTTCTATGTCCAGTTCTGTCTGTAACCGCTATTTTAAAGATGATTTTTTGCAATTCAGGGAACGATTTCCAGGGATACATCTGATTGTCTCAGAAAGCGGAACAGAAGAGATGTTTCATATGCTGCAAAAGAATGAAACAGATCTGGTATTCACTCTGGATAGCCATATTTATGATTCAGAGTATGTCATCTGTGCGGAACGGGAGGAGTCGGTGCATTTTATTGCGGCAGCAGATCATTCTGCCGTGCAGTGGCCAGAGCTCACTCTGCCTGTATTATGTTCGGAAGAATTTGTTCTGACAGAAAATAATATGAGTTATCGAAAAATGTTGAATGCAGAACTGGCAGCCAGATCACTGGAACTGAACCCGGTTCTTGAGATTGGAAATCCCATCCAGATCTGTGAACTTGTCAGGAGCAGCAGATTACTTTCCTTTTTACCAGACTTTATCACAGAGGAATATGTGAAATCAGGGCAGCTTAGCAGACTGAATGTAACAGACTGTCCAGTAAAAGTCTGGACGCAGCTTTTGATTCATAAAAATAAATGGCGTTCTGCAGCTTTGAATGCGTTTATTGATTTTTATAAAGAAGTCATTCATTAGTTTACTGTTGAATCGAAATGCAAGGATGGATATTGTTTCAGAAATATTTTTCTGATAAAATACAAATGAAACTTTACTACAGAAACAAAAAGGAGCCTGGATATGAACGAAAATATGGTAAAGAGAAATGTTTGTCTTGCCCAGACTGTAATTAAAGGTCTGGAATCACGTAATATGTCTGGATATTATGCTGCAAATAAGGAAGAAGCACTGAAAAAGGCACTGGAGCTGATTCCAGAAGGCAGTAAAATTGCCATGGGTGGATGTATGAGTGCACACGAAATCGGATTGATCAAAGCTCTGGAAGAAGGCAATTATCATTATTTGGATCGTGCAAAGATGGAGCCAAGAGAAGGTCTTATGGCTGCTTATGATGCAGATGTATTTCTTTCCAGTGCCAATGCCATGACCAGTGATGGTATTCTGGTGAATATCGATGGAAATGCCAACCGCGTATCCTGTATCGCGCAGGGACCGAGGAAAGTCGTTTTCATTGTTGGCATGAATAAAGTCTGTGATGACCTTGACAGTGCCATGAAACGTGCCAGAAATGTGGCAGCACCGGCAAACACACAAAGATTTGACATCAAAACTCCGTGTAAGGAAAAAGGAAAATGTTTTGACTGCAAATCTCCGGATACGATCTGCTGTCAATTCCTGATTACCAGATATTCCAGACATACCGATCGCATTCATGTGATTCTGGTAAATGATACGTTGGGATTCTAAGGATAGGAGAGAAATATAAGATGGAGAAATCAACTGTTTATTTTACGGATTTCCGGTGTCCGGTAGGCACCAGCCAGCTGGATAAGCTGAAAAAGCTCTGCATCGCAGCCGGAATCAAAGACATTGACATGGATGGAAAGTTTGTGGCAATTAAGATGCACTTCGGTGAGCTTGGAAACATGGCCTTCCTTCGTCCGAACTATGCGAAGGTAGTGGCTGATCTCTGCAAAGAGCAGGGGGGAATGCCGTTTCTGACAGACTGCAATACTCTGTATCCGGGAAGCAGAAAAAATGCACTGGAGCATTTGGACTGTGCAAACCTTAACGGTTTTAACACCATTACGACGGGATGTCAGATTATCATTGGAGACGGACTTCGCGGAACCGATGAAGTAGAAGTCCCGGTTGTGAACGGGGAATACTGCAAAACAGCCCTCATTGGACATGCAATCATGGATGCGGACATTTTCATCAGTCTGAGTCATTTCAAAGGACATGAGACAACCGGATTTGGCGGAGCCCTTAAAAATATTGGTATGGGCTGTGGAAGCCGTGCCGGAAAAATGCAGCAGCACGCAAGCGGAAAACCGGCAATCAACGAAGAAGTCTGTCGTGGCTGCCGCCGCTGTGCAAAAGAATGCGGCAGTGATGCAATTACCTATGTCAACAAAAAAGCAGTGATTGATTATGATAAATGTAAAGGCTGCGGCCGTTGTATTGGAGCCTGCAGTTACGATGCAGTCTACAATCCGAATAGCAGTGCAAATGAGCTTCTCGACCGTAAAATGGCTGAGTATGCACAGGCTGTCTGTCATGGCCGTCCGCATTTCCATATTGCACTGGTGCAGGATATCAGTCCTAACTGTGACTGCCATGGCGAGAACGATGCCCCGATCCTTCCGGATATCGGAATGTTCGCAAGCTTCGATCCAGTGGCACTGGATCAGGCATGTGCGGATGCCTGCCTGAAAGCAACCCCGATTGAAAACAGCCAGCTGGGCGAGCATCTGGCAGAGCCGGGATGGCATTGTCACCACGATCATTTCAAAGACTCCAACCCGAATATTGAGTGGAAAGCAACCCTCGACCAGGCAGAGAAGATCGGCCTTGGAACGAGAGCTTATGAGTTGAAGAGAATTAAATAATAAATTTTGATTATTGACATAGCCGTACGGCTAAGAATATACTATGCGTATAAAACTTGTTCGTACGGCTACATTTTTGCTCTTGTGATTAAAAATGAGCCGTACGACTATATTTGGAGAAAAATATGAAAATATCAAATGCATCTGATTTTGGAATTGTGATTCGAAACCGCAGAAAAGAATTAAAATATACGCAGGCATATCTTGCAGAATATACAGGTTTTAGTGTTAGTTTTATATCAGATCTGGAGCGTGGGAAGGCAACGGCAGAACTTGGAAAGGCCATTTATTTGATGAATCTTTTGGGAATGGATTTAACAGTAGAAAAGCGAGGATAAAATGAGAACATTAGTAGTGTATATAGAAATGAATGGGCAACAAAATTATGTAGGTCAGATAAAAGGAAATGGACTTGCAGATGCCTGTTTTACATATGCGGATGAATATTGCGCTAAATCAGAAGCAGTTTCTATTTCTCTGAGTTTACCGATTTCAGAAAAAATTTTTTCTCCGATACAGACACAGAATTTTTTTGAAGGACTTCTTCCGGAAGGATTCACCAGGAGATGCGTTGCAAATTGGATGCATGCAGATGAGAATGATTATATAACCATTTTGTCTGGACTCGGAAATGAATGTTTGGGAGCAATTAGAATTGTCGAAGATAGTTCTTTACAAAGTAATGATTCCTATAAAAGACTTACTTTTGAGGAAGTACGGAATCTTGCACAGGAAGGAGCAAGCGAATCAGCGCAGATCGTTACAAAATCACATCTGTCATTGACAGGCGCATCTGGAAAGGTTGGATTGTATTTTAATAATGATGATAAACAGTGGTATCAGCCAATAGGAAATGCGCCCAGCACACATATTGTAAAGCAGAGTCATGTGAGATTGAAAGAAATTGTTACTAATGAACAGCTCTGTCTTTTGACTGCTGCTGGAATGGGGATAGAAACGCCGGAAAGCTTTGTTGTGAATACAGGAGATTCTAAAGACGGAGATGTGTTGTTTGCAACAAAGAGATATGACAGAAGTTTTGAAGGTGCAGTTCGCAATTTGGATGGTTTGAGGATTCCACTTCGTTTGCATCAGGAAGATTTTGCACAAGCGCTGGGAATCGCAGCACAACATAAATATGAGTGTAATCAGGACAAATATTTACAAAAAGCATTTGAATTGATACGAAATTATTCTGCAAATCCGATGGAAGATCAGCTGAAATTGTGGGATATTACGGTGTATAATTATTTAATAGGAAATACGGACAATCATATAAAAAATTTATCATTGCTATACAGTAAGAATCTGAAGAGCATCAGGCTGGCACCGGCGTATGATATTGTGAGTACAACAATTTATGAAAGTAGTACAAAAGATATGGCGCTTAGCATTAATGGAAAATATGCGATTGATACATTAAAAAGAACGGATTTTAAGGAGCAGGCGCATCAATGTGGAATTGGTGAAAAGATAGCCATGGATCATTTTGAAAAACTGGTATCTGGGTTTGAGCAGATGTTACAGAACACCGCTGATTTTATGAAGGAAGAAGGATTCGTCAATTCTGAAAAATTAAAAGAAAAAATATTGAGCTTTGGAGGGTATCACTACTTATAAATATACAAAATTCAGATATCATTTTTGGAAAAAAGTACTTTTGCGACCAGATGCCCTTAGCTTTATAATAAAGAATCATAAAGCTAAGGAGAGGGATAGATATGCACGAGTATGAAATTTTTATTGAAGAAATGAACCCATGCGGGGGAGAGAAGCACAGTAAAAAACAATTATTGAAGCAGAGACTGTAAGCTCAGAAGCTTATGTAATTGAAAATGGATGATTTCCTATTCCGGAGACTACCTGTAAGGAAAATGGTGATACCGTTATCGTAACAGGAGATAATAAGGGGACAATCATCCGTTATACTTTTACAGAATAATTTTCAGAAGTCGTACCATTCACATGAGATTCTAAACAGATGGAGGAGACAGAAATAATTCTCCTGTTCCGGCATCCCATCGTGAAAATGTTCCTTTCTGCACTGACATCAGTTCTGCATCACGAGCTTTTCTTTTATTCATAGTACATATCGAAATCGCGATAGGTATCTTCATAGGTTTTCAGGCGTTCTGCCACCATGTCTTTCCGCTCTTCATGAATTTTTGCAGTGATTACATCAAAAAGACAATACATACAGATAGGAGAACTGAATCCCATACTGTCTTTAATGGGAGCAGCAAGAATCGTACAGTCTGAAATATTAAAAAATGGAGATGAAACACTGTCCGTAATGGAAATCAGGGTAGCTCCCATTTTTTTTGCGGATTCTGCATAATGATACGTCCATTTTGTATAGCGGGCAAAAGCAATGCTTAAAACCACTGTTTTAGTTGTAATATTATTTAATAAGTCAAAGCGAGGATCGTAAAATTCCTGAATGATATGTGTATTACCAAGCAGAAGATTCAAGCGGTTACCTAACCAGTTGGCCGCATGGTAAGAAGAACGTGCACCGGTTACCAGAATCTGGTCTGCATTTAAAAGAGCTTCTGTTGTTTTATCCAAAATTGATTCATCAAGATGGACAATCCAATCCTGCAGAGACTGGGTTTCGCGGGTGAAAATTTTCTGATAAAATGTCTGGTTTTGCACCTGCTCTGTCGTATTGCGCAGAGGAATCGCAAGAATTTCTTCGCGAAGTTTCTGCTGCATGGCCGAAAAACTGTCAAAACCGAGAGAGTAGGCAAAGCGGATAACGGTTGTTTCACTGACGGAAATATCTTTGCTGAGCTTTGCGAGGGTTGCGTAGCTGAATTCATCTTTATTATTCAGAATATATTCGGCAACTTTTCGCTGACCTGCGGATAATGTAGGAATTTTATCGTAAATAAGTTGATCGAGATTCATGATTACCTCCCTGCATAAATTAAAAATAGTATAGCAAAAAATGCAGAAATGTTCAATTAAGAAACTTATAATTCGAAAATAAAGTAAACAATTCTTTTTATGAATAAAAAGAATTGTTTAATACTACCAAAAATGAAGTGCTGATTTTGAGAATTATGCCAATTGTAATGGAGTAGATACTATGTTAGCATAGCAGTAAATAATTCACGTGAATATTATGAAGAATTAAATGCAACTATAAAATTAAAGGGGAATGTGTATGTTAAAGAACAAACCTGAAAAATACGGGATTTCTTCGGAAAATCTTCTGCATATGGTACATGAACTGGAAACATTTGTAGAAGATATCCATTCTATATCTGTGGTATGTGACAACGATGTCATTTTTTCAAAATGTATTTCTCCATATACGGAAGATTCTATGCAGATGCTGCATTCATTTTCTAAGAGTATGAACAGTATTGCGGTCGGAATCGCCATCAGTGAAGGGAAACTGAAACTGGATGATCTGGTCGTAGATCATTTTAGAGAATATTTGCCGGAAAATTATGACCGGCGAATTGATCGGCTTACGGTTCGAAATCTGCTGACAATGGCAGCAAATTCCTGCCGGTTGAGCACTTGTTTCCGGGGAGTGACCAGTTCCTGGATTACGCATTATTTTACCTATGAATTACCACATGATCCAGGAACTGTATTTCAGTATGATACTGGTGCCAGTTATATGTTGTCTTCTCTGGTATCAAAGATCATGCATAAAAATGTACTGGAATTGATGAAGGAACGCGTTTTTGGACCAATGGGAATCACGGACGTTGAATGGCTGGAAAGTCCGGAAGGAAATACGGTAGGTGGCTGGGGATTGTACTTAAAGACTCCGGACATTGCAAAAATTGCGATTCTTCTTGCTAATATGGGAAAATGGAATGGAAAACAGCTGATACCGGAGGCGTATTTAAAAGAAGCAACCAGAAAGCAGATTGACACTCCAGAAGAAAAGTATCCAGTATGTGGATATGGCTATCAGTACTGGATTACCGCAGACAATTCTTTTGGCGTGTATGGAGCTTTCGGAAATGTTATTGTTGTAAATCCGGAGAAGAAACTTGCAGTGGCAGTTACAGCGGGAGCCAGTGATAAACATGGAAATCCAAACCGTCTGATCAGTAAGATCGTGAATGAGAGACTTTTTGCGCCGACGACAAGAGAGACGTTACAGGAAGATGCAGAAGCAGAGGAACAGCTTGAAACGTATGTTGACAATTTAATACTTCCGTTTCCGGCAGGAAAAGAAAATTCTTCGCTGGAAGGTACGTTGTTTGGAAAAACAATTATGTTTGATGAAAATGAACGGGATATTTTTTCTGTGAAGATTGACAGAGCAGGGAAGAATGAACTTTTAATTTCTTTCCAACTGAAGGACAGACAGGTAACAGTGAAGGCCGGGTTTGAAAAATGGATGACACAGAATGTAATATTTGATGATCCACGGCATTTCCTGAACAGCTTTGCTTATGCATTTGCAGATGATAAGACCCTGATTTTGAAACAGTACTGGCTGAATATGTCCGGGTATGATACCTATACTCTTCATTATCAGGGAGATGTGGTAAACGGAATGATTATTACAAGTGTGAAGCTTGGCGGGGCTGTGCCGGTCGAGCTTGCAGGAAAAGTACAGTAGGGAGAAAAAATACGATGGATATGAGTTTAATAGGAATTGTTGTGGCACTGATTGTGCTGATTGTCATTTGTTACCGGAAATTCAATCCGGTGGTTGGAACGTTAATCTGTGTCAGTATTCTGGCATTATTCAGTGGTTTGTCCGTTCTGGATACGATCACGGATACTTATTTTACGGGATTTTCCGAATTTCTGAAGAATAACTTCTTATTATTTGCAACGGGAACGGTATTTGCATCTGTGATGGAAGGTTCTGGTGCGGCAGCAGCGTTCGCAAAAATGATTTATTCTAAAGTGGGAGGCCGGGGTGCTATTTATGGATGTATGCTGGCTGTACTGATTCTGGGCTATATCGGTGTCAATGGTTGGGCTCTGATGTTTATTGCATATCCCATTTTCCTCTGTGTATTCAAACAGGAGAATCTTCCGAGATGGTTGATTCCGGGTGTGATTTATACTTCTCTGGCTTATAACAGTTCCATGTTCCCGGGTTCGCCGTCTATCTTAAATGTACTTCCGACCCAGTATCTGGGAACTGATACCATGGCTGCTTCCGGTCTTGGAATTGCAACCGGTATTTTCAGCAGTATTCTGTGTGTGATTTATCTGGAATATGAGTTCAGAAAAGCAAAGAAAAATCATGATGAATTTGTAGTTACTCCGGATATTGAAGAGAAAATGAAAGCATTTGAGGAGATGGAGATTGTAAAACCGTGGAGATCTGTGATTCCGATGGTGCTGTTATTTGTTCTTCTGAATGTTTTTAAAGTAAATGTGAACGTAGCTATTATTTTGGCAACATTCTGTTGTGCATTCCTGTACTGGAACACGACACCGAAGAAATTGAATCTAATTGATGATGGTGTAAAACGGGCCAGTATGGTAATTATGAATACTGCTGCGGTAGTAGGATTTGGCTATGTGGTAAAATCCACCGTTGGTTTCCAGAATCTCATTGATATGCTGGCAAATCTGGGTGGAAATCCACTGATTTCATTTGCAACGGCAACAACCCTGATTGCCGGAGCAACCGGATCTGGTTCCGGCGGTATTGGAATTGCGATGGAAGTATTTGCGCATAAATATATGGAGCTTGGTGTAGATCCGGCAGTTCTTCACCGAGTGGCAGCAATTGCCTGCAACGGACTGGATACATTGCCCCATAACAGCATGGTAATTACCTGTCTGGCAGCGTGCGGAATGACTCATAAAGAAAGTTATAAACCGATTTTCATTACTTCTGTATGCATTACCTTAATTGGACTGGCATTTGCAGTATTTCTTGGAATTGTATTTTATTAAGGAAAGGAAAATAGAATGGATTACGCAAAAGAGTCATTAAGACTCCACAGAGAGTGGAAGGGTAAAATTGAAGTGGTTGCAACTGTACCGGTTGCCAACAAGGATGATCTGTCTCTGGCTTATACGCCGGGCGTTGCACAGCCCTGTCTGGAGATTCAGAAGGATGTGGAGCAGAGCTACGAGCTGACCCGCCGTCATAATCTCTGCCTGGTCGTTACCGACGGAAGTGCGGTACTGGGACTGGGAGACATCGGACCGGAAGCAGGTATGCCGGTTATGGAGGGAAAATGTGTGCTGTTCAAGGCATTTGGTGATGTGGATGCATTCCCGCTCTGCATCAAGAGCCATGATGTGGACGAGATTGTCAATACGATTTACCTGATTTCCGGCAGCTTTGCAGGCGTGAATTTGGAGGATATTTCCGCTCCCCGCTGCTTTGAAATAGAGAAAAAACTGAAAGAGAAATGTGATATTCCGATTTTCCATGACGATCAGCATGGTACCGCCATTATTACACTGGCCGGACTGACCAACGCACTGAAGCTGGTTGGTAAGAAAAAAGAGGAAGTAAAAGTTGTAGTAAACGGTGCAGGAGCTGCTGCTATTTCCATTACCCGTCTTCTTCTGACCGCAGGTGTGAAGAATGTAACCCTGTGTGACAGAAAAGGTGCCATCTATGAAGGCCGTGCCGAGGGCATGAATCCGGTAAAAGAGGAGATGGCGAAAGTTACCAACCTGGAGAAGAAGAGCGGAAGCCTGGCAGACATGCTGGTGGGTGCGGACGTTTTCATCGGTGTCAGTGCACCGGGTATGGTAACACCGGAGATGGTGAAGACGATGAATAAAGATGCCATCATTTTTGCATGTGCAAACCCAACGCCGGAAATCTTCCCGGATGATGCGAAGGCAGGAGGCGCAAGAGTCATTGCAACCGGAAGAAGTGATTTCCCGAACCAGATCAATAATGTACTTGCATTTCCTGGTATTTTCCGCGGTGCATTCGATGTGCGTGCAAAAGACATCAATGATGAGATGAAGCTGGCCGCCTCCAAAGCACTGGCAGATCTCATTACCGATGAGGAACTTAGCGAGGACTACATTATTCCGAAGGCATTTGACCCGAGAGTTGGTAAAGCCGTAGCTGCAGCAGTGGCAGAAGCAGCAAGAAAAACAGGCGCTGCACGGTTATAAAAATATAAATTGCTTTGCAATGGTTATGAATGGTTATACAATAAATATAACTACTCATAACCATTTTTTTTGAAGTGAGGAAAGCAGATGCAGAATCCGGGAGAACGTATCCGAGAGATTGATGAACGGCTGGAGCAGATGCCGAAGGGTACGCTGACTTATAAGACGATTAATGGAAAGAAGCAGCCATATGTGCAGCAGACCATACATGGAAAGTCTGTCTGCTATTATGTAAAATTAACGGAGCGGGAACAGATTTTGCTGGAGTTTGAAGAGCGAAGCCGGCTTCAGGAAGAAAAGCAGCGGCTGCTTGCTTATATGAAAAGTCTGGAGGATATTTTAAAAAAGAATCCTTATCTTGGAGCGGTCGTGGGATGTGGCTATCAGAATTTTCGGGATTTTGCATGTGGTAAACAGTTTTATGTGGATAAGACCCATTTTATCACAGAATGGATGAACCATGAGGCAAAGGTTACATTACTGACCAGACCGAGAAGATTTGGAAAAACGACGCTTTTAAGTACAGTGGAAAATTTCTTTGATCCGCGTTTTTCCGGACATCCGGAGTATTTTGAAAAACTGCAGGTATGGCAGGATGAGCGGGCACGTAGCTGTTTTGGAACAATTCCGGTGCTTATGACAAGTTTTGGAAGCTGTAAGGGAAGAAATTATCAGCAGGCAGTCAAAGGACTGACATTTCCCATGTATACGATGTATGAATTGCACAGCGAATTACAGAAAAGTCCGCGGTTAGGGCCTGAGGATATAGATAATTACAAAAATACCAAACAGGCACTATTTGATGGTGATACAAAAAAGATAGAAACAGCCATACCGGCATTGTGTGCGCTGCTTTATAAACACTATGGAGTGATGCCTTATATTCTTCTCGATGAATATGATACACCGCTTCTGGAAGCTTATACGGACGGTTACTGGGATGAGATGATCAGTACCTGCCGTCAGCTGTTCCATGGTGCCTTTACGGAGAATGAATTTTACAGCAGGGCAATTATTACAGGAGTTACCAGGGTATCTAAGAATTCATTATTTTCAGATATGAATAATATCGAAGTTCATACAGTGACCAGTGCGGCCTATCAGGAGTGCTGTGGATTTACAGAGCAGGAAGTATCGGATGCCCTGAAATGCCAGAATTATGACTGTCTGCCGGAAGTGAAAGCCATGTATGACGGATTCATTTTCGGCGGACAGCGGGATATTTACAATCCATGGTCCATCTGCGGATTCCTGCGCCATGGAGAGTTTGTAAGTTACTGGATCAATACCAGCAGTAATAAACTGATTGGAGAAATCATCCGAAGGCATCCGATTCGGAGCAAATATGAGATTGAACAGTTGATGTCAGGAGCAGTTGTCCATAAGAAAATCAATGAAAATATTACGTTTCAGTACCTGGATGGAGACGAGAACAGCCTGTGGTCACTGCTGTTGGCAGTTGGTTATATTAAGGCAGACAATGTGATAAAAAATGAGGAGATCACGGAGTGTGATGTATCGGTAACCAATCGGGAAGTCATGGGAATGTTTCGTAATGAAATTCTGGGAATGTTCCACAATGGGATTTGCCTTTGCAATGAGTTTGTAGAAGCACTGATGAAACATGATATGGATGATCTAACGTACATTTTAGAGGATATTACTTATGGTTCCATGAGTTATTTTGATGTGGCAGATGGACCGGCAGAACGGGTGCCGGAGAATTTCTATCATGGACTGGTACTTGGATTGATTGTGTGCCTGAAGGATCAGTACCAGATTGTATCGAACCGGGAGAGCGGACGGGGCAGATACGACATTGCCATGTATCCGAAGCAGCCGAATCTGGATGCATTTATCATATCATGGAATTTAAAGTGCATAACAGCAGGAAGGAAGCCTCTCTGGAGCAGACGGCAGAAAATGCACTGAATCAGATAGAAGAAAAGGCCTATGAAAAAGACCTGCTGGCTGCGGGTATTCCTAAGGGAAGAATTTATAAGATGGGATTTGCATTTCAGGGGAAAGATGTGGAAATCTCTTGCAAATCTCCTGAAACTTCTGTATAATATTTTTCAAATAGGGAGCTCAAATAAATGGGCTGAGAGTAGACTTGATTAGTCTTGACCTGGAACCTGATTTGGATAATGCCAACGGAGGGAAATACATGTCGCGAATGGATGGACGTATGTGCCGTTGCTCTCTGTTTTGTGTGAACTGGGGGCACCACTTTTCACAGAGTACTTACAGGCGCCGGATGACACTAAAAGTGTGTCATTCGGTGCCTTTTTTGTGTGCTTGGAGATTAAGGTGTTAAAACGTGAAAGGAGAAACAGGATGGTAAAAATCAATGGAGAAGAAAAGGAGATTGCCGGAAAGAATCTTCTGGAATTTTTAAAAGAGACCGGATTTGAGCCGGAACGGGTAGTGGTGGAACGGAATCTCATGATCATTCCAAAAGACCAGCTGGGCAATGTGACCATTCAGGATGAGGATGTCATTGAAGTTCTTAGGTTTGTAGGAGGAGGCTGAAAAAAATGGGAGAACTCATTTCGCAGGAAGAACTGGACCGGGCCTTTGATGCCCGTTTTCCCAAAGAAATGCAGGTGAAGCTTCGCAGTGCCAAGGTAGCGGTAGCGGGACTTGGCGGACTGGGATCAAATATTGCAGTGATGTTAGCAAGAAGCGGGATTGGAAAGCTTCTGCTGGTGGATTTTGATGTAGTGGATGTGACGAACCTGAACCGCCAGATGTATTTTATTCCGCAGCTTGGAAAACCGAAGGCAGAGGCACTGCCGGAGATTTTGCGTCAGATCAATCCCTATCTTACCTATGAATCTGTATGCGAGAAGGTGATACCGGAGAATGTAAAGGAACTGTTTTCAGATTATCCCATTGTCTGTGAGGCCTTTGATAAGCCGGATCAGAAGGCGATGCTTGTGCGGGAACTATTGACTCAGTGCCCGGAGACGACAGTGGTATCAGGAAACGGTATGGCAGGTTATGGAGATACCAATGAAATCCGCACGCAGCAGATGATGAGAAGGCTTTATGTGTGTGGGGATCAAAGTACGGATGTGGGCAATGGAATCGGACTGGTTGCACCGAGGGTGGCAGCCTGTGCTGCCCATGAAGCAAACAAAGTACTGCAGCTGATTATGCAGGCTGAATGATAAAAAGAAAAGAGGAAAAAAGAAATGGAAGATAAATTTGTATTAGGTGGAAAAGAGTTTAAGAGCCGTTTTATCCTTGGTTCTGGAAAATATAATCTGAATTTGATTAAAGCGGCCGTAGAACAGGGCGGCGCAGAGATTATCACCCTTGCGCTGCGTCGGGCAAATACCCAGGAGAGTGAGAATATTCTGGATTTTATTCCGGAAGGAGTGACACTGCTTCCAAATACATCAGGAGCAAGAACAGCTGAGGAGGCTGTCCGGATCGCCAGACTGAGCAGAGCTATGGGATGTGGAGATTTTGTCAAAGTGGAGATCATGCGTGATGCGAAATATCTGTTTCCGGATAACTATGAGACGGTGAAGGCAACGGAGATTCTGGCAAAAGAAGGATTTGTGGTACTTCCGTATATGAACCCGGATTTAAATGTAGCCAGAGACCTTCAGAATGCAGGTGCAGCAGCGGTGATGCCGCTGGCAGCACCCATTGGAAGTAACAAGGGACTGGCAACCAAAGCCATGATCCAGGTACTCATTGATGAAATTGATCTTCCGATTATTGTGGATGCCGGTATCGGAAAACCGTCCCAGGCATGTGAAGCAATGGAGATGGGAGCAGCTGCTATTATGGCAAATACCGCAATTGCTACTGCCGGAGATGTGCCGGAGATGGCAGCAGCCTTCAAGCTGGCAATCGAGGCAGGAAGAAAAGCGTATCTGACCGGTATGGGAAGAGTGCTTGCAAGAGGCGGCAGTGCATCTGATCCGCTGACTGGATTTCTGCGTTAGGAGGCGTGTATCATGAATGAAGAAAATCAGGTATATTTTGTAGACAGTGACAAGCTGCCACAGGCTGCACTGGACAGAAAACACCGTCTGGAGCAGGATCCGTCTTTCAGAACCAATCATATGGAATATATGGAAGGAATGCAGGTCATTGAGTCCGATATTAAAGATAAAGTGCTGAAAGCAATGGATGAATTTGACTATGATGCCTACACGGCAGCAGATGTAGAGCGGGCACTTTCTCATGAATCCTGTTCCATCGAAGATTTCAAAGCACTTTTATCTCCGGCGGCAGCCCCTTATCTGGAGCAGATGGCGAGAAAAGCAGAAGAGATTACAAAAAATCATTTTGGAAATACCGTTTATATTTTCACACCATTGTACATTGCCAACTACTGCCAGAACTACTGCATTTATTGTGGATTTAACTGTTACAACAATATCCGCCGGAAAAAACTGACGTTTGAAGAAATTGAGCATGAGATGCAGGTTATCGCGAAGACCGGAATGGAAGAGATTCTGATGCTTACCGGTGAGAGTCGTGCCTATTCTGATGTAACATATATTGGAGAGGCAGTGAAGATTGCGAGAAAGTATTTTAAAAATATCGGAATTGAGATTTATCCGGTGAATGTGGATGAATACCAGTATCTTCATGAATGTGGTGTGGATTATGTGACGGTGTTCCAGGAAACTTACAATACGGATAAATATGAGACCCTTCATCTGATGGGACATAAGCGTGTCTGGCCATATCGCTTTGATGCACAGGAGCGTGCATTGATGGGAGGTATGCGCGGAGCCGGATTTTCTGCACTGCTTGGACTTGATGATTTCCGGAAGGATGCGCTGGCGACGGCACTTCATGTTTATTATATCAACCGGAAATATCCCCACGCGGAGCTGTCCTTAAGCTGTCCGCGGCTTCGCCCGATTGTGAATAACGACAAGATCAATCCGAAGGATGTAGGGGAAAAAGAACTTTGTCAGGTACTGTGTGCATACCGGATGTTCCTTCCATTTGCAGGAATTACGGTATCCAGCAGAGAAAGTGAGACATTCCGTAACGGCATTACAAAGATCTGCGCGACGAAGGTCTCAGCAGGTGTATCTACCGGTATCGGTGATCATGAAGAGAAATACGAAGGTAAAGAAGATGCGGACGTGGGGGATGAGCAGTTCGAGATTAACGACGACCGTTCTTTTGAAAAAATGTATGAGGATATGGAACATGGCGGTCTGCAGCCGGTTCTGAATGATTATATTTATGTGTAAGTCCTATGAGCATGCCATTGTAATTACAAACCGCATACTGGTGCAGGGAGATTTCTTAAAGCAGATGGAAAAAGTGATTGCCCTGCATCCTCATGCTGTTATTCTGCGGGAAAAAGATCTGCCGGATGAGGAATACGAAAAGCTGGCAAAAAACATATTGGTTCTTTGTGAAAGAGAAGGAGTACTGTGCTTTTTACATTCCAGAATTGATATGGCTCGGAAGCTGAAATGTGAGCAGATTCACTTGTCTGTTCCGGCGCTTCAGTCATTAAGTGAGCAGGAACGATCGGCACTTCGAAAAGATTTCCGGGAACTGAGCATTTCCTGCCACAACATGGAAGACATGCAATTTGCCGTGAGCAGCGGTGCCACACAGATTGTCCTTGGAACGATCTTTGAGACGGAATGTAAGAAAGGTCTGAAAGGAAAAGGAGTTGATTTTGTTAGAGAAATCTGTGAAGCCTGCCCGATTCCGGTCTATGCCATCGGCGGTATCAGCATGGAACGCCTGTCACAGGTCATGGATGCCGGAGCTGCAGGTGGATGCATGATGTCAGGATTTATGCGTCTTTAAACATTTTTAAGGAATTGAAGGGAAGGTTTTGCTTTTATGGCCGACGGCTCTGTGTTATGATAAACATAACGATTACTGTACGGAGAAGGAAGAGCCGGAGATGAAATCCCTGTCCATTTATTCGATTACAAGAAAACAGAATACGGAGCAGCTGCAGAAGTTAGAACGGCAGCTGTCGGGAAGGGCATATTTTCTGAAAGTGCGTGACTGGGAGATGAACAGTATGAGATCGTTCGTGGATCAGCTGGAACTGCACATGGAGGAAGTGTATGCCCTTCGTTTTTTCTATTCTTTTACCATTCCGCGTCTTGGAAAGGAATTTGACCTGATTCAGATCAAAGAGGACCAGATTGTTAATGTGGAACTGAAAAGCAGAGAAGTGACAGATGAGGCGATCAGAAAGCAGCTTTTACAGAACCGATATTATCTGGCACCTTTGGGACGAACGATTCGTTCGTATACTTATATCAGCAGCCAGAACCGGCTGGTACGACTGACGAACCATGACCGGATTGTGGAGGCAGACTGGGAGCAGCTGTGCCACGAACTTTTGAATGAGAGTCAGGATTATAAAGGAGATATTGAAGAACTGTTTGAGGCAGAATTGTATCTGATCTCTCCTTTGACGGAAGCAGCCCGTTTCCTGAATAAAGAATATTTCCTGACCTCACAGCAGCGGGATATTGAACGTCAGATTTTGAAAAAAATAAGGACAGATCATAAAGGATACTGCTGGTTTACCGGCTTTCCAGGTACCGGAAAAACATTACTTTTATACGATATTGCCATGAAACTGTCTGGCCGGCAGCGGGTGGCAATCATCCATTGCGGAGAAGCCGGACAGGAGTGGAAAACCCTTCATGAGCGGTTAAGACGCATTGATTATGTAACAGATAATGAAATTACAGAAGAAAAATTAAGTTCTTACAGCGCAATTCTGGTAGATGAAGCGCATCTTTTACTGCCGGAAAAGCTGGAATGTTTGCAGCAGGCCGGAACCCGGTGTCCGGTGATCTTTTCCAGTGACTGCGAGGATATGATTTCTCAGGAAGAACGAAAGCAGAATGTGGCAGAAGATCTGGTACACCTTCCGGATATACAGGTATTTCACCTGACCAACCGGATTCGGACCAATGC
Source organism: Clostridiaceae bacterium Marseille-Q4143 (assembly GCA_018228645.1). Classification (GTDB taxonomy): domain Bacteria; phylum Bacillota; class Clostridia; order Lachnospirales; family Lachnospiraceae; genus Hominiventricola; species Hominiventricola filiformis. Next base: position 2,267,465 of record CP073693.1, read on the forward strand.
AGAGGTCTCTTCGTTCATTCTGAACATGATGCACCTTCCTGGGAGACGGGGCTTAAGGCCTTATCCCCATGTGGAAGTGGTCTATGCCAACGATGACAGGGAAGCCGAAAATTTCCGGAAAGATTATCTTCGGCAGGGGTATCGGCCATCCCAGGAAAACGAAGAATGTCTGGTCGTGGTGATGGACGACAGATATTATTATGATGAAAAAGGCTATTTACGATCTGAGCAGCGGGATGTGAGAAAACTTTTTCATCAACTGAGCAGGGCGAAAGAAGAACTGGCACTGGTGGTAAAGGAAAATGAAACTGTTTATACGGTGCTTTTGAATCTTTTACAGGGGAGGAAATAGTATGGGATTTGGATACAATGAGTTTGACACCGGATTTGGTATGGGATTTCAGTTATTCGATGTGATGTTTTTTCTGATCTTTTTTCTGATTCTTGGAATGTTCCTTTTTATGATAGTAAAAGGATTAAGCACCTGGAATAAGAATAATCAGTCGCCGAGACTGACGGTAGACGCAACAGTGGTTGCAAAGCGGACAGATGTCACCCATCATCATAATGGAGACAATATGGCAACCCACTCCACCTGGTACTATGCGACATTTCAGGTGGAGAGCGGTGACCGGATGGAGTTTGCTGTAGATGGAATGGAATACGGGATGTTGGCAGAAGGGGATATGGGAAAATTAAGTTTTCAGGGAACGAGATATCTGTCATTTGAGCGGGAAAGACAGGGGTAAAAAGAAGGAATATTGTTATTTCGTGAGCCGGATGGTATGATGAGTATAACAAGTAAGTTCGTTTTGAAAAAAGGAGTCTGGGGTAAATGGGAAGATTTGTAAATCCTGATAATAGTGCGTTCCAGGTCGCATTGAACTCTAAAATTTACGTAGATAAGACTGGTCTTTTGGAATATACAAACAGTGTATTGGACACCTCGGATGCATATATCTGCAACAGCAGACCGCGCAGATTCGGAAAGTCCTATGCGGCAAATATGCTGGCGGCATATTATAGTAAAGGTGCGGATTCGGAAAATATGTTTTCCGGGTTGGAAATCAGTAAAAAAGAGGATTTTAGGATACATCTTAATCAGTATGATGTCATTCACATCGATATCCAATGGTTTCTTGCAAATTGTACAAATGTAGATAACATTGTGCCATTCATTACAAAAAGTGTTCTGGATGAGTTGAGAGAGAATTATCCGGATGTTCTGTCATCGGAAGTAATGTCTCTGCCGGACGGGCTTTCTCTTGTAAAAGAAAAGACAGGGCAGAAGTTTGTTATCATTATTGATGAATGGGATGTTCTGATCCGTGACGAATCAGCCAATGAAAAGGTACAGGATGAATATATCAATTTTTTAAGGGGAATGTTTAAAGGGACAGAGCCAACAAAATATATTCAGCTGGCTTATCTTACAGGAATATTGCCGATAAAAAAAGAAAAAACACAGTCAGCTGTGAATAATCTGGACGAGTTTACCATGCTTCAGGCATATGAGCTGGCTCCTTATATTGGATTTACGGAAGAAGAAGTAAAAAACTTATGTGAAAAATACCATCGTGATTTTGAAAAAGTAAAAAAATGGTATGATGGCTATTTATTGGAAGATTGCCAGGTTTACAATCCAAAGGCAGTTGTAAGTGTCATGCTGAAAGGAAAATTCAGAAGTTATTGGTCCGAAACAGGCTCTTACGAAGTGGTTATGCCATTAATTGGTATGGATTATGATGGGCTGAAAACAGCAATGATAGAAATGCTTTCAGGATCGGAAGTAGAAGTAAATACCGTGACATTTAAAAATGATCCGGCCAAAATACAAAATCGGGATGATGTTATTACGTATTTAATCCATCTTGGATATTTAGGTTATAACGAGGAAAAAGGTACGGCATTTATTCCTAATGAAGAAATACGACAGGAATTGATTACGGCGGTGAAAAGCAGTAATTGGGATGAGCTAATTACGTTTCAAAGAGAATCAAAAGAATTACTGGAAGCAACTCTGGAAATGAATGAAAAAAGAGTAGCAGAAAAAATTCATTCGGAGTATGCGTCCGTGATTCAGTATCATGATGAAAATTCACTTAGTAGTACACTTACTATCGCGTATTTAAGTGCAATGCAGTATTATTTTAAACCAGTTCGGGAGTTGCCTACTGGATTTGGATTTGCAGATTTTGTATATATTCCAAAACCGGAGTATAAAGACAGCTATCCGGCACTTGTTGTAGAATTGAAGTAGAATTGTTTTGATTTTGTCTAGTTTCGTCTAGTTTTATCTATGTCAGAAATCCTTGAATTTTCAAGGAAATCTGGCATTTTTGATTTTGTCTTACTTTGTCTTGGGTTTTTCAAATGTCGTAGAAAGTGTCGTAAAAATATTATGAATTACTTCTGAAATATCTCATTAATATTACTTCAGAACTGATTCATTGAAATCGTATGCTGAACGAATTTCGTTAAATTTTTTTTGGGTTAATTTTTCTAAAAAGTTTCCAAAGGAAATCCCCATTCTGTAACATAAACTGTTCCAACGTTCCTCACAGTTGGTAATAATATTTTCAGAATTTCTGAAAAGAGTATCTAGTTCTACTTTTTGCTGCGAATCATCAGTTGTAACATACTCAGCTTGCAATTTCAAACATACTTTGGCATTTGAAAGAGAAATGTCATGTGTTTTTGAAAGTTGATTAAAAAAATTATCTATTTCAGAATATGCTGAAGAAGTTAAGAAACAATCAAGAAATAGATTTTTATCCCCAGTTATATTTTTAATTGCATCACTAGAAAGACCAGTTTGCTTTGCAATATCTGAATTAGTATGGGTTGGCAAGGAGATATATCCAAATAAATAGTCAGCACTACAATTGAAATAATCACAGTAGGCTTTTAACCATTTCCCTTCTAAACTGCTAGCAGAGATTGCATTTCGATGTCTGCCAATTTGTGTTCGTGCACTATTTCTGGCCTGATAGTATTCATTCACATAGAAGCTAAGACATCCACGAGCCAGCATTCGAGATGCCAGTTCTGTATCTGCCCCTTTTTTCTTAGCAATATCAATTCCATCTTCTACCATCAATTTTTCTAAACGTTCGCCGAACGTGCATTCATGTGCGTTGCTCAATAAGATCACCTCTAAACTAACTTGTTATAGGACTTACATGTGCGTTATAAATATAATATACTATCATTAGACAGAGGTCAATATAAAAAGACACAAGGAATATGGAGGGAAAAGCTCGTGAAAAAAATGGTATATTTTGACGCGCAGGGAGAACTTCTTTCGTATCAGCAGGCAGCAGAACGGAGCAATTTGGGTATTTGCACCACAATGAAATTGGCAAAGGAGTCAGGAGCGCTCATTAAAATCGGGCGCATTGCAAGAGTTAATTGGCCTGTGTTTTATAATTTCATTGTGGAAAATTATCAGGCGTAATCTTGGAGGATACGATGAGCGAAAAACGGTATCGGTGGTTGCGACTCATGACGGATTTTTTTTCGCAGCCTAGAATTAAAAAACTCAGGCGGATGAAAGATGGAGATACTTTTGTACTGATTTACTTAAAAATGCAGTTGCTTAGTTTGCAAGCAGACGGAGTTTTATTTTATGAAGGAGTCGAACCATCATTTTCAGAAGAATTAGCACTTGTATTGGATGAGAGTGAAGAGAAGGTATCAGAAGTGATTCGCTTTCTTGAATCTCAGGACATGTTGATTCGGATGGAAGATAATTCCTTTGCGCTGCCCGAGACACAAGGACTTGTAGGATCAGAAAGATACTCTGCGGAGCGGATGCGAAGATATAGGGAGCGAAAAAAAGTGTCACTTTGTGACGCGGCTGTTACGAAATGTGACGAAACTTCGCCACTTGGTGGCGTCAACGTTATCGGCAATGACGAAGAGGAGAGGAAGAGTAAGAGGAAGAAGAGAATAGAGAAAGACTCTATAAACTTCCAGCAAATTGTAGAAAATTTCAATTTGCTTTGTCCTTCCCTCCCTCGAGTTACGCGGCTTTCAGACGCTCGTAAACGTTCAATCTCTTCTAGGTTAAGAGGCGGCTATTCAGCTGAAGATCTGGACCGGGCGTTTAAGTTGACGGAATCGAGTGATTTTCTTACGGGAAAAAATGATCGGGGATGGAGAGCATCATTTGACTGGGTGTTAAAGGACTCCAATCTCACAAAAATCTTAGATGGTCAGTACGCAAATCAGAAAGGGGTTCCGCAGTCAAAAGCGAAACCGACCGGTTTTACCAATTTCCAGCAACGCGATTATGATTTTGACGAGCTGGAAAAACAGCTGCTCGGTGCACAGAATATTTGACAATTGTTTTATCGGAGGGAGGAGGTGAAAATTTATGTTTCTTGGCGTTTGTTTGCTTCTGAGTTTGATTTTATTATTTGCAATTCTCATTGTCAATGTTGCAATTTTTGGGTTACTTTCGGAAGGAGGGAAAAGAGATGGCGCGCATAAGGAGGATTAGAGTTTCACATGGGGAGCTGACAGTTCAAATGGATTCGTTTCCTGCTCGCTGGCATAAACTTCAACGGGAATATGGAAAGATTTGCCATTTAATATCTTTTAAGGTCGGCCGGAATCCGGATGGGCAACTTTTCATGAAGCCGGTCTATAAGAAGATTGGCCGACTGTTCGACGACTGTTTTGGCACCGGATCTTCCGTCGCAGTTTTTGGCGGTACGTTGGTTAGTCCAGAGCAGCTGAATGAGTTCTGTGAAAAATTCAAGCCAATCTATGAGGGTTGGCTGGCGGAAAAGTGATTTAAATATTTTTACCGGCGGGGCAACGGAGCCCCGTCGCTGACCTACACACCTTTTAAGAATTATGGGTAGAAAGGATTTTTTTATGCAGGTAGATGGTACTATTGTCATCGATACCGCCATCAAAACAGGCGGAGTCGACAAGGGCGCCAGCGATATTCAGCAGAAGTTACGATCTGGACTAAAAAACGCTGCAGCAACTGTTGAAAAGATCGGCCGAACAATGTCGGAGGGGTTGAGTAAATCCCTCTCGGTCGGGCAGCAGGAAGCGGACGGATTTTCTGAAGCAACGAAAGAGGTCAGAGAACTGCAGGCGCAGATCGAGAAAACTTCATCAGCTCTGGAGCTGGCCCAGAAGACAAAAGAACAGTTTCTGGCAGCAGGAGGCTCACCGGATTCCAGTTACGTTCAGGATCTGGACAATCGGATACAGCATTTAACCGGGACACTGCAGGAAGGGAAGGGGAAGCTTGCAGAGTTTGGAGTCGCCCAACTGGAGCCTGCTGCCGCAACGAAGAAGGCTGGACGAATTTTTTCCTGGGCAGGGAAAGTGCTTGGCGGTTTGAAAAATGTCATGGTGAAGGCTACCAAAGGTGGAGCAAAGCTTCTGGCGAGCGCAGTACGGGGTCTAGGCGAACGCTTGAAGAAGTTGGCGTGGAATATCTCTAAGGTCGTCCTCAAGCTTATGGGACTGAACAAGGAGAGCAAGAAGACAGGGTTTTCAATCTCCAAAATGCTCATGCGAGCATTGCTGTTCCGGACGGTATTCCGGGCATTGTCGGCAGCAGTATCCGGTATTAAAACCGGATTCCAGAATCTGGCTCAATATTCATCCGAAACCAATTCAACCATTTCTTTGTTGATGTCCTCGCTCACACAGTTAAAAAACAGCCTTGCAACGGCGTTTTCACCGATTTTGAGAGTAGTAGCGCCGATTCTGAGCCGTTTTATAGGTTTACTCTCTTCGGCGGCAAGTGCAGTTGCCCAATTCTTTTCCGCACTGACAGGAAAGAGCACTTACACTAAGGCGGTTAAGGTCCAGCAGGACTATGCGGCAAGTCTGAAGAAGACCGGCAGTAATGCAAAGGACGCAAAGAAAGAGCTGGAAGGATACCTCTCACCGTTGGACGAGATTAACAAGATGGAGAAGAAGGACACGGATACTTCGTCTGGATCTGGTACCGGAGATGGTGAGGTAAGTCCGGGGCAGATGTTCAAGGAAGAAGCCATCACCAATCCGATCAAGGGAATTGCGGATAAAATCCGAGAGTTATTTGCGGCAGAAGATTGGCAGGGTCTAGGAGCATTTATGGCGCAGTGTGTAAACGCTGCATTTGCAAAAATGTATCAGGCGCTTAGCTGGGAAAATGTAGGTCCGGAAATTGTACATTACCTGACTGCATTCATTGTGACGTTCAATTCCTTCATTCAGAATCTCGATTGGAATTTGATCGGACGCACGCTTGGAACTGGTATCAATACGGCAGTAAATACGCTATCCCTGTTGGTATCTGGAATTGACTGGGGAGCAATAGGCGCGGCTTTGTCTGTTGGATTGATGGGACTGGTCAACGAGGTTGACTGGAATGCCTTTGGCCTGCTGATTGGCAGCTATTTCATGATTAAGTGGGATATGCTGGTGAATTTTGTTCAGGGAATCGACTGGAGCAGGATTGGTGAATCAATCGGGCAGGCTCTGAACGGAGTTGTCCGGGCAATCGACCTTGCAACCATCGGAATGACTTTGGGACTTGCTATAACCGGCATATACCAGACCGCCATTGATTTCGCAGCAACTTTTGACTGGATTGGACTCGGAACCAACATAGCAAATGGAATTAATGCGGCTATACAAAATATAGACGCATCGACGATAGGAAAGGGACTTTCCGACTTTTCTGTAGGATTCTTAAACATGTGTATTACTGCGTTAAGCCAGGTAAACTGGTCGGAACTTGGAAATAAAATTGGAGATTTTATTGTTTCGGTTGATTGGCTGGGTATTGCAGCACGTTTAGCAATTTGCGGAGTATTTTTGATAGAAGGACTGCTTGACGGAATTGTAGGAGCACTGGCCAGCATTGCATCTTGGATGAAAACGCATGTTTTTGATCCAATTGTGAACGGTTTCAAAAATTTGTTTGGTATTCATTCGCCATCTACTGTATTTGTGGAGTTTGGACATTTTCTGATCGAGGGACTAACCAACGGGATTAAAGATAAAATCAATAGCGTTTTACAGATTTTCCAGAATCTGAAAACTGATCTTGCAACAAAGTGGAACGAGATTAAAGCGTCAGCAGAAACAGCTTGGAAAGCTATCGGTGATGCAACACGAAATATATGGCAGAACGGAATTGTAGGTGCTATCAAACAGTCCGTAAATTCCATTATCGGACTGATAAACCGGATGATTGAAGCGGTGACCGGCGGAGTCAATTCTATATTCGATAAGCTGAATACCTTCTCTATTGATATTCCTGACTGGGTCCCGGAGCTTGGCGGTAAGCATTTCGGCTTTGATTTCCAACATTTCAAGGCACCGAAGATTCCATATCTGGCAACCGGCGCAGTGATCCCGGCGAATGCCCCGTTTACGGCAGTCCTCGGAGACCAGAAACACGGCAACAATATCGAAGCACCGGAGAGTCTGATAAGAAAGATTGTCCGGGAAGAGAGTGGCAACAGAGGTGGAACGTATCACTTTACCGGACAGATTAACCGGCGTGTGCTGTTTGACGAGTTCATCACCGAGGCGAAGCTCCGGCAGGATCAGACCGGCGTAAACCCGCTGACGGCGTTTTAAATGAAGTGTTACCAGAGAAAAAACCTGACAAAATTCAACATTACTAATAAAAACAATTTTTGGGGTGGGGTTATATTCCTAAAACCTTTCAACCACTGGGAAAAATAAGTTTTTTTGAGACGAAAAAGAGGTATGCAATATGCAAAAAATTAGACTTAAAGCAGTAGAAAATAGTGAATCGAAGTATAACATTGCCCTTGGCATTATTGTAAGCGAGGGGCCGTATTATAATGCGACTCTTGCATTGCAGGACAGAAACAAGCCGTATCTGCCTAGGTCAGTGTCAGATATTAATATCAGAAGTACGAGCAAAAAGATTTTATTGAGCCAAGTTCAGGACATTGCAAAGCTGTACCCGCCTAAACAGGATTTAGACATGCTGTTTTATGATATCGAGGAGATAAAGGAATGAATCTGGTCGAGAAATATCAGCTTCAGCAGATGCACAAGGCTGCAGAGCTTCGGGATGGCCGGAAAGTAAAGCTCCGGTGGAATACCCCTACTGAGGTGCGGCGTAGTCTGGCGAAGGTAAATAACCTGTTGCTCAATAACGAGATCCCGGCCAAGAGCGCGAACGCCATTTATTATTCTGCAAATCTGATCTTACACGCGATTGAGCAGGAGCAGAATCAAAAGTAATTGCAAGGCTTACAGGAGGGCAAAATGAGGCAAAGAGATATGATGTTTGTCGACTGGGGGATTTCAGAGCAGAGACGGCGTAAACTTATGCAGGAAGCGCGGAGAGAAGAGAATCTGGAGCTATTAAAGATTGCGACACGGTTAAGTAACGACGGACTTGCCCCGTTTCTGGATGTATCTTTGACATCTCCAGCGCTTGGAAAAGGACAAGCAGAACTATCATCGAAGGGATTCCGGAACGCTTATATCGGGGACCGGTGGAATCGAATTTATCCGCCGTGCAAAGCTGATGATTTCTATGCATATCGGCGGCGCGCTCTTTTCTTTTTTGACAAGATTTTGAGATTGGAGGCCAGTGATGAAGAAATTGACTTTTCAACAGAAATTCAGGCGGCATAGAATCCAACGGATTCAAAGGATTGATGTCTCCTGGAATACAAAGGCAGCGTGTTATATTGCAAGGGTGCTCTTTGCTCCAGAGAAAGCCTCCGACTGTGCTGAAAATGAGATTATCGGCATGAGGCTATACGCCGAGACGGAACGCGCAATGGAAAAGGCACTGCAGGATGCCTGTACGCTGTATCATTGCGAGGAAGATATGATGGTCGTGATTCCGGATCAGGGAAAATGATTGGTATGGAACACTCCCGGCGGAGGAAGATCCTGCTGCCGGGATTAACTGAAAAAAGTTATCAGAAAGGGAAAGTATGAATAATTTACAGGTTTTTAACAGTGAGGAGTTCGGACAGGTTAGGACAATGGTAATTGACGGGGAGCCGTGGTTTGTCGGAAAGGATGTAGCGGAAGCGCTGGGATACGAAAGACCGACAGATACCGTTAGAAAGCGCGTTGATGATGAAGATAGAGGTATCTCCAAAATGGAGACCCCTTCCGGAAAGCAGGAAATGACTATCATTAATGAATCAGGTCTTTATACGCTTGTTTTGGGGAGCAAACTTGATTCTGCAAAACGGTTTAAACGCTGGGTTACCTCCGAAGTTCTCCCGACAATCAGAAAGACCGGGAGTTACAACAAACCCATGACAGAAGCAGAGCAGATCAGATTACTGGCAAAAGGAGCCACGGAGCTTTATGAGCGGGTGGACAAGGTAGAAACGAAGATCGAGACTCTGGAAAACGACATGCCACTCTATGGATGCGAGATTGAGGAGGTTTCCCAGCACGTAAGAAGGAAAGCCGTGTCAGTCCTCGGAGGCAAAGACAGCGAAGCGTACAACGATGGAAGCATCAGGTCACTGGTATTTTCTGACATTTACACGCAGCTCAAACGGGAATACGGATTGGTTACGTCATATAAGAGTATCAAGCGTAAATACCTGGCAGACGTTCATGAGTTCATTGATTCCTATGAGCTTCCGAGAGCGTTGGAAGAACAGATCAACGATGCAAACGCCCAGATCAGCACGGTGTGGAGATAAGGAGGGGAAGGGAATGAATAATTTAATCAACATTAATTACAACGAAGATCAGCCGACAGTGTCGGCAAGAGAATTGCATGAGCAGTTGCACATTGGAACAGCATTTAAGGATTGGTTCCCTAGAATGATGGAATATGGGTTCACAGAAAATGTGGATTTCAACATGCTCAAAATTGAGCGGGTTCAAAAGGAAGGAAACAGAGAAGTAAGACGAGAGGTTACAGACTATAACATTACCGTTGACATGGCAAAACAGATTTGCATGATTCAGCGAACACCGGAAGGAAAAGCGGTTCGTCAGTACCTTCTTGACCTTGAAAAAGCGTGGAACTCTCCAGATCAGGTAATGTCCCGAGCTTTGAAGATGGCAGACCGAACGATTAACAGTCTCAAAGAGACGAATGCAAAGCTTCTGGAGGACACAGTACGCATGAAACCGAAAGAGATTTTCGCTGATGCTGTGAGTGCTTCCCATACATCCATTCTGATCGGTGCGCTGGCAAAGATCATCAGCCAGAACGGTGTCCAGATCGGACAAAACCGGTTGTTTGCATGGATGCGTGAGAATGGGTATCTGATTACCAGACGGGGCGCAGATTACAATATGCCGACCCAGAAATCAATGGAAATGAAACTTTTTGAGGTCCGGGAGCGGACGGTCAACAAACCGGATGGAAGCTCCATGATTACCCGCACGACGCTGATTACCGGAAAAGGCCAGCAATATTTCATTAATAAACTCTTGAATAATAAGCATCCGGAGAATAAAAATGCGTCTGTTTGATAATCGGATAGAGAAAAATAACTAAAAGGCGGTATTGCATCAGGTCAGGCGCGCCGTCAAAAAAAGACCCTTTCTGAATTGGCAAAGCCAGAGATGATGATAATGCACTGCAATAATATTGCTGTGGGGTGGTAAAACACCACCTGACAGATTCTTTAGAGAGAAATCAGAACTATAACAATCGACGATGAGCCGTGGTTCGTCGGAAAGGATGTAGCAGAAGCGTTGGGATATTCAAATTCAAGCAAAGCGGTTTCTGCACATGTGAGTGAAGAAGACAGAATATTAAAAACGATTGAAGCAGATTCCCAAAATGGGAATGTGGTAAAAACCCAGACTGCATTTATTAATGAATCGGGTTTGTATTCCTTAATTTTCAGCAGCAAGCTTGATTCTGCAAAAAAATTTAAGCGTTGGGTTACATCTGAAGTACTTCCGTCAATTCGTGGTAACGGCGTATACATTGCCGGGCAGGAAAATATGATACCAGAACAGATCATGGCAGCAGGTTTGCAGGTGACCCAGAAGATTGTTGCAAGTAAAAACCGGTGGATAGAAGTGGCGGGGAAAGCGTGAGAAATGGATCAGTAGAGCAGGAGGAACGAGTCAATGCAGGAGGTAGGCTTTGAAAAATTACGTTATGCAGTCATAGTGCAGACCATACAGGATTATATAACTGCACTCCGGTATTTGCGCTTGCCGCCGTATAAGCAGACAGCTGAAGGACGCCAGGAGGCGAAAACGGTCCGGCAGGATTGCGAAAGATTCTTTTTATCGGACTGGTATATGGTTTTTACAAATATCGAGGGAGACCGGCTAATGGAAGCAGTGAGGCGGATTGCCTACAGTGGAAAGATGGCTGCTCCGGAGATTCCGTAGAAGAAGGACTGTACCGAGAGTAAAATAAAAAACTTCATAAGTGATTGATGGATCAGAAGCCGTGTGTTATACTGACTGCAGGAAAAAGTCAGAGACACAAAGGCGGCCTGCCCTCTTCGGAGGGGCAAACCCTCCAGACGAAAGAAAGGAGGGCGATGCCAATGAATTATGTTACATATCCGGATTTAGTCCAGATCGGTATCTTCATTGTCGCTCTCGTAGGACTGTGTTACACGGTCTTCGGGAAAAGAAAATAGCCGCCCACTACTCGCACTAGTGAACGGCTGTTAATATAACAGTTTTTAACTATAAAGGGTAGGCCGTATGTCTCTGGCTTTTCCTCTTCTGTATTCAATATAGCATATCTGGCAGCAGGATACAAGGGATTTTACTCAAAAATGAGTAAAACCGCAATCCAACAGAATCATTTATTTTCATTATCCCTTGCTAAAGTTTCATTGACGGAGCGTACAATAAAGGCATTGACACTTTCGCCCATTTTAGAAGCATGTTCTTTTAAATGCTCCTTTTGACCTTTGGGAAAAGTTACGTTAATACGGTCGTAGTTATTTTTTACATATTTATTTACTGCTTTTTGCTGTGCTTTACTGATTTTACTTTCTTCTGGCATGAAATTACCTTCTTCTTTTTATGATTTCTGGAATAGAAAATTCTTCTCCAGCTTGTGTCAATAATAACAAGAAAATCTATTGATGTAAATATAAAAATCTTACAAATATATTGGTGTAAATATGTATATAATGCCAATAGACTATTGGTGTAAATAGATATATAATGTAGTCACAAGGTAAGGAACAGAACACCAGCCGGAAAGCCGAAAGCTTCCAATACTTCAAGCCATATACCTGTGAGAAGTACCCGCACCGGGGAACCAATAGCCAGGAAGATGCTTGAAGGGCCGGTGAAAGAGTTCCGAAGGAAAGGAGCAGTAACATGGGAGAAAGAGCATTACAGAATCGGATCATGAAACTGAAAGAGTTGGAAGCACAGCAGGAACAGATTGAGAATGAGGCCGAGAAGATCCGGCAGGAGATCAAGGCAGACATGGAAAAAAAGCAGGTGGAGGAGCTGGCAGCAGGGGCCTATATCATCAGATGGAAAGCTGTGGTCAGCAACCGGTTTGACAGCAAGGCATTGAAACTGGCTCTGCCAGAGATTTACAAACAGTTTTGTAAGCTGAATGAAAGCAGACGCTTTTCTATCGTATAACAAAAATGCCCTTGTCAGAGCGGCAACTCCGGCAGGGGCAAAGGTAACCCGACAATCACGCATTGAGGGTCTGCAGGAAGTATATCATGCCTGCTGCCCTCTGTCAAAGAGAGGTAAAGAGATTATGAGATGCCCAGTAGCAAAGGAAGCATTTATAATCCCGGAGATCAGGGGAAATGAACCGCTTATAAGAGTAGCGACGTATTTGGCCTGCACGCTGAATACCGTTTATGATCTTGGAAAGGAATTAAGGAATCCGGATCTGATTATCACTGAGGAGATCAGCCGGAACTGGCAGGAAGCTTTATACAAAATGAAAATCGAAGGACCGGCAAACGAGCTTATTCTGCAGATGCTGGTAGAGCGGGCGAATGAAGCGTATCAGCAGGGCGTAGCAGATGCGGAGATTATGTGGAAGACCATTCCCGTTGAAGAAGTCAAGGTATATCCGTGTTTTTCCGCTCATAGACCAAAACGATGGAAGATGAAGCGCGCTGAGCAGCGGTATTTGCAGTCTGGCATGAGGGATCTGGATATTGTAGTAAATACGGACGGATATCTGATTGATGGTTACTGTGCGCTGCTCACGGCAAAGAAGATGGAACTGACTCATGTACCGGTACGGACAGGCCGTTGCCAGATCATCCGGGCGGTACATAAAGCAGGTGGCAAGCAGTATATGTGGAAATTACCGGATTACATGACCGATCAGGTACAGCAGGGAGATGAAGTTATCGTAAGGACTGCCAGAGGCGTAAAGAGGGTGTATACCGTGTCAGTGGAAGAATATGCCGGTGGTGAGAATGACTGCATGAGAAAGGCAATCAGAAAGCGTGTGCGGGGAGGAAAAAAGAATGACTGAAAGAGAATCATTAGCAACGTCGGTAATCCGGCAGTTGAAACGGGAGAATCGGAGACTGGTAAAGTGTTTTATTGGATCATTGGCAGTCAATCTGTTTCTGATAGGAGCACTGGCGGCAGTTATTTTACAGTAAAACATTCAGCGGGCGGCAGCAGGCCGCCTGCTCTGCATCATAAAGGAATTGCTTATGGCGGAAAAGAGAAAAGATAATAAGGGCCGCATTCTGAGAGACAATGAATACCAGCGCAAGGATGGTAAGTACGAATATAAATATCAGTATCTGGGAAAGCGCTGCAGTGTGTATAGCTGGCGGCTGGTTTCTACCGACCGGATGCCTCCGGGAAAGCGGCATGAGATTTCCTTGCGGGAAAAAGAGAAAAACATCAGAAGAGACATGGAAGATGGCATTGATACGGCCAGAGCCGCCAAAATGACCATGAATGATCTTCTGGCAATGTATTTGGAGAGTAAGACCAAACTCCGGGAAAAGACCAAGGAAAAGTATCAGTACCTCTGCAAATTGCATATAAAAGAAAGCTGGTTTGGAAATATGATGGTAGGAGACATTAAAAAGGCAAATGTGAAAAGATTCTATGCCGAATTTGGAAAGGACCATGCGGATGCTTATGTGAGAATGCTCCATAACAATCTGATCCGCCCGGCACTGGAGTTTGCAGTGGATAATGATATAATCCGTAAGAATCCCACAAAAGGCTGCCTGGAGGGCTATGACGGGACGAGAAAGCGTGTGGCTTTAACACGGGAGCAGCAGCGGATCTTTCTTACGTATGTAGGCGGAGACGACCACGAGAAGATATATCAGCCCATGATACAGGTAATGCTTGGCACAGCGGCGCGGGTCAGTGAGATATGCGGTCTGACCTGGAAGGATGTGGACATGAAGAACCGGATGATCCGGATAGACCACCAGATCAATTATGAGAAGTCGGACGAAGGAATGAAGCATTTCATCAGCAAACCGAAGACAGAGAGCGGTATCCGGGACATCCCTATGACGGATCAGGTATATAAAGCATTGCTGAATCAGAAGAAATTAAACATACTTCTGGGGCGTAGAGGGGATTATGAGCTGGATGGTTACAGCAACTTTGTATTCCTTAATTCCAACCAGAGACCATATACATACCGGACCTTCAATTACATTCTGTATGGCATTGTGAGACGTTACAATGATAAGGAGACCCAGCAGGCCAAGAAGGAGAAGAGAAAGCCGGTTCTGCTGCCGAATATATCAAATCACATTCTACGGCATACCGGCTGTACCCGGATGGCGGAGTCTGGTATGGATGTGAAGGTACTGCAGGTAATTATGGGCCATTCAGATGCTGCAGTCACGCTGAAGGTATACGATCATGTAGATAAAGAGCGTATGAAGAAGGAGATCCAGAAAATAGAAAATGTAATATAAACAAGGAGTGCTCGCCATTAAGGCGGGTGCTTTTCAGTTTGAAATCATTCGTTGATAATTGAATACGGGAAAGTATAGTGGTACAATTTATCTATTACAATAGATAGGAGCGTTTGTATGGAATTATCTAATTGGATAGCATTAGGTGAACTTATAGTTGCAATTATCGGAATTTTTGTTGGAATTATTGGAGCAAAAGAAATAAGAGAAGTAAATAAACTTAAAATTCAATTTAAAGATTTAAAAGTGAAGGTTGAAAAGCTTGAAATTAGTAATTCGCAGATAGCACAAACTATAAATAATAATGGGCTAGGTTATAAAGATACTAAAGAAGTGGCGGAAGATGTTGTAAATGAAAAAGTAAAAAATAAGCCAGATGTGATAATGTCGAAAGAAGAACCTCGCAATAAACAAGCATGGTGGATTCAACCGTATGAGTAATTATAAAAATATCAACCGTCAATTCGATGGTTGGTATTTTTATGCCGAAAAGCCGGATCACTCCCGGTAATTTACCGGGCAGCAGGATTTCTCCAGCTGTATTGAAACCGGGATATTTTCATGAAATGTCGTAAAAGTGTCGTAAAACATCTCAAAATGGAACATCCAGACAAAAGAAAAAGGCCCTTGCGGCCTTAATTTTCGAGGGAGTGGAGGATTCTTTCGAATCCTCCAAGTGTTATATTGAAATGGAACAAGAGCGCGCAGACTGCATTACAGCAAATAAAAGAAAAAAAGTATCCTGATTCCATTTTGAATTATACAGGAGATATTTTATTGGTCGGACTCAATTATGATAAAGGAAAGAAAGAACATCAGTGTCTGATTGAGCGGTATACGAAAGATAAAAGTTCGATTTGATAAGTTGCACAAGAAGGGTTATCTGACTAAAAATGAATGAAATAATAGAGAGTTTATATCAGAGAAAATCTGTGAGAGCATATGAAGACAGGGCAATTCCGGAAGAAATGAAGAATCTGATTCTGGAAGCGGCCATGCAGGCACCGATGGTGCTGGTATTTTGTGCGGATTGTAAGAAATGGTATGATGCTTATCTGGAAGCTGGATGTGAGCCGAGAAAACCGGGCGTGGGTGATCTGATGCTTTCGATTACAGATACCGCAATTGCGGCGCAGAATGCCGTGGTGGCAGCAGAAGCAGCGTCAGAAGCCGGCACGGTGTGATCGAAAACATATCGTACATGAAAATACATACCGCAGCATGGATGGAGAAGAATTGCGGGAAATGTTTGCACATGAACATAAGAACCGTACCTACGAAGAATGGTGCAGCGCATTTTGCAAACGCAAATATAATTCGGATTTTTCAAAAGAAATGAGCAGGTCGGTAGCAAAATATCTGGAGAGTTATTTTTAAGGGGCACATCAATCAGTAATGGTTGATGTGCCTTTATAGAAGCTTATCCGTTTGGGTGGTCAAGAGGGTATGCAAATGGGGCGGTTACAAAATAAGAGTAACATCAGGAGGGCAGGTGAAACTGCTGCCTTTTAAACGTATACGGAGGATACCAATATGGCTGAATATTTAGATGTAATAGATGACAATGGAAATCTGACAGGAGAGACAGTTGCCAGAGAGGTGGCGCATAGGGACGGAATTCGTCACAGAACATCCCATTTGTGGCTGCTTCGGAAAAAAGATGGTGCGCTTCAGATTCTGCTTCAAAAACGTTCTGCAGATAAGCCATCCTTTCCGAACTGCTATGATATTTCCAGTGCGGGGCATATCCCGGCAGGTGGCGAGTTCGCATCTTCTGCATTGCGCGAATTAAAAGAAGAGCTGGGAATTACCGCGGAGGAAAAAGATCTGATCGTCTGTGGAGATCGGAATGTGGTATGGGATTGTGTGTTTCAGGGAAAACCGTTCCATGACAGGCAGATTTCCAGAGTATTCATAATGAGGTGTGATCTGGAGGAGGATCAGTTCCATATTGACCCGGTAGAAGTGGACAGTGTACGTTGGATGGATTTTGAAAAGTGTATTCACGGAGTAGAACAGAATACATTTCTCAATTGTATTTCATTGGAAGAACTGCAGATGGTCAGAAAGAAACTTTCAGAGAAAGAAAAACTGTGGTAAGATAAGAAGAAATGAAATTTGAAAGATGATAAATGGAGGCTGAAAAAATGCGAATGATGTTAGTTGGCGCCGGAGCGGTCGGCGAAAGTATGTTAAAGATTTTAAAATGGCGTGATCCAAAAGGAGAGTGGCTGTCTTATGTACTGGTAGGTGATTATGATCTTTCCCGTGCAGAAGCGGTAGCCGGGCTTCTTGCGGATGATCGGTTTTCAGCGGTTCAGATTAATGCAACGGACAAGGAGCAGATGAAAAGTCTGATCCGGGAGCACAAGATTGATTTTGTCATGGATGCGGCACCGCCCTTTGCCAGCAATTATATTTTTGATGCAGCTTATGAAGCAGGGGCCAATTATGCCAATATGGGAACCTGGTCTGTTCCTATGGAAGAGCCGGCCTATGGGCTTGGAATTGAAAACAGCTATACAGAACCTATGACAAAATATAATTTTGACCGGCATGAGCAGTGGAAAGAAAAAGGACAGATGGCAGTTATCTGTCTGGGTATTGATCCGGGCGTGGTAAATGTATTTGCAAAATATGCGGCAACCCATCTGTTTGATGTGATGACAGAGGCCCATGTCAAAGACGGCGGCAATCTTTCTGTGCCGGGAGCAGATCCGGATGCGATTCAGTTTGGATTCAATGTGTGGACCGTTCTGGATGAGGTAATGAATCCGAATGTAGAATATGACCAGGAAAAAGGCGGACTGATTGTGGAAAAGGCATTTGCAGGACAGGAAACATTCCAGATGCCGGATGGAGTAGGAGAAAACACGCTTGTCAAGGTGGAACACGAGGAAGTGGTTACTTTTGCCCGTTATCTGGCCCAGTATGGTCTGAAAAAAGCAACCTTCAAAATCAGCCTGGATGATAATCTGATCACTGCCCTGAAAGTCATTGACCATCTGGGACTTCGAAGTCTGAAACCGGTACAGGTGGGAAATGTGAAAGTGGTTCCAAGGGATGTGGTAGCCGCATGTGCTCCACAGCCCAAGGATATCGGTACGGAGATGATCGGAGAAATGCTGGTAGGCGTCCACTGCATTGGCGAAAAGGATGGAGTCAGAAAAGAATATTTCCTGTATCAGAATTTTGATAATCAGGCATCCATGGAACAGTGGGGCTCTCAGGCAGTGGTAGCACAGACTGGATTTGGTGCGGCACTGGCCATTGAACTGATTGGAAGAGGTATCTGGAAAGATACAGGAGTCTTCTCACCGGAGTACTTTGATCCGGAACCGTATCTGAAACTGATGGATGAGACCGGATATGAGTGGCATGTAATGGAGCTTTAGAAGGAGTGAAACCAGATCGCGCGAAATCAGAAATCGCAGACCTTATACCGGGCTACGAAGGACAGAATGGTACAAATAAAAGAAAATGTATTAAAAGAAAAGATGGAAGAGAAACGTATGGTACCGAAGTGCATCCGGGTGAAGGGTGCACGGGTACATAACTTGAAAAATGTAAATGTAGATGTGCCGCTGAATCAGATCGTCGGCATTGCAGGCGTGTCCGGCTCCGGAAAATCATCACTGGCGCTGGGTGTTTTGTATGCGGAAGGTTCCAGACGATATCTGGAATCCTTGTCCACTTATACGAGAAGAAGGATGACCGGGGCGGCGAAAGCGCAGGTGGATGAAGTCCTGCATGTACCGGCGGCACTGGCTCTTCATCAGCGCCCAGGCGTGCCGGGGATCCGCAGTACTTTTGGAACCGGAACAGAGCTTTTGAACAGTCTGCGGCTGATGTATTCCAGACTGGCATCTCACCGATGCCCTAATGGCCATTATGTACCGCCGACTTTAAATGTGGCGGCGGAACAGGACATTTTCTGTCCGGAGTGCGGCGAGAGAGTCCATGCACCCAGTGCGGAAGAACTGGCGTTTAATTCCCAGGGTGCCTGCCCGAAATGTGGTGGTACCGGAAGCGTCCGCACGGTAGATTTGGATTCGCTGGTGCCGGATGATTCGATCAGCATTGACGATGGAGCTGTTGCTCCGTGGAACAGTCTCATGTGGTCTTTGATGACTGATGTCTGCCGGGAGATGGGGGTACGGACGGATGTGCCCTTCCGGGATCTGACGGAAGAGGAGAAAGAGATTGTCTATCATGGACCTGCGGAGAAGAAGCATATTTTTTATAAAGCAAAGAAATCCAACCAGGCCGGGGAACTGGATTTTACCTACTATAATGCAGTCTATACGGTAGAAAATGCCCTTGCAAAAGTAAAAGATGAAAAGGGCATGAAACGGGTGGAAAAATTTTTAAAAGAAGAAATCTGCCCGGAATGTCATGGAAGCCGATTATCAGAAGTGGCCAGAGCGCCGAGACTTCGCGGAATCGGTCTTGACGAAGCATGCCGGATGACGCTGGGGGATCTGGTACAGTGGGTAGCTGGCGTGCCGGATACTCTTCCGGAGGAAATGCGTCCTATGGCGGAAAGTATCTGTGAATCTTTCCAGACGGTGGCGAAGCGGCTCATGGATCTCGGATTGTCTTATCTGACACTGGATCGTGCCGCTTCCACCCTGTCTACTGGTGAGCGGCAGCGAATGCAGCTGGCAAGAGCAGTGAGAAACCGGACTACAGGAGTTCTCTATGTGCTGGATGAGCCGTCCATCGGTCTGCATCCATCCAACATTGTGGGATTGAATGCCGTCATGCATGACCTGGTGGCTGATGGAAATTCCGTATTGCTGGTGGATCATGATACGGAAGTGCTGTCGGAGGCGGACTGGATCATCGAAATGGGACCGGAGGCTGGAAATGGCGGAGGTTATGTCATTGCCGAGGGAAGTATTCCGGAGATTATGAAAAATAAAGCGTCCATGATTGGTCCGTTTCTTTCCGGACAGGCGAAGACACAGGTGCGTGAGAGGGCAGAAGAGCAGGAATTATTTTCACTGGGAACCATTCATTTATCTACGGACCGGATTCATACGGTAAAGCCTCTGGAGGTGGATATTCCCAAAGGAAGACTGACTGTCGTAACCGGTGTGTCAGGTTCAGGAAAGACCACCATGGTGTTGGAAAGCCTGATTCCCGGATTGGAAGCCATGATCAGTGGGATGAAGCTGCCGGAACATGTAAAACAGGTTTCGGCGGAGGGGATTTTCCATGTGAAGCTGATCGATGCGACTCCTATCGGTATCAATGTCCGTTCAACGGTAGCTACTTATGCAAATGTGCATGATGAATTGAGAAAAATTTATGCCAGAACGCCGGAGGCGAAGGATCATCAGTGCAAGGCAGGCGATTTTTCCTATAATACGGGAAAACTGCGCTGCCCGGTCTGCGATGGTACCGGGGAGATCAGCCTGGATGTCCAGTTCCTGCCGGATGTGGATGTGCCCTGTCCCGAGTGCAAAGGTTCCCGGTATGGTAAAGAGGCTTGGCAGATTCATTATACCAACAAAAAGGGAAATGTTTATTCACTGCCACAATTGATGGAGATGGATGTGCATAGGGCACTGCAGGCGACAAAGGATCTGAAGACCGTACATCAGAGACTGGAAGTGCTGGAACAGCTGGGACTTGGTTATCTGACGTTGGGAGAGGAGACGCCGAGCCTGTCAGGAGGAGAAGCACAGCGTCTGAAGCTGGCCAGTGAAATGGGAAAAGCTCAGTCGGATTCTCTTTTTATATTTGACGAGCCGACCATCGGACTTCATCCGCTGGATGTGCAGACATTGCTGCAGGTATTCCAGACGTTGATTGAAAATGGAGCCACGGTGGTGATCATTGAGCATGATCTGGATGTGATCCGGAATGGGGACTACATTATTGATATGGGTCCGGGCGGAGGAGAGGCAGGCGGCAGAGTTGTGGCCTGTGGTACCCCGGAGCAGATCAAGAAAAATAAAGATAGTATTACAGGTAGATTTCTGTAAAAAGGTCTAAAATTTGTTTATATAGAAATACGAAAAGAGGAAACAAATAGATGCCTAAATTAAGTGACAGAGTAAACACATTTACCGATTCCGTCATCCGTCGTATGACCCGAATCAGCAACCAATATGGGGCAATCAATTTGTCCCAGGGATTTCCGGATTTTGATCCACCTAAGGCTATGCTGGATGCGTTAGCGAAAGTGGCTTATAAGGGGCCGCATCAGTATGCAGTAACATTTGGTGCACAGAATTTCAGGGAAGCCCTTGCCAGAAAGCAGGAAAAAGCAATTGGAAGAAAGATCAATCCCAATACAGAGATTGTGGTCACCTGCGGTGGAACCGAGGCAATGATGAGTGCCATGATGACCATCTGCAATCCGGGAGATAAAGTTATGGTATTTTCTCCATTTTATGAGAATTATGGAGCAGATGCGATTCTCTCAGGAGCAGAACCAATCTACATTCCGCTGGTACCGCCGACTTATGAGTTTGATATTCGTCTGGTAGAAGAAGGATTTAAAGCAGGAGCAAAGGCAATTATTGTCTGTAACCCGTCCAATCCGTGCGGAAAAGTATTTACAAGAGAAGAACTGATGGCCATAGGTGAACTGGCGCTGAAATATGACGCATTTGTAGTAACGGATGAAGTGTATGAGCATATGGTCTATGCACCGAACAAGCATGTTTGTATGGCATCCCTGCCGGGCATGTATGATCACACCATTACCTGCAATTCCCTTTCCAAGACTTATTCCATCACCGGATGGCGTCTGGGCTATCTCATCGGCCCTGCAGAAGTGATTGAAGGTGCCAAAAAAGTGCATGATTTTCTGACCGTAGGAGCAGCTGCACCGCTTCAGGAAGCAGCCGTAACAGGCTTAAATTTTCCAGAAACATATTATGAGGAACTTCTGGAGCTTTATACGAAGAAACGGGATCGTTTTCTGAAAGGACTGGACCAGATCGGATTAAAGCACAATGTGCCCCAGGGAACGTATTTTGTTATGATTGACATCCAAGAATTCCTTGACTTGCCGCAGTTTGCCGGATTTACGGATCTGGAATTCTGTGAATGGATGATTAAAAATATCGGAGTGGCAGCAGTGCCGGGTTCCAGTTTCTTCCGCGAGGAGGTCAATCATTTGATCCGTCTGCATTTTGCACGAGAGGAAAAGACACTGGATGAAGCGCTGGTCCGTTTGGAAAAATTGAAAGAATTGTTGTAAAGAAAAACAGTATTGACAATTTTTAAATCTCCATCTAATTATCATTGGTAATTAGATGGAGATTTTTTATTATGAGAACTGAAACACTGAAAAAAATGTTTGATGCCTGTTATCAGGCAAAAAGGGCAAGGGATCTGCTGCCGCCACTGCCGGATGGAGTAACGTCTTCTGATATTCATTACCTGAATGCCATCGGTTCCACTTCCGAATTGCGACGGTGGCCGCCCAGGCATGTAGTGTGGGTCATGACCCAAGGACTTATTCAGACTTTGTTGATACGTCTGCCATTTGCTTACATTATGAGTATTCAGCCCAACGCGAGCCTGACCATGATCGATCTGGCTGCGCCGGTATCCACTATGGTGGGAATTATTCTGAATGTGGGATTTTTTACATGGATATCCAACCGAAGGCATTTGCCACGGAGCTGATCAGTATAATAGCTGCAAAGATGGGGCAGAGATACTGGATCATAAAGTAGAAAATTTTCTTCCGGCGGAAGGGCTGTCCATCCTGCGTGATTTCTTCCTCCATTTTTTGCAGACCGACTACTTTGGAGACAAACAGGCAGATCGCGATAGCGGCAATCGGCATCATAACAGAGTTGGTCAGAAAATCGAAAAAGTCAAGGAACTGCATGCCGATGATGGTAACTCCGGCCAGCGGCCCATAGCCAAGGCAGGAGAGGGTTCCTAACAGAACCATAACGACGCCCATAAATACAGTTGCTTTTTTACGGCTCCAGTGCAGTTCATCTTCAAAGGTGGAGACAGCACTTTCTGTCAGTGCAATGGAACTGGTCACAGCAGCAAACAGTACCAACAGGAAGAACAGGATGCCGATGACGGTTCCAAATCCCATGTTGGCAAATACTTTTGGGATGGTGATGAACATAAGCGCCGGTCCAGCCTGCAGAGTGTTCGGATCACCGCCGGAGAAAGCAAAAACTGCCGGGATAATCATAAGACCGGCCATAATGGCGATGGCCGTATCAAAAATTTCTACATTCTGTGTGGAGTCTTCAATCGAAGTTTCTTTTTTCATATAAGAACCAAAGGTGATCAGGATACCCATAGCGATGGACAGGGAATAAAACATCTGTCCCATGGCAGATACCACTGTCATCCAGGAAAAATTCGCCATATTCGGGACCAGAAGATACTTCACACCGGCCATAGCGCCCGGTCTGGTGACAGAATAAACAGCAATGACAACGGATAATACCACCAGAATCGGCATCATAAATTTGGACACACGCTCGATTCCGTTGCGTACACCTGCATAAATAATACCTAAGGTAATAAAGGTAAATACAAGAAAGCAGATTTCCGTGGACAATCCGTTGGAAATAAAACTGGAAAAATATTCATCGAAAGCCAGTGCCTGTCCGTGTCCCATGAAATATTCCACCAAGTATTTAATAACCCATCCGCCGATAACAGAGTAATAAGGAACGATCAGAATCGGAATGATGGCGTTGATCCATCCGCCTGCAGACCGGAGTCTGGTTTTTCCAAAACTCTCAAAGGCACCTACGGGGCTTCGCCTGGTCATCCGTCCCAGTGAAGTCTCGGCCATGATCATGGAATAACCAAAGGTCAGTGCCAGAATAATATAAATCAGTAAAAAAATGCCACCGCCGTATTTGGCAGCCAGATAAGGAAATCGCCAGATATTTCCCAGTCCTACCGAAGCCCCGGCAGCTGACAGTACAAAGCCCAGCTTTCCGGAGAAGGAACTTCTTTTGTGTTTGTTCATGTTTCATATCCCCTTTTGTCCGTTTATTTGCGAAATACGCACTTGTTCCAGTGTAACACGCAGGAGTGGAAAAAGCAATTCCGGAACTGCTTGATCAGTTGTGAAAGGTAAATTTACTTCATAGCCTTTTTTCTTTCTCCCAAAAATGAATATAAGTTTTCCACGATCTGCTCGTCATTAAATTTTCGGGACTTCTTCTGGATCTTATTGCACTCAGCAACTGGATTCTTTTCCAGATTTTTTCTAATTCTTTCCTGCTCTCTGTTCATTTCTTTTCCTCTGCGATAAAGTTTTTCTTTTATTTTACCTTATCGCAAAGGAATTGGCTTAAATTCAACGAAATTACTGCGAATTATTTTTACCTTTCAACACTGCTCAAAGAATACGAATATTGAAACGTTGGAGTAAAAAACAGAGGTATGATTTGATCAGAGTCCGGGGACACTATTTCTGTCAGGAGGTTTCATCATGAAAAAAGATAACCAGAAACTAATTGATTCCACCGATTATCTGGTCAATTCCGCATCCACTCAGGACTGCACCGGGTTGATTCCCCGTGGATTGCAAAGTGATGAGGAAGTGGAAGCCTATGAGGAAATTTATCATTATCTGCCGCCGAAGGTGGAGAAGAAAAAGCAGGAATAAAATGCCGCGGAAAAGATACCATGACCGGCCACTGGGAAATGATGGGACTGGAGATGCCGGAAGGAACGTTGGGAAGTTCGTTGCCAAATTTCTTAAAATAAATTTTCAGAGAAGAGCGCTGTCAGTTTTATTGGCAGCGTTTTCTAATATAAGGATAATGGTGAATGAATTCCTTGACAACCTCTATTTCAGACTGGTTATAATAAAAGAAACTAAGAAAACGAGTGAGGGGATAACATGAAAACAAATCGACTGGGAAAAACAGGCTTACAGGTCAGTGAGATTGGTTTTGGCGGAGAATGGCTGGAGCGTCATCCGGAGGAGGAGAGTATTAAACTGATCCGTTATGCTTCATCCAAAGGAATCAACATTCTGGACTGCTGGATGCCGGATCCGAAATCTAGAAATATCATCGGAGAAGGAATTAAGGAAAATCGTGGCCAGTGGTTTATTCAGGGACATATTGGTTCCACCTGGAAGGATGAGCAGTACTATCGGACCAGAGATATGAAATACGTTCGTCCGGCTTTTGAGGATTTGCTGAAACGGCTGCAGACCGATTATATTGATCTGGGTATGATTCACTATGTGGATTCTGAGGAAGAGTGGGAGCAGATTCAGCATTCGGACTATATGGATTATGTAATGGAGTTGAAAAATAAGGGTGTCATCCGCCATATCGGTATGAGTTCCCATAATCCGAAGGTGGCAGTGAAGGCAGCAGAGTCTGGATATGTGGAAATGATTCTGTTCAGTATCAATCCGGCCTTTGACATGCTTCCGGCCAGTGAAAATATTGATACCATGTTTGCCGACGAATTTGATACCAGTCTGAAAGGTATTGATGCAGACCGTGCACATCTTTATCAGGTCTGTGAACAGAATGATGTGGGAATTACGGTGATGAAAGGATTTGCAGGCGGAAGACTGTTCGATGAAAAACGTTCACCCTTTGGCGTGGCACTGACACCGGTACAGTGTATTCATTATGCTTTGACCAGACCTGCAGTCTGTTCCATCATGTGTGGCTATGATACGAAGGAGCAGGTGGACAGTGCAGTTGCGTATGAGATGGCAACAGAGGAAGAAAAAGATTATGCGTCTGTGATTGCCAATGCACCGTTCCATTCTTATAGAGGAGAATGTACTTACTGCGGTCATTGCAAACCCTGCGTGTCCAATCTGGATATTGCCATGATCAATAAATTCTATGATCTGGCTATCATGCAGCCGGAAGTACCGGCAACGGTGCAGTCTCATTATGAACTGCTGGAACATAAGGCTTCCGAATGCATCGGATGCCAAGCCTGCGAGAGCCGCTGTCCGTTTGGCGTGTCCATTGCGGAGCGTATGGAAAAAACAGCAAAATTATTTGGATGTTAAGAGAAGATGGAAGAGAAACGTATGGTACCGAAGTGCACCCGAGTGAAAGGTGCACGGGTACATAATCTGAAAAATGTAATTCCGTAGTTGTAAAGAAAAACAGTATTGACAATTTTTTAAATCCCCATATAATTATCATTGGTAATTAACTTTGGT
This sequence comes from Clostridiaceae bacterium Marseille-Q4143, assembly GCA_018228645.1. GTDB lineage: Bacteria > Bacillota > Clostridia > Lachnospirales > Lachnospiraceae > Hominiventricola > Hominiventricola filiformis. The sequence goes on from CP073693.1 coordinate 2,293,493, forward strand.
AATTATATGGAGATTTTTTATTATGAGAATTGAAACACTGAAAAAAATGTTTGATGCCTGTTATCAGGCAAAAAGGGCAAGGGATCTGCTGCCGCCACTGCCGGATGGTGTAACATCTTCCTATATTCATTACCTGGATGCCATCCAGATACTGGAAAAACAGGAGATTCATGTAAAAGTATCGGATATCAGTGATGCGCTGAATCTTCCACGTCCCGGTGTCACCAGAACTGTAAAGGAGATGGAGACAAAAGGATATCTGCAGAAAATTGCTTCGCCCGATGATGGTCGAGTGACCTATATTGTGGTTACGGAGGCGGGAAAACAGTTGTCGCAGAAATATAATGAACAGTATTTCCGGATGTTGGTTCCGTATATGGATGAGATTTCGGAAGAAGATGCACAGTGTGTGATTCGGACAATTGAGAAGTTTTATCAGATTATGAACGAGAGGAGAGAGACTTATGACAAATGATCAATCAGATTTTACACAGGGAAGTATTTTAAAGAAACTGGTAACTTTTATGATGCCGGTGCTTGGGGCATTGATCTTACAGGCTGCTTATGGAGCGGTAGATCTTTTGGTAGTGGGAAGATTTGGTTCTACTTCCGGACTGTCCGCCGTTTCTACCGGAAGCCAGGTATTGAATCTGGTTACTTTTGTAGTAATACAGACAGCTATGGGTATTACGGTGCTGATTGCCCGGTATCTGGGTGAAAAGAAGCCGGAGCAGATTGGTTCTGTTATCGGTGGATCCGCCATTGCCTTTACCATTATTTCTGTCGTTCTGTTTGTAGTAATGGTGGGTTTTGCCCGTCCGATTTCTATATTGATGCAGGCTCCCACAGAGGCTGTGGATCTGACAACCACGTATGTGCGGATTTGTGGAGCAGGAATTTTCTTCATTGTAGCTTACAACTTGCTGTCTGCAATTTTCAGAGGACTTGGCGACAGTAAATCTCCGCTTTTGTTCGTGCTGGTAGCCTGTATCATCAATATTTTCGGCGATCTGGCTCTGGTGGCCGGACTTCATATGGATGCAGCCGGTGCGGCAATTGCGACGGTGGCCGCCCAGGCATGCAGTGTGGTATTTGCAGTGATTCTTCTTATGAAGAAGCAGCTGCCATTTGAGATTACCAAAAAGGATTTTCGATTGAATATTCAATGTCAGAGATTTCTGGAGATCGGGCTTCCGCTGGCATTGCAGGAGTTTTTGACACAAATCTCTTTTCTGGCACTCTGCGCCTTTGTCAACCGTCTGGGACTGGAGGCATCCTCCGGTTACGGTGTAGCCTGTAAGATCGTAAACTTTGCAATGCTGGTACCAAGTGCCCTGATGCAGTCCATGGCATCCTTTGTATCCCAGAATGTGGGTGCAGGAAAGCTGAAACGTGCCAGACAGTCCATGCTTACCGGAATTGGCGTAGGACTGGTGGTAGGATGCTTTGTATTTGCACTGGTGATGCTGAAAGGTGATGTGCTGACCGGATTCTTCTCCACAGATGAAGCAGTCATCCAGAACGGTTTTGCTTATCTCAAAGGATTTGCTCCAGAGACCATTGTAACCGCAGTATTGTTCAGTATGATAGGCTACTTTAATGGAAATAACAAAACCGTGTGGGTCATGACCCAGGGACTTATTCAGACTTTGTTGATACGTCTGCCATTTGCTTACATTATGAGTATTCAGCCCAACGCGAGTCTGACCATGATCGGTCTGGCTGCGCCGGTATCCACTATGGTGGGAATTATTCTGAATGTGGGATTTTTTACATGGATATCCAACCGAAAGCATTTGCCACGGAGCTGATCAGTATGATAGCTGCGAAGATGGGGCAGAGATACTGGATCATAAATTTGGACACGCGCTCGATTCCGTTGCGTACACCTGCATAAATAATACCTAAGGTAATAAAGGTAAATACAAGTGAACACACACTTTTTTTGGCGTAGTATAGAGGAAAGAAAAAAGCAATTTGAGATGGAAAAATGTTGTTATTTACATAACTGTATATTATAATGCAAATATGCAATAAATCTAGCTAATTCACATCTCATTCTCGGAGCTCCAATCGAGCAAGATTCCCGATAATGACACAATTGAATGCAGAACAGATACGGGAAGAAGCTTCGTTCGGAGAAAGAGAAATCGTGGTAGAATAAGAAAAAGTGAAATTGTAGAAGGTGGGCCTATGAGATATATACAGTATCTGACAGAAGTGATTCTGGCATGGATCCAGATGAAAGAGGGAAAAAATCTTCCTGAAAAATACCATCACCTGTTTGAAACAGAATTGTCGGAGGAAGGTGAGATCAGGGAAGTGTACCAGAACTTGCTAGCCGAAGAGAGTGAAGAAGCTGAAAAATACAGGAGACTGATCGAACTTTGTGGAAATACAGGGATCAGCAGAAAATTGCTGGACTGTTGTATTGCAGGACTTCTGTATCCGGAATTTCACCAGTTTGCAAAAGAGCAGTGGAATGGAATCACACTGGATGTGATGGAATCGTTGTGTGATGAGGAAGTTACTTATAAAGAGATGAAACAGGTCTGGGAATGTGCCGGGCGTATTTTGCAGTGTGAGAAAAATCATGGATTATTTTTGAGGCATGTTTTCTGGGCAGATACAAGAATCCTGGACTATTTTCTGGATCCGGATGTTATTGATGAAAAATTAACCCGTGTGGGAACTGAACTTTACACAGGAGAGGAAGATCCTGGAGAAATCTACGTAAATGAGGCGGTTGAGCAAGAACTTTCAGATATCTTGAGAAAGGAGAACGGGGACTGTGTCCAGATCGCAGGAAATACAGGATGCGGAAAGAAGTTTCTCCTGAAAAAAGCATGCCATGCAACAGGACAGAAAATGATTCTGGCGGATATCCGGCAGATTCAGCAGTGTAAAGATGGCCTGTTATATCCACAGTTACTGATTCGGGAAGGCATGCTCCTTGATTGTGGAATCTGTCTTTATCATATCAGTCAGGAAGCACTGGAACAGGTACTGACGCATTTCCTGAGACCGATGCTTGCTCAGAATATTCGTGTATTTTTGTGTACAGATATGGAAGCAGAAGTGATTCCGCGGATTCACAGCCATGTAGAGTATGTGCTGGTGCCTGCGTATGGAAGACCAGAAAGAATTGCACTCTGGAAGGGATTTACGGAAGAACATGGAATTCGAAAGCAGGTAGACTGCATTACAGCAGGCTCGAAGTTTAAACTTTCCGCCGAAGAAATCCGCAAAGCTGTGGAGCGTATCGTGGTAACTTCTGCTGCATTGACCATCGGTGAGAGTGAGATCGGCCGAATCTGTGAAGAAGTTCTTCTGAAGCCATCCTGCGGCAGCATCAAAAGAATCCCGGTTCAGTATACCTTTGATGACCTGAAACTTTGGCCGGAGCAAAAAAGGATTCTCAACAATATCTGTGCGCACGTATGGCACCGGCATAAAGTGTATGATGAATGGAATCTGGAAAGCAGATATTCCTATGGAAAAAATGTATCCGCATTGTTTTATGGCCCGCCCGGAACCGGTAAAACCATGGCAGTTCACGTAATTGCCAATATGCTGAATCTGCCGCTTTACCGGATTGATCTGTCCCAGGTAGTCGACAAATACATTGGTGAAACGGAGAAACGGCTGGAAGAAATTTTTAATGCGGCAGAGAAGAACAATACGGTGCTGTTCTTTGATGAAGCTGATGCGATCTTCGGAAAAAGAAGTGATGTGCATGAGGCAAAGGATAAATATGCCAATACGGAAGTATCCTATATTCTGCAGCGAATCGAGCAGTATGATGGCATCGTGATTCTGGCGACCAACTATCGGAAAAATATTGATGAGGCATTCATGAGGCGTATTCGATATGTGGTGGAATTTTCACTCCCGGATGCACGCTTAAGAAAAGAACTCTGGAAATCCAGTTTTTCCGATGAGATTCCGACAGAATATCTGGATTATGATTATCTGGCGGAACAGTTTGAAATCTCCGGTGGGTCGATTAAAAATATCGTTCTGAATGCCGCCTTCCTGGCAGCAGCGAGAAATGAGCCGGTATCCATGCTGGATGTGCTGTACAGTATCAAAAATGAAAACGCGAAAACAGGAAAAGTCATGCTCAGCAAAGATTTCGGATTATATGAAGATATGATGGAAGAAGAAGCTGGAAAATGAGTCATTGCGGAAGAACAGTCACCTGCCCAAAGAGTAATGAAAACTAACAGAAGAAAAAGGAGTTGTTGCAAAATAGGTGAGGGATCAACAGCTCCTTTTTTGAATCAGCATAGTGTTGTGCTGTTTTCGTTGCTCTTGCAGCACCACCGGCGTGATCATGCTTGGCATCCGCTTCTTTCATTTTATAGTAAAAGTCTTGAAACGTAAGTTCCGCCTGATTTCTTATTAAACATTCCGGTAACGATCGTATTTTTAAATTCTTCCAGTGTCTCTGCATTCCATTCCTGATTTTGAAGAAAGAAATGACTTCCGCTTTCCTCTTTTTCTTTTTTGATAGCTGTCTGTACCTGTGCAAGACGTTTCCAGGCATTTTCAATGGCGGATGGCTCCAACAGGTCGCCAAGCAGAAAGAAGAGCTGTTCTTTGTTCACGGCCAGAATCCGATCTGCCATAGCTGCATCCATATGTGGAATATGAAAAGTTCCATCATCATTAAAGATACTGATTCCGTTTTGCCCGATGATGTTATTTGTTTGGTAAGCATTACCAAAGGAAAAATCATTATCTATTCCGGTCACACCAGTCAACATGCCGGTAGACTCGTCTTCCTGAATAAAATAATTGTTCGTATGCCTGTCAATCTGACCTGTAATATAATCCAGTACTTGAAGATTTGTCAACTGACGTTGTAAATTGCCGGTTATTTTCTGAGAAATATCACCGGAATCAGAGGATGCGGTTTTATTTTTATAACGTTCAGCAATGGCAGCGGCAGCTTTTCCTTCTGCTTTCTGCATCAGATTTCCAACTCTTCCGGTGGCTTTTCCAGGTTCCACCATTTCGACGGTTTCTGATCGGGCAATTACATCTCCGGCACCAAGAAGATCGGCCATACGGCTGGTAGCTACATTTCTATTAGTAAGATTAATGCTCTCTCCATCTTGCAAATTTACGTTTAAAAGACCTTTTGTTCGAATATTGTATCTAGTGATATCATAAGAATCTGCAAGTGCACATAAGGATTTTACATAAGAAGAAAATTCTGGAACAGTCAACATTTCATCCATATTTTTTAAGATGTCTGCCAGTGATTGAATGGATGTATTTGTCAGATCCCAGGAAGAAGTACAACTTAACATTTTTTCCTTTGCCTTTTCATAAAGGCTATCAGAAATAGGAGACAGCTTGAGGGCTCGTTCCATAAGTTTGAAAATAAGAACTTCTTTATCCTCATAATATGTAAATATTTCAGCATCTTTAAAAAAGCCGGAAGTATCCGTGTTCTCCAGATCACCTTCTTTCAGTACCGTCAGACGACTGGCTAAACCACCGACATGACTGTGTTCGGAATCCGCTTTTTTCATATAAAACTTTTTGCGACGTGCGATTTCCACAGCCTGCCATACATTGGAAGCCTGTTCCGAAGCAGGAAGAGTCTGATACTGTCCCCAGTAAGTAGTCAGTGTTAATTGGTCTTCCATGGCCTGCGCTTTTATTTTCTCGACAATATCCTGCCGAGCTTTACCGCGGTCAGAGAAAGCATAGCGATTTAGATAACGGTCGCACTTGGAGACCAGATTTTGATAACTGTTTGTTACCTGACGTGCCACTTCCTTTGTGGATTCATAATCATTTTTCTTCAAAGGAGAAGCCAGTAAACTTAACACGCGAACCATACTGTCAGAAACTTCATTATACTTATCTGAATTCTTTTTAAAAAGTCCGCTGCCTCCTTTTTTAGAAGTCGACAATTCATTGTATAAATCGCGCATAGGGACATTGACAGTAGAGATTCTTTGTGGTCCTTCCTGTTCAAACAGTGGATTCTCCTGCCATACAGGGTCAGCGGCAGTCTTGTCTTCTTTTTTCTTCCGTGAAAAAATTCCCATGGAAAAACCTCCTTTCGGCTCTCAGAATTTACTGATTTTATTATATAGAAGAAAAAGGAAGAAGGCACTACCCGTTCGTATAGTGTGGAAATGTAAAATCTGTTGTGGTCTGAGCCGCTTATTTTCAAGTAGATTTGGAAATAAGCGGCTCTTTGTTGTTAGCGGATAAATGTGCGAGAATAAAAGATTTTAAGGAGCTTTTACCATAAAAAAGATATCCAGAAACGGATGGATTCCACCGACTATCTGGTCAATTCCGCATTCACTCAGGAATGCACCGGGTTGATTTCCCGTGGATTGCAAAGTGATGAGAACATTTCCCTGGTATTTTATTTAAAATAAAGTACAGTTTACAAGGGACTACACAGAGTAGGTATCTGACGGGAGGGGTTCCGCCCGTCAGATTTTCCATGTGATGTTCAAGCTGTCGCTTGTAGCGGCTATGGTGGTAATCATTAAATCCACCACCCGCCGCTTGTCGTCAAAGGATACATTCTCCCAAGTGTCGAGGTAGCCGGAAATCTGGCTGACTTGTTCCGGGCTAATGGCTTCCACCGTTAGTTCCGCTATCCTCGCCAGAAGTTCCTGCTTGCGCCCGTCCAGTTCTGCTATCTTCACATTCACATAGGAGAGCAGGACATTGTTTGCACCCGTCAGACTGTCCACTAACTTTTCAATCTCGCCGTCCACATGGGCAAGATCCACTTGCAGGGCGGCGATTTTCGGGTTTGCCTTTGCCGCTTTTTTTCTGCCTGTCAGCGTCTTGTAGCTTGCCAGTTTCTTTACCATCTGCTGATAAACAACCGCTTCCAGTTCCGAAGTAATGATTTTCCCGCACCCCGGACAACTCTTGTTATCCAGCCGTTTCGTACAGCGAAGGTATTGCTTGCCGGAGGGATTGAAGATACTCATAAGGGCATACCCGCAGTTTCCGCATTTGATTTTTCCCGCCAGCCATGTATGGGTAGCTTTTCGGGCAGACTGGATTTTCATGTTGTTCATCAGCTTCTTACGGCAGGTCAGCCAGATGTCGGAGGGGACAATGCCCTCATGGGGAGCCAGTACCAGCATTTGGTCTTTCAAGTCGTTCTTCTTGCTGGGCTTCACATCCCGCCCTTGATACAGATAGCAGCCGTTCATGCCGGTAAAATCGGCAGCGTCATTGACAATGACCGTCCCTTGACTTTTGAAAAATTCGTACACATCAAGGTCTGCCTGCACATAGACGGGATTGCGTAACATCTGCGCCAGCGTGGGGCGTATCAGCTCTTTGCCATGGAACAAAATCCCCTGTTCCGCAAAGTACCGGGTAATGTCCCCATAGGAGGTGGTGGGCTGGGCGTACATCTCAAACATCAGCCGGATATTTGCCGCTTCGTCCGGGTTTACCACCAGCTTCTTTGTGTTGATACCGTCCATCTTAATCGGCTCTGTATGGAAGCCGTAAGGGGCTTTCCCACCCATCTTGAAACCTCGCTGGCTACGGGAATAGTAAGCGTCCGTTACCCGCTTCTGTATCGTTTCACGTTCAAGCTGGGCGAACACGATACAGATATTCAGCATAGCCCGCCCCATCGGGGTGGAGGTGTCAAACTTCTCCGTAGAGGACACAAACTCCACTTCGTACTTTTGGAAGAAGTCCATCATCTTCGCAAAGTCGAGAATGGAACGGCTGATGCGGTCGAGCTTGTAAACCACCACTTTCCGCACAAGGCCGCTTTCAATATCCCGCATAAGCTGTTGGAATTGTGGACGCTCCGTATTTTTCCCGGAATACCCTTTGTCCTTGTACTCTTTGCAGTTCCCGCCTTTCAATTCGTATTTGCAAAACTCAATCTGGCTTTCAATGGAAATGCTGTCCTTTTTGTCTACCGATTGTCTTGCATAGATTGCGTCTATTCGATTGTTCATATTGTCGCTCCTTTTCTTAAAAAAGAAACGGAGCTGCTGACACCTTTATTATACCGCCAGCAGCCCCGCAAATCAACGATGGCTTCGGAAAACCTTATGCCCCGGCTTCCTCACTCTGCCGTTTGTCGGCATACTTGCGGAATACCTCATAAAGCTGCTGTTTCAGCTCCCGGCGTTTTGCCGCTTCCTGCTCCGGCGTGAACACCGGGGAGAGATTTTCCAGCGTGATTTCCTTTCCTTGAAAAGTCACGACTTCGGTTTCTTTCTTGTATCTGATATGCTCCATAGTACCTCCGTATTTAATTTTCAAAGTGCAGTGCCGCCATGCTGCGGCGTGAAATGTTTTCTGTCATCAATCACCTCTCCTTTGTGTGCTGCTGCCGTTTCAGTTCTGCCAGCACCTCCGGCGGGATACGGTCTACCAGCCGCTGAATGTCTTTCAGCTCGCTTTCCAGCTTTGCCCGTTCCATCGTATCTTTCATCTTGCCTTTTTCACTGGCTTTTGCTCTGGCTTCCAACTGTTCATTTTCTGCTAAAAGGTCGTTTATTGTGACCTTGTATTTTTTGAGCTGACCGGAGAAATTCTCCATCTGCGGAAACCACTTTTTCAGCAGGGAGAGGGCTTCCTCTTTCTTCTTTCCGGCGTTGAACGGGGTAATACCGTCCAGCGTGGCTTCAATGGCTCTTGCCTGTTTGGAGAGATTGACCGCCTGCTTGAACAAACGGGTGGGGATATGCTTCCTGCCTGTCTTGCTGGCACTTTCCCCACGCTCCAAGTCGGGATATTTCTCCACCATATAGGCGTGAAAATCGTCCTGCCATTTTGTGAGGCTGGCTCTGTTCCCAATAATCTCCTTTGCACACAGGCGGTTGTCCTCTGTCAGCGGGACAAAGACCAAATGCAGGTGGGGCGTTTTCTCGTCCATGTGTACCACCGCCGACACGATATTTTCTTTCTCTACCCGCCCGATTAAGAAATCAGCCGCCCTCTGGAAAAATTCCTGTATCTCCTTTGGGGACTTCTTCTTGAAAAATTCCGGGCTGGCGGTAATCAGCGTATCCACAAACCGGGTACTGTCCTTACGGGTACGGCAGCCTGCCTGTTCAATACGGTTCTGTATAAAGTGGTAGTACCTGCCCTCTGGCTTAACGATATGGAAGTTGTACTTGCTCCGGCTGGTGTCAATGTCGGGATTGCTGGCGTACTGTTCCTTTTGCCGTTCGTGATGGGCTTCCAGCGGTCTTGCCGGATTGCCCTTGTGCTTTTCAAATCGCAAAATTGCGTGTTGTGCCATGAAACTCCTTTCCCCATTCCGTTCCTTTCCGGGACTTCTCCACAGGAAAATCCAGCAGAAAATATCTCGGATCGGAAGGGAATGGATAGAATATAAATCAATATTTTTATCTCTGTATTTCTATATACCGTCCGGTTTCCGTACTTCAAGAGAATTGATTATCGTACTTGTGGAGTGCGGTTTTCAGTCCGACCGCGTTCCATAACCGGATTTCTTGAAGTCGGTGTTTGGAACCGCTTCGTAGGATTTTGGGTAAATGCGGTTGGGTTTTCCACAGCCCTGCTTCTGAATCTCTATCAGTCCGGCGTATTGCAACTCCCGCAGGGTGTTGACCGCTTTCTGCCGCCCGCAGTGGAGCAGCTCCACTACCTCGTTGATGGGATAGTAGAGGTAAATGCGCCCATATTCGTCCGCCCAGCCGTTTTTCCGGGACAGGTCTGTCCGGCGCAGGATAAAGGCATACAGTACCTTTGCTTCGTTGGACAGGGGCGTGAATGTGGGGGCTTCAAAAAGGAAATTGGGAAGCCGGGTAAAGCTGACCGCCTTTTCCGGCTGATGGATATAAATGGTGTTTGTCATATCGTGTTTTGTGGACGGTTAGAAGCCCGTTTCCGGGGGTAGACAGTACTTTCTATTGCCTGCCCCTGTTCTGTGCTTGCAAAGCCTTGTAAATCAAGGACTTTTCAGCCCCTAACTGTCCACACAAGACCTCCTTTTCCGTTCACTTTCTGTTTTCTGCCGCCTGTGAACTACGGCGGCACAATCGAGACAGTATTTCGCCCGGTTGGACTTTGGGACGAACACCCCGCCGCAGACAACACAGCGTTTTAGCTCCGTATCCCGGAAAATCTCTGTTTCCAGCGTCCCGATTTGCGGCAAGACCGACCAGCGGAACCACTTGCAGCAGACCGAGAAAGAAATGGTCTGGGGGCAGGTGTGAATGTCCCTATCGTCAAGGAGCATACAGTTCCCGTCCTCATAACAGCAGCACTCCCGGCGGATCAAGGCGTTTGCCTGTTTCCTCTGTGCCGGTGTCATGCGGTAAAGGGAACCGTCCGGCTTGCGCTCTATGGGCGGCAGTCGTTTATATGTGTTCTCTCTCATGTGTTCCCTCCATTTTTCCTTAGCCGTTCTCCCCGAAAAGGCTTCCTGCCCCATTCCTGCGGCGTGTTCCAGCGTTGGCACGCTCCCCGGACTTCGGGACATTTTGTCCCGAAGTGGCTCGTTGCGGTGCTTCCCCTGCAGGGGTATTCCTTTTCGGACGGTTATTCATTTTTCAAGGTGCAGCTCATCGATGAACTACCCTAAGTCTACACCTAAAAGACCGCCCGCCCCGTATATCCATAAGGTCGGAAATCAGCCCGGAAAACTCTCTATTTCCACGCTCTTGGAATTGTGGTAGAATAAAAAAGAAAACAGAAATTTAGAGGATATGGGTCTAATGTACTTATTTGTGGAAGTTATTTTTCATGCTGGACAACGAAGAAATTTGCCAAAAACAGGCTACCGTCCAGATGTTATCTTTAATAAACTCGGAGATTATTGGGGAATTACTTTTACTGAGCTGCAAGTTGACAAATTCGATAATCCAACTCTGGCGATAATAAAATTTACATTCCAAGATTGCCATTATAAAGAAGTCTGTTTAGGACAAAAATTTTCAATCATGGAAGGTAGCCACCAAGTCGGCGAAGGAAAAATTATTTCGATAGTCATGAACGAATAAAGTAACTGGACAAGGAGGGATTGCATGGAACTATCCATACAAGAACGATTGAAAGACCTGCGTGTGGAGCGTGGGCTGACGCTGGAACAGCTTGCGGAGGAAATCAATCTCTCCAAGTCTGCGTTGGGCAGTTATGAGGGGGACAAACTCAAAGACATCAGCCACTATGCCATTATCAAGCTGGCGAAGTTTTACGGCGTGACCGCCGATTATCTGCTGGGGCTGTCCCAAACAAAAAATCACCCAAACGCCGATCTTGCAGACCTGCGTTTGAGTAATGATATGATTGAACTATTGAAAAGCGGGCGGGTGGATAATTCCCTCTTGTGTGAGCTGGCGGCGCACCCGGACTTCCCCCGGCTCATGGCTGACCTTGAAATCTATGTGAACGGCGTGGCGGTGAAGCAGGTGCAGGCCGCAAACGCCATAGTGGATACCATGAGCGCAACGATTATGAAGCGGTACAATCCCGGCCTGACCGACCCGCAGCTACGGCAGCTTGTCACCGCCCATATTGACGATGACAGCTTTTGCCGCTATGTGATACAGCAGGACATAAACAAGATAGCCTTCGACCTGCGGGAAACACATAAGGATGATTTTTTCAGCGTCCCGGAGGATAACCCACTGGAAGATTTTTTGCAGACCGCCGAGGAAACCGCCAAAGAGGGCAGCGACCCGGAACAGGTAGCTTTGGCATTTATCTGCAAGCGGCTCAAATTGAATTTGAAGAAGCTGTCCGAAGAAGAAAAGAAGTGGCTGAAAAAGATTGCACAGAAGTCGGACTTGCTGAAAAATCCAAACCCACAGCGGGGGAGGAAATAAGAGAGCGATAAATAAGAAATCTGAAAGGAGTTATCAATCTGAGTTATGATTTGATGGTTTTTGAGAGAACAAAAGCACCTACCACAAAAAAAAGAATTTATGGCATGGTATGAAAAGCAAACGGAATGGGAGGAAGGACATGATTACCAAACGATTAGTGTTTCTTCTCCGGCTTTACAAAACTGGTTTCTTCACTGTTAATTATAGGATTTAGTACGCTTGCATTTGATATATTACATTTGCTATGCAAATGCCTATCAATCAGATAGTAACTAATCCCACTTGGTTCTGCTATACCGAATATATCAAGACAATCTGGATGAACGGAAATCAATGATTAGGTACAGCAAATGGGACGCTCTAACGGTTTTTCTACCACCTTTCAAATTTGATATTTCAATTTCACTGCTATGCACAAAATCCAGATGGTCAAGTTAGCTATTATGACCAAGCGAATGAAAAAGCACCCTTGCGGGTGCTTTTTGTAAAAATATTCAAGTATTCTGTATATTATTCAAGGATTTGACCAGACACAATTATCTTAAAAAGGGACATATTTTAAGCATTTCTTGAAAGTTGTTAATAACTATATATGAAAAAGAAAGCCATTGTGGATAAAACTGCGGAAACTCAAGAGGCTTTGGGTCTTGTCAACCCCCATGAATCATGCTAAAATAGGCGGGTATTTAAATACCGTGCGGACAGGAACCGCAATGTGCTGAAGACTGTTCTGGAGGATGCCAAGGGCAGCCGACTGGAGGGCATCAGCTTCGGCGATGTGAAAGCCGATCTGCATTATACAGAAAGCAAAGATACCGTCTGCCTGCTTTACTACCCGGAAATCAACGAATTCCAGGGGCGGAGAACCGTGCAGGCGGTCATTGAAAGCTGGAGATAGGAAAAATACAAAAAAAAGACATAAGAGGAGAGAATGTTATGACAGCAAACAGGAAGGTAACAGCCCGTTATGCGGAGATTGCCCGGTTTCTGGGCCTGCATTTTAACGAGGAATTCTGTGTGGCTTATGGAGAAAAAGACGGATTTACACTGCGCGTCAGCGGTCTTGATACTGGCAGGGGTATCGAGTACGGTATGGTCTGCATATCAGTCGGTGTGGCTGAGAACGGCGTGAAGTTTGAACCGGATAAACAGTTCCGCAAGGAACATAAGGGTATCATGGGCGTGGTGCAGGAGAAGCATACGGTCCGGATGACCCTGAAGCGGTATGTCAGGGTAGAGAAAATCAAAGGCATCCTGCAGGAGTCCCTTCCGGCATTTCTGGATATGCTGAGAATGGAAGGCTTCACCAATGGATGCGAGCTCTGCGGCGAAATGAAGGAGACCGGCGCAGCTTACGTGGCAGGCAATGCGATCTGTCTCTGTGATGAGTGTTACGACAAGGCAACCCAGAATGCGGCGGCTTACACTGCCAACGAGAAGAATAAGAAGGAAAACCTGGTGGGTGGCGTCGTAGGCGCTCTCATAGGCTCCCTGCTCGGCGCAGCCAGCATCATTCTGCTGAGCCAGCTGGGCTATGTGGCGGCTATTTCCGGCGTCATCATGGCAGTCTGCGCCCTGAAGGGCTATGAGCTGCTGGGCGGCAAGCTGACGAAAAAGGGCGTCATCATCAGCGTCGTGATAATGATCGTCATGACCTACGTGGGCGACCGTGTGGACTGGGCCATCATGATTGCCAGAGAACTGGAGACTGACGTCTTCTACGGCTACCGCCTGCTGCCGCTCCTGCTTTCCGAGGAAGTCATCGATATGACCAGCTACGTGCTGGAACTGGTACTGCTATATGCCCTTCTGCTGGTGGGAGCTATCCCGACTATCCAGAACGCCATGCGCAAAGACAAGGTGGCAGGAACCATCTGTAAACTGTAAAAAGAGAGACGAGAACGGCCCGGGCTGCGAACCATGCAGCCGGGCCGTTTTGCAACAGTCGGAGTTAATGTCCGGAAACCCCGCCATCCTCGCCCCTCCCCTTGAGTTTCCGCAAAATGTAATTTAAAAATAAATAACTTTTTCTAAAGCACCAATCTGCCAGCTTTTAATGAATCAAAAACGGCAGTATTCCAGATTAGAGGCACTTTAATAAGCCCCGTCGTGAACCGGACTTTAGAAGACTTATTCTTTTATCTATTTAAGCGACCAGCTTAAGGCAGATCTGACGGTATGCCGGACGTTTTGTCCGAAACCAGAGCCGGACGCCTTCTTTTGCATACGATAGTATGCCACGGATGCCTTTTGCCAGTCGGTAATAGCAGAAATATACCTTTCTCTTTACAGGATCTGCTGATTTTATAATTGAAACCTTTACTGCACTTGTTTCGGATTCCATTGAAATCATTGCCAGAAATGCCATACATAAGGTGATATAAAAATTAAGTGCATTGATTGCACGAAGCTTCCGTACACGGAAGTTTTCAAATTGAAACATCTGCTTTATGGAAATGAAAGAAAAATTCCCGCCCATGAATGGGGAATATGCACCAAATGACGATGCTCTTGATGACGATGAAAATTTGGAGTTGCATATGGTTGATTACAGTATTGGATATAATGTAATTTACGCTGTGTTTTCTTGGTCGGTAGCAGACGAGGCGTATGAACTTATGCGTAGTTTAGCTCAAAAACACAAGGTTGGATTTTTTGATGTGAGTGGAGATGATGGCGATATTATTTTGCCAGATGGGATTATGATAAAATAATATGATACATACCTATTCCCATTCTCACTTACCGGGAAAATAGCAAAGCCAGCCGAGCCAGTCAACGGTCAAGATGAACGGCGTATTTCATGCGCCGCCGTTGACAGTCCTGCCCGACTTTGCTAATGGGCAATCAATGCGGGAAAGCCCTAAAACGGCTTCCCGCCCATTTCAAAATTTAGAAAAATTTGGTTATGGAGGGAGTTACAATGTGTGACTACTGTCATAATATTCAGGAATGGAAGAAATTTAACGCACCGAAAGATTATCTGGCGTGTATCGAATACATCCAACAGCTTGTGACAAATGGCGGTTTTGAACTGCTTGAGGAAGAATCCACTTGCCCGTTGAATCAGGTAGAGACCGAAGATGGATGGGCGGATGAAATTATGGTTCACATGGTACGGTGCAAACACTGTGGACAAGTCTTTACCTGTGTTGTCAACACTTATCGTGGTAGTGGTTCTTTCAAAAAGGGTAAAGGTTGACAAGTACGCTTGCTTATCAAAATGGTTCGGGACATTTTGTCCCGTAGTCCGGCGTGGGACGAGGGACGGGGGCTTTCATATCCGCCCTGTCTGCTGATGAAACCAGTCCTGCGCTTGCGGCTCCACGCCACGCAATCACAGCCCTGTTTTCCTGCCGTTTCAAATGCCCTTGCCCTCCCCGGCGGCAACGGCATTTTCGCAGCAACGCCGACAGAGCGTATAACACACTACACTTTGCAAGCAAAGTCGTGTGCCAAAGGGAAAGCCCCTTTGGAAACCCCGGACAACAAAACAGGCTGAATATCTCGCACTTCCCCGGTGCTTGATATTCAGCCTTTATTTGTTGTCAGCAGCCCCCGTTTCGTGGTCTGCGTGTAGTTCCTTGTAAACTGACCTAAGTTGCTTTTTAAATAACTATATGTTACTATCTAAATATACAATTTATCTAAATAATGCAAAAGCATTTTCGGAGCTCTGATCGAGCAAAATTCCCGATAATGACACAATTTAATACAGAGCAGATACGGGAAGAAGTAGCTTTCAGAGAAAAAGAATCTGTGATAAAATTATAAAAAGGAAAGTATGCGGAACAGGTTAAAGAGGGGGATAAATATAAAAATTTAAAACCATGTATTCAGGTCAGTATTTTGAATTTTAACCTGTTTCATGAAGACCGGACGTGCTTTCGTGAAATTGCATTCTGTGATCTGACAACGAAGCAAAAGTATACGGATTTACTGGAGATCTATGTATTAGAATTAAAGAAACTTCCACCGGAGCAAAAAGAGGAACCGCTGATTATCAAATGGATGCGGTTTCTGGCTGCAGAGAGTAGAGAGGATTTTGAAAAAATGGCAGGAGAAGATAATTATATTAACGAAGCCTATGAGGTTTTGCAAAAGCTTAGTGCAGATGAACGGAAACGTCTGGAATATGAAGCGAGACAGAAGGCAATTCGTGATTACGATTCACAGATGAGCAGTTCAAGAGAAGAAGGCATTAGGATTGGAGAAGATAGGCTTAATCATTTATATGAAAAATTGATGAGAGATCATCGGTCAGACGATTTAGTGAAAGCAATTTCTGATAAAGTGTACCGAGAGAAATTGTATCAGGAATATGGACTGTAAAAAATGAAATTTTTTGTAGTAAATATCTGTCATTTCCCGTTTTATAAGTAAAAGAAAAGGGAAAGGCAGGTAATTCATATGAAGAAGAAATTATCAGTAGCAATGATGTTTATGGCGGCCATTGCACTTTTAAACGGCTGCGGTCAGAAGAGTGACGAGCAGAAATCAGATGTCCAAGTACAGACGCAGGAAGAACAGGTAGTATCGGATAATGAAGCCGTGACACTGCCGGAACTTTCGGAGAACCGGCCGATGGCATATCCGCCTTGTGTGATGATTGACGGAATCGTGTACCAGGATACGGGGTATGTAAGTTCCATGCTGGGATGTGGTGTTATGGATGGCGAGATTACATCGGAGGTGGACGGTACGGAACTTCCTACAGAAAATGATCAGTCGAATTTTGGAACAGGTTATGCATATCAGAGAGGCACAGAAAATTATGTGATTGTGATGATGGATGGAGAACCGGAGATTTTTCAAAATATAGAGATGGAAAATGATGGCTCCATACCGCCGGAGGTACTTCATTTTAATGGGAAAGTAAAAGAGATCGGGGATGGAAATCTGTTGGTAACGTATCTTTCTACGGCAGACGGTTTTATGGAGCTGTCAGATGGAGACTATGTGATGTCCACGGACAATCTTCGGGATGAAGTACAGGAAGGCGATGTGGTGACCATCTGGTTTGGTGGGATCATTCTGGAGACTGCACCCGCGCAGCTGACAAATGTATACCGGATTGAAAAAGCAGAATAAAGAGTGAAAAGCACAGTGTCATCAAAAGATGCGCTGTGCTTTTCTTAATGGAAAAACTGTGGTACAATTCAGAAAAATGTGTATCTGATTCAGGAAAGGATGACAGCGGAAGGATGAGAAGAATAGACCGGGAAGTGACGGACCTTACAGAAATATTGAAAATCATCGATGCGGCAAAGATTCTGCATCTGGGAATGATGGAGCAGGAGTATCCGTATGTAGTTCCCATGCATTTTGGATATGAATATGCGGGAAATCAACTGGTATTTTACCTGCACTGTGCAAAGGAAGGACATAAACTGGATGTAATGCAGGAAAATCCGCATGTATGTGTGGAACTGGAAACGAATGTGGAACTGGTTTCAGGAGGAGATGTTCCCTGCAAATATGGCGCTTCCTTTGCTTCTGTGTTTGGAAGAGGAAAAGCCGAACTGGTAGAAAATGAGCAAGAGAAAATCAAAGGCTTAAAGTTGCTCATGCAGAACCAGACACAGAGAGCATTTGAAATCAATGAAGAGATGGCAGCGACAGTTGCAGTGATAAAAGTTACAGTAGACAAATTTACCGCAAAAAGGAGACGTGCATAATGGAATTACAGAAGGGAAGACCTGCGGATACCGCAGGCAGACTGGAAAAAGAAATTCGTACGTATGATTTACTGGATCGTCTGGGTGTGGAGTATGAGAGAATAGATCATGAGCCGGCTATGACCATGGAAGACTGTAAGGAAGTTGACCAGTTACTGGAGGCAGTGATATGCAAAAATCTGTTTCTGTGCAACCGCCAGAAGACGGCCTTTTATCTCTTGATGATTCCGGATACGAAAGTATTTCATACCAAAGATCTGTCCGCACAGATTGGATCTGCGAGACTTTCTTTTGCAAAACCAGAGTATATGGAAGAATTCCTGGATATCACACCCGGCTCGGTCAGTGTTATGGGGTTAATGAATGATAAGGAGCACCGGGTACAGCTCCTGATTGATGAGGATGTACTAGATGGCGAGTATATCGGCTGTCATCCTTGTATCAACACTTCCAGTATCCGGTTTAAGGTGAAAGATTTGATAGAAAAAGTAATCCCGGCAATGGGACATGATTTCGTGAAGGTGAAATTGTAAAAATAGGAGTGGAAAAAGTGGCTTGGGTCTCGGCTAAACAAACAGGAAAAAAGTTCCTGCCATACTAGCTTAAATTTGATAATTTCGGTGAAATTGTAACTGAAAGAAAGATGAGGGAAAAAAGTTCCTGCGAAAATGAAAAACGTGGATGCGGTAGAGATGGAAATATATCATAGACCCAGCCAACAGAGATAAAAATATAATGCTCCAGTCAGGGAAATTGTTCTCCGGTTGTCCCGGCGGGAAGCTGACACTTTCTGAAAAATCCTCCTTGACATCATTGGTCGGTTATTGTAGACTTGAATTAAGAAATAGGTCTACAATAACCGACTTTTTCTTTCGGAGGATATATGTATGGAAGAGTTCAGATTATGCAACAGTGATTACCGCTTCATGATGTTGGTATGGGAGCATGCACCGATTGGATCGGGAGAACTGGTGAAGCTGTGTGCGGAAAAGCTTGGTTGGAAAAAATCGACCACGTATACAGAGATCAAGCGGCTCTGTGAAAAGGGAGTGCTGCAAAATGAGCATGCGGTAGTGACGCCGCTGGTGACACAGGAGGAAGTGCAGGCGAAGGAGTCAGATGAGTTTGTGGAGCGGACTTTTTCAGGATCGCTGCCCGGATTTTTAACTGCATTTTTGGGAAATAAGAAATTATCAGGGAAAGAAGCAGAGGAACTGAAAAAGCTGATTGATGAATATCGGGAGGATTGAGTATGTATCTGGAGCAGGTTTTTACACAGATCCTGAAAATGAGCATGACAGCGGGCTGGTGTATTCTGGCAGTACTGGTACTGCATCTGATTTTTCATAAGGCTCCGAAAAAATATCTGTATGCTCTGTGGCTGGTGGTGGCTTTCCGACTGCTCTGTCCGTTTTCCATTAGCACACCGGTGGGAATCTTCCAGGGTGAGCAGACAACTGTGGGGCAGACGGTAAGTGAGCAGACGAGTGTTGAGCAGGCAGCAGTTCTGCGGTCAGACAATTCATCAAAAGTACAGCCGATGGAGAATTCACAACAAATTTCCATCGCAGGTGGGGAACAGCAGGAAACGCCTGCTCGGCCAATCATCCATGTGGCAGGAGAGAAAAGAGTACTTCGGCTGGCATCCCGCATCTGGGTCATCGGTATGGCAGCTCTGGCAGGTTACTACGTATTCAGCCTTTGGCGTATTCGCCGGAAACTGAAGAAGGCTGTGCTGGCAGAGGAACAGAATCACCATCCTGACTGGGGGAAGATTCCGATCTATGAGTGTGACAGTCTCCCGTCTCCATTTGCTATGGGGATGCTCCATCCGAAGATTTATCTTCCATATGGAATGAAACCAGAAAACAGGGAGATGGTACTTCTTCATGAGCAGTATCATATCCGGCGGAAGGATCAGCTTGTAAAAGCCATGGCGTGTCTCTTGCTGGCTGTCTACTGGTTTCATCCACTGGTGTGGACAGCATGGGCAGTGATGTGCCGGGATATGGAGATGAGCTGTGATGAAAAAGTACTAGAACTCATTGGAAAAGCGCGCAAAAAAGAATACAGTATGGCCCTTTTGCAGTTTGCATCGGAGAAACCCATACAGTCTCTTTCCATGCCGCTGGGATTTGGAGAACCGAATGTAAAGAGCAGAATCCAGCATGTGCTGAAATATAAAAAGGCAGCAGTTGGAACCGGAGTGGCAGCCGTGATTCTGATTGTGGCAGTATTTCTCCTGCTGGGAAGTAACCGCAGCAATCCATCTGGAAATAATACAGGGACCAATGATGGTCAGACAAAGAGCAGAAGCAGCACGGTAACAGTAGATACTGAAACACAGGCAGCAGAACTTCTCTACGAAGCACGAAATCCTTACGTGGGAGATGCTTCTGCCAATGGAAAACTTCTGGGAGCTATTGCAAAGGCAAGGCCTGATTCGGTATTTGCGAGTCTCTCTTATAAGACGGAGCTGCAGACATCGGAGGAACCCTATGAATTTCATTTCTTATTAGAAACAGATGAAGTGGATGAGACAGTACTTGATGAGGATCTGTCCGTCACTGCGGTACTGATGCTGGCACTGACAGACAATCTCGGAGAAGTGCAGTGGTACGGTACGGATGAGCAGATCATTTCCTACGTGGATATAGACCGGGCACAGAGTTTGCTTGGTATTGACAATCTGAAAGCTTACGCAGAATCAGCGGAAAAAGTGCGGGAGCTTCTGAAACTTGTGGAACAGATGGATATGGAAAATACCACAGAAGAAGAGGCGCAGACGATAAATACAGCAGAACACCGCGCCGGTTTTCAGAATGCATCCCTTCACTGGTATTTTCCGGATAGCTACAAAGACAGTATGCAGAGTTGCTATACGGAAGCAGAGGCAGAAGCCCATGCACAGAAAGCTTTGGAGGAACTTTATGATCTGACAGGATATCTGGTAAAGGAGTGCTATTATTTCTCCCATGATGATGGAACCGTGGACTTTGCCATGTCATCGGAGGATCTGGAACATGGCCGTATCTTCTTAAGCCGGTGCTTCGCTGATGTGCCGGGAGCGGAAAATTCTATTCAGACCATGAATCTGGCATCAGACCTGATATGGTCACCCACTGTCAGTGCGGCTGAACTTGCCAGACAGGTGGAAATGCCGGGAGTGGTGTTAGATTTTCCAGATGACGAGAGTGCAGCCATTTGGTATGTAACCCATTCCGGACAATATAATGGACAGCCGGTGAAGAAGGTATATCAGAATTATTCGGCAGATCCTTCCATCTGGACGGTGGTAACTGCCAACGGTGAGACCTATGAAATCTCATTGGATGCAGACTGGAACAGTTTCTCCAATCTGGCAGGCCCGTATCCGGATGAAAATATTCAGCATTAAAGGAAAGACTGTTGTTTTCAAGGATGGATTTCTCTATAATGAAAATTAACGGAGGTGCGATATGGCGCTCGAAAATAAATTAGGTATTACTGATTCGGCGGAGCTTGCCCGTGAGGAAGAGAAAATCAGTAAGAAAAAAGCATTGTGGTTATTTGAAAGCGGAACGCTTGACAGTCTGAAGGCGGGAACTTTTGCGGCATTACAGGAGATTCATAAGTGTCTGTTTGAAGAATTGTATGATTTTGCAGGAAAAATACGTACGGTAAATCTGGCGAAAGGCAATTTTCGATTTGCTCCGGTGATGTATCTGGAGGCGGCGCTTGGCAATATTGAGAAAATGCCTCAGTCCACGTATGATGAAATCATCGAAAAATATGTGGAAATGAATGTGGCGCATCCGTTCAGGGAAGGGAATGGACGCAGCACCCGTATCTGGTTGGATCATATTTTAAAAAAGGAAATCGGTAAAGTAGTGGACTGGAGTAAGGTAGACAAAGAAGATTATCTTCTTGCCATGGAACGAAGTCCCATCAAAGATGTGGAGATCAAAGTGCTTCTGAAGGAGGCACTGACGGACGAGGTAGATAGTCGTGAGGTCTATATGAAAGGAATTGACCATAGTTACTATTACGAAGGATATACCACTTACAAAATTGAAGAATTATAAGAACAAGAAAGTGCCCATCTGTGAAAAGGAACGTCCGCAGTCCCGTTTCACAGATGGGTACTTTTGTGATTGTTTTATGTAAAATCACATTTTACAAACATTTCACGTAATCGCGATAATGGATTTTACATTTCTCCTTTATGATCTTACCTGTACTTAAGGAACAGGTACAGAATAAAAACATCATTTCATTCGTATGAAGGAGAGAAAATCTATTATGAAAAAGACAATCGTAGCAATGATGATTATGGCAATGACAGCAGCTTCCGTAGCAGGATGTGGAAGCAGCTCCAATGATACCGCAGCAGCAGGTTCCATGAGCGGAGCAATCACCGTACTTTCCCGTGAGGATGGATCCGGTACCAGAGGTGCATTCATCGAGCTGTTCGGTATTGAGCAGAAAGATGCAGATGGTAATAAAGTAGATAACACCATCGACAGTGCAGAGATCACTAACAGTACTTCTGTTATGATGACAACGGTAGCAGGAAACAAAAACGCAATCGGATATGTATCTTTAGGATCACTTGATGAGAATCAGGTAAAAGCAGTTCTGATCGACGGAGCACAGGCAACTGCAGAGAATGTAAAAGATGGTACATACAAAGTATCCCGTCCGTTTAACATCGCAACCAAAGGCGAGCCGACTGGTCTTGCAAAAGACTTCATCGATTACATCTTAAGCGAAGAGGGCCAGGCAGTTGTAGAAGAGAACGGATATGTAAGCGAAGGCAACACCGGTGCATTTGAAGGAACAGGAGCCGAAGGCAAGATCACCGTTGGCGGTTCTTCCTCCGTTACTCCGGTTATGGAGAAACTGAAAGAGGCTTATGCAGCAGTAAACCCGAATGCAACCATCGAGGTACAGCAGAGTGATTCTACTACCGGTATGACTTCCACGATCGACGGAACCTATGACATCGGAATGGCATCCAGAGAGCTGAAAGATGAGGAAGCAGCAGAACTGACTGGACAGGTAATCGCACTTGATGGTATCGCAGTCATTGTAAACAAAGAGAACACCATTGATGAGCTGACTTCTGAAGATGTGCTGAATATCTACACCGGAGCAACCACTGACTGGTCTGAGATTGCGCAGTAAGGTCATTCAGACTGACAAGAACTACAAGGAGGGTGAAAACATCAGGTTTCACCCTTTTGTTTTGAAATTGGAGAGAACGTCTATATGAAAGACATAAAAGAAATCATCATGCACATTGTTTTTCTGGTTGCTGCATGTGTATCGATTCTGGCGGTTGCATTGATCTGTATTTTCCTGTTTGCAAATGGACTGCCTGCAATTGCGAAAATCGGGCCAACCGCATTTTTGACAGGAATGAAATGGAAACCTATGAATGAAATCTTCGGTATTTTTCCGATGATTGTGGGAAGTATTTACGTAACTGCAGGTGCAATTATCGTAGGTGTGCCGATTGGAATTCTGTGTGCAGTTTTTATGGCAAGATTTTGCCCCAGGAAACTTTATCCGGTTCTGAAGCCGGCCATTGAACTGATGGCAGGAATTCCGTCTATTGTCTATGGCTTTTTCGGACTGGTAGTGATTGTGCCGATTATCCAGCATCTGACCGGAACCAGTGGAAAAGGAGTACTGACAGCATCCATTCTGCTTGGAATTATGATTCTTCCGACGATTATCGGAGTATCTGAAAGTGCGATCCGGGCAGTGCCGGAAAGTTATTACGAAGGTGCTCTGGCATTGGGAGATACCCATGAGAGAAGTGTTTTCTGTGCGGTACTTCCGGCAGCAAAATCCGGAATTATGGCAGGTGTGATTCTGGGAGTCGGACGTGCCATAGGAGAAACGATGGCAGTTATCATGGTAGCAGGTAACCAGCCGGTGATTCCGGGAAGCCTTCTGGCAGGTGTCCGTACTATGACAGCGAACATTGTATTGGAGATGGGATATGCAGCAGGTCTTCACAGGGAAGCATTGATTGCGACCGGCGTAGTACTGTTTGTCTTTATCCTTATCATTAATCTGCTGTTCTCACTGATCAAGAAGGGAGAAAGCAAGTAACAATGGATAAGAAGAAAAAAGAAGTAAATTATACAAAAGTTCAGAAACTGAAAGCGAGTGTTTTAAGCACGATCGTCTGGTTATCCGCAGGAATTACCACAGCAATTCTCCTTGCCCTGATCGGATATATTCTGATCAAAGGTATCCCGTGCCTGAAGCCAAGCTTGTTTGCATGGGAATACAATACGGATAACGTATCCATGATGCCGGCCATCATTAATACGATTGTTATGACATTGGTAACGCTGCTTTTTGCTGTGCCGGTTGGTGTATTCTCTGCTATTTATCTGGTGGAATATGCCAAAAGAGGAAATAAACTGGTAAAAGTTGTCCGTATGACTACAGAAACACTGTCAGGTATTCCCTCTATCGTCTACGGCCTGTTCGGCTATCTGATGTTTGGTGTGGCATTCCATTGGGGCTATTCCATGTTAAGTGGTGCCCTGACCCTGGCGATTATGGTGCTGCCGTCCATTATGAGAACGACAGAGGAAGCACTGAAGTCTGTACCGGATTCTTACAGGGAAGGAAGCTTTGGTCTGGGTGCAGGTAAGTTAAGAACCGTGTTTGTAGTTATTCTGCCGAGTGCGATTCCGGGAATTCTGGCCGGAGTTATCCTTGCGATCGGACGTATCACCGGTGAGACTGCGGCGCTGATCTATACGGCAGGAACAGTACCTGGTATCCCGACGACAAAATTAAGTGGAATTCCGATTTTTGACATGATGGCGTCAGGACGTACCCTGGCAATTCATATGTATGCCCTGCTAAATGAAGGACTTTATACGGAGCAGGCTTATGCAACAGCGGTTGTCCTTTTGGTTATGGTACTGTTAATCAATGCCCTTTCTGCATTTGTAGCGAAGAAGTTTACGAGGAGCTAAAAGAATTATGGGAAAATTCAACATATCAAAGCTGGATCTCTACTATGATGATTTCCATGCATTAAAAAATATTAATCTGGATATTCCAGAGAAAGAGATCACTGCTTTTATCGGACCATCCGGATGCGGAAAATCTACATTGTTAAAATCTCTGAACCGGATGAATGATCTGGTAGAAGGATGTAAAATTACCGGTGAGGTAACACTGGATGGCGTGGACATTTATAAAAATATGGATGTAACACTCCTTAGAAAAAGAGTCGGTATGGTATTCCAGAAACCTAATCCGTTTCCGATGAGCATTTACGATAACATCGCCTATGGACCAAGAACCCATGGAATCCGCAATAAAGCCCATCTGGATGACATCGTGGAAAAATCCCTTCGTGATGCAGCTATCTGGGATGAGGTGAAGGACCGTCTGAAGAAGAGTGCACTTGGCATGTCCGGCGGCCAGCAGCAGCGTCTCTGCATTGCCCGTGCCCTAGCAGTACATCCGGAAGTGCTTCTGATGGATGAGCCGACATCTGCTTTGGACCCGATTTCCACATCTAAAGTAGAAGATCTGGCACTGGAACTGAAAAAAGATTATACCATTGTTATGGTTACCCACAACATGCAGCAGGCAGCCCGTATCTCTGACAACACGGCATTCTTCCTGTTGGGAGAAGTCGTAGAATTTGATAATACGGAAAAACTGTTCGCTATGCCAAAGGATAAGAGAACAGAGGATTATATTACAGGAAGGTTTGGTTGATGTTATGAGAGACAAATTTCAGCAGCAGCTGCAGCAGTTAAATGAAGACTTGATCGAGATGGGAGCACTTTGTAAAGAAGCAGTGGCAGATGCCATGACAGCACTTCTTCATTCTGATAAACAGGCCAGACAGAAGGCATTTTTAACAGAGTATGAAATTGATAATAAAGAGCGGGAAATTGAAAATCTTTGCATGAAGCTTCTCCTGCAGCAGCAGCCAGTAGCAAGAGACCTGAGAAATATCTCTGCAGCACTGAAAATGATTTCAGATATGGAACGTATTGGAGATCAGGCTTCCGACATTGCAGATATTACAAAGTTTTTGGAAAACAGTGAACTGACCCAGCATGTACACATTCAGCAGATGGCGGAATCTGCCATGAGCATGCTCACAGAAAGCATTGATGCATTCGTCAGAAAAGATCTTCTGCTGGCCAGAAAAGTGATGAAAGAAGACAACACGGTGGATGATCTGTTTAACCAGATTAAGCTGGAAGTAATTCAGGAAATTGCCCAGAATCCGGATGAAGGTGAGCTGTGCGTTGACATGATGATGATTGCAAAATATTTTGAGCGTATTGCCGATCATGTGGTAAATATTGCAGAATGGGTAGAATATTCCGTGACAGGAGAACATAAAGAACATGATTGATGACAGAGCCTGTTATCAAAACAGGGAATTATCGTGGCTGAAATTTAACGAGAGAGTACTGGAAGAGGCAGAAGACGGCAGAAATCCGTTATGTGAGCGACTGAGTTTTCTCTCTATCTTTCAAAGCAATCTGGATGAATTTTTTATGGTCCGGATTGGCTCTCTTCACGATATGATGCTTCTGAAGAAAGAAGAACGGGAAAATAAAACCAATATGACGGCCAAGGAACAGATTGCAGCTCTGCTGAAGAGAATTCAGGAACTGACTGCCAGAAAAGATCAGATTTACCGTGAACTGATGGGACAGATCAGTGAACAGGGAGTAGAATTGATCTGCTTTTCGGAATTGACAGAAGATGAATCAAAATATCTGGAACGGTATTTTGTAAGTGAGATTCAGCCACTTCTGTCAACAATCATTGTAGGAAAAAAGCAGCCATTTCCATTTTTGAAAAATAAAGATATCTATGCAGTGGCAGTTCTGGAAACCCGGAGTGAGAAAGAGAGAATCGCCATTATTCCCTGCAACAGCGGAGTGTTTGAACGTCTGATTGCAATTCCATCAAGACCAGGTTCTTTTATGCTGGCGGAGGAACTGATTTTGCATTTTCTGCCTAAAGTATTCCGGAAATATAAGATTGTAGCAAAATCATTGATCCGCATTACAAGAAATGCAGATATTGATGCAGACAGTATTTATGATGAAGACTTGAATTACCGGGATCATATGGCAGAAGTAGTGAAGCTTCGCAAAAAACTTTGTCCGGTCCGCATGGAAATGACCCGGGAGCTGGATGAGACCATTCTGAGGCGTTTTTGCGAAGTATTGGGTCTGAAAGAACAGCAGGTATTCCGGATGGAATCCCCTATGGATCTTTCCTTCCTGTTCCGGATTCAGGATGAACTCCGCACAAAGCCGGAGCTATTTTACCAGAGACGGATTCCGCAGAACAGTCCTATGATCGACCGTACACAGCTGGTGATCCCGCAGATTCTGGAAAAAGATATTCTGCTTTCTTATCCATATGAGAGTATTAAACCATTCTTAAACATGCTTCATGAAGCTGCCTGGGATCCGAAAGTAGTGTCCATTAAGATGACACTTTACCGTCTGGCAAAAGACAGTAAAGTGGTAGAAGCACTGGTGGAGGCTGCGGAGAATGGCAAGCAGGTGGATGTACTGGTAGAACTGAAGGCCCGTTTTGATGAGGAAAATAATATCGAATGGTCCAGACGGCTGGAAGATGCAGGCTGTCATGTGATCTATGGCTTGGATGGATTAAAAGTTCATTCCAAACTCTGCCTCATTACCAGACGAGAAGAAGGAAAGATCGAATACATTACCCAGATCGGTACCGGAAATTATAATGAGAAAACGGCGCGGCTTTATACGGATCTTTCACTGATGACTGCCGATCCTGAAATCGGACAGGATGCGATGATGGTATTTCAGGCATTGGCCATGGGCGAGACGGT
Organism: Clostridiaceae bacterium Marseille-Q4143; assembly: GCA_018228645.1. Lineage (GTDB taxonomy): Bacteria > Bacillota > Clostridia > Lachnospirales > Lachnospiraceae > Hominiventricola > Hominiventricola filiformis. The sequence continues at coordinate 2,320,867 of CP073693.1, forward strand.
GGATCATGTGAATACGCTTATGGTAGCACCGAAATGTCTGCAGAATAAAGTTCTGGAGCTGATGGATCGGGAGATTGCAGAGGCAATAGAAGGCCGGGATGCGTATATCGGTATTAAGATCAATTCCCTGACCGATAAGAAGATCATTGATAAATTGATCGAAGCGTCAAAAGCAGGCGTCCGCATTGAGATGGTGATTCGTGGGATTAACTGTATTCAGAGTGGTATTGCAGGAAAAACCGATCACATCCGAGTAATCAGTATTGTAGGCCGTTATCTGGAGCATTCGAGAATCTATTTCTTCGGAACCGGTGAGCGGGAACAGGTATATATTGCATCTGCAGATTTTATGACCAGAAATACCCTTCGCCGGGTAGAAGTGGCAGTCCCGATCAAAAATGAGGCATTACGTGACCGGTTGAGAGCGATGTTCCGCATTATGCTGGAAGACAATGTAAAAGCCAGAGTACAGCTGGCAGACGGCAGTTACCGGCATGTATCCAGACCTGATGGAGAAGAGCCGCTGAATTCACAGGAATATTTCTTTGAAAAAGCCTATGAGGCAGCTGGAAATTTGAATAAATAATAGAGAAAGCTGTTGCAAAACAGACGGGCAACCGTTTGTGGAGCAACAGCTTTTTTACTGTCCTGATTTGCTTGACGGGATACAGAAGCAGGGAGTAAGCTTATAGTAGGGGATATAGTAGAAAAAGCAAACAGGGAGGAAGAAGATGGAATTACAGAACGTAAAGAAAACTGCAGTTGGAATATTATTGTTTCTTATTTTGTCTGGCCTGTGCGGGTGCGGAAGCAGACCTGAAGATCCTGTTCTCCCGGAACAGCACAAACAGCAGCATCAGCAGGAAATCGAAGAGACTGAGGAAGAACAGAACGAAGAAAAAAACGAAGAAAAAAACGAAGAACGATTTCCGGTGGAGAGTGAAATTGTGCCGGAGGAAGAAGATTCAGAGGTGTTGTCAGAGTTTGATATAAGAAATAAAGATGTCTGGAAAATGCCAATTTGTGAAGACAGCAGAATCTTGATTAAATATATGGATGGTCCACAGCCGGGCAATACAGAATATAAGCCGGCTGATGACTGGTATCATGATATATCCTATTCAGGATTTACACCTGGTGATGAGGATGTAGAAGTCCTGGATTTTGGAGGTGACGAGATCTATTTTGTTATGGCTAATCCAGAATATGGAGGTTTGAACGTCTATACAGTGGATGGAGTCGGTGTATGTTGGGACACAAAGGCTGTATTTATCAGGTGCTCCTCAGAATATGATCCTGATTGGAAAGGTTCTGGTGCAAGAGTGACGGTAACCGGTGATCTGGATTTCCATTATCGTATTAAATACGATCAGCTCACTTATGAGGCACAGTCTGCAGCCGGCGTGCAGGTGCTTATGGAAGACTGGGAGATTCTGGTGCAATAAGGAAGGAATGCAGAAAGGAAAGCAGAAGTTCTGTCATCTCATCAGCGGCACCACTTTGTAATTCATGAAACACATCATGGCGGGCATGAGCAATCAGTTTCAGCTGAACATTGTTCATGCCTGCTTTTTTCATAATCTTTGCAACCGTTTTTACACCTTCACCAAAACTACCGACAGGATCAGCTGCTCCGGAAAGCAGTAACACTGGAAACTCTTTCGGAAGGGATGCATAGGCTTCTGGCTGTGCAGTACGCTGCATGGAATCCAGCAGCTGCCAAAACAGACCAGAGGAAATATTGGCCCGTCGGAGTGGATCGGACATGTAAGCTTCCAGCTCCTGCTCATCAGAGCAGAGCCAGTCGAAATCTGTTCCGGCCGGTTTGAATTAAGAGTACCTATGTGCAGGATACAGTATCAATCTATGGTGTGACAGAAGATGAAATGAAATCTTTGGGTATGAAGTATAAGGCAATTAGGGACGGATATCAGATAAAAATAGAATATACCAAGGGAGATCCCAACTTTTAGCAAAACTCCAAAACCACAGATACAGATTCACTCGGACTATGATATAATAAAAACAGTTTTTTCACTAAGGAGTGATACTTTGAAGAAAATACCAATAAATTTAATTCTGTATACAGCTATGTTTCTTATAGCCGGGATTCTTGTAATATCAGCCAGCCGCCAAAGTCATCAGGCTGTCATGTCAATCCCCATGCCTGTTCATTTTACAGGCGAGTACAGTCAAAGCGGCGGAGAATGGCAGATGCTTGACGCAAAAACAGATCTGTCTTCTTATAACGGGGCTGTAACGCTCCGTGGCAGATTTGATACAGAACTGTTGGAAGGGACAGAAATAAGGTTTTATCTAAACCACATCGGCGTGGATATATACAGGGACGGGGAAATCTTATATGAATCAATCCCTGAAAAGATCCCGGATATGTGCGGCAGCACGTGGGTATCGTGGGTGCTTCCGGCAGCATCGCCGGAGGACGTGCTTGAAATAAGATTGTATAATCCCCACAGTTTTGGGAACAGGGACGCATATAATCAGTTTCTGGATTCCATCTACATTGGTGGTGATGTGGTAATGAAAAATTATTTTGAGCGTCAGAGCCTGCCGTATAAGGCAACTAGTATTTTCATTCTTGTGGTTTCCATTGCACTTATCGGAACGGCGGCTGGCTATCGGCTTTTACGTCTCCCTGACAACAGCCTGCTGCTAAAGTCCGGACTCATGTCGCTCATGATGGGGGCGTATATGTATCTTGACACAAAGGACATTTTCCTCTGGAGCGGGCAGCTGGCATTCAATACATATGCCAGACAGCTTACTATGATGGCTGCGGCGTGGCTGATGGGGGCGTGTGTGGCTGAACTGCTGCATGGGAAACGCAGGAAAATATCGGAAATTGCAGTATATGTGCTGATGCTTAACGATTTTGTTCTTATGGTTGTGTCCCTTGCCGGGGCAAAGAGGATTTATGATACGGGCATTTATTGGGCAGCGGTGCAGGGAGCTGTCAGCCTGCTTCTGCTCGTTTTGACCGTTATGGAGGTAAAGGACAGCGGGAAGCGTAGGGGACTGATGCAGCCTTCCGCAATCGTGCTGCTGACCGTGCTGCTGCTTGAGCTTGTTAACTCCTGCACGGGCTGGTGGCGGGGCGGCATCTGCATTAAAATAATATTTACGGTGCTGTTTGTGTTCCATCTTGTCAGAGCAGCATGGCTGGTGGCGAAGAACCAGCAGGATTCCATCAGGGCGGAAATGCTCAGGGAGGAACTGAAAAACAGCCGCATAGTCCTTGCCATGAGCCAGATACGGACGCATTTCGTATTTAATATCCTGAATGCGATCAGTGGTATGTGTGAATATGATCCGCAGAAAGCGGATGAAACACTGGTCATGTTCGCCCATTATTTAAGGAGCAACATTAACATTATGGAGGAGGACGAGCCGGAAGCCTTTACAAAATCACTGGAACATCTGGAGAAATATGTCTTTCTTGAGCAGGTGCGTTTCGGCGAAAAGATACAGTTTGCAAAAAACATTGAGGCAGATGATTTCAAGATTCCTCCGCTGGTTCTCCAGCCTTTGGTGGAAAATGCAATCAGGCACGGGCTGCTTCATAAGAAGCAGGGAGGAACCGTCATCCTGCACACATGGGCGGAAAATGGCGACAGCATCATTGAGATTTCCGATGACGGTGTGGGGTTTGACATGGCAAATGCACCAGGGCAGGAATCTGTCGGAATGAAAAATGTCCGTTTCCGCCTGAAGTATATGGTGGGAGGGACAATGGACATAAAAAGCACTCCGGGGCAGGGTACAACAGTAACCATTACGATTCCCGGAAAACATAAAATACAGGATACGGAGTGAAAAAATGAAAGTAATATGCGTGGATGATGAACAGCCGGCACTTGACACGTTCCGGTCAAAGGCGAAGGGGTTTCCGGAAATCGAAAGCCTCCGTCTGTTTTCGGATTGCGAGGAGGCAATCCGGTATGCAGGGGAGAACAGGATAGACGCAGCCTTTCTGGACATAGAGATGCCGGATATGGGAGGCATTGAGCTTGCGAGGGAGTTAAAGAAAAAGGACTGCAACATCAGGATATTTTTTATGACGGCTTTTGAGCAGTATGCACTGGACGCATTTGGTGTGAAGGCACTTGGATATATCATGAAGCCGTACACGAAGGAGGAGATCGGGGAAGCGTTGGAAACGGCTGCACTGATGCGCTCCCGTCCCAAAAAGAGGGTGGAAATCGAAACAATACCCAGTTTTACCGTGCATGTGGACGGAAAGCGGCTGGCTCTGGGCGGAAAAAAACAGGAGCTGCTTGCCTTGCTGGTGGACAGGGGGGAAGCAGGGCTGACGACCGGGGAAGCCATAGCCTGTCTGTGGCAGGACAGGTGTGCGGATGAAAAGACGCAGACCTTGTACCGGGTCACTTTCTACCAGCTTATGGACGAGCTTAAGAAAAATGGGATTGAGGATATTATCGGTTCTGATGAAAAGAGCAAGTATATTGTGAAGGACATGGTGGAATGCGATCTGTACCGCATACTGGACGGGGAGACGGAGGGACTGAAAAGTTACGGGGGATATTACCTGAAAGAGTATTCGTGGTCGGAAACCAGAAACGGACAGTTAAACAACATGAAAGAAGCCGCAGTTTTTCAAAAACCGGACAGCAGGATTTAGGAAAGAAGCAACGGCAGATGGAAAATCCCGTCTTACCCTTAAAACAGGGCAGGGCGGGATTTTTTTTGACCTTTTTATAAAATTTTATAAATTATGAAAAAAAATAGTAAATACTTTGTGCAATATTTTGCTGAAACAGGGGGAAAATTAACGGTTTTTTAACGCCGGTTTTTTTATGATTGCCCTGTACGGATTAATTGGAAACATACGGCATTTTTCAAAAGCTCATGGGTGAAGCTGAGCGTCTGATTTATGAGGATAAAAGCGGGTATTACCGTATGACCGGCATTGACCGGAGAAGATAATAACATGATGGAAAGGAAGAAAAAATGGTCATGAAGAAAAAGATGTTGTCAGCCTGTAGTATCGGCATGATGCTTTTTGTCCTGACTGCCTGCGGCACTAAAACGCAAAGTGTGGAACCGGCAAAAGCAGGAGAAGAAAGTGTCACAGAACAGACAGAAAGCACTGTGCAGGAATCTGATAAAAAAGAGGAAGCAGATGTTTTGGGATCTTATGAGGAACAGTATGGAGAGGTTTTGGATAAATACTATGCTGCTCTGAGCGAAAAATGGGATGGACAGAAACTATCCAGTGAAGGATTAAGCCAGTTAAGCCTCTACTGTCAGGAGGGAAACGCTCTGGAAAATGTCGGATATGCTTTTCTGGACGTAAATGGTGATGGGGTATGTGAGCTGATGATCGGAGCCATTCACGGAGATGAATTTGTGAATAAAATGCTCTTTGAATTGTATACCTTAGAAGACGGTGTTCCTGTACAGATTTTTGCCGGGCAGGAGCGTGACCGTTATTATATCGCCGGACTGGAGGAAGGCGGCTATCTTATTGCAAATGAGGCATCATCGGGAGCTGCAAACAGCGCATGGTTCTATTATGCCATAGACGGCAAGGAACTTTCAGTTGTTCAGGCAATTCTTTACGATGCGGCAGCATCACCCGCTCAGCCGTGGTATATGGCATACAGCAAGGACTGGGATATAAGCAGCGCAGAGCCGGTTGAGGAACAGTTTGCAGAGGATCTTATAGAAAGCTATAAAGGCAGATATATGGTGCCGGAGTATCAGAGGTTTTACAAATATTGCATAAAAAATATGGGAAAATTCGTGCAATATATTTTGCCAAAACAGGGGAAAAATTAATGGTTTTTTAACGCTGGGCTTTTATGATCATATTATTCAGAAAAAATAAAAAGGAAGGGTATGAAAGATTATGAAAAAGAATTTATTCGTTATTATGTTAGTGGGAGCAGTGTTGACCGTAGGTGCAGCAACCGGATGCGGAGCTTCTGCACCGGATGCAGAAATCGGGGTAAACACGGAAACCGGGACAAATACGGAAGAATCGGAAGCTGTGGTAAAACCATTATATCCTTTGGAAACGGCGCAGGATGCCTTGGCTGATGGCGGATATTCGGTTTCATTTACAGCAGATGACCTTATTAAAACAGATGGCGGATATAAATTGACGGTAGAAGTATATGAATATGACCGTTATGAAATGGAAGCCATAGACAATTTAGCGAACGGTTCCAAAATTCAATTTTGCAACAAAGAAATTACAGTGGATAAGGTGGAAAAGAATTCCGAAACAGGTTTTATTCAGATTAATGGGGGCATTGAAAATGATGGAATTGAATTGATGGAAGAGGACGGCTTGTATCGTACTGTGACCGTTAATGATTATCCGGTTTATTATTCTGTTGGCAAGGTAACGATTCCTTTGTCGGATGATGTGACATTTGAAGATCAGGCAGGTTCTGAACAGGAGTCAGACCTGCCGATAGTAGAGTTAAAAGACCTGCCGAATGCCATTGAAAATAGTGATATATCGTTTATCTGTAACAATACAGTAATCACGGTCAGACAGGAACAGATCGTACAGATTATCAGATATTGGGTTCCGTAAAACAATTCCATTTGTTATAAAAATCCCGTCTTACCATCAAAACAGGGCAGGGCGGGATTTTTTTTGACCTTTTTATAAAATTTTATAAATTATGAACAAAAATAGTAAATACTTTGTGCAATTTGAAAATAATCGCGTGCAGTTGCTACAATGGTTGTTACCGTTGTATTCTATCTTTGCTCATTGCCTGCAGCTTGTTTTTCTCTTCCTGACTAAGCGAAACTATATATTGCGTATGACGTCCCATAAAAAACTCCTTTTTGATAAATGAATTTGGATAATTTATGGTAACACACCTTGCATTAGAAATCAGCTTGTCGGCACACTAGTAAAGGTGTATAGAAAATAGATTAACAATGTGGTATAGTTTAATTAATAATAAATGAAACGTTTTTTGAAAAATGAAATAATCGAAAGTATTCGTATAAAACAATGCCGATATTGTGATTATGGTGCAGGATCATTCTACATAATTTGGAAATCTGAAGATAATGTAGTCGAAGAGATGAGTGGTGGGAACAACCGTTTAGGTACGAATGACAAAGAAATAGAGGAAAATATGAAGAAGAGGAAAATTGTAACTTTATCTGTTGTAATAATTGTTATTGCATTACTGCTTGAAGCGATTATTCTGAAATATGTCAATGACAGAAATGCATATGGAACATCGAAAGTACTTGTTGATCGTGTGATTACTGTGCTTAATAAAAATGATAAGAGCAAGAACGAACTTATTAAATCGTTAAAGGATGATTATATTATAAGGGCTAAAGCAGTGTCGTATATTATTGATGCCAATCCTGAGATAGAATGTGATGTTGATGAATTGCAGGAAATAGCGAAATTAATGGCGGTTGATGAAATACATTTGTTTGATGAGCACGGGTATATTTATAGTGGTTCGGTGCCAAAGTATTTTGGTTATAATTTTTCTTCTGGCGAGCAGATGGGATATTTTAAGCCAATGCTTGAGAACAAATCGTTGACAATGTGTCAGGATGTTACCCCTAATACTTCGGAAGCAAAGGAAATGATGTATGCGATCACTTGGAATGAGGATGGAACGAAGATGATTCAGGTGGGCATTGAGCCCAAAAGACTTCTCGATGCGATAAAGCAGAATACCATTTCTAATGTAGTATCGGGAATGCCAGTATATAAAGGGATGAGAATTGTTGCGGCAGATGTAGATACACAGACTATCGAGGGTGCTACAGACAGGAGTGAAATAGGAAAAAAACTTGAGGAAATAGGAATACCATCGGATCGTGTCAGTAGTGATGGTGTAACTGTAATACATATCAAAGTGGATGGAAGCCCTTGCAGATGTATAATTCGTCAGGATGATAAATATATTGTTGCTGTAACGGTGGAGGATTCATTTTATTTGCAAGGCAGTATTATTGCTATTTGTATAGTTGGTGCCTATATGGTATTAGCATCGTGTTGTATAACATATACATTTTCCAAAATTGCAAAAGAAAGATTGGAAAAAGAAAAACTGATATACACATCAAATACAGATGAGCTTACCAGATGTCTTAATAGACATGCATATGAGAATGATATAAACAAGCTTAAGATTTGTGATGAGTGGGTGTACATTTCTATAGATTTAAATGGGCTGAAGCGAGTAAATGATACTTATGGTCATGTGGCAGGTGATGAGCTTATATGTGCAGCGGCTGATTGTATGAAAAATAGTTTTAATGAATATGGAAAGGTTTATAGGATCGGTGGAGATGAGTTTGCTGTTATCATTACAGAGGATATAAACGAGTTTGAAAATATGATACATAGATTTAAATCCAACATAACTAACTGGCACGGTGAGTTTGTGGATTCAATGACGGTTTCATATGGATGGGTTTTCAGTACAGAGGGAAATTGGGGCAGCATATACGAAATCTCCAAAGCTGCAGATGAGAGAATGTATGAGAGTAAGGAACATTTTTATAACGAAAGTGGTGTCAATAGAAGATAGAATGGTTGAGATTGTATGAAGATGTAGCATAGTTGTATTTACTAAAAAGCAAAAGCAGGAGGAAATAATATTGTGCGCGATGTACTGCGGGAAGAAAAGAAATTTCTGCTGAATCAGGCAGAAGCATTAAAACTCCGGAATTATCTGTCAAATGTGGTTCATACCGATTTACATAATGGACCAGATGGTTACCAGGTACGTTCTTTGTACTTTGATTCTTTGTCAAATCGGGATTTTCAGGAAAAAGAAGATGGTCTGGAGTTAAGAAGGAAGTTTCGTTTGCGGGTATATAGTCCTGATGCGGATTTTGCACTGTTTGAAATGAAGCAGAAGCAGGGACCATATCAGCGAAAGCGATCATTAAGATTATCCAGAAAGGAAGCGCAGGCTCTCATTGAGGGTGATTATTCTGTACTTTTAAACAGTGGCAGTGAGTTTGGACAGGAATGCTTTTTACTATGGGTGTTAGGGCCATGGAGATGAACTATATGTCCAACGGCTGTTTTAGTTGTCAATATAGTTGTATTTTACAAATCCATATATTATAATTTGAACATATAGTATATGAGGATATTTTATGAGAAATGATAAAACAAGACGGCTGGCACTGATGGGACTTTTGACATCCCTTGGTCTGATTGCCGGATATATTGAATTTTTGATTCCCATTCCGCTTGGGATACCTGGTGTAAAACCGGGACTTGCCAATATCGTGATCGTATGGGCACTGTACACATTGACTCCAGTGGAAGCACTCTGCGTGAACATGATGCGGATTTTCCTTTCTGGATTTCTCTTTGGAAACTTGTCCATGATTCTTTATAGTCTCTCAGGTGCTGTGGTCAGTTTTCTTGCTATGCTGCTGGCAAAAAAAAGCGGTGCATTCAGTATTTATGGTGTGAGTATGATAGGTGGTGTTATGCATAACGTGGGTCAGCTTTTTATGGCCATGCTGGTGCTGGAATCCGTGAATCTCATCTATTATAGTCCCGTGCTGCTGGCAGCAGGCGTGATTACCGGATTGCTGATCGGCGTGGTATCTGCGGAAGTGAAAAAACGGGTTCCGGAATTATAAAATAATATTTTACAAAATCTTTATGTGAATTCACCTGATCATGATAGTTCTTAACGGAAATCTTTGGTATTCTATCATCAGCGGAAGGCTCAAATCCTCATACGGGAAACAGGAGGCGAGCCGGAAGCCCATTCGAAATGCTCTGCAGGAATAAGACGAAAATCCTGTCTTTGTATCTTGTATATCCACATTATTTTCGATACAATAAAAGAAAAGCTCATACGGGGGAAAAGTATGAATTTTCAGGAATTTTTACAGGGAAAGGTATTTGATGCCTACAAATATTTTGGTGCACATTTATTAAAGAAGGGTGCTATATTCCGGGTCTATGCACCCAATGCAGCAAAGGTGGAGCTGCAGGGAGATTTCAGCGGATGGGAACTGCTGGAGATGAAACAGAAAGAGAATCCCGGAGTGTTTGAAGTAACCGTGCAGAATGCAGAAGCGGGTATGTATTACAAATATGCAATCACGGATGCACAGGGTAACGTGGTGTATCACTGTGATCCTTATGGGATGCTGATGGAACTGCGACCGGGTTTTGCATCCAGGATTGTAGATGAAAACTGGAAATTTGCAGATGATGAGTGGACTAACAACCAGAATACGGAAAAGAACTATAACAATCCTATGAATATCTATGAGCTGCATGCAGGCTCCTGGAAACAAAAAGAGGATGGCAGCTGGTATAATTATGAAGAACTGGCAGAAGAACTGATTCCTTATCTGAAGAAAATGGGATTCAATTATATTGAATTTCTGCCATTATCGGAACATCCGGCGGATTGTTCCTGGGGATATCAGAATACTGGATTTTTCGCACCGACGTCCCGTTATGGAACGCCACAGCAGTTGAAAAAACTGGTAGAACTCTGTCATGAAAATGGAATAGGTGTGTTTACAGATTTTGTGCCGGTACACTTCTCTATGGATGATTATGGTCTTCTGAATTTTGACGGAACGCCTCTGTATGAGTTTCCCCATCCGGACACCGCCTACAGTGAGTGGGGAACGATGAATTTTATGCACAGTCGTGGAGAAGTCAGAAGTTTTCTGCAGAGTGCCGCGAATTACTGGCTGACAGAATTTCATTTTGACGGAATCCGTATGGATGCCATCAGCCGTGCCATTTACTGGAATGGTGATCCGGCAAGAGGTGTCAATGAGCGTGCAGTGGAATTTTTGAGAAATATGAATGCAGGCCTCCATAAGCTGCATCCGTCTGCTATTCTGATGGCAGAGGACTCCACAGATTTCCCGAAAGTAACGGCACCGACAGAATACAATGGCCTGGGATTTGATTATAAATGGGATATGGGATTTATGAATGATACACTGCGCTTCTTCCAGACAGCTCCGGTGTATCGCCCTTATGATTATCACAAACTCAGCTTTTCCATGATGTATTTTTACAGTGATCTGTTCCTGCTGCCTTTCTCTCATGATGAAGTAGTACACGGCAAGGCCACGATTATTCAGAAAATGTGGGGAGATTATGAGAATAAATTCCCGCAGGCAAAGGCATTTTATACCTATGTCTATGCACATCCCGGAAAGAAGCTGAATTTCATGGGCAATGAATTCGCACAGTTTCGCGAATGGGATGAGACAAGGGAGCAGGACTGGGATATCCTGAAGTATCCGCTTCATGATGCCTTCCATCATTTTTATGCGAAGCTTGCGCATCTTTATCTGGAGGAACGGTCACTGTATGATGGAGAATATAATCAGGACTGTTTTGAATGGCTGGAAGTAGATGCGGCAGATTATGTGACCTATGCATGGGAACGCCGGGCTGGCGGAGAGACCATTGTGACAGTGATGAATCTGTCAGATCAGTTCTGGAAGGATTTTCCGGTGGGTCTGCCTATGTATTACGAACTGGAAGAACTGCTTAACACGGACTGGAAGGAATTTGGCGGAAATACATCACCAGAGGATCAGAATTTCCGTATTGTAGATGAAGAACACAGAAAACGGCCGCAGACCCTGTATGCAGATCTGCCGCCGTTTACTGCGAGAATGTTTAAGGTAAAGGGAGTGAAGACTCCTGCTCAGAAGAAGGATGTGCCGGCAGGCAGACGGTAAAGGTACTGCCAAGATCCGGAATGCTTTCTAATGTTATATGACCACCGTAAAGGGTGACGATCTGATGGACAAGTGCAAGTCCCAGACCGTTGCCCTTTTTCTTGTGGGACGTATCACCCTGATAAAATTTGTCGAAAACCCGGGACTGAATATCCGGTGTGATACCGATACCGGAATCCTGCACACTGACCGTCAGCCATTCTTCATCCATGGAGGCTTTGATGGTAATTTCCCCACCTGCTGGAGTGAATTTGATAGCATTATCAATGAGATTACTCCAGATATGGGAAGTCAGTTCCTGATTTCCATACCATGTGATTTTATCAAGCTCCGGTTCAAGAACCAGATTCTTTGCAGACCAGGCGGATTCAGCCCTTAAGATGATCCAACGGATCTGTTCATCCACCCGGAAATCTTCCTGATCAGTGATAATAGTCTGATTTTCCAGGCGGGAAAGGCTCAAAATATTTCCTGTCATTTTGGAAAGCTCTCTTGCACTGGTAATGATGGTTTCTATATATTCATTCCGTTCCTGGGGCGTGAGGGTGTCGTCCTGCAGGAGAGTCGCATAGCCGGTGATGGTGGCAAGGGGGGTCTTGAACTCATGGGAAACATTAGAGATAAAGTCAGAATGCAATGTTTCTGTACTATTCAGTTCCTGTACCATCACATTAAAATTGTTTAAAAGTTCGTAAATCTCGCTTTTGTTTCCTGGAACATCCAATTTTACCGTATAATCACCGTCGGCCACTTTCTGCATAGCTTTCGAAAGCTCGGAAACGGGATTCAGCGCATAGCGGAAAATGAACACGCTGATAAACATTCCGAGAACTAGTGCAACAAGAGCCAGCAGGATAATGAAATGCAGACCGGTGATTGGGAGTGGAAATAAATTCCATATATTTAACCGGTTCATAAGATGGATGGTAAATCCGATAATCAGGAAAGTACAGATCATCACCCAGAAACAGCAGAGAACAACTCTCATCCAGATGGAATAAAAATTCTTTTTCATTTCTCGATGATCCCCTTATATCCAAGACCACGGACGGTCTGAATCTGAAAATAAGGAATATCCCGGAAACGATCCCGTAGACGGTTGATATGCACATCTACCGTACGGATATCCGTTTCAGAATCGTAACCCCACAGCTCGTCCATAATCTGCTGTCTGGTAAAAGTATGGTTCGGGAAAGAGAGCAGTTTATAAAGAAGCTGAAACTCTTTCTGCGGAAGAATCTGGGATTTTTCATCGATCGTAACGGTCAGGTTAATGTAATCCAGGCAGACGTGGTCGAACTCCAGCTTTTTTTCATAGATAATTTTTGCCCGGCGGAGGAGTGCTTCCACGCGGAGGAGCAGTTCATTGACATCAATGGGTTTTACCATGTAGTCGTCAATGCCGAGTTTAAATCCTTTTGCCTTATCCGGAAAAGTATCTTTGGCAGTCACGACCAGAATCGGGAGCTGATAACCGCTGTCACGGAGTGCTTTGGTCAGATCATACCCATCCATGCGTGGCATCATCAGATCAGTAACAATGAGATCAATATAAGTCTGATCCAGCATTTCGAGTGCCTGCTCTCCATCAAAAGCAACGGAAGTCTCATAGCCATTTTTATTTAAAACCCTGCAGATTAATTTGTTCAGGGCCTGATCGTCTTCGACAACTAAAATATGAAACATAGATACACCTCACTTAAAATGATTTATAAATTGCAGTTTAACAATTGTACAATATCATATAGAATGATTGTGAACGGAGTATGAATAAAAAAAAGAATTTCATGTGACATAAATTTATATTTTGTTAAAAAAACTGGTATAATCTGGGCGAGGCTAAAATAACGAAACAAGGAGGAATGACGAGAATGAATAGAAAAAGACTCATAGCAATGGGAATCATTATGACTCTGAGTATGTCCACAGTTGCCTGTGGTAAAAAAGAAGAAAAGACAGAGATCAGCAAGGTTGCTGTAGAGGTGGAAAATCCTACGACAGGAGAGCTGACAAATGATACAACTTACATAGGAACGGTAGAACCGCAGCAGCAGGTATATGTGACTCCGAAAGTATCCGGAACAGTTACTGCTGCCTATTTTGAGGTGGGAGATACGGTAAAGGAAGGCGATGTGCTGTTTAAAATCGATGATGAGGCAGCTCAGCTTCAGATGAAGAGTGCAGAAGCTTCCTATAGCCAAGCACAGGCAGGAGTGACCGCAGCTACCAGCGGATCACGAGATCTGCAGAATTATCAGACAGAAGAGCAGATCCGCCAGTTAAAAGAAAAACTGAGTGATGCGGACGACAGCATTGATGATATGGAAGATGATCTGGATAAACTGCGGGAGCAGAAAAAGACGGCGAACTCGCAGGTATCCAGTACTCAGACGACCGTGGATCAGCTGACAGAAAGCCTTGGTGTCCAGAATGAAGCGGTTGAAACGGCTAATAAAGAACTGGAAAAAGCGAAAACCGCATTAGAAGAAGCAAAAAAAGCGGGAAGTAATGAAACTTCAGAAAGTGGAGAAGAAGGAAATGAAGAGACTTCTGTAGTAGATACATCTGTACAGGAAGCAGCAGTAAAAACAGCAGAAGCGAATCTCCAGGCAGCACAGAACAAAGTAGAAGCAACTACCTCCCAGCTTGCCATTGCGAAACAGGGCTTAAGCACTGCTCAGGCAGCATTAAATTCCATTGAGAGTGGCAAGACCCAGTTAAAATCCGGTATTGAGCAGCTGAAAGATGGAAAAGATACGATTCAGGATAACCTGAACACTGCAGAGCAGACCTACTCCATTACCCAGAACGAAGTTTACCCGGAGACCGACGCTACATACGCCGCACAGCTTCAGGCAGCATCTGTTGGCGTGGATTCTGCAAAGATGCAGTTAGATTTCTATACGGTGAAAGCACCGATCAGTGGTGTGGTAGAGGCAGCCAATGTAAAGAAAGAAGATATGGCAGCAGCTGGAAATCCGGCTTACATTATTTCCAATAAAGATTCCATGACGGTTACCTTCAATGTAACAGAAAAGGCAAAGAATACGATGAATGTAGGTGACCATGTGACCGTAGAGAGAAATGGAGAGACTTTTGACGGTACTATCACAGAGATTGGCACCATGGCAGGACAGCAGACGAAGCTCTTCCAGGTGAAAGCAACCATTCCTGGAGCAGGGGATAAACTTCCGAATGGTGTATCTGTGAAAGTCAGTGCAACTACCGAGAAAGAAGATGGCAGTACGCTGGTTCCCTTCGATGCTCTTTATTTTTCCGGCGGAGATGCCTATGTTTACTGTGTGGTAGATAATAAACTGGTGCGTACTTCGGTCACGGTAGGCCTTATGGATGATGACCATGCGATTATCGAAGATGGACTTGACGCAGACAGCCTGGTAGTCAGCAACTGGTCTTCCAAGCTGAGAAATGGTGCAGATGCCGAGATCGTGTCTCTGAACGGCGAATCGGTGGCATCACCGGAGCAGGAAGAAGAGGCTACAGAGGATACCCCCGCAGATGCAGCAGCTGAAAATGAGGAAACTGACAACAGTGCTTCAGATGAGGAGGCTGCTGAATAATGAATCGATTGACGAGGTTAGTATTAAAACGACCTGTATCCACACTTCTGGCGGTTCTGGCATTGTTTGTTTTCGGATTTTCATCTCTGATGGGGCTTCGTCTGGAACTGATGCCGGATATGGAGATGCCGATGAAGATCGTATATACGGTCTACCCAGGTGCGGATTCCGAGTCGGTAGATGATCTGGTTACCAGTATGATTGAGGATAAGGCAGGAAGTTTAAGTGGTGTAAAATCTATTACTTCGCGTTCCATGGAAAATGTTTCTATGGTTCTTCTGCAGTATGATTATGACCAGAATGTGAATGATGCCTATCTTGATTTGAGGGCAGCACTTGACCAGGTAAAGGGAGATCTGCCGGATGATGCGCAGGATCCGATGATCATCGAGATGAACATGGATTCTATGCCGAGTATTTCTTATTCTGTCAGCACGACGGACGGAACAGATGCACTTGCATTTGTAAAGCAGGATGTGGTTCCAGAACTGGAAGCACTGAGTACGGTGGCTCAGGTAACCGTATCTGGAGGTCAGGAACAGCATATAAAGGTAGAACTTAATAGAGACGAGATGAATCAGTACGGACTGGATATGAACTCCATTGCCCAGTACATGAAAGCCTCAGACTTTACGATCCCCCTTGGTTCTGTAGATCAGGGCAGTCAGTCCATCAGTGTGATCAGTACAGCTGATACAGATACCGTGCAGGTACTCCGGAAGATTCCGTTGCGCACAGCAACGGGAAGCCTGATTCAGCTGTCTGATGTGGCAGATGTAGAATGGACTGTGAAAGATGCAGATAGTATCGCAAGATACAATGGAGAAGATACAGTAACGGTCAGCATGACCAAGAACCAGAGTGCTGGTACCATCGGCATGGTAAATTCTGTAAAAGAAACCATGAATGACATTCAGGAGAAAAATGAAAACGTTGTAGTTGCAGCTACCTATGATGCTTCCGATATGATTAAGAAATCTCTCGGCTCAGTTGGTAGTACCCTGGTATTGGGAGTTATTCTTTCCATGATTGTATTGTTTATCTTTTTCGGAGACTGGAAAGCGTCAATCATCGTTGGATGTTCCATGCCGATCTCTTTGTTGATGACCGTGATTGTCATGTCGATGATGGGATTTTCTCTGAATATCATGACTCTGGGAGGTCTGGTGATTGCCATCGGTATGATGGTCGACAGTTCCAGTGTCGTGATTGAGAGCTGTTTCCGTGCGAATGACCGGGTACCGGATTTTTCAGAAGCAGCGTTGCAGGGTACGACGGAGGTAGTAGCATCCATCGTGGCATCTACGATTACAACCGTTGTTGTTTATCTGCCTCTTTGCTTCTCGGGCGGTATGACAGGACAGATTTTCATGCAGCTGGGTCTGACCATTGTATTTTCGATGGTAGCTTCCCTGATTTCTGCGATTACACTGGTTCCGCTGTTCTTTAAACTGTATAAACCAACACAGAAAAAGGAACTGCGGCTGAATGTCTTCCTTAATAAAATCAAAGAAAAATACGATCATGTGGAGCGGAAACTTCTGCATAAGAAGAAAACCTGCCTTCTGACAGCTGTGCTTCTGCTGGTGGCTTCTTTCTGGATTCTGAGCATGACAAATATTGTTTCCATGCCGACCATGGATGAAGGAATGATCTCTGTGACTGCTACGTTCCGGCCGGGAACCCGTGTCGAGGTAGTCAATGAGCAAATCGTCCAGATTGAAGATCTGGTGGCAGCAGATGAAAATGTGGAAAGCTATACGTTGACGGCTTCCGCAGGTTCTGCAACCATTTCCGCAACCTTGAAAGATGACAGAAAGATGACGACTCAGGAAGTTGTCGATCAATGGGTGCAGGATACGAAGAATGTTTCGGATATGCAGCTTGATATCACCATGTCCAGTTCCATGTCCATGGGCAGCAGTACGACAGGTTCCGGTGCAACTTTGACCGTTGGTTCTGTGAATCTGGAAGATGTGAAAGATGCATCAGAAATGATTCAGGATGCAGCATGGAATATTCCAGGTGTACTGAATGTGTCTACCGATGCAGGAGCGTCCACGACGCAGCTTCGGGTGGTAGTGGATCCGTTAAGTGCCATGAGTCATGGACTGACACCGACGCAGGTAGGCGGAATGCTTTACAGTACCTTAAGTGGTACAAAAGCCATGACTGTTACATCGGATGGGGAAGAATATGATGTAGATCTTTCTTTTCCGGAAGGAACCTATGATAATGCCACCCAGCTGTTGGATACAGAGGTAGCAGGCGTGCCCCTTTCTGAAATGGCAACACTGGAATATACAGATGCAGCCCAGACCATTATGAAGATGGATGGAAAATACACCGTTACAGTAAGTGCTACCTGCCTTTCTGATGACAAAGCAGATATCCAGGATGCCATGGATGAGTTCCTGAATACGCTGGATCTGCCGGACAGTGTAGGTGAGGCAGAGACCATGATGGATAAGATGCAGGATGATATGTTCGGAGATATGGGAAAAGCCATTGCAATGGCATTATTCCTGGTATTCCTTGTTATGGCCATGCAGTTTGAGTCTCCAAAGTTCTCTTTGATGGTTATGTTAAGTATCCCATTCAGTCTGATCGGTGCATTTGGATTAGTATTCTTAAGTGGTACAGACTTTAGTATGGTAGGTCTGATGGGTGTGCTGACTTTGGTTGGTACGGTTGTAAATAATGGTATTCTCTATGTCGATGGTGTGAATATGCTGCGCCGCAGAATGGATATTGAGGATGCCCTGATTGAATCCGGTAAGACGAGACTTCGCCCGATTCTGATCACAACCCTGACCACCATTATTTCCATGACACCAAGTGCCCTTGGTATTGGTGGCGAAAGCGCTGTTATGATGCAGGGAATGGCGCTGGTTATTATCGGAGGTCTTGTGGCTTCCACATTGCTGATTCTCCTTCTGATGCCGGTATTCTATCTGATGGTATACGGTACCAGTAAGAAGACGCGTAAAGAGCGCTGGCATAGATTTTATTTCTGGAAAAAGAAAAAAGAGGTTCCGCAGGAACAGGAATAAATAATGAATAAAAAGAAACAGACTGTCAAATCAGACAGCCTGTTTCCTTTTTATAAAAAATTTGCGAAATCTTAACGCATTTGTCGAAAAAGTCAGATAAATAATACTTGTAAGAATGAAACAACTTTTTTATAATTTTTCTATGGATGTTGAGGAATTATGTATAATGCCGTAGAAAGGAGACTAGGAAAATGGGAAAAAGGAGGGCTATGAATGAGCAGGTGGAATGTGGCTATTGCGGATGATAATGAGAGGATGGCAGAAATCCTTGATCATATACTGAAGCAGGATTCCGATTTTGCAGTCGTCGGAATCGCCCATAACGGAGAAGAAACCTGTCGGATGATTAAAGAGAAAGAGCCGGATATTGTACTGCTGGACATTATTATGCCGAAATTGGATGGACTTTCCGTGATGGAGAAGATCGGACAGGATAAGACTCTTCAGAAGAAGCCTGAGTTTGTAGTCATTTCAGCGATCGGACAGGAACGGATTACGGAAGATGCGTTTTTACTGGGAGCCAGTTATTACATTATGAAGCCATTTGATCATGAAATGCTTCTGAACCGCATTCAGAACCTTAAAAACAGACAGCGGAAAAAAGCAGAAATCAAAAAAATCGAACCCTATGAGACGAAAGCAGTCTACCAGACGCGAAATTTGGAAACGGATGTTACGGATATGATTCATGAGATTGGAGTTCCTGCACATATTAAAGGATACCAGTACTTAAGAGATGCTATTATGATGGCAGTCGAAGATATGAATATGCTGAATTCTATAACCAAGATCCTTTATCCAACGATTGCGAAGAGACATCAGACAACACCAAGCAGGGTGGAGCGTGCAATCCGGCATGCTATAGAAGTTGCATGGAGCAGAGGAAAGATGGATACGATTGACCGATTGTTCGGATATACCGTGAGCGTTGGAAAAGGAAAACCGACAAATTCAGAGTTTATTGCCCTGATTGCGGATAAAATACGACTGGACTATAAAAAACAGGCATAATTTGTGAAAATTGCTTTCAAAGATACCACCGGTGAGTTATAATGTTGTTAAAAACCGGAGGGGTGCATGAAATGAAGAAAATATTATTTATTGCATCGGAGTGTGTGCCATTTGTAAAGACAGGGGGCCTTGCAGACGTAGTCGGTTCACTGCCGAAAGCATTTGATAAAGAAAAATATGAAGTCAGAGTGATCATTCCCAATTATAAGTGTATTAAACCGGAATGGAAAGAAAAGATGAATTTCGTCACCAGTTTTTATATGGATATGGCCTGGAGAAGCCAATATGTGGGAATTATGGAGATGAAGTATGACGGCATACAGTATTATTTTATTGACAATGAATACTATTTTGCCGGTGAGAAACCATACGGATATATCCATGAGGATGTGGAAAAATTTGCTTTCTTTTCAAAGGCGGCATTATCAATCCTGCCAGTGGTAGGATATCAGCCGGATATTGTACACTGTCATGACTGGCAGACCGGACTGGTACCCGTCTATTTAAAAGACAGCTTTCATGAAGGCGGATTTTATGTGAATATGAAATCCGTAATGACAATCCATAACCTGAAGTTTCAGGGAATCTGGAATATCGAGACAGTACAGGATGCGACAGGACTGGATATGTCATATTTTACGCCGGACAAACTGGAGGCGTTTGGTGACGCAAATTATCTGAAAGGCGGCATTGTTTATGCAGACCGGATTACAACGGTCAGCAATACTTATGCGGAGGAGATTAAGACTCCGTTCTACGGGGAACATCTGGATGGCCTGATGAGAGCCCGGTCCGGTGAACTTAAGGGAATTGTGAACGGACTTGATTATAAGGAGTGGAATCCGCAGACAGATCAGAAGATCAGTGCGCGGTACAGTGTTGGCAACTTCCGTCTGAATAAAGTAAAAAATAAACTTGCACTGCAGAAAGAGCTGGGACTTCCGCAGGACAAGAAAGTCATGATGATTGGTATCGTCTCCAGACTGACCGATCAGAAGGGATTCGATCTTATTGATCGTATTATGGATGAATTGTGCCAGGATGCGGTGCAGATTGTTGTACTCGGAACTGGTGAGGAACGTTATGAAAATATGTTTCGTCATTTCGCGTGGAAATATGGGGATAAGGTAGCTGCCTGCATCTATTATTCGGATGAAATGTCACATAAGATATATGCAGCCAGTGATGCATTCCTGATGCCGTCCCTTTTCGAACCGTGCGGTTTAAGTCAGCTTATGAGCCTGAGATACGGTTCTCTTCCGATCGTCAGAGAGACCGGCGGACTGAAAGATACAGTAGAACCCTATAATGAATATGAAGAGACCGGAACCGGAATTTCCTTTACAAATTACAATGCCCACGAAATGCTCGAAGCAATTCGTTATGGCGAGGAGATCTACTATGACAGGAGAAAATCCTGGAATAAGATGGTAGAACGCGCGATGAATGCAGACTTTTCATGGGAACACTCTGCAAAGCAGTACGAACAGCTTTACGAGGAACTGTAACCTGTATTTGTCAGGTATAAATACCTCTCTGTTTTCACATACTGGAATCGTAGTCAGGAGTATGGAAAACAAGGAGGTATTTTTTATGTCACAGTTATCAGAACTGGATGTCCAGAATCTTCGCCATCTCATCGGCGGAAGCGAAACCTGTAAGGCAAAATTTGAGACTTACGCGGAAAATGCAACTGACAGCCGTGTGAAACAGTATTTTCAGCAGGCAGCTCAGTCAGCAAAAGAGAATAAACAGCAGTTGATGGGATTTTTAAATTAGGAGGGCGTACAGGATGATGAATGAAAAAAACATGGTCAGTGATGCGCTGACCGGCATCAATGGAGAATTGAAAATGTATGCGGAATATATTTCCCAAAGTGAGGATCCGCAGTTAAAACAGACCCTCAAACAGATGAGGAACAAGGCAGAGACCGCACAGGAGCAGTTATATCAGATTGCCCGGGAAAAATCTTATTATGTTCCGGCGGAAAAGGCATCAAAAGAAGAGATTGATCATGTAAAATCTCTTTTTAAACCGGAGAGTATGCTGTAATTTTCATTGCAGAATAGAGCAGCGGCAGGAAAATATCCTGCCGCGAAAAAAGAGGTTGCTGTATCTGAGATAAAGTGGTATAGTACATATGTTAAGTGATTCGAAAATAGAATAAGAAGTAGTTGGTGCCGTTTTTACGGAGAATAGGGAAACAGGTGAAAAGCCTGTGCGGAGCTCGTCACTGTATACAGCGTTGCATGATCATAATGTCACTGGGTCAGTCATGGACTTGGGAAGACGATCGGTGTGGAAAAGCTGAAAGCCAGGAGACCTGCCAGCTGCGGTACGGGAAAGAAACAAAAACGTTTTTTAATTCCAGGTCACGAGGTTTGATTGTACCGAAAAATATATTTTTCTATACAATCCAGCTGCATTCTCATGCGTTGGATTTTTTATTTCTCCCGAGTATGTTCGAATTTTCAATTACTTACAAAAAAATTTCTTATCATAAGGGAGAGATTAAGATGAAAAAGAAACTTGTAGTAATGCTTTGCGTAGCAGCAATGACAGCAACCATGGTAAATGGATGTGGAAGCAGCAGTACGGCAACGGATACTGCAGCAGAGGAGACCACTGAAGCAGCAGATGATACTGCAACAGAGGAGACCACTGAGGCAGACGATACTGCAGAAGCAGCAGACGAGGATGCAGATCAGGCAGCAGCTGACAATGTAGCAGCTCTGATTGACAAAATCTACGTTCAGGAGAGAACCGATACTACTGACGAAGACTGCAAGGCAGCCAAAGAAGCATGGGATGCTCTGACCGACGCGCAGAAAGAACTGGTCGAGGGCGAGAACGCAGATCCGGACTACTTCGGACGTGACACCGGTGATGCTTCCAAAGACGATCCGCGTAACCAGGATGAGATCGGTGAGAATGAGATTCTGGTGGCAAGCTTCGGAACTTCCTTCAATGACAGCCGTGTAGCTGATATCAAAGGTGTCGAGGATGCCCTTCAGGAAGCAAATCCGGACTGGTCTGTAAGAAGAGCATTTACCGCTCAGATCATCATCAACCATGTACAGGCACGTGATGGCGAAGCTATTGATAATATGGATCAGGCACTGGATCGCGCAGTAGCAAACGGTGTTAAGAACCTGGTTGTTCAGCCGACCCATCTGATGCATGGTGCAGAGTATGATGAGCTGTGCGAGGCAGTTGCAGCATACGAAGATAAATTTGAGTCTGTAAAAGTTGCTGAGCCGTTGCTTGGTGAAGTTGGAGATGACGCTACCGTAGTGAATGATGATAAAAAGGCAGTTGCAGAAGATATCACTGCTGAGGCAGTAAAGACTGCAGGTTATGACAGCCTTGACGCTGCAAAAGAAGACGGTGTTGCATTTGTATTCATGGGACATGGTACTTCCCATACTGCAAAAGTTTCCTACAGCCAGATGCAGTCCCAGATGGGAGAACTTGGCTATGAGAACGTATTTATCGGAACTGTAGAGGGTGAGCCGGAAGAGACTGCTTGTGAGAACGTTATTCAGGCAGTTGCCGATGCAGGTTACACCAAAGTAATTCTTCGTCCGCTGATGGTAGTAGCAGGCGATCATGCAAACAACGATATGGCAGGCGATGATGATGATTCCTGGAAGAGCCAGTTTGAGGCTTCTGGAAAATTTGAAAGCGTAGATACTCAGATCGCTGGCCTTGGTGAGATTCCGGCTGTTCAGGAACTCTATGTTGCTCATACGGCAGCAGCCATTAACGAGTAATCAGAACTAAGAAAGAAGACTGGAAATGAAGAAGAAAATCATCGCATTATTAGGAATGACGGTAATGAGCTGTGCACTGGTGACAGGCTGCGGAGGCAGTAAGATGCCGGCGGCAGAGAGTGAAGCGGCGACCGAGGCACCTGCAGAGGAGCAGGAAGGCACGGATGCTCTGACGGAGGAGCAGACATCGGACGAGGCGGATGCTCAGGAAGAAACGGAAGAAAAGACTGCAGCAGCAGTACTGGAAGATGGAACCTATACAGCAGAATTTGATACAGACAGCAGCATGTTCCATGTAAATGAAGCATGTGAAGGAAAAGGAACTCTGACGGTAAAAGATGGCATTATGACGATTCATGTATCAATGCCGTCCAAGAATATTGTGAATCTCTATCCGGGACTTGCAGAGGATGCTCAGAAGGAAGGCGCAGAGCTTCTGCAGCCGACCACAGATACGGTTACCTACAGCGATGGTATGACCGAAGAAGTGAACGGGTTTGATGTTCCGGTTCCAGCACTCGATGAAGAGTTTGATCTGGCATTGATCGGAACAAAAGGAACCTGGTATGATCACAAAGTAAGTGTTTCCAATCCGGAAAAAATAGAAGAACAGTAGCAAAAGAACTGTGATACCGACGGCCCGGGCCTAGCCCGGGTCGTTGTGCTATGGAGGAAAAAGTATGAAAATGAAAACTATTTTGACAAAAACGGCAGGAATTCTGCTGGCGGCAGTTCTTCTTGCAACAGGTGCCGGATCACAGAATATGGCGGTTCAGGCTGCGGAAAGCAGTACAGAATCCGTCTCATCTGATCTCGCAGATGGAAAATATGCAGTAGATGTAACACTGGAAGGCGGCAGTGGTCGTGCAACCATTAGTTCTCCGGCTATCCTGACCGTTGAAAATGGACAGGCAACGGCCCGGATTGAGTGGAGCAGTTCTCATTACGATTATATGAAAGTGGGAGATGTACAGTATGACCCGGTCAATGAGGAGGGCAATTCCGTTTTTCAGATTCCGGTGACCGTATTTGATGAACCCATGGAAGTAGTTGCGGATACGACAGCCATGAGCGTTCCACATGAAATCGAATATACACTGACCTTTAACAGCGCCTCTTTGAAATCAGAAAAATCAGTGGTAACCCAACAGAGAATCATCATGTTGGTGGTGATCGTTGCAGCAGCTGTGACGATTGTTTTGGTTAAAAAGAAGAAAGCGAAGAAAATGTGATGAAGAAGAAAATAGCAGCAGGTATCGTAAGTGTGGTACTGGCAATTTCACTGACGGCCTGTGGTTCTGCAGGCAGAATGTCAGAGAAGAATACAGAGATCAGCAAAGAACTTGAATATGACCACAGTATGGAACTGGAGTATGCGGAAGAGTTTTCCGTGGATTATTATCAGGATGGATATGCGTTGGTAACGATTGCGGATGACGGACAGTATCTGGTGGTGCCGGAAGGAAAAACCGCACCGGATGACCTTTCTAAAGATATTACAGTACTTCAGCAGCCATTACATAATATATATCTGGTGGCATCTTCTGTTATGGATATGTTTGTGTCACTGGATGCTCTAGATAGTGTACGGTTCAGCGCATTAAAAACAGACTCCTGGTACATTGAAGCGGCAAAAGAGGCGATGGAGGCAGGAGATATTCTCTATGCAGGAAAATACTCTGCACCAGACTATGAGCAGATTCTGTCAGAAAACTGTGAGCTTGCCATTGAAAATACCATGATTTCCCATACACCGGAAGTGAAAGAACAGCTGGAAAAATTTGGCGTTCCGGTCTTGACGGATCACTCCAGTTATGAGAAAAATCCACTTGGACGGACAGAATGGGTGAAACTTTATGGACTTCTGACGGGACATGAAAAGGAAGCGGAGGAGGCTTTCGCAGCAGAAAATGAGGCCTTTGCATCCATCGGTGAAGAGGAAGAGACCGGAAAGACCGTTGCATTTTTCTACATCACGACCAACGGAGAGGTCAATGTCAGGAAGTCTGCGGATTATCTGCCCAAGATGATTGAACTGGCAGGCGGCAAATACATTTTTGATAAACTGGGTGATGAAGATGATGTGGCTTCCACCATGTCCATGCAGATGGAAGAGTTCTATGCAGGGGCGAAGGATGCAGACTATATTATCTATAACAGTACTATTGATGGAAGCATGCAGACTCTGTCAGATCTGACAGGGAAGAGTCCTATGTTGGAGAAGTTCAAAGCGGTACAGGATGGAAATGTATACTGTACGACGAAGAATCTGTACCAGTCCACGATGGAGCTGGGAACCATTACCTCGGATATTCACAAGATGCTGATCGGGGATGATGCAGATCTTACTTATCTCTATAAACTGGAGTGATACTATGAAGAAAAGACAGGGCAGATATACTGCCGCATTTGCAATTTTGCTGGTACTGGTATTGGTGTTTCTGGTGTTGAATGTATGCATTGGAAGTGTGAACATTCCGGTGTCAGAAATTCCGAAGATTTTGTTTGGAAATGGAGCAGATGATGTTTATACGGATATTGTGATGGGTATCCGTTTCCCAAGAGCGCTGGCTGCAGCAATCCTGGGTGGCGGTCTGGCGCTGTCTGGTTATCTTCTGCAGACCTTTTTTCATAACCCCATTGCGGGACCTTTTACTTTGGGTATTTCCTCTGGCGCAAAGCTGATGGTGTCTTTAGTCATGGTGGCATCTCTTGGAAATGCTCTGAAATTAAGCTCCTGGCTCATGATTATTGCCGCATTTGTGGGAGCTATGATCTGTATGGGATTTGTCATCCTTATGTCGAGGGTGATGGATCAGATGTCCATGCTCATTGTCAGCGGTGTTATGATTGGTTATATCTGCTCGGCTATTACGGATTTTATTGTCACCTTTGCGGATGACGCGGACATTGTGAATTTACATAACTGGTCCAAGGGAAGTTTTTCCGGCATTACCTGGAATAATGTGTCAATTATGGCAATTGTGACAGGTGTCACTTTGATTTGGATTTTCCTGCTGTCCAAGCCATTAAGTGCCTATCAGATGGGAGAATCCTATGCGAGAAATATGGGCCTTAATGTGCAGATGTTCCGGATCCTTCTGGTGCTTTTATCCAGCGTATTATCTGCCTGTGTGACGGCATTTGCAGGTCCCGTATCCTTCGTGGGAATTGCAGTGCCTCATCTGGTAAAGAATCTGTTTGGAACGGCAAAACCCATTCTTATGATTCCTGCCTGCTTTCTGGGGGGCGCGACATTCTGTCTTTTCTGCGATTTGCTGGCGAGAACCATGTTTGCCCCTACAGAGTTGTCCATCAGTACAGTGACGGCAGTATTCGGTGCTCCGGTGGTGATCTATATTATGATTCACCGGAAGAAAGAGAAGGCGGAGTAGGATCATGGAAGAATTTTATTTTTATACCAAAGGACTGACCGTTGGCTATCACGGAGTACCGTTAATCAAAGACATTGAACTCAGCGTGAAAAAAGGAGAGATTCTGACGCTGATTGGACCTAACGGAGCAGGTAAGACAACGATTCTGAAAAATATTATCCGGCAGTTAAAACCTCTTGGAGGTGTGGCTGTGCTGGATGGAAGTAACATGGAAGAATTAAGCGGCAGAGAGCTTTCTAAGAAGCTGTCTGTGGTACTGACAGAGCGGGTTCGGCCGGAGATGATGAACTGCAGAGATGTGGTGTCTACGGGACGGTATCCCTATACGGGAAAATTTGGTGTCCTTTCTGAGGAAGACTGGAAGATCGTAGACGAATCCATGAGGCTGGTTCATATTGAAGAATTGGCGGAGCGGGATTTTATGAAAACCAGTGACGGACAGAAACAACGGGTTATGCTCGCCAGAGCACTTTGCCAGCAGCCGGATATCATCGTCCTGGATGAACCGACTTCTTTTCTGGACATCCGCTATAAGCTGGAATTTCTTTCCATTATACAAAATATGTCCCGGACAAGAAAACTGTCGGTCATCATGTCCCTTCATGAACTGGATCTGGCAGGACGGATTTCCGATAAGATTGCCTGCGTCCGCGGCGACCGGGTGGACCGCTTCGGAACACCGGAGGAGATTTTCACGGAAGGTTACATTCCGAAACTGTATCAGATGACCACCGGCTCCTATGATGAGCTGACCGGTGATCTGGAGCTTCCGGCGGTACAGGGCGAACCAAAAGTGTTTGTTTTGACCGGAAACGGCACCGGAACCGGTGTATTCCGGCGTCTGCAAAGAGAAGGTATCCCTTTTGCAGCGGGAATTCTGTGGGAAAATGATCTTGACTATCCTTCGGCAAAAGCACTGGCAGTCGAAGTGGTGTCAGAAAAGGTCTTTACACAGTTCTCTGAAGCACAGCTGGCGCGTGCGAAGCAGTTGATAGACAACTGTGAGCGAGTCATCTGTACGTTGGACACAGAAAACCTGGGAAGTCTTGGAGAAGGGTTGAGAGAATTAAAAGAATATGCCTTGAAGCTTGGTAAACTATAATTCTATACGATAAAAAGAACAGCATGTGAAATCTTTATAAAGAGGTTTCACATGCTGTTTTTTGTTATTATCTTGTTTTCTGTTTTCCGGTGTAGTCCATTTTTCGGCGCTCATTGACGAAATGATTGAGGATTCCGCCGCCGATGATAATAATGGCTGCCATTATAAGAACCCGTTTGGCTCCTTCCTGCGGCAGGCTGCTTTTGGAATCGATGGAGGATGGGTCAAAAGTAAGCGTATACTTGACTTCATGAGGTGTTCCCATGGCAAGAGTATCTGCGATAATCGGAAGATCCGTTGTAAGATCCGGTACCGGAATCGTAAAATGAGAATTGGAACCTTCTCCACTCTCATTCAGATATTTCTGCCCATCGACGATCATGTAATCATAATTGGTGCTGCTCCAGGTAATAGAAGCATAGGCAACACCATCAGTTACAGTTAAAAGTGTCGGACTTTGGACAGTCGCCTTGCCGCTTCCTCCGGTCATGGTAACATCAATGGCATATTCACCGTCCTCTAAGGCGAGGGATTCGCTGACAGCAGACGGCTCAGAAGCCGCCAGTACAGGGCTTGCTGCAGATGCGCAGCACCCCAGTGCCAGCAGGACACTGAGTAATATTTTTTTCATGATCAATTTTCCTTTCCTTTGCTCAAAGATGCTTACAAGTTTTTCTTTTTATACAGGAACCAGGAGGCGGCGGCAGCAAAGCAGACCAGATAGAGAGCCAGTATACCAATACTGGTATAGGAGAATGTTTGGTGGTTGGCAATGCTTCGCAGAGCAGCGCTGGTCTGGGACAGCGGAAGAAATTCTACCAGCTGTCTGATCCCGTCAGGCATGGACTTGGAAGAAAAGAAAGTGTTGCAAAGGTAAGCCATCGGCATAATGACATAGTTGGAAAAACGTGGTACATCCGTATGGTTTTTCGCATAGAAGGAGACGACAACTCCAATGGTGGAGAAGACAGCTCCGTTTAAAAACATCAGAAGGAAGGACCATCCATTGAAGCAAAGTCCGGTTCCGATGGGAAGCACCAGCAAAATGATAATGACTCCGGCATAAAGGCCCCGGAGACTTCCTCCGATAACCTGTCCTGCAATGAATTGCCAGAGAGGTGTCGGGGAGATCATAACCTGGTCGAAGGCCTTCTCATAAAGACGCTGTACATTCAGGTTCTGGGCAATGGCATTAAAGCTTCCATTCATGGTAGTCAGGGCAATCACGCCTGGAATCAGGAAGTTTAAATAGGATTGACCGTGAGACATGGTCTGGATTCCCATGCCGAATACCAGAATGTAGAGAAGCGGCGCAATCATGGCCGCCAGAGTAATTTTATAAAAATCTCTGCGGAATTCCACCCATTTTTCCCATAATACAGTAAGGATTCCCATCATTATTTGCGTTCCAGCTGTCGGCCAACTTTTTCAAGAAAGACATCCTCCAGCGTAGTGCTGCGAAGTGAAGTTTCTTGTGGACAGTCGGACAGAAACTGAATCGCTTCCTCCTTTCTATGGAAATAGTGGTTTTTCATACCGCCCGGACAGACTTCGTCCACGGTATAGCGTCCCAGCATTTCAATCATGGAACGAGGTGCATCGGTTTCCTCCAGAACACCGTCGCACATGAATCCGACCCGGTCACAGAGGGTTTCTGCTTCTTCCATATAATGCGTGGTAAGCAGAATCGTCAGCTTCTGCTGGTTCAGCTGTTTCAGGAGATTCCACATCTGTCGTCTGGCCAGTGCATCCATGCCGGCGGTAGGTTCGTCCAGAAGAAGAATTTCCGGCTCTGTGAGCAGTGCGCGGCAGACCATAAGCTTACGCTTCATTCCACCGGACAGTTTACGGACTGTTCTCTTCCGAAAATCAATCAGACCGCAGAATTCCAATAATTCTTCAGAACGTTCCCGGATCTTTTTCAGGGGCATGTAATAAAGTCTTCCCTGATACTCCATCACTTCGTCCATGGTCATATCCTGACGCATGGAATATTCCTGGGTGACAACACTCAGTTTTCGCTTCAGCTGGTTGTTCTGACGGTTTAACTTTTCACCGTCAATCAGGACTTCTCCCTCTGTAGGGAGGAGAAGAGTGGAAAGCATACCGATCGTGGTAGTCTTTCCGGCACCATTAGGACCAAGGAGACCGAAGAATTCGCCGGTCTCAATGGTCAGATTCAAATTGTCTACTGCCAGAAAATGATCATATTTCTTGGACAGATTCCTTAATTCAATCATGATGATCTTCTTTCACGACAATAATCGAATAATAGCTTGCCTGATCAGGAATCTCATCTACCCCGTGATAGATGTGTTCTTCCGGCATACCACAGTTTTCAATCATGGAACCTTTCAGTTCATTGCGCTGCAAGGTTTCTTTGACGAGATGCATTTTTGAAGCGGCCTTCATAAGGACCTTAGTGCCAGGAAGCTTTAATCCGTCTTCGATATCGTAGGTAGACGGGATGATGTGAAGCTGCTCAGAACGGTCCACCAGGCTGTCACCAAGCTTTGCACTGACAGCGCAGAAAGAGGGGATACCGTTGATGATCTGTGTAGCATATCCCTGTGCCTTTACCAGACGATGGATATAAATATAGGTGCTGTAGATCGTGGGATCGCCAAGAGTCAGACAAGCCACATCTTTGCCCTCTTTTAATTTTTCAATAATTGCTTCAGCAGCTGCCTGATAAGCGGCATCTAAGACTGCCTTGTCCTTTGTCATGGGAGTGGAGAGATTGAGGCATTCTTTTTCATCAATGCCATCCACGATACCGCTGGCAATCTTGTAAGCAACTGCCTTTTCCTTACCGTCTGCAGGTACGGCAATGACCGGGCAGTTTTTGATGGTATCTACTGCAAGATAAGTCATAAGTCTCGGATCTCCCGGGCCGACACCTACACCATATAATGTTCCGTTCATAAATAATGTAATCCTTCCTTTTTTTGAGTTTTATTAACCTAAATTCTTATTTTATCATAGAAAGAAAATGTATTCAACTATTACTTAGAGTGTGTGTTTGTTATTGCTGCTATAACAAAAAGTCGAAATTACTAGTTATGGAGCGAAAAAAAGAATAAAATTATACAAAATGCTCAAAAGCTCTGTTATATTTTTGAAAAATGTGGTATGCTATAAAAGTAACAGTTCTGGAGCCGGAATTGTCATCTGACAACATGATAGATCTGGAGGGATATGATTGTATGGCATGGTATGACGAGGCAGTATTTTATCACATTTATCCACTGGGACTGACAGGAGCCCCGAAAACAAATGATTATGGAGAACCGGTGCATCGGCTGAATACACTGCTGCCGTGGGTGAAACATATAAAAGAAACAGGATTTAACGCACTTTATATTGGACCGCTGTTTGAATCTGTAGGACATGGATATGAGACAACCGATTATAAGAAGCTGGACAGCCGCCTTGGAACGAATGATGATCTGAAGGCATTTGTAAAGGAATGTCATGAGCAGGGAATCCGGGTGATCTTTGATGGTGTGTTCAACCATACGGGACGTGATTTCTTTGCATTCAAAGATCTGCAGAAGAATCGGGAGCAGTCTCCCTATAAGGACTGGTATTGCAATGTGAATTTTTGGGGAAACAATGAATATAACGATGGATTTTCCTATGAGAACTGGGGGGGCTATAACCTGCTGGTCAAATTAAATCAGCACAATCCGGCAGTCCGGGATTATATCTGTGATGTGATTCGGTTCTGGGTCAGCGAGTTTGATGTAGATGGTATTCGTCTGGATGCAGCGGACGTGCTGGATTTTGAATATATGAAAGCGCTGCGCCGGACCGCGAATGAAGTGAAGCCGGAGTTCTGGCTTATGGGTGAAGTGATTCACGGGGATTACAGCCGCTGGGTCAATGAAGGAACGCTGCATTCTGTCACGAACTATCAGCTTCACAAAGCGCTGTATTCCGGTCATAATGATCACAACTATTTTGAGATTGCCCATACGGTAAAACGTCTCTATGAGATGGGCGGCAATCGTCCGGAGGGACTGAAACTCTACAATTTTGTGGACAATCATGATGTGGAGCGTATCTACACGAAGCTTCAGAACAAAGCGCATTTCACGCCGGTTCATGTATTGCTTTATACCTTGCCGGGAGTGCCGTCTGTTTACTACGGCTCTGAGTTCGGCATTGAGGGAAAGAAGGAGCGGTATTCCGACGATTCCATCCGTCCGGCACTGAATCTTGCAGACTATGCAAATGCAGCGGAAGAGAATCCCTGTACAAAGCTCATCGCAGCTCTGGGCCGTATCCGTCAGCATACGAAAGAGCTTTCTTACGGAGATTATAAGGAACTGATGCTTCAGAACCGCCAGTATGCGTTCTCCAGAAGTCTGAATGGAAAGAGCGTCATTGTCATGGTGAATAATGATGATAATGGTGCGGAATTTTCTGTTCCGGCAGGTGGAATTTATATAGGAGCTTTGTCGGGAAGAAAGGTAAATGCAGATGGTCAGTTGCGGGTGCAGATCGACGGCAACAGCGGAGAGATCTGGATTCCGGCAGAGGAAGCAGACAAAGATCTGGCGCCGGTGGAGCTGGAAGCTATCAAGGAGACGCCGAAGGTGGAGAAAACACCTGTGATCCCGGAGGAGAAGACAGTTCCGGCTGCAGCACCTGCCAAGACAGCTCCGGCAGAGGTGCCTGCCCAGAAAATGCCGCAGGAGACAGCAAAACCTGCAGCTGCTCCGAAAGAAAAAGTACCGGTTTCGGTACCGGACAAACCGTACGAAGAGATGACCGTGGAAGAGCTCCAGCAGGCCGTCCTTCAGAAACTGGCAAAGAACGGTCCGGTCACGGAGCAGATGAAAAAAGATGTGGCAGACAATGTCTACCATGATTCTCTGGTGAACTGGGTGAAGAGTTTCCGATAGTGTTATCACTTTATTTCTGAAAATGAAGATGGGTCTATGTACAGAAAAGTTGAAAAATGTTCCCGCGAAAAGAAAATTCGCAGGAAACAAAATCCACTTTCTGGAACATAGACCCATTTCGTGTTTCAAAGCATGTTATTTTAAATAAAAACAGGAACTTTTGGGGCATATTTTTGATACAGACCCAGCGCCGGAATATTGCCAACTCAGTTCGGCCCCGGTCTTACTTCTCCGGCATCAGTGATTTTGCCCAGAACTCCTTCATCCGGTCTAATCTGGATGTCATGCCTACCATCATAAGGTCCAGCACGGTAAGGGCTGCCATACACTCGACGACGACTACCGCTCTCGGTGCGATAATCGGGTCATGGCGTCCTTTAACAGAGACGGTGATCTCCTCGCCGGACTTGTTGACCGTATGCTGCTCCTGGCTGATGGACGGGGTTGGCTTAAAAGCGGTCCGGAAGAGAATATCACTTCCGTCGCTGATGCCGCCCAGGGTACCGCCGGAATGATTGGAAAGCTTCTTTACATGGCCATCTTCCATACCAAAGGGATCGTTGTTGGCACTTCCGTGCATTTTTGCTACATTAAATCCATCTCCCAGTTCAAAACCTTTGACAGCTCCGATGGAGAAGACCGCCTTTGCCAGATTGGCACTTAATTTATCAAAGCAGGGCTCACCCACACCGGCGGGAACCCCTTTGATGATGCATTCCACTACGCCGCCGCAGGAATCCTCTTTTGCACGGCAGACGTCGAGATGTGCCATGGCAAGCTCGGCTGCCAGCGGGTCCGGCATGTTGACTGCATTTTGTTCCATCTGGGAGAGATCGAAACGATTGTAATCAATCTCCACAGGACCGATGGACTTGGTATAAGCGGTAATGGTGATGCCCATTTCCTGCAGGATTTTTGCAGCAACGGCACCTGCAGCCACTCGTCCGATGGTCTCACGGCCCGAAGACCGTCCGCCGCCGGTGTAATCCCGGAAGCCGTATTTGCAGTCATAGGTATAATCTGCATGCCCCGGACGATAGTAAGAAGCAATTTCACTGTAATCTTTGGAACGCTGGGAAGTGTTCCGCACCATCAGGGAAATGGGGGCGCCGGTAGTGCGTCCTTCAAAGACGCCAGATAAAATTTCTACGGTATCATCCTCTTTTCGAGGGGTGGTAAAGCGGGACTGACCCGGCTTTCTTCTATTTAAATAAATCTGAATATCCTGCTCTGTCAGGGGAAGACCTGCCGGACAGCCGTCGATGACAACGCCGACGCCTTTCCCGTGGGACTCTCCCCAGGTGGAGACAGAAAATACTGTTCCTAATGTAGAACCTGCCATAACGTTGTTACTCCTTTTTCTCAGCTTGACTAACACACATTATATAGAATATACTGAATGCTGTAAATCATTTTTTGAACGATCATTTTTGGAGGTAATATAGAGCGTGTATAAACTGATAAAAAAAGACGGTGATGCCAAACGGGGAGAATTCCATACCGTACATGGTGTAATTCAGACCCCGGTATTTATGAATGTGGGAACGGCTGCAGCTATTAAAGGTGCGGTATCCACAGAAGATCTGGAAGGAATCGGAACCCAGGTGGAACTGTCTAATACGTATCATCTTCATGTGCGTCCGGGCGACCAGGTGGTAAAGAAGATGGGTGGTCTGCATAAGTTCATGTCCTGGAACAAACCGATTCTCACAGATTCCGGTGGATTTCAGGTATTTTCTCTGGCAGGTTTGAGAAAGATTAAGGAAGAGGGAGTTTGCTTCAATTCCCACATCGATGGAAGAAAGATTTTCATGGGACCGGAGGAGAGCATGCAGATCCAGTCAAATCTGGCTTCCACCATTGCCATGGCTTTTGATGAATGCCCGCCCAGTCTGGCAGACAGAAAGTACGTGCAGAATTCTGTAGACCGCACGGTTCGCTGGCTGAAACGATGTAAGACAGAGATGGATCGTCTGAACAGTCTGGAAGATACAATTAATAAAAATCAGCTGCTCTTTGGAATCAATCAGGGGGCGATTTTTGAAGACATCCGTATTGAGCATGCAAAACAGATCACGGAACTTGATCTTCCTGGATATGCGATCGGCGGGCTGGCGGTAGGAGAGAGTCATGAGGAGATGTACCGGATTATTGAGGCAGTGGTTCCGTATCTGCCGGTTGAGAAGCCGACCTATTTGATGGGAGTTGGAACTCCGGCAAATATTCTGGAAGCGGTAGATCGTGGTGTGGATTTCTTTGATTGTGTATATCCCAGCCGTAACGGACGTCACGGCCATGTCTACACTAATCATGGCAAGCTGAATCTTTTTAATGCCAAATATGAACTGGATGACAGACCGATTGAAGAGGGCTGTCAGTGTCCGGCATGCCGCCGTTACAGCAGATCGTATATCCGTCATCTGCTGAAAGCGAAAGAAATGCTTGGCATGCGTCTGTGCGTACTTCACAACCTGTATTTCTACAATCATATGATGGAAGAGATTCGTGAAGCCATTGAGCAGGGACGTTATAAAGAATATAAGAGACAGAAACTCGATGGAATGGAAGCAGGAGAGTAAAAAAACTCTTGCCCTACAGGTAAATATTGTGTACAATATCTACTAGGTTATTTTTTAGGAGGATATGAGATATGTTAATGACCGCAAATGCTGCAAGCTCAACATACGTTCTCATTCTCTGGATCGTACTTTTCGGTGGAGTTATGTACTTCACCATGTACAGACCTCAGAAAAAAGAGCAGAAAAGAGTAGCTGCCATGCTTTCATCAATGGAAGTTGGCGATGTTGTTGTGACTACAAGCGGATTTTATGGAGTCTTAATTGACATCACAGATGATGATGTAATTGTAGAGTTCGGAAGCAACCGCAACTGCCGTATTCCTATGAAGAAAGCGGCTATCCAGCAGGTGGAAAAACAGGACTAAGGCACTGATGCCAGCAGGGGCGGGAGAATTCTTCCGCCCCTTTTCTGCAAATGAGGAGAAAAATTTATGAATTACAAAATTGGAGTGATTTCCGGAGACGGAATCGGACCGGAAATCGTAAGAGAGGCACGAAAAGTGCTGGATGCTGTATGCAAAAAATATGGACATGAGTTCACTTATACAGATCTTCTGCTGGGTGGTGCATCCATTGATGTACACGGTGTTCCGCTGACTGACGAGACCATTGAAAATGCAAAAAAATGCGATGCAGTGCTGATGGGCTCCATCGGCGGAGATGCAAAGAACTCTCCGTGGTACAAACTGGAGCCCTCCAAGCGTCCGGAAGCAGGACTTCTTGGTATCCGCAAGGCACTGAATCTGTTCGCAAATCTAAGACCGGCGTATCTCTATGACGAACTTCGCGCCGCATGCCCGCTTCGTGATGACATCAGTGCAGAAGGCTTTGACATGCTGATCATGAGAGAACTGACCGGAGGACTTTATTTCGGAGCAAGAAAGACCGAGGAGATTGACGGAGTCAGAACTGCTACCGATACACTTTCCTACAATGAAAATGAGATCCGCCGTATCGCAAAGCGTGCATTTGATATTGCCATGAAACGACGCAAAAAAGTCTGCAGCGTGGATAAGGCAAATGTTCTGGATTCTTCCCGTCTGTGGAGACAGGTGGTGGAAGAAGTGGCAAAGGATTATCCGGAAGTGACGCTTTCTCATATGTATGTGGACAACTGCGCGATGCAGCTGGTTATGAATCCGGCACAGTTCGATGTGATTCTCACAGAGAACATGTTCGGTGATATTTTATCCGATGAGGCATCCATGGTAACCGGCTCCATCGGAATGCTTTCCAGTGCAAGTTTAAATGAAACCAAGTTTGGTCTCTATGAGCCGAGCCATGGTTCTGCACCGGATATTGCCGGACAGGATAAGGCCAATCCGATTGCAACGATCCTTTCCGCAGCTATGATGCTCCGCTATTCTCTGGATCTTGACAAAGAGGCTGATGCAGTGGAGGCAGCAGTACGGCAGGTACTGAAAGACGGTTACCGCACTGGTGACATTATGTCAGACGGATGCACAAAGGTAGGTACAAAAGAAATGGGAACCCTCATCGCAGAGAGGTTATAACCTATATAAGCAAACACATTTGAAAATTTATACTACAGGAGGAGATCATCATGAGAAGTGATGCAGTAAAAAAGGGTATGCAGCAGGCACCGCACAGATCATTATTTAATGCCCTTGGATTAACGGAAGAGGAGATGAACCGTCCGCTGGTTGGAATCGTCAGCTCTTACAATGAGATTGTACCAGGTCATATGAATCTGGACAAGATCGTACAGGCAGTGAAGATGGGAGTTGCCATGGCAGGCGGAACTCCGATTATGTTCCCGGCCATTGCTGTATGTGATGGTATTGCCATGGGACATACCGGAATGAAATATTCTCTGGTTACCCGTGACCTGATCGCAGATTCCACCGAGGCTATGGCCATGGCACATCAGTTTGATGCACTGGTTATGGTTCCGAACTGTGATAAGAATGTACCAGGTCTTCTGATGGCAGCAGCCAGAGTCAATGTTCCGACTGTATTTGTCAGCGGCGGCCCGATGCTGGCAGGACATGTAAAAGGACAGAAGAGAAGCCTTTCCAGCATGTTCGAGGCAGTAGGTTCCTATGCAGCAGGTACCATGACAGAAGAAGATGTGAAAGAATTTGAAAATAAAGTATGTCCGACATGCGGTTCCTGTTCCGGTATGTATACTGCAAACAGCATGAACTGTCTGACAGAAGTTCTTGGTATGGGACTTCAGGGCAACGGAACGATTCCGGCCGTTTACTCCGAGCGTATTAAACTGGCGAAGAAAGCCGGTATGAAAGTAATGGAGATGCTGGAGAAGAATATCCGCCCGAGAGACATTATGACAGAAAAGGCATTTATGAATGCCCTGACTGTAGATATGGCACTGGGATGCTCTACCAACAGTATGCTTCATCTTCCGGCTATCGCTCATGAAGCAGGTGTGGAGTTGAATGTGGATATTGCCAATGAAGTAAGTGCAAGAACTCCGAACTTGTGCCATCTGGCACCGGCAGGTCCGACTTATATGGAAGATCTGAACGAGGCAGGCGGTGTATATGCTGTTATGAACGAACTGTCCAAAAAGAATCTGCTGAATCTGGACTGCATGACAGTAACCGGTAAGACTGTTGGAGAGAATATTAAGAACTGCATCAATAAGAATCCGGAAGTGATCCGCACTATCGACAACCCGTACAGCCAGACCGGAGGTATCGCGATCCTGAAAGGAAATCTGGCACCGGACAGCGGTGTTGTAAAACAGTCCGCAGTTGCACCGGAGATGCTGGTACATGAAGGACCGGCACGTGTCTTTGACTGTGAGGAAGATGCGATTGAAGCTATTAAAGGTGGCAAGATCGTAGAGGGTGATGTGGTAGTGATCCGTTACGAAGGACCGAAAGGCGGCCCGGGCATGAGAGAAATGCTGAACCCGACTTCCGCAATTGTCGGAATGGGACTGGGGTCTTCTGTAGCCCTTATTACAGACGGACGTTTCAGCGGTGCAAGCCGCGGCGCTTCCATCGGACATGTATCACCGGAAGCAGCAGTGGGCGGACCGATCGCTCTGGTAGAAGAAGGCGATATCATCAAGATCAATATTCCGGAGCATTCTCTGAATGTAGATATTTCTGATGAAGAGATGGCTGCAAGACGTGCAAAATGGCAGCCGAGACAGCCGAAGGTAACAACCGGTTACCTGGCTCGCTACGCGCATCTGGTAACTTCCGGAAATCGTGGAGCAATTCTTGAGGTTCAGGACTAAAGGGGGAGAAACTTATGATGATGACAGGTGCAGAGATCGTCGTTGCCTGCTTGAAAGAGCAGAGGGTAGACACTGTATTCGGCTACCCAGGAGGAGCGATCTTAAATATCTATGACGCATTATATAAACACAGTGATGAGATCAGACATGTACTGACTTCCCACGAACAGGGGGCGTCCCATGCAGCGGACGGCTATGCGAGAGCAACCGGAAAAGTAGGCGTATGTATTGCGACTTCCGGTCCTGGAGCCACCAACCTGGTCACTGGTATTGCAACGGCCTACATGGATTCTGTTCCTATTGTAGCCATTACCTGTAACGTAGGAACCTCTCTTCTTGGAAAAGACAGTTTCCAGGAGGTGGATATCACCGGCATTACCATGCCGATCACCAAACATAACTTCATTGTTAAAGATGCAAGAGACCTGGCAAAAGTGATGCGCCGTGCGTTCCGTATTGCAAAGAGCGGCCGTCCTGGTCCGGTTCTGGTGGATATTACCAAGGATGCGACTGCCAATCAGGCAGAGTATATTGAGGAGGTTCCGGATGTGATCCTTCCAGATACGGCATGTATCACCGACGCTGATCTGGAACAGGCAGCAACTCTGATTCGCGAGGCAGAAAAGCCAATGATCTTTGTGGGCGGTGGTGCGATCGCAGCAGATGCCAGTGCAGAACTTCTGGAGTTTGTCGAGAAGGTACATGCACCGGTATGTGATTCCCTGATGGGCAAAGGCGCATTTCCGGGAACTCATGCACTGTATGCTGGTATGCTGGGTATGCACGGAACCAAATATGCGAACTTGGGTGTGGCAGACTGTGATCTCCTGATCACGGTAGGTTCCCGTTTCAGTGACCGTGTATTCGGAAATGCATCCAAATTTGCACAGCATGCAAAAGTGCTGCAGATCGATGTGGATCCGGCTGAGATTAATAAAAATATTATTACGAGTGCAAGTATCATTGGAGATGTGAAAGAAGTGCTGAAACGCCTGAATCCGCTGCTCGATCAGCAGAATCACGATACGTGGGTTGCGCATATTGATGATCTGAAGGAAAGATTCCCGCTGAAATATAATCGCGAAGGATTGACCGGACCGTACATCATCGAAGAGATCTACCGCGTGACAAAGGGAGACGCGATTATCTGCACCGAGGTAGGGCAGCATCAGATGTGGGCTGCACAGTATTATAAATACAGCAAACCACGTACTTTACTGACGTCTGGCGGTCTGGGAACCATGGGCTATGGATTAGGGGCAGCCATGGGAGCCAAGATTGCAAAACCAGAGAAGACGGTTATCAATGTAGCTGGAGACGGATGTTTCCGTATGAACTTAAACGAGCTGGCGACAGCTTCCCGTTATAATATTCCGATTGTGGAAGTTGTAATTAACAACCATGTACTGGGTATGGTACGTCAGTGGCAGACTCTGTTCTATGGCGGAAGATATTCAGCAACCGTTCTTGATGACAAGGTAGATTTTGTCAAAGTAGCAGAAGGACTTGGATGCAAAGCCATCCGCATTACGAAAAAAGAAGAAGTAGGGCCGGCGCTGGAAGAAGCAATTGCTTACGGCGGACCGGTAGTTCTGGACTGCCAGATTGATCAGGATGACAAAGTATTCCCGATGGTTCCGGCAGGGGCAGCAATCGATGAAGTCTTTGATGAAGACGATCTGAACAAAAACAAGTAAAACGCATACAATGGGGGAAAGGGAAACCTTTCCCTCGGTGTGTATAAATGACTTCAGAGGAAGAGGAGTGTGTGAAAAATGAGCAGAGTTTACAATTTTTCTGCAGGACCGGCAGTATTACCGGAGGAAGTATTAAAGGAAGTGGCAGCGGAGATGCTGGATTACAATGGAAGCGGCATGTCTGTTATGGAAATGAGTCACAGATCCAAGGTATTTGAAGAGATTCTGAATACGGCAGAGCAGGATTTTCGTGATCTCTTAAAGATTCCGGATAATTACAAAGTACTGTTCCTGTCAGGCGGCGCTCATCACCAGTTTGCTGCAGTTCCCATGAACCTGATGAAAAATGGAGTGGCAGATTATATTATTACCGGACAGTGGGCAAAGAAAGCATTCGCAGAGGCGCAGAAATACGGTACTGCCAATAAGATCGCTTCCAGTGAGGATCAGACATTTTCCTACATTCCGGACTGCTCCGACCTGCCAGTCAGCGAGAATGCAGATTATGTATATATTTGTGAAAACAACACTATTTATGGAACCAAATTCAAGACCCTCCCGAACACCAAAGGAAAAGAACTGGTGGCAGATGTATCTTCCTGTTTCCTGTCTGAGCCGATGGATGTGACCAAATATGGAATGTTCTATGGCGGCGTACAGAAGAACATCGGACCGGCTGGTATGGTTATCGCAGTGATCCGTGAGGATCTGATCCGCGATGATGTTATGCCCTGCACACCGACCATCATGAAATACAAAACCCAGGCAGATGCCAATTCCCTTTACAATACGCCGAACTGCTACTGCATCTATGTGTGCGGAAAAGTCTTCAAATGGCTGAAAAATATGGGCGGCCTGGAAGTAATGAAACAGCGCAATGAAGAGAAAGCTGCCATCCTGTATGATTATCTGGATAACAGCAAGATGTTCCGTGGAACTGTCCGCAAGGAAGACCGTTCTCTTATGAATGTACCGTTTGTAACCGGTGATAAAGATCTGGATGCCAAATTTGTAAAAGAAGCTACAGCAGCAGGTCTTGTGAATCTGAAAGGACACAGAACCGTAGGCGGTATGAGAGCAAGCATTTATAATGCAATGCCGAAGGAAGGTGTGGAAGCCCTGGTGGCATTCATGAAGAAATTTGAAGAGGAGAACGCGTAGGATGTATCAGTATCATTGCCTGAATCCGATTGCAGAGGTCGGACTGAAGAATTTTAACGGAAATTATGCAAAAACAGATAAAATTGAGGATGCGGATGCAGTGCTGGTAAGAAGTGCTGTCATGCATGACATGGACCTGCCGGAGAAGCTCTGCGTGATCGGAAGAGCAGGAGCAGGAGTAAATAATATTCCTCTTGGAAAATGCTCTGAGCAGGGTATTGCAGTCTTCAATACACCGGGTGCCAATGCAAATGGTGTAAAAGAGCTGGTGATCGCAGGACTTCTGCTGGCATCCAGAGATATTGTAGGAGGTATTCACTGGGTACAGTCTGAGCGTCAGAACGAAGAGATTGAGAAGCTTGCCGAGAAGCAGAAGAAACAGTTTGCGGGCGGTGAGATCAAAGGAAAGAAACTGGGTATCATCGGTCTTGGAGCCATCGGTATTCTGGTAGCAAATGCAGCTGTTGCCCTTGGCATGGAAGTATACGGTTATGACCCGTTTATTTCTGTAGAAGCAGCATGGAAGCTTTCCAGAGATGTACACCACACTACCGATGTCAACGAGATTTATCGTGAGTGTGACTACATCACCATTCATGTACCGCTGATGGACAGCACCAAGGGAATGATCGGAGCAGATGCGATTGCGCTGATGAAATCGAGTGTTGTTGTACTGAATTTTGCAAGAGGTCCCCTGGTAGATCAGAAAGCCATTGTAGAGGCACTGAAAACCAACCGCATTCATAAATATGTAACGGATTTCCCGACTACAGATCTGGCAAACCTGAAAAATGCCATTGTGATTCCGCATCTGGGAGCATCCACGAAAGAGTCCGAGGACAACTGTGCGGTTATGGCTGTCAAAGAGATTCAGGATTATCTGGAGAACGGAAATATTCACAATTCTGTCAACTATCCGAACTGTGATATGGGTGTATGCAATGATGCTATGCGTGTTACCATCATCCATCGCAACATTCCGAACATGCTGACCAAATTTACCGCTGCATTCGGTGATCTGGGTATCAATATCGAGAAGCTGACCAATGTCACCAGAGGTGAGTATGGTTATGTTATGATCGATCTGGGAAATGTAGCTGATGAAGAAGAAATCGAAAAGATCCGGGCTATCGAAGGTGTATTAAGAGTCCGGACTATGAAATAATGGCGGCTGTAAAACCGTTTCGGTGCATTCATCCGGCAAATGGCAGGGAAGAGCAGATTGCTGCTCTTCCCTATGATGTTTATAGCCGGGAAGAGGCACGGAATGCGGTAGAAGGAAAACCCCTCTCTTTTCTGAATATTGACCGTCCGGAGACCATGTTTGCCCCGGAACAGGATATGTATGCGCCAGAAGTCTACAAAGCTGCAGCAAGTCGTCTGCAGCAGATGAGGACAGAGGGCAGCTTTGTACAGGAAGAGATGCCGGTCTATTATCTCTATGAGCTGACCATGGACGGCCGTTCCCAGACAGGAATTGTGGCCTGTGCTTCCGTGGATGATTATCTCAACAAAGTCATTAAGAAGCATGAAAATACCAGAGAAGAGAAGGAACAGGACCGTATCCGACACGTAGATGTCTGCAGTGCCCAGACCGGTCCTATATTTCTGGCATACCGTTCCAATGAAGTACTCCGAAAACTGACGGCCAGAGTAAAAGCAACAGAGCCGGAATTTGCTTTTGTATCGGAAGATGGAAT
Organism: Clostridiaceae bacterium Marseille-Q4143; assembly: GCA_018228645.1. Taxonomy (GTDB): domain Bacteria; phylum Bacillota; class Clostridia; order Lachnospirales; family Lachnospiraceae; genus Hominiventricola; species Hominiventricola filiformis. Next base: position 2,363,795 of record CP073693.1, read on the forward strand.
CGGACACAGAGGCTGGAAGATCAGCAATCAGGAAGAAGTACAGCAGATTGAGCAGGCTTTTTCAAAGATCGACAGTATTTATATCGCGGATGGCCACCATAGAGCTGCGTCCGCGGTGAAAGTAGGATTAAAACGCCGTGCAGAGCATCCGGATTACGACGGAACCGAAGAATTCAACTATTTCCTTTCCGTGCTGTTCCCGGATGAGGAACTGCTGATCATGGATTATAACCGGGTAGTCAAAGATCTGAACGGTCTGTCCGAAGCAGAATTTTTAGCAAAAGTCTCGGAAAAGTTTGAAACCCGGAAACTCACACAGCAGGCGAAACCGGAAGAAAAAGGACAGATAACCATGTATCTACATGGCAGCTGGTACCTTCTGAAAGCAAGAGATACTTATAAAAAAGCAGACCCGGTGGAGGCACTGGACGTCTCTTTCCTTCAGAGAGAGCTGTTGGAGCCGGTGCTTGGCATCGGTGATCCGAGAACCGATGACCGGATTGATTTCATCGGAGGAATCCGTGGATTATCTGAACTGGAACGAAGGGCGGACAGCGACTGTGAGGTGGCATTTGCCATGTATCCCACCTCCATTCAGGAGCTCTTTGAAGTAGCAGATGCAGGACTTCTGATGCCGCCTAAATCCACCTGGTTCGAGCCGAAGCTTCGGAGCGGACTGTTTATTCATGAGATTGAGAAATAAGTAAAAAAGACTGCCCCTGGGATGAAAACTCAAGGGCAGTTTGGTATTTGTTAGCAGGGCTGGAAGCGGAAGACATAGTCTCTTGCTTTGCCGCCATCCAGGAACTGTACATATTTTTTCTTCAGCATATCCGTACAGGAAACCTGATCCATGGTTCCGCCACACCACGGTTCGATGCAGAGGAAGGGGGCATCTTTTTTGATGGGAGTCCAGAAAGCCACGCTTTCATATCCCGGGAAATCAAACTGGATGCCCTTTTCTGTTTTGGAACTGATGAGTCTGACTGTGCGGTGGGTAAGATTCTCATAGAGGATGGCGTCATGATCAAACAGGGGATACTGGAGGTGCAGATCCGGAACATTCTCATCTTCAAAGCGGAGCATATAGTCAGTGAACTGCTCGCCATCTTCCATAGGACAGAAGAAAGCAGGATGTCCACCGATGAGGAATGGCATTTCTTCATTACCAAGGTTGGAGACACCGTAGGTCGCTTCCAGTGCTGAACCCTTTAGACGGAAGGTAACCGTGAACCGGAAATCATAAGGATAGATGGATTTCGTGAAATCACTGGTCCCGGTGGAGAGTACCACATAGTCGTCTCCCTGTTCTGCGACATCAAATTCTACATCTTTGACAAAGCCATGGCGTGGAACGGCATAATCCGTACCGTGAATGGTGACGGTCTCCGGCACAGCACCGATGTACGGGAAAAGTACCGGTGAGGTCTTTGCCCAGTAAGCCGGATCTTTCTGCCACATATATTCTTTACCGGCAACGGTTTTATAGGACAGGAGTTCTGCACCGTGGGTGCGGCAGGTGACGGTGGCTTCTGCATTCTGAATGGTAATGTTCATGATAAAATCCCCCTTGGTGGTTATTCTAATAACAGTATAGAAGGTTTTAGGGATGCTTGCAAGTACAGTCTTTACCTTCCGGGTGAAATAGTGCTATACTTATGATGGAAAGGGGCGTGAAGAGATGAGTACGGCTACAAGTTGCGATACCTGCAGAAATTATGTGTATGATGAGGATTATGAATATTATGTGTGTGAGATGGATCTGGACGAGGACGAGATGTACCGTTTCCTGACCAGTTCTGTGCAGAGCTGCCCCTATTATCAGCTGGATAATGAATATTTAATTGTACGAAAACAGATGTAAGGAGCATGAAAATAAATGCCGTTTGTGACATTGATTATACCCATTTATAATGCGGAGCGTTATCTGAGAAGATGTCTGGACAGTGTGATGGAGCAGACTTATGCAGATATGGAAGTACTGCTGATGAACGACGGAAGCACAGATGGAAGTCTTGCTATCTGCCGGGAATACGAGGAAAAGGATCTCCGTTTCCGGACGATCGATAAGGAAAATACGGGTGTATCAGATACAAGAAATCAGGCAATGTTGCTGGCCAGAGGAACTTATCTGCAGTTTCTGGACAGCGATGACTGGCTGACACCGGATGCAACAGAGAGTCTGGCGGAAGCAGCCAGAGCCGATGACTGTGACCTGGTAGTGGCAGATTTCTACCGGGTAAATGGAAAGCGTTACGTAGAGAAAAAGCACATTAAAAAGACCTATGTTATGACCAGGGAAGAATTTGCCATGGAGATGGCAGAGGATCCGGCGGATTTTTATTATGGTGTTATGTGGAACAAATTATACCGGAAAAGCATTCTTCTGGAACATCAGATTCAGTGTGATACCTCCATGAACTGGTGTGAGGATTTCGTACTGAATCTTCAGATGATCCGCCATGCAGAGCGTTTCCGGGCACTGCAGAAGCCAATCTATTATTATATGAAACGAAAAGGCAGCCTGGTATCGACAGAAGCTGTCTCGACAGAAGCCGTGAAGGTGAAGTTTGAACTGCTGGAAAAATATAGGGATCTATATCAGAGCATAGGCCTTTACGAAGAGCATAAATTGAAGATTAATTCCTATATACTGGCAGTTGCAAAAGATGGAGCAGCAGGAGTGATGACCCCAAAAAGTAAAAAGCTGTCTCCGGAGAATGTGATTCCGGATAAAGAGAAACCGGGGTATCAGCATGTAGAGCATACATTTGAACCAGTCTATGATGAAAATTCCGAGATTTTGATTCTGGGTACTTTTCCATCGGTGAAATCCAGAGAAAATAATTTCTATTATGGACATCCCCAGAACCGGTTCTGGAAGCTGATAGCAGGGCTTACTAAAGAACCGGTGCCGGAGACGATAGAGGAAAAGAAGACTCTGCTTTTGAAACATCACATTGCCCTATGGGATGTGGTGCAGAGCTGTGATATCATCGGTTCCAGTGACAGCAGTATTAAAAATGTGGTTCCGGCAGATATTGCAAAGATTCTAAAAGAAAGTTCTGTACAGAGAATTTATGCCAATGGAGACAAGGCGTACCGCCTATATAAAAAATACTGCGAAAAAGAAACAGGAAAGAAGGCAGAAAAACTACCTTCCACCAGTCCGGCGAATGCAATTTTCACCCTGGATCGTCTGATGGAGATCTGGGGCGCGGAAATTTTCGGCAGAACAGAAGAAAACGAAAGCGTTAAGGGTACGGTGTGAATCGTCCCCGGAGAGGAGATACAGATGAATTTCAAAGAAGTAATGGAGGCAGCAAGAGGAAATATGGGACCCTACTGTAAGGTCTGTCCGGTATGTGATGGACGGGCATGTAAAAACCAGATGCCGGGACCGGGTGCCAAGGGTGTGGGAGACAATGCGGTCCGCAATTACCAGAAATGGCAGGAGATCAGAGTGAATATGGACACGATTCACGAGAATGGTCCGGTGGATACCTCTCTGGAACTCTTTGGAAAGACTTTCAAATACCCGTTCTTTGCAGGCCCGGTAGGAGCCATGACCCTGCATTATGGGGATAAATATGATGACCTGACTTACAATAATATTCTGGTAGATGCCTGTGCAAAAGGCGGAATTGCCGCATTTACCGGCGACGGAACCAATGAGAAGGTGATGATCGGTGCAACCGCAGCGATTAAGGCAGCAGGCGGGGCAGGTATCCCGACTGTAAAACCGTGGAATCTGGAGACCATCAAAGAAAAAATGAAGATGGTGAAAGAGTCCGGAGCATTTGCCGTTGCTATGGATATTGACGGTGCAGGACTTCCGTTCCTGAAAAACCTTATGCCGCCTGCTGGAAGCAAGACCGTGGAAGAACTTCATGAAGTGGCAGAGATGGCAGGGGTTCCGTTTATTGTAAAAGGTATCATGACCAGAAAAGGAGCACTGAAAGCAGTAGAGGCAGGTGCATCTGCGATCATCGTATCCAATCATGGAGGTCGTGTGCTGGATCAGTGTCCGGCAACTGCAGAGGTGCTGGAAGATATCGTAAAGGCTGTGGATGGAAAAGCAAAGATCATCGTTGATGGCGGTATCCGTTCCGGTGTAGATGTATTCAAAGCACTGGCTATGGGTGCAGACGCAGTTCTGATTGCCCGCCCGTTTGTAACCGCAGTCTATGGAGGCGCAGGAGAGGGTGTGCAGGCTTATATCGATAAGATCGGTGCAGAACTTTCCGATACCATGACCATGTGTGGTGCGGCAAACCTGAAAGAAATTACCAGAGATATGGTGTGGAGAGCATAAAGAATATCATAAAAAAATGACCGGCTGTGAAAAAGTAAATCACAGCCGGTCATTTTGTGTGGTTCTTAGTGATGGAATAACCGGATTCCGGTAAATGCCATCGCCATGTCATATTTATCACAGCACTCGATCACCAGGTCATCACGGACACTTCCACCCGGCTGGGCAATGTATTTGACACCGCTCTTGTGAGCACGCTCAATATTGTCTGCAAAGGGGAAGAAAGCATCAGAACCAAGCGTAACATCAGTCATCTGGTCGAGCCATGCGCGTTTGGCTTCGCGGGTGAAGACTTCAGGTTTTACTTTAAAGATCTTTTCCCATGCACCGTCAGCCAGCACATCCATATATTCATCACCGATATAAACATCGATCGCATTGTCACGCTCTGCACGGCCGAGGGTATCCACAAACTGAAGTCCCAGAACCTGCGGAGACTGACGGAGGAACCAGTTGTCAGCTTTGTTGCCTGCCAGTCTGGTACAGTGAACACGGGACTGCTGTCCGGCACCGATACCGATGGCCTGTCCGCCCTTAACATAGCATACAGAGTTGGACTGGGTATATTTCAGGGTGATGAGGGAGATTTTCATATCCATCAGCGCCTCAGCAGGAATCTCTTTCTTCTTTGTTACGATATTGGAGAGAAGATCACCGTTCACGTCAAGCTCATTGCGGCCCTGTTCAAAAGTAATGCCGAATACCTGCTTTTTCTCCAGGGGATCCGGTACGTAGGACGGGTCGATTTCGATGACATTGTAGTTGCCTTTTTTCTTCTGTTTCAGAATTTCAAGTGCTTCTTCTGTATATCCTGGAGCAATGACACCGTCGGAAACCTCACGTTTGATGAGCTTTGCGGTATCCGCGTCACAGATGTCGGATAATGCGATGAAATCACCAAAGGAAGACATTCTGTCAGCGCCTCTTGCTCTTGCATAAGCACATGCCAGCGGGGAGAGTTCGCCGAGATCATCAACCCAGTAGATTTTTGCGAGTGTATCGGTCAGTGGAAGACCCACCGCAGCTCCTGCCGGGGATACATGCTTGAAAGAAGTGGCAGCAGGAAGACCGGTAGCTTTTTTTAATTCACTGACCAGCTGCCAGCCATTGAATGCATCGAGAAAATTAATGTAGCCAGGACGTCCGTTGAGAACGGTGACCGGAAGATCGGCACCATTTTCCATAAAGATGCGGGACGGTTTCTGGTTCGGGTTACATCCATATTTTAACTGAAGTTCTTTCATGTTCGTATTCTCCTGAATTAATTATTTTTATTGATGATCTTTGTTTCATAAGTTCCGGTCTGGATATCAATATAACGAACGAACAGGGATACTTTGTTGTCCTCGTTCAGACTGTTCCAGAGCATATCCGTAAATGCGTCCATATCATCGGAGATTTCTACCAGTTTCGGCTCGCCTTCGAAGCTGGGAAGGGGATCTCCATCATGCATATAGGTATGAATGAAATGACCCTGGCCCGCTTTCGGATTTTCATAAGCAAAGGTGTAACGGTGGCAGGAATCCGGATCTCCGTCATTGCTCTTTAAGATGGACATGGCATAATTGTAGGATCCATTCTCAAGATGTAAAATACCGGAAATTCTCGGTGTGTAGTTCGGTCCGTCCGGCTCGAATTTACGGGAACGTAAGGACTGTTCAAAGGTCATCTGATGATCCATACCCTCGTAGATGGTATCCGTCTGGTCACCGTTGGTAACGATGGTTTTATTGCCAAGAACACGTACCGGAGCATAGATGATAAGACTCGGGTCAGTGAGCTTGGAAGGATCAAATGCCTGGGTGCGGATGCCTTCTCCGTCCTCTACAAAGACGCGGTTGCGGCTGTTGGTACTGCGGCCCATAATAAAATAAGCAGTCACAGCATGTGTGCCGTCCGGGGTGCGGCCAATGACAATTCCACGTCCGGGATATGCGTTGGATTTCAGTTCCTGTTCCAGGGATAAAGCTTTCATTCTTGTTCCTCTCTTTCTGGTAAATAAGTAGATAAACACAGAAGACCGCCTGAGTGCACAGCGGTTCCGCAATGCGCCCAGGCGGTCGGCAATTCTTTTACTTCTGCACTCCCTGTAGGTCGCCCTACCACAGACTGTGTCTGCTTTTCCGCCAGTCGTGCAGTTCCTTTCTTCATATTATCCGATCTTTCAGGTTTTGGCAAGTCCCAATTTACGGTTTTCAATATAAGTGACCGAAAGTGACATGCTGTCACTCCCGGTCACTTAGTCAACGGCAAACTATAATGTTTTTACAAACTTCAGGAAGGCTTCCCGTCCTTCTGGCGTACATTTATAGACACCAGCGTCTTCCAGTACCTGAACAAAGACTTTGCCGATTTCCTGGCGGAGAATTTCATCGATATTTTCCCCATTGATCTCCGGATAGGATGGCAGGAATTCTGCTACCCATTCTGCATGCTTCTGAAGCACTTCGTTTTTTTCCAGATCGCTGCCGGTGAGAATGGCATCTTTCAGAAGTGCCATTTCCTGTTTCAGGCGGGAAGGAAGGACAGCCAGTCCCATAACTTCGATGAGACCGATATTTTCTTTCTTGATGTGATGAAGCTTTGCATGTGGATGGTAGACTCCCAGAGGATGCTCTTCCGTGGTAATATTGTTCCGGAGAGTCAGGTCCAGCTCGTAAGTGTCACCCACTTTCCTTGCAATCGGGGTAATGGTATTGTGCGGCTCTCCATCTGTACAGGCAAAGATGAAGGCATCTTCGTCGGTATAAGATCTCCAGCAGTCCAGCACATGGGTGGCAAGGTCGATGAGCCGGTTCTCGTCTTTGTGACGGATACGAAGCACTGACAAAGGCCATTTCACAATACCGGCTTCCACATCATCATAACCAGGAATGGTAACCGGGAGTTCGATAGGAGCCTTCGCCATGGCAAAGGTATAATTTCCGCCCTGGAAATGATCGTGGCTTAAGATGGAACCGCCTACAATCGGAAGGTCTGCGTTGGAGCCAAGGAAATAATGGGGGAACTGTTTTACAAAATCAAACAGTTTCCGGAATGCTGCACGGTCAATCTTCATAGGAGTGTGCTGTCCATTAAAAACGATGCAGTGTTCATTATAGTATACATAAGGAGAGTACTGGAATCCCCACTGGCTGTCGTTGATGGTCAGCGGAATGATCCGGTGGTTCTCTCTGGCCGGATGGTTGACGCGGCCGGCATAGCCTTCATTTTCCATACAGAGCTGGCATTTCGGATAAGCACTTGCCTTTGCTTTTCCAGCGGCTGCGATGGCTTTCGGATCTTTCTCCGGCTTTGACAGGTTGATGGTGATGTCAATGTCGCCGTAGATACTGGGCACTTTCCATTTCTGGTCTTTGCAGACCCGGTAGCGGCGGATATAGTTGCTGTCCTGAGACAGTTTGTAAAAATAGTCCGTTGCTTCCTTCGGGGAAACGGCATATTTCTCGCGGAAGGTTTCCTGAATCTGGGAAGGTCTTGGCATCAGGCAGTTCATAAGCCGGGTGTCAAAAAGATCCCGATAAGTGATGCTGTCCGGAATCAATTCCCGTCTGCAGGCTTCGTCGAGAAGTCCTTCCAGAATCTCTTCCAGGGAAAGAGAAGGGATGGCATCCGGTTCTTCGTAATCGTCTTCGTGGAACTGGTCCAGTAGAAGATTGGTAGTGTAGATTCTTTCGCAGGCCGGGGTAAGACCGGTGTCAATGCCGTACTGTACCAGAGCTGCGATCAGTTCGTATAATTTCATGATGGTTTTTCCTCCTGCCATAGACTGAATGAATACGTCAACCAGATTAGTTCAGTGGACGGGCACCGTCTCCGATGTCTACTACATAAAATTCTGCCGTGTGTCCGGTTTTTTCTTTATATGCGGTACCTACCTTGTCGATAAAGGTATCAATAGCATCATTTTTCACAATGCTGACGGTACATCCGCCGAATCCGCCGCCGGTGATACGGGAACCATAGACACCCGGAATCTGCCATGCCAGTTCAGCAAGAATATCGGTTTCCTCACAGGAAGTTTCATAGTCATCTCGCAGAGAAATATGGGATTCATTGATCAGCTTTCCGAAGGTGACAATATCATTTGCTTTCAGTGCTTCTACTGCATGGATCGTTCTCTGGTTTTCGTAAACTGCATGTTTTGCCCGTTTCTGGCAGATGGGATCCTTGATGGCATCCTTGTGGGCTTCAAACTGCTCCTCGGTCAGATCACCAAGTGTTTTAATATCCATAACGGTCTGAAGATCCTTGAGGGCAGTCTCACTTTCCCGTCTTCTGTCATTGTAAGCAGAAGATACCAGACTGTGTTTTACTTTGCTGTTGGTGATGACAATGCGGGCATCCGGAAGCTTTACCGGTGCATATTCATAATGAAGCGTATTGGTGTCCAGGAAAATCGCACAGTCCTTTTTCCCCATGGCGGATGCAAACTGGTCCATAATACCGCAGTTCATACCATTAAAATTATTTTCGGAATACTGTCCGATGAGTGCCAGATCCACCATGGAAATGTCGAATCCAAAAGTATCACGCAGCATAATTCCGGTCAGCACTTCCAGAGAAGCAGAAGAGGAAAGTCCGCTGCCTGCCGGAATGTCTCCGTAGATGAGAATATCAGCACCTGCCGGAAGCTGGAAACCTCTCTTTTCAAAGGTCCACATAACTCCCTTCGGATAATTCGTCCATCCGGCTTCGTCGTTCGGCACCAGATCATCAAGAGAAGTGGTGACAACACCCATCGTGTCAAAATTCATGGAGTAGAAGCGGACAGTACGGTCCTTGCGCGGACGGATCAGCCCGTAAGTTCCGATGGTTAGTGCGCATGGAAATACATGACCGCCATTGTAATCGGTATGTTCACCAATCAGATTGACACGTCCCGGTGCAAAATAAGCTTTCGGTTCACCTTCTGTGCCGTAGAGTTCTGCAAATTTGTCCTGTAACTGCTGCATAGTGAATTCCATAAGTAATATCCCCCTTTTTGCTGAATGATACCTCCGGTATGTCTTCTGCCCGGATGGAATCTTGACATTGTTTATAATATCAATATAATGAGAAACAGAGGACAATTCAACAAGTATATTTGCATAAAAGTGAAGGATATTGAGAAATATGCGGCTGAATATTGATAAAGAACACAAAGAACTGAAAGCCCATGGAAATTATGCATTTCCGGTGCTGGTCAGTGATGAGCGTCTTTCCTGGTTTGATACGGGAGAATTTCCCTGGCACTGGCATCCTGAGATTGAGCTGACGATTGTACTGGATGGAAACATGACCTATCTGGTCAATGATAATGAATACATACTGAGGGCAGGAGAAGGGCTTTTCTGCAATACCAACGTGCTCCATTCCGGAAGACATTACGATGCGGAAGACTGCAGTTATTTATCCATTACCTTTCATCCGCGCCTTCTCTATGGCTACACATCCAGTCTCATGCAGAGTAAATATATGGAAAGAATTCTGCAAAGTCCGACTCTGTCCTCCATTCATTTTACACCGGATGTGTCCTGGCAGCGGGAGATTCTGGAACAGATGGAAGAGATTCATCATTTGCGGGATAAAGGACCGGACAGCCGGGAACTGCAGATGCAGATTGCACTGATGGAAATCTGGCTCAGGATATATGAACATGCGGACTGCCCGGAAGAACCAGAGGAAAACGGCAGAGATATCGAACGCATCCGTACTCTTATGGAATATATGCAGAAACATTATGGGGAGAAGGTAACGCTGGAGGAACTGGCAGATCAGATTCATCTCTGTAAAAGTGAAAGCTGCCGTCTCTTCAAACGTTATATGAAAGAATCTTTATTTGATTACCTGCTGGCTTACCGGGTGGAACGAAGTCTGGAATTATTACGGCATACGGATCTTGATGTAACCGGTATCGCGGGAAACTGCGGATTTACCAATCCTGGCTATTATGCCCGGATTTTTCGTCGAAAGATGGGATGTACCCCCCTCCAGTACAGAAAAAACCGGAGGGAAAGTTGACAAATTGGTTATTTCTTCCTATAATATCTCTTGACACAAATTTAAAGACTTACAAAAGAGATACATATAGGCATAAAGCGTTATGAGGAGGAAATGAAATATGGCAAGACCGGCGAAACACACCAAGACTGCTGCAGTGAAAGCGGTAAAAGATGCTGCTGCTGAAGCAAAAGCAACTGCAGTAAAGGCACAGGAGAAAGTAGTAGCAGAAGTAAAGGAAGTTGCTAAAACTGCTGCAAAGACCACCACAAGAAAAACCTGCAAGACCAGCGTATGCGTAGAGATGAATGGATTAAGCGTTGCAGTTGCAGATATTCAGTCCGCAGTAAAGGCTGCTGTGAAAGCACAGGGACTGGAAGCTTCTGAACTGAAGATCTATGTAAATGCAAATGAGCAGGCTGCTTATTATACGGTAGATGGACAGGGTGGCGAGAGCTACAAAGTAGATCTGAAGGCTTTATAAGATCGAAGAATGAATGTGAAAGATGGGAAGAGATCGTGCATCACGGTTTCTTCTCATTTTTTGTGTGTCCAAAACGGGTGTTGCATCTTTTGGTTTCTCCATATAAAATAGGGACAGACATGTATGAAAAACGGGTAACTGCAGGAAGGAAAATTCATGAATCAGATGAAAAAAGGATTACTGGCAGTCAGCTTTGGAACCAGTGTAAATGAGACAAGAGAGAAAACCATTGATGCAATTGAACGGGAGCTTGCAGCCGCATGTCCGGATTGTCAGCTGTACCGGGCATGGACCAGCCGTATGATTATCCGAAAACTGAAACAGCGGGACCAGGTGCAGATTGATACGGTAAAAGAAGCTTTTGCACGGATGCTCGCAGATGGGATCACGGAAGTGATGGTTCAGCCTACCCATGTGATCAAAGGAATCGAAAATGAACAGATGATGGAGGAAATCCGCTCATTTTCAGAGCATTTTGAAAAGATCAGTGTAGGAGAGCCCCTGCTTTCCAGTGAGGAAGATTTTCGGAAAGTAATCGAGGCGGTGATGGAGGAACAGGAAGATCTGGAGCCGCAGGAGGCACTGCTGCTTATGGGACATGGGACAGAGCATCATGTGAATCCGGTCTATGCGGCACTTGATTATATGTTCAAAGACATGGGTTATGAAAATGTACATGTGGGAACCGTAGAAGCTTATCCGTCATTAGAGTCAGCATTACGTCTGATTAGAGTATCCGGAGTGAAAGAGATCCGCCTGGCTCCATTCATGGTAGTAGCAGGAGACCATGCCATAAATGACATGGCAGGCGAGGAAGAGGATTCCTGGAAAAGCCGTCTGGAAGCGGAAGGATACAGCGTAAGCTGTGTGATGAAAGGCCTGGGTGAATATAGAGAAATCCAGAATCTGTATGCGGAGCATGCAAAAAATGCGAAACCACTGTAACAGGAACCAATGAACAGAGGAAAAGAGTGACAACGAAGAGATGTATCTGAGAGTGAAATATGCGGAAACAGAAAATGGGATCTGCGTCCTCCGCTGCTATGGATATGAGCAGACACTGGTGATCCCGGATGAACTGATGGGGCGTCCGGTGACGGAACTGGCTCCCTATGCCTGCTCTTCATCAGATCCGGGAGACCGGTGGAAGAAATACGAGATTCAGGAGACCGTACTTCATGAAGAGGAGAAGCTGCCTGGAGAAGAACAGGAGCTTGCAGGAGAATTATTAACAGAAGTTTATCTTCCGAGACATCTGAAAAGGATCGGCACCTATGCCTTTTATTTTTGCAGGCAATTAAAAATCCTTCATGTGCAGGGAGAACTGGAAGATATCGAGGGCGGCGCCTTTATGTGGTGCAAGGGATTGAACCGTCTGACCTTTCGAAATATTCCATGGGAAAACAAAGTCGTTTACAACGTCCTCTCAGAGTTTACACAGGAACTGGAAGCGTCACTTTTTTTTGCGGACGGAACAACGCTTACTCTGACTTTCCCGGAGTACTATGAAGAATCCGTGGAAAATACGCCGGCCCGGATTATCGATACTCACTGGCATGGCTCCGGTTACAAATACCGCCAGTGTTTCCCGGAACGCAAACTGGATCTGGGCGGATATGACAGATTATTTCCTTATGCCGTGGCCAATGAGCTGCCGGACACCTGCCTGCAGCTGGCGCTGAACCGGTTGAAATATCCCTTAAGTCTCACCGAAGAGGCAGCAGAACAGTACAGAAAATTTCTGGCAGATCATGGAAAAGAACTGGTGAAGCGTGCAGTACAGAAAGAAGATCCGGATTTGCTTGCCCTGATGGAAGAGCAAGGACTTCTAAGTGAAGAACTGACCGCATTTGCCACACCGTATGCGGCAGAGCGCGGTGCCGCAGAAGTGGGCAGTTTCCTTATGGACTACCGGAGACGGCACAGCGGAAGACGGAAAAAAACATTTGAATTGTAGATAGAAAGGCGTAAGCCATGGCATACGAAATCGAGGCCGGGTTTGAAAACATCTGCAGGAAAATCCTGGAAAGCTCCAGAAATGCCCTGTATATCAATATGCGATATCTGGATGTGGCATTATCAAGCCTTGCCTGGGAGATTACCACAGACATTCCGCGCATTGGCACGGACGGATTAAAAATTGCATACGAACCCCATTATCTGGCAGATCTCTATCGGGAAAATCCCATGCTGGTGAACCGGGTGTATCTCCATATGGTGTTTCACTGCATTTTTCGGCATCTGTTCCGGCCTTGTCCGGAAGACTGGGAGCTGTGGAATCTGTCCTGTGATATGGCAGTGGAAGCGCTCATCGACGGGATGCATCACCGAAGCATCCGCATGGGCGTCCATCCGTTCCGGCGTGCAGTCTATGACGAACTGCGGAAAACTCTGAAAGTGCTGACGGCAGAAGGCATTTACCGGGAACTGAAGAAAGCGGATTACCGTCCGGAGCAGAGGGCAAGGATGGTACAGGAATTCTGCATCGATGACCATACATACTGGCCGGCTCCGCCGGAGGAGGAAGGTCCGAAGCCGCCGTCACCGCTGATGGCAAAGCTTAAGAAGCACTGGAAGGATGTCAGCGACCGGATGCAGACGGAGCTTTCTATCGGAAGAGAAGCGGGAACAGAGGACGGAGACCTGTCCGATGAACTGGCGGTGGAGAACCGGGAGCGATATGATTACCGGACGTTTCTGAAGAAATTTGCAGTCTTAAAAGAAGAAATGCAGATCGATCCGGATTCTTTTGATTATGTATTTTACAGCTACGGTCTCCGGATGTATGGCAATATGCCGCTTATCGAACCACAGGAATGGAAAGAAACTCATAAAATCGAGGAATTTGTCATTGTGATTGACACATCCATGTCCTGCAGCGGCGATCTGGTGAGAAAATTTCTGGAGGAGACGTATCACATCCTGGCTGAGACGGAGAGCTTCTTTCGGAAAGTACATATCCGGATTCTGCAATGTGATGATGCAGTACGTGCAGATCAGCTGATTACAACAGGAGAAGAGCTGAAACAGTACATGGATCATCTGCAGCTCTATGGAGATGGAGGAACGGATTTCCGCCCCGCATTCACCTATGTGCAGCAGCTCATCGACCAGGGTGAATTTAAAAATCTGAAAGGATTATTGTATTTCACCGATGGAAAAGGAACCTTCCCGCGGAAGAGGCCGCCCTATGATGCGGCGTTTATTTTACTCAGGGAAGATTATAAGGAGGTAAGTGTTCCGCCTTGGGCAATCCGCCTGATGCTGGACGAAGAAGACTTATGAATATCAAGCGAGCAAAAGAAGAAATCAAACATACCATTGATGCATATCACCTGCGGGGAGCGGACGGAAAGTACCGGATTCCGGTGATCCGCCAGCGCCCGGTGCTGCTCATGGGACCTCCAGGTATCGGCAAGACCCAGATTATGGAGCAGGTGGCCGAAGAGTGCGGACTGCCCCTTCTTTCCTACACCATCACCCATCATACCCGCCAGAGTGCCATTGGCCTTCCTTTTATCAGGGAAAAAGAATATCAGGGAAAGGTGCATTCTGTGACGGAATATACCATGAGCGAGATCATTTCCGCGGTCTATGAGAAGATGGAAGAGACAGGGCAGCAGGAAGGAATTCTCTTTATCGATGAGATTAACTGCGTGTCTGAGACACTGGCACCCACCATGCTTCAGTTTCTGCAGTGTAAGACCTTCGGTAACCAGCAGGTGCCGGAAGGATGGATCATTGTGGCAGCAGGCAACCCGCCGGAATATAACAAATCCGTCCGGGAGTTCGATGTTGTTACCCTGGACCGTGTGAAGAAGATTGAGATAGAGGCAGACTATCAGGTGTGGAAAGAATTTGCCTATGAGCAGAAGATTCATGGCGCCATCATTTCGTATCTGGATATTAAACCGGACAATTTTTATCAGATCGAGACGACTGTGGACGGGAAACGTTTTGTGACGGCCAGAGGCTGGCAGGATCTTTCAGAAATTTTGCAGGTTTACGAGGCACTGGATATTCCGGTGGACCAGGAAGTGGTGGGACAGTATCTCCAGCATGGCAGAATTGCCAAGGACTTTGCGGCGTATCTCGACCTCTATGCAAAATATAAGACCGATTACCAGATTGACGGTATCTTAAAAGGCGTGTGGAAACCGTCCGCCATTGAGAAACTTAAATTTGCCGCTTTCGATGAGCGGCTCAGTGTGGTGGGGCTTCTCATCAGCCGTCTGGGAGAGATTTTTTCCCAGGTACAGGCTGTGGATGAGCAGGTCACAGAGGTATATGAGCAGCTGAAAGCGAAGAAAGCGTTGGAAGGGGAACTGGATGAAGCGATCCGGGCAGATTTTGAAGCCCAGGTGAGCAGAAGAGAGCAGATGGTGGAGGAAGCTGCGGAAAATCTGGAATGCGCCTTTGATTTCTGCGAGACTGCATTCGGAGAGGGACAGGAACTGGTAGTCTTTGTCACGGAGCTTACGATCAATCCCTACAGTTCCTGGTTTATCAGTGAAAATGGCTGCGACCGCTACTACAAATACAATAAAGGACTCTTATTCCGGGAAGGCCGGCAGGGAATCCTCGATGATATGGATGCTCTCCGTGACCGGATGGAAAGAAGAGAAGGAGGACAGTAGGATGGCGGATATTCTGAATGTACTGGAATTTTGTATGGATCATCTGGTGGAAATTGCCATTCTGATCTTTGAATTTATCGGCGTGGGGATTATCATCTTTTCCGGACTGCATGGATTCTGGCTGTATCTGAAACGGTCGCCGGAGACAAAGCTGACTCTGGCGAAAGGTCTTGCCATGGGTTTGGAGTTTAAGCTGGGAAGCGAGATTTTAAGAACGGTGATTGTCCGGGACTGGAAAGAGATCGGCACCGTAGCAGGTATTATTGCCCTGCGTGCAGCCTTAACATTCCTCATTCACTGGGAAATCAAAGAAGAAGAAAAGGAAATGCATTAAGCATAAAGATCAAAAGAGCCGTCATCCGCTGGCAGAAGATGCCAGATGGATGGCGGCTTTTTGGGAGTTCAAATGTAATTATCTGCGGGCAGGTAATGCCACACGTACCACTTTCTGGAATGCTTCCAGAAATACATAGATGATGACGATATTTACAAAGAAGTTCATGGTACATTTAATGATTCTGGTGGTCAGAAGTACCTGAAGCGGGGTGCCGTACATCAGGTACAGCCAAGTGGATGTCAGCGTAATGCTGATAACGAATTCCACTAGTGCACAGGCAACAGCGCGGAGCTTGGTGATTTTGGAACGATACAGAATCAGTCCGCAAAGTGCGCCAACCAGAGCATAGCTTAAGGAAAATCCCGGAAAATAGGAAAATCCTCTGACAAAGCAGTTCAGCATGTCGCCAAGGAATCCAACCGTGAAGCCCATCACCGGGCCGCCCATCATACCGGCAGCAATAAATGCCAGGAATCCGATACGGATCTCAACGATAGAAGAGATCGGGATGTTGAAGAATGACAGTACCACGTGCAGTGCAATGAAGAAACCACAGATACATAAATTCTGTACTTTGCACAGTTCCTGCAGCTGGTATTTGAGATCCAGCGCTTCTTTTGAAATCTGCATAAAAAATACACCTCCATAGATGAAATGCAGGGGTGAAGGAACCAGTCCTTCGCTGAATGATAAGTGACTCATAAATAATATCTTTCAGGCACCACATCTGAGATGTATCCTCATATGTAGCAACGGGTGCGAATCAGACACCGTAAGCCTTTGGGCTTTTCGTCCCGTGACAACTCCCCATCCACGGGCACTTAACGCGTAAGATTCTACTTCGCTATTATTTACTTGTTTTTTATTATAGCAGTTATTCCCAATTCGTCAATGGATTAACAAAGATTTTTTCATTTTTTAACGCGGCCATGCCCTGGCTTAAATATTCTGCCAGCTGTTCCCGGCTTTCTGTGATATATTCCAGCGTCACATATTCCGGTTGAATCCGTTCCACCAGTTCCCGGACGCCGGGGGCGGTGAAAGGCCGGTGCTTATCGATGGCAAAAATATGGGTGAACAGCTGGTTCATCTGTTCCATGGGATCGTCTGACAGTATATGGGGGTGGGTGAGCCAGTCCTCCACATAGGCACCGGTCAGGGACTGCTGCAGGTGGATGCCGTGAATCCATGCCAGGAAATCTTCGCCGTCCGCTCCTGTTCGGGCACTGTGGAAATAGGCCTCATGCTCATCCAACATCTGGTTCAGAGAAAGAAGTGCCTCCTCCTGTGTCCGGAGCTTATGGTTCGTATGCATAAAATGTCCTGTATCCAGCATCAGGCCTTTCTTCTGATAATGGATACTTTCCAACAGAAGATAAGTCATCTCCGGACGCCGGAAATTCAGTCCCGGCCACCACAGATTTTCCATGAGAAACCAGAACGAAGGCTCCTGCTCACTGAGCAGCTCATTGACGAGGTCAGCAGTGGCGAGGATGACTTCCTCATCTGTATGCTCCGGCACATAGGTAAAACTCTCCAGGGGAGAGACCTGAGTTACATGGAAAACCACATATTCTGCACCAAGAGTACGGGCGGTTTCAAGATTCTGACGGTAGTGGGCAAGAAGCTGCTCACGGTCCATCCTCATCCAGTCGCTGGGACAGCACAGATGGATGCCGACCGTCATATCCGGCAGAACCAAAAGCCTCGTATCAGGCTCTAGGGGCATGACCTCCAGACCGTCACACCCGGCATTTCTGTAAAAATCCCGCAGTTCCTCTGCAGAAGAAAAACGGATCATATCATCATAAGATAAAGAAAAATTCATCGTAACCTTCATGATTTTCCCATTCTCCTTATAAATATTCTGTCTGATAACCATATTCCCGGCAGTAAGCATCCACAGCAGATCCTTTCCGGCAGCGGATGACAGTGGAATGGTTTACGATGTGTTCACCCAGAAAATCCGGGTCGTGATCGATCTCCAGTATCTTCATCCGGTCACAGCCGCTGAAGGCCTGCTCACCGATATAACGGACGCCGGACGGAATTCGCACATAAGTAAGCGAAGAGCAGCGCTGAAAGGCCGATGCCTCCAGCGTCTTCAGTGATTCCGGCAGGATCAGCTCCGTAAGTCCTGCAAAATGAAATGCTTTCCGGCAGATGACGGTCAGCCCTTCCGGCAGGTGAATGGAGGTCATGGATTTGCATCTGGCGAAAGCCTGCTCATCCACAGACCGGATTCCTTCCGGAAGCAATACTGCATTCAGCATCTGCCCGTTGTAAAATGCCTTTTCCGGAATTTTCTGCAGTCTGCTTCCGGCAACAAATTCCACATGCTGCAGCCTGCGGTTATCCTGAAAAACGCCATATCCAAGCTCGTTAAGAGATGCCGGAATCCGAACGGTATGAAGTGCTGCACATTCGGAGAAGGCTTCATTTTCCACACTCTGAATACGGGAAGGCAGGGTAAGCTCCTGAAGCTTGGTGCAGGAGGAAAAAGCGCGGGGCATAATAACCCGTAAAGATTCCGGAAATACAATCGTGCGGATCTTCACCTGACGGGAGAAGGCATCCGGCAGGATACGCCGGATACCACCGGGAATGGTGACATGAGCGGTAATCATGTTTTTTGCATCATATCTTCCCAGTGAAGAGGATGGGGTGACAGGCAGACGGAAAGTGGATTTTGTGGTGTACAACATAATAAAAACTCCTTCGCAATTGGATTTTCGTTCCGACTGCAAAGGAGTGATGATTACGATCTGATCTGAAAAATCATATCTGCAACATACCGTACTGCTTGTCACCTGTACAGAGGAAACGAATAAGGGAGATGATATTTCTGCATGAGAAATAAATCACCTCGCCATTTCCAATTGCGTGTTGTAAGTGGCAGCAGCTTCAGGCATGTATCCTGGCTTACGCAGTAACGTCCTGTCTCCCTTCTCACGAAAGTTGATTCGCAATGGTAATGAAACAGAACTGCACGTATACAGTTGCACGACAGCCCCAGATTCTCACTGGATTCCATCTTGGCTGCAGACCCGACATCCTTGTGCCGTGGTGAGCAGAACCCGAAACCGGTAATTGTTGAGTCTTATGAAATTTTGCTACTAGTATAGTTGAAATATTCGTGAAAAACAACTTCCAAAATGGAATACCTCTTTAAAAATTGTGGAATTTGCATAAAGTGGTTGACAAAAAGAAACAATACGTCTATAGTTCTTGTTAGAAACATCACAAAGATATTTCGGAAGATATATAAGAAGCAGGTACTGCTTCAGGAAGTCCGGTGAGATTCCGGCACAGTTTATCCCTACTGTAATGATCTACGAAAGCTGCAGTGAACCATTTGCCTTGAAGGAGGCTGAGAAGGGCGGCGAGTAGGCAGAAAGATCGAGTCAGGATACGATATCGGAAGAAACTATAAGAAGAGCTATCCGTAGGCATAAACGGAGGTCTGTTTTTTTTGCAATTTCATACAGACAATGCGTGATAGCAGATAGCTGATAACGAAAAAATTAAGAACAGATACCAGTAAAGAAATCAAAGAGCACAAGTCGGTGGAATTCCGGCACAGGAAATGTGGTACCGTAACAGTCGGAGTGCACTGGTTCGTTGGAAGAAGATAGAGGACGCAACAGACGTTCGGTTTACGCATGAGGAACACTATCAGGTAGCAGAAGATGCCCGTAAAAGGGAGCTTTTTGCTACCTTTTTTATTACCCATTTTCAAGGGAGGGAAAACAAAATGAAAAGGAAATGGTTAAAAAAGTCAGTCATAGCATTGATGCTGGCAACCGTACTTATGAGTACTGTCGGCTGCGGCGTTGATGATATCGGCGGTTCCGGAAGCTCCGGCAAACTGGATATTGATTATGTCGGGGAAGATGGAGAGGTCACCGAGGAAGAAGTTACTCCGGAAAGTACCGGTGTGATGGCGTGGCTGAAAGGAAAATTATCCGCTGATAAGAAACAGTCCGGCCGTCATGCAACAGAAGTCGCTTCTGCCAATAATAATACAGAAGAAGAGGAGAGTGGCTTAAGAGGTCTGTATGGACTGACAGAGAGCGCCAATACAGAGAAGAAGAAAGAGACGGAAGCCGAACAGGAGCAGACAGTTCCAGAGCAGGAGACCGATGGAAACGATCAGAAAGCTCCATCAAGGGAAGAAGAAAAAAAGAACGAAGCTCCTATTCCGAATTCTGGAACTGATAAGAACGAGGATAATAAGAAAAATCCGACTACAGTGAAGAAAAACACCGTAACCTTCACCATTCGATGTGATACAGCTGTCAATAACGGCATGGACAAGGAAGCCAAATGGGCCGGCATCGTACCGTCCAGCGGATGTATCCTTCCGGTAACTACGATGGAATTTGAGGAGGGTGAAACCGTATTCGATCTTCTTTGCACGATAAGGGATACTTACAAACTGCAGATGGAATATACGGGAACCAATGGTGGTCAGTATATTCAGGGTATCAATAACCTGTATGAGTTTGACGGCGGCCGCTGGTCCGGCTGGATGTATTGTGTGAATGGCTGGTATCCCAATTATGGCTGCGGTCAGTATGTAGTGAAAAGTGGGGATGTCATCGAGTGGAATTACACCTGTGACTTAGGGTGTGATCTGGAAAATGGAGATCCCAATGGATACGGCAAAGAATGGAAAGACAATCATGACTGATAACTGACAGACAACAACGAGGGAATGAAATGACAAAATACTTTGAACACCTTCATCCGGTGTGTATCTTCCTGTACTTTGTGCTGGTGATCGGTATGACGTTGGCCTGTATGCACCCGGTGATGCTGCTCATTTCCACAGTGGGGGCCATCCTCTTCCTGGGAATGTTGGGCGGCAGACGTAAGGTAGTGGGAATCCTGCGATTCGTAGGTCCCATGTTTCTGTTAATTGCAATCGCCAATCCATTGGTGAACCATCGAGGGGTGACACTCCTTGGAATGTTTATGGATCAGTGGATTACGCTGGAAGCTATCTGCTATGGAATCACAGCAGGACTTTCACTGGGAGCACTGATTCTGTGGTTTGCCTGTTATCAGGAGATTATGACCAGTGATAAATTCCTTTATCTCTTTGGAAAGATAGCACCGGCAACGTCGCTTCTGATTACCATGACACTGCAGTTGATTCCCAAACTGCAGAACCAGTTATCAGATATCCGGCAGGGGCAGGAGATGCTGCGGGAGCAGAAAAAAGGAATCATGGCGAAATTACATACAGCCATTCGCCATACATCCACTCTGATTGGATGGAGCGTGGAAAATGCAGTGGAACAGGCAGATTCCATGAAAGCAAGAGGGTATGGTCTGAAAAGAAGGACGACCTTCCATCTGTTCCATTTTGATTCCAGAGATGCCAGATTTTTAACAGGTATTCTGATCTTGGGAGGCATGTGTATCATTGCCAGAGCTTTCGGGCATGGCACCATGGAATTCTACCCACGCATGGACGTGGTGATTACGGGGGAGAGCGGCATTTTTCTGTATTGCATCTTTGCAGTGCTTGTATGCCTGCCGACCATCCTGGAAGGCAAGGAGGCAGTAAGATGGCGTTCTTACGGATTGACAAGTTAAGCTTTGCTTATCCGGATGCCAGGACAAGGGCATTGGATGAGATCAGCTTTTCCATAGACAAAGGTGAATATCTGGTGGTATGCGGCGAATCCGGCTGCGGAAAGACGACTCTTCTCAGGCAGATAAAGCCGGAACTGACTCCGGCAGGAGCAAGAGAAGGAACCGTATATTTCCATGACAAAAATGTACACGGGATGTCGCCGGAAGAGACCGCGGTAAAGATTGGATTTGTCCAACAGGACCCGGACAATCAGATTGTGACGGATTTTGTCTGGCACGAGCTGGCTTTTGGCCTTGAAAATATGGCGCTTTCCACCTCCGCGATCCGACGCAGGGTCAGCGAGATGGCGAGCTTCTTCGGCATGGAGGACTGGTTCCATAAGAAAACTTACGAACTGTCCGGCGGACAGAAGCAGATGCTCAATCTGGCATCCATTATGGCCATGAATCCGGAACTTCTGGTTCTGGATGAGCCAACCAGTATGCTGGACCCGCTGGCATCTCAGAATCTCTTGCAGATGGTTTCCCGGATTAACCGGGAATTGGGAGTGGCAGTGATCATCTGCGAGCATCGTCTGGAAGAAGTCTTTCAGACTGCAGATCGAGTCCTGCTCATGGAGAAAGGACAGATACAGCTTCTGGATACTCCGCAATGGGTGGCAGAGGAATTATCAAGAAATCTGACAGATTCATCAAAGAACATATCAAGAATCTATCCGGGGTTACCCGGGGCAGTCCGAATCTTCAGTGGACTGAGACAGGAGGGGTTGTATCCGACGGAGGAGAAGACCCCCATCAGCATCCGGGAGGCAAGAAATGCGCTTCCGAAATTGCTTGAAAATACTCATATTCATATACTTCCCGATAAAAAGATTCCGACGAAGGAATCGCAGAAACACAAGACGGTGCTGGAAGCAAGGGAGCTCTGGTTCCGATATCAGGAAAAAAGTCCCGATGTATTAAGAGGATTATCCTTATCCGTCGGGGAAGGGGAACTGACCGCCCTGCTGGGCGGGAATGGTTCCGGCAAAAGCACCTTGTTAAAACTACTCTCAGGTGTCTCCAAACCCCTGAGAGGAAAAGTCAAAATGGAAAAAAGCAGACGACTGGCCATGCTGCCCCAGAGCCCCAAAGCGCTCTTTACCACAGATACCCTGTGGGAAGACCTTATGGACAGCGCGGATGGAAATGAGGAAAAGGCAAAGACCATGGCGGCAAGGATGAACCTGTCGGACAAGATTTATGCCCATCCCTATGATTTAAGTGGTGGAGAGCTGCAAAGAGCAGCCATTGGAAAACTCTTATTAAGAGATGCAGATATTCTTCTGCTCGACGAACCCACCAAGGGACTGGATGCAGGTCTCAAAGGAGATCTGGCAGGGTATCTGAAAGAACTCTGCAGGGAGGGCATTTCCATCTTACTGGTCACCCATGATCTGGAATTCGCCGCGGCCTATGCCGACCGGTGTGCGTTGCTCTTTGACGGACAGATCGTATCAGAGGAAGAACCGCATGCTTTCTTTAGCGGTAACCGGTTCTATACCACCTCTGCCGGACTTATTGCAGGTGACTGCATTCCGGAAGCCATTACCTGCGAGGAGGTGATTGCTGCATGCAGAAAAGCGGCGTCTTCGTAAGCAGGCGGACAAAGATGGCGGCAGCCATCATCACGTTGGTACTTCCGGTATTATTACTGGCCTATGCATGGTTCATGAACCACCGTCCGGCACTCCATATCAAGTCCGAGTGGACTTTCCGGGATACTTTATTACAGAACAGTGATGTGATGCTGGCTTTTTTGTTTTTGCTTGTATCGGCACTGCCCTTCTATCTGGTCTTTGACCGGAAGAGAGGCCCTGACGGACATCGGGCGCAGGCAAGGGAACTGGTTCCCATTGCATTGATGGCAGCCCTGTGCGTGGTGGGAAGAACTGCATTTGCCTTGATTCCCTTACCGAACTTTAAGCCAGTCAGTGCCATCATCATTATCACAGCGGCAGCCTTCGGACCGGAGGCCGGATATCTCACCGGAGCGTTGGCAGGATTCGTCAGTAACTTCCTGTTTGGACAGGGACCATGGACTCCGTGGCAGATGTTCTGCTGGGGCTGCATCGGATTTGTGGCGGGACTTCTTACCAGAGCCGGAGCATTCGGCCCCATCGGACGGGAACTTCCGCAGAAGAATGGAAGGAGAAAGCGTCCCATCCGCCTGTGCATCTACGGACTGGCATCCGGATTTGCTTATGGGTGGGTGATGAACCTCTTCTACATCATCGGTTATGTCAGACCCCTGACCTGGCAGACCGTGGCAGCCGCCTATGTATCCAGCTTTTTCTTCGATCTGAGTCATGGCATCTGCACCATGCTGGTGCTGTACTTCGTGGGGGAAGCATGGATTCGGAAATTATTACGGATTAAACGAAAATTCGGACTGACAGGGGAAGAACGATCCTATGTGATGCCTCCGGGCAGACATGAGGAGGAAGGAACACTATGAAACCAATCATCGAAACAAGACAGGCAGAGAAGCTTTATCAGGTAGGAGATTCCACCATCCATGCAGTGGATGGGATTAACCTGCAGGTAGAAAAAGGAGAGTTCCTCTGCATCAGCGGACGGAGTGGTTCCGGTAAATCAACTCTTCTAAGCCTGCTGGCGGGACTGGAAAGCCCCACAGCCGGGGAGATTGAGATTCTGGGGCAGCATCTGGAACAGCTGAATGAAAAAGAACGGAGCCGTTTCCGACGGGCACACATCGGATTCGTGTTCCAGTCCTACAACCTGCTTCCTCAGTTCAGCGCTTGGGAGAATGTGGCCATGCCCCTGCAGATCCGGGGAATCTCACTAAAAGAACGAAAAGAACGTGCCATGGAGATATTAGATCTGGTAGGACTCCGGGATCACGCCTTACATAAACCAACAGAGCTGTCCGGTGGACAGCAGCAGCGGATCGGCATTGCCCGCGCCATTGTAACGGGCCCGGCCATCGTCTTCGCAGACGAGCCAACCGGAAACCTGGATTCCAGAACCGGACAGGAAGTGATGGAACTCCTGGGACGGATATTCCGGAAATGGGGAACGACTTTTATCTTAGTAAGTCATGATGAGGAAATGTACCGCTATACAGACCGGGAGATCCGGTTAAAGGACGGAAAGATCGAACAGCAAACATTACGGGAGGAAAGAATGTTATGAATATGAAGAAACGATTACTGATTCTGTCCCTGTCCCTCTGTCTGGGACTCGGAGGCAGCCTGACCGCCTATGCGGAAGAGGCCAACCCTCCGGCGGCAGAAAGTACAGAAAATGCAGAGACCGCAGTCCAGACGGAAAGTGCACCGGCGGCAGAGGCAGCATCCGCAGCGGAAAATGCAGAAAGTACACCTGCTGCAGAAAACACACAGACAGAAGCCGCACCAGCGACGCAAGCAGCTACTGACGATACTGCAAAGGCAGCCAATACCACCACGACCGATGATGGCAAGAAAGACGGAAACAGCAATACCGTTACCACGGAAAAGCCGAACACAGATATTAAGGTGACTCCGAGTAATGCCAATGCCCTGATCCTCATGGACGCAGGTGCACAGTCTCCGAAAGCAGCTCCGGGACAGACTGTAGAAGTAGTTCTTCCGCTGGCAGTCAACAGAGAATATCTGCCGAGTGAAAAATACCTGCTCCGCAATATTACCATCCGTCTGGACATCCCGAAGGATTCCACGAAAGATACCTGGCCATTTAATGTAGTGGATGCTTCTTCCACCAAACATCTGGATGACATGAGTTATAACAGCACTGCAGAAGTATGGTACAAGCTCACCGTCTCCGAGTTCGCCAAAGAGGGCGTGTATCCGGTGAACTTCACTGTGAATGCCACCGTATGGAGAGAAGACAGCGTTAATGGAACCGATGTACAGGAAGATGTTACCTTCTCTATGAATGTCTTCATGACCGTTGTGGGTAACGGAAATATGTCCGGTGTTACCAGTGCCATCAGCCCGCTTGAGATTGCAGGAAGAGAAGACCATGCCATTGCATCACCCACCGGAAAACCGGGTGAGACCGTGGTTATGAGTATTCCCATCGTCAATAAAGGACAGACCCTTACCAACGTGACCGTAGCACCGGTTGTCACCGGAGATTTGGAGACCTTCCCCTTCGTGACCACCGATATCAACTATGGCAGAGAGTTGGGCACCATGGAAAATGGCACCCGCCAGACCGTTGACTGGCCCATGACGATCTCTCCTTACGCCACTACCGGAAATAAAGTCGTTACCTTCCGTGCTACTTACGAAGAAAATGGTGTTTACGGTGAGTGTACCTTCAATGCTTATGTCTATGTCAAAGATGGCTGGGTACAGGAATCTGCTCCGTCCCTCATGGTAGAGAGTTATGGCCTCTACGTGGATGACGAGGAAGTGCAGACCGTAGAAGCCGGAAAAGACGTTGTCCTGAAGCTGAAACTGAAAAATAACGCAGCAAAAGATATTATCTACAAAACCGTAGCAACCCTGAAACTGGCAGATGCCAATTCTCTGATTCTGACCAGCGGTTATTCCGATGCAGCCTATGTCCGCAGCATTTCGGCAGGACAGACCACGGATATTGAGTACCATATCACCGCAAGGGCATCCGCTTCCGTAGGACCCAGCGCCGCAACTATTACGCTGGCCTATGAAAATCAGGATGTAGTCCAGGGAAGTGCCACTTCCACCATCCAGATCCCTATTAAGCAGCCCATGAACCTGCAGCTGGATACCCCGGTGGTCTATGGCACTCCGGTACAGGGCGAGCCGGTGGCAGTATCCCTGAACATGGTCAATCTGGGACGTTCCCGTGCTTACAATGTGAGCATTGTAGCCATGAACGGCATCAGCATGCAGGATGCTTACTTTGGAGGAGATATCCTCGCGGCAGGAAACTTGAATGCAGATATCCAGATCATTCCGAACAAATCCGGCCAGTACGCAGGAACCCTTGTCGTACAGTATGAAGACGCAGATGGTGAGCAGTACACCCAGAACGTCAATGTAGACCTGGACACGGCTCCGGCGGTAGATGAGACTGCTGTACAGGCCGACAGTGAAAATGTGGAAGTACAGAAGAAGGGCGGACTGCCCTGGTGGCTGGTCACTTTCCTGATCCTGCTCATTATTATCTGTGCCCTGCTGGCATGGTACTTCCTCGTATATAAGAAAAAGCAGGAAGCACAGGCTGAAGGAGCGCCGGAAGAAAAAGCACAGGCAGACAAAGATCAGGACGAAATTCAGATCATTAATTTAGAGGATGAAGACAATGAATAAATCAGATCTCCGGATTCAGCATATGCGGGCGGGGGATCTCCTCCGCACCGGATGCGTGAACCTGTGGAGGCGCAAGACCAGAACCATCCTCACGGCCCTGTCCATGACCGTCGGTGTCATGTGTATTGTGGTGCTGATCTCTGTCGGTATCGGTTATGGAAGATCCTATGAAGAAAGCGTTGCTTCCATGGGAAGCCTGACCAAGATCGACGTCACGCCCCAGACCAAGATGAATGACAGCCAGAAGAGTGCATTGCTCAATGATAAGGCAGTGAACAGCTTTAAAGGGATTGATGGCGTGGAAGCCGTCACTCCGGTGGAACAGAGCACCGGTTACCTGAAGAGCGGAAATTATATCGCTATCGCAAAGCTCTATGGCATTGACCTTTCCACAGCAGAAAGCTTCCTTCTCACTCCCGTAGAGGGAACCATGCCGGAGGCGGGGTTGAGACTTCATCCTGAACTGATGGTGACGGATGACCTGGCAAAATCCTTCGCGGATCCTAACCGGAACTGGGAGGATGCCGTGGATGCCGATGGCAATCCTCTGGTCGATCCATTGAGTTCACCCATCAAGCTGACCTTTGATTACAATACCTTAAATGGTGAGCAGACCGCCGACAAGGAAGGACGGGCTACCCAGTCCGGAACCTTTTATAACCTGGACATTACAGGCGTTTGCTCCAGTTTGAACTATACCTACGCAACTTCCGCCTTTCTCGATAAAGACCGGCTGAAAGAGTGGAAGGATGCAGTGGAAAAGCAGACCTCTGCTTCCAGCAGCAATTCCAGTACCTCAGGAAGCAGTTCCGGAAACAGCTCCGGAAGTACCGATAACAGTTCCACTACCAACAGTGGAACGAACAGTAATACCAACAGCAGCACCAACAGTGGAACGAAAAGTAATACCAACAGCAGCACCAACAGTTCCGATACGAACAGTAATTCCAATAGCGGAACAGGAAACAGCACAGATACCAGCAATACCGGAACGACAGCCAACAGCAGTTCCACTTCCGGCAATACACAAGGAACCCGGAGTACCACCAATAGCCGTGATACCGAGCGGGCAGCTGTAGGAAGTCAGACCTCTTCCAGTAGCTCCAGCAGCGCACGTGGCGGTTCCAGCAACCCGGCACTGAAAGACACCTACGATCTGGTCTGGATCAAGGCAGAGAAGGTATCTGATGTGGAGCGGATCTGTAAGCTGGTGCAGGACGCAGGATTTGAGACTACCTCCCTTAATGACATGCTGGAGGCGGTAAAGAAACAATCCCGCCAGATCCAGGGTATGCTGGGAGCCATCGGACTCATGGCACTTCTGGTCGCAGGCTTCGGTGTGGCCAACACCATGATGATGTCCATTAACGAGCGGACCAGAGAAGTCGGTATCCTGAAAGTCATGGGTATGGAGTTCTCGGATATCGCAAGGATGTTCCTGACGGAAGCACTTTTAGTCGGACTGACCGGAGGAGTGGCAGGATTACTCTTAAGCTTCCTCATGGGACAGATCATCCCGGTACTCTTCGCAGATCAGGGAATCCGCTGTATCTTCCCCTGGTGGCTCATGGCAGGAGGCGTCCTCTTCGCAGGACTGGTAGCCCTGCTGGCAGCCTGGATTCCGGCAAAACGGGCTATGAATATCAGCCCGAATGAGGCCATCCGTACCGAGTAAAGGAGTGTGTCAGATATGAAAAAGAAGACAACACAGACGAAAATGGAGAAACGGTTCTTCCTGCTTATCGTTATCCTGGCTCTTATTGCCATCGGTGTAGTGGCCTATGGAGTGGGAACAAACCTGACAGGTGGAAACCATGTGAAAAATACCGACAGCGGAACGGAAGAAGAAACGGATGAAACCAGTGATTCCGGGGAAAATGATCCTCTGGCCATCCACTCCATCATCATCGGAGATACAGAAGCTTCAATTCTGCATGATACGACAGACGGCGCAGATGATTACATCATCAAAGCAGCCCTCCCTGTGGATTTCTCCTTCGAGAAAACCACGCTGAATCTGGAACTGGCAGACGGGGCAGTAGTATCAGATAAAAGTAACTGCCTGCTTAATGATCTGGGCGGCAGGCCGGTGGTAAACCTGACTGTGGAAAATGCCAGTCTGGTCATCGCCAATGATGGAGAGACAAGAACCTATCAGTTTCAGTTGGATATTCAATAATGGGGGTGATATATAGAGTGAATGAAAAAGCAATGATAAGAGAGGCAGGTGGTATATGATATGAGTAGAAAAATAGAAAACAGTAGAGGAGGTGAGAAAGCGAATATGAAAAAAGGGATGAAACGATTGATTCCGCTGATATTGGCAGTTGTACTATTGTTGAGTCAGACAATTACATCGTTTGCGTTATGGGATGGAATTCGTGCCAATGGAAGCTATCGTGGGCATGAGACAATCACCAGTACGGCAACTGCTACAATTGTACAGATTCTTCAGATGGATGAAAATGAGTCTTCTGTTATGCCTTTGAAGAGCTTTGAAGCAATTCAGGATAATAAACGCGTTTTCTTTACTCCGGTCTCTGATGCGGAGCAGGCGGATTTTTCTTCGCCTGTTCCGTATATTGTAACTTCTGAAGACGGTCGCAGGGGTCATGTCTGGCTCCTGGCCAGACCGGCTTCCACACTAGAACCGTGGACGGAGAAGGACAAACAAGAGTGGATAGATCTGGCCCCGCGGTGGCTGGAGGTCAGAGACCGATTAATCTCTCTGCTGGATAAGCTGAATAAAGCAGTAGATGAGAGAACAGTGGAGATTGGCGGATTGCAGACCGCATATCAGCCGATGGTATATTACCTGAGAAATTATAACTATTGGGTAATGTTGGATGGAAATGAAGTTCCAGGTTATGGAAAGGATGAAGTACTTTATACAGAGGAGACTCTGCGGGCATTGATGGAAAAAGACCTGGAAAAGTTTGATTTATGTAAGAAAAATCTTCTGAAAGCGGATCAGACAGCCAAGCTTCTGGACTGCATAGAAGCATATTGCGATGAAATTGAAAATGATCGGATTGCTGCCCCGGAACTGACGGGATTTCAGCTGGGAGAGTATAAGGGAATTATAGATGGAGCAACCCATGTAACTCTTACGGTTCCTGCAGATGCAAATCTTCCGGATCCGTCAGAGGCAAAGATCAGTACGGATGGTTCTGTAAAATCCAACTTGTTTGCCGGTTCGATTGAGAGTGGACAGTTGCTGTATCGTCTGACTCCTTATGCTGCATGGACGGGTGCCGTGTACAATGGAACGGGCGGCTACGTGTTTGATAAAGACCTTGGAAAGACTTGGATTGTTGAGGTTAAAAGAGGGGATCCGGTACTGAAAGTGCAGGATTTGAGTATTACATTAGGCGAGCGTATCTATCATGCCCAGATTGATGATGAGGAACAGACCATCAGCCTCACATTGCCGATAGGGACGAATCTGACCTCTCTGACACCGGTATTGAAGCATACAGCGTCGACGGCAACGATTGGTGGAAAAGTAGAAGGAACAGCGTTGGATTTAAGCAAACCGGTGCAGGTAGAACTGATGCTGGATAAGTATAAATGTTCTTATACCTTGACAGTTCAGACGGGAGATTCCGCAGAGTGTGATATCTTATCCTATAAGATTGGGGATCAGACGGCGACCATTAATGGAGATCAGATTACACTGACCCTTCCTTATGGAACAGATCTCTCTAAATGTACGCCGGAAATACAGATATCAGAAGATGCAAAACTGATTCAATCTCCTTCATCACTTGTCTTTAACAGAGAATTGACGTATGTGGTACAGGCGCAGAATAAGACAACAAAAACTTATAAAGTAACGCTGAAAGAGACACCGATCTCCGATGCCAACCAGATTCTTTCGTTTTCATATGGAAGTATTAAAGGAAGTATTGACCAGAATCAGGGAACAATCCGTTTGGAAGTACCCATGGGAACGAATTTGAAGAAGTTGACGCCGAAAGTACAGGTGTCAGAGTTTGCAGAGGTATATCCGGTTTCCGGAGCGGAAGTGGATTTCAGCGGAACCAGTCCGGTAGAATATACAGTTACGGCGCAAAATGGAGTGACAAATACCTACCGGGTAACCGTTGTTCTGGTAGACATGGGGGAGAATCCTTACAAGAACTCCATGGTCAGTCTCCGGGATAATATTATTGACAGATATGAGACCAAAGCATCGGATGACTGGGAGTGGATGAACCTTGGCTTTTATAAAGGAGTTACGCAGAAGAAGACACCTGGTTCTTTACCAAAAGATCTGGAAAACCATGTAAGAAAAAAACTGGCGAAACTGGATACGACATCCAGTGTGGCAATGACCAATCTGGATCGTACCATTATGATGCTGACGGCATGTGGAATTGATGCATCAAAACTGGACGCTTATACCACAGAGGATAATCCTTTTAAAAATGCAAAAGGAGAGCCGATTAAGGATTTGACGGCATATCTCTATAATTATTCCGGATCCTACACGATCAATGGTCCCATATTTGCCCTAATTGCACTGGATATGGGTAATTATACGATTCCTAAGAACGCAGTATGGACAAGGGATAAATTATTGGAAACCATTCTGACACATAAATATGGATCCGACGGGTTTGGCGTCGACATGGTAGGAATGCTGATGCAGTCCATTGCTCCCTATCAGAACGATCCGGTCTATGGGTCGAGAGTGAAGGCAAAGCTGGAGGAAGGCATTGATCTCTTCCTCGGAAACAAGAAGGCAGACACAGTAGATGCCATGCAGCCGGATTTCACATTCGGAGGCTTTGGCTACCAGAGCAGCGAGAGTGCGGCGCAGGCTATCTGTGCATTGAGTGCAGCTGGAGTGGACTGTCATACAGATGCCAGATTTTCTGATGGAAACGGGAAGAGCGCACTGACGGCATTTCTGGACTATGCAGATGGAGAATATTTTGCACATACCGTAGCAGTGAAGAAGAATTCTATGGCAACTTATCAGGGATGTTATACCGTGCAGTGGTATCTTGGGTTCCTGGAGAATGGCGGGGCAGGACATCCTTATTCGCTTTACTATCATCAGCAGGATTTTTCCCGGCCGTTGAGCAAAGAAGCGGAGATTAAGAGCTTTGTACTGGAAGGAAAGACGGCGGAGATCAATGGGGATCAGATTACCGTGACGCTTCCAAAGGGAACACCGCTTACCAATATGACGCCGGAAATTACATTGTCAGACTATGCGACCCTGGATGCACCCAGCTTCCCCGTTACATTTGCAGAAAATATAGCACAGCCGTTCACGGTACGTGCGGAGGACGGAGAGACCACAAAAACATACTATGTAACAGTAAAACTGGCAGAAGGTATTAAGGCATCCGGTACGAATCTGGATGCAGACAGTCTGAAACTGCAGGATGCAAATATCTTAAGAGATATCGAGATTACAGCGCGGAAAGTAACTACAAATGAGGCAACTACAGACATTCTTCTAAGTGTGGCAGCCGGAGTAGATACGCAGAATCTTTTCGTTAAGGGAACGCTGTCTTATGGTGCAACCACGGAGCCTGAACAGATTCTGGATGGAAAGACGAAGATAGATTTGAGCGGTTGGACGACGATCAAAGTAACATCGGAAGATAAAGAGAATGTAAGAACGTACCGGATCAAGGTGGATGCTCAGGAGACTGCATCTATAGACAGTTTTGTGGTAACCATTGATGGTATTGCATATAGGGGCGTTATTGACAACTCTGCCAATACCATTCAGGTGTTGGGAGTCCCGACGGAATCCGATGTAAGTTCCCTGGCGCCGGAGATTGAACTGGGCGAAGGAACGAATGTCTGCAGTCCTTTATCCGGCGTGGCACAGAACTTTACATCGACGGTAAACTATACCGTATCAGGAAACGGACTGGCTACCAGAGTGTATGCAGTGGATATTTTCGATGCAGAGGGCAAGCATCCGACTGGTAAGAAGACGGATGACAATCCGGTGACGCCGGGGAAACCGGATACACCGACCATATCAGCGGCAAAGATCAATAGCTTTACTTTGCTTGGCGTGGAAGGAACTATTGATGATGCAGCGGGAACGATCTTGATTACTTTGCCGGAAGGAACGGATGTCAGCTGTGTGGCACCGACGGTAGAAGTAGGAAGCGGATGTACGGTGAGCCCGGTTTCGGGTGAAGTCGTGGATCTGACCAGTCCCAGAGTCTATACTGTTACAAACGGAACAGAAACGAATACATATACCGTCATTGTGACGCTGGAGAAGAGTGTATCACAGCAGCTCTGGGAGAAAGTGGAAGATGACAGTACAGTAGCGGACCATCAGGTAGTCCGGGATTAGGAGGCAATGAATGAAAAGGTGGAGAAAGAGGCTGATATTGTTCAGCCTCCTGGTTGTCGGATGTTTAATCTGGAATCTATCAGGAGTTGGGGTGAAAGCAGAAGAGGCAGTATCTGTACCACAGATAGAACTTACAATTAAAAATGGTGAAGATATTTTTCTGGATAGAAAAAATAATGTTGTATTAGAAGCCGCTATTACGGTAGAAAACTATAAGAACTTATCATCAAGTGATTTTGAAAAAGCAGATAAGTGGACCAATATATCGAGTGATGCGGCTTTGTTTCAAAATGGCAAAAAAAAATGTATTACTCCGGGAAAGATTGTTTTAACAATTAAAGCGGGTCAGAAATCTTCAGTACTTAATGGATCAGGTGCTACAATTTCTAAGTTGGCGCCCAATATCGCATTTACAAGTACAAATGGAGGAACAATTAGAGCTCCCCAAAAATCTGATAATGCAGGTTCTTTGGTAAGTTTTTATGGAACTAACAAGTTTATAGTAACCTATGCGAACAGGTTGACCGGCATTGTACAATTTTTGGATTACAAAGGAGGAATATATGTTATAAATTATCCAGTGGAAATAAAGTGCAGTGATTATCTTGATCCGATTGATGATTCGTGGAAAGATAAGGCGCTTGCTTCTGCGAATAGCAGTAAGAATTTGAATAGTTACATTGAAGCAATAAATTTATCTGATGATATAATTACAATTGCAGCATCTCGGTATAGTCAAACGGATGTTGCTACAGCAGATGTTTTTATACCTCAGTTAGCATATGGAGCAAGCATGGTTGGCGAAGATGCAACAACTATGACCATAGGGGGCAAGGAACAAACAGTATATAATGTTAAGCAGTTTTTGGCTAAAATGAAAGATGGATATTCTTTTATGATTAAAAATGCAGAAGGCTTAACAAAAAAATATAAAGTAATAGTTAATACACCTTGGCAGCTATCAATGGGTACAGGTACAGATGATTTTGATCCTGCGATTACCATCGATAATGTTCCTCAACAGAAAAAAACAATCGATACTGTAGCAGAAAACAGCAATATAAAAGTGGTGTTTAATGGGATACCGGCAAAAAAGAAACTGATTGGAATAAAAACAAAACATAACACAAGGACAAGTACAGGAGCTTCTTCATGGGAAGAATATGAACTAACATATTCTATAAGTGGCAATAGCGTGGAATTTGTAATGCCACGGGATGAGGTTGAGATCTCAGAAGTGCTTCTGGATGATGATTTTTCTACAGAACCCAGACAGATTACGGTTACTCCGGTAGTGGAGAATGGCGAAGAAACGGATTTTGCAGTCATTGAAAAGAAGGTAGATGGAGCAGAAAAGTCTACAGCCACAGAAAACCAGACCGTAACATTAACAGACAAGGGTATGTATCCTGATTATAGAAGTTTTTGCGGTTATGAGTTTGACCACTGGGAAAGTGCTTCGATTACTATTTCTGATACAGAAAAAATAAATTCAACTTTGACATTTTCCATGCCAGATCAGGATGTGGATATAAAAGCAGTTTATAGACGAACAGGTGTCTCCATTACGGCTGGCATCAGCAATGTAATAGTCGGAAATATCAGTTTTGGAAATGCACGTGTGGGGGTGATGTCTTCTACATCTCAAAAGAATCAGAAGATAACAGAGCTTTGCAGATCAGGAGAAACATATGATATTGATTTAGGAGGTGCTAATTTTGCTGCAAATCGATTCCTTGGATGGGTAGATAAAACAGGTGCTTCCATAGCAAAAACAGATGCAAATGGGATTCATTGGGTAGATGCAACAGATGCGAAGACAGGAGTTGCATATTATTATCCTAAAATTACAGTATTTGATCAGACGGAATCGATGACATTCATTGCTTCTTTTGAGGCGAAGACTGCATGTACATTGACGTTTACATCAAGTGATGAGAACAAAGGTACAGTATCAGCAAGTGTAGATGGAACCAGCATTAAATCCGGAGATAATACGATTTACGATGAGGACGTCGTAACGTTGAAAGCGAAGAAGAAGACCGGTTATAAATTTGCAGGATGGGAAGTAACCAGTCCGGCTGATGTTAGCGTTACTTTTGCAAATGCAGCCGCAGAAGAGACAACATTTACAATGCCGAAGATTACGTCTGGAAGTTTGACAATTCAGGGTGTATTTGAAGTGGATCCGGCTTATTTAAGTCCTGACTGCGAGTTAACTAAAGTGGAACTTCTAAAGAAAGACAATGGTACTGTAGTAAAACAGGCGAACAAGAATGGAACCACGTTTACGATTAAGCTTTCTGCAAAGGATATGAGCCTGGAAGAAGCAGGAAATCTTACTGGTGGTGCGTATATGCTTCGTCTGACTTATCCAGAAACAGCAATCGCTAAGATGGATGGTGGCTTTGGTGATCGTGAGAATGGAGATGACCGTTGGCTGACTGGTATTACGAATGGAATTGGAAAAGGCGGAAAAGAGACATTTACCATTACTGCAGAGAATGGTACGAATAAGAATACTTATACTATTGCCATTGAGTATGACGATCGCCCGACTTTGACAGCGGGCACAGTGAAGCGTGTCAGTGACACGGAAGCTAGTGTTGGATTCCGTTCAAGCAGTGCAGGAACCTATTACTGGGCAGTTGTGGATGCCGGAGAAGCGAAGCCGGATATTCCGACGAACGGTGCAGGTACTACGTTTAAGTATGCGGATCGGGAAAATACCATTAAGTTGACCAGCCTGACAGCAGGAGCAAAAGATCTTTATATCGTTGTGAAGAATGATGATGATTCGACCAATGTGAAGATTTCTGATGTATTGAAGATTTCTATTCCGGCTTTTGGAGGAGCGGAGACGACTTATAAAGTAAATGTGACAGGAAGTCTTCCAGGTGGTAAACTTACGGTAGATAAGAAAGAAGCAAAAGCAGGAGAGACAGTGACCGTAACGGTTACTCCGGATTCTGGTAAGAAAATGACGACAAACAGTTTGATCTACTCACAGTCCAGCGCTCCGTATGAGGTAGTGCATATTGATGAGAAGACAAAACAGTTTATCATGCCTGCGTATGAATTGTCTGTTTCCTGCCGTTTTGAGGATGAGAATTCTTCAACGACGCCGGAGACAACCACCGGAAAGATCGGAGCATTTGTAGTCAATGGCGTATCCGGAACCGTGGATAACACCACAGGCACGATTACGGTAACCCTTCCCAACGGAACGGATCTTACCAGTCTTGCACCGGTGATTACCATCAGTGGAGCAAAATCCATCTCTCCGGCCAGCGGAGCAACTGTGAATCTTTCTTCACCGGTAACTTACACATTGACGTTGGAGGACGGAACAACAAAGACATATACGGTACGGGCTTACGTAGAAGGACCTTCCAAATCTGATCAGCTGTGGAATGATATGCTGAACAATGTGGATGGCAGCCCGGATCACAGCGGATCTAAGACATGGTGGAAGAAAGCCAAGGATCTGAAGAAACATAACGATTATCCGGAATACTGGTAAGAGCAGATATTATCCGGAAAGAAATGGCAGTATCCAGCGGGTGCAAAAGCATCCGCTGGTGTTGTCGTCTTTAAACAAAGGTCCTGAAAGGAAGGATCAGAGGGAAAGAACGGAGAAAAATAACGCCATATGATGAAATATAAAGGATCAGCGCAGCGGCCATTGCTGACGCTGGACAAGAAAAGTGCGGTGGTATACAGGAAGCAGGAAGAAGTTTCAATTCCTGAGAAATATCAGATGATCGCCGCAGAAGCTTTCAAAGGAAATCCTAAGATGAAGAGCCTGGAGATTGGACCCGGTATGAAGAAAATCGGAATGCGGGCATTTCAGGGATGTATAAAACTGACGAAAGTGCGGATGGCCCACAGTGTGAATCATCTGTCGGAAGGATGCTTTTCCGCCTGCCCGCACCTGTCGGAAATGCAGATTTCCTCCAAAGTGTCGGAGATCCCGCCCTCCGCATTTAAAGAAGACCGCAAATTAAGACAGGTGGATTTTGCAGACAATAGCCTCCTGCTGAAAATAAGAGAGGACGCCTTCAATGAATGTGCCTCCCTGGCATATATCAAAATCCCGGAAAGCGTCATCGACATTGGTGACAGGGCTTTTTACCGCTGCAAATCCCTGAGCCGGATCGAATTTCCGAAGACACTGGAACGCATCGGCAAAGAAGCATTCTACTTCTGCGGCATGGAGGAACTCCACCTGCCGGAGTCACTGGAAGTACTGGAGGAATCTGCATTTTTCAAATGTACAAAACTGACCGAAGTCTGTCTTCCGGAGAGCGTCCGCTATATTGGCAAATGGGTCTTCCACGGCTGTAACCGCCTTCGTATCCTCGAGATCCGGCATGATCCGGAATATATAGGGCCGTGGATTATTAACAAGGCTGCAAAGATTCGATGTTATCAGGGATCAAAGGTGGATGCATATTGTCAGGAATCTGGCTTTGAGGTGGAGTATCTGTAAAGGGGTGTAGGATGCCCCTTTTTTTGTTGTCTTGCCGGGGCGAGGCCGCCCCTTTTTGACAAAGCTGCCGGGGCTGTGGGTCTATATCACTTCCACCCCTGCTCCAGTTCCTGTTTCCCGGCGCCACAACAAGCTTTCGTGGGTGAAATGGGTCAGAAACGCAGATTGGTGGCCGCGAGTTCCTATGTTTTCGAAAAGGGAAGGAATTTTAGTAAGCAAGTTGGGCACTGAGACCCACGGTCCTGGCCGCGGGCAAGAAAACAAGCTTTCCTCAGTCCTGGCCGCGGGCAGGAAAATAAAAGCCCTATCTCGGCGAAGAGGCACCTGACTGTCGTGTACCATTGGATGTCAATTTTTCACTCCACCGAAAATTGTCGAAATGCAAATTTTGATATGAAATATGAGGATTTGTCTCATATTTCTGTTGTAAAAATAAAAAAATGGAATATAATAAGAATATAGGAAAGAAGTTTGGACAAGTGGAGGTAAATAAAATGTTATGCCAATTTACAGTGAAAAATTTTAAGAGTATACGGGATGAGGTAACATTTGATATGCAGGCTGCCGCCATTTCTGAGCATGAAGACAGAATTATAAAAGATAAAGATGAGGAATTATATTTACCGGTATCTGCTGTATACGGACCAAATGGCGGAGGAAAATCCAACGTTCTTGAAGCATTGCATAGTCTGGTTACGAAAGTACTGAGACCATTATATGCTACAAGTAATAACGAAGAGATCGCAATGAAAATGAAAAAACCTGTGATAGAGCCATTTGCTTTCAATGAAGGAACAAGAAATGAGCCAACAGAATTTGAATTGTTTTTTAGAACGGCAATGTCAGAGTATCGCTATGAATTGACCGTAAAAAAAGAAGTAATCGAATACGAAAGGCTGGACCGTATAAAATTGGAAACGGGACGAAAATCAGCACTTTTCGAACGAGATGAGGATGGAATTATTTTGAAAGGTGCATTTGCAAGATTAAAAACCAATGATGAATTATCCGATACATTGCCGCTGTTATCATATCTTGGAATTACTTATGGCAAAAACGAAGTGGTACAGGAGGTGCTTGACTGGTTTGATGAAGAGATTAATTTTCTGAATTATGGAAATCCTATGCAGGAATTACGAATGGCTATTTCTAAGTCAGAGGATGTAAAAAGACTGATGCTTCAGATGATTCAGGAAATGGATTTGGATATTGTAGATTTCCGTGTAGAAGAAAAGGAGAATGACCGGATCGAAGTGTTTACAAAACACGTAGTGGATGGATATGAAGCAGAATTGAATTTGGTTGATGAATCCAGTGGAACAAAAAAATTATTTGGATTGCTCCCATTCATTGCAAAAAGTTTATTGAGAGGAACGACACTTGTGATTGACGAACTGGATGCAAAGATCCATCCGGTATTGCTTAGATATCTTATTATGATGTTTAGCAATATGGAAAAGAATAAAAAGGGTGCACAGTTGATTTTTACATCGCATGATTTGTCTACTATGAACAGCGAAGTTTTCAGAAGAGACGAAATCTGGTTTGTAGCAAAAGGGAACCGTCAGAATTCAAAATTATATTCTCTTGTAGAATTTAAAAATAAGAAAGGTGAATCTGTACGTAAGGATGCTAAGTTCGATAAACAGTATCTGGAAGGAAAATATGGTGCAGATCCATACCTCAGAAAGATTATAGATTGGGGGACGGTGAATGGCTAAAAGAGGCAGAAAAGAGAAAGACAACTGGAAGAAGAAACGTCGGCAGGAATATCTGGAAAAGAAAGAATTCCGCTACTATATTTTCTGCGAGGGACAAGCAACGGAACCTAAATATTTCCAATGATTCAAACGGTATATTGAAGATAATCCTATTTATCGGGATATGGTTTTAATAGAAATTGAAGGCTGCCAGGCTGAGACGATGCGTGTAATCGGGAAAGCTGAAGAGTATGTGCGTGAGAATAAGATTACAAAAGGGCAGATATGGTGTGTCTATGATAAAGACAGTTTTCCATCCAGTGATGTCAATGGAGTAGTCCAGCGGGCAGAAGTATTGAATCAAAAAAATTCGGATGTTCAGTACTATGCGGCGTGGAGTAACGAGTGTATTGAATTCTGGTTCATGTTACATTTTGCATATTACACGGCAAATAATCATAGATCCGAGTGTAAGAAATTTTTGAATGAGAAATTTCAAGAACTGGGGATTGGAAAGTATGAGAGAATATGGATAACATATTTGAGACACTGATGAATGGTGGAAATCCGAAGCTGGCAATTCGATATGCGAGACGGATTATTAAAAATGGAGAGGGAAGAACACCGGCGGAGATAGCACCAGGAACGAAGGTGTATGAGTTGGTGGAGGAACTAGCGAAATATTTGCCGGAGGAACAGAAGAAATATTTTACGGAGGATGTATGAGGATACTTATGCATACTCTTATTCTACTTCTGCGGCATGGAGGAACTGCATCTGCCGGAGTCACTGGAAGTGCTGGAAGAGTCCGCATTTTTCAAATGCACGAAACTGACCGAAGTCTGCCTCCCGGAGAGCGTCCGCTATATCGGTAAATGGGTGTTCCATGGCTGTAACCGCCTCCGCACCCTAGAGATCCGGCACGATCCCGAATACATAGGTCCGTGGATCATTAACAAGGCTACCAAGATCCGGTGTTATCAGGAGTCAAAGGTGGATGCATATTGCCAGGAATCTGACTTTGAGGTGGAGTATCTCTAAAGGGGCGTAGGATGCCCCTTTTTTGTTGTCTCGCCGGGATCGTGGCTGCTCCCTTTGCTCAAGCCGCCGGGGGCGTGGGTCTATATCATTTCCACCCCTGTTCCAGTTCCTGCTTTCTGGCGCCACAACAAGCTTTCGTAGGTGAAATGGGCCAGAAACGCAGATTGGTGGCCGCGAGTTCCTATGTTTTCGAAAAGGGCAGGAATTTTAGTAAGCAAGTTGGGCGCTGAGACCCACAGCCCCGACCGCGGGCAGGAAAAACAAAGCACCACGCCTCAGTCGCGGGCATTAAAACAGGGTCATAAGATATTCCAAATCAGTATGTCAATAATATAACAAACTTATTGACTATTTGAAAAACAGGTGTATAGTAAAGATTGTGAAAGAAAAAACAATTTCACCTATCAGCAGAATGGAGGATTGAAAAGATGGCAAACAGAATCGTTTTAAATGAAACATCTTATCATGGGAAAGGAGCCATTCAGGAGATCGCAGGAGAAGTAACCCGCAGAGGCTTCCGAAAGGCATTTGTATGTTCGGGTCCGACCCTTTATAAGCATGGGGTAACCAAGAAAGTGACCGATGTACTGGAGCAGGCAGGATGTCCTTATGAGGTTTATACCAATATTAAA
Source organism: Clostridiaceae bacterium Marseille-Q4143 (assembly GCA_018228645.1). Classification (GTDB taxonomy): domain Bacteria; phylum Bacillota; class Clostridia; order Lachnospirales; family Lachnospiraceae; genus Hominiventricola; species Hominiventricola filiformis. Next base: position 2,404,662 of record CP073693.1, read on the forward strand.
GAGAACCCGACCATTGAGAATGTGCAGGATGGTGTGAAAGCATACAAAGCATCCGGAGCAGACTTTATCGTAGCACTGGGAGGTGGTTCTCCCATGGATACGGCAAAGGCAATCGGAATTATCATCAATAACCCGGAGTTCGAGGATGTGAGAAGTCTGGAAGGTGTAGCACCGACCAAGAATCCGTCGGTTCCGATTATTGCAGTTCCGACCACAGCAGGTACTGCATCAGAGATTACCATTAACTATGTCATTACCGACACCGAAAAGAGAAGAAAATTCGTATGTGTTGATACCCATGATATTCCGATTGTGGCAGTGGTTGACCCGGATATGATGTCATCTATGCCGAAGGGACTGACGGCAGCAACCGGCATGGACGCGCTGACCCACGCCATTGAAGGATACATTACCAAGGCAGCATGGGAGATGACGGACATGTTCCATCTGAAAGCCATCGAGCTGATTTCTTCTTCCTTAAGAGGTGCAGTTGAGAATACACCGGAAGGCCGGGAAGGAATGGCACTTGGCCAGTATGTTGCAGGAATGGGATTTTCCAACGTAGGACTTGGAATTGTACATTCCATGGCACATGCATTGGGAGCTGTCTATGACACTCCGCATGGTGTGGCAAATGCAATTCTGCTTCCGACGGTTATGGAATTTAACGCAGATGCGACCGGAGAGAAATACAGAGACATTGCAAAGGCAATGGGCGTTCAAGGAACAGAGACCATGAGTCAGGAAGAATACCGGAAAGCAGCCGTTGATGCGGTCCGCAAACTGGCTTCTGATGTTGGTATTCCGAAAGACCTGAAAGGAATTGCAAAAGAAGAGGATGTACGGTTCTTAAGTGAAAGTGCAGTGGCAGATGCCTGCGCACCGGGTAACCCGAAAGAGGCAACTCTGGAAGATATTGAGATGCTGTACCGCAAACTTCTGTAAAGACGTTATCCACCATTACATACTTCCTATATACGATATGGAAATGCCGCTATGCCGTTTACCAAGACGGTAAAGCGGCATTTTCATGTTTCTGGAAACTTAAGAAAATCTTCATTTGATTTATTCCGTAAATCTGATACAATAGGCGGCACAGGAGGAGCATAATTGTAAATGGAAAAGAAAAGAATAATAGCAGTGGGTATCCTTCTGGCAGCTCTGGTAGCGGTATGGCTGGGGGTACGGCAGCTGTCCGGAACGGAGCAGATCACACATCCGGCGCTTACGATTACGGCGCTGCCGGTAGGAAAGGCAGACGCACTGATTCTTAGGACGGATGACTGGGCGGCCATGATTGACACTGGAGAGGAAAGGAATGGTTTCTATATCCGTGAGACACTGGAGGCGGCAGGCATTGATCACCTGAATCTTCTGCTGGTCACTCATTTTGATAAGGATCATGTGGGCAGTGCGGCAGAGCTTCTGGAGACGGTTGGCGCAGATCAGGTACTGATGCCGGATTATGAAGGAACAAGACCCGAGTATGCGGCATTTCTGTCGGCATTGGAAGTACATCCGGAGACGGAGGTGCAGCGGATAACTGGAACGGAAACACTGGAAATTCCTGCAGGATCGGTGAACACATCTCTTACGATTTATTCGGCGGATGATCCGGAAGAAATTCAGGATACGGAAGATGAATATGATAATGATATGTCTCTGGTAGCAAAGCTTACCTGCGGCGAACGGAAATTTTTATTTACCGGTGATATTGAAAAGACCAGAATCAGTCAGATGCTGGACTCTGGTGTGGACTGGACGGCGGACTGGATCAAGATGCCGCATCACGGCCGTTATCAGAAAAAGACAGAGAAACTGCTGGAAGCGGTAAAACCGACTTATGCAGTGATCTGTGATGCAGAGGAACAACCGGTGGAAGATAAGACGATGGAAGCACTTCAAAAGAGAAAAATTTACAGCTGGGAGACAGAAAATGGCCTGGTGGAAACCATAACCGATGGAAAGAAAATAGAAATCAGACAGGAGAATGAATAATATGAAGAAAAAACAACTGGCAGTATGGATGATGACAGCAGCGTTGAGCGCAGTAATGATGACAGGATGTGGACAGAAAGACACCGTAGAACAGACCGAAAATACCGAGCAGGTAGAAAATACAGAAGATCAGGCAGCGGGTTCTGAAGAAGCTGCTATACCGGATGAAGATATGGAAATGGACCCGGAATTTGGTGTAGATTCTGAAGAAACGTCTGCAGCTGTATTTGGAGTCATCACCGATGTAGGTGAAAATGAAATTATAGTAGATAATCAGTCCGGTGTTTCTTCAGAAGGTGAGATCATCCTGATGATTGACCCGGATCATACGTATCTTCTGGATGCATCAACCGGACTTCCAGTGGATGTGAAGGATGTACAGGCAGGAGACAGCTTTGAAGCTTATCTTGGGGATGCTATGACCATGTCCCTTCCGCCGCAGAATACACCGGATATCGTATTTGTAAATGTTCCGGAAGACATTGCCATGCCGGCCTACGCTGTGGCAGCGGAAGACCCGACAGAAACGAACGGCATCTGGACACTGAAGGCAACTGACGGAACGGTTTATGAAGTGACAGAAGATGCCCAGGTAGTGCCGTATCTTACCAAAAATATCGTGAAGATGCAGGATGTACAGAAAGGAACCGCATGTGCCATCTGGTATGATGATCAGAATCAGGTACAGAAAGTGATGATCCTGGAGTAATGTGAAATCCCCGGCAGTGTATAAATTGCCGGGGATTTTTATCGAATAATTGTTGTTTTCTTTATAACTATGTGTTACAATCTGAATACAAAGATAACAACATATCTTATATCTTATTCTCGGAGCTCTGATCGAGCGAAATTCCCGGAAAAGGAAAAAATTAATATAGAACGGATGCGGGAAGAAGCTTCTTTCAGGGAAGGAGGATCTGTGATAAAATAATAGAAAACAAGTTTTTCTTCTGATATCTGGGCTATGGAGTGTAAGGGGACAATAATATGAAAAAGAAGAAAAACGATGATTTTTTAATGTCACCGACAGTAGATTACTGTTTTAAAGAACTTTTGGCTTATCCGGAAGTGAGAAAGGGATTTGTGGCGGCTATTCTTGGTAAGAATCCAGAGGAAATTGAAGAAACCATATTAATGCCGACGATTCTGAGCAAAGATACGGAAAATGGAAAATATGGTATTCTGGATGTTCGGGTTTGTATGAAAAATGGTACACAGATGGATCTGGAAATGCAGGTTGCGCCATTCAAATTCTGGGACAATCGGGTGATTTTTTATCTTAGTAAAATGTATACGGATCAAATCAAAGAGGGCCATAAATACGAAGATTTAAAACCCTGTATTCATGTCAGTATTTTGAATTTTAACCTGTTTCCGGAAGATCAGGAATGTATCCGTGAAATTGCGTTTTGTGATTTGACAACAAAGCAGAAGTATACAGATTTGATGGAGATTTATGTGTTGGAACTGAAGAAACTTCCACCGGAACAAAAGAAGGAACCGCTGATTGTCAAATGGATGCGGTTTCTGTCCGCAGAAAAGAAGGAGGATTTTGAAAAAATGGCAGAAGAAGATACTTATATCAATGAAGCCTACGAAGTTCTGCAAAAATTAAGTGCTGACGAACGAAAGCGCCTGGAATACGAAGCGAGACAGAAAGCAATATTGGATTATAATTCACAAATGAGCAGTTCGAGAGAAGAAGGAATTCGAATTGGTGAAGCACGCCTTAAGGTTTTGTGTGATCATCTGTTAAATGATGGTCGTATAGAAGATCTACGGAAGGCGGTCTCCGATGAAGCGTATACAGAAAAACTGTATAAAGAATATGGACTATAATAAGAAAAATCCCCGGCAGCGTATAAACTGCCGGGGATTATTTTACTTAAAAATTCTATTCAAAATCTGATGCGCCACTTCTTCTTTACTCATAAGCGGCAGTTCTTCCGCACCTTCTCTGGTGATCAGGGTGACTACATTGGTATCGGTGCCAAAACCTGCACCGGTGGTTTTCAGGTTATTCGCCACAATCATATCCACATTCTTTTTCGTGAGCTTGGCAGTGGAATTTTCCAGCATATGCTCCGTTTCCATGGAGAAGCCGCACAGAAACTGACCGTCGTGTTTGTGATCGCCCAGATATTTTAAAATATCGGTGGTTCGTTTCAGCGGAATACTCATGTCTCCGTCTTTTTTCTTTACCTTTTCGGAGCTGACGTCTGCAGGGGTGTAGTCAGCTACAGCGGCCGCTTTGATGATGGCATCCTGTTCGGCTGCGTGAGCAGACACTGCCTCGAACATATCCTGCGCAGATGTGATGGGGATTACCTTCACAAAGGGCGGTGGGGTAATGGAGACAGGACCGGATATCAGGGTGACATCTGCACCGCGAAGTGAAGCGGCATGGGCGATGGCATATCCCATCTTTCCGGTGGAATGGTTGGTAAGATAGCGGACCGGATCCAATGCCTCCTGGGTAGGTCCGGCAGTGACCAGCACTTTCTTACCGAGCAGATCTTTTTCGCATGCCAGATGCTGCTCAATATGGGAGAGAAGTACTTCCGGTTCCGGCATTTTACCTGCACCGGTGTCACCGCATGCCAGATATCCGCTGGCAGGCTCGATCACTTCCCAACCGTACTTTTTGAGGATGGACAGGTTATCCTGAACGATCGGATTTTCAAACATGGCAGTGTTCATGGCCGGAGACAGAAGCTTCGGGCATTTGCAGGCCAGGATGGTGGTGGTGAGCATATCGTCGGCAATGCCGTGAGCAAGCTTTCCAATGATATTGGCGGAAGCCGGGGCAACCAGTACCAGATCCGCTTTCTTTGCTACGGAAATATGTTCCACCTCGAAAGTGAAATTCCGGTCAAAAGTATCGATGAGACATTTATTTCCAGTGAGGGTCTCAAAGGTCACCGGTGTGATAAACTGCGCTGCATTTCTGGTCATAATGACCTGCACATCGCAGTGCTGCTTTTTCAGGGCACTGGCTAAAGATGCAATTTTATAAGCAGCGATGCTCCCGGTTACGCCGAGAACTACGCATTTATTCTTTAACATAGAAAACCTCCATGGTTTGTAATCATCATAAATATGGCATAAAGCCATGGAAAAGTAAAGGAAAAGATGGTAGAATAAGAGATAATTTGGCATTTGATTATAACGAAATGAGGGATAAAAATATGATATTAGCAGTAGATATTGGAAATACAAACATTGTGGTGGGCTGCATTCACGGCGAGGAGATCTGTTTTGTGGAGCGCCTGTCTACGGTATCCACCCGAACGGAACTGGAATATGCCATTAGCTTTAAGAACGTGCTGGAAATGTACGGTGTCAGCATTGAAGAGCTGGATGGCGGTATCATTTCTTCGGTAGTTCCTCCGGTGACGAACATTGTGAAGCATTCCATGGAGAAGATTCTGAATCAGAAAGTGATGCTCATTGGGCCGGGTGTAAAGACCGGACTGAATGTGCTGATGGACGATCCGCGTCAGGTGGGAAGTGACCGCATCGTCAATGCGGTGGCAGTGGTACATGAGTATCCGGTTCCGGCGGCAATCATCGATATGGGAACAGCGACCACCATCTGCGTGGTGGATGGTAAAAAGAATTACATTGGCGGAGCCATCATTCCGGGTATGCGGATTGCGGCAGATACTTTAACTGCCAGAACTGCCCAGCTTCCAAAGATCAGTCTGGAGGCACCGGCGAAGCTCATTGGTAAAAATACGGTAGACTGTATGAAGAGTGGTGTGTTCTATGGAAATGTAGCTCTGATTGATGGAATGCTGGATAAGATCGAAGAAGAGATGGGACAGAAGCTTACCATTATCGCGACTGGTGGGCTGGCAAAGGCACTGATTCCTTATTGTAAGCATGACATCATTCTGGATGACGCTCTGCTGTTGAAAGGTCTGAAGATCATCTACGAGAAGAATAAATAAAAAACGGGCAGCCGGTTACAAAATACCAGGCTGCCTGTTCTGCCTTAAATCATAGGTTGAGGGAGCCGCAGAAGAATCATGCGGATGATGCTCCACATACCGTTTAAAACCGCATCATTTAAGAAACCAAGGGGGCGGCTCAAGGCACCGGATGCCAGGAGAAGAATCAGAGTGAGTCCCCAGTAACGGGCATAGCGTCCGTAAAGTTCTGCAGCCTTTGGAGACAGCTCTCCCAATACGTGGGAACCGTCCAGGGGCGGTACCGGAATCAGGTTAAAAATGCCAAGACCAATGTTCAGAACGGCGGAATAGTAAGCAAGACTCATGGCTGTCTGCACAATCGAAGAGCTGGAGGAACCATAGAGCATGAGCAGTCCTTCGATGAGCAGGGATACAAAGGCCAGCAGCAGATTGACAGCGGGACCAGCCAAAGAGACCAGAATGATGCCTTTTTTCCGATCCTTATAATAGTAGGGATTGATAGGAACCGGATTGGCCCATCCCATATGGAAGATCAGAAGGCACAGAGTTCCCATGGGATCCAGATGCTTTAGCGGATTTAAGGTCAGGCGTCCTGACATTCTGGGCGTGGGATCGCCCAAACGGTCGGAGACAAATCCGTGGGCACATTCGTGGCAGATAATGGCTAACAGCATGACAGGTGCCACATAGAGGATCACCTGCAACTGTGTAATATAATAACGCAGCATAAAATTTCCTTCTTTCACAAAATCTCCGCCAGAAATGTACAGCGGATTATCGTACTATTCTACCTTATTTCTAATGAAAAGAAAAGTTCCACTTTCCCGGCTCTTGTAAATCCTGAATCAATCGTTTATAATATAGATCAATATGGGCACCTGCCCTGATGATAGTTAAGAAACAAGGAGATAAGAAGAAAGATGGCTGATAAGATTCGTACAAGATTCGCGCCGAGCCCGACCGGACGTATGCACGTAGGAAATTTAAGAACGGCGCTGTATGCATATTTGATCGCAAAACATGAGGGAGGAGATTTCCTTCTCCGTATTGAGGATACTGACCAGGAGCGTCTGGTAGAGGGAGCGGTCGATATTATTTACCGCACCATGCAGGCAACCGGCCTTGTCCATGACGAGGGTCCTGACAAAGATGGCGGTGTTGGCCCCTATGTACAGAGTGATCGTGTAAAATCCGGAATTTATATGGAGTATGCAAAGAAACTGATCGATAAAGGGGAAGCTTATTACTGCTTCTGTGATAAGGAGCGCCTGGAGAGCCTGAAACAGGAAGTGGCAGGCAAGGAGATCATGATCTATGACAAACACTGTCTGCATCTCTCCAAAGAAGAGGTAGAGGAGAAGTTAAAAGCAGGGGTTCCCTACGTTATCCGCCAGAATAACCCGCAGACAGGAACGACTACTTTCCATGACGAGATTTACGGAGATATCACCGTGGATAACTCCGAGCTGGATGATATGATTCTGATCAAGTCCGATGGATATCCGACCTACAATTTTGCAAACGTAGTAGATGATCATCTTATGGGTATCACTCACGTAGTCAGAGGAAATGAGTATCTGTCCTCCTCACCAAAATACAATCGTCTTTATGATGCATTTGGCTGGGAAGTACCGGTATACGTACACTGCCCGCTGATTACCGATGAGAACCACAAGAAGCTGAGCAAGCGCTGCGGACATTCTTCCTATGAAGATCTGATTGAGCAGGGATTCCTGACCGAGGCAGTGGTAAACTTCGTTGCACTGCTTGGATGGTCTCCGGAGGATAATCAGGAGATTATGTCCCTTCAGGAACTGATTGAGAAATTTGATTATCATCACATCAGCAAATCCCCGGCAGTCTTTGACTACGGCAAACTGAAATGGATGAACGGCGAGTACATTAAGAAGATGGACTTTGAGCCGTTCTATGAGAGAGCACTTCCGTATATGAAAGAAGTCATTACGAAGGATTATGACTTTAAGAAGATTGCCCAGATGGTGAAGACCCGTATCGAGATCTTCCCGGATATCAAGGATCTGATTGATTTCTTTGAGGAAGTACCGGAATATGATGTGGCAATGTATACCCACAAGAAGATGAAGACCACTGCTGAGTCCTCTCTTCAGGTATTAAAAGAAGTGCTTCCGCTTCTGAAAGCACAGGAAGACTACAGCAACGATGCTCTGTATGAGATGCTGTGTGCATTTGTGAAGGAGAAAGGTTACAAAAACGGTTATGTCATGTGGCCGATCCGTACCGCTGCTTCCGGAAAACAGATGACCCCTTGCGGTGCAACTGAGATTCTGGAGATCCTTGGCAAAGAAGAGAGCATTGCACGTATTGAGAAAGCAATCGAGAAATTAAGCTAAAAGCGAGTCTGTATGAGTTCTTTTACAAAATCACAGAGCGAAGCGATCCGTCATCAGGACGGACCGTTGCTCGTTCTGGCAGGTCCCGGTTCGGGAAAAACTACCGTTGTAACAAAAAGAGTCCAGTACCTGGTGCAGGACTGTCATATTTCTCCCTCCTCCATTCTGGTGATTACCTTCACCAAGGCAGCTGCCACGGAAATGAAGGAGCGCTTTTTGCGCCTGATGGAACAGTCTGAGGAGAAGCCGCAGGGTTATGGAAATGTGTTGTTTGGCACTTTTCATGCAGTATTTTTCAATATTTTAAAGCTGTCTTATGGATTTACAGCGGCTAATATTTTAAGGGAAGAGACCAGATATCAGTATATGAAGGAAATCGTGGATCGGCTGAAGCTGGAGATCGATGATGAAAATGAATTTATCTCCGGCGTACTGGGCGAAATCAGCCTGATCAAGAATGAACGGATTTCGCTGGAGCACTATTTTTCCAAAAACTGTGCGGAAGATATTTTTCGGAAAATCTTTGCATCATATGAGCAGCGGAAGCGGAATGCGAGACTGATTGATTTTGATGATATGCTCAGCTATACCTGGGAACTTTTAACGAAACGGCCGGACATTCTGGAAGCGTGGCAGAAGAAATTCCGGTATATTTTGGTAGATGAGTTTCAGGACATCAACCGCCTGCAGTATGATATTTTGCGGCTTCTGGCACAGCCGGAAAATAATCTCTTTATCGTGGGAGATGATGACCAGTCCATCTATCGCTTCCGGGGTGCGAAACCGGAGATTATGCTGAACTTCCAGAAGGACTTTCCGACAGCGGGTCGTGTATTGTTAAATGATAATTTCCGTTCTACCAGACAGATTGTCAATGCAGCAGGCCGGGTCATTCGGAAAAATCAGTCCCGGTTTGCAAAAGAGATTACGGCCAGAGGAGGAGAGGGACCGGGTGTGCGAATCCTCGCCTTTGAAGATCAGCAGCAGGAATGTCTGTATCTGTTGAAAGAAATGCAGGAGTATAAGAAAAATGGCGGCGCCTGGCAGCAGATGGCGGTGCTTTACCGTACCAACACTCAGCCAAGGCTTCTTATACAGAAATTCATGGAATTCAATGTGCCATTCCGGGTAAGAGATCAGGTGCCAAATCTTTTTGAACACTGGATTGCGAAAAATCTGTTCTGTTATATCCGGCTGGCCTGTGGCTCGAAGCTTCGGAAGGATTTACTGCCGGTACTCAACCGGCCCAAACGGTACATGAACCGGGAGTGTTTGAATGATGAGATCATCTGTTGGGAGTATATGATGGACTATTATAAGGACAAACCCTATGTCTGTGATAAGATTGAACGGCTTCAGTATGATCTGAAGATGCTGGGCAGGATGGGACCTTTTGCGGCCATCAATTACATCCGGCATGTGATGGGATATGAGGAGTATCTGAAAGAGTATGCAGAATTTCGCCGGATGAATGCGGAAGATCTTATGGAGGTGTTAAATGAACTTCAGGAGAGTGCCCGTGCTTATAAGACTTACGATGAATGGTTTGCATACATGGAACGCTATAAAAAAGAAATGGATGAGATGCGGAAGCGGCAGCAGGAAGTAAAAGAAAGTGTCCACCTGGCCACTATGCACAGCAGCAAAGGGCTGGAGTATGATAAGGTTTTTATTCTGGATGCGGCGGAAGGCATCACGCCTTATAAAAAGGCAGTACTGGATGCGGATCTGGAGGAAGAACGGCGGATGTTTTACGTAGCCATGACCAGGGCGAAGAAGGAGCTGACCATTTGCTGGGCGAAGAAGCAGTTCAGTCATGAGCTGACCGTATCAAGGTTTGTGGAGGAGATGAAAGATGACAGAGCAGTATAAGACCGTATATGAAGGCGGAGAAGGAGAGCTGGTGGAGAAAAAGTCCCGTTTTATCGCCACGGTCCGTCCGGTAAAGACAGAGGAAGAAGCCAATCAGTTCGTAGAGGAAATGCGGAAGAAATACTGGGATGCCAGACACAACTGCTGGGCATTCATTCTGGGTGAACGGCAGGAATTCAAGCGATGCAGTGATGACGGGGAACCGTCCCAGACGGCAGGAAAACCTATGATGGATGTGCTGACTGGGGCGGGTCTTACAGATGTGGCAGTGGTAGTAACCCGTTATTTTGGCGGAACTCTTCTTGGTACCGGCGGACTGGTGAGAGCCTATTCCGGAGCAGTGCAGGAAGGTCTGAAAAACAGTACCGTTATTACGAAATATCTGGGTGTGAAGTTGTCTGTGACTACGGATTATAATGGAGTGGGAAAACTCCAATATTTGTTTGGACAAAAAGAGATTCCGATCCTGTCTGCGGAGTACACGGACAAGGTGGTGTTTACGGTTCTGGTGGAGTCTTCGTGGATACAGGAGATCAAAAAAGCCATCACGGAAGCCACCAGCGCCACTGCGCAGATGGAGGAGTCAGATCCTGTCTATTTTGCGGAAATTAACGGGAAATTTACGGTTATGTAAAATCTATGTAAAATCAAAATAAGGCCTGCGTAAAATCTCGCTGAAAGCTGTGTAAAGCGTTGACACAGGGGGAAAAACACTGATATAGTCAAGCCAGAAGGATTGTGATAGTACAATCCTTCTTTTACGTTACGTGTAAATCTATGGAGGATAGAGGTATGAGTGTATTTAATGTGCTGACCCTTTTCGGGGGTCTGGCAATGTTCCTGTTTGGAATGGAACTGATGGGCCAGGGACTGGAATCCGCATCCGGTGGAAAGCTGGAGAAAATTCTGGAAAATCTGACGTCCAATCTGATCAAGGCAGTGCTTCTTGGTATTGTGGTCACTGGCGTGATTCAGAGTTCTTCCGCTACCACAGTTATGGTAGTTGGTTTTGTAAACAGTGGAATCATGACACTTTCCCGGGCAGTCGGCGTCATTATGGGTGCCAATATCGGTACGACAGTGACTTCCTGGATTCTGTCACTGGCAGGAATCGAGAGTGACAGTTTCTTTATGCAGCTGTTAAAACCATCCACCTTCTCCCCGATACTGGGTGTGATCGGTATGGCCATGATCATGTTTTCCAAACGGGAGAAGAAGAAGGATATTGGAAATATCCTGATTGGCTTTACTATTTTGATGTATGGTATGGAAACCATGTCCGGCGCAGTAAAACCGCTGGCAGACGTACCGGAGTTTACCAACATTCTTTTGATTTTTTCCAACCCGGTGCTGGGAGTTCTTGCAGGTGCCATGCTGACTGCGGTGATCCAGAGCTCCAGTGCTTCTGTTGGTATCCTGCAGGCACTGTGTATGACTGGAGCAGTTCCTTATAGTACAGCACTTCCGATTATCATGGGACAGAATATTGGTACCTGTGTGACTGCCATGTTGTCTGCCATCGGAGCAAAGAAAAATGCAAAACGTGCGGCAACGATCCATCTGATGTTCAATATGATTGGTACGGTGTTGTTTCTGACCGTCTTCTATACATTGAATCTGTTTGTGCATTTTGCGTTCCTTGGTGAAAATGCAGCACCGGTGGGAATAGCCATGATCCATACCATCTTCAATGTGACGGTAACACTGGTCCTGCTTCCGTTTAACCAGATGCTGGTAAAACTGGCATACGTTGTGATTCCGGTTACTGACGACGAGAAGAGCAAAAATTCCGGAAAACTCACCATTCTGGACGAACGTTTTCTGGAAGTACCTGGGTATGCATTGGAGATCAGTGAGACAGCAGCTCTGACCATGTTTCAGGAGGTGAGAAGATCTCTGGGAATGTCTGAGACGCTGATAAAAAATTATCAGCCGGATACCGTGGTGGAGATGAAAGACAGTGAAGAACTGGTGGATGGCTACGAGAATCAGATCTCCAACTATCTTCTGGCTCTGTCCCACAAGGGAATCAATGAGGCAGAGAGCCAGAAACTTTCCGTCCTTCTTTATACGGTCAATGATATTGAGACCATCAGTGACCAGGTCTGCAATATTGGGATTGCTTACCGGGGACTGGATGCCAAAGAAAATGCATTTTCTGAGATGGCGCTGGATGAGCTTTCCATACTTCAGGAGCTGGAAACCGAGCTGGTTGACAAGACAATTGAGATGTTCCATGCAAAAGGAGAGACGATGCTGGATGTCTATGCATGCCGTCACCTGCTGTTGGATCTGTCCGGCAAGGTGAAAGAGCGTCATATGTCCCGATTGATCAAGAACAAATGTTCTATGGAAGTGGGAATCGTGTTGACAGATATTCTGAACAGCTATGAACGAATCAGTCTAAGATGTTTAAGAATTGCCAACTACCTGTCCCAGAAGGATAAAAAGTCTCTGACAATTCACGATCTGGAAACCATGCTTCCGGAGTCGGAATATCATGCAGAATATGAGCAGTATAAGGCAAAATATCAGCTGGCTTAATCTGCAGTATGTGAGAAAAGGTCATGTGTTCAGATGGATGCATGACTTTTTTTACTTTGACATTCGCCTGGATTTCTTTAAAATAGAAACGTACAATTGTAATCGGAGGAAAGACAGATGGATATCAGATTTTCAGAAAGAGCACTTGGAATAGAGGAAGGTATCTTTTCGGTACTGAATACAAAGAAGGAAGAACTTATAAAGGCCGGACGCACAGTTTATAATTTTTCTGTGGGAACACCGGATTTTAAGACGCCGGATCATATCATGAAAGCCATGCAGGAAGCCTGCAAGGATCCGGAAAATTATAAATATGCATTGGCAGACCGGCCGGAGATGCTGGAAGCTATGCGAGATTTCTACCAGACACGTTTTGGAGTGGAACTCATGACCGACCAGATTATGAGTATGTATGGTTCGCAGGAAGGCATGGCGCACATCGGCCTGGCACTCTGTGATCCGGGGGATGTGATGCTGGTGCCAAACCCTGGATATCCGGTATTTGGAATGGGCCCACAGCTGATGGGAGCAAAGGTGGAGACCTATCCCCTCTATAAGGAAAATAATTTTATTCCGGATTTTAATGATATTCCGGAAGAAACGGCCAGAAAGGCAAAATTCATGATCATTTCTTACCCGGCCAATCCGGTATGTTCTGTGGCAGATGATGATTTTTATGAGAGAGCTATTGCATTTGCAAAGAAATATGATGTTGTGCTTCTTCATGACAATGCATATTCTGATATTGTATTTGGCGGAAAGAAGGGAAAATCATTTCTGTCTTATCCAGGAGCAATGGAGGTGGGCATTGAGTTTTATTCCCTGTCTAAATCCTATAATATGACTGGTATGCGGATTTCTTTTGCACTTGGAAACCGTGAGATCATCAATATGTTCAAAAAAGTTCGTTCCCAGATTGACTATGGCATCTTTCTTCCGATCCAGAAGGCAGCAGTGGCAGCACTGACCGGACCTCAGGAGAGTGTGTGGGAACAGTGCGCAGAGTATGAGAGACGGAATTATGCGCTGTGCAGAGGCCTGACTAAGATTGGCTGGGAGGTTCCGGATGGACAGGGAACGATGTTTGTATGGGCGCCGATTCCGAAAAATTATCAGAGCAGTGAGAAGTTTGTAATTGATCTGATGGAAAAAGCAGGCATGATCGTGACGCCTGGAACGGCATTTGGTAACCTTGGAGAAGGATATGTGCGGATTGCACTGGTATATCCGGTGGAAATGATCGAGAAAGCTATAAAAGCAGTGGCAGACAGCGGAATTTTAAAAGACTGACAGAAAATACCCGGGAGCGATACAAAAATCGAATTCCCGGGTTTTTTGGCTTTTTCTGTTATTCCGGATAACGCAGACGGTCCGGAGTGATGTCGTAGAGAACTTCATCCAGATATTTTCTGGCAAGCCATTTTGCCATGGGAAGATTCATGTCCAGATAATTGCCGCAGTCTTTTGCACTGGCACCTGGTATTTCTCCTTCAAAATCGCGGATGAATTCGTACATTTCAATCATGAGATTTACGATATCCGTAGATTCGTAATCACCCGCAAGCAGCAGGTAAAAGCCAGTACGGCATCCCATAGGCCCGAAATAAATGATTCTGGAACCGAAGACGGGATGGTTTCTTAAGAAGGTTGCCCCCAGATGCTCCATCGCATGCATTTCTGCTGTATTCATGACTGGCTCCTCATTGGGATTGGTCATGCGAAGATCAAATGTTGTGATGACAGAGTCACCTACCGGATCCTTTCTGGATACGTAGACGCCTGGAATCAGGCGGATGTGGTCGATAGTAAAACTAGTGATTTTTTCCATGCGAAAGCCTCCTTTTCTCTGGTTTTCATGATAGCAAAGTTTGTTGACAAAGGCAAGGAAGAAAGATAAAATTGTAACTGTTGGGAATAGTAAAAAGGTGGTTCCCGGCATGTTTAAAAATCAGAAAAGACGAGGAATACGGTAGTGACAGCGGAAAATTTTGATATGGAAGAACTGCTTCAATATGTGGAGGAGCGGAAATTCCGGTTATTAAGATCCCGTCTTGCGGAGATGAACGAAGCGGATATTGCAGAGTTCATGGAAGAACTGGACGATAACAAAAAAGTGTTGATTTTCCGTATGCTGCCCAAGGATCAGGCGGCGGATGCTTTTGCATTTCTGGAGCCGGATATTCAGCAGCATATTATCAACAGTATTACCGATGCGGAGGTCAGTAAGATTATCGAAGATCTGTTTGTTGATGATGCGGTAGATATGCTGGAAGAGCTTCCTGCAACGGTGGTAAAGCGTGTCATGAGGACAGCCGGAACCGAGACGAGACAGCTGATCAATCAGTTTCTGCAGTATCCGGAAAACAGTGCCGGAAGCATTATGACGGCAGAATATATCGGTCTGAAGAAATATATGAATGTGGAGCAGGCGTTTGCCTATATCCGTGCGCATGGTGTGGATAAAGAGACGATCTATACCTGTTTTGTGACGGATGGCCAGCGGAGGCTGGAAGGTGTTGTCACGATCAAGGATCTTCTGATGAATCCGTATGAGATGAAGATTCAGGACATCATGGATGAAAATGTCATTAAGGCAGTGACTACAGAAGATCAGGAAGAGGTCGTAGATCTTTTTAATAAATATGACCTGATGTGTCTGCCGGTGGTGGATCACGAGGAACGGCTGGTTGGTATTGTCACAGTTGATGACGTTGTGGACGTCATGGAAGAGGAGGCGACCGAAGATATCGAGAAGATGGCGGCTATGCTTCCCAGTGACAAACCTTATCTGAAAACCGGTATTTTTGAACTGGCGAAGAACCGTATTGTATGGCTGACGGTACTGATGATCAGTTCTATGATTACGGGAAGTATCCTGACTTACTATGAGGCGGCATTTGCAGCACTTCCATTGCTGGTAAGTTTTGTGCCCATGTTGACGGGAACCGGTGGAAATGCCGGAAGCCAGTCAAGTACGACGATTATCCGTGCCATGACGATTGGTGACGTGGAGCCGAGAGATATCCTCAGGATTGTATGGAAAGAGATCCGGGTGGCCGTTGTGGTAGGTGTCATTCTGGCAGGACTTAACTTTATCCGCCTGATGCTTCAGTATCCGGGAGAAACACTGGTCTGTGTAACTGTCGTCGTGAGTCTGATGCTGACAATTATTCTGGCAAAGACCATTGGATGTACGCTGCCGATTTTGGCGCAGCTTCTGCATCTGGATCCGGCAATTATGGCAGCACCGTTGATTTCAACTATTGTAGACGCATGTAGTCTGATCGTATATTTTCAGATAGCGTGTCATTTATTAGCGATATAGAAAAGGAGAACAAATATGAAAGAGATAAAACCGGAAGAACTTCAGAAGAATCCGTTTCAGATGATTGGAAAAGAGTGGCTCCTGGTCACAGCAGAAAAAGAAGGTAAAACCAATACCATGACTGCTTCATGGGGAGGCGTTGGCATTATGTGGGGCAAGCCGGTTGCTTACGTATTTATCCGCCCGCAGCGTTATACGAAGGAATTCATTGACGCTGGAGATCATTTCTCATTATCTGTGCTTGGAGAGGATTACAGAAAGACTCTGAATTATTTTGGGACTGTTTCCGGTCGCGATGAGGACAAGATTGCAAAATCAGGTCTGCATGTGGCACATGAGAACGGAACGCCGTATTTTGAGGAAGCCAATACAGTACTGGTGTGCAGAAAACTGTATGCACAGCCCTATGATCCGGCTTGCTTTATTGATAAGAGCTGCGACGAGAAATGGTATCCGAACAAGGATTATCATACGATGTACATTGCAGAGATCGAGAAAGTGCTTGTAGATTAAGATGATACGGACACTGGCCTATACGGTAACGGAGGAAGAAGCAGGCGTCAGCCTTCTGGAGTGGCTCCGTGACAAAGGCTGTTCCCGGCAGGTGCTTGCTCATCTGAAAAATACAAAAGGACTCTTCAAAAATGGAGAACGTCCTTTTGCAAAGGAGCCGGTGCGATCAGGTGACCAGATAAAACTTCGACTGACGGAAGAGGCAGGCAGTGAGGGAATTGTTCCTGTCTGCCTGCCTTTTTCTGTGGTATATGAAGATGAAGATCTGCTGGTGATTGACAAACCTGCGGGACTGCCGGTCCACCCGTCTATTAACCATTATGAAAATACGCTGGCGAATGGAGTCATGTGGAGATGTCAACAGACGGGTGAACCCTTTCCTTTCCGCTGTATCAATCGTCTGGATGCGGGAACGACTGGGCTTTTAATTATTGCCAAAAATATGTTCAGCGCGGCAGTTCTTTACAGTGCCATGAAGAAGAGGAAGATTAAAAGAACCTATCTGGCGGTGGCATCCGGTGAAATTCGGAAACCGGGGACGGTGGACCTTCCCATTGGGCGAGTATCGGATTCTGTGATTGAACGATGTATTGATCAGGAACACGGAGAGCGGGCAGTGACTCATTACGAGCCGGTGGTTGTCTGCAAAGTACCGGGCAATGGAAGCTATACTATGCTGCGTCTTCAGCTGGAGACAGGACGGACCCATCAGATCCGGGTACACATGAAAGCCATCGGGCATCCACTGGCAGGTGACTATCTCTATGCACCGGAGGATTGTTCGGCAGACCGGCCGCTTCTGCATTCCCGGAGCCTTGCGTTTACCCATCCGGTGACGCAAGAACCGATGAAACTGACAGCGGAACTGCCGGAAGATATGAAAAATTATGCAGAATGGAAAAGAAGAGAAGAAGATGAAATTTAAAATGATTCATGAGAACTAGTTAGACATCTAACGGAGCGTCGTCGCTGGCTATAACGGTCTCCGGGTGACGTTCCAGATAGGAAAAGACACATCCACAGTAGTCCTGCCGGTACATGCCGTATTCGTGGGATAATTCCGTGGAGCGTTTATAACCGTTTTTCTTCTTGAAATCGCTGGGGAGCCAGCGGACATGATAGGTGTCTGCCAGTTCTTCACCGATTTCATTTAGTTTGGAGGCATTTTTTAAGGGACTGATTGTGAGGGTAGTTGCAAAATAGTCAAGCCCCAGTTCCTTTGCTGCGTTGGCAGCTTCCGTAAGCCGCAGCCGATAGCAGGCAAAACAGCGCTCGCCGCCTTCATGAATATGCTCCAGGCCCTTTACTGTCTGGTAGAAATCTTTTGGAATATAATCACCTTCCACAAAAGAGATGGGATGCTTCACGGACAGAAGGCTGATGAAACGCTTCTGCTCCTCGGCGCGATATCGGTACTCACTTTCCGGGTAAATGTTCGGGTTGTAGTACAGGACTGTGATTTTAAAATACTGGGACAGATATTCCAGTACATAACTGCTGCATGGCGCACAGCAGGAATGAAGGAGGAGTGTTGGCACTTCGCCGCTTGTTTCGAGTTCTTGTATTAATTTGTCCAGTTCATGCTGGTAATTTCGTTTGTTCATAATGAGAATTCCTTTCTGAGGGGTATTATAGACTGCTGATACGATGGTTGCAAGTAGGAAGAGAACTTATTATAATAGAAAGCAAAAAAAGTGTGAGGAGGGTGACAGATGGATACCGTTTCCAATATTAAAATCAGAAGAAGCATTCGAAAATATAAAGAAGATGCAATTCCCCATAGCCTGATCGAAGAGGTTGTGGAGACTGCAAGATTTGCACCTAGCTGGAAGAATACGCAGATCGTTCGATACGTGTGCGTGGAAGACCCGGTGCTGAAACAACAGATTGCAGACTACTGTACAATGGGATTTGCACATAACGAGGATATTATCAGTCGTGCGCCGTCACTGATGGTACTTACATATATTTCTGGACGTTCTGGCTATGAGCGAGACGGCTCTTTCAGTACAACCAGAGGTGATGCGTGGGAGTCTTTTGATGCAGGTATTGCAGCAGAAGCTTTCTGTCTGGCAGCCTATGAAAAAGGACTTGGTACCTGTATTCTGGGAATTTACGATGAGAAAAAGACAGCGGCATTTCTGGAACTGCCGGAAGGAGTCCGGATTGGTGCACTGATTCCGATTGGTTATCCGGCAGAAGAACCGGCGGCACCGAAAAGAAAAGATGTGGATATGCTGCTGGCATTTCGTTAAAGAAAAGGAGGACAGATGGAAGATACAAAGAGACTTGCAAAAGTTCGCGCATTTCTGGAAGAGCGCGGCTGGAAATACAAATATACTGAGGAAGACGGCTGTGGCAGTATTGATTTTGATTACCGCGGCGTGCCTTATCATATCTGGGAATTTCATGATGATATGTGGGGCGTGGAAAATAATCTCCGCCATGGCGGCAGACAGGAAGAGCTGACAGGGGATTATGAAACAGAGATTCTGGAGATTATGAAAGACTGGCATTGATATTTGATGAGAAAGAAAAGGGGCTGTTGTAAAATGGATGATTACTCATCTGTTTTACAACAGCCTCTTCTGATCAGCGGAGACAGTGGGATTCGAACCCACGTGCCGGTTGCCCGACAACTTGATTTCGAGTCAAGCTCGTTATGGCCACTTCGATATGTCTCCATAAAAAGAACTGTTATAGTTTACCATAAGCAGAGAAAATTTGCAAATAGGAAATGAAGAGGAGAATGTATCAAAAAACATTGAAAAGTTGATGAAACGGTGCTCATATAATGCATATTTGGTAGTTTGTTATAAAAATATCAATGAAGATTGATAGAAAATTATCGAAAGTTGACATGAAAAAAATGACATGTTATTCTACTTTGAGTAATAACTGATAGAGTGCGACAGGGAGACTGCCGTCTTTTCAGAAAAACAAAGTGGAGGAGAAAGTGCCATAT
This sequence comes from Clostridiaceae bacterium Marseille-Q4143, assembly GCA_018228645.1. Taxonomy (GTDB): domain Bacteria; phylum Bacillota; class Clostridia; order Lachnospirales; family Lachnospiraceae; genus Hominiventricola; species Hominiventricola filiformis. Next base: position 2,424,186 of record CP073693.1, read on the forward strand.
GTACAATAAAACATTTCGTGGCGGTGTACATCCCGATGACGGAAAAAGCTTTGCACGCGATATTCCGTTTCAGACATGGCTTCCTAAGGGAGACATGGTATTTCATCTGAATCAGCATATCGGAAAACCTGCAAAACCTGTAGTCCAGAAAGGAGATCAGGTGCTTGCTGGCCAGCTGATTGCCGAAGCTGACGGATTTGTATCAGCAAATATTGTCAGCTCCTGCTCCGGTAAAGTAAAAGCAATCGAGAAACGTAAAAACGTACTCGGTACATCTGATATGTCCATTGTCATTGAAAATGATGGTCAGTATACGCTGGCAGAAGGAATCGGAACGGAGGTTGACTATACAACGCTGACCGGTCCGGAGATTCTGGATAAAGTAAAAGCTGCAGGTATCGTAGGTCTTGGAGGAGCCGGTTTCCCGACTCATGTGAAGCTTGCACCGAAGAACCCGAATGATATCCGTTTTGTTATCGCAAACGGTGCGGAGTGTGAGCCTTATATCTGCTGTGATGACCAGCTCATGAGAAATTATGCAGACGAGATCGTAGGCGGCCTGAAGATTATGCTGACCCTGTTCCCGAATGCAGAAGGTGTGATCCTGATCGAGGAGAACAAGCCGGAAGCTATTGCGGCTATGGAGAAAGCCTGTTCAGGAGAGAGCAATATCCGTGTGCATCGCGTAGTGCCGAAATACCCGCAGGGTGGTGAGCGTGCGATCATGGACGTTGTTGCCGGAAAACATATCAAACTCGGTATGCTGCCTGCAGACGTAGGATGTGTGGTGGATAATGTGGCTACTGTAAGAGCAATTTATCGCGCTGTCTGTAAGTCAGAACCTCTGATGGAGAGAGGATTTACTGTATCTGGTGATGCAGTGAAGAATCCGTGCAACCTGATCGTGAAGATCGGCACCGGACTTGAGGAGATGCTGGAAGCAGCAGGCGGATTCAAGGATGGCGTAGAGCCAGAGAAACTGCTCTGCGGCGGACCGATGATGGGATTTGCCATGTCAGATTTGGATGCAGTGGTAAATAAAAATAACAATGCATTGACGATCCTTGCGAAGGATCCGGTAGCACAGGCAGAAGAGCAGCAGACAGCATGTATCCGCTGCGGACGCTGTGCACATGTATGTCCGCTCGGACTGACACCGCAGATGATGGCGGCGGCTGCTGAGAAAAAGGATTATGACAGATATGAGAACAAACTGTATGGACTGGAATGTATCGCATGTGGTTCCTGTACATTCGTCTGTCCTGCAAAGAGACCGCTGATGCAGCTGTTCAAACAGACTAAGTCTGAGATTATGGCAGCTAAGAGAAAGAAATAAGGGGGAGGAAAAAGATGAGTAACTTATACAATGTTTCTTCCAGCCCGCATGTGAGAAACAAACTGACGACAGGTTCTGTTATGCTTGACGTGGCATTATGCCTGCTTCCGGCTACAGTCATGGGAATCTGGCATTTCAAACTGCAGGCGGTGATGGTAATTGCACTGGCAATTATTTCAGCAGTACTGACAGAATATGTATTTGATTACATAGCAAAGAGAGGAAATACGGTAAAAGACTGCAGCGCAGTTGTAACCGGACTTCTCCTGGCACTCTGCCTTCCGGCAGGCGTACCGTTCTATATTCCGGTACTCGGATCTGTATTTGCTATTTTGGTGGTGAAATGCTTTTTCGGTGGACTGGGACATAACTTTATGAACCCGGCACTGGCCGGAAGATGTTTCCTTCTGCTTTCCTTCAGCAGCATTGTTGCTGATTACACAGTAGATGGTTACAGTTCTGCAACACCTCTTGCAGAGCTGGCAGCAGGAAATGCAGTGAATGTATTTGACATGCTGCTTGGAAATACAAGCGGCGTTATTGGTAATTCTGTACTGGCACTGTTTATAGGAGGTCTGATTCTGTGGGCAATGGGCGGAATCACCATCGAGATCCCGGCAGCAGTTCTGGTATCCTTTATTGCCTTCATCGCACTGTTCGGCGGTCACGGACTGGAACCGGCTTACATCCTGATCCATCTGGCAGGCGGCGGTATTGTTCTGGGTGCATTTTTCATGGCAACGGATCCGGTTACCAGTCCTGTCACATCCATGGGACAGATTATCTACGGTGCAGCGATCGGTATTCTGGCAGGCGTATTTCGTGTATTCGGAAGTGCGGCAGACTCTGTCAGCTATGCAATTATCATGGGCAACCTTCTGACTCCGCTGATTGAGGAAGTAACGGTACCGGTACCGTACGGTAACAGAAAACCGAAGGAAGAGGGAGCAGCAAAGAAATGCCCGATTCCGATGCCGGCACTGATTCTTCTGGCAATTACCGTGATTGCAGGCGTATGCTTAAGTGGTGTCCATGAGATGACTGCAGATATTATCGCTGAGCAGCAGGCAGCAGCAAAACTTGCTTCCTATCAGGAAGTATGTCCGGCAGCAACTGATTTTGAACATGATGCAGCCATTGATCAGGCAATTGCAGATCTGAACGGTGAAGTATATGGCACTGATTTCGGTAAGGCATATATCAACGAGATGGTAGTAGGAAAAGATGCATCCGGTAATGTGGCAGGTTATGTAATCAGCGTAACCAGCAGTGATGGATACGCAGGCAATATTTCCCTTTCTGTTGGAATTTCCGCAGACGGAACCATTAACGGTATCGCGTTCACAGAACTGAATGAGACAGCCGGTATGGGCATGAAATGCGCGAATGCAGAATTTAAAGATCAGTTTAACGGCGTAAATACAGATAAGTTTACACTGAACAAAGCAGGCGGATCTACAGCAGACAATGAGATCGACTCTGTATCCGGCGCATCCACTTCTTCCGGTGCAGTTGTAAATGCTGTGAATGCCGCAATTGATTTTTATACCGCAAATGCGAAGTAAGGAGGGGACTGAAACTTGAAACCGTGGTTAGAACGTATTTATAATGGCGTAGTAAAAGAAAACCCGTCCTTCGTACTGATGCTTGGTATGTGTCCGACTCTGGCGGTCACAACTTCAGCAACGAATGGTATCGGTATGGGTCTGTCCACAATGGCAGTCCTGATTGTATCCAATCTGATTATTTCTCTGGTGCGTAAGATCATTCCGGATGATGTACGTCTTCCGGCATACATTGTTATCGTTGCATCACTGGTAACGGTTGTAGAGCTTCTGATGGAAGCTTATACTCCGAGTATCTATAGTGCTCTTGGTATCTACATTCCGTTGATTGTTGTAAACTGTATCATCCTTGGACGTGCAGAGGCATATGCTTCTAAGAACCCGCCGTTCCTGTCAGTTATGGACGGTGTTGGTATGGGACTTGGATTTACCATCGCTCTGCTGGTTCTTGGTATCTTCCGTGAACTTCTCGGAGCCGGAACGGTATTTGGCGTGACTGTAACACCATCTATTTACAATCCGATCGGTATTTTTGTAAATGCCCCGGGTGCATTTCTGGTACTTGCTTTTGTAGTGGCAGCTATGAACGCTTATGGTATTAAGACGAGAGCAAACAAAGTAGTAGAGGGTTGTGACGGCTGCTGTGCAAGCTGCTCCAAGACCTGTGCTGATGAGAAGAAGGAGGGAGAGGCATGACATCATTAATTATGATTGTAGTGAGCAGCGCGCTGGTCAGCAACGTTGTCCTGAATCAGTTCCTTGGTATCTGCTCATTCCTTGGAGTATCCAAACAGATTAAGACATCTGCCAGCCTTGGCGCGGCAGTTATCTTTGTTATTACGATAGCATCTGCAGTGGCAAGTCTTCTGTATGATTATGTACTGGCACCGCTGAACCTGGATTATCTGAAAACGATCGTTTTCATTCTGGTTATTGCTGCACTGGTACAGCTGGTCGAGATGTTCCTGAAGAAAACCTCCCGTGCCATCTATGAGGCACTTGGTATTTACCTTCCGCTGATCACTACAAACTGTGCAGTTCTGGGTGTTGCCCTGACAAATGTGCAGAACGGATATAATCTGCTGGAAAGCGTGCTTTCAGGATTTGGTACAGCCATTGGTTATACGATCGCGATCGTACTTCTGGCAGGTATCAGAGGACGTCTGGATGAGGAAGCAATTCCGGCTCCGTTCCGCGGAGCACCGATTGTTCTTCTGTGCGCGGCGCTTATGTCCATCGCATTTATGGGCTTCAGCGGACTGTAAGAAGGAGGAAAATATGCAGGAAATTATCGTTGCGACACTGGTCATCGGTGTCATCGGTCTTGTCATCGGTATTGCACTGGTGGCAGCAGGAAAGAAATTTTATGTGGCAGTGGATGAGCGTGTGACTCAGGTTCGCGAGTGCCTGCCGGGAAATAACTGTGGTGCCTGCGGGTATGCAGGATGTGACGCGGTAGCCTCTGCAATTGTAAGCGGAGAAGCTCCGGTCAATGCCTGTCCGGTCGGACCGGCTTCCATGGTGGAGAAGATCGGTGCAATCATGGGTGTGGAAGCAGAAGCTTCTATGAGAAAAGTTGCATTTGTAAAGTGTAACGGAGACTGTGAACATACATCCAATAAGAATCATTATGTGGGAATCAAGGACTGCCGTGCAGCTGCTCTGGCCGGCGTTTCCACTGCATCCTGTGATTATGGATGTCTGGGATTCGGCTCCTGTGTAAAGGCATGCTCCCTTGATGCAATTCATATTGTAAATGGAGTAGCTGTAGTAGATACTTCAAAATGTAAGGGTTGCGGTATGTGTGCAGCAGCCTGCCCGAAGGGTCTGATTGAAGTCGTGCGTGCAGACAAGACATATGCTGTACGCTGCTCTAATAAGGACAAAGGACCGGCAGTGAAAAAGGTATGTTCCGCTGGATGTCTCGGATGTAAGATTTGTGAGAAGCAGTGTGAACATGAAGCAATTCAGGTGGAAGGAAATGTGGCTCATATTGACTACGACAAGTGCGTAGGATGCGGCAAGTGTGCTGAAAAGTGCCCTGCTAAATGTATTGCCAAACAGTAAAGTATGAATCGTAAACCGCTGTTGATATTATTATCAATCATTGTAGCGGGACTGGCTGCCGGCTGTATTCTGAAGTACAGCCGGCAAAGTCATGCCCGAGAATATTCAAGACAGTTCTTTGCCATGGACACGGTGATGAGTTTCACCGCTTATGGAGAGCGTGGAGAAGAAGCTGTGGAAGCCGCGGTGCAGGAAGTAGAACGCCTGGATGCACTTCTCTCGACGGGAATTGCGGAGAGCGAAGTGTCGCGGATCAATGCATCAGGAGAGGGAGATCTGTCTGAAGATACGGAAAAGATTTTATCTGAAGGTCTTACCATCTGGAAACAGACAGGAGGGCTTTTCGATGTGACGATTTATCCGCTCATGCAGCTGTGGGGATTCCAGACTGGAAACTATCATGTGCCGACAAAGGAGGAACTGAAACAGACTATGAGTCTGGTGGATTCTTCCAAAGTGATTCTTGATGGAAACCATGTGACACTGGGAGAAAAGCAGAAGATGGATCTCGGTGGAATTGCCAAAGGTTATACATCAAACCGGATTATGGAGATTTTCCAGGAATATGGCGTAACTTCTGCTATGGTGTCCCTTGGAGGAAATGTGCAGACGCTGGGAAAGAAACCGGATGGAACAGATTGGCAGGTTGGTATTCAGAATCCTGACAATGTGCAGGGAGACCTTCTGGGAGCAGTTGCTGTGCAGGACCAGGCCGTGATCACTTCGGGCGGATATGAACGTTATTTCGAGGAAAACGGACAGACTTATATTCATATTCTGGACCCTCGAACTGGCTGCCCAGCAGAAAGTGGACTGGCTTCTGTGACGATTGTATCGTCGAACGGTATGCTGGCAGATGCGTTGTCGACATCTCTGTACATTATGGGACTGGATGAAGCAGAGGCGTACTGGAGAATCTATGCGGATGAATTTGATATGATATTGATGACGGATGATGGAACGGTATATGTGACGGAAGGAATCCGGGACAGATTCCGAACAAAAGGAAAGATGGAGGTTCTTTACAGAGAAGAACCATAAAAGAAAATACCATGGTGCAGCTGATAAAACAGCGGTGCCATGGTATTTTTTTGCCTATGCCTGACGGATACCGGAAATATCAGAATCAATCATCATGGAGTAATTGGTGTAGTAAACAACGAATCCGGGTTTTGCACCGTTTGGTTTTTTTACATGTTTTTTCTCGATGTAATCAATTTCCACTTTTTCCGCATTTCGGTTACTGGAATAGTAAGCGGCCAGCCGGGCAGCTTCTTCATAAGTGCGGTCCGGCAGTTCCTGCCCGTTTGTCTGGACAATGACATGGGAACCGGGAGCACCTTTGGCATGAAACCACCAGTCACCGCCTTTGGCGAACTGGAAGGTCAGTTCGTCGTTCTGCAGGTTGTTCTTTCCAACATACATATCAAAACCGTCAGAAGAAATATAGTGGAACGGTCTGGAAGTGATCTTCACCTTTTTATTGCCTGACGGACGCTTGTGGATGTAGCCGGACTGTACAAGCTCCTCTCGGATCTGAGCAAGGTCTTCTTCTTGAAGTGCAATATCCAGAGAAGTCTGGATGGATTTCAAATGCTCAATTTCATCACCGGTTTCTTTAAGCAGTGTTGTGACTGCCTCACAGGTACGTTTTAACTTGCCATATTTGTCAAAATATTTTTTTGCATTGTCCTGAACAGGAATCTGCGGATCCAGTGGAATCGTGATCTCCTCTCCGGTATAGTAATTCAGCGCCTGAAAACTCTTGCTTCCGGGTTCCACGTTGTATCCGTAGGTATTGATCAGCTCACCGTAAACCCTGTATTTTTCCCGCTTTTCCGTATCTTTCAGCTGCTTTGCCTGCAGATCGTATTTCTTTACATTTCGTTCCAGAGCAGTCTGTACAATTCTTCGGAGATCAGTTGATTTCTGACGAATTCTTGTCAGTGCATTTTTCTCTGCATAATAGGTTTCCAGCACTTCGGAAATGGTGGGATAGACTTCTCTGCGGCAGTTGTCATAGATAGAGAGCGGCAGACAGGAAAATTCCACCGGTGTTTTCCCATCATAATAAATAGAAGGTTCATATGCACCTTCCGTAAGCGGCTCCAGATATCTTCGGAAAGTACGGTAGAGATGGATCAGCTCTTCGGGTTCATAAGAATTGGCAGCGCGATCAGAGTCCAGAGAAGCACGGCTTACGATTTCCTCAGCAGCTACCGGACTGATACCGGTCAGAGAAGTGTAAAGCGCTTTGGAAAGCTTTGCGGCTTTGGAACAGACAGCGGATACAAATGCTCCTTCAGATACTGTGAGCGGATCTTCCTTTTCCTGCGTTTCCGGAATAAAGTAGGGTCGTCCCGGAAGGACTTCGCGGACAGAACTGATCTGAGCGGATACATGCTTGATACTGTCGATGATCTGATCCTGATCGGAACAGAAGATAATGTTGCTGTATTTTCCCATGATTTCCACAACCAGATATTTCCGGCACAGATCCCCCATTTCATCCAGATGCTCAATCTCGAAACGAAGGACACGTTCCAGGGACGGCTGGGTGACAGAGACAATTCGGCCTCCGCTGATATGCTTTCTTAAAAGCATGCAGAAATTCGGTGCGGTCAGGGGACTGGGTTTATTGGATGCTGTCAGATAGACAAGCGGAAGGCTGGCGGAAGCAGAAAGCAGCAGACGGAAATTTCCTGCCTGGGATTTGATCGTCAGAAGAAGTTCGTCGGTCTCTGGCTGCGCGATCTTTGAAATTCTTCCTCCTGCCAGATTTTTATTTAATTCATGCGCCATACAGGCGACTGTAATACCATCGAATGCCATTGTTTCAGTTCTCCTTTTCGGACTTTATTATACTTGACGCTGTTACCAAAATCAACTATAATGAAAATCAACTATGGCGAGGATTGACCTCGCATTTCATTTGGGGACGATCAGTATGTTAAAAAGTATGACCGGATTCGGCCGGTGTGAAGTATCCGAAGGAGAACGTAAAATTACGGTGGAGATGAAGTCGGTGAACCACCGTTATCTGGATGTGACGCTGAAGATGCCGAAGAAGCTGAATTTTTTTGAATCAGCAATCCGTGCGCTTCTCAAAGAATATATCCAGAGAGGAAAAGTGGATGTCTTCATCACTTATGAAGACTTGAGTCATAAGAGTGCGGCGCTCAGTTACAATCCGGCAATTGCGGCACAGTATATGGAATATTTCCGCCAGATGGAAGAAGAATTCGGGCTGAAAAATGATATCGGTGTCTCCGATCTTGCAAAATGCCCGGAGGTTCTGACGTTGGAAGAACAGCAGGAAAATGAAGAGGAGATCTGGAATCTGCTTGAGCAGGCGGTTCGCGGCGCCTGCATCAAATTTGTAGAGACTCGAGAGCAGGAAGGAGAAAACCTGAAGAGAGATCTTCTGCTGAAACTGGATGAGATGCTGAGTCTTGTGGCAGTGGTAGAAGAACGTTCGCCGGAGATTGTACAGGAATACCGTCAGAAGCTGGAGCAGAAGGTAAGAGAACTGCTCAGCGACAGTCAGATGGATGAAGGAAGAATTGCGACGGAGGTAACTATTTTTGCAGACAAGATCTGCGTGGATGAGGAGACCGTCCGTCTGAAGAGTCATATCGAAGCCATGAAGACAGCACTGATTGCCGGTGGAAGCATTGGAAGGAAGCTGGATTTCATCGCGCAGGAAATGAACAGAGAGGCGAATACCACTCTGTCAAAGGCCAATGACCTGAAACTTTCTGATTGTGCGATTGATCTGAAGACCGGTATTGAAAAGGTAAGAGAGCAGATACAAAACCTGGAGTGAATTACATAGATACAGGGAGATCCAATGAACAGAAAAGGAATATTGATTATTGTTTCCGGCTTCTCAGGAGCTGGAAAGGGAACCATTATGAAGGAACTGACCTCCAGATACGAGCAGTACGCACTGTCTGTATCGGCAACGACCCGTGCGCCGAGACCTGGTGAGGAGGATGGGGTGGCCTATTTCTTCAGAACAAAAAAAGAATTTGAGCAGATGATTGAAGATGGCGCATTGATTGAATATGCGCGTTATGTAGATAATTATTATGGAACACCGAAAGCCTATGTGGAAGAACAGCTGGCTGCAGGCCATGATGTGATCCTGGAGATTGAGATTCAGGGCGCAAGAAAGATCAAAGAACAGTATCCGGATGCCGTCCTCCTGTTTGTGACGACAAAGGATGCGATGACTTTAAAAGAACGTCTGGAAGGACGCGGAACAGAGACACCGGAGGTGATTGCCCAGCGTCTTGCACGTGCCGTGCAGGAATCTGAGGGCATCGAAGAATATGATTATCTGGTGGTAAATGATGTTCTGGAAGAATGCGTGGAACAGGTTCATGGTATCATAGATAGTGAGCACCAAAGAATCGTTCGTCATAAAGAAAAAATCAGTAAAATCAGAGAAGAACTGAAAGCATTTGCGAAAGGAGAATAATATATGTTACATCCGTCTTATACAGACTTAATGAGAACTATCAACAGCGAGGTAGAGGAGGGCGATACCCCTGTAGTTAACAGCCGTTATTCTATCGTGCTGGCAGCAGCAAAGAGAGCAAGACAGCTGATTGCTGGTGAGGATGCCTATGTGAACAGCCGCGGAAAGAAACCGCTTTCCATTGCTGTAGAGGAGATCGAAAAAGGATTTGTCACCATCGAGCCGGAGAGTAAAGAAGAGGAAGAACCGGCAGCGGTAGAGGTGAAAGCAGAAGAAACTGCAGAAAACTAAATAAATATCCGATAGGAGAAAGAAAATGCTGGTAAAAGAGGGCAAGAGCGTATTTAACGGTGTTGCAATCGGCAAGATTTTCGTATACAGAAAAGCCGATAAAGCAGTCAGCCAGAATCAGGTGGAGGACACTGCCGCAGAGATGGCACGTTTTGAAGCGGCCAAGGAAAAGGCAATGTCCCAGCTGAAAGGACTCTATGAAAAAGCACTGAAGGATGTAGGCGAAGAAGAAGCCATGATTTTTGATGTCCATCAGATGCTGCTGGATGATCTGGATTACAATGAATCCATTCAGAATATCATAGAGAATGATAAGATGAATGCGGAGTATGCTGTGTTTATGACCTGTGAGCAGTTTGCAGCCATGTTTTTAAGCATGGATGATGATTATATGCGGGGACGTGCTGCAGATGTGAAAGATATTTCAGAGAGAGTGATTTCTATTCTGAATGGAAGCCAGGTAAGTCCGGAGGCTATGCCGGAACCGGTAATTATTCTGGCAGAAGATCTTGCCCCCAGTGAGACAGTTCAGTTTGAAAAGGACAAATTACTTGCGCTTGTGACTCAGAAGGGTTCTGCAAATTCCCATACGGCAATTCTTGCAAGAACTATGAATATTCCTTCTCTTGTCAGCACAGATGTGGAAGTAGATCCGGATTATGATGGCAAAATGGCCGTTGTAGATGGGTTTGCAGGACTTTTGTATATTGATCCGGATGAAGAAACACTCACAAAAATGTACGAGAAAAAAGGCCGTGCAGATCAACAGCGTGCACTTCTTCAGAAAATGAAGGGAAAAGAGACTGTAACAAAGAGCGGCAAGCATATTCATCTGTATTCCAATATCGGTGGAATTCAGGATGTAGATGCAGTACTGGAAAATGATGCGGAAGGCATCGGTCTGTTCCGAAGCGAGTTTCTGTATCTGGAATGCGATGATTATCCGAGTGAGGAAGTGCAGTTCGAAGCCTACAAGACCGTACTTTCCCGCATGGGAGGTAAGAAAGTTATTATCCGTACACTGGACATCGGTGCGGACAAACAGATCGGTTATTTTGATCTGCCGAAGGAAGAAAACCCGGCACTTGGATATCGGGCAATCCGCATCTGCCTGACCAGAGAGGAGGTATTTCGTACTCAGCTCCGTGCGTTGTACCGTGCATCTGCATACGGAACCCTTTCTATCATGTTCCCGATGATTATTTCTGTAAAGGAGATCCTGAGAATCAAGGAAATCGTAGAAGAAGTAAAATTGGAGCTGGCAAGGGAAGATAAGCCGGTTGGCAATGTGGAGCTTGGTATTATGATCGAGACTCCGGCAGCAGCAGTTATCAGTGATCTGCTTGCACCGCATGTGGATTTCTTCAGCATTGGTACTAACGATCTGAGCCAGTATACTCTGGCAATTGACCGTCAGAACCAGTCACTGGATAATTTCTTTGACCCGCATCATGAGGCAATCCTGCGACTGATCCAGGTGACTATCGAAAATGCCCACAAATATGGGGCATGGTGCGGCATCTGCGGAGAGCTGGGAGCAGACATGGAACTTACGCAGCGCTTTATTCAGATGGGCATCGATGAACTGAGTGTATCTCCGGGATACACACTGGCGCTTCGTAAACGGATCCGCGAATGCTAAAAGAAATGGATGAATTTAAATAAAAAAGGAGAAAATAGATTATGAAGACATTTACCTACACCGTACAGGACGAACTTGGTATCCACGCAAGACCGGCAGGAATGCTTGCAAAAGCAGCAGCAGGTTTCAAGAGTACCATCACACTTGACAACGGAGCAAAGAAAGCTGATGCAAGAAGACTGATGGCCATCATGAGCATGGGTGTGAAAAAAGGCGTTGAAGTGACCGTAACTGTCGAAGGTGAAGACGAAGATGCGGCAGCTGCAGCAATGGAAGAGTTTTTCAAAACAAATCTGTAAGAAAATAAAACAGGTGAAAAGCGGCACCCGCACGGACATGTTCTGTGCGGGTGTCTGCACTATCTGACAGGAGGAAACAATACTTGCATAGAGAGATCGAGACATTAAGCGCGTATGAGCTTCTTGATAAGAAAAATATAGAAGAGCTGAATTCTACAGGTTATCTTCTTCGACATAAAAAGACCGGGGCAAGAGTTGCCCTGATGGAAAATGATGATGAGAATAAGGTATTTAATATCGGATTTCGTACACCGCCTTCTGACAGTACCGGTGTGCCGCATATTATGGAGCATTCCGTGCTGTGTGGTTCCAGAGATTTTCCGGTAAAGGATCCGTTTGTGGAACTGGTAAAAGGTTCCCTGAACACCTTTTTGAATGCCATGACCTATCCGGACAAGACCATGTATCCGGTAGCAAGCTGTAATGATCAGGACTTTCAGAATCTGATGCATGTCTATCTGGATGCAGTATTCCATCCGAATATCTATAAAGAGGAGAAGATTTTCCGGCAGGAAGGCTGGCATTATGAAATGGATTCTGTGGATGCGCCCTTAAGTGTCAATGGTGTCGTCTATAATGAGATGAAGGGAGCATTCTCTTCACCGGAAGATATGCTGGATCGGGAGATTATGACGGTGCTCTATCCGGATACGACCTACTTCCATGAGTCAGGAGGAGATCCCAAAGATATTCCGAATCTGACCTATGAAGAGTTTCTTGATTTCCACAGAAAATATTATCATCCGTCCAACTGTTATATTTATCTCTACGGAAATATGGATATGGCAGAAAAACTGGAGTGGATTGATGAAAATTATCTGTCCCAGTATGATTATCTGAAAGTGGATTCAGAGATTGCGGTACAGAAAGCTTTTGAAAAGCCGGTAAGCTGTACTGTAGATTACCCGGTATCTGCAGATGAAGAGGATGAAGAGCAGGCATATCTTTCTTATAATGTTGTGGTTGGTACTTCTCTGGATGCAGATCTCTATCTGGCATTTCAGGTGCTGGAGTATGCGCTGCTCTCTGCTCCGGGGGCACCGCTCAAGCAGGCGCTTCTGGATGCGGGCATCGGCCATGATATTCTGAGCAGTTATGAGAATGGTATCGCACAGCCGTATTTCTCTGTGATTGCAAAGCAGGCAAGGGAAGATCAGAAAGAGGAGTTTGTAAATGTAGTCCGCGATACTCTGAGCAGCATCGTGAAAAATGGATTTGATCGGAAAGCATTGCAGGCTGGAATCAATTATTATGAATTCCGTTACCGGGAGGCTGATTTTGGAGGTTATCCGAAAGGGCTGATGTATGGACTTCAGATGATGGACAGCTGGCTTTATGATGAAAATCAGCCGTTTCTGCATCTGATTGCACTGGATCGCTTCGGAATACTGAAGAAAAAGCTGGATCAGGGATATTTTGAAGAACTGGTCCAGACATATCTTCTGGACAATCCGCACAGAGCCGTGCTGGTGTTAAGACCGGTGCCGGGACTGGAAGCAAAAGAAGCAGAGATCTTACAGAAGAAGCTGGATACCTATAAAGCCGGACTGAGTGCGGAGCAGCAGGAACAGATTGTAGAGTTTGCAAAAGAACTGAAAGTATACCAGGATGAGCCGTCTCCACAGGAAGATCTGGAGAAGATCCCGATGCTGAAGAGAGAGGATATCCGCAGAAAGGTGCTTCCTCTGACCAATGAAGAACTGACGGAGGAAGGTATTACCCTGCTTCATCAGAATATCTTTACTACAGGCATCAATTATATCAATATTCTGTTTGATGCGGAGAAGCTTCCGGATGAGCTGGTTCCATATCTTGGATTGCTAAAACATGTACTTGGCTATGTGGATACAGAGAATTACAGCTATGGAGAACTGTTTAATGAGATTAACTGCCATACCGGTGGAATCAGTTCTACGGTAAACCTGTACGGAGATATGAGAGATCCGGGACTTTTCCATACAAAGTTTGAGATTCGTACCAAAGTGCTGGTGGAAAATACAGATTTTGCATTTGCCATGATTCGGGAGATGATCAGCCGGACAAAACTTGATGATGACAAACGTCTTCATGAGATTCTCTCTCAGGTGAAGTCGAGACTTCATATGTATCTGACTTCCTCCGGCCATTCCGCAGCGGCCATTCGTGCCATGAGTAAATTTTCGAAGTCTGCAAAGATGAACGACAGGATGAGCGGTGTGGCATTTTTCCAGACCATTGATGCGCTGGAAAAGAATTTTGACGAACAGAAAGAGGTTCTTAAGAAAAATCTGCGGGCCGTGATGGAATATGTTCTTCGTCCGGAAAATATGATGGTAAGCTGCACATCTAAAAATGATGGATTGGAAGCAGTAAAAAGGGAAATTCCGGCTTTAAAGGCAGCTCTTTATACCGAAATTTTACCGGAGTATGAAGCAGAGCAGCAGGCAGCACCGAATCCGGTTTGGAAAGAAGGGATTAAGATTCCCTCGGCAGTCCAGTATGTGGCAAGAGCGGGACATATCGGCTATTATACCGGCGCTTACCGGATCCTGAAAGTGATTTTAAGTTACGATTATCTGTGGATTCAGGTGCGTGTGAAAGGCGGAGCCTATGGCTGTATGAGCGGATTTGGCCGCTACGGTGACAGCTATCTGGTATCCTATCGGGATCCGAATCTTCAGAAAACCAATGACGTCTTTGAGCATACACCAGAATATGTGGAGAATTTTGACGCCGGAGAGCGGGATATGACTAAATATATCATCGGAGCCATCAGTGAGATGGATACGCCGCTGACACCGTCAGCAGAGGGCAACCGTTCCATGTCTGCATGGATTACCCACATGACAGAGGAAGATTATCAAAGCGTGAGAAATCAGGTGCTGGATGCTCAGCCGGAAGATATCCGTGCGCTGGCAGGCGGAATCCGGGAGCTTTTGAAAGAAGGAAGTTTTTGCGTGATTGGAAATGAGAGCCGTCTGGAAAAAGACAAAGAATTGTTTGATCAGGTGAAGAACCTGTAAGCCTGGAATATGAGGAAAGGACAGAAGAAAAAAGTATGAGCGAACAGAAAAAATCCGGATTTGCTACATTGATCGGCAGACCGAATGTTGGCAAATCCACGCTGATGAATCAGATCATCGGCCAGAAGATTGCCATTACTTCCAATAAACCCCAGACTACCAGAAACCGGATTCAGACGGTCTACACCTGTGATGAAGGACAGATCGTATTTCTGGATACACCAGGTATTCACAAGGCAAAAAATAAGTTGGGTGAATACATGGTCAATGTTGCGGAGCGCACACTGAAAGAAGTGGATGTGGTGCTCTGGCTGGTAGAGCCGACGACTTTTATCGGAGCAGGAGAACGTCATATTGCAGAACAGCTGGCTCATGCCAATGTGCCTGTGGTTCTGGTCATTAATAAAATTGACCGGGTAAAAAAGGAAGAGGTACTGACTTTCATTGATGCATACCGCCAGATTCTGGATTTTGCAGAGATCGTGCCGGTATCTGCACTGAAAGGAACCAATACGGATACGCTTGTAGATGTAATATTCAAATATCTTCCGTATGGACCGATGTTCTATGACGAGGATACGGTGACGGATCAGCCGCTGCGTCAGATTACAGCGGAACTGATTCGTGAGAAAGCATTAAAACTTCTTGATGAGGAGATTCCCCATGGTATTGCCGTGTCTATCGAGCAGATGAAGCCACGGCCCAATGGAAAGATCTGGGATATCGAGGCAACGATTGTGTGCGAGAGAGATTCTCACAAAGGAATCATTATCGGAAAAGGCGGTGCGATGCTGAAGAAGATTGGTTCGGCAGCGCGCTATGAGATCGAGCGCCAGTTGGATGCCAAAGTAAACTTATGTCTCTGGGTCAAGGTGAAAAAGGACTGGAGAGATTCCGATTTTCTGATGAAAAATTTTGGATACGATAAGAAAGAAGTATAGCAAAAGGAACCTCCGGGGATTCTATTCTTATACAAAGATGGAAAAAACGGAGGTATAGAACATGGATCACTGGAATCGGTTTGCACTCACCGGAGATGTACGGGAATACCTGGCTTACAGGGCAGAGGAAGACAGAGCCGGGAGGTCGGGAGAAAAATATGAGCGGACAAAGTTGTACGGTGACAGGCATTGTGCTGTCTGCCATGCCGGTAGGTGAATATGATAAACTGGTGGTGCTTCTGACAAAAGAATACGGAAAGATCCGGGCTTTTGCCAGAGGTGCCAGAAGATTGAATAATCCGCTGATGGCGGCGGTCAACCCGTTTGTATTTGGACAGTTTCAGCTCTATGAGGGCCGGACTTCCTATACGATATCTCAGGCATCCGTGCAGAATTATTTCAGTGAATTGCTTACGGATTTTGAAGGTTCCTGCTATGGTCAGTATTTTCTGGAATTTGCAGATTATTATACAAGGGAAAATGCAGACTGCATGGATTATATGAAACTTGTGTACCAGTCACTCCGCGCACTGCTGATTCCGGCAATTCCAAGAAAACTGGTACGGTACATATATGAACTGAAAGCCATGGTGTACAGTGGTGAGTGTCCGCAGGACTGGGAGCAGTTTGAAAGCTGGAATGCGGATACATCGACCCGGTATGCCTTTCAGTTTGTGATTGCTTCACCTGTGGAAAAGCTTTATACATTTACTCTGAGTGAGGAAGTATGCGAAGAATTCGGGAGAATTGTGACGTATCTGCGCAGACATTATGTGGAACATCCATTCAAATCACTGGAAATACTTGAAACTTGTCTTTAAATAGGATAAGATATACGCGTGTGCCGTAAGGCGGCAACAAGGAGGAAAGTGAATGAAGAGATGGTTTTCGGTCATATGTATTCTGATGATCACGGTTCTGACCGTCGGATGCGGGAAGAATTCGTTTCAGCCGTCGGTCTCATCCATTTATGTACATAAAGACGGACGGATCACAGAAGCAATTGTGGAGAGTTTCATACAGGACTATTATAGTTTTGATGAATTTCAGTCCATGGTAGAAAAAGAAGTGGCCGCATATGACAATGTATCCATAAAGAGTCTGGAACTGAAAGATTCCACTGTATATTTGCTTCTTGATTTTGCAGATGCAGAAACTTACAGCAAATACAGCGAGGTATACTGCTTCCAAGGAACGGTGGGTGAAGCTCTTTCAGCAGGGCTGCCGTTTGCCATGGATTTTAAAGATGAGCAGTATGAGGAGTACAGCACATCGGAAGTGACGGAGAAGACGTCCAATCCGGTACTGGTACTGAAATCGGAGTGCTTTGTGCAGACAGAGCAGCCAATTAAATATGTCAGCAACAATGTGGAAATTCTCGGAAGCCATTTGGCAGAAGTGATGCCCATTGATGATGAAGCGGAATACGCCTACATTATATATTGATAAGGAGAGTATCTCAAATGGAAAAGACGATGGAAAAGATCGTAGCACTTGCAAAAAACCGCGGATTTGTATATCCGGGAAGTGAAATCTACGGCGGACTGGCAAATACCTGGGACTATGGTAACCTTGGTGTTGAGCTGAAAAACAATGTAAAAAAAGCGTGGTGGAAAAAATTCATTCAGGAGAATCCCTACAATGTAGGTGTTGACTGTGCTATCCTGATGAACCCGCAGACCTGGGTTGCATCTGGACATCTGGGCGGCTTCTCAGATCCGTTGATGGACTGTAAGAGCTGTAAAGAACGTTTCCGTGCAGATAAGCTGATCGAGGATTATATGGATGAGCACAAGATCGAGCATGAGGGCGGTGTGGACGGATGGTCTCAGGAAGAGATGAAAGCTTACATCGACGAGCATGATATCTGCTGTCCGAAATGTGGTAAAAAAGACTTTACCGATATTCGTCAGTTCAACCTGATGTTCAAGACTTTCCAGGGTGTTACTGAGGATGCAAAAAATACCGTATATCTTCGTCCGGAGACTGCACAGGGTATTTTCGTAAACTTCAAGAATGTACAGAGAACTTCCAGAAAGAAAGTTCCGTTTGGTATCGGACAGATCGGTAAATCTTTCCGTAATGAGATCACACCGGGTAACTTTACCTTCCGTACCCGTGAGTTTGAGCAGATGGAGCTGGAGTTCTTCTGCAAACCGGGAACTGACCTGGAGTGGTTCCAGTACTGGAGAGCATTCTGCCGTGACTGGCTCCTTTCTCTTGGTATCAAAGAGGATGAGATGCGTCTTCGTGACCATTCTCCGGAGGAACTTTGCTTCTATAGTAAAGGAACCACCGATATCGAGTATCTGTTCCCGTTTGGATGGGGTGAGCTGTGGGGTATCGCAGACCGTACTGACTACGACCTGACTCAGCATCAGAATGTATCCGGACAGGATATGACTTACTTTGATGACGAGAGCAAAGAAAAATACATTCCGTATGTGATCGAGCCGTCACTGGGAGCTGACCGTGTGGTTCTGGCATTCCTGTGCGCAGCTTATGATGAGGAGAACATCGGAACTGAGGAGAAACCGGACATAAGAACCGTTCTTCATTTCCATCCGGCACTGGCTCCGGTGAAGATCGGCGTGCTTCCGCTGTCCAAGAAACTGAACGAGGGCGCTGAGAAAGTTTATACCCAGCTTTGCAAGAAATATAACTGCGAGTTTGATGACAGAGGAAACATCGGTAAGAGATATCGCCGTCTGGACGAGATTGGAACTCCGTTCTGTGTGACTTACGATTTTGAGTCCGAGACTGATGGCTGTGTAACCGTTCGTGACCGTGATACCATGGAGCAGGAGCGTGTGGCAATCGCAGATCTGGATGCCTACTTCGAGAAGAAATTTGAGTTCTAATCAGAACCCAAAGGTTGACGAAACTGGATAATAATGATAATTTATTATAAGAAAATTTATTACAAAGGAGTGCTATTATGAATCTTTCACCACTTCAGAAAGCAAGATATGAGTATGTTCCGAAGCTTCCGGGAATGCTCAGACATGGTATTGCCGAGATCGCTGTTAAAAAAGGCGAGGCAACAACCAGCGTAGCAGATCAGGAGAAAATTGCTGAACTGTTCCCGAATACCTACGGCGAGCCGGAGGTTACTTTTGAGAAAGGCCAGAATACTTCTGCTGTTAAGAAACAGGTAGTAGGCGTTATTCTTTCCGGCGGACAGGCACCGGGTGGACACAATGTTGTAAGTGGTCTGTACGATGCACTGAAAGCAACCAATAAGGAGAACGTTCTGATCGGTTTTAAAGGCGGTCCGAGCGGACTGATCGAGGATAATTTCATCGTATTTGATGATGAGTACATGGATCAGTACAGAAATACCGGTGGATTTGATATTATTGGTTCCGGAAGAACCAAACTGGAGACCGAAGAGCAGTTCCAGATTGCAACTGAGGTTTGTAAAAAACATGGTATCACTGCTATCGTTATCATCGGTGGAGACGATTCCAACACCAACGCTTGTGTACTTGCTGAGTACATGGCAGCACATAAGACCGGCGTACAGGTAATCGGATGCCCGAAGACCATTGACGGTGACCTGAAGAATGAGGATATCGAGATCTCCTTTGGTTTCGATACTGCAACCAAGACTTACAGTGAGCTGATTGGAAATATCGAGAGAGACTGTAACTCTGCTAAAAAATACTGGCACTTCATCAAAGTTATGGGACGTTCTGCTTCTCACGTAGCACTTGAGTGTGCACTGGAATGCCAGCCGAACATCTGCCTCATTTCTGAGGAAGTAAAGGCTAAAAAACAGTCTCTGTCCGAGATCGCAGATTATATCGCAGATGCAGTAGAGAAGAGAGCAGCTAACGGCAACAACTTTGGTGTTGTAGTAATCCCGGAGGGTGTTGTTGAGTTCGTTCCGGAGTTCTCCGTACTGATCAACGAGATCAACGAACTTCTTGCAGGCAGCAAAGCAGATGCATTCAATGCGCTGGAGAGCTGGACTGAGAAATATGCATTCATCGAGAAAGGACTTTCCAAAGAGTCCATGGCTGTATTTGAGATCCTTCCGCAGGCTATTCAGCAGCAGCTGTTCCTCGAGAGAGATCCTCATGGCAACGTACAGGTATCTCTGATCGAGTCCGAAAAACTGTTTGCAGCCCTGGTTGGCGATAAGATGAAAGCAAGAAAAGCAGCAGGAACTTATACCGGAAAATATGCAACTCAGACTCATTTCTTCGGATATGAAGGAAGATGCGCATTCCCGTCCAACTTCGATGCTGACTACTGCTACTCTCTTGGATACAACGCATTCATGCTGATTCAGTACGGATTCAACGGATACCTTTCCAAGGTTTCCAACCTGTCCAGACCGGCAGAAGAGTGGGTTGCAGGCGGTATGCCGATCACCAAGATGATGAACATCGAGAGAAGACATGGCGAGGACAAACCGGTTATCAAGAAAGCACTTGTTGAGCTTGATGGAAAGCCGTTCAAATACTTCGAGGCACACAGAGATGAGTGGGCTGTTGAGACTTCTTACATCTTCCCGGGTGCGATCCAGTACTACGGACCGACGGAGGTATGTGACCTTACTACCAGAACTCTTGCTCTGGAGCAGGGTAAATAAGATCTGAATGATTTTGTGAATAATTCCTGTCACCGAAAGGTGACAGGAATTTTTTTCTGTCCATATCCAATCTTGCAAAACACATATACTATTCTGCACAAACTGGCAAATTTTTGTTAAAAACATCACAAAATACATAAAGGAATATTTCTTAGAACTGTGTAAAATATACAAAAATGATTGACTTTCTCATGTAATGTGTTATGATAATTGTGTGCGCAGAGAGAACCGTTATGGTACATGATGCGCTTTTATTATTCTATTTTCTATTTTAGGAGGGCATGTAATGGCAAAGTGGGTTTATCTTTTTAAAGAAGGAGATGCCAGCATGAGAAACCTGCTGGGAGGTAAGGGAGCCAACCTGGCAGAGATGACAAATATTGGACTTCCGGTTCCGCAGGGATTTACGATCACGACGGAAGCCTGCACCCAGTATTATGAAGATGGTCGTGAGATCAATGCAGAGATTCAGGGACAGATCAATGAGTATATCGGTAAGATGGAAGAGATCACCGGAAAGAAATTCGGAGATGCAGAGAATCCGCTTCTTGTATCCGTTCGTTCCGGAGCACGTGCTTCCATGCCGGGTATGATGGACACGATTCTGAACCTGGGACTGAATGAGACTGTAGTAGAAGTTCTTGCAAAGAAATCCGGCAATCCGCGTTGGGCATGGGACTGCTACAGAAGATTTATTCAGATGTACTCTGATGTAGTAATGGAAGTCGGCAAGAAATATTTCGAGGAACTCATCGACAAGATGAAAGCCGAGAAGGGCGTTACCTTTGACGTAGAGCTGACTGCAGATGATTTAAAGACTCTGGCAGAGCAGTTCAAGGCAGAGTATAAAGCAAAAATCGGAGAGGATTTCCCGTCTGAGCCGAAGGAACAGCTGATGGGAGCAATCAAAGCTGTATTCCGTTCCTGGGACAACCCTCGTGCAAACGTATATCGTCGTGACAATGATATCCCCTATTCCTGGGGTACCGCTGTAAACGTACAGATGATGGCATTTGGTAACATGGGTGATGACTGTGGTACTGGTGTTGCCTTCACCCGTGATCCGGCTACCGGCGAGAAGAAGCTGATGGGTGAGTTCCTGATCAATGCACAGGGAGAGGACGTTGTTGCAGGCGTTCGTACTCCGATGCCGATCGCTAAGATGGCAGAAGAGTTCCCGGAGGCATTCGCTCAGTTTGAGGAAGTATGTAAGACTCTGGAGACCCATTACCGCGATATGCAGGATATGGAGTTCACTGTTGAGAATAAGAAGCTGTACATGCTGCAGACCCGTAACGGTAAGAGAACCGCAAAAGCAGCTCTGAAGATCGCTTGTGATCTGGTAGATGAAGGTATGAGAACACCGGAAGAGGCAGTGGCTATGATTGAGCCGCGTAACCTTGACGCTCTTCTTCATCCGACCTTTGATACCGCAGCACTGAAAGCAGCTACCCCGATTGCAAAAGCACTGGGAGCAGCTCCCGGAGCAGCTTGTGGTAAGATCGTCTTTACCGCAGAAGATGCAGAGAACTGGGCAGCAAGAGGCGAGAAAGTGGTTTTGGTTCGTTTGGAGACCTCTCCGGAAGACATTACCGGTATGAAAGTATCTCAGGGTATCCTGACCGTTCGTGGTGGTATGACCAGCCATGCAGCAGTAGTTGCACGTGGTATGGGCGCATGCTGTGTATCTGGATGCGGCGATATCATTATGGATGAAGCAAATAAGAAATTTACTTTGGCAGGCAAAGAGTACCATGAGGGAGATGTAATCTCCTTTGACGGTTCCACCGGATGCATCTATGACGGAGCAATCCCGACTGTAGACGCTAAGATCGCTGGTGACTTTGACCGTATCATGGCATGGGCTGATGAATTCAGAACCATGAAAGTAAGAACCAATGCAGATACGCCTGCAGATGCCAAGAAAGCACGCGAGCTGGGTGCAGAAGGTATCGGTCTCTGCCGTACAGAGCATATGTTCTTTGAGGGCGACAGAATTGATGCATTCCGTGAGATGATCTGCTCTGATACTGTAGAAGAGAGAGAAGAGGCACTGTCCAAGATTCTTCCGCTGCAGCAGGGTGACTTTGAGCAGTTATATGAGGCTATGGAAGGAGAACCGGTTACCATCCGTTTCCTGGATCCGCCTCTGCATGAGTTCGTTCCGACTGAGGAAGAGGATATTAAGAAACTTGCTGCTGCAAAGGGCAAGACCGTAGAGGATATCAAAGCTATTATTGATTCTCTCCATGAGTTCAACCCGATGCTTGGACACAGAGGATGCCGTCTTGCAGTTACCTATCCGGAAATTGCCAAGATGCAGACAGCAGCTGTTATCCGTGCAGCTATCAACGTATCCAAGAGACATCCGGATTGGAAGATCGTTCCGGAGATCATGATTCCGCTGGTGGGCGAGATCAAAGAGTTGAAATATGTAAAGAATATTGTTGTCGAAACTGCAGATGCAGAGATTAAGGCAGCTGGTGCAGAGATGAAGTACGAAGTAGGTACCATGATCGAGGTTCCGAGAGCTGCTCTTACCGCTGATCAGATTGCTGAAGAGGCTGAGTTCTTCTGCTTCGGTACCAACGACCTGACCCAGATGACCTACGGCTTCTCCCGTGATGACGCAGGTAAATTCCTGGATTCATACTTCGATGCTAAGATCATCGAGAACGATCCGTTCGCAAGACTGGATCAGACCGGTGTTGGTCAGCTGATGGAGATGGCAATCGAGAAAGGTAAGAAAGTTCGCCCGACACTGCATTGCGGTATCTGTGGAGAGCACGGTGGAGATCCGTCTTCCGTAGAGTTCTGCAACAAGCTGGGTCTGGACTACGTTTCCTGCTCACCGTTCCGTGTGCCGATCGCTCGCCTCGCTGCAGCACAGGCAGCGATTGCCAATGCAGGAAAGTAGAAGAGCGTAAATATTTTTACTTCACAACGCTGATTGTTACAAGGGATGATGTGAATGAGTACATGAAATATCATGCTGAGTACACGAAAGCGAACCGATTTAAAGATATTGTTTGCAAAATCTATATATAACTCGAAAGGGAAGCGCAATGCTTCCCTTTCTTATATCTCTCGATTAGGACTAAATCCTTAAAGCTATGGCTTAAAAAGGACTTAGTCCTTTTTTATATGCAAAATAAAAATTTTTTAAAGGAGGTTCACTATGAACAGTACAGCGTTAGGAGCAGAAAACAAAAAGAAACAGACAATCAATTTTATTAGTGAAGCACATGAAAAATTCTACTATAAAAAATTAAAAGAGGTACGCTATCAGGATGTGTACCACAAGGCACTTTGCTATTGCCTTGGTATCAGTGATGATACGAGAAGAAATATCAATAGCATCTATGATTTTAAGACGGGATGTGTAAAAACTGAGTGTCTGCATGAAGGCTGGCAGACCAGTGGCAGTATGAAGGTGGTGCGAATGGCATTTAACCTGTATTGCAACGGCACACCGAGTGTAGATGATTACACAAAAACAGAGGAACAGGTAAACGAGTGCAGGCAGTATACAGTGGAGGACTTGTTCTGCTGTGCCTATGCACCTTTCTTTTGGCAGGCGATACAGATCCGCTATCCGGAGTATGCGACCTATAACCGAGAACTGTATGCCTTATTTGGAGGAACAGACTAATGTTAAAAGTCAGATTGATGGGAACAAAGAATGACATTGTATGGTTTCAGAAAATTTTACAGCGTCATCCTAAAATTGAAGTATTAGAAATATCAGAGCTTTATAGCAACAAAGGAACAAGCAAATATTACAGAGCTTATGCAGAAGTACAGAAAAGTAATGTGAAAAATCAATAGTAGAGAATAAGGAGAATTTTATCATGTGTAAAGTTATAGCAATTGCAAATCAGAAGGGTGGAGTTGGAAAGACCACCACAACAAGCAATTTAGGAATCGGACTGGCAAAACAGGGAAAGAGAGTTTTGCTGATAGATGCAGATGCACAGGGAAGTCTTACGGCAAGTCTTGGGGTACAGGAGCCGGACAGACTGGAAATCACGCTTGCCACCATTATGTCAAATATTATCAATGATGAAGAAGAAAGCCCTGAATATGGCATTTTAAAGCATGAGGAAGGGATAGACTTCATGCCAGGAAATATTGAGCTTTCCGGTTTGGAAACCTCGCTCGTAAATGTTATGAGTAGGGAAACGGTACTTCGTACTTACATAGAACAGCAGAAAGACCGCTACGATTACATTCTGATTGACTGTATGCCATCACTCGGTATGATTACGATAAATGCCTTTGCCTGTGCAGACAGTATCTTGATTCCGGTACAGGCGGCATATCTGCCGGTAAAAGGTCTGGAGCAGCTTATTAAGACGATTGGAAAGGTAAAGCGTCAGATCAACCCGAAACTGGAAATAGAGGGTATTTTGTTGACAATGGTTGATAACCGTACCAATTATGCAAAGGACATCAGTATATTGCTGATCGAGAATTATGGAAGCCGGGTGAAGATATTCAAAGAAAGTATCCCGATGTCGGTAAGAGCTGCTGAGATTTCTGCGGAAGGTGTGAGCATTTATCAGCACGATCCGAATGGAAAAGTGGCAAGTGCCTACCAGTCATTGACAGAGGAGGTGCTTGCAGATGAATAAGAAAGGGAGTGCCGCAAAGATAAAGCTGAGCAGTTTTGATGATTTATTTGGAACGGAGCAGCCACAGACAGGAACAGAGCAGGTACAGGAAATCGCATTGTCAGAACTGCATGAGTTCAAAGGACACCCGTTTAAGGTACTGGATGATGAAAAGATGCAGGAAACGGTGGAAAGCGTCAGGGAGCATGGAGTGTTGATGCCAGGCATCGCCAGACCGATGAAAGATGGCGGTTATGAGATTATTGCCGGACACCGCCGGAGACACGCCTGCGAGCTTGTCGGACTTGTTACAATGCCGATGTTCATCCGTGATTATACGGATGATGAAGCTACGATTATCATGGTAGATTCTAATATTCAGAGGGAGGATATTCTTCCGAGTGAGAAAGCAAAGGCATACAGAATGAAATACGACGCAATGAAGCATCAGGGAAGTAAGGAAGGCGGACTTACACTCGGAGAACTGGGAGAAGCGGCAGGAGAGAGTGCAAAGACGGTTCAGAGATATATATGGATTTCACGCCTGTCGGATTCGCTGCTTGATATGGTGGACGCAAAGAAAATCGGTATCATGCAGGCGGTTGATTTATCATTTTTATCAGAGGATGCGCAGCAATGGGTTTTGGTTGCAATACAGGAAACAAATGTTGCTATCACAACTCAGCAGAGTGCCATGCTCAAGGAAAGTGACAAAAAAGGGGAACTTACCTTTCCGATGGTTCGTATGCTGTTGGAAAAAGAAAAACCTGTGGAGCGAAAGGTTATCATAAAAGCACAGCGCATTAACAATTATTTTCCTGCGACATACAGCAGGGAGCAAATAGAGAACATTATTTATCAGTTATTGGAGAATTGGAAGAATACGCAGTAGAAAGGAGGAGCCGGGAATGAGTGGAATATTACAACTGGATTATTATTACGGGATAGAAGCAGAACAGTTCTCATTCTATCGTGTTCCTCGCCTACTGATCAAGGATGAAAGATTTAAGAAATTATCCAGTGATGCAAAACTTTTATATGGTCTGATGCTTGATCGTATGTCCTTATCTATGAAAAATGAATGGTTCGATGAGGATAACCGGGCATATATCATATACACCATAGACAGTATTATGGAAGATTTGGGGTGTGGAAAGGAAAAGGCGGTTAAGGTTCTTGCAGAGCTGGATTCTGTTAAGGGAATTGGTCTGGTAGAGAAAGTGCGTAGAGGATTGGGCAAACCGGACATCATATATGTGAAGAACTTTGCTTCTCTGGCAGAAAATGTAGATGAAAAAAAGTCTGGAAACACTGATAAAATCACAGAAGTCGGAAAATCAGACTTCAAGAAGTCGGAAAATCGAACTCCAAGAAGTCCGGAAATCGAACTTCAAGAAGTCGGAAAATCGAACTTCAAGAAGTCGGAAAAACAGACCTCTGGAAGTCCGGAAATCGAACCTCAAGAAGTCGGAGAATCGAACCCTAATTATACTAACTATAATCAGACTGATTTAAACTATACTGAGGAGAGTTATATCAATCCTATCATTCAATCTGATTCAAGGAAAAAGGATACGATGGATGTGATGGATGATGTCCAGACATACATAGAGCTAATCAAAGAAAATATCAGTTACGATCACCATATGCAGTATGATGGTTATGGAAAGAGAGAGCTTTACGATGAACTGTTCCAGGTAATCTGTGAGGTAGTCTGCGTGAAGCATCCAACAATCAGGGTAGCAGGAGAAGAATATCCGTATGAGCTTGTGAAATCAAGGTTTTTGAAACTGGAAAGCAGCCATTTGGAATATGTGATTGGCTGTATGCAAAATACCACCACTAAAATCACAAATATCAAGGCATATATGGTTACGGCACTTTATAATGCACCCACTACGATAAATCATTTTTATCAACAGGAAGTGCAGCATGATATGTATGGGGGAGGCTGGCATGAAAAGGGTATTGTTTAAGGTGATACTGCCATTGCTTGTGATTGCAGCGTGGATGAATATGTGTTATTGGATTTGCATAAGGGCAGATGGCTTTGATTTTTTCCTTTACTGGATTATGATTGGATGCCCCTATGGTATCCGAAAAATGTGTATGTTTATTGTGCCGAAGAACTTTGGTATTGCTGGGAATATAGGAATTCTGGCATTAAATTGTGTCATTGGAGGTGTGATAGGCGGAGGAATTATTATTATTAAGATTACAAGTATATTTATCGAAATACTAAATTTTGTAAGATGTAAAAAATAGCCCGTTTATGCTATAATTGGTCTTATCTTAAAAGACTGGGAGAATATTTCATGAGTAATAATAGTTTTGATATAAGTGGTGATCTGGTTAGAATACACACTGCAGATGGTATGTTTCATGCGGTTGCATCTATACGGGATGATTATCGTGATGAATTGATGTCTGTCACATGGGGAAAGAACGGAAAATACTTTTACAATGCAAAATTGGGATACTTGCATAG
Organism: Clostridiaceae bacterium Marseille-Q4143; assembly: GCA_018228645.1. GTDB lineage: Bacteria > Bacillota > Clostridia > Lachnospirales > Lachnospiraceae > Hominiventricola > Hominiventricola filiformis. Next base: position 2,451,513 of record CP073693.1, read on the forward strand.
ATATATTATGGAAAAGTGGTATACAAAGGAAATTCTTGATACTATGACAGCAGATAATTTTGTTGTTGACCACATGGATGGAGATGGTTTTAACTGTAATATAAATAATCTATGTTTTCTCTCAAGAAATGAGAATGTAGCCAAAGGAAACACATTAGATATAGAGTGTAAGAATACAGAGCATATTGCATTAAAAATGTTTAAGGATTTTCAAACGGAATTGATACAGATTACCATTTTCTTTAATTACCCTGCAAAGTTAATATTGGAGGGACTTGAAAGAGATGCAGTGGTGGAACTGGCATTTTTATTATATGATGCTGATTACAGAATTGTTATAAATGATGCTCGTTCAATTATGTTAGATTATCGGAACAATTATGAATTTATTCCTAATAAACTTAGATTTATTGATTATCAAATAGAGGGAAGTTATGGTGTGGCACCAGGTATAAAATGGTTTGAAGAATATATTTCTGGGAAACATGGACATGGGGTTGCATTACTAAATCGGGTGGCACCAATTAAAAATTGGACGAAAGAGAAGAAAAGGGAATATATAAGTATTAGGTAAAAATAGCAATAGGGCAGTTATGAGTCGAGAGATTTGTAACTGCCTTTTTATAACTTCTGGTCACAACGTCCAGAAGTGGAAAGGAAATAAAATGGAATCAATGCGTGATACGAAACGGATTATGGAGCGGGAGATTAAGAAAGGCAGTACACCGCTTCAATTTGAAAGGATTGAACTGGACGCAACCTGTTATCAGGAGATCGCATCAAAAGAGAAATTGACAGAGGTATTGCAGTATCTCCATAGAGTGGGGGAATATAAGGCATTGGCGGGCAAGACCATAATCAATAATGTCTATACGTTTATGAGAGGAAAAACACCGGATTTTACAAGGGCAAGAAGTGTTTTTGACAGGGAGAAAATCTATCATCAGATGCTGCGGCAGGAGAAAAAGTTACAGCCGACTTATCAGGGAGACTGCTATGTCGAGACGGCAAGGTGTTACTTTTCTTTGCCGGAGGAAGAATGGAATACACACAAGATGACGTATCAGAAGAATGAAGCGTTTGGATTTATTATGTCAAACAAGTATATTTTGGGGTTATATAAGTATTGCAGGGAAGCTAGGCGGGATTTTGCTGTATGTTCAGCCAAAGTACCGGACAAAGGGAATGAGGTGGTTAATCGGCTTATGGATATGGAGGATGTAGAGGTATTGGCACATTGTCTGTTATTGGATGATGTGGTGCTGCGGGACGGAGAGATTGAAGCTAAGCTCTATACAATTTTTATAGGATAGTGAAAAAGTAACAGCGTTAAGGCAGGTATGAGATCGAAAGATTTTGTAGCTGCCTTTTTTTATTGCAACAACTTCTGGTCACAACGTCCAGAAGTGGAAAGGAACAAAAATGAGTAAAAAAAATGGAAAGAAGTTATTGATTGCGGTTGCAGTAGGGGCAGTTGTGGTAAAGGCAGTGAGGGATGTCATAAAGGCAAAAAAGCAGGAAGAAGAACTCAGGTCTGCATTGGATGATTTTTATGAGGAAGAACTGAACTGGTGGGACAGGGAGTTTGAGGAAGGAGAGGAATTGTAAATATGGGAATGAAAATACAGCTCCACAGGCTGTTGGTTCCACCCTGAATCCAATCGGTGCAGATAAGGAAGGAGGTACACCGTGCAGGAGGAAACAACACAGAAAACGATTGCTCTTGCAATCAAGACTTCCAAGCTGACCGCAAGCGTTTTACAGAAGGCAATGAAGATGTATCTGGAGCATCAGAAGCATAAGGAGCCTTCGCATGGGAAAATTCCGGTAAAAAAGCTGGTCGGTCAGGGAGAGGGTGCAAAGTCCATTGAGGTTACGGATAGCAATATAAAATCCTTTGAGCGTGTCGCAAGGAAATACAATGTCGATTTCGCAGTAAAAAGGGATAAGACCACGGAACCACCCAGGTATCTTGTATTTTTCAAGGGCAAAGATGCCGATGTGATTGCACAGGCATTCAAGGAATTTGTAAAAGTTAATGAGAAAAAACAGCAGCGTCCGTCACTCAGACAGAAACTGAAAGGACTTCAGAAGATTGTTGCACAGAATAAAAATAAGGAGCGCAGCAGAGAGAAAAATAAGGACAGGGGACAGAGCTTATAAGCAAGGTCATTGACGGGATTGTGAAAGATTTGCAGTCAATTCCGAAAAATCTCAAAGAAAAAACAAAAGGGGTAAATAAAAAGCAGCTTGCCCTGAAATGCGCTCCCTATGTGATCTTCGGGTATGTTCTGAATAAGGTTTCATGGCTGTATGGACAGCAGGCAGGAGATAACACATTACAGAAGGTGTTGGACACGATCAATGGGATGGGAGGTGCGTTTGTAAACCCGTTTCCCAGTTTTATGCCAAGGGATTTACTGGTTGGCGTGGGATGCGGGATAGGATTTCGTATGGTAGTATATTATAAAGCGAAAAATGCAAAGAAATTCCGGCAGGGAGTAGAATACGGTTCGGCAAGGTGGGGAACTGCCAAAGACATAGAGCCTTATGTCGATCCGGTATTTGAAAACAATGTGCTTTTAACGGCAACGGAGCGTCTTATGATGTCCGGCAGACCAAAGCAGCCGAAGTATGCGAGAAATAAAAACATACTTGTAATCGGTGGTTCCGGTTCCGGAAAGACCAGATTTTTTGTAAAGCCGAACCTCATGCAGATGCACAGTTCCTACGTTGTGACTGATCCCAAAGGCACAGTCCTCGTGGAATGTGGCAAAATGTTGTCCAAGAATGATTACCGGATCAAGGTGCTGAATACCATTAACTTTGCAAAATCAATGCATTATAATCCTTTCGCTTACATCCGGAGCGAAAAGGACATTCTGAAACTCGTAAACACAATCATTGTAAATACCAAAGGGGAAGGACAGCAAGCCTCTGAGGATTTCTGGGTGAAAGCCGAAAAGCTCTATTACACGGCACTGATCGCATATATCTGGTACGAAGCACCGGAGGAAGAACAGAATTTTTCCATGCTGATTGATCTGGTGGATGCCAGCGAAGCTAGGGAGGATGATGAAAATTTCAAAAATGCGGTTGACCTGCTGTTTGAGGAGCTGGAGCAGAAGAACCCAAACCATTTTGCGGTAAGGCAGTATAAGAAGTATAAACTTGCCGCAGGTGTTGTATGCTCTAAAAGACTTCTTAATCAAGCGGTTTGGAAGTCTCTTAGAACACACAACCTAAAACCGAAGAAAGGAGCGCAAGTTATGAGAAAAAACGAGAAAATCACAGCTCTGTATGAACGACTGAGCCGTGATGACTTTGGCAAAGATGATGACCAACAGCGTGAGAGCAACTCCATATCGAATCAAAAAGCAATGTTGGAGGAGTTCGCCGCACGGCAGGGCTTTACGAACATTGTCCATTTCACGGACGATGGCATTAGCGGCACTTGCTTTGACCGTCCCGGATTTTTAGCAATGATGAAAGAGGTTGAAGCCGGGAATGTGGAGTATTTGTGCATCAAGGACATGAGCCGCATGGGTCGTGACTATCTGAAAGTCGGTCAGATTATGGAAATCCTGCGTCAGCGTGGCGTTCGCCTTATCGCCATCAATGACGGCGTGGACAGTGCCAGAGGTGATGATGATTTTACCCCTTTCCGCAACATTATGAACGAGTATTACGCCAGAGATACCAGCCGTAAAATCCGTTCCACTTTCCAGTCCAAAGGCAAGTCCGGCAAGCACCTCACAGGCACGGTCATTTACGGCTATCTTTGGAACGAAGCAAGAGACCAATGGTTGGTTGACCCCGAAGCCGCTGATGTGGTCAAGCGCATCTTTGCCATGACGATTGACGGCTACGGTCCGTATCAGATCGCCAGCAAACTGAAATCGGAAAAGGTGCTTATTCCGTCTGCTTACCTTGCCCAACACGGCGAGGGCGTGAACAAAAACAAGACTTTCAAAGATATGTACGGCTGGGGTTCTTCCACCATCTGCAACATTCTTGAAAAGCGTGAATATCTGGGACACACCATCAATTTCAAGACCCGAAAGCACTTCAAGGACAAGAAAAGCCATTATGTCCCGGAGGACGAATGGACAATTTTCGAGAATACCCATGAGCCTATCATTGACCAGCAGACCTTTGACCTTGTGCAGAAAATCCGTGGGAATGTCAGACGCTACCCGGACGGCTGGGGCGAAGCAGCTCCCCTCACAGGCTTGCTTTATTGTGCCGATTGCGGCGGCAAGATGTATGTCCACCGTACCAACAACGGCAAGCGTATTTCTCAATATACCTGTTCCCAATACAGCAAAGTCCCAGTTGGAAAGCTCTGCAAGACCCAGCACCGTATCAATGAAGAGGTGGTACTGTCCCTTGTTTCCGAAATGCTCAAAGCTATTGCCGAGTATGCCAAGCATGACCGAGCCGAGTTTGTCCGAGTGGTGCAGGAAGCGCAGTCCAGCCAGCAGACGGCAGAGGTCAAGAAACAGCGGACACGCCTTGCCACCGCAAAGCAGAGAGTTTCCGAGCTGGAAGTCCTGCTCTGCAAAATCTATGAGGACAACATTTTAGGAAAGCTGTCTGACAGCAGATATGCCACTCTGGACGCTCAATATGAAAAGGAGCAGACCGAGCTTACCGCTGAAATCTCTGTTCTGGAAAAGGCTGTCAAGAGCTATGAGAAGCACGAAAAGGACGCTGACCGTTTTATCGCTCTGATTGATAAGTATGAGAACTTCGACAAGCTGACCATTGCCATGCTCAACGAGTTTATCGAGAAAATCCTTGTGCATGAGCGTGACCGCAAAGGCAGTATACAGACCACACAGGAGGTCGAGATTTACTTCAATTTTGTTGGGCGTTTCGTTCCCCCGGCGTTTGGAGAAGTAGAGCTTACCCCGGAGGAATTAGAGGAAATCCGCAAGCGTGAGGAACGCAAGGACAGACTTCATCAGAACTACTTGAAGCGTAAAGCCAGCGGAGCGCAGAAACGATACGAGGACAAAATCAAGGAGAGGAAAAAGGCGGAAATCGAAGCCAAGAAAGCCGCCATTCGTGCGGAGGATATTGCAAAGGGCGTGTTCGTTCCTGTCAGCAGTTTACCGCAGAGAGAGCCGATGAAAGGAGTACAAACAGCATGAATATCACTTACACACAGAACGGAGATTATCTTATCCCGAACATCATTATCCGCAAGACAAAGCCCCTCGGACACTACGGCAGACTCCGCAAGGCGTATCTAAAAATGCACCGCCCGATACTGTTCAATGAGCTGGTGCTATCCGACAAGCTCTTTGAGCATTGCGCCGAGATTGACGAAGCGGCACGAAACCGCATGGAGCTGATCGTGCGGTCACTGGCAGAGCAAAACGGCGTGACCGAAAGGCTGAAAGCCAAAAACCAAATGGAATGGGTGCGGCAGATGAACGCTTGCAAGGCACAGGCAGAGGAAGTCGTGAAAGCGGAATTGATTTATGATTGAGCGAGAAAGTCCGGGCAGAAAACTGTTCGGACTTTTCTCATATAGTCCAAAGTTGCGGTAGAATTGTTCACAAGTTTTATGGTATAATTTGAACACGAAATTGAGCAACAAATTGGAAGTATGAGAGGAGAATAGCAGTATGGATGATTACGGAAAATTATGGGATAATTATTCTATCGAATTTAATTCAAAGTTAGTAAATTCAAATGGAGATTGGAACAAACTGGACGAAGATGAACAAGAAATTGCTGCCTTATGGAAGCTATTTGTGGACATAAATAACGGAGGATTTATCCAGTTTTTTTGCAACTGGGGTTTCCAATGTTTTTGCTATGCCATGCGTGGGCTAAAGCGCATCGATGATACCAGTCTTTATGAATTACTGGCAGACACATATTATGATGTTCTGGAAAAATTTAAAGATGATACCAGATTAACAGAATATTGGGATATACCAGAGTATCTGACAGATGAAGATGAGGAACGCCTTAACACTGCCGATACACAGTTCTATAAAACAGAATGTGAACATTTTACTAAAATGGCTTATGAATATTACCATCAAACATTGAAGAAAACGGTAACACCGATTGATACTTAACAATTCAAGTTTGTCGCACTGATAAAAACCCTTTAGGAACTAAAGGGCGCACTTCTATACTCTCCTATCGAGAGTAGTGCGTCCTGCGGAGCTTCATTCCCGGTCAGCAGAAGAAAACTGCATGACCGAGAATGTTGCGTCACTTCGTTCCGTCAAGGTGGCTACACCCCCTTGCGCCGCTAATGCGGCTATCCCCTGTGGACTTGCCGTCCGCAAACAGCATAAAATGCTGTTCGCCGCCAGCAAGTTTGAAAGCGACTAAAATGAATTTTATGGAACAAACAAATCGGGACTGTGCGCCCAGACAAGGGCGAGTAGTCTAGCAGGTGGAATGCCTGTCTGGTAAGGTCTAACTAACCGCCAGTAGCGAGTCTTGGGTGACTGCCAGTAATGGTAGTTGCTAAGCGTAGACAGCGAGAAAATAGAGAGTGTGATTGAGCCTCGAAATTTTGATATCTGGAAGGCTGACGTTTTAATTTCGACGGAAAGCAATACAAATCAATTCGCATTGGTGAGAAATGGTTTGCTTCTGCGGGGTCAAAGAGCACTTTATGTTTTACATTGTGACTATTCAGTCAACTGGGGAGAGCCTGTTGTTTCTTGTCATTGCAAGTATGGCAAACAACTGCAAAACGGGAGAATGCCAAAAGAACAACAGGCAGTCGGATAGCTTCATAGTACTGAAGAAGTTGGGTAATGCCAATGGAGGGAAGGGAGCTACATAATAATGGTCTTTCTGAGGACACATCAACCGTACTCAGGGACGGGGGTATTGATGGAAACAAAATTAGAAAGAATAGCAGAAATATCGGCAAATTCGCCGAGACCAGAGTTCACATCGTTGTATCATCTAATCAATAAAGAAATGCTTATGCAATGCCACAAAGAATTAGACGGAAGTAAGGCAGTTGGTATGGATGAGATTACGAAGAGAGAATACGAGAAGAATCTGGAGCAAAACATAGATGACTTGGTAGAAAGATTGAAAAGAAAATCATACAAACCACAGCCATCAATTAGGGTATATATCCCTAAAAGCAATGGAAAACTTCGACCATTAGGAATTGCATGCTACGAGGATAAAATAGTCCAATTAGCATTAAAGAAGATACTGGAAGCTATCTATGAACCGAGATTTCTGAACTGTATGTACGGATTCAGACCAAATCGAGGATGCCATAACGCAATAAAAGAACTGTATAAGAGCTTAAACAATACGAAGATATGTTATATTGTGGACGCTGACATCAAAGGCTTCTTCGACCACATGAAACATGAATGGATTATCAAGTTTCTCCATCTCTATATCAAAGACCCTAACATAATCGGTCTGGTTAAGAAGTACCTTAAAGTGGGAGTGTTAGATGATGGCGAACTGATGTTGAATGAAGAAGGTTCAGCACAGGGTAATATCATAAGTCCAATCCTTGCAAACATATATATGCATAATGTATTGACACTTTGGTATAAGTTTATTATTACCAAGGAATGCAAGGGTGATAACTTTTTGATTGTATATGCAGATGATTTTGTTGCAGGATTTCAATATAAATGGGAAGCAGAAAATTACTACAAGCTTCTTAAAGAACGAATGGAAAAGTTCGGTTTGCAATTAGAAGATAGTAAAAGTCGTCTCTTACAAAGCGGTGCTTATATTGCAAGGGCAAAGCAAAAGAGCGGTGAGTGTATCAGATTACAAACATTTGATTTTCTGGGATTCACGTTCTATTGTGGACGTTCACGCAAAGGCATGCCATATATAATGCCAAAGACAAGTTCTAAGAAATTCAGACAGAAAATTCGAGACATAAAAGTGTGGTTATACGCAAACAGAGACCAACCGCTAAAGAAACTAATGGGTATGCTAAATCTGAAACTAATAGGTCATTATAGGTACTATGGCATAAGTTTTAATGGCAGAATGATTTCAAACTACAAACAACAAGTGAGAGAACTTCTGTTTAAGGTGCTGAATAGACGAAGTGACAGAAAGAGTTATACAAGAGAAGGATTCATTGAAATGCTGAAATATTATCCATTGGCAATGCCAAAGATTTATGTCAGCTTGTTTTGAGACTGTAAATATTATTATGAAGAGCCGTATGCGGGAAAGCCGCACGTACGGTTCTGTGAGGGGCTTACATTGTGAGGTGTAAGTCTACTCGACTACGGGAGGAAAATCGATGGAGCATCATGATATAACGATTTAACATATTTTGGAGGCGTAATGATGACAAGAAAAGAAGTAGAAAGAATTGTTGGGATTTTTAAAAATCATGGTATAGACAAAGAAACAGGGAAAAGAGTGAAAGAAAATGTTATACATGATTTTTTTGACGAAATAGACGATTTGATGGGATATGAAGGAGCTTCTGAAGTTATATTTGTACCGGAAGAGTATGGTCTTGACAAAGAAGCAACAATTCAAGAAATTGTAGATTATATATTGGAAAATCAAAACATCGGGTGAAAAGAAAAATATTGTGGTCAAATATGGATATGATTTCAAACATTGGGACTGACACAAATACATATTTATCGAGTTGCCTTTATAAAGAACTGTAAAGGAGAGATATTGTGGCTGTTGATAACGCAAGTCAGATTGACGCAATTGCAAACGATAAAGAAAATGCTTGTTTGGTACTCCTTATTACCGACCATTTGAATTGGGACAATGAGTTTGAACACTTGAAGATTTTACAAGATAAAATCAATGCGTATGTGGCTTTTATCGAAAGCAAACAGTACGATGAAATATACCCCAATGCTGATTTTAAGATGGCTATGATAGAAATCCATTTCAAGTATGACATAACAGATAGCTGCCAGAAATTTTTGCAAGTAGCTCAAGATCAATTAGGTCAGATAGGGATAAAAATCAAGGCACAGATTAGTTAACATTTTCCAGTTTGCCGAACTGAACACAAAAACCGAATACCAAAAATCAGACCGTTGACTGGTCGCACTATGCGAAAAGTTGACGGTCTTTTTTTATCCCCATTTTTCAAAAAAGGAGGTCAATCACAATGACAAAACCGAAAACCCTCGACCAGCTCCAAGCCGAAAAGGAGCAAGCCGAGACGCAGCTTGCACAGGAACAGCACAAGCTGGAGCGTCTGGAGAACAGAAAGAAGTATCTGGAGAAAGGCGAAAGGCAGAAACGCACCCATCGTCTTTGCAATCTGGGCGGCACGATTGAGAGCCTTGCCCCGGTGGTCAAAGATCTCACACGCACCGAAATGACAGAGCTGATGGAACACATCTTTTCCCTGTCCGAAGTCCAGCGAGCCGTCCGACACATGGCGATTACCCACATCAGCCAAGCGAACAGAGAAAAGGAGTTGAAAGCCGATGGCACTATTTCATCTGAGCGTCACGCAGACTAAGCGAAGCGCAGGACAGTCCGCTATTGCTTCTGCCGCCTACCGTGCCGGGGAGCGATTGTATAGCGAGTATTACGGCGAATACAGCGACTACACCCGCAAGGGCGGCGTGATCTGCTCCGATATTATCCTGCCGTCCCATGCTCCCCCGGAATTTGCAGACCGTCAGACCTTGTGGAATGCCGTGGAAAAAGCCGAGCGTGGAAAGAACGCCCAGCTTGCATACAGCTTTGACATTGCCTTGCAGAATGAATTTTCCCTTGAGGAAAACATCGCTCTTGCAAGGCAATTTTTGTTGGAGAACTTTGTGAGCCGGGGCATGGTGGTTGACTTCGCCGTACACCAGCCAGACCGTGAGGACGGCGGCATACCCAATCCGCATTTTCATGTGCTTTGCCCCATCCGTCCCATCGAGCAGAACGGCAAATGGGGACTAAAGCAACGCCGGGTGTACGAACTGGACGAGGACGGCAACCGTATCCGAGACCAGAACGGAGAGTTTGTTTTCAACGCCGTTCCCACTACCGACTGGGGCAGTCCCGAAACGCTGGAACATTGGCGTGAAGCATGGGCGGAGATGTGCAATGCCAAGTTTGCGGAAAAAGGTATTGATGTTCGTATCGACCACCGCAGCTATGAACGGCAAGGCGTGGATTTACTTCCCACTATCCATGAAGGCGCAACCGTCCGGGCAATGGAGAAGAAAGGCATACGCACCGAAAAGGGCGAGTTCAACCGCTGGATCAAGGCAACCAATGCCGTTATCCGGGACATCAAGAAGAAAATCGCTCTCCTGTTCGATTGGATTGCCGAAGCAAAAGCGGAGATTGCCAAGCCGCAGGCACCCGACCTTGTTTCTCTGCTGAACGCCTATTACACCAGCCGCAGAGCCGGGGCATATTCGCAGAAAGGTAAGGTCAGCAACCTAAAGGAGATGAACGAGACTTTCAATTATCTCCGGGCAAACGGCATTTACTCCCTTGAAGATTTGGAACACCGTGTCAGCGAACACAGTGCTGCCACAGAGAGCTTGAAGAAAACGCTGGACGAACAGACCGCCCGAATGAAAGCAATTAAGCAGCTCTATGACAGCTCCGCTGCTTTCCAGAACTTGAAGCCTGTCTATGACGGCTTGCAGAAAATCAAGTTTGAGAAGCCCAGAGCCAAGTACAAGGCAGAGCATGAAGCGGAGCTGATACAGTTCTACGCCGCCAGACGAAAGCTGACCGGGGAGTTCCCAGACGGCAAGGTGGATATGAAAAAGCTGTCCGACGAGTATGACGAGCTGGAACAGGCGCACAACACCACCTATGGCGAGTTTAAGACCGTCAGAGACGATTTACACCGTCTTTGGAAGGTCAAGTCATGCGTAGATACTGCCGCCCGTTTTAACGAGCGTACAGAGGAACAAAAGCTCCAAAATCGACCTCAAACACGACAGAAAAAGGAGGAACTATCCCGATGAATTACACCCAAGCACAGATTGACCGGGCAAACGCCGTCAGTCTGGAAGATTTTCTCCGCACACAGGGAGAGACACTTATCAAAAGCGGACGAGAATACCGCTGGAAAGAACATGACAGCCTGACCGTCCGGGGAAACAAGTGGTTTCGACACAGCCAGAGCAAGGGCGGCTATCCCATTGATTTTGTCATGGAGTTTTACGGCAAGTCCTTTCCCGAAGCTGTCCAGCTCCTGACCGGCGAAAGCGGCGAAGGACAGACCGAAGCCACCACAGCACCGCCCACAGCGTTCCACTTGCCCTTGCACAACCGAACAGCCGACAGAGCAATTCAATATCTTTGCGAAAGCCGAGGTCTCAACCCGAAACTGGTTGAGGCTTTTCTTCTTTCCGGGGATATTTACGAGGACGCAAAGCGGCACAATGTTGTCTTTGTTGGCAGAGACCGAAGCGGTACGCCGAGATACGCCCATGTGCGAGGAACGGCAGACCCATTCAGACAGGATATTACCGGGTCTGACAAGTCCTATCCGTTCCGCTATGAGGGAAACGGCAACCAGCTTTTTGTCTTTGAAGCGCCGATTGACCTGTTATCGTTCATCTGCCTTTATCCGCAGGACTGGCAGACAAGGAGCTATCTTGCCCTGGGCGGCGTTTCGGGAAAAGCCCTTGACCGTTTTCTTTCTGAACGCAAGGACACCCAAAAAGTGTTCCTCTGCCTTGACAGCGACACCGCAGGAAGCGAAGCCTGTACCCGACTGGCACAGTCCATTCCCAGCGAGATCGCCGTCATTCGCCTTGTCCCGGCAAGGAAAGACTGGAACGATGTTCTCCGTCAGCAAGGGGACATTCCGAGCCGCAAATTTATAGCGGAAACAATCACGCTGCGAGAGCTGCCCACCGCCCAGCCTGTCCCCATGCTCCGTATGGTAGATGTGGAGCTGACGAGCGTGGATTGGCTATGGTTTCCGTATATCCCCTTTGGAAAGCTGACGATTATACAGGGCAACCCCGGCGAGGGCAAGACCTACTTTGCCATGCGTCTTGCGGCGGCTTGCACCAACCGAAAGCCCTTGCCCGGTATGGAAACCCTTGAGCCTTTCAATATCATCTATCAGACCGCCGAGGACGGTCTGGGCGATACTGTTAAGCCCCGATTGATGGAAGCAGACGCAGACCTCGAAAAAGTGCTTGTCATTGATGACAGGGATACGCCGCTGACCCTTGCCGATGAACGCATAGCAAGGGCAATCCGGGAAAACAACGCAAGGCTGGTTATCATTGACCCGGTACAGGCGTTTCTGGGCGCAGATGTGGACATGAACAGGGCAAACGAGGTGCGCCCGATATTCCGCAGTCTGGGAGACATTGCACAGGCTACCGGGTGCGCTATCGTGCTGATTGGACACCTGAACAAAGCCGCAGGAACGCAAAGCACCTATCGGGGATTAGGGTCTATCGACATTACGGCGGCAGTCCGCAGTCTGCTTTTTATCGGCAAGCTGAAGGACAGCCCCACAACGAGGGTGCTTATCCATGAGAAAAGCTCCCTTGCGCCGCCCGGACAGTCCCTTGCCTTTTCTCTGGGAGATGAGAAAGGTTTTGAGTGGATAGGGGCTTATGACATTACCGCTGACGAGCTTCTTGCCGGGACAGACACCGCCAAGACCGAGAGCAAGACCGCACAGGCGCAAATGCTCATTCTGGAACTGCTTGCGGACGGAAAGCGTATGCCGAGCGCAGAGTTGGAAAAGGCAGTCAATGAGCGTGGGATTTCCTCACGCACCATGAGAACGGCAAAAAGCCGTATCGGGGACAGGCTTGTGACCGAGAAAGACGGCACAGCATGGGTCTGCTATCTCCGAGACTGACAACAGGAACACGGCAAGCGTGGCAAAGACGGCAAGGTTTTTATAGATACCTTAATGTTGCCGCCTTGCCTTGTTCCCTCATACCGACACCGCCCGATGATGAACCGTCACCGGGCACTTTTTCATTTACAGGAGGATTTTGAATGAACAATACCGCAACCAATACCACCACTTGCCCGACTGTCAGAAAGCAGATCGGCAAGACCACCTATATCGTCCGTGTCCATTTCAGCGAGACCGCAAAAGAGACAATGGAGGACAAAATCAAGCGTCTGCTCCGTGAGGAAGTCCGCAAAATGTGACTTCTTTTTGAATTTGATGAAAAAGTCCTTGACTTTTCGTCTCTGGAAAGACAGCAAAATCTATTCTGATTAGCTGTGGTGCAAGGTTGGCACCATTTGACATCAAGGAGCTGCGTGACCTGACTGCTTATGATGAACTGGAGCTTGATACATTGGGTGAGAAAAAGACAGCACTGTTTGTCATTATCTCCGATACCGATGCGACATTCAATTTCATTGTAAGTATCATGTATTCGCAGTTATTCAATCTGCTTTGTGACAAGGCAGATGATGTATATAACGGAAGACTGCCGATTCACGTCCGGTGCTTACTGGACGAGTTTGCAAACATCGGGCAGATTCCACAGTTTGAGAAGCTGATTGCTACCATTCGTAGCCGGGAAATATCAGCTTCTATTATTTTGCAGTCAAAGTCACAGCTCAAGGCTCTGTACCGGGACAACGCTTCCACGATTGAAGGAAACTGCGACACTACCCTGTTTCTGGGAGGAAAAGAGAAAGATACTCTGAAAGATCTGGCAGAAATCCTTGGAAAAGAAACGATTGACCTTTATAATACCTCGGATACGAGAGGTACGAGCCAGTCCTACGGTCTGAATTATCAAAAGACCGGAAAGGAGTTAATGAGTCAGGACGAGATTGCGGTCATGGATGGCAGCAAGTGTATCATGCAGCTTAGAGGTGTAAGACCATTTTTCTCAGATAAATTTGATATAACGAAGCATAAGCAGTACCCGCTGTTATCCGATTATGACAAAAAGAATGAATTTGACATTGAAAAATACGTGAAGAACCGCAACAGACTTCGTTTTAAGAGGAATGATGTGGTGGATGAGGTATGCGATGTCGGAGAAATCACAGCTTAACTTCTGGTCACAGCGTCCAGAAGTGACTTTACAACTAAATATTGGAACTATTGTTATGGGAGTTTTTCTGAAAAATCACAAATCAGAACAGCTCCCTTTTTTCATTTAATTTTCAAGCAAAAGGAGACGATCAAATGGGCTTTTTTACAACATCAGTAACAGGACTTAAAACAGTAGTAACCGCAATCGGCGCAGGTGTAGGTGTGTGGGGAGTAATCAATCTTCTCGAAGGATATGGAAATGATAATCCAGGTGCAAAATCGCAGGGCATCAAGCAGCTTATGAGTGGCGGTGGCATCATCATTGTGGCACAGACGGTAATTCCACAGCTTACCACACTGTTCTCATAATTCATGGGCGGGATCATTGATAAGATTACTGAATTCATAAAGGAACTGTTGCAGGGGTGGGTTCTGACCAACTTTGAAACCATGTTTACCGATGTCAATGACAAAGTAGGCACGATTGCAGGGGAGGTCAGCAAAACTCCCAGCACATGGAACTCCGGTATTTTTGATATGATAAAAACCCTGTCCGACAATGTGATGATTCCCATAGCGGGAATGATTATCAGCTTTGTACTCGTCTATGAGCTTATTTCCATGGTCATTGACAAAAATAACCTGCATGACTTCAATACAGCCATTTTTATCCGCTTTTTTATGAAAGCGTGTATTGCAGTCATGCTGTTAAGCAAGACTTTTGACATTGTAATGGCGGTATTTGATGTGGGAAGCCACATCGTCAATTCTGCCGCCGCAGCAATCAGTGGGGAAACCAGTATTGATGTTTCAAGTACGCTGCAGACGATGTTCAATGAGCAGTTTTCGGAAATGAGTATAGGCGAGCTGTTAGGACTGGGGATGGAGACCATGATCGTCAGTTTATGTATGAAAATCATGTCAGTCCTGATCACCGTCATTCTTTATGGGCGAATGATTGAAATATATCTTTATGTATCAGTAGCACCTGTTCCCTGCGCAACCGTAACCAACCGGGAGTGGGGAACAATAGGAACCAATTATTTTAAGGGACTTTGTGCCCTTGCATTTCAGGGATTTTTTATGATGGTATGCGTTGCAATCTATGCGGTGCTTGTGGCTGGTGTGGCAGTATCCGATAACCTGCATACGGCACTCTGGTCGGTGGCAGCATATACCGTGATTTTATGTTTTTCCATGTTTAAGACAGGTTCGCTGTCAAAATCTATCTGGAATGCGCACTAAGGGAGGAACGATATGGCAATATCCGTGCAGGTGCCAAAGGATTTGTCCGGGATCAAGACAAAAGTGGCACTGAATTTAACAAAGAGACAGATCATCTGTTTCAGTGGTGCGGCAGTAACGGGCATCCCTCTGTATTTTCTGACTAAGGGACTGATCGGGACATCAGCGGCATCACTTTTAATGATGGGAGCAATGCTTCCGTTCTTCTTTTTTGCGATGTATGAGAAAAACGGGTTTCCGGCGGAGAAGATTTTGTATTTTATGCTCCGGCAGAAGATACTCACGCCGGGAATCAGACCGTACCGGTCAGAAAACCTCTACAAGCAGTTGGAGGAGAAAGAAAAATTACGAAGGGAGGTTCGTTATCTTGAAGAAAAAGCAAAAGGCAGAACCGGAAAAACACAGAAAAAGCAGTTATCAGGGCAATAGCAGAAATAACAGCAAAAGTGGCGGTCTTACTTTTTCAGAGAAAAAGCGTCTTATGGAATTAAAGCATATTTTATCCGGCAGGGGCAAAGAGAAGGAAAAGCCGACTACCGCACAAAAGACGATTACTTTTGAGAAGATGTTCCGTGACGGTATCTGTCAGGTCAGCCACCATTATTATACAAAGATGGTGGAATTTTTTGATATAAACTATTCGCTTCTGGAAGTGGATGAGCAGGCGGATATACTGGCACAGTACAGTAAGCTCATCAATTATTTTGATCCGTCTGTGAAATTTGAACTGGTGTTATTCAACCGGCAAGTCAACGAGCAGATGCTTACGGAACAGTTTGACATTCCGTGGCAGGAGGATGATTTTAATGACATTCGTGAAGAATATACGGAGATGTTAAAGAAGCAGGCGGCAAAGGGAAACAATGGTATCATCAAATCAAAATATCTGATTTTTGGTGTGGAGAGCAATGGCTACAGGGAAGCCAAGAGCCGCCTTAACAACATTGAAAAAGATGTCATACGAAACTTAAACAATATAGGAACCCTTGCGAGGGGACTGGACGGAAAGGAAAGACTGCGTATCCTGCATGAATATTTTAACCAGGACACCATGGAGCCTTTTCGTTTTTCATTTAAGGATTTGGCAGAATCCGGTAAGTCTGTCAAGGACTATATTGCACCGCCGGGATTTGATTTCCGCTATCCGAACCGCTTTAAGTCGGGAAATATGTATGGCTGTGTATCCTATCTGGATATTATCACACCGAAGTTTACGGACGAGCTGATCAAGCAGCTTCTTGACATTGATGCAAACCTTACCATTTCCATGCATATGCAGACGGAAGATCCGGTAAAGGCAATCAAGAAGCTGAAAGCTGTTATTTCCAATATCCAGAAAATGAAGATTGAGGAGCAGAAAAAAGCAGTACGAAGCGGCTATGACATGGATATTTTACCGACGGATATTGTGACTTATGAAAAGGATACACTGGAGTTTCTGGACGATTTGAACACAAGCAATCAGAAGATGATCAACATGACATTTCTCATTACCTGTTATGGAAGAACAAAGAGGGAACTGGAGAGCCTGATGCAGAGGGTGTCCGGCATCATACAGCAGGCAAACTGTGACCTGCGCTGTTTACAGTATTTGCAGGAACAGGGACTTATGGCATCTGCACCGATTGGCTGTAATGAAACGGGGATAGAACGTACTCTTGCCACGAAGAGTACCGCTATCTTAGTTCCATTCTGCACACAGGAATTATTTATGCCTGCTCCGGCAATCTATTACGGCTTAAATGCACTCAGCAACAACATGATCATGGCAGACCGGAAAAGGCTTCGTACACCAAACGGAGTCATACTTGGAACACCGGGAAGCGGTAAGAGCTTCAGTGCAAAACGTGAGATTTTAAGCTGTTTTCTTATCACAAAGGACGATATTATCATCTGCGATCCGGAGGGCGAGTATTTTGCTCTTGTGGCAGCACTGCATGGACAGGTGGTAAAACTTGCCACCAATTCCAAAGACTATCTGAACCCTATGGATATACAGTTATCCCATAAGGGGGATAAGGAAGCGTTAAAGCTGAAATCCGATTTTATTATTACTCTGTGTGACCTGATTGCAGGCGGCAAGGATGGATTGCAGAACGATGAAAAAGGTATCATCGACGAGTGTATCCGTCATATTTATGATAAGTATTTTGAAAATCCGGTGCCGGAAAATATGCCGCTGCTGGAAGATTTATATGATGCCCTGTTAGCACACAAAAATCCAAAGGCGGAGCGTATCGCAAACAGCCTTGTGCTGTATGTGCATGGTTCCCAGAATTACTTCAACCACCATACCAACGTAGACAGCGGCAATCGTATCATGTGCTTTGACATCAGAGACTTGGGAAATCAGTTGAAAGAGCTGGGTATGTTAATCGTGCAGGATGCGGTTTGGAACAGGGTATCGCAGAACAGGGAGCGAAAGATTGCTACCCGTTATTACTGTGATGAGTTCCACCTTCTTCTGAAGGAGAAGCAGACAGCTATTTATTCCGTGGAAATCTGGAAGCGTTTCAGAAAATGGGGCGGTATTCCGACAGGTTTGACGCAGAACGTGGGCGATTTTCTTCGTTCTGAGGAGATTGAAGGTATTTTGGGTAACAGCGATTTTGTGTATCTGTTAAATCAGAATGCCAAAGATCAGGCAATTCTCGCTGATAAACTGGGACTTTCTGATAAGCAGCTTTCCTATGTCACCAACTCCGAGCCGGGAAGTGGTCTGATACTGTTTGACAATGTGGTAATTCCATTTGTAGACAAATATCCGACAGACACCAAGACTTACAGAATTATGAATACCAAGCCGGAGGAATCGGTGCAGAAGGAGGACGCAGTATAAAATGGCAGAAAAAAGACAGAAGAAGCAGGCAGTAAAGGCATTTGAAAAAGAGACATTTTCCAAGGATAAGGAAGTGACTGGAGCAAAACACACAGAACACAGGCAGGATAACACCTTTCCTACGGAAAATCATTTTCATGCCAATGAGAAGCCTGTGAGCAATCTGCCACGGGATGCGAACCATGGCAGTGATACAAAAAATGTAACTTCTGGTCACAATGTCCAAAAGTCGGAAACTGGAGCAGAGAGAAAAACGGGCAATAAAAAGAAATATTACCGTCAGTTGCAACAGCAACAGAACACTTCTGGTCACAATGTCCAGAAGTCAGAAGCCGATGCGGAAAAGGCATTCTTAAAGGAAAACAGTTTCATGCAGGAGGAACAGCCGGGGGATTCTGACAGCACGATGGAAAATGAGGTTCATGTCAGGGACACCTACCAACGGTCTGAGGAAAAAGGAAAATATCACAAAAGGCGTGTGCAGAGAGAACACGCACACAGAGAGCGTGCAAAGTCAGAAAATGCAAAGCAGTCCGATTATGGAGATCTTCAGATAAAGGACGCCACATTTTCGCAGGGGCAGGCGGAAGAATTTACCGACAAAAAAGTACAGAAGGCTTTTGATAAGTCGGAAAAGAGTCGTCAGAAGTTGCAGAAAGCAAAGGACAAGATGCCGAAAAAGCGGCAGTATGAGATGAAACGTGTCTTTGATGAACAGAACGGAAAAGCAAAATATATCGTTGTTCCGGTGGATGTGGAGAAGCCATTTAAGCAGGATGGTCTTGGAAAGACTGCGGTTCATAAGTTCCAAACGGAAAATATGTATTTTGTGCATCGTAAGATTGCAGAGACAGAAAAGGATAATTCTGCTGTGGAGGGCGCACACAAGACGGAACAGCGAGCCGAGGATATTTACCACTATATGAAGTATCACCGCAAGAGCAAGGCACAGAGAAAGCGTGACCGCTTAGAGCGATTGCACAAAAAACAGGTTACAGCGGATATGAAGCTGGAGTATGAGAAATTCATCAGTGAAAATCCACATCTAAAGGGCAACAGTCCAAAGAAGCAGTTGCAAAGGCAGCTACAGAAACAGCGCATCAAGCGTGAGTATGCCAAGGCAAGGCGGGTAGGAGCAGAAGCCAAGACTGCAAAGGAAACATTTACAAAGACAGCCAATGCTGCAACCGGGATTGCAAAGAAGTTACAGGAAATTGCCACGAAAAATAAAACACTGATTATCACAGTGGGTATTTTTGCACTTCTGCTCATTATGATCATGTCGGCACTATCAAGCTGCGGTTCCATGTTTACCGGAACTGTGACAACAACGATGGCAAGCACATATCTTAGCCTTCCGGCAGAGATTGATGCAGCAGATTTATCTTTTACAGAAAAGGAAATGGAACTGCAAAATAAGATTGACCGGATTGAAACTGATTATCCGGGATATGATGAATACGATTATAACCTTGGTGCAATCGGGCATGATCCGTACACACTGATCAGTTATCTTTCCGCAGTCCATACGGAATTTACTGCCGCAGGAATAGAGAGTGAGATTCAGGAATTATTTGATGCCATGTATTCACTCACTACCGAGGAAGTAGAGGAAACACGGACAAGGACAGTCACAAAGACCGGAACCAGAATAGTAACAAATCCGGACGGGACTACCCGTACCGAGGAATACGAGTATGAGGAGGAAGAAGAATATACCGTAACAATTCTTCGTGTCACACTTACGGTCACACCGCTTGAGAGCATTGTAGCCGGACGCATGGACAGCGAACAGACGGAAATTTTTGGAGCCTATACGGAGACAAAAGGCGGCTTACAGGTCTTTGCTTCTCCGGTTGATTATTACTGGTATTACTATATCAGCAGTTATTATGGCTACCGGAAAAATCCAAACACCGGAGCCGAGGAGCTTCACAGGGGTGTGGATATAGCGGTGCCGACAGGAACGTTTGTATATGCGGCACATGATGGAACGGTAACAGAAGCAACTTACGATTCCTATTATGGAAATTATGTGGTGATTACGGACAGTAAGGGATATACCACAAAATATGCCCACATGGACAGCTTAAATGTGTCCGCAGGGCAGAGTGTAAAAAAAGGTGACAATATAGGCAAAAGCGGAAATACAGGAAGCAGTACCGGAAGCCACCTTCATATCGAATGTCTGTATAACGGGGAATATTATAACTCGTTATTTTATTTTGAAGCAGGAGAACAGACCATTTATGGAGAAACAACGGGCGGCACCGGAGGAGGAACCAGCAATGTGATACCGCCGGAATCCTATGATGATGCAACCGTACAGACGCTTATGCGTGAAGCAAACAGGTATCTGGGAATGCCATATACTTTTGGCGGCACAGCTCCGGCTAGTTTTGACTGTTCCGGTTTTGTATGCTGGGTATTTTCAAACAGTGGCGTACATAACCTGCCAAGAACCACAGCACAGGGCATTTATGACCAGTGTACTCCGGTATCAGCGGCAGATGCAAAGGCAGGGGACATTATATTTTTTACAGGAACCTATAATGCAGGACGTCCGGTTACACACGTTGGTATCTACTGTGGAAACGGTACGATGGTGCATTGCGGTGATCCAATTCAGTACACATCAATCAATACCTCTTACTGGCAGAGCCATTTTTATGGTTTTGGAAGATTGAATTAGCGAAGGGAGGAATTATTTTTGTCAGTAGAGCGAATCAATTCACAGCTTAAAAAGGTCAGAGAGCAGATAGCACAGCTACAGGCAAAGGAAAAAGACCTTGCAGAACAGAAACAGATGGCGGAGGATGCCGAAGCCATGAAGATCATACGAAAATATAAAATCTCATCGGAGCGTTTGCAGATGTTAAACAAGCTCAGTGAGGATGAAGTCAGAAATTTATTACAGAAACGGGAACAGGAAAAGGAGGTTTCAATCAATGAAAAACAGGAAATTATCGGCTAGGGCAGTGGTGTCCCTTATGCTATCGGCAATACTTTTTTGTATGCCGATTGGGGCATTTTTTGCCAACAGGGCAAATACTGTGGAGGTTCATGCGGAGGATACCGCAGAGCAGAAAACAGAGAGTGCGGCAGAAGAAGGCAGTGCAGAAAGCACAGCGTCCGGCACTGATAACAAGGACAGTTCCGGTAGTGGAGAAAATCACACAGAGCAGTCCACAGAGAATACAACGGAAAATTCCACAGAAGGCACAACCGAGGAAACACAGCCTTCCGCAAAATGCACCTGCAAGGAAAAATGCAGTCAGTATGCGGTGGATGAGGATTGTGAGGTGTGTGCAAAGGATTATAAGGAATGTGCTTATATCAATCCGAGCGTAAAAATCACAATCAATACACCTTCTGGGTGGCATAACGATACCACGAAAGTAACAGTCAAGGTGGAGGATACTATTGTATCCGGCAATTTTACCATTCAGACAGTAAAGGCGAAAGTCGGACAGAATGGAAGCTGGACAGATATTACCGAGGATATGTACATAGAGATTTCCGAGAACAGCACCATTTATGTGCAGGTCACAGACCAGAAGGGCAAGACCTACGAGAAAAACCGTTATATCAAGTGTTTTGATTTTACCAAGCCTACCTTAAATGCGGCAGTCAGCGACGGTCTTTTGAGCATTCAGGCACATGATACGGATTCCGGTATCAAGGCAATCTATGTCAATGGCTATGAGTTTACAGAGCATACGAATGGAGCCTTGAATATCCGTCTGCAACAGTTCGATGCAGGATATCAGTATTTCACGATTTCTGCCATGGATAATGCAGGAAATACCTCTGAAATCTATAAAACAGCCAATCCGTATTACACCGATCCGGAGAATAAGGACAGCAGTGAAAAAGATCCGGCACAGCAGCTTCCGGTGGATGCGTCGGCAACCAAGCCAAGCTCTGCAACCGCACAGGTCACAGAGCATACAAAAACGGATGTGAATGGAAATACAGTTTCCCAGACAGGCAGTGGAACAACTTCAAGCAGTTCCGCAACAGCAAAGCAGTCTTCAAGCACGGGAGATACTTCCAAGGATGCAGACCAGAGCAGTGACAGCCAGACCACAGAAAAAGGCAAGGAATTTTACACAATCCAGACTGCATCAGAAAAGATATTTTATCTTGTGATTGATCGTGATGGGGAAGATGAAAAGGTGTATTTCCTTACAGAAGTCAGTGAAAACGACCTGCTGAATACCACAACGGATAACAGCGAGACACTTCCGAAAAATTCAGCGGCATTGGAATCTGCAATCCCTACCAAAGACAGCGCATTATCAAACAATAATGCTGATACCACAGGAGATAAAACACAGGGAGCAGAAAGTGTTGAGGACAGCATCGAAGATAGCACGGAAGATACAAGTGAGCCGAAAGAGGATACCGCAAAAGCAGATGGTTCCGGCTTTACATATATTTTAATGGGCATTGCTGCGGTAGCTGTGATCGGAGTGGTATATGTTGTGAAATCCAAGAAGAAAAAGGAAAACTTCATTGATGAGGATGAAGATGAGGACGAGCTTGACGAGGACTACGATTATGATGACGAGGAAGAAACCGAGCAGGATTCCGACGAAGCATTCATAAATGGTGGTGATGATACAGAATCAGTAGACACAGACGAGAATGACAATGAAGATAACAACAACGAGAATGACGAAGAAGATTGGGAGGAATAGAGATGGAGCTTGTAATTGCAGAGAAGCCGAGTGTGGCACAGAGCATTGCGGCGGTTCTTGGTGCCACACAGCGTAAGGACGGATATTTGGAAGGCAATGAGTATCTGGTATCATGGTGTGTGGGACATCTGGTAGAACTGGCACAGCCGGAAAGCTATGAGGAAGCATGGAAGAAATGGAGCTATGAGAGCCTTCCGATCATTCCGCAGGAATGGCAGCATGAAGTGAAAAGTGATACAAAAGCACAGTATCAGATTTTGAAAAAGCTCATGCATGATGACAGGGTAGATGCCGTTGTATGTGCTACTGATGCCGGAAGGGAGGGTGAGCTGATCTTCCGCCTGACCTACAACATGGCAGGATGCAGAAAACCGATGAAGCGTTTATGGATTTCTTCTATGGAGGAGAGTGCTATCCGTGACGGCTTCCATAATCTTCGCCCAGGCAGCGACTATGATAACTTGTATCATTCAGCATTATGCAGACAGGAAGCAGACTGGCTTGTGGGTATCAATGGAACAAGACTTTTTACGGTATTATATGGCGGTAAGGCATTGAAGGTTGGCAGAGTGCAGACACCGACACTTGCCATGCTGGTAGACCGTGAAAGTAAAATCATGAATTTCAAGAAAGAAGCCTATTATATGGCTCACATCATGGGAAATGGTCTGGATGCAGTATCAGAGCATATCAGTGATAAAACGGAAGCAGAGATGATTGCAGGAGCCTGTGAAAACGGACAGGCTCTTGTCACTTCCGTGGTAAAGGAAGAAAAGTGGGTAGCACCACCGAAGCTCTATGATCTTACCACACTCCAGAGGGATGCAAACCGTCTGTTTGGCTTTACTGCCAAGCAGACATTGGAATATGCGCAGAGCCTTTATGAGAAAAAGTTAGTAACATATCCGAGAACAGACAGCCAGTACCTTTCCGATGACATGGAAGGTACTGCAAAAAATGTGATCGAAGCGATTTTCAATTCTCTGTTGTTTGAGCAGAATGTCATGTTCAATCCGGATATAAAAAGAATTTTGAACAGCAAGAAAGTGACAGACCACCATGCAATCATTCCGACCATGGAGATCATCAAACAGGATTTAAAAGCAATACCGGAGAGTGAGATGAAGATACTTTCCCTGTGTGCTAACCGTCTGCTGTGTGCGACCGGGGAGAAGCACATTTATAATTCCACAAAGGCAGAGATTACCTGCAACAATATTGTGTTTAAGGTATCCGGCAAGGAAGTGTGGAAAAATGGATGGAAGGAATTTGAGGATTTCTTCAAAAATTCCTATAAGACCACAGAGGATAAATCAGATGCCGAGGAAGAAAAGAAGCTGCCGGAGCTTCGTGAGGGCATGACGATTGCAGTGGAGCAGACAAAGGTTTCCGAGCATTTCACACAGCCACCGAAGCATTACACGGATGTGATATTTTGTGAGCGTAAGGAGTGGATAGGAATTGAAGAAAGGAGTTCAGCATGAGAAGAAAAAAAGATAGAAGCAATGGCATTACTGCTTTGTATGAAAGACTGTCTCGTGATGATGATAATGCTGGAGAGAGTAACAGTATAGTTCATCAAAAGCAAATGCTTGAAGATTATGCTATGAAACATGGTTTTACGAATCTTGTTCATTTTACCGATGATGGTTGGAGTGGAGCGACTTTTGACAGACCTTCATGGAACAGACTTGTTGAAGGTGTTAAAAACGGAGAAATCACTGCCTGTATCTGCAAAGATATGTCCAGAATCGGCAGAGATCATCTGCAAGTAGGTTTTTTCACTGACATTCTGTTTAGAGAAAAGGAAGTTCGATTTATAGCAATCAATAATGGTATTGACAGTGACCGTCAAGAAACCAGTGAGTTTGCCCCTTTTCTGAATATCATGAATGAGTGGTTTGTCAGGGACACAAGTAAGAAAATTAAAGCTGTACTGAAATCCAGAGGTTCTTCCGGCAACGCTCATACAAGTAATATCCCACCATACGGCTATTTGAAAGACCCCGAAAACCCCGACCATTGGATTATTGATGAAGAAGCTGCTGAAGTAGTCCGCAGAATTTATCGCATGACTATTGAGGGAAAAGGACCTTATCAGATAGCAAGAGAACTTTCAGAAGAAAAAATTGAAAGACCATCTTATTATCTTGGCAAAAAGGGACTTGGAAATCATGCAAGCAACTATGACAAAGAAAATCCGTATATGTGGCGAGGAAATCAGGTTACTACTCTGATTGCCCGACCAGAGTATATCGGAAAGACTGTCAATTTCAGGACATTCAAAAATTCCTATAAGGACAAAAAGACGAAAAGGGCAGATAAGGAAGATTGGGTGGTTTTTGATGATACACAAGAGCCTATTGTCGATGAAGAAACATGGCTGCTTGCTCAAAAGTTAAGACAGAATGTAAGAAAAGCAGATCCTATGGGCGAGCCTAATGTTCTGACCGGAAAGATTTACTGTGCTGATTGTGGTGCGCCGATGTATAATCACAGGCAGCGGAAAGGGCGAGAAAGAATATACTATACTGCCAAAGGCGAAAAAAGGACAAGTTATTCCAATCCGGCAGATTGTTATGAATGTTCCACATATAATCTTGCTTATCAGAAGTATGACCGACATTGTACTTGCCACCATATTTCAACAAAAGCACTTAAAAGCATCATTCTGAAAACCATACAGGAGACTTGCCATTATGTTTCTTTGAATGAGCGGGAGTTTGTTTATTCTCTGCAAGAAGAATCGGCGATGAAAGATATTGCTGTTTCTGAAACTGTAAAAAACCGCATTGAAAGAAATCAGAAGCGAGTTCACGAACTGGATATGCTTATCAGGAAAATCTATGAAGATAATGTGATTGGAAGATTGCCGGACAGACTTTTTCAGAGTATGCTTACTGATTATGAAAATGAGCAGAACGAGCTGAACAAGATTATTGAGACTGACACCGCTGATATGCAACGGATTATAGGCGGTCAAAATAATGTGGAGCGTTTTCTAAAGCTGGTTAAAAAGTATGAGAACATTACAGAACTTACTCCTGCCATGATAAATGAATTTATCGACAAAATACTGGTTCACGAGCCACAAGGAAAAGGTGCAGACCGCACCACAGAGGTGGAGATATATCTTAACTATGTCGGGCAATTTCAAGTACCTGTGGAGCAGCATGAACCAACCGAGGAAGAAAGGATTGCTGCTGAAAAAGAGGCGGAACGACTTCGCAGAAAACGAGAATCCAATCGTAAGTATATGAAAAAGATTCGTGAGAAATCAAAAGAATTTGCGGAGCATGAGCGTATAGCAGAAGAAAAAAGCTCTGATAGCAATGTGTGTGTTGAACAGAACGCCACAAGCAAATCAAATCGGCAAAAAGTGAAAGGAGAAAAAATAGCATGACAGAATTGAAACTACGAATCCATGACGAAAGCAACGGTCTGGACTATGTTCTTGTGGGTGATTACTATGTGCCGGACTTGAAGCTACCGGAGGAACACCGCCCTATCGGTATGTGGGGCAGACTGCACAGGACATATTTGGAGCAGTACCGCCCTGCAAGGTTCTCTGCCCTCTGTTTATCCGGCGAACTGCATACTTACCTTGCTGATCTGAACGAACAGGCAACGGAAAGGTGCAGCCTTATCATTGAGCAGATGAAACAAGCCGAGGGCGTGACCGAAACCATGAAAGCAGACAATCAGATGTTGTGGGTACAGTCCATGAACTCTATCCGTAACCGAGCCGAAGAAATCATCAGACAGGAAATGATTTACTGCTGATTTTATCAAGTCCAAAACCAACAAATTTGTATCGTAAACGAAGCGACAGGTATTTCCTTATGAAGTGTCTGTCGCTTTTCATTTATCAAACTTTAAGGAGGAAAACACAATGAAGATGAACCGGAATGAAATGGAAGCCCTTTATGCCTTTGGCTGTCCGAACCTGAAAGCAACTGTCGAGCGTTTGCGTATGGTAGCTGCCCTTGCACCCGATCCAGTGGCGAAGAAGCTGTTTTATATGCTTTCCGTCAAGCTGAGTGCTGAGGGTGTTGAAAGGTGGTATCGCTGCTTTTACTGCAAGCTGCGTGTGTTGAAAAACCATAGGGAGGGCTGCTATGACGAGACTGACGAAGATTGAGAAAGAAACAATCGTTCTCTTTAATGAGGGCGAGGACAAGGCAAATATCTACACCCACAACGCCGGATTGAAAAAGAGGTTGGCTGCTTTTGCTAAGAAGTACCCTGACCTTTGCCGACTGGAAAAATCCAATGTTCAAGGCGGTGTTTCTTATGAGCTGGCAAAGTCCCGTCTGTCTATCCGTTTCCTGCCGCCTTACAGTGAGGAACGCAGACAGAAAGCCAGTGAATATGCGAAAAAGCATGGGCTGAACAGCCAGCAGGGATACTGTGATAATCAGGGCTGATATGCGGTTAAAATGTCAGGTGCAAACCTGATGTTTTGACCGTTGCCTATCGCCTGTGAGGAAAGTATCGGAGACTATAAATTTTACGGAAATGTGCGTTACAAGGTTTGAACAGGAACTCTGTACACAAAATTTTTTCTTCCATTCTTTAAGTTGATGAAGTATAATGAGATATGAAAAATTGAGGTTTTTAATACTCGATTTCAAACAATCATTTTTATATAGCTGGAACTATGGAGGGCAAAAAATGAATGATTTTTTACGAATGTGTTTGAATATAATTACACAAATAGGCCCCTATTTAGTTGTACTTCTTCTTTTGAAATATCTTGTAAATCTTCAACAAAAGAGAGCTAAAGAACGAGAGGAAGAACAGAAAAAGGGAATAATTAGAACGCATTATACAATAAAAACAGAGAAATTCCTTGTCGTGGCATTTATCGTAGGTACAATATTTTTTGCTTGTTGTACGGCTATGAGTCTTAGGGAAAAAGAAGATATGTTTGTCATTTGTATATTTGGAATATTTTTTTTAGTAGGCATAAGCGGAATAGTCAATATGGTAATGTGGAAACTGGAAGTGAACGGAGATGAAATCACATGGCGGTCAACTTTTGGAAAAAAGAGAACTTTTCGTTTTGGGGATATTACCTACTGCGAGAGAAAAAAAGGTTCTGTGCGTGTATATGTAAATGGGGAAAAGCTATTTACCATTGATAGTAATATCGATAAAGAAGAATTTATGGAAGATATAGAGAGAAGAAGAATCCCTGTAAAATCTTACTGGACAAATCAGCATAAGAAGAATCGTAAATGACATAGATTTTATAACAGTACGATGTTAGACAACTGAATATGACCGTCAAAGTCGGATGAAGAAACCGATGTATTGAGCGTAAAGCGATCATGCGTCGGTTTTTCTTATTTCATGAGCTGACAGAATTCCGACTGTATATCGCCTGTGAGGAAAGTATCGGAGACTATGGATTTTGCGGAAATGTGCGTTATAGGTAAGTAAAAAACTACTTGATAGAGCGTGAATTGAATTGTTCATATCGGTATGATATAATTTACTGAAATGAAGCAAGAAGGTGGACTTTTGTATGAAAAAATTTTTGAAAATATTGCTAATCATTGTAGGAATAGTTTTTTTGATTTTTGCAGCGCTGATATGTATTGGACTGTTTGTTGATTATGATGACCATATTGAAAATGGTCGTTATACTTATGTTCCGGAAGATGACAATAAAGACAATGCATATGTCGAATTCAATTTGAGTGATTACGATAAAAAGGATTCTGAACTCATATATTATAGTTCTGTCGAAGAAGCTATTTTGAATTCTCCTTTGAATGCTGAAAATGAAGAATTTTCTGTTCCAGAAGATTTTCTTAATCATGTTGATGAAATATTGCATATATGGAATGGCAAACAGTATGATACTATTTTCTATCGGGCAGGAAGTGATAACGATCCCGTTCAAGGTTTTGTGATTGCACGCTGCAAAAAAAAGATAGAAAATGAAAGTACACAATATGCGTTTGTAAATGCTACACCAGCTACCACTACACCAGATACCACTTATGGGGGAGACTTCAAAAAATTTATCCATTTATCTTTAACAATAAGTGATATTCAACAAGACTTAAATCCAAATTATCCGGATACCAGATTCGTTTTTGGCTATGCACATGATAAAGAAATTTACTCATTAGAAGTAGAAGGTCAAAAGCCAGATGGGATTATAGAATATGAAGAATATGGTAGAACGATGTATATGTGGTATTATAACGATTTGAAAAGCAATAAAAGAGGCGATTGTCTGAGCTACTCAGTAGATGTGCCAGAGTAATTTTTCAAATTGGCTAATCTGCCACAACTGAATATGACCGTCAAGGTCAGATGAAGAAACCGATGTATTGAGCGTAAAGCGATCATGCGTCGGTTTTTCTTTTTGCAAAATAGTCCGGTGGACTGTTTTGTAAAACCGAAGGAACTGACAGAGCTTGGGATGGGGTGAAGTCAGTTTGTTCGGGCGGGAGTACAGAGGGTGCAACCCTTTGTGCATGGGTACAGGGAATGCAATACCCCTGTGCAGGTCAAGGGCGGTAGCCTTGCCCAGTTAAGTGGCGCTTCGCCACTTAATACTGGGTATTACTTGACGCAGAAAGCCGCAAGGAATCAGCTTCGCTGCCCTTCTCCCCTGTCGGGGAAATCAAAAAGAAAAGGAGGAACTCATGTGAAATTAACAAGACACAATGGACGAGCCGGAAAGAATGGCGTTTATAACCCGAAGCACAATGACCGCAGTTTTGACATTGCCAACAGCGAACACATTGACGAAGAACGAGCCAAACAAAATCTCTATTGGGACTGTTACAATGGCTTTCGCAATTTCAAAAATCCCGAAAAGGAAAATGAGCTGTCTGCCACTTTTGAAGATGTGGAACAGCTTTTTTATCGTCAGCGGTATCATGATTTTGTAACAGGACAGAATGAAAGAAATGTGAAGAACCGACACCCTGAAAGAAATAAGGAAACTGGAGATTTACTCAAAAGCAAAAAGACCTGTCCAGAGGAAACGGTCTATCAGATTGGAACGCTTGACAATCATGTTCCGCCGGAATTGCTCATTGAGATCGTCACAGAATTTATGGAAATCGCAAATGAGCGTTTCGGCTCTCATGTCCATATCCTGAATTGGGCGCTGCACTTGGATGAAAGCACCCCTCATATTCACGAGCGTCATGTGTTCGACTGTGAAAATCAATATGGAGAGATTGCCCCACAACAGGAAAAGGCTTTGGAAGCATTGGGGTTTGAACTGCCGGAACCGGAGAAGCCAGTCGGAAGAAAAAACAACCGCAAGATGACTTTCGATTCAGCTTGCCGAGTGCTGCTGTTTGATGTGGCGAAAAAGCATGGCTTACAACTGGAAGAAGAACCGGAATATGGTGGTCGTGCATATCTGGAAAAACAGGACTATATTCTTTTCAAGCAAAAGGAGCAACTGGCAGCACAGGAGCAAAAGTTGGAAGAACTCACGATGAAGATTGAAGATGTGGAAGCTTTGGTGGACGAGGTTGCCGATATTGCCTATGACAAGGCGGTTGAGGTCGTTGCTGATACTGTAAAACTGGAAACGCACAAGGAGGATATTAAGCTGGTGGAGCAGTCTAAGGCGTGGGTTCTCTCCCCTGAGCGTAAGGCTTCAAAGAAAGAAGTTGAGTATGCAGTGAAACGATTGGATGGCGTGATTGCCAGAATCACAAATGCTATGAAATCAACTATTCAGAAAATCCAAACTACGCTGATGAAACCGGAGGTCAAAAAAGCCGGAACGGAGCAAATCAAGAAGAAAGCCAAAAGTTCCATTATAGAGCAGTTGAGCCGCAAGAAGAAGGAAATGGCAGAGCGTGAAGTCAGCCGGACAATTCCGGCGAAAAGCAAAAAACAGGATATGGAACTTTAAGGCACTTGCTATTTTCGTTTTGAAAATGACAGGTGCTTTTTTCGTTTCTGGAAAGGAGTCACATGAATGTATTTGAAGTTGTAAAAGAAAATGTTACTGCCCGACAAGCCGCAGAAGCCTATGGCTTGAAAGTGGGTCGCACTGGTATGGCGTGCTGTCCGTTTCACTCGGATAAGTCCCCCAGTATGAAGCTGGATGAACGCTATTACTGTTTTGGCTGCGGAGCAACTGGAGACGCTGTTGATCTGACAGCGAAGCTATTCGGTATCGGGCTGAGGGAAGCTGCTGTCAAACTTGCTGAAGATTTTGGTCTTAACTATGACAGCCGACAAAAGCCCAGTATTCGCCCTCGTATTCGTGAGCCGACACCGGAACAGAAGTATCAAAAAGAAGAAAATCATTGCTACAAGGTGCTGACGGATTATTTTCATCTTCTTAGAGAATGGGAAAAGAAATACGCTCCTAAACAGCCGGATGAGGAATGGAATCCCCTGTTTGCAGAAGCACTGTATAAGAAGAACTATATCGAATATCTACTTGATATTCTTCTGTATGGTTCATTGGAGGAACGAAAAGCACTTGTGGCAGAACAGAGAAAGGAGGTGTTAAAACTTGAACAGCGAATTGCAGAACTGTCAGCAGACAGAACCATGCACAGTAGAAGAAATCCGAAACAGCTTAGAGCAGAGCGAGAAAGGTAAGGTTTATAATACTGCCGCAAATTATAAGCGTGTTCTGCAATATGACCCACTTTTGAAAGGGGCTATCCGAAAAAATCTTCTGACCGAAAGAATCGACATTGTGAAGCCCCTCGGTTGGTATCGTGACAGCCCGACATTGACGGATGTGGATGTGAAATATCTGCTCCTATATTTTGAAGAAAACTATGGATTGACCGTAGAGAAGAAAATCATAGACGCAGTTGCGGTTATTGCCAATGAAAATCGTTACCACCCTGTCTGTGATTTTCTCAATGCCTTGCAATGGGACGGAACAGAACGCATACGCTTCTGTCTGCACCGCTTTCTCGGTTCTGATACAGATGATTACACCTATGAAGCATTGAAGTTGTTTCTGCTGGGTGCTATCTCACGAGCTTTTAAGCCGGGGTGCAAATTTGAGGTTATGCTCTGTCTTGTGGGCGGTCAGGGAGCCGGAAAGTCCTCTTTCTTCCGTTTGCTTGCGGTCAATGATGACTGGTTCTCTGATGACTTGAAAAAGCTGGATGATGAAAATGTGTACCGCAAAATGCAGGGGCATTGGATTATTGAAATGTCGGAAATGATTGCAACCGCCAACGCTAAGAGCATTGAAGAAATCAAGTCCTTTCTGAGCCGCCAAAAGGAAACCTATAAGATACCCTATGAAACACATCCGGCAGACAGAAAAAGACAATGTGTGTTTGGTGGTTCTTCTAATACCCTTGACTTTCTTCCCCTTGACCGAACAGGCAACCGCCGCTTCGTTCCGGTTATGGTCTATCCTGAAAGGGCTGAGGTTCATATTTTGGCAGATGAACAGGCTTCCAGAGAGTATATCAATCAGATGTGGGCAGAAGCTATGGAGATTTACAGAAGTGGCAATTTCCGTCTGAGATTCAGTCCGGCTATGAACGCTTATCTGAAAGCCCACCAAAAGGACTTTATGCCGGAGGACACAAAGGCAGGACAGATTTTAGACTATTTGGAACGCTATTCCGGCAGCATAGTCTGCTCTAAGCAGCTTTACAAGGAAGCACTGGGGCATGATTATGACGAACCGAAACAATGGGAGCTGCGAGAGATCAACGACATTATGAATAACGCTGTCACAGGCTGGAGGGCGTTCAGCAATCCGAGGTATTTTCCAGAGCCTTACCGCCGACAAAAGGGCTGGGAGCGTATCAGGAATGACAACGAGCCTGACAACAGCATGGATGGTTTTCAAGAAATCCCGACAGAGGAAATGGAACAGTTAGGACTTCCGGAAGAATGGTTGAAGCAAAAATAAAAGCCCGTTGTCGCTTCGGTTGTCGAGCCGGTTGTCGGTCTGGTTGTCGGGCAAAAATCCCGAAAGCCTTGATATTGCGGCACTTTTCCCTCTCTGACAACCATGACAACCAATATTATAAAGAAAAAGGAAATAGTAAAAAGATAGTATCGCCCGATAAAGAAAAAAGGTTTTCTGATGTCCGTTGTCGGAATGATATTGTCAATATTGGTTGACACATTTATCTCAAAGATATCATTTCCTATGCAACCAGGCCCAGAGATTGGTAGTATCTCTGACGCTTAATCATAGGAGGAAGCCCACCGTTGGCAGAGCAGATCCTCCTGTTGTTCCAGTAACTGATGAAATATCTCCAAATAAGAACTCTCAGCTCATCCGTGGTCAGGCTTTCCGTATTGTAGCGGTCATAGAGAAGCTCGCTTTTCATTCTGGCCCACATGCTTTCACATCGAGCATTATCGTGGCACCTGCCACCATCACTGTTCATGCTTTGTATAATGCCATATTTAGAAAGCGCCTGACGGTAGGTTTCACTGGTATATTGTCTTCCTCTGTCGGAGTGCACAATGGCACCTCGCAGATCAGGATGCGCCAGATAGGCATTATCCAGTGTATGCTCACACAGAGTTGCCTTCATGTTTGTTTCCATTGCCAGTCCCAGAACGCTGGAATCAAAGCAGTCGAAGATGGCTGAAACATACAGTTTTCCATCTTTTGCCTTGATTTCTGTGATATCAGTTACGCATTTTTCAAGTGGCTTATCAGCCTTGAACTCTCTCTTCAGAAGATCATCTGACTTACGTGCTTCCCGATCAGCCTTGGTAATGCCATTTGGCTTGCGCTTTGGCCGATGGACAAGTCCTATTTCATCCATAACCCTGTAAACGGTTCGTTCACTGGGGATCTTGATTCCCGTCGGATTCTTAAGGAGCAGTGCTTGGTACATGCGAATACGTCCATAGGTATCATTGCATTCATCCTCAGCATGGATCACTCTCATGGCATCAGCAAGATCCTGATATTTCCAAGGGCGATCTTTAATAGCAAGATATTTGTAGAAACCCTGGCGGCTGACGCCAAGCATCCGGCAATAGAATGAGAGTTTTCCCTTAATCACGCCGTCTTTCGTTTTTATGGCAATGAACATCATTCTTTGGTTCTTGCTGACTTCCGACGGCTGGCTGCGAAAAAAGCGCTTGCTTCCTCGAGAAATTCATTTTCCTCTTTCAGACGCCGGATTTCTTTGTCCTGATCTTTAACGCGTTTGCGGAGCATGGCAAGCTCCTCAGTAAGACTCATCGCGCTTTCCGGAGTATGTGCACCGTCGCCAATATCCAATGTGCCTGCTCTAACTGCTTTCAGCCATGTGTGGATGGTTCCTTCTGGGATACCTAATTCTTTGGCTGCCTTAGCACCGCCGATTTCTTTGGCAAGTTTGACAGCCTGGATCTTATATTCCTGGTCGTATTTACGTTGGGTTCGTGACATTGAGAGTTCCTCCTTATTCTCTTTTATTATACATGAATTCCTTGAGAATAAGGTGTCAACTTTATTTATACAACATCAGAACTTCGTTGTCAGACCTTTCCTTGTCGGGCTTTTTCATTCAAGGAGGAATATCGTATGACAAATATTGTGAACAGTACACTACCCACCCCAAATAACCATTCGGAGAAAAACAAACCGGATGGAGTTTTTGTGATTAAGCAAGGCAAAACAAATTATAAAGTCAAAGTGTTTTTTGACCATAGTAGCGGTTTGACTGCGGAGGACAGGTTGAAACGCATTATTCAGGCAGAAGCAGAGAGAGAATCTGCGTAAGTAATATGAAAAATATCCACGCACCCCCTTGACAAAAGCTTTCAGAGGACAGCTTACTGTCTGCTATGGAGCGAGCCGGAGCAGAGGATATGGGCGATGAGGTGGAGAGAAAAGGACTTGGCACACCTGCCACCAGAGCCGATATCATAGAAAAGTTGGTAAAAGACGGATTTGTGAAACGTGAGAAAAAGCAGATGATCCCGACAGAGGACGGAATGAAGCTGATCACGATACTTCCGGATGTAGTAAAATCTCCGAAGCTGACCGCAGACTGGGAGAATGAGCTTACACTGGTATCTAAAGGCGAAGTTGCCGCAGAGCAGTTTATGTCCGACATTGAAGCTATGGTAAGTGACCTTGTAAAGACATACCACAGTGTCAG
The DNA here is from genome assembly GCA_018228645.1 of Clostridiaceae bacterium Marseille-Q4143. Taxonomy (GTDB): domain Bacteria; phylum Bacillota; class Clostridia; order Lachnospirales; family Lachnospiraceae; genus Hominiventricola; species Hominiventricola filiformis. The sequence continues at coordinate 2,486,355 of CP073693.1, forward strand.
TGATGAGCAGAAAAATATGTTTGGTGCAGGAAATACGCAGGAAGTCTTTGGAGTGTGTCCGAAGTGCGGAGGTGATGTGGTAAAAGGCAAGTTCGGAGCTTACTGTAAAAATAAATGTGGCATGAATGTAAGCAAGGCATTGGGCGTACAGCTTTCCGATGCACAGGTAAAGAACCTTCTGGCAGGCAAAAAGATACTGGTCAAAGGGTTAAAAGGGAAGAAAGGGAACTATGATGCATATCTGATGCCGGAGAGTATCGAAGATTTTTCTTATACCAAAGATGGAAAAGAAATCAAAGGTTCGCAGTACAAATTTAAGATGGAGTTTCCGCTGAGGAAAGGAAAGCAGGGATAGGAAAATAAAGATGGTTGTGGTATAGTTGTAAGGTATAAATCAAAATTTGTATACAGGTGGAAGAATGTAGAATTAAAATGAGAGAAAAAATGAATGCAGACTATTCTATAAAATTATTAAATGATGAGGCTCGCTCGCTGAATGGAAAAACAATGGAAAATATTTTAAGACATGCGGACATTAGCAAATTAAAAGAAAGAATACATATTTTCCAAAATATGAATATTCAAAGTATGAGCGACAAAGAACTTGAAGCAAATATTGAAAAAGTATTAAGCGTTAAACTAGATGGAGACATTACGATTTCAACTATTTTGCTTGAGTATTCTTTATTTGGTATAGGAGATCGGTTTTATAGGGTTCGAAAACTAAAGAATACAAATGTACCCAATAGTGAATTGAAAAAAGTATCTGCATATTGGAATCCACCGCAAAAATATGTAAAACACTATGGACGTCTAAATAAGCCTAGGGAATCTCTATTATATACTGCACTCAATCCATATACTGCAATATGTGAAACTGGTTTAAAGCCAGGAGATCCTTTTGTATTCTGTATCTATGAAGCAATTAAGCCACTTAGATTTTCTTGGATTGGAGGCAAAGCGGATTATAATTTTAATGGTATTAAGAATAAAAAAGTAATAGATTTTCAGGAAATAATAAGACAATTTCTTGTTGATGAGTTTACTAGAGTTATTCCAAAAGATCAGGAGTTTTTATATAGAATTACAGAAATAATTGCAAAAAACTATTATACTTCGCCAGAGGATAATGGATGGCGCTATCCTTCAATAAAAAACAATTTTGAAGATAATATATGTTTTCGTTCAGAGCGTGTAATGTATAATTTAAAACTTGTAGGTGCTATTATTGCAATATTTAATAAATCGGGTGAAACAGATCCTCGTGAAATGAAAATGTCTGTAGAATACGTTGGTGTAGGACCAAATATAGATAATTATTATTCATATAATAGTAAAGAGGGCGAGGAGTATATGGAAAAATTATTTTCTGAATTTTTTAGAGAGTAATTTCCAAATAATTAAAAATTCTGTAAAAAAAATAATTTGAACTAATTAAAATATTATAATTTATTTCTTTTGTGTACTAAAAAGCAAAAAAAATAAATGTGAATTGTATGTGAGATTCAAGTTTGTAAGTAGTACTGACATAATTAACCAAACTAAATAACAGTCACAGCGTAGGAACGTATAGGAAAACCTGGACGCTCTCTTTTTTATCAAAATGGAGGAAAATTGAATGGAAGAAACAAATAACACAACGGAAATAACAGAGAAAATACAGTGAGAACCTGTGGTAAAGGACGTTTATACGCATTGGCGAATACCGCACGAATAAGGCGGTGGATGCCATGTTTCTTGCATTGGAGAACCGGATTGCAGAAGTTAAAGCAAAATTTGCTCCAAAGAAAGGAACAGAAAGCAGGGCATTCAGCTTTTGTATAACAGAATAATCAGTGTAAAGAGAGAAAGGTGGTCATACAGAAAGTATGGCTGCCTTTTGCCATATTTATGACAGGAAGGAGATTTTGCGTGAGAAAAAGCAGATGATCCCGACAGAGGACGGTATAAAGCTGACCACAGTGTTGCCAAATGTCGTAAAATCTCCGAAGTTGACCGCAGACTGGGAGAATGAGCTGACACTGGTATCCAAAGGAGAAGTGTCTGCCGGGTAGTTTATGTCTGGGATTAAGGCTATGGTAAGTGACCTTGTAAAAACTTATCACAGTGTCAGTGATGAACAGAAAAATATGTTTGGAGCAGGAAACATTCAGGAAGTCCTTGTAACGTGTCCGAAGTGTGGCGGTGATGTGTTAAAAGGCAAGTTCGGAGCTTACTGTAAAAATAAATGCGGTATGAATGTAGGCAGGGCATTGGGCGTGCAGCTTTCCGATGCATAGGTAAAAAGATACTGGTTAAAGGGTCAAAAAGGAAGAAAGGGAACTATGATGCGTATTTGATCCCGGAGAATATTGAAGATTTTTCTTATACTAAAGATGGAAAAGAAATCAAAGGTTCGCAGTATAAATTCAAGATTGAGTTTTCACCGGTGAAAGGAAAGCAGGGATAGGAAAATGAAGATAGTTGTGGTATAGTTGTAAAAGATAAATCTGAATTTGTTGAGTGAATAAATTTATATTTTCTTAATGACAAAAAATTTTAAGTGTTTGTGAGGTATAAAATTATAAATGGAGTATTTAAAAATGTTTTTATCCGCATTTGGAGGCGGTACAGTAGTAATGGCGGCAACCACATTATTTATAAAAAATAAAGTGGAAAAAATAATAGATAAAAAAATAGATTACCATTTTGATGCTAATGATATTGTCAATATTGGTTGACACATTTATCTCAAAGATATCATTTCCTATGCAACCAGGCCCAGAGATTGGTAGTATCTCTGACGCTTAATCATAGGAGGAAGCCCACCGTTGGCAGAGCAGATCCTCCTGTTGTTCCAGTAACTGATGAAATATCTCCAAATAAGAACTCTCAGCTCATCCGTGGTCAGGCTTTCCGTATTGTAGCGGTCATAGAGAAGCTCGCTTTTCATTCTGGCCCACATGCTTTCACATCGAGCATTATCGTGGCACCTGCCACCATCACTGTTCATGCTTTGTATAATGCCATATTTAGAAAGCGCCTGACGGTAGGTTTCACTGGTATATTGTCTTCCTCTGTCGGAGTGCACAATGGCACCTCGCAGATCAGGATGCGCCAGATAGGCATTATCCAGTGTATGCTCACACAGAGTTGCCTTCATGTTTGTTTCCATTGCCAGTCCCAGAACGCTGGAATCAAAGCAGTCGAAGATGGCTGAAACATACAGTTTTCCATCTTTTGCCTTGATTTCTGTGATATCAGTTACGCATTTTTCAAGTGGCTTATCAGCCTTGAACTCTCTCTTCAGAAGATCATCTGACTTACGTGCTTCCCGATCAGCCTTGGTAATGCCATTTGGCTTGCGCTTTGGCCGATGGACAAGTCCTATTTCATCCATAACCCTGTAAACGGTTCGTTCACTGGGGATCTTGATTCCCGTCGGATTCTTAAGGAGCAGTGCTTGGTACATGCGAATACGTCCATAGGTATCATTGCATTCATCCTCAGCATGGATCACTCTCATGGCATCAGCAAGATCCTGATATTTCCAAGGGCGATCTTTAATAGCAAGATATTTGTAGAAACCCTGGCGGCTGACGCCAAGCATCCGGCAATAGAATGAGAGTTTTCCCTTAATCACGCCGTCTTTCGTTTTTATGGCAATGAACATCATTCTTTGGTTCTTGCTGACTTCCGACGGCTGGCTGCGAAAAAAGCGCTTGCTTCCTCGAGAAATTCATTTTCCTCTTTCAGACGCCGGATTTCTTTGTCCTGATCTTTAACGCGTTTGCGGAGCATGGCAAGCTCCTCAGTAAGACTCATCGCGCTTTCCGGAGTATGTGCACCGTCGCCAATATCCAATGTGCCTGCTCTAACTGCTTTCAGCCATGTGTGGATGGTTCCTTCTGGGATACCTAATTCTTTGGCTGCCTTAGCACCGCCGATTTCTTTGGCAAGTTTGACAGCCTGGATCTTATATTCCTGGTCGTATTTACGTTGGGTTCGTGACATTGAGAGTTCCTCCTTATTCTCTTTTATTATACATGAATTCCTTGAGAATAAGGTGTCAACTTTATTTATACAACATCATAAGCTTGAAAATGAAAAGGGTATTATTGAACAAAAAACGTATGTTAGTCAGCATAAGTTTGATAAAGAGTATGAAATAATTCAAGAGTTAATGGAAAACGCTTTTGATTTTACGTATCTTTCTTGCGAAGTATATTGTGCTATTGGAGAATTAGATAAGTATGATATTAGTATTAATAAATACAAAAAAGCATGTGATGATTTTACTTTATTTTATATGCGAAACTGTGCATTTATTCCATATGATTTAGCTGAACCTTTTGATTTATTTGTAAAGAAAATTAACGAATTTGCATCGGTAGCTAAAAGGCATAATCAACTGTTAATTAAGGTAATGAGAAAAAAATATACTTCAAATGATGAAGAAAAGAAGCTTCAAACATTTTTAGATACGATGAAAACAATTCATGATGAAATAAATAGTAAGTCTGATTATAGTCATGATAAGTTGGTTGAAATTACTAGAGAATATTACAGAAAACTCGAGATTGTCTAAAGTAAAAGATAAAAATTTGAGATTAGATCTACACAAAAGCTAACGTTAAGTTTGTTAGACAGTATGGACATAATTAACCACAACTAAACAACAATCACAGCGTCAGAGCGTATGGGAAAACCTGTACGCTCTCTTTTTTATCAAAATGGAGGGAAATTGAAATGAAAGAAACAAATACTACAACAGAAATAACAGAGAAAATACAGGGAGAATCTGTGGCAAAAGACAATGAGACGAAGTCAGAAAAGTTTATACGCATTAGCGAATATCGCACAAATAAGGCGGTGGATGCCATTGGCAGGCTGGAAAATCTTTCTAACCGTGGAGCTTATGAATATACGCAGGAACAGGTGGATGCCATGTTTCTTGCACTAGAGAACAGGATTGCAGAAGTTAAAGCAAAATTTGCATCAAAGAAAGGAACAGAAAGCAAGGCATTCAGCTTTGGTACAACAGAATAATCAGTGTAAAAAGAGAAGGCAGCAATGTAGTAGATATGGCTGTTTTGTTATATTTATGAAAGGAGATTTTGGCGTGAGAAAATATGATTTTATATCCACTCTAGCACAGGAAACTGCCAAAGAAGTAGTGAAAAACCGTGACGAGTGGATGAAGTATCTGACCACAGCGGCAAGGCTGTATAAGTACCCATTCCGGGAACAGCTTTTAATCTATTCACAAAGACCGGATGCAACAGCGTGTGCCTCCATTGAGATATGGAATGAGCGGATGCACTGCTGGGTAAACAAAGGGGCAAAAGGTATCGCACTTTTGGACGAGGATGGTGCACATGGAAAGCGTCTGAAATATGTATTTGATGTTTCAGATGTCCATGCGGCAAGGAGAATCGGACGGTATCCGGAACTCTGGGAATTACATGAGGAACATAAGGAAGATGTAATTAAGCGTCTGGAGCAGACTTATGGTGCTACCGATGATAAGAAGCTGTTTGAAGAAAGACTTATGGAGATAGCTGAGAGGATTGCGGCAGATTATTATGAGGAATTGCTGCCGGATCTGCAGTACATGATCGAGGACAGTTTCTTAGAGGGACTGGATGAACAGAATATTGGCATCCGTCTCAGGGAGACACTGGCAGACAGTATTTCTTTTACTTTATTATCAGCCTGCGGAGCGGATATGGAGGAGTACAAGTCGGAGTTTGCCTTTGATTTTATCCATGAATTTAATTCCATGAACACCCTTGCGGTACTTGGAGATGCAGCCAATGAGTTTGCAAAACCGGTACTTTTAGAGATTGGAAGAACCATAAGGGCATATAACAGGAGCCACGAACAGGAACAAACAGAAAATTTAACGCAGAAAGGACTTGCAAATACTTCTGAAATAGACTACAATGCGTTAAAGCGTGAAAGCGAGAGCGGACATGAGGAATATATTGACAACAACCAAAACAGCGTAGAAAGGGGCAATAGCGATGAATCTGACATACGAGAAGAACGGGGATTACCTGATCCCGACATTACAGGCGGACATTCAGCCGGAGGGAACGGTAACGAAGTACGGAATGATGAGGGAGACTTATCTGAAGGAGAACCACAGGGGCGTGTACTCAGCGTTTCTTCTGAAAGGAACATTGAAAGAACACCTGCTGACGATCCAGAAGCAGGCAGAGGAGAGAATGGAGAAGCTGACGAGCCAGATGGCGGCAACCGAGGGAGTGACCGAACAACTCAAGGAAGCCGATCAGATGCTCTGGGTAGCGAAGATGAACAGCATTCGGAACCGAGCAGAGGAAGTGGTTCTGGGAGAACTGGTTTACAGTCTGTAACAGACACAGATGATCTTCTCCGGGGAGAAGCACCGGAACCCACCTTTACACAACTCAGCCTGTTTCCTTCTTTTGAGGAGCAGGTCGGAACAGTCGCAGCAGCGGAAGCAAGTATGAAATATACCATGCCCGCTGCTTTTTCTTTGCCACAGAATGAGCTTGAAAGCATTCTTCGCAGTGGCGGAGGAAAACAGCACAGCAGAAAGCGTATCTTTGCAAAGTACACAGAGGGCAGAAATGCCGAGCAGATGGTGGATTTTCTGAAAAATGAGTACGGACAGACCGGAAAAGGTTTTGAAATCAATGGAAATCCCGTATCAGTGTGGTTCGATGAGCATGGTATGAGTGTCGGCTATGGAACACAGGCAAGGGAAACGCCGATTGTCACGATGGATTGGGAAGATGTGGAGAGCCATATCCGTTCCATGATCGAAAATGGTACTTATATGAGTGCCAGTGAAGCATTTCTTGTAGATACACAGGAGAGAAATCGTGTTGCCAATCAGATCTATTTCTTCCTGCGAGATGGAATGGATGAAATGGCGGAGGAGCTTGGCTTAAAAGCAGGAAATTATCCGGAAAGTGAAGCAAAACTCATGGAGCTTCTTTCCACCCATGAGGGCAGGGAACAGCTTAAAAATGTCTTGGAGGATGCGGCAGAGCGACTTGCATCGGGTGAAGCCGAATTAAAATGGCGGCATGTGAAATCACCGGAATATCTGTTATCGGAGATAGCAGACCTTGACAGGGAGAGACTGGAATTTCCATTGCCGGATGCGGTGGAGGTAGCACAGGAAGATTTTATCACGCAGGATGAAATTGACTATGCACTTGGCAGAGGAAGCGGCTATGAGCATGGAGCTTTCCGCATTTATGAGTATTTCATGGAAGGACATGACCAGAAGGAAACAGTTGCCTTTCTGAAAAATGAATATGGCATTGGTGGTGGTTCCGGCGGACTGCCGGGCAATGATGATTCCCATAATGAACATGACGGAAAAGGTATCCGTCTGGAGAAAGGCAGTTATGGCAATCCGTATGCAAAAGTGCTTCTGAACTGGAATGTTGTGGAAAAACGGCTTAGGGAGCTGATCCATGAGGATAAATATTTATCTCCACAGGGGAAAGAAAACTACAAGGCATACAAGGAAGAACAGGCAGAGAAAGCAAGACAGCGAGAGCTTTCCCGTCTGGAGCATGGACAGCGACTTGAATGTAAGAAGGACATCGAAGCCTTGATTGCCGAGAAATTCAATGGTTTTGTGCTTCCGAGGAATACCGCAGATGAAATCATAGATAAATATGGCATTGACTGTGTGGAATTTGTTCTTGCAAATACCGTCACGCATTTTGATTATGATGGGCGGTTTTCGCAGAACAATAAGGAATGGGCAAAAGGCATTGTTGCGGAAAATGAGTGGGAGAACAACGATCTGATTCTAAGCTCACATCCGGCAGTGCTGGACGGATTTACCAATCAGGCGAGAAGATATATCAATGTGATTCGGGAAAAAGAAAAGGAAGCACAGCAAAAGATCACGATTGATGGATATGAGTGTGTTCTGGTTGATGAGTGGGGCAGTGAAAAAGAGAAATATCTGCTTGGAAATGACATTGAGGACAGCAGTTTTTATTATGCACAGGTCAATGGGAAATCCTTTGAATACGACCATAAGCCGGAGCGTAGCGAGGTAGAGGACGATTATATCAATGCCATTGCAGAGGAAGATATTGACCGACACGAAGCAGAGGTGTTTTCAAGGTTTGAGGGGACGGATGGTATCGCAGAGCCGGATGAAACTGAGCCACAACAAGAATTTTCACAAGAGGAATCGCAGAAATTATTCTGGCATGTGGTACATGATGCTGATGATGAATATGGCAATCCGACACAGTGGAGTGCCACCTTATCAGAGGGAGTATTCCTTTGGATTGACAAGGAAGTGGACGGATATGCTATTTATGATACGGCAGACACCACCCGTCCGGCATTGGAGACATTTTCGACTTTGCAGGAAGCAATGGACTGGGGCAATGAGCTTGCAGAAAGTGGCAGGAAAGCAGAAGCGGAGTTTCCTGATGAAAAGGAACAGAATGTTGTTACAGAACAGACTGAAGATGAACTGGACAGTATAGATACGCAGTTTGCCCGTGAGCGTCTGGAGAATGGAGAAGCAGACCGAAAGACAGAGGAAATGCTGTCACAGGTGCTTACCGGAGAATGGGAGCCGCTTACACCTTCGGCAGAGGAGAATAAGACTGTACAGGAAATAAATGTGGCTGCACCGGATAAAAGTAACGCTGTCAATTTCCATATCAGCGATGACCGATTGGGCGAAGGTTCTCCAAAAGAAAAATTCCAGAGAAATGTTGCGGCAATTAAGTTGTTGGAGCAGATTGAGGGCGAAAACCGTTATGCTACACCGGAAGAACAGCAGATTTTATCCCAGTATGTCGGCTGGGGTGGTCTTGCCGATGCGTTTGACGAGAGCAAATCAAACTGGTCAGCAGAATATCACCAGTTAAAGGAACTGTTATCGCCGGAGGAGTACCGCATGGCAAGGGAGAGTACCTTGAATGCCCATTATACAAGTCCGGTTATTATCCGCCAGATGTATGAAACATTGGAGAAAATGGGATTTTCCAAAGGAAATGTACTGGAGCCTTCCATGGGTATCGGCAACTTTTTCGGTATGATGCCGGATTCCATGAAAGAGAGCAGGCTTTACGGAGTGGAGCTTGACAGCATTACCGGACGCATTGCAAAGCAGCTTTATCCGCAGGCAGATGTGCAGATCAAAGGCTTTGAAAAGACCGATTATCCGAATGATTTCTTTGATGTTGCAATCGGAAATGTGCCTTTTGGTCAGTATAAGGTGGCAGATAAGCAGTATGATAAAAACAATTTCCTGATACACGATTATTTCTTTGCAAAGACGTTGGATAAAGTGCGTCCCGGTGGTGTGGTTGCTTTTATCACAAGCAAGGGAACCATGGACAAGGCAAGTCCGGAAGTCAGAAGATACCTTGCACAAAGAGCAGACCTGCTTGGTGCAGTCAGACTTCCGAACACCGCATTTAAGGCAAATGCAGGAACAGAAGTGACTTCGGATATTTTATTTTTCCAGAAGCGTGACCGCATGGTGGAGCGTGAGCCGGACTGGGTACATCTGGGAGAGGATGCAGATGGCATTGCAATGAACGCTTACTTTGCAGAGCACCCGGAGCAGATCGTAGGAAAGATGGAAATGGTATCCGGTCCTTATGGCATGGAAAGCACCTGTAAGGCAGATGACAGCAGACCTTTTGCGGAGCAGTTAGCAAAAGCACTTGAAAATATTACAGGACAGATTGATACGATTGATCTGGATGAGGAGCTTGCGGATGACATGAGCAGGCAGAGTATTCCGGCTGATCCGTCCGTTAAGAATTTCAGTTATACCGTAGTCGATAATGAGGTATATTACCGTGAAAACTCTGTCATGAAGCCGGTGGAAGTATCAGACACCGCAAAAGAACGTATCAAGGGAATGGTGGCAATCCGTAACTGTACACAGGAGCTGATTGATATGCAGCTTGAGGAATATTCAGATGCGGCAATCAAGGAAAAGCAGGCAGAGCTTAACAGCCTGTATGATAATTTCTCTAAGAAATATGGTCTGATCAATTCACAGACGAATAAGAGAGCCTTTAATCAGGATAGCAGTTATTGCCTGTTGTGTTCTTTGGAAAAACTTGATGATGAGGGCAATTTCAAAGGCAAAGCGGATATGTTTACGAAGCGTACCATTAAAAGGGCAGAGGTTGTCACAAGCGTGGATACTGCAAGTGAAGCGCTGGCAATATCTTTAGCAGAGAAAGCTAAAATTGACCTTGATTTTATGGGCGAGCTTACCGGAAAAGATAAGGATACACTTACTGAGGAGCTTCGTGGTGTCATTTTCCAGAATCCGCTTACGGATGTGTGGGAGACAGCAGACCAGTATCTAAGCGGTAATGTGCGTGAGAAACTTGCTATAGCAACAACTTATGCGGAAAATCACCCGGAATATGCTCCAAATGTGCAGGCTCTTACTCAGGTACAGCCGAGGGAGCTGGACGCATCGGAGATTGAGGTACGTATTGGTGCCACATGGATTGAACCAAAGTATATCAATGATTTTATGCGTGACATCTTCCAGACACCGGAACATTTATTCCGCAGGGATACGATAGGTGTGCAGTTTTCGGGTGTAACCGGAGAGTGGAATGTAAAGGGCAAAAATGCGGACTATGGCAATACGCTTGTCAACATGACATACGGTACAAGCCGGGTAAATGCCTATAAGATACTGGAAGATTCCCTGAACCTCAAAGATACGAGAGTATATGACACCATTGAGGAGGATGGAAAGGAAAAGAGAGTCCTCAATAAAAAGGAAACCATGATTGCAAGCCAGAAGCAGGAAGCAATAAGGGAGGCATTTAAGGACTGGGTATTCCGTGATCCGGAACGCAGGCAGACACTTGTGGCAAAATATAATGAGCTTTTCAATTCCACCAGACCAAGAGAATATGACGGTTCGCATCTGAAATTTCCGGGCATGACACCGGATATTGAATTAAAGCCGCATCAGAAAAATGCGGTTGCCCATGTGCTGTATGGAGATAATACCCTGCTTGCGCATTGCGTCGGTGCCGGAAAGACCTTTGAAATGACAGCAGCGGCAATGGAAAGCAAGCGTCTGGGACTATGCCAGAAGTCATTATTTGTAGTGCCGAACCATTTGACCGAGCAGTGGGCAAGTGATTTCTTACGGTTATATCCAGGAGCAAATATCCTTGCAGCAACGAAAAAGGATTTTGAACCTGCCAACCGTAAAAAGTTCTGTTCCCGTATTGCCACAGGCGATTATGATGCCGTTATCATCGGACATAGCCAGTTTGAAAAAATCCCATTATCGCAGGAGAGACAGGCAGCTACAATCGAAAGACAGATTGATGAGATCGAGCTTGCCATTGAACAGGCGAAAAAAGATAATGGGGAGCGTTATACCATTAAGCAGATGGAAAAATCAAGAAAAGCATTGCAGGTGCGTCTTGATAAATTAAATGACCAGAGCCGGAAAGATAATGTCGTAACCTTTGAGCAGTTGGGGGTAGACAGGCTGTTTGTGGATGAGAGCCACAATTACAAGAACCTGTTCCTTTATACGAAAATGAGGAATGTGGCAGGTATCGCACAGACAGAAGCACAGAAGTCATCTGATATGTTTGCCAAGTGCCAGTATCTTGATGAGATCACAGGCGGAAAGGGTGTGACCTTTGCGACCGGAACGCCAATTTCCAACAGCATGACGGAGCTTTACACGAATATGCGTTATCTTCAGTATGGAACGCTCCAAAAGCTGGGACTGGGACATTTTGACGCATGGGCGGCTTCTTTTGGAGAAACACAGACAGCCATAGAGCTTGCACCGGAAGGAACCGGATACCGGGCAAAGACAAGATTTGCGAAGTTTTTCAATCTGCCGGAGCTGATTGCACTTTTCAAGGAGAGTGCGGACATTCAGACACCGGATATGTTAAAACTTCCTGTGCCGGAAGCAGAGTATGAAAATGTGGTATTAAAGCCGAGTGAATTTCAGAAAGAAATGGTGGCTTCTCTTGCGGAACGTGCTGAAGCAGTCCGGGACAGACAGGTGCAGCCTTACGAGGACAATATGCTAAAGATTACCAATGACGGAAGAAAGCTGGCACTTGACCAGAGGCTGCTCAACGATATGCTTCCGGATGAGGAAAATTCTAAAGCGGCAACCTGTGTGGAGAAAGCCTATGAGATATGGGAGAACACCAAAGAGCAGAAGTCGGCACAGTTGATTTTCTGTGATTTATCGACACCGAAGGGTGATGGCACTTTCAATGTGTATGAGGATATAAAAAACAAGCTCATGGAAAAGGGAGTGCCGGAGCAGGAGATCGCATTTATCCATGATGCCAATACAGAACTTAGAAAAGCGGAGCTGTTTGCAAAAGTAAGAAGCGGACAGGTTCGTTTTTTATTAGGTTCCACAGCAAAAATGGGAGCCGGTACGAATGTGCAGGACAGACTGATTGCATTGCATCATCTGGATGTGCCTTGGCGTCCTTCTGATGTAGGACGGATTTTGCGGACATTCAAAATAAAAAAGAATGTGGAGGTAACAGACAATGGCAAAGACAATTTTTGAGGAAATGGGCGGCAAATACGAAAGGCAAGGCGATTATTTAATACCGTGCTTAACTGTACCCGCCGAAGAAGAACAGCCGATAGGCATCTGGGGACAGCGGCATTTGGATTATCTGAAGCATCACTGCAAAGTTACATACACCAATCTTCTTACAAGCGGCAGACTTAACGCTTACCTTGCCGACATTGACAGACAGGCACAGGAACGCTTTGAAAGGCTCATAGAGGGTATGAAACAGGCACAGGGCATAACGGAACAGCTAAAGGCAGAAAACGCCTTAGAATGGACAGGATGCCTCAATAACATAAGGGCTTGTGCGAGGGAGATTGTGGAAAAGGAAATTATTTTTGCATAAACAGATGATTAGTGGCAGGGGGAAATCCTGCCGCTTTTTCTGCTTTAGTTTGTCAGCTTGACAAATAAAGGGTTAAGGAATATAATTAGATTCAGTATTATACAAGGAGTTAATAAATATGCGGCAAGGTATTCTTAAATAAACTGTCAATTTGATAGTGGGAACAAAAAGTAGCAGTCCCGTTTCACTTTTAATATGGGGCTTAGTTTTTTGTACCCAGTTTAAGAATACTTTTATCATGTAATTTTATATGCCCGAAAACATATAAGTGTTTTGGGGCTATTGGAGTTATTTACCCAGTGATAGGAGTATTTATCACTGGGTATTTTTATGCCCTTTTTTGGGTGTTGATAGGAGGAAAATCACATGAAAATAATTAACTTAGGCATTCTGGCTCACGTTGACGCAGGAAAGACAACATTAACGGAGAGTTTATTGTATACCAGTGGTGCAATTGCAGAACCAGGGAGCGTAGATAAAGGCACAACAAGGACAGATACAATGAATTTGGAGCGTCAAAGGGGAATCACTATCCAGACAGCAGTGACATCTTTTCAGTGGGAGGATGTAAAAGTCAACATTATAGATACGCCAGGCCATATGGATTTTTTGGCGGAAGTATACCGTTCTTTATCCGTATTAGACGGAGCAGTATTATTAGTTTCTGCAAAGGATGGCATACAGGCACAGACCCGTATACTGTTTCATGCACTACAGACAATGAAGATTCCGACAATTTTTTTCATCAATAAAATTGACCAAGAGGGGATTGATTTGCCAATGGTATATCAAGAAATGAAAGCAAAGCTTTCTTCGGAAATTATAGTGAAGCAAAAGGTTGGGCAGCATCCCCATATAAATGTAACGGACAATGACGATATGGAACAGTGGGATGCGGTAATTATGGGAAACGATGAACTATTAGAGAAATATATGTCAGGGAAACCGTTTAAAATGTCAGAACTGGAACAGGAAGAAAACAGGAGATTCCAAAACGGAACGTTATTTCCCGTTTATCACGGAAGTGCTAAAAACAATCTGGGGATTCGGCAGCTTATAGAAGTGATTGCCAGTAAGTTTTATTCATCAACGCCTGAAGGTCAATCTGAACTATGCGGGCAGGTTTTTAAGATTGAATATTCAGAGAAAAGGCGGCGTTTTGTTTATGTGCGTATATATAGCGGAACATTGCATTTGAGGGATGTTATTAAAATATCTGAAAAAGAGAAAATAAAAATCACAGAGATGTGTGTTCCGACAAACGGTGAATTATATTCATCCGATACAGCCTGCTCTGGTGATATTGTAATTTTACCAAATGATGTTTTGCAGCTAAACAGTATTTTGGGGAACGAAATGCTGTTGCCGCAGAGAAAATTTATTGAAAATCCTCTCCCTATGCTCCAAACAACGATTGCAGTAAAGAAATCTGAACAGCGGGAAATATTGCTTGGGGCACTTACAGAAATTTCAGATGGCGACCCTCTTTTAAAATATTATGTGGATACTACAACGCATGAGATTATACTTTCTTTTTTGGGGAATGTGCAGATGGAAGTCATTTGTGCCATCCTTGAGGAAAAATACCATGTGGAGGCAGAAATAAAAGAGCCTACTGTTATATATATGGAAAGACCGCTTAGAAAAGCAGAATATACCATCCACATAGAAGTCCCGCCAAATCCTTTCTGGGCTTCTGTCGGGTTGTCCATAGAGCCGCTCCCTATTGGAAGCGGAGTGCAGTATGAAAGCAGAGTTTCACTTGGATATTTAAACCAATCGTTCCAAAATGCGGTTATGGAGGGGGTTCTTTATGGCTGCGAGCAGGGGCTGTATGGATGGAAAGTGACAGACTGTAAAATCTGTTTTGAATATGGATTGTATTATAGTCCTGTAAGTACCCCCGCAGACTTTCGGCTGCTTTCCCCTATCGTATTGGAGCAGGCTTTAAAAAAAGCAGGGACAGAACTATTAGAGCCATATCTCCACTTTGAAATTTATGCACCGCAGGAATATCTCTCACGGGCGTATCATGATGCCCCAAGGTATTGTGCAGATATTGTAAGTACTCAGGTAAAGAATGACGAGGTCATTCTGAAAGGAGAAATCCCTGCCAGATGTATTCAAGAATACAGGAACGATTTAACTTATTTCACAAATGGGCAGGGAGTCTGCTTGACAGAGTTAAAAGGATACCAGCCAGCTATTGGTAAATTTATTTGCCAACCCCGCCGCCCGAATAGCCGTATAGATAAGGTTCGGCATATGTTCCACAAGTTAGCTTAACAGCTTGCAAAAGTCATATAAAATGAGATTTGAAAGGATTAGAGACTAATTATGATGAAATGCGAATGGATATTGTGTCCTGTTTGTGGGAGCAAAACCCGTAATAAAATTAGGAAGGACACTGTTTTGGAGAATTATCCCCTTTATTGTCCAAAATGCAGACAAGAAAGCTTGATTAAAGTTGACAACTTGAAGATAACTGTCATCAAAGAGCCAGACGCTTAAGACGCAGAGCCGATGAAATTGTGGAACAATTCACGAATCATCGGCTCTTTTTGTTTCGTATTTGAAAGAACAAACTCACCAAATAAAAAAAACGATATTCGGGTGGGTTATTTTGTTATACCCTAAATTACCCTCTGAATTTGTTTTTAAATTTGGAGGGATTTTTTTATGTTCTTTTTTCGGGCGGTTATTCATCTGCTCATACGAAGTAAAATTTATCAATACATAGCATATCAGAGAATGGCAGGAAACCAGTTAAAAAAATTTCTGCCAGTGCAGCGGTACTTCTCACCTTGAAAGTGGAAGTACAATCTCCATACAACAGAATTTGTATTTCCCATAACCGTGAAGGTCACAGAGCCTTTGCGGTTTTTCTTTTGTCGTTTTTTGTTGGAAAGTGCCGCAGGGCTGTTTCTGGTGTGCGTTGCCGCTCCCCGCCTCTCCATCTGGATTTTTACATTTCAAAAATTCAGATTGGAGGTATTAGCGGTGAAATACGCACCAAGAAAAGTATATATCAAAGAAAGCGGCGGCTATGTGGAACTGTCCTATACGGATTTCTGCCGCCGCAGGCAAGCCGACAAGGGATATATGGACAAGCTGTTTATCCCCGTCCAAGGTTGTCTGCTTGAAGTCGTAAGGGAGCAATATGCGGACTTCTACCGTGACAGGGAGCGGTGGCGTTACCTGCAAAAATTAGATGCGAGGAACAGCCTGCTATCTCTGGACGGATTTACGGACAGCGAGGGGAATCCTCTGGACTTTATCGCTGATGAAGCGGCGGACATTGCGGAAACCGTTGTCAATGCTGTTATGGTGGACAGGCTGAAAGCCGCCCTGCCTTTGTTGTCGGATAGTGAGCAGGAGTTGATACAGGCAATCTTTTTTGACGGACTTTCCGAGCGTGAAGTCGGGGCGAGGTTAGGCATAACCCAGAGCGTTGTGAACAAACGCAAAGCCAGAATCCTAAGAAAACTAAGAAAGATAATAGAAAATTAAAATTTAAGGCGTTCAGCCCCCTTGTTTTTTCCTTTGGGAAAATGAGGGGGCTTTTCTCTGCCCTCTCAATCAATTCTGATTGGAGGAAGAAAGAATGGCATACAACCACGGACGGGAGGACAGGAAATGGCGTATCTGGAAAGAAGCGGAGGAAAAGCTGCTGCGTGAGTGCGGCGTTGATGAAGTGACCATTGAGCAGATACGCATAGCGGACAGGGCAGACTTCAATTCCAACAGGCGGTTTTACCGATGGACGAATGACGTTGCGGAATACCTTGAGGACATGGCAGACAGGGAGCGGCAAGCGGAGGTGAATACAGTTGCGGAGTTACTGGACGAGATTGAGAGCGAAAATCTCTATCAAGTATTAGTCACGGTGGACGGGCGTACCTTGAAAATCGTCCTGCTGAAAATGCAGGGGTATTCCACAAAGGAGATTGCCCCACTTGTGCATTTGACGACTGGTGCCATCTATGCGAGGTTAGACCATCTGCGGAAGAAGCTTCGGAAAATTTTGTAAGCGTCTAATACATCCCATTATTCTGCGGGCTACTGGGTGGGGAGTGGAATCTCCCCGCTTATTTTTGGCAGGAGGAAAACGGGATGGCATATAAAGCTAAGGCGTACACGCTTCGGGAGGAATCCACGGAAAGCGGTATAAGGTATTTTATCAGTTTTAAGGACGGGCAGGGGGAACACCACGAACTGGAAGTATCCGAGCAGTTATTCTTTGAATTTCGGCAGATGGAACGCAGGAACAGGAATCTTCTCCAATGGGACGAGCGGCACAGGGAGTTTTCGGAAGTATGGGACGAAACGCTGAACAGGCGGGCGTTAAAGCTGCCTAAGAGCATTGAGGAACAAATGATTGAAGCAGAACGGGCGGAACTGCTCTGTAAGGCGGTTGACAGACTGCCAGAGATACAAAGGCGACGTTTCCTGCTCTACTACGAGTATGAGTTCAATTTTTACCAAATCGCCGCTATGGAGCATTGCACCGCTTCTGCAATACAGAAATCCGTTGCTGTTGCAAAGAAGAAAGTAAAAGCGGAAATGAGGAAATATCTCCAACCATGACCGACACCGCCCGAAAAAGAAATCTGTTTTTTATTTGTGTGGGATTGGCGGTATTACATACTCTCACTTTTTTCGTGGGAGTAAATCTATTTTTAAGGAGGTCAACGCCTATGTGCAACAAAAACAAGATAACTGCCCGAAAGGAGGAAACCCATGCAGAAGTTACAGACAGTCAACGCCGAAACGCTCCTTTATGAGCCGCTTGAGAAGCCGTCCTTTGTGGTGGACAGCCTTATCCCCACAGGCTTGTCGCTGTTCTGCGGCTCACAGAAGATAGGCAAGAGCTGGCTCATGCTGAAGCTGTGCTTATGCGTGTCGCAGGGAATCCCCTTATGGGACATGACGACAATGGAGGGCGATGTGCTTTACCTCTGCCTTGAGGACACGTTCTGCCGCATACAGGACAGGCTGTTCCGTTTGACGGACGAAGCGAGCGGGCGGCTTCATTTTGCCGTGGCAAGCTGCAAGCTGTCAGACGGTCTTATCGTGCAGCTTGAGGATTATCTGAAAGACTATCCAGACAGCAGGCTCATTGTCATTGATACCTTGCAGAAAGTCCGTACAGCTTCAAAAGACAACGCCTATGCAAGCGACTATGGGGACATCTCCCTAATCAAAGATTTTGCCGACAGGCACTCTCTGGCGGTCATTGTCGTACACCACATCCGAAAGCAGAATGACAGCGATGTGTTCAACAAGGTGTCTGGGACGACAGGCTTAACGGGGAGTGCGGACGCTACCTTTGTTCTGGAAAAGGAGAAACGGGCATCTGACACCGCCAAGCTGTATGTAACGGGCAGGGACACGCCCTATCAGGAATACACGCTCCGTTTCCGTGATTGCAGTTGGGAACTTGTGGAGAGGAAAACGCAGGAGCAGCTTGCGAAAGAAACGATACCAGATGTCCTTTTTCGGTTGGTGGATTTTATGAGGGATAAGGAAGAATGGGCAGGCACGGCAACGGAGCTGTTAGCCGCTATGGGGGAAACGGAAACCATACCCACGGTGATTACGAAATGGCTGAATGAATATCACACCACATTTTTAAGCGAGAACCGTATCTGCTACCAGTACAGCCGCAGGAAAGACGGCAGGCAGATTGCCCTTGCAAGGAGGGCGGGTGACAGCGGTGACGGCGGTGACAGCGATATTGGGATACCCCCTGTTACTGTCATTGACGCTTAAAGCCATGTAAAGTTGGCGGCTCTGCCCTGCGGGTGACAGCGGTGACGGCAGTGACAGTGATTTTAGGATACCCTGCCGCTGTCATCCCTACGGGAGAACACCCCGCAAACGCAAAATGCAGGCGTGGGATTCACCCGCCCTTTTCGGGCGTGTAAAATCACCCCTGCGGTCAGAAAAATCTCTCCGATTTTTCCGACTGCGTTTACAGGGTGTAACACACTACACTTTGCCCTGCAAAGAGCCGTGTGCCAGACGTTCCCTCTGGACTCCCTTATGGCAGGTCTTACGCCCTGCTATCCTACGCCTTGCGGCTTCGGATAAAAGAACGGCGGCATGACGGTTACAGCTCTTGCGAGGGAGTATCCCAAAAACACCGTCACCATCGTCATGACCGTCATGCAGGGGATAAGGGTGACAGTTACGGCAATCGGCAGGGGGCATCCCAAAACTGCCGTCACCACCGTCACCGCTGTCACCCAAAGGGCAGTTACCCGCCGAAGAAAGGAAGATGATGGATTATGCCCTATGCAATCCTGCGTTTCCAGAAACGCAAAGCGGGCGGCGTTGCGGCTTGCGAACGCCACAACGAGCGGAAGAAAGAAGCCTACAAAAGCAACCCAGATATCGACATGGAACGCTCTAAAAATAACTATCATCTTGTCGCACCGCCAAAGTACACCTATAAGAAAGAGATTAACCGAAAGGTAGCCGAAGCAGGGTGCAGGACAAGGAAAGACAGCGTGATGATGGTGGAAACGCTCATCACGGCTTCACCAGAATTTATGAACCAGTTACCGCCCGAAGAACAGAAAGCGTATTTTACGATGGCTCTGGATTTCATTTCGGAGCGTGTCGGGGAGCAGAATATCCTCTCCGCAGTCGTCCACATGGACGAGAGAACGCCCCATATGCACCTCTGCTTTGTGCCGATTACACCAGACAATAAGCTGTCCGCCAAAACAATTTTAGGCAATCAAAAGAGCCTGTCGGAGTGGCAGACCGCCTACCATGAGCGGATGTCCTCACGTTGGAATCAGCTTGAGAGAGGTCAATCTTCGATGGAAACCAAGCGGAAACACGTCCCCACATGGCTCTATAAGTTGGGCGGCAGGCTTGATAAGCAGTATGGGGAAATCGTGTCTGCCCTGTCCGACATCAACGCCTTTAACGCAGGGAAAAAGCGTGACAAGGCTCTGGAACTGGTTGCCGCATGGCTGCCCGAAGTGGAGAAATTCTCTAAGGAAATCGGCAGACAGCAGGCGTATATCGACAGCTTAAAGGAGCAAATCGGGCAGGAAGCCGACTATGCAGGGCGTATGCGTGATGAAAAGTACGAGCAGGAATTAAAGGTGCAGAAAGCCAACCAGAGGATATTTGAATTGCAGAGAACCAACGAGCAGATGGGGCGGCTGCTCTCAAAGATACCGCCAGAAGTGTTGGAAGAATTACAGAGAACAGGCAGAAACAAATCAAGAGAAAGGTAAAAAGTGAATGAAGAAACAGGATTTTAAGGTGTTAAAGACCAAAGATTTATACCCGTTTCCCGACAATCCGTTTCATGTTGTGGAGGATGAAACGCTGTCAGAGTTAGCGGAAAGCATCAAGGAATTTGGCATTGTCACGCCGATAATCACACGCCCGAAAGAGGACGGGAACGGTTATGAAGTGATTGCGGGGCAGCGGCGTGTCCGTGCGTCCGAACTTGCAGGTATAAATACCGTGCCTGCATTTGTCCTGCCCTTAGACCGTGACCGAGCCATCATCACCCTTGTAGACAGTAATTTACAGCGTGAAAATATCCTGCCATCGGAGCGGGCGTTTGCCTACAGGATGAAATCCGAAGCCATGAAGCGGCAGGGTTTCCGCACAGACTTAACCTCGTCACAAGTTGTGACGAAGTTGCGGACGGACGACAAAGTGGCACAGGGCTTCGGCGTGGGCAGGATGACCGTCCAGCGTTTTATCCGCCTGACGGAACTGATACCGCCGATTTTGCAGATGGTGGACGAGGGGAAAATCGCCCTCACACCTGCGGTGGAACTGTCCTTTTTGAAGAAAGACGAGCAGGAAAATCTCTTTGCCACGATGGAGAGCGAAGAAGCAACGCCCTCACTCTCACAGGCACAGCGGATGAAAAGCATGAGCCAGAGCGGGCAGCTTGACATGGATATGATATTTTCCATTATGACGGAGGAAAAGGGAAACCAGAAAGAAACCTTGAAAATCAACACAAGCAAACTGAAAAAATACTTTCCGAAGGACACAACGCCGAAGCAGATGGAGGAAACCATCATCCGACTTCTGGAACGTGAGTTGCAGAGAAAACGGAGCAGGGACAGCCGCTAACCTTCTTTTTTCGGGAAGTAAATGCAGGAATTTGGAACAGAAGAAAGACAGAATTTTAAGGAGAATGAGGTAAGGAATGAAAGAAATCCAGTATGAGATTGTAAAGGAAATCGCCGTATTGTCTGCGAGTGACAGCGGCTACACAAAGGAAATCAATCTTATTTCATGGAACGGGAGAGAGCCGAAATATGACATCCGCAGCTTTTCCCCGAACCGTGAGAAGTGCGGAAAGGGTATCACGTTGAACGCTGATGAAGCAGCGGCACTCCTTGAAGCATTACAGAAAGAAGTAAACAGCGGGGATTGATGGTATCTGATTGACAGGGCGGGGCGTTTCCAGACGTTCTCCTGCCCTGTCTGGAAAGGAAGATTTAAGTATGGGCGAGGATAGGAAAACAACTGGAAGAAGAAAGCGTATTGTGCCAAAAGGGCAAGTACAAATGATTATCAGTCGAGAATATATCGGCACACAGACCGTTGCAGAAGCGTTTGTCCCGATTATCTCCGAGGATATTCGGAAGAAGATTGCCGAGGGCGACACCTTCGACAATGAGGGGCTGTCCGCTTAGAATGTACGCAATGGAACATGAAAACGTTAGGACAGATATGGAGGTTTTACAGTATGGCAGGAATAAGAACGGAGAACAAGATTTATGAAGTCGGCATTTACTGCCGCTTATCAAAGGACGATGGCACGGATAACGAGAGTGCGAGCATTGCGACACAAAAATCCATCCTCACGGATTATGTGAAAAGGCAGGGATGGCATTTAGCAAAAACGTATGTTGACGATGGCTACTCTGGAACAAATTTCCAAAGACCAAGTTTCCAGAATATGATTAAGGACATTGAAAACGGGCTGATAAACTGCGTGATTACAAAAGATTTATCCCGTCTGGGGAGGAACTATCTTGATTGTGGGTTATATCTGGAAGTCTTTTTCCCAGAGCATAACGTGAGGTATATAGCGGTCAATGACGGCGTGGACACCTTAAACAAATCCGCTATGGACATCACGCCTTTCCGCAACATCCTAAACGAAATGTATTCTGCCGATGTGTCAGTCAAGATAAAATCGGCGTACCGTGCGAGGTTTCAGCAGGGGAAATTCATGGGAACAACAGCCCCTTATGGCTATGTCAAAGACCCTGCCGACCACAACCATCTGCTGATAGATGACAAAGTTGCCCATGTGGTAAGGGAGATATTCGACCTTGCGTTAGCGGGCAACGGCATCGCCAAAATCCGCAAGCACATCAACAAACAGCATATCCTACGCCCTGCCGCTTATGCGGTGGAGCAAGGGGCAACAGGCTATGAGCGGTACTTTGAGGATAACGAGGAAAACCGTTATATTTGGAGCGAGAACAGCGTGAGGGGCATTTTAAGAAGCCCGATATATGCGGGCAACCTTGCAGGCTACAAGCGGATTGCAGCCAACATGAAAAGCAAGAAACGCCCCTCTAAGCTGCCCGAAGAATGGGAAGTGATACCAGACACCCATGAGGGGATAGTCACGCAGGAGGAATTTGACACCGTACAGCAGCTTATGACGAGCCGCAGGCGGGAGCAGAACGCAGGGGGATTTGAGAATATCTTTTCGGGCGTTATCAAGTGTGCGGACTGCGGCTATGCGATGCGGGCGGCGAGTGCCAACAGGAGGAAACGCCCCGACATCATCGACTGCGTACAATACACCTGCAATAATTATGGCAGATATGGCAATGTTATGTGTACCGCACACAGCATTGAAGCGAGGGACTTATTCAATGCCGTCCTTGCCGACATCAACCGCTTTGCGGATATGGCGGTCAATGATGAAAAGGCGGTCAGAGCCATAGAAAGGCGGCTCACGGAAACAGACCAGAGCAGGGCGAAATCATTAGAGAAAGAAAAGAAGAAGCTGAACAAACGCCTTGCGGAGCTTGACAGGCTGTTTTCCTCTCTCTATGAGGACAAGGTAATGGAGCGTATCACGGAGCGGAATTTTGAGATGATGTCGGGGAAATACCAGAAAGAGCAGCTTGAAATTGAAGCACGGCTGAAAGAGGTAACGGAAACGCTCAATGACAGCTATGAGAAATCGCAGGGCGTGAGGGACTTTCTATCCCTAATCCGCAACTATCAGGGGCTGAAAGAGTTGGACGCAACCATCATAAACGCACTCATAGACAAGATACTTGTTTCGGAACGTGAGAAACTTGCGGACGGGACAGTAAGGCAGGAAATCAAGATTTACTATAAATTCATCGGCTTTGTCGGTGAATTACATATCACACCCACAAAGCGGTGGACGGCGTTAAAGCCTAAAAATTGTACGGTGTGCGGTGTTGAATACGTCCCCAGCTCTGGAATATCAAAGTATTGTCCCGCTTGTGCTAAGAGGATACAGAGGGAGAAATCAAACGAGAGCAAACGCAGGAGTAGGGAGAGGAACCGAAGGGCATGTATTGAACTGTCCGCAAAAAATGACCGACTGATATTGAACAGCAGGAGGGAAGAATCTTACGACAGGGCAACCAGAATGATAAGGTCAAGATATTTCGTTATGTTACGGAAGGTACGTTTGACAGTTATTCGTGGCAGCTCATCGAGAATAAACAGAAATTCATCGGACAGATCATGACCAGCAAATCCCCGGTGCGAAGCTGTGAGGATGTGGACGAAGCGGCACTTTCCTATGCAGAAGTCAAGGCACTTGCCACAGGTAATCCCTACATAAAAGAAAAAATGGATCTCGATATTCAGGTATCGAAGCTGAAACTGATGAAGGCAAACCATACCAGTCAGAAGTACAGGCTGGAGGATAACATCACACAACATTATCCGCATCAGATCGCCATTTTCAAGGAGCGTATCGAAGGCTTTACCGCTGATATGAATAAATATGCGAAAAATAAGCCGGAGGATAAGGAGCAGTTCTTTATGCAGGTGGGTGGAAAATCATACACCGACAAAAAGGAAGCTGGAACTGCAATCATAGCCATGTGTAAGGAGATTAAAGGCATCAATGCCAGTGCAGATGTAGGTGAATATCTTGGATTTAAGCTGAATGTAACCTTTGATTCTTTTAACAATAAATTTGTGATGAATGTCAAAGGTGCAATGAGCCACCCGATGGAAGTCGGCTCTGATCCGCTTGGAAATATCACAAGAATCAACAATGTACTGGAAGCCATGCCTTCACAGCTTGAGGAAGCACAGATGAAGCTATCCAATGTGAAACATCAGCTTGAAACAGCAAAAGCAGAGGTAGACAAGCCATTTTCACAGGAAGCAGAACTTGCCGAGAAACTGGAGCGTCTGGCAGAGCTTAATTCTTTACTCAACATGGATGAAAAGGGCGATGATGCGATTGGTATGGATGATGAAGCCGCAGAACCGGAAAAACCACAGGAAACTGTGAAAACAGTGGATAACAAAAGGGACGAGGTCGCAGATATGCCAGCAAAGCAGAGTAATCTTGGGAAAACGGCTGTGGGTGGTAAGCTGTCAGACCGACCGGCAGAACGGACTTCATTGCAAGAAAAACTCGCAGCAATGAAGGCAAGGGTGTCTGGGACACCTGCAGGAAGGGATGCAGCGGATAAGATAAAGAAAAAAGAAGAAATTTTATAGGAAAATCTATTTTATTCCTAAGTTTATTCCCAACCTGTCAGCATTATTTGGGTTGGGAATATTAAAAAGTGTTATAGCAGTTTATGTAAGGGCAGTCCGTAGTGGCTGCCTTTTATCGTACAAGATGGAGGTCGTTTATGGCAGACAACAATACAGAAAAACAGCGTGTGCAGGAGCTTACGAACAAACTGGAGCAGGGATTGCAGGACTTATTCAACAGCGATAGTTACCGCAATTATCTTAGTACAATGTCAAAATTTCATAATTACAGTTTTAACAACACGCTCTTAATTGCGATGCAAAAGCCTGACGCTACGTTAGTGGCCGGATACAAGGCTTGGCAGAAAAATTTTGAGCGTCATGTAAATAAAGGGGAAAAGGCAATCCGTATCCTTGCACCTGCACCCTATAAAATCAAAGAGGAGAGGGACAAGATTGATCCGGTCACACAAGAACTTTTACTTGATAAAGACGGAAATCCGCAGAAAGAGGAAGTCGAGATAACAATTCCGGCATTCCGGGCAGTATCTGTTTTTGATGTGGCGCAGACAGACGGAAAGCCGATACCGGAACTTGCGGCAAAGGAGCTTCTTTCAGATGTGGAAGGGTATCAGGATATGATTCGTGCAGTAGAAGCCATTTCACCAGTACCGATTGAACTGGAGGAGATAGCCGGAGATTCCAAAGGCTACTATGACAGGGAAGCAAAGCGGATTGCGGTACAGGAAAACATGAGCGAGAGCCAGACATTAAAGACCATGATTCATGAGGTGGCTCATTCCAAGCTGCACAGCAAGGAAGTGGAGCAGGATGAGCAGATGCGAAAAGACCGCAACACTAAAGAGGTGGAAGCGGAGAGCATAGCTTATACGGTATGTCAGCATTTTGGAGTGGACACTTCCGATTATTCCTTTGGATATATTGCCGGATGGAGCAGTGGCAGAGATACCAAGGAACTGAGAGCTTCCATGGATACGATACGGAGGACAGCTTCGGAGTTGATTACCGGGATAGAGGAACAATTACAGGAATTACAAAGGAACAGGGAAGTATCACAGGAACAGACAAAGGAAAGTATTCTCCTCATACAGAATACGGACCTTTCAGAGTTCAGTCTGCTTGATGTATATGGCATGGACAGACCAGAACTGATGCAGGCATTGTCAGAAATGACAGACGATGACAAGTTGAGCATACAGGCATATTTGGAAAGCAGGGGTGCATGGACAACGGAAATCGGCAATCAGGATTCCAGAGAGTACGGAGAGTATCATCTGGATGTGCGTTATAACACGGATACAGATGAGCTGATTGATATGAAGGAGAGAAAGGCAGTCTATGATAAGGCAATGGAGCCGATCAATGCCGATGATGTGGTTGTTAAGTTCGCTTCCATTTTTGAAAGCGAATGGGAGGTTTTGAAAATCACAAATATGTTAAGGGATGATGTCGGAAAAATGCTTAAAGATATGGCTTCTCTTGATGAAAAAGAATGGGATGGCAATTACCTTTCATATATGGAAAAACAGGGAGCGGAAATCACGTTACTTGCGTCCAGTAGTAAGGAATTAAATGGAAATATGCCGGACTTTTGGGATTATGAATACGATTTTGATGCAGGTCTGACGGATGCGGAGGAATTGTCTGTCATGCAACAGGCAGAGCATATCATTAACCGTTTGGAGCATGGACAGCCTGCCTTTTCCGATGATGAAAGAAATCTGATTGTGAATTATGCGTATAAGCTGGGGGATATGGAGAAAACAAGGGAGCTTGCAGAACATATCTATGCACAGGAAGTGGATGGAAATCAGGATGTCGCATTAGCAGTGATTGATGCACAGGCAGAAATTGACGCACTTCCGGATAGCATGGTCAGCATATCCGAAATGCAGGAATATGGCTATACGTGGAATGAAATGCTTCCGTTGACGCAGGAGAGAGCATTGGAACTGTTCGATGGTGACTTGCCTGTGTATCTTCTGCATACGGATGGTTCAGAGACTACCGTATCCGACAGAAAACAGATTGAGAAACATGACGGGATGTGCGGAATAGAAAAAGGGGACTGGCAGAATGAACGGAAACTTCGCATGATGCAGGAAGAATTATCAGAGAGTGATTCCAACAGGGAAGCACAGCTTTTGTATGGAAATACCGATAAATATGGAATTTTCCAGTTAAAGGATGATCCGGAACTGGATAAGTTCCGTTTTGAGGGAACGGAAAGCCTGAAGCGTATGGGAATAACCAAAGACAATTTTAATGCGGTATTGCCGGAAAATTATAAACTGGTGTATTTGGGCGAATTGTCAGAATTGCAGGGACAGACGCAATCGGAAACACTGGAAGCAATCTATACAAAGTTCAATATTGATCATCCGGCAGATTATAAGGCTCATTCGCTTTCAGTCAGCGACATTGTAGTATTGCATGAGGATGGCGAGAACAGCGCACACTTTGTTGATTCTTTTGGATTTACGGAACTGCCGAAATTTATGCTGACATTGGAAGGCAAGGAGAACGAAATACAGACAGAGCTTGCGGTACATATCGCAGACCGTTATATCCTGATGCATGAATGTGATGAGGGATATGATTACTCCATTCTGAATGAGCAGTATCATTTACTAGATGGCGGTGTTTATGACAACCCGGATATTACCATTCAGCGTGCAATGGATATGGTGATTGCAGACCTGAAAGAACCACGCTTTTCAGCGGTTACAGAGCAGTATTATCGTGATGAATTTTTGCAGGGCGAGGTGTATGCAGGTTCCGAAGCGGAGATTGTTGATTTTGAGGAACTATCTGAAAAAGCAGAGGAAGTGGAACAGGCAGACTTGGAAGCAAAGCAGGCAGAATTTAGAGAGAACAATCCGGATGTGGTTGCAGATTTTCGGGCAAAGACAGAGGAATTGTTTCATAGTCTGGACGGACAGAGTGCAGATGACATAGAAAAGATGGTATATGCCTATGTGCAGTCACAGATAGATGAGTACGGTCTGGATGCAGAGATTGTGGATGTGGTTGTAGCCGGGAGCCGTTGCAGAGGTATCGAAAAGGAAAATTCTGATCTGGATGTGGTTGTGGAATACATCGGTTCCACCAGAGAAGATGATCTTTTTAATCTGCTTCATGAGGATAGTATTTACATCGCAGGTATTCAGGTAGATATTAACCCGATTACAGAGGGAAAAACTGGAACGCTGGAGACATATCTGCCGGAGGTAGAAACCTATCTGCAGGAGAAGGCACAGCAGGAGCAGATCAATAATCAGCTTGTCACACAGGGCAGAGAAGTTGTGCAGGAACAAAACGCACTTGCATCAGAAGAAAAAGTGCTGTCTGAACTGGAAAAAGAACCTATGGTTGAGCCGGAGACAGTCCATATCACATTTACGGTTGCGGAGTGTGGAGAATTTCATAATATGGGTGAATACCATGAGGGCATTGAAACGATAGAGGAAGCAATGAAACTTTATAATGCTATTGATCCGTCCCGTATGCATGGGATTCCTTCGATTGGTGTCAATATGCACATTGAGGGGACAGAAGAATGGGAAGATGAGGAAGCAGATATTGTCAGAGGGAATTGCATAGATGTGGATTTTCTGAATTACACACCAGAGCTTCGGGATACTCCCACAGTGCAGGATGCACTTAAAAAACTGATTGCGGCATATCCGGAGAAAGAGGTCAATGACCGGGAGACAAAAGAAACGAAGATACAGACGCTTGCGGCAGAACTTGATCAGTTATCCTATGATATTGACACTTTTGAATATAGAGACTTGGTACCGGACAGGGAAGCACAGGTTCAGATGATTGCAAATGATATAAGAAGCGGCAATGTGAAGCCATTACAGATTTTTTTGCAGACATCTATTGATGGGGGAATTGACGAGGACAGTGAAAGACAGGCAAAAGAGCTGATTGCTAAGCTGGCAGAATATAAGCCGCTTGCCAAGATCGAGGAGCTGGAGGAGCAGAATTATAACATGATTGATGACAGGCTTAATAATGGTGTGGAGAAATTCAATCGTGAAGAAGAAAAGAAAGAACAGCAGGAAAAACCGCAGGCACGTTCTTCCTTAAAGGAGCGGCTTGTAGCCAAGCAGAAGGAAGTAGCACAAGGAAAGAATAAAGATGCTAAAGAGCAGGATAAGACTAAAAAAACGAACAGGGAGGAGATATAGGAATATGAATAATCTATTTACGGTAGAAGAAACGAATTTGATATGTATTTTCCAGAGTGACAGCAGGGCAAAGGTTATAGAGGGCATTCATAAGGCAATGAAACATATCGACGATGATGAACTTTTAGAATTGTCGGTGCGTGTGGCAGGAAAACTGGAAAGCATAGGTGATGAAGAATATGCCAGATTAGTGTTGGAAGCGGCAGAATAAAAATATGGTAGTCATTAGGTGCCCCTTTTGACTACCGTTTTTTTGTTAAAAATTAAAGAGGAGCCGGATCACTCCGACTCCTCCAAGTATGTGTCCGCAAACACATACCCCAATTGCTATCTATAATATACTATAGGCAGGTAAAATATGCAAGCATTATATGGAATTTTTTAAGATGTTTAAGCGAGAGAACAAATCAGGATGAATCGAAATAGCTGAAACATTCGGGTTTACAGAAGATTCGTATTCTCTTGTAATCTTTTCAAATTCACGGATGAATGATTTGATCTCTGTTTTAGAGACTTTCAGTAATTTTAAGTAGTAACAGATAAGGATGATGTAATCGCCGATTGTTTTGAAATTTATGTACGGCATCCCCATTTCTAAAATCAGGCATTGTTTCATTGGTCTTGAAGGGTCCATTTTTTTGAAACGGGTATCATATACCACATCGTTGTGAGCAATGGCATTTCTTAAATCTTTTAAGGCATATACATATTTATAAAGTAATTCCCGGTAAGTATCACTTGATAGATTGATGCCGATTGCACGGGATACTTTTTCACGCATATCAATGGTCAGGCATGAAAGCAAATATCCAAAATCGCCCATAGTGAGAATTTCAAATATTGCCCATAAAGGAACTTCATTGTAATTGACATTATTGTAAAAATGAGTGATTTTCGGATTCTCTTTTCGGTATGCAGCAGCAATGGCATTTTGTATGGAGCCTTGAAGATTTAGTTTGTTGTTCTGGTATTTCTTTTTTATATCTTCACGGGTTCCGGCTGGTGCATTTTTGTAGCTGCTGATTGCTTTATCGTACATATCATAGATACTGCTGGAATCAATTTCTGACATAATGGTGTTCAAAGCAATATTTTTAAGCGCAGTTTCTATAAACATCATTTTTCCATATAAAAGAGATTTTAATTTTGTATCATATTGAATGGTTGCGTTAATCTCATTATATGAAGTGAATGGAAGTCTGTTAGAGGAAGATACAAAAAAACGGTATCCTTTATATCCATGAAAATATCCGGTATTGATGAGCTGTTGTTTTTGTGAACTTCCTGAGATGGAAATTCCATTATCCCTAAGATGCCGCATTAAAGCATCGGGTGATTTATAATCTGTATTTGCCATAGTCTCTCCTAAACATTTGTAATAATAAATTAAGTATAATACATGCGTTAAACATTAACAAGCTACAAGATGGGATTATTCTTTTTCCTGGACTGCTCTGAGGTAAAATCGGGCTGTGTCTGACCGAGGTATTGATTCAGATTTTCCAGTTTTCGGTTTAATGATTGAACCTCTTTTTCACAGTTCTTGTAGGTGGAAGTCAGTTCATTTTTCTGTTTCATTAGTTCCTGATATTCCGCTTTTAGCTTATCAACATTCAATCCTTTTAAGTTTATCCCAGTCTGCTCAAGTACACGTCGTGCACCGCCATATAGAATGAGCTGGCTTTCGTATCGGCGGAAATATGCGTCTGGATTCTTTGACTTTTTGTAGGCGATGTGATAGGAGCGGTTGGTTTTGTACTGCTCGGCATATTTGATGATTTCTGCAAGGTCTTTCATGTGGTGTTCCAGTTTCACAACGCTCTGTTTGGCAGATTTTCCGGCTTCGGTTTTCACAGTAATCTGATGCTTCAGATCGGAGAGAGAACCAACTTCATTATAGCTTTGTGTAGCAATCTTCAAATTCTCGATAGTTGCCCATTGCTGAAGTCCGGGACTGTTTTGAAATTTTTCATCCGAGGTATCAATGAGCCTGCGGGCAGAGTAGTCTTTTTTCGGAATGACAGATTTTCGCTCATGCTTCATTTCGATGCGTTCCCGGATACGCTCCTTTGTGTATTCCTTACCCAAAGACTTCGCACTGCCACGCACAAAACGTTCTTTATCAAGAGGGCGGAATGAGATGTATTTGGCAGCTCCTTCTTCAAAAGTTTCCCCTTTGATTTCATACCCTTTGGCTCTCATCAGAAGCAGAAATTCTTCGTAAGTGGAAGCCGACTTGATGCAGAAATTGATGTCCTTTCTGATCTGCGTTTTCCATGCAGAACCGTTCTGCTCAGACTGCCATTCTTTGTACTTTCTGCCACGCTGCGCACCCGGAATGATGACGGAAAGATTGTGTTCCTTGCACAGCTCATCACTCAGATTCCGGATGTGGTAATAGGACTGTTTGCAGTCGTGATATTTGTTATGCTCGATGTTATCAGCAGCACAAAATATGATGTGATTATGAATATGTCCTTTATCAATGTGTGTGGTGAGAACATACGAATATTTCCCTTCTAAAACCTTGTCAGCAAGTTCTTTTCCAATGCGGTGAGCTTCCTCATAACTGACTTCTCCCGGAGCAAAAGCCTGTATCAGATGATAGGC
Source organism: Clostridiaceae bacterium Marseille-Q4143 (assembly GCA_018228645.1). Classification (GTDB taxonomy): domain Bacteria; phylum Bacillota; class Clostridia; order Lachnospirales; family Lachnospiraceae; genus Hominiventricola; species Hominiventricola filiformis. The sequence continues at coordinate 2,517,823 of CP073693.1, forward strand.
TTTGTTAGGACTGTTTTCCCTGCAATGGTCAAGGGTGTACTTAAAGTCAATCGCTGCTGTTTCTGGCGCACACGCATAAGATGAAACATAGATTTGCTCATCAGTTTTGTCGGGGTTGCAGATGTAATCTATTGCTTTATCAATGGTTGCTTTGATAGCATGGATTTTTGTGTATGCCATACTTCATTCATCAACTCCTTTACTTCATTCATATCGTCCTGATAGATGTTTCCGGTACTGTTTATCCGCTTTGCAATCTGGTTCAGACTGGAACTGATTCGTCCAAGCTCTGTATTATAATTTCGCAGATAACTGTAATCGACATCATACACATATCCATATAAAACCAGCTTGCGTAAGAAAGCTGACATGCTTTTCATGCCGGATGCTTTGAACTTGGTATTGAGAATGTACTGCTCATCATCACTGAGATAAAATTGCACCGGATTGGTGCGGTTTCTGTTTGCCATTGAGTCACGTCCTTTCTAAATTTGGGTACAAAAAAACTGCTGTAAAATGTTCGATTTTTACAACAGTCTGTTTCATGTTTTATTCAATTTTGGGTGTAATTACCCATAGCAAATTGTAGCAAAGACGGTAGGAAAGGTCAAGGTATTCCACCGGAAAACCGAAGAAAAATCAAGAGAGGGTTAGGGATACTTCCCTATGGAAATTCAACCACACAGACGATAGGAAAGTGTGGGGGATTTCGCCTGTGTCATGACACAGGCAGTGCTTGCTAAGGTTGTTTTTGGCACTCCTGGAGGGTGTGCCGGATGCTTCATTAGTTTAGAAAAAGTAAATAAAGACTTGACGTTTAAATCTTACACGCGTAAGATATAGGGTGATATCAATTTCAAATTTTAAAAAGGAATGGAGGAAGGCACATGAAGATACAGAGAAAAATATGGAACTATATATTGATATTTGTACTTGGTATGATGGGCATGATTACAATTATCTTCTTTTTAGTTGAGAAATTGCTGGGGGACGGGAGATGTTATATACCGCAGAGTGCAATTATGATTGCTTTGATGTTATGCGTGTTTTGGCAGATAGCATTGATAACAGTGGCATGTCTGTTAGGAAGGCGGATTAAAAAGATTTTTCATGGTGTAGTCAAAATGATGATGACGATAGTAACCGTTTCCGGTACTCTTTGTCTTGTTTTGTTTCTCGCATGGAATTGGTTGATATATAGTTTTAAGTTTGATGAAAAAGTAGAGCAATATGATGAACATATCGCTTTATATGTGAATAATACATTTGTAAGAACCAGATTTAGATATCCGCATTATATGTATGAAGAAAACTGGTTAATCATGAGAACGTTAAGTGATGATGAATTGCAGGAGGCAGTTTTGAAATATGGTGATCCAGATGATTATTATAATTAACATAGGAAATTTGATGGAATTTATAGATTCAAATTTTTGAAATACAATGGGAAAATTTTTTAAATTGAAATCTTACAACTGTAAGAAAAAGGAGATGCTATGACGAAAAAAAGGAAAAAGAAAAAAAGTAGGATATACATTATATGGCTCATGAATTTATGTTTGATTACAGCTGTGGTTGCCTTTTTTGTATGGTATGAAAGTGTACCTGATGTATCACCGGAGAAGGTTCTTAAAACATATATGGCTCATATTTCAAATCGAGAATATGAACAAATGTATGAAATGATTGATGCAGGAATATCTGGGAATATCAGTCAGGAAGATTTTGTAAAACGTAATTCTGCTATTTATGAGGGAATTGATGTAGATAATATGAAAGTTCATATCACATCTTATGATAAAGAACAAAAAGAAATCTGTTATGAAACATCTATGGATACTGTTGCAGGAAACGTAACTTTTGAAAATAAGGCATCATTTATACTGGAAAAAGGCAAATATAAGCTGATATGGAATGATTCTTTGATATTTCCAGAGCTGGATTCCACAGATAAGGTAAAAGTGTCTACAACAAGTGCTAAAAGAGGGCAGATTATAGACCGAAATGGTCACATGCTTGCAGGCGAGGGAGTGGCTTCTTCTATAGGCGTAGTTCCCGGAAAATTAGAGAATAAGAATGATGCTATCAGTCAGTTGGCAGAATTATTGGAAATGAAAACAGAAGATATAGAAAAAAAATTAGCAGCAAAATGGGTAAAAGATGATTCATTTGTACCATTAAAAACAGCTCCAAAGGTGAATGAATTAAAACTGATGTCGATTGAGCCAGATCAGGAAACATTGGCAGAGAAAGACAGACAGGAGAAATTATTAGAGATTCCAGGTGTGAAAATTTCAGATATCACTGTAAGGGAATACCCACTGGGGGAGGCTGCTGCACATTTAGTAGGATATGTTCAAAACGTTACAGCAGAAGATCTAGAAGAACATGACGGGGAAGGATATACATCGAACAGTGTTATTGGAAAAAGTGGAATGGAAGGATTATTTGAAAAAGAATTAAAGGGACAGAATGGGTGTTCTATTACTATTGTTGATTCAAATGGCAATAAGAAAAAAATCATAGTAAGCACGATTGTAGAAAATGGAAAAGATATAAAACTAACGATAGATTCGAATTTGCAAAAAGAATTATATGAACAATTTAAAGATGATAAGAGCTGTTCAGTTGCTATGAATCAGTATACGGGAGAAGTATTGGCTTTAGTCAGTACACCTTCATATGATAACAACGATTTTATTAGGGGCATGTCAAGTGAAAAGTGGAATGCGCTGAATGAAGATGAGAACAAACCTATGTATAATCGTTTTCGACAGGTCTGGTGTCCAGGCTCTACGTTTAAGCCAATCATAGCTGCTATTGGATTAACAACGGGGGCGATTGATCCTAACGAGGATTATGGAAATGAAGGTTTGAGCTGGCAGAAAGATTCATCATGGGGGTCTTATCATGTAACGACGCTTCATGCCTATGAGCCAGTTATTTTAAAAAATGCTTTAATTTATTCGGATAATATTTATTTTGCAAAGGCGGCATTAAAAATTGGGGAAAACGATATGGAAAGTTCATTAACAAAACTGGGATTCAATGATGTACTTCCATTTGATATTAAGATGGCAAAATCGCAGTTTTCCAATACAGAAAAAATTGAAAAAGAGGTACAGTTGGCTGATAGTGGCTATGGACAAGGTCAGATTCTTGTGAATCCTTTGCATATGGCTTGTATGTATTCTGCATTTTGCAATGAAGGAAATATGATAAAACCATATCTTACATATAAGGAAGATGCAATGCCTGATGTCTGGATTAAAGAAGCATTTACAAAGGATGTGGCGCAAACTGTTTTGGAGGATACGAAAGAAGTCATAAACAATTCTCATGGAACTGGCTATGCAGCACATAGAACGGATATTATATTAGCCGGAAAAACGGGAACTGCAGAAATCAAAGCATCAAAAGATGATACAACGGGGACTGAATTGGGATGGTTTTCTGTTTTTACAACGGACAAGAATATGGAGCGTCCTATTATGATCGTCAGCATGGTAGAAGACGTAAAAGGAAGAGGTGGAAGCGGTTATGTTGTCAAAAAAGATAGTCAGGTTCTTGAAAAGTGGTTTTCTGGTAATTAGTATAGGTTTTTCGATGGGGATTTCGGGATGTAAAGGGAATACAGAAGAACCAGTATCTTCTGAACCTATTGAAATTGTCAGTGAGAAAGGAATGGATGACAATTTTATAAATATTCCGATAGATATTTATGCGGAAGCCACAACAAAAAATAAGCTGAAGGATATGGAAACCGTATGTAAAGTCATAAAAAGATTCGGGGAATGTGGATATGCAGCGGTTGATTGTGAAAATCGAGTTGATATGACACAAATGCAAAGTGTGATGGATTTTTGTGATTCGGTAGAGAACCAGAAAGAAGCAGAAGTGACAATTATCCAAGTGAGTAGTTTGGGAGGATTTTCAGTCTATCATTTACAGACAGAAAATGGAGTGGTTCATGTGAAAAGATGTTACTACGGATATAAAGATGGAATTATGAAAAGTGAAGATGAGGGTGAATATCAAACCGATTATTGGAGATATACCGATGATGGATATCTGATGTTTTCTGGAACTTATTTTTCAGAAGAATTGTATGTATTAACATTAAGTTCTGCAGAAGAGCATGTAGCATTTCGTATACTGCCATTGGATGCAAAGTGTCGGGAATTAAATGAAAAATATCTTTTGCCAATAGGATATGAGTTAAATAATATGTTTTTAGTGGATTGGAATGAGGAAGATTTTGGAGAACTGAATTTCTATGACATGTTTGATTTGTTGTATCCAAAGTTGCATAATGAAAAATTTCCATATGTAGCAGATGATAACTTAGGCATAGGTGCAGTTTATCATATTCCTAAAACAGAGTTTGAAAATGTAATTATGGAATATTTTAATATCGACAGTGATAAATTGCAGAAAAAAACTATTTACGATTATCAAACTCAAACATACGAATATAAACCAAGAGGATTTTATGAGATAGAGTATCCAGAATATCCATATTCCGAGGTGGTTGGGTATACGGAACATTCGGATGGAACGATTACGCTCAATGTTCATGTAGTATATCCGTATGCAGGAGATTCTGATGTATATATGCATGATGTTACGGTCAGACCGTTATCTGATGGTAGAGTACAGTATGTATCAAATTACATTGTTTCAGAGGAAGAAAATAACAACATTACATGGCATACGCCACGCTTAACCGAAGATGAATGGAATGATATATATGGAGGACAGTAATGGAAGATATAAAATGGTTTATAAAAAAGTTTGGAATCATTTTTGTTATCCTCTTGGTGATGATTGTAAGTGTAGGAATCTTTTTTGAGAAGAACGTGAGAAAATCATCAGCAGAGGAAACATGGGAAAAGCCAGTACAGATATCAGATATAGAGTTTTGGCAGGAGGAGTCTGATTACGAGAGGGAAAATGAAGATAATTCGCCGTATTGGATTATTCCTCAGTCAAAAAGTTTACTGTCTGAAGAAGAGAGCAAAAATATCCAAAATGAAGCACTAACTGCGGCAGAACTGGTGAAGGTGGTATATAAGGATATTGTAATTATAGATGATGTACCTGCCTATGCTTCTGGAATTGATGGTTTTACAAATGAACAGGGAGAACAGGTTATAAAAATACTTGGAAAAAGTGGATATGTATGCGTTAAAGAAAATATAGAGATGCAAAATTATGATAAATTGCAAAATTTCTATAAAAGTTATCTTATTGGTCAGGATACATTGATAACAGTATTTGTGGTTCAAGCTGATGGATTGCTTGGCGCACAGACATTTGTCTATCGAAATGAAAAGTTGCAAAGTTACTATGTAGGTATTCGATGGAGAGAGGGCGGAGAACCAGAGATACTTGGAACTTCGGTAAGTGATTTGTCAGAAATTAAATTTACTGAAAAAGGATATTTTATTTATACGTTTGAAAATCCAGTTGCGCATGCAGGATTGAGAGAATATTGGAGAGTAAAGTTACTTCCAGAAAAATGCAGAGAACTTACAGAAAAATATATAGCTGGTCTTAGTTATGTAAATTATAATATGCTGGTTGTAAACTGGGATAGCAGCAATGTGGAAGATATATTGATGCCTTGCATGTTTGAGGATATTTATCGAATTTATACAGGGAAAAATTTAAAAACGGACAATGGGGAGATTCCAGCAGAAGAATACGAGAAAATAATGACTACATATTTCCCGGTATCCACGGAACAACTAAGAAAATATTGTAAATATAACGAAAAAAGTAATAGCTATGAATATGACATGATTTCTGCCAGCCCATATCCACCGTTTGGAGAAGTGGTTGATTATACGGAAAACTCTGATGGAACGATTACTCTGATTGTAGATGGAGTATGGGCAGATTATAATTCCGACTGCGCATTTACAAATCGAATTGTGGTTCAGCCATTTGAAGATGGAACTTTTAGATATTTAGCCAATTCTATTGAACAAAGAGAATTGGAATTGCCAGTCATAGCAAGAATGAATCCTTAATGTGGCTGGAAGGAAAGGACGATATTTATGAAAAAGCGTATTTGGTTCATTGTGCTGATCAGTTGTTTATTATGTGGATGTATAAGACGAGGTAGGACATTGGACAGTCAGTTGATGGATAGTAGAGAGGTTGATTTTTCGGAAGAAAATGAGAACAACAAAGAAGATATTACAGAACAGTGGGAAAAAGGTTATGACCTTCCAATAAATGAGACAGAAAGAAAAGAAGCAGAGGATGAGTGTAAAAAGGTTTTAGTGCTTATTTCTGATATTTATATTCTGGCAGATAAAGGGGATGCAGTCAATCCAGTTCTGGATGATAAGACAATCTATAAAATGCAGGATCGCATAAAAGAAAAAGGATATCCGGTTACAACGATGAAAGCATATGCAGCAATGGAAAATTATAAAAGAGTTGAAGCGTTTCTTAAAAACTGTCAGGACGAGAAGGCAGGTTCGGTAGTGCTTTATGAGTTACATTCGGACGGAGGCATTGGCAGAGATAAATTTATTTTTGATGGAAAAGATATGTATTTAATAAGTGCATGTGCTACATGGAACAGCAATGATACCTACGGAATGTCCTATATATCTTATGCAAGGATAAAAGAGTGGAAGTATACAGAGAAAGGATGGTTTGGGTATGAGTTATGTGTTCCAGAACCACCGGAAGTTACCGAGATTGTTGATGGAAGTTGTTTGGTAAGAATAAAACCAATGACTAAGGAACAAAGGGAAATGTCAGAAAAATGTGTACAAGGTCTGGGGTATCAGGGAAATAATCTTTTATGCTCGAATTGGGATGCTGACCATATGGAAAAACTGGATTATAATGGAATGTATGAATATCTGTTTGCCATGAAATATCACAAGGCGTTTGATGCCGAGGATTATCCAAATGGAATACCAAAAGAGGAATTTGAAAATTTAATTATGGAGTATCTTCCGGTGACGGCAGAGCAGATACGGGAATATGCGGTGTTTGATGAGAAAAACCAAACGTATTATTGGGCGCGACTTGGATGCTTTAATTATGCACCGACTTTCTTTGGAACTTCTCTGCCGGAGGTTATCGACATCAAAGAAAATGAGGATGGGACAATCACATTAACAGTTGAGGCGGTTTGCGACATGGTCATTTGTGATGATGCAGTCATAACCCATGAACTTACGGTAAGGTTTGCAGAGGATGGCAGTTTTCAGTATTTGGGGAATGAAATCCTAAATGACGGAATTATGCACATACCAGACTACCAATATCGAATTAAAGAATGATTTGATAATAGTTGTGTTTTGTGGTAATCTTACAGGCGTAAGAAAAGGAAGGAGGACACATGAAAAAATTAAAAGTAGTTGGAATATTGGCAGCAGTTGTATTAATAGGAGGAGTTGTTTCAATTCCGCTTATAAATAACCATACAGCCTATAAGGTGGAAAAGACATTATGTGAAATTCCGCTGCCAGAGGAAACGGAATTGATAGAGTCACTGTCACAAGCAGGGAAGCTGACAGGAAACGGAAATGGAATGCAGTATTTCGGAGCAATTCTAATTCGAAGTGACTTGTCTTTGGAAGAATTGGATGCTTACTATTCAAGGTACAGAAGTAATGAGTGGGAATGTTTGGTGAAAATTCAGGAAGGGCAGTCCATTGAGGGGATTGATCACGGGACACTACAATTTGCGGAAGAAATAAAGGACAGGGGTTATTACATTGTATATTCTTGGGGAAGTGGAAATTCTCTATTGGATGAATTGGATATACGTGGACACTAAAAAGGAGCAAGATGAATTATGAAATATATTTCCAAAATCAGTAAAATCAGTAGCTTCATATTTTACATATTTCTATTGTGCCAATTATGGCATTTATGCCAATATGGAAGCATTAGAAGTCATTTTTTCGGAGTAGTTATTTGTACAGTAGGTTTTACAGCGGCAGTTATTGTTTGGTTGGTTTCAAGAAGGAAGAAGTTAGAAGAGGATACGGAGAGGATAATTAACGATTGGGGGATTCCTTTTTGAATAGGAATCTCTTAACGTATTTAAGGGAAGGATGGAGTAAAAATGATTATAAAGTCTATTATGACCGATGAAGATAGAAAAGCATTAGAGTATATGCTTTCGTTAGAATATGCTATGCCATATCAATTACTTAAGACAAAAAATAATAGAAGGAAAATTATTTATATAATGACACCAGTATTATTTTTGTTATCAATCGGCTGCTATTTTGTAAAGAGTTATCCGATGTTTTATGTGGGAATGGGGATTTCTATTATTGCATTGATTTGGATTATTTGGTTTCAATCTAAGGGAAAAAAATTTGAAAATAATGTCCATGAATTTGTATGGAATAAATCAAGATATAACAAAGTGGAAATTGATGTTCAGGGAATAAAATTAGAAGATAAAAAGATCTGTGAACTTAAAGAAATAGATAGAGTCTTTTTGTACAAAGGTTTTTTCTTTCTCATAACGAATGAAAAGAAGTTACTTGTACTAAAAACAGTAGGTGTAGAGACAGAAGAACTTATTAAGATTATTAAAGAAGCTGATATCTTATTTGAAAAAAGAGAAGAACCATTTAATATTTATGAATATTGCAAAAAGTAGTAATTAAAAAAAGAAAAAACATTTAATATTTATAAGCCTCGAAAAAACGAGTAAAAGTTAATTCTACAGTTAACCTTTACTCGTTTTTGTTATTTCTGTGATACCCAGATATTCATGTCTGATAAGATAGACATGGTTATTTCAGTTGCGTTGCCGCCAGTAGCATCGCTGTCTGCACTAATGTTGGTGGCAAAAAAGTATGTATTATCTGCAGTTTCGATATAACCGATGAACCATCCGTTTACATCCTGTCCATTCACACGGCCAGTTCCGGTCTTTCCGTAGAATGTTCCGGCATCGGAAGCTGAAAGGCAGATGGCATCTTTTACTGCATTGATATTTTCAGGGGCGAAGCCGAAACTGTTATTCTGCAGCTTGGTTAAAAGTTCGACCTGTTCTATTGGAGAGATTTCCAAGGAGGATTCCATCCAATAAGAGGAGAAATCGCCACTCATGTTTTCGTTACCATATCCGATTTCTTGAACATAGCTGTAAACGTCAGAGGCTCCAAGCTGTTCATCTACTGCTTGAAAATACCAATTCACAGAGGAGTTCATTGCAGACTGTAAGGTCTGATCTGCGTTCCATGCTTCAAATGGATAGGTTTCTCCATTCCATGCAATGAACGAATTTTCCGGTGTAATGACGCCTTCTTCCAATCCGAACAAAGCATCGTATATCTTGTAGGTGGAGTTTGGAGCAACCCGTAAGGTGGCATGCTCCATGTCATGTATACTCCATGCATCGTTTTCCAAATCGTATAAAACAAAGCTGCCTTTGTATTCTCCGAAGTATGTGGAGAGGTCTACATAGGAAATATTCTCAGAAGAGGAATCCCATTGGTAGTGGCTTCCATCTGCTGCGTATGTAGAAATAAAAGGTGTAAGTCCCATTATTAGAACTGTGGTCAGTATAAAAGCAGTCATGCCTTTTAACTTCTTGTAAAACGTTGGTTTCTCATAAGAAGCGATGTTGATAATGCGACGCTTTATTTGTTTCATGTTTCCGCTAAGGCTGGCAGCAAACGGAAAAGGAGAAATGGAGACCTTTTCTATAAAGTTAATCAGCGTATTTCCATAATTCTCATAATCGTCTTCTTCCAGCATTTTCAGAACAGAAGTGTCACAGGCAACTTCTCTGTCATTACGCATTTCTCTTAGTGCAAACCAGACAAAGGGGTTAAACCAATAAAGCACTCCGGCAAAGTTCATAAGATAATTGGCAATGGCATCCTTATGTCTGTAGTGTTGCAGTTCATGCAATAGCATATATCTCATATCAGATTCATGATAATCTGAGATTAAATGAATTGGCAGATAAATACATGGTTTCAAAAATCCTACGATAATAGGTGATTTCAAAAAAGCGGTACTGTACACAGGAATATTCCTTGTTATTTTCATCTCATTCAAGCATTTGTTATACAGTCTGCGAACCTCTGGGTTCTGAAGGGGGAGCGCAGATCTCTTTATTATGCGTAAACGAAGAGAAGATTTGATTACCAATATCATCATCGCAAGCATTCCCACAATCCATATACCTAATAAAATATATCCGGTAACGGATGGCGTGTCTTTATTTACAGAAAGGGCAAAGTCATTCATCCAATTTGTAGTACCAGATAAACCGGTATCCATAACATTATTTGCACCAACATCGGCATGAGAAGCGGAAGAGTTTCTTACGCTACTGAGCCATGAGAAAATTTGCGGAAAACTAATTAGACGGAAGGGGATAAAAGGCACTGCTAAAAGTCCGAGTAACAGCAACCATAGATTATACTGCATCCGGCTGGACAAGTTGTTTCTGAATACCCATTTGGCTATCAAAAGAATTCCAACGATACCGCTGATAAATACATTGCATAATAAAAAGCGTATCATGAAATTAGCCATGTTAATCGCCTCCTTTTTTGGAACTCTTGGAAAGAAGGGAGCGAAGTGTTTCAATTTCTGTTTCAGACAGTTTATCGTTTTCTATGTATGCAGATAGCATAGAGGTAATGTCACCATTATAGTAGCGATTCAAGAAAGAATTACTTTCTTGACTAATATATTCACACTCTTTTACTAACGGTGTGTAAACAAAAACACGACTTTGTTTTTCATAAGTGAGAACACCCTTGGTCACAAGACGCTTAATGAGCGTTTGGATAGTTTTGGGACTCCAGCTTGTTGTTTGTAGTAATTTTTCTGTTATTTCATTGGTGTTAATGGGGGCATATTTCCATACAATTTTCATAACTTCAAATTCTGCTTCCGAAATTTGTGGTAAATTCTTCATGTAAATCACTCCTTAAATCTTACGCCTGTAATAAAAATAGTATATTCTGTATTTGTTGAAATGTCAATTTAGGAAAAATAGTTGACTGTAAATCTTGCTTATGTAATAATTGAATTATTACATAAGTAAGATTTGAGAAGGTGGAAAGTTATGGGGAAAATGTTGCTGTTGTCATTTGAAAATAGTGAAGATGATGTTATTAGCGAGATATTAAGCATATTAGAAAATAAGCAAATGAAAATATGTGAAAATAAGAACATAAAAAAATGCTTAGAATTTCAGGGATTAACAATAAATGCTGAAAGACGGTTGGCAGTAAAAGGAAACAAAGAAATAGAATTTACTTTTACGGAATTTGAAATTCTTTTACTGTTAGCGCAAAATGCTGGAATGGTATTTAGCAAGGAGACAATATATAATATTGTTTGGAAAGAGCCATATTTTGGTGATTATAATATTGTCATGAGCCATATCCGCAACCTGCGTGGAAAAATAGAAGATAATCCAAGTAAACCGATTTACATACAGACTGTATGGGGAGTAGGGTATCGCTTCAATAAAAATTTAAGCAGTGGTCTGTAAGTTATAGTCCAGATCACTGCTTATTTTTCTTTTTTAACACCCAAGAGATATTCACAAGATACATAAAAAAATTCTGCCAGAGCCACTACTTCATAATCCGGTACAAAGCGTGTCCCTTGTTCAATGCGTAATACAGTCAAATCACTAAATTCATATCCGGCAAGCTGGAGTTGTTCAGCTAATGCTTTTTGTGATATGTGCTTTTCGGTTCGTAATTCTTTTACACGTTGTCCAATAAGGTTTTTGGAATTTTTTTCTTTATTCCAGTAAATCTTCATTCAAATACCAACTTTCTAAAGATGAAGTGCTACATGATTGATTTTACGGAATAATGTTGATAATATACTTCTAAAGATGAAGTATAAGAAAATAAATTTATTTGATGTAATCTTGGGATTGATAATACTGACTGCAAAATGCAATACTTATATGGAAAGGTGGATACAAAATGAACGAAGTATTTGAAACAGTAGCAGAGGTATTGGAGGAACTTAGAAGCGAAGCAGAAGAACGAGAGTATTCTGTTCACACAAACGAATCGGAAAATGCAGATAAAGCATTGAAAAAGGCGAATCGGGAATATGAAACGGTGTTGGCTGAGCTTTCTGCAGAGCACAGAGAATTTTTCGAAAATTATATGGATATAGTGGATCACGCTCATTTTCAAGAAGAACAAAGAGCCTACTATCAGGGGATGGTAGATGTAATGCAGATATTTGACGGACTGGGGATTTTAAAGGAAAGAAACAAAGTGAAAGAAGTGCTTATGCATATCAAAGAATAGTTCAAACAGGGTGGATGGCTTACCAGGAAGCTGACCACCCTGTTTTTCTTCAGAATAATTCAGAAATAATCCAGAAAAAATCGAAATCTTTCTGCTATTCTGTCTCATGGGTTTTATATGTACGAAGATAGGCTTCCACAAGTGCAAGAATAGTGGTGATCTGATCGTCCGTACATTCTGAAAGATAAACCAGTAGCCTTTGGTAATCCAGATTATCGGTTGGAGCTGCCGGATAAAAAAACGGATCGGCAGAGATATGTAAAGCACGAATGAGTTGTCCGAGTTTTTCAAGACTTGGAACATTGCCATGATTTTCAATCTCTTTGATATATCTTGATGAGACACCGGATTTTTCGGATAACTCATCATAAGTCAGCTTTTGGTCTAATCTGGCTTTCTTCAGGCGAAAACCCATGTCTTTATCAATTTTCTTAGATTTAGCCATATCATGCACCTCCGTATATAGTGTATAGTTCACCATTTAAAAAGAAAATGAACTAATAACGCACTATATCAGAGGGATATAATGCACTTAAATAAAATAAGTAACTTTGGATATTGCATATAAAAAAACGCAGTATTCAAAGGTTTTTTCTCATGTTTTTATCCTTTGAATGTGTTTGGGAGAGTTATGGATTCTGAACCGTTGAAAGGATATTTTTGTATTTGGAAAATATTATCCTGCCTATTGCGTGGAAGGATAGGTAAATAGGTCACATTTTAAGTAATGTGGCAAATTCTACAATTGAAAGTGCATTATATACACTCGTAAAATGTGGAGAAAATTTAATATTAGCTATAAACAGCGTCCTGTGGGTATGTGCCCATAAGGGCGTTTTTTATATACAGAAAAATTTTTCTAAAAATTTTTCAATCCACCCGAACATCTCCCCAGTTTCATTTGGGAGATACACCGGAAGGGAAAAAAGGCAAAAGCCTTGGCATTCGGAACGGGAGGAGGTGAACTCGTATGGGGCAACCTTCTTCTAAGGATGAAATGACTATCCGGCACCAGTTTGACCGGTTATGCCAGATGGCATTAAAAGGCGAAGCTGTAAATTATTACAAACACATGGACTATCGCAGGAAACACGAAGTTACATTCTCTGAACTGTCGGAAAAGGAGTTGAGCAAGTTATTTACTATGGATGAGTATGGAACAGAATATCATCATTTTGAAGTGCATGGCTATGACATTGAAGTGAAAAATACCCTGATTGCTGAAGCTTTGAAGGAACTTACAGAAAGAAAAAGGAATGTTATTTTACTTTCGTATTTTATGGAAATGAGCGATGCGGATATTGCAAGAGAAATGAATCTGGTTCGCAGTACCATTCATGAACACAGGACACGCTCACTTGAAATTTTGAAGAAGATTATGGAAGGAATAGCAGATGAAAAAGAGGTATAAAAGCAGAAATGAGGAAAATTTGTTGCCTTTCCATATTATAAAGGCAGCATCAGAGGGCGATGTAAGTGCCATCAATGCAGTGTTAAAGCACTATGAGGGATACATAATCAAATTGTCTACCAGAAAGTTATATGACGAAAGTGGACAGGTGCATTACTGCATTGATGAAACGCTACGTCGCAGATTGGAAACCAAGCTGATTACAAAAATATTGGCTTTTGAAGTTGCATAGCATCCGATCAGAAAATTCCTTTCCTATTCATTGATTGGAAATGATGCAGCGTTGTACCTTGACAACTGAATATTTTTGCATACAGGACGTGAGGATATGTCGAGCCACTAGGTAGGTTCGCAAAGATGTGCCTGCTCTTTTTAGAGTGAACGTGAAGAAGTGTTGAAACATTACATTGAAGCAAAGGTATGGAGCGAGAAAAATCTGACAAAATGTGTGGCAGTAACACAGGGCGATGAAGCATATCTGTAATAATGATACTTCCGGATTGTAAAGAGATTTGCAGTCCGGTCAATTTGAATGACGGTGCAAGACCGATGTGGGCAGAGTAATGACCTGCCACCTGTATTGCATTTTTATCTGCCGATGAGAGCCTGCAATGGTGTGTGGGTTGTCATTGGCAGATAAGGTGCATAATAAGTGAAAGGAGTTTATGGTGAACAAAGAAAAAAGAAATATAAAGCAAAAGAATGATATGGAGCGAATTATTGCGTTAGCACTTGTTAAAAGCCTATATAATCAGGGAAAAATATCTGAGTTTGTTTTTAGAAATATCAGAAGTGACACAGAGAAGAAAGTTTCGCTTGAAAATAGGGACTATCTATGTTAATATAAAAACGTAGAAACAATGTAGGAAAAATAAAAGAGGAGAATACGATGAAGGAGAGATTAGTTGCAATATATGCACGAGTGTCTACTGAGCATGAAGCACAAATATCAGCTTTGGAAAACCAAGTGCAGTATTACGATAATTTATTCCAATATCATCCTGAATGGAAATTATACAAGAGATACATTGATGAAGGTATTACGGGAACATCCGTTAATAAAAGACAGAGTTTCCTCGAAATGATGGAAGATGCTAAAAATGGAGCATTTGATCTCATTGTTACCAGAGAGGTTTCTCGTTTTGCCAGAAATACTGTTGATACGTTACAACAGACAAGAACGTTGAAAAAATATGGTGTAGAAGTATATTTTACTGAAGACAATATTTGGACAATGAATGATGAGGATGGCGAGCTTCGATTGACTATTATGGCAACACTTGCTCAGAACGAGAGTAAAAAAACATCAGTTCGAGTAAAGGCGGGGCAGAAGATTTCCTTCCAAAATGGTGTTATATATGGAAATGGAAATATTTTGGGGTATGATAAAGTAGGAAAAGATTTTATCATTAACGAAGAGCAAGCCAAAACTGTTCGCATGATTTATGATATGTATTTAGATGGTATGGGAATGCGAAAAATTCAATTCGCACTCGAAGCGGCAGGGAGAAAGACTTCAACTGGATTGACACATTGGTATTCATCTTATATAAGTAGGATATTGAATAATCCATTTTATTGTGGAATTATATTATATAGGAAAGAATACGTTCCGGATTATCTGGAGCAAAAGAAGGTTAAGAATTGGGGAGAAGTAGAGCAAATTGCAGTAGAAGGTTCACATGAGCCTATTGTTACTAAAGAAGAATTTGAAAAAGTAAGAAAAATGCTTGATTCTAAATCATTTTCTGTTAATAATAGAGGACGCAGGGGAAAGCATAAAGCCAATGATGTTTGGTGCAGAAAGTTGAAATGCTATTGTGGAGCATCTATGAATAGGCGGGTTTGGCGCAGAGTAAATGGCATTCCACAGTATTGTTATCAATGCTATTCACAGGTGAGAACTGGAAGTATTGCCACTCGAAAAAAGAAAGGACTTGATTTAGAAGGTATCTGTGATACACCGATGGTTCCGGGATGGAAATTGGGGGCAATGGCAGATATAATCTTTCAGAAGTTTTGGCAAGACAGAAATGGAATTATAGAAATCGCAAATGAAATGCTGGAAGAACACTTTAAAGATGATAGGGATATTGATTTTCAAAGTGAGATAGAAGAAACGCAGCGAAAGATTGCGATTATAGATAAGAAATTCGATAATCTGGTTGATATGAGAATGGCAGGGGAAATCGACAAAGCAAAATTCGACGAGAAGAAAAAGAGCTTGTTTGAGGAAAAAGAAAAGTGGCAGAAAATGCTACAGTCATATCAGATAGACGAAGAAGTTTCGGATGAAGAATATGATCAACGCTTACAGGTATTAAAGTATGGGTTGGAACAGAATTTTAATTTCTCAACACATAGCATACCTGAAGAAGTGATAGATGCTTTTGTAAAGGAAATAATCGTATATCCAGACTGTTTTGTATGGAAATTGAATATAGTCGATGATGACTTGAAATTACAGGTCGAGGGTCGAAAAAATGATCCAACAGTTAGCCTGATCGAGAGTCCTACAACTGGCAATGGCAGCACAGGCAGCGATAAGCAAAGCACACAAATAGAAAATGCTGTATTTATGGGAAGTTACAATATTCCAAGGAATTATATGAAGACAGCCTTAGAGTATTATTATAGTGAACAAAATTTCAATCTTCCTAACAGCATGAAAATAAAGTTATATTTAGTTTAGGGAGTGGGGTGTTTTCTACTCCCTAAATTTTATTAAAAAAACAAATTAAACATCCATTAGATGTACCTAGAAAACATTAATGGAATAATTATGGCAAGAAAACCTAAAGATGTCTATTCAAGAATTGCAGAAAAAAAGTTAAAGAGATTACAGAAATCCAGCACCTACTCTTGCAGTGAAGAGGTTTATTGATTATCTGGAATATAGATAAAACTGTATTTTTTATGTGTGTGATACCCAAAAGAAAATAGAAAAGTTGCTTTTCAGAAAAGGAAATGTTATACTAAAAAAAATACTTTAATAAAGTATTGGTGGTGCGGTATGGGAATAAAACAGGCAACGAATATGGAAGTTAAAAAAAATAACAGGAACCGTGTTTTTCGATATATTTGTAAACACGGGACGGTTTCTAATCCGGATATTTCCTATAGTATGAAAATGAGTCTGCCTACAGTAACGCAGATTACAAAAGAACTGATCGAGAAGGGATTCATTGCGGAAAGCGGAGAATTGGATTCTACTGGAGGAAGGCGTGCAAAAGCGTTAACAGCTGTGGTCAATGTAAGGCAGGCTGTCGGGGTGGATATTACAAAAAATCATGTTAGTTTTGTACTTACAAATCTTACGGGCGGAATTTTAAAGTATCTGCGTATTGTTCTCCCATATGCAAATGAAGAAGCATATTATCAAAAAGTAAATGAGGAGATGGAAAAATTTTTGGATGAAAGCAATGCTGACCGTAATAAGATTCTGGGGATAGGTATTTCTTTTCCGGGAATTGTGGATTTAGAGAGGAAGCTGATCACATATTCTCATGCTCTTGGTGTAAGAATGCTGCCTTTTGGTTCGGTAAGCCGTTTTTTTCATTATCCATGCATTTTTTTGAATGATGCAAATGCGGGAGCCTATGCGGAAGGAATGTATTCTGATGAAAAGGAACGTTTTTTTTACATTTCTCTGAGCAATACAGTTGGAGGAGCTGTTTTTGACCATGACAGACTGATTCAGGGAGATCATTTCCGCACAGGAGAAGTGGGACATATGACGGTAATCCCAGATGGGAAGAGATGTTACTGTGGAAAAAAGGGATGTCTGGATGCCTATTGCAGTGCATTAAATTTGTCAGAACTAGCAGACGGAAAGCTGGAACGGTTTTTTGAACTGCTGGAGAAAAAAGACCCGAAGATGGAAAGCTTATGGGATTCCTATACAAATTTTTTGGCAGTAGCATTGAATAATATCCATATGGTTCTGGATTGCAATATTATCCTTGGCGGATATGTGGGAAGCTATGCAGAGCCTTATATGTCGGATATATGGAGGAAAGCATCGGAGCGGGATACATTTGCAGATGACGAGAGATTTGTAGAGAGCTGCAGATACGGTATCGGAGCGGCAGCTCTTGGAGCGGCATTGGAAGTAATTGAAAATTTTGTAAAAGAGATATAAAGCAAAGAAAATGTCTGTATGGGAGGCTTCAGAAATGAGGTCTCTTTTTTTGTGCGATTTTATCAAAATGAAGGAAGTGGTTTTGGATGTATTGACGAAATGATGGGTTATTAGAACGAAGATATTGACAAAAGTGCATTGTAAATATAAAATAAAGACATAATAAAACTATTTAATAAAGTATAAAACAAAGATAATACAAAAGGAGGATAAAAAGATGGAAGGAAAAATGAAAGTTGCAGTCATGCTGGGAATTGGAAAGATGGGATTTGAAGAGCGTGATATTCCTAAAGTGAAAGAGAACGAGGTATTAGTAAAGCTGGAATATGTAGGAATCTGCGGAAGTGATCTGCATTATTATGAAACCGGAGCGATTGGTGACTATGTAGTGGAGCCTCCATTTGTGCTGGGACATGAACCGGGAGGAACAGTTGTTGAGGTTGGTAAAAATGTAAAGAATCTGAAGGTCGGGGACAGAGTGGCTTTAGAGCCGGGAAAGACCTGCGGACATTGTGAATTTTGTAAAACAGGACGTTATAATCTGTGCCCGGATGTAGTGTTCTTTGCGACACCTCCGGTAGATGGAGTGTTCCAGGAGTATGTTGCTCATGAAGCAGCTCTGTGCTTTAAGTTGCCGGATAATGTAAGCACATTAGAGGGCGCTTTGATAGAGCCATTGGCTGTGGGCTTCCATGCGGCTATTCAGGGAGATGCACATCTTGGTCAGAGAGCTGTTGTTATGGGAGCCGGATGTATTGGTCTTGTTTCCATGATGGCGCTGAAGGCAAGAGGTGTATCGGAAGTATATGTAGTGGATATTATGGAGAAGCGGCTTGATAAGGCATTGGAATTAGGCGCTACAGGGGTAATCAACGGAGCGAAGGAGGATGTACTGGAAAAAGTAAATGAGCTGACAGATGGAGCTGGCATGGACTTGGTAATTGAGACAGCAGGAACGGAAATTACGACAAGACAGGCAATTCACATGGCTAAGAAGGGTTCCAATATCGTTCTTGTAGGATACAGCAAAAGCGGCGAAATGACGCTTCCCATGAGTCTTGTACTGGATAAAGAGCTGACATTTAAGACTGTATTCCGGTATCGTCATATTTATCCGATAGCGATCGATGCAGTTGCGGCAGGAAAAGTAAACCTGAAAGGGATTGTAACAGATATTTTTGGACTGGATGAGGCACAGAAAGCGATGGATTACAGCGTGAACAATAAAGCAGATATTGTAAAAGCCGTTATTCAAATTGAACAGGAGAAATAAGAAAGAATGATGCGGTATCTGCCCATACCTGACAGAGGTATGGCAGATACCAAAATAGGAATTATGGTTAAGGAAAAGGTATAATGTGGTCAATATTTATAAATGACAAGGGGGTATTGCAGTGAATCAGGAAGATACAAATATAAAAGTGCCATTGATAAGTAAGATAGCATATGGCATGGGAGATGTTGGGTGTAATTTCAGTTGGATGTTTGTAGGAAATTTTCTGATGATTTTCTATACAGATGTCTTTGGAATCGGTATGGGGGCGGTAGCAGGTCTGATGCTTTTTTCAAGATTCTGGGATGCCATTAATGATCCGATAGTCGGCGGATTAAGTGATAAGACACACAGCAAATGGGGAAGATACAGACCGTGGCTTTTAATTGCAGCGCCGCTGACAGCTATCGTATTGCTCATGACATTTTGGGCACATCCAGATTGGCCCTCCACATCCAAAATTGTCTATATGACAATTACTTATTGTATTCTTGTCTTAGGTTATACCTGTGTGAATATTCCTTATGGGACATTGTGCGGAGCGATGACACAAAATATAGAAGAGCGAGCTAAAATCAATACATTTCGTTCAGTCAGTGCGATGATTGCGATTGGAATCATCAATATTGTGACAGTTCCGCTTATTGAAGCGATTGGTAATGGAAATGATAAGAGAGGATATTTACTGGTTGCCGCTTTGTATGGATGTGTTTTTGCTGCATGTCATATTTTTTGTTTTGCAAAAACAAAAGAGGTAGTGGAAGTAGCGGAGAAAGAAAAAATTTCTTTGAAAGTGCAGTTAAAAGCAGTTGCAAAAAACCGTCCGTATATGATAGCAGTTGCAGGACAATTTTTGTTTGGAATGACTCTTTACGGAAGAAATGCGGATGCATTGTATTATTTCACCTATGTGGAAGGAAATAAAGCGTTATTCAGCACATATTCCATGTTTATTATTATTCCGTCCATTATTGGTGCAGCCTGTTTTCCTTTTGTATTCCGGCTTACAAATAATAAGGGACGTTCAGCATCTATTTTTGCCTTATTGACCGGAATCAGTATGTTTTGCATGTATTTTTTTACAGTTGGGGAATCGCCAGTTCCATTTTATACTTTTTCCTGTTTGTCACAATTTTTCTTTTCTGGATTTAATACTGCAATCTATGCGATAGTTCCGGACTGTGTGGAATATGGGGAATGGAAGACAGGACTTAGAAATGACGGTTTTCAGTATGCCTTCATATCATTAGGAAATAAAATAGGCATGGCTATCGGAACTTCCGTTTTGGCAGGAGTTCTGGGAATGTTGGGATATGTGGCAAATCAGCAGCAGAATGCAGCGGTATTAGCGGTTATCAAACATTCGTTTACGACTGTTCCAGGGGTACTTTGGATCGTAACAGCTGTAGTTTTGTATTTTTATCGTTTGAATAAGAAAACATATAACAAAATTGTGAAAGAAATACATGTGAAAAAAGAAGAAAAACTTCGGATTTAAGAAGTAAGCAGGGGAATCCTATATTTGAAGCAAATCCGGGAGGAGCACCATGTAATGTACTTGCAATGCTGAAAAAGCTAGGTTATAAGACGGCATTTATAGGCAAAGTTGGATGGAGACGTTACAATAATCAGTGGACGATATGTTATTGATGCCTAATTTGTGGTTTGGTGTCTGTTCCTGTTCCGGAATCCGATCAAGATACTGGTTCAGATTATTTAATTTCCGATTGAGGGACTGAATATCTTTTTCAGTAGATTTATAGGTTTTCTGTAAGGCGTCTTTTTTTGCATCTAGATCTTGTGAAAATGAGATGAGAACCGGGGAGCTGTGAGCTCCCCGGTTTTTTACTATACAGTTCGTGTTGACTAATTTGTATGCCGGATGATAAAATAATGAAAAAGATTACTGTATCTGATTCATACATCTGTCAAATATTTGGTGAAAAAGACATCACAGTAATAAATTGTAAGAAAACTCTGATGGCAAGGATAATCCGAGCAGGAATAGTTACGATATATGACTTTGCAGAACCATTTTCCTGACAAACTGCCGGGAAAGTGGTTTTTTTGCGTAGAAAATTTCGTTTTCAATACGAAATAACAGGAGGGAAACATGTTAAAGGTAGCAGTATATGGAAAGGGCGGGATTGGAAAATCTACAGTAACTTCGAATCTGGCGGCGGCATTTGCCAATATGGGAAAGCGTGTCATTCAGATCGGATGTGATCCGAAAGCGGATTCTACCATCAATTTGCTTGGGGGAGAGCCTCTTCGTCCGGTGATGAATTATATGAGGGAAGAGGATGAAGAGCCGGATGAGCTGTCACAGATTTCAAAGGAGGGTTATGGGGGAATCCTCTGCATTGAGACCGGAGGACCGACGCCGGGACTTGGCTGCGCGGGACGTGGAATTATTGCGACGTTTCAGCTTCTCGAAGATATGGAACTGTTTGAGCATTATAAACCAGATGTGGTCTTGTATGATGTCCTGGGTGATGTGGTATGCGGCGGATTTGCAGCACCCATTCGTGAGGGATATGCGGATAAGGTTCTGATCGTTACCTCCGGGGAGAAAATGGCGCTGTATGCTGCCAACAATATTTCCAGCGCAGTCAGAAACTTCGAAGACCGCAGCTATGCCCGAGTATTTGGCATCGTGTTAAATCATAGAAATGTGGAGAATGAGAAGGAAAAGGTACAGGCATTTTCAGAAAAGATCGGAGTGCCGATCGTGGGCGAAGTGCCAAGAAGTGATGAAATTATCCACTGGGAGGAACAGGGAAAGACTGTGATAGAGGGAGATCCGACTTCGGACATCAGCAAATGTTTCCTTGATCTGGCTGCATTGTTGTGGAAAGAAGAGGAATATGCATGAAACAGGAAGCCTATTTTTGTAGGGTAAAAGAGCTGAATGAACTTGGAAAAGAGAATATTCCCAAACAGCTGATTTCCCATACCCATCTGATCTACAGCTCCCCGGCGACGCTGGCTTTTAACTCTCCGGGAGCAGAAGGATTCGGTGTGAAGCGCGCAGGTCTGGCGGTGCCGGATTCGATTATGCTGATTGTATCTCCGGGATGCTGCGGACGCAATACTTCGGTTCTCAGCTCCATGGCGGCGTATCATGACCGGTTTTATTACCTGTTGATGGATGAGACGGATATTGTAACGGGAAGACATTTGAAAAAGATTCCAAAGGCGGTGGCAGAGATCTGCGAAGGGCTTGAGAAGAAGCCGTCTGTTGTAATGATCTGTATTACCTGTGTGGATGCGCTGCTCGGCACGGATATGGAACGAGTCTGTCATAAGGCAGAGGAATATGCAGGAATTCCGGTGAAGCCCTGTTATATGTATGCATTGACCAGAGAAGGCAGAAAGCCTCCCATGGTGCATGTTCGGCAGTCCATTTATTCCCTGCTGGAGCCGAAGAAGAAAAAAGGAAATGTAGTAAATTTACTGGGATATTTTTCGCCGTTGGTGGATGACTGTGAGTTGTATGAGTTACTTCACGGTGCGGGAGTGAAAACGATTCATGAGATTTCCAGATGCAGCGATTACGCAGAATATCAGACTATGGCGGAAGCAAATTTTAATCTGGTACTGCACCCGGAAGCACGTTTTGCAGCAGAGGATTTTCATGATCGGTTAAAAATTCCGTATATAGAGCTGAGAAGACTTTATCAGATTGATAAAATTGCCAGCCAATACCGTGCCTTTGGGGCGGCACTGGGTGTGGAATTTGATGATGAAGCACCGCGCAAAGAAGCGGAAGCGGCAATCACAAAATTCCGGGAAACGCATCCGGATGCATCTTTTGCTGTTGGAGAATGGATGAATGGAGATCCCTTTGAACTGGCGTTGGCACTGGCACGGTATGGATTCCGTGTGCCGGAGATTTATGGAACCTTATCCGGTGAAAATTTTATCTATGTGAAACAGCTGGCAGTTTTAAGTCCGGAGACAAAAGTCTTCTCCAACCTGGAACCAACGATGTTGTATTATGACGGAAGCCAGTCCGGTGTCAACCTGACCATTGGAAAAGATGCCGGATATTACCATAAGGGATGTCCCAACGTGCGCTGGAACGAGGAACGGCAGCCCTTTGGCTATGCAGGAGTTCGCAGACTGTTTGAGGCATTGGCGGAGGTGTAATACAATGAGAGGACTGAGAAAATACCTGACACCTTTTGCACCGGATCAATCCGGAGCAGTGTCTGTGTTCTATGAATTTGGTGGAATTATTGTGATTTGCGATGCCGGTGGCTGCACCGGAAATATCTGCGGATTTGATGAACCCCGGTGGTTTGAGAGTAAAAGTGCCCTGTTCAGTGCAGGACTCCGTGATATGGATGCAATTCTTGGACGGGATGACCGCCTGGTAGAAAAACTTGCAGATGCAGCCACAAAGCTGGATGCGAAGTTTGCAGCTATTATCGGAACACCGGTTCCAGCAGTTATCGGAACGGATTACCATGCATTAAAGCGCATGACGGAGAAAAAAGTGGATCTGCCGATCATGACCGTGGATACGGACGGCATGGAACTGTATGACAAAGGCGAAGAAAAAGCATGGCTGGAGCTGTTTTATGTATTTGCGGGAGAGAAAGAAGAAGTGATTCCGGGACGAATCGGGATCCTTGGCATGACACCGCAGGATATCAGTGACCTGCGTGCGGCGGACCGTATCCGGGAGCGCTTTGCAGCAGAAGAAAAAACAGCGGTCTGTTATGGAATGGGAGACGGATTGGAGGCTGTGAAGAAGGTTTCCAATGTGGAGAAACATATCGTGGTATCTCCGGCGGCTCTGGAGGCGGCGAAATATCTGGAACGCACTTATGGAACTCCCTACGAGGTTGGTTATCCTCTGGTGGAGGAACTGATTTCTGAGATGGATTATTCCGGAAAAAGAGTACTGATCGTACAGCAGCAGGTGATTGGTTCTGCGATCCGTGAAGAAATCTTAAAGAAAGCACCGGATGCCCAGGTAACGGTAGCAAGCTGGTTTATGGTAAAGCCGGAGCTTCGTAAGGAAGGAGATCTTTACCTGCGGGATGAAGAGGATTATATAAAGCTGGTAGAAGACGGAGATTTCGATGTGATTTATGCGGATCGCTGTATGGAGCGGATGACACCAAAATTTGGCGGAACTTTTGTGGACACCGTACATTTTGCCGTGTCGGGTCGTCTTGCAGGAGCAGAATAACAGAATCATCAGGGATCCTGCGATGGGAGAAGAGTATGCAAAAGAAGGAACTGACCTGGCGTATCCGGGTCTATGGCATCGTTCAGGGAGTTGGATTTCGGCCGACGGTAAGCCGTCATGCAGCAGCCAGTAGAATTCGCGGAACGGTCTGTAATAAAGGACCCTATGTGGAAATATATACCCAGGGTGAAAAAGAGCAGATCGAAGGATTTCTGAAGGCCCTTGAAGGACATCCGCCAAAGCGTGCGGCTATTTTAAAAATTAATACAGAGGATGTTACCGCAGAGACAGAGACCCATTTTGAGACCTTCGACATTATTGAAAGTGAAAAGACCAAAGGGGAGATCTTTGTTTCGCCAGATATTGCCATCTGCGAGGAATGTAAGGAAGAAATGTACAATCCGAAAGACCGGCGGTATCTGCATCCGTTTATCAACTGTACCTGCTGTGGTCCGCGGCTGACGATTCTGGATGCCCTGCCCTATGACCGGGAACGGACAAGTATGAAGGAATTTCCCATGTGTCCGGACTGTGCAAAAGAGTATGATGATGAGAAGACGAGGCGTTATGACGCCCAGCCTGTGTGCTGTAATGAATGTGGACCGGAAGTCTATCTGATCGGCCGACCCGAACGGGGACGGGATGCCATTACTTGTACGCGGCGGATGATCAGTGATGGCAAGATTGTAGCAATCAAAGGAATCGGTGGTTTTCATCTGTGCTGCGATGCGACGAATGAAGAAGCGGTTCAGCGCCTGCGGACATTGAAAAGACGTCCGGCCAAGCCTTTTGCAGTCATGGCAAAGGATGAAGCGGTGGTAAAACGGGAATGTATTGTAACACCGGAGCAGGAAGCGATTCTCACCGGACATCAGAAACCAATTCTGCTGTTGAACAAAGAAACTGGCGGCAGACTGGCACCTTCTATTGCACCTGGGAATCCAAAGGTTGGTGTGATGCTTCCCTATGCACCGGTGCAGTTATTGATTTTCCAGTATGATGACGGAATTAAAATGCCGGATATTTTAGTCATGACCAGTGGAAATACGTCCGGGGCGCCCATTTGCCGTGAAGATACAGAGGCGGTTGCGGAACTGTCCCATCTGTGCGACGCCATGCTGTCCCACAATCGGAAAATCAGAATCCGGGCAGATGATACGGTTATGGATTTTTATAAAAACGAACCCTATATGATCCGGCGTTCCAGGGGATATGCGCCGCTGCCCTTCATGATGTCGGCGGACTGGAAAGGGCAGGTGCTTGCTGTTGGAGGAGAACTGAAGAATACCTTCTGTATCGGCGTAGACAGCCGGTTTTATCCATCTCCCTATGTGGGCGACCTGGAAGATGTAAGAACAGTAAAAGCACTGCAGGAAACCATTCACCGGTTTCAGACGTTATTGGAAGTAACACCTCAGGCTGTGGTTTGTGATCTCCATCCGAAATACAATTCTACTGTGGTGGCGGAAGAGCTAGGTTACCCGGTGCTGAAGGTGCAGCATCATTATGCACATATTTTATCCTGTATGACAGAAAATGACTGTCAGGAACCGGTTATCGGAGTGGCTTTTGACGGCACCGGATATGGAACGGATGGAACGGTCTGGGGCGGAGAAATTCTGCTGGCAGATTATGAGAATTTTACAAGAGCTGGAAGTATTGCCCCATTTTTACAGATCGGCGGCGACATTTCGGCAAAGGAAGGCTGGCGGATTGCAGTATCCATGATTTATGGATATACCAAAGACCGTGAGCAGGCATGGAAAATGATGGAAAAGCTTGGCCTTTGCAGTGAGCAGGAGAGCAAGGTACAGTTTACCATGGCGGACCGGAAATTAAATGCGGTGGTGTCCACCAGTGTGGGACGGCTTTTTGATGCAGTCAGTGCTATCTTAGGGTTCAGACGTCAGTCCAGTTTTGAAGGTGAGGCATCGATGGCACTGGAGTTTGCAGCAGAAGCATATGAGCAGTATAATCTGCAGAAACAAAAAGGAAATCAGGATCACCTGCTGTATAAAGAGGACGGACGTTTGATTCTGAATACCCAAATGCTGGTGCAGCAGATCACGGAAGCAAAGCTTCAGGGAGCAGACAGTGGGAGACTGGCATATCTGTTCCATCAGACACTGGCAGAGCAGATCACAGCAGCCTGTGTGGAGGCACGTAATGTAAGCGGCAGACAGAAGGTTGCTTTAAGTGGCGGTGTCTTTCAGAATCGGCTGCTGCTTCGTCTGACGGAGGAGCGGCTTATGGAAGAAGGATTTGAAGTGCTGCGGCATCGGATGGTTCCGCCAAATGACGGAGGAATTGCCATCGGACAGGCGGCATATGGGATGTATCAATTACAGAACGGGAGAGTATAAAAAATGTGTGTAGGTTTATCAGCAAAAGTAGTAAAAATCAGTAATGGCACGGCAGTCATTGATGCAGGCGGTGCAAAAAGAGAGGTTTCCGCTCAGCTTCTGGAAGATCTGGAACCGGGAGATTATGTGATGGTTCATGCGGGTGTGGCAATCGCGAAAATCACAGAGGAGGATGACAGCGAGACAGAACATCTCATGGAGGAATTTTTATCATGAAAACAGCCAGAGAGATGATAGAGACTTATGATGGCCCTCATGTGCGGATCATGGAAGTGTGCGGCACACATACCCATGAGATTTTCCGTCTGGGAATCCGTAAATTGCTGCCGGAGCAGGTGGAACTGATTTCAGGACCGGGATGTCCGGTTTGTGTGACTCCGGTCAGTTTTATTGACGAAGCGATTTATCTGGCTTTGGAAAAAGGAGTTACTGTCTGTACTTTTGGTGATTTGGTGCGTGTCCCTGGAACAAAGATGAGCCTTGCGGGAGCACGGGAACAGGGAGCGAAGATTCGTATCGTGTATTCTCCGGCAGATGCTGAAAAATATGCAAGAGAACATCCGGAGGAGCAGGTGACATTTTTGTCTGTAGGATTCGAGACAACGACGCCTGCAGGATGTCTTTCCGTGAAATCAGCAAAAGAAGATGGACTTTCTAATTATTCCATATTGACGGCTAATAAAACCATGCCCCAGGCTTATGAGGCATTAAAGGGCAGCGCAGATGTCTTTTTATATCCGGGACATGTGAATGCGATTACGGGAACACATCTGTGTGAAGCTCTGGCAGAAGAAGGGGTCAGCGGTGTTGTGGCGGGATTTACCGCAAAAGAACTGATGACGGCACTGGCGGTTGCACTGGTAAAATTTCAGGAAGGAAAACCGTTTTTTGTTAACTGTTATCCGCGTGTGGTGACACAGGATGGCAGCAGGGAGGCACAGGTTCTTGTAGATGAGATGATGGAGGCCTGTGACAGTGAATGGAGAGGCCTTGGTATGATTCCTGCATCCGGCATGAAGTTAAGGCAGGAGTGGCAGGAGTTTGATGCACGGATCAAATATCAGGTGCCGATAATAGAAGGAAAACCCAATCCGGCCTGCCGCTGTGGTGATGTACTGCAGGGAAAATGCAAACCGTCCGATTGTAAAGTGTTCGGAAAAGTCTGCACACCGCAGCACCCGGTGGGAGCCTGTATGGTATCAGGCGAGGGAGCCTGTTCCGCATACTATCAGTATTCATAGTTGCGAATGTTAGCTCTGAATAGTTAGTTACCAGCATTTAAAGAGAGAAGGAAAACATCATGGAAAATAAAACAGTAACGATGGCACATGGTGCCGGTGGAAGACAGACATCCGAGTTGATTGATCAGGTATTTAAGGCACATTTTGCAAATCATGATCTGACGGCAGATGATGCGGCGGTTCTGATTCCGCCGGCAGGCAAGATGGCGGTGTCGACAGATGGCTTCATCGTATCCCCGGCATTTTTCCCGGGAGGAAATATCGGCAAACTGTCCATTTGCGGAACGGTCAACGACCTTGCCTGTATGGGGGCAAAACCATTGTATCTTACCTGCGCCTTTGTCATTGAAGAAGGATTCCCCATGGAAAAACTGGAGGAAATCGCTGCCGCTATGGAGAAAACGGCAAAAGAAGCAGGTGTACATATTGTATCGGGAGATACGAAGGTTGCAGGAAAAGGTCAGGTAGACGGCGTATTCATCACCACGACCGGAATGGGTGAGATTGAAGAAGGAGTCACCGTTGGCGGAGCACTGGCAAAGCCGGGAGATGCCATTATTGTGACCGGTGATATCGGACGGCATGGCTGTACAATTCTGCTAGAACGGGAAGATTTTGGAATTGATGCCGATGTGACCAGTGACTGTGCACCTCTGTGGGGAACGGTAAAGGCAGTCATGGACACCACACATAATCTGCATGTGATCCGTGATGCTACCAGAGGCGGCGTAGGAACGGTTCTGTATGAAATTGCAGGGCAGAGCAACGTGGGAATTCATCTGGATGCAAAAGCTGTTCCGGTACAGCCGGAAGTAAAGGGGGTCTGCGGGATGCTTGGCCTGGAGCCTTTATATCTGGCATGTGAGGGAAGGCTTGTCATTATGGCACCGAAGGAAGAAGCTGAAGGAATTGTGGAAACACTGAGAAAATGTCCCTACTCTGCAGAGGCAGCGATCATTGGCGAGGTGGTCGCAGAGGAACCGGGAAAAGTGGTTATGGAGACTGAGATCGGCACACAGGCACTGCTTCCGCAGCCGGGTGGGGAGCTTTTGCCAAGAATCTGTTAAACAGGAGGAATGGGAGCATGGACACCAGAGTGGCACTTATTTCTATTATTGTAGAACAGGATGATGCGATTGAAGAATTAAACACGCTGCTTCATGAAGCGCGTCAGTATATTATCGGCAGGATGGGTATTCCCTATCGTGCGAAAGGGATCAGCATCATCAGCATTGCCATCGATGCACCGCAGGATAAGATCAGTGCACTCTCCGGAAAAATCGGACGTTTGAAAGGAGTATCTGCCAAAACAGCATATTCCAATGTGATTACTCCGGCAGAAGGAGGAGCAGGCGATTGATTAGGGTGACAGAAAAAAAAGACGCTGTGATAAAGATGGAGGATGCATCCTTTCCGAAACCGTTTGCGTCAAAGCTGGAATATAATTCTCCGGTACACGGTAACTGGAATATTGTACATACGGGAATGCAGGTTCCTGAGACGATACAAATCTATGTCTGTGCAGAGAACTGTATGCGGGGTGTTGTACTGACGGCTGCGGAAATGAATGCGGCAGACCGTTTTTCCTATGTAATCGTGGAAGAAAAGGATCTTTTGTACAGCAATCTGGAGGAGCTGACCATCGAGGGCGTAACCGATGTGTTGAACAAGAGGGGAGATCATCCGAAAGCTGTTTTGCTTTTTACGGTTTGCCTTCATCATTTCCTTGGAAGTAATCTGAAATATATTTACAGGAAATTAGAAGAGCGTTTCCCGGATATCTGTTTTATCCGCTGCTACATGGACCCGATTATGCAGAAGCACAGTCTGACTCCGGATCAGAAGCTTCGAAAAGCCATGTACGATCCCCTTCCGGTCTGTGAAGCGGATGAGAAAACCGTCTCGGTATTGGGCAGTGATTTTGTCCTGGATGAGAGCAGCGATATCAAGCGTTTGTTAAAACGATATGGGTACAGGGTACGGGAACTGCCTGCCTGCAATACCTGGCAGGAACTGCTGGAAATGAGCAGGGGGCGGTTGTTTCTTAACTGCTATCCGGCCGGAAAATATGGAATGGAGGCACAGGCAAAACGTCTGGGACGTGAGCACCTCTATCTGCCGGGCAGTTTTTCCTATGAAGAGATCGAGAACCAGTTAAAGCAGCTGACGGATATGCTCGGATTGCCGGAATTAACGGAAGAGGAACTGGCACATGAGCGTGCGGCCTGTGAGGAAAAGCTTGCAGAGACAAAGAATCTGATGGGGGAGATGCCGATTGTCCTGGATTATCTCTATCATCCAAGACCACTGGGGCTGGCAAAACTGCTTCTGACACATGGTTTCTGTGTGAAAGCCATTTATCTGGACGGCATCAGCCCGGAAGAAAAAGAGGATTTTCTCTGGCTTCAGGAGCATGCGCCGGAACTGGAACTGATTGCAACGATTCAGGTAAAGATGCGGGTGCTGCCAAGAGGCGGAGAGGAGAAAGTGCTTGCCATCGGACAAAAGGCAGCATATTTCAGCCGCAGCCGGCATTTTGTGAATCTGGTGCAGGGAGAGGGACTGTATGGATTTGACGGAATCCGGAGAACGGCAGAGCTGATGATGGATGCTTACCGTAATGAAAAGGATACGGAAAGACTTGTAATACAAAAGGGATGGGGGTGCGAGTGCTGCCTATGAGACAATCATATCGAATCATTCCGGTCTATACGGCAGATGTGTCCGGCGTCTGTTCCGCATTGTATGAGCTGGGTGGAATGACCGTGATGCACGATCCTTCCGGATGCAACTCCACCTATAATACCCATGATGAGCTCCGCTGGTATGATCAGGACAGTCTGATCTTTATCTCAGGACTCACAGAGATCGATGCGGTTATGGGAAATGACCGGAAATTTATCAATGATATTACGTATACTGCCAGTGAACTGCATCCGGCATTTATTGCACTGGCAGGTTCGCCGATTCCATTTTTGAATGGGACAGACTTTCCAGCCATTGCACGGATCATAGAAAAGAAAACCGGAATCCCGACGTTTTTTGTACCCACCAACGGGATGCATGATTATGTATATGGAGCTGGAATCGCGCTGGAAAAAATCGCCAGTCGGTTTGTCAAAGCACCGGATTGGCAGAAGAAACGAGATGTTTCTATGCGCAGTGTCAATCTCCTGGGTGTGACGCCTCTGGATTTCGGACCACAGGAAAATGTAGAATTATTAAAAGAAAATCTGAAAGCACATGGATGGGACGTATTCTCTACATGGGCCATGGGAGACGATCTCAAAACGTTGCAAATGTCAGGTGAGGCGGATATCAATCTGGTGGTATCCGCAGTGGGACTGTGGGCAGCGAAGGTCCTTTGGGAAAAATATCACATCCCATATGTGATCGGAACGCCGAATCAATGGTTAGCGGAAGACATTTCCCGTGCACTGGAACATACAGTTACGCAGAAGACCGATTCTGTGACGGTATATTTGCAGAACCGCATGCAGCAGGAGGCGGAGATTGCGCTGATTGGAGAGCCAGTCACCATGGGCTCACTGGCAGCAGGAATCGAAAAACAATATGGACGTGCGGCCCGTGTTCTGTGCCCGTTAAAAGAATGTGATACTTTGCTTGGACAGAAAGATGCAGTGGTGCTCGGAGAAGAAGCAATGGAAGAGGCACTGAAAAGTGCCAAAATCATTGTGGCGGATCCGCTGTATCGTCCGATCTGCCCAAAAGACAGCACTTTTTATGAACTTCCGCATGTGGCATTTTCGGGAAGAATCTATTTCCATAATCTCCAGTAGATTCCTTTTCGCTCTAACAATTCCTGATGTGTTCCTTGTTCTGCAATGGTGCCGTGATTCATTACGACAATTCGATCGCAGTTTTTAATGGTATTCAGTCGATGGGCGATTACAATGACAGTCATGGAGGCAGGCAGTCCGTTCAACATTTTCTGAATGGCAGATTCGGCAATAGAATCCAGATGGCTGGTTGCTTCATCAAGAATCAGGACAGAAGGATGTCGAAGCAGTGCGCGGGCAATGGCAAGCCGCTGCTTCTGACCGCCGGAGAGGGAATCTCCATTTTCACCGACAGACGAATCATAGCGGAGAGGAAGAGAATCAATAAAGGATTTGATACTGCACAATTCACAGATTTGATCAAGTTCCTTTTCCTGTATTTTCCCGATTCCCATTTCCAGATTTTCACGGATACTGCCACTGAAGAAAACAATGTTTTGAGATACATAAGCGATCTGGCTGCGAAGAGACTGTGCGGAAAGAGAGCGAAGATCGTGTTCACCGATCCGAATATTGCCGCTTTCAAAGTCAAAAAGCCGTAGAAGAAGTTTGACAAGCGTAGTTTTTCCACATCCGCTTTCACCCACAATCGCAATTTTTTCACCGGATGTGATATGCAGATTGATATTGTGAAGAATAAGCTGATGTGAACCGTAGCGAAAATCAACATTTGAGAACTCAATATCTTTTCCAGAAACAGAAAGTTTCTGTTCCTCTGCAGACGGTTCCGGTGTCAATTCCAGTATATCCAAAAGCCGTTCAATGGAAACAAAAGCAGTCTGCAGCTGTGGCTGGAAGTTAATGATATTTTGAATAGGAGTCAGAAAATAAGTAAGCAATGCTACAAAAGTCATAAGTTTTCCTATAGTCATGGTACCTGTAATTGTCATAACAGTGCCTGCCCACAGAATCAGTACTTCGCCAATGAATGCGGTTGTATCGGTCAATGTAGTCTGTGCATTGGAAATGGTATTTCCACGAAGAACACTGGATAGAAGTTTTTCGAACAAATCTGTGCCTTTTTTTCCGAAATCAGATTCTGCATGGAGTGTTTTCAGTGTTTCTTCTCCATTGATGGATTCGATGACATGTGCATTAAAAAGAGAATTATCATTCATAATTTTTTCATTGTGCTTTTTCAGAGGGCGTGCAAAAGAGAAAGCAATTACAGCATAGAGAATCAGCAGAACAGATGCGATACCGAGCAGAACAGGGCTTTCCATATATAACATGATTCCACCGATAATTGCCATAACCAGATCAATCAGAATGGTAATCGCACCCTGAGAAATGGCATCTCTTGCCAGAGCAGCATCTGTAAACCGGGAAATGATTTCCCCGGTTTTTCTATATTCAAAAAAATTCATAGGAAGATTAGTCGCATGGATATAGCTTTTCAATACGAGTGCGGTATCCAGGTGATTGCTCAAATGAATAATTAATTGTCCGCGAATAAAAGAAATCCCCTGCATGAGAAGATAGAGAAAAATGATTCCAGCTGTAAAAGCATTGAGTTTTTGCAGAGCATTACTGTGGACAGCGATATCTATAATATACTGATAATAAAAAGCGCCAATTATACCGGAGCCGGTGACCAGTAACGACAGAAAAAATATGGGGATGAGAGTCTTTTTCTGTTCCCTTACTAACTGGAGAAAAAATTGGATGGGAGAAGTAGAAAAATGACCTTTCTGAAACTGTTTATCTGGTTGAAGAAGAAGCAGGGCGCCCGTCCAGATATTGAAAAAATCTTCTGGCGTATAAGTAATGATTCCTTTTGCAGGATCGGAAACGATAATTTTTTGTTCATTAACTTCTTCGACAACGATGTAATGGAGCAAATTGTCATCGACCACTACATGAGCAATGGCAGGTGTTGGAAATCCTGCCAGAAAAGCCTCTTTATCCCCTTTGACACCGGTTGCTTTGAATCCCAGTTTTTCAGCAGTTTTTGCAAGACTGAACAGAGAAGTGCCCTGTCTGTCAGTACCTGCCAGTGAGCGGATTTTAGCCAGAGAGAGATCAAGACCATATTGTTTTGCAATGATTGCCAGACATGCAGGACCGCAGTCAGTGGTATCGTGTTGCTTTATACATAAATAGTGTTGTTTGTGAAGGGTCATAGCTTTGCGCTCCTGTATTTGTTATGAAATAAAAAGACCAGCGTCAAACAGATTGGGCTGGTCTTTTATTTTTATATTTCTCGACGATCCGGATATAAATGATAAAAGCTATTTCAGCAGTTTATGAAAGACTACCGTCCTACGCGGGTTGCATCGTTGTATTCGTATCTGGGATTGTTCGGAGTACAACGACCGTGATTACCAGTATCTTTTATAAAATAGATCATCATTTTTGCAAATAATCTGGGGAGAAAAAACATTCCGCCGTTAACAGTTTCCATTTCACTCTGGGTCATAACTTTAAAAGTATTCATAATCTGTGATCTCCTTTGATAAATGAAATTTGTGAACTGTAGTTCTTTTGGATCGTCAAATACATTATGATATAGTCATGTAAAATGCACTAGCAGGAAGGTGTAAAAGAGAAGTGAGATTCTTGTAAATTTTATTTACTGTGGCAGTTTTTTCAAATAGAGGATACTTTGAGGAGCATCGGACAATGATATATAACGAATTCATACATAAACATCCTGTAGTCATCAGCATTCCGCACAGCGGTATCTGGATTCCAACGGAGATGAAAGCAAAACTGAAAAAAGATCTGATTCTGCCAAATAGTGACTGGTATTTGCCGGATTTTTATGATTTTCTGCGGGAGCAGCAGTACACAGTGCTGATGAATCCGGTGAATCGATACGTGATTGATGTGAACAGGGACAGAATCAGAGAGGGAGATTCCTATAAGACGAACCTTATCTACACCCATACTACCCAGGACGACGAGATGTACGAGGTGCTGCCTGACGAGAAAGAAATTCAAGAATGCATAGATAACTTTTATGTGCCATATCATCGACGGCTGGAACAACTTCTGGTGGAAAAGAAGAAGCATTTTCCAAAGGTGTATTTGCTGGATTTACATAGTTTTGGCTTGAATTTTGGGGCGGATATTTTATTGGGCAGTAGTTTCGGGACAAGCTGCTCGGATGAATTTCTGAAGAAAATGGAACAGTTGTGTTCGAAGCAGGGATTCTCGGTAAAATGCAATCAGGAATATGCAGGCGGCTATATTACCCGGCATTATGGACGGCAGGAACTTGGATATGAGGCATTGCAGATCGAACTATGGTATGGTGCTTATATTGAGAAGAGGGAGTTTGGAAAAGAAGAACTTCCAAGGATTCAAGAGAAGTTTTACGAAGATGCATGTGAAAGAATGAGTAGGGTGTTTGAAAACTTAAGAAAATGTATAATGTAAACATCTGATGAAGGACTCGGAAGATAAAAGGTGAAACAGATAATGAACATGAATTTTGACGTAAATCAAGTATTCCAGAATCGGCTGGCTGCGAGTCTGGGACTTGATAAATACCAATATATTATGGATCGAGTGAAGAAAACAGATCTATCTAAGGATTCGGATTTTCAGAAATCATTCAATAGTTTTTATCTAATCAGGAGAAATGAAGCCTGGAGAAACATATATTATGAGTACTTTGAACAAGTAAAATCTGAAATACCGACATTTTCAAATATTATTACATATTTATATGAGACAACAGGGAATATTGAACCATCCTTTTCCAGCAAAATGCTTGCATCTATATTTCCGGAGAAACCTATATGGGATCGTTATGTGGTACAGAATCTGAATTTGAAACTTGAAGGAGCAACAAAAAAGGAAAAGCTGGAAAATGCGATGGCATTATATGCGGATATCGAAAAGTTTTACGCTGATTTCTTGAAAACGGATAAAGCGAACGAGTGTATCAAGGTATTTGATGAAACATTGCCGAATTATGAATGGATATCAGATGTAAAGAAAATTGATTGTATTTTGTGGAGCATCAGGTGATATTATATAACTTATCTTAACATTGAAAAAGCTTAAAACCATCAAAATGATTACTTTTTTGAAAAACAAACAATCATTTTGATGGTTAATTTTATTTACAAATGGATATAATCATGATATGTTATAGAAAAGCGATTGGGTTTGGAGAATAAGAATATGAAAACAAGACAATTTGCGGTAAATGAATATGTAACATCAGAAGAAATTAAAACTGTAAGGAAGCAATTAGGATTGACGCAAAAAGAATTTGCACAGCTAATTGGAAGTTCCAAACCAACAGTGGAGCGCTGGGAGAGGGGAAATATGCAGGTGAAAGGGCCTGTCATTTTACTCCTTCAGATGTTGATTCACGATCCGGAGTATGCATTGCAGTTTGAAATTCTGCCCAAAGAGTTACCAGTGCGTATGTGGTACATGTATAAAAATAAAGTCTGTACATTGATTGATGTGGATGAAGTGAAGCAGATTGTTCGGATAAAAAATTATGCAGACAATATTATGTTTTGGGCATTTGGAAGTAATCAAAATCCGGATATCGATGATTATCGGGAATTTTTGGAATCCAGATGCTTTCCCAAGACAAGGGATAAAATGAAGCTTGTATTGAAAGATATCGGAGTACCTTTTTACGATCTGTATCTGATTATTCAGAAAACAGAAGGCCGGATGGCAGAAGATGATTTTTGGATTCGGATTGAGAAATGATGGAGGAACAAATGAAAAAGTTAGCCATATTTTTCCCGGGAATTGGTTATCACTGTGACAAACCATTGCTTTATTATGCAAGAAAGCTGACACAGGAATGTGGATATGAGGAGAGTATTTCGCTTTCTTATTCCTATGATGGTAGAAACATCCGTGGAGATGAGCAGAAGATGCAGCAGGCGTTTGAAGCGTTGTATGCACAGGCAGAGCAGCAGCTGTCAAAAGTGGATTTTGGAAAATACAGTGAGATTCTGTTTGTATCAAAGAGCGTGGGAACGATTATCGCGTCCAATTATGCATGGAAATACAAAATTCCGTGCCAGCAGGTTCTGTACACTCCGCTGAAACAGACCTATGCATTCCCACATGAGAATGCCATTGCATTTATAGGAACGAAAGATCCGTGGAGCAATACGGAAGAGGTGGTACGGCTTTCAGAGCAGCAGAAAGTATCAATTTATGTATATGAAGAAGCAAATCACTCAATCGAAACACCGGATACCATGAAGAACCTGGAGTTGCTGACAGATGTGATGGAGAAGACAAAGAGATATATTCATTTATTTGAAATAATACAATGAGATATTGAGTTTAGTTTTGATTTATGGCACAATAAAACCGCATACTTAATAATCAGAGGGTAAAAATATGGCGATTAAATCAATAGATATTTTAAATGTGATGGTCTTTCAGAGACAATGGCGGAAAAATAATGGGGATTGTAAAATAGGGGAAGTAAAAACAGGAGATAAACTTTCAGATGCATTTCATTTAGGCTTTTGCAATGGAATTAACGTATTGATAGGTGAAAATGGTGTAGGAAAAACGACAATTCTTAAAATGATTTATGCAGCAACACAGTGGTCGTTTGAAAAGACAAATCCAGGAAAAACAAAGAGATTGTTAGATTTTTTTTCTAACAATTTGAAAAATTCAGAGATGCTGAAAAATACAGAAAGTGACTATTGTTACTATAAAGTATCTGATGGGACACACATATTTGAAGATAGTCTGACGCATGAAAAAATTTTAGGATATGAAGACTGGTTAGGGTTGAATATTCCGTCGGTATATATTCCAACAACAGAAATGCTTTCTCATTCAAAGGGATTTCTTGCAATGAATCAAAAATATACTATGCCATTTGATGGGACGCAGATAGATATTGTAGTAAATGCCTCCCTTCCGGAAACAAGGGAAATACCGGAATCATGCAAAGCAATTCTTGATGAATTAAGTGCAGCGATTGATGGAACGGTTATACAGGAAGACGACGTATTTTATGTGTTAAAAAAAGATGGAAGAAAGATTGATTTCTCATTGGAAGCGGAAGGCTTACGGAAACTGGGATTGCTTTGGAAACTGATACGAAATGGATTACTTGAAAAAGGATCAGTTTTGTTATGGGATGAGCCAGAGGCAAATTTGAATCCGGAATTGTATCCACTGGTTGCAGGAGTTTTGCTTAAACTGCAGGAAAATGGTGTGCAGATATTTGTTGCAACACATAGCTATAATTTTGCAAAATATTTGGAAATCCGGCGTAAAAATAGAGAGCAGGTGATGTTCCATAATTTATATAAGGGCACATCGGAATTACCAGATTCATTAAAAGACATGTCAGAAAAAAATGAAGAAACAGGTGAAGAGGAAGTTTACAGTAATTCTGCATACAGAATGGAGGATCTGGAAGCCAATCACATCATGATGGCTGATAATAGTTTACTGGATGAAGTATATCGGCTTTGAGGAAATGAAAATGAAAAAAATTTTTACCGATGAAAATGAAGAGTATGGATTGGATTGTTCGCAGGCTATTTGGGCATCAGATCAACTTCATCAGATTTACCATGATGCAAAAGTACAGCTTTCAGATGCAGATTTTATGATTGAAAATTCCGAAAATGTTGTGATAATGGAATATAAAAATGCCAACACTGAAAAAGCGGTGGAACTTAGTTATAAGACCAAGCCATTTAATCCTATGGAAGATAAAAAGGTAGGTTCAGTAATTCGAAAATTTTATGATTCTTATCACTATCTGTATCTTTTGGGTAAGCGAAAACCAGTACATTACATTTATGTGGTAGAAGCACCTGGAAGTGATTCTACGATGAGAAAAAGGTTAAGAGGGC
This sequence comes from Clostridiaceae bacterium Marseille-Q4143, assembly GCA_018228645.1. Classification (GTDB taxonomy): domain Bacteria; phylum Bacillota; class Clostridia; order Lachnospirales; family Lachnospiraceae; genus Hominiventricola; species Hominiventricola filiformis. Next base: position 2,556,372 of record CP073693.1, read on the forward strand.
GTATGAAAACGTTGCTTCCATTTTCACTGCAGGAGAGTCTTGATACAGGAATAAAAATGATTGATAAAGTGGATGTCATGAGTATTGCGGAATGGAATAACGATGATATTTATGGAAAATATCCATTTGTCAAATTAAAATAAGTTTTCAAATAGTACTAGGAGCGTTCCAGATGTACCGACCACCTGTATTTCAGCAGTCGGTATACCTGGAATTATTCATTTTTTACGACAGGTATTTACTGAATTTCCGCCAGTGCTTTCTTAAACTGAACGGCAAACAGAATGCATGTAAAGGTGACAGCGATCACATCTGCAATGGGCTCAGCCATATAGACGCCGGTGGTGGGGTCGGATACCACGTGAGGCATCAGGTAGATGAGCGGAAGCAGCAGGATAAATTTCCGGACAATAGCCACGACGATGGAGTTGACTGCTTTTCCAAGAGAGGTAAAGGTCATCTGACAGGCAATCTGAATGCCGAAGAGTCCCAGACCTCCGAAATAAATGCGAAGTGCCGGTGTGGCAAAGGCGATCAGGTCGGCATCGGAAGTAAAGATGCTGATGAATACCTGGGGAACCAGCTGTACGGCAACCCACAGAAGGAGGGAATAGGTCAGGCAGGTACGAAGCAGCAGATGGAAAGTTTTCTTCACGCGGTCTGCATTTTTTGCACCGTAATTATAACTGGAGATAGGCTGCGCACCCTGGGCAATTCCCTGAAGCGGAAGCATGGCGAACTGCATGACACTGGTCAGGATTGTCATGGTTCCAACTGCGATATCACCGCCGTAGCGAAGCAGGGAAGAGTTAAAGCAGACGGCAATGACACTCTCACTTGCCTGCATGATAAAGGCAGCAAGACCAAGGAAAATACAGGGCAGAATGGTTGCAGCTTCCAGCCGTAAATGATTGATACGGATATGGAGCTGGGTTTTCTTACCGCAGAGAAAGCGGATGACCCATACGCAGGAAATTGCCTGGGAGAGTACCGTTGCAAGGGCAGCTCCCTGTACGCCCATATGGAATCCGAAGATAAACACCGGATCCAGAATGATGTTGCAGACTGCACCGATCAGGACGGAGACCATAGAAATGGTGGTAAATCCCTGGGCAGTGATGAAAGCATTCATGCCAAGGGTCAGCTGTACGAACAGTGTTCCGAATGCATAAATCTGCATGTAAGCGGTTGCATAGCTGATGGTGTTGGAACTTGCACCAAAGGCCAGCAAAAGCGGTTCATTAAATCGAAGCAGGATTGCGGTCAAAATGCAGGAAATGATGATCTGCAGTGCAAAACAGTTGCCTAAGATCTTTTCTGCGGATGTCTGATCTTTTTTACCCATAAAAATAGAGGCTCTCGGTGCGCCGCCGGAGCTGACCAGTGCGGCAAATGCCGATACAATCATGATAATCGGCATACAGACGCCGACGCCTGTGAGGGCAAGACTTCCCTCGCCGGGAATGTGTCCGATATAGATGCGGTCTATGATATTGTAGAGCATGTTAATGAGCTGTGCGACTACCGTGGGGATGGAAAGTCGGAATAACAGCTTTCCAATGGGTTCAGTACCTAAAAAATCTTCCTTATTCTGCATGAGCAGCGTCACTCCTTTAAGTTTCTCTTTTTTTAGAAAGTTCATTTTTGAACTAATTAACATCATAGAGCAGGAAAGGAAGAATGTCAAGCTGTAAAAACTTCTGGTGTGTGTTATAATTTGGATAATGAATTTTTATGGGAGTATGTAAATGAAGGTATTGGGCATTGATATCGGGACCACCACCATCAGTCTGGTAGTGCTGGATCCGGAGCAGAAGAAAGTATGGGAATCCAGAACCATTTCCAATGGAACATTTATGGAGACTGCTCGGGAATGGGAACGGATACAGGATGTAAATAAAATCGTTGAGAAAACAAGGAAAGTCCTGGAAGGACTGCTGCATGCTTATCCGGAGGTGTCGTCCATCGGTCTGACCGGACAGATGCACGGAATCCTCTATGTGGATCGGGAAGGCAGATGTATCAGTCCTTTGTATACCTGGCAGGATGGTCGGGGTAATGTGTCGGATGAGCATGGGAAGACTTTGACAGAGATGGTTCGGGAGAAGACCGGGATTACGGTATTTACCGGATACGGTCTGGTAACTCATTTATGGAACCAGCTGTACGGAGAAGTACCGGAAGAAGCAGTGGGGATCTGTACTATCGCAGATTATCTGGGCATGTGTCTGACCGGACGGAAACAGCCCCTTCTACATGCCAGCAATGCAGCGAGCCTTGGATTCTATGATGTGAAAGAACATATTTTCCGCAGAGATATATTGCAGAATCTGGCGGTGAATACGGAGATTTTGCCGGAGGTATGCCAGAATTTTGAGCAGCTGGGCACTTACCGGGGCATTCCGGTGACTGTGGCAATCGGAGACAACCAGGCAAGTTTCCTTGGTTCCGTGGGTTTGAAAGAAAGAACTTTATTATTAAATATGGGAACCGGTGGACAGATTTCCGTGCTGTCGCCGAACTATTTTGAAGTGCCGGGCATTGAGGCAAGACCCATTACAGAAGGAAACTATCTTCTGGTGGGTGCATCTCTCTGCGGCGGACGGGCCTATGCGATTCTGGAGCGGTTCTTAAGAAGCTGTGTCGGAACGGACGAGTCCCAGTATGAAAAAATGGAACAGCTGGCGAGAGCCGGACAGCAGCAGAAAGACCGGATGAAAGTGAATACCACCTTTAACGGAACAAGGGTTCATCCGGAACTTCGTGGAAGTATTCTGAATGTGAGCGAAGAAAATTTTACCCCGGAAGGGCTGGTGTATGGAGTGCTGGAAGGAATGGCAGCTGAGCTCTATGAAATGTTCCGGGTGATTCAGAAAGGAACCGGTATTCAGGCAGAACACCTCATCGCTTCCGGCAATGGCCTTCGGCGGAATCCGTTGCTGCAGGAGATCTGCTCAGATATGTTTGGAGCTACGCTTACGTTGGCAGATTATAGGGAAGAGGCTGCCTGCGGAGCAGCCGTGAGTAGCAGATAGAAGAATGAAGATAAGTAAAATTTGAATATGCTTTGAGTTCGTGATAGCATAAAGATATTGGAAATGATAACAGAATGTAAATGGGGATAGTAATCAATGAATGAAAAGAAAAATACAGTGTTAATGACAGAAGGCGGCATTTTTAAGAACCTTCTCTTTTTTGCGACGCCGCTGATCCTGGGCAACCTGCTGCAGCAGATGTACAATGCAGTGGACTCGATTATTGTAGGAAATTATGTGGGAAGCAATGCACTGGCAGCAGTCGGGGCAGGTGCCTCTCTAATCTATCTGCTGATTGCATTCAGCCTGGGAGCTTCTGTAGGCGCAGGAGTGATCGTTTCCCAGTATCTGGGAGCGAAAGACAAAGAGGGGGTTCATAAGGCGGTACATACAGCGATGACAATCTCGATCATTCTGGGACTGATTCTGACAGCAGGCGGTATTTTGTTTAGCCGGAAGTTGCTGGTGATGATGAATACACCGGCGGAAATCTTGGATGATGCAGCCTGTTATCTGCGGATTTATTCTTATGGACTGATTTTTAATGTGGTTTATAATATGGCGGCTGGAATTCTGAATGCGGCAGGAAATTCCAGAAGATCGTTGATGTATCTGGCAGCAGCGGCTGTGGTCAATATTTTTATGGATCTGCTGTTGATTGCAGGCTTGAAGATCGGTGTGGCAGGAGCAGCCATTGCGACCAACTTCAGTCAGGCAATCTCCTGCATCCTGGCACTGTGGTTCCTGTTCCGGGTTCCGGCGGATTACCGGATTTCGTTGAAAAGTCTTCGGATTCACAAAGCGATGGCGCTACGTATTATCCAGATAGGTCTGCCTACCGGAATCCAGAATATGGTTATTTCCTTTTCCAATATACTGATTCAGGCAAGCATTAATCAGTATGGGGCAACGGCAGTGGCAGGATTCAGCGCATATCTGAAGATTGACGGCTTTAACATTCTTCCGGTGTTGAGCTTCAGCATGGCCATCACGACTTTTATCGGACAGAACTATGGAGCAGGCAAATATGATCGTATGAAAAAAGGTATGTGGGTGACACTGCTCATGGGAATTGTGTATACAGTGCTCACAGGAATTCTTCTGCTCACCTTCTCGGGGCAGATTATGAGGTTGTTCTCCGAGGATGTGGGTGTAATCGTCTATGGTCAGACAGCTATGCGGTATTTTTGCCCGTTTTACTGGATTCTGGCAATTCTTCATTCGCTGGCTGGAACGGTGCGCGGGACCGGAAAGAGCATACCGCCCATGGTGGTGCTTCTTGTTTCACTTTGCCTTTTCCGAATCGTATGGATTCAGCTGGTATTGCCGTATTATACGTCTATTGAAGGAATTTTCATTCTCTATCCGGTTTCCTGGCTGGTGGGAGCAGTGCTGATGATTCTCTACACCTGGAAAGGAAAATGGATAGAATTATGACAGAAAAGGTGTATTAAAATAATACAGGAGTGTGAACGTCATGGATATATCCATAAGAGAACAGATCACAAATTTAAGACATACGCTGCATGCCTGTCCGGAGATATCCGGTCAGGAGAAGCAGACAAAAGAGACTCTGCAGAACTTTTTGACAGCGCATACCAGTCTGGAACTTCATGATTGCGGAAAAGGCTTTTATGCAGCCCATAGAGAGGGCACAGGAAATGGAATCGCATTCCGGGCAGACTATGATGCACTGGCGCTTCCGGAAGAAGGAGCCGCTCATCTCTGCGGGCACGACGGACATGCATCGGCGCTCTGCGGCCTGGCGCTCATGCAGTGGGAGAGCTGTTAAGACAGGTGCCGGAGTTCCTGACACCGGAACACTATACAGGCATGGTGCTCTGTACGGTCATTGGCGTACAGATGGGCGAAAAGGCTTTTGGAGCAGCGGCAGCGGATGCGGAAGTCTGGCTGACTCTCCGGGCAGAACATGAAAAAGATCTGGAACTCTTACGGGAGACTGTGTGGAGGACGGCAAAAGATCTGGCGGGAGCAGACGGACTTGGAGTTGAGATGGAAGAGCAGGACGTCTTTCCCGCAACGGAAAATGATCCGGGTTGTGCCGCGAAAGTCATGGGGAGATGCAATGGGAAGCCACTGGAAGTTCCCATGCGTTGGAGCGAGGATTTTGGACATTAGACATTATTTAAAGAAGTGTAAGGGAGCTTTTTTCGGAATCGGAGCCGGAGAAGACCATGCAGCACTTCACACGATCCATTATGAGTATCCGGATGAGCTTCTGGAACATACAGCAGAGGTATTTCTACGGTTGATTTGACGGAATTACGAAAAATGCACTTTGAAAATATATGAAATAATAAAATTGCACAAAATAAAAAGAAGAATTTTTAAGAAAGACAGAAGAATATTCTATGTTTTTTGCAGTTGACTCCTGTTATATTGTCATTAGTAACAAGGTGGGTTACACATTAAAGAACAATTAAAAATGGGAGGTAACTAGTAAAATGAAAAGAAAAGCAGTGAGCATGATTCTTGCAGTGACAATGGTAGCAACCATGGCAGTAGGATGTGGCGGCAGCAAGACCGCTGACACTACCGCACCGGCAGATGATGCAGCAGCAGAAGAGACCACAGAGGCAGACGCAGCAGACGCTGAGGATACCGCAGATGCAGCAGCAGACGCAGTAGATGGTGATCTGGCAGACAAGAAAGTCGGCGTTTGTATTTATCAGTTCTCCGACAACTTCATGACTCTGTTCCGTACCGAGCTTCAGTCTTATCTGGAGAGCAAAGGATTCAAAGCAGAGAACATCAAGATCGTTGACGGTGCTAACGACCAGGCTACCCAGTCCGGACAGATTGACAACTTCATCACTGAGGGCGTTGACGTTCTGATTATCAACCCGGTTAACTCTTCTTCCGCAGCTACCATTACTGATAAAGTAGTAGATGCTGGAATTCCGCTGGTATACATCAACCGTGAGCCGGATGAGACAGAGGAGCAGAGATGGGCAGACAATAACTGGGATGTTACCTATGTAGGCTGTGATGCTCGTCAGTCCGGTACTTTCCAGGGCGAGATCATTTCTGATCTTGGACTTGATGCACTTGACTTCAACGGAAACGGAAAAGTTGATTACATCATGGTAGAGGGTGACCCGGAGAACGTAGATGCTCAGTATCGTACCGAGTTCTCTGTAAAAGCTCTTGAGGATGCAGGTCTTGAGGTTAGCTGCCTGACTGATCAGGTTGGTAACTGGCAGCAGGATCAGGCACAGCAGATCGTTGCTAATGCACTTGGACAGTTTGGAAACGATGTAGAAGTTGTATTCTGTAACAACGATGCAATGGCAATGGGTGCTTTACAGGCTATTCAGGCAGCTAACCGTACTGTAGGCAAGGATATCTACCTGGTAGGTGTAGATGCTCTGTCTGAGGCTCTTGAGTCTGTAATTGCAGGAACCATGACCGGTACTGTATTTAATGATCACTTCTCACAGTCTCACAGCGCTGCTGATGCTGCAATCAACTACCTGACCGGAGCTGGAAATGAGCACTACATTGGTTGTGACTACGTAAAAGTTACTCAGGATAATGCTCAGGAAGTTCTTGACATGGTAAAATAATTAATTCTGAACATGGTGCGGGCGTTGGACAACGGCGTCCGCATTTTTTAAGCTGATTGAAGAAGGAGAGCAAAATGGCTGAGTATAAACTGGAGTTGAAGGGCATCTGCAAGTCCTTTCCCGGCGTTAAGGCGCTTGACAATGTGCAGTTGTCAGTTCGTCCCGGCACAGTCCATGCGCTGATGGGAGAAAATGGTGCAGGTAAGTCCACTCTGATGAAATGTCTGTTTGGTATCTACAAGATGGATGCCGGAGAGATTTATCTGGATGGTGAAAAGATTGAAGTTAAGGATCCAGATGATGCCATGAGTAAAGGTATTGCCATGGTACATCAGGAGCTGCAGCCGGTTCTGGCAAGAAGCGTAGGTGAGAACCTGTTCCTGGGAAGATTTCCTACGAAGAATTATGGTCCACTGAAAGTGATCGACCATAAAAAAATGTATGAAGATACGAAGATGTGGCTGGATGAGGTTGGTATGGATTTCGATCCGAAAGCCCAGCTTGGTTCCTTGTCCATCGGTCAGATGCAGTCTGTTGAGATTGCAAAGGCAGTTTCTCATCAGGCAAAGGTAGTGATTTTCGATGAGCCGACTTCTTCTCTGTCCGATAAAGAAGTAGATGCCCTGTTCCGGATCATGAATGATCTGAGAGACAAGGGAGTAGCCATGATCTACATCTCTCATAAGATGGATGAGATCAAGAGAATTGCCGATGACATTACGGTCATGCGAGATGGCGGTTATGTAGGCACCTGGCCTGCAGCTGAGATGACAACAGAACAGATCATTGCCAAGATGGTTGGCCGTGAGCTGACAAATGTATATCCTGACAAAGATAACGAGATTGGTGATGTGGTTCTCGAAGTGAAAGACCTGTGCTCCATTCATGAAAAATCTTTCCAGCATGTAAGCTTTAAGCTTCGCAAAGGTGAGATTCTCGGATTCGGAGGACTGGTCGGAGCCCAGAGAACGGAGCTGATGGAAGGTATCTTCGGAATTCGTGGAGTAGCATCTGGTGAGATCTATATCCACGGTAAGAAAGTGAATATTAAGCACCCCATTGATGCCATGAATGCGGGTATCGGATTGATTACCGAGGACCGTCGTGGAAATGGTATCTTCGGCTGCCTGTCCATCAAGGACAACGTAGGCGTGTCGGTGTATAACAAATATCTGAAAGCAGGATTTGTTCTGGACCACAATGAAATTAATAAAGTTGTGGATGAGAGCATTGAAAAACTGAGAATTAAGACTCCCAGCATGAAAGAACATATCGCCAACCTGTCCGGTGGTAACCAGCAGAAAGTTATCGTATCCAGATGGCTGGCAAATGACCCGGATGTGCTGATCATGGATGAGCCGACCCGTGGTATCGACGTTGGAGCCAAGCATGAGATTTATGAAATTATGGTAGACTTGGCAAAACAGGGCAAGGCAATTATCATGATTTCCTCAGAGATGGCTGAGCTGCTTGGAATGTCTGACAGAGTATGTGTCATGTGTAACGGACGTCTGACTGGTGAGATCACGGAAAAAGAAGAGATGTCTCAGGCAAACGTTATGCAGTTTGCAACACGATTCTGATGCTGAAGGAGGATGAATAAGAATGGAAAAGACAAAGCAGAAACAGATTACAGATTTTCTGATTAATAATGGTGTTATTATTGTTATGTTCATTCTGGTTATTGTAGCCGGAGTGACTACCCAGAACTTTTTTACACTGAATAACTTAACGAACCTGTTAAACAACATGAGTTTTCGTCTGGTAATCGCACTTGGTATTGCGGGCTGCGTTATTACCGCAGGATGTGACCTTTCCGCAGGACGTCTGATCGGTCTTGGCGGATGTATCTCCGGTGTACTGCTGCAGAGAATGGATTATTCCGGTAAATTTTTCCCGGATATGCAGCCGCTGAATGTGTTCCTTGCAGCACTGATCGCTATGGTGATCTGTGCAATCTTCGGTACGATTACCGGTTTCTTCATTGCTTACTTAAGTGTACCTCCGTTCATTGCAACGCTGGCAACCATGGAGATTGTATATGGTCTGAACATGCTGTTTACCAACGCAACTCCCCTTGGTGGCTTTACGACAGAGTACACCAACGTAGGAAGTGGTAAATTCCTGGGTCTTAGCTATCTGGTATGGATTGCTCTTGTAGTAGCAGCAATTACCTGGTTTATTTTCAATATGACCCGTCATGGAAAATATATGTATGCAATCGGTGGAAACCCGCAGGCAGCAGAGGTTGCCGGTGTTCCGGTAAAACTGACTCTGATTCTCATCTACATGAAAGCAGCAGCTATGTATGGTCTGGCAGGTTTCATGCTGGGTGCAAAATCCGGTGGAGCATCTGTACAGCTGGGTTATGGTTACGAGATGGAGGCAATCGCTGCATGTACCATCGGTGGTGTATCCGTTACCGGTGGACGTGGTAAAGTATCTTCCGCATTTGTCGGTGTTGCAGTATTTGAGCTCTTGAAGATCGCTCTGCAGTACATGGGCGTTAATGCAAATGCACAGTACATTGCAATCGGCGTTGTTATCTTCGTCGCAATTTCTCTGGATATCAGAAAGTACGTGGCAAAGAAATAAACTATATAGTATAATAGATGGCGGCAGGGGTGTGGACCCCCGCCGTCATTTTTATATGTAGAGGAAAGTGTACAGGGGGATTTTATGGACAACAACAGATATTCCGTTCTGCTGGTGGACGATGAAGAAGATATTATCCGGATTATTATGAAAAAGCTGGACTGGGAGAGCATGGGACTGACCATTATCGGCCATGCAGCCAACGGTGTGGAGGCACTGGAGATGGCGGAGGAACTGACACCGGATATTGTGATGACGGATATTAAGATGCCTTATATGGACGGACTGACTTTGTGCAGAAAGCTGAAAGAATTATCCCGCACCATCCGGGTGATTATTTTTTCCGGATTTGACGAGTTTGAATATGCTAAGGAAGCTATTAAGATGGAGGCAGAGGAGTATCTTTTAAAGCCGGTGAATGCAGTGGAATTAAAAGAGGTCTTTGAACGGGTGAAAAATGACCTGGATCAGGAGCGTGCGGAAAAGAGAGATACGGAAAAACTCAAATCTTATTATATGGAAAGTCTGCCGGTTCTGCAGGAAAGTCTGTATATGGCTCTTCTGGAGGGCAGAATTACGTCAGGACAGATTTATAAATATATGGATACTTATCAGATCAGGCTTCCAGGTCCATATTATGTGGTGACAGTTCTGCACTTGAGTTCCCAGTCCGTTGAGGAGAATGGAATGGATCCGTTTCTGATGGCTATGTCTGTGCAGAAGTACGCGGAAGAGCAGACGGACCGGAGATGGAGAAGCAGATTTTTGATCTATCTGGGTGATATTATCATGATCTCTCAGCTGAGTGATAAAGAGGAGATGCTGGAATATACGAATGATCTGGACCGGCTCTGCCGGATGGGAAACCGTGTGCTGAACGTCAGGATTACAGCGGGCATTGGTTATCTGTGCAATAATCTGGAACAGATTCCGCTGTCTTATCAGGGAGCAAAGCAGGCAGTATCTTACCGTGTATTGTATGGAAATACAAGGGCAATCAGTATTGCGGATGTAGAACCGGCGGAAAGAGTGGAGATGAACTGGGAGGATGCTTACAGTTCGTATATTCAGCAGATTATCAAGAAAGTCAGGGTGGGTGAGCAGCAGGGACTGGAAGATGCCATTGCAGAATTCACCGGATGGCTGTCAGGGGCGCAGCTGTCCATGCAGCAGTACCGGGTTGTGCTGATGGATTTGCTGGCAGAACTGTTCCGGTTTATCAGCAGCCACCAGCTTAATATGGAAGAAATCTTTGGAAGCAGCCAGGATGTCTATACCAAAGTTTTGCAGCTGGAATCCGCGGAGGCTCTTGGCAGCTGGCTGGTGAAGATCTGCAGAAATCTCCAGAAAGCTGTGACGTTTGAACGTCAGGATACGACGAAAGTGTTCGTACAGAATGCAGTGGAATATGTAAAGGAACATTATGCGGATCAGGATCTGAGTGTGGAGGTGATCTGCAAAAAACTGAATGTCAGTTCCGCATATTTCTCGACAATTTTCAAGAAGGAAACGGGAAAAACATTTGTACGGTTTCTGACAGATTACCGAATGGAGCAGGCAGTCAGTCTTCTGATGACAGGAAATGACAAGACTTACATGATTGCCGAGAAAGTAGGATATGCGGAGCCGAATTATTTCAGCTATGTATTTAAGAAACAATATGGTATGTCACCTTCTAAGTACAAAGCGGACAGACTGGAGCAGAAGTGAGAAGAATCGGGGAACTGTGGAAAAAATATTTGAATCCATTGTCGGTGCGTATGGGACTTGCATTGTCCTTTACAATGGTAGCGTTGTTTGCAGTCGGCATTTTTGGAACGACCATGTATAATCTGGTAGCGCACAGGATGGAAAGGATGATGTCAGAGAGCTCAGGGCAGCTGCTGGATCAGACGGCAACCAATCTGGAAACATATCTGAAAGGTATGCGGCGAGTTTCTGATACCATGTATTATTCAGTCATCAAAGACAAAGATCTGGCAGTGGACTCCATGGCGCAGGAGATGAATCTTCTGTATGATGTAAATAAGGAAAACCTGATCAGTATCGCCTGTTATACCGGAGACGGTGAGCTGGTGGAAGCAGTTCCTCTGTCAGCGGAAAAGACAGGGCTTGATGTGACTAGGCAGCAGTGGTTTACAAAAGCGGTCAACCAGATGGAGAATTTTCATTTTTCTACACCACATGTGCAGAATCTGTTTGATGATCCCAGCTACCGGTATTATTGGGTGATTTCCTTGAGTCGTGCAGTGGAGCTTACGACGAACGGGAGTGCAAAGCTGGGGGTTTTGCTGGTTGATATGAATTATTCCAGTATGGAGCAGCTGTTGGAAAAAGCTAATACAGGAACAGATTCGGAGTATCTGTATCTGATGGATGCAGATGGGGAGATTATCTATCACCCGAAACAGAAACTGATCTATGCGGGACTATATGAAGAAAACAATATGGAGACGGCCAACTGGGATGATGGAAGTCATAAAGAATATTTTCATGGGGAAAAACGGCTGGTTACAGTAAAAACCGTCAGCTATACCGGATGGAAAATAGTCAGCGTGATGCCCATGAGTGTGCTGAATGTCGGAATGTATGAAACCAGGGTCCTGTTTGTACTGGTGCTGCTTCTTACGATGATGATTATCATTATTCTGAATCAGCTGGTCTCTTCCAGCATTGCGCATCCGCTGGAAAAATTAAATGATTCCGTAAAAGAATGGGAAGCCGGAAATATGAGCCCGGATATTTATATTGGTGGTTTAACAGAAGTCGAACATCTGGGACGTACATTGAAATCGACAGTGGAACAGATACGGAAATTGATGGAAGATGTGCTGATGGAACAGGAGGAGAAGCGTAAGAGTGAGTTGGATGCACTGCAGTCCCAGATTAACCCGCATTTCCTGTACAACACACTGGAGTCCATTACCTGGATGATCGAAGGAGAACGGTATGAGGATGCTGTATTCATGATTTCACAGCTGGCAAGTCTGTTCCGGATCAGCCTGAGCAAAGGAAAGACGATTATCCGGATTGAAGATGAGGTGAAGCATGCACAGAATTACATGAACATTCAGAAAATCCGCTACAAGAACAGTTTTCAGGTAGATTTCCAGATTGCGGACGAGATCAAAGACTGCTGCACGGTGAAGCTGATCATTCAGCCGCTTCTGGAAAATGCCATCTATTATGGTGTCGAAGGTATGGATGACGAAGGTGAGATTCATGTGACAGGATATCGTGACGGAGATGATGTCTGCATCGAAGTCCGGGATAATGGACTTGGTATGTCCGAAGAAATGGTAGAAAAGCTGCTTACAGACAATAACCACGTGCCGAAACATGGTTCCGGAGTGGGAGTGATCAATGTACATAATCGGATCAGAATTCGGTTTGGAGAAGGATACGGGCTGGAAATTGAGAGTGAGCCTGATGAAGGAACGCTTGTCAGAATTCGACTTCCGTATATTCCGTATTCAGCAGACATTCAGGAATATCTGGATGGAAGAAGACTGGAACGTTCGGGAGGTGCAGCAGATGAAAAGAACTAAAAAAATATTGCTGTATGTGCTGATGGGATTTTTATTTGTGATTTTTTCTCTGCTTCTGCTGCTGACCGGGGAACGGCAGGAGGTAAAAAGAAAATCCATATCTGTAATTGTAGATAACAGTACCAGTAATCGGTGGACAGCTTTGAAGGAAGGCATGGAAGCGGCGGCGAAGGATTACAATCTGCGCCTGAACTATGTATCAACGGTAAAGCTGTGGAGTGTTACAGCAGAACTGGAGATGGCTGCTCGGGAGATGGAATCCGGAGCAGATGGATTGATTTTGCAGATGTACGCAAGTGAAGGAATCGGTGAAAAGCTGGAAGAAATCGTCCCAAGGGATCAGTGTGTATTGCTGGAGACAGATATCACACCGGAAGAGTATTACCAGACGGTGGGACCAGACAACCGGAAACTGGGCGGTGTGCTGGCCGGGCAGATTCGTGCAGATTATGGAGAAAGTCTGCAGGGAAAAAGGGTAGGAATCTTTTGCGGAAATACAGGCGAGCTGTCCATCCGGCAGAGAATACAGGGATTAAAGGAAGGCCTTGAAGACAGTGAAATACAGGTGGTCTGGGAATTGCATGAAATGGGGAGAACTCCGGACGAAGCTGCGGAAAATGATTGCTGGGAGACTGGAGCGGATATTGTAATTTCACTGGAAAATGACATGACAGAGAGAGTAGTGGATTACCTTGCAGAAAACCAGGACATGTTAAATCAATGCAAATTGTATGGAATCGGAAATTCCGAAAAAGTAATGTATTATCTGGACCGGGGATTTATCAGAAAGCTTGTGGTTCCCAACGATTTTTATATGGGATATCAAAGTGTGGAAGAGCTTGCAAAAAAACTGGAATACAGAGGAGAGTCTCATAAGAACATTTATACCGGTTATCTGGTGATTGACCGGACAAATCTCTACGACGAAACAAATCAGAAGATGTTGTTCCCGATCGTTCAGTAGGAGGAGCGTATGAACAGAAAAAGAATAGCAGCAGTTCTTGGATGTGTAGCAGCCGGATTTCTTCTTGCCGGATGTGAAAGCGGTGGGGCAGAACGGGTGAGAAACATTAAAATAGGTGTTGCTGTCTATGATCAGTATGATACATTTATTTCACAGCTTGTAGAGCAGTTTAATCAGTGTGCGGCTGAGATGTCCGATTCCGCAGATTCCAATATTTCTGTGAAAATCGAAGTCTATAATGCAGGAAAGAGCCAGACAACGCAGAATGATCAGGTGAAGAATATGCTGGAGCAGGAGTGTGATGTGATCTGTGTCAATCTGGTAGACCGTACAGAGCCGGTTACGATTATCGACATGGCTGAAAAACAAGATGTTCCGGTAATTTTTTTCAACAGGGAACTGGTAGAACAGGATCTGGAACGATGGGACAGGCTGTATTATGTAGGTGCTCCGGCATTGCAGTCAGGAATTTTGCAGGGAGAGATGGCAGCCGATCTGTTTCAGAAAGACCCCTCTGTCGATAAAAATGAAGACGGAGTATTCCAGTATGTAGTTCTGGAGGGGGAGATGGACCATCAGGATGCGATTGTCCGGACTGAATATGCCATCAACACCATTACCGAACAAGGCGTATCGGTGGAAAAACTTGGTTATGGTATTGCAAACTGGAACCGAGGTCAGGCCCAGACGAAGATGACACAGATGATCGGGCAGTATGGAGATGCCATTGAACTGGTTCTGGCAAATAATGATGACATGGCTCTGGGAGCAATTGATGCCTATAAAGCAGCAGAAATCGATCAGGAAGAATGGCCTGCTATCTTCGGAATTGACGGAACAGATGTAGGAAAAACAGCACTCAACAAAGGAGAACTGAAAGGAACCGTTTACAATGATAAAGAAGGACAGGCAGAAGCCATGCTGAAGCTGGCAGTGGGACTGGCAACCGACAGCTCACTGGAAGATCTGGGACTGGAAAACGGAAAATATATCCGGCTTCCCTATACAAAGCTGGAAAGACAGTAAAAAATACAGAGCGAGGAAATGAGAAGTGAACGATAATCATATTACCAAAGACGAAGGTCTGCAGGGCAATGAGAAAATAGAAGAGGCAATTGCAGCACTTCAGAAGGAACTGACAGATGAGATGCTGGCGCATACACTGACCGTCATCCGTAGACGGATGAAAGCGAAGGGTCAGCTGATACTGGCAGTAGACGCTCCCGGAGGAGACGGAAAGCTGAATGTACAGGCAGTGAAAACAGATGACGGTAAAAATTGGTGGGCTGCCTTTACCAGTTTTGAAGAAGAACTGAAAGGAGGTGGAAGTGTTATGTCCACGTTCCTGACAGATGTTGAACAGCTCTTCCATTCGGCAATTGCCACAGATGAAATTGAAGGAATTATTATCAATCCCTGGAATCGGACGCTGATGCTGAACAAACAGTTACTGAAGATCGTGCTGGGTGTGTGACGTTACTTTCTTTACGCAGTAGAAGCAGGTAGGTGCTATGTAGAGGCAGGCACACAGCCATGCGGTCTGATCAGCAAAGCAGATGGCCGTATAACCGAACATTCCTACAAAACAAAGACTTACAATGGTTCTGGCAAACATTTCTGTTACACCGGAGAAAAATGCCCTGCCAGAATATCCCAGTCCCTGGGTCGTCATGCGGGTGATATTTAAGATACCAAGTGCCCAGTAGAAATATCCCATACATCTTAAATATTTTGCAGAAGCATCCAGTACATCAGCTGCTTCGCGGCTTACAAAGATCAAGGAGAGTGTCCGGCCGCCAAAGATCAGAATCAGGCCGGCGAAAAGACCGTACCCAACGGCAATTGCAATTCCTTCTTTTAATCCCTGTTTGATTCGGTCGTATTTTCCAGCTCCGAGATTCTGACTGCAGAACACGGAGACTGCGGTACTCATGGCATCAAACGGGCACATGGTAAACTGCTTGATACGCATTCCAGCGGTAAATCCGGATACATAGATACTGCCAAGACCATTGTTGGCTGACTGCATGACCATACTTCCGATTGCTGTGATGGAATATTGAAGTCCGGTTGGCAGTCCCATGGTAAGAAGTTCTTTTGCTGTTCTTGAGTTGACCTTGCGGCATTCTGACGGCAGCCATAGAATCTCTTTTTTCTTTATAATATAGACAAGACAGGCAATTCCGCTGACAGCCTGTGCAGTAATTGTTGCAATGGCTGCACCTGCACATCCCCAGCCAAGGACGATAATACAGAACAGGTCAAGAAAAATGTTTAATACTGCAGAAAATGCCAAAAATAAAAAAGGTGTACGGCTGTCCCCGACAGATCTTAAAATACTGGACAAATAATTGTACATCAATGTAAATGGCAGACCGAGGAAGATCACCAACAGATAGGCATAGGCATTTTTATAAATGTCCGGCTGTACAGAAAGGATATTCAGGATCCAGTGGCACAGGAGCGCACATGCAGTTGTCACTATAGCGGCTGTTCCAGCGGTCAGAACTGCGCCGTTGTATACATAGTTCTTCATTTTCTGATAGTTGCCGGAACCAAAAAATTTTGCTACCGGAATGCCAAATCCTGCGGTGATTCCCATACAGAATCCAAGAACCAGAAACTGAACACTGCTGCTGGCTCCGACGCTGGCCAGAGCATCTGCTCCAAGCACCTGTCCTACAATGGCAGCGTCAATAATATTATAAGTCTGCTGAAGAAGATTTCCAAACAGTAAAGGCATCGCAAAGCGAAGCATTGCTTTTAAAGGACTTCCGTTTATCATAGATGTAGACATCATTCCACCTCATTGTTTTCTAAAATATATTCAACATATTTTATCACGGGACGATGCGAAATGATATAGCAACTTTCCCGAAATCTCTTGACAAAAGTACGGCTCACGCTTACAATTTTCCAGCAAATATCTGTTATTTATGAGGAGGAGTTCTGCCATGCAGTTGAATATGACGAAGGGAAAACCGCTGCCGGTGATTTTGATGTTTACCGTACCGCTTATTATAGGAAATGTATTTCAGCAGCTTTATAATATGGTCGACACAATTATTGTAGGACGCTATGTTGGTGCAGACGCACTGGCTGCCGTCGGTTCTACCGGTACGATCATGTTTCTTATTACCGGTTTTTCACAGGGAATCACTTCCGGTTTTTCGGTCCGCGTGTCTCAGAAATACGGCGCGATGGATAAAGTAGCGGTAAAAAGAAATGTCGCAAACGGAATTTTACTGTCTGTTATTTCTATTATGATTATGACCGCATTTACCTCTTCGGTGATGCGCCCGCTTCTTCGCCTTATGAATACTCCGGACAATATCTATGATATGGCGTATTCTTATATTATCGTAATCTGCGTCGGTATTGCAGCAAATATTTTTTATAATCTTTTTTCCGCATACCTGCGTGCTGTAGGCAACAGCCAGGTGCCATTGTTTTTCCTTGTCTTTTCCGCCTGTCTAAACGTGGTACTGGATATTCTGTTTGTTGTGAAAATTCAGATGGGTGTAGCCGGAGCTGCATGGGCAACGAATCTGTCTCAGGCAATTTCAGCAGTCCTCTGTGCGGTCTACATCTGGGTGAAAGTACCTGATCTGAAGCCGGAACCGGATCAGTGGAAAATTTCTCCGCAGGATACCCATCCGCAGCTGGCTGCCGGAATTCCTATGGCATTCCAGTTCGCCATCACAGCTTCCGGTACCATGATCATGCAGTCGGCGATCAACCTGTTTGGCTCTGAAGCAGTTGCAGCCTATACGGCAGCCGGAAAACTTCAGAATATTCTGACGCAGGGAATGGTTGCCATGGGACAGACCATGGCAACTTATGGAGGTCAGAATTATGGATGTGGAAATCTGAAGCGAATCCGGGCTGGTGTCCGTGCCGCTCTGTTTGCAGAATTCATTTATTCTATTGCGGCAGCAGCTGTTATGATTCTGCTCTTGAAACCGTGTCTTCACCTTTTCTTCTCAGGAGATGTGGATATGACGGCCATGATGCCGTGGGCAACAACGTATTGCTACATGTGTGCCGCTTTCTTTCTGCCGCTTTGCACAATTTTTATTTTTCGGAATATTATGCAGGGATGCGGATATGGTTTTTTGCCCATGATGGGCGGTGTATCCGAGCTGATCGCAAGACTCATTGTATCCATGATTGCAATGAGACTTTTAAGCTATCCGCTGGCATGCTTCGCCGATCCTGCTGCCTGGATAGCAGCCGGTGCTTTTACCTGCGTTTCTTATCTATATGTCATGAAACAGATCGAGAAAGAGTTTTCTCAAATGCGATATTAAGCTAAGAACAGATTGGAGAAAATCGGACGTATGATAACCTACAATCTTATGGATACAGGCACGGATTCGTTGTATGAGCATCTGTGTAAATGCATAAAAAAAGATATTATACAGGGAAATTTAATGCCGGGAGAGAAGCTCCCCTCGAAGAGAGTGTTTGCTTCCAATCTGGGAGTCAGTGTGATTACCGTGGAGAATGCCTATGCCCAGCTGGTGGCGGAGGGATACATCTATTCCATGCCGAAAAAAGGTTTTTATATTGCAGATGTAGGTGTATTGAAGACGAGAGAGCACGAGATGATTCCCGAAAAGGCAGTATCTTTGCCGAAGAAAGAGATTGCCTGGTTTGCGGATTTTTCCAGTAACCAGACATCGTCAGAGTTGTTTCCGTTTACCATCTGGTCAAGAGGAGTACGGGAGATTTTGAGTGACAGCCGGGTGGAGTTGATGAAGAACTCTCCCTGTGGAGGAATTTCTGATCTGCGGGAAAATATTGCCCGGTACCTGTGGGATTTTCGCGGTATGTCTGTTCGTTCAGAACAGATCATTGTGGGAGCGGGAACAGAGTATCTTTACGGACTTCTCATTCAGCTCCTTGGCAATGATAAGGTCTACGGTGTGGAAAATCCGGGTTATCGGAAGCTGGAAAAGATCTATGGAAGCTATGGGGTGCCCTGTGAATGGATTTCCATGGATGAGGTGGGAATTCGGGTGGAGGAACTGGAAGAGAAGAATGTGGATATTATCCATATTACACCGTCCCATCAGTATCCGACCGGTATTGTCATGCCGGTCAGCAGGCGTTCGGAACTGCTTCAGTGGGCAGCGGATAAGGAAGAACGGTATATTATAGAGGATGATTATGACAGTGAGCTTCGATTGAGCGGACAACCTATTCCGACTCTGCAGGGAATGGATGTATCGGACAATATTATCTATATGAATACCTTTACCAAGACGTTATGCTCCACGGTCCGGATCAGTTACATGATTCTGCCGGAAAAACTGGTGCCGAGATTTTATCGGCAGTTATCATTCTATTCCTGCACCGTATCAAACTTTGAACAGTATACCTTATCGCGATTTATTGAGGAAGGAAAGTTTGAGACTCATGTGAACCGGCTTCGGAATCACTATCGTAAAAAGAGGGATCTTCTGCTGGAAGCGTTAAAGAGAAGCCGTCTGAAAGATAGGGTGACGGTTTCCGGTGAGGAGGCAGGACTTCATTTTCTCATGCATATCCGGACAGAAGTGCCGGAAGAGCAGGTAATAGAGAAAGCCAGGAAGAGGGGAATCCGTCTGGTGCCCCTTTCCAGTTACTATTATGGAAATGCGAAAGAACAGAATGTCTATGTTATGAATTATTCTTCCATTGATATTGACCGGGCGGATGAGATTATGGAACGGATCTGCGTCAGCTGTGAATAAAAAGAAGTGTCAATCCGTGAAAGAAACTTCCCAGTCCCTTTTCACAGATTGACACTTTGGTTTTATAAATCTTTTCCGGTAAGCATTTTGTATGCCTGCAGGTATTTCTCAATGGTCTTGTCCACGATTTCCTGCGGAAGTGTCCAGTCATTGTCTGGATTGGCTTTGAGCCAGTCACGCGCGAACTGTTTATCGAAGGACGGCTGTCCGTGACCCGGTTCATAACCTTCAGCCGGCCAGAAGCGGGAGCTGTCCGGAGTCAGCATTTCGTCACCGATGACCAGATTACCGTTCTCATCAAGGCCGAACTCAAACTTGGTGTCTGCAATAATGATGCCTTTGCTCAGTGCGTATTCAGCGCACTTCTTATATAATGCAATGGTGTTGTCACGCAGGAGAGTTGCGTATTTTTCGCCTTTTCCAGGGAAATATTTCTCCAGATGAGCAATGCTCTGCTCAAAGGAAATATTCTCGTCGTGATCACCGATCTCGGCTTTGGTGGACGGTGTGTAGATAGGTTCAGGCAGTTTATCGGATTCTTTCAGACCTTCCGGCAGTTTGATGCCGCAGACAGTACCGTTCTCCTTGTAGCTTGCCCAGCCGCTTCCGGTGATGTAACCACGGACGATACATTCGATAGGAAGCATCTCGAGTTTCCGGCACATCATGGATTTGCCATCGAACTTGGGCTGCTGGAAATATTCCGGCATGTCTTTCACGTCAACAGAGAGCATGTGGTTCGGCAGGATGTCTTTGGTCATATCAAACCAGAATTTGGACATCTGTGTCAGAACTGTACCTTTCTTTGTGACCTCGTTGTGCAGGATCACATCAAAACAGCTGATGCGGTCCGTAGCAACCATGATAAGGCTGTCGCCATTATCATAAATCTCGCGTACTTTACCTTCTTTGATCGGCTTTAATTCCTGCATGTTTTGCACCTCTTCGCTTAAGATTATGTAAGAAATTCTCAATAAAAAGTAACATTGTTTCCGGGGACCTGTCAAGACGAAATTTGTATAATCTGAAGAAAGAACAGTTTTGATGCCAAAATGTATGGAAAATGTCAAAAAATGCAAAAAAAGACAGGTTTTAGATAAATGAAAACCTTAAAAGAAATACTTTATTTTGATATAGTTTTGTATGGACATTTTGGGAGTCTGGGGATAGAATAACCGGGATGGGAGTCTGGTTGACAATCTCATAATTCAACTTTTGGGGGTGACATCATTGTGGATGAGAAAATGATCAGCGATCTGCGTATGAAATCCGGAGCGCACTGGAAGAAGATTGTAGAGAAATACGGCAGCGGAGAAAAGGGGACTGTACTGGATTTTAAGGATTTTCTGCAGGGTCGTCAGGCGGCTTCTGTAACCCTTCATGGGTGTAGCGTAGAACTTCCGGTACACAGACAGAATTTTATTGAATTTATTTATGCTTATGAAGGACGTATCGTCACAGAGATCGATGGCAAGGAACTGGTGCAGAAAAAAGGGGATATTCTGCTTATGAACCAGTATGTGGAACATCGTGTAAAACCAACAGGCAATGAAAATGAAGCACTGATTCTGGCGGCACTTCCGGATTTTTTTGAAAAGCCTTTGGAAATGATGAAGAAACAAAGTCTTATTACGGATTTTCTGGCTAATATGTTCCGGCAGAACAGTAAGAAACCGGAATATCTTATGTTCCATCTGGATGATCAGCGGGCGTTGGAAAATCTGGTAGAGAATCTGACAGTGTCTCTTTGTGATGAAGATGTCGGTAAGAATTCCGAGATCAGCCAGTATACCATGGGACTGATTTTTCTCTACTTAAGTGAACATATGGATCGGGTGGCGCAGAATTCATCTCAGAGTTATAAATCAATTATTATTAATGAGACGCAAAAATACATAGAGCTGCAGTACCGCACGGCAAGATTAAGTCAGATTGCAGAGGATTTTAATTTGAGTCTCCCGGCATTGAGTAAGTTGATTAAAGAAGGAACGGGAAACACTTTCCAGGAACTGCTCATGAAGAAGCGGTTCGAGCGGGCGGCAGAACTTCTCATAGACACGAATCTTCCTGTGGAGGAGATTGCGTTGAATGTGGGTTATGAAAATCAAAGTTATTTTCATCGTCAGTTTAAAATGAGATATAATATCACACCTCGCAGATATCGGTTAGTTCACAGACGAAAGATGGGACGCTGATGACAGGAGGCATGCTTTTACAAATTGTGAAGGCATGCCTTTTCTTTTTCTTGAAATCCCTGTATAATAAAATTTTAATGGAGAATGGAAGAAGGGCAGGTTAGTTTATACAAATGAATCTGTTAGAACGGATTCCGAAGGACTTTTATAAGCTTTTCGGAAGCAAATATATGGAGTATTATATAACATTTCTGGTGGCCATCTATGAGGAGAGCAGCCGGTCTTATTCTGCGCTGGGGCTTACCGAGCAGGAGTGCCGGGCTATCATCAATGAACAGCTGGCATCAGCTACCATTGACTGGAGTGAGGAACGTTTTGACGAGGAAGGAAGTCTTCTGACCAGAAGTAATATGGCAGCGGTCTGCCTCCGGCATTTTGAAGAGTGGGGATGGCTTAGACAGGACTTTGACGAAACGCTGAACAGCTATGTCGTGTCATTTCCTGAGTACAGCCAGCTTTATGTGGAGCTGTTTCAGAAATTATCCGTGGAAGAGGACAGCGAGGAGCGGGAGAGTGTGCTGGCTGTGTACAGCTATCTTTTTACCTACAGTGCAGACCCTGAAAAAAATACAGAGATGCTGAGAAGTGCCCTTCGTACTTCCCGAAGGCTGTCACAGATGCTGGCAGCCATGCAGGAAGGTATGAGAGGGTATTTTGATGAACTGTCAGGAAAAAAGGATTTTCGTGGTATTCAGGAGGTGCTGATCCGGGAAATTCATAACAGTGACAGTAAGAAATACGCGATTCTGACGACTACGGACAGCTTTTATCGTTACAAAGAGGCTGTAAAAGAGTTGATAGACCAGAATATGAGCAATCCGGAGATTGATGATGAAGCGGCAGAAATTCTGCTCAGAATTGAGCGGGAGTTTGACAGCATTGAACGGAGGTACAACCGGCTCATTGAACAGAAGACGGTCTTTGCCAGCCGTGCAGCGGCGAGAATTCGCTATATTTTGAGGGAAGGTTCTGCAGAAGAGGATCAGACACTGCAGCTTGTGAATCTTCTGAACCAGAGCAGCCGAAAGGAAGAAATTCTGAAAGAACTGGCATCCTCAATGGGTGTCACTTCTCCTTATCGAGTAATCACAGAGAAGAGCTTTTACACACCCAGGAATATGGAAAAAGAAGCATTTCAGCCGGTATCCGTATCTACAGGAGCAAATGCTGATTTCGGTGAAATGGAAGATTTTATTTTGCAGCCTCTGTATACAAAAGAAGAGATCCGGTCTTTCCGAAAAGAATATGAAAAGAATGGAGTCTTTTCTGTTACAAAAGACGTAATACATTCCGTGGAAGATCTGGAAAAACTGTTCTTTATCTGGCAGGAAGCTACCGAGCGGCAGGATGATGCTCAGCGGATTGCCATTGGAGACGAGATTCGGGGCGAAGGAGGACTTACGTTCTCAGGTCTTACCATAGAGAATGCAGAAGAGGAGAAAGAGAAAGCATGAGTACATATTTAGAAGAACTTTCGTTGTCGGAAGCGGAAGAAGTAAAACGGACGATCCGGGATCTGTTCCGGCAGACCTGCATTCTACAGACCAAATATGATCCGGCGACGTTGACGCCAAGGGATAACCCGAGATATCAGACCTGTGCGAAACACCGGGCATTTATTGAGGATTATGTATCCGTACTTGGATGTGAACTGATCCATGACCCGCAGGAACATATTTTCCGACTGACCGGGGAAGGAGCCGCAGTGGAGCGTATGTCCATCACGACAACGCTGCTGGTGTTAATTCTGAAACTGATTTACCGGGACAAAGTGCTGGGAGAAGGTCTTCATGCTACGATGACGAATCTGCCGGAAATGCGTGAATATGGAAAAGATACCAATCTGATTACGAGAAAACTGACCACGGCGGAATGGAGAGAGGCACTGTATCTTATGAGAATGCATCAGATGATCGACGTGCCTGGTGCTGTCCGTGATGTGGACGATGAGACGCCCATCTATATTTATGGAACGATTAACCTGTACTGTTCTGCACTGGACATGAACCGTCTGGTGGAGAAATACAGAGAAGAAGTGCAGGAAGCAGAAAGCAGGGAGGAAGAGGAAGTTGAAGCAGGCGAAGAAGATTATAACCCGGATGCTGCTGAATAACTGGGGCGGAATCAGCCATCGAATGATGGAATTTCATGAATATGTGAATCTGTTCAGTGGAAAGAGCGGATCCGGAAAATCAACGGTCATGGACGCCATTCAGGTGGTGCTCTATGGAAGTATGTCCGCTTCCTTTCTGAATAAGGCAGCAGATGATGCAAAGAACCGAAGAAGTGTTATGAGCTATCTCCGCGGAGAGCAGAAGGACGGCACAGCAAATCGTGGAGGACAGGACTTTGGTTCTACATTGGTGCTGGAAATCAAAGATACGGGAAGCGGCATTACTACTTGTTTTGGAGTACTCTTTGAGATCGGAAGAGCCGATACGGATATCAATGGAAAATATACCTTTTTCAGCCACTCCGGATCCATGCCGGAGGATGAGTATCTGGAAGAAGGAGGGATTCCTTATTCCAGAGGGCGGATGAAGAAACTTTGTGAGGCCAGAAAGAGCAGTCCGGATAACCGGGGAAGAGGAGAAGTGAACCGTCTCTATCCGTCCAGAGAATCCTATGTGAACACCCTTTATGAAGTGATCTTAGGTTCCGTGGATGCACAGCGTCTGATGACTATGGAAAAGAGTGCCATCGCTCTTCGGATGACCAATGGTACCGGTCAGTTTATTAAGGATTATATGTTCCCGAAAAGTCGGGAGAGCGCCATCGAGAAGATCAGTGAACAGCTGGGGGCTTACAGGGAAATCAAAGAGCGCGTGGAGGATCTGGAGAGGAGAATCCGTCTGCTTAGTGAGATCCGGGAGAGCCACGAAGGTCTTATAAAGACCCGTGCGGATATGGTTCATGCAGAAACAGTGTTAAAATACATTGAGATCGAGAGTACCAGAGCTCATCTGGAGACCAGAACCCAGGATCTGAAGAAAGAGACGGAAGCAGTTGCCAATCTTCAGAAACAGCAGGCGGAGGAAGAAAAAACATCGGAAACGCTGGCTGCAGAACTGGTGGAAGTTCAGGCGTCTCTTCGCTCCAGTGATTACGGACAGAAACAGAAGGAATTGACAGAACTTGAAAATACGGTTCTGCTGCTTTCCGGAAACAGCCGTCAGTGGAGAAAACTGCTGGATGATTTAAGCGCGTGGGAGACAGAGGAGACGGTTTCCGGCTATGTGAGTAATTTTGCTCTGCAGCTTCTGGATGAATTCCGTAAAGGAAAGGTCACGGAAGAGAACTGTAAGGAACTTCAGAAGCGTCTGGAAGAAGCCAGAGAAAATGTGGAAGAAGAGTTAGAGGATCTGACAGAACGGCAGCGCATACTGTCGGCAGAACTGGAAGAGAAAAAAGAGATTCTTGATGAGCTGAAGCATGATCGGAAGCCTTATGATAAGAATCTCCGGCAGGCCAGAACCCAGCTGGAGAGCGCCCTTTCCAATCTCTATGGAAAGAAAGCACCCGTTTACATTCTGGCAGATCTTTTTGATGTCACCGACGAAAAATGGAAAAATGCGGTGGAAGGACGACTGGGACGCCTGAAATACAGTCTGGTGACAGCGCCGGAATATGCCCTTGACGCGGCAAATCTGTTCCGCCGCCTGAAGAAGTTCCAGGAAGTGGATCTGATTAATACCCAGGCAATTTTGAAAGACCAGCCTCAGGCACAGCCGGGAACTCTCTATGAAGCGGTTCGTGCAGAAGAATCCTTTGTAGACGACTGTCTGAAACGGTATCTTGGACGCACCGTAAAATGTGAGTCTGTAGAGGAATTGTCCAAAGTACGTGACGGTGTGACACCGGACTGCTATTCTTACAGCAATTATATGTTCCGCCATCTGCGAGAGAAAGATTATACTTTAAGAGCCTGCATCGGAACGAAAGTGTCCCGTACAAAAATGACGGAGCTTTCCGACAGGGTGAATGTACTGGAAAACGAACTGGATGAGTATGCCTCCACTTGCAGAAGCCTGAAAAAAGCGTTGAATTTTGAAATGCTTCACATGGAGCCGAAGCATGTTCTGGAGTTATCTCAGGCAGCCGCAGATCTGGAGCGTTATTATAAGAAACAGGAGAAGCTGGAGAAGGAGATCTGTGAGCTTCAAAGTGGCAGTCTGACAGCACAGCTAGAAGCACAGAAAGAAGAACTGACCGCGAAGCAGCAGGAACAGAATCGGAAAGTGGGAATGCTGCAGGCAGAGATGATAGAACATATTCGTGTGCAGGGAAGCATTGAGTCTGATGTAAAGAAATATGAGGAAAATCTGGCTGCATTGTCAGAAGGATTTGTGGAAAATGAAGAGCTGGCAGCAGAAGTCAGTGAGCAGCTGCTTACCCAGTCCGAAACCAGCTACCGCAATCGGACGACCAGAGAATTAACTTCTTTACAGGAGCTTGAGCAGGAACAACAGGAAAACCGTTCCCGTGCCAGAATGGACTTCAACCGGATCTATGCATCCTATGGACTTTCCGGTGTGGAGAAGGAAAATGATGCCTACGACCGGATCCTGGAACAGTGTAAGAGGGACTATGAACCACAGTATAAGGAAGAATTCCGGATGCAGTGCGATCAGGTCTATACAAGCCTTCGGGATAATGTTATTGCGGCCATTCATGGAGAGATCAAAGCGGCATACCGCCATGCAAGAGAGATTAACCGTCTGCTTTCCCGGATTCGTTTTTCGGACAGTACTTATCAGATTGAGATCCGCCCGGCGGATAATGAGAACGGGCAGTTTTATGAAATGCTTATGGCCAGCGAACTGGACAGCAAGGTGCTGGATAATAACGGCTTTGATGGCCAGATGAGTCTTCTGGAAGATGAATTTTATATGAAATACAAAGATAAGATTGACCTGCTTACGGAAAAATTTATGCCGCTACAGGAGGGCGATGCCCAGAACCTGAATGCAAAGCGGCAGGAGATGGAACAGTACGCAGATTACCGAAATTATCTGACCTTTAGTATGTATGAGCGTGTGGAGGATGAGGACGGATCTGTCAGAAAGAATCATGTGGATGAGATGGCGGGACGTGATTCCGGTGGAGAGGGACAAAACCCCAAATACGTAGCGCTGCTGGCTGGATTTGCCATGCTCTATATGCAGCAGAGCAGCCGGGAGTCCAAAGTGCGTCTGGTATTACTGGACGAGGCATTCTCCAAGATGGATAAGGAGCGAAGCGAGGTCTGCCTGCGCTATGCAAGAGAGCTTGACCTGCAGCTTATTGTATGCGTCCCGGATGAGAGATTACAGTCCCTTATCCAGAACGTAGACTGTGTCTATGGATTCAGGAGATTTCAGAATCAGATCAGTATGATGCATATTGATAAAGGGGATTACCTGAATCTGCTGGAAGGATGAGCAGGAGAAAATTCCGTGTGGCGGTTCTGACGGGAATATGGTACAATAAAAACAGTGACGCGAATGAAAGAGAAGGAGAAGAAAACCGATGGTTCGTAAAGCAGAGATTAAAGTCGTGGAAGGGCTGCGCGGGGGAAAAGGCCGTCTGGAAATGCACCATATACTGAAACCGGAAGAACTGAATGGACATGGAAGAGTGTATGCGCTGATCAGAATGGAGCCGCACAGCAGTATCGGATTTCATGAGCATATCGGTGAGACGGAGCCGTACTATATCATATCCGGACACGGAACTTTTATCGATAATGACGGAAGCCGGATTCCGGTGGGACCGGACGATGCCTGCCTTATTGAGTGCGGACAGAGTCACGGATTTGAAAATGACTCAGATGAAGAGCTGGTGATGATGGCTCTTGTATATAATGAGTAAGAATGGAGAAAAACAACATGGCAATCGACATTGAAAAATACAGAAAGCAGCAGAAACAGACGGCAGCAGATGCAGTCAAAGATCTGAGAGAAGCATATGCGTTTATTTCTCTTACAACAAATATGCCGTATGTAGAGTGTGAAGAGGTGGACTATAATGATCAGATTCATCTGTTTGCACGTAAAGAAGATGCAGAAAGCATGCAGAAAGAACTGGAAGCAAAAGGTGACCGTGTCCGGATTCTGGAACTGAAGACGGTGGAAATTCAGGTTCCGGCTGATCCAAAAAATCCGGCGGGGGAGAAAAAGACCATGTATCTGAATCAGGTGCGCCAGCATCTGGGAACGATGCCGTTTATTGGTGTGAATGCAGTCTGCTTCCACTCCGTAGGAGGCGAGGAAACCTGCATCGAGATTAAAGAGGTGCTCCCGGATGATTTCGAGGAAAAGGTTGGAGAGAATCCTCTGTACCAGCCGAATGTGCAGCTGACCGGTCTTTATCTTATGCAGGAAGCACGTAAGAAAAAGGAACTGGTAGATCAGAAACACTTAAGAGAGCTGGACGAAGAGTTCTCTGCAAACATGGTGAAAGCGAAACTGTTCCTTGCTGTTCTGCCGCCGGAAGGCAAAGAACGTGATCCGAAGCTGGAATTAAAAGAGTGCAGACTTCCTTATCTGAAACATCAGAGCGGTGATATTTTCTTCCCGGTATTTACAGATGTCTGGGAATTCCAGAAATACACAAAAGATAAGAAGAATCTTCGTTCTATCCAGATTCCGTTCAAGGATCTGACCAAATTCTGGGTACAGGATGCAAAAGCTTATATGATTAATCCCCTTGGTTTTGCACTTCCGTTGTCAAAAGAGATGATTCCGAAATTGTTAACTAAATTTGGAAATGAATAAAAAAGCTCCGGCCGGACATTGTTGTCCGGTCGGAGTTTTTTGCGGAAATCAGATTCCTTTACGATACCAGAGATAAGACATAAGGGTGGGAACCAGGCTTGCCACCATAATCATTGCGAACATAATGCCAAAGACCAGTTTTTGACTGGGGAGAAAGGCTGCCAGGATCAGGATGATACCTGCCGTGAAGAAGCATTTTCCGCCCAGACGGTGAGTTCTGCGCCAGTTCTCTTCGCTGCAAAGAGCCCATGGAGTCCGTATGCCCATGAAGAAATTACTTTTTACTTTCGGCAGTTCATTTCCAATAAAGAGGAACAGAATACCGATGGCGATCGTAATTACCAGTGGAATATTGACAGTTCCCGGACGGAAATTTTCCACCAGAGTGATGGAGGTCATGCCGAATAGAAAGAGCTGCATAAAAATACAGAACTGATCGTAAAAATGTTCAAATTTACTGTAGTTTTTCTTCCTCGGATCCACATGGGGAAGTATGTCGAACAGGATTGCGATGACAAGTCCCATACCGCTCATAAGAAATAAATGCCATTTCGCTTCGTAGGAGGCTGCGCCGTTTAAATCCCAGCTTAAGGTAATCTGGTCAGGCAGCCGAAAATAGCAGACAATAGAAACAAGCAGAGTGATAAGCGGAATCACATAGTTTAAAATACGAAGTTTAGGATTCTTCATGGGAATCTCCTTTCTTTAAAGACATCATCCAGTTCAGGATATCGTCCAGTACACTTGTGTTTAATGTATAGAAAATAAATTTTCCCTTCTTCTCATCATCGATGAGTCCGGCGTTTTTTAAGATGGACAGATGATGGGAGAGGGATGCTCCGGTCATAGAGAAATGTTCCAGCAGTTCTCCGGCCGAGAAAGGGCCTGTTCGCAGCAGATTCAGGATCTCCCGCCGGGTGGGATCGGACAGGGCTTTGAAGCTTTCCTGAAAACCCATGATGTACCTCCTTACAGATAATAATTAGACATTTATCTAAACGTCTAATTGAAATATAGCACCGGACAGGAAAAAAGTCAATGAGAAAGCACAAAAAATTTCTTGCCATCTGAAAAAATTGTGTTATAGTAGAAAAGAACGTTATTCCACAGGAAAACGCATCATGTAAGACATCTGTTATTCTAAAGACAGAAAATGCAAAAAGAGACGAAGAAAGTGCTGACCTTACAGGCGGCAACTTATGAAAAAAGACTCTTTTGGATTTTGTGTTTTGTTTGTCCGCAGATCTGCGGTTTTTCTGAAGTTTCGTTCATTTTATTTTCCCCAGAAATTAAACAGGAGCCAGGAGACAGGGGACGTTTGCCTTTGCTGCGCCGTTTCACTGGACAAAAGGAGAGAAAAATGAAAAACACGCATTCACAGAAAACATTATTTATGGTGGAACTGGCACTTATGGTAGCCATTATTTTCATCATGGCATTTACACCGCTGGGATATTTCCAGACCATGGGTCTTTCCATTACTTTTTTAACTGTACCGGTTGCAGTCGGTGCCATTATTTTAGGACCGAAAGGCGGCGCCATCTGCGGTCTGGCTTTTGGTATCACCAGCTTTATGCAGTGCTTCGGTATGGGAGCCTTTGGAACCATGCTGTTCAGTATTAATCCATTGGGAACGGCAATTACCTGTATCATTCCCCGTGTGCTGGAAGGATTGCTCTGTGGTCTGATTTTCCAGGCGCTTCATAAAAACATGAAAAATGGTGCATATCTTATTGCAAGTCTTGCATGCCCGCTGTTAAACACTCTGTTTTTTATGAGCTCACTGGTTGTATTTTTCTACAATACAGATTATATTCAGGGATTTGTAAGCACATTCGGCGTTACCAATCCGTTTGCATTTGTCATCGCATTCGTAGGTGTGCAGGGAGCCATTGAGGCCATTGTATGTTTCCTGCTGGCAGGAGCAATTTCCCGCGCACTGGGAACGGCACTTCATAAATAAAACAGGAACATAGAGCAGAAGGGGGATTGACCATGGGACTGGCAAAAGAATTTCCGATCGAAAAGATGGATGGCTTCCGTATTGGAAATGCACAGAATGAGGAAGCGGGTACCGGTGTGACAGTGGTGTTGTTTGACAAAGACAAAGGAGCCAGAGCCGGCGTGGATGTAAGCGGCGGTGGTCCGGCATCCAGAGAGACGCCGCTGGCTTCTCCGTTGACGGCAGACAATCCGGTGAATGCCATTGTATTATCCGGCGGCTCCGCCTATGGACTGGCTGCTTCTGACGGTGTCATGCACTGGCTGGAAGAACACGGTTTCGGCTTTGACACCGGATATGCCCGCGTTCCGCTGGTATGCCAGTCCTGTATCTATGACCTGGGTTATAAAAGAGCCGATATCCGTCCGGATGCAGCCATGGGGTACGCAGCCTGCGAGGATGCACTGCAGCATAACAAAGCGCTGTCCGGAAGCATAGGTGCGGGTATCGGTGCAACGGTTGGAAAAATATACGGAATGGAACGTTCCAGCAAATCAGGACTTGGCGTATGTGCACTTGAAGTGGGAGATCTTCGTGTGGCAGCCATTGTGGTGGTCAATGCACTGGGCGATATTTGCAATCCGGAAAATGGTGAGAAGCTGGCTGGTCTGAAGAACGAAGCGGGTACCGGCTTTGCCGACAGCCGGGAGGCGCTGTACACGATCAGCAAGCGGGAAACTCTCTTCAATTCCAACACGACTATCGGCGTGGTGATTACCAATGGGGAATTTACCAAGGGGGAGATGAATAAGCTGGCCGCTATGACCAGAAATGCCTATGCCCGCTGCATCCGCCCGGTGGGAACCATGGCGGACGGCGATACCATCTATGCAGCCTCCGTCGGCACTGTGCAGGCCGATATCAATACCACGGGAGTTCTCATGGCCGAGGCTATGGAACGGGCGATTATGAGGGCCGTGACTTCCGTATCTGATGCTCCAGTTTTTGAATAAGCTGGTAGAGACAAAACGCAATCACGCACAGGATAATCAGTGCGGCAATCAGATAGTCGAGCCGGAATACCTGACTGGAGTAGATGATGAGATAGCCCAGTCCTTCTCTGGCGGCGAGAAATTCACCGATGATGACACCTACCAGGCAAAGTCCGATATTGACTTTCAGGATACTGATCACGGAGGGGAGGCTGGAGGGACAGACCACATGAGTCATCACCTGCAGCCGGTTGCCACCCAGGGTATAGATTAGTTTCATGGCTTCCGGATCGGTTTCACAGAAAGCGGTATACATGCTGATGATGCTTCCGAAGATGGCCACGGACATGCCCGCCACGATGATGGTCCGCATACTGGCACCCAGCCATACGATGAGAAGTGGAGCCAGGGCGGATTTTGGGAGACTGTTTAAGATGACCAGCCATGGTTCCAGAATTTCTGACAGAGAATGAAAGAACCAGAGCAGTGTGGCGGTGAGAAAACTGAAGAGAATGACCAGTATAAAACTCGCGGCAGTTTCGCCTAGGGTAATAGCGGTATGCCGTATCAGGGAGCCATCGGTCCACATGGTTCCGATGGTGCGAACAACTTTTAGGGGGCTGCTGAAGATAAAGGAATCAATGAGTTGAAAATCACTGGACAGCTCCCAGACAGTCAGAATCAGCAGAAATCCAAGAAGACGGCAGATAGCTACAAACAGGTGATGCTGCCGGTGTTTTTTCAGATACTGCTGCTGTAAAGGAGTAACTACAGTTTCAGGGACTTCCATGGACATTCAGCTCCTTCCATATTTCATTAAAATACTGCTTGAATTCAGAAGCCTGTCTCCGCTCCATGGGAAGAAGACCGGAATCGGCAAAGTGGATGGAGACGATTTCCTGCACCGTTGCAGGACGGCGGGAGAGAATGAGGACCCGGTCCGCCATGCTGATAGCTTCTGACAGATCGTGAGTGACCAGAATAATGGTCTTTTTTTCTTTGCGGATAATCCGGTAAACATCGTCGCAAACCTGAAGTCTGGTCTGGTAATCCAGAGCCGAGAAGGGTTCGTCAAGGAGCAGAAGGTCCGGATTCAAAGCAAGCGTGCGAATAAGTGCTGCCCGCTGCCGCATACCGCCGGACAGTTCGGAAGGTCTGGCATTTCGAAACTGATCAAGTCCATAATCCCGGAGCAGCTGTTCTACATGCTCCAAATTCTTTTCTGTCATCCGGTTCTGGATTTCCAACCCGAGAATTACATTTTTATAGATGGTGCGCCATTCAAAAAGATGATCTTTTTGAAGCATATAACCGATACGTTGGCGGCTCATGGAAGCCGGAGCTCCATGGATGGAGATGGTACCGCTTTCTGGTTTCATCAAAGAGGCAATCATGGACAAAAGTGTGGATTTTCCGCAGCCGCTGGGACCGACAATGGCGAGAAACTCTCCTTCCGGCACGGAAAAGGTAATATTTGACAAAGCAGGCGTCTCACCGGAGAGCGTGTGATAGGAGTAGGAGACGCCGCTGACTTTCAGTACAGTACTCAAGGATAAGAAC
The DNA here is from genome assembly GCA_018228645.1 of Clostridiaceae bacterium Marseille-Q4143. Lineage (GTDB taxonomy): Bacteria > Bacillota > Clostridia > Lachnospirales > Lachnospiraceae > Hominiventricola > Hominiventricola filiformis. Next base: position 2,589,283 of record CP073693.1, read on the forward strand.
CCTCCTTTCTGGTTTCCATATAAGATATGGATTTTTTCAGGGATGTGTGCTATGCTCTGTGGGATAGAAAAGACTGGAGGAATGGGACCATGTCCAAGACAAAAGAAGTAAAGACCAATGCCATGCGGATGCTGGAACGCATGAAGATTCCTTATGAGGCACATACCTACGAGTGTGAAGAATTTGTAGATGGAATTCAGGTGGCAGATATGCTTCATCTGCCTCATGAGAAAGTATATAAGACGCTGGTAACAGTAGGAAACAGCAAAAATTATTTTGTGTTTGTGCTGCCCATTGAAGCAGAGCTGGATTTGAAGAAAGCGGCACGCGAAGTAGGTGAGAAATCCCTTGCCATGGTGCATGTGAAAGATATTAACAGCATTACAGGTTACGTCCGTGGCGGATGTACCGCCATCGGCATGAAAAAGCAGTTTGTCACCCGGATTGCGGCAGCAGCGGAAAATCTCGATAAGATCATTGTCAGTGGTGGACGGATTGGAAGCCAGCTGGAATTAAAACCGGAAGATTTGAAGAAAGCCTGCAAGGGAGAATTTGCGGATATTACCGTGTAGAGGAAAGACGATGGACGACACATTACTGGTGCGTGTGAAAAAGATTGCCGCTGCGTGCAGGCAGAATACTTCCTATAACCTGTTCTCGGTACTGGGGATTGAGACGAAAGAAGTGCTGATCTGCCGGGTGCTGGCGGCAGATCTGATCTGTATTTCATTTAAGGAGCATATTATACACTGACTGGAACAGTGCCGAAATGTGAGCAGGGAAGAGATGAAACCGCTGGAGCAGAAATATCATCTGGAACGGGAGCAGAACATAGGCTGGTATGGATATGAAACACAGGTGGATACCTTTTATGACCATGCATATACCACCTATCCAGGAATTAATTACATTGTAAAAGATGCGGCCATGATCAGGACCTATCAACTCTGGCTTCGCATTGAGGTGGATAATCGGTTGTTTGCCGAATTCTGTGTATTTGATCCGGCAGCCAGTTCAAAAGAAGGACTGGGAAATCAGGTGGATGACTATGATCAGGAGACGAGAAACTGCGTGGAGCAGATCCTAAAAGTTGCAAAAGCAGATCAGTCCGCCTGGTGGGCCGTCTGGCGGTATCTCCCCACCGGTTCAGTCAAAGAAAGTTCGGAAGTACCGGATTTTAAAGCTCTGAATGATGCCGCTTTTTGCTATGGCTGGGCAGATGCAATTTTTCTGTTTGCTTCTACCCACATATACTTGCACGGAGCAGTATTTTCGCCTGTTTTTCGACATTTCCGCGGCACAATTTGTGGCGGTCGGGCAGATAGCTGCAGAATGACTTCGCACATCCAATAATTCTTCTTGTTGTGGGTGCCGGAGCCATGTAGATGATTCATATGTCCAATGTTCTCATTTTGAAGACAAAAATCAGAAGATTTTGCAGGGAATGCAAGAAAATGCGGGCAGAACAGGGAGAGGCGTTTCTATATGCCCAACGGCTGTTTCCTGGTAGACATTGATGTCTTCAAGCGACGGCCCTGGACATTTTCGTTGATGAGATAGATATTTTGAGGGAATCAGTTAGAAAAAAGTGACAGGCTGTGAACGGAACGTCTGCGGTTCTTATTCACAATCGGTCACTTTTGTTGTTTTGTTATTTGCGAATGTTTATGACATCAAAATGCCCGGATGCCGTCATCTTCCTCATCACTGGTATCTTTGATTTCACGGATCATGACTTCGTAGCTGTAATCCGCGCTGACCGGGATCATGACTTTGTCACCCACATGGTGGTGAAGAAGAGCCTTTCCCAGCGGAGATTCAATACTGATCAGATTTTTCATGGAATTACCACGGATGCTGGTGACGATCTTATAGGTCTCGCATTCATCATCCTCTTCGATATAGACGGTAACGGTCTTATTGAGGCCGACTTCATCGGATGTGGTATGGTCTTCCACGATCTCGGAGTTCTTCAAAAGCCGCTCCAGATAGCGGATACGGCTGTTGTTGGCTCCGTTTTCTCTCTTGGCAGCATAATACTCGAAGTTCTCGCTTAAATCACCCTGGGCCCGCGCCTCTTTCAGAGAATCCAGAATCTGGGGACGGAGCACCAGTTTCCGGTGATCAATCTCCGCCTGAATTTTCTCTCTGTCTTTCTGGGTCATTCTTTCTTTCATATACAAAAACCTTCTTTCAACTGCATGGCAGATGTTATAAAAGTACGACTCCGTTCTTCAGAGCTTCTTCTCTGGTCTCATCCGGCCATACGGATACCTGTACCTCGCCGATATGTGCTTTCCGCAGGAAGAACATACAGATACGGGACTGACCGATGCCGCCGCCGATGGTGTAGGGAAGCTGCTTTTCCAGGATTGCTTTCTGGAACGGAAGCTCTGCGCGCTCCTCACAGTGAGCAAGCTTTAACTGGCGTGCCAGGGAATCCTCGTCTACGCGGATACCCATGGAGGACAGCTCCAGAGCATGGCCCAGAACCGGGTACCATACCAGGATATCACCGTTTAAGTGCCAGTCATCATAGTCCGGTGCACGGCCGTCGTGGGGTTCGCCGGTGGTCAGCTTGTCTCCGATTTCCATCAGGAAGACAGCGCCCTTTTCACGGGTAATCCGATCCTCGCGCTCCTTCGGGGTGCAGTCCGGATACAGGTCCAGAAGCTCCTGAGTGGTGATGAAGAAAATATCCTTCGGGAGAATCTCCTCAATATAGTCATACTTGATAGCCATGTATTTTTCTGTTTTTTTCAGTGCCTTGTAAATTTTACGGACAGTTTCTTTTAAATATTCCACATTTCTGTCCTGTTTCAAGATGATTTTCTCCCAGTCCCACTGATCCACATAGATGGAATGCACGTTGTCAGTGATCTCATCGCGGCGGATGGCATTCATGTCCGTGTAAAGGCCTTCGCCTACGTGAAAACCGTACTGTTTCAGCGCATTTCGTTTCCATTTTGCAAGAGAGTGAACGATCTCGACCGGACGGTCATTCTGCTCTTTGATGCCAAAGGATACCGGGCGCTCCACGCCGTTTAAGTTGTCGTTCAGTCCTGATTCCGGGCGAACGAACAGCGGTGCGGAGACACGGAGCAGATAAAGCTGCTCAGCCAGCGTCTGCTGAAAAAAATCTTTTACCGTTTTGATGGCAATCTGGGTGTCATAGAGGGACAACTCAGACTGATAGTTTCCTGGTATATACAGATGTTCCATAAAACTTCCTCCGATTTAGTAGTTATATCAATCTTTGCTAGTATACCATAAACTGAACATAGTTGCAAAACGGAAATCGACAAATCGCACTTTCCATGTTAAAATAGGTCAGGAGGCGATTCTGTGATGAGAATAGCGCTTGGACAGTTAAAAATCAACTGGGAAAATAAAGATGCAAATCTGGAAAAACTGAAAGTCTGTCTGGAAGACCTGGCAGGAACGAGGATTGATCTTTTGCTGCTTCCGGAAATGAGTCTGACCGGCTTTTCCATGAATACGGAGAAGACAAAGGAAAGGGAAAAAGAGACTGTATGCCGGGTGAGAAAACTTGCAGAAGCTTATCATACAGTTATCGGCACTGGCTGGGTGAAAGATACAGGGGAGTTTTGCGAGAATCATTATTCCATGATATCAGCTGATGGAGAACTTCTTGATTATGCCAAGCTTCATCCTTTCAGCTATGGAGAGGAAAGCCTGCATTTCAAAGGCGGTGGGACACTTCCGGTATGTTCTTTGCAGAATTTTCAGATCGGAGTACAGATCTGTTATGATCTGCGCTTTCCGGAACCATTTCAGATTCTGTCGAAGAGCGCAGAACTTATCGTGGTGCCTGCCAACTGGCCGTCGGCTCGAAGAGAACACTGGGATACGCTGCTTCGTGCCAGAGCCATTGAAAATCAGGTATATATCGCAGGGGTAAACTGCGCGGGCAGCATGGGCGGACAGTACTATTCCGGCGACAGCATCGTCTATGCACCGGATGGAACTGCTGTACCGGCAAAACGAAGAAACGTTCCAGGCAATGAGCAGATTCCGGAAGAAGCGATTTTTTTACTTGAGATTGATAATAATATAACAAAATACAGAGAAGAGTTTCCGGTAAAGAAGGATCGGAGAGAAGAACTATACAGAAAACTGGGGAGCACGTAGGGAAGCGTGCATAAAGAGAGGGTAAATAAAATGGAAGATCAAGTGACAACCATGTCGAGACTGGATGCAGAGAAAGGAATTGAGTTACTAAAGGAAATGACGCCTGAGCAGCAGGTGTCCATACTTCTGAAGGCGCAGTCTTTTCAGACGCTGCTTATGCAGTATCGCTGTGCCATTCGGGAGATTCAGACGAAGTTAAATGTATTGAATGATGAATTTTCCCTGCGCCATGAACGTAATCCGTTTGAGTCCATTAAGAGCAGAGTAAAAGAACCGACCAGCATCATTGAGAAGATGCACCGTCGTGGATATGAACTTTCTGTGGAAAACATCGAGGATAAGCTGAATGATGTGGCGGGTATCCGCGTTATCTGTTCATTTGTGGAAGATATTTATTATCTGGCCAGTATGTTGTCAGCTCAGGATGACCTGACCGTACTGCAGGTAAAAGATTATATTAAGAATCCAAAGGAAAATGGATACCGGAGTCTGCACCTGATTATCCAGACCCCGATTTTCCTGTCTGACCAGAAGAAGAACATGCGTGTAGAGGTGCAGTTCCGCACGATTGCCATGGATTTCTGGGCCAGTGTGGACCATAAATTAAAATACAAGAAAAATGTCAAAAATCCGGAGATGATTGTAGGTGAATTGAGAAAGTGTGCGGATATCATCAGCAGTGTGGATCAGCGCATGCAGGAGATCCGGACCATGATTGAAGAAGGAGAAATTGATGATTAAACTGATTGCCAGTGATCTGGACGGAACATTGATTCCAGAAGGAACACAGGAGATAGAACCAGGATTTTTTGAAGTGCTTTCCGAACTTCTGGATCAGGGATATCAGTTCTATGTAGCTACCGGACGACAGTATGCCAATGTCAGGAGACTGTTTTCTGATTATGCGGACCGCATAGGATTTGTCTGCGAGAACGGCGCCCTTGCCATGGAACGGGAGCGGCAGCAGTATATTTTGGAAGTGCCGCGGGAAAAGGCAATTGCGATTGCAGAGGACATTATGAGCTTCCCGGAGACGGATATCTGTCTTTCCGGAGCGAAGGCATGCTATATTCAGCCGCGGACAGAATGGTATGAAAATCAGCTGGTTCGTGTGCTGAAAAATAAAACGGAAATGTTTCAGAATCTTTCGGAGATTGACGATCAAATTGTAAAAATCGCCATGTATATCTATGATTTTCCGAAGCATGCAGATCGTATTCGTTCTTTCTTTGATAAAAAATATGGAGATTTTGCAGATTTTGTGTGGGGCGGCAATGACTGGCTTGATATGATTCAGAAAAATTCCGGAAAAGGACTGGCATTATCGGCAGTTCTGAAGGAAAAGGGGTTGAAGCCGGAGGAACTGATGGTATTCGGGGATAATCAGAATGATATTTCCATGTTGGAGCTGACACCTAACAGTTATGCAGTGGATCATGCAAAACCGGATGTAAAAGTACATGCAGCCCGCACCTGCAAAAGTGTTACCGAAACACTGAGGCAATTCATTACCAGCCAACAGACTGATAATTAATGCATAGAATGACAATATAGATGGAGGATGTATCATGAGTGATGTAAAAGTAACAGATAGCGTATTATATGTAGGATGTGATGACCTTGATATTGATCTTTTTGAAAGTCAGTATCATGTGCCGAACGGAGTTTCCTATAATTCCTATGTGATGCTGGATGAAAAGATCGCGATTATGGATACCGTAGATCCGAGAAGAACAGAGGAATGGCTGGAAAAAGTAGAAAAGGCACTGGGAGGCCGTCTGCCGGATTACCTGGTTGTGCAGCATATGGAGCCGGACCACGCAGGAAGCATTCAGAAAATTTGTACGAAATATCCACAGATGCAGATTGTCAGCAATGCAAAAGTATTTGGCATGATGCCGCAGTTCTTTGATTTTGATCTGACAGGCCGTACGATAACTGTCAAAGAAGGTGATACCCTTTCTCTTGGAAGCCATACACTGACATTTGTTATGGCACCGATGGTACATTGGCCAGAGGTTATGGTGACTTATGAGGCTTCTGAGAAGATTCTTTTTTCTGCCGACGGATTTGGAAAATTCGGTGCACTGAGTGTGGAAGAAGACTGGACAGATGAGGCGAGAAGATATTTTATTAATATTGTAGGAAAATATGGCACACAGGTACAGAATCTGCTGAAAAAAGCGGCAACACTTGATATTGCCATGATTTGCCCGCTTCATGGACCGGTGCTCAAAGAAGAGCTGGGATATTATATTGGAAAATACCTGACCTGGTCCTCCTATGAACCGGAAGAAGACGGCATTGTGATTGCATGCGCTTCCATTCATGGAAATACGAAGAGAGCCATGCTGAAATTTGCAGAGATTCTGAAAGAGAAAGGTGCAGAGAATGTGAAGTTCTTCGATCTTTCCAGAGATGATATGGCAGAGGCAATTGCGGAAGCTTATCAGTACAGCAAATTGGTTGTGGCATGCCCGACTTATGATGGAGTGCTCTTCCCGTGCATGGAAGATTTCCTGTATCATCTGAAAATCAAGAATTTCCAGAACAGAAAGGCAGCCATTGTGGAGAATGGTTCCTGGGCACCAATGTCAGGAAAACTGATGAAAGCATATCTGGAAGGAATGAAAAATATCACTTTGGTTGAGCCGACTGTGACCATCAAGTCCACTATGAGTGAGAAAAATTTGGAAGAACTGAATGCGCTGGCAGATGCACTGCTTGCATAAACGGTAAAGATCAGGATTTCCCCGGAGAAGAATCGCTCCGGGGAAAGTTTTTAGGATAAATATGAAACAAAATGAGATTTTAGTTATTTACGGGAAAAACTATACCACACTTGCCAGACAGCTTCTGGAAGAGGCACATCTGGCAGAGATGATTGGAGACAGGGAGAAAGTCATCGGGATCAAGCCTAATTTGGTAGCTCCTGTCCCGGCTGAAGATGGAGGAACAACCCATCCGGAAGTGGTAGAGGGCCTGATTCAGTACTTACAGGAACACGGATTTCGAAATCTACGGATTATGGAGGGTTCCTGGGTTGGTGACCGGACAGAGGAATCTTTTGAAGTCTGCGGCTATACCGCTCTGGCAGAAAAATATGGGGTGCAGCTCATCGATGCTCAGAAAGAGCCGGCAGTAATAAAGAATTGCAGCGGAATGGAACTGCATCTGTGTCGCTGCGCCACGGAAACAGATTTCATGATCAATGTTCCGGTCATGAAAGGCCATTGTCAGACACATATTACCTGTGCCCTGAAAAATATGAAAGGGCTGCTTCCTAATAAAGAGAAGCGAAGATTTCATGCGGAGGGACTGCACAGACCGATTGCTCATCTGGCCCTTGGCATTCATCAGGATTTTATTCTGGTGGACAGTATCTGTGGGGATCTGAGTTTTGAGGATGGCGGAAATCCGGTGCAGATGGATCGGCTGATGGCAGGTACAGACCCGGTGCTTATGGATACATATGTGTGCAGAATGCTCGGTTATGAAGTACAGGATGTACCCTATATTCGTATGGCAGAAGAACTGGAAACAGGATCAGCAGATATGGAAAATGCAGTGATCCGGGAACTGAATGAGCCGCTTTATCCCATGCAGCAGGCGGATAAGAACCGGGTGATGCGGTTGTCGGAACTGGCAGAGGAAGTAGAATCCTGCAGTGCCTGCTATGCTTATCTGATTCCGGCCCTGGACATGCTGGATAAGGAAGGCCTGCTTGATGGGTTTGATGAAAAGATCTGTATTGGACAGGGATACCGCGGAAAGACCGGGGAATTGGGTGTGGGAAGCTGTACCTCCGGATTCTGCCACAGTCTGAAAGGTTGTCCGCCTACGGAAACCGAGATGTATGAATTTCTGAAAGAATATATGACAAAAACCAAAGGAACTGACAGTATATGAGAGAAGAACCGAAGGAGCGGGCACTGCTTCTTGGCGTAAAATTAAATGATGGTGAAGATTTTGTCCGCTCCATGGAAGAACTTGCCAACCTGGCAGTGGCCTGCGATATGGAAGTGGAAGGGCAGATTACCCAAAATATGGAACGACCTCATTCAGCCCTGTATATGGGAAAAGGAAAGCTTTCGGAAGTGAAAGCATACCTGGAACAGCATCCAGTGGATGTGGTGATTTTTGACCGCTCCCTTTCTCCGTCCCAGCTTCGCAATCTGGAGCAGATTCTGGACTGCGCGATTCTGGATCGTACCAGTCTGATTCTTGAGATCTTTGCGGAGCGGGCGAGAACCAGAGAAGCACGACTCCAGGTGGAATCGGCAAGACTGCAGTATGTGCTGCCACGTCTTACCGGTATGCATAAGGCACTGAGCCGTCAGGGCGGTGGAAGCGGTGTGTCCAATAAAGGAGCTGGCGAGAAAAAATTAGAGCTTGACCGTCGGAGAATCGAAAAACGGATGGCAGAACTTCGCCGTGAACTGGATCAGATTGCAAAAGAACGGGAAACACAGCGAAGAAGACGGCAGGGAAGCGGCATTCTCAGAGTGGCGTTGGTGGGATATACCAATGCCGGAAAATCCACGTTGATGAATCATATGCTGGACCGTTACACCAGGGATGACTCAAGGAAAGTGCTGGAAAAGGATATGCTGTTTGCTACGCTGGATACCACAGTGCGCAGAATTCATATGGGGCAGGGAAAAGAATTCCTTCTGTCTGATACGGTTGGCTTTATCCATCAGCTTCCAACAGGTCTGGTAAAGGCATTCCGTTCCACGCTGGAAGAAGCAAGAGAAGCGGATCTTCTGCTGCATGTGCTGGATTATTCCGATGAATCCTGCCGACATCAGAAAGAAGTGACGGAAGAGACATTAAAAGAACTGGGAGCAGGAGATATTCCGGTAATTTATGTATACAATAAGGCGGATTTAAAAGAAACGGAAGATGGAGAAAAGTGCAAGCTTCCGAAGATTCAGGATAACAGGATCTATATGTCAGCAAAAACAGGAGAAGGAATTCCTGAACTGGCAGACATGATCTGGAAGTATGGCGGGAGGAAGTAGTATATGAGTATTCGTGCGGTCATCTTTGATATGGACGGTGTTTTGATTGATACGGAACGCCACCTATTTGACTGCTGGCAGCAGGCGGCAGCGGAAGCAGGCTATGATCTCACAAAAGAGCAGCTTCTGGGAATCAGGAGTCTGGCTGCGGAGTTTGCGATCCCTCATTTCCGGGAACTGATGGGTGAAAGATTTGACTATCAGGAAATCCGGAGACGGAGAAAAGAACTGATGAGCGCTTATATTGAAACGCATGGAATTGACAAAAAGCCATGTGTGGATGAACTGCTTGATTATCTGCAAAGTCATGGCTACAAGACAGCGGTGGCGACAGCCACTGACCCGGAGCGGGCGGAGAAATATTTAAGAAGTATTGGAATCTATGAGAAATTCGACAGGGTGGTCTGCGCGACGACGGTACCGCACGGAAAACCAATGCCGGATGTATATCTGTATGCCTGTGAGCAGATAGGGGAACAACCTTCGGACTGCATGGCAATTGAAGATTCAGATAACGGTGCGCTGTCTGCTCACAGAGCAGGATGTCATGTGGTGATGGTGCCGGATTTGGCAGGACCAATGCCGGAGACAGAGGAGTATCTGACTGGCGTGGCATCGGATTTAAGCCAGGTGATTCCGGTTCTGGAGGAGATGAAGTAAGTGAGCAGACGGAAAGTGTTGCTGGCAGTGTTCCTGCTGGCAGGTATGAGTATCTGGACAGCCTGCGGGACTGTTGAGCAGAAAGCGGAAATCAGTCAGAAAACAGTAGAAACCGAAGAGACAGATGAAGGGGAGCAGACAGAACAGAAAGCCGGAACAGAAGAACAGGTGGAAGCACCGGATCTTCATGCCTATGATTTTACAGTTGCGTTTGCCGGAGATATTAATCTGGCAGATAACTGGAGTATTATGGAATATTATGAGCAGCAGGAAAATGGAATTTATGACTGTATCGATCCGGAGCTGATCCGTAGAATGCAGGAGGCAGATCTGACCTGTGTCAATCTGGAATTCTGTATGTCTGACCGCGGAATGCCCATGGAAGGAAAGAAGTATACATTCCGGGCAAAACCGGAGCGGGTGGAAATACTGAAAGAACTGGGTGTGGATCTTGCCAATCTGGCCAACAATCATATCTATGATTATGGGACAGATGCATTTCTGGACACTCTGGATATTCTGGATGTTGGTGGAATTGCCCATGCAGGGGCAGGAAAAAACGCAGTAGAGGCAGAAGAACCATTTTACGCAGAGATAGATGGTCGTACGGTGGCGGTAGTATCGGCCACCAGAGCGGAGAAATACATTCTGACACCGGAAGCAGACGAGGACAATCCTGGTGTGTTCCGGTGTTATGATATGGCAAAGGTGCTGCAGAAAGTGCAGGAGACAAAAGAAAAAGCGGATTTTGTTATTGCCTATATCCACTGGGGGACAGAATACAGTGAAACGCTGGAAACTGCTCAGACCGAGGGAGCCAGAGAGCTGATTGACGCGGGAGCCGATGTGGTGCTCGGTGCACATCCTCACTGTCTGCAGGGGATGGAATATTATAATGGAAAGCCAATCCTGTACAGCCTTGGAAACTACTGGTTTAATGAAAAAACGCTGGATACCATTCTTGCGGAACTTCATTTTTACGGGAATGATGAGGAACAACATCTGGAAGTGACCGCCGTTCCGGCCAGACAGGAAGCACATTATACGAGGCTTTTGACAGAACATCAGGAAGTAGAAACATGGAACAGACATGTGGAGAGTATGGAGCCTCATACAATAAAGATAGATAAAGAAGGAGTTATAAGAGATGGAGATCAGACCAGCGAATCCGAAGGAACTCCGGCAGATGAAGAAGCTGTATCTGCAGGCATTTCCGAAGAGTGAAAGGAAACCATTCCGACTGATGAGAAAGAAGGCGCGGGAAGGTGTGATGGAGCTTCTGGTGATTCATGAGAAGAAGGAACTTCTCGGGCTTGCCATTACTGTGCGCTATAAAGATATGGTGCTGCTTGATTATTTTGCAGTAGAAACAGGACACAGAGGAAAGAAGATTGGTTCCTGTGCGCTGGAGCTGTTAAAGCAGCGTTATAAAGACTGCAGATTTATGCTGGAAATTGAACTTCCGGAGACGGAAGGTCCTGGACAGGATCTGAGAATCCGGAGAAAACAGTTTTATTTGAGAAACGGAATGAAGGAGACCGGAATTAAAGTCTGTCTGTTTCTGGTTCCCATGGAACTTCTGACAGATGGAAAAGCCGTGTCTTTCGAAGAATATTATGCGCTCTATGAACATACCATAGGACCCGCTTTTGCAAGGAAAGTAGAGAGACTTGCGGCGAAAAAAGGAGATGCAGAATCATGAGAAGAAGGAAGAAAGTCATGAAAGTAGGAAATGTGCTCGTGAAGAGCGTAGAACAGATCGAGGGAATCCGTGAAAGTGGAAAGATCAACACGGCAGTGCTGGATTATGTGGAGGCACATATTCAGGCAGGCATTTCCACAGAAGAGATCGATCGCTGGGTTTATGAGGAAACTGTAAGAATGGGAGCAATTCCGGCGCCTTTGAATTATGAAGGCTTTCCGAAGAGCGTGTGTACGTCCAGAAATAATGTTATCTGCCATGGTATTCCCAATGAGAAGGAGATTCTGAAAGAAGGAGATATCATCAATGTGGATGTGTCTACCATCTACAACGGTTATTTTTCGGATGCATCCAGAATGTTTTGTATCGGGGAAGTGAGTGCGGATAAGAAACGTCTGGTACAGGTGGCAAAAGAATCCATTCAGGTGGGATTGATGGAAGTGAAGCCATGGAAACCGCTGGGAGATATGGGACATGCGATTCATATGTATGCCATGAGCCAGGGTTATTCGGTGGTAGAACAGATTGGAGGACATGGTGTAGGACTGAAATTCCATGAAGATCCGTTTGTCAGCTATGTATCGCCGAAAGGAACCGGAGAAATCATGGTACCCGGTATGGTATTTACCATTGAACCGATGATTAACATGGGAAGTCCGGAATTTTTCGTGGATGACAGCAATGGCTGGACCGTTTATACAGAGGATGGAATGCCTTCCGCGCAGTGGGAAGTGACCGTAGCTGTGATGGAGAATGGTTATGAGGTTCTGACACATTAGTGGAAACAGCAGAAAAAAGGAGGAAAGAGAAGATGGAATATACGTATCCGGCATATTTTTATGATTTTCAATGTGTTGCCTCGGAGTGCACAGATACTTGCTGTGCGGCCTGGGAGATTATGATTGACCCGGTATCTTTGAAAAAATATCGGAAATATCCCGGATTTTTTGGAAACCGGCTAAAAAATTCCATCGACTGGGAACGGAAATCTTTTGAACAGTATGCAGGAAGATGCTCGTTCCTGAATGAGGAAAATCTGTGTGATATCTATACGGAAGCAGGAAAGAAAATGCTCTGCAAGACCTGTACCCGGTATCCGAGACACTATGAAGAATATGAAAATCTGAGAGAGATTTCCCTCTCTCTTTCCTGTCCGGCTGCTGCTAGAATGATTCTGGGCAGCAGTGAGCCTGTGACATTCTTAAGTTCCTGCAGGGAGACCCCGGAGGAAGAATATGAAAGCTTTGATTTCTTTTTGTTTACCAAACTGCAGGAAATCAGAGATTATTTATATGAAGTGATTCAGAACAGGGAACTGCCGGTGGAAGACCGTGCGGCACTGATTCTGGCAGTGACCCATGATCTTGAAAAACGAATCCGGAAGGGACGGCTCTATGAGATTGATGATATGCTGAATCGATGTCAGACACCGGTATTTCAGAAAAAAGCGGCGGAAAAATGGCGCCTTTTCCGCGGACAGGAATCGAAAGCAAAGCATGAAATGCATGCATTGTTCCGCAGAATGTACCGTTTGGAAGTGCTGGATCCGAAGTGGACTGCATTTTTGAAAAAAGCAGAGCATCAGCTGTATGAAGAGCTTTCGGCAGAAACTTACGGACAGGTCTGTTCTAAGTTTCGTGAGTTTATGAAAGAACGGGAATATGAGTATGAGCAGCTTCTGATGTATTTTGTATTTACCTATTTCTGCGGGGCTGTTTATGATGAAAATGCGTTTGCAAAAGTGAAATTTGCCGTATACTGTACATGGATGATACGGGAATTGGATATGGCGCGCTGGCTGGAAAAGGGCAGAACATTTACGCTGGATGATCAGATTGAAATTGCGCATCGTCTGTCCAGAGAAATTGAACACTCTGATCCGAATCTGGAAGCGCTGGAACACATGATGTTGGAGGAATCGGTGTTTTCCCTTCAGAAACTGTTAAGCGGAATCTTGGGAACGACCAGGCAGCCTGAGAAAAAAATGACGAAAGAAACAGAGGAAACAGAAGTATGAATCAGGAAATTTTAAAAATGCCGAAAGTGGAACTTCACTGCCATCTGGACGGCTCTCTGACACTGGCAAGCGTGCGGGAAATTCTGGGAAAGGATATTTCGCCAGAAGAACTGCAGGTGCAGCCGGACTGTCAGAATCTGGCGGAATATCTGCAGAAATTTGACCTGCCAATCCAGTGTCTGCAGACGCCGGAGGGCATCAAAAAAGCCAGCAGGAATTTTTTACTGGATGTGGCAAAAGAAAATGTCCGCTATGTGGAAGTGAGGTTTGCTCCCACCTGTTCTGTGAATGATCACATGAATTATGGAACGGTGATCGAGTCGGTGCTGGACGGACTGAAAGAAGCCAAAGAGCAGTGCGGAACATTTTATAATGTCATTGTCTGCGCCATGCGGCATCATGATCTGGAGACGAACCTTGCCATGTTAAAGGGTTGCCGGGAATTTTTAGGAGAAGGCGTCTGCGCGGCGGATCTGGCAGGAGATGAAGCAGCATGGCCTATGGAAAAGTTTGTGGAGCTTTTTAAGGAAGCAAAGAAACTGGAATATCCGTATACCATCCATGCAGGAGAGTGCGGAAGAGCAGAGAACATTCTGGGCGCAGTAGAACTGGGTGCTGCGAGAGTGGGCCACGGCATTGCCATGGGCAGACGGAAAGATATCATGGATGTCTGCAGAAGACACAGAACCGGCATTGAGATGTGTCCGGTGAGCAACCTGCAGACTCATGCAGTGAACAGCTGGGAGCAGTATCCCATCAGGGAATTCCTGGAAGAAGGACTTTTGGTAACATTAAATACCGATAACCGTACTGTCAGCGGAACAACCCTTTCCAGGGAGATGGAAGAGGTACAGAAACACTGTGGAATCCCACTGGAGGAATTCTATCGGATAGAGCGTAATGCGGTGGAAGTGGCTTTTGCCGATGACAGCGTGAAACATGAATTATGGAAAATGATGAGAGTTTGAAAAATACTTCTTTTCATTTATGCAGATTGATGGTATTATAGAATAAGGTGAATAGCCGAAAAAGAAAAAAAGGAGAGAAACATATGAAAAAGAAAATGCTGGCTGTATTGTTAGCTGGTGCTATGGTGGCATCCCTGACTGCTTGCGGAGGAAGCAATTCTGCTGATACTGCAGATACTACCAAAACTGAGGAGAGCGGAGATAGCGCTGAGGCTGCTGACACCAAAGATGCTTCTGAGTTCAAAGTAGGTCTGATCACTGACGTAGGTGGTGTAAACGATGGTTCCTTCAACCAGTCTTCCTGGGAAGGACTTGAGAGAGCAGGCGAGGAGCTTGGTGTGACTGTTAACTATCTGGAATCCGCTACGGACGCTGACTATGCTCCGAACTTGGAGACTTTTGTTGATGAGGATTATGATCTGATCATCAGCGTTGGCTACATGCTTGCTGATGCAACGAGAGCAGCAGCAGAAGCTAACCCGGATACCAAATTCGCTATCATCGATGATTCTTCCATCGATCTGCCGAACGTAACCAGCCTTATCTTCCATGCAGAGCAGGCTTCCTATCTGGTAGGATATGTAGCTGGTCTAACAACCAAGACCAACAATATCGGTTTCGTAGTTGGTATGACCAACGAGACCATGAACCAGTTCGGTTATGGTTACTATGCAGGTGCTAAGGATGCAAATCCGGACGTTACCGTACAGCAGTTCAATGCAAACTCTTTCGCTGATTCCGCTACTGGTAAGACCATGGCAAACACTGCGATTACCAACGGCGCTGACATCGTATTCCAGGCAGCAGGTGCTACTGGACTTGGTGTTATTGAGGCTTGCCAGGAGGCAGGGGTTTATGCAATCGGTGTTGACTCTGACCAGTCCAGCATCGCTCCGAACACTGTCCTGACTTCCGCTATGAAGAGAGTCGACAACGCAGTATACGAAGCAGTTCAGGAGCTCATCGACGGAACTCTTGAAGGCGGCATTAAATCCTTCGACCTGGCAGCAGGCGGTGTTGATATTGCTCCGAGCCAGGATCTGATCGCTCCGGAAGTTATCACTGCAGTTGAGGAAGTAAAAGAGAAAATCGTCAGCGGCGAAGTGGTAGTTCCGGCTGACAAAGAGTCCTTCGAAGCTAAATATGGTGCTGATGCATATCAGTTAGACTAATTCTGACTGTAAACTGAATATCCAGTGTGTTCTGCGCGGGGTCTGCATATTTGCGGACCCCGCAAGCACATACGGATATTTTCGGGATACATATCTTCGATAGAGAGGGGAATCCACGGGTTCTCCTGTCTACGGAAGATATGCCGATTTTACATAAACAGGAGGGAAGAAACGTGGGAAGAACGAGCCACATGGACGAAAGTAAAGTTGTCATTCAGATGAAAGACATTGTAAAAAAATTTGGTGACTTTATGGCCAATGACCACATCAATCTGACGGTACACAAAGGTGAAGTGCACGCAATCTTAGGAGAGAACGGAGCTGGAAAGAGTACCATGATGAACGTACTCTGCGGTCTGTATAAACCGACCAGCGGACAGATTTTTATTAATGAGAAGGAAGTTCATTTTAACAGTCCCAAAGACGCCATTGATATCGGAATCGGTATGGTACACCAGCATTTCATGCTGATCCAGCCCTTTACGGTGACCGAGAACATCATCCTTGGTATGGAGCCGACCAAAGGCCTTACCATTGATAAGGAGACAGCGAGAGAGAAGGTCATGGAGCTGTCCGAGCGTTATGGTATGAAGGTTGATCCGGATGCAAAGGTAGAGGATATTTCCGTCGGCATGCAGCAGCGTGTGGAGATCTTAAAGGTTCTGTACCGCGGAGCGGAGACGCTGATTCTTGATGAGCCGACGGCTTCCCTGACACCCCAGGAGATCGAGGGCCTGATGGAGATCATTGATAACTTGACCGCAGACGGCAAGAGTGTCATCCTTATCACCCATAAGCTGAAAGAGATCACAGCTTCCTCTGATAACTGTACCATTATCCGTCAGGGTAAATACATTCAGACGGTGAAGGTAGCAGACGTCAATGAAAATGAGCTGGCAGCCATGATGGTAGGCCGTGATGTAAACTTTAAAGTTGACAAAAAAGACCAGGATCCGGGTGAAGTTGTTCTGAATATTGAAGATCTTCATGCAAAGGATTATCGTGGTGTCGAGATTCTGAAAGGCTTCCACCTGAATGTCAGACGCGGCGAGATCGTTGGCTTGGCAGGTGTAGACGGCAACGGACAGACGGAGCTGGTAGAGGTGCTGACCGGACTTCGGAAAGCAGAATCCGGAAAAGTGACCATGCTTGGCAAAGATGTTTTCAATAAGAGTCCGAAGGAGACTTTTGAGAATGGAATCTCCAGTATTCCGGCTGACCGTCAGAAACATGGCCTGATTCTGGAGTTCTCCAATGAGGACAACCTGATCCTGCAGCATTTTGAGGAAGAGCCCTATTCTTCCCATGGTATTTTGAACCGGAAAGCCATCAAAGAACATGCAGAAGAACTGATTGAGAAATTTGATGTGCGTCCGAGAGGCTGTGCGGAATCTCCGGCAGGCACCCTGTCCGGTGGTAACCAGCAGAAAGTTATCATTGCACGAGAAGTAACCAATGACAAAGAGCTTCTGATTGCAGTCAACCCGACCCGAGGCCTTGATGTAGGAGCCATCGAGTTTGTACATAAATATCTGGTAGAGCAGAGAAACAAGAACCGGGCGGTTCTTCTGGTTTCCTTCGAGCTGGATGAGATCATGAGCCTGTCTGACCGGATCGAGGTTATCTTTGACGGACAGATTACGGGAAGCGTACCGGGCAAGGATGCGGATGAGAAAGAGCTTGGATTTATGATGGCAGGAGGAAAGACAAATGAATAAGAAGAAAAGTATTCTGGAGAGCAATGTACTCTATACCATCATCGCAATCATTGCCGGTTTCCTGATCGGAGCCATTTTCCTGATGGTGGCAGGCATCAGTCCGGCAGTAGCCTATGGAAAACTGTTCAGTAGTATTTTCAGTAAACCGAAATATCTGGTATGGACGTTAGTATATGCGAGCCCGTTGATTTTTACTGGTCTGAGCGTAGCCTTTTCCTTCCGTACAGGTGTATTTAATATCGGTGCAGAGGGACAGTTCGTGATCGGCGGACTGGTAGCCTGTGTACTGGGTATCGTATTAAAACTTCCGGCAGGCCTTCATGCTATCGTATGTCTGGTGGCAGCTGCAGCGGCTGGCTGTATCTGGTCCCTGATCGTTGGAGTGCTGAAAGTAAAGAGAGGTATCCATGAGGTGTTGTCCTTCATCATGTTTAACTGGATTGCCTTCTACCTTTCCAACTATGTGGTAAACCTTCCAGGCATCCATCGTGAGAGCAGCGAGGCAACCCAGGATGTGGCAGCTTCCGCAAGACTGCTCATGCCTGAAGGACTCCGCAGTTCCCTGGACTGCAGCAATGCTCACTGGGGTATTGTACTGGCCGTCATCGCAGCAGTGATCATCTGGGTGATCATTGAGAAGACAACTCTTGGTTATAAACTGAAAGCAGTTGGTTTCAACAGCAATGGCGCTGAGTATGGCGGAATCGATGCTAATAAATCTATTCTGACCGCTCTTGGTATTTCCGGATTGTTATCCGGTCTTGGTGGAGCCGTGCAGGTACTTGGTATGGCAGGCCGTCTGAGCCAGTTTGCCGGACAGGAAGGATTTGGATTCGAGGGAATCACAGTTGCCCTTATCGGATCTTCCAACCCCATCGGCTGTATTTTCTCCGGACTCTTCTATGGAGCCATGAAGTACGGTGGATCAAAACTGAGTATCGTAAAAGCACCTTCTGAGGTGGTAGACATCATCATGGGATGCGTGGTTCTTCTCATCGCAATCTCCCATGTATTTAAAGTATTTGTGCTGAAAGCAGCAAAGAAGAAGGAGGCTAAATAAGATGAATGAATTAATGAAAGACCTTGGTCTTCTGATCAATGCAACGCTGATCGCAACTCCGCCCCTGCTGCTGGCGGCACTTGGTTCCTGCTTCTCCGAGCGAAGCGGAGTGGTAAACATCGGTATTGAGGGTATGATGACCATCGGCGCCTTCACCGGGGCCGTTATGGGACTGACCACCGGAAACGGCTGGATTGCATTTTTCTGTGCAGGCCTGGCAGGCGCACTGTTCGGATTGATTCATGCATTTGCATGTATTTCCTGCCATGCAGACCAGACTATTGCCGGTACGGCCATTAACTTCTTAGGGCCTGGACTGGCACTGTTCCTTTGCAAGGCGATGTATAGTAATTCTTCCGATACACCGGCGATGGACCCTAGCTGCAAGCTGCCGAAACTCTTTGAGGGTGTGTTCCCGACCGGTTCTTTCTGGAGCAACGTACTGAATGTCTATGCAGTGGCATATCTGGTATTTATTCTGGCATTTATTTGCTGGTTTGTATTTTACAAAACAAGATTCGGAGCTCACTTAAGAGCTGTCGGGGAACATCCGGAAGCATGTGAGTCCTTGGGTATCGACGTATACAAAGTTCGTTACATCTGCGTCATCCTGTCCGGATTCTTGGCAGGACTCGGTGGAGCGTTCGTTACTCTGGCAACCATTAACCAGTTCCGTCCCAGCGTTATCGTAGGACAGGGCTTCATCGCGATTGCGGCAGTCATTTTCGGAAAGTTCTCCCCGGGGGGAGCAACGAAGGCATGCCTGCTCTTCGGACTTTGCAGTGGTATTAAATCCCTGGCATCCCAGAGCAACATGGTATCCCCGAACCTGATTTCTATGATCCCGTATGTGGTAACTATCGTGGCACTTGTGCTGTTCGTGGGAAAAGCCCACACACCGGCAGCCAACGGCAAGATTTTTGTGAAGTCTAAATAAATAATAAAAGCGCTCTAAAACTGACAGCTGTCCTTTCCGGCTGTCAGTTTTTTGCGCCTATAGATATGGTGATTATAGACAAAAACAGGCTTTCAGTTTTGGTAATAGTCATGAAAAAATTCTAAAAGTGACAAATGGCAAGAAAAAGAATGAAGAAAGGACATTTGTCCTTTCTTGCCTGTGAGAAATGTGGTATAAATAAAGTAGAAATAAAAGAGGAAATGGATAAATTAACGAAAATGAGTGAAGCAGATGAAATCATTCGAAAATTGAATACGGAACAGCGGAATTACCTGAACCGTTACTTTGCTCATGCACCGGAGAGCGTGACAGGAAGCACGCAGGTAACACGGATGCCGGAGGGGACGACCTTCATTCAGGAAGGAACACCGGTAGACAAGGTATATGTCCTTCTGAAAGGATGTGTCTCGGCAGTGGATTACCGGGTGCGGGAAACGGTTTATGGATTCTGTCATTTTGATCCCATCGAGACCTTCGGAACTATGGAAATTCTGGGACATATGAATCAGTATCGAACCACGCTGGCGACCACGCGGGACAGCTTGTTTTTAAAGATACCGAGAGATGCCTTTGAAAAATGGATTCTGAAAGATGTGGATGCACTTCAGATGGAGACAGAACGAATCATCGGCTATCTGTTGGATCAGTCCAGAAAAGAGCGGCTTTACGTGCTGCTTCCGGGTAATGAAAGAGTTTATCTCATCCTTGCCAATTTATATGAGACATATGGAAAGTTCGACACCTACAGCGTCTATATGAGTCGAAAAGATTTTTCAGAAGTCACAGGATTATCAGAACGGACGATCACCAGAGCATTGAAGGAGCTGGAGGAGAAGAAACTCATCACCAGAAATGGCTGGAACATCGTAATAACATGGAATCAATATAAACAGATCAAAGAACTGATGAAAGATCAGATTAACGAAATGGGGGAATGATAATGAAATATTCAGAAAATCCGGATAAACAGTATCACATTCAGGTAGGCGAAGGAGAAGTCGGAAAATACGTAATCCTTCCGGGAGACCCGAAGCGCTGTGCCAAGATTGCTGCTTACTTTGATGATGCAAAACTGGTGGCAGACAGCCGCGAATATGTGACTTACACTGGTTACCTTGACGGTGTAAAAGTCAGTGTAACTTCCACCGGTATCGGCGGACCGTCCGCATCCATTGCTATGGAAGAACTGGTAAAATGCGGAGCAGACACCTTCGTCCGTGTTGGTACCTGCGGAGGCATGCAGCTGGACGTAAAGAGTTCTGACGTAGTGATTGCCAGCGGTGCCATCCGTATGGAGGGAACCAGTAAAGAATATGCACCCATCGAGTTCCCGGCATTGGCAGATATTGATATTGTAAATGCATTACGGTCTGCTGCAAAGGAACTGGGACAGACTTCCCATGTGGGAGTGGTGCAGTGCAAGGATGCATTTTACGGGCAGCATTCACCGGAGACTATGCCGGTCAGCTATGAACTCCTGAACAAATGGGAGGCATGGAAACGCCTTGGATGTCTGGCATCCGAGATGGAGTCTGCAGCACTGTTCATCGTAGCAAGCACCCTGCATGTGCGCTGCGGATCTGTATTTCTGGTAATGGCTAACCAGGAGAGAGAAAAACAGGGTCTGGATAATCCGGTAGCCCATGATACGGATATGGCCATCCGTGTGGCTGTGGAAGCAATCCGCAAGCTGATCAAAGAAGACGCTGAGAAATAAAATTATACCACATGTTTATACCACGAGGAGGAAACTATTATTATGCGTGACATTTCTATGGAAAGAGTCAATGAAACAAGAAATAATATTCTGGATATTATTGAGAGTGCAACGCTCACTCATGAGCAGAAACTGACCTGTCTGGCTAATCAGGCAGATTCCCTGATGGAAGTGCTGGATCTTCCGGAAGGTCTGGATGAGCTTCTGAACGTACCCATCGATCGCAAATGTATCTGCGATCTGTCTGAGGGCCATGCTCCCATGCGTCCGCGTTACATCATCCCGGATTATGCAAAATTCCTGAAAGAAGGAAGCAAATTTCTTCAGCTGGACCCGCCGACGGATCTGTATGAGGCACTGAACAGCTTGATGATTTTCTACAAACATGTACCGAGCGTTACCAACTATCCGGTATATGTTGGTCAGCTGGACGAACTGCTGGAGCCGTACATTGACACCGTGGATGAGGCACAGGCCAAGAAAATGCTGAAACTTTTCCTGACCCAGATGGACCGCACCATTTTAGATTCCTTCTCCCATGCAAATATCGGACCGAAAGCTACCAAGACAGGACGTCTTCTTTTGGAAGCAGAGAAAGAGCTGGAAAATGCAGTTCCGAACTTGAGCTTCAAATATGACGAGGATATTACTCCGGATGACTTTGCGCTGAAAGCCATCGACTGTGCAATGCACAGCGCAAAACCGAGCTTTGCAAATCATAAAATGTTCAAGAGTGAGCTGGGCGAGAATTATGTCATTGCCAGCTGCTACAACGGACTTTTGCTGGGGGGCGGCGCTTACACCCTCTGTCGTCTGGTGCTTGGAAATATTGCCAAGAGAGCAAAAAATATTCAGGACTTCAAGGAAAGAGAACTTCCGTACGTACTGGATATTATGGCACGTTATATGGATGCCAGAATCAAATTCGAAGTAGAGGAGAGTGGATTCTTCGAGAACAACTTCCTTGCAAAAGAAGGATTCATTCACAGAGACCGTTTCTCCGGTATGTATGGACTGGTAGGTCTTGCAGACTGCGTCAATATCCTGTTTGAAAAAGAGGGGATCAAGGGACGCTTTGGCCATGATGAAGCAGCCAACGATCTTGGCGTGGAAATCATGGAGATTATCAAAGAATTCAATCTGAACCATAAAAATAAATACTGTGAAGGAACCGGCGGACATTTCCTTCTGCATGCACAGGTAGGTTTGGCTGAGGATGAGAACGTCACACCGGGAACCAGAATCCCGATCGGCGAGGAGCCGGAAGAGCTCATTGACCAGCTGAATGTCCTGAAAAAATTCCATAAATACTTCACCTCCGGTACCGGAGATATCTTCCCGATCGACATGACCGTTCATCGGAATCCGGAGTATGTACTGGATATTATCAAAGGTTCCTTCAAGATGGATCTCCGTTATCTGTCCTTCTATTCCAGCGACAGCGATGTAATCCGTGTAACCGGATATCTGGTAAAACGGTCCGAGCTGGAAAAACTGGCAAATGGCGAGGCAGTGCTTCAGGATACCACGGCACTGGGCCTTGGAGCTGCCAGAAACGGACATATTCTGGAGAGAAAGGTACGTTAAATGAAAGCAGTAGTGAACCGGATCATCCCATTCAGCAGTGTGGATGGTCCGGGTAACCGGACGGCAATCTTTCTGCAGGGGTGTAATATCAACTGCAAATACTGCCACAATCCGGAAACAAGAAAAATGTGTGTGCAGTGCGGCACCTGCGTGAAAAACTGCCCGGCAGGGGCACTGTCCATGGGAACAGACCAAAAAGTGAAGTTTGATCCTGAGAAATGTGTGCAGTGTGACACTTGTATCCATGTCTGTCCCAACGACAGTTCACCGAGAACCTGCGAGATGACTCCGGAAGAAGTTTACGAGAGAGTAAAAAAACAGATTCCGTTTATCCGGGGAATCAGCGTCTCAGGAGGGGAATGCATGCTGCAGCCGGAATTTTTAACGGAACTGTTTCGGCTGGCAAAGAAGGATGGACTGGGAACACTGATCGACAGCAACGGTATGGTGTCATTTGAAAACTATCCGGAGCTGATGGAAGTGGCAGACGGCGTGATGCTGGATATCAAAGCATTTGAAGCTGAGGAACATAAGAAAGTTACCGGATATACCAATGAGATGGTGCTTCAGAATGCCGTTTATCTCGCAAAGACTTCCAAACTTTACGAGGTGCGGGCCGTCATCGTGCCGGATCTCTATGACACGGAGAAAAGCGTGCGTGAGATCGGCGATTTCCTGGCGCCTTATCTGAAAATCAATGATATTCGTGTAAAGATTATTGCGTATCGTCCCATGGGGGTGAGAGAAGAATATTCTCATTTTCAGGTGCCGGGGCAGGATTATCTGGCACATCTTGGAAAGATTATGGAAGAAAAAGGGTTTACGCACGTAACACTTATTTAATAAGAAAGCAGGAGGGAACAAGCTGTGGCAAGAACAAGCCATATGGATGAAAGTAAAGTCGTCATTCAGATGAAAGACATCGTGAAAAAATTTGGCGATTTTACAGCAAATGACCACATCAACCTGACCGTGCACAAGGGGGAAGTGCATGCGATCTTAGGAGAGAACGGAGCCGGAAAGAGTACCATGATGAACGTACTCTGCGGTCTGTACAAACCGACCAGCGGACAGATTTTTATTAATGAGAAGGAAGTTCATTTTAACAGTCCCAAAGACGCCATTGATATCGGAATCGGTATGGTACACCAGCATTTCATGCTGATCCAGCCCTTTACGGTGACCGAGAACATCATCCTTGGTATGGAGCCGACCAAAGGCCTTACCATTGATAAGGAGACAGCGAGAGAGAAGGTCATGGAGCTGTCCGAGCGTTATGGTATGAAGGTTGATCCGGATGCAAAGGTAGAGGATATTTCCGTCGGCATGCAGCAGCGTGTGGAGATCCTGAAGGTTCTGTACCGTGGAGCGGAAACATTGATCCTCGACGAGCCGACGGCTTCCCTGACACCCCAGGAGATCGAAGGCCTGATGGAGATCATTGATAACTTGACCGCAGACGGCAAGAGTGTCATCCTTATCACCCATAAGCTGAAAGAGATCACAGCTTCCTCTGATAACTGTACCATTATCCGTCAGGGTAAATATATTCAGACTGTGAAAGTGGCAGATGTCAATGAAAATGAGCTGGCAGCCATGATGGTAGGCCGTGATGTAAACTTTAAAGTTGACAAAAAAGACCAGGATCCGGGTGAAGTTGTTCTGAATATTGAAGATCTTCATGCAAAGGATTATCGTGGTGTCGAGATCCTGAAAGGCTTCCATCTGAATGTCAGACGCGGTGAGATTGTTGGTCTGGCAGGTGTAGATGGAAACGGACAGACAGAGCTGGTAGAAGTACTGACCGGACTTCGGAAAGCAGAATCCGGAAAAGTGACCATGCTTGGCAAAGATGTCTTTAATAAGACACCAAAGGAGACTTTTGAGAGCGGTATTTCCAGTATTCCGGCAGACCGTCAGAAACATGGCCTGATTCTGGAGTTCTCCAATGAGGATAACCTGATTCTGCAGCATTTTGAAGAAGAACCCTATTCTTCCCATGGTATTCTGAACCGGAAAGCCATCAAAGAACATGCAGAAGAACTGATTGAAAAATTTGACGTGCGTCCGAGAGGCTGTGCGGAATCTCCGGCAGGCACCCTGTCCGGTGGTAACCAGCAGAAAGTTATCATTGCACGAGAAGTAACCAATGACAAAGATCTGCTGATTGCAGTCAACCCGACCCGTGGACTTGACGTAGGAGCCATCGAGTTCGTACACAAATATCTGGTAGAGCAGAGAAACAAGAACCGTGCGGTTCTGTTAGTATCCTTCGAGCTGGATGAGATCATGAGCCTGTCTGACCGGATCGAGGTTATCTTTGACGGACAGATTACCGGAAGCGTACCTGGCAAGGATGCGGATGAGAAAGAGCTTGGATTTATGATGGCAGGAGGAAAGACAAATGAATAAGAAGAAAAGTATTCTGGAGAGCAATGTACTCTATACCATCATCGCAATCATTGCCGGTTTCCTGATCGGAGCCATTTTCCTGATGGTGGCAGGCATCAGTCCGGCAGTAGCCTATGGAAAACTGTTCAGTAGTATTTTCAGTAAACCGAAATATCTGGTATGGACGTTAGTATATGCGAGCCCGTTGATTTTTACTGGTCTGAGCGTAGCCTTTTCCTTCCG
Source organism: Clostridiaceae bacterium Marseille-Q4143 (assembly GCA_018228645.1). Lineage (GTDB taxonomy): Bacteria > Bacillota > Clostridia > Lachnospirales > Lachnospiraceae > Hominiventricola > Hominiventricola filiformis. The sequence continues at coordinate 2,614,652 of CP073693.1, forward strand.
TACAGGTGTATTTAACATCGGTGCAGAGGGACAGTTCGTGATCGGCGGACTGGTGGCCTGTGTACTGGGTATCGTATTAAAACTTCCGGCAGGCCTTCATGCTATCGTATGTCTGGTAGCAGCTGCAGCGGCTGGCTGTATCTGGTCCCTGATCGTTGGAGTGCTGAAAGTAAAGAGAGGTATCCATGAGGTGTTGTCCTTCATCATGTTTAACTGGATTGCCTTCTACCTTTCCAACTATGTGGTAAACCTTCCAGGCATCCATCGTGAGAGCAGCGAGGCAACCCAGGATGTGGCAGCTTCCGCAAGACTGCTGATGCCTGAAGGACTCCGCAGTTCCCTGGACTGCAGCAATGCTCACTGGGGTATTGTACTGGCCGTCATCGCAGCAGTGATCATCTGGGTGATCATTGAGAAGACAACTCTTGGTTATAAACTGAAAGCAGTTGGTTTCAACAGCAATGGCGCTGAGTATGGCGGAATCGATGCTAATAAATCTATCCTGACCGCTCTTGGTATTTCCGGATTGTTATCCGGTCTTGGCGGAGCCGTGCAGGTACTTGGTATGGCAGGACGTCTGAGCCAGTTTGCCGGACAGGAAGGATTTGGATTCGAGGGAATCACAGTTGCCCTTATCGGATCTTCCAACCCCATCGGCTGTATTTTCTCCGGACTCTTCTATGGAGCCATGAAGTACGGTGGATCAAAACTGAGTATCGTAAAAGCACCTTCTGAGGTGGTAGACATCATCATGGGATGCGTGGTTCTTCTCATCGCAATCTCCCATGTATTTAAAGTATTTGTGCTGAAAGCAGCAAAGAAGAAGGAGGCTAAATAAGATGAATGAATTAATGAAAGACCTTGGTCTTCTGATCAATGCAACGCTGATCGCAACTCCGCCCCTGCTGCTGGCGGCACTTGGTTCCTGCTTCTCCGAGCGAAGCGGAGTGGTCAACATCGGTATTGAGGGTATGATGACCATCGGCGCCTTCACCGGGGCCGTTATGGGACTGACCACCGGAAACGGCTGGATTGCATTTTTCTGTGCAGGCCTGGCAGGCGCACTGTTCGGATTGATTCATGCATTTGCATGTATTTCCTGCCATGCAGACCAGACTATTGCCGGTACGGCCATTAACTTCTTAGGGCCTGGACTGGCACTGTTCCTTTGCAAGGCGATGTATAGTAACTCTTCCGATACACCGGCGATGGACCCTAGCTGCAAGCTGCCGAAACTCTTTGAGGGTGTGTTCCCGACCGGTTCTTTCTGGAGCAACGTACTGAATGTCTATGCAGTGGCATATCTGGTATTTATTCTGGCATTTATCTGCTGGTTTGTATTTTATAAGACCCGGTTCGGCGCTCATTTAAGAGCAGTGGGCGAGCATCCGGAAGCATGTGAGTCCCTGGGTATCGACGTATACAAAGTTCGTTACATCTGCGTCATCCTGTCCGGATTCTTGGCAGGACTCGGTGGAGCGTTCGTTACTCTGGCAACCATTAACCAGTTCCGTCCCAGCGTTATCGTAGGACAGGGCTTCATCGCGATTGCGGCAGTCATTTTCGGAAAGTTCTCCCCGGGGGGAGCAACGAAGGCATGCCTGCTCTTCGGACTTTGCAGTGGTATTAAATCCCTGGCATCCCAGAGCAATATGGTATCCCCGAACCTGATTTCTATGATCCCGTATGTGGTAACTATCGTGGCACTGGTGCTGTTCGTGGGAAAAGCTCACACACCGGCAGCCAACGGCAAGATTTTTGTGAAGTCTAAATAAGAAAGGAGAACAAACATGTCCAACACACCAACTGCGCACAACAGCGCCAAAGCAGGCGATTTCGCCAAAACCGTACTGATGCCCGGAGATCCATTGAGAGCAAAATACATTGCAGAGACGTATCTCGAGAATCCGAGACAGGTAACTGCAGTCAGAAACATGTTTGGATATACCGGAACTTACAAAGGAAAAGAGATTTCCGTTATGGGCGGAGGCATGGGTATGCCTTCCGTCGGAATCTATTCCTATGAGCTGTTTAACTTCTATGATGTAGATCAGATCATCCGTATTGGTTCTGCAGGAGCCCTGCAGGATCATCTGAAATTGATGGATGTAGTCATCGGCATGGGTGCCTGCACGGATTCCAACTATGTATATCAGTATGGCCTTCCGGGAACCTTTGCTCCGATCGCAGATTATGACCTGCTGAACAGAGCCGTTGAGACTGCAAAACGTCAGGGTACCAATGTAGTCGTTGGAAACGTCCTTTCTTCTGACGTATTTTACAATGCGAACCCGAATGTCAATGATCTGTGGCGCAGCATGGGTGTACTGGCTGTGGAGATGGAAGCGGCAGCTCTGTATATGAATGCAGCAAAAGCAGGTAAGAAAGCCCTCTGTATGCTGACCATTTCTGACCATTTGTATACCAACGAGTTCTTAAGTGCAGAAGACCGTCAGCTGGGATTCGGCAAGATGATGGAGATTGCACTGGAACTGGCATAATAATAAAGACGGGGAGAATTTATAAGAATGGATGTAAAAGAAATTTTAAAGCATGTTGATCATACACTGCTGACGCAGACTGCTACCTGGGCGGAGATCAAACAGATCTGTGATGATGCAATTACCTATGGAACCGCTTCTGTATGTATTCCGCCTGCTTATGTAAAACAGGTAAAAGAATATGTACAGGATAAAATGGCAGTCTGCACCGTGATTGGTTTCCCGAACGGATACATGACCACCGCGGCAAAAGAGTTTGAGACCAGGGATGCACTGACAAATGGCGCAGATGAGATTGATATGGTCATCAATATCGGTTGGGCAAAAGACGGCAAATTTGACTGCATCGAAGAGGAAATCCGTACGCTCAAAAAAGCATGCGGTTCCAAAATACTGAAAGTCATCATCGAGACCTGCCTGCTCACCGATGAAGAAAAAATCCGTATGTGTGAAGCAGTGACAAAAGCAGGAGCTGATTATATTAAAACATCTACCGGATTTTCCAAAGCAGGTGCAACTTTTGAGGATATCAAACTGTTTTCCGAGCATATCGGACCGAATGTGAAGATGAAGGCAGCTGGAGGAATTTCTTCTCTTGATGATGCAGAAAAGTTCCTTTCTCTGGGTGCGGACCGTCTGGGAACCAGCCGTATTATCAAACTGGTGAAACAGGAAGAGGCAACTGGATATTAAGGAAAGGATTGTTTGAGGTTGTATGAAAGAGCTGGAAAAGAAGCAGATTGAAGAAATGATTGATAAAGCTATCAATATGATGGATTATTCCTACGTACCCTATTCTCATTTCCATGTGGGAGCGGCTCTGCTGGCAAAGAACGGAACCGTCTATGGCGGCTGCAATATTGAAAATGCAGGCTATACTCCAAGCAACTGTGCGGAGAGAACGGCATTTTTCAAGGCAGTCAGCGAGGGCATGCTGGAATTTGATGCTATCTGTGTTGTGGGCGGTATGAATAAAGAACTGAAAGAATATGCAGCTCCATGTGGTGTCTGCCGTCAGGTTATGATGGAGTTCTGTGATCCGGAAGAGTTCCAGATCATTCTGGCAACCGGAAAAGAGCAGTATGAAATCTTCACACTGAAAGAGCTTCTTCCGCTTGGATTCGGACCAAATAATCTAAAACTTGATAGGAGAGAGTAACATGGAAAAATTTAAGAGAGTTTTTGTAGTTGTTATGGATTCTCTGGGAGTTGGTGCAATGCCGGACTCTGCGGATTTCGGTGACATCGGTGTCAATACCCTGGGACATATTTCAGAATCTGTCGACACCTTTGAGATCCAGAATCTCCAAAGATTGGGAATGGCAAATATTACTCCGTTAAAGCAAGTTGCACCGACGGATCATCCGCTAGCTTACTACGGCAAGCTGCGGGAAAAGAGCCGCGGAAAAGATACCATGACCGGACATTGGGAAATGATGGGACTGGAAGTGACCAAACCATTCCAGACCTTTACCGAGACCGGATTTCCGCCGGAACTGATTAAAGAATTGGAAGAGCGTACCGGGCATAAGGTCATCGGCAATAAGAGTGCCAGCGGCACGGAAATTCTGGATGAACTGGCAGAAGAAGAAATTGCAACAGGACATATGATCGTGTACACCTCTGCCGATTCCGTTCTTCAGATTTGCGGAAATGAGGAGACCTTCGGTCTTGACGAGCTGTACCGTTGCTGTGAGATTGCCAGAGAACTGACCATGAGAGACGAGTGGAAAGTGGGCCGTGTGATTGCAAGACCGTATGTCGGCAAGAAAAAAGGCGAGTTCAAGCGTACCAGCAACCGTCATGACTATGCATTGAAACCCTTTGGTCCGACCGCGCTGAATGCAATGAAAGATGCAGGCCTTGATGTAATCTCCATCGGAAAGATCAATGATATTTTCGTGGGAGAGGGCATTACAGAGGCATATAAGTCCAAGAGCTCTGTTCATGGCATGGAACAGACTATCGATGTGGCAAAGAAAGATTTTCACGGACTCTGCTTCGTTAATCTGGTAGATTTCGACGCTCTGTGGGGACACAGAAGAAATCCGTCAGGCTACGCACAGGAGATTGAGAAATTCGATGTAAACCTGGGAGTTCTTCTTGATACCCTGCGTGAAGACGACCTTCTCATTATCACTGCAGACCATGGAAACGATCCGACCTATACCGGAACCGACCACACCAGAGAAAAAGTACCGTTCCTGGCATACTCCAAAGCAATGAAAGGCAGCGGAGAACTCCCGGAGACCGATACCTTTGCCATCATTGGCGCTACTATAGCAGATGATTTCGGCGTAAAAATGCCGGAAGGAACCATTGGATATTCCATTCTGGATAAACTTAAATAAATAGGAAGTCATAGATTGTGAAGGCCGCTTCTCGGGTAAGGAGCGGCCTTTAACTTGTATTGGTGATTATGTTGTCAGGCGATACGCTGCCGTTTGCTGTTGGACTTACATATGATATTGTAATATCCGCCTCGTTTGGGCAGATAGAGATAATAAGTAGTCCAGCACCCGAAAATAAGCGTATTGGTGAAAAATAGCAAGTGTTTCTCTGCGAAAAAATGCAGGAATGGGTTTTATAAAGCACTGAAATAAAACAATACCCATGAATATAGAAATTATTGGCTATAGGGTGATACAGGATGGCTATATAGCCATTCTTAGGAATTTTGCTAAAGATTACTGATTATTTGTACTACGCATTGGGTAGAAATTGAGAATGTTTTCGTATCTGCCCAAGGAATGACTGATCAGATAGTAATTCATTATATTCCAAATTCTTTCATTAATTCAGCATCGATCTCATCAGGGGTATAAGTTTTTTCCTGATTTTAAAGAGTCCATTCCCTTCGACAGTTCAGCATTTAACACATCACAACTCATATCATTAATAGAGGTTGGTATTGTAGTGTAAATTCAATCAAAATTTGATTGAAAGTGATACTATTAGATGATAATATAGATACATGGAAAACCAGAGAGCCGGGCGGCTTACCCTCCCCTTTGGAGGGTTGCTAAGCCCCGGTGGGACTTGTTTAGCAACGACCGGAGCGAAGCGCAGACTTAACCCTCCAGACGAAAGAAAGGAGGGCGTTGCCGATGTATGTTACATACTCTGATTTAATTCAGATTGGAATATTCATTTGCGCCCTTGTTGGATTGTGTTACACGATTTTCAAGGGAAAACGAAAATAGCCGCCATTACTGCGAATAATGACGGCTGACCTTATAAAAGGTTGATGCTATAGTGTTCGGGTAAGCCGCTTCTCTGGCTTTCCCTTTTTCTATGTTCAATATAACACGTGAGTATATTTATTTCAAGATAAATATCGGTGCGAACGATAATTTATTGAGACCATGAAACAAGAGTTGGTACATTGAAAAAAGGCCGGTAACATGATATATTTTTCTTATATCTATTTCTGAAAAAGATTCCTTTTATAATAGAAAATTTAAGCATGATTACAGTTTACAGGCGAGGCAAAACCTTCCTAGACGGGCAGAAGTGACAGGTTGTGAAAGGAACGTCTGCAGTCCCGGTACTTCATTCGAACAAGCTTTTGGCGATGTTCGAATGTTAGTACCGCTGGATCGAGGACTTAGCGCGAGCGGTTCCGCTCACAACCTGTCACTTTAGACCGTTTAGATGTCTGCCACCTGTGAATTGTAAGCCTGTGCGTAGAAAAATCAACTTGTCAAGAAAAAACACTTGACACCACCACCCGAATCGTGTAAGATACACAAGGTGACAACGATGGAAGAGATTCTGAGACAGACGCTTTTATATGATTTTTATGGTGAGCTTTTGACAGAGCATCAGAAGCAGGTATATGAAGATGTGGTACTGAATGACTACTCCCTAAGCGAGGTAGCCCAGTCCTTAAGCATCAGCCGACAGGGTGTGCATGATATGGTCAAGCGCAGTACACGGCTTCTGAATGAATATGAAGAGAAGCTTCATCTGGTGGAGCGCTTTGTGGATCTCCGCGGAAAAGTGGGAGAGATACATAAGCTTACCGAAAATGAAAAAGACGATCCGTCCATGCAGAAGATCGGACAGATCGCAGCCGAGATCCTGGAGGAGCTATAGATGGCATTTGACAGTTTATCAGAAAAACTACAGAACGTATTTAAGAACCTTCGGGGTAAAGGAAGACTGACCGAGGCCGATGTAAAAGCAGGTCTGAAAGAAGTCAAACTTGCGCTTCTGGAAGCGGATGTAAGTTTCAAAGTAGTAAAGCAGTTCATCAAAGCGGTGGAGGAAAGGGCAGTCGGTACGGATGTGCTGGAAAGCCTGACACCGGGGCAGACCGTCATCAAGATTGTAAATGAAGAGATGGTCAAGCTGATGGGAAGCGAGACGACAGAGATTAAGCTTCGCCCTTCCAACGAGATTACGGTTATTATGATGACTGGTCTTCAGGGAGCAGGTAAGACGACTACCGCAGCAAAGCTGGCCGGAAAGTTCAAGATCAAAGGCCGCAAGGTATTGCTGACAGCCTGTGATGTGTACCGCCCCGCAGCTATTAAGCAGCTGCAGGTCAATGGTGAGAAGCAGGGCGTGGAAGTATTTTCCATGGGAGATCAGAACAAGCCGGTGGATATTGCAAAGGCTGCCGTGGAACATGCGAAAAAGCATGGAATGAGCGTTGTCATTCTGGATACCGCAGGACGTCTTCACATTGATGAATCCATGATGGAAGAGCTTGTGGAGATCAAGGAAAATGTCAATGTCGATTACAGTATTCTGGTTGTGGATTCCATGACTGGACAGGATGCAGTAAATGTAGCTTCCACTTTCGTGGATAAGGTAGGCATTGATGGTGTGATCCTTACCAAGCTGGATGGTGATACCCGTGGTGGTGCGGCACTTTCCATCCGCGCAGTGACCGGAAAACCGATCCTCTATGTCGGCATGGGTGAGAAACTCTCCGATCTGGAACAGTTCTATCCGGACCGTATGGCATCCCGAATTCTTGGCATGGGTGATATTCTGACCATGATTGAGAAGGCGCAGGAGTCCATTGACGAAGAGCAGTCCAAGAAGATGGTTCAGAAGATGAAGAAGAACCAGTTCGACTTCGAGGATTATCTGGAAAGTATGCGGCAGATGAAGAAGATGGGCGGTATCGGCGCTCTCTTGGGTATGATGCCGGGGATGGGCGGCGCGCAGATGAAGCAGCTGGAAGATGCTGTGGATGAGAAGAAGATGGCCCGTATTGAGGCAATGATTCTTTCCATGACCGTCAAGGAACGTCAGAATCCGTCGATTCTGAATCCATCCAGAAAGCGCAGAATTGCCAACGGCGCAGGTGTGGATATCAGTGAAGTCAACCGTCTGGTAAAACAGTTCGAGCAGAGCAGAAAGATGATGAAGCAGATGCCGGGACTGATGGGCGGCAAAGGTAAATTTGGTAAAAAAGGAATGTTCGGCAAATTACCCTTCTAGGGAACAGATGCATCCGGATTTTCCGTTTACAATATAGAATATAAACTACAATACATTTATTTAATGGAGGAAGAAACAATGGCAGTAAAGATCAGATTAAGAAGAATGGGACAGAAAAAGGCACCGTTTTACAGAGTAATCGTAGCAGATTCCAGATCCCCGCGTGACGGACGTTTCATCGAGGAGATCGGAACTTATGATCCGAACAACGATCCGAGCACTTTCAACATCAACGAAGAGGCAGCTAAAAAATGGCTTGCAAACGGCGCTCAGCCGACCGAGATGGTTGGAAAACTGTTTAAACTGGCAGGAATCACCAAATAAGTTCTTTTCTTAAGGACACCACGGAGGTGGAAGTATGAAAAAACTGGTAGAGGTGATTGCAAAGTCACTGGTTGACCATCCGGATGAGGTGGTTGTCACCGAGACGGAAAAGGAAAATGCTACAATCGTAGAACTTCACGTAGCAGCAGACGATATGGGTAAGGTGATCGGCAAACAGGGCCGCATTGCAAAAGCCATCCGTTCTGTCGTGAAGGCAGCAGCTTCCAAAGACGATAAAAAAGTAGTAGTAGAGATCGTACAGTAATTAACGGTCGCGGACAGGACGCCGTGACCGGAAGCTCCGGGCCGATAGGCTTGTGGGTTCCCGGTTCTCCGGCGTCCTTTCATTATTATCATGGAGAACGTATTGATGGAAGATTTTTTAAGAGTTGGTGTGATCTCTTCCACGCATGGTGTGCGCGGAGAGGTTAAAGTATTTCCGACGACAGATGATCCGACCAGATTCAAGAAGTTAAAGGAAGTGATTCTGGATACCGGAAGAGAAAAGAAAACGCTGGAAATTGAACAGGTAAAATTTTTCAAAAATCAGGTCATTCTGAAGTTTAAGGGCTTCAATAATATAGATGAAATCATGCCTTACAAGGGCAAAGATCTGCTGATTCCGAGAGAGAAAGCTGTGCCGTTGGGAGAGAATGAAAATTTTATTGCGGATCTCATCGACATGGAAGTAGTGACGGACGAAGGCAAGGCTCTGGGAACCTTAATCGATGTCATGGAGACAGGAGCCAATGATGTCTATGTGGTAGAGACTTCTGATGGTGAGGAGATCCTGCTTCCGGCCATCCGGGACTGCATTCTGGATGTGAATGTAGAAGAAAAACGCATGACGGTTCATGTGCTGGAGGGATTGCTGGACTAATGAATTTTCATGTTTTAACACTGTTTCCGGATATGATCCGAGACGGATTTCAGACAAGTATTACAGGAAGGGCGGTAGAAAAAGGACTGTTGAGTCTGGATACCGTCAATATCCGTGATTTTTCCGTTAATAAACATAACCGGGTCGATGATTATCCCTATGGCGGCGGCGCCGGTATGGTCATGCAGGCAGAACCGGTTTATCTGGCTTATCAGTCGGTTGCTGAAAAGCTCCCGAAGAAGCCGAAGGTCCTGTATATGAGCCCGCAGGGAAAAGTCTTCAACCAGAGGATGGCAGAAGAACTGGCACAGGAGGAGGAAATTGTCTTCCTGTGCGGTCATTATGAAGGTATTGATGAACGGGTGCTGGAAGAGATTGTTGATGAAGAAGTGTCCATTGGTGATTATGTTCTGACCGGAGGTGAACTTCCGGCACTGGTCATTATGGATGCGGTGTCCCGCCTGGTGGGGGGTGTACTTCATAATGAAGATTCGGCGGAATTTGATTCGTTTCATGATAATCTGCTGGAATATCCCCAGTACAGCCGTCCGGAAGTGTGGCGCGACAAAGCAGTGCCGCCCATCCTGATGTCCGGCCATCATGCTAATGTGGAGAAATGGAGAAGAGAACAGTCTTTGATCCGTACTTTGGAGCGAAGACCGGATTTGCTGGAAAACGCAAATCTTACAAAACAAGATAAAAAATTCCTTGCCAAGTTAAAAGAAGTATGATAGAATAAAATGCGTTGTGAGAAAAAGGAGATGGTCCTCTGTTACCGGAAGGGTATTAAGAACATCGAAGTGAATAAGGAGGAACACAATGAACGAGATTATTAAGAGCCTTGAGGCTGCACAGCTGAAAGCAGAAGTACCGAGCTTTAGCGTAGGAGATACTGTAAAAGTATACGCAAAGATCAAAGAGGGTAACCGCGAGAGAATTCAGGTATTCGAGGGAACCGTACTGAAGAAACAGGGTGGAAGCAACAGAGAAACCTTCACTGTTAGAAAGAATTCCAACGGTATCGGCGTAGAGAAAACCTGGCCGCTGCATTCCCCGAACGTAGAGAAAGTAGAAGTTGTTCGTCATGGTAAAGTAAGACGTGCAAAACTGAACTACTTAAGAGACCGCGTTGGTAAAGCAGCAAAGGTTAAAGAGCTTGTAAAATAATTACGGCGGTGAATAAGCTATGAATGTGAGGGACATATACGAGAGTATTATGTCCCTTTTTTCACATAAGGAGACAGATGCATGAGAAGAAAAGGGCTCAGTTTTTACAAAAGAAGAAAAAAAATTCAGGCATCTGCGATTCAGGATATTTTCTTCTGGGCAGGAGAATGTGTTCTGGCATTTGCCATTGGCTGCATTCTTGTTTTTTATTTTATGACAAGGCTGACCTGTGTCGGACAGGCAATGGAACCGGCCATTAACAGTGGTGACAGTGTGCTGGTCAATCGGTTTACGTATCTGGTGTCAGCACCGAAACCGGGAGATGTAGTCGTATTTAAACCCAATGGAAATGAGAGATCGCATTATTATATGCGCCGTGTGATCGCAGAACCCGGAGATAAAGTGCAGATCAAAGATGGTTTTGTCTATGTAAACGGAGAACTTTTCGAGACCGGGCTTGGCAGCGAACAGATGGATTATGCAGGTGTGGCGGAAGAAGAGATTACCATAGGGGACGGAGAATACTTTGTCCTGGGTGATAACCGGAATCAGAGTGAAGACAGCCGTAACGCGGACATTGGAAATGTAAAAAAAGAAGATATCTATGGAAAGGCATGGTTCGTGTGCCTGCCATGGGAGAATTTTGGCCCAATTCCCAAAGGGCATTCATAAGGAGAGAACGGATGAACATACAGTGGTACCCGGGACATATGACGAAGGCCCGGCGAATGATGCAGGAAAATATCAAGCTGATCGACCTGATTATCGAGCTGGTGGATGCGAGAGCACCGCTGTCCAGCAGAAATCCGGATATTGATGAGCTGGGAAAAGGAAAAGCACGGCTGATCCTTCTAAATAAGGCAGATCTGGCCAGCGATCGCGCCAATGATGCATGGGCAGCATATTTCCGTGAGAAAGGCTGCTTCGTAGTGAAACTGGATTCCAGAAGCAAGAATGGCATGAAGGAAGTACAGACAGTTATCCAGGATGCATGTAAGGAAAAGACGGAGAGAGACCGTAAGAGAGGAATTCTGAATCGTCCGGTACGTGCTATGGTGGTGGGAATTCCCAATGTTGGAAAGTCCACGTTTATTAACAGTTTTGCAGGACGTGCCTGTGCAAAAACCGGTAATAAGCCAGGAGTGACCAAGGGCGCACAGTGGATCCGTCTGAATAAGCAGGTAGAACTTCTGGATACCCCAGGAATCTTATGGCCGAAATTTGATGACCAGAAGGTAGGGCTTCGTCTGGCCATGCTGGGTTCTGTCAATGATGAGATACTGAATCTGGAAGAACTGGCAGCGGAGCTGGGAGCATTCCTGCTGGAACGTTTCCCGGAGACTCTGACGGCAAGATATGGAATGACAATTTCCGAAAGTGACGGAAAAGAAGCTGTATTAAGCGGAATTGCAGATGCCAGAGGATGCCTGATGAAGGGCGGAGAACCGGATCTTAAGAAAGCGGCGTCTTTCCTGCTGGATGATTTCAGAAGCGGAAGACTTGGCCGTATTACACTGGAATTCCCGGAAAAAAGCCAGGGAGAGTGACATTCATGGGAAAAGAGAAGAGCAGAGGCATCGCAGGAGAAATCCTGAGTTTTCTGTTATACGTGGTAGTTGTAGTTGGGATTACGTTCCTGATTATTCATTATGTGGGTCAGAGAACCTACGTGAGTGGAAGTTCCATGGAAAATACGTTAAGCGACGGAGATAATCTGATTGTAGACAAGATTACATACCGTTTTTCTGATCCAAAGAGATATGATATTATCGTATTTCCGTATCAGTATGAAGAAAATACGTATTTTATCAAACGAATTATCGGACTTCCCGGTGAGACCGTGCAGATTGTTGACGGAATAATCTATATTGATGGGGAAGCATTGCAGGAATCCTATGGTCGTGAAGTGATGAAAAATTCCGGTCTGGCAGCAGATCCGGTTACTCTGGGAGAAGATGAATACTTTGTCCTTGGAGATAATCGAAATGACAGTACGGACAGCCGCGATCCAAGCGTCGGAAAGATTCCACGTGATCGGATCATTGGAAGAGCATGGGTGAGGATCTGGCCCCTTTCCAAAATCGGAATATTGAGGCATCAGTAATGACGAAAAAAGAAGAACGAGAATTAAAAAAACAGCAGAAGCTGGAAGCGGAACTGCTCCGGCTGGAAGGTATGACGGTCTATGAGAAAGAATATGCCGCTCATGGTCTGATCTGCGGAATTGACGAAGTAGGCAGAGGCCCGCTGGCAGGCCCTGTGGTGGCAGGTGCAGTCATTCTGCCGCCGGACTGTCGGATCCTCTATCTGAATGACTCTAAGAAACTGACAGAGCGCCGCAGGGAGCTTCTCTATGATGAGATTATGGAGAAAGCGGTGGCAGTAGGTATCGGAGTCGTTAGCCAGGAAATGATTGATGAGATCAATATCCTTCAGGCAACGTATGAAGCTATGCGCCAGGCAGTCGGAAAATTGAGTGTCCGTCCAGATGTCCTGCTGAACGATGCAGTGACGATACCGGGACTTTTACAGGAACAGATTCCGATTATCAAGGGAGATGCCAAAAGTCTGTCCATTGCGGCAGCCAGTGTGGTGGCCAAAGTAACCAGAGACCGGATGATGGAAGCGTTGGATGAGAAATATCCGGCATACCATTTTGCATCTAACAAAGGATATGGTTCTGCTGCTCATATGGCGGCTCTCCGTGAATATGGACCATGTCCGCTTCATCGGAGAACCTTTATACGGAACATATGTGGAGAACAAAGCAGCTGATGAATAAACGGCAGACAGGCAGTGCGTATGAAACGCTTGCCGCAGACTGGCTGAAACAGCACGGTTACCAGATTACAGAGAAAAATTATCGCTGCGGTCAGGGAGAGATTGATCTGATCGCAGAGAAAGACGGGTATCTGGTTTTTGTGGAAGTAAAATACCGGAGGACTGGTCAGAAAGGTGATCCGGCTGAGGCGGTGGATTATCGAAAACAAAAAAAGATTTCAAAAGTGGCAGAGTATTATTGCTGGAAAAAAAGGAAGCTGAATCAGCCATGCCGCTTTGATGTGATCTGTGTGCTGGGGCAGGAGATCCGGCATATTGAACATGCATTTGAATGTTGCATATAGAAGACAGGAGACGCAAGTGATGTGGAAGAAAAAAACAGAAGCAGAAGACATGCGGCTTGTGGAGAAAAATGGCGTACCATATTTCGTGTTTAAAAATCTGGAGAACACGGGATTGGTGCGCCATGGTTTTTCCACGAGACTGGGTGGAGTCAGTGAAGGCTTTTTAAGTTCTATGAATTTAAGCTTTACCCGGGGTGATGATCCGGAAAAAGTACGGGAAAATTTCCGGAGAATGGGAACAGCGATTGGTTTTGAGACGAAAGATCTGGTACTATCTGATCAGACTCATACGGCCAATGTCCGGCGGGTGACGGAAGCAGACCGCGGAAAAGGTTTTGACAAGGAAAAGGATTATACGGATACGGACGGCCTTATTACCAATGTGCCGGGACTGATGCTTGTCACCATTTATGCAGACTGTGTCCCTCTGTATTTTGTGGATCCGGTTCATAAAGCTATCGGACTTTCTCATTCCGGCTGGAAGGGAACAGTTCATCGAATGGGAAAAGTGACACTGGAACGGATGGCAGAGGAATTTGGTACCCGTCCTGAGGATGTACAGGCTGCTATTGGTCCGTCCATCTGTCAGGACTGCTATGAAGTAAGTGAAGATGTGGCAGAAGCATTTATGAATGAATTTGCCGATCATCAGGATGATCAGCTTGTATATCGTAAGGATAATGGAAAATATCAGCTGAATCTGTGGCGTGCCAACGAGCTTGTGCTCCTGGAGGCAGGTATCCGTCCGGAGTATCTGACAATCACCAATGTCTGTACCTGCTGTAATCAAGAGCTTTTGTTTTCCCACAGAGCCAGTCATGGACAGAGGGGTAATCTTGGTGCATTTCTTGGATTGAAATAAGGAAATTCTGCAAAGTGAAAATCTTCCATAGTCGTGACAAGATAGTGTCTATACAAAAAGACAGCCAGCACCTAGAATAAAGGCAGTACAAGGAAATAACTACAAGAGGGTGAAGAATGATGAAAATTATTAAAGCAAAAGATTACAACGACATGAGCCGTAAGGCAGCAAACATTATTTCCGCACAGGTAATTATGAAACCGGACTGTGTGCTGGGCCTGGCTACCGGTTCCACACCGGTCGGAACCTACAAACAGCTCATTGAATGGTATGAGAAAGGAGATCTCGATTTCGGTGATGTAACGACTGTCAATCTTGACGAGTATAAGGGACTGCCGAGAGAAAATGATCAGAGCTATTTCTATTTCATGAATCATAATCTGTTTGACTATGTGAATATTAATCCGGAGAGAACGCATCTTCCGAACGGTATGAACCTGAATGCGGAGGAAGAGTGTGCAAGATATGAGGAAGTGATCCGTTCTACAGGCGGTGTCGATCTGCAGCTTCTTGGTCTGGGACACAACGGACATATCGGATTCAACGAGCCGGGAGAAGCATTTGAGACGGAGACCCATTGTGTCGATCTGCAGGAGAGGACCATTGAGGCAAATAAGAGATTTTTCGCATCCATCGACGAGGTTCCGAAGCAGGCATATACCATGGGTATCAAGACCATTATGATGGCAAAGAAGATTCTGGTTGTAGTCAGCGGTGAGGACAAGGCAGAGACTGTAAAGAACGCATTCTTTGGACCGGTTACTCCGCAGGTTCCGGCATCTATCCTTCAGATGCATCCGGATGTAACGATTGTTGCTGATGAAGCAGCGCTGTCCAAATGCGATCTGTAAGCAGGAGGCGGTAAGATGAAAATTATCAACGCAAAGGTATATACAGAAGAAGGTATTTTTGAAAAGAAAGACGTATATACGGACGGAGAATTGATTTCCGGGAAAAGCGGCGATGACGAAGTACTGGATGCAGAAGGCTGTTATCTGATTCCCGGACTTACTGATATTCATTTCCATGGATGCGTGGGACATGATTTTTGTGATGGTACGCATGAGTCCATTGAGGCAATGGCAATGTATGAGGCATCTCAGGGAATTACCACCATTGTTCCGGCAACCATGACACTGGGAGAAGATACCCTTCAGAAGATCTGTGAAGCAGCAGCTTCCTACCGGAACGAAAAAGGTGCAACTCTCTGCGGTATCAACATGGAGGGACCATTCATTGCCATGGCAAAAAAAGGTGCCCAGAATGGAGATTTCGTACACAAACCGGATGCAGAGATGTTCCGAAGACTTAATAAAGCATCCGGCGGCATGGTGAAGCTTCTTGCTATCGCACCGGAAGTTGATGGAGCAAAAGAGTGCATCGAAGCGTTGAAAGACGAAGTGGTTCTTTCTGTTGCGCATACGACTGCAGACTATGAGGAAGCATCTGAGGCATTTGAACATGGTGTTCATCATGTGACTCATCTTTATAATGCCATGTCAGGACTTTCTCATCGCGCACCGGGAGTGGTAGGTGCGGCTGCGGATCATGAAAATGTGGAAGCAGAGATGATCTGCGATGGCATTCATATCCATCCGGCAACGGTGAGACAGACTTTTAAGATGTTTGGAGATGACAGGATTATCCTAATCAGTGATTCCATGGAAGCAACGGGAATGCCGGACGGCGAATACGCACTGGGTGGTCAGAAGGTCATCAAGACCGGTAATCTGGCCGCACTGGAAGATGGTACGATTGCAGGTTCCGCGACAAACCTGATGGATTGTGTGCGGGTAGTTGTACAGAAGATGCGGATTCCATTGGAAAGTGCTGTAAAATGTGCAGCTGTGAACTCTGCAAAATCTGTCGGTATCTATGATCAGTACGGAAGCATCACACCGGGCAAAAAAGCAAACCTGGTTCTTCTGAAAGAAGAGGATTTAAGTACAGTACAGGTGATTCTGAGAGGGCAGAAACTGTAATGTATACAAAAAAGAGGCAGAACACTTTATATTTGAAGTGTTCTGCCTTTTCCTATTTTATTATTTCATGCGCTCCAACAGTCTCCGAATACGTTCCGTCGGATCATTGACATGTTCGGTAGATACATCGTGGTTGATACAGTCGATGATTGCTGCAAGAAACTTGGTCATATTGGCTTCCGTGTAATAAGGGCGGGAGAGCAGTTCTGGTGACTGGTAGACCAGATTCGTGGTGATGACTTTGCTGATATAACCTTTCTCATGATATTCATCGAATTTTTCCAGTCCGTCTGTGAAAAGACCAAATGCCGCGCAGACGAAGACTCTGTTGGCACCACGGTCCTTGATCTGATGGGCAACATCCAGCATGCTCTCGCCGGAAGAAATAATATCGTCAATAATGATGACATCTTTGCCATGGAGATCGTCGCCAAGGAATTCATGGGCAACGATGGGGTTTTTGCCGTTGACAATTGTGGAATAGTCACGGCGTTTATAGAACATACCCATGTCCACACCCAGGACACCGGCGAAATACACAGCACGTCCCATAGCCCCTTCATCCGGGCTGATAACCATCAGATGGTCTTTGTCGATCTGCAGATCCGGAACGGCACGGGACAGAGCTTTGATATACTGATATGGAGGATTGAAACTGTCAAAACCATACAGTGGAATCGCATTGCAGACACGGGGATCATGGGCATCGAATGTGATGATGTTGGAGACACCCATATCAATCAGCTCCTGAAGAGCAAACGCACAGTCCAGGGATTCTCTCTGGCTTCTTTTGTGCTGTCTGCTTTCATACAGGAATGGCATGACAACGTTGATTCTTCTTGCTTTTCCGTTTGCCGCAGAGATGATTCGTTTGATATCCTGATAATGGTCATCCGGAGACATATGATTTTCATGTCCGCACACTTTGTAGGTCAGGCTGTAGTTCATAACGTCTGCGAGAATGAAAAGATCATCACCGCGAACGGATTCATAAAGGATACCTTTTGCCTCACCGCTTCCAAAACGCGGGCAGGAGCTTTTTAACAGATAAGTTTCTTCGTGATAACCATGAAAGTTTGGTGTATCCTGGAATTCCTGATTTCCTTTTTCACGAAAATCTACCAGATATTTATCAACCTCTTTTGCAAGATCACGGCATCCCTCCAGTGCCACAATTTTTAATGGCGCAATGGGAAGGATTTTTTCATATGAGTAATTTTCGGACATGACGTTCCTCCAGTCTTAAATATGCATAACTACTTATATTTATATCATCTTTCTGTAGAGACCGTCAAGCCATACAGTTGCAATTTGCAGGCAAATCCTGTATAGTAAAGGAAAAAAGATACTATGATAAGGTGAATTTATAGATGGAACATATTGTTAGTGCAGTGACTCCGGGCAGCATTGCCGAGGAGATGGAGATCGAACCGGGTGATGTGCTGGTATCGGTCAACGGACAGGAACCGGAAGATGTCTTTGACTATCGGTACCTGATGAATGAAGAAGAAGTGCTCGTTGTGATCCGCAAGCCGGATGGCGAAGAGTGGGAACTGGAGATTGAAAAAGAATATGAAGACGATCTGGGAATGGAATTTGAAAACGGTCTGATGGATGATTACCGTTCCTGCAGAAATAAGTGCATGTTCTGCTTTATCGACCAGCTGCCAAAAGGCATGCGGGATACTCTTTACTTTAAGGATGATGATTCCCGTCTTTCTTTCCTTCAGGGAAATTATCTGACACTCACCAATATGAGCGAACATGATCTGGAGAAAATTATCTATTACAAACTTTCCCCTATTAATATTTCCTTTCAGGCGACCAATCCAGAACTTCGCTGCAAAATGCTTCACAACCGGTTTGCAGGTGATGTGATGGACAAGGTCCGAAGGCTCAAAGAAGCGGGCATTATGATGAACGGCCAGATTGTTCTTTGTCGTGGGGTGAACGATGGAGAGGAATTGGATCGTTCGATCCGGGATCTGGTAACGCTGATGCCGGAGCTTCAGAGCGTGTCGGTGGTACCGGTGGGGCTTACCCGTTATCGTGATGGACTGTATCCGTTGGAACCGTTTACCAAAGAGGATGCCTGCAAGGTGCTGGATCTGATCCACAGCTGGCAGGAAAAACTGCTAAAGGAATATGGAACACATTTTATTCATGCGGGAGATGAATGGTATATTCTTGCAGAACGGCCCATGCCGGAGGAAACGACGTATGATGGCTATCTTCAGCTGGAAAATGGTGTCGGTATGGTACGGCTTCTGAAAGAAGAAGTGGATGCGTATCTTAAGAAACTTCCGGGAGACGACCGTAAAAGGAGAGTGACCATTGCCACAGGAGAACTGGCAGCTCCGTACTTGCGGGAGCATGCGGCATCTATCCAGAAGAAATATCCAGGTGTGGAAGTACAGGTCATTACAGTGAAAAATGAATTTTTCGGCGGGAAGATTACGGTTGCCGGGCTTCTGACCGGGCAGGATCTGGTGAAGCAGCTGAAGGGAAAAGACCTGGGAGAAGAACTGCTGCTTTCCATAAATATGCTCAAAAGCGATGAACCGATATTCCTGGATGATATGACTGTTGAGCAGTTACAAACTGCTTTACAAATCAAAGTATCCATAGTAGAATCAAGCGGAAATGATTTTGTAAATTGTATTTTAAACGAATAGAGAGAAGAGGTATGAAATGAGTAAACCAGTAGTAGCAATTGTGGGGCGTCCCAATGTGGGAAAATCCACCCTTTTTAATGCACTGGCGGGAGAGAATATCTCCATTATCAAAGATACGCCGGGCGTTACCAGAGACCGTATTTATGCAGACGTTACATGGCTTGACCATGCGTTTACTCTGATTGATACCGGTGGTATTGAGCCGGACAGCAGTGATATTATCCTGTCTCAGATGAGAGAGCAGGCACAGATTGCCATTGATACGGCAGATGTGATCATTTTCCTGGTGGATGTGCGCCAGGGACTTCAGGATGCAGATTCCAAGGTGGCAGATATGCTGCGCCGTTCCCATAAACCGGTCATTCTGGTTGTGAACAAAGTAGACAGTTTCCAGAAATTCATGGCAGATGTCTATGAGTTTTATAATCTGGGAATCGGTGATCCAGTACCAGTATCCGCATCTTCCCGCCTGGGAATCGGTGACATGCTTGATGAAGTAGTCAAACATTTCCCGGAGAAGGCAGAAGCACAGGATGAGGATGACAGACCGAAGGTTGCTGTAGTCGGAAAACCGAACGTAGGAAAATCTTCTATCGTCAATAAGCTTTCCGGAAATAACCGGGTGATTGTTTCTGATATCGCGGGCACCACCCGTGATGCTATTGATACGGATATCCGCTGGAATGGAAAAGAGTATATTTTTATTGACACCGCAGGTTTAAGAAGAAAGAACAAGATTAAAGAAGAACTGGAGCGCTACAGCATTATCCGTACAGTAACTGCTGTTGAGCGTGCAGATGTGGTAGTCGTAGTGATTGATGCGAAGGAAGGCGTTACTGAGCAGGATGCCAAAATTGCAGGAATTGCTCACGAGAGAGGCAAGGGTATCATTATTGCAGTCAATAAATGGGATGCCATTGAGAAAAATGATAAGACTATCTATGAATTTACGAGAAAAGTAAGAGAGACCCTTTCTTTTATGCCATATGCAGAGATTTTATTTATCTCCGCAGTCAGCGGACAGCGTCTCCCGAAACTGTTTGAGACCATTGATATGGTCATTGAAAATCAGACGCTTCGAGTACAGACCGGTGTACTCAATGAAATCGTGACAGAAGCAGTTGCCATGCAGCAGCCGCCTTCAGATAAAGGAAAGAGACTGAAGATTTTCTATGTGACACAGGTAGCGGTAAAACCGCCTACATTTGTCATTTTTGTCAATGATAAAGAGCTGATGCATTTCTCCTACGTTCGTTATCTGGAGAACAAGATCAGGGAGTCCTTCGGATTTAAGGGCACTTCTTTGAAATTCATTATACGTGAGAGAAAGGAATCAGACTGATATGGAACGCATCGTATGTCTGGCGATCGGATATCTGTTCGGAATATTCCAGACCGCGTATATCTATGGAAAAATGAACGGAATTGATATCCGGGAATACGGAAGTGGTAATGCGGGAACTACCAATGCCCTTCGTGTCCTTGGAAAGAAAGCAGGAGTGATCGTACTCCTGGGAGATGTGGCAAAAACAGTGCTTGCTGTTGTTCTGGTAAAAGTTATTTTTGCACGAACACATGGTGATATGCTTCCGCTGCTTGGTATGTATGCTGCTGCCGGAGCTATTCTGGGACATAATTTTCCGGTACAGCTTGGTTTCCGCGGCGGTAAAGGAATTGCCTGCACAGCAGGACTGGTGCTGACGTTGGGACCAATTGTGACGATTCTGGAGGCAGTTACCTTCCTTTTGACAGTAGGACTGACCAGATATGTATCTCTGGGATCCATTTTGGTAGTCATTGAACTGGTCATTGATATTGCAGTTCTTGGACAGAGAGGGTATTATGGAATGAGTCAGGGACATTTACTGGAATTTTATCTGGTTTGTACAGCACTTTCCCTGATGGCCATTTATCGTCACAGAACGAATATCAAACGCCTGTTAAGCGGAACAGAAAATAAAATTTTTCAGAAAAAATAATGGTTTTGGCGGAGAGGAGATTGAGCTATGGCAAAAGCAGGAGTCATCGGCTCAGGAAGCTGGGGAACAGCTCTGGCGAGAGTCTTAAGCAAAAACGGACATGAAGTGACGTTGTGGTCCCGACGGGAAGAAGAATCCCGCATGCTCAGAGAGGAGCGGGAAAACAAGTCAAAGCTTCCGGGGGTAAAACTTCCGGATGACATTCTATGTACTACGGATCTGGAACAGACCGTAGAGGGAAAAGATATTCTTGTACTGGCAACGGCATCCCCGTCCATCCGCAGCATGGCAAAAAAAATGGCGCCGTACGTGGCAGCGGGACAGCTTATTGTGGATGTGTCCAAGGGAATTGAAGAAAGTACACTGATGATCCTGACAGATGTGATTGCGCAGGAGATCCCACAATGCCGGGCAGCAGTCCTGTCCGGACCGAGCCATGCGGAAGAAGTGGGAAGAGACATTCCCACCACTGTGGTAGCAGGAGCAAAAGACCGGGAGACAGCGGAGTACATTCAGAATCTCTTTATGAATAAGGTATTTCGTGTTTATACCAGTCCGGATATGTTAGGCATTGAACTGGGTGGTGCACTGAAAAATGTTATTGCGCTGGCGGCAGGAGCTGCAGATGGACTTGGCTGTGGGGACAATACCAAGGCAGCACTGATCACCAGAGGAATTGCGGAGATGAGCCGTCTGGGTGTGGCCATGGGTGGACATATCGAGACCTTTAACGGTCTGACAGGTATCGGTGATCTTATTGTTACCTGTGCCTCCATGCACAGCCGGAACCGGCGGGCAGGTATTCTCATCGGTCAGGGGAAGACGATGCAGGAAGCCATGGATGAAGTGAAGATGGTAGTGGAAGGTGTCAATTCTGCAAAAGCAGCAAAGACACTGGCAGAAAAATATGGAATTGATATGCCGATTGTACAGGAAGTCAATCAAGTACTGTTTGAAGATAAACCGGCAAGGGAAGCCCTGGCAGACCTGATGCTCAGAGATAAGAAGATTGAGCACCCGGAACTGCCATGGAAATAAATAATTTACTCACATGAAGGAGGACAAGGGAATGGCAGGAATTATGAAAAGATTTGGGGATATTATGTCTGCGAACCTGAATGCATTACTGGACAAGGCAGAGGACCCGGAGAAGATGGTAGATCAGTATCTGCGTAATCTGGAAAGTGATCTTGGAAAGGTAAAAGCTGAGACTGCAGCTGTGATGGCGGAGGAGACAAAATGCAAACGCCAGCTGGATGAGTGTAATGAAGAGATTGCGAAGATGCAGCGTTATGCAGAAAAGGCCATTGTGGCTGGAAATGACAATGACGCCCGCCAGTTTCTGGAGAAAAAGCAGCAGCTCACATCCAAACAGGATGCACTTCAGAAATCTTATGATCTTGCCCATGGCAATGCAGAGAAGATGCATGAGATGCATGATAAACTGGTAAAAGATATCAGTGATCTGAATGCCAGAAAAGATGCGATCAAGGCAAAGATGGCAGTTGCCAAGACACAGGAGAGACTGAATAAGATTGGAAACTCCGCAGCAGGTGCACAGAATAACATGTCTGCATTTGCGAAAATGGAAGAAAAAGCAGACCGTATGCTGGATCAGGCCAATGCCATGGCTGAACTGAATGCAGAAAAAGAAGACGACATTGACAGTCTTGCGGCAAAATATGATGATGACGGAGCTGGCTCTGCAGTGGATGATGAGCTGGCTGCATTAAAAGCAAAAATGGGATTATAAGAGTCAGACTGCCGCAGAGAATGTCTTTGCGGCAGTTTCTGTACAGAAATAAAACGCGAGAGGAAAAACCGTGGGAGAAATCTACTATTGTAAAAACTGTGGTGGAGTCATGGAATTTGATGTGGCCACTCAGTCTTTGAAATGTCCGAACTGCGGGACAGAAGAAAAAATTGAGGCAAACCGTCAGAGGGTAAAGGAACATAAGCTGACAGATTATGCAAAAAGAACGGTGAAGGCAGGAGAAAAGAAATCATCCACCATGCAGTGTCCATCCTGCGGAGCGATGGTGGAAGTGGAGGCAACCAGCACGGCAAAAGACTGCCCGTATTGCGGCACACCTTTTGTACTGGCAGATAAACAGATTGCGGCTATCCGGCCGGATGGTGTTGTCCCTTTCCAGATTGATAAAAACAAAGTGGGAGACTGTTTTCGCAAATGGATGAAAGGCAGATGGCTGGCTCCCGGAGAGTTAAAGCACCTGTATCAGCAGGATAAACTGCAGGGCATCTATATTCCCTATTGGACATTTGATGCAGACGCTGATGTGAATTATCGCGCAGAAGGCGGACGGGACCGACAGGTAACGCGAAAGGACAAGGACGGAAAGACCTATACGGAAGTGGTAACAGACTGGTATCCGGTAGCAGGCCATGTCAATCATTTTTTTGATGATGTGCTGATTCATGCATCCAATCATCTGGATGAAAGTCTCATAGAGGGAATTGAGCCGTTCAATACCATGGATATTCCGGCTTATTCCCCGGATTATCTGTCCGGATACAGCTCGGAGATTTATACAGTGGATCTGAAGGATGCGCACCTCGCGGCAAAAACAAGAATGAGTGCGGCCCTTTACAGTATGGTTGAACAGGATGTGTTGCGACGTTATGATCATGTGCGAAGTATTCGCATGGATGAGCATTATGATGCAGAAACCTATAAGCACGTGTTGCTTCCAGTCTATTCCACTGCTTATCGATATAAAAACAAGACCTATACGGTGCTGATTAATGGACAGACCGGGCGGGTGAAGGGCGAGTATCCGAAGAGTGTAGCGAAGATTACATTGATAATCCTTCTGGTACTGGCAATTATTGGTATGTTCTTCCTGGCAACATCTGGCGGCGAGGAAGATTATGGCCTGCAGAAGAATGAGACTGGGACGGTCTGCGAATATGAGGCAGATGAATTGACGCCTGCAGAATACATATGGATACAGGAGGTATCATAGAATATGGGTTTATTTGGAAATCAGTTTGCCAATGTGGTAGAGTGGGAAGAATACAGAGATGATGTGCTGTTCTGGAAATGGAGCAACCGGGAAATTAAGAAAGGCAGCCGCCTGATTATCCGTCCGGGGCAGGATGCAATTTTCCTGTACAACGGAAAAGTAGAGGGTATTTTTACAGATGAGGGAAGCTTTGACATCGAGTCTGAGATTATCCCGTTCCTGTCTACCTTAAAAGGCTTCAAATTTGGCTTTAACAGCGGAATCCGCGCGGAAGTGCTGTTTATCAATACCAAAGAAGTGACCGTGAAATGGGGTACCAAGAATCCTATTAACATTCCAGCACCGGGACTTCCTGCAGGTATGCCCATTCGTGCATTCGGAACTTTCTGCTGCAAGATCAGCGACCATGCGGCATTGATTGAGAAGATTGCAGGTGTGAAACAGCAGTTCACTATCGATGATGTGAAAGAGCGTGTTACTTCCATGCTGGATCAGCTTCTGATGAAATGGATTGTGCGGGAAGGCAAAGATATGTTCAACCTGCAGGCCAATTCCTTTGACATTGCAAAAGGAATTCAGGAAGATTTGGATATGGAGATGATGAAGATCGGTATCAGCATTGCCGTCTTTAATATTTCCAGCTTTACCTATCCGGAAGAGATCCAGAAGATGGTAACCAAGACCGCATCCCAGAGCGTTGTCGGTGACATGGGACGTTATCAGCAGATGTCCATGCTGGACGCCATGGCAAATGGAAATGGCGGCGGCCGTACGGCGTCTGATATGGCAGGCATGGCCATGGGCATGATGATGGGCCAGCAGATGGCGGGTCAGATGCAGCAGAATTTTGCAGGTCAGCAGGCACAGCAGCAGGCGGCCCCGGCTTCTTCCGGCAATACGGCAGCCCCGGCAGGCGGATGCAAATTCTGTCCGGAATGCGGTACAAAGACAGAGGGTATGAAATTCTGTCCGAACTGCGGAAAAAAACTGATGTAAGAAGGAGAATGATATGAAACAGAAAGGAAATCCTTTGGCACAGTTTTTGATCGGACTTGCAATGTTAGTATCTGGTGGTTACTGGTTCTTATCCAGTGTGGCGGTACATACAGCATTTTATAGCCTAAGACTTGGCGGTATGCGGCTGAACGGTGGTTTAGTGGTAGTGCCATTTATTGTTGGCGTAATCTGGATTTGTGTAAATACCGATTCATTTGGCGCAAAACTCCTGACAGGAGCTGGACTTTTGATGATTGTGGCATCTGTCATTGCGGGAACAGAGTTTGTGTTCCGTTATACCAGTCTGTATAATTATTTGATTATGCTGGTGCTGATGTTCGGAGGAGCAGCATTGATTTTGAAAGTATTGTGCCATGATCCGGAGAGAAAGAAGAAAAGAGACAAGGAAAGTTGAGGCAGAATAAAATGACCAGAGAAGAATTTCGCGTATTAGTAGAAGAGAAAGGACCGGTGATTCTGGATGGAGGAACCGGTTCCTGCTTGAGAAAGATGGGAATGCCGGTAGGCGTCAGTACAGAGCAGTGGGTCTATGAACATCCGGAAGAGATTGCCCGTCTGCAGAGAGAATATGCGGATGCCGGATCGATGGTCATCTATGCTCCGACCTTCGGTGCCAACAGAGAGACCCTGAAAGGTATGGGACTGGAAGCAAATGTGGAGATCCTGAACCGGGAGCTGGTAAAGCGGACCAAAGAGAATGTCGGAGACCGGGTACTGATTGCCGGTGACATGTCCACGACCGGAAAGGGACTGGAGCCTTATGGGCCCATGACTTACGACAGTATGATGGAGATCTATAAGGAGCAGATTACGCTGCTGGCCGAAGCAGGAGTTGATCTTCTGGTGGCAGAGACACTGTTGTCCCAGGATGAAGCAACTGTGATCTGTGATGCGGCAAGGGAGGTTTGTGATCTTCCACTTATTATTTCCTTCACCTGTGAAGGAGACGGTACTCTTTATTTTGGCGGTACTGTATTTGAAGCAGCTGCGACTATGGAAGCCATGGGGGCAGCTGCGGTGGGCGTCAATTGTTCGGTCGGCCCGGATCAGTTATCTGCAGTCATCAGTCAGCTTCATGAGACGGTATCCATTCCAATTGTGGCAAAACCCAATGCCGGTATGCCCACAATCACGGAGACAGGTGAAGCAGTGTACAGTATGGGCTCAGACGAGTTTACCAGACACCTGCTGCATCTGAGAGACTGCGGCGCTTCTGTTATTGGCGGATGCTGTGGTACCACTCCGGAATATATCGAAGATGTAAAGAAGAGTCTGTAATATGAAAAAAGGAATTACACTGGTACTCAGTGTTGTTGGAATTATTCTGTTTCTTGTATTCCAGTTGCAGGCACAGAAGAATGTTGTAATGGCGGTTCCGGTGGTAAAAGAAGCGGTATATGAAAGTATTAAGGAAAGTCGGACGCCGGTACAGAATCTTACCAGGGCGGAGCTCCAGATTGGTGCTGTAACCGCAGCCTGGGAAGAGACAGAGCAAAGATACTATATTCCCAAAAACATGGATGAGAGCGGTTTTCGTGGAGAGCTTGGTGGGCTGCTTGACGGACAACCAGTCTCTCTCGTGTGGAAACCGGACAGTGCATTTGACAATACTGACGATGCAGTGAAAGATGAGCATCTGTTTTCCTGTATGGTGTATTCTGACACGGAATATGCGGAACTTACGGTACTGTTTACCGGTATGCCGGTTATGAAAATAGATGGGGATATGGGAGCGGAAGGCACACAGATATCGCTTTTTGATCCGATTTTTGGAGCTGATGGGGAATATCGGTCGCTGCAGAGCAGCGCTTACTATAATATCCGTGGAAATGCCAGCAAACGGTTTGAAAAGATCGGTTACAAGCTGGAACTGCTGGAAAATGATGGAACGACAAAAAGAAAAGAAACACTTCTCGGTATGAGAAAGGATGACAGCTGGCAGCTGAAAGCGCTGTATTCGGACAGAAGCAAGCTGAGAGATAAGCTCTCAACGGAACTCTGGAACAACATTGCGGACCTGACGCAGACGAAAGCAGATACCGGATGCCGGATGGAATATCTGGAACTCATCGTAAACGGAGAGTACAGAGGACTCTATACGCTGGTAGAACCGACGGATTACAAGTCTCTTGGCCTGGATAAAACAAAGGACATCATCTATAAGGTGGGTTCTGACGAACGTCCCAATGATGATCTTTTTGTGGAAAGTGAAGCGTCTCAGTCCTTTGAGTGCGGAGGAGTTCATATCCGTCAGGCTTCTAAAACATGGGAGTCCGGACTCTGGACTCCGTTTCAGACATTCTGGGATAATGCCTATGAACTGGACACCACAGGAAGTCTGGAGACGCTGTATAGCTGTATTGACCGGCAGAATTTTATCGATTTTGATCTGTATTACAATGTAATTGCAGGTATGGATAACCGGTTCAAAAATATTATTTACAGCACGGTCATGAATAAAGACGGCACATATGTTATCCGGCGGATTCCGTGGGATCAGAATTATTCCTGGGGAGATGACTTCGAACAGGGAGAAGATAAAGACATTAAAAATATTCGATTTAATCCGGAACTGAAGACGAAATGGCTGAATGAAGATGTATTCCGCAATATGCAGGCGTTGGATGACACACTTCCGGCAGATATGCTCCGTACATGGAAAAGATGGCGTGAAAGTTTTCTGACAGAAGAACGGTGGAAAGCATATGCACGGGAGCAGATGGCATATCTTACGGATTCCGGGGCATTTGCAAGGGATACAGAGAAATGGCCGGACAGTGAGAATGTGAACAGCACGAAAGAAATCGAGTCCTATATTGATGCCAGATTTTCCTGGCTGGATAAATATTTGGCAGATTTAGCAGAACAATAATTGACAAAGATGATCATCATTGCTAAAATATTTGGTATTAACAACAGAAAGCAGGGGTATACATGCAAAAAGTAGTATTTTCGATACTGGTGGATAATACTTCCGGTGTACTGAGCAGAATTGCCGGATTGTTCAGCCGCCGCGGCTACAACATTGACAGTCTGACTGTAGGCGTTACCGCGGACCCCAGATATTCGAGGGCAACGGTTGTGACAAAAGGGGATCAGCAGATCCTTGACCAGATCGAAAAACAGCTGAACAAGCTGGAAGATGTGGTGGATATTAAGAGACTTGATCCGGATAATTCCGTGTGCCGTGAGCTCCTTCTGGTAAAGGTTCTCTGTGATGAGAAGAACCGCCAGAACATTATTTCCATTGCTGATATTTTCAGGGCTAAAATCGTAGATGTTTCTATACAGTCACTTGTAATCGAGCTGGTAGGAAGCCAGTCAAAACTGAGCGCTTTCCTGCGTATGCTCAAGGATGTTGAGATTCTTGAACTTGCACGTACCGGTCTTACCGGACTGTCCAGAGGAACCTTCGACGTTAAGATCTATGACGAGAACGGTGAACTGGTAGACTATGATTTTATGCAAGACTAAAGCAAACACACAAAAGGATGGAGGAAAAGAAAATGGCAAAGATTTACTATCAGGAAGATTGTAATCTTGCAGCTCTGGAAGGCCAGACAATCGCAGTTATCGGTTACGGCAGCCAGGGTCACGCACAGGCATTAAATGCAAAGGAGTCCGGATGCCATGTGATTATCGGACTTTATGAGGGAAGCAAATCCTGGAAAAGAGCTGAAGAGCAGGGATTTGAAGTATATACCGCAGCAGAGGCAGCTAAGAAAGCAGACATCATCATGATCCTGATCAATGATGAGCTTCAGGCAGCTATGTACAAAAAAGATATCGAACCGAACCTGGAAGAGGGTAACATGCTGATGTTCTCTCATGGTTTCAACATTCATTTCAATCAGATCGTACCGCCGAAGAATGTAGACGTTACCATGATCGCGCCGAAGGCACCGGGCCATACTGTAAGAAGTGAGTATCAGGCAGGAAAAGGAACTCCGTGTCTGGTAGCTGTTCATCAGGATGCATCTGGTAAAGCTCTGGAGAAAGCTCTGGCATATGGTCTGGCAATCGGTGGAGCAAGAGCAGGTATTCTGGAGACTACCTTCCGTACTGAGACCGAGACCGACCTGTTCGGTGAGCAGGCAGTTCTCTGCGGTGGTGTATGTGCACTGATGCAGGCTGGATTTGAGACTCTTGTTGAGGCTGGATATGATCCGAGAAATGCATACTTTGAGTGTATCCATGAGATGAAACTGATCGTTGATCTGATCTATCAGTCAGGATTCGAAGGAATGAGATATTCCATCTCCAATACTGCAGAGTATGGTGATTACATTACCGGACCGAAGATCATTACCGAGGATACCAAGAAAGCAATGAAACAGATCCTGAGAGACATTCAGGATGGTACTTTTGCAAAAGATTTCCTTCTGGATATGTCTCCGGCAGGTGGACAGGCTCACTTCAAGGCAATGAGAAAACTTGCTGCAGAGCATCCGTCAGAGCAGGTTGGTAAAGAGATCCGTAAGCTGTACAGCTGGAACGGTGAAGGAAAACTTCTCGACAACTAGGAATAGGTAGAAACCGCCACGGTACGGGGCACCTGCGGGTACTCCGCCGCGGCGGTTTTTTTGTGAGGTATGACTTTGAAAAAGCACGGATTATCGACAGGGCACTTGATTTGCCTGTTTTTACTGCTTCATATAGCGGCTGTGGGATATGCAGTCACCTTCCTGCATCCATATTATGGTTCCAATGATGAATTTACATTGGCGGCGATTGCCTCTGGGGCATACGGGAGTTATACGCAGTATTTTATCTATCTGCACAGTGCATTTGGATGGATATTGAAATGTTTCTATATGCTGTTCCCGTCTGTGAACTGTTATACGATAGTGATGTACGGGCTGATTTTTCTGTCATTGTCAGCCATTGGTTGTACCTGGATTACCAGGTGGAAAAAAATCGGCGCTGTAATGGCGGTTATGCTGGTTTTGGCAGGACTGTCACCTCTTTATGTGGAATTACAGTATACAAAAACAGCGGCTGTTGTGACAGCAGCCGGATATGTTCTGCTGTTTATTGGAGGACAGAAAGCAGAAAAATGGAAAAAAGCATTTGTGCAGGCCCTGGGAATTCTGTTGCTTCTGCTGGGAAGCTGGATTCGTTTCCAGTCCTTTGGCATGGTCAGCATTCTTGCATTTGGATTCTGGCTTGCACGGGCAGTGAGGGTACTGAAAACAAGAGAATGGAAGCAGTTTCTGGTATGCGACTGCCTGCCGTGTATCATTGCTTTTTCCTGCGTGTTCGGAAGTATTGCCGCAGAAAATGTTCTGGTCTATACACCTGGAAGCCAGGAAGAGCATTATCGGGAATATGATAAGGCAAGACAGCGTCTCCTGGATTACGGTGTTCCGGAATGGGATGATTATCAGGCGGAATATGAGGCACTTGGCCTTACGAGAACGGATGTCATCAATCTGGAAAAATGGCTGATTGCGGATTATGACCGTTACACGGCAGATACGTTTAATGCGATTGTTGCATTTCGGCAAGACCGGCCATTCCAGTGGGAATACCTGCTGGATTATCTGCGAATTTTGATAATGAAGCCATTGTTCCTTCTGGGAGCATTTGGATGGCTGCTCTGGTTTGCAGCATCCTTCAGGAAAAAGAAGGATCTGCCAGAATATGTAGTGGTATTCTGGCCGGGTATTGCGTTGCTGGGAGTATATCTTTATTTTATTAAGATTTACCGGGTATTGCCTATCGTGGTGACTGCCTGCCTGCTGATGTTTGTTATTTTCATCTGGTCTGCAGTGCAGGAAAGAATTTTTGAACAGTGGGAAGATCAGCTGGAGGGAAAACGGTTTGCAGCAGCCGGTATGGCAGGTGTGATCCTGACTGCTGGACTGGGCGTCAATATGCTGATTCGTCCGCTTGGACAGCCTTCTTTGCAACAATCGGAAGAAAGCGTGGCATTTCGGAATCTGTACGACACGATTACCAAAAACAAAAATGTTTTTTATGCATTTGATCCTGTCAGCAATACCGGTGTGGAACTTGGATATTCTATTTTTGAGAAACTTCCGGATGATTATCTGACAAATATATTTACGCTGGGAGGCTGGGAAACGGAATCTCCGCAGATTGTGGATAATCTTGAAAAATATGACTGCAGAAGTCTTCTGACAGGGCTCTATACCAGTGATCAGGCAGTGCTCATATCGGACACCATGCTGGAACACATTATGCTGCATCTGCAGGATATATATGATGGTATTTTTATTACGTACTCCAAGGTCAATCAGATTGGCAATTTTAATCTGTATGCGCTGAACTACAAGATGTCCGGCCTGAAACAGACAGATAAATACAGCGGAACACTGGATCGCACTTATACAGCGGAGGCAGAACGATATGATGTGATCGAGGGAACGGTCGACATGACGCCGGAAGAGTTGGAAGGGAAAAGCGTATTTCTCTGGATGGAGAGTGTGGAAAGTGGAAAACGCAGGATGTTCCAGGGAACCTGGCAGCAACAGGACGAAGATGGGCTGTACTCCATGCTCTATGATACTTCTCTTTCTGATACCAGCCAGTTCCGGTTTACAATACCGAAGATGGATTATCCTCTGGATGACCGTTATGAGGTGAATATTGTTATCCGTGACAGAGATAAAGCGGTAAGAATTCAGACAGAAAATCACCTTTATGATACGGAGGCACCGTGATGGAACAGGAAATACGAAAAAAACGTCAGGTAAATTTTGAGCTTCTCAGAATTCTCTGCATGTATATGATTGTCATCGGGCACTGCCTGTTTCATGGCCGTGTAACGGCAAAACTGGGATATGGTACGGTGAATTATTTTCTGTCCTATCTGATACAGTCATTTTCTGTAGTACATGTGAACTGTTTTGTCATGATCGGCGGATATTTTGCCATAGACAGAGCTTTTAAAGCAGAACGGGCAGTGAAGCTCTGGAAACAGGTGGCATTTTATTCTGTTGGTATTTTTCTGCTATGTGCGATATTTGGAAGTATTGCACCGGTGGATGTGGTGAAGGCAGTGCTTCCGATCTCGTCAAAGACATACTGGTTTGCATCTGTCTATATGGGACTGCTGCTCCTGATGCCATTTCTTGGCATGGTGGCAGTGCGGATTACCAGAAAACAGTATCAGTACCTGCTTTTGCTGCTGGCATTATTTTTGAGTGTCAATCATATGATTTTTCGGACGGATACCTATGGAACTTTCAATGGCCGTGATCTTCCCGGATTTATCTTTCTGGCATTATTGGCGGGATATATAAAGCTCCATATGAGAGAAGACAGAAAATATGTGAGAAAGGGACTTGCGGGGTATGTGATCTGTTCCCTGTCAGTACTGGCAAGTGTATATCTGTCGGTGAAGATGGGACTTGAAGATACCGGGTATTTCCTGAATTACAATTCACCGCTGGCATTACTGGCAACATTTTCTATTTTTGTGGCAGTCAGGAATATGCCATGGAAAGAGAGCAGGCTGGATGGCCTGATTCTGAAGGTTTCCGGCGCAGCGTTCGGAGTCTATCTGATCCATGACAATTATCTGATCCGTTATCTGGTGTGGGATACCTTTCGCGCCAGCAAAGTAGCGAGAACCCACTGGGCAGTGATCTATGCGGTAGTGGCAGCAGTGATTGTCTATATCGTGTGTACCTGTGTGGAACTGCTGCGTCAGAGGCTTTTTAAGGCAGTTGGGACCTGTTACGGGAAGACGGGATGTTACAGAAAAGAACAGAAACTATGTGAAAAAATAAACTTCATGTTATTTGAAAATGATACAAATCAGGAGGACAAAAATGAGCGAATATAGAATAGGAACGAAATGTGTACAGGGAGGCTACACGCCGGGAAACGGAGAACCGAGACAGGTGCCGATTATCCAGTCCACTACATTTAAATATAATACCAGCGAGGATATGGGAAAACTGTTTGATCTGGAAGCGGAAGGATATTTTTACAGTCGTCTGCAGAATCCGACCAATGATCATGTGGCAGCCAAAATTGCAGAGATGGAAGGCGGAACTGCAGCTATGCTCACATCCAGCGGACAGGCTGCAAATTTCATGGCAATGTTCAATATCTGTGAGTGTGGAGACCATATCGTTGCCTCATCTTCGATCTATGGCGGAACCTTTAATCTGATTGCTGTTACCATGGCGAAGATGGGGATTACCGCAACTTTTGTATCACCGGATGCAACGGAAGAGGAGTTGAATGCGGCATTCAAACCGAATACAAAACTGATGTTTGGAGAAACCATTGCCAATCCGGCGCTGACCGTTCTGGATATTGAACTGTTTGCAAAAGTGGCTCATGCTCATGGAGTTCCGCTGATGGTAGATAATACGTTCCCGACACCGGTGAACTGCAGACCGATCGAGTGGGGTGCGGATATTGTTACCCACTCTACTACAAAATATATGGATGGACACGGAGCGGCTCTTGGTGGAGCCATCGTGGACAGTGGAAATTTTGACTGGATGGCTCATGCTGATAAATATCCGGGACTCTGCACACCGGATGAGAGTTATCATGGAATTACTTATGCAGAAAAGTTTGGAAAAGAGGGTGCGTTTATTACTAAATGTACAGCGCAGCTTATGCGTGACTTTGGCTGCGTGCAGTCTCCGCAGAATGCTTTTATTCTGAATCTCGGCCTGGAATCTCTGCATGTACGTATGCCGAAACATGTGGAAAATGGTCAGGCTGTGGCAGAATTCCTGGAAAGTCATCCCAAGGTTGCTTATGTGAATTATTCCGGACTTCCGTCCAATAAATATTATGAGAGAGCACAGAAATATCTTCCCAATGGAGGATGTGGTGTCGTTTCCTTTGGACTGAAAGGCGGCCGTGAGGCAGCTTCCACCTTTATGAAGAACTTGAAATTGGGCGCGATTGAAACTCATGTGGCAGATGCCAGAACCTGCTGCCTGAATCCGGCAACTTCCACTCACAGACAGATGAATGATGAACAGCTAAAAGAAGCAGGTGTGCCGGCAGAACTGATCCGCATCAGTCTTGGCCTCGAAGATAAAGAAGACCTGATTGCAGACATTTCCGCGGCGCTGGATGCAATTAAAGAAGAAAAGTAGAACTTGACATTTTCGACAGAGTTTGCTATCATAAATTTCAGTGAAATAAGTAAATGCGTTGATGAGGAATAGTACATTCAGACTTGATTTCAGAGAGCTGTCGGCTGGTGTGAGACAGCAGAGAGAATGTTTGGAACTCGCCTCGGAGCGGCTGTCCAAAATCTTCTATATAATAAGAAGAAAGTAGACACAGACGGAATCCCTGCCGTTACGAAGGGAAGGATATAAGAAAGTAATTTCCGTATCCGGTAAGTGTGCGAATCATTTCGCAAAATGAGAGTGGTACCGCGTAGAACAGTTTAGTCCTTCGTCTCTTGGTCTGTAAAGGCCGGAGACGGAGGATTTTTTGTTTTATAAGAATGAACGGTTCCAGGCTCCTTTGGCGTTTGCTTTGTTTCACAGAAGAAAAATGTGAAAGAATGTAGAATTAAGGAGAGAGAAAAAATGATGAATTACAAGAAGTATACCAGACAGTATTTTATGCCACCTGAAAGATGCATGGATTGGGCAGACAAAGAGTATGTGGATCATGCTCCGGTATGGTGCAGCGTTGACCTGCGTGACGGTAACCAGGCACTGGTAGTACCTATGACATTACAGCAGAAACTGGATTTTTTCCAGATGCTGGTAAAGATTGGATTTAAAGAGATCGAGGTTGGATTCCCGGCAGCATCTGAGACAGAGTATGAGTTTTTAAGAGCTTTGATTGAGCAGAATCTGATTCCGGATGACGTGACGGTACAGGTGCTGACTCAGGCGAGAGAGCACATCATCCGCAAAACATTTGAAGCATTAAAAGGCGTAAAAAATGCCATTGTGCATGTCTATAATTCGACTTCTCTTTCTCAGAGAGAGCAGGTATTCCGCAAATCCAAAGAGGAGATCCTGAAGATCGCTGTCGAAGGAGCAAAACTTTTACAGCAGCTGACTGACGAAGCCGGAGCTGATTATCGTTTTGAGTACAGTCCGGAGAGTTTCACCGGAACCGAGCCGGAGTATGCACTGGAAGTCTGCAACGCAGTATTGGATGTATGGAAACCGACAGCCGACAGAAAAGCTATTATCAACCTGCCGGTAACTGTACAGCATTCTATGCCGCATGTCTATGCACAGCAGATTGAATATGTCAGCAAACACTTAAAATATAGAGAAAATGTATTGGTTTCCCTGCATCCGCACAATGACAGAGGATGCGGGGTAGCTGATACGGAGATGGGACTTCTGGCCGGTGCTGATCGGGTAGAAGGAACCCTGTTCGGAAACGGTGAGCGTACCGGTAATGTAGATATTGTAACTGTTGCCATGAACATGTATGCCCAGGGTGTAGATCCTGAACTTGACTTCTCCAATATGACCGAGATCTGCGATGGATATGAGCATTACACTGGCATGAAGGTCAATGAAAGAAATCCATACAGTGGCGCGCTGGTATTTGCTGCATTCTCAGGGTCTCATCAGGATGCCATTGCAAAGGGTATGAAGTGGATCGAGGAGAAACATCCGGATCACTGGACTGTACCGTATCTGCCTATCGACCCGACTGACGTTGGAAGAAGCTATGATGCCGATGTTATCAGGATCAACAGTCAGTCCGGAAAGGGCGGCGTAGGTTATATTCTGGAGAGAAACTACGGTATCGAGATGCCGCCGAAGATGCGCGAGGCTATGGGATATGCAGCAAAAGCAGTATCCGACGAGCAGAACAAAGAGCTGCAGCCTGCTGAAATTTATCAGGTATTTGAAGAAAAATTTGTGGGAATTACCGAACCGTATCATATTACGGAAGTACATTTTAAACAGGTAAATGGCATCACCACGGAGGTTACCACAACCTATAAGGGCGAGAAGAAAGTGACTACTGCAAATGGTAATGGACGTCTGGATGCAGTCAGCAATGCACTGAAGAAAGCATATGGATTCGACTACAAGCTGGTCACTTATCAGGAGCATGCGCTGACCAAGGGAACCAGTTCCAGCGCAATCGCATATGTTGGAATTCAGACGCCGAATGGCAAACTTCACTGGGGAGCAGCCATTGATCCGGATATTATCCGTGCATCCATTGATGCATTGTTAACTGCAATTAACCATTCCGTCAAGTAAAATAATTGACAAAAGAGGAGAGCGTTTTTCATGATTTTTCATGAGAAGCGCTCTTTTTTCTTTGTTATTGTCATAAAAAAGCAAAGAATGGTTCATAATAGTTAACAAAATTGTAATATTTGTATTGACTTTTTCATTTGTCCCGGGCTATAATGCCAAACTGTAACCCACGGAAACACAGATTTTTCGTGAGACAACAAGAGGCATAAAATGCCGGATCATAAAGAAAAGGAGTGTATGTATGCGTAGATGCTATCGGGCTGCAGCACTTGTGTTAGGAACGATCCTGACGACAGGTCTTGCATCCTTCAACTCCTGCAGTATAGGCACACTGACTGCATATGCTGCAGAGGACACACTTACGGAAGAGCTTGCGACAGCTTTCCAGCAGGAAGTCCAGGCAGGAGCAGAAAACGTCGAAACAGAAATACCAGCAGAGGAAGCTGCAGTGCAGCCAGCTCAGGAAGAGCCAATGACAGAGGAAGTTGTACCGGAAGAACCCGTTCCGGAAGAGCCTGCACCTGAGGAAGTACCCACTGAGGCTGTGGCAGCGAATTTTAATTTGGATGAACAGGAGTATCAGGTACTCCTACGAATAGTGGAAGCAGAGGCAGGCGGTGAAGATACCGTCGGCAAGATGCTGGTAGCGAATGTGATCATGAACCGGGTGAACAGTGGAATTTTTCCCGCAACGGTGACCGGAGTGGTCTACCAGAATACGGAATGCGGCGCACAGTTTGCCCCTACCGTGGATGGAAGAATCGACCGGGTGAGTGTATCACAGGATACGACCGAGGCCGTGAACCGGGTACTTGGAGGAGAGGATGTGTCTCAGGGCGCACTTTTCTTCCGTTCTACGCGGAGCAGAAGCAGCTGGTTTGACCAGAGTCTGAACCGGGTACTGGAACACGGAAATCATATTTTTTACACATTGTAGAGAAGAAAGGGGCAGTTGCCCCTTTCTTTTTTTACTTTCTTGTGGTACACTGCGAAGTGTTAAAAGCATAAAATGGAAAGAGGAGCGAATACATGGAAGTGTTATACAAAAGTACCAGAGGAGCTGAAGAAGCTGTCACTGCGTCCTGCGCAATCTTAAAAGGACTTGCAAAAGACGGCGGTCTGTTCGTGCCAACGGAGATTCCGAAGCTTTCCCTCAGCATGGAAGAACTTTCGAAAATGTCCTATCAGGAAACTGCTTATGAAGTGATGAAACTGTTTCTGACAGATTTCACGGAAGAAGAGCTTAAAGCCTGTATCGCAGGAGCTTATGACAAAAAATTTGATACGGATGTAATCGCACCGCTTGCAAAAGTTGAGGGTGCTTACTATCTGGAGTTGTTCCATGGAGCAACGATTGCATTCAAGGATATGGCTCTTTCGATTTTGCCATATCTGATGACAACAGCAGCAAAGAAGAATCATATCAAAAATGAAATCGTCATTCTGACTGCGACTTCCGGAGATACGGGAAAAGCAGCACTGGCAGGTTTTGCAGACGTGCCGGGAACGAAGATTATCGTTTTCTATCCGAAGAATGGTGTAAGCCCGATTCAGGAAAAACAGATGGTAACTCAGGCCGGAGACAATACCATGGTTGTCGGTATTCATGGAAACTTTGACGATGCGCAGAGCGGAGTGAAGGCTATTTTCGGAAACAAAGAACTGGCAAAAGAACTTGACAAAGCAGGATATCAGTTCTCAAGTGCGAACTCCATCAATATCGGACGTCTGGTTCCGCAGGTTGTATATTATGTATATGCCTATGCAAAACTTCTGGAAGGCGGAGAGATCAAAGGTGGTGAGACCATCAATGTGGTTGTGCCTACCGGAAATTTTGGAAATATTCTGGCAGCTTATTATGCAAAACAGCTGGGTGTTCCGATCGGAAAACTGATCTGTGCTTCTAATGATAACAAAGTACTGTATGATTTCTTCCAGACCGGAGAGTATAACAGAAACCGCCCGTTCATTCTTACCACTTCTCCATCCATGGACATTCTCATCTCAAGCAATCTGGAGCGTCTGCTTTACAGAATTGCAGGTGACGATGCTGCCAAAGATCAGGAACTGATGAAAGAACTGACAGCGGATGGAAAATATACAATTACAGATGCCATGAAAGAAAAGCTTGGTGATTTCTGCGGATACTATGTAACCGAGGCAGAAGATGCACAGGAGATCGCGAAAGTATACAAGGACACTGGATATGTGATGGATACGCATACGGCGGTTGCTGCCTGCGCATATGAAAAATATAAAGCAGAGACCGGCGATGAGACGAAGACAGTCATTGCATCCACTGCAAGCCCCTATAAATTTACCAGAAGCGTCATGGAATCTATTGACGCTGAGAAGTATGGAAAACTGGGTGACTTTGAACTGGTTGATGAGCTGAGCAGAATTTCCGGAGTTGCAGTTCCCAATGCCATCGAAGAGATCCGCACTGCACCGGTTCGTCATAAGACGGTTTGTGAAGTACAGGACATGGAGAAAACAGTCCGCGGTTTTCTTGGTGTAGAATAGGAGAGATATATGGATACTATCTGGAATATTACAGATCTGATTGTGCTCGGAGCAGGATTCTATGCATTGTATGCAGCTTATGTGCTGAGAACACAGGGAAAGATCGTTAAGACATTTCTGGTGTTCAAGGATACGGATGTGAGCAGCTGTAAGGATCTGCAGGGATATGCGAATCTTATGTCACCGAAACTTATGGTGCTTGGCGGAGTGATGGTGGCATATGGAGCAGTATCTCTTTTTAATACATATGTTGCGAGTATCACGGGACTTTACATCGCATTTATCATTCTGTTCCTCGCTGTGCTCTTCTGGTACGGATATGAGGTAAGCAGAGCAATGAAAAAATACTTTTGATCTTGACATTTTTTTCACGGAATGTAATAATAAATCTGATCTGGGTCAGCTGAGTACTCCTTTCGAATTATGACGGAGTTCGGATGTGAGCAGGAGCTTTGAACCTGATCTGAAATTATACAAAAAGAAAGAGGTCTAGTGAAACATGGGAAAAATTGATTTAACCAAGTATGGTATCACCGGAACAACTGAGATTGTACACAACCCTTCTTATGAGATGCTTTTCGAAGAAGAGACCAAACCGGGTCTGGAAGGTTTCGAAAAAGGACAGGTAAGTGAGCTCGGTGCAGTAAACGTTATGACTGGTATTTATACCGGACGTTCCCCGAAAGACAAATATATTGTAATGGATGAGAACTCCAAGGACACTGTATGGTGGACTTCTGATGAGTACAAAAATGACAACCATCCGGCAACTCAGGAAGCATGGGAGTCTGTAAAAGAGCTGGCTAAGAAAGAACTCTCTAACAAAAAACTGTATGTTGTAGATGCATTCTGCGGTGCAAACAAAGATACCCGTATGGCTATCCGTTTCATCGTGGAAGTAGCTTGGCAGGCTCATTTCGTAACCAACATGTTCATTCAGCCGACTGCTGAAGAGCTTGAGAACTTCGAGCCGGACTTTGTTGTTTACAATGCTTCCAAAGCAAAAGTTGAGAATTACAAAGAGCTGGGTCTGAACTCTGAGACCGCAGTTATGTTCAACATCACTACCCGTGAGCAGGTTATTGTAAACACCTGGTACGGCGGAGAGATGAAGAAAGGTATGTTCTCCATGATGAACTACTATCTGCCGCTGAAGGGCATCGCTTCTATGCACTGCTCTGCAAACACAGATATGGATGGAAAGAACACCGCTATCTTCTTCGGACTTTCCGGAACTGGTAAAACCACCCTGTCTACCGACCCGAAACGTCTTCTGATCGGTGATGACGAGCACGGCTGGGACGACAACGGAGTATTTAACTTCGAGGGCGGATGCTATGCAAAAGTTATCAATCTTGACAAAGATTCCGAGCCGGATATCTACAATGCAATCAGACGTGACGCTCTTCTTGAGAACGTAACTCTGGATGCAGAGGGTAAAATTGATTTCGCTGATAAGAGCGTAACCGAGAACACCCGTGTATCTTATCCGATCAACCATATCGAGAAGATCGTTCGCCCGGTATCCGCAGCTCCGGATGCTAAGAACGTAATCTTTCTGTCTGCTGACGCATTTGGCGTACTTCCGCCGGTATCTATCCTGACTCCGGAGCAGACTGAGTACTACTTCCTGTCCGGATTTACTGCAAAACTTGCAGGAACCGAGCGTGGAATCACTGAGCCGACACCGACCTTCTCCGCATGCTTCGGACAGGCATTCCTTGAGCTGCATCCGACCAAATATGCTCATGAGCTGGTTAAGAAAATGCAGAAGAGCGGCGCTAAAGCTTATCTTGTTAACACCGGATGGAACGGAACCGGAAAACGTATCTCCATCAAAGATACCCGTGGTATCATCGATGCAATCCTTGATGGCGCTATCCTGACCGCTCCGACCAAGAAGATTCCGTTCTTCAACTTCGAAGTTCCGACCGAGCTTCCGGGAGTTGATCCGGCAATTCTTGACCCGAGAGATACCTACGCTGAGGCTGCTCAGTGGGAGGAGAAAGCAAAGGATCTGGCTGCTCGTTTCCAGAAGAACTTTGTTAAATATGAGAGCAACGCAGACGGAAAAGCACTTGTATCTGCTGGACCGCAGCTGTAATCATTATTGTATTTACAAAAGGAGTGCTGCTTTGCAGCGCTCCTTTTTTGCATGGCCAGAGGTATAAAGAGAAAGGGAGGCTCATACAATGAACCATGGAAAGATGATATTGGAAGCCTGCGTGGACAGTCCGGAATCTGCAGAAGCAGCTGAAAAAGGCGGAGCAGACAGGCTGGAACTGTGCGGGCATCTGATTATCGGGGGAGTGACGCCGGATGAATGGCTTTATCGCAGTGTGCGTGAGCATTGCAGGCTGCCGGTAAGGGTTCTGATTCGGCCAAGATTCGGAGATTTCTGCTACACAGAAGCAGAGTTTCAGATGATGGAACATCAGGTGGCGCATTTTAAAAAGCTGGGTGCGGATGCCGTAGTGATCGGCTGCCTGAGACCGGACGGAACACTGGATCTGGAGCGAATGAAACGACTGGCGGAACTGGCAGGAGATATGGAAATCACGCTTCACCGGGCATTTGATGTGTGCAAAGATCCTGGAGAGGCACTCGAGCAGGCAGTTATGCTTGGAATTGGGACTGTACTCACATCAGGTCAGGAGAACAGTGCGCTGAAAGGAGCGGATTGTCTGGCAGAACTTCAGAGGCAGGCCGGAGACCGGATTACACTGATGGCAGGTGCGGGAGTTGGCCCGGCGAGTATCCGTGAGATCTGGCAAAAGACCGGACTGCGTGCTTATCATATGTCTGGTAAGAAAACCTATGATTCGAGAATGGAATATCGAAGAGAGGGGGTTCCCATGGGACTTCCTGGAATCAGTGAATTCGAAGTATGGAGAACAGATGAGGAGCTGATCCGAAAAACATCCGGAATATTGTCAGAAATTGGTAATAATTGAAAAATACCAAAGTTTTTTCTCCCGACAGTTGTCAAAAATGCAAAAATAGGGTATACTATGGTTACGGATTTCCTGGGGTGTTCGATAGCCCTGTTATTTTGAACCTACATTTACGTTTATGGGATTCCAATATCGCAGGCTGGATGTCACGCCTCCGTCCTTACTGGACGCCAGTGGAAGGCTGAATGCTCTGTTGAGGTTACCCACCTAGCTTTGGCTAGGCGTCAAA
The DNA here is from genome assembly GCA_018228645.1 of Clostridiaceae bacterium Marseille-Q4143. GTDB lineage: Bacteria > Bacillota > Clostridia > Lachnospirales > Lachnospiraceae > Hominiventricola > Hominiventricola filiformis. Next base: position 2,656,509 of record CP073693.1, read on the forward strand.
ATACAGGGAACGGCACTTTGGGAAACGGAAGATATCGGGTATTGCAGAAGATGCAGTACCCGTTTTTTTGTGCAGCAGAGAGGATGCTAAAATGAGTGGAAAAAAATGGAAGGGAAAGTTGTTACTGCTGATTTGTCTGACGACATGGCTGCTTTTTTTACTGATACAGGACAGAACTCATGATGCGGAAGAACCGCCATCCGGAAATGGCGAGGAACTGATCCTGCCTGAGCCGGGAGTTCCTGAGCAGGAGGAAACACTTTCGAAGATTCCATCTGCAGATGCCTGCATCCGGGTATTGATTCTGAACAAAAGCGGCGGAATCTATCATGAAACAAAAGAACCAGATAGAAAATATCCGGGAACAATGCAGGATTATGAAACAGAGAATGGCTGGGTCATCGTCAATGAGGTTCCGCTGGAAGAATATCTTCGGAGAGTTGTACCAAGCGAGATGCCATCCGGTTATGCGGAAGAGGCACTGAAGGCCCAGGCAGTCTGTGCCCGCACGTATGCAGTCTGGCAGATGCAGGAATATGCATATCCGGAATATGAGGCGCATGTGGATGACAGTGTTTCTTTTCAGGTTTATAATCAGGTGGAAAGCCAGGAAAGTACAGATCAGGCAGTACAGGAGACGAAAGGCCAGATTATGCTGTATGAAGGCCGGCCGGTAAAAGCCTATTATTTTGCTACTTCCTGCGGCGTGACAACTGATGAGGCAATCTGGGAGGATGCGGATCCGACAAAAACACCTTACATAGAAGGACGAAGAACAGGGAATGGAAGCCTGAAGAAAAGTCTTACGGAGGAGACCGTTTTTGAACGATTTATTCGGAAAAAACATGCGGGAGATCTGGAGATTGCAGAACCATGGTACCGTTGGAACTGTTATCTTTCTCTTGCACAGATTACGGACAATGTACAGAAATGGCTTCAGGTACGCAGTGAGAAGACGAAAGACGGGATTCTGGTGAAGAATGGGGATCAGTGGATAAAACGTGAAGACTGTGATCCGGGAGAAATCAGAAGCGTATCCATTGAGAAGAGAAATACTGGAGGTGCGGCACTGGAAATGCTGATGGAGGGAACGAAAGAAACCCTGAAAATCAGATACGAGTATAATATACGCATGTTTCTCGGAGCACCAGAAGAAAAAATTTACAAAAATGATGGAACAGTGAAAGAGGGAAGTCCACTTCTTCCCAGCGGCTATTTTGTGCTGGAACCTGTACAGAAAGATGGGAAAACAGTTGGATATGAAGTGTATGGAGGCGGTCTGGGACATGGAGCCGGTATGAGCCAGAATGGAGCGCGGATTCTGGCAGAGCAGGGGGAATCTTACGAGTCCATTCTTCATTATTTTTATAAAGACATAGAACTTGCTATTTTGGAATAAACAGGGTATGATAAGCAGGCAAACCATGCACGGAAAGGGTAAAATCATATGCTGCGCAGACTGATTATCATGATACTGGAAATAAAAAAGGACCTGGAGAGTGCTCATGTAGGGGCATATGCGGCGCAGTCTGCGTATTTTATTATTCTGTCATTTCTGCCGCTCACGATTATGCTGCTGTCACTGGTACAATTTACCGGAGTAGGAAAAGCAGACCTTTATAATCTGATTCAGACGGTGATTCCCCTGGGGTTCCGAAGCTGGGTTATTGGCATGGTGGATGAGATGTACAGCCGGACGATAGCTACGATTTCATTGTCTGCACTGGTCATGGTATGGTCTGCCGGAAAAAGTTTTATGGCGCTGAACCGGGGAATGAATGCCATCTGTCAGGTGGATCGAAAACCTAATTATCTGATGCTTCGCCTGAGGGGAGCGGTCTTTGCCTTGATTTTTGTACTGCTTGTGGTGGCATCTCTGGTGCTCATTGTCTTTGGAACCTCCATTCATCTGTGGATCAGGTATCATTTTCCGTTTCTGACAGTAATCACGCGGATTCTGCTTACGTTCCGTCTGTTGATCATGTTGGTCTTATTTATGGTATTTTTTGCAGTGCTTTATATGATGCTGCCAAACCGTAAGACGACTTTTGCGGATCAGCTGCCGGGGGCTTTGTTTTCTGCGGTGGCATGGTATTTGTTTTCCTTTGGATTTTCCATTTATATTGAATACACCAGAGCCTATACCATGTATGGAAGTCTGACTACGCTAATGTTATTTATGTTCTGGCTTTATTTTGTGATGTATATTGTGCTGATCGGTGTGGAGATCAACCATTTCTGGCTTGACCGGTAAAAAATTTTGTGTTATAGTAGTTGTCGATATGGAAATGCGTAGAAGGTGTCAGTAGCGACCTGTTTTCCGACAGAGAGGAAGAGCCAGCGGCTGTAAGCTCATCCCGGTTCAGACAGTATTGTGAATTTCCCACTGGAGCAGCATCCTTGAAATTATTTATGAAAAGTAGGGGAATGACGTTCACCGCACGTTACGCGGCATGAGTGTCCGGTCGAAAGAAGATCGGAAATAAGGGTGGTACCACGGATTACAGACTTCGTCCCTGTTTGGGGATGGAGTTTTTTTATTATCTGAAACAAAGGAAACCCTGAGACTATATTAAAGGAGTTCAGTCATGAAAGAAAAACTGCAGAAAATCAGAGAAGAGGCTATTGCACGTATCAAAGCATCCGGCAATCCTGATGCGCTGAATGAAGTACGTGTATCCGTACTTGGAAAGAAAGGGGAGCTTACAGCACTCTTAAAGAGTATGAAAGAGTTAGCTCCGGAAGACCGTCCGGCTTTCGGACAGCTGGTAAATGATACCAGAGCCGAGATCGAGAAGGTGATGGAAGAAGCAAAGAAGAACATGGATAAGCTGCTTCTGGAGGCAAAACTGAAATCAGAAGTGATTGATGTTACTCTTCCGGCAAAGAAGAACAGTGTCGGACACAGACATCCGAACACCATTGCTCTGGAAGAAGTAGAGCGTATCTTCATTGGTATGGGATACGAAGTGATTGAAGGACCGGAGGTTGAGTATGATCTTTACAACTTCGAAAAACTGAATATTCCGGCAAATCATCCGGCAAAGGATGAGCAGGATACTTTCTATATCAACAAAGACATCGTGCTCAGAACCCAGACCTCCCCGGTGCAGGCAAGAATCATGGAAAAAGGAAAGCTTCCGATTCGTATGATTTCTCCGGGACGTGTATTCCGTTCTGACGAAGTAGACGCAACTCATTCTCCGTCCTTCCATCAGATCGAGGGACTGGTTATTGATAAGAATATTACCTTTGCTGACCTGAAGGGAACTCTGGAAGAGTTCGCAAAAGAGCTGTTTGGAGCAGAGACTAAGACTAAATTCCGTCCCCATCACTTCCCCTTTACGGAGCCGAGTGCAGAGGTAGACGTATCCTGCTTCAAATGCGGCGGTAAAGGATGCCGCTTCTGTAAAGGTTCCGGCTGGATTGAGATTCTTGGCTGCGGTATGGTACATCCTCATGTACTGGAAATGTGCGGCATTGACCCGAACGAGTACACTGGTTTTGCATTTGGTGTAGGTCTGGAACGTATCGCACTGTTGAAATATGAGATTGACGATATGAGACTGCTGTATGAAAACGACATCAGATTCTTGAAACAGTTCTAAGGAGGAAATTACAAGATGAATACATCTTTATCATGGATAAAAGCATATGTGCCGGAGCTTGATGTGACGGCTCAGGAGTTCACCGATGCCATGACCCTGTCTGGTTCCAAGGTGGAAGGATTTACAAAAATGGATGCTGACCTGGAGAAAATCGTTATCGGTCAGATTCAGAAAATCGAACGTCATCCGGATGCAGATAAGCTGATCATCTGCCAGGTAGATATCGGAGAGGCAGAACCCATTCAGATCGTAACCGGTGCTCCGAACGTGAAAGAAGGAGATAAAGTTCCGGTTGTTCTGGACGGCGGACGTGTAGCTGGCGGTCATGACGGCAAGATGACACCGGGAGGAATTAAGATCAAAAAAGGCAAACTCCGCGGGGTTGAGTCTAATGGTATGATGTGCTCCATCGAGGAACTTGGCTCTACCAGAGACATGTATCCGGAAGCACCGGAATACGGTATCTATATCTTCCCGGAAGATGCGGAAGTTGGTGCAGATGCCATCGGTGCACTGGGACTTCATGATGTGGAGTTTGAGTTTGAGATTACTTCCAACCGTGTAGACTGTTACAGCACGTTAGGTCTTGCAAGAGAGACTGCTGCAACCTTCCACAAAGAGTTCAAAGCTCCGGTAGTAGAAGTCAAAGGCTGCGGCGGAGATGTCAATGATTATATAAAAGTAGAAGTACAGGCAGAGGATCTCTGTTCCAGATATTGTGCAAGAGTTGTAAAAAATATCCGTCTTGCTCCGTCACCGGAATGGATGCAGAGAAGACTGGCATCCGTTGGTATCCGCCCGATCAATAACATTGTGGATATCACCAACTACGTCATGGAAGAGTATGGTCAGCCTATGCACGCGTATGATCTGGATACCATTGCAGACCATAAGATCGTAGTCCGCCGTGCAGCAAATGATGAAAAATTTGTTACTCTGGATGGTCAGGAGAGAACACTGGATGAGAACGTTCTGGTCATCTGCGACGGTGAGAAAGCCGTTGGTATGGCAGGTATCATGGGTGGAGAGAACTCCATGATCACCGATGATGTAAAGACCATGCTGTTCGAGGCAGCCTGCTTCGACGGTACCAACATTCGTCTTTCCAGCAAACGTGTAGGTCTTCGTACGGAAGCTTCCGGAAAGTTTGAGAAGGGTCTGGATCCCAACAATGCACAGGCAGCCATCGACCGTGCATGCCAGCTCATTGAAGAACTGGATGCCGGTGATGTAGTAGATGGAACCGTAGATGTATATCCGGTGAAGAAAGAGGAAGTTCGTATTCCCTTTGAGCCGGACCGCATCAATGCTCTGCTGGGAACCGATATCAGTAAAGAGCAGATGCTCGAGTACTTCAAACCGATTGAGCTTACTTATGATGAGAAGACCAATGAGATCGTAGCTCCGACTTTCCGTCAGGATCTGTTCCGTACTGCAGATCTGGCTGAGGAAGTAGCACGTTTCTTTGGATATGATAATATTCCGACGACTCTGCCGAGAGGAGAGGCAACCACAGGAAAGCTTCCGTTCTATCTGAGAATTGAAGCTGTTGCAAGAGATATCGCAGAGTTCTGCGGATTCTCCCAGGGTATGACTTACAGCTTCGAGAGCCCGAAAGTATTTGACAAACTGATGCTTCCGGAGGATGCAAAAGAGCGTCAGGCTATCCTGATCTCCAATCCGCTGGGGGAGGACTTCTCCATTATGAGAACCATTTCCCTGAATGGAATGCTGACTTCTCTGGCCACCAACTACAATAGAAGAAATAAAAATGTACGTCTCTATGAGATGGGAAATATTTATCTGCCGAAGAGTCTTCCGCTGACGGAATTGCCGGATGAGAGAATGCAGTTCACTCTTGGCATGTATGGCGATGGCGACTTCTTCAGCATGAAGGGTGTCGTAGAAGAGTTCCTCGACAAGATCGGTATGCATGAGAAAGAAGTTTACGATCCGAATGCCGGAAAATCCTTCCTGCATCCGGGACGCCAGGCAAATATCGTTTATGATGGAACCGTGATTGGTTACATGGGTGAGGTTCATCCGACCGTTGCTGCAAATTATGGTATTGGTGACCGTGCTTATGTAGCTGTTCTGGACATGCCGTCTATCGTTGAAAAGGCAACCTTCGACAGAAAATATGAAGGCATTGCGAAATTCCCGGCAGTAACCAGAGACATTTCCATGGTACTTCCGAAAGAGATCCTGGTGGGACAGGTTGAGGAGATCATCGTGACCAGAGGCGGAAAGATTCTGGAGAACTACGAACTGTTCGACATTTACGAAGGTTCCCAGATCAAGGAAGGATTTAAGTCTGTCGCTTATTCCCTTTCCTTCCGTGCAAAGGATCATACTCTGACGGACACTGAGATTACTTCCGCAATGAAGAAAATCCTGGATGGTCTTAAGGCTCTGGGCGCAGAGCTGCGTCAGTAATGATGTCTGCAAAAAAATCCATCAGGGCGGGGCTTTTAATAGCTGCCGCCCTGGTTTTGTTGTTTGTGGCATTCAAAAGTCCCGGGGAAGCGCAGAAGATGGAAGAGGCAGATGATATTATCGTTTCCCAGGAGGACTCCTTCTGTGCCGGAGACCTGGTGTTGAAACTGTCTGATGTGGGTGGTTATCCGATTTACTACACGCTGGACGGCAGTATTCCTGGATTTGAAAGCGGATTTTATGAAGATCCCCTTGTTTTTACGGCTACAGATGAGGTGCGAAGCTGCGTGCTCCGTGCCCGTTCTTATGATGAGAGTACCGGAGAATGGGGAGATCTGTTTACAAGAACTTATTTTTATGCGGACAGCATGGAGACATTGAAAGAGCGGTTCAGTACCTATATTGTTTGTCTGACCAGTGATCCTTACAATCTGTATGATTATGAATATGGTATCATGGTGGAGGGAAAGATTCGGGATGAGTATGTGAACAGCCCGGAATATATTTCCGGAAAACTGACACAGCCTGCAAACTTTACCCAGCAGGGCAGAGACTGGGAACGGGATGCCTTTGTGGAGATTCTGTCTCCGGATGGAGAGCGCCTCATTGCCCAGGATGCAGGAATGCGGATCTTCGGGCATGCCAGTAGACAGTATTATTACAAATCCTTTAAACTCTATGCAAGGAAAGCTTACGGAAATGATACATTTGCCTATCCATTTTTTGCAGATAATACCCATGGAGCGGATCAGAAGGTACAGGATGCCTATAAGCGTCTGGTCGTAAGGGCTCATGGCTTTGATAAGAGTGTGACCCTGTTCAGGGAAGAACTGTTTCAGACTCTGTGCAGTCAGATCGAAGGCATTGACAGTAAGTCTGTTGCACCGGTGTCTGTATGGCTGAACGGTGGTTACTATAATTTTGAATGGCTGCAGGAAGTTTATGATGATACTTATATGGAAGAAAATTACGGACTGATGCAGAAAGGAGATTATTACCAGAAAGTGGCTCTCCGAGCAAACAAATTTCCTGATGATCCGGATGAAAAAGCAGAAGATATTCGAGGAAAAGAAGATTATCAAAAAGTAGCAGAGTACGCAGAAAAAGACCTGACCGATGATGAGACCTTTGCGGAACTGGAACAGCTGGTTGATATTGATAATATGATTCAGTATTTTGCGATTGAGACCTATATCGCCAACTGGGACTGGCCGTTGAACAATATTAAGCTGTATCGATATTACAGCCAGAACAATGTCTATGGAACCGGACGACAGGATGGAAGATGGCGGTATCTTTATTATGATATGGAAGCAGGCTTCAATATTTATAATGAAGAACCGGAAGACTGGCTGGATATAGAGACCGTGATGGAGCAGAATCCGCTGTTTGGAGCTGTCATGAAGAGGCCGGATATGCAGGAAAAATTTGCGAAGTATATAGAACTTTGCATTAAGGAATATTTTACGGAAGACAGAGTCCGCGCGGCTGTCGAAAAACTTTGTGGGGAACGCGATAGCGAACTGGCAGAAAGTTTTGCTTACAAACATAGTATTGATGAGTCGTATACGATGAACATGGATGATGTAGAACAGAACAAAGAAGTAATCTATGACTTCGTGGAGAAACGTCCGGAGATGATGCGGCAGCAGATACAGGAACTGTTTGGAATTGAACTATAGGAGGTTATTATATTTTGGACGAACAGAATATGAGTTTACATGATTTTTATTATGATCTTCCCCAGGAACTGATTGCACAGGATCCACTGGAAGACCGTTCCAGTTCCAGGCTGCTGGTACTGGACAGAGAGACCGGAAATACCGAACACCATATTTTCCGGGAGATTATTAATTATCTGAATCCGGGAGACTGCCTGGTGGTGAATAATACAAAGGTTATTCCGGCAAGGCTCATCGGAAACAAGGTCGGAACTGATGCGAAGATCGAAGTGCTTCTTCTGAAACGAAATGCAGATGATGAGTGGGAAACACTGGTGAAACCGGGCAAGAAAGCAAAACCGGGTACGAAGATCAGCTTCGGTGACGGGCTTCTTGTAGGAGAGGTGGTAGATGTTGTAGAGGATGGAAACCGGATGATCAAATTCACCTATGATGGTATCTTTGAAGAAATCCTGGATCAGCTGGGACAGATGCCGCTTCCACCCTATATTACCCATCAGCTGAAGGATAAGAATCGCTATCAGACGGTTTATGCGAAACACGATGGTTCTGCAGCGGCGCCGACGGCCGGACTTCATTTTACACCGGAGCTTTTACAGGCCATTAAGGACAAGGGTGTCAATATCGCCCACGTAACCCTGCATGTAGGCCTTGGTACCTTCCGCCCGGTAAAGGTGGAAAATATCAAAGAGCATCATATGCACTCCGAGTTCTATATGGTGGAAGAGGATCAGGCGAAACTGATCAATGAGACAAAGACAAAGGGTGGGCGGATTATCGCAGTGGGCACTACCAGCTGCCGTACCCTGGAATCCGCTACAGGAGAGGATGGAATCTTAAAAGCCGGAAGCGGCTGGACGGAGATCTTCATTTATCCGGGATATCAATTTAAACTGATTGACTGTCTGATTACCAATTTCCATCTGCCGGAATCCACACTGATGATGCTGGTATCTGCACTGGCAGGAAGAGATAAGATCATGGCCGCTTATAAAGAGGCGGTAGAAATGAAATATCGGTTCTTCTCATTTGGAGATGCGATGTTTATAAAGTAAAAGAGTAACAAAATACCCCGGAGCAAAGTAACAGCTCCGGGGTAAAATTCTGCTTTTTTAATTTTCGTCTAACATCAGCTGAATTTTGGATTTGACAATATCGAAGGCCACATTATTCATACCACTGTTGATGACCACATCGGCCAGAGCACGGGTTGGCTCTACATACAGATAATGCATGGGTTTTACGGTGGTTAGATACTGATCTACAATGTTGTCAAGATCACGGCCGCGTTCTTTCACATCCCGCACGATCCGGCGGAGAATACGCTCATCAGCATCTGCCTCTACGTAAATTTTAATATCCATCATGCTGCGGAGCAGTGGATCTGCCAGAAGGAGAATTCCTTCTGCAAGGATGATCTTTTTCGGCTCAATATGAATAGTTTCCTGAGAACGATTGTGTGCGCTGTAATCGTAGACGGGGCAGTCAACAGCCTGACCTTTTTTTAACATTTTCAGATGCTTGATCATCAGATCAGTCTCCAATGAAGCCGGATGGTCATAATTTACTTTTTTCCGATCTTCAAAAGGTACATCATCCTGCCTCCGATAGTAATTGTCGTGATAGACAACTGCTACGTCATTTGGAAATGCATCCCGCAGACGGTTGGTAAAGGTTGATTTTCCGGAACCGGTACCTCCGGCAATTCCGATAATCATAACGCTCATACAATAGTTTCCTCCTGTGTTCGTTCGCAATATACTGCGGTTTATTGTACACTTTTTTATAACAAATTTCTACAGGTAATTGCATAAAATATAAAAAGATTACAACATATGTGTTAAGAATATATCAAGATTCTCCCAGAAGGTTTGACTTTATTGAGAAAATGTACCATAATAAACAAGGCATAAGAGAAGATAAGAAACCGAAAGGAGTGTGTTTGCATGACAGAAATTCAGATTAAACTGCCACCGGAAAGTGTGAGCGCATTTGTAAAGAAAACTCAGGACTGTGATTTTAATGTGGATATTGCATATGACCGTCTGGAGATTGACGCCAAGTCGTTGCTTGGTATTCTGAGTCTGGATCTGAATCGGATATTGAATGTAAAGTTGTTTGGTCATAATGAGGTGCTGGAGGATTTCCTGCAGACGCTGGCTGTATAAAAAGAGAATATAAAAAAGGAGTTACTCAGGTGAATCTGAGCAGCTCCTTTTTTCGTTGATTTCTATTTTGCCAGCATGGAAAGATCTTCATAAAATCCAGGATAGCTGATTTTTACACAGTCAGCGCCGGTGATCTCGGTTTCTCCATCGGAAGCAAGGGCGGTGATGGCAAAGGTCATGGCAATGCGGTGATCAAGCTTACTGTCGATGACGGCACCATGGAGTGGATGTCCGCCTTCGATGATCATGCCATCATCGGTAGCGGTGACATGGGCACCCATGGCGGTAAGGTTTTGTACCATTACGTCAATACGGTTAGATTCTTTGACTTTCAGCTCCTGAGCATCTTTAATGACAGTAGTCCCCTCGGCAAAGCAGGCAAGAGCAGCGACTACCGGAAGTTCATCGATAAGAGTCGGAATTACGGCACCGCCTACGGTAGTTCCGTGAAGGGAACCCGCACGGACAAGAAGATCTGCTGTGGGTTCTCCGTTTCCAAGATTTTTATTGAGAAGTGTGATATCGGCTCCCATATTCTTACATACCCGAAGAAGTCCGTCTCTGGTCGGGTTAATTCCCACATTTTTAATAAGAATCTCGGAACCTGGAACAATCAGTCCGGCGGCGATGAAGTAAGCGGCAGAGGAAATGTCACCCGGTACCTCGATTTCCTGACCATGAAGTTCTGATCCGGGAACAATCGTGGCCGTAGTACCTTTACTGGTGATCTGTGCTCCGAAATGCTTCAGCATGATCTCTGTGTGATTGCGGGAAAGATAGGGTTCTGTCACACTGGTAGTGCCGTCTGCATAGAGACCTGCCAGCAGGATACAGGATTTGACCTGAGCAGAAGCAACTTTGGATTGATAGTGAATGCCGTGGAGCTGACTTTGGCGAATGCGAAGCGGTGCACAGCCGTTTCCGCGAATACTTTCAATATCGGCTCCCATCTGGCTTAGAGGGTCGATGATTCGTTTCATGGGACGGCTCTGGATGGATTCGTCACCGTTTAATTCTGTAGTAAAAGGCTGACCTGCGAGAATGCCGGAGATCAGGCGGGTGGTAGTACCGCTGTTACCCACATCCAGCATGGAATCCGGAGCAGTCAGTCCGTGGATGCCTTTTCCGCGAATAAGGATTTCATCCGGTGTTTCCTCAATCTCGATGCCCAGTTTCCGGAAACAGGCAATGGTAGAGAGGCAGTCTGCACCTCTTAAAAAGTTGGTGACTTTTGTGGTTCCGTCTGCCAGCGCACCAAACATGACGGAACGGTGGGAGATGCTTTTGTCGCCCGGAATGGTAACCGTTCCTTTTAAAGGAGCGGAAGCTTTCGTAAATTTCATAATTCATTACCTTTCGTAAATCACATAGCGATGTTTTCTTAAAATATCTGCAGCCTGTACCATGGCCTGTTCATCGTAAAATTCAATTCGAAGTACAGCTTCAATGAACTCCCGGCTGTGGATAATACCGATATTTTTCAAGCTGATCTGATTGCTTGCCAGAATGGTAGCAAGGGTGGCAATTCCACCGGCCTCATCTACCATATCGCAGTAAAGTTCGTAGATAGGCTGCAGGGCGCCGCTTCCCTTTGCAGGAAGGCTGTTGCGGTAATCCCGGGAAGTCTCAAACAGATGGTAGATGGAACCCTGTTCCGCGTTATCCAACTCCTTTTGGATTTGGGTCAGAGAAACAATGTAATCTCCAAGGATAGATGAAATATTTTTTCGGTTGGTCATGCAGATCTGTTCCCACATCTCCGGAGAGGAGGAAGCAATACGCGTAATGTCTTTAAATCCGCCTGCTGCCACCAGCTTCATGAGTCCGTTTTCCGTGTCGGAATCTTTCACCAGATTGACTAAGGATGAAGCAATAATATGGGGCAGATGGCTGATACCTGCTGTCACATAATCGTGGGTACGATAATCAACAACCAGCGGAAGTGCTTTTAAGCTTGCAACAAAGTTGCGGTAGCGGTCTACGGCACCGTCAGGGTTTTTCCCGGTAGGAGTGATCATATAGTAGGCATTTTCAATGAGAATTCGTTTGGAATTGGCATAGCCTGTCTTCTCAGAACCGGCCATGGGATGTCCACCGATAAAGTTTTCTTCCATACCAAGTTCCGTAACTTTTTCGTGGATGTCTGTCTTGGTACTTCCTACGTCTGTGATGATGCAGGAAGAGTGGATGAGGGGCTTCAACTGTTCCAGATATTTTGCGTTGCTGGAAACCGGGGCGCACAGGAATATATAATCGCAGTCTGCGAAATCCTCCCCGACTCCATCCGGAATCCGGTCTACCACACCGTCAGCGACGGCCTGTTCCACAGACGCCCGGGTACGGGAATATGCGATAATCTCCGCATCCGGATAAAAATGACGGACGGCCCTGGCGATAGAGCCGCCGATGAGTCCCAGTCCGATAAAACCAGTTTTCATGATTGTTCTCCTTTAGCACGTTAATGTCTATAAGTATAGCACGGTTCCCGGAAAATAGAAAGGTTTTTCTAAAATCAAAATTGACAAACAAAGGGTAGTATATTACACTTATAGAGTTAAAAATAAGCTGAATTACCGGATATCCCGGATAGTTATTTTGTAACAGCGTCGGAAATCGAGAAGGAGGACGTATGAAATGAAACACAATTTCCGAAAGATAGAAGCCAAATGGCAGCAGAAGTGGGATGAAGCCAAGATCTTTAATGCAGTGGACGGAAGTTCCAAGCCGAAATTTTATGGTCTGGTAGAGTTCCCGTATCCCAGCGGCGCAGGTATGCACGTTGGACACATTAAGGCATATTCCAGCCTTGAGGTAATTTCCAGAAAAAGAAGAATGGAAGGCTATAATGTCCTGTTCCCCATCGGATTCGACGCATTCGGACTCCCGACCGAGAACTATGCCATCAAGACTGGCAAACATCCGCGTGTGATCACGGATGAGAACATTGCAAAATTCACCAATCAGCTGAAAAAAGTCGGATTCTCTTTTGACTGGGACCGTGTGATTGATACCACAGACGAGGATTATTATAAATGGACCCAGTGGATTTTCCTGAAAATGTATGAGCATGGTCTGGTATTCAGAAGCAAGGCACTGGTAAATTACTGCCCGTCCTGTAAAGTCGTTCTTTCCAATGAGGACAGCCAGGGTGGACACTGCGATATCTGCCACAGCGAAGTTATCCAGAAATCCAAAGATGTCTGGTACTTAAGAATTACCGAGTATGCAGATAAACTGCTGGAAGGTCTGGATCATGTAGATTATCCGGCAAATGTAAAACAGCAGCAGATAAACTGGATTGGTAAATCTACCGGTGCATTTGTAGACTTTAAAGTAGACGGCGTTGATGAGCAGCTGGAGATCTATACCACCAGACCGGATACCCTGTTTGGTGTTACCTTCATGGTTATGGCTCCGGAGCATCCGCTGATTGATAAATATGCGGACCGCATTTCCAATATGGATGCGATTAAAGCATATCGCAGTGAGTGCGCGAAGAAAACAGAATTTGAACGTACCCAGCTGGTAAAAGATAAGACCGGTGTGAAGATTGAGGGCCTGGAGGCTGTTAATCCGGTTAATGGTAAGAAAATTCCGATCTTCATTGCAGATTATGTAATGATGGGTTATGGTACCGGAGCCATCATGGCAGTACCGGCACATGACCAGCGTGACTACGATTTTGCAAAGGCATTTAATATCGATATTATTGAGGTTATCAAGGGCGGAGATATCACGAAAGAAGCCTATACCGGTGACGGTGAGATGGTGAACTCCGAGTTCCTGAATGGTTATACGAATAAGAAAGATTCTATCAAGAAGATGCTGGAAGAACTGACGAAGCAGGGTATTGGCCGTGCAGGTGTACAGTTCAAAATGAAAGACTGGGCATTCAACCGTCAGAGATATTGGGGTGAGCCGATTCCGATCGTTCACTGTGATAACTGTGGTGTTGTTCCGGTTCCTTATGAAGAGCTGCCTCTTCGTCTGCCGAAGGTAGAGAATTTTGAGCCGGGTGTGGAAGGCGAATCTCCGCTGGCTAAGATTGATTCCTTCGTAAAATGCAAATGCCCAAAATGTGGACGTGATGCAAGAAGAGAGACAGATACCATGCCGCAGTGGGCAGGATCTTCCTGGTATTTCCTGCGTTACATCGATCCGCACAACGACAAGTGTCTGGCAGATCCGGAAAAACTGAAATACTGGATGCCGGTTGACTGGTATAACGGTGGTATGGAGCATGTTACCAGACACGTGATTTATTCCCGTTTCTGGCATCATTTCCTGTATGACATTGGTGTTGTCAATACTCCGGAGCCTTACGCAAAACGTTCTATTCAGGGACTGATCCTTGGACCGGACGGAGATAAGATGAGTAAATCCAAGGGTAATGTCGTAGACCCACTGGATATTGTAGAGGATTACGGTGCAGATACTCTGCGTACCTATGTTCTGTTCATGGGTGATTACGGTGCAGCTACTCCGTGGAACGAGAATTCTGTAAAAGGCTGTAAACGTTTCCTGGAGCGTGTAGCCGGATTTACGGATATGCTGTCTGAGGACAAAGAGACAGAAAAACTGGAGACTTCGCTTCACAAGACCATCAAGAAGGTATCTTCTGATATCGAGGATATGAAGTTCAACACTGCCATTGCAGCATTGATGACTCTGACCAACGATGTATACAATGTCGGAAAGATCAGTAAAGAGCAGCTTCAGACCTTCATCAAACTGCTTTGTCCGTTTGCTCCCCATCTGTGTGAGGAAATGTGGGAGGCAACCGGCGGAGAAGGATTCCTTTCTCTGGCATCCTGGCCGACCTATGAGGAGGCTAAGACAGTTGACGCACAGACCGAGATCGGTGTACAGATCAACGGTAAACTTCGTGGTACCGTAGTCATTCCGACTGGTGCTGACAAGGAAGAAGTATTTGCTGCTGCAAAAGCTGATCCCAGAATTGCATCCCTGGTAGAGGGCAAGACCTTTGTAAAAGAGATCTATGTTCCGAATCGTGTCGTAAACTTTGTAGTAAAATAGGTAATATAGCTAAATTCACAGCCCTGCAGACTGATTTCTGTGGGGCTGTTTTTATTTTTGCCTGTAAAAATACAGACAGGCAAAAAATAAATAGTCATTTCGCACAAAGACCTTGATATTTTTGCAATATTTTAGTATAATTCTAACATGATTACAAAATGGCATCGGAGGAAAAAGCTATGAACGTTTACACAACCGACAGTATCCGTAATGTGGTTCTCTTAGGACATGGGGGAAGCGGCAAGACCAGTCTGGTCGAGGCGATGGCATATGTGTCCGGTCTGACCGGACGTCTTGGTAAAGTTACCGACGGCACTACCATCAGTGATTACGATAAAGAGGAGATCAAACGTAAGTTTTCCATCAATACTTCTGTTGTACCGATTATCTGGAATAATGTGAAGATCAATATTCTGGACACTCCGGGATACTTTGATTTCATAGGAGAAGTGGAAGAAGCAGTTGCAGCTGCAGACGCAGCCATTATCGTAGTATCTGGTAAAGCAGGAGTGGAAGTCGGAACCGAGAAGGCATGGGAGCTCTGCGAGAAATATAAGCTGCCCCGTATGTTCTTCGTATCCGAGATGGATGTGGATCATGCATCCTTCCGTGAAGTTGTTGAAAAACTGACAGAACTTTATGGAAAGAAAATTGCGCCGTTTTATCAGCCGATCCGTGAGAATGAGAAATTTGTCGGTTATGTGAATGTTATGAAAATGGCAGGCAGAAGATTTACCGATATCGGTAAGAGAGAAGATTGTGAGATTCCGGATTACTGCCGCCCGAACCTGGATATTTACCGGGAAGCTATGATGGACGCAGTGGCAGAGACCAGTGAGGAGTTTATGGAGCGTTATTTCGCCGGAGAGGAGTTCTCCGTAGGCGAGATCCGCGCAGCTATGAAGACCAATGTAGATGATGGAACGATTATTCCGGTATCTATGGGTTCCAGTGTGGAGCTTCGTAATATCCATAACCTGTTAAATGATATCGTGGAGCTGCTTCCGTCACCGGATAAGGTTTCCTGTGCCGGTATCAATATGAAGACCAATGAGATTTTCCAGGCAGATTATAATTTCGCAAAAGCAAAATCTGCTTATGTATTTAAGACGATCGCAGATCCGTTTATCGGAAAATATTCGCTGATCAAGGTTTGCTCCGGTGTTATCAAATCCGATGATACTCTGTATAATGCAGCAGCAGAGACAGAGGAAAAACTGAGCAAGCTCTATATTATGAGGGGCAATAAACCGGAAGAGGTTTCCGAACTCCATGCGGGTGATATCGGTGCCATCGGAAAAGCGGGCTGCAAGACCGGTGATACTCTTTCCACGAAGGCAACTCCGGTGATGTATGGTAAGACAGATATTTCCAAACCATATACCTATATGGCATATAAAGCAAAGAACAAAGGTGATGAAGATAAGATTTCCCAGGCACTTGCCAAGATCATGGATGAAGACCTGACGGTGAAATCCGTCAATGATTCTGAGAACCGTCAGACTCTTCTCTATGGCATGGGTGATCAGCATCTCTCTGTAATCGTAAGTATTCTTGCAGAAAAATATAAAGTCGATGTGGAGCTGGCAAAACCGAAGGTGGCTTTCCGCGAGACGATCCGCAAGAAAGCAGATGTGGAATACAAATATAAGAAACAGTCTGGTGGACACGGACAGTATGGTCATGTAAAGATGACCTTCGAACCGTCCGGTGATCTGGATACTTCCTATATATTTGATCAGATTGTTGTAGGAGGAGCAGTTCCGAAAAACTACTTCCCGGCAGTGGAGAAAGGCGTACAGGAATCTGTACAGAAAGGACCTCTGGCAGGATATCCGGTTGTAGGTGTAAAGGCGGTTCTCTATGACGGATCCTACCATCCGGTAGATTCTTCTGAGATGGCATTCAAGACCGCTGCAATTCAGGCGTTTAAAAAAGGATTTATGGAGGCATCCCCGATTCTTCTTGAGCCGATCGAGACTCTGACTGTACTGGTTCCGGACAAATATACGGGAGATGTTATGGGCGATCTCAATAAGAGAAGAGGCCGTGTACTGGGTATGAATCCGGCAGGTGCAGGTAAGACAGAAGTGGTCGCAGATGTTCCAATGATGGAACTGTTCGGATATTCTACCGATCTTCGTTCCATGACCGGCGGAAGCGGCACATATTCTTATGAGTTTGCACGTTATGAGCAGGCACCGTCCGATGTACAGGAAAAAGAGGTTGCAGCGAGAGCGGCAGAGGTGTAATATTATTCTATAAGTGAAGACAAAAAGGAGAGCTGTGCAGCAAACTGGCATAAGAGGGAGATGTCAGTCTGCAGCAGACTCTCTTTTTATGTGGCAGGATACAGAAAGGATGAAATACTGGATATGAAAGAACTGATACAAAAATGTTTTGGAAGGTGCAGTCTGCTGATTCGGTGGGTGCTGGTGGCAGGACCGACAGGAGTTATTCTGGGAATCTTTGGAGGACTGTTTGGAAGAAGTATTACAGAAGTGACGGCATTCCGCAATGGGCATCCGTGGATGCTGTATCTGCTGCCGGCAGCGGGACTTCTGATCGTAGCCATCTATAAACTGGATCCTTATAAGACCGGAACGAACAAGGTGCTGGAAGGCGTCCAGTCTGATACGTATGTACCTCTTCGGATGGCTCCGCTTATTGTGATTGCAACAGTTCTGACTCATGCCTGCGGAGGTTCTGCAGGACGCGAAGGAGCAGCACTGCAGCTGGGCGGAAGCATTGGCGGAACCTTAGGTAAATGGATGAAATTTGACGAGTACGACCATAAACTTATGATTATGTGCGGTATGAGTGCCGGATTTTCTGCATTGTTCGGTACACCGCTGACAGCGACGATCTTTGCTATGGAAGTGATCAGTGTAGGAATTATGCAGTATGCAGCACTGGTTCCCTGCGCAATGGCTTCACTGATTGCACACCAGGTTGCGCTGATGGTAGGTGCGGGAAGTGAGCAGTTTGATATTTTAAATATTCCGGTGTTTAATCTGAAGACCGCGGTATTGACGGTTTTACTTGGATTTTTGTGTGGAGGTGTAAGTATCCTTTTCTGTACGGTATTACATCGGACAGAGCATTGGTATACAGAGATAATTCCAAATGAATGGGTCAGAATTGTGGCAGGAGCACTTCTGGTGATTGTTATGGCAAAGCTTCTGAATACAACGGATTATCTGGGAACAGGAATGAATGTCGTTGAACGTGCTCTGGATGGGGAGACAGAAGCAGCTGCATTTTTACTGAAGATCGTATTTACAGCGGTTACACTGGGATGCGGTTTCCGTGGCGGCGAGATTGTACCGACTCTGTTTGTGGGAGCTACGTTCGGATGTCTGTTCGGACAGCTGACCGGTCTGTCACCGTCCATGGCAGCAGCCTGCGGTATGGCGGCAGTTTTCTGCGGTGTGACCAATTGTCCGATTTCATCCATGCTCTTAAGTTTTGAATTATTTGGATTCGATTTTATGCCATTCATTTTGCTGACGGTAGGAATCAGCTATCTGGAGTCGGGATATTATGGATTGTACCACAGCCAGAAAATTCTGTATTCCAAGACCAAGCTTCAATTTATTAATACTCATACAAAAGAATAATTGAAAATGAAAAAGGCAGGAGCATGTGCTACCTGCCTTTTTGTGACTGTGCGGAAAAGAGCCGCTGAGCACGGTTCAGCATATCATCCATCTGAGCCTTTTCTGCTTCAGATTTTCCCTCTTTCATAATCATAAAGATCAGTTCAAATTCTTCTTTGGAAAACATCAGATTTCTGCGGTTGGCAGAAGTGATGGCGCCCATGACGACCGGCATGATCTCTTTCTGGCTTGTCTTTCCTTCCAGCTGTTCAGCCAGCCTCAGAAGCAGTGTCAGCTTTTCCGGGGCAATTTTCTGAACCCGCTCATCGTAAAACCAATTTGGAATATTCATGTGTCACCTTCCTTTGGGGCAAATCCTTCAAACATTTCCTGATACAAATCCATATGTTCAAACATATCGGCAAACTGTTCCATCTGCGCCTGTTCCTCCGGTGGAACAATTCCTTTCATAAACTCCATCAGATTTCCTCCATCCAGCGATTTCTGGACAGGTGGATGCTGATTAAAATAGGCAATGGTATTCTGAAGCTCTGTCCATTTGATGTAGATGGCAAGCATTTTCTGGGCAGGAGCAGGAAGAAAGGGCAGGAAAGCTTTGAGCATCTGCAGTTCTCTGGGAAGCACCGCTTCATCCAATGAAGTCATAATAAGATTGCCTCCTGCTTCTTTCTTCAATATATGAACGGACACCGGAAATCATGCGTTTCCAGAGCCGGGACTTTTGGACAGAGAACCGGAGGCGTCAGCTAGACTGACGTCCCCTGCTCAGGAAATGTCTGCCCTTTAAAGCTTTCAGCATCCGCAGGAATTACATCCACAGCCGTTTCCACAACCGCATCCACAGTTGTTATTTCCCCAGCCTCCGCAGCAGCAGAGAAGGATGATGATCCACAGACAACTGTTGTCATTGCTGCCGCATCCGCAGCCATTATCGCATCCACAGCTACCGCCGAAGATTCCGTTGCCGTTTCCACAGCAGCAGCTTAACAGAAGAAGAATCCAGATCCAGCTGCAGCAGCTGCCGCCTCCAAAGATCCCTCCGCCATTACCGCCGCATCCACATCCGCAGCTGCCGCCGCATCCGCATCCGTTTCTCGAACTTAAGTCACCCATGAAGAGAACCTCCATAAAACTATTTACACTTCATCATATGCAGTAAGAAAGAATTGTGTTATACTGCAAATGACAAAGTACAGACATTGGAGAAGGAGGCTGGTAATATGCCGGCAGCATATGCACATTATTATTTTGGAAAGAAAGTATACAAAACACTTCCGAAGCAGGAACAGGAGATGATCAGAGAAGGGAAATACGCCTTTCTTCTCGGCCTTCACGGACCGGATCTTCTGTTTTACTATTTCCCGGTCTGCAAGAACCGTATTAATCAGGAAGGAGTGAAACTTCACAAAAGTATTGCCGCAGATTTTTTTGAATACGGTGTGAAACAGTATCAGAAGAATCCTGATCCGATACTAAGGGCATATCTTTATGGTTATCTCTGCCATTTTATGCTGGACAGTGAATGTCATCCCTACATTGATTTGTATATGGAAGAAAAGGATCTGGGGCATCTGGAGATTGAGACAGATTTTGACCGGTATCTTATGGAAAAAGATGGAAAGAATCCTCTTTTTTATGTTCCGATCAGACATCTTTTCAGCCTGCGTGATACCTGTAGGGAAATTTCCCGGATGTACGATGACGTGTCGCCCGTACAGATTCACATCTGCATCCGTCTGTTTCGTCAGACGCTTCGTCTGTTTGTGTGCAGAAATAAGTTAAAACGGAAGCTTATGAGATTTTTGTTTCATGTGATCGGACAGGATAAAGAGCTCGGCGGACTGATTATGGATGGAAGAAAAAATCCTGCCTGCCGTGAGAGTAATGTATTTTTGAAGGAGCGGATGGAGCATACCGTTCGTCCGGCTGCCGAAGAAATTGTGCATTACGGACAGGTGCTGGATGGAAAAGGATTCCTGTCCATGCGCCTGTACCGCAATTACGAAGAAGCAATCTGAAAAATTACAGTTCCGTTTCTTCGAGAAGCCGAAGACCTGCAGTGCTGGTGACCGGCAGGGAGAAGACAATGCCTCCTGCCGGGGAACCAATGCCGGCCCGTTCCATGATAGATTTCATAATCGCCTGTTTCTGGCTTGTTTTCACTACGATAAAAATCATTTCTTTTTCTTCCGCAAGGGAGATGCCAAGGAAACGTTTTGCATGTTCGGCACCTGTTCCTTTTGCATGGATGACGGTCCCGCCGGGCGCATTGGCGCTTCTGGCCGCATCCATAATAGTCTCAATATGTCCCCCATTTGCAATGGTTACCAAAAGTTCATAATCCGTGTTCTGCAACGTGCTTTCCTCCTCAATCTCCATTGTCTGTCCCGCAGTGAGATACTGCAGGGTTTTTCTTCCGCCAATACTGGACAGAGGAATCAGAAATGCAATCCCTCTTCCCGGAACAGCGATATTCATTTTTTCATATAATTCTTTTTTCAAAGACTTCCATGTATCCCTGGTGAGCAGGGCAAAATAGACGGTCTTTTCTGTGGCTTCCAGACCGAGGGCATCCAGAATCGTATTGGAAGCAGTACCTGCAGCCATAGTAGATAATACAACTGTAATATGGTGTTCCTCAAAAAATGCCAGGTATTTTTTCCGAAGTCCCCGGTTGGCAATGAGACCCATGAGAAAGATCTGATTCATAAGCGGCTCCTTTTTATAAAGTAATATGATTACAGTTCGATAATGTCATCATCTGCAAATTGATCCAGATAGGAGACAGCAGGTACCGGGATAAAAGAACCGGAGGTGCCGGAGCGGAAGCGGTAAATGGTGCCCAGTATCTGTATGGTGATGAGCGGTGTCATGGCTACCATGGCAACAATGCCGAAGGCATCACTAACGATATTTCCGCCAAGGGCATCGCAGGCTCCCATGGCAAAAGGAAGCAGGAAAGTAGCGGTCATGGGACCGGAAGCAACTCCGCCGGAGTCAAATGCGATGGCCGTGAAGATCTTCGGTACAAAGAAGGACAGGCAGAGGGCGATGGCGTATCCCGGAATGAGAAACCATAAAATGGAGATGCCGGTCAGTACACGGAGCATGGCAATTCCAACAGATGCTGCCACACCAAGAGACAGAGACATGCCCATGGCCTGGCCGGAAATAGCACCGGAAGTAAGTTCTTCCACCTGATCCATCAAGACATAGACGGCCGGTTCTGCTTTTACGATAAAATATCCGATCATCATACCGATAGGGATAAGAATCCAGTTGCAGGAAAGTCCGGCAATCTGCTGCCCCAGATAATTCCCGGCTGGCATAAATCCTACATTAACGCCGGTCATGAATAGTACAAGACCAATATATGTGTAGAGAATGCCGATCACAATTTTTTTTAAGGTCCGTTTCTTTAGTCTCAGGGAAAAGATCTGAAACAGGAAGAAAAAGAGGGTAATGGGCAGAAGAGAGAGGGCAATTTCTTTTATATATTCCGGAAATCCATCCCTGAAGCAGATCCACAGATCTCTGGAATTCTGGATTTTCGGTATAACAGCAGCGGTATAGGAGCTGTCGGAAGTCCTGAAAATAAGACCCAGAATGAGAACTGCCAGTATAGGACCTACAGAACAGAGGGCTACCAGTCCAAAACTGTCGTTTTCTGCATGCTTATCGCTTCGGATGGCAGAAAAACCAATACCCAGAGCCATGATAAATGGAACGGTCATGGGGCCGGTCGTCACGCCGCCGGAATCAAAGGCGACAGCAAGAAAATCTCCGGGAACAAAGGAAGCCAGGGTAAACACAAACAGATAGAAGACGATGAGCAGCGGAGCCAGTGCCATGGAAAAAAGCATTCGGAGGGCGGCAATCATCAGAAACAGCCCGACGCCGCCTGCCACGGCAAGGATCAGCGTCAGATTCGGAATGGAGGGAACCTGTCCGGCAAGTACCTGCAGGTCAGGCTCTGAGATGGTGATAATAAAACCGAGGAGAAAACAAAGAAACAGTACCAGTCCCAGATGCATGCTTCCCGCCATTTTCTTGCCGACTTTTTCGCCCATGGGCGTCATGGACAGTTCTGCACCGAGATTAAAGAACATCATGCCGAGAATCAGCAGGATTCCGCCAAAGAGAAACAGCAGCAGAATACCGGAGGGAAGGGGCGCGATGGTAAAACTTAAAAGAAGTACGATTCCCATAATAGGAAGGACGGCTTTTAATGCTTCGTTAAGTTTTTCAAGTAGATTTGTCTGAATAGCTGCCAAAGGCATCAGCTCCTTTCGTTGTTTTAAGTAAACGGATGATCGTAAGTTTCCGAGAGACAGTTTAAAAAGGCGCGGGCAGCTGTG
Source organism: Clostridiaceae bacterium Marseille-Q4143 (assembly GCA_018228645.1). Classification (GTDB taxonomy): domain Bacteria; phylum Bacillota; class Clostridia; order Lachnospirales; family Lachnospiraceae; genus Hominiventricola; species Hominiventricola filiformis. The sequence continues at coordinate 2,679,418 of CP073693.1, forward strand.
GAAATCCAGGTATCCTGGCTTCGCACCAGACAGATGCTGGAAGTCAGTGGAAGATCGGAGATCTGGCGGCTTACAGTGTCCGGGTTTTTCACCAGTCCGAAAGCGGAAGCCGGGAGAATGGAGATTCCAAGTCCGGCATCTGCCCAGATAACGGAAGTTCTGGCATCGTCATTTTTACAGAAAACATGGGGAACCAGTCCGGCTTCCCGGAAAGATTCCAGAAGAATTGGTTCCCATCGTCGGTACAGGATCAATGGCAGGCCGGAGAGATCGGACAGGGTAATGGGATTTTTACTTTGAAAATAACGTTTACTGCCGACTGCCAGAAGCGGTTCTTCAATCAGCGGAACAGAGGTCAGCCCCTGTTTGGAAAATGGGGTGCGGACCAATGCCAGTTCTATGAGACCGGAAGACAGCTGTTCCAGAAGCTGATAAGTATTTCCCTCGGTTAATTCAAAATCAATGTGGGGATACTGTTTCTGAAAATCTTGTACCGCATGGATGAGATAGGTGCTTCCTACTGAGGAAACCACTCCCAGTCGGAGGACTCCGGCGGTTCCATCCCGGTAATCTTTTAATTCCCGCGCAGTAATATCAGCCAGCTCCAGCATTTTAACGGCGCGGCCGTAGAGCATCTGTCCGGCGGCGGTGAGCTGCACATGCCGGGAACCCCGTTCAAAGAGCAGGCATCCGGCTTCCTCTTCTAACAGTTTCATCTGTGCGCTCAAAGGCGGCTGGGTCAGGTGGAGTTTCCGGGCAGCGCCGGAGATGGTTCCCTCCTGAATCACCGTCACAAAATAAGATAACTGTTTTAAATCCATGGACGACTCCTTTGTAAACCATATGAAATATATATAGGAAATATATAAAATGAATAATTTTAATATAGAATATGCTGTGCTATAATGTCAAGGAAATACAGAAACCTGAACGGTTTCTGAACAAGGGAGAACCATCATGAAAAAACTTCTTATTTACCTGAAGGGGTATGAAAAGGAGACGGTTCTGGCACCGCTTTTTAAAATGCTGGAAGCGCTCTTTGAGCTTTTCGTGCCTCTGGTTATGGCAGCCGTCATCGATACAGGTATCGGCGGAAGCAACCGAGGCTATATTGTAAGAATGTGCCTCATTCTTGTTGCCCTGGGTGTGATCGGCCTGACCTGCTCTATTACGGCCCAGTACTTTGCAGCAAAGGCGGCGACAGGATTTTCCACAGTATTGAGAAAAGAGCTGTTCGGACATATCCAGAGCCTCTCTTATACGGAGATGGACAAGATCGGTACCTCTACACTGATGACCCGTATGACCAGTGACATCAATCAGGTCCAGTCCGGCATCAATCTGGTGCTTCGTCTGTTCCTTCGTTCCCCGTTTATCGTATTTGGTGCCATGGTGATGGCATTTACGGTAGATGTGAAAGCGGCACTGGTATTTGTCATTACGATTCCGCTTCTGTCCATTGTAGTCTTTGGAATTATGCTTTGGACCATGCCCATGTATCGGAGAGTGCAGGGTGCACTTGACCAGGTACTGGGTCTGACCAGAGAAAATCTGACCGGTGTCCGTGTCATCCGTGCATTCCGGATGGAAGAGCAGGAGCAGAAACATTTCCGTCAGGAGAATGAGCATCTGACGGATCTGCAGAAATTTGTAGGCCGTATCTCCGGTCTTATGAATCCGGTAACCTACATTATTGTAAATGGCGCTGTCATTGTACTTCTCTACACGGGAGCTGTCCGGGTAGATGCAGGTATTCTGACACAGGGTCAGGTGGTTGCACTGGTCAACTACATGAATCAGATTCTGGTAGAGCTGGTAAAACTGGCAAACCTGATTATCACCGTAACCAAAGCAGTAGCCTGTGGAAACCGGATCCAGAGTATCTTCGAAATTCCGTGCAGTATGAAGAACGGAACCAGAGAGATAAAAAACACCATTACCTCCCTGCAGTTTGATCATGTGGGACTGACCTATGCGGAGGCGGGAACGGAATCTCTGACGGATATTGATTTTACCGTACATGCAGGGGAGACCATCGGCGTTATCGGCGGCACCGGTTCCGGAAAATCAAGTCTGGTAAATCTGATTCCGAGATTCTATGATGCGACAGTAGGAGCTGTCCGGATCAACGGCGAGGATGTCAAAAATTATGACAAAGAATCCCTGCGCCATATGGTAGGCGTGGTACCCCAGAAAGCAGTGCTTTTCAATGGAACTATCGCAGACAATCTCCGCTGGGGTAAAGAAGATGCCACGGAAGAAGAAATGTGGCAGGCTCTTTCGGTTGCCCAGGCAAAAGATTTTGTGGAAGAACGGGACGGACAGCTTCAGGCGCGGGTCGATCAGGGCGGAAAGAACTTATCCGGCGGCCAGAGACAAAGGCTTACCATTGCCCGTGCTTTGGTCAGAAAACCGGGTATCCTGATTCTGGACGACAGTGCATCTGCCCTTGATTTTGCGACGGATGCGGCACTCCGGAAATCCATCCGTGAGATGGATGGACAGCCCATTGTCTTTATCGTATCCCAGAGAACGTCTTCCATCCGTCATGCAGACAAGATTATTGTGTTGGATGATGGTAAAGTGGCAGGCATGGGAACCCATCAGGAACTTTTGAACAACTGTGAGGTATATCAGGAGATTTACTATTCCCAGTTTGAGAAAGAAGAAAGAAAGATGGCGGCAGCAGAGGAAGGGGTGAGCGTCCATGAGTAAGAAAATGAGTTCTGAACAGTCAGAAGTACTGAAAAAGGTACTCCGTTATATGAGACGCTACTGGTTCTACCTGGCCATTTCCATTCTGCTGGCAGCCATTACCGTCGCATCTACCCTGTATATTCCGCTGCTCACCGGAGATGCGGTAGACTGTATTGTGGGCAAAGGACATGTGGATTGGTCAGGCGTCTTTGCCGTGCTGAAGCAGATGGCAATGGTCATTGGCGTGACAGCTCTTGCTCAGTGGGGTATGAACATTTGCAACAACAAACTGACTTATCAGATTGTGCGGGATATCCGAAATGAGGCATTTGCCAAACTGGAAATCCTGCCCCTGAAATATATTGACCGGAAGTCAAGCGGAGAGATCGTAAGCCGTATTATTGCGGATGTAGATCAGTTTGCAGATGGTCTGCTCATGGGATTTACCCAGTTGTTTACCGGTGTGATTACGATTCTTGGAACCATCGGATTCATGCTCAGCGTCAATGTGGGAATCACCTTCGTGGTTCTGCTGGTAACACCGATTTCCTGGCTGGTTGCTTCCTTCATTGCAAAGCATACCTTTGATATGTTCCGGAAGCAGTCCGAGACAAGAGGTGAGCAGACCGCACTGATCGACGAGATGATCGGAAATCAGAAAGTAGTACAGGCATTTGGCCATGAGCAGAAAGCAATGGATCGGTTCGATGAGATCAACGGCCGCCTTCAGAAATATTCTCTGCGGGCGATCTTCTTTTCCTCTATCACCAACCCGTCTACCCGATTTGTAAACAGTCTTGTGTACACGGGTGTGGGAATTACGGGAGCCCTGGCAGCCGTGAGCGGCAGAATGTCTGTCGGACAGCTGACCTGTTTTCTGAGCTATGCAAACCAGTATACCAAGCCCTTCAATGAGATTTCCGGTGTGATTACCGAGCTTCAGAATGCCATTGCCTGTGCGGGCCGCGTCTTTGAACTCATTGAGGAGGAACCACAGACACCGGAACCGGAAGATGTGAAGGTTCTGACTGATGTGGAAGGAAATGTACGTCTTCAAAATGTAAGATTTGCATACCGCCCGGATCAGAAATTAATCGAGAATCTGAATCTGACGGTGAAACCGGGTGAGCGTGTGGCAATCGTTGGACCGACCGGTTGTGGTAAGACAACGCTCATTAATCTTCTGATGCGGTTCTATGATGTGGATGACGGAAGCATTCAGGTGGAGGGTACGGATATCCGGATACTCACCAGAAACAGTCTCCGTGCGGCTTATGGAATGGTGCTGCAGGATACCTGGCTTCGTTCCGGTACGGTAAAAGAGAACCTGCTCATTGGAAAACCAGATGCGACAGATGAGGAGATTGTGGAAGCGGCAAAATTAAGCCATGCCCACAGTTTTATTAAACGTCTGCCGAAAGGATATGATACCTTCATCGGTGAGGACGGCGGCGGACTTTCCCAGGGTCAGAAGCAGCTTCTGTGTATTACAAGACTGATGCTCTGTCACCCGACCATGTTGATTCTGGATGAAGCAACGTCTTCCATTGATACCAGAACAGAGATGAAGATTCAGAATGCCTTTGCAAAACTCATGGAAGGTCATACCAGTTTCATCGTAGCGCATCGTTTGTCTACGATTCGTGAGGCAGATGTGATCCTTGTTATGCGTGATGGACAAATCGTAGAACAGGGAACTCATAAAACACTGCTGGCACAGAATGGTTTCTATGCAAAACTTTATAACAGTCAGTTTGAAGACTAAACAGGATGAGATTCACCCGGCGTGAATGACAGAAAAGCTCTGATGTGCAGATGCACATTGGAGCTTTTTTTACATATACTAAGGGGAGATGTTTGGCGGAGGAACAGGTATGGACTGCCGGGAAGCAATCCTTTCAGATGAGTATATTGATTTTGTGTGGAAGATGGATGTGCGGCCGCCGGAAGCGGAATGGCTGCCCTACGGGTATTGTGGACAGTATATCAGTCCGAACATCAGTGTGTATTATGTACGGCGGGCGGAAGTATTCGGTAACCAGATCAGTCTGCCTGTGGGCGATTATGGTGTAACCTATTGCCATACGCAGATGGATACGGAAAGTCTGGAGGCAACCCGGATTCTGACCATTCAGAATCAGCCGGCGCTGCAGTTAAAGGGGAGCGGTGTGATCATTGGGTTCGTGGATTCAGGGATTGCCCTGCAAAATCCCGTGTTCCGGACTTCAGATGGAAGAACGAGGTTGATCGGACTATGGGATCAGACCGATCAAAGCGGCACTGTGCCGGATGGATTTCTCTATGGGAGCGGTTATGGTCGGGAAGAGATAGATTCGTGGCTTCGGGAAGGACGGGAATATCTGCCGGGACGGGATGAGAACGGGCATGGATCCAAAGTGGCGGCCATTGCGGCGGGATCGGAACTTACGAATGAAAACTTTTTAGGGGCAGCACCGGAAGCAGACATTGCCTTTGTGAAGCTGAAGGAGGCAAAGCCCTTTATCAGGAAGCTGGAGAGAATTCCTCAGGACAGTATTGCCTATGAGGAAGCGGACATTATGCTGGGAATCCGGTATCTGGATCTTCTGGCCCAGCGGGAGGGAAAGCCTCTGATTATCTGTCTGGCGCTTGGCAGCAATTCCGGCGGGCATACGGGTGAGACGCCGCTTGGACTGTATCTTACCTATATTTCCAGAAAATCAGGCCGGGCAGTGGTGGCAGCCGCCGGAAATGAGGGAAATCGGGGGCATCATTTCTACGGGACTGTACCGTCGGAAACCGGATATATGGATGTAGAGCTGAGAGTGGGACCCGGGGAGACGGGATTTCAGGTAAATCTCTGGGGAAATGCGCCAGGACTATTTGTGACGGAGGTGATTGCTCCAAGCGGAGAACGGATTTCACGGATTACGCCCCAGGTGTTGAGCAGAGAACGTTATGATTTTGTGTTCGAAAATACCATACTGGATGTACAGTATGAGTTATCGGAAGTGATTTCCGGGGATGAGCGGATTTCGCTGGCTTTTCAGAATCCAACTGCCGGAATCTGGACCATTCGAATTTATTCCGTCGGAAATCTGGAAAAGGGATTTCATATGTGGCTGCCAGTGACAGGATTTATCAGTTCAGAAACCTATTTTATACGACCTGATCCGGATACGACCGTCACCGAACCTGCCAATGCGGAAGGGGTTCTGACCTTTGCCGGATATGATGCCAGAACCAACAGTATCTGGTATGACTCAGGCAGAGGATATACGAGAACCGGAAAAGTGGTGCCTGATGTGGCGGCGCCTGCAGTGGAAGTTTCCACCATTGATATGAGGGGACGGAACAGTACTCTCACAGGAACCAGTGCGGCGGCAGCCCTGGGGGCAGGAGCCTGCGCCCTTCTTCTGGAATGGGGGATTGTACAGCAGAACGCACCTGCCATGGACAGTGTTACCATTCAACGTTACCTGATCCGCGGTGCCAGCCGCTCTGAAAATTATACTTATCCTAACAAAACCTGGGGATATGGATTGCTGGATCTCTATGGCGTCTTCCAGGCAATTCGGGGAATCTGATACAATCAGTTATTGTGAAATATGCACAAACTTCTTGGATTTATGTAAACTGTGCTGACATTTCATAAAACATATGATATACTGCAAGTTGTAATTTGAAAAAGTAAAACGGATAGCTAAAGAAAAGGAGGAAAGGCATGTTAAATGAGAGAGATCTGGAACTGATAGGTGGAGTTGTCACGAAAGCAATAGAACCTGTGCGTGAAGAAGTGAAAGAGCTGCGTGCGGATGTGACGGCGCTGCAGGTAGGAATGAAAGAGCTGCGTGCGGATGTGACAGAGCTGCAGGTGGAAGTGAAAGAACTGCGTGCGGATGTGACAGAATTGCAGGTGGAAGTGAAAGAACTGAGAAAAGATGTGACAAAACTTCAAGGGGATGTAGTGGAGCTTCAGACTGGAATGGAGAAACTCAGTACAGATGTTGAGAGACTTGGCAGAAAGACTGAGAAAATTGAATTTATCATGGAGAATGAGCTGCGTCCCAATATCTGTAAAATTGCAGAAGGACATCTGGATCTGTCCCGTAAACTTGACATGGTGCGGGTCCGACGATCTGAATGTACATTAATGGATATTCAGATATCCGGACTTCAGCTGGATATCCGGGAGATCAAAAATACACTGAAAATAGCATAAAGAAAGATTTTGGCTGTTGCAAAATGGATGAGGGATCATCTGTTGAGCAGCAGCCTTTTTTGCGTATCCGATATATCAATATATAAGAATCGACAATTGAAACTGTGGTTCAGTGATTTTATGCTGTTTTCTTATTTGAAGCATACGAATCTAAGCTATTGGTATAATCTAATAGCTTTTGAAAATCTAATGCTGCTATTCCATTTCTAAATTTTGCGTATTCAGAAAATTCTTCCGTTTGCATGTACTGTAATTGTTTTGCACGACCAACGGATTTCCAAGATACTTCCTTTCTGACGCGTGTTTTTAGAAAACGCGGTTGACACCGTTCTTTGTAAGGACATAAGGAGATCAGAGAAGGAAGCCTGGAAGTTGGTGGATATTATGCGGATAACAAAGCAGTGTATACGACGTCCAAAGCACGGCAGACTGCGGCACCAGGATGTCCGGCCCGCTGGGAGAATCTTCCTGGAAAGGTGATGGTCAATGGACGCAGCCATCTGGTACAGTATCAGGTAAGAGAAGCAGATTATCCGGCTTATGAAGCAACCATCGGTCCGGAGCAGATCACCTGGGAAGAGGCAGAAGGGGAAGTACGTACGGTACAGGTAAAAAATATCATGAAGACTACTTCGCTCTTTATTCAGAAGAACTGGTCTGACGAAAATGGTGTGAAAAATGCACGTGCACTGCGTCCGGAACAGGTAGAAGTGAAGCTGGAATATGCAGCAGGAAATGCGACTGACTGGAAAGCACTTCCATCAGGAACTTATCAAACCACAGAAGGAAAAGAGGTTCGTGTTGACAGCGAAGGACTTCTGTTATTGTCCGAAAAGGATGGATGGAAGCAGACTCTGACAGGACTTCCTGTCTGTAATGCTGATGGACAGATCTTTCATTATCGTGTGACAGAGACCAGACTGCTTTACAAGGACGGACAGATCTATATGGTAAAGAATGGCGATGCGGGCCGTTATCAGGTATCTGAAACGACGGTTCAGGATGCGGATGGAACCTGGAAAGCCGTTCTGACGAATCAGTTGGTGGATCGTTATCAGGCACGGATCACCAAGCATGCGGAGACGCTGGACGGACCTGTGCTGGAAGGTGCCGGATATGTATTATACCGGCCGGAACAGATGGATTATTATACTGGACAGGATGCTTCAGGAAATGCTACATGGGGAATCTGGAATGATGCAAAGATTCTTTATACCGGTTCCGATGGAACGACAATGATTTCCGGACTTCCAAGAGGAAGCTATCAGTTTGTGGAAGTTGCAGCCGCAAAAGGCTATCGGATTGACAGTACGCCGATTGATTTCACGATTGGGGATGACAATATCGGAACGATCTGCGAAGTTCATCAGGCAGATCTGAAACGAACCGGAGGACACAGACACCGTGATACATCGGAGAAAACGATCTCCGGTACAGCGGTAACAGAGATTAAGCCGGTTGGTCCGCCCAGAACAGGCGATGACAATGACTGGAGAATCTATGCCGGAATGTCTGTGGGACTGTTGGCAGTCATTGCAGTATTGCTGCGTAAATTAAAGAATCATTAAAGATTGTGTAATTATCAGAACCGCACCATGAAAATGGTGCGGTTCTGGTGCTGTTTGGAGGGAATGGCTACAGCAGCAAGATATTTTTACTGAAAAAAGCGGATTTAACAGAAAGCTGACGTTATTGGACTCTAGCATCAAAACATCTGTTTTGACACCGGGAGAGGGATTTTTAAGAATTGATACGGAGCATAAGGTGACGGTTCCCTATGAAGTGACCGGTGCAGCTTCAGGAAATATGACCATGTCTGTTCTGGTAACAAATGGTGCGTATACGGATGCAAGTTCTAGTGAGATGCACCGTCAGAATATGATGGAACCGTAACAGCTGAAGAAAGTGAATTTACTGCGTTCGGTACAATTTCTTCGGATGATTATACAATAGCACTGGATAATCAGGAAATGCTGGTACTGCAGACCTTTGTAACGGAAGAAACATTGAAAAAAGCTGAATCCTGGAGACAGCTGTGTAATCACTGGACCAATGCATGCCGTGCGGTTGTCTTAAGACAATTATCAGATATTTAAAGAAAATTTAAAAAAGAAAACACCGAAAATGTAGTATAATGGTGCTGTACAGATGCGGTTATCAGTGTATGCTGTAAGAAAATGAAACGTACAGGAGGAAATGTGTTATGTGGACAAGAGCAGATTTGAAAAGAAATGCAAAATCTGTGCTCAAAAAAAACTATTGGAAGTCAGTGATTGTGAGTCTGATTTTCCTTTTTATTACTGGATCAGGTGCAGCCAGTACAGGAAGAGAGGCATCTGATGAACTGAGTAATGCAAAAGATGCATTTGCAGGAATGGATGGTTCTACTTTTTTACTGATTATCGGAGTGGTAGCAGGAGCAATTCTGATTTCCATGCTGATTGGTCTTCTTCTGACGATCTTTTTGTGGAACCCACTTCATGTAGGCTGCCAGAAATTTTTTGTCAATGCAGTTGAGGATCAGGAAGCAGGACTTGGTGACGTCCTTTATTCATTTAAAAATGGATATGGACATATTGGTGGAATCATGTTTGTAAGAACTGTTTTTATTTGTCTGTGGTCTGTTCTGCTGATTATTCCGGGTATTGTTAAAATGTATGAATATATGATGGTGCCGTTTATTCTGGCTGAGAATCCGGATATGAGCAGAAAAGAGGTATTTGCCCTGAGCAAAAAGATGATGACCGGAAACAAATGGAAAGCCTTCGTGCTGGATCTTTCCTTCCTTGGATGGAGTATTCTTGGAGGCATTACACTTGGAATTCTGAATGTCCTGTTTGTTGCTCCTTATCAGAATCTGACAAAAGCAGAACTTTACCAGACATTAAAGGATGCACAGTAAAGAGCAGAACATTAAATAGAAGGAGGAATAACATATGCAATATGAAATCAAAGGCGGCTCTTTTCCGGTTGTAGAATGTAAGCTGGAAGATGGCGAAAAAATGATTACAGAGAGTGGTTCCATGGTATGGATGTCTCCGAATATGGAGATGTCAACCTCAGGAGGCGGTGTTGGAAAGATGTTTTCCAAAGCATTTTCCGGTGAGAACCTTTTTCAGAATATTTATACTGCAAACGGAAAGGGACTGATTGCATTTGGATCCAGTTTTCCCGGAAAAATTCTTCCTCTGGAAATCTCTGCGGGAAAAGAATTTGTTCTTCAGAAATCTGCTTTCCTCGCATCAGAGGCCGGAGTAGAATTAAGCATACACTTTAACAAAAAGCTGGGTGCCGGATTTTTCGGTGGTGAAGGATTCATTAATACGGTACTTACCGGACCGGGTAAAATCTGGCTTCAGACCATGCCTCTTTACAATGTAGCTATGGCAATCAAACCGTATATTCCGACAGGAAACAACTAATTGATTAAACCTCCAAACTGAGGTAAGATAGACCTATCAGTTTGGAGGTTTATTTTATGTCAGAGATAAAACGAGATAAAGCAACACTGGTTTTTACCGGTGATATCGGATTTGACCGGTATATGGATGGAAAATGGGATGACGAGGAACTGCTGTCTAAAGAGGTACTTGCCTTTCTTCACAGTGCTGATCATGTCATTGCAAATGTCGAAGGACCGCTGGTGGATCAGGCGACCAATACTACGACGGAGGGTGTACAGCAGCTCATGCATACCATGAATCCGGCAGCAATCAAAGTGCTTCAAAAAATGAAGGCGGATATCTGGAATATCTGCAACAACCACATTATGGATGCAGGCGAAATGGGCATGAAGTGTACCCTGGAACAGGCCGAAAAATACGGAGTAAAGACGATCGGCGCAGGCATGAACCTGAAGGAAGCAAAGAAGCCTCTGATTCTGCCGGATGCAGGCGGAATTGGAATGTTCGGTGTGGGATATCAGAGAGGATGCAAACCAGCAGGGGAGGAGAAAGCCGGGTGTCTCAACTGGGCGGATATGGAGATTATTCAAAACGTCATCAATGAAATCAAAAAGACCTGCCGCTGGTGCGTGATTGTGTCTCACGGAGGAGAGGAATTCACATCCCTGCCGACGCCTTATACGAGAGACCGGTATCTGGAATATCTGGAGATGGGCGCGGATGTAGTGGTCTGCCATCATCCCCATGTTCCCATGAATTATGAGACCTTTGATAAGAAAGCCATTTTCTATTCTCTTGGCAACTTTATCTTCGATACGGATTATCAGCGGGCACAGTTCAATACGGATATTGGTCTTTTGCTGAAATTACATTTTACAGAAGAGGATTTTTCCTTTGAACCGTTTGGAATTAAAATTGAGCGTGGACCGGAGCATGTGGTACAGGGCGAGATTCCACGCATTTTTGAAGATGTACAGGAAGAAGAGTACTTAAAATTGGAGCCCCTTGCGGCAAAAATGTTTATCAGTGCCACCAAACGGCAGCAGATTTATCTGAATCCAGCTGAGTATGCCAATGCTTCCGAAGAAAAATGGAAGGAAAATTTCTCCAATCCAAGAAGAAGCGGGCGCGTCATCGGGGAGGCACTGGATTTTGCCATTGTCTGCCCACTGGCAGAAAAAGAAAAAGAAAAAGAATGGAAAAACAGTAAGCTGGAAAATGTAAAAAATTATATCCTTGAGCAAATATAATTTATTTCCTGTGAAACTTTTCTGATACATAAATTGTCTAATATATAGATAAATAAAAAAGGCGAATATATGTGAAAGAAAAGGGCAGGAGGAGAAAGATGGTACAGACTTTATTGAATGATATGCATAGCCAGCAGCTGCAGAAATATAATGATGAGGCTCATAGTATTTATGAGCTGGATTACAGGAATCCTTCCGTGAAAGAATCAGAAGTTGTGTTGGTCAATCTGGCTGCAGAATACTTGGGATTAAAAAAGACGATTGAATTAATCAAAGCATGTCATGCAAGAGTGGTATCTCTGATACTGTGGGATCCGGAGAATGACTACGCCATTCCCTGTGGAGGACATTGGCCCAAAAGCTATCGAACCATTCTGCCGGAACAGGCGGTGATGGAATTCCAGGCCAGGGATATGGACCTGGTTTTCATGAGAAAACCCCAGGATGAGGATGGAAACCGACTGATCAGACTGGATTTTGAATCGATGTAAAGAATGAAGCAAGATAAGAAAGAGCAACGAGAAAATCGTTGCTCTTTTTTTTCTTTCTATATAAAATTCGAGACAGGAAAATGCGATATTTCAGAAATCAGATTGCTAAAAACGCATTTCTATGTTATGATAATTTTTATAGTGTAAATAGTTTTTTCATAAGACGAAGGGTGTAAATATGGCAGTTAGTTATAAGAAATTATGGAAGTTATTAATTGATAAAGATATGATGAAAAAGGATTTACGTGCGAAGACAGGTGTCAGCACAACGACAATGGCCAGACTGTCTAAAGACGAAAATGTGAGTACTGAAATTTTGTCAAAAATATGTTCTGTGCTTAGCTGTGATGTGGGAGATATTGTAGAGTTTGTTCCGGATAAAAAAGAGAATCAATAGGGAGGCAGTAAGTAAGATGGATAGTACATACCCGTATATTGCTTCTCTGACAAGGGAGCCATTCCTTTTTTATGAAATGCGTTCTACCGCAAAGCTGATGGCAGAAGGAAATTCAGATGATGCGATTGTGAAAGAAATTGTAGAGCAAAATCTTTTTCAGTACCCAACGGAAAAATCTATCACACGCATGGCGAAAGCCTGCATCAAACGGCTTCATGCACTGGAAGATGATTCTCTGGTTTCTGCGATTGCATCACAGCCAACGGATGTGGCAAAACAGATTTGTTTGTATACATTGATGAAGCAGAGCCGACTGGTCTGGGAATTTATGCTGACCGTCATTGGCGAGAAGTACAGATTAAGGGACACGTCTTTTGGTAAGATAGATTTGAATACATTTTTTATGCGTTTGCAGGAACAGAATGATACCGTAGCTTCCTGGAGCGATACCACAATAACAAAGTTAAAACAGATCATTGCCAGAGTGCTTGTCGAAACAGAATATCTCGACAATCTCAAGGCAGATCATTTGAATCCAGTATGGCTGCATCCTGTTTTGGAGAATGCCATCAGAAGCAATGGCGATACTGCGATACTGCCAGCGTTTAATTGCTTTTCATAGGAGGTAGCCTGATGAGTGATATAAAAGAACGCCTGGACAAAGTTCGGGCATTGATCCAGGAACCGGAGTTTCTGGAAGGCAAGGGACTCAGCAATGAGGTGAATATCAGAATCTTCTGTTATGAACCGGAGAATGAAATGGTTGTCCGCCATTTTGTGAATCAGCTGGAAACCGATCAGTCCTTAGATTGCCATTTGATTGTTTGTAATTTATATAAAACATTTCTCTCTATCTGCGATGATATGGACATCACAGATGCCATTCCCGATATGGAGGAAGCTGACGGAAGTGCTTATCTTTTGGAGCAGCTTAACTCTGCAATCGGCAATGGAGAGTTCATTGATAAAATCCAGTATGAGCCGCACGAACCGGGTGATGTGCTGATGCTGACAGGTGTAGGTGAGGTGTTCCCGTTTATGAGAATCCATACTTTACTGGAAGCCTTGCAACCGTATTTTTCGGATGTTCCGATTTTGGTTATGTATCCAGGTGAATTTGATGGTCGTCATGTAAAACTGTTCAATCGTCTGACACCAAATGATTATTACCGGGCATTCAATGTCATAGATTAAGGGGGATAAAGCCATGATGATTCGAGATATGTTTGCGGATGACATTAACCGCAAAATCAATGGTGTAATTAAAGTAGATCAGGCTGCTGATGATGTAATCGAGCAGGAGTTAAATGAATATGTCATTACCAGAGAATTGAAGAAACACTTCATTACGTTCTTCAACTATTACGGTGATGCTTTCGACCAGCCGACAGCCGATATGGGTGTTTGGATTTCTGGTTTCTTTGGAAGTGGTAAATCTCACTTCTTGAAAATGCTTTCCTACCTTTTAGAAAATAAAGAGGTAAAAGGTATCCGCAGTGTGGAACGTTTTCGTAAAAAATTTGAGGATGACCCGGCAACTTTTATGCTGATCGACCGTGCCACGAAGGGACAGACGGAAACCATTCTTTTCAACATTGATATTGAAGGCTTCAGCAATAAAGACAAGACGGCTGTACTTCGTGTATTTGCAAAGATGTTCTACAACCATCTGGGATTTTACGGTGAAAATCTGAAAGTTGCCATGATGGAGCGTTATATTGACCAACAGGGAAAAACTGAGGAGTTCCGCAAAGTTTTTGAAGAAAAGAAAGGTAAGTCCTGGCTGGAAATGCGCCGTGCATTTGCTTTCAATGGCAAGTTTATCATTCCGACATTGATGGAAGTTCTGGATATGAGTGAGGACGATGCCAAGGCGTGGTTCAATGATAAAACCGCAACAGAAATTTCTATTGCACAGCTTGTGGAAGATATGAAAGCTTATGTAGATACTAAACCAGCCAACTTCCGTCTGCTGTTTATGATTGACGAGGTTGGTCAGTATGTTGGTACAGATACTGATATGCTTTTGAACCTCCAGTCTCTGACCGAAAAAATCGGAAGTGAGTGCGAAGGTAAGATTTGGGTGATCTGCACCGGACAGGAAGCCATTGATGAAATCATCAAAGTCCGCGCCGATGAGTTTTCCCGTATCCAGGCTCGTTTCAAGACAAGATTGAGCTTATCTTCGTCCTCCGTGGATGAGGTTATTCAGAAGCGTATTTTGAAAAAGAAACCGGAAGCAGCCAAAGACCTGGAAGGTGTTTATGAGCAGAATGATTCAGTCTTGCGTAACCTGTTCAGTTTCAGTGGCTCTATTCTGGACATTAAAGGCTACTCCGGTCCGAGGGAATTTACCGAGAATTTCCCGTTCGTGCCGTACCAGTTCATCATCATGCAGAAGGTATTTGCTGAAATTCGGAAACACGGAAATTCAGGCAAGCACTTGTCTGGTGGTGAGCGTTCCATGCTGTCTGGTTTCCAGGAAGCTGCACAGAAAATTCAGGAGAAGGATGAATACGCACTTGTTCCGTTCTTCCGTTTTTATGATACCGTACATACTTTCCTGGACGGTTCTATCCGTCGGGTGATCGAGCGTTGTCAGAAAGCTGCCGACAACGGCGATGGCATCGAACAGCAGGATGTGGATGTGCTGAAACTTCTGTACTTGATTCGATATATTGATGATATTCCTTCTAATCTGGACAATATCGTTATCCTTATGGCAGACGATATTCGTGTAGATAAGATTATCATGCGTGAAGCTGTCCTTGGATGCCTTGACCGTCTGATGAGCCAGAACTATATTGGCAGAACTGGCGATACTTATACTTTTCTGACCGATGAGGAACAGGACATTCAGCGTGAAATCAGAGATACTAATGTGGATACCGCTTCTATCGTGGAGCGTATCGCCCAGATGATTTATGGCGATATTTTCACAACCAAGAAGTTCCGTTATGGGAAATATGACTTTGCTTTCGATCAGATGGTAGATGGCATTACGGTTGGAGTGGCAACAGGTGGTATGCGTCTGCGTTTCCTGACCGTTGCTACCGATGCTATTGAAAAAACAGATTACCGTCTGATGGCAGAGTCCAAAGGTAATGAAGCAATCGTGGTTTTGGCTGATACGCCTTACTATGAATCTTTGGAATCAGCTATGAAGATTCGTAAGTATGTATTGCAAAGAAATGTAAACTCATTACCAGATACAGTAAAGGAAATTATTGAAAATAAACAGCGTGAAGCCACAAAATATGAGCTGAGTGCCATGACTGAATTGCAAAATGCAATTGTAGAGGCGCAGTTCTATGTGGATGGTGAACATCTGGAAATCAAATCCGGGAATGCCAAGAGCAAGATTGACCAGTCTCTTGAATATCTGGTCGCTCATGTATATAGCAAGCTCGACCTGATTACAGATAATGCAAGCAGTGATGCGGATATTGTTGCGATTCTGACAGGTGCGGTAACAGCACTTCCGGGCATGGAGCCGAACCGCGATGCTGCTTCTGCTATGGAAGAATATCTGGAAATGCAGGATGCGAAAAAGTTGCCGACTTCCATGGCAGATGTGCAAAGTAAATACAGTGCGATACCGTATGGCTGGAAAGAAATCGACATTGCTGCGGTTGCGGCACAGCTGATTTATTCCCAGAAAGTAACCATCAAGTATGCGGGCAATACCATTCAGCCGGATGACTCGAAACTGCCAGATATGCTCCGCAAAAAGAGTGAGATTGGTAAGACTTCCATCAGCAAGCGTAAAACCATTTCCGCTACGATGATGCGTGATGTAAAAGCAATGCTCCGTGAGTATTTCGATATCATGGATGTACCAGATGATGAAGATGGTCTGATTCGCTTTGTGACCGAGAAATTCAGTGAACAGCGTGATTACTATGCTTCTCTGGATGCCCGTTATGACGGACATAAATACCCGGATCGTGCATTGGTGCAGGAAGCCATTCATCTGATGGATGATGTACTTTCTCAGAAGAAAGACAATATTGCCCTGGTTGAGCGTGTGCTAAAAAAAGAGGATGCTCTTTTTGATAACAAAGAAGCCATGAGCAATGGTATTGAAAATTTCTTCAAGACCCAGGTAACCGTATTCGACCAGGCAGTGCAGTTTGAAAAATCTCTGCATGATGACCTTGACCGTATTGCGGAAAATGAGGAGGCGTACAAGGCTCTGAATACCATTCGCCTGATTACTCTGGCTCAGACCGGAAGTAAGTTCAATTATAACCGGATTCGTGAACTGAATCCATTGATGGATACCGTTCGTACTGCCCATGATAGGATGCTGGAGGAAAAACGTGCGGAGGTTCTGGAAACGGTTCGTCAGTGTATGGAAGCAACCCACACTGCCGCAAACAGCGATTCCAAAGCATCCCATCTGATTGAAAAATCAGACCGGTATTTCAGCCAGTGCAAGGAGAAAATCGCAGAATTAAAGAGTCTTGCCCTTCTGGATGCTATGTTCCTGCCGATGTGCCAGTACAAGGATGATACAGTTAGCAATATCGAGTCTGTTCTGGCTCCGCCTGCACCAAAGCCGCCAGTACAGCCGACACAGCCAGGAAAAGAAGCAGCTCCGGCAAAGAAAAAGGTTGTCCGTGCCTACAACCGTCAGGTCGTATTCCAGGCAAAAACCTTACAGACGGATGCGGATATTGATGATTATGTAGAGAAGATTCGTTCTCAACTGAAACAGTTGCTGAAGAATTGCGATGAGATTAAGCTGAACTAAATATAATTACAGGGAAATATGAATATTCGAAAAAAGGAAGAAAAGAAATCAATAGATCTAAAAATAAATGATATTGTACCAGAACATGTACAAAAAAATATAGGAAAAATGATTAAAGATTATCAACCGATGATACAGGCACAAGCAAATGTAAAGGCAATGGTTGAGTTATTTAATACATCAGTGAAAATATCTATTCCAGATACAAAGCAAATACAAGAGACGATAAATAATTTCAAAAGATTATTTGCTACATTTACGAATTTTGAGTTTAGTGAACTTTCGGATATCTCGCGAAGAATAACAGCGGGAATTTCTGATGTAATTCAGAAAATAAAAATTCCTTCAATTTCCGAAGAAAAGAAACAGCAGATTATTGAGTCATACAGGATATGGGGAAGTTATGGATGGACGGTAAATCCGTATTCAAATGCAAAAACGTTATTTAAAATTATGCCTGTTGATAAAAAATCAGCTGATGCTATTGCATTAAAACAATGCTCTAAGAAAAATATGGAACAAATATTTGAAATTATAGAAAAAACTAAAAGAGTAAAGAAAACAGATTTTAGTGAGGCTATTTTTGATTATGAGCATAAACAATATAAATCCTGTGCACTTATTTTGTTCTCGCTGATTGATGCTGCTCTGATTAGATTACAAAAGAAATCACCTTTGAATGGAAAACGACGCGATGTGGGAATAAAGGCTGTGCATGCTGCGAAGAAACGAACAGAAGCAGATGTGAATACAACATTATTTTTAACAGCAATATTTTGTTGTAATCTTTTTGCTTGCCTTGAAAAAGTCTTTGAAAATGGAAATGATTTCAAAAAGCAGCCAGCAATTATAAATAGAAATTTTTTGAATCATGGAATGCTTACAAAGAAAGTTGCACGGAAGGATTGTGTACAATTATTTTTGCTATATTATAATGTGCTTGAACTGTTAGATATGATTTATTGATTGAGGTAATTGTTATGGATAAGAATGCAATTAAAAAATTTGCTGTCTGGGCACGGACAGAGCTGATCGCTCGTGTTTCCCTGAAATGCGTGGAATACGGTATTACAGAGGACAACATTGAGGATGCCAATGCGGACAGCGTTGGCGGCAAAGTCCTCACTGCCGATGAAAAGAAACAGCGTCAAGCTCTGATTGCCGAGATTAACGATAAAGGATATAAGCAGGTCATGGAGGAGGTTGCCTACACTTGGTTCAATCGCTTCTCTGCTCTGCGATTCATGGAAGTCAACGGCTATCTTCCGTCCCATGTGCGTGTATTCACGGACGAGGAAAATAACTTTAAGCCGCAGATTATAACCGAAGCCATTCATCTGGATTTGGATGGACTGGATATGGAGAAGGTCTATGAACTGAAAGATGCAGAAAAAACCGAAGAACTGTATAAATATCTGCTGATCGTGCAGTGCAATGCTCTGAATAAGATTCTGCCGGGAATGTTCCAGAGACTCTCGGACTACACCGAGCTTCTTTTGCCGGACAATCTGCTTCGTGAAGGCAGCGTCATTCAGCAGATGATTGAGCTGATACCGGAGGATGACTGGAAGGATGCTGTCCAGATTATTGGCTGGTTGTACCAGTTTTATAATATAGAACCGAAGGCAAAAGTTTTCTCAAAAGAGGGACGATTGAGCAAAGTAGAAATTCCTGCTGCTACACAACTTTTTACCCCAGATTGGATTGTTCGATATTTGGTTGAAAATAGTCTTGGACGTAGTTGGTTTAATTTGACTCATAATACTGAGGTGAAATCAACATGGAAATATTATATGCAAGAAGCCGAACAAGAGGAAAATATAAAATCTTGTCTTGAAAGTATCTGGAATAATCAACAATTGGATATTCAAAAATTGCGTTGTATAGATCCTTGTATGGGAAGTGGACATATCCTTACATATATGTTTGATGTACTTGTACAGATATATATATCAGATGGCTATTCTATTCGTGAAGCAGTTGAGAGTATTGTAACGAATAATCTTTGGGGACTTGATGTGGATGAACGTGCTGCTCAATTAGCTTATTTTTCGATTATGATGAAAGCACGTCAATACGATAGACGTTTCTTTGCACGAAATATTCAACCGAATGTATTTGAAATCAGAGAAAGTAATGGGCTAGACAAGGCGTGTATTGATTACTTTGTAAATGATGATTCAAGTTTGAAAAAAGCACTTTCAAGTTTGCTTAATGATTTGCATGATGCAAAAGAGTATGGTTCAATTTTGAATGTTCAAAGTGTAGATTTTTCTGCGTTATATGATCGTTTTGATGCTATTCAAAGTGAAATCAGTTTATATACTTTACCTACATTGAGTGAATTACTTCCTTTAGTAAAAGTGGCTGAAGTAATGACCCAAAAATACGATGTTGTAGTAACGAATCCACCTTACTTAAATCAGGATAATATGCCGCCTAAACTTCTCGATTATGTTTTAACACATTATGAGATGGTAAAATATGATTTATATGCGGTTTTTATGCTCAAGTGCAAAGCAATGCTCATGCCGAATGGGATTATGGCAATGATTACAATGCATAATTTTATGTATGCAAAAGGGTTCGCTCGGTTACGAGAACATATTAGTAATTGGAGATGGATTAATATGATACATCTTGGACCGAGAGCATTTAGTGAAATTAGTGGAGAAGTTGTTCAAACTTGTGCTTTCTGTATCGGAAATGAACCATTTTGTACCAATATGCAGGTCTGTAATTTGGTAGAAATAAAAAATTCAGATGAAAAAGAAACTGCGTTTTTAAGCGGAGAATATTCTAATAATGTTCTAAATTTCAATGATGTTCCCTGTATGCCAGGTGGAGCTTTTGGTTACGGACTTGGAGATAAAATTCTTGGCTTATATAAAGAGAATAGTATTCTTGAAAAATTTGTAACATCGAAAGCGGGGGTTGTTACAGGTAAAGATGATTACTTCATTCGACATTGGTCAGAAATTAGGTACGATGAAATAACATTCATGCCAGACCGAGGACAGATTTATAAGTATACTCTCTTTAGCAAAGGTGGAACTTTTGATAGATGGTATGGTAATGATCAGTATGTAATTAAATTGAAAGATTTATGGGATGACAGAAAAACAAATAAATCTGTAAGGCGAGGAGATCGAGATTACTATTTTCGTAGAGGTATTGGTTGGTCACAGATGGGTGGTGGAGTTGACAAGAGTTATAGCGAAATAAGGGACTGTGTCTGTAAAAATTCGACTCCAATGATCTATCTAAATGATGCCCGACTTTTTGAATATGTTTTGGGATATCTCAACTCTGGTCTAGTATCATCAATATTAAAAGCACTTAATCCGACGCTGAGTATGTTCATTTCGGATATTTTTTCGCTACCATTTATTGTTGATGAAGCCCGCATAAATGACGTAAAAAAACTCGTAAATAGGGCAATGGATATTTCTAGAGGAGAATATGTGGAAAAAGAGGAACATTGGCAGTTTATTGGAGTACCGTACTGCCATAAAGGCAGTTTTGCTGCTCAAATCAGTAATTATCAGAAATGTCGGCAGGAGAATTGTCAAGAGCTATATAACATTCTTGACAATTTGAATTTAATATTCAGTGAAATCATGGGATTTGGGCGAAGAGAAAAAATGACTTTTTCCGATTGTTGTTACACTCCCCTTGAAGATGTGAAACGATTTATTTCATATGCTGTTGGATGTATGTTTGGACGCTATTCTCTAGATGTAAGCGGAATTGCATTTGCTGGAGGAAAATGGGACACTTTAAAGTATGTTTCATTTCCAGTAGACAGAGATGGCATTATCCCAATATGTGATGACGAATATTTTAAAGACGATATTGTCGGTCTGTTCGTAGAGTTCGTAAAAACTGTTTACGGTGCAGACACATTGGACGAAAACTTGAAATTCATTGCCGATGCATTGGGCGGCAAAGGCCAGCCGAAGGATGTGATTCGGAATTATTTCCTGAGTGATTTCTATTCTGACCATTGCAAGATTTATCAGAAACGCCCGATTTACTGGCTGTTTGACAGTGGCAAGAAGAACGGCTTTAAGGCTCTGATTTATATGCACCGTTATCAACCAGATACCATTGCCCGTATCCGTACCGATTATGTGCATGAACAACAGGCTCGTTATCGCACTGCCATTGCCGATCTGGAACAGCGCATTGCCAATGCTTCAACCGGTGAGCGTGTGAAGCTGAATAGAAAGTTGACCACCTTGCAGGCACAGGATAACGAAATCAGAACCTACGAGGAAAAGATTCATCACCTTGCCGACCAGATGATTCCCATTGACTTGGATGATGGCGTGAAGAAAAATTATGCAATTTTCCAGGATGTTTTGGCTAAAATAAAGTAAGGAGGGCTTGAGTATGATGACGGATGAAAAAATCAAAAATTCCAGTGAGCTGGAGTTTGCTGTATTTTGCATTGAAAATGTAGCGGCAAAGCTGGGTGTGGATGCAGAGCGTATTTATCAGGCATTTACCGAACAGAGCGATATTCTGAACGGTTACATTGTGCCGGAATATGAAGTGCTGCATACCCAGAGCCGGGAATATATCGTTGATGACCTCCTTGATGTGATGAAAGAAAGGGGTGTGGAAGTATGATTCTCCATCATGGTTCCTTTTTAGAGATTGCAAAGCCTGATTTGGTTCATTCCCGCCCCAATGTAGACTTCGGGCGTGGCTTCTATGTCACGCCGCTGTATGAACAGGCGGCGAAGTGGTGCGGCAAGTTTAAACGCCGTGGGAAAGATGGAATTATCTCCCGGTATGAATACGATGAAAATCGGGAAGCTGAACTAAAAACGCTGAAATTTGATTCCTATTCCGAAGAATGGTTGGATTTCATTCTGAACTGCCGCAGCGGAAAAGATTCGACAGATTATGACCTTGTTGTGGGCGGTGTTGCCAATGATAAGGTGTTCAATACCGTGGAGCTGTTCTTTGACGGACTGATTGATAAAACGGAAGCTATCAACCGCCTGCGTTATGAAAAGCCGAACCTGCAAATATGTTTCCGAACAGAGAAAGCATTGTCTCTGCTGCGTTTTGAAGGGAGTGAAACACTATGACAGCAAACCCGATTTTGCTTCAGAAAAAATATAGCCGTGTTATTGAATGCTTTGCCAAACAGCAGGGACTTTCACTGGATGCGGCATTGGATTTCTTTTATCATTCCCAGGTCTATCAGCTGATCCGTGACGGTGTTTCTGATATGCATTGCATGAGCGATCTGTATCTTGCAGAAGAACTGAAACAAGAATATGTGGAAAAAATGGCGAAGAATAAATAATCTCATAAAATGTGAAAAAAGTCCCCGTGATTCAAGCATCTGCAGGCAGACACCATCACGGAGACTCCAAAGGCTGGAATACAGGCAACATAGCATCTGTAAACAGATACCAGAAAGGATGCTCTATAAACCTATTTATAGTATATAAAATGAAAAGATAGTTGTCAAATTTTGGAAACAAAATAAAAAACCGGTAATCGCAATACGAAAACCGGATTCTCCTTCTAAACGTGTTAGATGAGTTAATATTATTATATGCGTTACAAGGGAAAAAAGTCAATGCGAAAAAACAAATAACGCCACCATTAACGCCATAAACAACGCCAATGGCACTGAAAATGGCGTTAATGATAGAGCGAGTGCCGGATAATGGCGTTAAAGTGCCAGATAAGTGCCGATAAAGTGCCGGATACTGAAAAAAGTGCCGGATAAGTGCCGATAAAATGCCGGATACCAAGGAAGGAAAGAAAGTGACTTATGGATACAGACAAAGTAATACAGGACTTGAACCGCAGATTTGCTGCACCTCTGCCGGAGTTTTATCAGCGTCGTATCATCTTCTGGTATGACGAAGATAAGGAATTTGAGGATAAGCTGGACGAGGTGGTTCTGGAAAATGCAAAGGTGATTGCATTAACTGGCAATAATACGTTTTCGGTGAAGAAGCTGCTTTCAGTAGATGATTTGACCACAAACTATCTGGTTTACAGTCCGTGCGTCTATAACCGCCCGGATGATAACTGGCTTCTGGATGTGGAGCTTTACAGTGAGGAGTTCCGGGCAGACCTGATTTCCATCTGGATGGATGAGATGGGACTTGCATCGAATCCGGTCATGCGGAAGCAGGTCAAGAATTACCGTGCTTATTTCAATGCAAAAGACCGTCGATTGAAAGTCAGCACACAGAGTAAAGTCCCGGCAACTCCGGCACAGCTGCACATGGCGGTCATGGCGGCAATCTGCGGATTGAAAGACCCACAGCCGAATATGATTCTCCGCAGTGTATTTCGGGCAGGACTGGACTTGAATAATAATGCGGTTTATCAGGATTTTGTAAAATATCATACTGACGGGGCATTTTGGGCGATGGTTCGCCAGGGCTGCGGATTTGTAGAGGAAGAACCAGATCTCGGACGGCTGGCAATTCATTTATTGTTGACTGCCGCTACCCGTACCATGCGGCAGGAATATCTTGCCGGACTGGATGGATTCATTTCTATGCCGCATCAGGCATATTGCTATGATTTTATTTCTGAATGGCTTCACAGCGAGGATATGGGACAGCTTTATGATGTGGCACGGTATGTTGAGGAGGAAGCACGTCTGCATCAGCGTTTTGAAAAGCTGACAGTGAATGATCTGGCAGGAACCGAATGCTTCCCATGTATCAACGAAGTGATTCTGACAAAGCTGATGACAGAGATCAGCGACCATATTATTGATGTGGATGCCATTACTTCCACTGTTGAGAAACGGAGAACCTGTGCATGGTATGAGTCATTTGAGAATTTCTATGACGGTATCCTGCAAGTAGCGAATATGCAGAGCTTCTTCAAGAAACATTCTGCCGGATTCCACACCGCAGAAGCAAAAGGCATCTGGAAAGAATATACGGGAAGCTACTATCAGATGGATACCTATTATCGTTTGTTCCATCTGAGCTTCCAAAAAAGCCTGGAGACTTCCAATATTTTGTTGGACGATTTGTTTAAGCATGTTGTCGATAAAGTGGAAGGACTTTATACCCATTGGTTTTTAGGTGAGCTGGGTAACAATTGGTCAGATGTATGTGCAGATGAACTGGCGAATTACGGTAAAGTTCTGGAAGTACCGCAACAGGAGGAGTTTTATCGTTCCCGCATTCAGACTTCGGACACGAAAGTATTTGTGATTATTTCAGATGCCATGCGGTATGAAGTGGCAGCAGCCATGGCAGATCAGCTTCAGAGAGAAACACAGAGCAAGGTTTCTATCAGCAGTATGCAGAGCATCTTCCCTTCGATTACAAAGTTCGGTATGGCAGCTTTGTTGCCGCACAAAGAACTGACAGTAGAAGTTCGGAACAATGTTTTGACGGTTCTGGCAGATGGCCAGTCTACGGCGAGCCCGTACCGGGATAAGGTTCTGAAATCAGAAGATCCGGCAAGTGTGGCTTTAAAGTACAATGACATTATTGCTATGAAGCGGGCAGAGCGAAGTGCGCTGGTAAAGGGCATGGATGTGGTTTACATTTATCATGATACCATTGATGAAGCCAGCCATACTTCTGATACCGCGGTTTTCGCTGCCTGTGAGAAAGCAATTTCGGAACTGAAGAACCTTGTTCGTATTATTGTAAATGAATTTGGCGGAACGAATATTCTGATTACGGCTGACCATGGATTCCTTTATACATACAGTCCGCTGACTGAAGATGACAAAGTAGGAAGAAATGAGTTTTATGATGTAGACAGGGGTAATACCAGCGACTTGAAAAGAGAAAGTGCGAGACGTTGTGTGGAATATGGCAGACGCTATGCCATCATGAAGAAAGGTGCACAGCCGAATTATCTGCTGCCTGTGAAGTTCCTGGGTGGAAATACGGAATTTGATGGATTTGCACCGAGAGAAAGCATCCGTATTAAGATGAATGGTGGCGGCATGAACTTTGTGCATGGCGGTATCAGCTTGCAGGAAATGGTTGTTCCGGTGATCGAATATCACTATCTCCGCAATGATTCGATGGAATATAAGCGTAATAAACAGAAATACGATACCAAGCCGGTAATGGTCAATTTGCTGTCCGCAAACCGTAAAATCAGCAATATGATTTTCTCATTGAACTTCTACCAAAAGGACGCAGTCAGTGCAAACCGAGAAGCGGCCACCTATCAGGTTTACTTTACGGACGAAAACGGCAAGCAGATCAGTGATGTTCAGAAGATTATTGCAGATAAAACCAGCGATAACGGCGCAGAAAGAACATTCCGCTGCCAGTTTAATCTGAAGTCTCTGAAATACAGCAATACCGCTACTTACTATCTGGTAATTGCGGACGAACAGGGATTGCAGATGCCGCAGGGGGAGCCGTTCCAGATTGACATTGCCTTTGCGGTGGATGAGTTCGATTTCTTTAGTTAATACCGCAAGAGGAGAGAAAGATGGAACAATTTACAGAGGGTGAAAGTACCCGTGAAGAAGTATTGTTTTGAATTAGAATAATATCTCTGTGGAAATGTGGGTATTATAGAAGCTTATGAATTGCAATACCCTGAAAAATTATATACATTTCCCGAATAGTCAATAGTTTCTATGCTTTTCAGGAAAATTTGCTTAATCTGGCGGGTAGGATACGACATATGGGCGTATTTTACCCACTAGATTTTTTTTCATATTTTTGTAAGGGTAAAAAATTTAGAAGTTCCTCTGATTACCCGCCAAACGAAATATACGATTTCACACAAAGCATTCTTTTGAATAAACACCATATAACAGTTGACAACAGTTATAAACTGTTATATACTGTTTGTAGACAGGAGGGGAGAAGATGCAGTTTATTATCAATCATTCTTCTATGGAGCCCATCTATGAACAAATTATGGGACAGATTCGTTCCGGAATCGCAAAGGGAACTATGAAAGAAGGGGAGGCACTGCCGTCGGTGCGTGCTCTGGCGAAAGATTTGAAAGTCAGTGCGTTGACCGTTAAAAAGGCCTATGACGGACTGGAGCAGGAAGGCTTCATTATGACTGTTCACGGAAAAGGCAGCTTCGTGACCTGTTCCGGACAAGACATTTACCTGGAAGAGAGACGGAGAGAAGTCGAGGAGGAACTGGCAGCAGCAGTCCGAAAGGGCAGAAGCTGCGGCATGGAGCAGGAGGAACTGTTGGAATTATTTCAGATGGTATTGGAGGAACCGTGATGATCAGACTGGAACAAGCAGAAAAACAATATAAAAACTTTTACCTGGACTGCTCTATGGAGGTGCAGGAAGGTATGGTAACTGGCTTGATCGGCCCTAATGGAGCTGGCAAGAGTACCACATTCCGGCTGCTCACCGGACTGGCAAAGCCGGAGGCCGGACGGGTCGAGATCTTTGGAAAAGAGATTTCAGAGTTTACGGCAGAAGACCGGAGGAAGACTGGCGTGGTCTGGTCAGATGCTGGATTTTCCGGATACCTCATGGGAAAAGATCTGATTGCCGTATTAGAAAATATGTATCCGGCATTTGATGAAGGCTGGTTTCAAAAAAAATGTGAGGAATTTCATTTGCCGATGGATAAGAAATTAAAAGATTTTTCCACAGGCATGAAAGCAAAGCTGAAAGTATTGTCAGCTGTTGCCAATGGAGATGCCAGACTTCTTATTCTGGATGAACCGACAGCAGGGATGGATGTGATGGTGAGGGAACAGATTCTTGATCTTTTGCGGGAATTTATGATGCCGGGAGATCGGTCGATTCTCATCAGTTCCCATATTTCCAGTGATCTGGAAGGATTCTGTGATGATGTTTATCTGATGAATCAAGGAAAGATCATTCTTCATGAAGATGTGGATACACTTCTGGAACAGTATGGAATTCTGAAGGTAACAACGGAACAGTATGACACTCTTGATAAAGAATATCTTCTTCGAGTGAAAAAAGAAGATTATGGTTATGCCTGCCTGACTGGACAGAAAGATTTTTATCAGGAAAACTGGCCGCAGATAATTGTTGAAAAAGGAACCATTGATCAGATCATGACCATGATGGTGGAGGGAAAGTAAGATGAAAGGATTATTGATCAAAGACGGAAGACTGATGATTACACAAGGGAAAACACTTCTCGGAATTGCTGTTTTTATGATCGTATGCTCTTTTTTACAGGGTGACAGCTTTCCTCAGTTTGCAGCCAGTTACAGTATTATGATGACGACTATTTTTACAATCAGCACGGTCAGTTATGATGAATACGACAATGGAATCAAATACCTTCTGGTGTTGCCGGTAGAGCGGCGAACTTATGTGAAGGAAAAATATTGTTTTGGTATCCTGATGTCCTGCATGGTATGGGGAATCTGCAGTTTAATAGGAATTGCAGGCGCATTTTTTCAAAATGCAGATGGGTTGGAAGAATATCTGATTTCCAGCCTGTCTGTAGCCATGCTGGCAGTTCTGCTTCTTGGTATTTGCCTTCCGGTTATCTTCTATTATGGAGCCGAAAAAGGAAGAGGTATCTATACCGGGATGCTGGCCTGCATCTTCTTTGCAGCGATTGCATTTTTCAAATTGAAATGGAATGTAGCATTGATGGAAAATGAATGGTTCCAGCAGATGTTGTTAATGATGGGGCGCAATCGTTTCCTGTTCATAACAGTCGGTGTATTCATATACCTGGGGATTCTGTCGATAGCCTATCGATGTGCTGTGAAGATTATGGAACGTCGGGAGTTTTAATTAAATTACTCAAACTCATTGACATCTTCCTCCAACATGGTAAAATGTATACGAAGTTAGATTGTATACAATAATGCAAAACTGAGGAGGACATGGAACAACTAACATGAGCAGTACACAGGGGCAAAAAGACGGACGTGATAAATATTCTCTCAGAGGAAGAGTTTTTCAGAGCATTCGGGAAGATATTTTGAGCGGACGTTATGAGCAGAATACAGAATTAAAAGAAGCAGCTATCGGAGCAGAACTTGGCGTGAGCAGAACACCGGTCAGAGAGGCCCTTCGACAGCTGGAGTTAGAAGGTTTGGTGACGATTATTCCCAATCGCGGCGCTTATGTCAATATGATTACCGCAAAGGATGTACAGGATATCTATGTGATCCGTTCCATGCTGGAAGGATTATGTGCCAGATGGGCAACCCAGTCTATTACGGCAGAACAGTTGGATTCTATGGAAGAAACGCTGTGTCTGTCGGAATACCATACCAGTAAAAAGAACTATGAAAAGCTTTATGAGCTGGACAGCCTGTTTCATGAGCAACTCTATGAAGCAGGAGGAAGCCGGATTTTAAATCATATACTGTCAGATTTTCACGATTATGTGAAGATGGTAAGAAAAGCAACCATTTCCACCAGCAGCCGTTCCGTGACATCCACGGAAGAACACAGGGCAATTTTTGAAGCAATCAAAGAGAAGGATCCTGATAAGGCGGAAGCTCTGGCAAAGGAGCATGTAAAACATACCATTGAAAGTATTCAGGCATACGGACTGGAGAAAATATTATAACTGCAGAATGAGGAGGACATGATTTCCATGGCAAAGATTGAGATGAAGACCCCGCTGGTAGAGATGGACGGAGACGAGATGACCAGAATTCTCTGGCAGATGATCAAAGATGAGTTATTACTTCCTTTTGTGGATCTGAAAACAGAGTACTATGATCTGGGACTGAAGAAAAGAGACGAGACGAACGATCAGATTACGATAGATGCAGCAGAAGCGACGAAGAAATACGGTGTAGCTGTCAAATGTGCAACCATTACACCAAATGCAGCACGTGTCAAAGAATATGACCTGAAAGAGATGTGGAAGAGTCCTAATGGAACCATCCGCGCCATTCTGGATGGAACGGTTTTCCGTGCTCCCATCATCGTCAAAGGAATTGAACCTTATGTGAAGACCTGGAAGAAGCCGATCACTTTGGCAAGACATGCTTACGGTGATGTATACAAGGCTTCCGAGATGCAGATTCCGGGACCGGGAAAGGTAGATCTGGTTTACACAGCAGAAGACGGAAGCCAGACTTCCGTTCTGGTACATGAGTTCAAGGGACCGGGTGTAGTACAGGGTATGCACAATCTGGATGCTTCCATTGAAAGCTTTGCAAGAAGCTGTTTCCAGTACGCCATTGATACAAAGCAGGATGTATGGTTTGCAACGAAGGATACCATTTCCAAGAAATACGACCATCATTTCAAGGATATTTTTCAGGAAATCTATGAAAAAGAATACAAGGCACAGTTTGAAGCAGCCGGACTTACCTATTTCTATACACTGATTGATGACGCAGTAGCCAGAGTTGTAAAATCCGAGGGCGGTTTCATCTGGGCCTGCAAGAACTATGATGGTGATGTCATGAGCGATCTGGTGGCAACGGCATTCGGTTCTCTTGCCATGATGACCTCCGTTCTGGTATCACCCAAAGGATACTACGAATATGAGGCTGCTCACGGAACCGTGCAGAGACATTACTATCAGCATCTGGAAGGAAAAGAGACTTCCACCAATCCCATGGCGACCATCTTTGCGTGGAGCGGTGCCTTGAGAAAACGTGGAGAACTGGATGCCATTCCGGAGCTGGTACATTTTGCAGATGTACTGGAGCAGGCATCCTTAAAGACCATTGAGTCTGGAAAAATGACGAAGGACCTGGCATTGATCACCAGCCTTCCGAATCCGCAGGTTCTGAATTCTTCTGATTTTATTAAAGAGATCCGAAAAGAAGTGGAAGCAGCGCTGTAAAAAGAGCTTTTGCGGTCATATGAATAAAAATACGAACCCTCCCATATATTAGGTACAAATATGGGAGGGTTTTTGAATGGACAAAGAATTTCATCTGTATAATGATATCAGAGAGCGCACAGGCGGAGAGATCTACATAGGAGTAGTAGGACCGGTTCGTACCGGAAAATCTACCTTTATCAAACGTTTTATGGATGTGCTGGTACTGCCAAATATGGAAGATCGTAATGAGCGGGAGCGTGCGACAGATGAACTGCCCCAGTCTGCGGCGGGCAAGACGATTATGACAACAGAACCCAAATTTGTCCCCAAGGAAGCAGTGGAGATCAGAGTGGCAGATGGAATTCCGGTCAGAATCCGTCTCATTGACTGCGTCGGATATATGGTGGAGGGGGCAGCCGGCCATCTGGAAAATGATAACGAACGGATGGTAAAGACACCGTGGTATGACAGTGAGATTCCATTTACAAAGGCGGCAGAGCTTGGCACGCATAAGGTCATTCATGATCATTCGACGATCGGAATTGTGGTGACCTGTGACGGCAGTTTTGGTGAGATCCCTGCAGAAAATTACCGCCAGGCAGAAGAGCGGACCGTAGAAGAATTGAAATCTATCGGAAAACCGTTTGTGATCCTTTTAAATACAGTCAGGCCATACAGTGATGCCGTGCGGAAGCAGGCGGAAGAAATGTACCATAAGTATCAGATTCCTGTGCTTCCTGTGAATTGTGAGCAGCTGAAAAAGGATGATATTACAATGATCCTTGAGCAGGTGCTGCTGGAATTCCCGATGGTGGAGATTCGTTACCAGATTCCGGGATGGGTGGAAATGCTGCCATTGGACCATCCGGTAAAGCAGGAGATCATTGAAAAAGTTCGTGCCACGATGGATGGCTTCCGTGTGCTCAGAGATGTGGGAAAAGGACTGCCGAACTGTGACAGTCCTCATATCTGCCGAATCAAACTGGATCAGGTACATCCGAATTGTGGAATCGCAACCTATTCCGTGGAGATGGAAGAAAACAGCTATTATGAGATGCTCAGTGAACTGACCGGCATGGAACTTCATGACGAATATGATCTCTTAAATCAGCTGAAGGAACTGTCCTCCATGCAGAAAGCATACGGAAAAGTGATGGCTGCCATGGATACTGTCAGGCAGAAAGGATACGGTATGGTGCTGCCGGAAAAAGAAGAAATTCGGATGGAAGATCCGGTGCTTATTCATCAGAGTGGAAAATTTGGAGTAAAATTAAAGGCCTATTCCCCGTCAGTTCATATGATTCGTGCCAATATTGAGACGGAGATTGCTCCGATTGTGGGAAGCGAGGAGCAGGCAAAAGATTTGATTCAGTACATTCAGGAGGGACGGAAACAGGAAGATGGTATCTGGCAGATCAACATTTTTGGAAAAACTATCGAGGAACTGGTGGAAGACGGTATTCGCAGCAAGCTTTATCAGATAGGGGAAGAAAGTCAGGTGAAATTGCAGGATACCATGCAGAAGATTGTAAACGATTCCAATGGCGGTCTGGTATGTATTATTATCTGAAAATGAAATTAGCTTGCAACCGGGGAGAAAACTGCTTATAATAAAGAGAACAGATGTTCTGAAAAGTACAGGATAGGAGAAAACATATGAACCTTCATTCGCCAGTGACAGATTTGAAAGGAATTGGAGAAAAAACAGCAGTTCCCTTTGCAAAAGCAGGAATCCATACCGTACAGGATCTGATCGAATATTATCCGAGGGCATATGAACTTTTTGAGGAACCGACAGAATCGGAAGAAATGGAAGATGGTAAAAAGTATGCAGTGCATGCGTGGGTGCAGTCGGTTTCCCCGGTAAAGAGGTTTAAACGCTATCAGATTTTCAGCGCTCAGTTAAAAACAGGAGATACCGTTATTCAGGCTGCCTGGTTTAATATGCCGTTTCTTCGGAATTATTTTCAGAAAGGCGGGCAGTATATTTTTAGAGGAGTTGTCACGGTCAGAAACGGGCAATATCGAATGGAACAGCCGGAGCATTACACGCTGGCTGATTATGAGAATCTTCTGTATATAATGCAGCCAAAATATCCGCTGGTTTCAGGACTGACAGAGAAGATGGTGACGAAAGCTGTCCGTCAGGTGCTGGCAAATGATCAGATTCAGGTGCCGGAGTATCTTCCTGATGCCTGGCTTTCTGATTATGATCTGGAAGAAGAATGGGAAGCTTTAAGACAGATCCATTTTCCAAAAGACGATGGGGCTATGAGAAAAGCAAGAAAACGGATCGTATTTGACGAATTCCTGATGTTTATTCTCGGAATCCGGAAAATGAAGGAACACCAGGAGGAGCTGGTGAGCCAGATTCCTATGGTGGAAGTAGCAGAAACTTCACGTCTGATAGAAACTCTTCCCTATGAACTGACCGGTGCACAGAAGCGCGTCTGGAAGGAAATTGTATCTGATATGACTGGCGGTAAAGTCATGAGTCGGCTGGTACAGGGAGATGTTGGTTCCGGTAAGACTATTCTTGCTGTGCTGGCACTGATTATGACCGGCTGCAACGGCTGCCAGGGAGCGTTGATGGTGCCTACGGAAGTGCTTGCCCGACAGCATTTTGAATCTGTAAAAGAGATACTGGAAGAGCATCAGATTCCACTCGTTCCGGTGCTGCTCACAGGTTCCATGACAGCAAAAGAAAAGCGTCTGGCGAAAGCGGAGATCGAGAGTGGCAGCGCTCAGATTATCATCGGCACTCATGCGCTGATTCAGGAAGATGTACAGTATCACCGTCTGGCTCTTGTGGTTACGGATGAACAGCATCGGTTTGGTGTGCGTCAGAGAGAAACTCTGGCAGATAAAGGAATTACGCCGCATGTGCTGGTTATGAGTGCAACGCCGATTCCTCGGACGCTGGCAATCATTGTCTATGGTGATCTCGATATTTCAGTAGTAGATGAGATGCCAGCACATCGGCTTCCAATTAAAAACTGTGTGGTGGATGAGTCCTATCGACCAAATGCATATCGTTTTATGGAAAAGGAAGTTGCTGCAGGCCATCAGGTTTATATCATCTGTCCCATGGTAGAAGAAAGTGATGAACTGGAGCTTGAAAATGTAACTGATTATACAGAAAAGCTGCAGAAGATCCTTCCGATGATCCGAATCGCATGTCTTCATGGAAAAATGAAGCCAAAAGAAAAAAATGAGATCATGGAACGGTTTGCAGCGGGGGATATTCAGATTCTGATATCGACTACTGTTATTGAGGTAGGTATCAATGTACCGAATGCCACGGTTATGATGGTGGAAAATGCAGAGCGGTTTGGCCTGGCGCAGCTTCATCAGCTCAGAGGGCGTGTGGGAAGAGGTTCTGCGCAGTCATACTGTATTTTTATGAGTGGAAGCAAAGGAAAAGAAACCAGGAAGCGTCTGGAAGTTCTGAACAAATCCAATGATGGATTTTATATTGCAAGTGAGGATCTGAAACTTCGGGGTCCTGGCGATCTCTTTGGAATCCGTCAGAGCGGAATTCTGGAATTCCGGATGGGTGATGTATTTCAGGATTCGGCAGTGTTGGGGCAGGCAAGTGAGGCAGCCGGAAGACTTCTTAAGGAAGATCCGCAACTTCTTGATCCGTTATATGAAGGAATCCGAAAAAAACTGGAGCACATCATCAGCCAGAGCAGTGAATCTCTACGATTGTAGGCAATTTGTATGATTTTGTCAGATTAACAAGAACTTGGATGGTTTATTTCTGAATAGATGCACATACTAACACCGTAACAAACAACAACAAATTGCGAAGCATGTGTTACAGATTACAAATCAGCTTTGCAGTAAGGAGGAGTTTATTATGGCAGGTTCTACAAACAAAGCAGCAGTACCAGAGGCAAAAGGTGCACTTGACCGTTTCAAATATGAGGTGGCAAGCGAGATCGGTGTTCCGCTGACGGATGGCTACAATGGAGACCTGACTTCCAGACAGAACGGATCTGTCGGAGGTGAGATGGTAAGAAAGATGATAGAGGCGCAGGAGCGTCAGATGTCCGGTAAATAAACCGGTATAGGAAAAGCGGCATAGCCATTGGACTGTGCCGCTTTTTTACTAATAATAGAGTCTATTCTCGAATTCAATGTTAAATTTACCATGTTCCACATGGAGCTTGGTCACGCCACAGTTTTTATGTACCGGTCCGCTCCAGAATTCAGCCAGTGGAAGATTCTGCAGTCCGGAGAGAATGCCGCGGATAGCAGCGCCGTGGGCTGTCATCAGAAATGTCATGTTTTCGTTGGCAGGGTCATCCATAATACTGCGTACAAAGGAAGAGGTTCGTTCTCTTAGATGAAGAAGGCTCTCTCCGTGAGGAGGTGTATCATAGTGTTCCGGATCATCAAAAAATTTACGAAATCCGGGTTTGGGAATGGTGTAATTATCCGGAAGATAGCAGAGTCCTTCGTAATCACCAAAGCTGATTTCTTTCAGGCCGTCTGTTTCGATGATTTCGATGGGGCGGTCTCCGCGAATGATTTCTGCAGTCTTTCTGGCCCGGATCAGAGGGCTTGTATAGATACAGTCAAAAGGA
The DNA here is from genome assembly GCA_018228645.1 of Clostridiaceae bacterium Marseille-Q4143. GTDB lineage: Bacteria > Bacillota > Clostridia > Lachnospirales > Lachnospiraceae > Hominiventricola > Hominiventricola filiformis. The sequence goes on from CP073693.1 coordinate 2,713,950, forward strand.
ACAGCTTTTAACCCTTCAGCAGTTTTCTCTGCCAGTTCGATTCCATATGCATTCAGGGGAATATCGGTAGTTCCCTGCAGTTTCTTCATGCGATTCCAGTCGGTTTCACCGTGGCGGATCAGATAAATATCCATGATAGTACTCCTTTTTATCTCTTATACGTTTTTTGCCTGACATTCTCTGCAGATACCGTATAAAATAGAATTTTTGCATTGCAGGGAAAATCCGTGATCCTTTTGGATGTGTTCGGAGATTTCTTTCATGAATTCGCAGTCCAGGTGAAGAATTTTTCCACATTTTACACATTTCAGGTGCAGATGACCTTCGCATCCCTGACCCTGTTCTACATATTGATAAGAAGCCTGTGTACCCTGGCCGGAAGCATAACGGATCACAGTTCCATCTTTTTCCAGACGGTCAAGATAGCGGTAGACAGTTGTGATATTGACTTCACTCTCCATAGCTTTTAGCTGGTCACCGATCTGTGCAGCTGTGATGGTTTTGTCTTTGCTTTTTTTTAAGATCTCAAGTATTTTTTTTCGGCTTGATGTCGAATAATGATTTTCTCCTGACATAATTTCTCCTTTGCAATTGCACTATCAGAATAACACTCCTGATGCCTCTATGACAAGCCCCCAGAAGACACCCAGTCCGTAAAGAATGGAAATAATCCGGAAAATATCTTTTTTGTCATGATCCAGACGGAACAGGACCAGAAGTCCAACACCGGCATTGACCAGCAGGCCGGACATCATGGCACCGGCACTTAAGATTCCGGACAGATAAAGCTCCGTAAGTATGACAGAAGAAGCGCAGTTTGGAATGAGCCCCACAAGAGCAGCTGCAAATTCTCCGACGACAGGAAGCCCGGTAAAAATAGCTGCCAGAGTCTGCTCGCCGATCAGAGCAATCAGAAGATTCAGCAGAAAAGAAATTACAAAAATATAAAAGAAGACTTCTGCTGTATGTCTGAGGGCAGAGATGAGCAGATGTTCCTCGCAGTTCGGTTCTCCGGTATGGCTGTGGTGCTCGTGGTGGTCTGCATTTTTTTGCTGGTCCCTGATCAGAAGATCGATAAGCAGACCGGATATCATTGCGATGATGACTTTGACAGCCAAAATACGGACAATTCGTGTGATTCCAACAGCAGAGGATATCAAAATAGGAAGCATTTCGTCGGAGGTGGAGAGAAAGACTGCCATCAGAGTACCAAACGTGATGATATGCCCACAGTAAAGACCTGATGCGGCTGCAGAAAAACCACACTGAGGGATAATGCCGAATAAAGCCCCCCAGACAGGTCCGGATGCATTTGCAGCTCCGATTCTGGCCCGCCCGGCTTCTCCGGCGCGATGCTCAAGAAATTCCATCAGGAGATAAGTGAGAAAAAGGAATGGCAGCAGACGGAGGCTGTCGAACACGGTGTCTTTTATAACTTCCAATAACATAAAGATATCTTCCCTTCTATTGTATAGGATCATGAAAGTGCAAATGCAATTTGACTGCATTTGCAAATCATTTGCAAATTCACAGAAATAAATTATATGCAAAACAGAGAAAATGTCAAGAGAGTTGGAAAAATGTTTCTGGCTGAGAGTGAGCATAGTGGAAAAATTCCGGTAAAAAATTCACAATGTTCGTCTCTGAAATACATAAGATGCCCCGAAAAACACAATTGTTAGATAATTCACAAAATATTCAAATATTGTCATTAATTTAACGAAATATAAATCTATTTGGCAAAAGTTACATAACCTGATTTCATACAATATTCGCTTTGGTTAAAATGAATGAAACTGCTTGCAAAAAGCGGGGGGAGGGGATATAATAAACACAACTATTCCAGACAGGGATACTTTGTACTTTGAAATGTTAAAAAAATAACGATTCAGAAGCTGGAAGTTAAAAGGAGGATAGATAGACAATGCATATGACAAACGAAGAACACAGCCATTGCGGATGTGGATGCGGCGGACATGATCATGAGCACAGCCATGAGCATACTCATGATGGAGTAACGCACACTCATGCACATACACATGAGGGCGAGCATCAGCATGATCATACACATGGAGAATGCGGATGCGGTCATCATCACGGTGAACAGCCGAAAGATGAGGATACAGCAGTACTTGCATACATGCTTGACCATAACCGCCATCATGCTCAGGAGCTTGCAGCCATTGCAAAGCATTTAAGAGAGCAGGGCAAGGATGATGCGGCGCTTCAGATTGAGAAGGGCGTTGAAGATTTCGAAAAAGGAAACATGAGACTTTCCATCGCTCTTTCCCTGGTACAGTAAGGAGGTTGACTTTAAGATGTGTCTTGCAACTGTATATGGAAAGAAAAAAGAAGGCGAAAGCATTCTGATCAAGAATGCCAGCCGGATGGATGTGGATGGAACAACGATCCGCATCAGAGACATTATGGGTGCAGAGATTGAAGTAGAGGGAGCCATCGCCATGGTGGATCTGGCGAACTCTGTAGTAAAGATTAACTGCATCGAAGACTAATTCAGTTTGGTAGTTTTTTGTAGGTTACAATTTAAATAAGATGTGGAGGTATGTAACTATGAAAATCTCACAGGCACTGAGAGAGAAGACTCTTCTTTCTTTCGAGCTCTTCCCGCCGAAGACAGAGAAAGGAATGGAGAATCTGCCTGGTACCATCGACCATCTGATGAAGTACAAACCGGCATATATTTCCTGTACCTATGGCGCAGGTGGCGGAAACGTCGGCGCTAACAGAGAAGTATGTCAGATGATCAAAAAAGCAGGTACCACACCGGTTACCCACTTTACGGTTATCAAAAATACCAAAGAGGGTATCAAAGAGCAGCTGGATCAGTATCTTGCAGAAGGTGTTGATCACATGCTGGCACTCCGTGGAGATATTCCGCTGGGTGAGACCACGACTTGTGGTGACTTTAATTATGCAACGGACCTTGTAAAATTTGTTCGTGATACTTACGGCGACAAATTTGAGATCGCAGTAGCAGGATCTCCGGAGGGACACATTGCATGCCGCAGCCTGGATGCAGACATTGCAGTCCTGAAACAGAAGCAGGACAATGGCGCTGACTACATCATGACTCAGCTTTGCTGGGATATGGAGCAGTTCAGATACTGGCTGGATGCAATCCGCGAGGCAGGTATTACCATGCCGGTAGACGTGGGAGTTATGCCAATTCTTGATATGGGAGCTACCATCAACATGGCACTTTCCCGTAATGGCTGTGTGATGGACAGCGAGCTTTGCAGAATGATTTCCAGACACTGGCTGTTCCCGAATCCGTTCGCAGCAAAAGATGCAGACGGAAAACCGTTCGACATGTTCTATGATAAGAAAGTCGAAGAGTTCAAAGAGGAAGGTATCCAGTATACCATCAGACAGATTGATGAGTATCGTGCAATGGGCGTAAACGGAATCCATCTGTATGCTCTGAACAAGTGGAAAGATGTATCCCGCATCATCGACGAGTCCGGACTTTGCACTCTCGTTTAAGAAAAAGACAATAGACAGATTTAGGAGATGACAATATGCCATATACAATTGCAGTGGCAGGAAAAGGCGGCGTGGGCAAAACCACGCTGACCGGTATGATGATTCAATATTTGGCTGACAAGAAGGAAGGCCCGATTCTGGCAGTTGATGCCGATGCGAATTCTAATTTGAATGAGGTCCTAGGTGTGGATGTGGAAATGACACTGGGAGATATCCGAGACGAGCTCTCAAAAGCGGAAGTTTCTGATGATAGCCCGATTCCGAAAGGAATGTCCAAGCAGGATTATACCGAGTTCAAGTTTGATTCCGCATTGGTAGAGGAAGATGACTACGATCTGCTGGTTATGGGTCATACACAGGGAAAAGGGTGCTATTGCTTTGTAAATGGTCTGCTGTCGGCTCAGGTCGGAAAGCGCGCCCAGAATTACAAGTACATCGTGGTAGATAATGAGGCTGGTATGGAACATATCAGCAGAGGAATTCTTCCGGGTGTAGATGCTGTAATTCTGGTCAGCGACTGTTCACGCAGAGGAATTCAGGCAGTAGGACGCATTGCACGTCTGATTCCTGAGTGCGGACTGAAGCCGAAGAAAGTCGGTCTGATCGTAAACCGCGCTCCGGGCGGAGTTATCAATGACGGTGTCCGCGAGGAAATCGAGAAACAGAATCTCGAACTTCTGGGAGTGGTTCCCCAGGATGAAGGTGTATTTGACTATGACAGTGCCGGAACTCCTACAACGCAACTTCCGGCAGATAATCCTGTCAGACAGGGATTGTATCATATTTTAGAAGGTCTTGGGCTTTAAAAGCCTGACTATAAAGGAGATTTATATGGGAGACTTTAAATTAACCACAGTCGAAGAAATGGAAGCAGCTACCAACCGGCTGCTCGAGACCGGCGCGAAAGTCGGTGCTGATGCATGGCAGATTCGTGTAAAGAATCAGACTCCGCATTGTAAATTTGGTGAGCAGGGTATCTGCTGCCGTATCTGTGCAATGGGACCGTGCCGTATTACCCCGAAGGCTCCGAGAGGAATCTGCGGATGCGATGTTCATGGTATCGTAGGACGTAACTACCTGAAATTCACTGCAGGTGGTGCGGCTACTCACTCTGATCACGGACGTGAGATCTGCCATACTCTCTACGCAGCTGATCCGAACGGCGCTTACAAAGTAAAAGATCCTGATAAACTGATCCGTATCGCAAAAGAGTGGGGCGTAGAGACCGAAGGAAAAGATATCTACGATCTGGCACATGAGATGGCAGAACTGGCTCTGATGGAGTATGGTAAACCGTTCGGCGTTCAGAGATGGCTGAAGAGAGCACCGGAGCATACCCAGAAGCTGTGGCATGATGCTGAAATCGAGCCGCGGGCAATTGACCGTGAGGTTGCTACTTCCTTACATATGACCCATATGGGATGTTCATCCAAACCGGAAGCACTGGTTCGTCAGTCCTTAAGAGCAGGTCTGGCTGATGGATGGGGCGGTTCCATGTGTGGTACCGAGTTCTCTGACGTACTGTTCGGAACTCCGAAGCCGATTGATACTGAGGCAAACCTTGGCGTTATGAACGCTGAGAACGTAAACATCGTAGTACACGGACATGATCCGTCACTGTCTGAGATGGTCTGTGAATATGCAGACGATCCGGAGATGATCGCTTATGCAAAGAGCATGGGCGCTAAGGGCATCACCGTATCTGGTGTCTGCTGTACTTCCAACGAGGTAGCAATGCGTCGTGGTATTCCGATGGCTGGTAACTTCCTGCAGCAGGAGAACGTAGTCTTGACAGGAGCATGTGAGGCTATCGTAGTAGACGTTCAGTGTATCTTCCCGGCACTTGGACCTCTGAGTAAATGTTTCCACACCAAGTTCATCACCACTTCTCCGATCGCTCAGATGCCGGATTCCGATTACATCCGTTTTGATGTAGGAACCGCAGCAGAGAAGGCAAAACAGATCGTTAAGACTGCATGCGAGAACTTCAAGAACCGTAAACCGGAGCTGGTATACATTCCGGATATGAAACAGAAAGCAACCGTTGGTTACTCTCTGGAAGCTCTTGTAAAAGTACTTGACGGTGTTACTAACAGCCAGGTAGATGTAACCGGAACAACCAAACCGCTTCTTGAGTGTGTTACTTCCGGTGTTATCCGTGGTGCAGTTGCAATGGTAGGATGTAATAACCCGAAGGTTCGTCCTGATACCGCACATATCGAAATGATGAAAAAACTCATTGCTAACGATATCGTAGTTGTAGCTTCCGGATGTTCCGCACAGGCTGCTGCAAAAGCAGGTCTGATGGACAAAGCTGCAAAAGATCTCTGCGGTGCTGGCCTGAAACGTGTATGTGAGCTGGCAGATATCCCGCCTGTACTTCATATGGGATCCTGTGTAGACATCAGCCGTATGATGATTCTGGTATCTGAGCTGGCAAAAGACTCCGGTCTTAAGATTTCCCAGCTGCCGGTAGTTGGATGTGCTCCGGAGTGGATGTCTGAGAAGGCAGTTTCCATCGGTAACTACGTAGTAGCAACCGGTATCGATACCTTCCTTGGCGTTGATCCTTATGTATCCGGTTCCAGCGAGATGGGTGAGTGGCTGACCAATGGCGTTCGCGATTGGGTAGAGGCTGCTTACACGGTTGAAACTGATATCGATAAGCTGTGTGACAAGATGATCGAGCGTATCGAAGAGAAGAGAACCGCAATCGGAATCTAATCCGGATAAGAAAGTAAATTGATATAAGACCGGAGGGAAAGACATTGAAGATAGCAATTACCGGAAAAGGCGGCGTTGGAAAGACGACCTTTGCGGCCACACTTGCGAGATTATATGCGGAAGAGGGACGCACCGTTCTGGCAGCTGACGTAGACCCGGATGCCAATCTGGGACTGGCGCTTGGATTTCCGGAAGAGGTGTTGGACTCCATTATCCCCATCAGTAAGATGAGAAAACTGGTGGAGGAGCGTACAGGAGCCGGACCGGATAATCAGATGTATAAACTGAACCCGAAGGTGGATGATATTCCTGATACATACAGCAAAACCTATAATGGCGTGAAGCTCCTGCTGCTGGGCACGGTGGAAACCGGCGGCGGCGGGTGCGTCTGCCCGGAGCATGTGATGCTGAGAAGAATCATCAGCCACCTGATGCTGAGAAGCAAAGATGTAGTAATCATGGATATGGAGGCCGGTCTGGAGCATCTGGGCAGAGGTACCTGTGAATCTATGGAGCAGTTCATCGTTGTGATTGAGCCGGGAGCCAGAAGCGTTCAGACCTATAAGAATGTAAAACGTCTGGCAGCAGATCTGGGAATCCGTCAGGTGCGCGTAGTCGCAAATAAAGTCCGAAGCGCTGAGGACGAGGAGTTCGTTCGTTCCAAGATTCCGGCAGAGGATTTACTGGGATTCATTCATTATAATACAGAGGTAATTGACGCGGATCGTCAGGGAAAAGCTCCCTATGATGTAAGTCAGTCCGCGACAGATGAGATTCGGAAAATCAAAGCGATTCTCGATGAGTCAAAATAAATTTTGGAGGTATAATACCGTGACACTTTTTGATAGAGTATTCAGCGGAAATGATGCAGTTTATGGTTTAACTGAAGCTGCCATCAACAATGCAATTGCGCAGTACGGCGCAGATCAGGCGGTATCTTTTCCGCATACCGCATACAGCCTTCCGTGCTACTATGCAGTAACCGGAACCAAGGTTGCTAATCTTGGAGAATTAAAAGAAGCTCTTGGCGTTGTAAAAACTCTCATGACCAGAGAGCAGAAACTGAATGATGCGTTCATGAGCGGTGTTGCTACTGCACTTTGCGCAGAGTTCATCGAGGTTCTGAAATACATCAATGGTGCAGAACCGTATGCAGAGCCGTATTACGGACATCTGGCAGATGCCATTATCCGTGAGCTTGGTGTACCGCTGGTAACCGGAGATATCCCGGGTGTAGCAGTTATTCTTGGAAAAGCTCCGAGCAACGAAGAAGCAGTAGAGCTTGTTAAGAGCTATCAGGCACAGGGTATTCTGGTAACTCTGGTTGGTGATGTGATCGACCAGTGTGTAGAAGCTGGACTGAATATGGGATATGCACTTCGTATCGTACCGCTTGGCAAAGATGTGACTTCTGTAATCCATGTTGTATCCGTAGCACTTCGTGCAGCTCTGATCTTCGGTAACGTAACACCGGGTGATGCAGGCGCTCTGATGAAATACACCATGGATCGTGTACCGGCATTCGTAAACGCATTCAAACCGCTGGATGACGTAGTAGTAGCTTGCGGTGCAGGCGCTATCGCACTTGGTTTCCCGGTAGTTACCAACGAGACCGAGAACATCTTCCGTGTGCCGAAGAGCCTGATCGTTCAGGAAGACGTATCCAAATTCAACGCTACCTCTCTTGAGGCACGTGACATTAAGATTAAGATTACCAAGATTGATATCCCGGTATCCTTCGCATCTGCATTCGAGGGCGAGATCATCCGTAGAGGTGATATGCAGGTTGAGTTCGACGGTTCCAGAAAAGACTGCTTCGAGCTGGTTTGCACCAAAGACGCAAGCGAGGTTGAGGATCACAAGTTCACTCTCATCGGACCGGACTTCGATCAGATGGAAGTAGGAAGCAAACAGCAGATCGCTTACATCGTAGATGTAGCCGGAAAGAACATGCAGTCCGACTTCGAGCCGGTATTCGAGCGTAAATTCCACAGCTATGTAAACTGTGTAGAGGGTGTTATGCATACTGGACAGCGTGATATGATCCGTATCCGTGTCAGCAAATCTACCTTCGAGGCTGGTTTCCGTGCAAAAGACCTTGCAGAAGTTCTGTACGCAAACATTAAGAACGAGTTTGACGCAGTAGTAGATAAATGTGCAGTTACCATCGTAACTGATGAAGCAGAGTGTACCAGACTTCGTCATGAGCTGGCTATCCCGGCATATGACCGTCGTGACGAGCGTCTGACTTCTCTGACAGACGAATCCGTACCGGTATATTACAGCTGTATCATGTGTCAGGCATTCTCCCCGAGCCATGTATGTGTAGTAACTCCGGAGAGACTTGGACTTTGCGGTGCTGTTTCATGGCTGGATGCAAAAGCAACCAACGAGCTGGATCCGCAGGGACCGTGTCAGGTAATCACCAAAGAGAGAGTTATCGATGAGAACCTTGGACGTTATGAGGATGTTGATGAAGCAGTTGCTAAATTCTCACAGGGTGCTCTGGAGCACGTTACTCTGTACTCCATCATGGAAGACCCGATGACATCCTGTGGATGCTTCGAGTGTATCTGTGGTATCGAGCCGTTCTCCAACGGTGTTATCATTACCAACCGTGAGTACACTGGAATGACTCCTCTGGGAATGACCTTCGGTGAGCTGGCATCCATGACCGGTGGTGGAGTTCAGACTCCTGGATTCATGGGACATGGAAAACACTTCATTTCTTCCAAGAAGTTCATGAAGGCCGAGGGTGGTATCGAGCGTATCGTATGGATGCCGAAAGAGCTGAAAGAGCAGGTTGCTGAGAGAGTAAACAAGACCGCACAGGAATTGTACGGAATTGAGAACTTCTGCGATATGATCGGTGATGAGACCATCGCAACTGATCCGGAAGCACTGCTTGAGTTCCTGACCGAGAAAGGTCATCCGGCACTCGGCATGGACCCGATGATGTAATTAGAAGGCGGAAAATCAAGCACGAGCGTGGCGAGTATTTGATTTTACCCAATTTTGGGCACCCTGCATAGCAGGGTTGCCCTTTTGGAATGCATAAAACTCTTTACGAAAAGGAGTTTTATGGTATAATATAGTATTTGTGTGATATATTTTTTTGAGGAGGAGAATTACCAATGCCATTCAATGGAAAATCAGGAAAATTCAACGCTTCCATCAATGCAGTTGAAGTAGGCTGCGGCGAGAAAGCAATCAAAATTGGCGGCGAGAATGTATTACCTTTCTATACATTTGATGCACCGATTGAGAACGCACCGAAAGTTGGTGTTATGATCACAGACCTCGGTCTGGACAACGAGCCGGAAGGTGTAAAAGCATACTATGCTGGATGCAGCACCATGGGCGAGATCGCTAAGAAAGCATCTGAGATGCCGGGTGCAGATTTCGTATGTCTGAGACTGATCGGAGCTGATCCGAACGGAGCAAACAAATCTACAGAAGAATGCATGGAGATCGTAAAAGAGGTCATTGACGCCATCGATGTACCGCTTGTAATCGAGGGATGCAAGAATGTAGCAAAAGATACTGAGCTTCTGTCCAAAGCTGCTGATGTAGCTCAGGGCAAAAATGTCATCATCCTGTCCGCAAGAGAGGAAGATTACAAAGGTATCGGTGCAGCAGCAGGTCTGGCTTACAATCAGAAAGTCGGCGCTGAGTCTGCAGTAGATATCAACCTTGCAAAACAGCTGAACGTGCTGATCACCCAGCTGGGTGTACAGCCGGCAAATATTGTCATGAACGTAGGTACCGCAGCAGTTGGATACGGTTTTGAGTACGTAGTTTCTACGATGGACCGTGTAAAAGCTGCAGCACTTTCCCAGAACGACGCACAGTTACAGATGCCGATCATTACTCCGGTAGCAGAGGAAGCATGGAACGTAAAAGAGGCTATGGCTTCTGAAGAAGATATGCCTGAGTGGGGTCCGGTTGAGCAGCGTGGTATCGATATGGAAGTTTCCACAGCCGCTTCCGTACTGGCTTGTGGTTCCAATGCTGTAATCGTGAAACATCCGGTTACCGTTGCCACCATCTCCAAAATGATCAAAGAACTGATGTAATTGTGGTAAGGAGGGAAATAAGACAATGGCATTAAAAGGCTTAGATATCTTTAAAATGACACCAAAAACAAACTGTAAAGAGTGCGGAAGCCCGACCTGTATGGCATTTTCCATGAAGGTTGCTCAGGGTGCTGTAGACATTTCCAAATGTCCGCATATGTCCGCTGAAGCTCTTGCAACTCTGTCTGAGGCAACTGCACCGCCTATGAAATCCATCAAAGTTGGTACCGGCGACGCAGAGTACACCCTTGGTGGTGAGACTGTACTGTTCAGACATGAGAAAACCTATGTTAGCAAACCTAGATTCGCTGTACGCATCACTCCGGATATGGATGCAGATGCTGTGCTTGCAGCAGTTAACAAAGTTGACTATGACCGTATCGGTGAGAGAATGCATGCAGAGATGGTATTCGTTGAGTATACCGGAGATGCAGCTGCTTACGCTGAGACGGTAAAACATGTGACCGGTATTGGCAAAACCATCGTTCTGGAGTGCGCTGATGCAGAAGCAGCAAAAGCAGCTCTGGAAGTATGCAAAGCTGAGAAACCGATCCTTGATGGAGCAAACGCTTCCAACTACGCTGAGATGGTTGAAGTAGCAAAAGCAGCAGGTGCTGTTCTGGGTGTATCCGGAGCATCTCTGGACGAGCTGTATGATACTACCGCAGCAATTGAGAAGCTTGGCTATAAAGAGCTGGTTCTGAATACGACCGGTGCAACGATCAAAGAGACCTTCGCTAATACCGTTCAGGTAAGACGCGCATGTCTGGACAAGAACCCGGACAGAACCTGTGGATATCCGTCCCTGGTAAATCTGGCAAAACTTGCTCCGGCAGATGAGGCTATGCAGACTGCACTGGCTTCCCTGTTTGTTCTGAAATATGGTTCCATCATCGTTATGGATACCATGAACTACGCAGAGGCACTTCCGCTGTATGGTTTAAGACAGAACGTATACACCGATCCGCAGAAGCCGATGAAGGTAGAGCCGGGTATCTATCCGCTGAATGGCGGAGATGAGAACTCCGTAGTTCTGACTACCGTTGACTTCGCACTTACATACTTCGTTGTATCCGGTGAGCTGGAGCGTTCCGGTGTTCCGTGTAACCTGGTTATCAACGATGCAGGCGGACTTTCTGTACTGACTTCCTGGGCTGCAGGTAAATTCTCCTCTACTTCTATCTCTAAATTCATCATTGAGAACGTAGAGCCGAAGATCAAATGCAGAAAACTGGTTATCCCGGGTAAGGTAGCAGTCTTAAAGGGCGATCTGGAAGCAAAACTTCCGGGTTGGGAGATTATCGTAGCTCCGAACGAAGCTGTACAGCTTGTAAAATTCCTGAAGGATATGAAAGCAAACGGCGAAATCTAGAATAGATACGACTGCCGGTTTTAACCGGCAGCCGCAAATAATATAATCAAAGGAGATTACTACCATGGCAAAATTCATTACGATTGGTGAAAGACTTTCCACTACTGCTCCGGCAGTCAACAAGGCTTTTCTTGAGAGAGATCCGGAGCCGATTCTGAAAAGAGCAAAACAGCAGCTGGATGCAGGTGCTACCTATCTTGACGTAAACATCGGACCGGCTGAGTCCTATGGTGAGGATCTGATGAAATGGGCAGTTCAGTTACTGCAGGGCGAGTTCGACAACGTTCCGCTGGCATTGGATACTTCCAACAAAGCAGCTATCGAGGCTGGTATCTCTGTTTACAATCGTTCCAAAGGAAAACCGATCGTAAACTCTGCAGACGCAGCAGGAAGAATTGAGAACATCGATCTGGCTGCAGCAAACGATGCAATCGTTATCGCTCTCTGCAACGGCGAAGGAATCGCAAAAGACAACGACGAGCGTATGGGATATTGCCAGATGCTTCTTGAAAGAGGTATGGAGCATGGTATGGAAGCAGAGGACATGTGGTTTGACCCGTTATTCCTGGTTATCAAAGGAATGCAGGACAAACAGATGCAGGTTCTTGAGGCAATCAAGATGTTCAGCGATATGGGTCTGAACACTACCGGTGGTCTGTCCAACAACTCCAACGGTATGCCGAAACACATCCGTCCGATTATGGACTCCGCTATGGTAGCTATGGCTATGATGTGTGGTCTGACTTCCGCAATCGTTAACCCGAATGATCTTCGTCTTATGGAGACCATCAAATCCTGTGATATTATTAAGAACAACACTCTGTACGCAGATTCCTATCTGGAGATCTAATAATCAGAGCGATTTTGCAATACTGTCAGTGTTTTCACTGGCAGTATTGTGCTATATGGGAAAATACAAAACCTGAAAACCCAGTTTATGGAGAAAAAGATTATGCCGAATGTTATATTTCGATATGAAGATGGAACTGCCACAAAAGTAGCAGTGACAGCCGGAGAGAACCTGTTGGAGGTGGCTCGGAAAGCGAATGTGGCCATTGATGCACCTTGTTCAGGCAACGGTTCCTGCGGTAAATGCCGGGTAAAATTCATCAGTGGAGAACTGGACAGTGTCCAGACAAGACATATTACGGACGAAGACTATGCAGAAGGATGGAGACTTTCCTGCTGCAGCAAGGTGACCGGCGACGTGGAGGTGCTGGTACCGGACATTGCATCTGCCTATAAGAGCCGCATGAAAGTGGCTGATTTAAGTTCACCGGAGGAAGTTGCCATCTTTGACCGGGCAAAACAGGATGTTGCAGATGCAGGAATTACGTTTGAAAATGATTTCTCGGTTGTGGAACTTCAGATGACGGCACCGTCACTGGAGGATACCATGCCGGATAATGAACGGCTGTCCTGGGCCATCGAGGCAGCCACGGGAATAGAGAGTGTAAAATTAACCTATCATGTATTGAAGAAATTGCCGGATGCACTTCGGGACAATGAGTTCCATGTGAATGTAGTACTGAAGAAACTTCATCACAGTGTTCTCGTTTATGACGTAGTGCCTGTTACGGAGGAAAGAATCTGCGGAGCTGCCATCGATATTGGTACGACTACCGTATCGGCTGTGATTCTTGATCTGAGAGATGGAAAGATTCTGGCGAAGGCATCTGCAGGAAACGGACAGATCCGTTATGGAGCCGATGTAATCAACCGCATTATTGAATCCAGAAAAACCGGTGGAGAAGCAAAACTTCAGAAAGCCATCATTGATGAGACCCTGAATCCGATGCTTCATAATATGTGCCGTGCTGCAGGTATTCAGGGAAGCCAGATATATCATCTGTGTGTTGCTTCCAATACGACAATGAACCATCTGCTCCTTGGCGTGAATGCAGATCCGCTTCGTATGGAACCGTACATTCCGGATTTCTTTGAGACAGAAGATGTCAGTGCCTATGACCTGAGACTGGATGTACATCCCAATGCAAAGGTCATCATTGCTCCGAATATTGGAAGCTATGTAGGAGGAGATATTACGGCTGGTACATTGGTCAGCATGATTTGGAATAAACCGGAATTTAACCTGTTTATTGACCTTGGAACCAACGGTGAGATCGTATTTGGCAACTCTGATTTTATGATGAGCTGTGCATGTTCTGCAGGACCGGCCTTTGAAGGTGGTGATATCAGCTGCGGTATGCGTGCAACAGACGGAGCCATTGAAGCATGTTCTATTGATGCAAAGACTATGGAACCGACTTTCTCCGTGATCGGAAAAGAAGGACAAAAACCGGTGGGATTATGTGGTTCTGGTATCATTGACGTAATCGCAGAGCTGTTCCGCTGCGGCATCATCAGCCCGAAAGGAAAGTTTGTCCGGGAGGGTGATCGTGTCCGCCACGATCATTACGGAATCGGAAGCTATGTGCTGGCATTCAAAGAAGATGCAGCGGGTCATAAAGATGTAGAAATCAATGAAGTAGATATTGATAATTTCATCCGTGCAAAGGGAGCTATTTTCTCTGCAATCTGTACAATGCTTCGTTCTCTGGACTTTGATGTGTCCATGATCGAAAATGTATATGTAGCAGGTGGTATCGGAAGCGGTATTAATATGAGAAATGCCGTGACCATCGGTATGTTCCCAGATGTAGAGATCGACAAGTTCCATTATATTGGAAACTCTTCTCTGACCGGTGCCTACAACATGACCCTTTCCACAGAAGCAGAACAGAAAGTACATGACCTTGCTCACAACATTACCTATATGGAGCTGAGCACGGATCCGAGCTATATGGATGAATTTGTGGCTGCATGCTTTATTCCTCATACGAATACTGCGCTGTTCCCCAGCGTAAAACAGGAGGAGATTTAACTTGGAAATCGAAAACCACAAAGAAGAAGTGCCTTTTGAGCATTACCTGGAAAAATATAAATCTCTGGATCCAAAGGAAGCTGCTCAAAGATTGAACATAGTGTATGATGAAACTGAGCAGAAATTTAGCATTCGTTTTATGGGACATCCTTATGAAGTACATTTTCCGGAGTTTGAAATTAAGGCGCTGGATGAGGAAGAAAAGGATGGCCTCCTTATGACCAGTCTTCCGGCCAAAACCTTTATTTTACGGTATCTGCTGGAAGGGCAGTATGTACAGTCCAGTGGAAAGTTCATGACCTTCCGCGAGGTTCCAACTTATGGAGAACTGTATATTCAGCCTTTTACGGGAAGATGTATTAAGCGTCTGACCTATGGATTCGGATTTAAGCTGAAAGCCTTCGCTGAGGGCATGGAAAAGATCCCGGGAGTGAAGAAGATTCCCATGGGAGATGTGGCATACGAGTTTGAACTCATTGACGGATATCGGATGCGGTTTATTTTCTGGGCAGGAGACGAGGAATTTCCGCCTTCGGCCCAGATTCTTTACAGCGATAATTTTCAGTTCGGATTTCACGCAGAGGACATGGTAGTGGCGGGAGATCTGTCCATTACCACCCTGAAACGACTATGTGCATAAAATGAATGTTATTGTACAAAGTGTAGGATGTCAAAAAATTATCAAAGTTATATAATGCATTCGTACACAAGGAACGGATGAGTTCTTTGGAATAACAAAAAAGCAAACCTTGCGCGATATGCGCATCAGCCGCAGAGCTCTGATTCTTTGCGGATAAAGAAAGGAGAAGTTTTTATGGGATTCAAATCTGACATCGAAATTGCACAGGAGTGCGAAGCAAGACCAATTACCGAGATTGCTGCAAAAGCAGGTATTGATGACAAGTATCTGGAGCAGTATGGTAAGTACAAGGCAAAAATTGACTACAATCTGCTGAAAGAGGTTCCGGGAGAGAACGGAAAACTGGTTCTGGTAACTGCAATCAATCCGACTCCGGCAGGAGAAGGTAAGACCACTACTTCCGTGGGTCTGGCAGATGGTATGAGCAGGATCGGCAAGAAAGTTATGGTAGCACTTCGTGAGCCGTCTCTTGGACCGGTATTCGGAGTAAAAGGTGGAGCAGCAGGCGGCGGATATGCGCAGGTTGTTCCTATGGAAGACATTAACCTTCACTTCACTGGTGACTTCCATGCAATCGGCGCAGCTAACAACCTGCTGGCAGCTATGATTGATAACCATATTTTCCAGGGCAACGCACTGAACATTGATCCGAGAAAGATCACCTGGAGAAGATGCGTGGATATGAACGATCGTCAGCTTCGTAATGTAGTAGACGGACTTGGCGGAAAGACCAATGGAATGCCGAGAGAGGATGGCTACGATATCACCGTTGCTTCCGAGATCATGGCAGTTCTGTGTCTGGCAAGTGATATCACTGATCTGAAGAAGAGACTTGCAAGAATCATCATCGGATATACATATGGCAAAGTAGCTGAGCAGAAACCGGTAACTGCTGGTGACCTGCATGCAGAGGGTGCTATGGCAGCACTTCTGAAAGATGCACTGAAACCGAACCTGGTTCAGACTCTGGAAGGAACTCCGGCTATCGTTCATGGCGGACCGTTCGCTAACATTGCTCATGGATGTAACTCCGTAACTGCAACCAAGATGTGTCTGAAACTTGCTGATTACACCATTACTGAGGCTGGATTCGGTGCTGACCTTGGTGCAGAGAAATTCCTCGACATCAAGTGCCGTATGGCAGGCCTGAAACCGAATGCAGTTGTTATCGTAGCTACTGTACGTGCTCTGAAGTACAACGGCGGTGTTGCAAAAGCAGATCTCAACAATGAAAATCTGGAAGCTCTGGAGAAAGGTCTTCCGAACCTGCTGAAACATGTAAGCAATATCACAAACGTATACAAACTGCCGTGTGTAGTTGCTATCAATGCATTCCCGACCGATACCAAGGCAGAACTTGACCTGGTAGAGGCTAAATGTAAAGAGCTGGGTGTTAACGTTGTCCTTTCTGAAGTATGGGCAAAAGGCGGAGAAGGCGGCATGAAACTTGCTGAGGAAGTAGTACGTCTCTGTGAGCAGCCGAATGATTTCACTTATTCCTATGAACTGGAAGGAACTTCTATTGAGGATAAGCTGAATGCGATCGTTACCAAGATCTATGGTGGAAAGAAAGTTGTCCTGACTGCAAATGCTCAGAAACAGGCAAAACAGCTGGAAGCTATGGGATTTGGAGACTGCCCGATCTGTGTTGCCAAGACTCAGTACAGTCTGACGGACGACCAGACCAAACTGGGTGCACCGACTGACTTCGAAGTTACCGTTCGTAATCTGAAGATTTCCGCTGGTGCAGGCTTCATCGTAGCACTGACTGGTGAGATCATGACCATGCCTGGCCTGCCGAAGGTTCCGGCTGCAGAGAAGATCGATGTAGATGAGAATGGTAAGATTACAGGACTCTTCTAAATAATAATATACACAAATCTATATGGCGGCAGGGAGCACAGGATGTTCCCTGCCATAAGCCATGCTCAGAATTAAAATGGCGTAAGCCTTAAACATGGAGGTATGTATGGGATTCACAACAAAAACCTGTGAAGAATTCGTGGATGTACTTGCATCCAAAGCGCCGGTACCGGGCGGCGGAGGAGCATCTGCACTGGTAGGAGCCATTGGTATGGCACTTGGCAACATGGTAGGAAGTCTGACTGTTGGTAAGAAAAAATATGCAGATGTAGAAGCTGACATTATTGCACTGAAAGAAAAAGCAACTGCGCTTCAGGCAGATTTTCTTCGTCTGGTAGAGGCTGATGCGGAAGCATTTGAGCCGCTGGCAAAAGCATATGGTATGCCGAGAGAGACTGAGGAAGAAAAAGCAGAAAAAGCACGTGTGATGGCGATTGTTCTGAAAGATGCATGTGCAGTTCCTATGGAAATCATGGAGAAATGCTGTGAGGCCATTGATGTGATCGAAGAGTTTGCTGCAAAGGGTTCTGCTCTTGCAATCTCTGATGCAGGCGTAGGCGTTACATTCTGTAAGGCAGCACTTCTGGGTGCATCCCTGAACGTGTTCATCAACACCAAGTCTATGGCTGACAAAGAGTACGCTGCATCCCTCAACGAGAAAGCAGATAAGATGATTGCTGACTATAGCAAAAAAGCGGACGATATTTTTGCAGCTGTTAATGCAAGACTTCGCTAGTATAAGAAAACAGGAGAGTAGAAACCATGGCAAAACAGTTATTAGGTAAAGAAGTAACCGCAGCCCTGAACGAGAAGATTATTGGACAGGTAAAAGAGTTAAAAGAAAAAGGAGTATCCCCGAAGCTTGGCATTATCCGCGTTGGAGAGAGACCGGACGATATTTCTTATGAGACCGGTGCAACCAAGAGATGTGATACCCTTGGTGTGGAAGTAGAGAAAATTCTTCTGCCGGAAGATGTATCCAAAGAAGAGCTTCTTGCTGTCATTGATAAAGTAAACAAAGATGATACCATTCATGGGGTTCTGATGTTCCGTCCGCTCCCGGCTCACTTAAAAGCAGTTCAGTCTGAGATCGAGAATGCGCTGGATCCGGCAAAAGACGTTGACTGTATGACTCATCTTTCTCTGGCAGGCGTGTTTGAGGGCAAACCCCTTGGATTCCCGCCGTGTACTCCGCAGGCATGCATGGAGATTCTTGATTACTACGGAATTGACTGCAAAGGCAAAAATGCAGTAGTCATCGGAAGAAGCCTTGTAGTAGGAAAACCGGCAGCTATGATGCTCATGGGCAAGAACGCAACGGTAACTGTATGTCATACCAAGACTGTGGATGTTCCTGCTATCGCAAGAGAAGCAGATATCCTGATCTCCTGTGCAGGTGTGCTGAACAGCCTGACGAAAGAGTATGTTCGTCCGGGACAGATCGTAATCGACGTTTCCATTAACTGGGATCCGGAAAAGATCAACAAAAAAGGCGGCAAGGGCGCTATCGCAGGCGATGCTGTATTTGATGAGGTTGAGCCGATTGTTGAGGCAATCACTCCGGTACCGGGCGGCGTTGGAAGCGTTACCACTTCTGTTCTGGTAGGACATGTTGTAGAAGCAGCTATGAGAAAGTTTGCATAAGCTATGCGAATCAGTATGCAGATTCTGGCGGATCGACTCCGCCAGAATTATCCGGAGTGCCGTTTGGGAAAAATGTCAGAGGACATGAATCTCAAACGGCCTCTTTTTTATCAGAACGGGACAGAATTCAGAAAAAATAAAGTATACATTGCCAGAGCTGATGATCTGACACTGGAACAGCTTGCTGAACATGGTGATAACCTCATACTGGCAGTTGGCAATTTTTCGGAAATGGATATATTGCCGGATGGAGTCGGATGTTTTCCGCAGGAGGCCAATCCAGAAGTGCTGTTCAATACGACACAGCGGGCATTTGACGCATATGATGCCTGGGATGAGCGGATGCAGAGCATGGCACTGTCAGAGAGTACTCTGAAAAGTCTGCTGGATGCATCCTACCGTATTTTCCATAATCCGCTGATGGTCAGCACGACAGAAGGATTTATGGTGGATTACAGCAGTCTCATGGATACGCTGCCAGAATTTCAGGAAATTCTGTCGCATAATCAGGTAAGTGTGATATCCTGCAGTGAGGAAAATCAGGAGCCATTTGCCGTCCAGCATTATCAGGATCCAGTCACGAAGAGAAATAATCTTTTTGTGGAGATCTATGACAAGAACCGGAACAGTTATCGGGTAATTCTGGTAGAAGCTTCCAGAAAACTGAAGCTTTATGATGAATATCTCCTGCAGCATCTGGCAAAATATGTGCAGCAGATGCTGGAACGCTATACGGTGGTGCAGGAAGACATCAGTTACACGCTCGACCGGCTGTTGTCCAATATTCTGACAGAGGAAAGTATTGAGGCTGATTCTCTGGAATCCCGGTTTGAAAATTTTCAGTGGAAAGAATCACACAGCTATTTCTGCATGAATATTCATGTATCCACGGTGGACCGCCAAAACCTGACGGTTGTTCGCTTTATCTGTAACCGTATTGAGAGCCTCATGAAGGGAAGTTGTGCCTTTCTGCTTCATGAAAATATTGTGGTTTATGTAAATCTTAATGATTACGGAAAGTCTCTGGAAGAAGCATTGGAATCTGTAAAGCAGTTCTTGAAAGACAGCTATCTGAAAGCAGGAATCAGCTACAGCTTTACCGGATTCAGATCATTGAAACAGTATTATATCCAGTCCCGGATTGCTCTTGAGGAGGGAATGAAACGTTACCCTCTGCGTTGGATTAATCGGTTTGAAGACATTGCTCTTGACTATCTTCTTGGAAAGTGTACGGAAGTGCTGGAACCCGAAGTTGTATGCAGCAGGGCAGTGCTGGATTTGAAAAAATATGATCAGGAGCACAAGACAGATTACTATCTTACGCTGAAGACATATATTACCTGCCAGATGAACGCTGTGCAGGCAGCGAAGAAACTGTTTATCCATCGAAGTACGTTTCTGTACCGGATGGCCCATATCAAAGAACTGGTGCAGATTGATCTGGAAGATCCGGATCAGCTGCTGTATTTGTTGATGACCTATCGGTTATTGGAGAAAACGGAATAAAAATGTTTCACGACCAATCTGAAATTAGACTTTCGGATTGGTCGTTCTTTTGATTGAATATATCTCTAATATCTATTATAATAAAAAATACGGCTTTTAGCCGTCCGCAGGATTTATAGAAACGGAGATTTACAAAAATGATTTTAGCATGTCAGAATATATGCAAAGCATTCGGGGACAACGAAGTCCTCAAAAATGCTTCTTTTCATATTGAAGAGCGGGAGAAAGCGGCTATCGTTGGTATCAACGGTGCCGGAAAGTCTACGCTTTTAAAAATTATTATGGGGGAGATGGCGGCAGACGACGGACAGACGGTGATCAACAAAGGTGCTTCTATCGGCTATCTTGCCCAACATCAGGAGATGCAGAGCGGCAATACGATTTTTGATGAGCTTTTAACGGTGAAGCAGGATGTACTCGATCTGGAAGCACGGATCCGCAGCATGGAACTTTCCATGAAACAGGTACAAGGTGCTGAATTACAGGAACTGATGGATCAGTATGCAAGACTGAGTCATGAATTCGAGCAGAAGAATGGTTATGCCTGGAAAAGTGAAATTACGGGTGTATTAAAGGGTCTCGGATTTACGGAAGAAGATTTTTCCAAGCATGTAGATACTTTGTCTGGTGGGCAGAAGACCCGTGTCTCTCTGGGTAAGCTATTGCTTTCTAAACCGGATATTATTATGCTGGACGAGCCGACCAACCACCTGGATATGGGTTCCATTACCTGGTTGGAGACGTTCCTTATGAATTATCAGGGAGCCGTACTCATTGTCTCCCATGACCGTTATTTTCTCAACAGAGTTGTGACCAAAGTTATCGAGATTGATCAGGGACAGGTGACCACCTTCATGGGCAATTATTCCGATTATGCCCAGAAAAAAGCCATGCTCCGGGAAGCACAGATGCAGGCGTACTTAAACCAGCAGCGGGAAATCAAACATCAGGAGGAAGTTATTGCCAAACTGAAATCCTTCAACAGGGAGAAATCCATCAAGCGTGCCGAGAGCCGCGAGAAAATGCTGGACAAGCTGGAAGTGCTAGATAAGCCTACGGAAGTGAAGGCAGATATGCATATCGAACTGGAGCCGCGGGTAGTGAGTGGTAATGACGTGCTTACGGTATTGGGACTGTCCAAGGCATTTCCGCCCCAGACGTTGTTCACGGATCTTGATTTTGAAATCAAGCGCGGTGAGAGAGTGGCGCTCATCGGAAGCAATGGTACGGGAAAGACCACGATCCTGAAGATTTTGAATCAGGTAATTCCGGCAGATGCGGGAGAAGTACACTTGGGTTCCCGTGTGCAGATTGGTTATTACGATCAGGAACACCATGTACTTCATATGGAAAAAACGGTGTTTGAGGAGCTTTCCGATGCTTATCCGACACTGACCAACACAAAGATCCGTAACGTACTGGCAGCGTTCCTTTTTACCGGGGATGATGTATTTAAACGGATTAAAGATTTAAGCGGTGGCGAGCGTGGCCGTGTTTCTCTGGCGAAACTCATGCTTTCCGAGGCAAACTTCCTGATCCTCGACGAGCCCACCAACCATCTGGATATCGTTTCGAAAGAAGTACTGGAGGATGCGCTGAACCATTATACCGGAACGGTACTGTTCGTCTCCCACGACCGTTACTTCATCAATACAGTAGCGACCCGGATTCTCGATCTGGAAAATCAGGGATTGACCAATTATATCGGTAATTACGATTATTATCTGGAAAAGAAAGAGACCATGGTGAATTTTACTGCGGCTCCTTCGGAGACGGTTTCGGCAGCAGAGACAACCGCAGACACAGATTCCAAGCTGGACTGGAAGCAGCAGAAAGAACAGCAGGCACAGCTTCGTAAGAAACAAAATGAGCTGAAGAAAGTGGAAAGCCGCATTGAAGAGCTGGAGAACCGCGATAAAGAGATTGATGCGGAACTGGAGAAGAAAGAAGTTTTCACCAATGTGGCGGAAGTGACGAAGCTTTCCAAAGAAAAAGATGCCATCCAGACGGAACTGGAAGAATTATATGAAAAATGGGAAGAACTGTCAGAATAACTGACAGAAAAGTTTGACAAAAAATAAACAGCGTTTTATAATATATAAAGTATAGATTGGAGGCGTTTTATGGAAGAAAGACGCATATCAAAAGCGGTTATAAAAAGACTTCCGCGATACTATAGATATCTCGGTGAGATGCTGAATAATGGAGTAGAACGTATCTCCTCCGGAGAATTAAGTAATAAAATGCAGGTAACAGCTTCCCAGATACGTCAGGACTTAAATAATTTTGGTGGATTTGGACAGCAGGGATATGGATATAATGTACAGTATCTTTATGATGAGATCGGCAAGATTCTTGGAGTGAATACGACTCATCCAATGATTATCATTGGTGGAGGTAACTTCGGACATGCACTTGCAAACTATGATTTCAGCAAGAATGGATTTATCACGAAGGCAATTTTTGATATCCGCCCGGAACTGGCGGGTACCTCAATCAGAGGAATTCCGGTTCTGATGATGGACGAATTGGAAGAGTTTGTGGAAGAAGAGCAGATTGAGATTGCGGTACTGACTCTGCCGAAGAGTAAGGTACAGGAAGCGGCAACCAGACTGGCAGCCTGCGGAATCAAGGCTCTGTGGAATTTTGCACATCTGGATCTGGACGTTCCGAAGGATGTGGTAGTGGAGAACGTACATCTGGTAGACAGTCTGATGCAGCTTTCCTATCGGATCACCAGTTATGAGCGTCCGGAAGAAGCGGAATAACTGACAGGTATATGAAATGACAAAGGGGCAAATGCGAACGGACAAACCTTCGCAGAAGCCCTTTTTTTACGGGAAAACAGAAAAGATGGAAGAAAAAATAATGCTGGATATGCTGCCGAAGCGGACAGCGCGTTCACACAAAGGAATTTATGGAAAGGTCCTGTGTATTGCAGGCAGTAAAAATATGGCAGGAGCAGCATATCTCTGCGGATATGCTGCACTTCGTACCGGAGCCGGTATGGTACGAATTTTCACGCCGGAAGCGAACCGTATCATTTTACAGACGCTTCTTCCGGAAGCGATCATGACGACGTATGAAGACAGAGACTCCATGCTTGAGCAGCTGACAGAAGCTTTTTCCTGGGCAGATACGGTGGCAATTGGTCCGGGACTTGGAAAAAGCGATAATTCTGCAGTACTGCTTGAGCAGGTGATGAAGAAGTGGAATCATCCGATGGTCGTGGATGCGGATGGACTGAATCTTTTGGCAGAACGTATGGAACTTCTGGAACAGCATGAAGGACCGCTGATTGTGACTCCTCATGTGGGAGAATTTTCGCGGCTGACCGGTCTTACAATGAAAGAAATATCAGAAAATATTCCCGGACAGGCGCAGGCATTTGCCAAGACTTATCATTGTATCTGTGTTCTGAAAGATGCCCCGTCTGCGATCGGTGATCCTGACAGAGTGACAGTGAACACAACGGGAAATAACGGAATGTCCACGGCAGGAAGCGGAGACGTTCTTACCGGTATTATTGCAGGACTTCTGGGCCAGAGGATGGATGCAGAAGATGCAGCAAGACTTGGCGTATGGCTTCACGGACGTGCCGGTGATCTGGCAGCTGAAAAAGAAGGAACCTATGGATTACTGGCCAGACATTTGATCGAATATCTGCCCCAGGCTATGAGAAAAGGAGAAGAGTCATGAAACATTATTTAAGAATCTGTGCTGAGATTAATCTGAATGCAGTTGCATATAATTTTAAGAGTATGAAAGATCGTCTGGCTCCGGAGACGAAGATGATCGCGGTAGTCAAGACGGATGGATACGGACATGGAGCAATTCCTATTGCGCATATGGTTCAGGAATATCCGTATATCTGGGGGTTTGCGGTGGCGACTATCGAAGAAGCGGTGCTGCTAAGAAAGGCAGGAATCGAAAAACCCATCCTGATTCTGGGATTTGTATTTCCGGATGCGTATGAAGACGTAGTGCGTTATGATATTCGGCCTGCGGTCTTCAAACTGTCTATGGCGCGCCAGCTTTCCGAAGAAGCAGTCCGCCAGCAGAAAAAAGTATATTTCCATATTAAAGTGGACACAGGAATGTCCAGAATCGGATTTTCGGATACAGCAGAGAGTGCGGATGTCGTAAAAGAGATCAGCAAACTCCCGAATGTGGAGATGGAAGGACTGTTCACTCATTTTGCAAGGGCAGATGAGAAAGATAAACAGTGGGCATATCTGCAGTTTGAAAGATACCAGGCATTTTCACAGATGCTGAAAGACCGGGAGGTGCCGATTGCTATTCACCATTGCTCCAACAGTGCCGGTATCTATGACATGCCGGAGGCTAATATGGATCTGGTGCGTGCGGGTATCTCCATCTATGGAATGTATCCGTCAGAGGAAGTGAATAAGCTGGCAGCTCCCATTGTTCCGGTTATGAGTCTGAAGAGCCACATTGTCTATATTAAAGAACTTCAGCCGGGAAGCCAGATCAGCTATGGAGGAACTTTTGTGGTGGAGCATCCGATGAAAGTTGCAACAATTCCCGTGGGGTATGGTGATGGCTACCCTCGTTCTCTCTCAGGAAAAGGCCGTGTGCTGATTCGTGGATGCGAGGCTCCAATCCTCGGCAGAATCTGCATGGATCAGTTTATGGTGGATGTAACCGAGATTCCGAATGTCAAAGAGGGGGATATGGTGACTCTGATCGGATCAGACGGTGGTTATGAAATTACAATGGAGGAACTGGCGGAAAAATCCGGTCGCTTCCATTATGAGCTGGCCTGCGATATCGGCAAACGTGTTCCCAGACGTTTCTGGAAAGACGGAAAGATCATTGCAACCCAGGATTATTTTTCAGAAAATGGAATAAATGAGTAATCATCCGGAAATACTCTGACTGATAAAACAAGAACAGATCGGAGTGAAACAGTTGATGATCAGACGCGGAGATGTCTATTATGCGGATTTAAGTCCGGTGATCGGTTCAGAGCAGGGCGGCGTCCGGCCTGTGCTGATTATCCAGAATGACATCGGAAACCGGCACAGTCCTACCGTAATCTGTGCTGCTATTACCTCCAGAATGAATAAAGCGAAACTTCCTACACATGTGGAACTGAATGCCTCCACGTCTAATATGGTGAAGGATTCCGTCATATTGCTGGAGCAGCTTCGCACGATTGATAAGAAAAGACTGAAGGATAAAGTCTGTCATCTGGACGATCGGATTCAGAAAAAAATAGATATTGCATTGAAAATCAGCCTGGAATTGAATACATAGGCTTGCAAACATTGATTTTGCGTGATAAGATAGATAGCATGCATAGATGGCGGTCAATTATGACCGTTGAAGAACGAAAGACGAGAAAAGGAGATTTTGTTTATGTCAGGACATTCCAAGTTCGCAAATATTAAACATAAGAAAGAGAAAAATGATGCAGCAAAAGGTAAGATCTTTACCATTATCGGAAGAGAACTTGCAGTTGCAGTAAAAGAGGGCGGTCCGGATCCGAATAACAACAGCCGTTTAAGAGATGTCATCGCAAAAGCAAAAGCTAACAACATGCCGAACGATACGATTGACCGTGGTATTAAACGTGCAGCCGGTGATGCCAATGCTGTAAACTATGAGCATGTTACATATGAAGGATATGGTCCGAGCGGAATCGCTATTATTGTAGAGGCTCTGACTGATAATAAGAACCGTACCGCTTCCAATGTGCGTAACGCATTTACCAAAGGAAACGGAAGCCTGGGAACCAGCGGATGTGTATCCTACATGTTCGACCAGAAGGGACAGATTATCATTGACCGCGAAGAGTGCGATATGGACGCTGATGACCTGATGATGATGGCTCTGGACGCAGGGGCTGAGGATTTCTCCGAAGAGGAGGACAGCTTTGAGATCCTGACAAATCCGGATGATTTCTCTGCAGTCCGTGAGGCATTGGAGAAAGAGGGAGTTCCGATGGCTGAGGCAGAGATTACCATGATTCCGCAGAATTATGTATCTCTCAGCGATGAGAACGATATTAAATACCTGAACCGTACACTGGATCTTCTTGATGAAGATGATGATGTTCAGGCTGTTTACCATAACTGGGATGAGTAACTATGATGTTTAAAGAAGGTACATGTCCGAAATGTCATGAGAAGATTCAGGTACCGGAGGACAGAGAGCAGATTATCTGTATGTTCTGCGGTGAGGAGATTCGTGTGGCAGATGCGCTCGGCGAAAAGAAAACCATCAGAGAACCGCTTGCAGAAGCGGAATATGTAAAATACGCAGAATGTGCAGAGAATGGTCTGCGCAGTCTGATCCGTACCTGTGACAAACCGATGATGAACTTTAAGAAAAACCTTTATGCAGGTCAGTTTGAGGAGTTTTACGGAGCGAACAGCAGTGTGTTTGAAGCTATGGATAAGCTCTGCGGAAGCACAGATAATCCGGAGGATAAAATTCAGGAAATGGTCAGCTGGATGACCGGAACAGCAAATGAAGAGCTGGGAAAACTGAAATTTAAGGGTCATAAAACCCAGAAGCAGATGGATTACAATTTTATGATATCTATTTATCTGGTTCCGGCGGTACGAAAATATCCGTCTGATTTTTCCGAGCCATTTGCCGATCAGCTGCTTGCTGCATGGAATGAAATGTTCAGTGTTAATCTGGGCAAGGCATCTTATGAGGATATTGCAGGCGGATTCAAACGGAAACTTTGCTATGTGACGACAGCAATCTGTGAAAGTCTTGGAAAAGAAGCAGACTGTTATGAACTGCGTCTTCTGAAAGATTACAGAGACCAGTATATGGAGAGTGATCCAGAGCGAAAAGAGATGGTTGATGAATACTATGATATTGCGCCTACGATTGTAAAAAGAATGGATCGTTGTGACAACAGAAAAGAACTTTATCAGGATCTTTATGACAGATATCTGATGCCTTGTATCCATGAGATTGAGGATGAAAAATACGAAGAGTGCTGTAACAGATATCAGGATATGGTGATGGAACTGAAATTCCGCTATATGAACTGAGACAGTGTGCATAAAATGCCGGTTTTTCAGCCATACTTGGAAGAAGAAAAGTATGGTGGAAAGGCTGGTTTTTTTATGTCAGAAAATGAAGACAAATTGGAGAAATACGGACAGCCGGAGGAATTAAAGCAAACATCCCACATCCGAATCCTGACGATCATCGGGGAAGTAGAGGGGCATGAGAATCTGGGAAACAACAGTAAAACAACGAAATATGAGCATGTGATTCCTCTGCTTGCAGCTGCAGAAGAAGATAACGATGTACATGGACTTCTTGTGCTTATCAATACTGTGGGCGGGGATGTGGAGAGCGGACTTGCCATTGCGGAAATGATTGCATCCTTAAGCAAACCGGTGGTATCCCTGGTGCTTGGCGGCAGTCATTCCATCGGTGTTCCACTGGCGGTGTCTGCAGATTATTCCTTTATTGTTCCGACCGGGACGATGATGATTCATCCGGTCCGTATGACCGGATTGATTATTGGCGTGTCGCAGACGTTTGATTATTTTAAACGGATTCAGGAACGGATTGTAAGTTTTGTGGTGTCTCACAGTCAGATACGAAAAGAACGGCTTACCGAGCTGATGCTTGAGACCGGGGAATTGACCAAGGACGTAGGAAGTATTCTGGTAGGCGAACAGGCAGTCAGGGAAGGACTGATTGATGAGGCAGGTGGTATTCAGGATGCATTTCGGAAACTTCACGAACTGATGAAGGCAGAAAGAGATTGAGTTTTGTCTGGTTTCTTGCTATAATGGGCGCATGTGAGCCGGGATGGGTAACTCTGGCGAGTGATGAATGTACGAGAGAAAAGGAGAGATACGATGGCAGTTTTAACAGGATTAGAGCCGGCAGGCGTATGGAAATATTTTGAGGAACTGAGCAATATCCCAAGAGGATCTTATCATGAAAAGGCAGCCAGTGATTACTGCGTGGCATTTGCAAAAGCACACGGACTTGAAGTCTGGCAGGATCAGGCCTGGAATATTATGATGGTGAAAGAAGCATCGGAAGGATATGAGGATGCAGAACCCATTATTTTACAGGGACATCTGGATATGGTGTGCGAGAAGAAACCAGGCTGCAGCATTGATTTTGAAAAGGACGGTCTGAAATTGGCCATTGACGGCGACAATGTCTATGCAGAGGGAACGACCCTTGGCGGAGATGACGGAATTGCTGTTGCCTATGCACTGGCACTTCTTGACGATGAAAGTATTCCTCATCCCCGTCTGGAAGTGATCTTTACCACCAGCGAGGAAGTGGGAATGGAAGGTGCATCTGCACTGGATCCGTCCGTGCTCAGAGGACATACCATGATAAATCTGGATTCTGAGGGTGAGGGTGTGCTGTTGGCAGGCTGTGCAGGCGGATGCCATATGCAGGTAAATCTGCCACTTAAAAGAGAAACTGTAACCGGTATCTTTGCAACGCTGAAAGTAGATGGTCTGAAGGGAGGACATTCCGGCACCGAGATCAATAAAGGCCGTGCCAATGCCAATCAGCTGCTTGGTCAGGTGCTCACAGCGTTGGCAGAGAAGGTTCCGTATCATCTGGTAACACTGGCAGGCGGACTGAAGGATAATGCCATTACCCGTGAAGCAGAGGCACAACTGGTATTTGCATCCCGTGAGGCAGCAGCAGAGGCAGAGAAAGTGGCAGCTGCCAAAGGAAAAGTATTCCGCGAGAACTGCAAAGAGACAGATGCAGGGGTGACGGTGACACTGACCGTTGAGGGAGAAGAAACAGCGGCGGCTATGACCGCAGAAAGCGCTGTTAAAGTAAGAGCACTGCTCATAAGAATTCCAAATGGTGTGGTTCGCATGAACCCGGATATTCCGACGCTGGTACAGACGTCTCTTAATGTAGGAATCATGACCTGTGAGGATTCCTTGCTGAATCTCCAGTATACAGTCAGAAGTTCTGTTGGAGATGAGAAGGAAAAACTGATTCAAGAGATTACTACTATTGCGGAGGAAGAGGGGGCTTCCATTGAGCGGAACGGCGAATATCCGGCATGGGAGTATCAGAAAGATTCCCCACTTCGCGCAAAAATGATGAGAATTTACGAAGAAATGTTTGGAAAAATCCCGACAGTAGAAGTGATTCATGCAGGACTGGAATGTGGTATTCTTTCCACGAAGATTCCGAATCTGGACTGTGTTTCCATCGGACCAAATATTTATGAAATTCATACCACAGAAGAACATATGAGCATTTCTTCTGTGCAGAGAATGTGGAATTATCTGGTGGAAATTGTAAAAACCAAATAATAGTACTGGTTTAACCGGTTTGCAGGGGAGATTTATGCAGACCGGTTTTTTACTTATAAAAATAATTTATGATTTTTATTATTAAAACTGGATAAAAAGTTCATTTTATGATACATTTAATAAATAAAATCATCATAAGGAAGGTGAGCAATTGGAAAATTATACAAAGTACAAGCTGAAAAGCAGTGATGAGCTCGCATCCGTCCTGGAGGGAAAGGACAATCTGTTTGTGATTGCCTGCAACAAGTGTTTCAAAGAATTTGACACTGTTGATGAGCCGGATTGCGATGAGTTCCTGAAGATCGCTGCTGAGCAGGGCAAAACCGTTACGGGCAGTGCAAAAGTTGATTTCCTGTGCAACAAGATGCACACAGAAAGAAAATTACAGGATCTGATTCCGGAAGGAACAGAGCACGTGGCAGTCATTTCCTGTGGTCTTGGTATTCAGACGGTTGCAGACTTGGCAGGAAAGCCAGTGATTGCTGCAAGTAATACACTGAACTACAGAGGACATCACGGTATGGCTCTTACTAAGAAGAGCTGTGATGCATGCGCACAGTGCTATCTGAATATTACCGGAGGCGTCTGTCCGATCGTCGACTGTTCAAAGAGTCTTGTCAATGGACAGTGCGGCGGCGCAAAGAATGGAAAATGCGAAGTCGATCCTAATAAGGACTGCGCATGGGAGAAAATTTATCAAAGACTGGCGAAACAGGGGCGGCTCGAAGAATTTTTGAACCAGCCGGTACAGGTTCGCGATTTCTCCAAAGTGAATTTCAAAGTGATCAACGAGTATGTGAAGTCTATCAGAGATGAGAGACTGAATGGATACTATGGTGGCGTTCATCCGTCAGAGCATAAGGAATTCAGTGAGCACATCGATCTGAAGAGATTTCCGGAGCCAAAGACACTGGTGATCTCCATGTCACAGCATCTGGGTGCTCCGGCCAATCCGATCGTTCAGGTGGGCGATACAGTCAAAGTTGGTCAGAAAATCGGTGAAGCAGCAGGATTTATCAGCGCTCCGGTTCATTCCAGCGTAAGCGGAACTGTTGTTGCAGTGGAACCGCGTATGCATGGAACAAGAGGCAGCGAAGTAATGGCTGTTGTCATTGAGTCCGATGGAAAAGACACACTGCATGAGTCTGTACAGCCCCATGGTGATCTTGACAGCCTGACTCCGGATGAGATCATTGAGATTGTCAAAGAAGCAGGAATCGTTGGTATGGGTGGCGCTGGTTTCCCGACCTGTGTCAAACTGAAACCAGCCAAACCAGTTGATACCATTCTTCTCAATGGATGCGAATGTGAGCCATATTTAACAGCAGACCACAAAGTTCTCCTTGAGTTTGCAGATGACATTATTTTTGGTCTGAAAGCAATCCTGAAGACAACCGGTGCTGAGAAAGGTATCATTGTCATTGAGGATAATAAACCGGATGCTATCGAACTGCTGCAGGAAAAGGTTGCCAACATCGGCAACATGGAAGTCTTCGTTGCAAGAACCAAATACCCGCAGGGTGCTGAGAAGACTCTGATCAAGCGCGTGATGGGACGAAAGGTTCCAAGCGGCGGTCTTCCGGCAGATGTTGGTGTTATCGTAGATAATATCAGTACTGTAAAGGCAATTTCCGATGCGATCCAGAAAGGCATGCCTCTGATCGAGCGTGTTACAACGATAACAGGCGAGAAGATCAAGAACCCGGGCAACTTTATTATCAAGATCGGCACCAGCGTAAAAGACCTGATCGATTATTGTGGGGGATTCACTGACGATGACGTACTGGTCAAGATGGGCGGACCGATGATGGGATTCCCTCTGAATACACTGGATGTACCGATGATGAAAGGCTCTAATGGTATTATTGCCATTGAACCGGATGAGACAAAAGAGCAACCGTGTATCAAGTGCGGCCGCTGTGTTGATGTCTGTCCGATGGAACTTTCTCCGTTGTATTTTGTGAAATATGCAAAAGAAGAGAACTGGCAGGGCATGAAAGACATGAACGTCATGGATTGCGTGGAGTGCAGATGCTGTCAGTATATCTGTTCTTCCAAGATTCCGATCATCAACAGTATCAAAGCCGGAAAAGGTGCAGTAAGGGGGATGAAGTAATATGTTGATTACCCAGTTAAAAGCAAAAGAAACGATCGCTTCCCTGACAGCTGGAAAAAAGGTGTTCATCATCAACTGTCATGGATGCAAAGAAGTTCGTTTTCCGGAAAAAGAAGCTGTTGAACTTCAGAAGGAACTTGCCGCTGAAGGAAATGTGACAGGAATCATGACAACGGATTATATCTGTAACCCGGAAAACATGGAATTACGTCTTAAAAAACATATGAGCAAGATCCAGGAAGCAGATCTGGTGTTAGTATTCTCCTGTGGTGTGGGTGTACAGACCGTGGCAGAATATCTGGCTGACAAAAAAGTCTGTGCAGCCTGCGATACATATCCGGTACCTGGCTTCCAGGGTGTGACTCCGCTGGAGTACAAATGTGACCAGTGCGGTGAGTGCTATCTGAACCTTACAGGCGGAATCTGCCCGATCACGGCATGTTCCAAGAGCCTTGTGAACGGACAGTGCGGTGGTTCCAAGAATGGAAAATGTGAAGTAGACAGTGATATGGAGTGCGGATGGGAGCGTATTTACAGACGTCTGAAAGAAATCGGACGGCTTGACGCGCTGAAATGCCCGACACAAATTCATAACTTCGCAACAGACGATGAGGTAAAATAAAAGGATTGGAGCAATAATAGAATGAAAATGAAAGAATTATTTGACCGTGGTGAATTCGTAGTTTCTGCTGAAGTAGGACCGCCTAAAGGAATCCATGTAGAGGAACTGGTAGAGGAAGCAAAAACTTATCTGAAAGGTGTTCATGCCGTAAACGTAACAGATAATCAGTCTTCTGTTATGCGTCTTGGTTCTCTTGCAATGTGCAAGGTCTTAAAAGATGCAGGAATGGATCCGATCTTCCAGCTGGCATGCCGTGACAGAAACCGTATCGCTCTGGAGTCAGATCTCTTAAGCGCTGCCATGTTCGGTATTGAGAATATTCTCTGCCTGACCGGCGATCATACAAAGATGGGTGATCATCCCCAGGCAAAACCGGTATTTGACCTTGATTCCGTATCCCTTCTTCACACAGTGAAACTGCTGGAGTCAGGCGTAGACCTTGGTGGAAATCAGCTGGTAGGTGAGCCGCCGAAATTCTCTAAAGGTGCGGTTGTATCTCCGTGCAGTGATTCCGTTGATGCACAGCTTGCAAAGATGGAGAGAAAAGTGGCTGCAGGTGCTGATTACTTCCAGACCCAGGCTGTTTTTGAGCCGGAGAAATTTATTAAGTTCATGGAGAAAGCAAAACAGTTCGGAAAACCGGTACAGGTTGGTATCATTATTCCGAAATCTGCCGGAATGGCAAAATTCATGAACAACAATGTTGCCGGTATTCATGTTCCGGATGAGATGATCGAGGAACTGAAAGCAGATAAAGAAAAGACCAAAGCAGGTATCACTGGTGTTGAGATTGCTGCACGTATTATTAAAGAGTGTAAGCCCTACTGCCAGGGTGTACATATTATGGCCCTTGGTTGGGAGTCCAAGATCCCGGCACTGCTGGAGCAGGCTGGAATCTAATTCCAGGTTTTATAAAAGAGCTGTCCGAATTCCGGACAGCTCTTTTTTTAGAAAGACTAAAATTCCTTTGATATTCTTAACATTTCTAAAGATTCTCCGAAATCCCACATATTTGAAAAAATTTATGGTAAGGTATAAAAGCTTTATAAATTCTGATTGTTAATCAAAGAGAGGAGTGTTCTCTATTTTGAAACCGCTTGTAGAAGTACGGGATATGTGCAAAATTTATAATCCCGGTGAAAATGAGGTGCGTGCACTGGATCACGTGAGCCTCACCATAGATCAGGGAGAGTTCGTGGGAATCATCGGTCATTCTGGCTCTGGAAAATCAACTTTGATGAACATGTTGGGATGTCTGGATATACCGACTTCCGGATCCTATTATTTGAATGGAAAGGATGTCTCTCATATGTCAGATGACGAATTGTCGGATATCCGGAATGTGGAGATTGGATTTATCTTTCAGGGATTTAATCTGATTCCCAACCTGACGGCGCAGGAAAATGTGGAATTGCCGTTGATTTACCGGGGAGTAGGCAAGAAAGAGCGGGAGGCACTGGCTCAGGAATCCCTGAAAATGGTAGGACTTGCCCAGCGAATGGATCATAAGCCCAGCGAGATGTCAGGAGGACAGCAGCAGAGGGTAGCCATTGCAAGGGCCATCGCGGCAAAACCTCCGGTAATCCTGGCAGACGAACCGACTGGAAATCTCGACTCCCGGTCGACCCAGGAAATTATGAATATTTTAAAAGATCTTCACAAAGACGGAAGAACAGTGATTCTTATCACCCATGATGATGAGATCGCAGCGCAGGTACACCGGGTGATCCGGATCAAAGACGGAAAAGTAGAAGCTGACTTTTATAATGAAGAGGCAAAGGGAGGACATGAAGATGATTTTAAAGAAGTTTAAGAAAGAAAAGGATATAACGGAACTTGCAGTACAGAAAAAGACGCTGACGCCGGAGCAGAAAAAGAAACGGAAGAAACGGATCATCGCCGGTGTGGCAGCCGTTGTTATTGTGGGATTTGCAGTGAGCAGAATGCTTACTCCTGCAGCGCTTCCCATGGTGTCGGTCCGCTCTGCACAGGTAGGAAATATTGAGCAGAGTGTAGATGCCAGCGGTACCGTGACCACGGAGGAGTCAAAGACGTATTTTTCACCGGTGGGAGCGAAGATATCCGAGTGTAAGGTGCAGGCGGGAGATGCAGTGGCAGCAGGAGATGTGATGCTGGTCTATGATGCACAGGATCTGGAGGAAAGACAGAAGGAAGCAGAGCTTCAGAATGATGAAGCAAAATATACCTATGAGAACACGGTAGGTAAGAGCAACAAAGATGCTTCCGAATACAGCCGTTCCAGCCATGATGTGGAGATTCTGGAGCAGCAGGTGGAGGATTGGAAAGCAGAAGTCCATGCACTGAAGCAGTACATTACGGATATGGGATGTTTCTTGCGAGAAGCACAGAACAAAGGCCATGAAAATGATGTGGAAGAGTATCAGAACAAGATTGACCAGGCAAATAACACATTGATGGTAAAAGAAGAAGAGCTGGCTGATTTCCAGAGCAATCTGTCTGAGCAGAAAGGGATCAAGAACTCTACGGAGGATTCCATGCTCACTGCCAGTGGAAAGAAACAGATCGAGGCAACGAAAGATCTGGCAGCATTAAAGGCTTCCCAGGTGACGGATGCAGTAGCGCAGATGAAAGATGGACTGAAAGCAGAATTTAATGGTGTTGTCACGGATGTGAAGGCTGTGAATGGCGGAACAGTGGAAGAAAACGGAGAATTACTCACCGTGGAAAGTACAGAAAATGTCTGCGTGAAGGTGTCACTCAATAAGAGTGATCTGGAGAAGGTAAAAGAAGGGCAGAAAGCAGCAATTACGATTGTTGGTAAACCGTATGAGGGAACCGTTACCCGCATCAGCCGTTCTGCGACAAAGAATGAAAAAGGCGCTGCTCTTGTGACGGCGGAGATCCACATTGACAATCCGGATCAGGATCTATATCTGGGCGTGGACGGGAAAGTAACGATCCAGGGAAATAAGGCAGAAAATGTGGTAACGGTTCCCATCGAGGCAGTCAACATTGGAAAAGACGGAAGCTTTGTTTATATCGTTGATGAAAATGGGATGATTGAAAAACGAATCATCACAACCGGACTTTCTTCTGCAGAGGCAACGGAGGTGAAGGAAGGTCTTGACGGAACCGAACGGGTGGTATTAAGCGTGGATGCCGGAATTGAGGAAGGAATGCAGGTTACGCCTGTGGAGGAATAAAGCATGGGACAGCTTTTCGAATACATAAAAATGGCATTGTCCAATATTAAAATGAACAAGGGCCGGTCGTTCCTGACCATGCTCGGCATTATTATTGGTGTCTCTTCTGTTATTCTGATTATGTCCATCGGAAACGGAGCAAAATCCGAGATGGAGAATGAGCTCACTTCTGTGGCAGGAGGACAGATATATATTTATGCCAATTCCAATCTGGATGGTGAAATACCGACGGTGACGGCAGAAGACAGGGATGCATTAAGAAAACTTCCGGGTGTAAAAGGAGTCAGTTCCATGGCAGGCTCCATATTGAACAGCGTTAAGACCGGAAAAGGAAATTTCGAAGCAGTGGTCGATTATACGGACCCGGATTATGAGTATTCCACGAATCCAACCATGCTTTATGGACACTGGTTTACCTGGGATGATTACGACAGTGGATTGGATGTGGCGGTTCTATCAGAAAAAGATGCTATTCGGATGTTTGGGACTGCTGATGTGGTGGGGCTTACGTTTGAAATGGATGATGGAAGTTCCATTAAGGATGTCCGGATTGTAGGCGTAAAAAAAGCACTGGATGGAACTTTTGTAAATGAAGGGTATGGCGATTATCTTGGTATAACAGTGCCGCTTACATCGGATTCCTACTGGGCAGAAAACCAGGACTTTGATTCGGTATATCTATTCTCTGAGAATACATCTGCGACGGCTGAGCTTGCAGAAAAGGGTGTCAATCTGCTAAATGCCCGTCATGGAATGACAGGACAGGATGCGTTTCTGACAGAGGATTTTGAAAGCCAGATGGCATCTATCATGCAGGTACTCGATATGATTACTATTTTCATTATGCTGGTGGCGGCTATTTCTCTGTTGGTCGGCGGCATTGGCGTTATGAATATTATGCTGGTATCCGTTACCGAGCGGACACGGGAGATCGGAATCCGAAAAGCATTGGGAGCCCGGACGAAATCAATCCTGCTGCAGTTTCTGGCAGAGTCCGCCATTATTACCGGCATTGGCGGCATGATTGGAATTGTAATTGGAATTGCAGGGGCCTATGCCGTCTGCGCACTGCCTATGGTCAGCTTTGGGCCTGCAGTCAGTGCAGGAGCTGTCATTGGAGCGACTGTATTTTCCTGCACCGTTGGTATCTTCTTCGGAATTTATCCTGCAAGAAAAGCGGCACATTTGAGTCCGATTGAAGCGTTACGCAGGAACTAAAATAAATGGGCACTTGTAAATGCAATATAGTTTGAAAGTCAAAATATATTGACAAATAATATTGAATGTTATATACTTTGAGAGTCAAAATAATATAGACTAAGAAATATAAGAGGTGTATAACATATGTGGAAGGAAAGACTCAGTGCCCTGGACAAGAGAAGGAAACGTATCCTGCAGGCAGGCGGACAGGATCGTATTGAGAAGCAGCATAAGAGCGGCAAACTGACCGCCAGAGAGCGAATTGAAATGCTCTTTGATCCGGGCACTTTTGTGGAAGTAGATAACTTTATTGAATCCCGAATTGATGATTTTGGACTGGACAAGAAAAGAGTGCCGGGTGATGGCGTTGTCACTGGTTACGGTGAGATCGGCGGTAAGACTGTATTTGTATCTTCTGAAGACTTTACGGTTATCGGCGGTTCCCTGGGTGAGTACCACTCTATGAAAATTGCCCGCATTCAGGATATGGCGTATGATATGAAAGCTCCGATCATCATGATTAACGACAGCGGCGGAGCACGTATTGAGGAGGGAATTGATTCTCTGAGCGGTTATGCGAATATTTTCCTGAGAAATACCAAAGCATCCGGCGTCATTCCGCAGATTGCCGTAATCGTAGGCCCCTGCTCAGGCGGAGCATGCTATTCTCCGGCGATCTGTGATTATATTTTCATGGTAGAAGATATCGGCAAGATGTTTATTACCGGCCCGCAGGTCGTAAAAACTGTTGTAA
This sequence comes from Clostridiaceae bacterium Marseille-Q4143, assembly GCA_018228645.1. Taxonomy (GTDB): domain Bacteria; phylum Bacillota; class Clostridia; order Lachnospirales; family Lachnospiraceae; genus Hominiventricola; species Hominiventricola filiformis. Next base: position 2,751,351 of record CP073693.1, read on the forward strand.
ATGAGACCTGCACTGTAGAGGAACTGGGTGGGGCTGCTGTTCATGCAACAAAGAGCGGTGTGACTCATTTTACTTACAAAGATGAGGAGACCTGTTTTGCAGGCATCCGGAAACTTCTTTCTTACCTGCCATCCAGTTATCTTGAAAAACCGAAGATGATCAAAGACAAAGAAGATACTTCGGCAAAAAAATCTCTGCTGTATAATTTAAATAATCTGGTAAGAAGAAATAAAATTGAGCCATATGACCACTGTGAGGATCTGACAGATATCGTGCCGGACAATTCCAGAAAAGCATATGATGTACTGGATGTGATTGACCGGATCTGTGACAAAGATTCCTTTATGGAAGTGCAAAAAGATTTTGCAAAAAACATTGTGGTTGGCCATGCCCGTATTGGTGGACAGAGTGTCGGCATTGTAGCTAATCAGCCCATGGTACTGGCAGGAAGTTTGGACTGCGATTCTTCTGATAAAGCGGCCCGTTTTATTCGAACCTGTGACTGCTACAATATCCCTCTGGTCGTTCTGGTGGACGTGCCTGCTTTTATGCCGGGAACTGCCCAGGAACACAAGGGAATTATCCGTCATGGAGCAAAAATGCTGTATGCATTTTCCGAAGCAACCGTGCCGAAGATTTCTGTCATCATGAGAAAAGCATACGGTGGAGCTTACATTGCCATGAATAGTAAGAACATGGGAGCGGATGTTGTCTACGCATGGCCGGGAGCAGAGATTGCGGTTATGGGAGCAGAAGGTGCTGTTAATATTGCATTTAAACGCACGATCAGCGAGGCAGAAAATAAAGAAGAGACCAGAGAGCAGTTGGTACAGGAATACAAGGAAAAATTTATGAATCCGTATGTAGCTGCATCCCGTGGTTTTGTAACGGAAGTCATCAAGCCGTCTGAGACGAGAAGAAGACTTATGGCAGCTATGAAAATGCTGAAAAACAAACAAGTAGCTGAAATTCCGAAAAAACATGGTAATATTCCGTTGTAATGAATTAATATATAATTCCCGGAAATCAGATTTCATCTGACAACCGGGAATTTTTTGCATTCTTTTCAGAAATATGATAGACTGCTGAAAAAGAATGAGAGGAGAAAACTGTTATGGGAAAAGTATCCTATGGAAAAATGGTCATTATCGGAGCTGGAAATGTAGGAAGCGCGATTTTAAATTCGGTGCTTCGGATGAATATTTTGGATAACATTGTGGTTGTAAACCGTAATCAGAAGAAAGCGCTGGGAGAGGTGCTGGATGCCAGCCATACAACCGCATTTGCCTACAGTGCTAATGCAGACATCCGCGTAGGTGGTTATGAAGAGTGTGCAGATGCACAGATCATCGTCATTACAGCAGGTCCCAGTATTCAGCCGGGTAATTCAAGAGACCGGATGGTGCTTTTGGAGAAAAATGTCAGCGTTATGAACGATATTATGGAGCAGATTACCCGATATACGCGAGAGGCAATTATTATTGTTGTATCTAATCCTCTCGATATTCTCACTTATATTGCACAGAAAAAGTTCAATTATCCGGCAAATAAAATTTTTGGAACCGGAACCTTGCTGGATACGGCACGTTTTAATAAGATGCTGGGTGATTTGTGCGGTGTTGACGCTAAGAACGTGACGGGATTTGTATTGGGTGAGCACGGTTCTACTTCTTTTATTCCGTGGAACACGGTAAATATTGTAGGTGTGCCCTTTGACCAGCTGAAAGAGCAGTTTAACCTTGAAGAACAGCCGGATAAAGAGAAACTTCTTCATGATACCAAGGTCATCGGACTGGACATTGTGGAACTGAAAGGTTATACCAGTTCCGGCGTGGCATTAAGCGCCTGTCGTCTGATTGGAAGCATTGTCCGGAACGAAAAATCCGTAGTACCGGTATCTACTGTTCTGTCAGGCCAGTATGGCATGACCGGAGTAGCCATGAGCCTTCCCTGTGTTATTTCTAAGAATGGAATTGACCGGGTATTGGAGCTGCCCCTTGACGAAAATGGTAAGAAAGATCTAGAGAATTGCTATGAACATCTGCGGACGGCCATTACCAGTGTCTATCCGGAAGAAAAAAATTTGTAAAATCCTATTGACATGCTTTGAAAACAGGAGTACCATAACAAACGTTATATGAACTTCGCAATGACGAGGACGAGTAACTGGAAGGAATTCTACAGAGAGCCGCGGATGGTGGAATGCGGTGATGCAGTTTCAGTGAAAATCACCTCTGAGCATCCGGTTCGAGAAGCATGTTACCGCGTAGATCCGGACGGTTGACAGTCGTTATCCTGTCGCTCATTAGTAGATGAGTAGAGAGTGGTCATGGATTCCATGGCAAGAAGAGTGGTACCGCAGAGGATTTTAAACCTTTGTCTCTTGTAGTAGAGATGAAGGTTTTTTTATTTGTCCGGACAACGTAAAAATACCTGTGGAAGCATTTGCGCTATGGTGTGAAGATGCATATACAAAAGAGGAAAAGAGGAGACTAGAAATGAACGTACTGAAAAAAATCACTAATTTTGTAAGCCGTTATATGGCGGCCATTGTTATTCTTATGGCATTGGTTGCATTGTTTGCACCGTCCAGTGTCAGCTTTATTAAGACAAGCTATGTCAATACACTGCTTGGTATTGTTATGTTTGGTATGGGACTTACCCTGAAGCCGGATGATTTCAAAGTAGTCTTCAGCCGCCCGAAGGATGTGATTATCGGCTGTATTGCCCAGTTTACCATTATGCCGCTTCTGGCATTTGGTCTGACAAAACTGTTTCACCTGAGTCCGGAACTGGCGGTCGGTGTCATTCTGGTAGGTACCTGCCCGGGAGGAACTTCTTCCAACGTTATGACTTACCTTTCCAAAGGAGATGTGGCACTGTCCGTTGGTATGACTTCCGTATCCACGATTCTTGCTCCGTTCCTGACTCCGCTGCTGACCAAGCTGTATGCAGGACAGACAGTAGATGTGAATGTAGTGAGCATGTTCGTATCCATCATTAAAGTCGTGATTGTACCGATCCTGCTTGGATTTGTCATCAACCACTTCTTTAAGAAAATTACCGAGACAGTAGTAGAAATCCTTCCGCTGATCTCCACCACTGCGATTGTAGCGATTGTAGCAGCTGTTGTATCCGCAAACTCCGCAAAGATCATGACTTCCGGTCTTCTGATCATCGGTGTAGTCATTCTTCATAATGTACTTGGTTACACGGTTGGTTACGGCGTAGGAAAAGTTTTGAAACTGGATGAGAGCAAATGCCGTGCAATCTCCATTGAGGTCGGTATGCAGAACTCCGGACTGGCAACTTCTCTTGCAACCGTACATTTTGCACAGTATCCGCTGGCAACCATTCCGGGAGCAGTCTTCAGTGTATGGCACAATGTATCCGGAGCAATCTTAGCAAACTTTTTTGCGAGAACTGCGGAACGCTAATTAAGAAAATAAGAGATACACCTGGATTACAGGATTGTATCTCTTATTTTTTTGTGCTATACTTTCTATAAATAAATTAGGCATATCTAACCACAAGGAGAAAAATTCCTGTCATTTTCAAAAAAGGTGGAATTTTTGGCTGATGAAGCTATTTTCTGGCCCATTTCACGTATAAAAGCTTGTTGTGGCGAAGAAAAACAGGAACTGGGATGGGGATATTTGCATATAGGCCCATGAAAAAAATTAATAGGTGAATATTATTAGAGCGCAAAACGGCTATTCCATTTTTTTCATCTACTTTATCACGCGGTTTATAAGTTAGACCGATATTAGTTTCAACAATACTTCCTAACCGTATCCACTCCCAGCTCTCCGGAATCTCAAACGGTACCTCATCCGCAATGCACACAGGCTCATTCTTACCAACTTTCTCATAAGGCAAGTTATCGGCAGCGTTGGTAGGTTTCTTTAATGACTTTTTATTTAGAAATCCGAACTGATGTTTACTGTTGGAGTTACGTATGGTAAGATATACGCATGGAAAGTTATATTTTCAGATTAAAAATGCAATTTTATATAATGAAAGATGTCTATACTTTTTATAGCATCATTTTGTGTAAAGTATTGGAAGTAAGTGGATTATAGCAAGAATCAAAGATATGTAAGAAAATGAGGTGCGGTTATGTCTTTAGAAAAAAACTGGCAGTTCGAACTTGAAGAATATATCAGGCAGGGCGAACCTGACAAAATAGAAAAAAGCGAAGCGTGGCAGACAGCGATTGGTCTGCAGGCAGTGGATGGACTAAAAACATCTGCGTATCTATTGGATACGGCCAAAGATCATATTGAGGGAAAAATTAGTATAGATGACGCACAGAAGCGTATTCAGAGCTATTATGAACAACGCGCTGATCGCGTTGAAACTGAAAATGAGACGAAGGAGGCCGATATTGTATCAGCGAGAATTGCAAAGTTGTTAGGTGAGAAAACATTTCAGTTTTCGCCTGCCGAATGGCTGACTATTCACCGCAGATTATTTGAAGGCGTATTTCCGCATGCCGGTCAAATCAGAAACTATAATATCACGAAAAAGGAATGGGTATTGAAAGGCCATACGGTTATTTATGCAGCGTGGGATAGTATCAAAGATACTCTAGATTATGATTTTTCTACGGAAAAACAGTTTTCTTATGAGGGACTGTCCATAGATGCGTCGGTAAGACATCTGGCAAAATTTGCTTCAGATATATGGCAGATTCATCCTTTCTGCGAAGGCAATACTAGGGCAACCGCTGTTTTTATGATTAAGTACATAAAAACGTTCGGGTTTCGCGTAAACAATGATGCTTTTGAGAAAAATTCATGGTATTTTCGTAATGCATTGGTAAGAGCTAATTATAATGATTTGCAAAATGGCATTCATGCAACAACGAAGTTTTTAGAAATGTTCTTCAGTAATTTGATTTTAGGAACAGATTATGAATTGAAAAATCGATATATGCATATTGAGTATATAGACGATATTTCCCAAAGTGTCAATTTTGCAGTCCAAAAGTCTCAATTTGACACTTTGGACTGTACTTTGGAAGAATTGGCTATTTTGGAACTTCTTCGAAAAAATTCATCAATTAAGCAAAAGGAGCTTACAATAGAAACCGGAAAATCACTTAGTACTGTAAAACGGATTATGGAATCTTTACAAAAGAAAGGATATATACGTCGGGTAGATGGAAAAAGATATGGCAAATGGGAAGTTTTAATTAAGACAGAATAAAACGGAGATTTGTAACAACAACGAGGAGGCATAGTCATGAAACAACATACGTACATTGCCATCGACTTAAAATCATTCTATGCCTCGGTGGAGTGCCGGGATCGGGGACTGGATCCGCTGGATACGAATCTGGTGGTGGCGGATGAGAGCAGAACGGATAAGACCATCTGTCTTGCGGTGACACCTACATTAAAATCATTTGGTATTTCCGGCCGGGCGCGTCTGTTTGAAGTAAAGCAAAGAGTCCAGGAAGTCAATGCAGACCGAAAGCGAAATCTGAGGGGCAGAGAGTTTTCTGGTTCTTCTCATTTTTATTCGGAATTATCAAAAGATCCCTCACTGGAGTTGGATTTTATCATTGCCCCTCCGCGTATGGCCTATTACATGGAATACAGCACCCGGATTTATGAGATTTATATGAAATATGTTGCACCGGAAGATATCATTGTTTATTCCATAGACGAGGTATTTATGGATGTGACGGACTATTTGCAGACCTATCGTCTGTCTCCTCGCGATCTTGCCATGAAAATGATTCTGGAAGTGCTGGAGACAACCGGGATTACGGCCACGGCAGGAATTGGAACCAATCTGTATCTGTGTAAGGTAGCCATGGATGTCATGGCAAAGCATATTCCTTCCGATGAAAATGGAGTCAGGATTGCATTTCTTGATGAAATGACTTACCGAAGAGAATTGTGGTCACACCGGCCGATTACAGACTTCTGGAGAGTGGGCAGAGGATATGCAAAGAAACTGGAAACCTATGGCATTTATACAATGGGTGACGTAGCCCGTTGTTCGGAGCAGAATGAAGAGTTACTGTACCGGCTGTTTGGAAAAAATGCAGAGCTTCTGATTGACCATGCATGGGGATGGGAACCCTGTACGGTGGAAGCGGTGAAGGCATACCAGCCGGAGAGCAGCAGTCTTGGTTCCGGTCAGGTGCTGCAGTGTCCATATGATGCGGAAAAAGCAAAGCTTGTAGTAAGGGAGATGGCAGATGCTCTTTCTCTTGATTTGGTTGAAAAGCGTCTTGTCACTGATCAGATTGTCATTACTGTTGGCTATGATATTGAAAATCTGACAGATCCGGAACGCAGAAAGAAATATCGAGGTGAGGTGGTTACGGACCGTTATGGAAGACAGATTCCAAAACATGCCCATGGAACGGAGAATCTGGAAAGCTTTACTTCTTCCACGCAAAAGATGGTAGAGGCGGCTTCTGTTCTGTACGACCGTATTGTGGACAAGAATCTGCTGATCCGGAGAATGAATATTACGGCAAACAATATTGTGGAGGAGAAAGCCGCTCCGCAGAAGAACAACAGCTATCAACAGCTGGATTTATTTACAGATTATGCGGCTGAAGAGGAGCAGGAAAAGCAGGAGGCACTAAGACTGGACCGGGAAAGAAAATTACAGGAAGCTACAATTACGATTAAGAAAAAGTTTGGCAAAAATGCAATTTTGAAAGGGATGAGTCTTCAGGAAGGTGCAACTGCCAAAAATCGAAATGAGCAGATTGGAGGGCATAAGGCGTGAGTGAATATGATGATATCATCCAGCTTCCCCATCATGTATCAAGAATACATCCGCAGATGTCCATGGAAGACCGGGCGGCGCAGTTTTCACCATTTGCTGCTTTGACAGGCTATGATGCTGCAATTGCAGAGACAGCAAGACTGACAGATCAGCGTGTGGAGCTGGACGAATATGAACGGCAGGCTTTGAATGAAAAATTACAGTCCATTTCCGAACATCTGAACGAACATCCCAAGGTCAGTATTACCTGTTTTGTGCCGGATGCCAGAAAAGAGGGCGGTGAATATGTTACCGTGACAGGAAATATAAAAAAGCTTGACGACTATGAGCACAGAATTGTTCTCATGGACGGAAGTCGGATTTTGATGGAAGATGTGACGATGATAGATATGGATTTATTGAGAATATGATGCAAAAACCCCTGCCACCGGAAATTTTTCGGTGGCAGTTTTTATTTTAGAATTGTGTTCAGAAGGATTTGCGGATATAATAACGTTGGATAAATATGAAAATAGATAAATACCAAGGAGAATTCATGGATAAACAGAATTTGACACCAATGATGCAGCAGTACATGAAGACCAAGGAAGAATATAAAGACTGCATCTTGTTTTATCGTCTCGGAGATTTCTACGAGATGTTTTTTGATGACGCAAAGATTGCCTCCAAGGAACTGGAACTGACGCTGACCGGAAAGAACTGCGGTCTGGAGGAACGTGCTCCTATGTGTGGAGTACCATTTCATGCGGTAGAAGGATATTTGAGCAAACTGGTATCCAGAGGCTACAAGGTTGCCATCTGTGAACAGGTGGAGGATCCGGCTCTTGCGAAAGGATTGGTAAAGAGAGAAGTGATCCGTGTGGTGACACCGGGAACGAATCTCAATGCCCAGGCGCTGGATGAGTCAAAAAATAACTATATTATGAGTATTGTCTATGTGAGTGACCGGTTCGGCATTTCCTTTGCGGATGTAACGACCGGTGATTATTTTGTGACGGAAGTAGATTCTTCCAGAAAACTTATGGACGAGCTCTATAAATTCACACCACGCGAAGTAATCTGCAATGAGGCACTTCTTATGAGCGGCGTGGAGCTGGATGATTTAAAAGAACGGTTAAATCTGGTGATGTACCCACTGGAGAGCTGGTATTTTGATGATGAACTCTGCAAAAACACTCTGCTGGAGCATTTTCATGTGAAGTCTTTGGAAGGACTGGGTGTGGTGGACTTTGGATGCGGAGTGATCGCAGCCGGCGCGCTGCTGAGGTACCTTACAGAGACCCAGAAGACGTCCCTGGCTCATATAACGAAACTGCTGCCCTATGTATCTGGCAATTATATGATTATCGACAGCTCCAGCCGGAGAAATCTGGAACTGGTAGAGACCCTGCGGGAGAAGCAGAAACGAGGTTCCCTTCTCTGGGTACTGGATAAAACAAAGACAGCTATGGGAGCCAGAACACTCCGAAGCTATTTGGAACAGCCGCTGATTGACAAGGAAGAGATTGAAAAACGTCTGACAGCCATAGAGGAACTGAACAGTCAGATGATTACCCGCGAAGAACTCCGAGAATATTTGAATCCGATTTACGATTTAGAACGTCTGATAGGAAGAATCAGCTATCAGACAGCCAATCCAAGAGATCTGATCGCATTTAAAGCTTCTCTGGAAATGCTGCCTTCGATCAGGACTCTGCTCACGGAACTGAAAAGTCCGCTGATGCAGGAGATTCTGGAAGAACTGGATCCATTGGAAGATCTGCATACGCTGGTGGAAAAATCCATTCTGGAAGAACCGCCCATTTCTATCCGTGACGGCAATATAATCCGTGACGGTTACAATACGGATGTAGATAAATATCGTACGGCCAAGACAGAAGGAAAGACCTGGCTTGCCGAGATTGAGACGAAGGAGCGGGAACGCACCGGAATCAAGAACATGAAGATCAAATTTAATAAGGTATTTGGTTATTATCTGGAAGTAACCAATTCTTATAAGGATCTGGTGCCGGATGATTATATCCGCAAGCAGACTCTGACGAATGCAGAGCGGTATATTACGCCGGAATTAAAAGAACTGGAAGATACCATTCTGGGCGCGGAAGAGAAGCTGACCGCCCTGGAGTATCAGCTGTTCTGTGAAGTACGGGATCAGATTGCTTCTGAGGTGTTACGTATTCAGAAGACAGCGAAGGCAGTGGCGAAGCTTGATGTCTTTACTTCTCTTGCTTATGTGGCAGATAAAAACCGTTATGTGCGCCCGAAGATCAATACCCGCGGTGTTATTGATATCCGCGGCGGCCGTCATCCGGTAGTGGAGAATATGATCTCCAATGATATGTTCATTTCCAATGATACTTATCTGGACAACGGAGCCAACCGTATCTCCATTATTACCGGACCGAACATGGCAGGTAAATCTACCTATATGAGACAGACCGCCCTCATTGTACTGATGGCTCAGGTGGGAAGTTTTGTTCCGGCAGACAGTGCAGATATCGGTATTGTGGACCGGATTTTTACCCGCGTGGGTGCATCGGATGATCTGGCCAGCGGGCAGAGTACCTTTATGGTGGAGATGAACGAGGTATCCAATATTTTAAGAAATGCCACTTCTAACAGCCTCCTGATTCTTGATGAAATCGGCCGTGGAACCAGCACCTTTGACGGACTGTCCATCGCCTGGGCGGTCATTGAACATATAGCAGATAAGAAATTACTTGGGGCCAAGACCCTGTTTGCCACCCATTACCATGAACTGACTGAACTGGAAGGCACTATGGAAGGTGTGAATAACTACTGTATTGCTGTCAAGGAAAAAGGCGACGATATTGTATTTTTACGGAAAATTGTCAAAGGCGGTGCAGATAAATCCTACGGTATCCAGGTAGCGAAGCTGGCAGGTGTGCCGGAAAGCGTCATTTCCCGTGCCAAAGAACTGGTGGAGGAATTGAGCCAGGCCGACATTTCCGTGAAAGCCAAAGCCATTGCTGAGGAAAGCCAGGCAAAGGCGAAGCAGAAGACCAAGCCGAAGACCTATGACGAAGTAGATCTGGAGCAGATCTCTCTGTTTGATACAGTAAAAGATGACGATGTAGTGAAGGAACTGCAGGAACTGGATATTTCCAATATGACACCCATGGACGCCATGAACACATTATACCGGCTTCAGAATAAGCTGAAAAACCGCTGGTAACATAGGAGAATGATCGTGGGAAAAATTGCAGTATTAGATCAGCAGACCATTGATAAAATTGCAGCCGGAGAAGTAGTAGAACGTCCGGCCTCTGTCGTGAAAGAATTGGTGGAAAATGCCATTGACGCAGGTGCTACCCAGATCACGGTAGAGATTAAAGAGGGCGGTATCGGCTATATCCGGATTACGGATAATGGAAGCGGTATGGAAAAAGACGATATTCCTGTAGCGTTTTTACGGCATTCTACCAGTAAAATCCGCAGTGCGGATGACCTTTTAGGGGTTTCTTCTCTTGGATTCCGTGGTGAGGCGTTATCCAGTATTTCCGCCGTTGCCATGGTGGAACTGATTACGAAGACAAAAGAAAATGAACTGGGAAGCCGCTGCTGCATCGAGGGTGGAGTGCAGAAAAGTCTGGAGGAGATCGGTGCGCCTGACGGAACCACTTTTATTATCCGGAATCTTTTTTACAACACGCCGGCCAGGAAGAAATTTCTGAAGAGTGAAATGAGTGAGGCTTCGGCCATTCATGAGCTTATGACCCATCTGGCCATGTCCCACCCGGAAGTGGGATTCAAGGTGCTTATCGGCGGGCAGATGCGGATTCAGACTTCAGGGAATGGAAACTTAAAAGATGTGATCTATCATCTCTATGGAAGAGATGTGGCCATGTGCCTGATTGAAGTAGACCGGGAGGAAGGACCGCTTCATGTGAGAGGCTTCCTTGGAAAACCGGAGATTTCCAGAGGCAACCGGAATTATGAAAATTATTTTGTAAATGGTCGCTATGTCAAGAGTAAGATCATTGCAAAGGGCATTGAAGATGGTTATAAAACCTTTATGATGCAGCATCGGTATCCCTTTGTGTGCCTGGATATTCACATGGATGGGAAGATGCTGGATGTGAATGTGCATCCGACTAAGATGGAGCTGCGGTTCAGTAACCAGAACCTGGTCTATGATCTGTTGGAGCGGATGACGAAGGACGCTTTGTCCGGCCGGGAACTGATCCCGGAAGTGACGCTGGATGAACCGAAGAAACAGGTGGTTATGCCGGAAAAAGCGCCGCAGCAGGTGCCTCCGGTACAGACACTGCGGGAGCCGGAGAGTACTTACCAGGTGCAAAAGCCAGCAGCGATTCCGACCGCATCCGTAGAGCGGACGATTCCGTCGTACCAGAAGCCGGAACAGAAAGTGCCGTTGGAAAAGATATGGACCACACCGGAACCACAGAAGGAGCCGGTCAAACCCCAGGATAAGAACCTGGAATATTTTATGGAACAGATGCGGAAACGGGTGGAGGAACGCTACAAAGCGCCGGAGGCGCCTGCTCCGACTGAGCAGAGGGAGACCACTGAAACCGCGCAATCGACAGTGCCTGAGCAGTCAGCCACTGTCCCAGAAACACCCGTGGAGGAGAAGCCTCCACAAAAACCGGAGCAGCTAGACCTTTTTGACGGCAAACTGCTATCGAAAGAAGCCGCCGTCCATCATGTGATCATCGGCCAGCTGTTTGACACCTACTGGTTAGTGCAGTTTGGTGAAAAACTTTATATTATTGATCAGCATGCAGCCCATGAGAAAGTACTATATGAGCGTCTTATGAAAGATCTGAGGAACCGGACCTTCCAGTCCCAGATGCTGTCTCCGCCTATTATTCTGAACCTGAGCATGCAGGAAGAAGAGTTGTTCCTCAAATACCGCAGCTGTTTTACGGAGATGGGATTTGAGATCGAAGAATTCGGCGAGAAAGCCTATGCCGTGCGTGCGGTACCCGCTAACCTGCCAGGAGTGGCAAGACGGGAGATTCTCATGGAACTTCTGGACAGCCTCTCTGACATTACGGGAAGCGGCAATTCTGAGTCCCTGATGGACAAAGTGGCATCCATGTCCTGTAAGGCGGCGGTAAAGGGCAATCATCAGATGTCTGCCATTGAGGCAAAAGCGCTGATTGATGAATTGTTGTCTCTGGAAAATCCTTACAACTGTCCTCATGGACGGCCAACGATTATTTCCATGAGCAAATATGAGTTGGAAAAGAAATTTAAACGAATCGTATAGAAACGGATTCTGACGGTTTGCGTAAGATAAAGAAAAACCAGCAGAACTGTGAGTATGACAATGATAAGTCAAATACCTGTCATCTGCACACCCGGAAAACGGACGTTGAAAAATTTTCTGGCAACCGCCATGCAGCCGGCGGGAACGGTTCTCTATGTTTATGGAGGCGGCTGGAATTTTGAAAATACCGGGGCATCCAAAGAGGCCTGTTCCATCGGAGTTCCAGGCAGCTGGATTCGATTTTTTCAGGAACAGGATGCGTATTATACGTATAAAGAATACGATCCGGTCCATAATCAGAATGCATATGGATATGCCGGTGCGGACTGTACCGGATATGCCGGATGGGCTATTTATAATACACTGGAGACGGTATCTGGAAAAGACGGCTATGTGATCTTTTCCACGGAGATGGCGTATACGCTTGCGAAGGAGCGAAAGCTTGGAACCTGGACACAGAAAATCAGCAGCTGCAGGGATTTTAAGCCGGGCGACCTGTTCAGTATGAATGGTCATGTCTGGATCTGTCTTGGGTTATGCGCAGATCAGAGTATGGTGATCCTGCATTCCTCACCAACAGACAGCCGTACCGGACATCCGGGCGGAGGTGTGCAGCTATCGGCTTTAAGTGATGATCCGACTTGTCAGGCGATGGAATTGGCGCAGCACTATATGAGCCATTACTGCCCGACGTGGAAGGAACGCTATGAAGCTGTCTGGAAGTCATACCGGAAATATACCACTTTTACCGGCAAGAGAGCCGGTCGTTTCTCCTGGTATTTGGACGAACGCGGACTTTTGGATCAGGAGCATTACAGAGACAAAGATGCAGAAGTCATTCTGCAGGATTTATTTAAAGAAGGGGGATCTTCTTTTTGAAAGAACCGTTAATCATACTGACCGGCCAAACTGCGGTCGGCAAGACAAAGCTTTCCATTGCACTGGCGAAGGCAGTGAATGGAGAGATCATATCTGCAGATTCCATGCAGGTCTATAAGCACATGGACATTGGTTCCGCCAAGATCATGCCCGAAGAAATGGATGGCGTCCGCCACTATCTGGTGGACGAACTGGAACCTTTTGAAGAGTTCCATGTGGTCCGGTTTCAGGAGATGGCAAAATCGGCCATGAAGGAGATTCGAAGCCGGGGACATATTCCGATCCTGGTGGGAGGAACCGGATTCTATATTCAGGCCGTGGTACGGGATATTGACTTTACGGAAAATGAAGCAAGTCCCTACCGGGCAGAGCTGGAACGGCTGGCAGAAGAGAAAGGAAGTACCTGGCTTCATGAAGAACTGAAAAAAGTTGACCCGGAATCGGCGGATGCCATTCACGAAAATAATATAAAACGGGTGATCCGTGCACTGGAGTTTTATAAGCTTACCGGGAAAAAGATCTCTGAGCATAATGAAGAGCAGCGGGAACGGCAGTCACCTTATAATTTCGCTTATTTCGTGCTCAATGATGAACGTGAGCATCTCTATCGGCGGATTGAGCAGCGTATTGACCAGATGATGGAAGCAGGACTGGTGGAAGAAGTCCGGAGATTAAAAGAGATGGGCTGTCATCAGGAGATGGTGTCCATGAAAGGACTTGGATATAAGGAAATCCTGGAGTATCTGGACGGTACCTATACGCTGCCGGAAGCCGTAGAAATATTAAAACGGGATACCAGGCATTTTGCAAAGAGACAGATTACATGGTTTAAGAGAGAAGAGGATGTAATCTGGATGAATAAGCAGGATTATGCATACGACGAGGAGAAGATTCTTGAAGCAATGCTTACAATATTAAGAGAGAAGGAAATACTGAAATGAATTTAAATGAAATGTATCAGGAAATGGGCATCGATAATGATGTCTATACCTATGGACAGAAAATTGCAGAGGAATTAAAGGAACGTTTCGCAGCCATTGACGAGACAGCAGAATATAACCAGCTGAAGGTGCTGCATGCCATGCAGAAGAACCGCGTCAGCGATATTCATTTTGCAGCTACCAGTGGATATGGTTACAACGATCTCGGAAGAGACACACTGGAAGATGTTTATGCAGATACGTTCCACGCGGAAGCCGGGCTGGTGCGTCCGCAGATCACCTGCGGTACTCACGCTCTGGCAGTGGCCCTGGCTGCCAACCTGCGTCCTGGTGATGAACTTCTGGCGGTTTCAGGAAAACCCTATGATACGTTGGAAGAAGTCATTGGAATACGTCCCAGTAACGGAAGTCTTGCAGAATACGGAATCACCTATCAGCAGGTGGATTTGAAAGCAGACAGCAGTTTTGATCTGGATGGCATCCGCGCAGCCATCAACGAGAAAACGAAAATGGTACACATCCAGCGTTCCAAAGGTTATCAGACCAGAAAGACATTGTCTGTGACGGAGATCGGCGAGGTTATTGCATTTGTCAAATCCATCAAACCGGATGTAATCTGCATGGTAGACAACTGTTATGGTGAGTTTGTGGAGCGGATCGAGCCGACCGATGTGGGTGCAGATCTGTGTGTTGGTTCCCTGATTAAAAATCCGGGCGGCGGACTGGCTCCCATCGGTGGTTATATTGTAGGAAAAGAGGCATATGTAGAGAACTGTGCATACCGCCTGACTTCTCCGGGTCTTGGAAAAGAAGTAGGTGCGACCCTTGGCGTCATGCAGTCCTTCTATCAGGGATTTTTCCTGGCTCCGACGGTAACGGCCGGTGCACTGAAAGGTGCTATTTTTGCCGCTAATGTCTATGAAAAACTGGGATTTGATGTACTGCCAAATGGTACCGAGAGCCGTCACGATATTATTCAGGCCATCACTTTTGGAAAACCGGAAGGTGTCATTGAATTTTGTAAGGGAATTCAGGCAGCAGCCCCGGTAGACAGTTATGTGGAACCGGAACCGTGGGCAATGCCGGGATATGACAGTGATGTCATCATGGCAGCAGGTGCTTTCGTGCAGGGCTCTTCCATTGAGCTTTCAGCAGACGGTCCTATCAAACCGCCTTATGCCGTTTATTTCCAGGGCGGGCTTACCTGGGAGCATGCCAAGTTCGGCATTCTTATGTCTTTACAGAAACTGAAAAATGCAGGAATTGCAAAACTGGAAGCGTAAAACCATATGAAATGTAAATACTGCGGCGCCAATCTGCAGCTGACGGATGCGGTCTGCCCTTATTGTGGGAAGCCGAATCCGCGGGCAGAACGCTATGCAAAAGACAAACAATATTATGAGCAGGATTATGCGGAAACCAGCCAGAAGGTAAAAAGAGTCTGGAAACTGTCCTACGACTGGATGACCAGAGGTATCACACTTGTGGTACTTGGTGTACTGGTTTTTGGCCTTTTATTTGTCACGTTTCTTGCGGATGACCATTCTTATTATAAGAAGCAGGATGCAGCTGTGGCCGACTTTACTTTGGTATCTGAGCAGATGGACCAGTATCTGGCGGCTGGAAAATATGAGCAGTATTTTGCGTACTGCAAATCCTACAATCTGACTGGCTGGACCGCTGGACCGTTTCTGCCCTGGCAGCCCCAGACCAAATGTATTGAAATCGAACGCTTTATCAAAGAGCATCTAAACGGTTATCTGGCGGCAGACAGTATTTATGAGCAGAATGATCATCTGGAGACCATCGGCGGGCTGCTTCCGGAATTTTATGATACGGACTCCCTCTGTGCAGTGGCAAAAGATGTGATTGACTGTGAAAAAACGGAAACGGATCTTCGAAATATCCAGAAAGACCTGGAACTGTCCCTGAAAGTATGCTTTGGACTGACAGACGAGGAATTAGCAGAGTTGCCAACCATGACAGATGAAGAGGTTCTGCTTTTGCTGGAGGAAAAACATGAACGGTAAGAGACAGCGCTCATTTGGAAACGCATGGATGCATATGGTGCGGCTGGTGGCAGTCACGATGGTAGTCGTACTGTTGGCGGCATTTCTTATATTTCAGTACAGTAATTATGAGGAGCAGAAAAACAACCAACAGTTAAAGGAAAGTATTCTCAATGAGCAATAATACAAAGCAGCATGACAAAGACATGCGGAAATTTCAAAAAGAATACGAGAAAACCAAAGCGGACGTCTGGAAGAAAACCCGGCATTTTGAACTGCGTTCCCATAAAAGAGCGGTGCTGGGAGTTCTGGTGTTTATTGTACTGTTGGGCATGTTTTTAGCAGCAGAGGTCAGTTCCGGGTACGTGGAGAAATTTTCCAGAAGATGGAAGGCGGGCAGAAATTACGAGAAAACCTGCAGCCAGATGGAAACTTATCTGGACGAAGGGGCTTACGGAGATTTGTTTGAGTACGGGGAATATTACCATCTGACGGACAGCGAATCCGGAAAGTTTGCATCCTGGTATCCCATTCTGTGGTGTGCCTGGCGTTATGATGTGACGGAGAAAGCAGCGAAAGATCTGGCCCAAAATATGGAGATTTCTCTTGATAGGATATATGATGGAAATATTACATATTTTGCAGATACACTGGCGGCGTTCTATCGGGAAACCTATGAAGATGCAGAGAATGCAGAAAACCCGGAAGTTTTTGAAACCATGCGGCAGCGGATGGCGGAAGTACTGAAAGAGATGCTTCCCCTGACAGACGAAGAGATTTCTGAACTGGACGGCATGACTTCTGCAAGAATCAGCAAACTGTTGAGAGAGAGGTATGGGCTGGAATGAAAGAAAGCATGAGAAAGCCGGTTCTGTTTTTTATGGACCTTATGGTTGTATTTCTGGCGGTGATTCTGACTATTGAGCTCATTGCCATTGCAGGGTTTACCTTTCCGTTTATGGAAACCGGTCACAAAACATCCGCATTTTTAAGACGGATGAAGGATCAGGAATACCAAAAATGTGTAGAATATTATTATGAAAATGAAGCCAATGGCGTCGAGCCGGATGAGGAACTGAAAGAGTGCTATGGCGTGGCAAAATACTACGAAGCTGCCTGGCAGAGAATGCGGTATCTGGCATCCGGGGAACAGGTGCTTGCAAAAGAGGCAGAAGCCGGAATGGAAGCTGCAGCAGAAGAAATGGGAGAGCTGCAGCCATTGCGGGAACGGATTGATGAGATTCTGAAGCAGGGGAGATAAGTAGTGAAGAAAGTATTGATTATCGGAGGTGGTGCTTCCGGCCTGATGGCAGCCATTGCGGCAGCAGAGCAGGGCGCGAAGGTGACGCTTCTGGAAAAGAATAAGCAGACCGGGAAAAAACTGCTGGTGACAGGAAACGGCCGATGTAATTTTACTAATAAAGATCAGAAACTGGAACATTACCGGAGTGAGGCACCGGAATTTGTCAGAGAAGCGTTGTTGCAATTTTCCATGGGCGATACGGTGCGTTTCTTTGAAAAACTCGGAATTCGGGTAAAAGACAGAAACGGGTATCTTTATCCGGCCAGTGGACAGGCTGCTTCTATTGCGGAAGTGCTGCGGCTGGAAGCACTGCGGCAGGGTGTGAAACTGGCTTGCAATACAGAGGTGCTGGAAGTTCATAAGAAGGATGGACAGTTTCAGGTAGTGACAGAAGGATGGACCTATGAGGGAGATGCATTGATTCTTGCCTGTGGTTCCAAAGCAGCACCGGAGACGGGCACAGTGGGAGACGGATATCGTTTTGCGGAAAGTTTCGGCCACTCTGTTGTAACACCGCTTCCTGCTTTGACAGGAATCTGCGCGTCAGAGAAAGACTGCGGAAAACTGACCGGGGTACGCACCGATGCAAAAGCGACACTTACCGTGGAACCAGAACATGCTGCATATGAAGAAGAGGGAGAGATTCAGTTTGCTGCCTATGGGCTGTCCGGAATCCCTGTATTTCAGCTGAGCCGATATGCAGCACGTGCACTGGAACATGGCGGCAGCTGTCAGGTGACATTGGATCTTTGCCCGGAGCATACAGCAGAGGAACTGGAAGAAATCTTAAAAGACAAGGCAGAATTTATCGGAGAACGGTCGGGCACGGATGTGCTGCTTGGCATGTTCCCGGAAAAATTATCAGATGTGATTTTGAAACGGGCCGGTATTTCCATGAAGAAGAAAAGCCGGGAGTGGAAAGAAGCGGACTGGAACCATCTGATTGGTCAGATCAAAAAATATACCTTCCATATTACCAGATGCCGCGGTTATGAGCAGGCGCAGGTGTGTACAGGCGGAGTGCCGCTTGCAGAGTTGAAGAACTGTTCCATGGAATCGGCAAAAGTACCGGGACTTTACCTGTGTGGCGAACTTCTGGACGTGGATGGAGCCTGCGGCGGTTACAATCTTCAGTGGGCGTGGACCAGCGGTTATCTTGCAGGAAATGCTGCAGGAAGTGAGGAGTAGCAGATGCTTAGAATTCAACAGCTGAAGCTTCCGGTGATACATACGCCGGAGGATTTAAAAGCGAAAATGATAAAGATATTGCGGATTCGGCCGGAAGACCTGATTCGTTATGAGATCATACGGAAATCTCTGGATGCCAGGGGCGGTGAGTTAAAGTACGTCTATCTGGTGGATGTGGAAGTGAAAAGAGAGCTATCTGTGCTCAAACACTGTCCGAAGCAGGTGAGCAAAGCGGTAAGAACCTGGTATCAGTTTCCTGCTCACGGAGAAAATCCGCTTAACCGACGTCCATTGATTATTGGAGCTGGACCAGCGGGATTGTTCTGCGGACTGATGCTGGCAAGAAATGGATATGCCCCCATTATTCTGGAACGGGGCGAACGGGCGGAAGATCGTGCAAGAACGGTGGAGACTTTCTGGCTTACCGGGAAATTGAATCCCACCTCTAACGTACAGTTTGGAGAAGGCGGTGCCGGAACTTTTTCTGATGGAAAGCTCAATACGATGGTTAAAGATCCGGTTGGAAGAAACCGGAAGGTGCTGGAACTTTTTGTGGAAGCAGGTGCACCGGAAGAAATTTTATATGAAAATAAACCCCATCTGGGAACAGATCAGCTTATTGGGATTGTAACCCGGATGCGAAAAGAGATAGAAGATTTAGGAGGAGAAGTGAGGTTTGGCTGCCGGGTCACCGATCTTCTGACAGATCGCGGAAAGATCCGGGGCGTGTCTTATGAGCAGCGCCAGACAGCCGATAGGGTGGAAGAACAGGAATTGCGGACTGACGTGGTGGTGCTTGCCATTGGCCACAGTGCAAGAGATACGTTCTCCATGCTAAAGGAAAAGGGCATACCTATGCAGGCAAAATCTTTTGCGGTGGGCGTCCGCATGGAACATCCTCAGCATATGATCAATGAAAGCCAATATGGAAAAGACTATCCGGCAATATTGCCTGCAGCTGCTTACAAAGTGACGCGGCAGACCGGAGGGGGAAGAGGTGTCTATTCTTTCTGTATGTGTCCGGGGGGATGGGTGGTCAACGCTTCTTCCGAAGAAGGACACCTGGCAGTAAATGGTATGAGCTATCAGGCAAGAGACAGCCGGAATGCCAACAGTGCCATGATTGTTACGGTGACACCGGACGATTTTCCGGGGACAGATGTGCTGGCTGGTGTGGAATTTCAGCGAAAGCTGGAAAAGGCAGCTTATGGATTATGTGACGGTAAGGTGCCGGTTCAGTTATTTGGAGATTTTTGCAGGAATGTGCCAAGTACCATGCTTGGGGAGGTAGAACCCTGCATCAAGGGACAATATGAACTGTCCAATGTACGGACGATTTTTCCGCAGGAGTTATCATCGGCACTGAAAGAAGGAATCAAAGGATGCGAAGCTCTGATCCATGGATTTTCCAGATCAGATGCGGTGTTATCCGGTGTGGAGAGCCGGACTTCTTCTCCGGTTCGCATTATAAGAAATACAGAGTTTGAAAGCGAATTATCAGGACTTTATCCATGCGGAGAAGGTGCCGGTTATGCAGGAGGTATCACCTCCGCCGCTATGGATGGACTAAAGATTGCAGAAGCAATTGCAAAAAAATATGTGCCGTGTTATGATTAACTGAATCGGTATTTGGAGGTAGTATACATATGAGAGGTGCGAAAAATGGCTGGACACTGCTTTTGCTTGTACTGGCAGGAGTGGTACTGGGAGGCTTTATTGGAAGTCTGGCAGCCAATGTTTCCGGTCTTAGCTGGCTGAATTACGGACAAGCCTTCGGACTTGAAAACCCGCTGGTACTGTCACTTGGACTGGTTGTGCTGACCTTTGGACTGACCATTAAGATTACCATTGCCAGCATCATTGGAATAGTTCTGGCAATTCTGATTTACCGCTGGATATAAGGACATACTAACAAGGTAACCTTCGGGGTGTCTGGAGAGAGACAAACTTAACGGAGGTATTACCATGAATGAAAATTTCAGCAGTCTGCCGCAGGAAGACAGACCTTATGAACGGTGCATCCGTCATGGAGTGCAGTCATTGTCAAACAGGGATCTTCTGGCGGTGATTTTAAGAACCGGTGCAAAAGGAAGAAATGTGCTGGAACTGGCCGGAGATCTCTTAAAGCTGGTTCCGGAGAGAGAAGGCTTTACGGGAATTCGAAGACTGAGTCTTGATGAACTTTCCAAAGTAAAAGGCATCGGAAAAGTGAAGGCCGTTCAGCTGAAATGCCTTCTTGAAATTGCCAGAAGAATGGCGAGAGAGGAAGCCGGAGAAGGCACTCATTTTACATCGCCCTCAGCGGTGGCAAATTATTATATGGAAGATCTGCGGCATGAGGAGCAGGAAGTACTGTTGCTTCTCATGCTCAATCAACGGGGCAGACTGATCAAAGAACGTTATATGTTTAAAGGGACAGTGAATGCATCGGTAATTTCACCGCGGGAAATCTTTGTGGAGGCACTTGCTGCGCGGGCAGTGCAGATTATACTGCTTCACAATCACCCCAGCGGCGATGCAAGCCCAAGCCAGGAGGATCTGAATGTAACCAGACGCATAAAAGAAGCAGGACAGCTTCTTGGGATTGCTCTGACAGACCATATTATTATCGGAGAACATGCTTATGTGAGTCTCCGGGAGGAACACTACCTATAACTTAGAAGAAAGAAGGAATATACCATGAATAATCATTGTTTTGGCTGCGATTTTGGTTCTTACCATCTGAAAATTTATCATAAAGAACAGGACAGCTGTCTGATGCAGCACAATATGGTGGCAGTACAGGACAAAAAAGAGATGCTCGCATATGGAGATGAGGCATATGCCATGTATGAAAAGGCTCCGGCCAATATTCAGGTGTCCAGCCCAATGTCCTATGGAAATCTTGCAAGTATCAGCAATATGCAGACGTTCCTGAAACGTTTTCTGGAGAGTTCCACAAAAGGACAGTTGAAGGGAGCAGAGTATTTCGTTGCACTTCCGACGGATATGCAGGAGCGTATTTTTACAACCCTGATTCAGGATTCCAGTATGAAGCCGAAGACTGTTTATCTGGTAGACAAACCGGTAGCAGCAGGTCTTGGACTTGGAATCAATGTAAAAGAAGCACAGGGTGTGTTAATCGTAGATATCGGTGCAGAAACAACAGAGATTTCCGTCCTTTCCCTGGGTGGAATCGTTATCAGCCGCCTGATCCAGACAGGAGGACGCTCTATTGATGATGCAATTCAGAGTGCAATCCGTAAAGAACATAACTTCTTCATTGGAAGCAAGACAGCAGAATCTATCAAGAAAAAACTGGCCTATGCTATCAATCCAGAAGAGGCGACGATGAAGATTTGTGGGCGCAACATGGTAGTGGGACTTCCGCAGATGCTGGAAATTTCCGCGTCCTTCGTATATGATGCAATCAAAGAGCAGCTGGGCGTGATCGTTGATGCTGTTAAAACCATTCTGGAGAGAACACCACCGGAGTTGGGCGTGGATATTATCCAGAACGGTATCTATTTGACCGGCGGTTCTGCAAGAATCCGTAAGATGGATGAGCTCCTTCAGGAAAAATCCGGTATCCGTGTGACTGTTGATCCAGAACCGGAACTGAGCGTGGTTAAAGGACTTTCCCGCGTAATCAATGAGCGTGATTTCCGTTCCCTCGCTTTTGTAACCAAGGAGCAGAAATATGAATAAAGACTGGAGCCGGAGACGATGAGAAGAAAAAACCGTACGACGATTCCAAGTAAATATATTTTGTTTGCAGTCACGGTTCTATGTATCGGAACCATGTCTCTATCCTTCCTGACTAACTTTGACGGAGGCCCGCTGAATGTGGTCTCCGGATATGTGCTGATTCCTGTTCAGAAGGGAATGAATGCGGTTGGCGGATGGGCCAGAGATAAGGCTGATAATCTGGAGGACCTGAAAAAAGTTCGCAGTGAAAATCAGGCACTGCAGGAACAGGTGGCTGAACTGACTCTTGAAAATAATGCACTGTTGCAGGAACGTTATGAGCTGGAGGAGCTGAAAAATCTCTACCAGCTGGATAAGGATTATTCCAGCCTGAACAAGATTGCAGCCAATGTTATCGGGAAGGATTCTGGAAACTGGTTTCATATGTTTATCATAGACAAAGGAACGGATGATGGAATTCAGGTAGACATGAATGTAATTGCAGGCGGAGGTTTGGTTGGTATTGTGACAAAAGTCGGACCTGACTGGGCACAGGTACGTTCCATCATTGATGATATGAGTAATGTCAGTGCCATGATTCTGAAAAACTCAGATCTCTGTTACGTGAGAGGAGATCTGCAGATGATTACCGAGGGAACGTTGCAGCTTAATCAGCTTCGCGATGAAGATGACGAAGTAGTACAGGGTGACAAAGTTGTCACTTCCTATGCCAGTGCAAAGTATCATGAAGGTATCCTGATTGGATATGTCAATGAACTTTCCACGGATGCAAACAATCTGACTAAATCAGGAAGTCTGACTCCGGCAGTGGATTTTGAGCACCTGAGCACAGTACTGGTCATTACGGATTTAAAACAGCAGGTAAATACAGATGACCTGAATTCCGCAGAATAGCAGGGAGGAAACTGACATGAAACGTAAGATCGTAATTGTACTCATGATTCTGGTATGCTTTCTCCTTCAGAGCACGGTATTTCAGAGCTTTTCTATTGCTTCTATCAGTCCGAATCTTCTGATTATCCTCACCTCTGCCTATGGATTTATGAAGGGCAAGAAGGAGGGAATGGCAGTCGGATTTTTCTGCGGACTGTTGGAAGACATCTTTTTCGGGCGGCTTCTGGGAATGCACGCCCTCTTGTATTCCTATATTGGCTATGCCAATGGATATTTCAATCAGATATTTTACGGAGAAGATATCAAACTGCCTCTTGCGCTGATCTCAGCCAGTGAACTGGTCTACGGACTGGGAACGTACGGTATTATGTTCCTTATGCGCAGCCGGTTTGATTTTTTCTATTATTTCAGAAGAATTATCCTTCCGGAACTTCTATACACCATCCTTGTAACTTTATTTTTGTACAGGGTCATTTATATGATTGATCAGAAACTGGAACCAAAACGAGACCTTAAGGAGCGGATTGACATTGTTTGACGACTGGAAAGAAGCGTTTTTAAGTTTTATTACTTCCCGTATATTTGTACTGATGGTTCTGTTCTGCGGATTTTTCGGCATTCTGATGAGCCGTGTTTTTGTGCTGCAGATTATTGACGGAAAGCAGTATGCGGAAAGTTTTACCATGAAGATACGGAAAGAAGTGAGCATTGCCAGTACCAGAGGCCGGATTTTTGACAGAAACGGAGAGGTACTTGCGGACAATGTGCTTTCTTATTCTGTGACCATTGAAGATAACGGAACCTATCAGACAACCCGTGAGAAGCAGGCTACTCTGAATCGGACGATTTTGAAAGTGATTGATATTATGGAATCTCATGGAGATTCCTCCATCAATGATTTTGGAATTATTTATCAGAACGGACATTATGCATATACCCAGGAGGGAACGTCCCTTCTTCGTTTTAAAGCAGATGTTTACGGATACAAAACAATTGCCGAGCTGGAAGATAAGCCGGAAGAGTATGTATCTACCGCAGATCAGATGATGGAATATCTCTGCGGCAACAAAAAATATTTTATTTCACCGGATGCTTATTCAGAAGATCAGATTAAACAGTATCATGTCCCGACAGATCTGACGCCGGAGCAGATTCTGAAACTGGTCACGGTCCGGTACCAGATGAGCACCAACAGTTACAAACGTTATGTGGCCACCACGATTGCTTCTGATGTCAGTGATGAGACGGTTGCTGAGATACTGGAAAATCAGAGTGAACTGCAGGGCGTGGATATTGCTCAGAACAGTCTGCGTGTCTATCCGGATGCCGAATATTTTGCCAATATTATCGGTTATATCGGCAAACCGGATCAGGATGAGCTGGAGGCTCTGCAGGAAGAGAATGAAGACTATGAGGCCAACGATATCGTGGGAAAAGCAGGTATCGAACAGTATATGGAGACAAGTCTTCAAGGGAAAAAGGGTCAGCGTACAATCTACGTGGACAGTGTCGGAAACGTATTGGAAACGGAGAGTGAGACGGCGCCGGAATCCGGAGAGGACCTGTATCTGACCATTGACAAAAATCTTCAAAAGGCAGCTTATAATGTTCTGGAACAACGGGTGGCTGGTATTCTTGTGTCCAAGATTCGGAATATGAAAACATATGATAAATCCGCAGGACATTCTGCTGCGGATATTCTGATTCCGATATATGATGTTTATTATGCGCTGATTGACAATCATATTATAGACACTACACATTTTTCGGCGGACGATGCAACCGATCTTGAAAAATCCATTCAGACCCGTCTCGAAAGCAGACGTGCTTCTACCATAGACCGGATCCGGGCAGAGCTTACGTCGGATCAGCCGGCAGCTTACACTGACCTTTCCATTGATATGAAAAATTATATGAGCTATATCGTATCGGATATTCTGATGGGAAGCCATCAGGTGCTGATGAAGAGTGCGGTCAATACGGAAGATCCTACCTATATTGCATGGGCACAGGATGAAACCATCAGTTTGAAGGAGTATCTGGAATATGCCATTTCCATGAACTGGGTGGATGTTTCAGGACTGGATGTAAAAGCATCTTATTTAAGCTCCGAGGAAATTTATCAGGTAGTTGTTGATTATATTTCGACAGAGCTGGAAAATGATGTCGATTTTCAAACTATGCTGTATAAATATATGCTTCTCGACGATATTGTGACGGGAAAAGAGATTTGTTTACTCTTGTATGAACAGGGAGTTCTGGAGTATGATGAGGAGACGGTTGGAAGACTTCAGAATGGTTCTTACTCTGCCTATAATTTCATGCTCGATAAAATCGGAAAACTGGAAATTACACCCGCTCAGCTTGCGCTGGAACCGTGCAGTGCCGGATGCGTGATTACAGATCCGAATACTGGTGAAGTGCTGGCCTGTGTGTCTTATCCGGGATATGACAATAACCGGCTGACCAACACCATGGATTCTGCTTATTTTGCATCTCTGAATCTGGATCATTCCAGTCCGCTGTACAGCAAGGCAACACAGCAGCAGACGGCTCCCGGATCTACATTTAAACCGGTAACCGCGGTAGCTGGACTGGAAGAGGGGGTTATCTCGCCATCTGAGATTATTCATGCGACAGGTGTCTTCACAGATGCCTATGGTTCTCCGACCTGCTGGATTTATAACCAGTATCATGGAAGTCATGGAAATATTAATATGGTAGATGCAATCCGTGTTTCCTGTAACTATTATTTTTATGAAGTAGGATTCCGGTTGGGCGGCGGAAGATCAACCGGTTACTCTTCCGAAAAAGCACTGTCTCTTCTTGCCAAATATGCAACAGAGTTTGGATTGAATGCAAAATCTGGAATCGAACTTTCAGAGAGTGACCCGCAGCTGTCCTCACAGGACGGAATTCGTTCTGCGATCGGACAGGGTAACGCGTTATTTACCGTTTCTCAGCTTGCAAGATATGTTGGTACTATTGCAAACAGAGGAACTGTTTACAACCTGACGTTGTTGGATAAATTGACAGATTCTGAAGGAAACACTATTGAAGATTATCCTTCGTCAGTATATAATAAAATGGAAATTGCAGATGTTGACTGGAATACTATCCAGGAAGGTTTGCATCAGGTAGCCCTGAATACCAAGGCTTTCGACGGACTGGATTTGACCATTGCAGGAAAGACCGGTACGGCACAGCAGTCAAAGAGTCATCCCAACCATGCACTTTTCATGGGTTATGCGCCATATGAAAATCCGCAGATTGCTCTTGCTATTCGAATTGCCAACGGTTATACTTCCGCAAATGCAGCAGCTATGGCATCTGATATCTTCAAGTATTATTTTAATCTGGAAGGTAAAGAGGATCTGTTTAATGGAGGTGCTTCGCAGGCAACATCAGAAGTAATTAATGACTAGGGAGAAAGTAATGAATCAGCAGACAGTTGTGATCAAAAGCAATAAATATGGTATTACGCTGTTTCTGGATAAGGATACGGAGTTTTCTGAACTGTTGAAAGATATTGGAGAGAAATTCAAAGCATCTTCCAAATTTTTCAAAGATGCCCAGATGGCGATTGCCTTTGAGGGACGTATTTTAAGCCAGGAAGAACAGATGGATGTAATCCGTGTAATTCAGGAGTCTTCAGGCCTGGAGATTCTCTGTATACTGGAGCAGGATGCATTAAAAGAAGCATATATGAAACGTGTTCTGGAGGAACGGCAGCAACAGCAGGCTTCCAGTGATGGCAGATTTTATAAAGGGACGCTTCGATCCGGACAGGTTCTGGAATCAGAGACAAGCATCATTATTCTTGGTGATGTGAATCCGGGAGCTACCGTTGTTTCCAAGGGGAATGTTGTAGTTCTGGGAGCACTGAAGGGAACGATTCATGCCGGGGCTACCGGTAATGAAGCTTCTTTTGTAGCAGCATTGAATATGAATCCTATGCAGATTCGGATTGCAGACTGTATTGCACGTTCTGCAGACGGACCGTCTATGAAAAATGTGACAGGTCCCATGATCGCCTACACGGAAAATGGCAATATCTATATGGAGCCGCTTACCAAGGAGGTTATTAACGACATCCGGATCTGATACCAGGCCGGGTTATAGATATAAAATATTGGAGGATGCAAAATGAGTGAAGTAATTGTTATTACATCGGGAAAAGGCGGCGTTGGAAAAACAACAACGACAGCCAATGTAGGTACCGGACTGGCAAAATTGAATCAGAAAGTAGTCATGATTGATACGGATATCGGACTTCGTAACCTTGATGTTGTCATGGGACTGGAGAATCGGATCGTCTACAATCTGGTTGATGTAGTAGAAGGAAACTGCAGAATCAAACAGGCGCTGATCAAAGACAAGCGTTATCCGAATCTTTACCTTCTTCCTTCCGCACAGACCCGCGATAAAACCGCAGTCAGCCCGGAGCAGATGGTAAAGCTGATTGATGAACTGAGAGAAGAATTTGATTACATACTTCTGGACTGCCCAGCCGGTATTGAGCAGGGATTCAAGAACGCTATTGCAGCAGCAGACCGCGCACTGATTGTTACTACACCGGAAGTATCTGCGATTCGTGATGCAGATCGAATCATCGGCCTTCTGGAAGCAAATGAAATCCGTAAGATTGATCTGATCGTCAACAGAATCCGTATGGATATGGTAGAAAGCGGAAACATGATGTCCATGGATGACGTTGTGGAGATTCTTGCTATTGACATGATCGGTGCAGTTCCGGATGATGAGAATATCGTCATTGCAACCAATCAGGGTGAGCCATGTGTTGGTGATTCCTCTCTGGCAGGACAGGCTTACATGAACATCTGTAAGCGTATTATGGGTGAAGAAGTACCATTTCTGGATCTGAAAGTCCGGACAGGTATTTTTGAGAAACTGAAGAAATTATTCAAATAGGGGGGGATAATCATGGGATTCATGGATTTCTTTCGAAAGAAAAATTCGGGGGAAGTAGCAAAAGACCGTTTAAAACTTCTGCTTATTTCCGACCGCGCAAACTGTTCTCCGGAAATCATGGAAGCAATCAAAAATGATATTATCAAGGTGATCACCAAATACATGGATATTGACAGTGAGGGTCTGGATATCCAGATCACCCAGACCGAGTCGGAAGGCGGAAACGGATCCGTTCCTGTTCTCTGTGCAAACATTCCGGTTCGGGATATGAAAAAAAGAAGTTAGAAATCAGGTGAAATATGTTCAGACAATATAAACTGAGGGATTTCAGACTGCGGTTGGTAATGCTTGTATATGCGATTTCCATTCTCAGTGTATTTGTTGTCGGCAGTGCAGCGGAGGAGTATCAGAACCAGCAGATTATGGGGATTGTCATTGGTTCGGCTGCTATGCTTGTACTGACCTTTATGGATTATCGTATCTTACTGAATTTTGCCTGGGTTATTTATACCGGTAATCTGGTGCTGCTCCTGCTTGTCGATCTGATCGGACAGGAATCAAACGGTGCGAAACGATGGTTGAAACTTGGATTTTTAAGATTCCAGCCATCCGAGCTTACCAAGCTGGCTCTGATTGTATTTTTTGCTTATTTCTTTACGAAATACAGGGAAAAGCTGAACAGTTTTCGGGTCATTCTGGCATCACTTATATTGCTTGGAATTCCGCTTGCACTGGTATTATCACAGCCGCATCTGTCGGCAACTATCACGATTATGTTCATTTTCTGTGTGTTGATTTTTGCCGCAGGTCTGAGCTATAAAATTATCGGAAGTATTTTCGCAGTTATGATTCCTTCTGCAATCATATTTATCAATCTGATCATGCAGGAGGGACAGGAAATCTTAAATCCTTATCAGCTGAAACGAATCATGGCATGGCTGGATCCGGCAAAATACGCGGATAACGCCTATCAACAGCAGAATTCTATTATTGCCATCGGGTCAGGACAACTCTATGGAAAAGGATTATATAACACAGATATTTCTTCTGTAAAAAACGGCAATTTCATTGTGGAACCGCAGACAGACTTTATTTTTGCGGTAACCGGAGAGGAACTTGGGTTTATTGGCTGTGCGGCGGTCATTATTCTTCTGGCTCTGATTGTACTGGAGTGCCTGTGGATTGGAAGCAAAGCAAGAGACTATGAAGGCATGTTGATATGCTGCGGTTTTGGGGGATTAATCGCATTTCAGACTTTTGCAAATGTCTGTGTGGCTACGGGGCTGATGCCAAATACGGGTGTTCCGCTTCCGTTTGTCAGTTATGGACTGACATCCTTGGTTATGCTTTATATGGGGATAGGAATTGTATTAAATATCGGGCTTCAGCCCAAAAAATATTAACAGGGGGTATCTGATACCATGAACATTGGATTAATTGCACATGATGCAAAGAAAGTTCTGATGCAGAATTTCTGTATCGCATACAGAGGAATTCTCTGTAAAAATGAATTATATGCAACCGGGACAACCGGTCGCCTGATTGAGGAAGTTGCCAACCTGTCAGTTCATAAATTTCTGGCAGGCCATCTTGGCGGCGAACAGCAGCTGGGTGCCCAAATCGAGCATAACCAGATTGACCTGGTCATTTTCCTTCGTGATCCGATTCAGCCGAAGAAGCATGAGCCGGACGTAAACAATGTCGTATATCTCTGTGATGTACACAATATTCCCATTGCCACAAATCTGGCAACGGCAGAACTTTTGATTAAATCACTGGACAGAGGAGATCTGGAGTGGCGTGAAATGTATAAATAGAAGATGCAGCACAGCGGCAGCGATGCTGGCATGCATTCTCTGTACATCTCTGGTGACCGGCTGTGGAAAGACGGAAGTACTTTCTGACTCTTTCACAGCCGATTCGCTTGAATACGGAATTACGGCAGGCGATACGGATACGGATATTTCTTATTTTGCGAAAGATCTGTGTGTGACAGATGGAGATGTGGAAGCAGTGTCTGCAGATACGTCAGAGTCCTATGCGGCTCTTTTCTTTAATGTGGATACCAGAGAGGTACTCTACGCGAAAAATATCTATGACCGGTTATACCCGGCCAGTACAACAAAACTTATGACAGCTCTCCTTGCTTTGGAACACGGAAATCTTGATTCGCCGGTGACTGTCAGTCAGGAAGCCATCACATTCCATGAGAATGGTGTATCAACAGCGAGACTGAAAGCTGGAGATTCTCTGACAGTTCGGCAGCTTTTGTATGCCCTTCTTTTGCCATCTGCAAATGATGCGGCCAATGTAATTGCGGAAGCAGTCGGTGGAAGCGTGGATCAGTTTGCTGCCATGATGAATGAAAAAGCACAGGCGCTTGGCGCAACCGGAAGCCATTTTGTGAATGCCAATGGTCTCCAGGATGAAAACCATTATACGACAGCCTATGATCTCTATCTAATCTTTCAGGCGGCTATGAAGTATGATGATTTTATGGAAATCTTACAGACACCGGAGTATGAGGCTTCTTATCAGGCAGCTGATGGAACTGCCGTATCTGCTGTCTGGAAAAGTACCAATCAGTTTACCGCCGGAAATACAGCGGTACCGGAAGGAGTATCTGCAGTAGGTGGAAAAACTGGTACTACAACAGCAGCCCGATCCTGTCTCGTACAGCTTTTTACAGATGCTCAGGGACAGCGTTATGTGGCAATTATCCTTGGATGTAAAGAACGTGCAATTCTCTATGAAGAAATGCTTAGTTTTTTATCTAATTTGAACAATTAATCCTTGTATTTCGCCCTCTTGAATGGTATAATCTTACTAACAAGACAGTAACCTAAGGAGGGCACCGATATGGTACAATTAATTGTAGGAGTAAAGGGCGCAGGAAAGACCAAGAAAATGCTGGATCATGTACATGATTCCATTAAAAACGTGGATGGCAACATCGTATATCTTGACAAATCCTCTCAGAACATGCATGAACTGGACAACAAAGTCCGTCTTATCAATGTATCGGAATATCCGATTCAGAATACAGATCAGTTCCTCGGATTTGTATGCGGAATCTGCTCTCAGGATTATGATCTTCAGGAAATATATCTCGACGGTTTCCTGAAAATTTCCGGACTGGAAGGAAAAGATATTTCTGATGCACTGAAACAGCTCAATAAGATCAGCGAGCAGTTTAAAGTTAATATGATTTTAAGTGTATCGATGAACGAAGAAGATTTACCAGAATTTGCCAGATCTCAGGTGATTTAGGTCTGAAATAGATGGAACTACCAAAAGCGGGTGCCCCGAAAGAGGACATCCGCTTTTTATCATATAAGAAACAGGAGGAAGTTTATTCATGTCGGGAAGACATAAAAAAATCGTCAGAGTAAACAGCAGAAGACCCATCAACATCGATCAGGTATTCTTCGGCGCGGTAGCTGTCTACCTTTGTATTGTATGCTATATGGGACTTACAACAACCCATGTTTCAGGATATGAAGTAAATACCGGAACACTGTCAGTCAATCATTCCTATACCGGTTTTGCCATCCGGCAGGAAACGGTCTACCAGACAGAAATTCCCGGATACGTCAGCTATTATGCCAGTGCGGGAGACCGTGTATCAGGATCGTCGCTGATTTATACGGTAGATGAAAAAGGTGAAGTGAATCAGTTGATTCAGGAGAATGCGGAAAGCGTGGATCTGACCGATGATAATTTTTCCATGATCCGAAATGACATCAGCAGTTATATGAATAATTACAGTAACCTTCAGTTTCAGGATGCCTATAGTTTTAAATCTTCCATGGAAAGTTCTGTGCTGGAGCTTCTGAATCAGAATATGCTGGACAGCATGGAAGCAGCAGGGGATGATTCCATGTTTACCAAAGTCTATTCCGGAGGAATCGGTATTCTGGAATACTATACGGATGGTTATGAAGATGTATCGATAGATTCTCTGACGGAAGATATGATTCATAAAGTTTCCTATGAGAAGACAGATCTGAAAAAAGAACTGGTGCAGTCCGGCGAAAATATCTATAAGCTTGCCCAGTCTGAAAAATGGAGTCTGATTGTCCCGCTGACAGAAGAAGAAGCAAGCCGTTATCAGGCAGACGGAACCAGTTACATGCAGGTGGAATTTCTGCGTGACCATACAACGGCATGGGCTTCTTTCTCCGTCATTCAGGTAGGTGCGACTTCCTGCGCCAGATTGGACTTTAATAATTCCATGGTTCGGTTTGCGGATCTTCGATATATTGATGTCAAATTCCTTGTAGATGACAAACAGGGATTGAAAATACCGAATACTTCCATTGTGGAAAAGGAATTCTATCTGATTCCGAAGGATTATGCGATTGTCAACGAAGAGAATAACAGCAAGAGCTTTCTGAAGGAAGTATACAGTGATGACGGAACGGCAGGTGCTGACAGTCTGAATATGACAATCTATTACGAAGATGATGATTACTATTATCTGGATCCCATGGAGACAGATTATACGACTGGTGAGCTGAAACTGACAGCGGGGACCTATCTGCTGAAAGAAGACAGCTCTGATAAATTTGCAGTGGGACAAAAGGGGTCTTTACAGGGCGTTTATAATATTAATAAAGGGTACACACAGTTCCGCCAGATCAGCATTCTTGCACAAAACGAAGAATACACCTTGGTGGAAGAAGGAACCAGCTACGGTCTGACAGTCTATGACCGCATTGTTCTGAATGGTTCTACGGTAAGTGAGGATCAAATCATACAATAAGGAGTGAATAAAAATGGTAGCAGAAAATTACAGAATGGTAGATAAAAAGGTACAGGAAGCATGTGCACGTGCCGGAAGAGACAGAAATGAAGTGACACTGATTGCCGTCAGTAAAACCAAACCGGTAGCGATGATACAGGAAGCCATGGCTGCAGGTGCGAATGTATTCGGTGAAAACAAGGTACAGGAGCTGTGCGATAAATATGAACTGCTTTCCAAAGATCTTCACTGGCATCTGATAGGGCATCTTCAGAGAAATAAAGTAAAATATATTATCGGCAAAGTGGATCTGATCCATTCTGTAGATTCTCTTCGTCTGGCTGAGGAGATCAGTAAGGAAGCGGTAAAAAAAGAAACTGAGGAAAATATTCTGATTGAAGTCAATGTGGCAGAAGAGGAGAGCAAATTCGGAGTTTCTGTTGCCGACACGGAAGAACTTGTCCGTCAGATTGCTGTTCTCCCCGGAATTCACATTCAAGGTCTTATGACAATTGCACCATATGTAGAAAATCCAGAGCAAAATCGTCCTGTTTTTCGTGCATTAAAGAAATTAGCTGTTGACATCAAAATGAAAAACATTGATAATGTTCATATGGATGTCCTCTCTATGGGTATGACAGGAGACTATGAAGTTGCTGTTGAAGAGGGAGCTACAATGGTACGCGTAGGAACCGGTATCTTTGGTGAGAGAGACTACTCTATATAAAGGAGATTGAATTCGGATATGAGTATATTTGATAAGATTATTGACACCATGCATCTCGGAAATGAATACGAATATGATGATGACGACGATTTCGATGATGATTACGAGGAGGATCGTCCGAAAAAGGGCGGTATCTTCAAGAAAAAAGATAAAGACTATGATTATGACCTTACTGACGATGTGGTAGAAAACGACAAACCGGCAAAACAGAAACCTCAGGCAAGAATCACTCCGATGCGTTCCAGAAAGAATGGCAACGGTATGGAAGTCTGCGTATTTAAACCGACACAGTTTGATGAATCCAGAGAGATTACGGATACACTGCTTTCAAATTGTACGGTGGTACTGAACTTTGAAGGACTGGATGTGGAAGTCGCACAGAGAATCATCGATTTCACTTCCGGTTCCTGTTATGCCATCGGAGGAAATCTTCGTAAGGTTTCCAACTACATATTTATCGTAACTCCCAAGAATGTAGATCTGGCTGGAGATTTTCAGGAGATCATGGCCGGAGCATTTGATGTTCCGTCTATCTAGTTTAGAAAAAGAAATCAGGGCATCAGATGATTTTACCGTCCGATGCCTTTTTTGATGAGGAGAGACTTGATTATGGACCAAAAAGATAAGATTCTCGATGTAAAAAAAGATGGAAACTACAGCTATTCCATCTGGTTGGAGCCGGATTTTCAAAAACTTCCGGAAGCACTGAAGCAGCTGCATGTCTCTGGGCGGAAACTCTGCATTGTGTCAGATTCCAATGTAGATACACTATATGGAACACAGCTGAAGGATGTTCTGTCCGGCATCTGTGGGAAGGTGACTTCTTATGTATTTCCGGCAGGGGAAGAGCATAAAACACTGGATACGGTAAGAAATCTGTATGAACATCTGATTCTGGAAAAATTTGACCGAAAAGACATGCTGGTTGCTTTTGGCGGCGGTGTTGTCGGTGATCTGACCGGATTCACAGCCGCAACCTATCTGCGGGGAATTGATTTCATTCAGGTTCCAACAACCCTGTTATCTCAGGTAGATTCCAGCATCGGTGGAAAAACTGGTGTCGATTTTGATGCCTATAAAAATATGGTGGGTGCATTTCATATGCCGCGTCTGGTCTATATGAATCTGAATCTTTTAAGAAGTCTTCCGGATCGCCAGTTTGCTTCCGGAATGGGAGAGATCATCAAACACGGACTGATTCAGGATCCTGCCTATTACAGCTGGCTGACAGAGCATTATCAGGAAGTCATGGACAAACAGTATGAAGCTCTCCTCACCATGGTGGAGGGAAGCTGCCGTATTAAACGTCATGTGGTAGAGGAAGATCCAACGGAACAGGGGATTCGCGCATGGCTGAATTTCGGACATACGATCGGGCATGCAGTGGAAAAGTTGAAAAACTTCACATTGAGTCATGGAGAATGTGTGGCTATCGGATGTATGGCTGCAGCTTATCTTTCTGAAAAACGTGGAAAGCTCACGGAATCGGAACTTAAGGATATCCGAAAAGTGCTGAAATCTTATCAGCTTCCAGTCTACACTGAGGGATTGGATGCAGAAAAGATCCTGTCAGCGACTAAACATGATAAAAAAATGGATGCCGGAAAGATCAAATTTGTTCTACTCTCCCGTATCGGCGAAGCATATGTGACCAAAGATGTTACCGATGATGAAATACTTGACGCAGTCCGTTATATTCTGGAGGATGGCAAAGATGAATAATTTTCTCAAAAAGCCGGCCGAAATTGCCGGGCTTACAGTTCTGCTTGTGATTTTCGACCAGTTTACCAAATATCTGGCAGTCCTCTTTTTAAAAGATCAGGATCCCTTTGTGATTTTGCCGGGTGTTTTTGAACTGCATTATCTGGAAAACCGCGGTGCGGCATTCGGTATGATGCAGGGACAGCAGACCTTTTTCCTGATCATAGGCATACTGGTCTTTGCAGGGGTTATTTACCTGTTCCGATATATGTCAGAGGAACCGAAATTCTGGCCCATCCGTCTTATTGCCATTGCCATTTTGGCAGGAGCATGGGGCAATATGCTGGATCGCATCCGTCTCGCCTATGTGGTAGACTTTTTCTATTTCAAACTGATTGATTTTCCAATCTTTAATGTGGCAGATATTTACGTGAGCGTTGCAACGGTGGTTCTCATTCTACTGGTTTTGTTCTACTACAAAGATGAGGATCTGAATCATATTCTGAAAAACAGGAAAAAAAAGGAGTCAAAGTCATGAGCCTGATTCATCTTGATGCAGATGAAAACTGGATGGATGAACGGATTGATAAATTCTTAAGTGCTCAGCTTCCGGAACAGTCCCGGTCCTATCTTCAGAAAATCATCAAAGAGGGCAGTGTTCTTGTAAATGGCAGTCCTGTAAAAGCAAGTTACCGGATGGATGACCAGGATGAAGTGACCATTGACCTTCCGGAACTAAAAGAGCCTGAAATTGAAGCAGAAAATATTCCTCTGGATATTCTCTATGAAGACAATGATCTTCTGATGGTCAACAAACCAAAGGGAATGGTGGTGCATCCGTCTGCCGGACATACGACAGGAACACTGGTGAATGCGGTTATGTATCATTGTAAGGAAGATCTGTCCGGTATTAATGGTGTCATGCGGCCAGGTATCGTACATCGGATTGATAAGGATACCACCGGTGTGCTGGTTATCTGCAAGAATGACAAAGCTCATAATTTTGTGGCTGAACAATTGAAAGAGCACTCCATCACCCGGAAATATCGGGCCATTGTAAATGGTGTGATCAAAGAAGATGAGGGAACGGTAAATGCCCCCATTGGACGTCATCCGACAGAGCGAAAAAAAATGGCCATCAATGAAAAGAACGGAAAACATGCGGTGACTCATTACCGGGTACTGGAACGTTTTGCCAATCACACTTATATTGAATGCCAGCTGGAAACCGGACGGACACATCAGATTCGTGTACACATGGCGTCTCTGCATCATCCGCTTCTTGGAGATACGGTCTATGGTTCTCAGAAAAATCCTTATCATCTGGAAGGACAGACTCTGCATGCCATGGTACTCGGACTGATTCATCCGTCTACCGGCAGCTATCTGGAAGTGACAGCACCGCTCCCTGAGTATTTTCAGAAACTTCTGAAACGTTTTTCTGCTGGGCAGGAGTAATTTTGACATTCGCAATTTTACATGGTATAATTATCTGGTAAGGACTGGTCCTTTTGGGCGAGTCCTTTTTGTGGACTAGATATCAGGAGGGGACATCAATATCGTATGAGTACGACAAAAAAGAAATCAATCCGGACAGGGACTTCTACCGCCCGGAAAACAAATACATCAGCAAAAAGAAAAACAAAAACAAAATCGGAAGTGAAACCGGAGAACAGTATTATGGATGAGATTGCACTTGTTGCGCTGCTTGTAGTCTCTGTATTCCTGTTTGTCAGCAACTTTGGAATTGGAGGAGCTGTTGGGGGAGCTGTCAGTGGAGTTCTCTTTGGCCTTTTTGGCCTGTTTGCTTATGCTGCTCCTGTTTTTATGCTGATTCTGGTGCTTTTTTCACTTGCCAATAAAGACAGTCTGGCAGTAAAAATCAAGATTGCGGGATTTCTCATTGCCAGTATCTCCCTGAGTGCGTTCTGCCATCTGCTGATCATGTCAAAGATTCCGACGGAAAAGATTGCCGATATTTTTTCCTACTGCAGCCAGAATAAAAGCGGCGGCGGAGTACTTGGAGGCCTGCTTGCCACACTGCTGAAAAATGCTCTCGGTATCGTTGGAACTTGCCTGGTACTTGCGGGAATTCTTATTATCTGTACGGTTGTAATCACCGGTCGTTCTTTCGTAAAAGCAATGTCAAACGGCAGCCAGAAAGCCTATGAATCTGCCCGTGATGATATGAAGAAACGACGCGAAATTTCCGAACAGCGGAAGGAAGAACGCAAAGTCCAGCGGCTGGAGAAACGGGTCAGCGGTGTCGGACAGGATCTTGTAATCCCGAAGGATGCTTCTAACGGTCTTCAGGAAGTGAAAGAGGAACCGGCGATGAAAGAAGCAGTTCCGGAAAATGCCAGAGTTCCGGCCGAAATTCTGGTCGGTGACGATTTTGATTTTCCGGTACATGACGTGATTCCGCGGAAAACGGAAAAAGAAGAGAAAGAAGGCAATCCGATCGGCGGAATTACTGAAATTTCGTTCAGCGAAGAGGATCTTATGAAAAATGCGCTGAGCAGACAGGAGCTTCAGGAGGAGAAAGAGCGTGAAACACAGAGAGCGGCGGATCCTGTTGTTCCGGAGACCACGAAACCTGTTGTCAAGGCACCGGTAGATACAGAACCGGAAAATGCACAGAAAACTATTTCAGTGTCAGGAACGGAATATCAGTTTCCTCCTGTCACACTTTTGAAAGAACCAAAGGGTTCCCAGAATCAAAAAGAGGGCAAAGCCGCACTTCAGGAGACTGCAGAACATCTTCAGCAGATCATGGATGATTTCGGTGTCAACGCCACCGTTACGAATGTCAGTCGCGGACCGGCTGTCACCCGATATGAAGTACAGCCTGCCCATGGTGTCAAAGTCAGCAAAATTGTTGCTCTGGCGGATGATATCAAGCTGAATCTGGCAGTGTCTGATGTACGTATTGAAGCCCCGATTCCTGGAAAAGCGGCCGTTGGAATCGAGGTGCCGAATAAAGAGAATTCCATGGTTATGTTCCGTGAACTCATTGAATCCAAAGAATTCCGCAGTGCCAAATCAAAACTTGCATTTGCAGTGGGAAAAGATATCGGTGGAAATATCATGATTTCCGATATTTCTAAAATGCCACATCTTCTGATTGCCGGTGCGACCGGTTCCGGTAAATCCGTCTGCATTAATACGTTGATCATGAGTATTCTGTACAAAGCCCGTCCGGACGAAGTCAAATTGATCATGATCGACCCAAAGGTTGTGGAACTAAGTGCTTATAATGGAATTCCCCATCTTCTGATTCCAGTTGTAACGGATCCGAAGAAAGCGGCAGGAGCACTGAATTGGGCAGTGAACGAAATGATGGGACGTTACAACCGTTTTGCGGAAGTCAATGTCCGCAATATTCAGGGGTATAATGAAAAAGTTGATTCCATCGCAGATATTGAAGATGAAAACAAGCCGCAGAAAATGCCGCAGATCGTCATTATCGTAGACGAGCTTGCCGATCTGATGATGGTGTCTCCGGGTGAAGTGGAGGATGCCATCTGCCGTCTGGCACAGCTTGCGCGTGCCGCCGGTATTCATCTGATTATTGCCACACAGAGACCGTCAGTCAATGTCATTACCGGTCTTATTAAGGCAAATATGCCATCCCGTATTGCATTTGCCGTATCATCCGGCGTTGACTCCAGAACAATTCTCGACATGAATGGAGCAGAGAAACTTCTCGGAAAAGGAGATATGCTTTTCTCACCTTACGGTATTCCCAAGCCGCTCCGTGTGCAAGGCGCCTTTGTATCCGATGCGGAAGTGGGCGCTGTCGTAGAATTCTTAAGCAGCCAGAAAGCAGAAAACCAGGAAGACAGCCAGATAATTGCCGAACAGATGCAGCAGATGCAGAATTCCATTGAAAGTGCTGTTTCCGCTGATTCCTCCTCCGCTGGAGGAAATGACAGAGATGTGCTGTTTATAGAAGCTGGAAAATTTATTATCGAAAAGGATAAGGCTTCCATCGGCATGCTGCAGCGCTGGTTTAAGATCGGTTTTAACCGTGCAGCCAGAATCATGGATCAGTTGGCAGATGCAGGCGTTGTCGGTGAAGAAGAAGGAACAAAACCGCGAAAAGTACTGATGTCCTTGGAACAGTTTGAACAGTACATTGATGAATACGAATGACAGGAAGGAGTGCATCATTCCACATGAAATGCCAGAAATGCGGAACTGATATTCCAGAAGGAAAAATTTACTGTGAAAAATGTGGTTCGGCAATCCAGATGGTGCCGGATTACAATCCGGTTGACGACATTTCCATAGACACAGACACACCGGATGCGCAGCCCGATATGGAAGCAATTTCGAAACCGGATACTGAGGAACAGCCTCAGCCGCGAAAAATCCACTGGAAGCGCTGGGCAGTTGGCACTCTTCTTCTGGTTCTTGGAGGGTATACCACCTACCAGATCGCATACCGTTCTTTTGGATCAGTGCAGGAAACAGCAGAAGATGAAATCATTCTTCTTGAAAAGCCAGAATTCAGTACCAGTCCGGGCTGCTATACACATTCCCTTCAGCTTATCCTGTCTCATACTGACCGGGCAAATGGTGTTATTTACTATACACTGGATGGAAGTACGCCGGATGCTGACAGCAGTGTTTATAATGGACCGATCACAATTGAAGAGGGAACCACCGTCGTGCGCGCTGTCTTTATTCGCAACGACGGAGTGCAGAGTGAGGAAGCTGACGGTACTTATAAAGTTATGTTCGAAACTCCGGATGAGCCTGTGTTCAGTGTACCTGAGGGAACATACAATGGAAGTTTTTATGTCACGATCCGTGCAGGGGCGGAAAGCAACATCTACTATACCACCAATGGAGAAGAACCTGATCGGTATGCAACCCGCTATACAGGTCCTATTCAGATCAATCCGGGACTGACTGTATTGCAGGCGGTGGCTGTTGATTATGAAGACCGGGAGAGCGGTGTGGTAGAAGTGATCTACAGAGTAAATGAATTATCTGAAAATCAGCCGGTATCTATTCCCGCAGATTCTCAGCCAATCACGCCTTAATGAATAAACACAGGTGTTACTGCGCGACTGGTAAAAAAATACAGTTGTTTGTGAAATTTTTGTTGAAATATGCACGGATTTGCATTATTATAAAATGTAATGATTTGTAATCTGCAGTGTATATAACACGGCAAGATATAGGAGGCTATGTATGTTCAAGATTTTAGAGGCAGAGCAGCTGTCTGCAAACGTCTACAAACAGGTCATTCTCGCTCCGAGAGTGGCAAAGTCTTGCGAGCCGGGTCAGTTCATTATTTTAAGAGTGGACGAGCACGGAGAGCGCATCCCGCTTACTATCTGTGACTATGACAGAGAAGCAGGAACAGTTACCATCGTATTCCAGCCCATCGGTGTATCTACTAACAAACTGGTTGCACTGAAAGCAGGCGATTCCATCGCAGATTTTGTTGGACCGCTGGGACATCCGTCTGATCTGGTTACCGATGACTTTGAAGAAGTTAAGAAGAAAAAAGTTGTTTTCATTGCTGGTGGAGTAGGTACTGCTCCGGTATATCCGCAGGCAAAATGGCTTCATGAGCATGGCATTGAGTGCGATATTATTGTTGGTGCAAGAACCAAAGATATCCTGATTATGGAAGAAGAGATGAGCAAGGTTGGTAACCTGTATCTCTGTACTGATGACGGAAGCTACGGCTTCAAGGGTGTTGGTACTGCTATGCTTGAGAAACTGGTAAGCGAAGGTCATCACTATGATCTGTGTGTTGCTATCGGACCGATGATCATGATGAAATTTGCATGTCTTACCACCAAGAAGCTTGGTATCCCGACTGTTGTCAGCATGAACCCGATCATGGTAGACGGAACCGGTATGTGCGGTGCCTGTCGTGTGATGGTTGGAGACGAAGTGAAGTTTGCATGTGTAGACGGACCGGAGTTCGACGGCCACAAGATCGACTTTGATCAGGCTATGAAGAGAGCAGCAATGTACAAGACCGAAGAGGGAAGACGTTTCCTTGCATTCAAAGAGGGAGCAACCCACCACGGCGGCTGCGGAAATTGCGGAGGTGACAAATAATGGCACAGGGACTGACAAGAGTACCGGTTAGAGAGCAGAATCCGAAGGTTCGTGCTACAAACTTCGAGGAAGTATGTTACGGTTACAATAAAGAAGAAGCAGTAGAAGAGGCAAAGCGCTGCCTTGGCTGTAAAAAACCGAAATGCGTAGAAGGATGTCCGGTTTCTATTAATATTCCGGAGTTCATCGCAGCAGTAAAAGAAGAGAAATTTGACGAAGCATTCAAGATCATCAGCCAGTCTTCTGCTCTTCCGGCCGTTTGTGGACGTGTATGCCCGCAGGAGAGCCAGTGTGAGGGTAAATGTGTACGTGGAATCAAAGGTGAACCGGTAGCAATCGGTAAACTGGAGCGTTTCGTTGCTGACTGGGCAAGAGAGAACGGTATCAAACCGGAAGCTCCGGCTGAGAAGAATGGTAAAAAAGTTGCAGTTATCGGTTCTGGTCCTTCCGGACTGACCTGCGCAGGAGATCTTGCAAAACTTGGTTATGATGTAACCATTTTTGAGGCATTACATAAAGCAGGCGGCGTACTGGTATATGGTATTCCGGAGTTCCGTCTTCCGAAAGACCGCGTTGTCGGACCGGAAGTTGAAAATGTAAAATCTCTCGGCGTTAAAATCGAGACTGACGTTATCATTGGAAAGACTGTTACCATCGATGAGCTGATCGAGAACGAAGGATTCGATGCAGTATTCATCGGTTCCGGTGCAGGACTTCCGAAATTCATGGGTATTCCGGGTGAGACCGCTTGTGGAGTTCTTTCCGCAAATGAGTTTCTGACCAGAAATAACCTGATGAAAGCTTTCGATGAGAGCTATGACACTCCGATCGTACACGGCAAGAAAGTCGTAGTCGTTGGTGGTGGTAACGTTGCTATGGACGCTGCACGTACTGCGCTTCGTCTTGGTGGCGAGACTCATATCGTATACAGAAGAAGTGAGGAAGAGCTTCCGGCTCGTAAAGAGGAAGTTCATCACGCTAAAGAGGAAGGTATCATCTTTGACCTTCTGACCAATCCAGTAGAGATCATCGTTGATGAGAATGACTGGGTAAAAGGTGTGAAATGTATCAAGATGGAACTGGGTGAGCCGGATGCTTCCGGAAGACGTCGTCCGGTAGAAGTTCCGGGATCTGAATTCGTTATCGATTGTGATACCGTTGTAATGTCCCTGGGTACTTCCCCGAACCCGCTGATCTCCTCAACAACCAAAGGTCTTGAGATCAACAAGAGAAAATGTATCGTTGCTACCGAGGATACTGGCGCTACCTCCAAAGAGGGCGTTTATGCCGGTGGTGATGCAGTTACCGGAGCAGCTACCGTTATCCTGGCAATGGGCGCAGGTAAAGCAGCAGCAAAAGGTATTCATGAGTATCTGAGCCAGAAATAAAGATGACGGCTTCGACCTGAAGCCGTCTGATATTCTGTGTGCTATATACACGATTGTATGTAGTGTATCGTGACAAATAATATAAGGACTGTGTGTCCAGTACGTACACTTAACAGTGTTCGTTCTGTTCCCACAGTCCTTTTTATTTGTCCGCTCCAATAGCATACAATTACGTGATATATAGCCACACAGAATGGAGAATATTTCTGGTCGAAGCCATGAAATAAGATTTTCTGCTCATCTAATTTGTTCTTCTTGCAATTCCAGCAAAGAATCCAAAATTTTATTTACAGTTACCAAAGTAGCAGTAGTACACTTTTTTAATTTGTCTGCAATTTCTGAATTAATGATGCTGTCGCGCTTTGCATAGGGAGTGTCTAAAAGAAAATAATCCAAATCTTTTTCAAGTGCAGAAGATATTTTTAAAAGCATCGTCAAAGACACTTTTGTTTGTCCAACTTCAATATGACTCATATGATTGTTTGAACATCCAACTCGTTCACCAAGATCTGCCTGGCTGTAGCCTTTTTCAAGCCGGGCTGATTTAATTCGTTGTCCAATTTTTGTGTAATTAATTTCCGGTTGCATTTCAAACTCTCCATACCCTTTTGATAATTCATTATAGATAACGTGTATTTTTGCAACAACAATCTATAAATGCAATTTGCATTTATAGATGCAGAATGATATAATTTTAGAAAGAAAATTAAGGAAAGACCGGAGAATAAATATGAAGTGGGATGGTAATTTTAAAACTTCAAAATATAAAGAAACGGGAAATATGGTACTTGATGTAATTGAAAATGATGGACGTATTTTCCATGAGGCTACAACAGATGGATACACACATGAGAGAGTTGATCGTGGAACATACATTTCAGATGATTACTATTTTCCGAGTAAGAAGTGTAAAGGAAAAGCCCATATTCATTATGACTTCAGATCTAATGGAGAAG
Organism: Clostridiaceae bacterium Marseille-Q4143; assembly: GCA_018228645.1. Taxonomy (GTDB): domain Bacteria; phylum Bacillota; class Clostridia; order Lachnospirales; family Lachnospiraceae; genus Hominiventricola; species Hominiventricola filiformis. The sequence continues at coordinate 2,794,800 of CP073693.1, forward strand.
TACTTGTTGATGGAAAAAGTATTTTTGATGAAGGCACAGGAGGAGAGGTTATGAGATTAGTAAGAGTAAGAAGTTTGGATGGAAAAGCAGACAGCAGATATCAGAAGAGGGAAATTGACAATAAGTTAGAATGCCAGGATAATCTTCGGCGTTTAGGAGAACAGTTTATATCTGATAAGGAAAGTCTTGAGAAAAAGATGGAAGATGTCCAGGAATCCGATATGGATGAATTAACAAAAATAGGAGCTTTGGATGTATTGGAGGAAAAGCTTGCCCGTATAAAGGAGCAGTATGAAAAAGCCGTTGTTGAGGAAGAAGAACGATGCAGAGAAGAAACAGAAGAGAACATAAAGGATCTTCAGACGATGGCAGAAAATATTCAGGAACAGGCTGATAATATAAAAGACTGGAAGTCTGAAGCAACGGGTGAAGATATTCAGGATATAACAGATGAACTTGAAAAGAAACGCGACGAACTTGAACAAATGAAACAGGATTACGTGGATCAATTATCTTTAAGAATTCAACAGGCAAATATGCAGATGCGGCAGATGCGTGCACAGGGATTCAAAAGAAAAAGGTAATTAGATGATGAAAATACATACGTTTACATTAGATTCCATACCAGATTTAAGTCTGAATAAATATCAGGTATTGGCGGATACTGGAATTCAGGGTGTCCTCAAACGTCATGAAAGTTTTTTGCGTCAGTGGCATGGAATCTGTATGGAAAGTGATTCCTGCTTTCATCTTCTATATTTATATTTGCCGGATGAAATGATAGGACAACGGTTAAAAGTGTATTTTATTGTTCAAAGTGATTTACTTGATCAAAAAACAGCTTTGCTTTTACTAAGAAATTCACCATTAAGTGATTTTTTCAAATTTCGGGAAAGCACATTACCAAATCACAGATTCCAGTCGGCTGCAACATTAACGAAAAAGGAACGGATCGCAAATATTTATAATCCAACGACTGGAGAAGATAAAAAAATTCATTATGTTCCAGAATGGGAAATGAATGAAAATGCCAGATTATATGATCTGTTTCAAATTATGAAAGCACTGGGAGAAGCAGGCAGTACTCATGCATGTGCTTTTCGAATTGATATGTATCCTGTATCTGACAGTAATGCAACGCGGTCAAAATTCGATCCTGTTTTAAAAAGTCTTCGAGGTGAAAGAGAGATCAAATTAGTGCGGGAAATGGGAAGTGTCCGATCTGACAATTATGCACAGGATATCTGCAAAGCATATGAAAGTTGGATAACTTCTCTGGAAACAAGCCCACATTTCAGAACAAATATATATAGTTTTGCAGATAATTTATTCGAAGCAAAATTAATATTGAATGCAGTTGGAGCTGAAGCATTATCTAAAGGTGACTTTTCGATTGCTGCAATAAAAGCAGAAACTGATGGATTTTCCCATCTACTGAGCAGAATGGATAAAAATCCTGAAAGTTATTGTTTTTATCCAGCAGAAGCAGCTATGGAAAGCTGGTCAACGACTTTTTGCCTGCAGGAAGCAGAGGCATTTTTTAGATTTCCGGTGTTATATGATGGTGAAGTAATAGAACTTCAAAAAGAAACAACGCCGCAATACATGAAAGACGGAATCTTTATAGGGAAAGACAGGAATTCTTATCCTGTTTATATTTCATTAAAAGAACTTTCGAAACATGCATTTTTCTCCGGTATGCCAGGATCTGGGAAGACCAATACTATGCTTCATCTGATAACCGAATTGTGGAAACAGAAAATACCATTTCTCGTACTGGAACCAGCAAAAAAAGAATACAGGGCTCTTCTGGGTTATAAAGAAATGCAAAATGTATATCTGTTTTCACCACATTTAGGAAGCAGTTTTCCGCTTCAATTAAATCCAATGGAGTTTCCCAAAGGAGTACAGTTGAGTGAACACATTAATGCCTTGCTGGAAGTGTTTGAGGGGTCTTTTGTTCTCGAAGGTCCAACCCGGCGTTTTTTAAGCAAATCGATTCAACAGGCTTATAAAAACAAAGGATGGGATCTCGAAGATATTAATACAGATACCAATGAAAATGATTTTCCAACTCTCCAGGATGTGTATGAGACATTGGAAGATGAGATTGATTCATCCAGTTATGATTCCGAATTGAAAGGAAATATGAGAGCATTTTTGCAAGTGCGGCTTGGAAGTCTGATGGAACGTGATGCAGGGGATGTGTTTAACGTTCCGTATTCGACACTGACACCGGAAGAATGGCTGAATATTTCCTCCATTGTCGAGTTGGAAATTCTGGGTGAGCAGGCAAAGAATTTTTTTGTATTACTCGTATGTCACTACATCGTTGAAACGTTACATGCAAATCCACATGGCGGGACCGACAAAAACGGAAATCTGCTGCCTGTCAGGCATGTTGTATTTATTGAAGAGGCCCATAATATTCTGGCAGCTTCTTCTCAACAACAGGGTGAATCTGTAAATCCAAAGATTTCAGCAACTGCATATATCGTTAAAATGCTGGCTGAAGTAAGAGCATTAAGAGAATCTATTGTTATTGCAGATCAGCTTCCAACAGCGTTAGCTATTGAAGTAACAAAAAATACCGGTATAAAGCTGGTGCATCGTCTGACTGCTCAGGATGATAAAGAACAAATAGGTTCTGCTATTTCAGCATCACCCATACAATTGGAACAAATGGCAGCTTTCTCCAGCGGACAGGCATTGTTTCATTATGAAAAAACATTAAAGCCATTTGAAATACAGGTAACGGAGTGGATAAAGCCAAGTATCTCGTATGATATAGGAGATGATCCGCAGCTTTATCAACAATTAACGGATTCCGAAGAAATAAAAAATGTCATTGATGTTTTTCTGGAGAACTGGAAATGGAAACTTTATGCGCCGACTATTGAAAAAATAGAACTATGGCTAAAACAATACCAGAAATTAGATATAGAAAATAATGATCAGGTAAGACGCTGCCGAATTCAAAAATCAATTCTGTTACAGGAATGTAAATCTTTATTAAAGAACTGTGACAGTATGGAAAATCGATGGCATCTCTCAAAATATGATGCAGAAATATTTATGGAACTTGATAAAATGCGCCAAAATATTGTCTGTTTTATAGAATTATTAAAAACAAAAGATAAGTGGAGGAATTAAAATGGGTACATGTGTAGCAATAATAGTTATTGTTTCTCTTTGCATGATTGTGTTTAGCGAATTTTCTAATGCAGCTGAACAGAAGGCAAATGAAATTAAAGAATATAAATATGAGATCGAATCTCTTAATGCGGGAATTGAGGACTGTTTGCAAACAATCAGAACAGGAATAAAAGATTATTTTAAAAATGATAAAGTAGATAATAGCGCTTTACTTTATGTAGAAATCGTAAATCATTCCATCAAGGAAATGGAATCTGATATTGATAAAATGGAATATACAAACAAATGTTTAAAGCGTATATCGAAAAAAGAAAATTATGAAAATCAAATCAATGTTTGTAAAGGAAAAGTATATTCTAATGCGAATGAGCAGATTGATAAATTTAATAATTTTTTAATAAAAGTGCAAAATGCTAAAGCTCTTTTTGACAGAGACGATTATGGCATAATTAATGAGAAAAGATTGTTAATAATAAAAAATATGGATCGAAATACAATTGAACAATCCATTTCAAAATATGATTATTTATTTTCAGATGATTCTCTGACTCAGAATAGACTGGAACTCATATATCAAATTAATCCAGTAGATTATTTGTGTTATATCTGGCATTACGCAACCGAAAAAGTATATTCTGCAACGGATTTTTCCCGTGCAAAAAAACTTTTTTTGAAAATATGTAAAACTGAACATGTAGAAGTACTCCTTGCCGAATTGTATGCTAAGAAAAATGTTGGCGGAGAGGATGCACTCAGAGAACCAGTACGGGAGTTATTGAAAAGGCAACAAGACAGTCAGACATTAACCATGCTTGCCTCTGGATTCATGTGGATGAAAGCATATCAGATGGAAGCAATGATCTTAAAACATATGCTTGAAAATGGTATGGAAATGTCCCCTAAAGCCCAGGAGCGCCTTCAGATCCTGTCAAATGGAGGAGGCAGTGCACCTGATAATTTCAATGTTCATTCCGAAGCAAATAAATTATATTTTGATGTATCATCCTTATCATGGAGAGAAGATGAATATAAAGGATTTTTTGATAATCTGGCATTTCGCGATATGAGATTAACATATTCTCTGACAATCCGGGATGAAGATAAAGAGTTATTTATTGCACAGGGAATCTCTGTTCCCAAAGATAGTGATATTCACTCAAAATTAAAAATATTATTTGAAGAAGAATATGGATCTACCGTTGACAGCTTTCAAATCGAAGCAACTGCGCTATCAGGAAGTGGCGAAGAAAAACTGAATGGTATTCTGATTTGTTCAAAAGAATGCAGACAAATGGGTATTTTTGTCCACCTCGTAAAGATTGGTAAAAAAGTAGATATTAAATTCTATACACTTCTGATGCCGGAAAATATATCTGCTGATGAACAATTACAGAAAGCATTTTCTTTGCAAAAGAAATTAAGCCCAACAGTAAATATGTGGGAGAGCAGTTTAAAAGATACAACGCTTATTGGTATTCAGCAATTGTTAAATGCTGAATCTCAAACAACACATACATCTGAAAATCAGAAATTTAATGAAAATGTAAACTCAAATGAGCCTGTTTTCTAAGGAATGTTATATTCATGCCCATTACCATCTATATTGTCCTGGATGCGGAGGAACAAGAGCAGTAATGGCATTGTTGCATGGCAATTTATTTCAGGCGATTAAATATAATGCCTTAGTTGTATTCTTTTTAATGGATATCCTAATAGGTTGTTTACTAAGAATATGCCTGAATAATAATGATAATAGATACAAATATTTTCGGAGACAGAGAATATATAGCACAATTATATTTGTCGGTTGCGTTTTATGGATGGCTTTTAGAGATTATTTGCTCTTGGTTCATGGAATAGATTTCATTGGAGATTTCATCCCTTAAGAAAAGTTTCAGGTATATTAGTCTCTATTTTGTGTCGGTATATTTTATGTAATTGTATTTCATTGAAGCAGACAAATAAAAGAACTGTGTGAGCAGAGCGGACATTTTGCAATATTCGTTCTGCTTATACAGTTCTTTTTAAAATGAAAAGGCTATTTCGCAATAACAAATTCAGTCTGATCCAAGTCTTCGGCGGATAAGATATCCAGAAGACGGAAGGCCGGTCCGGTGGGATGGGTTCGGCCACATTCCCAAGCTTCTACGGTTTTTTGAGAGACGCCCATATAAGTGGCAAAAACGCTTTGTGTCATGCCTGCCTTCATACGTATTTCCCGGATTTCTTTATTAGAGTACTTCTTAACGGGCATAATCATATATGTTTTTACACGGGCTTTTCCAGTCCCTTGCTCATATGCAATGGCTTCTTCTAATCCCTGTTTTAAATCATCAAATAATGAACTCATACAAATTACCTCCTGTTTTTGGCTGCTTCTTCTTTTAATGCCTTCACTAATTTTTTCAGAACGGCTTTTTCTTCGTTTGTAAGATTTTCCTGTTCCTTTTTCTCAAAAGCAGTAATTAAGTAAGTTACTTCATATTCTGCAAAATCTGTATAACATACTCGTATACTGCCACTTTTTCCTTTATTTTCAAGTGGAAATCGGACTTTCCGGATGCCGCCGGTTCCTTCCATCACCGGTCCGGATTCTGGATCTTTTAATAGTATTATTTGCAAAGCCTGAAGTTCTTTATCGCCAAGACCAATTTCTTTCCAACGTTTTGTAAATAGTGGTACTTCTATAAAAGTTCTTGTCATTTGTTTATTACCTTTCCCTTTTATTATTATATTACACCCTATTATATAGGGTGTCAATTCTCATTAAAAATTATTCTATAACTATAGTGTTATTTCGAGCAAAACTTTCCCGATTCTGTGTGTCTGGATATCACGAAATTGTATGCTATTGGAGCGGACAAATAAAAAGAGCTGTGTGAGCAGAGCGGACACTTTCCAGTGTACGATCTGGGCATACGGCTCTTTGCATATTTGTTCCGATACACTACATACAATTGTGTATACAAGCACACAGAATATCATAAAATTTTGAATCGGAGCATTATGGTTTTAGATGTTGATTTCTTTATATTCTCCCGGATTCAGTTCCGGATCCAGGACTAGATCTCCCATGGAAATACGTTTCAATCGAATCACACAGCAGCCGACGACTTTCAGCATGCGGCGGATCTGGCGTTTGCGGCCTTCGGAGATGGTGATGGTGCCGAATACCACAGGATGATCGGGAAGGTTATATTTTAACTTTTCCTGCATATCCGGATGGAGGTGAGGCACGACTTTAGAGAGGAGGGAAGTACCAGTGACTGTGACAGAGGCGCCTGTAGTGGGGCGGTCAGAGCCGATGAGCAGGACGCCTTCGGATAATCTTTGAAGATTCTCTTCATTCAGAGTACCAAGGGCGACAAATTCATAAGTTTTCGGTACGTGGAAAGCAGGATTCGTCATCTTCTGATTCCATACACCGTCATCCGTAATCATAAGAAGACCTTCGGTCTCACGGTCAAGACGTCCCACCGGGGAGAGACAGTCATTTCCCAGGGAATGGAAATAATCCATTACCACTGGAAAACGATCATCCCTGTGGGCCGTGACACAGCCGAAGGGCTTATTGAACATATAATAGTGTTTCATAAAAATTAACCTTCAGGGAACAGTTCGTTATAATAACGTTCCGTCAGTTCTTCTGCATAAGCATCGTCCAGTTCCGGGAAAGCAAGCATCATGCGTTCCCTCATTAACTCTGTCACCATAAAATATTTCATTTCACTGGTAGTATTCTCATCCAGATCCACAGTCAGGGATTCTGGTGCCAGATTTTCTTTAGCCCAGACACTGATTTTTTCTTCCAGGGTAGATTCCCGTGAAATGTCCTCCAGCATTTTCATGGCTTTCTTAAAAGAAAGCCCGGCAATAACAAGGAAAATCAGGAACATTCCTTCCATAACTGCCAGTGCAAACATATTCAGAGGCAGCTTGATAATTCCAATAATAGCCAGTGTGATTATCAGAAACCCGCCGCTTCCTACCAGCAGAAATGTCCAGGCAGAAGATTTTGTTTCTGACTGCTTGTCCTTTGCAGATGTATGAGTACTCATGGATCACTCCTCCTTCGTATTCTTCCTATAGTTCATTATAACCGAAAGTTTCCGGGGATTCAATCCTCAAAGAGACCTTGCGTAAATCCCTCTATTCGGGTATAATATCGTAAGAAAATACGAAAGAATTTCAGAATTGATTCAGGATAGAAAGAAAGCAGCAAAAGGAGAATAAAAGAATGAGCAGCAGCCGTATTGAACAGATTATTGAAGAGATTGAAGATTATATTGATACATGCAAAGGGCCTTTATTTTCATCGGGAGACAAGATTGTGGTGGAGCGTGAGCGTATGGAAGAACTTCTGCGTGAACTTCGTCTGAAGACGCCGGAGGAGATCAAGCGTTATCAGAAAATCCTTGCAAATAAGGATGCAATTCTGGCAGATGCCCAGCAGAAAGCAGAAGCCATTATTGCTCAGGCAAATATCCAGAATCAGGAGTTGGTCAATGAGCATGAGATTATGCAGCAGGCTTATGAGCAGGCAAATCAGGTCATTGAAATGGCTACTAATCAGGCACAGGATATTCTGGATAATGCAACCAGAGATGCCAATGATATCCGTCGTGGCGCTATCCAGTATACCGATGATATGCTCGCCAACATGCAGACCATGGTGCAGGAAGTAGTAGAGACTTCCAACAGCCGTTACAGCGCAATGATGAAAAATTTTCAGGATTTCTATGACACTATCATCAGTAACCGCCAGGAACTGGCACCGGAGACAGCTTCTGTAAAAGAAGAAACAGAAGAAACGACAGAAGAGCCAGAAACAGACGCCCAACAGTAAATGACCGTATCCTGATTCCTGCATGACAGAGGACACTTTTTGTCTGCGCTAAAATACATAATCCACCAAAAGAAGCGCAGGAACAGACTGCTGCCAGACGGACGGACGATGCTCCGGAAAAGAAACTGCAGACTGCCTGTATGCCACAGCTGATTTCCAGAATGGACTCCAGCGGCAGCCGCACTGCAGATGAGGCAGAAATAAGCTGCAGCATCCGACTGCAGACAGAAAACAGAATAATATATCCGCCAAGCCGGGTAATGGTTGCGAAACTGTCCATAATACAGGCATCCAGCATCGGAAATGTAAGCCGCTGCATGGGGGCCTGTTTTTTTGTACATATATTCCGGTCGTAAGGAAAATGATAAAATGGTCTTGTCAGTATCCCGTAGCAAACCGGAAGAGCATAGAATAGCAGTACAATTTTCCATGGAATCTGATGATATCCAAGCGCATGCATACAGATATAGTTCATAAAAAAAGCCGGACTTACATTGTTGCAAAATCCAAGAAGATAAGTGCCTTCCTCCCGTGTAAGATGTCCTTGTCGTACCAGATCAGCGGTTGTCTTGGCACCCATGGGAAATCCACACAGAAAACCCATCAGGACAGCATAACAGCCCTCCTCGGAGATCCGGAACAGTCGTTGAAACAAAGGTGCATAGAAGCTGTTCAGGAAGTGAAAGAGGCCTGTATGGATCAGTAGGCCGGATACAATCATAAACGGAAGCAGTGAGGGCAGAACTGCCTGATACCAGAGCGTAAGTCCTGCTGTACAGCCTTCTGCTGCCAGAACCGGATGAGTAAACAGAAGAATACAAAAGCCAAGAGGCAGAATCACTGACAGTATTTTTTTCACGTACGTCCCATATAATAAACTGATTTTGTACATTTTATGGAGTTGACCGTAATTTATGCGCATTTCCAGACAACATGCCTGCTATCTGATTGCCATTTTGTTCCTCTGCTGCCTGATTCAGTCTGAAAAAGAATGGATCGAAAATCTTATAGACCGGCAGGCAGAAAGCCTTTCCAAGACCACAGAGAGCCTTCTGGAGCAATATCAGAGACAGATCGAGTCTGTCTGGGAAGAGCTTATCTATTTTCCGGTACCGGATTCTGCCTTGTCCCCAAATGTATCTGTCTCCTTCCAAAATACCTGGCAGGCGGAACGAAACTACGGCGGCAAACGAAAACACGAAGGAATTGACCTGATGGCCGACCCTGATAAGAGCGGCTATTTTCCAATTGTGAGCATGACAGATGGAACCATTGAACAGGTGGGATGGCTGGAAAAGGGAGGCTGGCGGATTGGAATCCGGTCTATAAGTGGCAATTATTATTACTATGCACATTTTCATTCATATATCAAAGGTTGGAAAAGGGGAGATCCGGTGAAGGCAGGAGATGTGCTGGGATATATGGGTGACACTGGATATGGACCGGAAGGGACGACGGGGCAGTTCCCGGTGCATCTTCATCTGGGGATCTATCTTCCGGCTGCGGAAAGTGGCGAGCAAGCCATCAATCCTTACTGGATGCTTCGGTATCTGGAAAGCCAAAAGCTTTCATATATATATTAATGTGACTGTATAAGAAGAAAACTTGACATCCTCACTTCATTGTCGTATAGTAAGAAAGCAAAGTGAATAGAAAATAAGTACCGGGGAGCCTGCGGAAGTGGGCTGAGATCTGACTGATACCGTCAGGACCCGTATACCTGATTTGGATCATGCCAACGTAGGAAGTAACTGTGAAAAGATAGAAAAGTGGAAGTACGTTGGTATTTCCACTTTTTTTATTTACCTGCGGCGGTACATTGGGGGCACCACCTTGCATCGCCTAACAAAAGTTATTGATGCCTGAAAGGAGAATTTTTATGAAGACAGCATTAACAATCGCCGGAAGTGATTCCAGCGGAGGCGCCGGTATCCAGGCTGACTTAAAGACCATGATTGCAAATGGGGTATATGCCATGACTGCAATTACGGCTCTGACAGCACAGAACACCACCGGCGTCCAGGGGATTTTCGAGGTAACCCCGGAATTCCTGGAACAGCAGATTGACAGCGTATTTACGGATATTCGTCCGGACGCAGTGAAGATCGGAATGGTTTCTTCCGTAGGACTGATCGAGTCCATCGCTAAGAAACTGAAACAGTATGAAGCAGAAAATATCGTAGTGGACCCGGTTATGGTGGCAACCAGCGGATCAAGACTCATCAGCGAGGATGCCATTGGCGCATTAAAAGAGCTTTTACTGCCCATGGCGACGGTTCTGACTCCGAATATTCCGGAGACGGAAGTTCTCTCCGGAATGGAAGTAAAGACCGCGGATGACATGATTGCAGCAGCAAAATATATCAGTGAGACCTATCACTGTGCCGTACTCTGCAAGGGTGGACATCAGTTAAATGATGCCAACGACCTTCTGTACCGGAACGGCGATTATAAATGGTTCAATGGTAAACGGATCGACAACCCGAATACCCATGGTACCGGATGTACGCTGTCCAGCGCTATTGCCTCAAATCTGGCAAAAGGCTATGATCTGGACACCGCAGTGGAGCGCGCAAAAGCTTATATCTCCGGCGCTCTGGCAGCCATGCTTGATCTTGGACAGGGTTCCGGCCCCATGGATCACGGATTTGATTTTCGTGGAAAAGGATTTGCGGAGGAAAAGGCATGACTGTTACAGAACGTTTTTTAAAAGACACAGAATCTATCTGGGCAGAATACCATCAGCACCCGTTTGTACAGGGGATTGCCGACGGAACTCTGGATAAAGAAAAATTCAAATATTATATGATACAGGACTATCTGTATCTTCTTGATTATACGAAAGTATTTGCTATTGGCGTTGCAAAGGCGAAGGACATGGAGTTTATGAAACGCTTTGCAAATTCCACCCATGCTATTTTAGATGGAGAGATGGATATTCACAGAAGCTACATGGCACGTCTTGGCATCACGCCGGAAGAGGCAGAACATACGAAGCAGGCCCTTGATAATCTGTCTTATACCTCCTATATGCTCCGTGTGGCTTATGAAGAAGGTCAGGCAGAAGTAGCAGCTTCCATTCTTTCCTGCGCATTGAGTTATGAGGCAATTGCCCGCCAGATTGTAGCTGAGCACCCGGAAGCAGACAAACATCCGTTTTATGGAGAATGGGTATCCGGTTATGTGTCAGACAGCTATCATGAGGAAAATGAATCCCTTGTGGTTTTAGTTGATCGTCTGGCAGCAGACTACAATGAAGCACAGCTTGCACATCTTTCCGAAATCTTCACCGTATGCTCCCGCTATGAAAAAGCGTTCTGGGACATGGCATGGGAAATGAGGAAATAGTGTATGCTTACATTTGATAACGTAAGATTTCAGTATGACTGTGAAGATTTTTCCATCATTGACCATCTGTCCTTTACTGTCCAGGATGGAGAATTCGTGTCCGTAATCGGTCCTTCCGGCTGCGGAAAAAGTACGATTTTTCGGCTGGTCAATAAGCTTCTCCCTCCTGCAGAAGGAAATATTCTGGTAAATGGACAGAATATCAATGGTCTTAAAAACTACTGTGGTTATATGCCGCAGCAGGACATGCTGTTCCCATGGCGGACAGTAAAGGAAAATGTTATGCTTCCTATGGAAATTCAGGGGAGCATTTCCAAAGCAGATATGGAAGAGCGGGCAGAGCAGGCATTGGAATCTGTCGGTTTAAAAGATTGGGGAAAGAAGTCTCCTAGGGAGCTTTCCGGCGGTATGCGGCAGCGTGCAGCATTTGCCAGAACTGTGCTCACCGGATCAGATCTTTTGCTTCTGGATGAACCTTTCTCCGCCCTTGATTATCTGACACGCCTTTCCATGCGGGAATGGCTTTTGGAACAATGGGAACGCGAGCAGAAGACCGTTCTTTTTATTACCCATGATGTGGAGGAGGCAGTCTTTTTATCCAGCCGAATTCTGGTGGTGGAAGAAACTCCCATCACTCACTTAAAATCCATTGAAGTTCCGGCAGAATATCCGCGAACAAGGGAAGAACTGACCCGTCCTGAAATCGTGGAGTTAAAAGAAAATTTAATTGAAATGCTCAGGAGGAATCCGTAGATGAATGAGACGAAAAAACGCGGGAATGCAAATCTTCCGGCCCTGATTCTCCTGGCAGTATTACTGATGTTCTGGCAGGCTGCTGCTATGGGAATTGATGCGGCCTATATTCTGCCGTCCCCGACGCAGATTTTAGTCCGTCTCTGGGAACTGCGAGGTCCGTTATTTACAGCGCATCTTCCGGCTACCATGTCGGTAGTTGCCATCGGACTTTCCATTTCTATTGTTCTGGGACTGGGACTTGCCGTTCTTATGGATATCAGTGAGATTACGGAAAAAGCATTATATCCGCTAATTATTGCTTCCCAGACGATTCCGACCACTGCATTGGCACCGCTTTTTGTGCTCTGGTTTGGTTATGGTATCTGGAGTAAAGTGCTGGTAACGGTATTGATTACCTTTTTCCCTATTACCATCACGGTATTTGACGGATTTAAATCGGTAAAGACAGAGATGGAAGAATTGTTATTTACCTTTGGCGCAAGTAAACGCCAGATCTTTTTTAAACTGAAAATTCCGGCAGTGCTTCCCTGCTTCTTTTCTGCCATCAAAATGGCTGTTCCCATGTCCATCATCGGAGCTGCCATTGGCGAATGGTTGGGCGCACAGAGCGGACTTGGATATTTCAGCAGACGAATGATGACGCAGCTTGACGGAGCCGGTGTATTTGCACCGATTCTCCTGCTCTCCGTGGTAGCCATGTTCTTCACCGAACTGGTAGCGATTCTGGAAAAACGACTGATCCACTGGAGAAATGACTAAACGAAAGAGGACTACGATTGTGAAAAAAAGAATATTAGCAGCTGCCCTTGCAGCAACTTTAAGTGTAACCATACTTTCCGGATGCGGAAAAACGGAATCAGCTTCCAATACCAATCCTTCTGAAACGGCAGAAGAGGCAGTGGAGGAGGAAGCAGTCGAAGAAGATGCATTAAGAGAAGTCAATGTGGTACTGGACTGGTACCCGAATGCCATCCATGCATTTCTTTACACGGCTATCGAAAGAGGATATTTTAAAGAGGAAGGACTGGATGTACAGATCCGTTTTCCTTCCAATGCAAGCGATGCCCTGTCTTTAGTAGCAGCAGGTAAAGCTGAGATTGGTATGTATTATCAGCATGACGTAATTCAGGCCATTGCCAATCAGAAAACACCGGTGAAGGCTATCGGTGCGATCGTGCAGTCTCCACTGTGCGTTATCCTTTCTCTGAAAGATAAAAATATCACCGGGCCGGAAGACCTGGCAGGAAAAACGATTGGCTATGGTGGAACTGCCCTTAGTGAAGCTTTTATTAAATGTATGATAGAAAATGTTGGTGCAGACTCTTCTGATGTGAATATGGTTGATGTAGGATTTGATCTGATGAGTTCCATGACCACCGGAAATGTAGATGCGACGATCGGCTGTCTCGTAAACCATGAAGTACCTCAGATGGAAGAAGAGGGATTTGATGTTAACTACTTTATGGTAAATGGATATGGCATCCCGAATTACTATGAAGAGGTGTTCCTTACCAACAATGATATTTTGGAAAATGAGCCGGAAGTGGCAGAAGGATTTATCCGTGCCTGCAAGAAAGGCTTTGCAGATTTCCAGGCTGATCCGGATGGATGCCTTGCGATCCTGATGGAGAACCAGAACGAGGAGAACTTCCCACTGACGCAGTCTGTGGAGGAGCAGTCCTGTGCAACCCTGCTCCCGTTGATGGCAACAGATGATGCTGCATTTTTAAGCATGACGGATGACTGCTGGCAGCAGAACATCGACTGGATGCTGGCAAACGGACTCATTGATCAGTCTGTAGAAGTATCTGATGTAATGGTAAATTTAGGTGAATAGTAAAATGAAATAGAACAGAAAGTCCCGGGATTGGATCTGGCCACCATCCCGGGATTTTTGTTTGCGCGCCATTGTTTGAGAGGTCTTAATTGTGCTATAATAAAATATACTTTTGAACATAAGGAGTAATTGGATGGCAGCCAAACGAGGAACCCAGGAAACGAAATACACGCCTGATTATGTGGTCTTTGATCTGGAGACTACAGGCATCTCCCGCGTATATGACGAAGTGGTAGAGATTTCTGCTGTGAAGGTCCGGGGAGGAAAAGTCGTGGATGAGTTCAGCACTCTGGTCAATCCGGGACGGCATATTCCGTCAGGTGCAAGTCAGGTAAACGGCATTACCGATCAAATGGTAGCTTATGCGCCGCGGTTTGTAAAAGTGCTGCAGGAATTTCTGGATTTCACGGAAGGTTATCCTCTGGTGGGTCACAATATTGCTTCTTTTGATATGAAATTTATCTGCAGGGATGCGGAGAAATATTATGGCTCTGTTCCCGTCAACGACTATATAGATACACTCCCTCTGGCAAGAAAGCATCTTCCGAATCTTTCCCATCATAAACTGACCGATCTGGCTTCTTACTATGGTCTCACAACGGACGGCGCACACCGGGCGCTGAATGACTGCCGGATGAACCAGCAGGTCTATGAGTGTATGGTAAAAGAGATGCAAGAGGCGTGGACCGGAAAATCTGCATCAGCAGGAAACAACGCACCGGATAGGAATCCTGCCGTTCCGGAAAAACCCAAACATTCGACCATGAAACTTCGCGGTGTGGTGGAGCGGATTACTTATCAGAACCCAGAAAATGGTTATACGGTGCTGAAATGTGCGGTGAAAAATTATAACGATCTGGTAACAGTCATTGGAAATCTTCTGGATATCAATGTAGGTTCGGTGCTGCTCATTGACGGCAACTGGAAGGTGGACAGTAAATATGGCCGTCAGTTTGTGGCAGAGAGCTGGGAAGAAACGCTTCCGGCGACAGTTTTTGGTATTGAGAAATACCTGGGTTCCGGTCTGATCAAAGGTGTAGGACCTAAATTTGCCAAACGGATTGTGGGGCTTTTCGGGACTGACACCATGGATGTGATTGAGTGTGATATTTCCCGGCTGAAAGAAGTGGAAGGCATCGGTGAAAAACGAATCCGGCAGATTCATGAAAGCTGGGAGCGGCAGAAAGAGATTAAAAATGTCATGCTTTTTCTGCAGGATCATGGAGTGAGTACTTCTTTCGCAGCCAAGATTTACCGTCAATATGGAAATGACAGTATCGCAAAGGTAAAGGAAAATCCATTCCGGCTGGCAGACGATATCTGGGGCATTGGTTTTAAGACGGCAGATAGCATCGCGGAGAAGCTGGGCATTGGAAAAGAAGCGTTTGTGCGTCTCCGAAGCGGTATCATGTATACGTTAAGCAGCCTGGCAGATGAAGGCCATGTTTATGCCTATAAAGGACAACTTATAAAACGGGCAGCCGAACTTCTGGAAGCCGAAGAAAGCAGTATCGTCATGACCCTGGACCAGATGCTGGCGGACAAAGATGTGATCTCAGAACCGGTATCGGAAGAGAAAGGGGACGCTATTTATCTGCCGCCTTTTTACTATGCGGAGGTGGGCGTTGCTGCTAAAATCCGGAAACTGTTACAGAATCCGGCACAGGATCGCCTATGGACATCTCTGATGGAAGCGCGGAAACGGACCGGAAATAGGGCTCTTTCTATTGATGTAAAGAAGATCGAAGCCAAAATCGGTATGGAATATGATGAGATTCAGGCAGATGCCATCCGACAGGCTGCAGTTTCCAAGATAATGATTCTTACCGGAGGACCCGGTACAGGAAAGACCACGACGACGAAAGGCATTATTTCTGCTTATCAGTCCTTCGGGTTAAAGATTCTGCTGGCAGCACCAACTGGAAGAGCAGCCAAGCGTATGACGGAGACAACCGGGCTGGAAGCAAAGACCATTCACAGGCTTTTGGAGTGTAAGCCGCCGGAGGGCTATCAGAAAAATGAGGAAAATCTCCTGGAAGGAGATGTGCTCATTGTCGATGAGTGTTCCATGATTGATCTGGTGCTCATGAATTCACTGCTCAAAGCCATCCCGGCGGGCATGAGAGTGGTTCTGGTGGGAGATATTGACCAGCTGCCATCGGTAGGCGCAGGAAATGTATTGAGGGATCTGATTGATTCCGGGGTGGTTCCGGTGATCCGCCTGACCCGCATTTTCCGCCAGGCACAGACAAGCCGGATTATCATGAATGCCCACAGGATCAATGAGGGACAGATGCCGGATCTCTCTAATGGAAAAGAGACAGATTTTTTCTTTACGACCAAAGAAGATCCGGAAGAAGCAGTGAGGGAGATTGTCAGTCTGGTGCAGCATAAGCTGTCCCGTTATTACCGCACGCCGTCTTCGCAGATTCAGGTATTAACGCCTATGCAGAAAGGTGTCGTTGGAGCGACGAATCTCAATCTGGCGCTGCAGGAGGCTTTGAATCCCCAGGGTGACGGATTACGGCGAAGCGGTTTTATTTTCCGGCGGGATGACAAAGTCATGCAGATCAGGAATAATTATGATAAAGAAGTATTTAACGGAGACATCGGTATCATTGAATCGGTGGATCTCCAGAACCGGACACTGAAAGTCAATTTTGATCAGCATGTGGTGGAATATGAGTCTTCCGAACTGGATGAACTGGTACATGCTTATGCCACCACCATTCACAAAGCACAGGGATCTGAATACCCCATTGTGGTGATGCCGGTGCTCATGAATCATTATGTGATGCTGCAGAGAAATCTGATCTATACGGGAATTACAAGGGCAAAGAAAATTCTTGTCATGGTAGGAACCAGAAAAGCCCTGGCCTGTGCCGTGCGGAATGTGACAGTCCACCGACGGAATACGCTTTTAAAAGAACGGCTGCAGCAGTCGGTGGACAGGATAGAAACAAGAGAGGGACGATAAATGAAGACAAAACAATTATTTGCCGTCGGAATGGCAGCGCTGATGTTGATGGGATGCGGCAGCAGTGCCGGACGCATCCGATTCGGTGCAGCAGGACTGGGCGGAATGTATCAGGCATTTGGTGATGCTTTCGCAAAGCTTGCCGAGGAAGGGGAAGGAACAGATCCAATTGAAGTGCGGACGACAGCCGGATCAGCGGCTAATATCCGGTTGCTTTCCGAGGATTATGTACAGATGGCCATTGCCCAGGCGGATATGGCGGAGGATGCATATGCAGGAACCGGCGTATTTGCAGATGGGGAATCCTATGCAAACTTCAGCGCCGTGGCCGGGCTTTATACGGAAGCCTGCCAGGTTGCAGTTCGCGCAGATTCAGAGATTGCATCCATAGAAGATCTGCAGGGAAAGACCGTGAGCATCGGAGAAGAAGAGTCAGGAACCGAGCAGAATGCCCGGCAGATTCTGGAAGCCTACGGTCTTGGTGACCGACTGGTGGAAATGAAATATTTTACGTATACAGAAGCAGCGGACGCCCTGCAAAAAGGTGAGATTGACGCCATGTTCTGTACAGCAGGTGTGCAGACGACAGTGCTGGAAGAACTGACCCGTCAGTGTGAGATTCGTTTCCTGAATGTGGATGGAGAGGGCGCCGGTCGGCTTCTGAGTGCTTATCCGGCATATGAGACGTATGTAATTCCGGCAGATACTTATTCCGGACAGGCAGAGGAAGTCTCTACGGTAGGTGTGAAAGCACTTCTTCTGGCCAGTGACAAATTGTCCGCAAAGACAGTAAAACAGATAACAGAACTTTTGTTCGAGAACAGTCAGAAATTACAGTATGCTCTTCCTCTGGATCTGGTGCTTGATGAATCTTCCTCCACCGACAGAATTTCTATTCCCTTTCACCCGGGAGCCGCAGACTATTATAAAGACTGCGGCATTGACGTAACCACAAAGGAAGGAAACAAATAAACAAATGAATATGATACATCTTGATATGTATCAGACCATTGCCGCAGCGGTTGTGGCTCTGATGCTTGGAAAATTTTTAAGAAAACGGGTAAATATTCTGGAACGATTCTGCATTCCTGCCCCGGTCATCGGAGGCGTGGTATTTGCAGTGCTGACCTGTGTATGTTACGTCACCGGAATTGCAGAGTTTTCATTTGATGACATTTTAAAAGAAGTCTGTATGGTATTTTTTTTCACATCTGTAGGTTTTCAGGCGAACTTAAAAGTCCTGAAGAGCGGAGGAAAAGCACTGATTGTATTTCTGGGACTGGTCATTGTACTGATCGTGTCACAGAACTTCTTGGCAGTAGGCCTTGCAAAATTACTGCACATTGATGTGCTGGTGGGCTTATGTACCGGTTCTATCCCCATGGTTGGCGGACATGGTACTGCAGGTGCATTTGGTCCGGTGCTGGAAGACTTTGGCATTGAAGGCGCATCTACGCTTTGTACCGCAGCTGCTACCTTTGGTCTGATCGCAGGCAGTATGATGGGCGGCCCTATCGGAAAACGTCTGATTGAGAAAAAAAATCTTTTGTCTACGGCAGTTGCAGAGGATGACAGCCTTCTGGTAGAAGAGGAGCGGAAGCATGAGCGTCATACCAGCATGTATCCGGCTGCTGTGTTTCAGCTGATTATTGCCATAGGTATCGGCACGATTCTGTCAGATCTTCTGTCTATGACCGGCATGACCTTCCCGATCTATATCGGAGCTATGATCGCAGCCGCTGTTATGAGAAATATTGGTGAATATACTGGAAAGTATACGACTTATATGGGTGAGATCAATGATATCGGTGGTATCAGCCTGTCTCTGTTTCTTGGGATTGCCATGATTACGTTGAAGCTCTGGCAGCTGGCGGATTTGGCGCTTCCGCTGCTGATCTTACTGGCAGGACAGGTAGTGCTGATGTTTGTTTTTACGTATTTTGTTGTTTTCTGGGTTATGGGACGGGATTACGATGCAGCAGTGATTTCTTCCGGTGTCTGCGGTTTTGGTATGGGTGCAACCCCAAATGCCATGGCCAATATGCAGGTGTTGTGTGAGAAATACGCTCCGTCAGTCAAGGCGTACCTTCTGATCCCGCTGGTAGGAAGTTTGTTTGCGGACTTTTTGAACAGTCTGGTGATCACACTTTTTATTAATTTTCTGTAAATACCCGGGGCAAGCATGTGGCTCTGAATAGTTGTAATAGTTTCATATAAGGAAGGATGAAATCATGTTCTGGAGAAAATTCTGGGAGAAGAGAAAAACAAAAGAAAAAGAGCCGGATTATGATGTGGAGAGCGAAAATCTGGCCATTCCGGAGGTGCATCTTCATGGTCATCACGGACATAAAGAAGAGGCGGATGTGCATCACCACGGCGAAAGTATCAGTTACGATAACGTAGCCATTCCGGAAATTCATATTAAGAAAAAGTAAAAATTGAAATCGAATCCGGGAATATCATTGAAAACAAGATACAGAACGGGTAAAATATAAATAATATCGCTAAAAGGGAGGAAAAACCTGTGAAAATCGGATTTATCGGACTTGGCATCATGGGAAAGCCCATGTGTAGAAATCTTATGAAAAATGGTCATGAAATGGTCGTATATAATCGTTCCAGTGCATCTATGGAGGAACTTGTCAAAGAAGGTGCTGTCATGGCAAAAACTCCGGCAGAGCTTGCTGCTCAGTGTGAAACCATCATTACCATGGTTCCAAACTCTCCGAATGTCAGAGATGTAGCACTCTCTGAAAATGGAATTATCAAAGGTGCAAAACCAGGGACGGTCCTGATTGATATGAGCTCCATCGATCCGACAGAAAGCCGTGCCATTGCTGCAGAACTTGCAAAAGCAGGAATTGAAATGATGGATGCGCCGGTCAGCGGCGGTGAACCGAAAGCAATTGACGGTACGCTTTCCATTATGGTTGGCGGTAAAAAAGAACTGTATGACCGTTACTATGATGTTCTGATGTGTATGGGAGCCAGTGCTGTTTATGTAGGTGAAATCGGTGCCGGAAATATTGCCAAACTTGCAAACCAGATGATTGTCGCCATCAATATCGCAGCAGTTGGAGAAGCGCTGACCATGGCAACCAAGACCGGAGCCGACCCGGAACTTGTCTATCAGGCAATCCGCGGTGGACTGGCAGGAAGTACCGTACTGGATGCGAAAGCGCCTATGATGATGGATCGAAATTTCAAACCCGGATTCCGGATAGAGCTTCATATTAAGGATCTGAATAATGCTATCGCAGCGGCACATTCTTCCGAGACAGCTGTTCCGCTGACCAGTCAGGTGATGGAGATGATGCAGTCTCTGAAAGCAGATGGCTGCGCAAAAGAAGATCACAGTGCACTGGTAAAATTTTATGAAAAAATCTCGGATACCATCGTAAAACATTAAATCTGCACAAGGATGCACTGTTTGCAGGAATTACTCATGTCTTCCTGCAAACAGGAATACCAGTACAGCGCCTGCAGCGGCCATTGCAAAGCATACAGTATTCATGGCACCAACTCCTGCATTGTCAATGAGAAAGCCTCCGAAAAGGCTTCCAAAGACGCCTCCCAGGGTATTGGTGGCTGTCATGACTGCCTGCCCTTTGAATTTATCCTGATCCAGCATTGTTTCATTCACGTAGTAAACAGAAGAAGGTATATACAGGGCAAAGGAACCGATCTGTAACATGGCTGCCAGATACATCGTCATCACATTTCCTGCCAGCATAAATCCGGCTGCACGGATGGCAAAAAAGGCGCTGGATACCATGAGTAAAGTACTGCTCTTAAAGTGTTTTGAGATTCTGGAAAACAGGAACATGACTGGAAGTTCCGTTACCGCTGCAATCGAGAGCATGCGGCCCATATCCGCGGAGGTTCCTCCTACATTTTCAATGACCTTGATCAAATAAGCATTGTTCATATTATGGAAAGTGAACAATAACGTAATGCCTGCTAAAGTTAACATAAAATTCTTATATCTACCAGCAAATACAAGAAGGCCTGCATCGTTCTGCTCCGGCTCTTTTTCTCCCAGCCGGGAAGCGGCAGAAGAGGAGAGTACCGGCATGGACAGTACCGTTACGAGCAGTACCAAAGCCACCAGGATTCCAGCCATCAGAATACTTCTGGTTCCGAATTTTTCGACCACGATTCCAAGAATATAGGAAGCCGCCGCGTAGGAGAGGGAACCAATTCCTCTCGCAGAACCAAAGTCAACGGATACACCCTGATTCACATAGTAAACGCTGACGGAATTAATCAGCGGCTGAATAACCTGAAGAAAGGTATCTGTCAAAAGAAATAAAACAGCAACAGCAAGTAATCCGTTGGGTACAAAATATAATAACACCAACAGTAAAATCATAATAACAGATAACATTGCCGTTAATTTGTGCAGAGAGATTTTTTCAGAACGGTCTGCAATGGAAGCCACCATAGGCTGCAGAATCACTCCTAAAATATTTCCGGCTGCAATAATCACGCCGATCATGGAACTTTCAAATCCACGGCTTAATAAGAAGACTGTTGCAAATGCATAGATCACACAGAAAGATGCCCAATATGAGCCCTGCAGGATACAGTATTGTATCATTAGTTTTCGGGTATTCAGTTTCATACACTTTTACTCCTTTTCTCGCAGCTGCACAATATTGGCTGCTTTTCGTTTATTTTCTTCTTTCATAGCCGCATAATGCTTCCGGGTCGTATTGACGTTTTTATGACCCAGCACATCGGCCACCAGATAGATGTCGCCGGTTTCCTGGTAAAGGGCAGTACCATAGGTACTCCGTAGCTTGTGAGGCGTGATTTTCTTTACTGTTGCCGTGGAAGCATATTTCTTTACCAGACGCTCCACAGAACGCACTGTAATCCGCGTATTATTCTGGGAGATAAACAGTGCATTTTCATGTCCCGGTGCGGGCGTCATTTTCATTCGTTCATCCAGATAATTCCGCAGCATTTCTTCAGTTTCTTCGCCAAAATAGACAATATCCTCATTACCGCCTTTTCGGATCACCCGCATAGCTCCATTATCAAAATCCAGATCCGAAAGATCCAGTCCCACCAGCTCCGTTACTCGAACACCCGTTCCAAGGAGAGTAACCACGATGGCAAGGTCCCGCGCCTTATTCCGTTCATGCCAGACTTTTTGCTGTTTGGTCAGCTTTTCTCCCGATTCAATATTATCAATGAGTTGGGCTACCTCATTAGCATCCAGACGGATGATGTTTTTTTCTTTGACCCTGGGTACATCCACAACAGAGGGAGCATTTTTCTGAATCATTTCCTTCTTATGGAAATATCCGAAAAAGGTATTCAGCGTCGCCAGCTTTCTGGCTTTGCCTTCCTCATGATTCTGATAAATCTGACCGTCCTTTTCATAGTAGGTCAGGAAGGAGAGATACTCCTCAATATCCACCGGCTGAAGATCATCCAGGATAGATACCGGAAGTGTTCGAAGATCCTTGTCACGGAAGTAAGAATTGGTTGTCCGCAGGAAATAAAAAAAGGTACTCAGGTCGTAAGCATAATTGCGTCGGGTGTTGGTTGCCTTCTTAATTTCCATGGCGCGAAAGAAATCATCTGCGAAAGCGGGGAGTTCTTTCTGTAATTCCCGGAGTTTCATGGTGTTTTTGTAATCAATTTGTTCATGATAAGTTTGGGACATAAATAGCGTCATCTCCTTATTTTAGATGTAACGCGTCGTAAAACTGCCATTTTGCGACTAGTTATTGATCTGTCTCTATACTACTCCTGAATCGGATTTTTGTAAAGAACCTATATAAAAATTATTTTCATTTTATTTTTGCATTCTTCTCTCTTCATTTATGGTAAGATACTTTATAAGAATCTTATTATTTTAAGGAGTGACCACTTTTCATGAAATCATCCAATGATCTGCATGCGTCTCTGCGTGCCATAGACCATAAAGGTTATCCGGCATACAAATCCCTGGCCGGAAGTTATCAGTTTGAAAACTTCATTCTCTGTATTGATCATGTACAGGGAGATCCTTTCGCATCACCTTCCAGTCTTCATATCGAGGTGCTTCATAACTATGCTAAGTTTCCAGAAGAATATTATGTAAATCAAAATTATCGCATCGCTCTTCAGGATCATCTGATCAGACTCTTTGCGGCCAAATTTGAAGCTTACCAGTTCAAGGTAAAAGGTTCCGGAAAAAGTGGTCTGATGTCCATCACCCGATGTGGACAGGAAGTTCTGGAACGAAGCGCCTGTCAGATTACCAATGACCGGATCATTGTCCGTTTTCATGTTGGATTTCCTGCCTTTGGCCGCACCATCAGTGCCGGAGAGCTGGAAAAGATCCTGTTTGATTTTCTTCCGGATTGTATCGAACATACATTCTTCTATCAGAATATTAACCAGCAAAAAGTGAAACAGGCCCTCTTCCTCTATGACGATCAGGAAGCACTTCGGCGGATTCTGAAACAGGAAAAACTGGCTGCTTTTGTGGCTGATGAGGCAGTCCTTCCGCGAAAAAGCGGTGTCTCAGATCTTCCTATGAAAAACAGCGTACCCTTCTCTTCTCCTACTTCCATGAGGCGAACATATATTCTTCCCCATAAAGGAGCACTCACCGGTATGGCGATTCCCGTGGGCATTACTTTAATTGTAGGTGGTGGTTATCACGGAAAATCTACTCTCCTGGAAGCACTACAGACCGGTGTTTATAACCATATTGCAGGGGATGGCCGGGAATATGTCATTACAGATAATACCGCTGTTAAACTTCGGGCAGAAGACGGTCGTGGGATCCGTAATGTGGATATTTCCATGTTTATTAAGGATCTTCCAAATAAAAAAGATACCACGGCATTCTCTACACCGGACGCCAGTGGAAGCACTTCACAGGCTGCCGGTGTTATAGAAAGTCTGGAAGCAGGTTCCCGCTTATTCCTAATTGATGAAGATACTTCTGCCACAAATTTTATGCTTCGGGATGATTTTATGCAGGAAGTTATCAACCGGGAGAAAGAACCGATTACGCCTTTCCTGGAACGTGCAAGAGACCTTTATGAAAAAGCCGGTGTTTCTACGATTTTAGTTGCCGGAAGTTCGGGAGCCTTCTTCTATATTGCAGATCAGATTTTGCAAATGGACAATTATCTGCCTGTCGATATTACAGAAAAAGTAAAAACTCTGTGCCTGAAGCACAAGGCACCTCGAACACAGGCACCTGGATTTCAGATTCCGGACTTTCACCGCACTCTCCCACCTTTTCGACGGGAAGCATCTGATATGAGTCGTCGCGGTGGTCGTGGAAATAGATCCCAACATGAGCATATGAAGGTAAAAGTGTTCGGGAAGGATTCCTTCTCCCTCGATAAAGAAATGATTGATCTTCGTTATGTGGAACAGCTGGCAGACTCCGAGCAAACCTGTGCTCTCGCCTATCTGCTGCGCTATGCTCTGGAACAGTCAGAAGCAAATCTTACGGTGCAGGAAACGGTAGAGCATCTCACAGATTTGTTTACTGATAAAGGCTGGACTCCATTCTGCAGCTCCTATGTACCCTGTGGACTGGCAAGACCCCGTGTTCAGGAGATTTATGCCTGCCTGAACCGGTTTCGGGGTTAATCATATTTCTGAAAAAAACAACGAGACAGCAATTTACGGTCTCGTTGTTTTTCCTGTAATTATTATTTTTCAAATACAGAAGTAAACATCCACTTCTTATCCATCTGCTCTCCAACCATTCCAATCACTTTACCTAACGTAAATGCAGCCAGAACGGTTCCTATTCCCAATCCCTTTACATGTCCAAGGAAACAATAGGTCATTAAGAATGTTACTGCAAGACATATCACATCAAAACAAACCTTCACTTTGGAATAAGGAACCTTAATGATAGAAGACAGTTCTCTCGGAAAAAGATCTGTTGGAACAATAGGCATCTTACAACGGTTGGAAAGAGCAATTCCAATGCTGATCAGCAAATAGCTGATGCAGAAGTATAAAACTCTAAGTGGAAGTGTCTGAGGAAGGACTGATATCCATGCCTCATGTACATCCACCAGAATTCCAAAACAGAATCCCACTACAAAACTGAACAGATATATCGGAACAAATCTTTTTCGAAGAATCATCAGGCTTAAAACCAGAAGACCCTGAAAAAGGTATGTCCAGGTGCCAAGTGTTAACCATGGAAATACTTCTGAGAATGCGTAGGGCACACTGGAGATTGCTGAAATTCCGGAACCAGAATACAGCATCAAAACAACCCCAAAACTGTTAATAATTACTGCAACAATCAGTGCCAGTTCTCCACGCAAAGTTGTCTTTTCTGTCGTATTTACTTTCATAATTTTGAACACTCCTTTGCTTTACCATCAAAGGATAGTTCGGTTTTATTATTTAATCAACTACTTTTTTTCTATCAATCAATAGATATTATCTATGATTCGTTCAAAACTTCATTAATCTTTTCAATCATCTCATCCTCTTTCAGACGAAACTTGATCTCTACTCTTCTGGATGCCGCCATATCTACTTCGGAAGTGCCTTCCTTATATACCGGGCTACTGTAAGAACGTCCGTTTACAGTCAGAACATTCTGAAGTGCCGTGATCTGATCATCCGTCAATCCATTCTTTGAGTTCTGGCAAAACGTTGCTACAGCATTGGCACGGGCAAAAGATAATTCCATATTACTTGCATATCCGCCTTCTGTATCAGTATGTCCTTCAACAATAATTTCCGCAATATATGGACGGTAATCAGCCTGTAAAAGGACACTTAGATAGGTAGGAATAACCTCCCTCAAAGTATTTTTACTGTTTTCCGTCAATACTGCGCTGTTATATCGAAACAGAACATCAGAAGAAAAAGTGATCGAACCATTCTGTGCATCAACCGTCATGGAAGAGCCATCCAAACTTTCCTGCAATGCACGGATAATATCTGTTCTGACACCGACGATATCCTGCAGCTGACTTTTTGTTGCACGCAGTTCTTCCTGTGTGGCATCAACTTCCTCCTGCTTGGCAGCAATCGCATTATACGCTGCCTGCAGCTCTTCTTGCGTCATCGATACTTTGGTATTTGCATCGTCCAGCTGTGCCATATAATTCTTCAGTTCTTCCTCTGACATGGCAAGATCTGCCTGGGTACTGCTGAGCTGCTGTTTTGTAACCTCCAGATCTGTCTGCTTCTGCTTATAAATTGCAAGGGTAATTGCAATAATCAGAATAAAGATCAGAAGCAGCGCTGCCATCATATCAGAATAGGACTGCCAGTAACTAGGTGAATGGAAGGCATTCCGTTCTTTACGATTATTTCTCATACAAATCCCTCATTCTGTGAAAGGTATATAATTCATTACTCAAGCCGTCACATGTCTCTGATAATTTTTCCGCCACTTCATCCTGACGGTTCAATGCCAGATTCATCGTATCATTCATAGCACGGCTTGCTTCCAGAAGAAGTTTTGTGCTTTCTTCAAGTCGCTGGAAATTACGGGCATATGTACTCTGTGCTTCACAGGCTGCAGTAAGATTCTTTCCGAGCTTTTCCATGTCCGTACCCATTATATCATTCATCTGATTTACGAACTGCTGTACGATCGTTGAAAGCCCTTTTGTCTGCTCTGCAGCCTGGCCTTTCATCAGTTCCATCATGGTCTTCAATGAATTGGACATATTAGCCTGATAGATCAGCATGGCACTGGTATTTTCATCTATCGTACTGATTGGTGGTTCCGCACATTCATGGAAAGTTTCCAGAAAATCGGTCAGTTTTTCATAAGCATCCGCCATAATACTGCGGTATACAAAGTTAAATACTAAGGAGAAGAAAATGCCATACACAGAAGTATGGAATGCTACTTTCATACCTTCCAGAAGCGGTCCGATGTTATCGGAAATTGTAAAAATATCATTTCCCGAGAAATGAATCATTCCAAGTGTCAGACCCAGGAATGTTCCAAGAATACCGAGTCCGGACATTGTCGCCGATACCACACCGTTATAATGGGCACTTCCAATGCGATCCAGAAGATCTTCATTCAGATAATCTTCAATCGGGCATATGCTGGTGACAGATCCTTTTGGAGTCGTATGTGCAGCAATTCTTCGCTGATATTTGGAAAACTGATCATCCAATACCGTATGATGGAACACATCCTTTTTATCTTTATAACGGTTCCAGAGATTCTGCTGATCGGCAGAGTAATTTTTTTCCATATCATCTGCCGCATCCAGAAGTGCATCTGTAGCCTGGTTCAGACGGCCAAATGATATGGCTGAAATCACCATCAGAATACCAATCAGAAGCAGGAATGAAATATTGATCGCCAGATTACTCCGGGAAGTTATCTGCCCTGTAAATACACCGTTAATATAAAGAATAAATCCAAACATCAAAAGATACAGTACAAAGAGAAAATAGTAAGCTTTGTTCTTCATGAAGAACCTCCTTTGCAAAATTATGTATTACTACTCTAGCATATTTTGTTGGAGGCTACAATGGACATACCAGAATCTTAATGGAATCTTAAAACATTATTCAATATCTTCCGCATAATAAGGAATGATCAGTGTCTGTCCTGAAATAATCTGACCGGTCGGAGAAATATGGTTGATCTCTCTGATCTCTTTCATATACTCTGCATGAGATGCATAATACACAGAGTTCATATATTCAGAGGCAATATCCCATAGGGTATCTCCTTTCTCCACACAGATACTGCGATAATATTTCTCGGATGTCGACTTCTCCGGCTCCTGTGCTTTTGCAAGCATTGTTCCAAAACCAACTCCGATAATAAAAATAG
The DNA here is from genome assembly GCA_018228645.1 of Clostridiaceae bacterium Marseille-Q4143. Lineage (GTDB taxonomy): Bacteria > Bacillota > Clostridia > Lachnospirales > Lachnospiraceae > Hominiventricola > Hominiventricola filiformis. The sequence continues at coordinate 2,822,524 of CP073693.1, forward strand.
AAATCAGAGTGACAAGAAGAATCAGTGCGGTTCTTCTTCTCTCACGCTGCTTACGGGCTGCATGTACTCTGTGAGCTTTTCTTACCTGCTCTCTCTTTGCCATCTCTGCTGCATACATTTTACTTGTCCTCCTTCGAACAAATATTCCGAACATTCGTTCTTTATTGATCTCATTATATTATCAGAACAAATGTTTGTCAATGATATTTTCGAATATTTGTTCGATCTTTTTCTTTTTGCTTTCAATCGGCTTTCATGGTATAATAAGCATTCACTTGTGAGAATTTTTAACAGAAATGAATGATAAACGGAAGGAACGAAAACAAAAGATGGCAGTAAATAAAAATGGTATTGTAGTTTTGGGCGCGGTATTTGTGGATATCAAAGGATTTCCGGAAGACGTGTATATCCCGGACGGGAGAAATGCAGGAAAAGTAGAATATGTTCACGGCGGTGTCAGCCGCAATGTGGTAGAGGACATTGCAAACATCGAGCTTCGCCCCACCTTTCTTGGTATTGTAGATAATTCTGCTCTCGGTGAGGAGGTCATCCACAAACTGCAGAGACACAAGGTAAATACTGAATATATGCAGACTGTTCCCGGCGGCATGGGCACCTGGCTGGCTGTATTTGATCACAATGGTGATGTGGCCGGTTCTATCTCCCAGCGTCCGGATCTTACCCCGATCCTCACGATTCTGGAGGAAAAGGGTGACGAGATTATCTCTCAATGTGATTCGGTTGTCATCGAAGTGGATATGGACAAAGAAATTGTGAAAAAGGTAGTTTTGCTTTGCGAAAAATATAATAAAAAATTATATGGTGTGGTCAGCAATATGAGTATTGCTATGGAACGCCGGGACTTCCTTCAGAAATTCGACTGCTTTATCTGCAATCAGCAGGAAGCCGGCATGTTCTTTTCTAATGACTACAATGATAAGACTCCGGATGAAATGCAGGACATTCTGGCAGACTGCCTGAAACACGCCAATATTTCATCTATGGTTGTTACTATGGGTAGCCAAGGAGCTGTTTTTGCAGATAAAAACGGTCTTCGAGGCTTCTGTCCTGCCAGAAGCGTACAGGTGAAGGATACCACCGGTGCGGGTGATTCCTTCTGTGCCGGTGTAGCCAGCGGTCTTACCTATGGAAATACCCTGGAAGAAGCAGTTGCCATCGGAACCCGCCTGGCTGCTTCCGTGATTACTTCTTCTGAAAATGTATGTCCCCGATTTCTTCCGGCAGAATTAGGAATCACAGAACAGGTGTAATTTTATTTCCGGGCACAATTAGTCGCTGCCCCTGTCAGAATTTCCAGTCCGTGCTGCAGGGAAGGCAGAATATATTCCAGTGACTCTTTCACCGCTTTCGGACTGCCCGGAAGATTGATAATCAGAGTCTGTTTTCGGATACAGGCTGTTGCCCTGCTCAGCATAGCTCTCGGCGTAATGGTCATGCTGTAGGCACGGATGGCCTCCGGGATCCCCGGAACCATCCGCTCCGAGATGTCCATGGTTGCCTCCGGCATACAGTCCCTCGGCGAAAATCCCGTTCCCCCTGTCGTCAACAGAAGCTCTGCAATCCCCTCATCAGCAATACGAGCCATCTCCGCCGCCAGCATATCCCGGTCATCCGGCAGGAGAATGGTATGCACCACTTCATATCCATTGTTTTCCAGTATTTTCCTGATTGTCGGACCACTTAGATCCTCTCTTTCTCCTGCATAACCGGAATCACTGGACGTAAGAATCGCTGCCCGGAAAGGCCTTTTTACCACGTTAATCTCATCTCCCTCAGAAATGACACCACCCTTCAGAACTCTTGCAAAAATTCCTTCTCTTGGCATAATGCAGTCCCCCATGACCTTAAAGATCTCACAACCGCTGTGACACTGCTTACCAATCTGAGTTACTTCCAGAAGGACCTCATTGCACTGCAGACGCGTCCCTATGGGAAGTGTCTTTAAATCAATTCCCTGCACCGTCAGATTTTCGCCAAATGCGCCATCTACAACCGGTGCGCCTTTCTTCTTAAAATCTTCTATTTTTTCATAAGATAAAAGACTGACCTGGCGATGCCATTTTCCGGCATGAGCGTCGTGCTCCACGCCCCAGTCTTCAATAAGGTTTGCGGAATGTATATTTTTTTTGGGTGTCCCCTTCTCTTCACTTATATTTACAGCAATAATTTTCCCCATACTGCCAGTTCCTCCTCATGCGTACTGTAAGTAAATCTACTTCTATGGTACCTTATCTTCGATGGAAAAGCAACCGCCACAAGTTTGACAGAAAAGAATGCCAACGGTATAATAAATCCCAGAAATCCCTCATTTTTCTATCAACTGTGGGATTATATAAGGAGAATCACATGAGTGAATTTACACATTTTAACCGGCAGGGCGAAGCCGTCATGGTCGATGTAAGCGAAAAATCCGATACCGCACGGGAAGCGATTGCGGAAGGCCGCATCTGCATGAGCCAGGAGTGTTTTGAGAAAGTAAAAGAAGGATCTATGGGAAAAGGAGATGTGCTCGGTGTGGCAAGGGTGGCCGGTATCATGGCTGCTAAGAAAACCTCAGAGCTCATTCCCCTCTGTCATCTTCTGAACCTGACAAAAGTGGAAATTCATTTTGAAATGGAAGAACCGGAATCTTCTATCCGGGCCATATGTACTACCCGCACCACGGGAAAGACCGGTGTGGAGATGGAAGCATTAACCGGTGTGCAGATTGCCCTTCTGACCATCTACGATATGTGCAAGGCCGTGGACAAACGGATGGAGATGAGCGATATCCATCTTTGCGAAAAAAAAGGTGGAAAAAGCGGGGATTTTGTACGATGAAGGATCACTACGGACGAACCATCGATTACCTGCGTGTCTCCATCACAGACCGCTGCAATTTGAGATGCCGTTACTGTATGCCTCATGGAATTGAATGGGTTCCTATGGAAGAGATCCTGACGCTGGAAGAAATCACAGAAGTCTGCAGACAGGCATCTGCCCTTGGTATCCGAAAAATCAAAATCACCGGCGGGGAACCATTGGTGCGGAAGGGATGCATCGATCTCATTGGTATGCTGACCTCCCTTCCGGGGATTGAGCAGGTAACTCTGACCACCAACGGTATTCTGCTTAAAGAATATGCAGCAGACCTGAAGCGTCAGGGACTCCATGCAGTTAATGTAAGCCTTGATACACTGAATCCGGATACGTATACAAAGATTACCGGAGCTTCTGAACTTTCCCGCGTACTGGAAGGTATCCGCACCATGGAAGCCTTACACATTCCTCTGAAAATTAACGTGGTATTGCAACAGAATGTCAATGCTGGAGAGTGGAAAGATCTTGTTTTACTTGCAAAAGAGCATCCGCTGGATGTTCGTTTTATCGAGCTAATGCCCATTGGATACGGAAAAGAACTGTCTCCCATTTCTAATTCAGAACTTTTGGAAAAGCTGACTTTTACATTCGGTTCGTTGATACCAGAAGAACGACCTCATGGAAACGGACCTGCCCGCTATTATCGTATCGAAGGATTTCAGGGCAGCATCGGCTTTATCAGTGCCATTCATGGAAAATTCTGTAATCAGTGCAACCGTATCCGCCTGACTGCGACAGGAGAACTCAAACCATGTCTTTGTTACGGCGACCATATTTCCATAAAAAAAGCCCTCAGAACCGGAAGTCCTGAGGACGTCAGGCAGCTGCTCACACAGGCTATCTATCAGAAACCTGCCGCTCACTGCTTTGAAACTATTTCTGCTGTAACGGAAACGAATGAAATGTCCCGTATCGGCGGTTAATGTTTATTTTAATACCATCACATCCGCAGGATTTACATGGAGCCATACAGTATCCTGCGGGTGTTCTTTTTCACAGAACTCCTGCCAGAATTCCTTGGTTATCTCCACACGGATTTTATCAAAATGCTGTTTTCGGCTCTTTTCTGAGCTTTTTGCATGCTCAGGACGTACCATGAGCACCGTTGAAAATACATCATCAATGACCTTTTCCATATGACATGGAAATGTATTTTCCGGATGAGCAGCCGCTTCCTGCTCAGTGACAGGATGAATATAATGACTGCGGACTCCAATATAATGGATTTCTCCTGAAGACATTCCCGTATAAGAAAGTGTCTCGCCCCAATCCGGTACATAAACGTTGCCCGGTTGTTCTGCGGAAGCTGCTTTTGTAACTTTTGCTCTTGCAAAATTTTTGCAGCCGGATAGCAATGCCGCAGCTCTTGACTCCGGTGCTTCAAACAGCTGTTTTACAGGAATTACCGGACTGGAAATGCCATGATCCATGACACACACACGGTCACAGATTCGATAAACTTCATCTCTGCTATGAGAGACAAAGAGAGTTGGTCCCGCAAAATCCTTCAGCACATCCAGCAGTTCCTGTTCCAGATTCCACCGAAGATAACCGTCAAGGGCCGAAAAAGGCTCATCCAGTATCAAAATATCCGGACTGGACAGAAAAATACGCGCCAGTGCGACTCTCTGCTGCTGTCCGCCTGATAATTCAGAAGGTTTATGCCGTTCCAGACCGTTCAGTTCAAATTTCTCCAGGATTTCCCGAATCTTCTGACTGGCTGTATTTTTATTTTTCTCACAGGCCATAAGCCCCGCCATCAAGTTCTGCTGTACCGTCATGTTCGGAAACAATGCATAATTCTGAAATAAAAGGCCCACATGGCGGTCCTGGGGGCGGACGTTGATCTTCCTGGAAGAATCGAACAGTACTTTACCATTCAGTTCAATATGTCCCTCGTCCGGTTTCATAATACCGGCGATACAACGAAGGGTCATGCTCTTTCCGCATCCGGAGGCACCTAAGATACCCGTCACACCATCCTGAACCTCAAACTTCGTCTCCAATGTAAAGTCGCCCAGCTTCTTTCTGATATCTACATATAATGACATGATCTCCTACCTCCCGGCTGACCGTCTCTGCTTCTTTTCCAGAAGGTTTACAGCCAACAGTACCACTGCAGAAATCGCTACATTTACCAGCACCCACTTAAATGCAAGGGCATCGTTGTCGGTCCGCCACAACTGATAGACCGTTGTCGAAATTGTGGCAGTCTTGCCGGGGGTATAGCCTGCTATCATGCTGGTGGCACCATACTCGCCCAATGCTCTTGCAAAGGCCAGTACCGTTCCTGCCAGGATTCCCTGTCGGCAGGCCGGCATCCGGATATGCCAGAAAATAAATGTATTGGAAAGTCCCAGCGTCTGCCCTGAATAGGAAAGGGTCTCGTCAAAACTCTCAAAAGCACCGCGGGCTGTTCGGTACATAAGCGGAAATGCCACTACTGCCGCTGCAAAAATCCCGGAATACCAGGTCATGACCATTTTTGTACCAAACGTCTCCAGCACCCATGCACCAAAAGGCCGTCTGGGTCCCATGAGCATAAGTAGAAAATACCCCACAACCGTAGGCGGCAGTACCAGCGGCAATGTCAGTACTACATCCAACACACCCTTTACCGCCGGTGGAAGCTTCGCTATATAGTAGGCCGAAAAAATGCCAGAAAAAAACACGATCACACTGGCAATCAGCGCAATGCGCAGAGAATTATACAGTGGAAACCAGTCCATACATGCCTCCCGATTCCATTATTCCGCTGCCGTAAATCCCACAGCTTCAAATACCTGCATACAAGTATCTGTCTGCAGATATGCAAGGAATTCCTTTGCTGCCTCAGGATTCTTGGAAATATTCATAACTGCTGCAGGATAAATCACCTGTTTGCACAAGTCTCCCTCAGCCTGATCAACAACCGTCAGTCCTGCTGAAAATGCATCTGTCGCATAAATAATACCTGCATCAGCAGCTGCCTCAGATACCTGGGTAGTTACCTCCTTTACATTAGAACCATAGGTAATCTTGCCCTCTGCCTCCAGGCTGTCCAGAATATCAAGATTCGTCAGAATCTCGGTAGAATACTGTCCTACCGGAACATCTTCATTGCCAAGAGCCAGCAGGGAAAGCTTGTCGGTTCCCAGATCCTCAAAAGACTCAATATCCTTCGGATTACCATCTGGAACAGCCAGAACTACCTTATTTTCAAGAAGATTCACTCTGGTTCCTTCCAGGACATAATCAAGCCCTTCTGTGTTCACTTCCGGATCTGCATCCTTATCAAGCTGATTCATCTGTTTCTGTGCTGCGGAAATAAAAAGATCGCAGTCTGCTCCCTCCTGAATCTGGGTTTTCAGAGTTCCTGAAGAATCAAAATTGAAAACCAGTGTTACATTCGGAGCAACGTCCTTATACATTTCCTGAATCTCAGTCAGGGTTTCGGTCATGGATGCAGCTGCAAATACATTTAAAGTTACCGGTTCTGCCTCTGCGGTCTCCTCTGCTGCAGAATCGCCTGCTGCCGGAGCCTCTTCGGTCTTTGATGCACCACAGCCTGACAGAGATACTGCCATCGCACCTGCCAGTAAACCTGCAATCAATCTCTTCTTCATAATCTATTCCCCTCTTCTTGCGCCTTTTGTTATCGTTATTTTTTTCAAAGAATAACGCTGCATATATTATAACGAAAAGGTACAGACGGTGCAAGAGATTTACTGAAACTCTCCAAAATACACATCAAAGAAGTTCTGTGTAATCCTCCGCATATCCTCTACCATGGCATGATATCGCTCCATAAAGACCCTTCCTTCTGGTGTGACGGTCGAACTTCCGCCATTCTTTCCACCATTACACCGATTAAGAAACCGAAAGCCCAGTTCTTTTTCCGCCCGGTTAATGATCTTCCATCCTTTGGAATAGGACATATTCATTTTTGCCGCAGCAGCCTGGATAGAACCTGTCTCATCAATATATTTCAGAAGATCATAGACGCCAGGACCGAAGAAATCTTCTTCTCTGGAAATGACCAGCTTATTCCGAAAATGAAGGGTAGTGGCATTCCAACGATCTTTTAAATATTGACTGATATGGTCGACCCCATTTTCCTCTAACAGAGAATAGGTAATGCCTGGATCATCAGTGAACAAATGTTCCGTATTTAGTTGTGTCCATAGATCCTCTGCATTCTGTTGTTCATCCAAGTCAGCATCCATCACAATGCTTCGTGGCCATCCAGGCTGTTCCTCATACGCCGGCACCGCTGAATGTTCACAGTCAAGCAGCTGCTCCAGTGTTTTATCTGCAAAAGCCGGATATTCCACCGGAAGTACCAGTACCCGATCCATCTGTTCCTTTGCTTGAAGAAGCCCAAGAGCCAGTGCATCCGTAAAACTGTGCCTCTGATAATCCTCATCCTCTATGATGACCACATTATTATGACTCAGATGCAGTTGCAATGTCTCGCTGTGGCATCCTGTCAATACCAATATGGGTGAAATCTTTGCCTTCCGCAGTTTCGCAATCTCTCCCTTAATAACCGTCGTCCCATCCAGCGGATACATGGGAAGAAATACGGGAATTCCTTCGTTGTCCTGCTGCCCTTCTCCATAATCACCGGAGGCAATGATTAAAGCTCCTGTTTTCATGCTGTCTCCTTGTATATACCGATGTATCGGATTTCCTTAAACAGATTGGCTAAACACTGTTTCGCCAATTCAATTGTAATGTTTCATCTTTGTTCATTGAGAACTCAACCCAAGAAAGTCCGCAATATCCTTTATTTTTTATCGCTTGTTTTCTTCGCTTGCTTTCTTCGCTTGCTTTCTTCGCTTGCTTTTTCATAAATTCAAGCGTTAAAATTGGCTAAATACTGTTTCGCTAATTTAATCTAGTGAAATAAACATAAAAACTATCACATATTTTTCATGGTCCCAACCGGATTTGGATATTCTTAGTTATAAAAATTTTATAGTTAAAATATAGCATAACCATTTCTACAAGTAAATCAATATTGTAATTTTCTACCATCTCGTACACAGTAAAAAAGAGCGCACAATCACATAAATATATAGAATAATATGACTTTTTATACTTGTCTCCTCTTTTCTAAAATAGGCATAAGAAAAGCACCTACCATTCTGATAGATGCTTCCTAAATTACTATTTTGTTTTCTGAAACTACTTCTTAAATAGTTCAGAGTGTGTCCCAAGCCTATAAAGCATTAGCACTAAAACATTATTCTGAATCTCATAAATAAGCAACCAGTCTGGTTCAATGTGGCACTCGCGAGTACCTTTATAGTTACCTGTAAGATCGTGATCTCTGTATTTTGCTTCCAACGTACCGCCATTCGCCAGAATATCGATTACCTCAAACAGTTTATCAAGATTTTTATTTTGCTTTTTTGCAAGCTTCAGATCCTTTTTAAATTGATTGGTAAACTGGATATCATATTTCATACGTCCAATGCCGCCTTAAGTGCATCCATACTGGAGTATCGCGGAGCAGAAGGATCATTCACCATCTTTCTGCCTTCTTCAATAGCAGCAGCTGTAGTATCATTCGGTATTTCCAGTTTTAACTCAAAAGGAATACCATGCTCACGGATAGCAGTTCTCAAAAACATGTTTACAGCAGTTGTCATATTAAGACCAAGCTCGTTGAAGATTTCTTCTGCCTGATCTTTGATTGCCTTGTCTGTACGAATATTTAAATTAGTTGTTGCCATACAAAAACACCTCCATTCAAGTATAGTTTACTCAAATATTCGTGTAATGTCAACACTTTGTCATTACATAAGGTGCAGCAAATATTTCTAGATTCTTTCACTTACTATTGAGAAATTCACCCTCACTAGGAGTGAAAAGATCTCTACCCTTTCGATAATCATCAATCAGCATCTTAGCTAAATCGATTTTCTTACGCAGGGCATATAACACCTTACGATCGACTGTATCCTTGCAAACAAGATAAATGTAATGGCACTTTTCTGTCTGTCCAGTCCTATAAATGCGAGCCTTTGCCTGTTCAAAATTCGGCATGGAATAATCAAGAGAATAAAAAACCATAGTACTTGCTACAGTCAGTGTGATGCCAAGACCAGCCACTGCAATCTGCCCTACAAACACACGGCACTTTTCATCATACTGAAATCGGTTAATCTCGTTGTCACGATCCTTTACAGCGCCACGCATAACCGCATAATCGATATTCTTCTTTTCCAAAAGTTTCTGGATATCATCCAGTTCAGGAACAAATCGTGCCATGACTACAATCTTCTTATCATCGCTTATTGCCGTATCAATGATGTCTGAAAGCGCGTTGAGTTTTGCACTGCTTACAACATTCACCACTCCATCGTCATCCGTCAGATGCCCGCCAGTAATCTGCGATAAGCGAAGTACTTTGGTGAGAATATTGGCAGTTGTCACCTCAGATTCATCCAGTTTCGCATAACTGTCCAATTCGATACTTTCATAGAGCTTAACCGCATCTTTCTCCAATTCCACTGTACGAACTTCTTCTGTAATCTCTGGAAGATCCAGACACTCTATCTTTGTCACACGAAAAACCACTGAATGGAGCTTTCGCAAAAAATCATCCCTCATCCATTTACGAAAGATAGGTGTATGATTGCCATACCCTCCCATGTCAAAATACTGATTGCGAAATGCATAAAATGATGTTCCAAAAATCTGTGAATTAAGAAAACGGTACTGCGAAAAAACATCTAATTCTCGATTTGTAATGACTGTTCCAGTGAGAAGTAGCTTGTACCTTGCCTTATCACCGATGTGCTGCATTCCTTGGCTCTGTTTAGAACGATTCTCCTTCAACTTATGTGCTTCGTCCGCAATGACAAGATCTGGATTATAGATCAGCAGTTCTTTTTCCAACCGCCATGCTGATTCATAATTCACGACCACGATCTGCAGCCCCTCCTCTGAGAGTTTTGTTAGCTGTTCCTTTTTCTTTGCAACCGCACCTTTCAAGATAGTCAACGAATATGGAAAATCAGCAAATTTTGCAAATTTCTCCTCCCATATACCGAGAATGGAAGGCGGCGCAACCACTAACAGCCTATTAATCTTTCCACACTGATACATGCAGCCAGAAATAGCTATGCTTACGATCGTTTTGCCTGTGCCCATTTCCATAAGTAAAGCTGTGCCACGGCTTTTAAGACAGTTATCAAATACTCCGAATTTATTGCAGGCAAAATCAAATGCTTTTTTCTGATGTTCATACGGAGTTGCCTTAATTGGCATCATAAATTCAGTGTTCAATGTTTCTTTTTTCTTCATTGCATTGTCCTTTCCGTCCGAGTGGGACGGAGGGACACAAAAAGAGCCTGCGGCGAAGATGAACCACAGGCTCCAATGGCCGAAAATAGGCGCACGAAAGCAACGGTGGGAGCATCTTCATTCCAAACACAGCCTTTATTGCTGTGTTCAAAACTCTTATGTCTCCCTCCGTCCTTATAGCGCTATTCGGACTAAGAGATTGATATTTATAAAGCAGGTTTTAACGATTTTTGAATTTATATATGCGTTCGCATGATTTATTTGTAAAAATGTAGAATTACAGTTTAAACTGTGGTAGTCTAAGAAGTAGATTTACACTTTGAATTAATTCACGTGTTCCACCTTCGTCGTCCATATCTGCTTTACACTTACCATTCTACTAATTTGCCTTTTTCCAAAAGCGGACTGGACGGACAGGGTCGGACAAGTTCGGACAAACACTATTTAGACAGGAGGTACCTACAGAACATGGTCTTTTCTGAATATGCTTTAGGTCTTTTACCGTATATTTCCGGTAAGAGTTCAAAAGGTGAATATTTAACAGAACTCATCGGAAATTTCATTCAAGACGGGGCAATGGATGCGTGCCAAATCCTGCAAGCTAAGGCCGATACCAAATGCAGATATATCAACGGCACTCGTAGAATTTCGCCGCAAAATGCTCAATATCTTTATAATCACAGGGACATAGACAAATTTACTGGGTGGCTCGGTGATCGAATGGATGACTCTGATTCATTCGAAAATGTTGCCGATTGGCTTCATACAAATGGAATTGATACAAAGGAACCTGATTCTGCATGCGCCGAAGTTTTAGAGAATATTTTTCTTGACGCATCCAAAGGTTCTAAATCCGATCAAGCCGATCAGGAATCTGCAATCGATATGCAGCTAATCGAAGATATACAGAAAAAAATTGAGTTGCTTCCTCGCCCGGCAGATGTGCCCGTACCAAAGGAGGCAACTCAAGATGAACGTGTTTATATTAAGGAGTTATATAACGCATATGGTGATGCAGAGGGCCTAGACTTTTTTTCCGAAAAAGATCTAAGCTCCTATCCAGAATATGCAGAAGATTTAGATGATCGCCGAATTGATTACTATGCCGCTGAAAGCATCCGCCGCGGTGTATTGGAGTTAAAAGGTAATAAGCTGATTGGACAATTTGAGGTTCTAAAAAATGAAACTCTTGATGGTGTCAAGGACACAGCGAAACGAACTCATATAAATGGATATGAGCATATGCTTGCCGTTATGGAACAGGCAGTTAATGCGCCTATCTCAAATTACATACTCTGTGCTTCGCCATATTGGATTAATGGGAAAATCAAAAAAGGTGTATGTCATCACCTTGTTAATGAAGGAAAATTAGTATGGATAAAAAGGAGGAAACGGCAATGAATGCATCGACCATTGGTTCCACATTTGAAATATCGCTTCGTATCCTTCTGATGTTAAACTGCTTATCTCCTCTGCAGTTGGATGAGCAGCAAATAGGCATGATTGATTTTATTGCAGTTTATGCCGCTGATTTTGGACTATTGGATGAAAATCTGCATGGGTATAGCAATTATCGTTTTAGTGAATTCCCGGCAAGGAAACAACCAATACAAGTAGCCTTAAGAGATCTGATATTAGACGAATATGTTCATTTAACTTCCAATCCTAAGGGATATGAATACGCTATTACTGCTGCCGGAAAGAATGTATGCAACCAACTTCACAGCAGTTATTCCGAAGAATACTGTCTGGCAGTGAAAACGACAGTATCCGCCTTCAACCATGCAGATACTACTGCCATGTTAAATGCAATTAATAACCTCACCGTAAAATCGCTAAAGGAGGTCACGCATGAATAGATTCTATATTGAAAAATTGATTGTGTCCGGTGGTGGGCATCATGCCTCTATTATTGATTTCAAGCCAGGTTTAAATTTTATTCTCGGTCCTTCCAATACTGGAAAAAGTCTCGTGATGGATTGCCTGGACTATATGTTTGGCTTTACACCGAAGAAAAACAAACCTTCTAAAATCGTTGATAACAACAATGGATATGAATGGATTACTCTTCAACTTGCCACCGCAAACGGAACAGTAATTCTTGAAAGAAAAATAGGTGAATCCAAAATTACTGTTAGTGGCTCTGATCCAACTGTTGAACACGGCAAGTACAGCGTAGGCCATACCACTAAGAAAAATATCAACACTGTTTACTTACATTTACTTGGCATTGATGAACCGCATTCTGTACGTTCCGCAGAAACTGGCTCCAAAACACAAACTTTAACATGGAGAAGCATGCTCCACTTGTTCTTCCTTAAGCAGGGGGATGTTGCAAGAGAAAGCTCTGCTCTGCTGGCTCCTGGAAGCATGGGTCCTACTGCTTCTGCAGCCGTACTTTTATTCCTTTTGACTGGGCAAGATGCAAATAATCTTGTTCAGGATGAAGATCCAAAAATCAGCGAAGCAAAGAAAAAAGCGCTGATCGGCTATATCCAAGATAAGCTTCAGGAGGTTTCCAATCGACAATCAGAAATAAATCAAGTGTTTATGGCATCTAATATCGTTGATCCACAGGCCAGTGTTGAACAAGTGCGTAAAGAGATTGCTGAGTTGCAAAAAGAAATAAACTCCGCAACTAAGGAAAGCCAGCAATTGATGTCCGAGATTTATGAATGGAATGGAAAATTGTCCGAAGCAAAAACGGTTGCTTATAATTTTTCTGTTCTTCATAAACAGTATCAATCCGATATCCGACGCATTGGATTTATCGTTGACGGTGCATCGACAATCCAACCTGCGAAGAAAAAAGTAAGATGTCCTATATGCGGCGAAGAAACCATGCGTGTACACGACACCTCTTTTATCAGTGCTTCTGCTGCGGAGCTTGAGAAGATTCAAAAACATCTGACTGAATTAAGCCTAGCTCAACATGATATAAATGTTCAGCAAGAAAAGATCCGTGGAAAAATTCAAGAGCTGGAACAAAAGAAGTCTGTTGTTGATTTACATATTTCTGAACTTCAAGAAAAACTATCTTCCTTTGAAGCAGAACTGGAACATCAGCTGAATTTCATCCGCCTCAAGAGTGAGTTGGACGTCATTCGCAAAAATGAAATTCAATATAAAAGCGAGTTATTTCAAAAAGAAACAGAGGAAACAGTCGAGCCTTCTAAGCACAATATATTTGAGGACTACAGCTACGACCTGATTCATGGATTTGAAGAAAAATTAAAATCTATTTTACAGGATACAAAGGTTGGTGGGGCCGATTCCGTTAGAGTCAATATGGAAAACTTCGACATTGAAATTGGTGGTCTTAAGAAATCTGTTTCAATGGGAGGTGGATTCTGTGGAATCCTGAATACTCTAACGACACTTGCCATGAGCGGATATTTGATTGATTTAAACCGATATGCTCCTGGCTTCTATGCAGTCGACTCCTCTCTTACTCAGCTATCTGAAGCAGAATACAAAGAACAAAGCAGTACCATTAAACAGAACTTTATCGAATACCTCATTGCTCACGCAAAAGAAAGACAGGTAATTATTGTCGAACAATCAAAACGTATGCCTTTCATTCCTGAGGATAGTGATGAAAAAAGTGTCCATGTGATTCGTTTTTCCAGAAACAAAAACGAAGGTCGCTATGGCTTTTTGAATGAAGTATATAACCCGGAAGATCAATAACCCATTTAAAGGGATTCCCATAAATAAGGAGACAACAATGCGCATCAGCTATAACAAATTATGGAAAATGTTAATTGATAAAAATATGAATAAACGTGATCTTGCTGAAAGAAGCGGCGTCAGTTCCGCTTCCATTGCAAAACTAAGCAAAGGTGCAAATATCACAACCGACGTTCTACTTAAAATATGCGAGTCATTAGACTGTACCCTGGAAGACATCATGGAAACAGTGAAAGATTAACTGGCTCTGAAGGGAGATTTACCTGTGGAAATATTTAATAACACCACGAAGGTCGTGAAAGACGACCTAGTGAAAACAATAAAACGCGGTGATCGTATTTCTATTGCAGCAGCCTGTTTTTCCATCTATGCCTATCAGGAATTAAAAAAACAGCTGGAGTCCTGTGAAGAACTACGCTTTATATTCACCTCTCCTACTTTCGTGGCAGAAAAAACGCCGAAAGAACGTAGAGAATTTTATATACCGCGTCTTCAGCGTGAAAAAAGTTTATATGGTACTGAATTTGAAGTACGCCTGCGAAACGAACTGAAGCAGAAAGCCGTAGCAAAGGAATGTGCAGATTGGATGCGCCGTAAGGTATGCTTTAAAACCAACACTACCCGTGAAGGCATGAATAACTTCCTTCTGGTAGATGGCGATGAGGATACCTATACTTATATGCCAATGAATACATTCACAACCGTCGACCTGGGGTGTGAGCGCGGCAATAATTTGACGAACATGATTACACGTATGGAGAATCCAGCAAGTAAAGAATTTCTCCATATGTTTGATTCCGTCTGGAATGATGAAGAAAAACTCACAGATGTTACAGAAGAAGTTATCGATATGATTTCTTCCGTATACCAGGAAAACTCACCGGAGCTGATTTATTTCATGTCTCTGTACAATATCTTCAGTGAATTCTTAGAAGATATTTCAGAGGATGTATTACCAAACGAAGCAACTGGTTTTAAGGACAGCGTAATCTGGAATAAGCTGTTCAACTTCCAGAAAGATGCTGCTCTTGCGATTATCAATAAATTGGAGCAATACAACGGCTGCATTCTTGCAGACAGCGTTGGTCTCGGTAAAACATTTACGGCACTTGCTGTCATCAAGTATTACGAAGGCCGCAACAAAAATGTTCTCGTACTTTGTCCGAAAAAGCTGTCCGAGAACTGGATGACCTACCGTGGCAATCTGATTAATAACCCACTAGCCGCAGACCGGCTCCGCTATGACATTCTGTACCATACGGACCTTTCTCGTGACAGCGGAAACACGGTCATTGGATTGCCAATTGATCGAATCAACTGGGGAAATTATGACCTTGTCGTCATAGATGAAAGCCATAACTTCCGAAATGGTAATGGCACCAACAGTAAAGGTGGCGAAAAAGAGAATCGCTATATGCGATTGATGAACAGAGTCATCAAACCAGGTGTCAAGACAAAGGTACTCATGCTTTCCGCAACACCAGTAAATAACCGCTTCTACGATCTTCGTAATCAGCTGGCCCTTGCCTATGATGGTGATCCATCTGAATTTAACGAAAAGCTGAACATCAAATCGGATATCGATACGATTTTCCGGCAAGCGCAGAAAGTATATAACGCGTGGTGCAAGCTGCCTGAGAAAGAGCGTACCACAGCTACTCTACTCTCCCAGCTTGATTTTGATTTCTTTGAAGTACTGGATAGCGTAACCATTGCGCGTTCCAGAAAACATATACAAACCTATTATGATGTTGCAGACATTGGAAACTTTCCAAAGAGAAACAAACCAATCTCTCTTCGTCCGAAACTAACAGCACGGCCAAATGCCATCAACTATAAAGAAGTATATGAACTCCTTTCGAAACTGCACCTGACCATTTATACGCCAACCGTATTCATTCAGCCAAGCAAGCTTCAAAAATACCTAAGCGAAGATGAAACGGAGAAATTCCGTAGTGGCCGTGAACTTGGTATCCAGCGGTTGATGAGCATCAATCTGTTAAAACGTATGGAAAGCTCTGTACATTCTTTCCTGCTGACTGTAAAGCGTATCTACGACTATCTGTATGATACCTCACACGCAATTGATGATTTCATCGCTACCGGCGCTAACAACCTGAACGAGATGCCTGACCTGTCCAGTGAAGCAGACGAATTCGACTACGATGATCAAAATACGGATTTTTTCAATGTTGGCAAAAAAGTCAAGATTGACCTGCGTGATATGGACTATATTTCGTGGAAACGCGAAATGGATGAGGATATTGATAACCTGCAGCTTCTGATTCTAATGATTGAAGACATCACCCCAGAGTATGACTTCAAACTGAATGAGCTGATTCGCATTATCCGTGAAAAGGCTAGGGCTCCGATCAATCTGGGCAATAAGAAGATATTGATTTTCACTGCCTTTTCAGATACCGCTGAATATCTCTACGAGAACATCAGTGGTATGGCACTGAAGGAGTTAGGACTGCACACTGCCCTTGTCACTGGCTCTGTAGATGGTAAAACAACCATTCCGAAATTCAAGCCTGATATGAACCATGTGCTTGCATGCTTCTCTCCGAAGTCAAAGGACCGAGATGTTCTATATCCAAAGGACAAAACAGATATTGATATTCTCATTGCTACAGACTGTATTTCAGAAGGTCAGAACCTGCAGGACTGCGATTATTGCGTAAACTACGATATCCACTGGAACCCAGTGCGTATCATTCAGCGTTTCGGACGAATTGATCGTATCGGCAGTAAAAATGCCGTGATACAACTTGTGAACTTCTGGCCGGATCTGGATCTCGACGAATACATCAACCTGAAATCAAGAGTGGAAACACGAATGCGCATTTCCGTCATGACTTCCACCGGTGATGATGATCTCATCAACCAGGAAGAAAAAGGCGACCTGGAATATCGTCGTAGCCAGCTCAAGAAGCTGCAGGAAGAAGTCGTGGATCTGGAAGACATGACAAATGGCATTTCCATCATGGACCTTGGATTAAATGAATTCCGTATGGATCTGCTCTCCTACATGAAAACGCATAAAGATATTGACCACACGCCTTTTGGCATTCATGCGGTCGTCAAGGGAGACAAGCCTGGAGTTATCTTTGTTTTAAAGAATGTAAATAAACACATCAACATTGAAAACCAGAATCGACTTCACCCATTCTATCTGGTCTATGTCGGTATGGATGGCGAAGTGATTACCAATCATCTGCAACCGAAGGATACCCTGGATATGATGCGGCACCTGGCGCAAGGAAAAACAGATCCAGATATGAATCTGTGCGAACAGTTCAATAAGGCCACAGACAATGGCAAGGATATGGGAAAAATCTCTCAGCTACTGGAAGATGCCATCATGACCATCATCGATGCAAAAGATGAAAGTGATATCGATAGCTTCTTTGGTGGCGGGCAGACCACTTTCCTATCCGGCGGTTTTTCCGGCCTGGATGACTTCGAACTAATATGTTTTATGGTGGTGATAAAATGATTGAGTTCCCTGCTGCTACAGCAGTACACAGACGTTTGCCAAAGGAGGCATTTTATAAGCACTTACCGCCGACAAAGATACTGAAAGAAAAATTTGTATCCGACGTAGACCGCATCGTGGTTGAAAACAGTTTTACCAAAGAAAATCTGAACCTTGCCTCGGATGCTGAAATAAAAGAGATCATGCTACTATCCATCTCCCTGAAGAGCCAGGAATTTGATGGTAAAGTCATTGAAGCAATCGCCCGGCAAAATCCACATAAGCTGGTATTTCTACTGAGCTTCGAGGATCAACAACAGCTGGCCGTTTATTACAATAAACTCTACCGCACCTTATGGATGAAGCATGATGAAATAGCATTAAAATTACAAGGCTATTCTTTGGATGAAATATGGGATTCTTTCATAGAGCAGATTGCTCTGTACGAAGAACGTGCCGAACAGACAGATGCTCTTTCCATAGAGGATCGCCTTGCAATACAGGATCAGATACTAAAATTGGAAAAACAGATCGACAAAACAGAAAATGCGATGTGGAAGGAACAACAGCCAAAGAAGAAATTCGAACTACACACGCGCCTTCGTGAATATCAAAAAAAGCTGGAGGATTTGAAACATGGAAAATCTTAAAATGCATACGCCAGATTTGGCAGACAAAAACTTTAAAAAGCTCGCTGCACTATTTCCAAACGCAGTGACAGAAACCATAACCGGTTATAAAGCAAATGGTGATCCTATTATTGAACGTGCCATTGATGCGGATGTACTGCGTCAGGAAATCTCTGCCACTGTAGTAGAAGGCCCGCAGGAACGTTACCAGTTTACATGGCCAGATAAGAAAAAGTCGGTTGTGCTGGCTAATCAGCCTATTGCAAAGACACTGCGCCTTGACCGTGAAAAGTCGGTCGGTAAAGATGGAACTCCAGGCAGCATCGACACGGAAAATATCTATATCGAGGGCGATAATCTGGAGGCGCTGAAGCTGCTGCAAGAGACCTATCTAGGTAAGGTGAAGATGATCTATATCGATCCGCCCTATAACACAGGTAATGACTTCATTTATGAGGATGATTTTTCACAGAATGCAGATGAATACCTTGGAAATAGCGGTCAGTTTGATGAGGAGGGAAATCGTCTGGTCCAGAATACAGAAAGTAACGGTCGCTTCCATACAGACTGGTTAAATATGCTTTATCCTAGATTAAGACTTGCAAAAGATTTACTTTCAAAAGATGGTGTTATCGCAATCAGTATCGGTTTTCATGAAATGTGCAATCTACTAAAACTATGCCAAGATGTATTTTCTGATCGACAAGTTTTTTCTGTTACAGTCAAAACATCAGGTGGAAAACCAAATGGTGCTTTCAATATATCGAATGAATATATCGTATTTGCTGTTCCTAACGATTTTACACCTATCGCTACAGAAGAAGATATGAAAGATTACGCATCACCATATCACGGAATGAACTTAGCTACATTTACACAGGATGAGCGACCAAATCAAGCATATCCAATTTATATTTCAACTGAAACAGGCATAATTGTAGGGTGCGGAAAATCACTTGCAGAAAGACAGTCAGAGGGAAGTTTTGTTGGGCATCTTAAAGATTTTGTTTATGACTATGCCGAAGCACCAAAGGGAACTGTCGCAATTTGGCCTGTCACCAATAAAGGTGAGCAGTGTGTTTGGCGACTTATTCCAGATAGATTAATGGGCGATTGGAAAAAAGGCTATATCAAAGTTGTTCCAAACAATAGCAAAAGCACAAATAATAAGTATGCTATCCAGTATCTTTCAGGCGGTATCATAGAAAAAATTAAATCTGGAGAAGTAAAAACATATCGGATAAGCGATAATCCAGAAATTCCTACTATCGATATTAAAGATTACAAAACAGCTGGTGCAGGCATAGCTTCCATTTGGGATGACAAAAGTTTTTATACAGCCAAGGGGAACTCTGATATCAAAGCACTCTTTGATAAAAAAGTTTTTTCTTATCCAAAGCCAGTAGATTTAATTTGGTATATTCTGAAGAAGACTGTTCCTTCAGATGCTATTGTTCTTGATTTCTTTTCTGGCTCAGCAAGTACAGCACATGCTGTTATGAAACAAAATGCATCTGATGAGGGCCAGCGAAAATACATCATGATTCAACTGCCAGAAAAATGTGAACAAGGAAGTGACGCACTAAGAACAGGATATAAAAATCTATGCGAAATTGGCGAAGAGCGCATTCGTCGTGCTGGAAAGAAAATCAAGAAAGAAAGTCCGCTTACCACTACTGATCTTGACATCGGCTTCCGCGTTTTCAAAGTGGACAGCAGCAATATGGAAGATGTATACTACCGCCCTACCGATTACAACCAGGGACAAATGGAGCTGTTTGCTGACAATATCAAACCGGATCGTACACCAGAAGATCTGCTCTTCCAGGTAATGCTTGACCTTGGTATTCTGCTCTCTTCTGACATTCAGGAAACAGAAATTGCTGGCAAGAAGGTGTTCTCTGTAGCTGATGGTTATCTCATCGCCTGCTTCGATAAGAATGTTACAGAAGAGACCGTCAAGGCCATCGCACAGAAGCAGCCGGTTTATGCCGTATTCCGTGACAGCAGTATGGCAAGTGACAGCGTAGCCACAAACTTCGAGCAGATCTTTGAAACCTATAGTCCGCGAACACAAAGGAAGGTGCTGTAATGACCGAGATGAAATTTAAATTTACCATACAGCCTTACCAGACCGAGGCTGTGGACAGCGTGGCGGGCGTATTTTCCGGTCAGCCTTTCAACGACCACTTCACCTACCGCCGCGATGTTGAAATCCGGCGAAATGTGACAAACTGGATGCTTTCTGATGAAGAACTGTACATGGGCTTTGCCAATGCCAAGGTGCAGCTCGATTACGGTCAGCTTTTGGAAAATATCCGTCGCATCCAAACCCGCAATAACATCAAGCTCTCTGATTCTCTGAAATCCGGAGGATTGGGTGTATGCTCTCTTGATGTTGAAATGGAAACCGGTACCGGTAAAACCTATGTTTACATTAAGACTATGTTTGAACTGAATAAGCTGTATGGCTGGAGCAAGTTCATCGTAGTGGTTCCAAGTATCGCAATCCGTGAAGGCGTCCAGAAGAGCTTTGAAACCATGCAGGAGCACTTCATGGAGTATTATGGCAAGAAAACTCGTTTCTTCGTTTACAACTCCAAGAATCTGCCGGATATTGATAATTATAGCCAGAGCGCAGATATCAACGTCATGATCATCAATATTCAGGCATTCAATGCTCGTGGTAAAGATGCAAGGCGTATCCGTACAGAGCTGGATGATTTTGGCAGCCGCAGACCGATCGACGTCATCAAAGCCAACCGCCCTATCGTCATCTTGGATGAGCCTCAGAAAATGGGTGGCACGGCCACGCAAGAAAGCCTGAAGGAGTTTAACCCTCTGTTCTGCCTGAACTACTCTGCCACCCACAAGCAGCACCACGACCTGGTCTACGTGCTGGATGCTTTGGATGCATACAATAAAAAGCTGGTAAAGAAGATTGAAGTAAAGGGATTTGATATCAAGAATCTGAGAGGTACAGACAATTACCTCTTTTTGGAAAACATCGTCATAAGCCCAAAGAAGCCGCCTATGGCACGTATTGAATTCGAAGTTGGATACAACAAATCCATCAACCGTGAGACCAGAATTCTTGGTGTGGATGATGACCTGTTTTCCCTCTCCAAAAACATGGAACAATATCGTGGCTATCGCATCAGTGAAATTGATCCGATTCGTGGCACTGTTACTTTTACCAACGGAGAAGTCATTCATGCTGGCGAAGTCATCGGTGATGTTTCGGAAGCAGATCTGAGACGCGTACAGATTCGCGAAACAATTCGTTCTCACTTTGAGAAGGAAAAGGAACTGTATTCTAAAGGCATTAAGACCTTGTCCTTGTTCTTTATTGATGAGGTTGCTAAGTATCGTAAATACGATGAAGATGGCAACGAAATCAATTCTGAATACGGCGATATCTTCGAGCAGGAATATACCGACATTTTGAATGAATACCTGACGGTGTTTAACACGCCATATGAGCAGTATCTTCGCTCCATTGATGTCCATAGCACGCATGCCGGTTACTTCAGCATCGACAAAAAAGGCCATAAGGTAGATAGTTCTCTGAAACGTGGCAGTGATGAAAGCGACGATATTTCCGCATACGATTTAATTTTGAAGGACAAGGAACGTTTGCTTTCCTTTGAGAATCCGGTACGTTTTATTTTCTCCCACTCTGCTCTTCGCGAAGGATGGGATAATCCGAACGTATTTCAGATTTCTACCTTGAAGCATGGTGGCAGTTCTCCTACACAGAAGCGCCAGGAAGTTGGCCGTGGCCTTCGTCTTTGCGTAAATCAGAACGGTGAGCGCCAGGACTATGACACGCTTGGCAGCCAGGTACAGAAAATCAATCAGCTGACTGTCATCGCTTCTGATGGATATAAAGACTTTGTTGCGGATCTTCAGAAAGGCATCCGTGAGGATCTCTACGATCGTCCAACCAAGGCTGCCGCAGAATACTTCATCGGTAAAACGCTCAATATCGGTGGCAGAGATGTTACGGTATCTGATAAACAGGGCCGAGACATTTATCGTTATCTGATCAAAAACGATTACATCGATGAGGATGATCACGTAACCGACAAGTATCGCGCAGACCTCGCAAACGATGCTCTTGCACCAGTCCCTGAAAGCTGTAAGGAAATCACCGATGGCGTACATGCACTCATTCAAAGCATCTTTGATGAGCACGCTCTCGATGATATGATCTCCGATGGCCATGAGACAAAGATTCAGGAGAATGCACTGAATGACAACTTCTACAAGAAGGAGTTCCAGACACTCTGGAATTATATTAACCACAAATATGCTTATACCGTAGAATTTGACAGTGATGAGCTGATTCAAAAAGCAACCGCACATATTGACGATAAGATGTTCGTGGCAAAGCTGCAGTATACCGTCACCACCGGCCAGCAGCAGGATGATATGAATTCCGATGCATTGAAAAACGGAGCCAGCTTCATAGCAGAAAAAAGCAAGACCTATACCCTGGAGCGTGCAGAAGGCAGTGCTGTAAAATATGATCTGGTCGGCAAAATTGCAGAAGGTGCAAAATTAACGCGTCGTTCTGCTGCAAAGATTCTGGCAGGTATCCGGCCATACACCTTTGCCATGTTTAAAAACAACCCGGAGGAATTTATCACAAAGGCCATTCGACTGATCAACGAGCAAAAAGCCACCATGATCGTAGAACATATCACCTACAATCAAACCGATGGAACCTATGATAGTTCGGTCTTCACTGCTGAAAAGAACACAAACTTTGCCAAGGCATATCACGCAAAAAAAAATGTGCAGGATTATGTCTTTGTAGATGGATACGCCAAAAATGGACAGAGCATTGAACGCAAATTTGCTGAGAGCATGGATTTAGCAGATGAGGTCTGCGTTTACGCTAAACTGCCGAAGGGCTTCTCCATTCCAACCCCCGTCGGTAACTACTCTCCTGACTGGGCGATCGCTTTTCATAAGGGAACTGTTAAGCATATTTATTTTATTGCTGAAACTAAAGGAACCATGGAGACATTGAATTTGAAGCCCATTGAAAAAGCGAAAATCGACTGCGTCAAAAAGCTATTCCGCAATCTCTCCTCTGCTGATGTAGTTTACGACAGCGTAGACAGCTTTCAGCACCTGCTGGATATTATGGACAAACTGTAAAATTTATAAAAAATGCGCATCCACATAACGAAATATCCCGTTCATCGTTACGGAACGGAATAGATAACCCGTTATGAAGGATGTGCATTTTTCTACAATATCATATTCCGCGACTTCCCATTGTAATTTTCCAGCACCTCATATATAATAAAAATGTGATTATAATCACATAAACACGTATAATAATGTGATTTTTTACACATAATTCTTAATAATTATGTGAAAGGAGCTTTTTATGGAACGTTTTATTCTGGATAACCTTTTGAAATGGAAGAATTCCCACTACCGCAAGCCCCTGATTTTGAAGGGTGTTCGTCAGGTAGGAAAGACTTGGATTCTGAAAGAATTTGGAAAACGGTACTACGAAAATACTGCCTATTTCAACTTTGATGAAAATGAAGAGTACAAACAGTTTTTTGAAACCACGAAAGATGTAAACCGCATATTACAAAACCTTATGCTTGTCAGTGGTGAAAAAATTGTACCGGAAAAGACTTTGATCATTTTTGATGAAATACAGGACTGTCCTAAGGTAATCAATGCTATGAAATACTTTTGTGAAAATGCTCCGCAATATCACATTGCCTGCGCCGGGTCTTTATTGGGTATCGCTCTGGCAAAGCCATCTTCTTTCCCTGTTGGCAAAGTCAATTTTATGCAGATTGATCCCATGACTTTCAAGGAATTTCTGATTGCCAATGGTGATGAAAACCTTGTTAAATATCTGGACAACATAAATACAATTGAACCAATTCCGGATGCATTTTTTAACCCGCTCTATGAAAAATTAAAAATGTACTACATTACCGGTGGAATGCCGGAGTCTGTATTAATGTGGACCGAAGCCCGGGATGTTTCTGCCATGCAGGATGCCTTATCCGGAATCATCAATGCCTATGAAAGAGATTTTGCGAAACATCCGGATACACATGAATTTCCAAAGATCTCCATGATCTGGAAATCCATTCCTTCCCAGCTCGCAAAAGAAAATAAAAAATTCCTTTATAAGGTTGTCAAAGAAGGAGCCCGTGCCCGGGAATACGAGGATGCTTTGCAATGGTTAGTAGATGCCCGATTAGTCCATAAAGTCTATCGAAGCAGTGCTCCGCGTCTTCCTATTGCTGCTTATGATGACTTGTCTGCCTTTAAATTATATTTAGTAGATGTTGGATTACTTCGTCGTCTGGCACAGCTGGCTCCCACCGCTTTCGGCGATGGAAACCGCCTTTTTACCGAATTCAAAGGAGCATTAACAGAAAATTACGTTCTTCAGACTTTGACTACACAGTTTGAAGTCACACCTCGCTACTGGAGCCAGGCAAATCCTTCCTATGAAGTGGATTTTCTTATTCAACGCGAAAATGATATTTTTCCAATTGAAGTAAAATCCGAGGATAATACAACCAGCAGAAGCCTGAAAAAATTTAAAGAATTATTTCCGGATCAGGTCAAACTTCGTGTCCGCTTCTCACTGGATAACCTCAAACTGGACGATGATCTCCTGAACATTCCTTTATTTATGGCTGATTACACAGATCAACTGATTGGATTTGCCCTGGAGCAGAAAAAGACCTCCATTTCGCTTTAATTAAACTTTTGGCGTGGGTCTATATGAAAATAGTCCCACGCCAGTTCCTGTTTTTCTTATCCTCAATAAGTTTTTACACGCAAAATGGGTCTAATAATCGCTCCATTGAGCAAAGTTCCACGCTTTTTGAAAAAGGCAGGAACTTTTGAGAGCAAATGAATGCTATAGACCCACAGCTCCGCAGCATACCCGCTAATGCTATGGACCCACAGCTCCGCAACACACCTGCTTTTTTCTATATTCCCTTTCCAAACCCACAATTCGGATAATGGCAAGGCTTACATCCCAGGCAGAAGCCTCCATTTCCCATATGGGCCAGTTCTTTCTTTGTGATTTCTACGCCTGCCGCAATGCGTGGCAGAACCAGATCGAAGATTGTGGCTTTGGCATACATGACACAACCGGGCAAGCCAAGAACAGGTGTTCCGTCTTCAAAATAGGCCAGCAGGAACATAGCTCCAGGAAGTACCGGTGCACCGTAGGATACGATTCTTGCACCGGTATTTTTAATAGCACCCGGTGTCCGGTCATCCGGATCCACGCTCATGCCGCCGGTGCAGAGAATGAGATCGGCTCCTTCTTCCTTCAGCTTCAGAATCGCATCGGTAATGCGCTCCATATTGTCGTCGCAGAGAATCTGTCCGCAGACTTCGATGCCGTAAGCTGCCAGTTTTTCGATAATGACTGGTGTAAAGGTATCTTTGATTCTTCCATAATAAACTTCATTTCCGGTGGTAACGATGCCCGCTTTCATTGGTTTAAAGGGAATCAGGGAAACCAGCGGTTTTTCACCTGCTGCCTCTTTGACCCGTTCCATTTTCTCTTTTGCAATGACCAGAGGAATGACGCGGGTGCCAAGAAGACGGTCTCCTTTTTTCACTGCTGTATTGGTATGCCGGGTGGCAATCATCACCTCGTCAATCTCATTGATCGTATCCAGCCTCGGCACATCCACCCGAAACAGCCCATCGCAGTCTGCCACCAGTTCGATCTTTCCTTCTTTTACATCCGTTGGATGCATATGCTCATTGATACAGACATTTTTCAGGATCTCCGCTGCCTCATTTTCATGGAGAGTGTTTTCATCCTTTTCCCATACATAGAGGTGATCCTTTCCGAGGGATAGCAGAACCGGAATATCCTCCTCTGTCACAATATGTCCTTTCCGGAATGCTGTGTCCTTTACCACATCCTTCACAATTCTTGTAATATCATGGCAGAGCACATGACCTACCGCATCCGTTGTATTAATACATTTCATGATTATTTCCTCCGAGTGTGTTTCTTCAGTGCACACCAGCAGATAAATCCAAGAAATACGATTGCCGCAGTCATCCAGCATACCAGCGTTACGGTTCCCTGACCGCTGAATTTGTCATAGTAACCTTTCAGGTAGATAAATGCGATCAGTGCCGGGATTCCCCAAGCCACATAGGCTTTTAATCCTGCCGGGAATTTCAGTCCGTCTCCGGAATTAGCCTCCTTAATGAAGGCATCCCAGCCCCAGCCGTTTCTGCTGGTACAGAAGAGAAGATAACCCAGGCTTCCCAGCGGCAGCAGGTTATTGGATACAATGAAGTCCTCCAGATCCATAATCGTGCTTCCTTCACCAAGGGGTTGAAGGAAGGACAGTACATTAAATCCAAGAACCGCCGGCATGGACAGGATCATCACCAGGACTGCACTCACCAGAACGCTCTTTTTTCTGGTCCATCCGAACAGGTCCATATCAAATGCAATGATATTTTCAAATACCGCAATAATCGTGGACAGTGCTGCAAAGGTCAGGAACAGGAAAAACAGTGCGCTCCATAAAAATCCTCCCGGCATCTGTGCAAAAATATTTGGCAGTGTAATAAATACAAGACTTGGACCTGCGCCCGGCTCAATTCCGTAAGCGAAGCATGCCGGAATAATGATAAATCCTGCGGTCAGTGCCACAAAGGTATCCAGAATCGTAATATTAATGGCCTCACCGGTCACACTTCTGGAATGATCCAGATAGCTTCCGAAGATCATCATCGCGCCGATACCGAGAGACAAAGTAAAAAATGCCTGACTCATAGCACCGAAAACTACATTTCCAATACCGGTCTCTACCATCTTTTCAAAATCCGGAACCAGATAAAAACGGATTCCGGCTCCAGCGCCTTCTAAAAATACGGAATGGATGGCAAGCACCACCATCACGGCCAGAAGCGCCGTCATCATAATTTTCGATACTTTCTCCACACCTGCCTGCAGACCAAAAATACAGACTGCAAAACCGATGATGCAGATCAGAATCGTCCAGAAAATCATGGTCGGATAATCTACCAGCATATTGCTGAAGGCCTGCGTGACAGTCTCCGGTGAAGTACCTGCAAAATCACCGCGCAGGCTTTTGAAGCAGTAATACATCATCCAGCCGCCAACCATGGTGTAGAACATCATGAGCAGGTAACAGCCAAAAATACCAATATATTTCATGTTGTGCCATGAAGTGCCCTCTGGCTCAATCTGATCAAATGCCAGTGCTACACTTCGTTTGCTTCCACGTCCGATGGTAAACTCACAGACCATGGCTGGAATGCCCATAATAAGCAGGAAAATCAGGTAAATCAGAATAAATGCTGCTCCACCATAAGCTCCGCACATATATGGGAATTTCCATACGTTCCCGATTCCAATCGCACATCCTGCTGATACCAGGATGAATCCCAGACGGGAACTGAATTTTTCTCGTTTCATTTCTTACCCCTCCGTATATATCATAACAATTAATCATTATAATTTGCTCTTATTCTCATTGCAAGCATATATTAAAAAAAGCCGCATATTTATGCGACTTTTTTTAGCAATTAATTCATTTCTTTTGGGAAAATACGGCTTCCATAGTGAGCAGCATACACATGACCTTCTTCATCCCGAATTGCAGTAAGGTAAATATCAGAATATTTCTTCCGAACCATTCCCTGCCATGGGTAAACAGCCTGAAGATCTGTCGGATTTCCGTTAACTTTCATGGACAATGTTCCGTTTTCCTCTGTAAGCTCAAAGGTATCACCTTCTCCAGATACATAACGTCCTGCAAGTTCTTCCACTTCCTGTCTGCTCCAGCTGCGTATATTATGATTCTGACGTACTTCCTGTACATCCAGACCACAATATGCTCTTAATGCTGCATCGGCAATTGCTGCCACAGAGACATCCATTGTGTTGCAAAGTACTACGATTCCAACTTCTTCCTGCGGACAGAAAGAGAAGTTGGAAGATACCCCAGGAAGACTTCCGCCATGCTCATAAACAGCACGGTCTTCCAGCTGTTTCGTTTCCAGTCCATAACCATAATAGATTCCTGGCTTCATAAACTGACGTGGTTTTCCCATTTCCTGAATGGAATAACGATCCACAATCTGGTTCCCATTTTCGGCAGTTCCTTCATTGAGATACATAACAGCATATTTCAGCATATCTCCCATCGTAGACTTCATACCACCACCGCCATGAAGGACAAACGCATCATTCTGGTAATCTCTGTCAGCTCTCCATTCACCATTTTCAAAGGAATATAAGGTGGCGGCATTGTCATCCAGTGTATTGCGGATGAAACTGATATTACTGCGGTCCATACCAAGCGGTTTCAAAATTTTCTTATCGAGATATTCTGCAAAAGAGCCGTATCCGGAATGACGGCGTACAATATCGGAAAGGAGACCAAAACCGTCATTGCAGTAACTCAGACGCTGTCCTGGACGTCCGGTAAAACGAGTCTGTTCATCAAGGCGTTCAGCCACTCTGCGGACACCTTCCTCCGCAAAGTCTTCACGATAAATCAACTCATCTTCCAAAGAATCTTCAATTCCCATTTCCTGTGCAGTTTTGTTAATGACAATACGCGGAAGAGGGAAAAATCCTCCGCTATGACACATCAGATGCCAGAGTTTTACTGGCTCTTTCAGGTTTTTATTCGTAAATTCCGGAACATATTTGGATACCGGATCATCTACCAACAAAAGTCCGTCTTTCTGCATCTGCATAATAGCCAATGCCGTAAAAGATTTTGTAACAGACGCCATTCCGAAAATCGTATCACGCGTAATCGGTAATTGATTTTCTTCATCCCGGTAACCAAAGTAGTTTTCATACTGAATCTGTCCATCAGAATCAACAATTCCAACTGCAATACCTCGAGCCTGGCCATCCTTCATGACCTGAGCAATCAGCTCTTCTAATTGTTTTCTGCCTTCCTCTGTCATGCGGTTCATGAGAGCATCTCCTTTTTCAGACCTTTAATACCAAGTCCCGGATCATCAGAAAGAATCAGATGTCTGGTATCTTTTACTGTCAGACCGCCTTCAAATGGAAGTTCTTTCAAAGAGAAGGTTGCATCCAGATCTGCACGTGTAATATTTTTTAATGCAGCACCTAAAGATGCAGCCGCTGTAATACCAATTCCACTTTCCTCTGCCATGCATCCTAACATAACTTCTACACCTGCAGCTTCTGCAATAGCAGTAATCTTCTTGGCTTCATAAAGACCGCCGCATTTCATAAGCTTGATGTTAATCAGATCTACAGCACGATGAGAAACCAGATGAAGTGCATCCTTGGAGTCCCAGCAGCTTTCATCTGCCATGATCGGTACAGAACTGTTTGCGGTAACGTATTTCAGTCCCTCAAAATCAAAACGTGGAACCGGCTGCTCAACTAGTTCAATATCATATTCATTCAGACGGCTGATCAGTTCAACGGCCTCTTTTGCCTTCCATCCCTGATTGGCATCAAGACGAATCTTCGCTTTGTCTCCTACTGCTTCACGGATTGCGCGTACTCTCGCAAGATCCGTTGCAAAATCAACGCCGACCTTCGTTTTAATTACATTGAACCCTGCTTCTACGTGTTCTCTTGCACGCTGTGCCATAACCTCCGGATCATCAATTCCAACAGTCATATCAGTCTCGATTTCATTGGAAAGTCCGCCAAGAACCTTATAAAGCGGAAGACCTGTTTTCTTTCCCAGAATATCATGACAAGCAAGATCAATTGCTGCCTTGGCACTGCCGTCATAAGCAACCGCACGGTTCATTACAGTCCAGATAGCTTCCATATCACAAGGATCCATGCCGATCAGCTTCTCTTTAAGCCGTTCAATGGTTGCAACCGTTCCTTCCAGATTTTCACCGGTAATCAGCGGTCCCGGTGAGCCCTCCCCATAACCTGTAATTCCTTCATCGGTCTCGATCTCAACCAAGCAGCTGACTGCATGAGTAATCAGACCAAGTGCGATACGGAATGGCCGTACAAGCGGAACCTGCATTTTGTAGGTTCTAATCTCTGTAATTTTCATGATATTTCCCCCTCCCCAGGATTAATTTTCTTTTTTATCGTTTTCTGTGCAGGAACCACCACAAAAATGGCATGCACATAAATGTCCGTTTCCAACATCTTTCAGTTCCGGTTTCTGACTGGAGCAAATCTCCTGTGCCATAAAACAGCGTGTATGGAAGATACAGCCAGACGGCGGATTTGCCGGACTTGGAAGATCTCCCTGCAATAAGATTTTCTTTCTTTTTGAATGACGCTCCGGAACAGGAATTGCAGATAACAATGCCTGTGTATATGGATGTGACGGATGATCAAAAAGATCATTCTTATCTGCAAGCTCTACCACATGACCAAGGTACATGACCATCACACGGTCAGAAATATGTTTGATAACACTTAAGTTATGAGAAATGAAAATATATGCCATTCCCATGGACTGCTGCAACTGACGCAGCAGGTTCAGTACCTGAGACTGAATAGAAACATCCAATGCAGATACCGGTTCATCACATACTACCAGTGACGGGTTCAGTACGATAGCACGGGCGATACCGATTCTCTGACGCTGTCCGCCGGAAAATTCATGCGGGTACCGATTATAATATTTGGTATTCAGGCCAACCACTTCCATGACCTTCAGCACATGTGCCCGTGTTTCTTCCTTTGTTTTATACCGTTTCTGGATATTCAGCGGTTCAGCAATAATCTCACCGACCGTCATTCTCGGGTTTAAGGATGCATACGGATCCTGGAAAATAATCTGCATATCCGCACGCATTTTGCGAAGTTCCTGACCGGATGCTTTCGTAAAATCTTTTCCTTTATAAAGAATTTCACCCTCTGTTGGCTCAATCAGACGAAGGACTGACCGGCCCATCGTAGATTTACCGCATCCGGATTCACCTACGACTCCCAGAGTTTCTTTTGCGTCCAGCTTAAACGATACTCCGTCTACTGCCTTGATCCATGCTTTGTCTTTCTTCATAAATGAAGATTTTCCCGGGAATAATTTCCGCAGGTTCCGGACCTCCAGAAGCGGAGTTTTTTCATTCAGTTCACTCATTAGATGTTTTCCCCCCACTCCTTTGTGTATTTAAAGCAACGCACTTTACGGCCTTCAGCTTCCACAAGCTCCGGCATCTTCTGACGACAAATCTCCCGTGCTTCCGGACATCTCGGACAGAATGCACATCCTGCCGGCATATCATCAAAACTCGGCACCATACCTTTAATGACACTCAGTTCTTTTGTATCATCGTCGTCCAGTTTCGGAATACATTTCATCAGTCCATCTGTATATGGATGCATCGGCTTATCAAAAATCTGGTCACAGGTTGCATGCTCTACTACTTTTCCAGCATACATAACCATAACATCATCTGCAACTTCTGCAATAACCCCCAGATCATGCGTAATCATCATGACAGAAGTACCGGTCTTCTCTTTCAGTTCATTGATTAGGTCCAGAATTTGTGCCTGAATTGTCACATCCAGAGCAGTAGTCGGTTCGTCACAGATCAGCATATCCGGATTACAGCAAAGTGCCATAGCAATCATAACACGCTGACGCATACCACCGGAAAGCTGATGTGGATACTCATCAAAACGACGCTCTGCAAGCGGAATTTTTACAAGCTTTAACATTTCAATGGCGCGCTCTTTTGCTTCAGACTTTGTCATATTTTCATGAAGTAAAAGTGCCTCAACCAGCTGCTGTCCAATTGTATATACCGGATTCAAAGATGTCATCGGTTCCTGAAAGATCATTGCAATTTTCTTTCCACGGATCGCACGCATCTGAACTTCTGTCTTCTTCAGAAGATCCTCTCCCTCAAAGAGAATTTCGCCACCTTCAATGTTCCCCGGTTTTTCTACCAGCCCCATAATAGATAATGAAGTGATACTTTTTCCACATCCTGACTCGCCTACAATACCGAGAGTCTTTCCTTTCTCCACGTCAAAAGAAACTTCATTTACCGCTTTTACCAGACCTGCCTCGGTATGAAAATAGGTTTTCAGGTTTTTTACCTGTAAAATTTTTTCTGCCATCTCCCATACCTCCTAATTTTTCAGTTTCGGGTCAAGAGCATCTCTTAGACCGTCACCAAAAATGTTAAATGCAATTACTGTAATCATAATAGCCACACCAGGCATAATACTGTATACCGGACGGAAACTGATAAATGTCTGTGCTGCACTAATCATGTTACCCCATGACGGAGTTGGCGGCTGAATACCAATGCCAAGGAAGCTTAAAGAAGCTTCATACATAATAGCATTCGGAATACCTAATGTTACCAGTACGATAATCGTAGAAAGACAGTTCGGAACAAGTCCTTTCATAATAATCCAGTAAGTGGATGCTCCACATGCACGGCTTGCTTCAATATATTCTTTTTCCTTCAGCTGTATCACAGAACCTCTGATCATTCGGGCTGTACGTACCCATGTCAGAAGTCCGAGTGCTATAAACAGATTCAGGACCCCTTTTCCCATGAAAGTCATAATTGCCATTGCAAAAATCAGATCCGGGAAAGCCTGGAAAATCTCCATTACACGGGAAATTAAACTATCAACCCAGCCGCCATAATATCCAGCCAGAGACCCCAGTGCTACACCTACAATAGATGCAATAATCTGAGCTACGATACCGATACTGATAGATACTCTGGAACCGTAAATAATACGGGATAAAATATCACGGCCATATTCATCTGTTCCGAAAAAATGAGCTTTGCAAGGCCCTCCAAGGACTGCACTGTAATCCTGATAATTAGGGTCATATGGTGCGATAAGTGGTGCAAAAATTGCAATCAGTACAAGCAGTCCTAACAGGCATGCACAAAACATTGCCATCTTATTTCTCTTCAGACGACGCAGACTGTCTCCATAGAAACTAGAATACTGCATGCCGCCATCCATAATATCCTGTTCGAACTGTTTCTGTTTATTAAAAAATCCAAGTATTTTTTTTGCCATCTCTTATGCTGCTCCTTTCCCGTAACGAATTCGCGGATCCAGAAATGCATAGGAAACATCGACGATCAGATTTACAATAACGAAGACAAATGCAATATACATAACCGTACCTTCCAGCAGTGGGAGGTCACGGTTTGACATAGCATCTACTGCCAGTTTTCCAATTCCAGGAATAGAGAAAACTTTTTCAATCAGCATAGAACCAGTCAGCATGTAACCAAAATCCGTTCCTACCAGTGTAACAATCGGAATCATGGCGTTTTTCAGTGCATGTTTCATAATAACTGCCCAGCGTGTAGCTCCTTTTGCTTTTGCTGTACGGATGTAATCCTGTCCAAGGACTTCCAGCATACTGGTTCTGGTAATACGGGCAATATTTCCTGCATAACGTGCACCCAGCGCAACGCTTGGCAGAATGTAAGATGCCACACCGTCAAATCCAGATATCGGAAGAATATTCAGTTTTAAACCAAAAATAATCTGAAGAATAATGGCAACCCAGAATGCCGGGGCAGAAACACCAATGATGGAAAGAAGCATAACAACAGAATCAATGCCCTTTCCTCTTTTAACTGCTGCAAAAATTCCGCACGGAATACCGATTGCAGACGCAAACACAAAAGACATACATGCCAGTTTTACTGTTACTTTAAAGCAGCGAAATAATGCATCTGTCACTACTTCCTTTGTAAAATAGGAAGTTCCAAAATCAAGGTGAACTGCACCTTTAATAAAATTCAGATACTGCACATAATAAGGCAGATCAAGCCCCAGCTCACTCCGCACTTTGGCAATCGTTTCCGGATCTGCACGTTTCTCCAGCATCAGGGCAACCGGATCTCCCGGTACTACCTGAAGAAGAATAAACGTGATCAGGCTGATACCGAACAGTACAAATACCGTCTGAAGCAAACGTTTTCCTGTGTATGAAAGCATGGTTTTTTCTCCTATACATGAGAACAGAGGAGCCGCCAATGATCTCAGTCCTCTGTTCTCCATAACATTTTTATTTTATTCTGTATTAATTACTGAATATCTGCATCCTTCCAGAACATACGGAATGTGGCGTCCATCTGGAAACCAGTGATGCTCGGATTCAGCAGGTAGAATTTAGTCTCATTATATAACGGAGTAGTTGCCCAGTCTTCTCTGGTCATAATGTGCTCTGCTTTTGCATAAATTGCCTGACGTTCTGCTTCATCGGTGGTAGCAATACCATCTTCCATAAGCTGGTCAAATTCTGCATTGTGCCAGAAACTAGAGTTTGTTTCTGTCTTGGTCATCGGATACAGCATACTTTCCGGATCAGAATAATCTACATACCAGTTACTAATACCGCAGTCGACACCACCACTCTTCTTCATATCAGACCATGCTGCGGAGTCAACCTGCTCAACCTCTACCCTGATACCTGCTGCCAGAGCCTGCTGCTGGAACGCAGTTGCAATTGCAACATTTCCTTTATACTTGGTATTTACAGTTACACGAAGATCAATGCCATCTGTATATCCTGCTTCTGCAAGCAGCTGTTTTGCTTTCTCCGGATTATATTCAAACTCCGGAAGACTGTCATCATGACCAATAATGCCTGCCGGAATATAAGAAGTCGGAACCGTTGCAGTACCATGAAGAATACTATCACAGATAGCTGCGCGGTCAACGGAAAGAGCAATTGCTTCTCTTACCTTTGCGTCCGGATAAGTCTTGCAGTTCATAAGCAGGCTGTAATTTCCAGTCGGCTGGAAACCATGCATCTGATCTTTCAGCTCCGGATTGCTGGAGTATACCGGATAAATAGACGGGTCAACATCCACATAATCTACATTTCCCTTCTGATACTCAAGAACCTGGGTGTTTACATCTTCAATAAACTTATAGCTTACACCATCCAGTTTTACTGCACCGCCATGATAGTCATCAAAACGTGACAAAGTCACACCAACACCATTCTGATAGCTGTCCATCTTGAACGGGCCAGTACCTACCAGAGTTGTCATACCCCAGCTGTCTCCAGCAGCTTCGCATGCTTCCTGCGGATAAATTGCACAGTATGCAGTAGACAAAACAGACAGGAATGGTGAATATGGTTTTTTCAGGGTAATGGTGAAATGGGTATCGTCCTGAACCTGAACACCAGACAATTCCTCTGCCTCGCCATTGCTCATCTCGTCATATCCAACTACATTCTCAAGCAGAGTAGCCATCTTTGCCATTTTGATCAGACGCTCATAAGAATATTTTACGTCAGAAGCCTTTAATGTCGTTCCATCATGGAATTTCACATCCGGCAGCAATTCAAAACTATAAGTCATGTTGTCATCAGAAATGGACGGCATACCAGTCAGGA
Source organism: Clostridiaceae bacterium Marseille-Q4143 (assembly GCA_018228645.1). Taxonomy (GTDB): domain Bacteria; phylum Bacillota; class Clostridia; order Lachnospirales; family Lachnospiraceae; genus Hominiventricola; species Hominiventricola filiformis. Next base: position 2,857,887 of record CP073693.1, read on the forward strand.
GTGTCGGTACCAGACCATCTGCTGTAGTAGTCAACAAAGATTCCGTAACATTATCGGTGATCTTCATTACAATACTGTAAGTGAACTGCTGCGGATCCAATGCTACCTGAGGATCTACTGCTGCGACACGTACTACCTTGCCGCCTACCTCGGTCGTTGCAGAAGCTGTGGTAGAATCTGCAGCTGCAGCAGAATTATCAGAGCCTCCACCGCATGCAGTAAGAGATACTGCAAGAATGCAGCTCAGCAGAATTCCTGCTAATCTTTTTTTCATTTGTGTTTCCCTCTTTCTTCTCTTTTTCTCTTTTTTAGGATTCTGAACTTATAAAAATAAATTTTTTACTTTAATTCAATAAATCACTAAACGTTTAAAATTATATCTATTTTTTTATATAAATGCAAGGAATATTTTCAGTTTCTGCACATTTTACCGAATACCTCAAATTGCTTTGTTCCATTCTTCCACAATCATCTGGTATATTTGCTGGTATGATTTTCCAGATTTTCGGGACAGATCGATAATGCTTTCATATTCAGGATAGCATCTTTTCACTGATTCTGAATTTTCTCCGTCTAGAACAGTACAGATTTTTACTCTTGCTGCTCCATAAAACGTCTCCACGATTTGTATTTCCCGTGTCAGCACCGTACGTTCCATCCGGCATCGCCGAATTCCAATCGTTGTGGTGTTGGAAAAAATAATCTGTTCCATAATTGGAATTTCTTCTTCCAGACACAGAACGCACAATTCATACGCAGGACGATTTTTTTTCATTTGTACAGGAAGGTAATGTACTTCTCTTGCACCTGCATCCAGAAGGCATTCCATGGTATATCCAAGCACCTCCCCACTGCAGTCATCAATATCACTTTCCAGTTTCCATATAGAATCCATCTTCACATGACTGGGCATAACAGGCGTATTAATGAGAAATGCCCTTAAAATTCCAGGTCGTTCATATTCTCTTTTTCCGGCTCCCAGCCCAATTTTTTCTATATTAAATGCATCTGGCAGAACTTCTGAAGTCCGGATCGCTGCTGCTATCGCAGCTCCTGTCGGAGTCACATACTCTCCTTGTTCTCCTGTCAGATGAAGTTTTAAATGATGTGCGGCAGCAATGTTGGCAACTGCCGGCACAGGTACTGGCAGTATTCCATGCTGGCACCTGATCGTTCCCCCTCCCTCATAAAGGAAAGGAATGATTACCTCACTTATATCCAGATTATCAAGGCACACGGCAGCAGCTACAATATCCACAATAGAATCAATAGCACCAACCTCATGAAAATGAACTTCTTCCAGCGTGGTTCCATGAGCTTTTGCTTCTGCCTCTCCAAGAATTGTAAAAATTTTTACCGCTATTTCATATGCCCGTCTGGTCATATCTGTTTTTTCAAGAATTTCCATTACTTCCTTCATTCCCCGATGACTATGACTGTGTGCTTCGTGAGCAGTATGCCCGTGAGAATGTTTTTTCCCCTGATGAAGATATGCCATATCATGATCATGGTTCTCAAATTCCGCATTCAGTAACACATCAAAGTCGCACACATCAAGTCCCGCTTTTTTTACGCGGCTGATGCGAATATCAAATTCCTGGATCGGAAGACTCTTAAGTACCTTCCTCAGCACCTTCTGATCTGCTCCCAGATCCAACAATGCGGCTACCGTCATATCTCCACTGATGCCAGAATAGCATTCCAGATATAATTTTTTCATATTCAAGTTCTCCTTTAAATCTGCTTCGTATGCGTCATATCAAATACAAGCTGGCACCGGTCTTCTGGTTCAAAACTGGAAAAGTAATGTTCTTCCAGAGGAATCCAGCGATTTCGAAACATCTCTGCTTTTTCCGGCCCATTTCTTTTTAAAATTCTGCGCATCTGTTCTTCCTTATCCACGGTAAGAAATATCCGAAGGTCATAATATTTAAATAAAGATGGATGACATGCATAAGATCCCTCAATTACAGTAATCGGGGTTGCTCTTACCGTAACAGGCGTTCCAAGATCCCAGATGCGACAGTCAAAAGGCCTATAAGAAAAATCCTTGTTTCTCTGCAAAGGCTGTATCACGTCCGTAAAGAATCGTTCATAATCTACATTTCCACCAGGTTCCTGAAAACGGGCTTCTGTTCGCTGTTCCATCCTTAGATAGAAATCATCCATATGAATCAGGCTTGCATGAAGTCTCTTTGCAAGAGCCTCTCCAAGCGTTGTTTTTCCGGAACCGCAGCGTCCATCAATGGCAATGAGCAAAGGAATCGTAGTTTCGTGTATCTTCTCTATTCGTCCTAATATACCGTTTAACACTTGTTCCATATCATCTAGTTCTCCGATCCTGCTGTATGATGGACATCCATTTTGTGAAACGGGACAATCTTTGCCTTATTTAAAGCAATCATCAATACTGGAATCATGACCAGCTGAAGGATAATGCCAGGAATCGCATTGAAGAACGCACCTGCCAGGAACAGCTGCCACCCGAAAGGAACACTGCCGATTCCCAGAAGAACAATTCTCACAACGCCCCATACAATACGGCCAGCCAGCATTGCTCCGACGAGGGAACGATACAGCGATTTTACGCACTTCCATCTGGAATGTCCATAGAGATAACCAATTACCAGTCCGTAGGCAGCTAGTTCAAATGCCATGGACACTGCATTGGGGAACATGGCAGGCATTCCAAAAAGAACACTTCTTACCAATGGAAGGAAAAATCCGACTGCCAGTCCATACTGCCATCCAACAATCAGTCCGCAGAGCAGAACCGGTATATGCATGGGAAGAAGCATCTGTCCGATCATGGGAATTTGTCCGATAAAAAACGGCAGAATCAGTCCGACAGCAAAAAACATGGCGGACAAAGTCAGTTTTTTTGTGCTTTCATATATCATACTAAAGTCTCCTTACAATTTTCTTTTGCTCATCATAACATTTAACCCAGGTATACGGTCAATCTTTTTTTTGCATTTCTTTTACTTTTCATTTATTTTCATACCGAAATGACATAGTTATCATACTTTTCGTATATATAACGAATATTCAAAAAGTTGTATGGTATTTTATTGTGATAAAAATTAAAAAAATATAAACTTTATAAATTTTTTTGTGCAAAACTATTTTAAAAAAGAGGAAGATGTGATATGGTGATGGTGTTAAGAATTGATGGCAGAATGCCATCAGAAGGAGGGAATGTATGATTACATTTTTTGTGTGCCTTGCACTGCTTCTCATTGGTTATGCAACCTATGGTGCATTCGTAGAGAAGGTATTTCACCCGGACGACAGAGAGACTCCCTGTACACGTCTGGAAGACGGAGTTGACTATGCTCCGATTGCTCCTTGGCGAGCATTCCTGATTCAGTTACTGAACATTGCAGGTCTTGGACCAATTTTCGGAGCTCTGTCAGGCGCTATCTGGGGTCCGAGCGTTATGCTCTGGATCGTATTTGGTACCATTTTCGCAGGTGCTGTCCACGATTTCTTAAGTGGTATGCTTTCCATGAGAAATGACGGTGCAAGTATTGCTGAGATTACCGGTATCTATCTTGGGCCAACAATGAAGACTGTTATGCGTATCTTTTCCGTTGTTCTGCTTGTTATGGTAGGCGTTGTATTTATGGTAGGTCCGGCAGGTCTTCTGGCTCTGTTGACTCCGAACGTACTGGATGTTAAATTCTGGACAATCATTGTTCTGGTTTACTATTTCCTGGCTACACTTCTTCCGATCGATAAAATCATCGGAAAGCTGTATCCGCTTTTCGGTATCTGCCTGATCATTATGGCAATCGGTATCGCAGGCGCTACTATTGTAAATAATGTAAACGGTTCTGCTCCGATGCTTGAGATGACATTACAGAACCTTCATCCGGACGGAAAACCGATCTGGCCATTCATGTTCATTACCGTTGCATGTGGTGCAATTTCCGGTTTCCATGCTACTCAGTCACCGATGATCGCAAGATGTCTGACCTCTGAGAAAGATGGACGGAGAATCTTCTATGGTGCTATGGTTGCTGAAGGTATCATTGCTCTTGTATGGGCTGCAGCAGGATGTGCATTCTACGAGAAAACCGGCGGACTGATGACCGGTCTTGCAGCTGCTAACGGCGGAAACTCTACTACCGTATATCAGATGTCCATCGGACTCCTTGGACCTGTAGGTGGTGTTCTGGCTATGATCGGTGTTATTGCATGCCCGATTACTTCCGGTGATACCGCATTCAGAAGTGCCCGTCTGACTATCGCAGACTGGTTCAAGATTGATCAGAAAGACCCGAAAAAACGTCTTGCACTTTCCTTCCCGCTGCTGCTGGTTGGTTACTTTATCTCCTTCCTTGATTACAATGTTGTATGGAGATATTTCTCCTGGTCCAACCAGACACTTGCTATGATCGCTCTGTGGGCAGGCGCTACTTATCTTGCTAAATTTGTCAGCAAGAATGCAAGCTTTATCGCAGCTGTGCCGGCAACCTTCATGTCTGCAGTTTCCTGTACATACATTATGATGGCCGGTGAAGGTCTTGGATTGAGCGCTTCTATCAGCTATCCTGTAGGTATTGTATTTGCAGTTGCCATGCTTGGTATCTTCCTGTTCAAATGCATTTTGAAATCAGATACAAAAACAGCTTAAGTAAATCATACAGTATAACGACGAAAAGGGATGCCGGAAAACCGACATCCCTTTCTTTAAATTTTATTCTACATCTTTCAGAGCATCCAGATCTTCTTCACCAGTTCTTACTTTAACAACCTTATCTACATTGTAAACAAAGATCTTACCGTCACCAATATGACCGGTGTAAAGAGCTTTCTTAGCTGCTTCAATTACTTTATCAACCGGAATATTTCCAACGATGACTTCTACTTTTACCTTCGGCAGCAGGGTCGCATCCATCTCAACTCCACGATACTTCTCTCCTGCTCCTTTCTGTACTCCGCAGCCCATAACCTGGGTAACGGTCATACCGGTAACTCCGATATCATTCATGGCTTTCTTCAGCTGAAGACAACAGTCGCAGTTGCCGGAGCTACGGTAGTGGTCAGGAAAATAGAACCAAGCTGTTCTACAGAAGTTGCTGCAGCTCCGTTAAATCCGTACCAGCCAAGCCAGAGGATAAAACATCCAAGACAGCCAAGGGGAAGGTTATGTCCCGGAAATGCATTGACCTTTGTGATTCTTCCGGATTTGTCTTTTACAAATTTTCCAATACGGGGTCCGAGCATTTTGGCACCGATGAGTGCAGAAAGGCCACCTACCATATGGATGGCACAGGAACCTGCAAAATCATGGAATCCTATTTGTGAAAGCCAGCCGCCTCCCCAGATCCAGTGAGCCTCAATCGGATAAATGACTGCCGAAATGACACCGGAATAAATACGATGGTTCCAATACAGAAATCCATCAGGTTTTTCATCAAAATATTACCGGTATTCTTTGCTCTGGTAAATCCCGCCTCTACCATTGCAAAACCAGCCTGCATCCAAAATACTAACGCGGCTCCGATCAGAAACCAGACGCCAAAGACTATACCGTTTACGGATTCTAAGATTTCTCCACTCATAAACGTTCCTCCTCATTTTTCATTCATTAGCATTTCTTCCGGGCCCACCGCATATTTATTGCGGATAAAAGAAAAAGGCACCGAATCTTCTGATTCAGCGCCTTTGCTTGACAATAATTATAAAGATAATCCATTCTTTCGTCAATCAACGAAAAACACGAAAGAAAATAAAGACAGTGTTAAAATTTCGTTAATTTTTACAAAATTGTATCATTGTATGCAATTATTTCTTCTTAAGGCTGCTCAAGGTCTGCTCAAGTGCCTGAAGCGTCTCCGTTACATCCTGCTCATTCGCATTCTCACCCATATGTCCGATACGGATAACCTGTCCGGTGAGCACATCAAAGCTTCCTGCAATCATAATATTATGATCTTTCTTCATAGTTTCCAGAATATCTGCAGCTGTCATTCCTTCCGGAATGCGGATAACGGTAACCGTGTTGGAATATCCATTTTCCAGATAGAGCGACAGCCCCATCTTCTGAACTGCCGTTCTGGTCATCTCGCCATACTTCTTATGACGGTCATAACGTTCAGTATCTGCTTTTACATTTTCCAGCGCCGCACAAAGTCCGTAAATATCACTGATGGGCATCGTATATGGGAACCACAGATTCTTATAATAATCCTTGAACACCAGAATATTGGCATAGAAAGACGCAATCGGTGTTTTCCTCTCTTCCATGGCTTTCATGGCTGCATCACTGACTGTCACAAAGGTCAGTCCCGGAGGTGCCGAAAGAGCTTTCTGGGAACCTCCACAGGCAATATCGATCTGTCCCTCGTCCACACGAAGCGGTTCACCAAACATAGCAGAAACAGAATCCACAATCGTCATAATGCCGTATTCATGAAGAGCACGGCTTAACTCCTCTACCGGATTCAGAACTCCGCTTGGTGTATCACAGTGTACCAGCGTTGCATATTTAAAATCATGATGTTCTTTTAAATATGCACGAAAAGCATCTACATCCAGTGCCCGGGTGTAAGGGGCTTCATAAAAAGTAACCTGTCCGCCATACATCGTTACAAAATCTGCAAATCCTTTTCCATAGACACCGTTATCCAGAACAAGGACCTGATCTCCAGGTTCTGTCAGAGACGCACAAGCTGCCTCCAGACCGAGAATTCCTTCCCCATCCAGAATATAGGCTGTATTTTTCGTTTCCAGAAGCTCACTGATCAGTTCACAGGTCTCCTTATAATAATCGTAAAATGCCGGATCCAGATCCGGATTCGTGCAGGCAAGACTTCTTGCATTGCGTACATTTTCCCGTACCTGTGTCGGTCCGGGAGTCATAATCTTATACATTACTTCTTATTCCTCTCATGCAATTCTTTCTTATCTGCGGATAGCTCTTCTGACTACTTCTGCAATCGGAAGAACCAGAACAGCTGCCACACCAATCTGAACCAGGTTGCCCGGAATGGATGCTGCCGGTGCAATCCAGTTTCCATAAATGATACCTTCTGCAATATAGTATCCTACGATTTTTAACACACAGGCAACAACAATGGCCAGCACATTCCAACGGAATCCATGATGTTTCTCGGTAATTGCGCCTACGCTGTATCCCATCAGACCTACAACTACAAAAGTAAACGGTGCCCACAGCACCCAGCCGCCCATCAGATCGAACAATGCCATTCCAATCGAACCAGCCAGTGCTCCAGTACGTTTTCCAAAAATAATTGCTGCCAGAAACAGCGGTACATTTCCCAGATGAACCAGTCCGCCATTAGCTGCAATCGGAAGCCGGATATTGATAAATCCTGTCGCAATAAAGGTAAGTGCAATGCAGACTCCGGTGATTGCGATCTCCGATACAGAAATTGTCTGTTTTTCATTCGTAAGTTCTTTCGTGCTCATAATATGTTGCCTCCTCGTCGTTCGTTGAGCACTATACTACTCCTTATCTGGATGTATGAATATATCCAGTTTTTTACAATTTGATAAGGTCAGATTAACGAACCCTTGGAAGATTCCAGCGATATTTCGCTGCCAGCAGACGGATCATAAAAACGAGCATCGAAGAAATCATCATTGCCGGAAGTTCTCCAAACTGTCTATACAAGAAAATACAGCTCATTGCCCCCATCACCGAAGCGCATGCATAAATATGCTTTACAAAAATATAGGGTGGATTCCCGGCCATCATATCTCTGAGCAGACCACCGCCCACACCTGTAACCGTGCCGAGGAATGCGAGCAAAAATGTATTGTCTGTATAGCCCTGTTTGATTCCTGTCATGACTCCAACTGCAGTGAAAATACCAAGACCTATTGCATCCATGAGCTGCATCACCCTGTCATAGCTGTTATGAAATCTGGCAGCATTTTTATCTGCTTTAAAATAGAGAAATCCAAAGATTAAAAGTGCTGTTATTACAGATGTTTCCACATAAATCGGTTCCAGCAACGCCGACGGTATCTGGCAAAGCACAATATCACGGATCGTTCCGCCTCCCACCGCCGTCACAGTTCCCAGAACACAGACTCCAAACAAATCCATATTCTTACGAATCCCTACCATTACGCCGGAAGCTGCAAAGGCAATGGTCCCGATCAGTTCCATAAGAAATAAAAGCAAATTCTGAATGTTCATAAATCATAATCCCCCGTGTCATTGAAATTTGACATATCACAGGAGAAGATTTCTGAGTCTGTCCAAATCATCTGCATCGGGATGTGACAGGGCACGGTCAAAATTTTCAATCAGTGCATCAATATTAGCCGGATGCTCTGTCTGTTCCTTCATCTTTAAATAACGATTTTTCACAGATTCCGGCATTTTTCCCTGGCACATATATTCACCTACAATCGTATTGCTTTCATCGATAGATTGTCTGACATGCTCAAGTACCTTTTGAAAATAGGTATCACTTCCACCAAAACCAGCGGTTCCGAACAGAAAGATCTTTTTATTCCTCAGACTGGACAGCAGTTCCAGCGTAGATTGATCTGCGTTTCCTTTGTCTGTCCAGAAGCCAATATAAAGCATCTCCGATTGCGGCTGTCCTATTTCTTTTACACCAAAATAATCACAGTTTTCTTTTGGCAGTGTCTCATAAATTGCATCTGCAAGCTGTCTGGTGTTACCTGTCAGACTACTGAATATAATCGAATATCTTTCTCTGCTCATTTCATGCTCTCCCTTTTCATTTCCGTTCATTTAATCGATTTCCAACCTTATGAAACAGTATAACACAAGTAGCTTCTTCTTTTCCAGTCTCCGATCAGTTCTATTTATTATCCAAGTGCCACATCAAGAACCATCATCAAACTGAATCCAACTGCAAAGAAGACCGTGCCAACATCAGAATGCTTTCCTTGCGACATTTCCGGAATCAATTCTTCAACTACAACATAAAGCATTGCTCCTGCTGCAAAGCTCAATAAATAAGGCAATGCCGGAATGATCAGCTGCGCAGCAATGATTGTAAGTACTGCTCCAACCGGTTCAACCACCCCTGAAAGCACACCACTAAGAAATGCTTTTCCTTTACTTTCTCCCTCTGCCCTAAGCGGCATGGATATGATCGCCCCTTCCGGAAAATTTTGAATCGCAATTCCAAGGGATAAAGCAAGGGCACTTGCAGCTGTAATCTGAGTGTTTTCAGCAAGAAGTCCTGCATACATTACACCCACTGCCATACCTTCAGGAATATTATGCAGTGTAACCGCCAATACCATCATTGTAGTGCGGCCAAGTTTGCTTTTCGGTCCCTCTGCCTGGTCACTTCCTACATGAAGATGTGGAATCAGGTGATCAAGTGCAAGTAAAAACAATATGCCAATCCAGAAACCAGTTAATGCCGGTAAAAACGAGAAAACTCCCATATTCTCAGATTGTTCTATGGCTGGAATCAAAAGACTCCAGATTGAGGCGGCAACCATCACACCTGCCGCAAATCCCGCAAGTGCCCGCTGCACCGATTTTCCAAGTGTTTTTTTCATGAAAAATACGCATGCTGCACCGAGCGTCGTTCCAAGAAATGGAATCAGTATACCAAAAAAGATTTTCATTTATTTTATGTTTTCCTTTCTATTGATTTTATATCATAATACTATTCTATGAGACAGTATTACATGTGTGAATAATGAAGTTAGCTTATACTAACCTATATTTATAAAGAAACTATGTAAAACATATGCCGTAATCATATTGGCGACAGTAGATTTTCCAAAACAGCGTGGACGGCTGATACAAATAAATTCCCATTTGCATGCCCTCCCGCTTTTCATATTTTTTATTATACCCTATTTTTGATCTTCAGGAAACATGAAACTGCTTTTTTTCATCCTCACGCAACTTCCAGTATAAGTAAACTGTGCCAGCATCCAGATCACCGCCAGGACAATTACTGCAAGCATGCCGGTATCAAAATAGAGATTTGCAAGCATGACCAGAATGAGAATCACCGGGATCGTGCGATTAACGGTCATATACGCTTTATAAGCGCTGCGGTAAATCACCTCTTTTTCCGCTTCATCACAGCTATCCAGCCACTGCTCCTGGAATTTCGGGGAAGACGGATCACCTTTCTTCTCCGGATGTGTTTTCTGAAGCAGCTTCACATACCGGATCTGCCAAAAATAGAGATATACATAAATAGCAATAAATATCACACATGCCACAAGGAATGAATACGCATGGTTCTCTGCCTCAATATATTTCATGGAATAACCGAAAGTCAGGAAGAAAATACTCAACACCTGTGAAAGTACACTCAGATTCGTCGCAAAAGCTCCAACTTTTTCTTCCTCATATTCCAACCGATCACATTCTTCATCATCCGCCGCCGGCTGACACACACAGATTCCTTTCAGTTTCCGCATACAGATTTCCTCCAGCAACACAGTCACTGCAAAAATGACCCCCAGAATTGGAATCAGCATGCTTCTGATCTGCTGCAACGCCCAGGCACTGTTCAATATAATTCCACGTGACAGTAATACAAAACGAAGCATTCCTGTTCCTCCGCCGATCACACTGCCAATCACACAGGCGATCGCAATAATCTTGACGCCTCTAAGATAACTGTTGACTTTCATTTCCTGTTTCATGACTCATCCTCCTCATACTGAAAAATATCTTCCACCTGAACCCCACAGATTTTTGCCAGCTTCAATGCCAACGCCACTGACGGTGAATAGTCCCCCCGCTCGATTAAACTGATGGTCTGTCTTGATACTCCTGCCAGCTTTCCAAGCTCAGTCTGATTGATACCGAGCCTGGAACGATATTCTTTTAACTGATTAAGTAATGACATATGCATTTACTCCTTTGACAACTTTTCTTGTCATCTTCACTATAGCATTGACAACTATCCTTGTCAATATATTTTGACAATTTTACTTGTCATTTAAGAACAGGTACAAAAAATACGCATGCAGGACAACTCCCACATGCGTGTCTTCTTCAATAATGCAATGAAGGAATGTTTTATTCCAGCCGCTTTTTAAAATATCCCTCTGCACAGTAGATAGCACCACAGGGATTATGAGCCAAAACACGATCCTTGGCCACCAGTGTCGTGACCATTGCATCCGAATATTTATAAAACATCGAGTCATGTCCGACGCACAGACCGATCTCAATGTTAAACTCGGTCTGCTGCTCATTCAACAGCTTTGCCTGTGCGATGGGATTGCACATGGCTTCAAATTCACCCGGATGTATTTTGACCTCTTCCGGAATACCGACTTCTTCTTTTGAGATGCCGCCCGTCTTGCAGATGACTGACACTACCTCAAAGCCCTGTGCCCGGAGTAAATCGGCCACGATGCGGGCTTCTTTCCGCAGCCCTTTGCAGAATGCAAGGCCAAGCTTGTGGTAATTCATCCGCTTACAGAACTCTATCGTTTCTTTCAGCCGGGGCCACTGACAATAACCAAGTCCTTCGATGGACGAACAGTTGATATAGAAATCGTGGTTTTCGAGCAGATCATATCCGTCACGGGAGTTCTCCATGACGGAAATGTTCCGCATCGGGCAGTTTTTTGGCATCTTATCCGGCTCATTGTTGGCACAGGCCAGAACCGTACAGCTGGCACAAGTATACATATCTATTTCTCCTTCGTTATAAGCATATTTTAACTTGATTTTACTTAATTCTACAGAGTTTGTGAACCTCACATGACTAGAAGTCACATGCTTCTCAGCCGCTTTAAGCGGCAAGACTAAATATCGGCGGATACGCCTGTAACTTAGTTGCACAGATATGTGCAATTACTCAGGCCGGATACGGCATGAATCCCACATCACAGGTAGTCCTCTGTATATCTGCCTGCATCTATGCCGCCTGCATACTGCCCAGTTCTGCACTGAGCAAAAGCAGATCTGCATAAACACATGAGGTTCTACGCTTCACAGAAGGAACTTTTGCCTCCAGTGAAGACCTTACCGTTGCCGATAAGGGTTTTAATCGTTCTCTTATAAAATATCTTGCTCCTATGTTATAGGCTGCTGACAGGTCACAATGATATCGTTTTCCTGTCGTAAATGTGCAAAGGCTGTGATTTTTAGAATCACGAACAACTTCACCAGTTCCATCATATGCAAGTCTGCTGGTATTCCATGCACATACTCTGGATACCCGCATTCCTGTCCTGTGCGCCTGATGTTCGCATAACTTCTGAATATCCCGTTTTCTCCACAGATGAAGCTTCTGCCTCTTTTTTCCGGTTACTTTCCCTTTCATTTTCAGATACTCGAAGACTATCACATCCGCATGGTTATTTTGGGCATATGTGGTAATCGCAGATGCCACTTTACGGGACAGCTCCATGTTCAGTCTCCTTGCATAATTCCATCTGCTCTGTACCTGTCCGGAGCCATGTTCCCGCTGAAATCTGCTGATTCGTCCCAGCACACTGTACATCTGGTCTTTTTCACTGGGGAAATTGATAAATTTTCTTCCCAGGACAGTTCCATCTGAACGCATAATGGTACAAACCGCATCTGTGTTGATTCCAAGATCCACACTGCAGATAATCTGCTCATTTACTTCCTTCTTAGATAAAGAAACTTCCTCTGTATATGAGAACCGCAAAAAATATTTATGATGTCTCTTTTCCAGTGTGGGGGCAGAAGATTTTACCCCTGACCAATTTTTCCGCAGATACTCCATGTCCGTATGCAGCAAATTTACTGAAAACCATTTCCAGTCATGACCATCATATAATTTCAGAAAAGCCATATCTTCATGATTTTCTGCTTCTTTGTACATCACATCCCGGTAGAATACCGGCATTGCATGATTTTCATATACAAGCTTTGGCTTACCGTCCAGTTTCTTTTGTTTCCACAATTCCAGTCTCGTCTCATATGAAGACACGCTTCCAAGCGCATGCTGAATCGCCGATCTGCGAAGATAAGATGGCATCTTTGGAAATTTCTGGTCAAAGTCATATCTCGCCCGGTTTTTCTTTGTGCTATGAACCAGATGCTCCGCTGCATTAAACCGTTTTTGCGGATTGACAATCCGAGAAAGCTCCTCCCAGCTCTCTTCACATACACGGATCAAATATCCGACTGCCTGGCGATAGATATACAGCGTATGGCGAATCGGTATATTCTGTTTTTTTATTTTCACACCATAGCTGGATACTACCGTCATCAAAAACCTCTTTACTTTCCTGCGTCTTTTTCTTTCTGTCCTCTGATATAAGTAAGAACCTGTTCTTTACTTCGGTCACTGACTGTTACTGCACAATATGACGGATTCCACAAATGTCCTCCCCACAATTCCCGTTTTAATTCCGGATGAGAAAGGAAAAGCTGCCGTGCAAGATTTCCTTTCATAATTTTGATCATATCCGAAATATAAAACTGTGGTTTGCAGTCGACCAACAAATGAATATGATCTGGCATAACCTCCATAGCCACAATCTGAAATTTGTATTCATCTGCAATCTCATACAACATCTTTTTACACTCTTCATCTAATCCATTCTGTAAAACCTTTTTTCGATATTTGGTACACCAGACCAGATGATACTGTAAAGAATAAACATATCCTCGACCATATGATAGGTCATTTTCTTTAATAATAAATATATTTTTCTCCATATTTATAATATACCATATGTTCCGCCAAAAGTAAACATATGTTCTTTTTTCTATCAAAAAAAATTACACACCTAACTCATCACTGAAGTAACGAGAATGCGGTGTGCATTTATTCAATTCTTCCACTTGCACTCTTTCCAGAACACGTAATCTGATAAATCCTATCTTCTTGAAAGAGTCTGGGATATTACGCAAAGATTGGCACGATGCCCATGTAGAATCAATAACGCCGGTACGGAATATCAAAATCCCACACCGGCATTATTAATTGTTGTTATCTTATTTTCCAATCACAGAATGCCTGATTGTCAACTCGGCAAACGGGAATTAATCAGTTTCTTGTAACCTTTCGAATAGTTGGCTATCAATTTTATAAATTCCTTGATAAGGCTGTTCAATATAGTATTTACCACTATCCTCATACGCAAAGATAGTACTTGTTCCTGTCTCAAACTGGAAGTCAATTTTGATATAACTTTCCACTTGTGGACAGTCTTGAACACTTTCCTTCTTAGTCGGTTCAGAACTGGAAATATCGGCGATTATTTCACTTATCCAAGTTTTGTCTGAATGACTTACTGTATTTTCCCCAAAAGTTATATCAATAAATGTAATCTCGTCGGTTTGAGGTAACGTAATAGGAGCTACCTTTTTTCCACACGCAACTAAAGTCAGCACACAAGTAAGACACAAAAACAAAGAAAGAAATTTTTTCATAAGCATATTACCTCCAGTCGAGTAGACTTACACCTCACAATGTAAGCCCCTCACAGAACCGTACGTGCGGCTTTCCCGCATACGGCTCTTCATAATAATATTTACAGTCTCAAAACAAGCTGACATAAATCTTTGGCATTGCCAATGGATAATATTTCAGCATTTCAATGAATCCTTCTCTTGTATAACTCTTTCTGTCACTTCGTCTATTCAGCACCTTAAACAGAAGTTCTCTCACTTGTTGTTTGTAGTTTGAAATCATTCTGCCATTAAAACTTATGCCATAGTACCTATAATGACCTATTAGTTTCAGATTTAGCATACCCATTAGTTTCTTTAGCGGTTGGTCTCTGTTTGCGTATAACCACACTTTTATGTCTCGAATTTTCTGTCTGAATTTCTTAGAACTTGTCTTTGGCATTATATATGGCATGCCTTTGCGTGAACGTCCACAATAGAACGTGAATCCCAGAAAATCAAATGTTTGTAATCTGATACACTCACCGCTCTTTTGCTTTGCCCTTGCAATATAAGCACCGCTTTGTAAGAGACGACTTTTACTATCTTCTAATTGCAAACCGAACTTTTCCATTCGTTCTTTAAGAAGCTTGTAGTAATTTTCTGCTTCCCATTTATATTGAAATCCTGCAACAAAATCATCTGCATATACAATCAAAAAGTTATCACTCTTGCATTCCTTGGTAATAATAAACTTATACCAAAGTGTCAATACATTATGCATATATATGTTTGCAAGGATTGGACTTATGATATTACCCTGTGCTGAACCTTCTTCATTCAACATCAGTTCGCCATCATCTAACACTCCCACTTTAAGGTACTTCTTAACCAGACCGATTATGTTAGGGTCTTTGATATAGAGATGGAGAAACTTGATAATCCATTCATGTTTCATGTGGTCGAAGAAGCCTTTGATGTCAGCGTCCACAATATAACATATCTTCGTATTGTTTAAGCTCTTATACAGTTCTTTTATTGCGTTATGGCATCCTCGATTTGGTCTGAATCCGTACATGCAGTTCAGAAATCTCGGTTCATAGATAGCTTCCAGTATCTTCTTTAATGCTAATTGGACTATTTTGTCCTCATAGCACGCAATTCCTAATGGTCGAAGTTTTCCATTGCTTTTCGGGATATATACCCTAATTGATGGCTGTGGTTTGTATGATTTTCTTTTCAGTCTTTCTACCAAGTCATCTATGTTTTGCCCCAGATTTCTCCCGTATTCTTTCTTAGTAATCTCATCAACACCGACTGCTTTGTTTCCGTCTAATTCTTTGTGACATTGCAAAAGCATTTCTTTATTGATTAGATGATACAACGATGTGAACTTTGGTCTCGGCGAATTTGCCGATATTTCTGCTATTCTTTCTAATTTCGTTTCCATCAATACCTCCGTCCCTGAGTACGGTTGATGTGTCCTCAGAAAGACCATTATTATGTAGCTCCCTTTCCTCCGTTGGCATTACCCAACTTCTTCAGTACTATGAAGCTATCCGACTGCCTGTTGTTCTTTTGGCATTCTCCCGTTTTGCAGTTGTTTGCCATACTTGCAATGACAAGAAACAACAGGCTCTCCCCAGTTGACTGAATAGTCACAATGTAAAACATAAAGTGCTCTTTGACCCCGCAGAAGCAAACCATTTCTCACCAATGCGAATTGATTTGTATTGCTTTCCGTCGAAATTAAAACGTCAGCCTTCCAGATATCAAAATTTCGAGGCTCAATCACACTCTCTATTTTCTCGCTGTCTACGCTTAGCAACTACCATTACTGGCAGTCACCCAAGACTCGCTACTGGCGGTTAGTTAGACCTTACCAGACAGGCATTCCACCTGCTAGACTACTCGCCCTTGTCTGGGCGCACAATTCCGATTTCTCAGTTTCAAAAACTGGAATTTATCGTTCCTGTATTTCCTTGCCGCTGAGGTGCTCCACTTCTATTTCAAAAATTTGCACAGCCTTTCCTGCGTGGGCAATTTCCTCATCAACTAACTGTTCGCTGGGATAGTATTTCATTGCAAATCGTTTTAACAGAGTTGTTGCTCTTGCACCAGATTCTACGAGGTGACATCTGCCGAATACCACAACGCTCTGCACAAACGGTGCCCAATCTTCTTCTTTGATGGTTTCATTTCCATATACCGTGAAACATACTTTGTCACAGGCATGCAGTGCATCTACTTTATGGCCTGCACGTGCTCCATGAAAATAAATTTTCTGTGCATCGTCATCGTAGACATAGTTGATAGGAATTGCATAGGGATATCCGTCATCTCCATTTACGGCAAGAACGCCACGTCGGCTGGACTGCAAAAGAGTCTTTACCGCGTCGGTGCTGATTTCATTTTTCTTTTTACGAATTGTTCTGAACATGATATTATTCTCCTTCTTATGCTGATACAACTTCCGATTTTGTTTATTGTCCTTTTATAACGGTTGCATCATTTCAAGGATGATGCCATCCGGGTCTCTGAAATAAAACGCTCTGCTTTCCCCGAATCCATCAGCCCTGAAATCGAAATACTGTGGTTCAGACAAGCACTCCACATGATTTTCAATCAGGATTTTGTAGGCAGAATCTATGTCATCCGTGTAGAAGCATACTTCTGAGATAGATGTCGTAAACAAATCTGATTGAATTTGATTTACTTTATTGTCTACAAACTGAATCAGCTCAACTGGCGGTGCCTCAATAGCCTTGGAGCCATTCAAATAAGCAACTCTTGCTTTGCAATTTGCTCTACGAAACATTCTATCTGTTTCTTCGCCTTCCATAAAAATTTCTCCTTGAAATTCAAGTCCAAGGATGTCTCTGTAGAAAGCAATCGAGCGATCCAAATCAGAAACTGTTAATCCAACGTGATAAATTCTTCCAACCATATATATTCCTCCCAAAAAATTCCGATTTTCCTGCAACAACTATAAAACAAAAATAAGTGGATGTATATTCTCATTTCCGTACATCCACTTATATCATTGCGATCATTTAAATGTGATAGCCTCTTATATCCAGCTACTTTCCGCTTCATCCAGCTTCTTCACTAACGTATCTTTAAGAGCGGTAAAAGCAAGAATAAAACTATCACGTATCAACAGAATCATTTCGTCCACTTCATCTTCATTGTATATATGGACAGAAGTATTTCTCTTTTTTAGCATAAGCAACCATACTTCCGAATCACTGATAAATCCTATTTTATAAGCAAGTTGTAGAATTTCACGCGGCGATCCGGTCGAAGCTTCTTCTATGCCATGCATTCTCATGATTTCCTGTAAGGCTTTCCATGCAAGTTCGAAAGTAAGATTAAATTGTCCAATAATTCCTGTTCGATATATATCATTTGTTTCCGCCATCTTAAAATCAGCATTTGCTAGCACCGCCAGACAGTTTATGAAGTTATCAAGCTTTTTCATAAAGCACCACGCCATCCTTCTCTATTTCTTTTTTTAATTCATCGGAAATTGATGCATCCGCCTGTACCACATCGAACATCAGGAGCGAATGTATATTTTCCTTTACATCCCAATAAAAGCTATCAAAATCTCCACCGTATATTGCGATATCGACATCGCTTCTTTCTGTGTTCGTACCCCGTGCGCGGGAGCCAAACAGTACGATTTTCGTGACAGCATACTTTTGTGCAAAAGAACACAGTTCCCTTACTATTCGATCCGGTAAATGATATTTCATATTCAGTATTGACCCCTTTATATAAAATAAGTTCCAATATTTATTTTAGCTTAGCATAATTTTGCCTGATTAACAAGTTGTCCATACTAATCACATCCGCAAACTTGAATTTTCAAATTAGTCTTTGCAAATAACCTTTGAACCGTCACCGTCAATTACAATTCCCTGACGGTTGTTAATTGGGCATAGATTCAAATCCGAAAACTCAGTCATTATTTTCTCGGTAACTTTCTTAAATGGTGCTGTAAGATAATGCGGAAGAACATAGAAATCAATCAAATCAAGCCCTGCATCATCTTCTTGTGAGTAGTCCTCCGGCTTTTCATCCATTTGCTCGATATATTGGATGCTTGGAGCGCATATAATTGCGCCTGCCGACTCGCCGATCATCAATTTTCCATTTGCCAATTCCTTTTTCAGCAGCCCATCAGTTCCCGTTTTACGGAGCCGGTCCATAAGAAAAAAAGAATTTCCGCCGGTAAAATATATCACATCTGCATCTTCAAAAACAGACTGTATCGTTGAATAAGCCTCCGTTGAAATATCAATTTCAGTTACGATTGCTCCCAACTTTTTGAATAATTTTCGAGCCGAGCCGACATAACCGGTGTAGCCTTCACGCAGCGAAGCTGTTGGAATAAATGCGACTTTCTTATTTTCAATTTCTTCCTTTATCAGACTTCCTACACTTGAAAAATGCGAACATAAAAATAGTTTTGATATTGTCAATATTGGTTTACACTTTTTTCTCAAGGATGTTCGACCTATGCTGCCTCCTGTAATGAATCGTAGTATTGTTGACGCTTAATCATCGGAGGTAAGCCACCATTAGCAGAGCAGATTCTTCGGTTATTCCAATAGCTGATGAAATATCTCCAGATGAGTGTTTTTAACTGTTCTACTGTCATTGAAGTGGTATCATAACGTCCATAAAGTAATTCTTCTTTGAATCTTGCCCACATGCTTTCGCATCTGGCATTGTCGTGGCATCTGCCGCCAGCACTGTTCATGCTTTGGAGAATGCCATATTTGCTGATTGCTTTACGATATAACTCACTTGTGTACTGTGTTCCTCTGATACAGCATCAGGATATACTTCCAAAGTTGATGCTGTATCATAAAAGTAAGGGGCGGCAGCACTTTAGGCTGTCGCTCCTTGACTGCCTAACTGCAAAACCGGGCGGGGCTGTCAACGGCGGCTCTGCAAGAGCCGTTCATCTTGCCGTTGACTGGCTCGACTGGGTTTGCTATTCTTTAAGTGTTGTCTGTAAGTCGTTTGTAAAAATATCATCTCCGGCGCACAATCATTTTCTACCAAAGTAGCGGCATAAAAAATTTCATTGTCCTGCCTTTCAAAAATAAGAAGTTTCCATTTTTTTGACTGCAAATTCCGAGGCTGTCTCTTGTACAATTTCTAGTACATTGACATCTTCTGCTATATTTCCTTGACGGGGTTCCAGCTCATTGTTAGTTACCACTTCTGCCTTGCCAGCGTCCGATGCACCATAAGAGAAATTTACTATGGTAGCATTGCTGTATTTTTCAAAAGCTGCATAGTATTCTTCTTCTGTAATTACATCTGTTTCCTCTCCTTTTTTCATGGTATAAGCAGCATTTCCACTTTCGTCAAATTGCTCATAAATCCCCTCTGCCAGTCTGAGCGAACCGGATTTTTCAATTTCAAAACGCTGCATATCGTGACCGGAAGCAGCATAAATACCTGTTTCATCATAGGCGATAGGATATGCTGTTCCCATACTTTCTATTGTTCCTATGTTTTTAACTTCTTTATCTATCAAATAATATACATCACAATTAAGTGCTGCCTGATTTCCCAAACCGTCATTATATACTTGTGAGGTAACAAGTAAAACAGGTAAAGAAGCATTTGTATCAATAATTGCAAAAAGCTCATTATCTTCCAATCCTCCGACGGTTTCTCCATAAATAGCAGCGTTTTCACTACCTTTTTCTCCACATGCACATAAAGAAAAGATTAACACACATAAAGCCATATATGAAATAAACTTCTTTGCCTTATACATATTTTCAGTCTCCTTTTTTTCTTCTTTCAATGGTATAACTTATGAACAATATCACTCCGATTGCTGCCGCAATAATAGACGGTATCATTAACCGCATATAATCAATAGGGGCATTTTCGTATTGTCCTGTAACGATATATCGGTATAGCATATACTGGGTACTAAGTGTTGTGCTTTGTAGCGCAATTACATAGGCGAAATTTAATATGCTAACCATAATAAAAATCAGACCACTAATTAGCAACAGCGTCATTTTTCTGTTATGAAGATTTATTTTCATCAAATCTTCTAAAGTTATTTGCTCATCAGTTTTGTTTGCCACACCTGCTTCTCCTTCCTTTAGCAAATCATCTAATGACACATGAAAAATTCTGCTTATTTTAACGATACTTTCTAAATCAGGGGAAGTGCTATCTGACTCCCATTTGGAAATAGTCTGTCTGGATACGTTAAGTTTTTCTGCTAATTGTTCTTGTGTCATTCCCGAAAGTTTCCTTAATTGGTTGATTTTATTTCCAATTTCCATTTTGTGTCCTCCTTTAAGAGCAATTTTAAATAAAATAAACAATTTTTTCTATCAACATTGCTTTACATTTGCGCTCAAAATAATAACATTTATGAAATTGCTTGTTTTTCTGCACTTTAAGTGTTCATATAAAGGCATTTAAAATTATGATATTGTCAATATTGGTTGACACATTTATCTCAAAGATATCATTTCCTATGCAACCAGGCCCAGAGATTGGTAGTATCTCTGACGCTTAATCATAGGAGGAAGCCCACCGTTGGCAGAGCAGATCCTCCTGTTGTTCCAGTAACTGATGAAATATCTCCAAATAAGAACTCTCAGCTCATCCGTGGTCAGGCTTTCCGTATTGTAGCGGTCATAGAGAAGCTCGCTTTTCATTCTGGCCCACATGCTTTCACATCGAGCATTATCGTGGCACCTGCCACCATCACTGTTCATGCTTTGTATAATGCCATATTTAGAAAGCGCCTGACGGTAGGTTTCACTGGTATATTGTCTTCCTCTGTCGGAGTGCACAATGGCACCTCGCAGATCAGGATGCGCCAGATAGGCATTATCCAGTGTATGCTCACACAGAGTTGCCTTCATGTTTGTTTCCATTGCCAGTCCCAGAACGCTGGAATCAAAGCAGTCGAAGATGGCTGAAACATACAGTTTTCCATCTTTTGCCTTGATTTCTGTGATATCAGTTACGCATTTTTCAAGTGGCTTATCAGCCTTGAACTCTCTCTTCAGAAGATCATCTGACTTACGTGCTTCCCGATCAGCCTTGGTAATGCCATTTGGCTTGCGCTTTGGCCGATGGACAAGTCCTATTTCATCCATAACCCTGTAAACGGTTCGTTCACTGGGGATCTTGATTCCCGTCGGATTCTTAAGGAGCAGTGCTTGGTACATGCGAATACGTCCATAGGTATCATTGCATTCATCCTCAGCATGGATCACTCTCATGGCATCAGCAAGATCCTGATATTTCCAAGGGCGATCTTTAATAGCAAGATATTTGTAGAAACCCTGGCGGCTGACGCCAAGCATCCGGCAATAGAATGAGAGTTTTCCCTTAATCACGCCGTCTTTCGTTTTTATGGCAATGAACATCATTCTTTGGTTCTTGCTGACTTCCGACGGCTGGCTGCGAAAAAAGTGCTTGCTTCCTCGAGAAATTCATTTTCCTCTTTCAGACGCCGGATTTCTTTGTCCTGATCTTTAACGCGTTTGCGGAGCATGGCAAGCTCCTCAGCAAGACTCATCGCGCTTTCCGGAGTATGTGCACCGTCGCCAATATCCAATGTGCCTGCTCTAACTGCTTTCAGCCATGTGTGGATGGTTCCTTCTGGGATACCTAATTCTTTGGCTGCCTTAGCACCGCCGATTTCTTTGGCAAGTTTGACAGCCTGGATCTTATATTCCTGGTCGTATTTACGTTGGGTTCGTGACATTGAGAGTTCCTCCTTATTCTCTTTTATTATACATGAATTCCTTGAGAATAAGGTGTCAACTTTATTTATACAACATCACCATTATTATGTAGCTCCCTTTCCTCCGTTGGCATTACCCAACTTCTTCAGTACTATGAAGCTATCCGACTGCCTGTTGTTCTTTTGGCATTCTCCCGTTTTGCAGTTGTTTGCCATACTTGCAATGACAAGAAACAACAGGCTCTCCCCAGTTGACTGAATAGTCACAATGTAAAACATAAAGTGCTCTTTGACCCCGCAGAAGCAAACCATTTCTCACCAATGCGAATTGATTTGTATTGCTTTCCGTCGAAATTAAAACGTCAGCCTTCCAGATATCAAAATTTCGAGACTCAATCACACTCTCTATTTTCTCGCTGTCTACGCTTAGCAACTACCATTACTGGCAGTCACCCAAGACTCGCTACTGGCGGTTAGTTAGACCTTACCAGACAGGCATTCCACCTGCTAGACTACTCGCCCTTGTCTGGGCGCACAATTCCGATTTCTCAGTTTCAAAAACTGGAATTTACCATCATGTAATATGCTTTTTATACGTTCCAAAAGAAAATTTGCTCAGGAGCATTTCGTACTCTTTCGCATCAAAGTGTTCAAAACGATGATTTTTTCTGTATTCTGTTTCAGCCAGTCAAGTATCTTAGTACCATAGCCCTTTGATCTGATCAGGTCATTTATTGCCAGATAAAGCACAAAGATATATTTATTATCATCAGCCGTATACAAAACTCTGCAGAACTGATCATCATCATAAAAGGCTCTGAAATTGACACTTTTACGAAATGCCAACACTCTTAACAACCACATCGGTATCTACTCATTCTGGGGAAATGCAGTTTTCATTAAACGGCAGACATCTTTGTAGTGAACCTCACATG
Source organism: Clostridiaceae bacterium Marseille-Q4143 (assembly GCA_018228645.1). Classification (GTDB taxonomy): domain Bacteria; phylum Bacillota; class Clostridia; order Lachnospirales; family Lachnospiraceae; genus Hominiventricola; species Hominiventricola filiformis. Next base: position 2,880,892 of record CP073693.1, read on the forward strand.
ACTAGAAGTCACATGCTTCTCAGCCGCTTTAAGCGGCAAGACTAAATATCGGCGGATACGCCTGTAACTTAGTTGCACAGATATGTGCAATTACCCAGGCCGGATACGGCATGAATCCCACATCACAGGTAGTCCTCTGTATATCTGCCTGCATCTATGCCGCCTGCATACTGCCCAGTTCTGCACTGAGCAAAAGCAGATCTGCATAAACACATGAGGTTCTACGCTTCACAGAAGGAACTTTTGCCTCCAGTGAAGACCTTACCGTTGCCGATAAGGGTTTTAATCGTTCTCTTATAAAATATCTTGCTCCTATGTTATAGGCTGCTGACAGGTCACAATGATATCGTTTTCCTGTCGTAAATGTGCAAAGGCTGTGATTTTTAGAATCACGAACAACTTCACCAGTTCCATCATATGCAAGTCTGCTGGTATTCCATGCACATACTCTGGATACCCGCATTCCTGTCCTGTGCGCCTGATGTTCGCATAACTTCTGAATATCCCGTTTTCTCCACAAACGAAGCTTCTGCCTCTTTTTCCCGGTTACTTTCCCTTTCATTTTCAGATACTCGAAGACTATCACATCCGCATGGTTATTTTGGGCATATGTGGTAATCGCAGATGCCACTTTACGGGACAGCTCCATGTTCAGTCTCCTTGCATAATTCCATCTGCTCTGTACCTGTCCAGAGCTATGTTCCCGCTGAAATCTGCTGATTCGTCCCAGCACACTGTACATCTGGTCTTTTTCACTGGGGAAATTGATAAATTTTCTTCCCAGGACAGTTCCATCTGAACGCATAATGGTACAAACCGCATCTGTGTTGATTCCAAGATCCACACTGCAGATAATCTGCTCATTTACTTCCTTCTTAGATAAAGAAACTTCCTCTGTATATGAGAACCGCAAAAAATATTTATGATGTCTCTTTTCCAGTGTGGGGGCAGAAGATTTTACCCCTGACCAATTTTTCCGCAGATACTCCATGTCCGTATGCAGCAAATTTACTGAAAACCATTTCCAGTCATGACCATCATATAATTTCAGAAAAGCCATATCTTCATGATTTTCTGCTTCTTTGTACATCACATCCCGGTAGAATACCGGCATTGCATGATTTTCATATACAAGCTTTGGCTTACCGTCCAGTTTCTTTTGTTTCCACAATTCCAGTCTCGTCTCATATGAAGACACGCTTCCAAGCGCATGCTGAATCGCCGATCTGCGAAGATAAGATGGCATCTTTGGAAATTTCTGGTCAAAGTCATATCTCGCCCGGTTTTTCTTTGTGCTATGAACCAGATGCTCCGCTGCATTAAACCGTTTTTGCGGATTGACAATCCGAGAAAGCTCCTCCCAGCTCTCTTCACATACACGGATCAAATATCCGACTGCCTGGCGATAGATATGCAGCGTATGGCGAATCGGTATATTCTGTTTTTTTATTTCCACACCATAGCTGGATACTACCTTCATCAAAAACCTCTTTACTTTCCTGCTTCTTTTTCTTTCTGTCCTCTGATATAAGTAAGAACCTGTTCTTTACTTCGGTCACTGACTGTTACTGCACAATATGACGGATTCCACAAATGTCCTCCCCACAATTTCCGTTTTAATTCCGGATGAGAAAGGAAAAGCTGCCGTGCAAGATTTCCTTTCATAATTTTGATCATATCCGAAATATAAAACTGTGGTTTGCAGTCGACCAACAAATGAATATGATCTGGCATAACCTCCATAGCCACAATCTGAAATTTGTATTCATCTGCAATCTCATACAACATCTTTTTACACTCTTCATCTAATCCATTCTGTAAAACCTTTTTTCGATATTTGGTACACCAGACCAGATGATACTGTAAAGAATAAACATATCCTCGACCATATGATAGGTCATTTTCTTTAATAATAAATATATTTTTCTCCATATTTATAATATACCATATGTTCCGCCAAAAGTAAACGTACGTTCTGTTTCCTGTCAAAAAAATTGCACACCTAACTCATCACTGAAGTAACGAGAATGCGGTGTGCATTTATTCAACTATTCCACTCCATTACATATTCTTTTTCTCCAGTAAATTCATCCAGCCCTTCAGACTGAATCGTGAACCCTTCTCTTTGGTAAAAAGACATTGCCCTGACATTTTTCTGATACACGTTTAGCTGTAATCTGGCTTTTTTATCCTTGATATAATCCAGCAAAGCTTTGCCTATACCATGAGACTGCATTTTACCTGAAACAAAAATACCTTCTATATATTCATCCCGTACACCTACAAAGCCTTGAATTATTTTGTTATCTTCATACACATAAACTTCTGCCTGTGGCAGCATTTTCTTCACGGCTTCATAATTACTGGTCCAGTATTGTCCAGGAATAAAATCATGTGCTTCCAGATTCGTCTTTAACCATATGTCCGCAACCTTATTTATATCTACATTCTGCAGCTTTCTAATCAAAACGATTATTCTCCATTTCTTTATTACCTAATCTGTCAGTAATCTATCCAACAGCATCTGCCTGTTGTTTATAAACATTTCTGTTATCTGGTAACTCTCTGTATCCTCGTATTCGCACAGATGTATGCGTCCATTATCAAAACAATAGATATCTGCATCAGGTATTCCCAGCAAAATCGGCGAATGCGTAACTATAATAAACTGTGCTCCCTCTTTTGCACAGCTATGTATTTGCATCAACAATGTAAGCTGTCTCTGCGGTGACAACGCAGCTTCCGGCTCGTCAAAAAGATACAAACCATTTGGATACAGATAATTCTGTGCCAATGCGAGAAAACTCTCTCCATGTGATTTTTCATGATATTTAGCGGAAGGATGTGTAATATCTGCATATTCTTCTTCCTGGGTTGCAACATTATAAAAACTTTCGGCCCTGAGAAAATATCCATACTTTTCCCTCCGATAGCCTTTGGAAATTCTTATCGCATCACACAACTCTGAATGAGTATCATGCGTAGAAAAAGCATAATTCTTTGTTCCTCCCTCAGGATTAAAACCATGTGCTACGGCAAGTGCCTCCAATAAAGTTGATTTACCACTGCCATTTTCTCCGACAAAAAAGGTGATTGATTTATTGAAATCAAGTTTTTCAATCCCCTTAAAAGCCTCAATTCTCTTTATATAACTATCGTTATCAATTCTATTCCAATCGAATATGACTCCTTGTATGAATTGATCATTCACCTAATCACCTTCCTCTTTATTCTTACAGTCGAGTAGGCTTACACCTCACAATGTAAGCCCCTCACAGAACCGTACGTGCGGCTTTCCCGCATACGGCTCTTCATAATAATATTTGTATTGCTTTCCGTCGAAATTAGAATGTCAGCCTTCTAAATGTCAAAATTTCGAGGCCCAATCACACTCTCTATTTTCTCGCTGTCTACGCTTAGCAACTACCATTACTGACAGTCACCCAAGACTCGCTACTGGCGGTTGGTTAGACCTTACCAGACAGGCATTCCACCTGCTTATTTTGTATCCGGCGGCTTCAAGCGCTTGTATCGCTTTCTCGTAATTCTCCTTTTTGACCAGAAGATAGTCCGTATTGTAAGTAGATACTGCAAAATCGGGATGTTATGATCTGCTAAGATCTCTGCGATTTTAGACAGTATCCCAATCAACGAAAACTCCAAAACGCCTTGAATCCGAAGTGCTTTCCAGCCATCATCACGCCGAATGACATTTGGCGGAACTTCGCTTGTGAGGCAAACAAGAGATTTTTCTTCGTCCGTTTTCCCGATAAAGCTATACTCGGAATCTAAATTTACAAAGGAATAATCTTCTACCTGACATACTGAAAATTCCTGATGGATTTTTTTATTTCCATCGTAGTGGCTCCTTTCATTTGTCACTGTCTCCATTATACGATAGCTGCTCATCTTAGAGAAGCAGGAATTTATCCGGCGCGGTGGAGTAAGGACGGTGTACATGGCTTTCGGGCCGCCGTCACGGGCCTGTGATTGCCTTGCGGTAAATGACAAGGGAAATGATCGCAGTAATCGCTTCCGTGATCCAAAACGCATTCCAGACGCCAACCGCTCCGAAAAACCTGCTGAGTAAAAACGCAGCCGGGATGATGACCACTACATACCGGCAAAGGGAAATCAGTAAGGAGGGAGTTCCTTTCCCAAGTCCCTCCAATGCGCCGGAAGATGTAACAGAAACCGCCGAAACGATAAACCCGGCCCCGATGATGCGTAAGGCGGTTTCCCCGGCCTGAATCGTCGCTTTTGTGTGGGTAAACAGCCTCATCAACTGTCCGGGGATCAGCAGACATATTACTGTCCCAAACACCATAATGATGCCACTCATGCACAAAACGATCTGATAAATCTGGCTGACCCGTTTGTGTTCCCCCGCGCCGTAGTTATAGCCAATCAGGGGGCGCATCCCCTGCACAATGCCATTCGCTGGCAGATAGATAAAGGTCTGCAATTTGTAATAGATTCCTAAAACCAGAATATACACTTCGGAATATGCCGCCAAAATCGCATTGAGCGCCGAAATCAAAAGAGACGGAAGCGCAAGATTCAGGGTTGCGGGAATGCCGATGGAGTATAGCTTTATTACCATCTTTTTGCTGGGCAGAATGTACTGCCTGCGGATATGCACGCGAATTGGCCGCACAAGATAGACTACAAGGTAAATCGCAAGCGTCAGAGTCTGCCCGATGCCGGTTGCCAGTGCAGCGCCTTCGATTCCCATTTCCGGGAATAGGCCATAGCCAAAAATCAGAACGGGATCTAAGACAATGTTTGTGATGCACCCGCACATCAGGCTTATCATGGTCGTTTTCATGTTTCCTACTGCCTGGAACAATTTCTCAAACGCCATGCTGACGGTAACAATGAGTGTAAAGGCGAACGCAACGACAGAATAGCGGACGCCAAGTTCAACGACCGCTTCGGATGAAGTGAACATCCGCAGGAAAACCGGCATGATCGTAATACAGCAGACTGTCATAACAACGCCATGAATCACGGCAAGCACAAGTCCCTGTGTGGCAGCCTGATCTGCTTTTTCGTGATCTCCCGCGCCCAGATAGAAGGCAATCACTGCGTTGATCCCAACACCAAACCCAATTCCAGCCGCATTGATAAAATTTTGAACCGGGTAAACCAGTGATAACGCCGTCATTGCTTCCTCGCTGATCTGCGCGACGAAAAAACTGTCCACAATGTTATAGAGAGAATTAACTTGCATGGATAACACCATAGGCAATGACATGGATAAAATCAGCGGTAATACCGGTTTCTCTTTCATGAAAGTGTCGTTCATCATTTTTCCTCCCTGGAACACGTTATGAGATATTTTTGCGGCGATGCCATGCCATCATCATAAGAGCAACGAGCAAAGTGGCAGTTTCGGCAACTGGAAATGCAAGCCAGATTCCGTTCAGATGGAACAATTTGTCCAGACACCATAAGGCGGGAACAAGGAAAAGCATCTGCCTGCATAATTGGATTGCCATGCTGGAACCTACTTTTTCCGTAGCCTGAAAATAGGTGGAAATCATAGTAGAGAGACCGCAAAACAGATAGCTTGCCGCCATAATCCGCATAGCGGATATCCCAAAGGAGCGCATGGTTTCCGACGCCGTAAACAATCCCAAAATCTGTGCTGGAAAAAGGATGACAGCCAATGTCCCCAGTATCATCATACCAGTAACCAAAGCGGTTCCGTATCGGAAAGCGGAATGCAGCCTTTCGCTGTTGCCTGCGCCGTAGTTAAACCGCATGACAGGCAAACAGCCCTGGATCAAGCCGTTTACCGTCATAACGATCAACTGCTGCACCTTAAAGTATGCGCCGAAGAAAGCAATCGCCGTATCGGAATACGCCACCAGGAACAGATTGACGAACGTCACCATAAACGAACTGAGGGCGTTCATAATAAAAGATGGCAGGCCAAAGGCAAAAATACGGCGGATCATCTGCTTTTGCAAATGAAAGCCTTTGATTTTTACCTGCACTTTCTGCTTTTTGCCCAGCAGCAAAGCAAATGCCAAAATCATGGATAATGAATAGCCCGCAACAGTAGCCACTGCAGCGCCGCGGATGCCCATATCCGGAAAAACACCAATACCAAAAATCAAGATGGGATCGAATACAAAATTAACGACCACTCCTGCAATCTGGAACCACATAGGAGCAACCATGTTCCCAGTAGCCTGTATCATCTTCTGGATTGCGATATGCACCATGTTGGGAATTTGCATGAACGAACATACGCTCATATAGGCAAGACTCAACTGATAAATTTCTTCGTTATTGGTGAATGCCCCAAAGTAGGGTTTCATAATCAGTAATGACAGAAGATTGAGCAAAGCACCAATTCCAAAGGCCAGTAACAATCCATGTGTGACAGTTGCATTTGCCTCATCCTGCTTTTTCTGTCCAAGATACCCTGCTATCAGCACATTCACGCCGACACCGATCCAGATAGACGCTGCATTCATCAATGTTGTAATCGGGAATGACAGAGAAACAGCGGTCAATGCATTCTCACTCAACCGCGCCACAAACGCGCTGTCTATCAGGTTATAGGAATATTGCAGGAACATGGAAATCAGCGGCGGTATCGACATTTGCCAGATGAGCTTTCCAACAGGAGCGACCGCCATTTTATTATTGGTCTGCATACTTTCCCTCCTCTCCACAAATTGTCCGGCGCAAAAAAATTGCGCCGGACAGCGGGACATTAAATCCGAACAATATAGTTTTGTTTGCGTGCAGCGGGATGACCGGCTTCCTGGGCCGGATAAGTCCCTGCTTCCAGTACAGCGTCCAAAGCCTTGGAAGGGACAGATTCCGATTTATAAGCCCGTACACTACGGCACGTCTTGATAAGAGACAAAAAATTTTTTCCCATACAGATATAGTCCTCCATTCTGCTAATACTTCCGAGATACAGGCAACAAAAAAGCCACACAACTATCACAAGATAGCTGTGTGGCAAAAAGATGACCGAATCCGGAAAAGTCCACTAAAGTTTTGCGTTTATTATTGTAGCGAACTTGAAGGAGTCTGTCAAGCATCAATCTTCTTGAGTTTTCGCTGCCTTATTCACGAAACTCTAAATCTGTTGTGTTGAATATACACAACTTTCATATCTATTTTTTATTGCAGTTTACGGAAACTCAAGTCAATCATCGCGTAAGGAAAGATAGAAAATATAGAATTACGTTATGTTGCTCTTTGATTTTGACTTTTATTGAATTCATCACTTGACATTGTGGAAAAGATGAGAACAATATTTGCAGAATACAATCCCAAGCGCAACAGTATTGATGTTTACACCTCTGTTGGCTATATGCTCCGCATTGACTGTTGGGAAGCTGAAAAGGACTTAAAAACCACACCAGGATCAGACTGTGCATTAAACGAAACGCACTCGCCATTGATGAACCTCTTGAATATGCAAGATTATATCTTGATGGAAATTTGCAGATGTGGGTAGATGCGGAAGATTCATTAGAATTATAAAATACAAGTAGCCTGTATTCTTTATTTCACATACAGGCTACTTAATCAAAATTACCATAATTGATGATAAGCAAGTTTCTTAATATACCTTGTGGCTCAATCTGGCTGTTTCTTATGTTAGTGGTAATCCGATTTTCTATATTGCATATCTTATTATCAGTTCCATCCAGCTGGGTGCCACTGTAGATTATGCAATTCTGTTTACTGAACGGTATAAAGAAAACAGACAGACGCTTAATAAAAAGGAAAGTATTGTGGAGACTGTTTCCAATGTTACAGTATCTGTACTGACTTCCGGAATTACAATGGCAACAGTTGGAACTCTGCTTGGAGTTATTTCTACCCATAGACTATTGTCACAGCTTGGCTATTTTCTGGGAAGAGGAACAGTTTTTTCCATGATTGGGTATCCATATCAGATATGGGGACTTGTTAATTCCTAATTGCTTTCCAAATTCTCTAAGACGAACTTCAACGCCACCGATTTTCAACCTTTCGTGTGGTGATTTCAACGACACAAACAGCGCCGGATTGTCATCCGCCCTGCTCTCCAAATAGTTCTGCAAATGTATCTTTGTGCGAGCGTCAAAATAGACTACAATAATCGCTAAGTCTCGAAGCTCTGAGCAGTTATCCCTCATAAGCTCTAAAGCTTCATCGGACGATGTATGCTAATAGCGAGGACTTTCAAGTCCTCGCTATTACAACGATGGTCAGCTCATTTGTGGCAGAATGGAATGACCAAACTATGAAAATACAATCAGTTGTGAAAGAGGGCATCCATTTACCTAACAAATCCAATATAACAGAAGCGGGCGGCAATCGTCAATAGCAAAAGCCACCGACGATTGCCGCTGTGTTTATGACATTCCCTTATTTCAGACTTCCTAATTTTTCACTGACAACAGCTTTTTGTGCTGCGGTAGGTTCCCAGTCAAAATCAATTTCGACAAGCAGATTATCGTAGCAAAGCAAGTATTTGTTTTCCACACCATATTCAAGGTCGTAGAGTCGATAGGCTTCATTCGCACCCCATGCCTTTCCGTCCTCCGCTTTATACTCATGCTTATCAAGTGGGTAGAGTTCTTCCTGCTCGTAAATCAATCGATTTTTGCATAGATTGTAAAGTGCCGGGATACGAACTTCGGTAAGCGTGTATTCCAGTTGTGGAATGTCGGCATAGTTTTCTTCATCAAAACGAGGATATTGAGACATAGTGAATTGTCCCAGCATAAATGACATACTGCCTGTTCGCTCTTTGATGTACTCATAGTTGTCCGCGCCGAGCAAGTCCTCCACAGTCAATGGGATATTATCATGATGGATTACCCATGTAATTCCACCGTGCTTATACGTTTCCTCATTCTTTTCCCTGAAAACTCCGTGACTGGACGCATAGAGAGTGCCAAACGTTATGAGAGCCATCATTGCAAACGCAAGGACAAAACTACTCAGCATTGTGACAGTCCGATTTACACCTCTTGCAGCTTTTTTCTGCTTCAAGAATTGCTTTACCGCATTGACGATGGCAAACAAGGCTGGCATATAAATACACATCAGAACCGCAACCCAGCGTTCAAGAGGGCTACCGAGTATAATGTAGCTGATGATCCAGTACAATGCCCCAAACAGGATAACTGCCATGATAATTTTTTGAAATGTTGCAGTATGAGGTGTTTTCAAAAACTCGCCATATTCCGCAGCAGCTTTTGCTTTGTGAAACCAGCCGAAATAGCAGATCAATTCCACAAGGCAGATTATCGCAAGTACGAGAAACGCGAAGCCGGAAAACAGACGGGATGGACTGGACAATGCTTTGATTGGGTCACCCATGATCCCAGATACGAACAGTCCACCATTCAATAGTGCAATCACGAGCAAGGCAAGATATGCCGGTATAAAACTTTTCTTTGCGGAAGCATGGATAGCCTGTACCTCCAACTTAGCATCCGTCTCGATAGGCGTGGGATTCTCTCGCTCATTATAAAAAATCTGCAACTGAGCTGAGGAGCAAGCAAGCTGCCAGCCCGTATGAGCGCAGAAATCATAAAATGTTTTCTGATCCTCCGTTGGCTCAGGGTCAAATTCAGATGCTTTGGAATAGTAGGAAACTGTGAAGTGAAGTTGCTTCGGCTCAATCCGGCGATAAACCCAGCCCAAGTTTGTAATCTTTTCAAGCATCCAACCTTTCGCAGCCATTTTTTCAAGGTGACGGCTAATGCCAACGTGGTCATAAAAAGACAACAGTTCTACTCGACGCTTTCTATTTTTCATCTTCTTCCCTCCCAAAAACCAAATGGTAATCGGCTAATTGTGCAGTCAGGCGAGCGCACTCTTTATCCAACATATCTTTTCCTTTGTCTGTAAGGATATAACTGCGTCTGCGACCTTCCACTTTGGTTTCCCGAATCATCTTGGCATCCAAAAACTGCTCTAACAGAGTATAGAGTGTGCCAGAGCCAACGCTGACACGCTGATTGGTCATGGCTGGAACTTTGTCGAGAATATCCATGCCATAACATTCGTCTTTCAGACAAAGCAGAGTGTAAAACATTTGCTCCGTCAATGTTTGAAATTTTGCTCTTGCCACGATCTCACCTCCCTGTATTCTCGATAATCGAGTTTCATACTCATAGTATATACTCGATTATCGAGAATGTCAATATGGCATCCGAAGTCGTTACATCAAATTTACAAATATAAAAGTTGGACAAGTCGAAAGTCTTGTCCAATTTTTTGTATCCAGCTTGCGAAGAGCGACCACCTTGGTGGTGTCCTTGGGTGCATATTCGTTTGCGAGTTGTTCTGCATAGATTTTATCTGTATTCATGGCTTGTTGCCTCCTTCATTTGATGGTTCTATGATACCAACAAAGAACGAGCAACGGAACAACACTGATGGCAGTTTGTGTTGAGTTCAAGAATTGTGCAAATTCCGAGTGGTTCCTCTCAGTATACCACACTGAATCGTATTGCTAAAGAGCGCACCTACGTCGCTCTTTCTGCCCTCATTTGGTCTGTGTAAACTGATACGCCTGACTGACCCACTCAAACAGCTCCTCGTCCAACTCTGCGGTACAGTGGAGAACAAAATGGGTTGTCCTCCTTCCCGTGATGTATAAAGGCAAGGGCCATGCTCTGCCCATCAAGTTTTCCGTCCTATCAAAGCGGCATCATCTGTTCAATGATGGAGATAGGATCTCTCGACGCGCTCGTCATGCACAGCTCGAAAACAGGGCGCATCTTTTAACTGCAATACTTTATTCGTGAATTTCCAAGGGTAGATTGTCAGGGTCATAAAAGAATGTCATTCTTTTGCCTGTGTAAATATCAAGTCTAATCGGCTCAGTTATGATGCCCCTTTTATTCAATTCTCTTACGGTATTATCGACCGAGTCTACAGCAAAGGCAATATGCCGGAGACCGTAAGCCTCTGGATAACTGGGGCGCTTCGGACAATTTTTGATGATAAAAAGTTCTAATTCCATCTCATCGAGTTGAAGATCAATTTTGTAATCATCACGTTCTGGTCTGTAATTTTCTCGAATAATAGAAAAACCTAACAGATCCACATAAAAGTGCTTTGATTGCTCATAGTTGCTCCCAATAATGGCAATATGATGAACTTTTTTCAAATTCATGGTGTATTTGCCTCTCTCCTACTTTGTTTTCTTTTCCATGTACTACCTCCTCATCAACCTGGAAATTGATTAATAACCCCAATTGATTATTTCCCAACTCTTTTTATCTGCCGTTTTCACTAAATGCCATTGCCAGTTGGTGTATGTATCATTAGGATTGAACCCACCATCTCCACCTTTTTCGTCCGTATCAAAGGTTGATAATACCACAATAAGTTCTTGATTATTTTCTTTTCGATACTTCTCAATTTCTTCTGCAAATCTGTTTTCAACATCCTCGTCATAGCGAAGTTCAGTAAGTGTGCAACCTTCAAAGTCTTTTGCAAATTTTTTCTCTATAACATCAAATGCTTCATTGATTGAATTTTCACCATAGAGGGCGGAGTAACCAACAGCACGATTGACATTTGATACATTTCCTCTATTTTCAGTCAATACAAGGACTGTTGCCACACCTAAAATTACTAATGCAGCACATATCGCAATTATGCTTTTCTTCTTCATACAATCACACTCCTTTGTCAAATCTGTGTCCCTCCAAATCTCTATTGTTTATAAAGATTTTACCCACTCACTGATTTCCTGTTTTGTTCCACGGTTTAACAATCATTCCCACACAGGATACTTTTTCTTATCTTCTTCAGTTATTTTACGAATCACTTTACAGGGATTGCCTGCCGCAATCACACCTTCCGGAATGTTCTTATTGACGACACTTCCGGCACCAATAATAGTATTATTTCCTATTGTCACGCCGGGCAATACGGATACATTAGTTCCAATCCATACATTATCCCCCACAGTAATCGGCAATGCAATTTCCAGACCCCGGCTTCTTTGCTCACTGTCTATTGCATGTCCGGCTGTAGAAAATACACAGTTAGGAGCAATGAATACATTATCTCCAAACGTAACCTTCGCTCCATCCAGTATCGTTACATTATGGTTGGTATAAAAATTTTTCCCAATCGAAATATTGAACCCATAATCACAATAAAACGGTGCGGTAATAACCGGATTTTCTTTCATACTTCCGAGAATCTTCGTCAACAGTTCTTTCTGTTTTTTTGTATCGGATGGTCTACACTGATTGAATTCATAACACAGATCAGCGCATCGCGTTTCTTCTTCTATAATTTCCGGATCATAATTTGCATCATACAAATACCCTTTTTGAGCCTTTTCTCTTTCTGTCATAATTCGGTTTACCTCCTGTTTTATACTGCCATCAGCAATGTTCCTGCTCCAATCAGGATGCATCCTATGACTGATTTTACTGTAAACTGCTCATGCAGGCAGACAAATGCGAGCAGCAGTGTAATGATGACACTGAGTTTATCAATCGGTACAACTTTCGATACGTCTCCAATCTGCAGCGCATAATAATAGCATAACCATGATGCACCTGTCGCCAGACCTGAAAGGATCAGGAATAGCCAGCTTTTGCTACTGATCCCTGTTATTGTATTTTGAGCATTCGTAAGGAAAACCATTCCCCACGCCATAACAAGAACTACAATGGTTCGAATTGCGGTTGCAAGGTTTGAATTCACACCATCAATGCCAATCTTTGCCAGGATTGATGTAAGTGCCGCAAACACAGCAGACAGCAAAGCAAAAATAAACCACATAATGACTCACCTCCCGTATTTCCTTCAGCCTATTGGCATCGGTGTCTGTGCCAGAATGGAAATAACAGCAATTGCCAATAAGACAATCAAAATTGCAGCTGCTATCAGAATCAATTTTCGTTTCATAGTATCACCCCATAAGAAGACAGAAAAGGGAGCCATAATGGCTCCCCTTCTTAGTTAAAAAATATTTTTTAGAATTTACCAGCGTTTGCTGCTTCCTCAACGGAAACTGCAACTGCAACAGTCATACCAACCATCGGGTTGTTACCTGCGCCGATCAGACCCATCATCTCTACGTGAGCCGGAACGGAAGAAGAACCTGCAAACTGTGCATCAGAGTGCATACGGCCAAGAGTATCGGTCATTCCGTAGGAAGCCGGTCCTGCTGCCATATTGTCCGGATGCAGAGTACGTCCGGTACCACCGCCGGATGCAACGGAGAAGTATTTCTTTCCTGCTTCCAGTCTTTCTTTCTTATATGTACCTGCTACCGGATGCTGGAAACGGGTCGGGTTGGTAGAGTTACCGGTAATGGAAACGTCTACGTTCTCTTTCCACATGATTGCAACACCTTCCGGAACGCTGTTAGCGCCGTAGCAGTTAACTTTTGCACGAAGTCCCTCGGAGTAAGATTTACGGGAAACCTCTTTTACCTCGTTGGTGTACGGATCATACTCAGTCTCAACGAAAGTAAATCCGTTGATACGGGAAATGATCTGTGCTGCGTCTTTTCCAAGACCGTTCAGGATAACACGAAGCGGTTTCTGACGAACTTTGTTTGCTTTCTCAGCGATACCGATTGCACCCTCAGCTGCTGCGAAGGACTCGTGTCCAGCCAGGAATGCGAAGCACTCGGTCTCCTCCTCAAGGAGCATCTTTCCAAGATTACCATGTCCCAGACCTACCTTACGGGTGTCTGCAACGGATCCCGGAATACAGAAAGCCTGAAGTCCCTCACCGATTGCTGCTGCTGCATCTGCTGCTTTGCGGCATCCTTTTTTGATTGCAATAGCTGCACCTACAGTGTAAGCCCAGCAAGCATTCTCGAAACAGATCGGCTGAATGCCTTTGATCTGATCGTATACATTAAGACCAGCGTCTTTGGTGATCTTCTCAGCTTCTTCGATAGAAGCAATGCCGTAGCTGTTCAGAACAGCGTTGATTTTATCAATACGTCTCTCATATGATTCAAATAATGCCATTTTCGTTTACCTCCCAGAATTACTCTTTACGCGGGTCAATGATCTTGACTGCATCTGCAACACGGCCATACTGACCTTTTGCTTTCTCCCATGCAGTGTTCGGATCGTCGCCTTTTTTGATAAAGTCAGTCATTTTTCCAAGAGATACGAACTGGTATCCAATGATCTGATCGTCTGCATCCAGTGCAATACCGGTTACATAGCCCTCTGCCATCTCCAGATAACGAGGTCCTTTTTTCAGAGTACCGTACATAGTACCAACCTGGGAACGAAGGCCTTTTCCAAGGTCCTCAAGGCCAGCACCAACCGGAAGTCCATCCTCAGAGAATGCGGACTGGGAACGTCCGTAAACGATCTGAAGGAACAGCTCTCTCATAGCGGTGTTAATAGCATCGCATACAAGGTCAGTGTTAAGTGCTTCCATAACGGTCAGACCCGGAAGAATCTCTGCTGCCATAGCTGCAGAATGGGTCATACCGGAACATCCGATCGTCTCAACAAGAGCCTCCTGGATGATACCTTCTTTTACGTTCAGGGAAAGTTTACAAGCACCCTGCTGCGGAGCGCACCAGCCCACACCATGGGTAAAACCGGAAATATCTTTTACTTCCTTAGCCTGTACCCATTTTGCCTCCTCCGGAATCGGAGCAGCACCATGATGTACACCCTGAGCTACCGGACACATTTCTTCTACTTCACGTGAATAAATCATTTGTTTGAAACTCCTTTCAAATAATCATATCAGGTCTTTGGACAGGAGACCTCATATAGATTTATTTTCTCACAAATTTTTCATTTCGTCCAGATCATTTTGTAAGATTTTGTGAAATTTTAATCGAAATTGGCGATTTCAACCTGCTCATTCCTTTCAGTACAAAAAAAGACAACCGGTATTACCAGTTGTCTTCCAGTTCTTCATATTCGCTCCGGTAGAGAACAATCTCTCCGGCTTCTTTTGTTTTTTTCAGGTCAATGACCCTTTGATTTTCACTTCCACGGTACTGTAAAGTCAGATTCCGCTCCGCAAGAATGAAAGGACCATCCACCAGCACGTCGGCCAGTTCCAAAAGCCGCTGTACAAATGGATCTTTCATAGCGAGCAGCTGCTCATATAAGTATCCGGTATAAACCATCAGATGTTTTCCGGCGGCTTTCACTGCCTCTGCAATGGGAACCAGCGCCTCTGCCTGGCAGAAGGGTTCCCCTCCGGAAAAGGTTACTCCCGACAAAAGGGGATTTTCCTCCATCTTCTGAATCAGCTCTTCTGAGTTCACCTCATATCCCCCTGTAAAGTCGTGAGTCTGGGGATTATGACATCCGGGACAGTGATGGGGACATCCCTGGGTGAAGATGACAAATCGGATGCCGGGGCCATCCACGATAGAATCCTGAACAGTCCCGGCAATACGTAACTTAGGACAGGCTGTGTTTAACACGATCCCTTTCCTCCGCTCTCTTCGCATTGTTGAAACGATCGGTCGTGCCTACCAGATATCCGGTAATCCGACGGATTCTGTCAAACTTTACATCTCCCCCAACCATTCCGTTTTCAGGTAATACTCTTCCTGCCATAACAAACATCTCCTTTTTATTAGTGATTCGGATCAAAATATACCGGGATATCCGGATATTTTTTCCGAAGTTCATTCAATCGTTCAATAGATACTGCCTCGCCTTCATGACGTCCGCATCTCGGGCACACATCGTCAATCACTCCTGTAAATCCGCAGACCGGATCACGGTCAACCGGATGGTTTACAGAACCGTAACCGATGCCGCTTTCTTTCATGCAGCGGATAATAGCTTCAAATGCCTCCGGATTCTTGGCGGTATCACCATCCAGCTCCACATAGCTGATATGACCAGCATTGGTCAGTGCATGATACGGAGCTTCAATCTTAATTTTCTGGAATGCGCCTATCGGATAGTAAACCGGTACATGGAAAGAGTTGGTATAATACTCTCTGTCCGTCACCCCCGGAATCTTGCCGAAACGCTTCTGGTCAATGCGTACAAACCGTCCGGAAAGTCCTTCTGCCGGAGTAGCCAGCAATGTAAAGTTCAAACCGGTCTTCTCGGATTCATCATCCATGTATTTTCTCATGTGGCCGATGATCTCAAGACCCAGCTTTCTGCTCTCCTCACTCTCACCATGATGTTTTCCGGTAAGAGCTACCAGCGTCTCTGCCAGTCCGATAAATCCGACACTCAAAGTCCCATGTTTTAATACTTCTCCAACTTCATCATTGATATTCAGCTTATCGGAATCGATCCAGATGCCCTGTCCCATAAGGAACGGATAATTCTTTACGGTCTTCTTACTCTGGATACCGAAGCGGTGCAGCAGCTGTCTGCAACAGAGTGCCAGACGCTTATCCAGCAGCTTGTAGAACTTGTCCATATTGCCTTTCGCGAGGATTCCCAGCCGCGGCAGGTTAATGGATGTAAAACTTAAGTTTCCTCTTCCGCAGGTCACTTCCTTGGTGGGGTCGTAATGATTTCCCATAACCCTGGTACGGCATCCCATGTAGGCAATCTCGGTGTTATAATCGCCCTCTTTGTAGTAAGGCAGGTTAAACGGTGCATCGATAAAACTGAAGTTCGGGAACAGTCGCTTTGCGGATACTTTAATTGCCAGACGGAACAGATCATAATTCGGATCACCCGGATTATAGTTGATTCCTTCTTTTACTTTGAAAATCTGTACCGGGAAAATGGCGGTCTCACCATTTCCAAGTCCGATATCGGTCACCTTCAGAAGATTCTTCATGGCCATTCTTGCCTCCGGAGAAGTACAGGTTCCGTAGTTAATGGAACTGAATGGCACCTGGGCGCCTGCTCTGGAATTCATGGTATTTAAGTTGTGGATCAGAGATTCCATTGCCTGATAAGTTGCCTGATCCGTCTCTTTCATGGCAATACGGATGGATGTCTTATGACATCTGCGGATTTCTTCTTCTGCCGGCGTTTTTCCAAGCCACTGCTCTCCGGTCTCCAGAAGCCACTGTACCAGTAATTCTTCATGATCATCAATATTGCTCATGTTAATGCGGTCCGGCATCGCATCTTTCAGTGCAGACCGGAATGCCTCGCCCAGCACATTCTCGCAGTCATATTCCAGCCAGAAGTAACGCTGTACTGCATCATAATATTCTTTCCGGAAAGTGCAGGCCACACCTTCTGCCATGGCATAATCAAAGTTCGGTACGGACTGTCCGCCATGCATCTCATTCTGGTTTGCCTGAATAGCAATGCAGGCCAGAGCAGCGTAGCTGGCAATGGACTTCGGTTGACGAATAAATCCGTGTCCGGTGGAGAATCCATCATGAAACAGCTTCACTAGGTCAATCTGGCAGCAGGTTTCCGTCAACATGTAGAAATCTTTGTCATGAATATGAATGTCGCCATTGATATGTGCTGCTGCAATGTCTTTTGGCAGAATATAGTTATCCACAAAATAATTGGCTCCCTCGGAGCCATATTTCAGCATGGTACCCATGGAGGTATCTGCATCAATATTCGCATTCTCACGCTTGATATCCGCATCTGCGGCACTGGTGAATGTAAGCTCCCTGTATATATTCACCAGATCCACCTCTGTCTTGCGAACTTTGGTGTGCTCTGCCCGATAAAGGATATATGCCTTCGCAGTCTTGGCAAATCCATTGGCAATCAGTTTCTCTTCCACAAGATCCTGCACCTGTTCTACGTCCGGTACTTGTCCTGCCGGAATGGATTCCACCACTTCATCTACCAGTTTTTCAAACTGGACCGGCGCGATTGCCTCAATCTGGGCAGCTTCGTTTGCCTTATGAATCGCGCTGCGGATTTTGTTCACATCGAAAGGTACCGGAGTTCCGTTTCTCTTTTTTATGGTCTCCGGACATGCGATGGCATTTTCCTTCATGTTGCTCCCTCCAAAACTATATCTGGTATTTTATTTTTAATCCCTGTACAAAATACAGTATCACCAAACTGCGTTATGTGCAAGGACATTTTGTATGAACTATCCGTTGTCTCACAAAAATTGCCCGGAAATCCGGGCAATCTGGCTATAATTTTTCTGCAAAAAAATCTTTATATCCCTCGCCGTAAATCTCACTGGCACTGGTAACAATCATAAATGCCGCTGGATCTTCCGTTTTCACCAGTTCTTCTACCTGTGGTCCCTGCACTCTTCGTACCACGCAGAGAATCACCTGCTTTTCGTTTCCTGTCCAGCCACCGGATCCTCTCAAATACGTAATCCCCACGTCCAGTTCTTTCATGATCCGCCGGCCAATCTCTTCTGGCTTTTCTGTAATGATATAAATCATCTTGGCCTCATCACCGCCATACAACACATAATCCAGTGCCGCACCGCTCACCAGAACAGCAATCAGCGCATAGAGAATGGTATTAATATTCCGGAAAACCAGACCTGAACAGGCAACAATCAAAAGATCCGTACACTCAAACAAAAATCCTGTCTTCAGATGACGATATCTTTTTCTGAGCAACTTGACAATAATATCCACACCTCCTGTGGTAGCACCTGCTTTAAAAACCATCCCTATGCCAAGTGCCAGAAGTACGCTTCCTGTCAATGCTGCCAGAAGAGGATCTGTCGTCATTGGTCCATAGGGTGTCAGTATATTTGTCGCCCACGAGGTCAGTATAACTGCGTACATGGTTTTTCCCATAAATCTAAGGCCAAATTTCCAGATTCCGACAAGAATAATTGGAATATTAACCAGCAGATACAGGGTACCGGTATCAATTCCGCTCAGTCGGTTCAGAATAACTGCGACTCCACTGACTCCTCCCGGTGCTAAATTGTTCGGATCCAAAAACAGACTGATTCCTGCTCCATATATCAGCGATGCCACAAAGATCATCACCAGATCTTTCAGTATTCGCCAGCTTTTCCCCTTCATTTCATACCCCCGTAGTTATTATTTTTTCATTCGATGCGGCTTCCCATGTAGTAAAATCCGCGGCATTCATCCAGACGGACTTTCACTATCTGTCCAACCAGACTGGCATCCCCTTGAAAATGAACCACATGATTATTACTTAAACGTCCGGTCACATAACCTTCCATCTGTCCGTTCACTTCTTCTACCAGCACCAGTTCCTCACGACCGGTAAAACGTTCTGCCATCTCTTTGGAGATTTCCTGTACTTCTTTCAGCAGACGGTCAAATCGGTCTTTTACTACCTCTTCTGGCACCTGATCTTCCATGACAGCCGCCGGTGTACCGGTTCTCTTACTGTAAATAAACGTGAATGCGCTGTCGTAGCGTACTTTGCGTACCACATCCAGCGTCTCCTGAAAATCTTCTTCCGTCTCACCCGGGAACCCTACAATAATATCCGTGGTCAATGCAATATCCGGCACCTGTTCCCGCAGTTTTCGTGCCAGCTCCAGGTACTGTTCCTTGGTATACCGGCGGTTCATGATCTTTAAGATCCGGGAACTTCCGGACTGCAGCGGCAGATGAAAATGTTTACAGATCTTTTTAGACTTTGCCATCACGCGGATCAGATCATCAGAAAGATCCTTCGGATGAGAGGTCATGAAGCGAATACGCTCCAGTCCTTCGATCTTCTCAATCTCCTCCAGCAGTTCTGCAAAGGTCACCGGCTGCTCCAGATTCTTTCCATAAGAATTGACATTCTGTCCCAACAGCATGACTTCCACCACACCGTCTTTTACAAGGCCCTCGATCTCACGGATAATATCCTGCGGTTCCCGGCTTCGCTCCCGGCCGCGCACATAGGGCACAATACAGTAGCTGCAGAAATTATTGCAGCCAAACATAATATTAACGCCGGACTTGAACGCATATTTACGCTCAATAGGAAGATCTTCCACGATCTGGTTCGTGTCCTTCCAGATGTCAATGATCATTCTGTCGGACTCCAGTGTGGACACTAAAAGTTCTGCAAATTTGAAGATATTATGGGTTCCGAAGATCAGATCCACGAACCGGTAACTCTTCTGGAGCTTGTCCACTACCGTTGCTTCCTGCATCATACAGCCGCAGAGGGCAATCTTCATGTGGGGATTCTTTTTCTTGTAGCCATGCAGTACCCCCAGACGTCCATACACACGCAGGTTGGCATTTTCACGAACTGTACAGGTATTATAGATGACAAAATCTGCTTCTTCATTCTCTGTCTCCACATAACCAACTTCCCGTAAAATACCTGCCAGTTTTTCAGAATCTCTGGCATTCATCTGACACCCGAAGGTCGTAGTGCAGGCAGTCAGAGGCCGTCCAAGCTCCTCAGACTTTGCCTGTACCAGTTCTTTTGCTTTTTTTAAAAAATAATATTGCCGCTCCGGCTCCTGCACCGGCGGCAGCGAGGATGTGTCCATCGCAGCAATTTTCGCTCTGATTTCTGTATCTATAGTAGTATTCACGTTTTCGTTCCTTTCATTCCTCTTTCTAGTCTTCGTATATTGTACACGAACCCACCCGTGAAGTCCACACCTAAAGTCCGAGCTTTTGCATCTGGGCGTGCAGTTCCTCCGAAAATTGATCCTCTGTCACCAGTTCCAGGATATCCTCTGCCGATATCTGGCCGACGCTTTGCCCGGTTGTCCAGAGATAGGAAAACACCCCAAACAAAATAAGACAGATGAAAAAACGAATTTTAAAGATAGCCAAAAACCTGGAGGGTTCCTCTGCTTTCCTGATTTCACCGCGCTCTTTTAACAGCTGCTCTCTGTATGTTTCCATCGATCATCACCCCGGACTATCTTATGAGACAATTTTCAGAAACATGCAAAAAGAACCGCCCTTTGCAATAAAAGGCGGTTCCGTTGTCGTTCTGTTTATTCTCTGTTGGCCAGCTCTCTGGTAATATCTTCCCAAGTCACTCCTTTTTCCACCATCAGCACCATGGCATGATAAAGGAAATCCGACAGTTCGTATTTAATCTCTTCCGGATCCGGATTCTTGGCCGCTATGACAACCTCCGTTGCCTCCTCGCCGACCTTCTTTAAGATCTTGTCAATACCCTTGTCAAAGAGATAATTGGTGTAGGAACCTTCTTTCGGATGCTCTTTCCGGTCCTGAATCACACCATACACATGTTCAAATACTTTCAGCGGATTGGCATCATGATATTCTTTTTTCACCATTTCCCGGTAGAAGCAAGTATGATTACCCGTATGGCAGGCAGCGCCAATCTGGCTGACTTTTGCCAGAATCGTATCATTGTCGCAGTCAATGGACAAAGATTTCACATACTGCAGATGACCGCTTGTCATTCCTTTGGTCCACAGTTCCTGACGGCTGCGGCTCCAGTAAGTCATCTTACCGGTCTTCAGAGTTGTCTCAAATGCTTCCTCATTCATATAGGCAACCATCAGCACTTCAGAAGTCTTATAATCCTGTACCACCACCGGTACCAGTCCGTCAGAATTCGGACGCATATCGTCCCATGTATAGCTGCTGGTCAATGTGTTCATCTGCAGGCCGCGGTCTGCCGCTTTTGCTTTCAGTGCCATGAAATCAGCCGCGCCGGATGAAAAATAAGCACTGGCAATTCCATCCACCCATTTATTGGACAGTACATTGATTACAGCATCATCCGTAGATGCAGAACTGATACTGATCACCGGAAGTTTTCCTGCCACCGGGCAGATTTCATCTGATCCGGACCAGAAAATCAGACTGCCCAGTTCTTCCAGACTGTCACTGTACTGAGACTCATCTGAAATACTGAATGCAATCTTCTCTTTTCCGAAACGTTTGGACACTTCCTCTGCCATCTCCACATTGCTGGAACGTCCGAAATTCAGGACTGCCATCTGACAGCCTGCATACAGAATCTTTTTTACGTCCTCCACTCTGCGGATATGACCTCCGGCATAAACCGGAATCTCTGTACAGCGGACAATTTCTTTCAGAAGACCAATATTCTGATCATGTTCTTCATCAGAGTCTGAGAGATCAAATACCAGAATGGCATCTGCTCCGTTATCACTGTAAAATTCTGCCAGTGCTGCTCCGTCCTGGCCATTTACTTTTCCGTTTTTTACCGGCATTACCGGTATCAGACTTTTTTTTCTCATATTATAAGCTGCCTTTCGTTGATAATACATCGGTAATACGCGGATCCACTGCTACTGCCGCATCCAGAGCCTTTGCAAAAGCCTTGAACATCGCTTCGCAGATATGATGGCTGTTGGAGCCGGAAAATACTTTAAAGTGCAGGTTGATGGCTGCACTGTAGGATACCGCATAGAAAAATTCACTGATCGTCTCCGTATCCAGATCTCCGATCATCGGTGCTGAAAAACTGGCATCCGATACATAATAGGGTCTTCCTGACAGATCTACAGCACACAGTACCAATGCCTCATCCATGGGAAGGATACAACTTCCATAGCGGCGGATGCCTTTTTTATCACCCACTGCTTCACGGATAGCATTTCCCAGCACGATGCCTGTATCTTCTACCGTATGATGACAGTCTACATCAAGATCCCCATCTACGTCTACTGTAAGATCAAAAAGTCCGTGTCTTGCAAATCCATCCAGCATATGATCAAAAAAACCGATGCCGCTGTGAAGCTCTGCTTTTCCTGTGCCATCCAGTTCCAGTGCAATTTTGATCTTTGTCTCTTTTGTATTGCGTTCAATTTCTGCCCGTCTGCTCAACTTTAGTCCTCCTTCTGCTCAAAGCGGACTGCAATGGAATTTGCATGTGCGGTGAGCTGCTCAGCTTTTGCAAAATATTCAATATCCTTATGTACTTTTTCCAGTGCTTCTTTGGAATAGTAAATGATGCTGGATTTCTTTACAAAGTCATCCACAGATACCGGTGAAAAGAAGCGTGCGGTACCATTCGTCGGTAAGATATGGTTCGGTCCTGCAAAATAATCTCCCAGAGGCTCGCTGCTGTACTCTCCAAGGAATATTGCACCTGCATTCCGCACCTTCATCATGGCCTCAAATGGGTTCTTTGTTACAATCTCCAGATGCTCAGAAGCAATCATATTGACAGTTTCGATAGCGTCATTCAGGGAATCTGCTACCAGAATATATCCATAATTATCAAGGGACTTCTGAATGATCTCTTTTCTGGACAGCACTGCCACAAATCCGTCTACCTCTGCAGACACTTTCTCTGCCAGTTCCATGCTGGTGGTTACTAAAATAGCACTGGCCATCTCATCGTGTTCTGCCTGAGACAGAAGATCTGCTGCCACATATCTCGGATTGGCAGTTTCATCCGCCAGCACCAGAATCTCACTTGGGCCTGCAATAGAGTCAATACTCACGAATCCGGACACTGCTTTTTTCGCCAGTGCTACAAAAATATTTCCAGGTCCCGTAATCTTATCGACCTTCGGAATGCTTTCCGTTCCAAATGCCATAGCTGCAATCGCCTGAGCACCGCCTACTTTGTAAACTTCATCAGCGCCTGCCTCTTTGGCCGCCACCAGGACGGCCGGATTTACTTTTCCTTCTTTGTTGCAGGGTGTACACATGACCACATGATCCACGCCTGCAATTTTCGCCGGAACAATATTCATAAGAACAGAAGACGGATACACTGCTTTTCCACCCGGCACATACACGCCTGCACTGGCCAGAGGCGTCACCTTCTGTCCCAGCATAGTGCCTTCCGGTGTAGTATCAAACCAGCTGTACTGTTTCTGTTTTTCATGATAATCACGGATATTTTTCAGAGATTTCCGGATGGTATCGGTCAGAGCCGGATCAATGGTCTCGTATGCTTCCTGTACTTCCTCTTCCGTTACTTTTACATTTTCTTTGGAAATGCCGTCCCAGTCAAACTTTGCAGTCAGTTCAAAGAGCGCTTTGTCTCCTTCGGTCTTTACCCGGTCTACAATCTCCTGCACCGTATCCTGATACTGTCCGTAGTTTCCCGGACTTCTTTTTAACAGGTTCTCCAGCAGGTTCTGTCTGGATTCCTGGCTCAGCTTTACGATTCTCATCTTTTCTGCCTCCTATAAGACTGCTTTCAGGTCGGCAATAATCTTGCCGATCCGCTCATTTTCCATCTTCATACTCACCTGATTGACTACCATCCGTGCAGAAAGCGGACACACTTCTTCCAGCACCTTCAGACCATTTTCCCGAAGAGTGGAACCGGTCTCCACGATATCCACGATAACTTCGGAAAGCCCTACGATAGGTGCCAGTTCAATGGAGCCATTCAGTTTAATAATCTCTACCGTCTGGTGTTTCCGGTTGTAAAAATAGTCCTTTGCAATATGTGGATATTTGGTTGCCACACGGATCAACTCCTGATGCTGTAAAAGCTCCCTTGCTGATTCCGGTCCACATACACACATGCGGCATTTTCCATAGCCAAGATCCAGCACTTCATAGAGTCTTCTGCCTTCCTCCAGAATCGTATCTCTACCCACGATACCAATATCTGCTGCACCGTATTCTACGTAAGTGGGTACATCCGGTCCTTTGGCCAGGAAAAATTTCAATTTCAGTTCTTCATTGACAAAGATCAGTTTTCTGGTGTCCGGATCCTTCATCTCCTCACAGGTAATTCCGATTTTTTCAAAGGTCTCCATGGTTTTCTTCGCCAGACGCCCTTTACCCAGGGCAAAAGTCAGATATCTCATAATTTGTTCTCCTCCCCCGGATTACTGTTCCGTACTTAAAAATTCTGCTACCAGATTACCATCTTTATAATAGCAGAGTCTGTTTGTTCCTTTTCTGGATGCATAATCCCGGTAAGTATCCACCGTTCTGTCCTGTGCCATGCAGCACAGTTCCACCGGGCCGCCCTGACTTCTCAGTTCTCCTGCGCAGGCAATGGCCTTTCTGGACTCCTCCGGATAATACAAAAGCAATGTCAGCGGACGATCCACATCAAGCTTAATGTTCTGACGGTTCAGCGCGGTCAGAAGACGGTCTGCCACACAGACAAATCCGATGGCCGGAGCCGGTTTTCCAAAGTGATCCATGAGCGTGTCATAACGGCCGCCCTTGGCAATAGGTTCTCCTGTCCCATAGGTATAAGCCTGGAAAATAATTCCTGTGTAGTACTGATATTTGCTGACCACACCCAGATCAAAGGTAATGTATTTTTCATATCCATAGAAGGTCAGCAGTTCATAGATCCTGCGCAGACGCTGCAGGGATGCCTTTGCTTCCTCGGATATGGCACAGCTCTCTGCCACATCCAGAATCTCCATAGAGCCAAAAAGATCCGGCACTTTCACCAGCGCCTCTTTCAGCTGCTCGGATAATTCTGCCGCATCCAGCAGTTCCCGCACGCCGAACATATTTTTATTGGAAATAAACTCCCGTAATTCCAGTTCCATCTCTTCAGGAAGATCCGCTTCTTTCAGAAGGCTCTTGAAGAAATCTGCATGGCCTACACTTACCTGGAATTCTTTCAGACCGGTCTTCAGAAGAGATTCTACAACCAGTGCCAGCAGCTCCGCATCTGCTTCTGCACTGCCGTCACCGATAAGCTCTGCACCAATCTGAGTGGTCTCTTTCAGACGTCCCTGAAAATCGGAACTGTTGATGAAGGTATTTGCCATATAACAAAGACGAACTGGCATGTCTTCCGGTGCAAAATACTTTGCAACCGCTCTGGCGATAGAAGGCGTTACATCCGGCCGAAGAACCAGCGTATTTCCTTCTCTGTCAAAGAATTTATAAAGTTCCCTGGACGGAACGGTTCCAACCTCCCGGCTGAATACATCAAAATATTCAAAGGTCGGTGTCTGAATGTCTTCATAACCATATCCGGTCAGTACCTGGTGAAGAGTTTCCTGTATATACTGTTTGCGTCGGCATTCTCCATTGTAGATGTCTCTTACGCCCTCCGGCGTGTGCAGGATCTGTTTGTACATCGTCGTGCTCCTTGTTCGCTTTATTATAGTAGAGTGCTAATTCACTAAAATCAATAACAGTATTATATCATGTCTTTTCTGATTGTCAACCTTCGGTTTCTGTTTCCAGATCATAACTTAAAGGTTCCAGATAAGGCACCAGATAGCCCATATCTGTGTCAAAAAAGTAAACCGGATCCAGTTCTTCCATCCGAAAGCTCTTCCGTCCGCCCTCTTTTGCCCGATTCCAGAAAATGAGCAGCTGGCGGATATGAAGATAATAAAACTTTTGCTCTGACGTATAGTAAATGAGCAAAAATGCTTTTCCGCCCTGCTTTTCAAAATCTTCCATAAATTTCACCTGGTGCTCGTGGACATTCTGCAGCGGAAATGTCTTCACATCACATTCCTTGGCGTCAAAACAGACCGGAATTCCCTGTACAGCTCCGATATAGTCCACCGTACTCTTCTGGTCAAAGTAGGCCAGAGTAATCTGATGGTGCGTCTTGTCGATCTTAATAGGAGTGATGGGGGTTGGTACCTTCTGAATCAGAGCCAGTCCTTTTTCCCTATATTTTTCATTGGTACGGTTAATCATTTCCTCCAGCGTGGAACCTCTTAATCCTCTGGAATTCCATGTACCCATTAGTGCAGATCTCCTTTCGCTTTCATAAGATACTGCTTCATGAGTCCCGCCGGTTCTGCCTCAAAGCTTTTTTCTGACAGATTGTCAAGGGGCTCCGCTAATTCCGGGAATGTCAGTTTCCATGCATGGAGCATCTGATTTTTAATTCCATGTGTCTCCCGGAAAAATGCATTCACTTTTCGGTCTCCATACTTCGGATCTCCGATAATCGGGTGTCCGATGGAGGATAAGTGTGCGCGGATCTGATGAGATTTACCTGTGACAAGTGTCACTTTCAAAAGTGTTGTCTCTCCCTCTGTATACAGAGGTTCGTACTCTGTAATAATGTGGGCTGCCCCTTCTGTTTCTTTCTGAAATATCTTCACCTGGTTGCTGTTCTCATCTTTCAGAAGATACCCTTCCAGATGCTGACTCTCTGTCATAACTCCTTTTACCAGACAAAGGTAGTATTTATGAAGGCTCCGGTCTTTTAAAAGCGCCGCCATCTGCTGCAGTCCCGCCATGGATTTTCCACAGATCACCATACCGCTGGTATTCCGATCCAGACGATTGCAGACCGACGGACGGAATGCCTTTGACTCTTCCTGTTTCCATTGTCCGCTCTTTTCCAGATATCCCAGCAGATATTCATTTAAGGATACATCCGAAGGTACCGATTTCTGGCTTAACATGCCTGCCGGTTTATTGATAAAGATGACATTGCTGTCTTCATACACAATGTTCAGTTTTGCCATCGGGAACTTTTCCTTCGGCTGCACCTTTCCAGCAAATTTCTCGTAGGTCTCATCTGAGAGAAACAGCCGGATCTCGTCACCACATTTCAGCTTTTCTGTGCCATCTGCTTTCTTTCCATTGAGTGTAATGTTTTTCTTGCGGAGCATTTTATAAAAAAAGGAGTTGGGAGCCTCCTTCAGATAAGCTCCCAGAAGCTTCACCAGACGCTGTCCCTCCTCCTGTTTATGGACGGTAATTAATTTCATAAGAGTATAACCTTTCCAAAAGTTATAAAGAGATCGACTGAAGAATAAAACTGATCACTTCGTCTCTGGTCATGCCCGGACACCGTTCATCCTCACGGAATGGAACCTCCTCCGGCTCTCCGGAAGCCAGTTCCTTTACACGGGTCAAATATGCTTCTCTATTCTTCATGATCTTTACATTCTGTTTGTAAGAATTCTGTTTAAGGATGGTAGTCAGATGAGTTTCCGCCGCTTTTGCATCGGTCTTCTCTTCGCTGCTGTATCCAAGCACCTCTCTGCCGGAAATAATAATACAGTCCACTACATAGTTTTTATCATAGGTGGTAAACACATTTTCGTAAAGTGCCATGCGATCACCTCTCGCTGCTTCCACTTCCTCATACAGCTTTTTATCCATAGAATGATATCGGCTTGCCATAATGGCGTGTACCACTTCATTACACCCCGGCAGACAACCCACGACAGCAATAACCGTCACCACCTGCAGGCGTGTCTTCATCACTGCCCAGCCAATAAGAAATACAAGAACCGGAATTACCAGCATCAATGCTGACTTCTTCCACTCCTGCATTTTCAGCCTGTCCATGTAGCCATAGGTTCCTTTTTCTAAACGTTTTTTCATCAGCTATTCTTCTTTCTGTGTGTATTACGGATGGTTTTCTTCTTTGAACGGATCGCTTTCTCTCCACTCCGTACCGGTGCTTTTCCGCCCGGCCGCAGCAGACATTTGGGACCAAATCCTATCAGATCTTCTCTTCCTGCTTTTTTTAATGCTTCTTTTACCAGCTCCCTGTTTTTCGGATTACGGTACTGAATCAATGCGCGCTGCATTTCTTTTTCATGAGGATTATGCGGCACATAGACCGGCTTCATGGTCCGGGGATCCAGTCCGGTATAATACATACAGGTGGAAATGGTCGATGGTGTCGGATAGAAATCCTGCACCTGCTCCGGCATATAACCAAGGTCACGGCAGTATTCCGCCAGTTCAACAGCCTCTTTCATGGTACTTCCCGGATGGGAAGACATAAGATATGGAACCAGATACTGCTTCAGACCCAGCTTTTCATTCATTTTCTTATAACGGCGGCAAAATTCCTCATAGACTGCCGCCTTCGGTTTTCCAAGGCAGGAAAGTACGGCATCCGATACATGTTCCGGTGCCACTTTCAACTGGCCGCTCACATGATACCGGCACAGTTCCTCCATAAACTGATCATTCTTATCTGCCAGTACATAATCAAACCGAATACCGGAACGGATAAAGACCTTCTTCACCTTTGGAAGTGCCCGCAGTTTTCTTAATAATGCGATATAATCCCGATGATCCGCCCGCAGATTCCGGCAAGGCTCCGGGAACAGACACTGTTTGTTGGGGCAGACTCCCTTGGTCATCTGCTTTTCACAGGCCGGGAACCGGAAATTGGCGGTTGGTCCGCCCACATCATGAATATATCCCTTAAAATCTTTCTCCTCCGTCATGAGCTTTGCCTCCTCGATCAGAGACTCATGGCTTCTGGACTGGATAATTCTGCCTTGATGGAAGGTCAGCGCACAAAAAGAACAGCCGCCAAAGCAGCCGCGGCAGCTGACCAGACTGAATTTCACCTCAGAAAATGCCGGGATACCGCCTGCAGCATCGTACATGGGATGCCAGGTTCTCATATAAGGCAGACTGTAGACTTCGTCCATTTCTTCCTGACTTAATGGCTCTGCTGCCGGATTCTGTACCACAAAACAATTGTCCGAATATGGTTCTACCAGCCGTTTCCCGGAAAATGGATCTGTATTACAATACTGCGTATAGAAGCTTTCCGCATATTTTTTCTTATCGTTACGTACTTCATCATAAGACGGAAGCATGGTATAATCACTGATTTCTTCCAGTGAACGCACTTTGCAGACCGTTCCCGGAATATACGTAATCTCCCGAATAGGAAGTCCCGCATCCAGGGCATCTGCAATGGCAATGATGGAGTGCTCTCCCATTCCATAAGAAATCAGATCTGCACCGCTTTCCATCAAAATGGACCTGCGCAGGGAGTCTGACCAGTAATCATAATGAGCCAGTCTTCGAAGAGAGGCCTCGATTCCTCCCGCAATGACCGGTACATGCTTATATTTCTGCCGAATCAAATTACAGTATACAATGACTGCCCGGTCCGGGCGTTTTCCCATCTCACCGCCGGGTGTGTAGGCATCGGTCTTCCGGTGCTTTTTCGCCACCGTATAATGATTGACCATGGAATCCATATTCCCGGCACTGACTAAAAATCCAAGCCGTGGCTCGCCAAGTGCCATAATGCTCTCCGCCTTCCGGTAATCCGGCTGTGCAATGATGCCTACCGTATAGCCTCTTGCTTCCAACAGACGGCTGATAATAGCCGGGCCAAAGGACGGATGATCCACATAAGCGTCTCCGATCACATAGATAAAGTCCAGCTGGTCAATGTTCTGTTTTTTCATGTCTTCTCTGCTCACCGGCAGGAACCCATGTTTCATATTATTATCCTTTCATGCTGCTTAAGAAATACCAAGCAGCTCTCTTTCTTTCTCATTTAATGGACGATAGTCACCTGGAGCAAGTGTCTCATCCAGTGCAACCGCTCCCATGGACAGACGTTTTAAGTAGGTTACTTTACAGCCTACCGCTTCAAACATCCGTTTTACCTGATGAAATCTTCCTTCATGGATCGTAATCCGGATTTCACTGGTCTCCGGTTCCGATGCCAGAATCTCCAGCATCGCCGGTAACGTCTTCTTCTCATCACCGATATCCAGTCCCTCACGGAATCGCTCTATATGAGCTTCCGTTACGCTACCGGCGATTTTTGCATAATAGGTCTTGTCTACATGCTTCCGCGGGGATAATAATCGATGTGCCAGATCTCCGTCATCTGTGAGCAGCAGAAATCCTTCCGTATCTTTATCAAGCCGTCCCACCGGAAAAATACCATCGCGTCGATCTTCCGATTTTAAAAGGTCAAGCACCGTTTTCTCCCGCTTATCTTCCGTGGCAGACACCACTCCTGCCGGTTTGTGAAGCATATAATAGACATACTTCTCATAGGAAGCTGTTTTTCCCTGACAGGTTATCTGATCTTTGTGCTCGTCGATCTTCTGCTCCGGCTTCTTCGCCGCCACACCATTCACCGTCACCTGTCCTTTTTTCAGCATTTCTTTGACCTGGCTGCGGGTACCGAATCCTGTCTCACACAGGAATTTATCCAGACGCATCATGCGTTCATCCTCCATCCGGAGAAATATTTATTCCGAAGAGTTCCGCGGATCAGTTTGCCCCAGCCCAGCGGATATCCATCCACACAGACCAGCTGCCATCCCGCATCGCGGGTACTCTCGCCATCCTCGATCTCGATGGTCTCGCCTTTCAGATAACGAAGAATCCGCTCATCCGCTGCCGGAAGATCAATCACGGATGCATATTCCTGCTTCTTTAGTACCATGGCAAAGGCCTGGCTCGGTTCAAATCGTTTCTTCAGAAGTTCTCCCATATAGAGACCGGAACGCAGGAACCTGAGTCCCTTACATCCTTTCAAGCCCTCCGGCATAAGAAATACCTTCGTGTCTTTTACCTGAATCTGTGTTTTTTCAAGCGGCATGGAGACATCCTTTAAGAAATCCTCCAACTCTGCCGGAAGTTTTGCAGGCTTTGCCGCACCTTCCATGGCATTGGGTGTCCGTTCCCCGTCTTTCGTGAGCAGAGCCAGAAAATGTCCTTCCCCGTCAATCTTATGCGGAAACAGACGTACGCAATGCTCCAACGGGAATTTGCTGCCTACCAGTTCCGGTTTCCCCGGGCAAAATCCTTCACACCACGGAATCTCTTCCAGATGAAATTCCGGATGATTGGAAAGAAAATAATCCATACTTCCTTCATTTTCCAATTTTGAAAACGTACAGGTGGAGTACAGCATCGTGCCGCCCGGCTTTAGAAGATCCGCTGCCTGATCCAGAATCTCCCGCTGCATTTTGGAAAATACTTCCGGACCCTGACGCTCCCATGCCGGAATCATATGCGCCTGCTTACGGAACATCCCCTCTCCGGAACAGGGTGCATCAATAAGGATTTTATCAAAATATTCATGGAAATACCGGTCAAGCTTATCTCCCATCTCACTGGTCACCAGAATATTGGGAAGACCAAATACTTCCAGATTCTTCAGAAGTGCCTTCGTACGGGATGCACTGGCATCATTAGCCACCAGAAGTCCCGTATGATTAAGTTTTGCTCCCAGCTCTGTTGCCTTTCCGCCAGGTGCTGCACAAAGATCCAACACCCGCTCTCCTTCTTCTATCGGAAGTACGCTGGCAGGCGTCATGGCACTTGGCTCCTGAATATAATAAAGACCTGCATAATAATAAGGATGCTTTGTCGGTGCATCCTCTTCTGTATAATAATAACCGTTTGGTGTCCAAGGAACTCTGCGAAGACTCTTAAACGGATTGATCCGCTCAAATTCCTCCACGGAAATCTTGGATGTGTTCACTCTCAATCCCGTAAACTTCGGTTTTTCGTAGCTTTCCAGATACTCGTCCAGTTCCGGTCCTAAGATTTCACTCATATTTTCAATAAATGACTGGGGAAGATTCATTCCTGCTGCCTCATTCTTTCTGAATAGATATCTATATTTACACTTTTCCGTCCATCTTGATACTGTCTGTCGGAAACTATCATAATATTATATTGGATTTTTCCATGAAAAGCAATACAGAGTCGGCTACGCTGGCAACCGACCCTGTAAATTTATTAGTACACTGCTGATCAAATCGCAAATAGTACTGTTTCTGGACTTTCTGACCTCACAAACTATGTTTGTTTGGGCGTATGAAATATTAACTTGCATTTCTACCCAAATACCCTACTTCTCAGTCTGAATTTTTACTGATTTTGTGCTGTTTTCAGCTTTATTCAACACTCATTGGACATATTAGGCATATACCTCTCCAATACACCCATTTAATGCACCTCTTTTGGATTTTTTATAGGTCTCTCGGTGTATCTGCCCATTTGCAGTGCACGACCTGCAAATATCCTGGAATTTCTTAGAAATGCACCAGTATTGTGGGTGTTATAGTTTATTGCTGCGTTATATGCCCAAAAATGTTCTGTTCGTAACTTATAGCCGCTCCATTTCACAGCCTCATACGAAGCTGACCATAACAGAAAGGAGCCGAGACTCTGGCCAGAGTATTTCAATTCACAGTCTCATACGAGGCTGACCTTTAGGTTGTCCAACATTGTATAATTCTGTTTTGCTCTTCAATTCACAGCCTCATACGAGGCTGACCAGTTTGATGTCGGCAGTCATGTCTGAGAATATGTCTTTCAATTCACAGCCTCATACGAGGCTGACCGCCTCCTTTGAATATTCTTGTTACATACTATGTCTTTCAATTCACAGCCTCATACGAGGCTGACCAGCAGGGGAATTCTTGAAATCTCTGCAGTGGCACCTTTCAATTCACAGCCTCATACGAGGCTGACCTTCCGCTCATTGCATTGGCCCATTTAGATGAGGTCTTTCAATTCACAGCCTCATACGAGGCTGACCATCTACCCCAATAACAGTTGGAGAATATTTCACCTTTCAATTCACAGCCTCATACGAGGCTGACCGTGAAATCGTTATACCAGACTCTGCGATTTTTCCCTTTCAATTCACAGCCTCATACGAGGCTGACCGATAATTCTGGCCAGATTGGAAGTCTGCTGTTTTCTTTCAATTTACAGCCTCATACGAGGCTGACCAAAATTCTCTATCTGATCTTGAACGAGGTGAAATCTTTCAATTCACAGCCTCATACGAGGCTGACCAGGACAAGAAAAAGACAGTACACCTATTAAGACCTTTCAATTCACAGCCTCATACGAGGCTGACCCCAGGAGAAGATATATAGTTATGCTGCTCTTCTTCTTTCAATTCACAGCCTCATACGAGGCTGACCTCTTCGTCTGATTATGGCATATCTTCATATGGATTCTTTCAATTCACAGCCTCATACGAGGCTGACCTTGCTTATAGTTACCTGATGGACAACGGTTTTGGGCTTTCAATTCACAGCCTCATACGAGGCTGACCCTGTCGGAAGAGTCGTGCCCAACGGTGCTCTATCTTTCAATTCACAGCCTCATACGAGGCTGACCCTTTAAAGAGATGCCAGTGCATTTCTACAGATGTTCTTTCAATTCACAGCCTCATACGAGGCTGACCGGGTGGTGCTTTGCTTGCATCCGTTATCAAGCATCTTTCAATTCACAGCCTCATACGAGGCTGACCGGGGAAAAGCCGCCAGAATCAGTAACAGAGCTATCTTTCAATTCACAGCCTCATACGAGGCTGACCCGCAATCCATATCGGTTATATATGGTTTTCGGTCTTTCAATTCACAGCCTCATACGAGGCTGACCGAGGACGTACTTAAATCCGCAGATATATAAGAAACCTTTCAATTCACAGCCTCATACGAGGCTGACCCGCAATCCATATCGGTTATATATGGTTTTCGGCCTTTCAATTCACAGCCTCATACGAGGCTGACCAAATAGAATCCTGAGTTACATCTCCAGAGGAATCTTTCAATTCACAGCCTCATACGAGGCTGACCGGCTTACAAATCAAACGTGCCGTAGGACCAGTAGGCTTTCAATTCACAGCCTCATACGAGGCTGACCCTTTTTGCCTTTCCGATTCTCCGCAAACTTATTACTTTCAATTCACAGCCTCATACGAGGCTGACCGAACCATATAAGATACATCCGATAAAGACGAAACTTTCAATTCACAGCCTCATACGAGGCTGACCCCGATCGACACGGCGTGCAATGGATATGAAATTCTTTCAATTCACAGCCTCATACGAGGCTGACCTATCTACGTCATATTTTAACACTTCCTGAGCATCTTTCAATTCACAGCCTCATACGAGGCTGACCTATCAGTTCCATCATAATTGACAGAAATCAAATAACTTTCAATTCACAGCCTCATACGAGGCTGACCGTATTGGACGAATCGCTGGTACTCGTACTGGCAATCTTTCAATTCACAGCCTCATACGAGGCTGACCAGACAAGAGCAATACGATTTTTCAGACCATCAACCTTTCAATTCACAGCCTCATACGAGGCTGACCATGACTAGGGGTAACCCTTGTTGTTATATTATGCTTTCAATTCACAGCCTCATACGAGGCTGACCGTATTGGCCTTGTGTTTATGTGGTGGGGAGTTCGTCTTTCAATTCACAGCCTCATACGAGGCTGACCACAATCAACGCCGGAGACATTGCTATAACATCCACCTTTCAATTCACAGCCTCATACGAGGCTGACCAAGAATTTCCTGTTTTTATTGGTGGATCTTCGTTCTTTCAATTCACAGCCTCATACGAGGCTGACCCGGCAACCTGCGTATAACCACTCTGCGGACTATCTTTCAATTCACAGCCTCATACGAGGCTGACCGACGCAGAGCGAACAAATTTCTGATAGTGAGGTCTTTCAATTCACAGCCTCATACGAGGCTGACCATCGCCATTTCGATATTGCAGAAAAACGTATAAGTCTTTCAATTCACAGCCTCATACGAGGCTGACCGTCTTGTATTGGCTCTGATGCTTGTTGGCTGGTTCTTTCAATTCACAGCCTCATACGAGGCTGACCTCCTCATGCGGACAAAATATACGACATGTTTTTCTTTCAATTCACAGCCTCATACGAGGCTGACCCGCAATTCCGTGTATTGGTGGGAATCAGGATGATCTTTCAATTCACAGCCTCATACGAGGCTGACCGGACGCAGAGCGAACAAATTTCTGATAGTGAGGTCTTTCAATTCACAGCCTCATACGAGGCTGACCGTAGTCTCAATCATCGCAGACTGACCGACAATATCTTTCAATTCACAGCCTCATACGAGGCTGACCGATATATCAGAGCTAGTAGCATAAGTCCGACGATCTTTCAATTCACAGCCTCATACGAGGCTGACCTTCTGCACAATCTTTTCGGAATGTGGAAGTGCTATCTTTCAATTCACAGCCTCATACGAGGCTGACCCAAACGAGGTATACGCACAACTGGGGCAGGAAGTCTTTCAATTCACAGCCTCATACGAGGCTGACCAGCAAAAATTCATAGTTTTCTATTTCCTTTTGCCATACTTTTTAACAGATCCTTTAAATCTACCTCTTTACCTGAAATTGTCATTCCTGAAGTGTATCTAATTAGAACGATCTGTCTATTTTTTCTGGTGCGAATGCCGTCATATTTTATGATCACATCAGATCCGCACTAGAAAATCAATGTTTCTTTTACATCAAACCCTGGTTTTGCGCCAATATGTTCCACTTTACTTTTATATTTGTCACCAAGATTATAAAAGCGCAGGCTGTCTTTTTCTTTATCTATAAGATCTTCCAGAATTGCTTTAACCTGGCGATATTTGGCTACATCCATCTGGCACTCAAATACAGAGTTCTGCACACGCTGTCCATAATTAATACATTGTTTTGCCACTTTCCGCAATCTTGTCCTACCGGCTGCCGTTTCTGTATTTACGTCATACGTTATTAAGATAAGCATTCTGACACCTACTTCCAGAAAAATGGCGGATATTCATCGAGATCTCCACGGATGCAGCGCGCCAGCAGCATTGCCTGTGCATGAGGAATCATGCCCCATTCCAGTTTTTCATTCAGAAATGGATGCCTGATCATTTCCTGTTTCCGCTCTTGCCATGCGCTTAAAAATACTTTCCGGCCTGCATCATTCAGAAGAACTGCGCCATCCTCTTTTTCTATAAAATGTGTTTCTTTCATTACACGTTTATTAATCATAGTCAGGACAAATCGATCTGCCATCACTCCGCGAAGTTCTTCCATCAGATCAAGTGCAAGCGAAATGCGTCCCGGCCTGTCCGCATGGTAAAAACCAACATAGGGATCCAGTCCCACGCCTTCCAGTGCGGAACCACACATTCCTGCAAGCAGACTGTATGCAAAGGACAGCATCGCATTTACCCTGTCAAGAGGCGGTCTTTTATTTCTCCCATGAAAATAGAAACTGTCTTTCTGCTGTAAGATGAGTTCATCAAATACAGAAAAATATACAGACGCAGCCTCTCCTTCCAGTCCCAGTAGAATAGAACTGTCCTCACAGCTTCTGATGTTTTCAAGACTCTGGTATAAAAAATGTGACTTTTCTTTCAGGCGTTCCGTATCTACTCTCATCGGATAATCCCGGATTGCTCTCTCTAGAATCCATCTGGAATTATATACTTTTCCGGTGATGAAATTTCTGGCATAGCGGATACTCTCATAGGGATTTTCGCTGATTCTGTACTGCTGCTTCCGTAAAATAACATTTCCTTTTACCTCACCGGTCACCCTCGCCAGAAATCTTCCATTTCCGGACATAAAAGTCAGCTCTATATTCCGTTCTGCACAGACTCCCATCAGCGCCGGACTGGCTCCCGTATATCCAAATGTTACAATTCCTTGAAGATTATGTAATGGAATCCGCCCTATTTCTTCCTGCTTATCAAAAATTACAACATTTTCGCCGTCCAGGGACAGATACCGATTCTTGCCCGTTACATACAAAGTGTTTAACAGACGTTTCATCAGTCACCATCCTTTTCTTTTATTTTTTGATCAATGTACCGGGATACGGAAAGATTTTTATTCAGTACCGGCATACAGATATCTTTCAGCGAGCAGGCGTTACAGCTTTTGCTCCATTTTACTTTTGGCGTATAACGCTGCTCAAAATATTTATGCATTTCCTGAAAACTGGCACTGACCTTTTCTCTTAAAAGAGGGGTAAATTCGATCTTTTCCCGATGCTTGATCTCCCCATAATATAAGTAACCACAGGGAATCTCACAACACAACATTTCTTCCAGGCAGATTGCCTGAGCCGTCAGCTGTAATGCATCAATGTCCGTTTCTTTTGGTTTTCCTCGTTTATATTCGACCGGAATTACTTCATAAAAGCCATCTCTTCCTGCCAGCGAAATTCCCTGCTCTGACCTGTGGAATTCCACAATATCACATTCTCCGCTGATGCCAAGTTCTCTGGAATGTACCGGCATTGCTCTGGAAATAATCAGGTCACCCCTTTTTTCTTTCAGGGACACATCATGTGCTTTTTCATGAAGCAGTTTTCCTTCTACTGTCCGCACATTTTCCTGCCACTGCAGTTCGATATAAGCAAGTGCCCACTGCCTTCTGCAAAAGGCAAAATGTTGAATTCCTGATAACTGAAGAAAATCTTCTTCGTTATACAAAATCAAATACCTCCGGTTCCATGCAGCCCTCCAGATTCCATGTGATATGATAATCTGTAAAATCTTTCGGTCTGCTCACAGGATCAATATGAAAAGCCCGCTGAATTCTTCCGCTGGAAATCGCAGGTGTCTTTTCTTCATGCTGCCACCAGTACATCTGACACACTTCCATACTGCCATCAGGTCTTGCGGAAGATGCATCATTTTCAAAAAGTGTTTTTAAGGCTTCTTTCAGGATTTCCGCATCTTCCTGCGTAAAACCGGTTTTCTCTGCAAGCTGTACATTAACACTTCCCATCACCTTATATACTGCATATCCGATTCGATGCTTTGTTCCCATCGTATCAGAAGCTTTACTTTCTTTTCCAGCTTCACTGTTTACGCTTTTTGTAATCTGCATACTGATAATATCAACCGGAGACAGACTTACCGCCTGGTGAATAGATACAGGTCCTCTTACTCCAAAGGAAACATCCTCTCCTTTAAATGCAAACACCTGTCCAAAACTCCGCACATCCAGCCATTCCTCACACGCAATTTTTGCACAGAGATCTCTGTCAGCTTTTTTCTTTTTCGCAATTTCCACTTTCAGTTTTTCGCAGCTGTCTGCTCTCTCCTTCAAGCTGCTGCATCCATCATCGGAACGGTCATCGGATTGTACAAATACTCTCTGCCCCAGATCCTGAAAACGGTTTCTGATCTTTCTCTTAATACAAACATCCGAAATCTCCCCATATCCATCCATGTTCATACGAGGACGGTTTCCATTTAACGGGTCCCCGTTTGGATTTGCATTTAATACACTGATAAATAATGTAAAATCAATTTTTCCTTTTAATGCACTCATAAGTTTGCCTCCTTATTCTTCCTCTTTTTTGTAAGTTTTCAGATCATAAGACTGGCTGTGGAAACCAAGCAGATAGAGTCCATCCAGCTTTGTATTATCGCAAAAACTTTCCGACGTAAACTGCTGGCAGATTTCATCAATCAAGTTTTCATAGTATCGTCTTTCCACTGCTTTCAGCTTATTCAAATATGGCTGCAGATTTTCCTCAATAATTTTCCATGTATCATACGGTCTCTGTGCGAACGTGCTCATATATCGTTTGGCATTCGTCACTCTCCCGGCATCCCGATCCATGTCATATGTCCGGTATTCAATCCGATCAGCCACTGCCAGCAGTCTTCCATATAAATAATTTCTATCCTTACACTCTTTCTCCAATGCCAACTTCCATTCCTCCTTACTTGTTTCATATCTATACTTCTTCACTAATGAGCAGGCAAGCATCAATACCCGCTCCCAGTTAAATCGTTCTTTATAGGACTGGGGATTGCTCGCTCTATTTACTGCTGTCACCACCAGATCATAGGGAAGTTTTCTTCCATTCCAAATGCATGGAAGAAGACGTTTGCTCAACTCACCATACAGTTTCTTTCCATTTTTATCATTAATAGTCAGAAATCCTCCTGCATCCGATCCGTACAGTATATCCGCAATTTCTGTAATACCTGGAATTCCTTCATATCTCACAATCTTTTTATTTTTAAATTTTTGCTGCAGCCATCCTCCCTGCAGATGCCATTTTTCAATATTTTCCAGATATTTTCCGGTTTCCAGTACTTTATATTCTGCCAGTGCCAGCCGTCCTGTCGTTGCTGCATCAAATGCCATCAATACCATTCTGGAAGAATTCTCTATCTTTTTCCGATAGCCTTTTAGGGCACTGCAGAACTGAAAAGCGGTTATCATATTTCCATCCGACACGCTCTCTTTCTTTTCCTGCGCCAAATCTTCGTCTGCCAGATCCTCTCCAAAATCATCATCTGACTCTTCTTCAAACTCTTCTTCCGATGTCTGGCTGCTTACGAGAACCTCCGTAGAGGCATCCCATCTCGGCATTGGTTGCAGATTCGATTCCCAGGTCACCATTGTCAGTGTGTCAAAACTGACTCCCTGTCTTCGAATGATCCATTTTAACGCATTATGAATTTTCTGTGAGGATTCCCCACCTATGGAAAATGCCTGCTCTTTCGTCAGAAAACGCCCCAGAAATGTAAAATTCGTTGTGTCATTGGAAGAAATCAGTTTTGCTCCGTCTCCTTCATTTCGAATTTTTTTAGAATGCAGATAAGACGGTACTTCCTGTTTTCCTGTCAAATAATCCAGATTTTTTTCTCCTTCCATTGTCTGATAGTATCTGATAAATGCATCCTGTAATGTCCGATCCAACCAGCAGTTTTCTTCTACAATATCCTTCGCAAATTTCTGACGGACTACGAACCTTACAAATGCTTTTTCCTGCGGAATATTTTGAATTTTAGCAGATGCATCCAAATTGCCATTTTCATCTAAAAGAAGCACTTTTGTTTCTGCAAGATCTTTCATCAGCGTATTTTTCTTTAAATATGCATAAACTGCATCGACTTTTTTATGCGTATAAGGAGATTCATGCCATTCTTTTAATGCATTCATATACAATGCATGGCATTCCTCAGCTCCCTTTGCTTTTTCTCCGGAATATCGTCCATAATCTCCTGCCAGATACTGTAGATTATCACACAGAGGATGCGGAGCTTTACCGGCCGTCCGGCTTCCTGATTTTTCTGTTATCGGAATGATGGTCTGTTTATCTTCATTTGCAACCGCCGACGCATCCAGAAACTTTCCGTCCTCATCAATCTCCACTTCAATCTGCGCTGTTACCGTTGTGTGAAAAGGAGGCAGCAATACATAAGGAACTTTCAGATCTTCTCCCTTTTTTCTGTAAACCCTGTAATTAACCTGTCCCACTTTATCAGCATTGATTTCATACAGATTCAGCAGTTCCTGTTCCCAGTTCAATCCGCCACCTCCTCTTCTGAAAATTCTGAAAGTCCGGAGCAATTATCATTACCAAAAGCCCGAACACTCATCTCTTTGACAAATCGTTTTTCCGGGCATTCTTCCGGTCTGATAAATTCAATGATGCCTCCCTGTTTCATAACAGGTCTCCAGAAATTGACCGTCATCTTATTTTTTTCCTGGTCCAGAATTGCCTCATCCGCATAAGTGATTCCATGGTACATAAATC
Organism: Clostridiaceae bacterium Marseille-Q4143; assembly: GCA_018228645.1. Taxonomy (GTDB): domain Bacteria; phylum Bacillota; class Clostridia; order Lachnospirales; family Lachnospiraceae; genus Hominiventricola; species Hominiventricola filiformis. The sequence goes on from CP073693.1 coordinate 2,921,725, forward strand.
CATAGGAAACTTCCCCGGGCATATCGTCATAATAGCCTGCGCCTTCGCCAAATACACAGGGTTCTGCAAATGCCTGGCACTCTCTGGTTCCAAGAAAAATATCTCTTCTGCCGCCACGCGCCACCATCCGTCTGGCAATATTATGGTGCTTGTGTTCATTGCGGTCTTCTTCCAATTCCGAATGATTAAGATTGAATTCAAAATGTGCCCGCACCTGATAACATACATCTTTCAGATAGGTATAATAAGCCAGCTCATTTCCCCCATTATAAGCAATTGGTCGAATTCCTTTCGTCTCCGTCTGAATTGGATTCATAACGCGAACCGCATCAATGATCCACATGATCGTTGGCTTCCAGTAAATGCTTTCCGTGATTCCTTTTAATGCTTCATAGGTTGGAATATGATAACTGCTCTTCTCTCCACCGACCCGGGTTACCGGATCGGAGAAGAGTGCATAATCACCATATACCTGATATTCTATGGTGTTTCTGTACTTTTCCATTGTCTCACCCCTCTCAGTTGTTATTAAAAATCAAGAAATCCCTGTGTTGGATTTTCCTGTACTCCTGTTTCCTGATTGTAATACATATCATTTAATACCAGTACCCCTGTATCTCCTACCTGATACAATGCATTTCTTAATTTTTCTTTCATGGTTGGACTGATACTTACCGTATACCTCTGTAATTTTCTTAATATTTGCTTTTGCTCTGCCAGTCCTTTTTTCCCTGTTTCAAGTTCAGCAATCAATGCCCGTGCTTCTTCATTATAAGGTGCCACCACAGACACTTTTCCATCCTCTGAGATCACCTCAAATTCTTTTCCGGCTGTCTGAAATGCCTGCCGGAGCAGAAATGCCGGTTGCTGACCATCGTGATGTCGCGCATACTGCCGAACTCCCGCTTCATTTTTTCCAAGCAATTCTACAAGAGAAGTTTCTGTCTGCGAACAGGGATACTGTGTGATCTGCGATCCCAATTTCTGATAATACAACCTGTAATATTGCTTTACTGCTGTTTTTGAATCCGGCGTATTCTGAAAATCATCTGGCTGATTGTGAAATTGCAACAGAAAGCTTTTGCAGGCATCCTGCGCAGCTGTCATTTCCTTCATTCGGCCGATCCGTTCCAGATCTGCTGCCATTTTTACGATGTACACAATGCCCATTTTTCGTTCTTTATGGCGGTTGCAGCGTCCTGCTGCCTGCACAATGCTGTCCAGTCCCGCCAGAGATCGAATCACACACCCAAAGGAAAAATCAATTCCCGCTTCTACTAACTGTGTACTGACACATATAACTGGCTTTTTCCTGTCATGTAATACACCCTTAATTTCTGTTAACATATCCTCTCTGTTTGCCGGACACATATTGGTGCTGAGATGGAACAATGCACACTCTTCAAGATCTTCCTGTTTCAAGGACTCATACAATTCCAGCACCAGCTTCTTTGTATTTACAATCACCAGCACCTGCTTATAATTTCGGAAAGCCTCCCGCGTAAAATCTTTCAGATCATCCAGTAACATCCCACCTGGAACCAGATCTGTCTTATCTTCAATCCCTACTCTGCGAAATGCTTCTGCATAAGTTTCACTTCTGTCTGCCATTTCTCTGCATTCCATCAGATTGTTCTGTGGAAGTGATGCCAGAGATGGCTGTGTCGCCGAACACAATACCACTGTCGTATTGCAGAACTCGGTCAGAAAATTCACTGCAAGATTGAACAGCTCCGTACACTTTGCGGGAATTGCCTGAACTTCATCAAACACAATAATGCTGTTACACAGACTGTACATTCTTCGAATACAACTTTTATCTCCGGAAAACAACGTATTCAACAATTGCACTGCTGTCGTTGCAATCAACGGACAATCCCAGTTATCTGTTAGGTTTTTGTAAATCACTTCCTGCACTGCATCTTCATTCACAATATTGCAGTGATGTTCCAGAATATAGCTCTCATTTCCAACTGCTTTCCGTATTTCATCCGCATTCTGCTCCAACACGGAATTATACGGTGAAATATAGAAAATGTGCTGCTTTTTCTCTTTGACCGCTCGATTTAACGCGAACCGAAGACTGCTCAGTGTCTTACCGGCACCTGTCGGAACCGTCAGACGGTAACGCCCTTTCCGTTCCTGAGAAGCTTCATAACAACGGTCAGAAATTTCTTCCCTATAACAATTCAGCGGACTATATGTTCCATGCTGTTTCATATCGTCCATGTATTTTCGATAATGTGTCAGCATACATTCCCATATCCGTAACGTTTCTTCTGCGGACATCCGTTCTGGCAGCATTTCTCCATTCATCATGCTCGCCGTATCACTCCAGTCACTGTCAATGAGTATCGACAATAGGAAACGCTCGTACATTCCAAGGTAGAACTCTTTATCACCACACGAACTTTGGGTATCGCCAACTACTTCCTTTACATGTTGGTAAATCTTTTGCCAGTCCCGATTTGCCTGAACCAGCAGATCATGCAGTTCCTTTTTATCAACAATCTGGAAATATCGGTTCTTTATTTCCTCATAATCTGTTTCTTTTACTCTCCGCTTTTCTGCAAGCCCTGCTCCGGATTCCATATCGATACAGTCCTGCAGACCATGATGCGCATAGATTGCCGTTCCTATCAAAGAAGATATTGATCTGAATTTGCTCATGTCCTCTACAAGCAGTCCCCCTGCAGATGAATGATCAATCTGATGGCGAATTGCATATTCTCCATGTTCCAGAATGTCGTTCATATAGTCCTGGAACTCCTGTCGTGTTTTGCCCATATCATGGATCAAAGCCGTCACCTGAACAATATACCGAAATAATTCCAGTGGACAATTCTTCTCCGCCAGATAACGAACATTTTCAAGATGTACTTTTAAACTCTGAATTTCCTTTGTTTCAGAATTTACATGCCCGATGTATTTTTCTTCCATATAGCATTCACCTTTGTTAACTTTTATTCAATATTCAGTTTTTTCTTTTCGTTTTTTGTGCTATATATACAATCATAGCATGGATTTTTTTATAAAACAATCATATTTCACGCATCTCCTTTGTAATTTTAAATTTTTGAAATGGAAAAAGGGAGCGAATGCCCCAGAGAAAATAATTGACAAATTATAATTTAATACGTTAGAATAAATTTGCTGAGTAATTCTAAGTTATTATAATTTAAAATTACTTTCTAAAACCTTCGGATTGCCAGATCTGAAGGTTTTTTCTTTTTCCATAGTTTCACTATAATACATTCAATATTATATGTCAACATTAATTTCTTTGTATTTATTTTTAATATTAACATAAATATATAATTATATAATATAGTTGTAGTTATATTGAAAGTATGATAAATTATCATTGTCGGATTAATTCAATCCGTGAGTTGAAAAATGTTAATATCTAAAATGAAAAAGACTGCTTTCACAAGCAGCCTTTTTTCATTCATAATCCAAATTCTAAATATAGCTTTTGTCGATATTCTTTATTCGAAACCGCCTTCACCAAATCGTTCATTCTATTCATTTTCAGCAACTGTCTATTCAACGAATTAAGTCTTTCTTCTCCCCTCTCCAAACTACTCTTCATCTGCGTATTATAATCCCTCACCGCTTTTTCTCTTGCTTCATACTCTAGGCGTTTCCGATCATCTGCACTCATCTTCTTCAGGAGTTCATATGCTTCATCGATATATTCATCTTTTTCTGCCATCTTCTCAAAATCCTCCCTACATTTTCCATTTAGAAATCGTGTCCATTTTAAAAGTCCATTTTCATTCTGCTCTTCTGGTGGTAATTTTTTCAACTCCAGAATATGTAATTCCAGCAAATCCGTATATTCGCTGTTTTTTTCGTCTCTCAATGTGATCTTTCTGTAAAAATCATAATCGTTTTCAAAATGAATGAAATCCAGAAAGCTCACATGAATACATTTTTTCAGTTTATCGTAAGTATCTCCTTTTCCGATCTGACCGGTAAACATTCTACACAGATAAAATAGAATCCGATTAGTCCAGTAGTCATATTTCGCCACCTGCATTTCCATTCCTACCTGAGTTCCATTTTCCAATTTGATCAGTACATCCAAGATTCCCAGTTTTCCATCCGGATATTCTTCTGTTGTACTGGTTGGCAAAAGCTTTGTTCCAGCAATTTCTTCTGGACTTATTCCAAGCAATGCTGAAATAATACCTTTTCGTACTTTTGAATTCTGCATCAGTTCTTTAAAACAGAAATCAGAAGTAGGAAGCATGATGAAATCATCCTTTTTCTGTATAACCGTGTTTTCTGACATAAATGCCCCTTTCTTCTTACGAGAACTGAAGGAAAGAAATTTTCAGGCATTCCATGTCCTCTGCCTTCCATCCCGGAAGTGAACTCTTTCTTCCCGTAGTCTCCATATTCCATTGTGTTCATTGTCGGGAAGATTGCTCGATCTGAGCTCCGAGAATGAGATTTGACACGTTATTAAGATACGTGCACCGAAAGCATGATCACTTCCAGTGCACTTTTAGAATAGCATACAGTTTTGCAAAATGCAACATCAAATAGATGATATTGAAATAATTTACTCTTCCCCATCCATCGCCATATATGCATTGGCGATTCGTCTGTAGTCGAATTCTTTTTTAATCTGCTGCACGGTGAAATCATCACCATCCATGATACATTCGTAGATATACCTACCCTCATCATCAATCGTGTCATCTTTCACAACCGCACCGACTACATAATGTTTCTCTTCAAAATCAAATTCATCGACAACCGCCATCTCCACATCAGAACCATCTTTTGCTGTTACATGAAATGTCACATATTCTTCCATTATTTCTTCCAACGTTTTACACTCCTTTATTTTGTGTCATTTACCCGAGGTATGCTTTCAGAAGTATTTACTCCTTTTTCAATCGTTCCCGACACGCTTTCCAGTTTGGATAAACCTGGTCAAGAATTCCGTAGAAATGCACATTATGTCCGCGTTCCAGAAGATGCGTCAGTTCGTGGACAACCACATATTCAATACATTCTTCCGGGTAAGCACCCAGCCACAGACTGATAGAAATATTTCCGTTTTTTGTATTACAGCTTCCCCACTGGGATTTTGTTTTACGAATAGTCACCTTGTTGCTGCAGACGCCGAGAATCGGCTCCCATTTTCGAAACATACCGGGAAGCAGTTTCAGAAGCCGGTCGCGGTAAGCAGGTGCCATTTTTTCTTTTTCCAGTTCTTTCCGAAATTTTTCCTCGTCGGTCGGAACTGACTGTTGTTTTAATTTACGTTCATAATTATCCAGCCAATGCCGGATATGCGGAGTCTCCAGAGCCAGCAGTCCTGCCTTATAAGTCGCACTGTATGGAATAGACATGAGAATCACATGAGGATTGTCTCTCTTGATTCGCACATTTGTATTTTTTACATTTTTCTTCGTAATCTGAACGGTGTACTGTTTCCAGATAAAGCTTTTCATGACAACACTGTATCTCCGTTTGTTTTCATAAATTCTCTTACCCTGCCATCTGTCAGCTTTGCCTCGGAAGCACCGACAAACAATGTACTGTAAGAACCTGCTGCGCAGGCATATCTGCAAGCGTCCTCCATGGAATCCCCTTCCAGAATTCGGTAGATAAATGCAGCGGACATACAATCTCCTGCCCCGGTAGTATCCACCGGACGTACTGGAATTGCCGAAATCCACCCTGAAAAATGTTTATCTGAACAATAGCAGCCTTCAGAACCACATTTAATAATGACATGATCACTTCCCAGATTTCGAAATACACGCGCTGCCTCCTCCGCGGTCTCTGTTCCTGTCATATTTAAAACATCATAGAGGCTTGGAAGGAAGTAATCAATTTCCGGAAGAAACGGTTCTATTCCTGCAAGGCCCAGTCCCTGCTTATCTGCCGCCAGATCCGCAAACACACGAATGTTCTGGTGATGGGCTGTCTGAAGATATGGCAGCAATCCGTTCCACTCCAGTTCCGGCATGGAGAAAAGACTGGCCAGTGAAATTGCCCTGCAGTCTTCGGGAAGCACTTTCGGTAAATCTTCCGCACACAACGTGCTGTGCGCTCCCTGCACGGAAAAAATATGTCGTTCCCCTTCAGGATTAATCAGCACCATGGCCGTTCCTGTCCGTATGCCTTCTTTTGATCGTACAAAAGAAACATCTACATTTCTTTCCTGTAATGCTGCTCTCAACATCTGGCCGGTGCTGTCATCTCCTGTGCATGCACATAATGCCGTATCCACCCGAAAATCCGCCAGATGAATACTCTGGTTTACGGCATCTCCGCCCGGAAGAATCCGAATATCGGAAATCCTCTGTTTTTCTTTCCAGTTTACAGAGTTTTCTATCGGTGTAGCTGCAATATCCATCACCGCAGAACCAATGCATAGCACTTTCATGTCATCAGGCTCCCTTCTGCTGCGTTTTCTTCTGCTCCTCCTGCCGTCTTTCTTCTTCTGCAGCCGCCTTTGTATTCATAATCAACATCTGCAGCCGATTCTCAATATTGGCAAAGCTCACATCCGGATCATAGTCCAGCGGCAGAATCTGGACATTCGGATACAACTCCTTCAGGCGTTTGGAAATACCTCGTCCTACCACATGATTCGGCAGACATCCAAAGGGCTGCAGGATAATAAATGCCTTACATCCATGTGCGGCATGATGAAGAATTTCCCCCGGAATGAGTACACCCTCTCCCGCGTCAAAGGTGTGATGAATGATCGGATCACTCTCCTTTACCAGATCCTGCATTCTGCATGCTTTCTCATAGAGCGGATGAGCCAATGCAATCTCATCGGTCATATCATGTGCCATATTGAATACTTTATCTACAATCGCAAACCAGGCTTTCTTATCCAGTGGTTTCTTCAGATGATATTCCCGAATCTGAGATCCCTGGTAAAAATATGTCTTGCGGATGACATCCGTCATCTTTGCTTCGATAATTTCAAATCCGTTCTGTTCCAGATATTTTTCAATGTCATGGTTTGCTCCTGGATGGAAATTCAGAAGATACTCACCTACAATCAGCACACCGGGCTTCGGCACACTGCGGTCATACTCTACTTCTTTCATGATTTCGATTGCCTTCCGGAATCCCTTTTTTGCTCCCGGAACACCGGATCTCATCATTCCGTAGATTACCTGATCCATAGCACGCTCAAATGCCGCATCCGCACTTCCGTTTATTCTTTCATAAGGACGGATTTTTCTGAGCAGTTCCTCCAGTGCATCAATCATGGGCAGGGCAAATGCTATGCGCACTGCTGATAGCATATTCATCTTAAAGCCCGGATGCATATGGTGAACATCCACATCATCGTTGGTAAGCACCGGAACATCTTCATAACCGGCATCGTCCAGTGCCTTTCTGAGCAGCGCACCATAATGTGTAAGACGGCAGTCCCCTACATATTTTCCCATACCCACTGCTACTTGCTGTCCATCATATTTTCCGCTTCTCAACGCTGCCAGTGCTTCGCCGATGACAATCTGTGCCGGGAAACAGATATCATTATGAACATACTGTTTTCCCAGACGGATGGCATCTTTTCTTCCCACTTCCAATGGTACTGCACGGATACCCTGTCCGGAAAGAGCAGCAGACATAACACGGCAAAATGCATGAGAGGTATTCGGTACCAGTACGATTCGTTCTTTTCTGCACTTTTTTGTAAATTTCACTGGGTACGGATCAGAAAGAGCATGTATTTCCCGATGCATATGAAGTTCCCGGCTCATCTCTACTGTCTCTATAAAGGATCTCACACGAATCTTCAGAGGTCCCTGCACATCACTTTCATCCAGCTTCAGAATCAGCGGCGTCTTTCCTGAGATTTCCTTCATCATACGGATAATCTCATCGGAAAGATATGCGTCATGACCACATCCGAAACTTACAATCTGTACATATTCCAGATGCTCACTTTCTGCCGCAAGCACTGCGGAAGAAAGCATTCTGGCATGATAATTATTCACGATATCCAGTCTGCTGTTGCTCAGATCCACCTCCGTCACACCCGGAACAGAATCTGCCGTCAGCACTGGAATTCCCATACTGGTAAACATTTTCGGCAGATCATGGTTCACCAGCGCATCATTCTGATAAGGTCTGGATGCAAGAACCACTGCATAACGACCTTCTGACCTCACCTGTTGCATCACTTTTTCCCCGGCATCTTTCAGCTGTCTTTCAAACGATGTCTGTGCCTGGTCAGCCGCCTCTATGGCTTTTTTTGTGATATCCGGTGAAATATCAAACGTATCTTTCATATAAGCGGCGAGCTGCCGGTTCCGGTCTTCCGTCCGATACCAGTGAAATAACGGAGCATCAAAGGGAATATGAAAACGTTTTTCCGGATTATCAGAATTGCGGATGACAATCGGATATCCCTTGACGATCGCACACATAGATTCACTGGTGCTGGCTGTATTTTCCGAAGATACGGTTGTAATCGTCGGCATAAAGATCCGGTCTACATGATGCTCTGCCAGATTCCTGATATGGCCATGTACCAGTTTTGCCGGAAAGCATACCGTATCGGAAGTCACTGCTGACAGTCCGCTTTCATAGATTTTTCTGGTACTTTTGTCTGAGATCTGCACCTGATAGCCAAGTGAACGGAAGAAGGTGGTCCAGAACGGCATGGTATCCCAGTAAGACAATACTCTCGGAATTCCAATAACCGTTTCTTTTTCCGGCAAGAGCTTTGAATAAGGATACTCTTCAAACAACAGTTTTTCCCGCAGATCAAAAAGATTCGGAACGGCATCCTTTTCTTTCCGTACTTCTTTCAATTTTTCACGTACTTTTGCATCCTTCGGATCACCGAGAATCTCGCCACGCTCACAGCGGTTATTGGTAATCCAGGAATTTCCGTTGGAAAATTTCACAATCGTTCTGCGGCAGTGGTTCGTACAGAACGGGCACGGCAGATTTGCTTCCCTGCTGTATGAAAAATCATCCAGTGCATCCAGTCCGATAAAGGATGCTTTCTTCTTTCCTGCCTCAAACTGTTCTTTTGTAATCAAAGCCACACCGATGGCTCCCATGATACCCGGATACGGTGCACGGATAACTTCACGCCCCAGATACTGTTCCAGTGCGCAGAGTACGGCATCATTTTCAAACGTACCGCCCTGCACCACAATACGGTCTCCCAGAGAGTCTACATTGGAAATACGGATGACTTTGGTAAATACATTTTCAATAATAGAACGACACAGTCCCGCCATAATATCTTCCGGAAGCTTTCCGTTCCGCTGCTCGGTAATAATACTGCTGTTCATAAATACTGTGCAGCGGCTGCCAAGAGCTGCCGGATGCTCAGATGAGAATGCGGCAGAAGCAATTTCCTGCATGGGAATATGCAGATTTGCCGCAAAATTTCCAAGGAACGAGCCACATCCGGAAGAACAGGCCTCATTGACCAGAATGTTAGTGATAATGCCATGATCCAGCCAGATTGCTTTCATATCCTGTCCTCCGATATCCAGAAGAAATGTGGCATCTTTAACATATTTTTCCGCTGCTCTTGCATGCGCAACCGTCTCTACAGTATGGCATTCCGTATCAAATGCCTTTGCAAACAGCATTTCTCCATATCCTGTAGTTCCTGCTGCCAGAATCTGCAGATCTGCTCCAGCCTGTCTGTAACGTTCCCGCATATCTATGAGTGCCGTCTTCGCCACTGTCAGCGGATCTCCTTCATTGGGAGCATAAAATGATCCCAGAATCTCCTCTCTTTCATCTATCAGTGCAAATTTTGTCGTCGTACTGCCGGAATCAATACCAAGGTAAGCTCTTACTGTCTCTCCTTTTTCCGGCAGCTTCCATTCCGGAGGATGATGAGAATGCCTCTTTTCAAATGCAAGCTTCTCTTTTTCAGAAGCAAAGAACGGTTTTGCACTGTCTGAAATCTCCCCTTGCTCACTCTGTTCTTCCAGAAGCAGCTGTTTCATCAGTTTTGGAATCTCACGTGCTTCTCCCTCATCTGTAAACAGTTCTTCCAGCGAAAGGGCTGCACCATATGCCACCATCAGTTCCGGATGTTCCGGAATCAGAGTCTCCTCTTCTTTCAATCCCAGACGTTCCGCAAAAACACGGATCAGCGTCGGGTTAAAGGTCAATGGACCACCTTCAAAAATGACCGGTTTTTCAATGTCCAGTCCCTGTGCAAGACCTCCAATCGTTTGCTTTGCAATAGCATGAAACGCAGAAAGTGCCAGATCTTCCCTGGCAATTCCCTGATTTAGAAGCGGCTGAATATCTGTTTTTGCATAAACACCGCATCGTCCGGATATATCATACACACAGGTCCCCTTTGCAGCCAGTGCATTAAATTCCTCCACCGGCACCTGAAGAATAGATGCAATTTCATCAATAAATGCCCCGGTTCCTCCGGCGCAGCTTCCATTCATTCTCATATCGGTAACATTTAGAAGCCCTGTGTTCTCATCTTCTTTAAAAAAAATCATTTTTGCATCCTGTCCGCCCAGCTCAATGGCCGTTCTGACATGATGATACTGCTCTCTTAATGCCATGGAATTGGCAACCACTTCCTGAATAAACGGTACATGCAGTCTCTCTGAGAGAAGTTTTGCTCCGGAACCCGTGAGCACCAGTCTGATTTTTGTATGTGGGAAGGCTTTTTCCAGTCGTCTCAGGGCATCATATACGCTGTGTACCTGAGCTGCCTGATGCCTTCTATAATCCGAGTAAACAACTTTTCCGTTCTCCGGATTGATCGCAGCTATTTTGGTTGTAGTAGAACCGACGTCAATGCCGGTCAACAATATTTCCTTCACTCTTTTGTACCTCATCTGAACAATCCAATAAGGCGGGTCTTTGGAATAATGGAATTCCTCCGACCCGCCTCGCGGATGGTCACTGTCCTACCAGACAGTCTATCTCAAAAACTTTTCGGTCTCCTTCAGACGCGTCAATGCACGGGCCAAAGCTGCCTGTGTCGTATGATACTCCTGAATACTCTGCTTCTGACGAAGACGCTCCTGCGCACGCTCCAATGCCTCTTTTGCACGGTTGACATCCACTTCTTCCGGACGCTCCACCGTATCGGCAAGGACGGTAACACGGTTGTTAGCAGCCATGCAAAACCCTTTTCCAAGGACTGCATAGGACCATTCTCCGCCTTCTTCCTTCTGCATACGCATTTCGCCGTTCTGTACGGCAATAATGGTTTCTTCATGATGTGCCATAATTGCCTGCTCACCATCTACTGCCGGGATAATCAAGCAATGGCAGAAACCTTCATAAAAAATTCGGTTACTGGATATGATTTTCACATAAAATTTCGACATGATCCATCACCTCTATACGGAAGCCGTCATGGTCTTGGCCTTAGCGACTACCTCCTCAATCGTTCCTACGTTGAAGAACGCTGCCTCCGGGTACTCATCCATCTCACCGTTAATAATAGCCTGGAAACCTTTGATGGTATCTTTCAGCGGTACATATTTACCGGGAATACCGGTAAAGTTCTCAGCTACATGGAACGGCTGAGACAGGAAACGCTGAATCTTTCTTGCACGGGCAACCGTCAGCTTATCTTCCTCAGACAATTCCTCCATACCAAGGATGGCGATAATATCCTGCAGCTCTTTATATTTCTGCAGCATTTCCTGTACACGTCTTGCAGTTTCGTAATGCTCCTCTCCGACTACATCTGCTTCCAGAATACGGGAAGTGGACTCCAGCGGATCAACTGCCGGGTAAATACCCTGTTCTACGATCTTTCTGGAAAGTACAGTGGTTGCATCCAGATGTGCGAAGGTCGTTGCCGGAGCCGGGTCGGTTAAGTCATCGGCCGGCACATAAACAGCCTGTACAGAAGTAACTGAACCATTCTTCGTGGAAGCAATACGCTCCTGCAGTTCACCCATCTCAGTAGCCAGAGTCGGCTGATATCCTACTGCGGACGGCATACGTCCAAGCAGTGCAGATACCTCAGAACCAGCCTGTACGAAACGGAAAATGTTATCGATGAAGAGAAGCACGTTCTGATGCATCTCATCACGGAAATATTCAGCCATGGTCAGTCCTGTCTCTGCAACACGCATACGTGCTCCAGGTGGCTCGTTCATCTGACCAAATACCAGTGCAGTCTTGTTCAATACTCCGGATGCCTTCATCTCACTCCACAGGTCATTACCCTCACGGGAACGCTCTCCGACACCGGTGAAGATAGAATATCCGCCGTGTTCGGTAGCAATATTTCTGATCAGTTCCTGAATAAGGACGGTCTTACCAACTCCTGCACCGCCGAACAGACCGATCTTACCGCCTTTTGCATAAGGTGCCAGAAGATCAATGACCTTAATACCGGTCTCAAGAATCTCTACAACCGGGCTCTGATCTTCAAATGAAGGCGGATCCTGATGGATACACCATTTTTCTGAATCTGTAATCTCTCCCTCTCCGTCTACGGTCTGACCGAGAACGTTGAAGAGACGGCCAAGGGTCTTCTCTCCGACTGGAACAGTAATTCCCTGTCCGGTCTGGACAACTTCCATATCACGGCAGAGTCCTTCACTGGCAGACAGCATAATGCATCGAACCACATTGTGTCCCATATGCTTTGCTACCTCCATCACGCACTCTTTTCCGTGATTATCAACTTTCAAAGCGTCCTTTATATGAGGGAGATTGCCCTTCTCGAACAGCACGTCGATAACCGGGCCTGAAACCTGTATGATTTTACCTTTTTCCATCACACATGCATCTCCTTTTATGTTGTCTTTTTCTTCTGGGCTCTGGCACCGCTGCATACCTCAGTGATTTCCTGTGTAATGGCAGCCTGCCTTGCCCTGTTGTACATGATGCCTAAATCGTGGAGAAGTTCATCCGCATTATTAGTTGCAGATTCCATTGCCTGCATACGGGCATTCTGCTCACTGCAGAATGACTCAACCAGCGCACAATAGATAAAACCCGTAATATAGTTCGGTACAATACTGTCTGCAACAGATTTGTCATCCGGAACAGTACGAAATTCCTCCTGCTGAACATCAATCGGAATCTTCGGCATAGGCGGTCTCTGCAGCGGAAGCATACGACGAACCTCAGCATTACTCGTCATGCTGTTTTCCATACGGGTGAAGATAACATCTATCTCATCCAGCTCACCTGAAAGAAATTTTCCAAGCAGGATCTCTGCAATCCAACGGGCACGGCTGAATGTGGGATTCTGCGCAGTATACTGGAAATTTTCCTGAATCGGAATATGCTGTCCCATAAAATACTGACGCCCCAGCTCTCCAACTACAAAAAGCTCAATCTCATTCTCCTGATCGTCCAGATATTCCTGTGCCAGTTTGAGCACATTATGGTTATATGCTCCGGCAAGACCCTTATCTCCCGTTACAACCAGAAGACCGATCTTTTTCTTATCTGTATTCTCCATCTTTGCATCTTCCGAAGCCTCATCTTCGAAATAGATATGGCTGACATCCGGAAGATGTCGCAGCAAACGTGCCATCATAGACTGCAGCGTATAGAAATACGGTTCCGTGTTCTCCAGATCCTGCTTTGCTTTTCTCATCTTGGTGGATGAAATCATGTACATGGCATTGGTGATTTTTCTCGTATCCTGGATACTTTTGATCCGGTTCTGGATCTCGCGCAGTCCTGCCATACTACTTCACCACCTGACTCTTGTATTCCTTTACTGCATCTACAATCTTACTGATCAGTGTATCACTCAGACTGTGAAGTTCTTCGATCTCTTCACCGATCTGCGGATGTTTCTGATCAATCCATGCAAGCATTTCTTTCTGGAACTTCTTCAGTTCTTTTACAGGGACATCCAGGAACAGTTTATGCGTTGCTGCACACAGAGTAATTACCTGCTCATGCAGAGACAGCGGAGATCCCAGCGGCTGTTTTAAAAGTTCCATCATTCGCTTACCATATTCCAGCTGTTCCTTCGTAATCGCATCCAGATCAGAACTGAACTGGGTAAATACTTCCATCTCACGATACTGAGCCAGATCCACACGAATACTTCCGGCAACCTTCTTCATTGCTTTTGTCTGTGCTGCACCACCTACACGGGATACTGACAGACCGACATTGACTGCCGGGCGCATACCTGCGTTGAAAAGATCACTCTCCAGGAAAATCTGACCATCTGTAATGGAAATAACATTGGTCGGAATATATGCTGATACATCACCTGCCTGAGTCTCAATGATCGGCAGTGCGGTAATGGAACCGCCGCCCAGCTTGTCGCTCAAACGGCTGGAACGCTCCAGCAGACGGGAATGCAGATAGAATACATCACCCGGATATGCCTCTCGTCCTGGAGAACGCTCCAGCAAAAGGGACAATGCACGATATGCTACTGCATGCTTGGAAAGGTCGTCATATACAATCAGGACATCCTGTCCTCTGTGCATAAAGAATTCTGCCAGTGCGGTTCCTGAATACGGAGCCAGATACTGCAGAGGAGCCGGATCACTTGCTGTAGAAGATAATACAATCGTGTAGTCCATAGCACCGTGTTTTTCAAAATTATGCACCAGCTTGGATACGGTAGATGCTTTCTGACCAATTGCAACATAAATACAGATCACATTCTTACCCTTCTGATTCAGAATGGTGTCTGTAGCAATGGAAGTCTTACCTGTCTGACGGTCACCAATGATCAGCTCACGCTGTCCGCGTCCAATAGGGAACATAGAGTCAATAGACAGAATACCTGTCTCAAGCGGTGTATCGACAGACTGACGGTCAATAATGCCTGGTGCCGGTTCTTCAACTGCACGGTAATCGGTAGTCTCGATTTTTCCTTTTCCATCAATCGGTTCACCAAGAGCATTTACTACTCGGCCAATATAGCCATCGCCTACCGGGATACCTGCCATCTTACCAGTACGTGCTGCACGGCTTCCTTCCTCAATCTCGGTATCTTTTCCAAGAAGGATGCAGCCAATCTCGTGCTCACGAATATCCTGTACCATGGCTTTCTCACCATTGTCAAATACAAGGATTTCGCCATACATGGCATGATCAACACCGTCAATATATGCAATACCATCACCGACGCGGCTGACTACACCAACTTCCTGGCTTGCAATGTCCACATCGTTCATGCTGCCTTTTAAGATGCTGATAATTGCCTTCTGCGCAACGAGCGGACCATCACCGGACACATCTAACAACTGCAATTTTTCCTGCAGTGCTTTCTTACGTCCGGAAGCACTCCAGTCGAATTCCTCATTTCCGGCATGAAGAATAAAACCACTTCCAAGCGCTTTATTCTGTTTTCTGGAAATATTCAGGACCCTGTCCGGGTACTGATGTTTTAAAAATTTGATAATACCTTCATACTGAGCATCATCCGGTTCAGAAACATATTCCAGGACGCAGGAAAGAGGTGTTCTCTCTTCCTCTGACATCTCCATATATGCCTTTAAAATATCCTGTAAAGAACCAAGAGCACCATCCTCCACCAGGGAAAGGAGGAATTCTCTGGACTCTGTCGGGAAAATTTCCTGAATAATATCCTCCCGTTTCATACGGGTGGTTGCCGGATTTTCCAGCTCAGTCTGAATCTGCGGAACTGCTTTCAGAATATCTACGGCATGCTGCAGGACTTCCGGCCGCATCCGTACTGCTGTAAGCCGATCCAGATAGGAACTAAGATTCTTCATGAGTTGTCTCACCTGCTTTTGTCAAAAATTGGTCATAAAGAGCTTCGTCACTGTTCTGGGACTGCATAGATTTTACTGCTGCCTCAAGGATCAGACCACGGATTTCCTGCTCTGCTTTATTCATTACTTTTTCTTTCTGAAGAGCTGCTTCTTTCTTGGAAGATTCAACAATCTGTCCTGCCTTCTTATGCGCATCTGCTACAATCTGATCGAATTCCACACGCGCATCTGCCTGTGCAGCCGCCATAATTTTAGCCTTTTCACTCTCGATCTGTGCCTGATACTGTGCACTTTTCGTTTTTTCTTCCTGTGCTTCCTGCTTCAGTTGTTCCGCTTCAGCATAACGCGCCTTGATCGCATCCTCACGCTTTGTGATAATGTCATTGATCGGCTTAAACAGAAATTTACGAATAATCACATACCAGATCAACAAATTGACAATGGTAAAGACCAGATTTAAGTCTAATCTTAACATTTACAAAATCCGCCTTTCTTTACTGTAACAGAATGATGATCAGCAGTGCGATAACGAAACCGTAAATAGCGGTTGCCTCTGCAAGTGCTGCACCCAGAAGAAGAATCTTCGTGATTTTACCCTCAGCTTCCGGCTGTCTTGCAACAGCTTCTGCTGCTTTGGAAGTAGCAATACCAATACCAATACCTGCTCCAATACCTGCCAGTACGGCGATACCTGCTCCGATAGCAATTAATGTAGACATAAAAATAATCTCCTTTTCTTTTCCTTCGTTTTACTCAATAGCTTCTTTAATAAACAGTCCCGTCAGGAAAACAAACACGTAGGCCTGAATCAGTCCGTCAAACACATCAAAATATGCGCTGAAAATGACCGGAAGACCGACGGGGAGGATACACTCAATCAGTTTCATAATAACGAATGCACCCAATACGTTACCAAACAGTCGCATACACAGAGAAAGCGGTTTTACAAACACTTCCAGTATGTTAATTGGGGTAACGATCGCAATTGGCTGTGTAAAGCTTTTCAGCCATCCGCGGAAACCTTTTTTGTGAATACCTGCATACTCAATGAGGAAAATACTCATCAGAGCAAGTCCTGCAGTCACATTCAGGTCTTTGGTAGGCGGTTTGAATCCAAGCATACCGATCAGGTTTGCGACACCAAGGTAAATCAGTATCGAAGTAAGATATGATGCATACCCCTTCTCTTCTTCACCGATAATTCCCTCGCCGATTCCCTGAAGCCAGGTCACGATGTACTCCAGCATCAACTGACCTCTGCCGGGATTCTCAACCTTCAGATTTCTGGTCAACAGAATTGCTGCCAGCAGAAATACCGCCATGATAATCCATGTTACAACAACTGATTCGGAGATACCGATACCGCCTATGGTAAAGACGTTTTCACACTGCAACTCTTCCAACAGCTTTGGCCCTAAATTACCCATAACTGCACTTCCTTTCTAAAGAATTCTTATTTTGCCGAGGCTGTTTTTTCCTATTAAAAGAAAACCTTGCCTCAAAGCCTAGAACCTATTATAATACGAAAGAAACGAAATGTATAATCGTTTTTTTTTATTATTACCATAGATAATATGAATATCTTAACAAGATTTTTACGCAGAAAACGGGGTAAACGGAATGGACATCAGCTTTGATTATTATAAAATATTTTATGAGGTGGCTAACGCGAAAAATATTTCCCTGGCGGCACAACATCTGTGTCTGACACAGCCGACGGTCACAAAATATATCCAGAATCTGGAACAGGAACTGCAGTGCAAGCTGTTCCTCCGTTCTCGAAAAGGTGTTACTCTCACTGCCGAAGGCCAGATGCTTCTCCGACAGGTAAGCCGTGCTGTTCAGCAAATGGACCGTGCCGGTGGCATGCTTCAGGAATTCGTCAACTGTCAGAGCGGCAAGATCAATATCGGTGCCAGCGAACTGACCATGCGTTACTATCTTCTTCCCTACCTGGAACAGTTTCGCCAGCAGTTTCCCAATGTCAATATGCAGATTCACTCCTTCTCCACACCAGGCTCCGTATCTGCACTGAATGCCGGAACCGTCGACTTCACCGTCTCCATTACGCCCATTGAAGGAGCCGATCATTTTCATGTAACACGGGTCTCTGATTTTCAGGATATCGTCATTGCAGGAAATCATTATACATTTTTACAGGGACGGACAATGACTTTAAAAGAATTGAGTACCTATCCTCTCGTCTGTATGGAAAAAGGCACTACCACCCGAAAATTCTGGGACAGTATCTTCAAAGACCATGGCTGCGAACTTCGCCCGAATATTGAGGTAAACTCCAATGACCTGGTCGCTCCAACCGTTCTTCATAACCTTGGTATCGGCTTTGTGCCCTACAAGTTTGCCCGTTCCTATCTGATGAACTACGGACTTATCCAACTGAATCTGGATATTCCTGTTCCCAGACGCGGTATCTGTATCGTCCAGAATCCCCAGCATCCTCTGTCTCCTGCCGCCAAAGCACTTCTCGATATGCTGATGAATCATTCTTCTGATACAATCTCTACCTATTCAGAAAATGAAGGCAACACACTTGCCTTTTAAGAACATATGTACAAAACATTTGTTTGCTTTTTTTGCCTGTACATGCTATAATACAAAAAACGAATGTTCGACTAGCAGGAGGAACTTTTATGAGTTATGGAAAGATCACACCAAAACAACAGGAGATTCTGGATTTTATCAAATCTGAGATATTGAATAAGGGTTATCCGCCTGCAGTCAGGGATATCTGTGAAGCTGTCCATCTAAAATCCACCTCCTCAGTGCATTCTCATCTGGAAACACTGGAAAAAAATGGTTATATCAGAAGAGACCCCACCAAGCCTCGTGCTATTGAGATTATGGATGATCAGTTTAACCTGCCCCGCCGCGAGATGGTCAATGTTCCTATGATTGGTACCGTTGCCGCAGGACAGCCAATTCTGGCGCAGGAACATATTGAAGGCTACTTCCCCATCCCGGCAGAATACATGCCTAATACAGACTGCTTTATGCTGAAAGTAAAGGGCGAAAGTATGGTGAATGCCGGTATTTTCAGCGGCGACTATATTATGGTTCGTCAGCAGAGTAATGCGGAGAACGGAGATATGGTAGTGGCGCTGGTAGAGGACTCTGCTACTGTCAAGACCTTTTATAAAGAAGACGGTCATATCCGCCTTCAGCCGGAAAATGATTCCATGGATCCGATCATTCTGGATGATGTACAGATTCTTGGTAAAGTATTCGGCGTGTTCCGCATGTTCAATTAAGTTCATAAAAAGCAAAAGCGCTTTCTGATGAATCAGATCATCAGAAAGCGCTCTTTTTGTATTAGTTCATATTTTTCTGAATTTTATCGCCCAGTCCGCGGATGCCTACACTGTATCCATAGATTGGGTGTTTTAATTGAGTGTTCTCCTCATGCTTTTGCATTTCTATATAGGCGCTTTCTTCCTCTTCCAGACGCAGCACTGACAGACAGTCATAGTTCCGCCCTTCATCTCCATATACGATCTGAAAATCATTAGCCTGATAATAATAAAAGGCTCCTGATGCAAACTGTTCCGTATATTCCTCTCCGTAAAAAACTTCTGCAATGGTTGTTGCATTTTGCGGTGATTCCGTCCAACTGTCATCTGCTTCCCTATCGGTAAGCAGATTATAGATCTCTGCATAATAAATCTGGCAGGTGGATGCATTTACAAGAAAATAGTAATCAAATGTCTGTTCATCAGAAAAACGCAAATACCAGAGATTCATCATCTGCATCATATGGCTATCCGGGTCAGATTCACAAGTCAGGCTGTAATATTTCGCAAATCGAAGTTCATCCATCCAATCATAAAAAGCCGATGCTTCCTTTACTACCTCCTTTTTTCCTGTCTCCATAAGATAATTTTCATAGATTCCGGGTTCCAGCCATGGAATATAGCCATCTCCGGCTGCCAGCGCTACCTGATCTGTGATCTGGGCAATCAATGTACTGTTCTGCCAGGTTTCCTGATCAGAATAATTGGATAACAGCATCAAATTCCCGCTGTTTCCAATGGAGTTCAGAAGTTTTACCTGATCGACCAACTGATCGGAACTCTGTTCCAGGAAAGAAAAACTGTCACGATTCACCACGGACACCGTATTCAGGTTTGTCTGATCCAGCATCCGGCTAAAATATCTCGGACCGATGATGGTCCCAACTGCAAGGCCGATCACTCCGCACAGACAGATAAAGAACCGGCGGTTAATCTTCCTTATCATAAATCTCCTCCCCTTCCGGAAAATGAATGGCAATCACTGTTCCTTTTCCCTGACGACTGAATATTTTCCATCTTGCATGATGAAGTCCGATGATCCGGCTGCAAAGCGTCATACCAAGTCCTGCTCCGCCCTCTTTTCTGGCTCTTGACTTGTCTATCATATAAAAAGCTTCTGTAATTCTGGTTACTTCGTCCGGTGCCATGCCACAGCCGTTATCGCAGATACACAAAAAATATCCGTTTCTGCGGCATTTTCCAAGAATCCGAATCTCTCCATTCTCCGGCAGTGCCTTTCTTGCATTATCAAGAAGATTTACAAACAAAGAGATCAGAAGATCTTTTTCCCCGAAAATCAGTCCGTCATCGCAGACCCTCTCTGCAGAAATATTCCGTTCCTTTCGTTTTTCTTCTGTAAGTATCTGCGCTTCCTCTAAAAGCTTGCGGACAGAAAAATAATGGTACTGGTATTGCTGATGTTCTGCTACAATCAGTTCCAACAATTTAAATGACAGACTTTCCAGCCGTTTTCCCTGCTGGAAAATATAGTTGGCTGCATCCATGGTTTCTTCCCTGGTGCAGTCAATCGAACGGATCATATCCGCATACCCGATAATCGAAGTAAGCGGTGTCTTCAGTTCATGGGCAAAAGATGCAGTAAAATCTTCCTGCCGCTTCGCCTGCATAGTCAGTTCCTCGATCTTATCCGATAATGATACTGCCATCCGATTAAAATCTGCCGAAAGTTCTGCAACCTCATCGCTCCCGGAAACCGCCGCTCTGGCAGACAGATCCCCTTCTGTAAATCTGCGTGCCGTCTGTGACAGACTCGTTACTGAACGGGTCAGCATATGGCTGATAAAAAATACCAGAAGCGTCACCATCACCGTCATGCCCATCATAACTGCCGTATACCAGTCATAGTAGCTTTCACGCTCCTGATAAATATCTGAAATATTTGTCAGACTTTCCAACAGGTAAGTCTTTCCTCCCACAGTAGACCTGCAGGCATAGAGAAGCCATGTGGTATCACCTGCCCGTTTTACCAGATAACTGCAGGGCTGCTCCTGACTTAGTACACTTAAAGGTTCCGTTCCGTCAATCTTACAGCTGTTTCTTTCATAGAGCAGGTCCTTGCTGCTGTTGTAGATGCGGTAGACATTACCGGAATCAGAAAGATTCTGTGTTACTGTCACTGCGATCACCTGTACCATGTTATCGGACAGGGTCTCCGGATTCATACTACTCAGGCTGGTTTCAAAGGCCAGCTGGTACATTCGGTTATCCCATTCTCCATCCTTCAGTGCTTTCTGATAGGACTGTTGAAAGGTCATCTGAATCATCCAGGTGCCAAAAAGGCCAAAAGCCAGTAAAAATAATACGGTAAAGGAAAAATAGATTTTCCAGAAAAATTTCATATTCTGTTACTCCATCAGGTTTCCAGACGATAGCCGATCTTGTAGACAGCACAGATGTGTTTGTCCCAACCCAGTTTCTTCTTCAATCTCTGGACATGGAGGTCAATGGTCCGGCTGTCTCCGGTGTATTCTTTCTCCCACACCTGCTCATAGATCACTTCCCGGTACAGAGCAATGTTAGGATTCCGGGCAAAGAACAATAATAGTTCGTATTCTTTCAGTGTCAGTAAGACCTGCTTTCCGTTCTGAGTTACTACTCTGGAAGAAAGATCAATCTCTACATCCAGAATCCGGATGGTTTTTCCGATTTTATTGTAGCGACGCATAACCGTCTCCACCCGCGCCAGCAATTCCAAAATCTCAAAGGGTTTGGAGATGTAGTCTTCCGCTCCCATCTTCAACCCTTTTACTTTATGTTCCGTTGTTCCCATGGCAGTGATGAAAATGACTGGAAGCTGCAGAGTTTTGGCATATTCCATCAGCTCATAGCCATTGATCTTCGGAAGCATGATATCCAGAAGCAGCAAATCAAAATGTCCGTTTTCCATCTGATCTGCCGCCTCTTCTCCGTCACAGGCACAGGTACACTCATACCCTGCCCTGGTCAGGTTTACACGGATCAGGTTTGCAATGGGTTCCTCATCCTCGGCAATCAATATTTTCAGCATTACACATCTTCTCCCCTTCTTCGTATCTGATCATCCTACAAAAAGTTTGCATCAGAATTGTATCGTTTCAAATACCATCTGTACCAGTGCCATATAAAGGATGGTTCCCAGAACGACAGCCACAATGGTAATAATCTGTTGTGCGATTGTCATTTCTCTTCCGCCTCCGTATCCATATATTTTCTTCCTGCAAGGAAGCTTGCCGTCATAAGAATCATGGAGGGAATCATAAAGTTGTCACCGCCGAAAATTATCAGACAGATCACCGGGCAGACAAGGCCGATGAGTGCCGGGCGGTGATCTTTATGCTCTTCCCACTGATTGACCAGCATGACCACAAAAAGAGCGGTCATGACGAATTCAATACCTTCTGTATTAAAATGAATCACATATCCAAGCAATGCTCCCATGGTGGCACCGAACACCCAGTAGATCTGATTGAGAAGGTTTACAAAGAACATGAACCAGCCTTTGTCCACATCTTCCGGTGGCGTCACAGCTGAGTTAATGGTAAAGGATTCATCGCACATACCGAAAATCAGATAGGGCTTCTTCCATCCAGTATTCTTATACTTTTCCAGCATAGATAATCCGTAGAACAGATGTCTTGCATTGACCATCAACGCCAGAAAAAAGGCCGCAATGGGATTAAAGGCCGACTTGACGATCCTTTCCGTAAACTTTATAATAAAATAAATTGTACATTCGTTCAATATTCTGAATGACGTTTTCATATTACCTTGATATGATTTGTTTGTCAACAGAGAAAATACAGCCACCAGAGAGGAGCTTTTCTATGGATCTTGGAAAAATTATCGGCGAAAACCTGCGGCGATTGCGGACAGAACGGAATCTGTCCCTAGGGCAGCTGGCCAAAACTTCAGAAATCAGTAAAGGAATTTTGTCGGAAATTGAGAAAGGAAACAGCAATCCTACCATCAATACGATTCTGAAGATTGCTGATGGACTCAGCATTCCCTATACGGCTCTTCTGGAAGAGCCGCAGAAGGAATGTGATCTGGTTCGAAAGGAGGATACAGCGATTCAGCGGGATGATTTTGGGACTTACCGTCTCCGCTGTTATTTTCCCTGCAGTTCCTCCCGGAATTTTGAGTATTTTCAAATGGAGCTGGATGCGGGATGTTCCCATACGTCTATCGGCCACCCGCCTAAGGCTCAGGAATATCTCTATGTAGTCCGTGGCACGGTGGCGCTTACGGCAGGCAGCGAAGAACATGTCCTGCATCCTGGCGACGCGTTACTGTTCGCCTCTTCCATTCCGCATGTCTATAAAAACCGAACCAATGAGACTGCGGAATGTATGATTATTAATTATTACGGGGGATAAAAGACGAAACATATCCGTCAGGAGCAGCCGTTACAGCCACCACATACGGATGGTGCGGTTGCACATCCCCCCATTGCGGTTTCCCGGAGTTCCGCAGGAATTCGTTTTCCTACGGTATACATGACCTGAATCATCTCATCCAGGGGAATCCTCTGTGGAATTCCTGCAAGGGTCATCTCCGCAGCAATCAGACTATTCGCTACACCTGCAGCATTCCGATTCTGGCAGGGATATTCCACCAGTCCGCCTACTGGATCGCAGACCAATCCCAGCATGTTCATAAGTACCGTGGAAGCCGCATCGAGACATTGTCCTGGTGTCCCGCCCATAAGTTCGACTGCTGCAGATGCTGCCATGGCGGATGCCACACCAACCTCTGCCTGGCATCCGCCCACTGCTCCGGCTACCGTTGCATTTCTCATAGCCAGATAGCCTACAGCTCCGGCATTAAAAAGCACTTTTATCATTTGTTCATCAGAAAATCCATATATTTCCTGAAACGCAAGCATGAGCCCCGGCACAATCCCTGCTGAGCCTGCCGTAGGTGCTGCCACAATAAGACCCATGGAAGAGTTCGTCTCCAGCACCGCCATGGCATATGTGATGGCCTTTTCAAGAATCGGTCCGCACAGACCTTTTCCGGCTGCCTGGTGTTCGGATAACTTTCTCGCTTCGCCTCCAATGAGTCCGCCCATAGATTTCACCGGAGTCTTAACAGGCGTTCGGGCAGAATCCCTCATAATATGGAATGCTTTTTCCATACGAGCCAGCGCTTCGATCTCTGAAATCTCTCCCAGCTCGATCTCCCTTTTCAGCATAATATCCGAAATGCTGCTTCCTGCTTCTTCACAGAGATGAAGGAGTTCTTTTGCATTCTTAAAATCCATCATCAACCTCTTCTCCTCTCTAAGGCTGTACGATCATGACATCATGGACATGTTCATTCTTCAGAAGTTCTTCCCGAATATTTTCAGGAAGATGACCATCAGATTCTACAATCGTGTAAGCAACATTTCCCTTTCCTTCCCGAAAAAGACGCATAAAAGCAATGTTGACGTTTCGGTCACTTAAAGCCTTCGTAATATGAGCAACAACACCGGGACGATCTTTTTGAATGACGATGACCGCACTGTATTCACCCGTAAAATCTACCTGAACCTTGTTGATACGCGAAATACGTACCTTGCCTCCGCCCAGTGATTCACCGCGAACCGTCATCTCCTGACCTGCCTTATTTACCATATGAATATCGACGGTGTTAGGATGCACATCTGTCTCTTCTTCATCGGGCAGAAATGTGAAAGCAATGCCTTCTGTTTCTGCAATTTCAAAGGAATTACGGATCCGCATATCATCGGTAGTAAATCCCATAATTCCGCCCAGCAGTGCCCGGTCTGTACCGTGTCCCCGATAGGTTCTGGCAAAAGAACCATAGAGCGTAAAATCCACCTGTATGAGTGGTCCTGTAATCATCTTCTGTGCCAGATAAGCAATCTTTGCCGCTCCGGCAGTATGAGAACTGGAAGGTCCGATCATATTCGGTCCTAACACATCAAAGACACTGATAAAGGACATCCTATGCCTCCTTAACGATAAATTTGTGATAAATCGTGTCTACAATCACACCGATGGCATTGTCACCGGATACATTGCAGGCAGTTCCAAAGGAATCCTGAGTGATGTAAAGTGCCACCATAATTGCACAGATCGGGCCGTTAGGATCACCTGCTTCTGCACCGAAGATCATATACAGGAACGGAAGAGCAGTCATAATAGAACCGCCTGGAGCGCCCGGAGAAGCCACCATGGCAATACCAAGGGTCATAATAAATGGAATCACAGTGGACAGACTGATGGGCAGCTGATTCATCAGGCAGACAGCGGTTGCACAGGCAGTGATGGTAATCATAGAACCTGCCATATGAATGTTGGCACACAGCGGGACTACAAAATTACGGATCTGTTCACAGACACCATCGGTTTCTGCGCACTGCAGATTCACCGGAATGGTTGCCGCAGAAGACTGGGTTCCTAATGCGGTAGTATACCCTGGAATCTGATTTTTGATTAATGTCAGAGGATTCTTCTTACTTACAGCACCTGCAATGCAGAACTGGATGGCAATACAGATCAGATGCATGATGATGACCACAAGGAAGACTTTCCAGAGAATGCTCAAAATAGCGAAGGTCTTGCCGGATTTGGTCATGTCCACAAAAGTACCGCAGATGTACAATGGAAGCAGCGGAATGATTACCGTATGAAGTACCTTGTCAATAATTTTGGAAAAATCACTGATGCCATTATAAAGGCTGTTTCCCAATTCTTTTCCTCTCATGGTAGACAGGCAAAGTCCGAGAACGAAAGCCAGTGCCACTGCGGACAGGGTATCTAATACCGGTTCCAGTGAAATGGAAAAATAAGAACTTAAAGAAGCATCTGCGGTTGCCGCGATCTGCTCCAGTGCCCCCGCACTCATAAAACTCGGAAACAGATTGTCAGCTACCAGGAAGGAAGCGGTTCCTGCGATCAGTGTAGAACCATAAGCAATCGCTACGGTGATCAGTAAAAGTTTACCTGCACCCTGAGACAGATCCGCGATTCCCATAGTGACATAAGCCAGGATCATCAGCGGAATGACGAATTTTAAAAATGTACTGAAAAGTCCGGATAATGTGACAACCAGACGGCAGAAGCCTTCTGGCAGAAACTGCCCGATCAGAATACCGAGCACGATCGCAATGATCAGTTTGGGAACCAGTCCCAGTTTTCGTTTGTTTTCTCTCATGTTTGTACCCTCCAAATTTTCCCCTTTGTATGGTTTGCCATAAAAGGCAGTTACTTCCAGAGTATATCATGGGAAGATGCTGCAATCAAACTCATACATTTCATATATAAGATGAATAATTTTCACAATAAAAAGCGCAAAAAAAGCCGGGAACTAAAAAGCTCCCAGCTGTTTAAACAGGAAAATCCACCCGCAGATGGTAATGCAGGACAGCAGTGACGTGATGATCAAACATCCTGCCGCCAGTTCCCCGTTACTGTCCATCTGCTGTGCCATCGTATAACCAGATACCGCACAGGGCGCACCGAACATAACAATCAGCAATGCCAGCTGAAGATCCCGAAGACCAAGCAGATATCCTGCCGTCAAAGCAAGACCAGGACTGACAATCAGTTTGCCCACCACTCCAATGGCCAGATTCTTACTGTTTTCCCGGATACTTCCAAAGCGAAATGTAGCTCCCATGATCATCAGCGCAATCGTAGATGCCGCAGACGACACCTGGCTCATGGGGGTTGCCAGGATCGTCGGAAGCTGCACCCGGAAACCCGCCGCGATCAGACCTGCTCCCGCACCAAGAATCATGGGATTGGTGATGATCCGCTTCAATATCGTTGACACATGCAGTGTTCCGCCTCGAAATACTTCCAGTGTCACTACTGCCAGTGTATTATAGATAGGGATGATAAATGCTACCATAATCGTCGTCAGTCCCAGCGCCTCTTCTCCCATCAGATTTTTCATAATCGGAATTCCCATCAGGACAAAATTGCTCCGATAAATGGCCTGAATTAAGGCACCTCTGTTGTAATTCTCTTTTTCTGTCAAAAGAGTCACCACAACACCCAGACCGTATACAATGAACAGCATCACCACACAAAACGCAATATACCGCGGAATAATCACTCCTGAAAAATCCGCAGAATAAATATTATAAAACATCATGATTGGAAACATGATTTCAAAGACTGCTTTATTGGCATGGTTGAGCTCTGTATCCGTCATAATATGAAACTGTCTTCCTCCCATTCCCAGAAGAATCAGCAGAAAGGTTGGTATGACTACTTTTACTGCAATGATAAAATTCGATAACATCGTTTCATTCTCCCACTTATAACTTTTCTGTATACAAAAGGGGAAGCGCCTGACAGCACTTCCCCTTTTTCTCTATCTGAGAAAATAAAATGGATCTTCCGTCGTATGGCACAGGAAATGCATCAGTAAATAACCACAGTTAATCGACACATTCTCTTCTTTCAGAATTCTGCGGACTTCCTTCCGATCTGCAATGATAACTTCCAGATCCTCATTATCCTCAAGCCCTTCTTTGGATATCTTCCCTGACGCATACCCATATACGGTAGCACAGGACTCATCCGTCATCCCAATGGTCGTAAACAGAGGTTTCGAGTACATTTCATCTGCTTTCACCGGTGTAAAATCAAGACCCGTTTCTTCTTTCAGTTCTCTGGCTCCAGCCTGACCGTATGTCTCTCCCGCATCCACCAGCCCTGCCGGAAATTCATAAACATAATCATCCACAGAAAACCGGTACTGGCGTACCATTACCACTTTATCCCTCTTAGGACCATACAGTGCATAGATAATCACTCCATCCGGTTTATTTTTATGCGTCTTCAGCTTCAGTTCCTCTATGGATGCGCCGCGGGACGCAATATGATAGATACCCTGTCCCCCAACTTTGTTTTCATACTGAAGGTCGTACATATTCAGAAAACGGTTATCCGTCTTCTTCTCTACAGAAAGAATGTGATCATGTTTTTCCATTTTATGCCTCTAATTCTTCTTCCGAAACTACCTTTCCATCTCTCCAGATTCTCTCCAAATCATAGAACAGACGGTTTTCTTCATCAAAGATATGAACAATAATATCCTGATAATCCATCAAGATCCAGTTTGCAGTCTGATATCCTTCGATCTGTTTCTGCTCATATCCTGCTTTGTAAAGACGCTCTTCTACTTCATCTGCCATGGCCTGCACCTGATTTCGGTTGCTGCCAGATGCAATAATAAAGTAGTCTGCAAGTACGGATACATCTGAAATATCAAGAATTTTGATATCATTTGCTTTTTTCTCTTCCAGACCTGCGATTGCAAGCTTTGCCATTTCCTTTGAATTTTTTAATACCATAAGTTTCCTCCTCTATGGTTGTATCTGATTTTTATAAAAATCATAAGTTGCTTTCGTCATCGTATCCACCTCATCCGGTGAATCTCCGAGATAATTCAGAGTATCTTCGAGAATCTTGAGCAGTGCCTGATCCAGATCTACAAATGCCATTTTCCGGACTTCTTTCAGATTTGGTGCTTTATCCCTTTTAGGTTCAATATAATCAGCCACATATACAATCTTCTCCAGAAGTGTCATGTCCGGTTTTCCGGTCGTATGCCAGCGAATGGCACTTAACACTTCCTGATCTTCAATGTCATATTTTTTTTCGGCAAGGAGGGCTCCTACCTTCGCATGGAGCATAAATGGATTTTTCTGCTCGATCTCCGTAATCTCAAGTCCATGCTTTTCTGCTACTTTCAGTTTCTTGGCATTCGGCATACACTTTGCACAGTCATGCATCAGACCAGCCAGTAATGCTTTGTCAAGATCGCACTCATACCGCATGGCAAGCGCTCCAGCTGTATACATCACGCCAAGGGTATGCTCATAACGGCTTTCGTCCATGTTTTTCTTCAGATCACATTTTAAATCTCTGATACAGATTGCATCCATGCTTTTCCCTCCTTATTCATATAGGTGATTCTGTCTGATATATTTTGCTACGTCTTCAGGAACCATCCCGGCAATATCTTCTTTCTGCTGAATTTTCCGACGGATTTCTTCCGATGCCACATCCATGTTCGGAGTATTTAAAATACGAATATCCGCATTATATTTTTCTTTCAACTCTTCTATTCTACGGAGAATTTTTTCCTTTCGGCAATGATCCCTGGTTGCTGCCAGCAGAACACACTCTCTGCAAATAATTGCAGGCTCTTTCCAGTCTTCAAAATCAAAAAGGGAATCTGCCCCCATAATAAAGTAAAATTGATGATCCGGATATGTGCTGTTTAAAACAAACATCGTTTCATACGTATAATGATAACTGTTTTCAGACTGCTCCAGACCACACAACCGAAGATAGGGAACATTCTGGATTGCAAGACGTACCATCTCCATCCGATGCCCTACATCTGCCTGAGAATATTCCCGTTTATGCGGCGGATTGCCATTCGGCATCATCCAGACCTCATCCAGTGAAAACTGGCTGTAGGCCTGCTCTGCCAGCACCAGATGCGCATTGTGAACCGGATCAAAAGTTCCTCCCATGATCCCAATCTGTTTTCTGCCCTCTACCATAAGAACCTCTTTATTTCGGGAGAACGATTTTCTTCTTTTCTTCTTTTCCCTCTTTATACAAAACAATTTTTTTGCCGATGACCTGTACTACCTGGGAACGTGTTCTCTCTGCTACGAGAGAAGCAATCTCTTTCGGATCATCCATGCAGTTCTGGAGTACACTGACTTTGATCAGTTCCCTAGCTTCCAATGCTTCTGCAATTGCCTTTGTATTTTCCGGAGTCAGACTGTTCTTGCCGATCTGAAAGATCGGTTCCATCGTCTGCGCCAGACTCTTTAAATAAGCTCTCTGCTTGCTTGTCATATTCTTTATCCTCTATTTATAATACGTGAAACTCAAACCATACATCCGGACCGTATCGCCTTCCTGAATGCCGGCAGCCTCCAGTTCCTCGAGAATACCTGTATCTTTCAGGAATCTCTGGAAAAATGCAAATCCTTTCTCAGATTCCAGATTCGTATAACCAAGCATTTTCTCGATTCGTGGGCCTTCCACCACGTAAGTATTTTCTTCTTCAGTTGATTTTTCCACAGTATACGGAAGATTTTCTCTTACGAACATATCCTCAGGGAAGAATTCCTGTTCAAAGACAACCGGTTTATGATCCATAGTATCCAGCAGTCCTTTTACATGATACATCAGTTCTTTCAGTCCCTGTCCGGTCACTGCGGAAATCGGGAATACTTTGATTCCTTCCGGCTCGAATTCCTTACGGATTTTCTCTACCGGATCATTTTCCTTATCCCAGATAGCGTCAATCTTGTTGGCCGCAATGACCTGCGGTCTGGCTGCGATCTCCGGGTTATAGGCATTTAATTCTTTATTGATGGCATGAATGTCTGCAATCGGATCTCTTCCCTCTACAGAAGCCGCATCCACCATATGGATAATAACTTTGGTACGCTCAATATGACGCAGAAAATCAAGTCCCAGTCCCACACCTTCTGATGCACCTTCAATCAGTCCCGGAATATCTGCGATAACAAATCCATCACCGTCCAGGTCAACCACACCAAGATTCGGGCTTAAGGTTGTGAAATGATAGTTGGCAATCTTTGGCTGTGCATTGGTCACCCGGGAAAGAAGCGTGGATTTACCCACATTTGGAAATCCAACCAATCCCACATCTGCGATCACTTTCAGCTCCAGCATAACCTCCAACTCCTGACAGGGCTGTCCCGGCTTTGCATACTTCGGTGCCTGCATGGTAGAAGTTGCAAAATGCTGATTTCCAATACCTCCGCGTCCGCCTTTTAAGATTATCTGCCGGCGGTTTTCTCCGGACATATCCGCAATCACTTTACCGCTCTCTGCATCTTTAATAACCGTTCCTTCCGGAACTTTTAATACAATACTCTCTCCACTTTTTCCGTGGCAGTTTCTTTTTCCGCCTTCCTGTCCGTCCTGCGCCGCATATTTGCGCTTATGACGGTAGTCGGTCAGCGTATTCAGTCCTTCGTCCACTTCGAAGATCACATCTCCTCCGTTTCCGCCATCACCGCCGTCCGGACCACCGTCCGGTACAAACAATTCTCTGCGGAAGCTTACATGGCCGTCCCCGCCCTTACCCGAGCGGATATATATCTTTGCTCTGTCTGCAAACATGTGTCGTCTCCTTTTTCAACCTACAGCCGCAGGTACGGCTGACTAAAATCTGAAATGATTAAGAAAGGGCCTCAAATCTTACCGACTTGAAGCCCTTGTGAATGCGGATTATTCAGCTGCTACCGGAACGATAGAAACCTGTTTTTTGTCTCTTCCTTTTCTCTCGAAGCGAACAACTCCATCCACTAATGCGAACAAAGTATCATCTCCGCCGCGTCCTACATTCACACCCGGGTGAATCTTGGTTCCGCGCTGTCTGTAAAGGATATTTCCGGCTTTCACAAACTGGCCGTCAGCTCTTTTGGCACCCAGTCTCTTGGACTCGGAATCTCTGCCGTTCTTAGTAGAACCGACTCCCTTCTTATGTGCATACATCTGAAGGTTCATATTCAACATAGGTCTACACCTCCCTGAATTCTTAATTAATAGGTAACTGTAAGTTATTTGTTGATCTTCTCGATCTTAACAGCGGTATACTGCTGTCTGTGACCGTTTTTCTTATGATACCCAGTTTTTCTCTTGTACTTGTAAACGATAACTTTTTTAGCTTTTCCGTCACCGATTACAGATGCTTCTACGGTAGCGCCTTCTACTACCGGAGTACCTACGGTAAGAGCGTCGTCACATACGGCAAGAACCTGATCAAAAACATAGTTAGAACCTGCTTCAGCACCAAGTTTTTCAACCTTGATTACATCGCCCTCAGATACTTTATACTGTTTACCACCTGTTGCAATAATCGCGTACATATGGCACCTCCTAATATTTACTCGCCAATTCCGGTGCTGTCCTTCGACAAACTTATAACCTCACTGCGCGGCATCTTTGATATACTAGCATAGTATTTTATTTCTGTCAAGTAATTTCCCTTAACTTTTTTAAACTTTCGTTCTATTTTTCTTCTGTATCAGCCACCTGCAGATAATCCGTTCCATATGATTTTACAATGTTCCGAAGGCCCAACATCAGCGCATCCATCAGGAGATCTGTGCCAGCCGATACATCGGATGTAAACTCCCAGCTTTCGATCATCCCATCCTTACAGTCACAGGTAAAGGCATCTTCCGTAAATTCTTCAATCGAATTAATGGTATTGATCACCAGTGCGGATACGGCTGCGCAGACAATATCTTCACCTGCATCCGCATAGCCCGCATGCCCCTGGATGTGAAAACTCTTATAATGTCCTTTTTCTTTTAAAGCTTGCACCTCTATCATAATATTCCGCACTCCTTCGCCTGTTCTTTCAATGTTTTTTTCTGTTTCTTCCGGGTCATCTCCATCAGTCCAAGCGCTGTCATATCGACAGCAGCCGATTTCTGCGGATCTTTTTTCAGCTGTTCCCGCATAAATTCCAACAGTTCTTCATCCGCTCCCGGTTCTGTCATATCTACGAAGTCTGCAAGAATCATTCCAGACAGATTCCGAAGTCTCATCTGGCGGCTGATCTCAAGCGCTGCTTCCCGGTTAATCTTCCGGATCGCAGCCTGCTTGTCTTTTCCGGCAATGCATTTTCCGGTGTTGACATCAATCACTGTCAGAGCCTCTGTCGGTTCAATCACCAGATAAGCGCCTGATTTTAACCATACCCTTTCCGACAATGCATTGTCAAGATTTTTTTCCATCCGGTACAGGGCTTTCAGCGGAAGCTGCCGGTCTTCATACAGACGCAGCTTCTGTCCGTCTCCCGGCATCTCTTCCTCCAGAAATTTTTTCAATTCTGCATAAATCTCCATGTCATCTGTCAGAATTTCTTTCAGTGAACTGCTTTTGCTTCCCAGTACAGAATTCAGATATGACGGTCGGCTCCGGTATACGCAGGAGTAAACAGTTCGATGCACCGCCTGTGTCTTAAGATACTGATACTGCTCCAGCATCCGCCCCAATTCTCTGTCAAGTTCTTCTTCCGGAACACCCGCTGCATTGGTCCGCACGATCATCCCGGCATCCTCAGGCAATTCATGCAGTGCTGTCCATGCTTTCAGCCTGGTTTTCTCCACACCGCTCAGTTTCCCTGAATATCCCACGGTACGGTTTCCACAGGTGAGTACCAGATATTTGCCCGTCAGTCCAAAACACGCCGTCAGTGACGGAGCCTTGGTCTTGACAGCCTCACGGCTGACCTGCACCAACAGTTCATCTCCCTGCGCCAGTTCTTTTCCTTTTTTGGGCTTTGTGTAAACCGGGTATCTCGCATCCTCCAAAGGAAGGTAACAGAGCATCCCATGCTCGATTTCCACAAATGCCGCCTGAATATTTTTTACAATATTCTTTACTTTTCCTATATAGATATTTCCAAGGATAGATTCCTGTTCCTTGGAAATGAGAGACAATTCCATCATACGCCCGTCTTCATAGAGGGCGTCTGCCAAAACTCCGTCTTTTATATAGGTAATGATTCTTGTATTATCCAATTTCTTCTCCCAGCGCTTCCAGGGAGACAAGCTTTCGCTCTTCTTCTGTTCCCTGATCCGCGTACATTTCCCGTCTGGTCACTAGCAGAGCAAACTGCGGCATGTCCCAGCCAATATGTTCCGCAAATGCTTTCAGTACCATTTCCGGTTTCAGGTTGTGAACGCTTCCTGCGGAGACCTGAATTTTGATCATATCATCCACGATCTCCCAGCTGTAGATCCACGGGCGGATGTCAATCTCCTGCTGCCCCTTCTTGGTTTCTTTCACAATCCGCATTTCCGGCTGTGCAAGAAATTCTGTAAATTGCTCTTTCCAGCCATCTTCCGGCACGCAGCTTTCCCGGAAACGCACTTCATAATCAGCTGCTGCCACACTTGCCATAGCATTCTTGCTGTTTTCCGGAAGCTCCCGGAAGCTCATAACGTCAATTCCTTCCACCATCACCGCATTCAGGCGGCGAACCGCTTCCTTTGATGAGATGGAACCGTTAATCCGGATATCCATATATTCGCCGTCGCTCTCCAGACCTAATCCAAGGGGAGATGCAAAGGACATAATCATATGGGGGCTATATCCTTCTGAATAGCAGATATCAATGTCTGCCCGGCGGATAGCCTTCTGGAAATATCTCATAACATCCAGATGTCCGATAAATTTTAACACTCCGTATTTACGAAATCTGACTCTAATGTTCACGGCAGACACCTCCTCCGAAGACAGCTGCACCGCAGCCGGAACATTGCATCCGGCAATTGGGGGTTACGGTCTCTTCATGGGCTTTCTTCCACTCTCTTTCAAGGAATGCTCTGGTTACACCGATATCGATGAAATCCCACGGGAATACTTCGTCAAGCTCTCGTTTACGAATGGTATAAAAATCAATATCCACTCCGCATTCTGCAAAAGCTTCCATCCAGAGTTCATTTTTGAAACCTTCCGTCCAGGAGTCAAAGAGGCAGCCTTTCTCATAGGCTTTTTTAATGACCTTTGCTACCTTTCGATCTCCTCTTGCCAGAACGCCTTCCAGAATGGTGACATCGGCCTCATGCCAGTTATATTTGATGCTCTTCTTGTTGAGCTGATCTTTGATCTCATGGTTGACGATATAGGCTCTGTGCAGGAACTCCTCCTTGGTGCACATCTGTGCCCACTGGAACGGGGTAAAAGGCTTCGGTACAAAGAAGGAAGTGCTGACTACAATCTGGCACTTTCCGTTTCTCTTTTCCTTCGGCACCTCATAATAACGTTCGGCAATCTTCTCTGCCAGCCATGCGATGCCCTTCATATCCTCCTCGGTCTCCGTCGGATGTCCCAGCATGAAATACAGTTTTACACGGTTCCAGCCGCCCTCGAAGGCCTGTCCGGCACCATTTAAAATCACTTCCTCTGTCAGACCTTTGTTGATAACGTCGCGGAGTCTCTGGGAACCTGCCTCCGGTGCAAAGGTCAGACTGCTCTTCCGCACATCCTGCACCTTGCCCATCACGTCCAGAGAGAACGCATCGATACGCAGAGACGGCAGAGAAATATTAATATCCTTGCTTCCGAACTCATCAATCAAGAAAGTGACCAGTTCCTTCAGATGGGAATAATCACTGGAACTTAAAGAGCTTAAAGAGATCTCCTCATAGCCTGTATTTTTCAGCATGGCATAGGCTGCTTTTTTCAGCATCTCCAGATCCCGCTCTCTGGTGGGACGGTACAGCATACCGGCCTGGCAGAAACGACATCCGCGGATACAGCCTCTCTGAATCTCCAGTACCACGCGGTCCTGGGTTGCCTTGATAAACGGAACCACCGGTTTCTCCGGGTAACTGGAAGTGGTGACGTCAAGCACCAGCTGCTTCTTCACCTTCTCTGGTGCTTCCGGACAGAGGGGGATCATTTTATCAATGGTCCCATCTTCTTTATAGGAAACACTATATAAAGACGGAACGTAGATTCCCGGAATCTGCGATGCTTTCTTTAAGAAGTCTTCTCTGGATGCGTCGCTTACCTTCCATTCTTTGTAAAGATCCAGAAGGGCATCGTACTGCACTTCACCCTCTCCGATATAGAACAAATCAAAGAAATCTGCCAGCGGTTCCGGATTATAGGTACAGGGACCGCCACCAATGACAAAGGGATGCTCCTTTGTACGTTGGGATGCCTCCAGCGGGATCTGTGCCAGATCCAGCACCTGCAGGATATTGGTGTAGCACATCTCATACTGAATGGTAATACCCAGGAAATCAAAATCCTTGATCGGATCCTGGGATTCCAGCGCAAAAAGCGGAATCTGCTGCTCCCGCATCACTTTGTCCATGTCATTCCACGGAGAATAGACACGCTCACACCAGGTATCCTCTCTCTTATTAAACATATCGTAGAGAATCTGAATGCCCAGGTGGGACATACCGATCTCATACACATCCGGGAAACACATGGCGAACCGGATGTCTATCTTTTCCTTGTCCTTCATGACCGCATTGACTTCTCCGCCGATGTAACGGGCCGGTTTCTCAATGGTCATAAGGATCTCATCTGATAACGCTAATTTACGCATAAACTACCTTTTCTATTAATTTCTGTTGTTAACTGTCAATCCGATTTATTATAAGGGATTTTGGTAGTTTGTGCAAGGGTGACTTACTATCACATCTTTGCTACCCTGCGCCGGCAGCTTTAGCAAAAGGAGCTGTTGCTTAGCAACGGCTCCTCCTATAATTCATATCATACATATATTTCAGTCATTCTTTACATTAAAAGCACCGATTCCCGGATAGACAGCGCTTGCGCCCAGCTGTTCTTCGATTCTGAGCAGCTGATTGTATTTTGCAACACGCTCAGATCTGCTCGGAGCACCGGTCTTGATCTGGCAAGTGTTGAGTGCTACTGCAAGATCTGCAATGGTAGTGTCTGCGGTCTCACCGGAACGATGGGAAGAAATCGCGGTATAACCAGCTTTGTGAGCCATCTTGATTGCTTCCAGTGTCTCAGATACGGAACCGATCTGGTTCAGTTTGATAAGGATAGCATTTCCTGCACCCAGTTTGATACCTTTTGCAAGTCTCTCAGTATTGGTAACGAAGAGGTCATCGCCAACCAGCTGTACTTTATCTCCCAGTCTTGCAGTCAGTTTCTGCCAGCCTTCCCAGTCTTCCTCATCCAGACCATCCTCGATGGAAATGATCGGGTATTTCTCGCAGAGTTTTGCCCAGTGCTCAATAAGCTCCTCGGAAGTATACTCGGTTCCTGCTTTCGGAAGTTTGTAGAAGCCTTTGCCTTTCTCGCTCTTCCACTCAGAAGATGCCGCATCCATAGCGATCTTGAAGTCTTTGCCCGGCTCGTAGCCAGCTTTCTTTACTGCCGCCAGAATGGTCTCGATTGCTTCTTCATCGGACTTCAGTGCCGGAGCAAATCCACCTTCGTCACCTACGGAAGTAGCCAGTCCGCGCTCTTTTAAAATAGAAGCCAGTGCATGGAATACCTCCGCACACCATCTTAAGCACTCTTTGAAGGACGGAGCGCCTACCGGCATAATCATGAACTCCTGCACATCCAATCCGGAAGACAGTGCATGGCAGCCGCCGTTTACAATATTCATCATCGGAACCGGAAGACGGTTACCGGATACACCGCCAAGGAAACGGTACAGCGGAATATCAAGAGAAACAGATGCTGCTCTTGCTGCTGCGATGGATACAGCCAGGATTGCATTTGCACCCAGTTTGGATTTGTCTTTGGTTCCGTCAGCCTCGATCATCGCTTTGTCGATGGCATAAGTATCGGATGCATCCATACCGGTCAATACTTCATTAATGACGGTATTGATATTCTCTACTGCTTTGGTAACTCCTTTTCCAAGGTATCTGCTCTTGTCGCCATCTCTTAACTCCAGAGCCTCGAACTCTCCGGTGGATGCACCACTGGGAGCTGCGCCTCTTCCGATGGTTCCGTCAGCCAGATAAACTTCTGCTTCTACCGTAGGATTTCCTCTGGAATCCAGAATCTCTCTTCCTACTACCTTTTCAATCTCTAAATAATCCATAGTAAATGTTCTCCTTTATGTAAAATTTTTCATTACTACCATGTCAAGCAGGACTCTTTCACCGGAATTGTCCAGGTTCCGGTGATTTTGAAAATGGAGTTTCCTGATTTATTCACGTAGTTAGTATTTGCTAACCATGAATTATCATAACAGACCAAAACAAAAAACGCAAGAAAAGGAGCTGATAGAATTTATCAAACTCCTTTATTACTTAATATTTATGTATTTCAAGAATTTCTTCCGCTCTTCTTACTTCTTCTTCCGTCGGTGTCGGCACTCCATTCAGTGAGTATGTTATTCCTAACTTTTCCCATTTGAACAAACCAAGGGTATGATAAGGAAGAACTTCCACTCTTTTGAGTGTTGGAAGAGATCGTTCCAGATCCCGAAGTGCCAGAAGGTCGTCTTCCGAATCTGTCAGCCCCGGTACCAGCACGTGGCGAATCCACATGGATTTTCCATGGTCAGCCAGATAATGGGCCATGGCAAGAATATTGTCATTGGGCTGTCCCGTCAGTTCCTTATGAAGCTTTCCATCCACTGCCTTAATATCAAGCAGAAACAGATCGGTCAACTCCATAAGACGGTCAAATTTTTCCAGAT
This sequence comes from Clostridiaceae bacterium Marseille-Q4143, assembly GCA_018228645.1. Lineage (GTDB taxonomy): Bacteria > Bacillota > Clostridia > Lachnospirales > Lachnospiraceae > Hominiventricola > Hominiventricola filiformis. The sequence goes on from CP073693.1 coordinate 2,959,913, forward strand.
ACTCCGGAGTCATCAAAAACGGATTGCCGGAGGTATCCAGTGCCGTGTTTACTTTTTTTTCTTTTGCCAGGCGGAAAAATTCCGTTACAAAGTCTAACTGGAGAAGAGGCTCACCTCCGCTGACGGTAAGCCCCCCATCTTTTCCCCAGTAATTCCGGTAACGGTACACTTTACGAAACATTTCTTCTGCTGTGGAATCTTCGCCTCCCTGCATGCTCCAGGTCTCCGGATTGTGGCAGTATCTGCAGCGCATATGGCAGCCCTGCAGAAATACCACGCACCGGACTCCCGGACCATCTACCAGTCCAAATGTTTCCAGAGAATGAATCTTTCCGGTGATTACGGTATGTTCATTCATAGCCAATTACATGCTCTTGTGGCAGGTTCTGGAGATCACATCCATCTGCTGCTCTCTTGTCAGATCGATAAATTTCACTGCATATCCGGATACACGGATAGTGAAGTTTGCGTACTCCTCTTTCTCCGGATGCTCCATCGCATCGATCAGTTTCTCGGTTCCAAATACATTGACATTGAGGTGATGTGCGCCCTGATCAAAGTATCCGTCCATCACCTGTACCAGATTCTTGATTCTCTCATCCTCACTGTGTCCCAGTGCATCCGGATTGATGGTCTGGGTATTGGAAATACCATCCAGTGCCCACTCATAGGGAAGTTTTGCAACGGAGTTGAGGGAAGCCAAAAGTCCACTCTTCTCAGCACCATAGCTTGGGTTTGCTCCCGGAGACAGCGGCTCGCCTGCTTTTCTTCCGTCCGGCATGCTTCCGGTTGCCTTACCATAGACTACGTTGGAAGTAATGGTCAGGATAGAGGTGGTTGCCTCGGAATTTCTGTAGGTATGATGTTTCTTAATCTTGTCAAGGAATGTCTTCAGAAGCCATACAGCGATGTCATCTGCTCTGTCATCATCGTTACCATATCTTGGGAAGTCTCCCTCGGTAATATAATCGACTACGATACCGGTCTCATCACGAACGGTTTTTACTTTTGCATATTTGATGGCACTTAAGGAGTCTACTACATGGGAGAATCCTGCAATACCAGTTGCGAAGGTTCTTCTCACATCAGTATCAATGAGGGCCATCTCAGCTGCTTCATAGTAATATTTGTCATGCATATACTGGATCAGGTTCAATACGTTGACATAAAGGCCTGCCAGCCAGTCCATCATCTTGTCGTATTTTGCAATGACTTCATCGTAATCCAGATACTCGGAAGTGATCGGTTTATAGGCCGGTCCAACCTGCTCTCTGGTCTTTACGTCTACACCACCGTTTACGGCATACAGAAGGCATTTTGCCAGATTTGCTCTTGCTCCGAAGAACTGCATCTCTTTACCGGTCTGGGTTGCAGACACACAGCAGCAGATGGAGTAATCATCACCCCATACCGGCTTCATCACATCATCATTCTCATACTGTACAGAACTGGTGCGGATAGAGATATCAGCTGCAAATTTCTTGAAGTTCTGCGGCAGTGCAGAGGAATACAATACGGTCAGGTTCGGCTCAGGGCTCGGTCCCATATTGACCAGCGTATGCAGGAAACGATAGTCGTTCTTGGTAACCATGGAACGTCCGTCTACACCGATACCTGCCACTTCCAGAGTTGCCCATACCGGGTCGCCGGAGAACAGCTGATTGTAGGACGGAATTCTTGCGAATTTTACCATACGAAGCTTCATAACAAAATGGTCGATGAGCTCCTGGGCCTCTTTCTCAGTGAGGCTGCCATTTTCCAGATCTCTCTGAATATAGATATCAAGGAAGGTAGACACACGGCCAACACTCATGGCTGCACCGTTCTGGGTTTTCACAGCTGCCAGATATCCAAAATACAGCCACTGTACTGCTTCTTTTGCATTCTTGGCAGGCTGGGAAATATCAAAGCCGTAGATCTCAGCCATCTTCTTCATCTGGCCAAGTGCCTGATACTGTCTGCTGATCTCTTCTCTCTGACGGATCACATCATCAGTCATAGTTCCATCTCCACAGTTCGCGAAATCTTCTGCCTTCTTCTCCATCAGAAAATCAATTCCGTACAGAGCCACACGACGGTAGTCACCGACGATACGTCCTCTTCCGTAGGTATCCGGAAGTCCGGTAATAATTTTATTGTGACGTGCTTTCTTCATCTCCGGAGTGTAAGCATCGAAGACGCCCTGATTATGAGTTCTGCAGTACTCGGTAAAGATTTTGTGTAGCTCTGGATCCGGCTCGTAGCCATTGGTCTGGCATGCCTGCTCAGCCATCTTGATTCCTCCAAAGGGCATAAATGCTCTCTTCAGTGGTTTGTCTGTCTGAAGTCCTACGACCTGCTCAAGATCTTTGGTCTCTTCACTGATATATCCTGCTCCATGGGATGTGATGCCGGATACAATATGAGTATCCATATCCAGAATGCCGCCTTTTGCACGCTCTTCTTTCTGCAGTCCCTGCAGAATTCCCCATAATTTGTCAGTTGCCTCTGTGGGTCCCTCCAGGAAGGATTCGTCTCCCTCATACGGGGTATAGTTTTTCTGGATGAAATCTCTTACATTGATCTCTTCTTTCCAGATGCGGCCTTCAAATCCGCCCCACTGTTCAAAATTTTTCATCTATGAACCTCCTTGTGATAAATAATTAGCGTAGTATAACTTTCGAGACGCTGTTATTATATCATGGCCCATAGGAAATACAAGAAAAAGTGTCTTTCACGCAAAAATTTCTCAATATCTGCAAGATCTGGTAGTTTGTTAAAATTTTAACCGCACATAAGACACAAACTTTCTTGCTGCAAAGGGCATCGTATTCCAATCTTTCCACACCAGTGCCACCGGACGTTCCATCCGCTCTTTTACCGGGCGGACGGCAAGCCCTGCTTCGAATCCTTCCAGCACTCTTTTGTACATGGCAGAGACTCCAAGGCTCTGTCGTACCATAGCTAAAATAGAGTAATCGTCGTATACTTTGTACTCAATTTTCGGATGCAGCCCCGCCCGCCGAAAAGCCTGCTCAGGTACGCTGTACTCTCCTTCATCCAGAAGAATGAAAGGTTCCTGCTCAAGATCTTTTAGTGAAATGACTTGCTTTCTGGTCAGAGGATGTCCTTTCGGCAGTACGGCCGCCATTTCATCCTTATATAAAATACTGGTTTCCAGCCCTGGCACTGCTTCTGCATTGGCAAATCCAAAATCCACGCTTCCGTCTCTTACCCACTGGGCAATACTGGTATATTCCCCCTGTTGAAGAATGAATCGCACTTCCGGATATTGTTTCTTAAATTCCATCATCAATCTTGGCAGAAAGGTACGGCTGACACTGGTAAAAGTTCCAATTCGGATGGCGCTGTTGGTAAGTCCCTTCATTTCCTCTTCTTTTCGTTCCAGATTCTTTTCCGCCTGATAGATCTGCTGAAAATACGGAAGATACTGCTCACCGTCTGCGGTCAGTCCAATTCCATCCTTTTTCCGGTCAATGAGCACCGTTTCTGTCTCCTGTTCCAAAGTCCGAACTGCCTGACTGACGGCACTCTGAGAATATCCCAGTTCTTCTGCTGTCTTTGTGAAACTGCCATTTTCCATTACTTTGCAAAATATTTCATATCTGGATAACATGTTGTTCACCTCATCACTTTTTCTTATGTATTCATCATAATCATTCATTTTACTTATGTAAAGAAGACTGCTAAAATATTGCTCAGAAAATAAATCTGATTCTTGGGAGGAATCCGTGTTATGAGTAAATCGAATGCAAAGATACTTCAGGAGGGAATAAAGGATGCCATTCCCATAGGACTTGGGTATTTTGCAGTGGCTTTTTCACTGGGTATTGCCGCAAGAAATGCGGGCATGAATGCATTTCAGGGATTTTTGCTCAGCTTTCTGAATAATGCGTCTGCCGGAGAATATGCCGGAATTACCGTGATCGCAGCCAATGCTTCCTACATAGAAATTGCTGTTGTTACTTTGATTGCCAATGCCCGGTATCTTCTCATGAGCTGCGCCATGGGACAGCGTCTGAAACCCGGGCTTTCCTTCGGGCACCGGCTTTTAATGGGTTACGATATTACCGATGAGCTCTTTGGCATCTCCATTGCCCGTCCCGGCTATCTGGAACCTTTCTACTCCTACGGCGCCATGCTGACCGCCATTCCCTGCTGGGCAACCGGAACGGCCTGCGGTATCATTGCCGGAAATATCATGCCGGCCCGTGTGGTGAGTGCATTAAGTGTTTCTCTGTTTGGCATGTTCCTGGCAATCATCATTCCTCCGGCAAAAAAAGATAAGGTCGTTGCAGCACTGATTATTTTGGCATTTGCTGCAAGTTACGCCTCCTCCTGTCTCCCGCTGATCTCTTCCATCTCCGAAGGCACCAGAACCATTATCCTGACTGTAATACTGTCTGCCGGAGCAGCTTATTTCTTCCCAATCCATACCGAAGGAGGTCCTGAACATGACGCATAATATGTATGTTTACATTTTTATCACCGGAGCCGTATCTTACCTGATCCGCGTACTTCCGCTGACCCTGATCCGAAAACCGATTGAAAATAAATTTCTTCAGTCGTTTTTGTACTATGTACCTTATGTAACACTTGCAGTAATGACATTTCCTGCCATTATCCACGCCACCCAGTCTCCCATCTCCGGTGCACTGGCACTGCTGATTGGTATCATCGCTGCTTATGCAGGTGCTGGACTTTTACCGGTAGCTGTCATCTGCTGCGCCGTGGTATTTGGTATTGAGTTTTTTCTGTAGTTCGTCTGATGCTCTTTTTCATTTACTTTCCGACTCCAATCATGTATCATAGATACATTGAGTTTATGAATGCGAGGGACAAGTAACAAATGAAAAAAAGAGATTCTTTTAACAATAAATGGGGATTTATTCTGGCCTGTATCGGCTCTGCCGTGGGTATGGGCAATATCTGGATGTTTCCAACCAGAGTCTCCATGTACGGAGGCGGTTCCTATCTGCTTCCGTATTTTCTTTTTGTGGCACTGATCAGTTTTACCGGAGTCATCGGCGAAATGAGTTTTGGGAGAGCAGCCCGCTCCGGTCCTGTAGATGCATTTGGTTATGCGTGTGAAATCAAAGGGCACCGCAGTACAGGAGAACTTCTTGGATATATTCCTGTACTCGGCGCCCTTGCCATGGCTATCGGCTATACTGTTGTCATGGGATGGATTCTAAAATATATGGTTGGTTCCTTCACCGGAGCTACTCTGGCGCCATCTGACGCAGATGGATTCGGAGCAGAATTCGGGCAGATGGCCAGTTCCTTTGGAAATAATGGCTGGCAGATTGTTGCCCTCATCATTGGCATGATCATCCTGATGTTTGGTATCGGTCAGGGTATCGAGAAAGCCAACCGGATCATGATGCCGGTTTTCTTTATTCTGTTCGCCATTCTCGGAATCTATGTAGCATTCCAACCAGGTGCTATCGACGGTTACCGGTATATTTTCCGAATTGATCCGGTTATATTAGCAAACCCGAAAACCTGGATTTTTGCTCTCGGACAGGCCTTTTTTTCTTTATCTGTCGCTGGAAATGGTACACTGATCTATGGCTCTTACCTCTCTGACAAGGAGGATATTCCGGCGGCTGCCGGACGTGTTGCCCTGTTTGATACCATTGCAGCTCTTCTTGCAGCCATTGTTATCATTCCGGCTATGGCAACCATCGGTGCACAGCTTGACCAGGGTGGACCCGGACTGATGTTCATCTATCTGCCGGCTTTGTTTAAATCTATGCCCTGTGGTCATCTGATTGCCATGATCTTCTTTGTGGCTGTCTTTTCCGCCGGGCTGTCCTCACTCATTAACTTGTATGAAGCGCCCATTGCAACCATCCAGGAAAAGCTTCACCTTGGAAGAAAGACTTCCTGTACTCTGATTGCTGTATTTTCACTGATTGTTTCCATCTGCATTCAGGGCATCGTATCCGACTGGATGGATGTGCTGTCCATCTATATCTGCCCGCTGGGTGCAGGACTTGCCGGCATCATGTTCTTCTGGATCTGTGGCAAATCATATGTGAATGTGCAGGTAAATAAAGGAAGGAACAAACCGTTTACCGATCTGTTCCTCCCTGTCTGCAAATATATTTACTGTCCGCTATGTGTACTTGTACTGATACTGGGAATTTTACTTGGAGGAATTGGTTGATCCTATGAGTCGCACAAATGATCTGGGACGGGATGAAATTCCCCGTCTGGTAATACGGCTGGCCATCCCCACAATGCTGGCGCAGCTGGTAAATGTTTTATATTCCATCGTCGACCGAATGTATATCGGAACCGGTGTTGGAGATCTGGCACTGGCCGGTGTCGGCATCTGTGCGCCGATTGTCACTCTTCTGGCATCCTTCGGCTCCATGGTCGGTCAGGGCGGCGCCCCCATCATGGCTATGAAAATGGGAAGCGGCAATGAAAAAGAAGCCCGTCAGGTACTGAACAACGGATTTTTAATGCTTCTGATTCTGTCTGCCGTACTGACCAGCGTATTCCTGCTCAGTAAAAATACGTTGCTCATGTGGTTTGGCGCCAGTGATGCAACCTTTTCCTATGCCAATACCTATGTGACGATTTATACTGCCGGAACTTTTTTCGCATTAATCTCCGGCGGCATGAACAGCTTTCTCATTGCCCAGGGATTTTCCGGTCTTGGCATGGCAACGGTTGTCATCGGTGCAATTCTGAATATTATTCTGGATCCACTGTTCATCTTTGTCTTCCATATGGGCGTTGCCGGAGCTGCCATTGCGACGGTCATTTCCCAGATCGTCTCCTGTCTCTTTGTGCTTGGCTGCCTGTTCAGCAAACGGATGCCGATACGGCTTGGCTGGGGTGATTTTCATGTAAGTGTCATGAAGCGAATTGTCACCTTTGGTTTCTCCCCGTTCCTGATTCTTGCCAGTGACAGCATTCTGCTCATTGTGCTGAACACCGTGCTGCAGCGTTACGGCGGTCCGGGTGAGGGTGATACGCTGGTCACCTGTGCAACCATTGTACAGAGTTATCTTCTGCTCATCACTATGCCCATGGGCGGTATTACTCTCGGCAGCCAGCCGGTGGTCAGTTTTAACTATGGAAAAGGTGATGCAGAGAGAATCAAAAAAGCGATTCTGTGCATCACCGGACTATGTGTTACTTTCTGTATTCTGATGACCATTGTGACCTGGACCGTATCCCCGGTCTACGTACAACTTTTCACGGAGGATCCTGTAATCCTGAGCCGTTCCGTTACTTATATTAAGCGATTCACCTTTATGATTATCCCGCTGGCTGTGCAGTATCCGCTGGTGGACGAGACCACAGCCCTCGGCAAAGTGAAGCTGGCACTCTTCTGCTCTGCTTTCCGGAAATTTGTGTTCCTCACCGGGCTTATCCTTCTGCCTGCCCTGCTCACCGCAGATGCTGCCTTCTTCTCAGAACCGGTGGCCGATGTGGTGTCCGCCACCATGACCAGCTGCCTGTTTTTTCATTTCTTTCCGAAAATACTGAAAGAGCGGGAGAAAATTACGATTTAACATCCAATCATAATCTTAATGATCTCCTGATTGGTCTCTTTCATTCCATCTTTTGCAAGGCGGCCTACGTTCTGGATATTGGCTTCCACACCTGCGCCAACCAGGCCGTCTCCTGCATGAAATTCCTGTCCGCACATGTACATATCATATCCCATGATGCCTGCTTCCACTGCAGTTGCAATCTTTGCAGCGCAGGAAGCTTTTGCGCCGTCACAGACAATACCGGATACAATGGCAAGGGCATTGACTACTGTATGAATCAGCACTTTGTAGTCTCCGTCTTTTAAGTAGGAAATACCAGCTCCGGCGCCTACGCCTGCACTGATGGCACCGCAAAATGCGGAAAGTCTTCCGATAGGCGTCTTCTGATGAATTGCCGTCAGGTTGGACAGTGCCAGGGCACGGTACATCTTCTCTTCGGATACACCCAGTTCTCTTGCAAAGATAACAACCGGCACAGATGCGGTGATACCCTGATTACCGCTTCCTGAATTGATAACAACCGGCATCTCACAGCCGTTCATACGGGCATCAGATCCGGCGGCAGCCATGGCTCGGGCATGGTTGGCAGTCGTATGTTCCTGGGTTTTCCAGATGACTTTTCCGATATTAGCGCCGTAATCATTGGTCATACCTTCTTCTGCAATGGCCATATTCATACGAAGCTGCGGCTCCAGTATCGGTTTTACATCTTCTACATCTACGGTATTGATAAACTCCCAGATATGCTCCATATCCAGAAGACTCCGGTCCGTCAGGTTATTTTCCTCTTCTCCCGATACTGGAATATTTTCAAGGATCTCTCCGTTTTTCTCAATTCTTACAATATTAGTATGGTAATTAGCAATTCGCACCTTTGCAGAATCTGCGCCTGCATGAACGGTTACCTCAATATCAAAAGTAATACCGCTTTCCAGATGTTCCACTGTAATAGGGGTCTGTTCCAGAAACTGTTTGATCTCCTCAACCTGTTCCTCTTTCACATAGGAGATTACTTCCAGTTTCTTTTCCGCATCCCCTGCCACAATTCCTGCCGCCGCTGCCGCAGGAATGCCTTTCAGATGTCCGGTATGCGGCACGATCACAGATTTTACATTTTTGATAATACTTCCGCTGGCTGCCACTTCTACTTTATCCGGCAGTACTCCCAGTGTCTTTCTCGCTACTGCCGCCGCATAGGCCAGTGCAATCGGCTCGGTACATCCCATTGCCGGTACCAGTTCTTCTTTTAAAATCTGTACGTATGCTCTGTATCTCAAATCTGTTTTTTTCATTTTTCATCCCCGCTTTAAATTATTATGGGGCGATCAAAGATCACCCCATATATCTAATATTCCACGCTCTCCAGCGTCAGTCCTTCCGGCGGCATAAGCCGTCCGGCTTTTGTGCGATCCTGCCCTTCCAGTATCTCCGTCATTTCTTCCGGTTTCCGAAGTCCCAGTCCCACTTCCACCAACGTACCGGTCAGAATGCGGACCATATGATAAAGGAATCCATCTCCGGTATAAGAAATGCGGATCTCCTGTCCCATCTTTCCGATCTCGATCTTCTCAATGGTACGCACGGTAGACTTCTTGAACTTCTTCTGTGAACAGAACGCCCGATAGTCGTGAGTTCCGCATAGAAGAGTTGCCGCCTGTTCCATGGCATCAAGATCCAGCGGTTTCTGGATCCATATGGTAAATCTTCTGCGGAATACATTTCTGACCGGTGCATTCCAGATCCGGTAGACATAGGTCTTCCGCACGGCATTCAGTCTCGCATGAAACCGGGGAGCAGCCTCCTCCACGGTCAGAACAGCAATATCTTCCGGCAGATATTCATTCATATATCGGCAGATCTCCTCGGGTGATTCTTTCGTCTTACACCGAAAACTGATAACCTGTCCGGCGGCATGAACCCCTGCGTCCGTTCTTCCGGAACCATTCACTTCCACCGGCTCTCCTGCCATCTTCGTGAGCAATGTTTCCAGCTTGCTCTGTATCGTATTATCCGTATTTCCCTGGGTCTGCCATCCACGATAGCGTGTCCCATCATACTGCAAAACTGCCTTATAATTCATCTTACAGCTCTTTCTTCAGGAATTCTACCATATCAATGGCTTTCGGCGGGCATCCCTTGCAGCTCTTCTCAAAGCCACAGGTACAGTGACCGATACCGATCTCACCGGTCTGTCCTTTATATCCCTGCCCGATGGCAATCTTTTTCTTACAATTTCTCAGCATGCCCATATCATTCAGACGATCAAGCGCATAGATCAGAGAACCATAGCAGGCACTGCAGGCATCCACCGGTTCCACATATTTTGCCAGTTCCTGCACTCTTCTGGTCATACGGATCTTTCCCTTTGCATTGCAGCCTTCGTTCAGCTCGATAATCTTTGCCTTGGAAGTATCTGCACATCCGACACCCAGTTTCTCTGCCATACCGATATAAGCCACTTCACTGACCGGATAGCCCATTGTCTCACAGACAAATGCATCACAGAGAACCGGATCGCGGAATGCCATAATACGATTCATGGTTACCGGGTTGCCGCCCTCTTCAAAATCAAGATCTCCACAAATATTGTCAACGAGGATAAAATCATTCGGTACAACGGTTGCCAGATGTGCGATCGGTTTATGCAGGCCCATAGTGTGGAATTTACGCTTCTCACTGTTCGGGATCAGACCTTTGTTGTTCTTCAGGGCACAGGTAATCGTTGTCTGACAATGTCCTTTCAGAACCGGCATATTAATCAGGAAGTCCAGAGACATAGGAAAATCACAGACATTCAGCTGCATACCCTTTGCGTTGTAGGATTTATAAGTATCCTGCTGGTTGTCCACCAGTTTTACGCCGTATTTGCGCGCCACTTCCGGATAACCACAGACACGGAATGCAGCCTGAGTACGATCACCAACCCAGGAACCTTCCGTAATGGAAATATTTTTAAATCCATTCTCCTGCAGGTATTCGATGGTTCCCTCAATCATCTCCATATGAGTGGTTGCACCGCTGTCCGGAGTTTTTGCAACTACCAGATTCGGCTTCAGACCGATCTTTTTCTTCTTGTCACCGATCTGCTCGGCCAGTTTCGCAGATGTAAGGATTTCCTTAGTCATCTCCTTATAGTTTTTTCCATAGATCATCAGAATCTCATTTTTTTCCATAATGTTCTTCCTTTCAATTTGTATATTCCTGATAAACAGCCACATGATCATAGATGCACCGCCAGCTGCTGTGCGCATTGGCAGTCACACAGATATAATGTTTACCGCTGTCTGTCTCCTCATAGCTAGCAGCACAGTTGCCAGACTGAGCAACAAACCCGGTCTTGGCACAGACTACCGTGCCTTTTGTATCTTTATCTTCGATTCTTCTTAAAAACCAGTTGGAAATGGTAATTCCTTCCGGGTGTTGCTCTGTTGCGCTGGTTGTATAGGTATGTGCGGTCAGCACCTCCCGTGCCAGATCATTTTCCACAGCTGCCTTTAAGATCATGGCCATGTCATAAATGCTGCAGTAATGATTTTCATCATATAATCCCACACAGTTGGTAAAATGTGCCGTATCGGACAGTCCAAGCTCTGCAAGCTTCTCATTCATCATGTCCACAAAGGCATCCATGGAACCTGCCACATAGCAGGCAAGACCTGCAGCCGCATCTCCGCCGGAGGGAAGGATCGTTCCATAGAGAAGATCCCGGACGGTTACCGTCTCCTCGTCCAGAAATCCCACCGCACTGCAGTCATGGGAATAGCTGAAATCGGTGATCTCCTTGGTAATGGTAAAGGTATCATCAAGATCCGTCACATGCTCAGCCGCAACCAGAACGGTCAGAATCTTCGTCATGGAAGCCGGGCTGATCCGATCATAAGCCCCTTTCTGAGATACAATAGTATTGTCATCGAGATCTACTAACAATGCATAGCCGCTCTGTACCGAATCACTGCCCAGGTAGGTGGTACTGTCTGTTTCTTTTGCATCATAACCTGCCGCAAATGGCATGGAGGATGTTTGGACCGAAGCTTCTGCCTCTTCCGCTTCCTGATCTTCTTCCTCGGAAGCCTGCTCCATATCCTGCGAATTATCCCCTGCATCATCTCCGGTATCCGACACTGATGTCGTTGTCTGTTCCTGCATTGTTTCTCCAGAATCTTCCGACAGTTTTGCCTTCCCTGTCCGGCCGGTCATCAACCAGATTCCCAGCGCCAACAGAACCACTGCGGCGGTTCCCGTCGCGGCCATCAACATTCGTCGTTTTCTCCGCTGTCGCTCACGGGCTCTTCTGCGGTTTTCCATCCGCTGCCGCTCCCTTTTCTTCTGTCTTAACTGTTCTTCCGCATTATAATCCCGCACACCGGTGCCTCCATATTTTCAAACTTCCTGTCTATTTTAGCAGAAAATGCTTACGGTTTCAATGAATGGACAAAAAAAGACGCAGGTCAGACAGTTTCCTGTCCGGCCTGCGCCATGATTTTTACAATCATTAGTTCTGCTGGGTATATCCGAAGAAGAAATATCCAAGCGGAGTGTAGTACATACCGCTGATGTTATCAGACAGCATATACGGGTTGGTATAGAAGTAGATCGGTGCAAGAACGCTGTCCTGTCCGATAAGGAGATCCTCAGCCTTGTGGAAAGCAGCCATACGCTCAGTCTGGTCAGATGTAGCTTTTGCTGCGTCGATCAGAGCATCATACTCCGGATTAGAGTACTGTGCATCGTTGTTTCCACCGCCGGTATACCACATATCCAGGAAAGAGCACGGATCATTGTAGTCCGCAATCCAGCCGTTACGTGCAATCTGGAAATCTCCGTCTTTTCTGCTCTTCAGGAATACGTTCCAATCCTGATTGCTCAGGTTAACGGTTACGCCCAGCTCGGTCTGCCACATGTTCTGCAGTGCCTCAGCGATTGCTTTGTGACGGTCGTCAGTGTTGTACATGTACTCAACAGCCGGGAATCCCTCTCCGTTCGGATATCCTGCCTCTGCAAGAAGCTCACGGGCTTTGTCGCAGTTTGCCTGATAATCGTCAGCGGATACGCTGTAGTACTCGCCACCTACAGTACGGAAATCATCACCGTTAGCGCCCTCTGCATCATATACACCAGACGGAACATATCCGGTAGCCGGAACCTCACCGGACTGAGATACGTTCTCTACGATGTAGTTACGATCGATAACCAGAGAGAATGCCTGACGAACAAGCGGGTTGGAGAATACTTCATCCTCTGTGTTGAAGCATACATAGTAGGTTCCGATGTACGGAGCTACCGTGATCTGTCCAGATGCGAGATAGTTAGCCATCTCGTCAGTCGGGAAGTTCATGATGAAGTTCAGCTCACCACTGTTGAATGCTGCCAGCATAGCGTTGTTGTCATCCAGCAGGGTGTATTTGATGGTGTCCGGACCAAGTTTCTCATAATCATAGTAAGTCTCACTCTTCTCGGTAAGAATGTATGCATTATGGGACCACTCAACCATTTTATATGCACCGTTTCCGATGTAGGTCTCCGGACTGTAAGTCCACTCTTCATTTCCTTCTACAATATCCTGACGAACCGGGAAAGTAGCCGGGAATGCCATGATCTCCTCGAAGTACGGGCAATCATAGGAAAGAGTAATCTCAAGGTTCTTGTCATCAACTGCTTTGATTCCAAGAGTATCTTTGTCTGCAGATCCGTCTGCAACTTCTGCATATCCCTGTACCATATCGATCATATAGCAGTAGTCTGCAGCAGTAGCCGGATCAGCCAGACGTTTCCAGCTGTACTCAAAATCGCCAGCAGTTACGTCTTTTCCGTCAGACCATTTGATACCATCACGCATTTTAATTGCGTAAGTAACGGTACCATCATCATTCACGGTCTTCTCCCAGGACTCAGCCTGTCCAGGAGCAAGCTCTGCTTCTCCGCTTCCGTTGTCGACCCATTTTACAAGGCCCTCGAACATATGATTGGTCATAATTGCTCCGTCAACAGCAGAGTTCAGAGCCGGGTCAATGGTCATCGGCTCAGATGCCAGGCAGACTGCCAGGTTATATCCATCGGCGGATGCAGTGGTATCTGCTGCTTCAGTAGTAGTACTGCTGTCTGCTGCAGATGTGTCGTTAGTGGAGCTGCTGCTTCCGCAGGCTGCTACAGATACTGCCATAACAGAAGCCAGTGCCAGTGCCAGAAACTTTTTCGTATTTTTCATAATACGATCCTCCTTTATATTCTTCGCGTGATAAACACGCATGTATCAAAAGAACTTACGTTCTGATACTCTTATTTATCCAGAAGATGACATGCTGCCCAGTGTCCCGGCTCGTGTTCTTTAAAGGCCGGCATTTCCATGCTGCAGCGCTCGGTCGCATAGGGACATCTGGTATGGAAACGACATCCGCTTGGCGGATTCATGGGACTCGGAATATCGCCCTGAAGGACGATTCTCTGTCTCGTTCTGGAAAGCTTTGGATCCGGTACCGGTACTGCGGAAAGCAGTGTCTGGGTATACGGATGAATCGGATGGCGGTTCAGCTCATAGCTCTCGCCAAGCTCCACCAGGGAGCCTAAATACATAACACCGATCCGGTTGGAAATATGGCGGACAACGGATAAGTCATGGGCAATGAACAGATAGGTCAGTCCCATCTCTTCCTGCATGTCCTCCAGCATATTTACCACCTGGGACTGAATGGATACGTCCAGTGCGGAAATCGGTTCGTCACATACGATAAATTCCGGCTTTACTGCCAGGGCGCGGGCAATTCCCACACGCTGCTGCTGTCCTCCGGAAAACTCATGAGGATAGCGGTTGGCATGCTCGGTATTCAGTCCGACTTTGCCAAGCAGTTCTTTGATCATATCGGAACGGTCCTTTTTGGACTGTGCCAGCTTGTGAATATCAATAGCCTCTCCGATGATCTCGCCTACGGTCATACGCGGATCAAGGGATGCGGAAGGATCCTGGAAAATAATCTGCATCTTTCTGCGGTACGGCAGCATATTAACTGCCTTTTCTTTTCCAAGAGGTTTGCCATCCGACCCCAGCGGATTGTCATAGATGGTCTCTCCATCATATACGATCTTACCGCCGGTCGGCTCATGAAGGCGGATAATGGTACGGCCAAGGGTCGTTTTACCACATCCGGACTCTCCTACCAGACCAAGGGTCTCTCCATTTTTGATGAAGAAAGAAACATCCTGTACCGCCTGTACACCGGGTCCTTTCATTCCCTTTACCGGGAAATATTTTCTTAAGTTATTAATCTCAAGAAGAATCTTGTCTTCATTTGCCATCTTACTTCTCCTCCTTGTTCATCTGCTCCTGAACACGCAGCCAGCAGGCAGAACGATGGTTCTCTCCTACTTCCACATAAGGAGGCATTTTCTTCAGGCAGATCTTCATGCAGTGTTCGCAGCGGGGAGCAAAGGGGCATCCTTCCGGCGGGTTCAGCATATCGACCGGTGATCCCTCGATCGGAATCAGACGCTCATAAGATTCTGCATCCACACGGGGCATGGAACAAAGAAGTCCCATGGTATACGGATGGGCCGGTTCATAGAAAATATCGTCTACCGGACCCTGCTCAACAATTCTTCCTGCATACATAACAGACACTTTGTCGCAGATATCTGCTACTACACCCAGGTTATGAGTGATGAAAATAATACCCATATGGGTCTTTTTCTGCAGATCTTTCATCAGTTCCAGAATCTGTGCCTGGATCGTAACGTCCAGTGCGGTAGTCGGCTCATCGGCAATCAGAAGCTGCGGATGGCAGATCAGACCCATGGCGATCATCACACGCTGGCGCATACCACCGGAGAACTCGTGAGGATACTGCTTCATACGTTTCTCCACGTTATTGATGCCCACCATCTCCATCATCTCCATGGCACGCTTCTCTGCGTCTGCCTTGGAAATCTTCTTATCATGAGCTCTCAGTGCCTCAACCAGCTGGTTTCCGATGGTGTATACCGGATTTAAGCAGGTCATGGGGTTCTGGAAAATCATCGCCACTTTATTTCCACGAAATGCGGTCATTTGCTCTTTCGTATAACTTAATACATCTTCCCCTTCAAAAGTAATGGAACCTCCAGTTACTTTTCCCGGGGACTGTAATAATCCCATAATGGAATAGGCTTCCTGGCTCTTTCCGGAGCCGGACTCACCTACAACCCCCATGACCTCACCGTAATTCAGGTCATAAGAGATGCCTCCAACTGCTTTTACTTCTCCGGCAGGAGTGAAAAAAGATACGCGAAGGTCTTTTACTTCCAGCAATTTTCCTGTTTTATTCGTCTCTGACATATTCGCTCCTCCCTTCTTATTTCTTCAGCTTCGGATCCAGTGCATCGCGAAGTCCATCACCAAACAAGTTGAACGCCAGAATCATTACACTTAAGATCACGGACGGAATGATCAGACGATAAGTATAAGTATACATACCACTTAATGCATCCGTTGCCATGGAACCAAGACTTGGCAGCGGTGCGGATACACCAACGCCCAGATAGGACAGGAAGGACTCCAGAAAGATTGCAGACGGGATCTGCAGGCATGTCGTAACAACAATCTGTCCGATACAGTTCGGCAGCAGATGCTGACGGATAATTCTTCCGCCGGAAGCACCCAGTGCACGGGCTGCGGTTACATACTCCTGCTGTTTCAGCTGCAGTACCTGGCCACGGATAATACGGCTCATGGTTACCCAGTACAGCATACCAAATGCAATAAACATGGAAATCAGGTTCGGTCCCATAGTGTTGACAAACTCTTTCATCGGACCGCTTCCTGTATTTACAAAATTCGTCAGGATTGGTTTCAGTGCTGTCGCAATCAACAGAACAACCAGCATTTCCGGTACGGAATAAATTAACTCTACAATACGCTGCATGACTGCATCCACTTTACCTCCACAGTAACCGGAGATGGAACCGTAGAGGGCACCGATAAGAAGTACCAGCAGCGCCGCACAAATACCAACTGCCATGGATACACGTGCTCCATACATCACACGGACCAGAATGTCACGGCCATACATGTCGGTACCGAACACATGGGGAAATACTTTTTCCCCTGCTGCTTTTCTCTGCAGTTCTTCGTTGGAATAGCCAAACAGTTTTTTCTTAATGCCAAGTTCCTTGCGGACAGTAGCCGGATCGGTATCCTCGTGCTCACTCTGTCCCTTGGAAGCTACTTTTGCTTTTGCACGGATCATGGCAATGTCTACACTGGAAAGAGTCTCTCCCTTGGCTTCTGCCTCTGCCTTCGCATTCTCAATCAGCGTATCTACGTCCATAACTTCAGACTCGGATCTGGCTGCAATCTCTTCATCCAGACGGGTCTGATCTTCCAGGGCATAATGGTACGGGTACAGATTTTCTGCTCCTGTACTAAACTGATCATAACCATAGGGAACCAGGAGTGGTCCCACGAATGCAAACAGGAACAGGAAAATAATAACTCCCAACGCAATCATAGCTACGGTATTTTTCTTCAGACGTCTCCATGCATCCTTCCAGTAGGAAACACTCTGACGATCCTGAATGAAGTCATCTCTTTCCTGCTGACTTGCCGGTTCGAAATCTTCCGGAGTCAGCTCCGCAAGAAGGGATTCAATATCCGGCTGAAGGCTGACGGGACATCGCTTTATCTTATTGTCTTCTGCCATAGTTACTCTCCTCCCTTGCCAAGGCTGATACGCGGGTCAGCCACTTTATAAAGAATATCCACTACTACATTCATCAGAATAATAAATGTTGCAAGGAAAATCGTGGTACCCATGATAACCGGGTAGTCACGGTTCTGGATGGACTGTACGAAATAACGTCCTAATCCCGGAATGGAGAATACACTCTCCACCACGAAACCACCGCACAAAGTAAATGCCACCTGCGGTCCCAGATAAGTAATAACCGGAATCAGGGCATTTCTGAGGGCGTGTTTGAAAATAATCTTGCTGTTTTTCAGACCCTTTGCTCTCGCTGTCTTAATATACTCCTGATTCAGAGAATCCAACATGGCAGATCTGGTCTGACGCGCCGTATAACACATCGGATAAAATCCCAACGAAAAACACGGAAGCACATAAGTTCTCCATCCTGCCGACGCATCAAAAATCGTCGGGAACAGCTTGAATCCGGAAATACCTCCTGCCATGGTTACCAGAAGTACAGATGCAACCACGAAACTCGGCATGGAGATTCCAAGGGTACAGACAACACGGAGAATACTGTCAGTCATTTTTCCCCTCTTAAATGCTGCCAGACATCCCAGCGGCACGCCTACCAGTACTGCCCATGCCAGCGCAATGGCACCGATCTTTGCAGACACCGGGAACATCTCAAGAATAATACTCAGAACCGGACGATTCTTCTGCATCTTCAGGGAAACGCCGAAATCACCATGTGCAAGGTTGCCAAGGTATTTGAATAACTGAACGTATACCGGCTGGTCCAGTCCGTATTTGGCATTCAGTGCAGCCAAAGTCGCTTCAGTCGGACTTTTCTCACTTAACCAGGGACTACCCGGGACTGCGTTCATTAGAAGGAAGGTCAGACAAGTTACCAGAAAAATGGTAACAATTGCCATTCCAAGTCTTTTCGCAAAATATTTGCCCATTTTATCACCTACACAAAAAATATTTTTGGCCGTTATTCGCTAAAAAACAGCCCCGTATCTGTTGTCAGGTAAGGGCTGTCTTCATAAAACGAACCGTATTTGATATTATACCATCAAATTATAAAAATTTCAATGTTACGCTCTGCTAATTTTCGTCATTTTTTCATGGTATCATTTTACATTTCTGTAAATTTTTGCACGATTTCCAAAAGCAGCAGTACAATTTTTTCCATAGACTGCACCGGAACATACTCATAACGTCCGTGGAAATTATGGCCTCCTGTGCAAAGATTCGGGCACGGCAATCCCATAAAAGAAAGTCTCGCCCCGTCGGTACCTCCGCGGATCGGGCATACCTTGGGCTCAATTGCCAGTTTTTTCATTGCCTCAGACGCAATTTCAATCAGCTCCATATGCGGCTCAATCTTCTCTTTCATATTGTAGTAGGAATCCTGAATATCTGCTTCTACCGTTCTTTTTCCATACTTTTTATTCAGGAACTCTGCCGCTTCCTTCATCAGTTCTTTTTTTGCCTCAAATTTCTCCCTGTCATGATCACGGATAATATATTTCATCACGGTCTCTTCCACATCACCGGAAATACTGTCAAGATGGAAGAATCCTTCGTAGCCATCCGTGCATGCAGGATTTTCATAAACCGGAAGCAGCGACTGAAATTCCATACCAATCAGGATGGCATTTTTCATGGCACCTCTTGCAGAACCCGGATGAATGCTGATCCCGTGAATCGTCACCTTCGCACCGGCCGCGTTAAAGTTCTCATACTCCAGCTCCCCCAGTGCTCCACCGTCTACGGTATAAGCCACATCCGCACCAAATTCTTTCACATCGAAAAAGTCCGCACCGCGTCCCACTTCTTCGTCCGGAGTAAATGCCACACAGATCTTTCCATGGGAAATCTCAGGATGTGACTGCAGATACGCAACCATGCTCATGATCTCTGCCACTCCGGCTTTATCATCTGCGCCAAGGAGTGTGGTACCGTCCGTTGTGATCAGATCCTGGCCTGTATAATTCAGAAGTTCCGGATATTCCTTCGGGTCAAGCGTCTCACCGCTCACTTCATTCAGCCGGATCACACCGCCGTCATAATTTTTTACAATCTGCGTGTGAATATTGGCACCTGATGCTGCCGGTGCTGTATCCATATGGGAGATAAATCCCACTGCCGGAACCTTTTTTTCTGTATTTGCCGGAAGACAGCCATATACATAACCATAATCATCCATCCGGACATCGGAAACACCCAGAGCTTCCAGTTCTTCTTTCAGCATTCTTCCGAGATTTTTCTGTTTTTCCGTACTTGGAAATGCCTCCTGCTCATCCTCTGACTGTGTATCTACTGCAACATAACGCAGAAATCTTTCTGTTACATCTGCCATCTCTGTTATTCTCTCTTTCTTACTTATTCTAATGTTATTTCTTCCGGATCAAGTCCTGTCTTCTTCCGGAATTCCTGTATCCATGCCGCATCTCTCCAAAACAGAAGTTCTCCTCCATCCTGATCCGGACACCGGTACAGCTGCTTTTCCGTATAACCGTTCTCTTGCAGCACCTGACTCAGAAAAAGAAGCAGACTCCGATCCACCTTTCCTTCTGCATCCACCGGAGCACGATAAGAATACGGCTGCCCGCCACACCAAAAAGTAATCCGAATCACGCCTGTTCCCTGACTGAAATTCGCTTCTGAACAGTCTTCCGAGACACTGATAAATGTATTTTCCTTCATAATGGAATTGATTCCATTCATAATATTCACATATTCTGTGGAAATATCCCAGCTCACATCTGGAAACCAGAATACCTGATCCGGATTTCCTATAAGCATCCGGGTATCAAGATCATATTTTGCCTGCCCCATATCCGACAGCAGTACATAAAACGGATGCCCTTCCACATAGCCTCTTGCACTTTCGCTGTCATCCATCCAGGAATGATAATAATCTGCCGCACCGTCCGGAATCTCAAATTCCAGCTCCCTGAGTATGGCAATCTGATCCTCTATAGTCAGATAATCCGGATACTGTTTCTGCAGATCTTCTGTATCTACTTTTGAAGTGGATTCCTGTACATATTTTATTGCCCTGTTCGCCAGCAGCATCTCTCCGGCACCAAGTCCCAAAAGTCCCACAAAAACCAGAAAAAGCAGGAAAAGCTGAAGTAGAAACGGCATCGGTTTTCGAGCTTTTCCTCCTGTATACGGAGTACAGAATACTTCTTTCGATCGACACCAGTTCAGGAACACCTCCCGATCCCCCAGTGGAAACACTCCTTTAGGAATTACAAACAGTCCGCTTTCTTCTTTTCCGTAGAACCAGAATGCATCCGGGAATTCCACAATGCCTCCGATTCCTTTCCAGAAAAACCGGTATTCTGTTTCTCCCTGACGGACACAGATTTCCTCTTCTCCGAATATAAGACTCCATTGCCCCAGATGTTTTTTCAATTCCGGTGACGCCAGAATCTGCCGGAGATACCGTTCGTCCGGATGCAGACACCGCCTGCCCGACTTCCATGCTTTCCATTGATCTTTCATTGCAAGGAAATGTGCATAATCCTTTTCCCGCATTACAAACGAAAATTCTAATCGGTCGTCCATATTGTTCCTTCCGAAGATTCCGGTTCTACTTTCGGCTGGCTGTATCGGTTCTCAGAAATCTCGCGGTAAAAAGCTGCTTTTGCGGCTTCCATATAAGGTCCTACCCAGAGAGAAGCGATTCCAAGCGTCAGAACACACAGAATCTGCCAGCCAAGAAAACTCAGTTCCATAAAGAACAGACGCAGTTTATTACCTTTCATCAGTCGTTTGGACTCACTGATGGCCTCCATAACCGAAAGATCCATATTTTCTGCCAGAATATACGGTGTCATGGCATAACGGTAGCTGGCGATGATTCCCGGGATCACAAACAAAAGTGACCACAGGAAGATCAACATTCCCTGAAAAAACTGCATGCAGAAACCTTCCCAGAGGCGGCGGATATGAGAAAACAAATCTCCGAACTGAGGGTCATTCTCATCTACCAGATTCAGATTAAACTGCGCATAACCAAGTGTCACTGCTCCTCCCAGCACCAGACTGATAAGGGTCCATGCAACCATCACAATAATAAGCCCCATCAGGAACGGCAGAATTGACTGAAACCAGTCACTGTGGATAATCTGATTCACGCTTGTCTGTATGTTCGCATAGCTGACATCCGTCACCGCATCTGCATTGCTTCCTCCGCCGACAGTGCCAACGCCATTGCCATTATTGACGCTGATGGAAGCACCAAGAAGAGACGCCACCAGACCGGTGATCACTGCCAGTCCCCAGCGGCCTCTCAGTGCATCTCTTGCAATTTCACGAAAATCTCTTGCTAATAACATGTATTTTTCCTCTTTCTTTTGTTTTCCTTATCTTCTGACGGTCTCATAGAAAGAGCAGCATTTATCCGCAATGCAGACAATCGCCGCTTCTCTTGTTTCCGGCACATGCCTTAATGTCAGCGGCCACATATGGCTCTCGATAATCTGCCGCTCTCTTTTTCCGATGTGAAAAATCCGGTGCGCATTTCCTGCTGCCCGGAACGGATGTGAAAAACCGTGCCATTTATGCCAGTCGCTTTTCTCATGCCAGTCATAAAGATAAAAATCATGTAGCAGAGCTCCGGTCAGAAGTGCGCGTTCATCTGCATTCAGATGAAATTTCTTATTCAGCCAGTAACTGAGCTTTACTACATTTACCGAGTGTGCATATGTCGATGTTCTGCCATGCTGCACAAAGCGTTGCATGGACTGCACTTCCTCCCGGTCAAGATACCTTTTCAATATCTGCTGAATTCTTGCCTTATCCTGTTTTGTCAGCCGAATCAGTCTCATTTTACCAGACCTCCTCATTTCTCCTATTGTAGCATTCCATTTCTGTTTAGGCAATGAAATCTCTCTATTTATGATAAGGTTCGTGATTTCGGATGCGGAAACTCCGATAAATCTGTTCCAACAGAATCACACGCATCAACTGATGGGGAAATGTCATTTTTGAAAAGCTGAGCTTATAGTCTGCCCGTTTCAGAACCGTCGGAGCCAGTCCGAGAGACCCACCGATCACAAATGCCACATGACTGATTCCATTTACATTCCACTGTTCCATCCGCGACGCCAGTTCTTCAGAATCCAACATTTTACCATCAATAGCCAGCGCCACCACATATGCATTATCCGGAAGCTTCTGGAGAATGCGTTCCCCTTCCTTTTCCTTGATCTGAAGTTCCAGCGCTTCACCGGCTCCGTCCGGCGTCTTCTCATCCGCCACTTCCGTGACAGTCAGACTGCAGTACCTGCCAAGCCGCTTCGCATATTCTTCAATCGCACCTGTGAAATACTTTTCTTTGATCTTTCCCACGCAGACAATGGTGATTTTCATGCTTCCCTCCTCTATAACAGAAATACCGGCGGATTGCGCCGGTAGTCTTTTTATTTGTTCTTTGCAGCTTTCATTTTCTCACGTACTTTTTCCACTACCGGTTCCGGAACAAATTCATGGATATCGCCGTTGAAATAAGCTACTTCCTTCACCGTTGTGGAACTTAAATATGCATATTCCAGACTGGTTGCCAGAAACATGGTATCTACATGAGGATTCATCTTCCGATTTGTCTGTGCCATCTGAAGCTCATAATCAAAATCTGAAATTGCACGCAGACCGCGGACTACCAATGTAGAATCCGTATGTCTTGCAAAATCCACCAGCAGTCCGGAGAAGGACATGATCTTCACATTCGGAATATCAGCCGTCACTTCTCTCAGCATTTCCACTCGCTCATCAATGCTGAACAGCGGTGTTTTTCCTCCGTTATTCAACACGCCCACGATCAATTCATTGACCGTTTTTGATGCTCTTCTGATAATATCAAGATGTCCTAAAGTAACCGGGTCAAAACTTCCCGGATAAATCGCTCGTATCATATTGTTTAATCCTTTTTCTGCATGAACACATGCTGATTTGTCTTATATTTTTTTTCTTTATATATGTGATATCCAAGACCTTCCAGATAGGAAAAATCCGTATCCAGAGATGCCTCGACCACGATTACCGTATATTCATCTGCCAGCGTGCTGTGAACAAGATATTCCAGCACCTGCTCTTCCAACCCCTGATCATAAGGCGGATCCATGAAGATCACATCGAAGGGCTTCTGTCCTTCCATCCGGTGAAGAGCCGTCAGCACATCACATTTCTGGATTTCCGCCCGCTCCATGGTCTTTGTAAAAATCAGATTTTCTTTGATACACTCTGCTGCTTTGGCATTCTGCTCTACCAGTACCGCATGAGCTGCACCTCTGCTCAAGGCTTCAATCGCAATGGCTCCGCTTCCGCTGAACAGATCCAGGAAGCGGCAGTCCGGAATATCCGTCTGCAGTACATTGAATAATGTCTCCTTGGTCTTATCTGTAGTCGGTCTGGTATCCATCCCTTTTATGGTTTTTAACGGCATACTGCGCGCTGTACCTGCTATTACTCTCATCGAATCTGTCCATTTCCATATATAATATATTTTCCGGATGTCAGTGCATCCAGTCCCATGGGGCCTCTGGCATGCAGTTTCTGGGTACTGATACCGATCTCTGCACCGAATCCAAATTCAAATCCATCCGTAAAACGGGTGGAAGCATTCACATAAACTGCCGCTGCGTCAATCTCATTTAGGAATTTCTGCGCATTGGCGTAATCCTTCGTCACAATTGCCTCAGAATGACCCGTATTATAGCGGTTAATATGGGCAATTGCCTCATCAATATTTTTTACAGTCTTTACTGAAAGAATGTAGTCCAGATATTCCCGTCCCCAGTCTTCCTCTGTCGCCGGAACCAGACCTTCTGCTGCGCTGCATGCTTTTTCATCTCCGCGCATCTCCACCTGCTTTTCATCCAGCCGTTTTTTCAGCTGCGGCAAAAATGCATCCACAATCTTCTCATGGATCACAAGAGATTCACAGGCATTGCATACACCGATTCTCTGGGTTTTGGCATTGAAAATAATATCAATGGCCATATCAAAATCCGCACTCTCATCCACAAAAATATGGCAGTTTCCCGTACCGGTCTCGATGACCGGAATACGGCTGTTCTCCACTACGGTACGGATGAGTCCTGCACCGCCTCTAGGAATCAGCACATCCACATACTGGTTCATTTTCATGAATTCCTGCACGGTCTCACGACGGGTATCTTCAATCAGCTGTACCGCATCTTCCGGGATTTTCACATCCGTCAGCGCTGCGCGGATCACCTTCGTGATCGCACTGTTGGAGAAAAATGCGTCACTTCCGCCGCGGAGAATCACCACATTTCCTGCCTTAAAGCAGAGAGCAAAGGCATCTGCCGTTACGTTTGGTCTGGATTCATAGATCATACCGATAACGCCCAATGGTACTTTCTTCCAGCCAATCATCAGGCCGTTGGGACGCTGTTTCATGGAAGTAACTTCCCCTACCGGATCTGGCAGCGCTGCCACCTGACGAATTCCTTCTGCCATACCTTCGATCCGGTTGTCATCCAGCATCAGGCGGTCAATCATCCCCTGGGCCATCCCATTTGCAGTGGCTTTCTCCACGTCTTTTACATTTTCTGCCAGAATAAAAGCTTTCTCTTCCAATAGTTTTTCTGCCACATGAAGTAATGCTTCATTTTTCTGGTTGGTACCCATAATCCGGAGTACCGGTTCTGCGGCTTTTGCACTTTTTCCAATCTCTTCCAGGGTCTTCATCTATTTTCCCTCCGGTCTTATCATCCGTGTTTCTGTCACAATCATCTGCGGCAGAATATCATGTGCTTCAAAAGGCACCTCTGGGAATACCTGAAATTCAAATGCCAGTGCAATATGTACCAGTCCCGGATGCTTTTCCAGATAGCGGTCATAGTAACCACCGCCATAGCCAACCCGATGGCAGTGTTCGTCAAATGCCACACCCGGCATCAGCATGAGGCCTTCTTCCTCTTTGCAGAGAGGACAGCTCTTCTTCGGTTCCATAATACCAAAGCTTCCCGACTCCAGATCATCCATTCCTTCTATATAATAATAATGCATGATTCCGTCTCCATCCACGCGGGGAGCTGCCACTTTCTTTGCATCTTTCCATGCCTGCTCCATCAGAAGACGGGTCTCCACTTCCCGTTTGGCATCCACATAAGCCAGCAGGAGTGCTGTATTTTTATAGACTTCCAGTTCCACGAAAGTCTTCTTAATCTTCAGACTGTTTTCATGAAGCATTTCCGGCAAAGCCTCTGCACGGCGGCGTTTTACTTCCTGTCTAATTTCCTTTTTTTGATCCGTTGTCATATTTTTCACCCAGATTTACAATACGGCCATCATGTTCCAGAATATCAATATTATTCAGCTGGCTCTTCAGGTTCTTTCTTACCGCAGCAAGAAATTCCTGCCGGAGCAGCTGCTGTTCTTTCTTCTCTGTCTCTGTAAGACCTTCTGCTTTTGATTTTCTTGCCAGTTCATTGATTCTCTGAATCTTGCTGTCATCTATCATATGTTTTTCGTTCCTCCTTATACCGACGGCTCATCCAGATAGTCGATGAGATAAAAATCTTCCGTCCGATTTTCTTTGAACAGGGTACCAATCTGTTCACCAT
Source organism: Clostridiaceae bacterium Marseille-Q4143 (assembly GCA_018228645.1). GTDB lineage: Bacteria > Bacillota > Clostridia > Lachnospirales > Lachnospiraceae > Hominiventricola > Hominiventricola filiformis. Next base: position 2,985,698 of record CP073693.1, read on the forward strand.
CTACAATCTGATGAATCACTCCCATATCTGCCCCGTTGGCAATGACCATATCCGCACCCGCAGAAGTAGCAAGCTTTGCCGCCTTCAGTTTTGTGGACATGCCGCCAGTGCCCACGTCGCTGGCAGAACCTTTTCCCATCTGCTCAAAATGATGATCCACATGCTCTACATAATCGATAAACTCCGCATCCGGATTCTTGTTGGGGTCATCCGTAAACAGTCCGTCGATATCGGACAGAAGGATCAGAAGATCCGCCTGTACCAGCGCTGTGACAATCGCGGAAAGCGTGTCATTATCACCAAACTGAATCTCATAGGTGGAAATAGTGTCATTCTCATTGACAATCGGAATTGCGCCCATACTCAGCAGCGTCTCAAATGTATTGCGGGCGTTGATCCGGTTTTCTCCGTTGATCAGCGTGTTCTTCGTCATCAGAACCTGAGATGCAATCTGATTATATTCCATGAAAAGTTTCTGATAGATCATCATCAACCGCGCCTGTCCAATGGATGCACATGCCTGCTTGGTAGCAAGCTTTGTGGGTCGTTCTTTCATGCCGATGGTTTTGCGGCCAACTGCAATCGCTCCGGAACTTACCAGAATCACTTCTTTTCCCCGATTATGAAGATCCGTCAGCTCGCGGACCAGCTTTTCCAGCTTGATAAGATCCACATGCCCGGTCTCCGGATGAGTCAGGGATGAACTTCCTACTTTCACAACAATTCGTTTCTTATCTTTTAACTGTTCTCTTAATGTCGTACTGTCCATGGTCTGTTCTCTCTTTAATGTAAGTAATTCTCATGCCTGCGCATGCTTATCATTAATTTACAACATCTTCCCTCTGATGGCAATCCTAACTTGTATAATTTTCAAGAAAATTGTACAATTCTTCCTCATTCCGCAGGTACTTTCCCTGCCGGATTTCCTCTTTTGTTTCCTCCGGGAGCACATCAAGAATCACATCCGTGTATTCATAAAGGGTATCCTCCGGAAGCGTATAGACTGTCACATAATTATGATAGTTTCGCAGCACAAATTCATAGTTTTCATTTTCCCTGGAAACTGTTCCTTCCGCTCCCTCTTCAGGCACCGGATCAGCGGCCGGAAACTGTTCTTCTCCGGCCCCGCCTTCTGTCTGTTCTACAAACTCTGTTCCCTTCCTGTCTTCCGGAGAAATGCCGGAATCTGAGTTCGCCAAAAACACGAGCATCACTGCCAGCAGAATGGCCACAACTGCCGCCAGCGTCACGAGCATTGTTCTTCTGGACATAAAAAAACCTCCTTTTTCCATCTAGTATGAACTGGAAAAAAGAGGTTTATGCATTCATTTACATCAAATGCAGTTTCTTCACAATAGAAAGAAGTGTTCTTCCCTTTGGAAAACCAAGAATTTCCTCCTCCCGGAGACCTTTCAGCAGCAGAAGTGCCACTGCATACACAATCACCGCGCAGATGCAGGCGGCCAGTGTTGCGACAGCATTGCTCTTCATCATGAGATAAAGTCCCTCATATACACCGAAAGCAGCCAGTCCCATAAGACCGGATGCAAGTATTGGAACAATAAACGTCCGTTTAAATTCCTGCCGGTATCGCATATATTTTGCAATTGACCTGGAATTCAGAATACACATCAGGAATGCAAAGAAAATATTTGCCCATACCACAGTATGGATGTTCAGATTCGTTACCATCAAAAGCACTACCAACAGAACTACGTGAAGTGCCAGTGAGATTGCCGCATGGATGACCGGCAGACGCATCTTGTCCATTCCCTGTAAAATACCGTTAGTCAGCGTAGACATGCCATACAGCACAACAGAGAGACTGCCCGTCTGAAGCAGAAGTGCAGACAGCTGCAGATGATCTTTTGCTCCGAAAAGAAGCGTCAAAATTGGCGTTGCCAGCACAGAAAGGCCTACTGCACACGGAATACAGATCACCATAACAAAACGGATGGCATTCTCTGTCTTGCGTCTCATCTCTTTTCTGTCTTTCGCGATTCTTGCTCTGGTCAGAACCGGGATCGTGGAAGATGCCATTGCAGAAGCCACTGCAATAGGCACATTGGTCAGAAGCTTATACTCACCGCTGTAGATACCCCACAGTTCATCAATTCCCATACTATCATAATTCTTCAATGCCATCAGATGTTTGAAAATACCCTGATCGATAATTCCGCTCAGATTGTAGACAGCCGTACTTAAAATAACCGGCATAATGGTCAGAATCAGCATATAATAGATCTCTGCTGTGGACTCTTCCCGCCGCTCTTCTCTGGAAACTGCCATCTTCCGCCTCATCACATGACGGTAGGCTGCCACCAAAAATGCCAGAAACAAAAGGCCGCTCAATGCGCCAAGCCCGGTACCGAGGGTACTTCCGGCTGCTCCGTATGCGTATGCCGCCGTCTTTGTTCCAAGCACTGCATCAATCTTCAGGCCGTAATGAAACAATACATAGGCGGCACCGATGCTGACTGCCGCATTGATAATCTGCTCTACGATCTGCGAGACTGCTGTAGGTACCATGGTTCCAAGTCCCTGGAAATAGCCTCTCATACAGCCCATGACTGCCACCACCAGAATCGTCGGTGCCAGCACCTGCAGCGCCAGTTTACTCTCCGGCGTATTCACCAGCACATCGCTGAAAAATCCCGCCCCGAAGAAAATAAGCAGTGCTCCGATTCCTCCGGACACCAGTGCAAATGTCAGGGTACATTTAAAAATCTTATATGCCGCTTTTGGCTGTCCTGCCGCCATACGGGCAGACACCAGTTTTGATACTGCCAGCGGGAGACTGAACGAAGAAATCAGCAGCACCATGGAGTATACCTCATAGGCTGCTGAATAATAACTGTTTCCCACCGGACCAAGAATTCTTGTGACTGGAATCCGGTACACCATTCCGATAATTCTTACCAGAATGGAGGCTGCGGCCAGAATTCCTCCCTGCACAATATAATTGGATTTTTTCTTATGATTTCCGGTACTCATGTATTGCCTTTATCCTTTACCTCGTAATATTCAGATGCTCAAGCACGGCTGACTGGCGAGTTTCCATATCCTTTGCCTCATCCTCCGTCATATGGTCATATCCCAGCAGATGAAGCATACTGTGAGCAATCAGAAATGCATATTCTCTCCTGACGCCATGTCCATATTTTTCCGCCTGCTCTTTGACCTTATCAAGGGAGATAACGATATCTCCAAGCAACAGTTCTCCTGTATCCGGATCAAAGCAGTCTCTCTCATGCGCTTCCGCCCAGGAAAAATCCACCGGACTCTCATACTCTACCTGTGGAAAAGAAAGCACATCCGTCGGTCGATCCACATCCCGGTATTCCCGGTTCATTCTATGAATCTCTTCATTGGACGTAAGAAGAAGGTTCACTTCCGCTTCATAGGGACATCCTTCTTCTTCCAGTACCTGGCTGATCACCAGACTCGCCGTTCCCTCATAGTCAATTCCTAACTCCAGTCCGTACTCGTCTTCCAGATTTAACGTCATTTTGATTCCTCTCTTTTTTCCGAACTGCCTTTTTCTCATATTCTTCATAGGCAGTTACAATCTTCTGTACCAGCGGATGTCTGACAACATCACGACTGGTCAATCTGCAGAAACTGATACCTTCCACTTTACCAAGCACCTTTTCAGCCACTTCCAAACCGGATTTTACGTCCGGTGCCAGGTCTTTCTGCGTCTCATCACCAGTGATGACCACTTTGGACCCAAATCCAACACGGGTAAGGAACATCTTCATCTGTGCCTGGGTCGTGTTCTGTGCTTCATCAAGAATGATAAATGCATTGTCAAGGGTACGTCCTCTCATGTATGCCAGCGGCGCTACCTCGATAAGTCCCTTTTCCATATTTTTCTGAAAACTCTCCGCACCCATAATCTGATAAAGTGCATCATACAGAGGCCTCAGATACGGATCTACCTTGCTCTGCAGATCTCCCGGCAGGAATCCAAGTTTCTCCCCTGCCTCTATAGCCGGACGGGTCAGAATGATCCGCTCCACTTCATTTGCTTTGAATGCGGTGATTGCCATGGCCATAGCAAGATACGTCTTACCGGTTCCTGCAGGTCCGATACCAAAAGTAATCATATCTTTTCGGATGGCATCCACATAATTTTTCTGTCCCAGCGTCTTCGGCTTGATTGACTTTCCGCTGATGGTATGACAGATCATATCACCATCGATATCCAGAAGCGCACCTGACTTTTCCTCCATCGCCAGAGATAATGCGTAATCCACATTCTGCTCTGTGATCTGGTTTCCCCGTTTTGAGAGTTCCAGAAGTTCATTCAGCACCTTCGCAGCCTGACTTACCTGCGCCTCGTTTCCAATCAGCTTTACGCCGCCATCCCTTGATACCACCGTCACGCCGATGGTGCGTTCTATTTTCTTTACATATGCATCAAACTGTCCGTATACATTCTGTGCATGCTCGGACGGAATGTCAAAAAGATTATCCTGTAATGTCACTGCTAGTTCGTTCCCTTTCTTCTTCCGGATCATCCTGAGTGGGCAGTTCTGTCCGGGGAGTCTGTTCCTGCACGGCATTTTCTTCCGTCACATAAGTTCCGGATGTCCTGCATAAAACCCCATTTGATTCTATTTTAACATTATTCTCAATAATTTGAAGACCCTTTCTGCTTAATTTTTCAAAAAACAGAGAAAGCTCCTGTTGTGCCTTCTCCTGTGCCTCTCTCTCCGTATAAACCGCTTCTTCGGAAATATATTCTTTTATCGTGCTTTTTCCAAAAGAAACCGGCAGATAAAAATTTTCCGTAAGCTTCAGCGGCATTTCCTTCGTCAGCACATCCTGCTCTTCGTAAATATCTCCTATTCGCCCAAATGTAATCCGTTTATTTCCAAGAACCACATAATAACATGTTTTCTCCCTTCCGGTATACTCTTTTTTCCGGTATTGCAAAGAAAAGGAAGATTCATAGTGTCCGCTGCTTCTGATAATCACATCTGCATCCGCATGAACATAATAAGTGTGCGCCGGTTCTCCGGCATCATCCAGTACTTCGATCTTCGATGACACCAGAAGGTCTCCCTGTTTTACCAGCTGCCCGATCTGTGCTTCCTGCGTCCCGCTTCGCACGATCATGCTGACAACAGTACCATCTGTTTTGGCTACCAGCTCCGCCGGCTGATCAGGATCCGGAATTGCTCCATAATCTGCATCTTCATTTTCTTTAATATGAATAATCAGCCGGGTGCCTTTCACTTCCACCGACGTCCATGTAATCTCCGGGAACTGCTTTCTAAGCGCTTCCTCAATCCAACCTCCATGCACCGCTGTCTTCCTCATGCCATGCACTACCTGCTGTTCTTCCAGAAATTCAAGAATCATCGGATCACTTAAAGAACTGGTTCCTTCTATATGAATGTTCCAAATAAACAGCGACATTCCATAGAGCAGGACTGCCGCCCCTGCTGCTCCTGCTGCAAACATTTTCCGCTTCCGATATCTGTACAGGATAAAAGGAAGGCCGTGTCTTTCCAGAATCACGGCCTTTGTTCCTGTCTTTCTCAGCAATGGACGCAGCTTTTTAAAGCTGCTGATGCTGATACACATTTCATATTCAGTTCCTTTGTTCTGAAGCTCCCATATGATCATATGGTACCTTCCGCAGAGATTCAGAAAACGTTCCGGCGAATAACCGGTCAGCCGGATCTTCACATATCCTTTCAGAAATTTCACAAATGCCGTCAGCAATATCGAATTTCCCCTATCTGCCCCGATATCTTCATCTCATCTTCCGTATAATAATCAATGTGAAGCTGTTCACCACAGAAGGTCATCTGACAGGTCTTTGTCTGCAGCCGGATCTTCTGATCCGTATACTCAATAATGCCCCTGTAATTCTCCACATAAGCTTCACTTCTGCCAGTTACAGTCAGTACCGCCGCGCCCATGGTCAAATCCTTCGGAACCCCAAACTGATCCGTAATCTTTTTCCTCAATCCCATGAAGTCACCGCTTCCGGCTGTTTGATTATATATATGCAGAAATAAAAATATTTATTCATACAGAATCAAACTGAACCAGGTGACCACATTGCCCCCGTTCATAAAGGTAATCTGATATTTTTCTGCCAGATCTGTCACCAGAATGCCATAGCTTTCAATGCACGGAAACATTTTATCCGGATGTCTGCATGGGGCATCCGGGTAAGCGCAGTGCTCGCAGATAGCGCAGGACTCCGTCGAGAGGGTCAACGTTTTCGAACATTGCTGTTCCACCAGCGCCCGGATCTGCCTTGTGATCTCCTCGTGATCCTTTCTGGTATCCAGCATTTCTTTCATATTTTCGATATCGGACACTTCCGCTACTGTTGTAAAAATAAAGCCTCCGGTATACTGGCGGCATCGTTCCTTACATTCTGCCACAGTACCCACTGCAGGCGGGCAGGACCAGGAGGTCCCATACCGCGGACATTCACTCTCGCAGATATGACGCACCTGTTCGAGAAATGTGATCTCTTCCGGTTTTATAAATGCATATTCACAGACTGGGTATTCTGCGATCTGGGTCTCCAGTTTTTGCTGATCTATCATTTTTATCTTCCTCTGTATATCGTAATCTTTTTTTCATTATAATACATACAGAGAAAAACAGACAACGCTTTTATCCCAGTACATAATTTCCGCCCAGCACAAATCCGCTGGTATCTGCCTGCTCCGGTATGGACAGTCTGCTGTTTTTGTCAAGATAGCAGTGGGTATCCATATGACTGCTCCAGTCCAGAAGAACCAGATTACAGTTCATCCCGAGGGGAATATAGTCCTCCATCAGCTGCAGCAGCTTTTCTTTTGCGGGCGGATGTTTCATATCGGATGTGTCCAGAATAACCGTAAAGGTGTCTTCCTCACGTCCGTAGAGTTTCTCATAAGCCTCCATCAGTCCGGTGCCTTTTTTCATCCAGTCATGCCATTTAAAATACTCCAGAATCCGTGCTTTTCTTCCCACTGACAGAGCAATCATTTCCTCAAGCACATGGCCGGTGCCTCTGCCACACTGAATTTCCTGCAGATGCTTTAAAAGCCAGCGGATCTGTCCGGAGGAATACTGCTGTTCCCTGCTCCAGTCACCTGTCCAGGATGCCAGTTCCGGCAGATGTTCCTCTGGAGTACTCTCATAGTCCAGATAATCCGGCACATAATCTACTTCCCGTTCCTGATCTTCGTACATACTCTGGAGCACGGTCATATACCGCTCAAAAAATGTATCCCTTCCGGACGTCTGATAAATTTCCGGCAGATATTCCACAAAACTGCCCCATGGGAATTCCACATGAAGACCGTCAATCTGAAAATGACTGTCCACACGTGCGCCGGATACCCGGATCAGGATATAAAGGTACTGTCCTGTCAAGCTGTGAAGAAGCAGATCGTCCGTGTTTACTTTTCTGATAAAGGTCTGCTCTCGCAGCATCTCTTCTATCTGATCTGCTGTCCGCTCTTCCGCATACAGAAATTCCCTTAGATCTTCATTGGAAGCTGCCGCCATGATCTCATACTTGCATTCCCGGAAGATTCCGCTTAAAACCAGCCGATGCCAGGTTTCGTTTTGATCCATGGAATCATAGACCGGTGCAAGCCATGTAAATACCCCGCCGCCTGTTCCGGTCAGACGGTAATCATCACTTAATTCCATGCGGAACCGTTTTCCTTCTGCTAATGCAAGCCGGTAAAAATTCACCTGTTTTCTGTTTTCCATCATAACCGGCAATCCTCCTTCTTTCTATTTGTCATCTCAGACAAATTCCAGTTCTATTTTTTCCAGATAAGCAAGAGCGTCTTCCTGCAAATAGATATCTCCTCTGTCATCTTTTTCGGCTGCGCTGCCCACACGTTCCAGATTCAGTTCCTGCACCCGGACGACACCGGGAAGCATCTCCAAACCCGCAAACAGTTTTCCACTGGAAATAACAGCCCCAAACCTCTTCTCTCCTCCTGCTTCTGCAATCTGCTTTTTCAGCCAGGAGCAGACATCGTTTTTCTCTTTTTCAGACAGAGACTGCAATGCAAGTCTGCCATAGATTTCGATTCCCACATATTCTGGCTGAACAATGCTTACCTTTGTATTCAGCAGACGGTATGGCTCAATATACTGCCGGATTGCCCTCTGATAGGTTTCACTTAAATCCGGTCTTTTCTCATTCGTCCATGGTTTCACCACCGCAACCACTTCATTGTATCCTCGGTTCTGACGATGCAGTTTTCCATAGACCGTACCCGGAATTACGTGTACCCGCTCAATCAAAAGTCCCGGCGTTGACCCGATGATGGTCTCATAATCTTCCTCCGAAGCCATCCTTCTCTGTGCAAATACACTTTCTTCCATTCGCGAAATCATATCTTTTAACTGTTCCCGCTCTCTTCCGCCGGTCAGGGGCATGGGATTGGAAACTCTGCAGGATCCATCCGGTGTTCCTGCAAATTCCTTCAGTTCCCCCGTCTGCACATTTCCCGCTCCGTAGAGAGAACAGGAAAGCCCGGTCACATAGACCGACTGTTTCTGAGGCGGTACCACTCCATGAATTCCGTCACCAAAACGAATCTGCTGCCGATCTCCTTCGTAGACAAATACCTGATCTGCATACCCGGTTCCTGCAAACGATTTCACCCGTCTCCAGATGGCAGGGTTCCCGTCTTCTCCCATGAGCAGCAGGGAAAAATTCCATACATCCGGATAGTCAAACAGCAACGTCTGTCCCGCACAGCCATCCGTCTGACCGATCCGCAGTTCCGACAGAACCTCTCCCTCTTTGCAGACGGTCGCCTTCTGCACTACCTGCAGCGGGTTCACATAGACCATACCAATCCGCGGAAAACAGTCATAATGGTTCTCCTTTAAGACTGCCCGAAGCACATAGCCAGAGCGTCCTGATGACGGTTTCCTGAACTGTTCCATCTTTGCCGGAATATCCGGACGCACAAATCCACTTCTTAAAAAGCCACAGGTTTCATCCCTTACGGTTACTTCCACCCAGCCCTGCTCTGTATAAATCTGCCAGATGAGGTCGCACAGCCGGAAGGAGTCGTCAAAAGGATTTCTCCGCTCATCCGCTTCCACGCAGATATAAAGACCATCCCCCTGAAGCAGCGGTTTTTCAAAGCAGAACCAGACTGCTGCTTCCTTATTGAATTTCCCGGAAAATCCTTCCGCATAATCCCCGTCCTTTCCTGCAAAAGCAGTCATATCCGTAAGCATTCCATCTGCCTCATTGAAAAATGCGATAAACCGGTTTTCCCGCACTTCATAATCCCGGATCGTTTCATAGGGAATCGTTCCAGCCAGAAATCTGGTACCTGCCGGCAGTACTGTTCCTTCCGGTAATCCTTCCACAACCACATAACCACCTGCAGGGCATCCTTCCTTCGGCTCCACTCCCAGAAGCTTCAGGTATTTTTCCACATGGACATCTCCTGTGGCACTCATATAATAATCCAGCATGTCTGTGAGCCAGGCATACATCTGTAACACCGTAATACCCGGATCATGGTAGTTAAAATCTGTCCACTCCTCCGTCATGGAGGGAATCCTGCTCACAGCCCGCTGCATCATCTGCTCATATGTCAAATCATCAAGCTTTGGTACCTTTAACATCCGCTCACCTCTATGTATACCATGTGTTCTCCGTTTACTGCCATGGCAAACGGATCATTCAGGTTCTCATAAAATTCATCTGTTACGGAATACTCCTGGCCATTCACCTGCGCCGTGATCACCATTCTGGTGATGCTGCAGCCCGGAAGTCCTGTCCGCAGAACCGCTGTCAGCTGGGATGCCCTCGGAAGTTCCCCGATCTCCCATCCCTGTCCGGACACACCACCCTTTAAAGGATTAATAAAATCCGTCATTTTCGCCAGTGCGCGCTGCTGCAGGTCGTATGCCTGATCCATGGAATCCTTCTCAAGCCATACCCTGACATTCATCCGAATAAAATGTGGCTGAATTAATGTCAATGACTTTCCGGACGGCATCAGCGCACTGTCCCGCAGAAGCCGGTCCCGGATTGCTTTCTTGATTCCGGAAAATACATGGGCTCCCTTTTCATATTCCTCCACCAGGACCGCAATTGTGATCTGATTCATCTGATTGACGCATTTTACTTTCCGGATTCCATAAGATTCCTGCGCAATCAGCTCTGCGAAATCCTTTCTGGTAACTGCCCTGTTTCTGGTACGAAGCATGCCGGATACCAGACGCATGGCTGTCTCTTCCGTATATCCATCGTAACCGCCATAGGCCGGAAATGGATTTGTTACCTCGGACAGATACCGGATGGCGGTTCCCGGTATGGTGATTGCTCCCGCCGGAACATTGGCCACGCTGCCGCTGTAGTTGCTGTGCAGCACCCGAATATGCGGTCCTTCCTCTGCAAGACGAAAACCGGAAAACTGATGTTTTCGGAAGAAAAGTTCTCCTGATGCCATATCAAGCTGACAGCTTCTTCCATTTTCCACCGAGCGGCTACTCTGTCTCCAGGGGATCCATTCTTCTCCTTCTTCTGTCTGTTCACGAACAAAGACTTCCGCTTTCAGAAGATTCTGCTGGGACAGCTGAATATGCACCGCTGCTTCCTCATCTTCCAGATAAAACTCCTCTGTCACAGTGTTTACATTCGCCACCCGCGCCATATTCGGATAGATGCCATGAATCACAGGAAGGGCATGTTCCGGATTTTCCCGGTTATAGTTGATAAATCGGAGAAAATATCCTTCATATCCAAATTTTGTTGTTTTTTGTATATCATCTGGTATCATCAGAAGCAGATTGCCCGAACCGGAAAATCCATCGGTATAATCGGCTGTCTTCACCGGCTGAAATCCCCGGAATGACAGATATTCCACCTGAAAGGAAATCGGACGATCACCATAATTCTCAATATCGAAATAAAGACTGAGGGGAGTTCCGGCCACCGAACCGGAAAATCCCAGATACATGGTCCTTCTACGATGCTCGGTCTCATAGAACAGATTGACCACACCCTGGCTTCTTAGATCTTCCGTAATATTTTTTTCTTCAAAATTGTTCCGGGTCATGGCCCAGACAGGAAGCTGCATTTCCTGCTCATAGGTATAGGAAAAACTCAGCCCTGCCATCACCGGGCATTTATAGATTGCCGGCATCCTGTAAATATTTTCTGCCTGCAGAAGGCGAAGACGGATTCTTCCGCTCCTCCGCTCCGGATCGTACTCTGCCATATCTTCCGGACAGATGAATTCCATCGTCATTGGTCCTTCCACGGAACCATTAAACATAGTACCGGTCCGTTCGTCCTTCAAAAGCCGTTTCCATCCGGTCTCGCTTAAATATTCCCAGCACACATAGTCTGCCAGCACTTCAGCCGGACGCACATTCAGCTGCTCACGCGGCTTTTTCATGATTGCCTTATATTCCAGTTCCATCTCCGGAAGTTCCAGCTTTTCTTCGTGAATCCGATAATTGAGCAAAAACGACATGCTCACTTTTGCCCCACGTCTGCTCAGTACTTCCCTGTCGTCTATAGAGCACTCATTATAAAGTCCCAGCGGTTTTCCAAATGGTAGAAAATTCCCTGCCGGTTCCTCATTTCCATTCAGATATACTTCTTCCGGTACTTTATTTTCCCCGGCAAACGTAAGGGAAAGAGAACGAATATAAAGATCCTGTACCCCTTCAAGGCAGGTGAGTACCAGGTAATACCCTTCTTTCTGGCCGATCTTTGCTTTCTGCGGCTGATAATCCGGCAAAAGCAGATGAATCCTTCCATCTGTTTCTTCGACTGTAGTGAAAGTACGCTCTTCTCCATCTGTTTCCAACATGGACCAGCGTACCTGGTCTCCCGTCAGAAATTTCAGAAGCCTGTCCTGATCTTCTTCTCCTCCCGCCTGGACCTGAAGAAAGAGATCAAGACCGCTCATCCAGTCAAAGAGATTTTCAAAACACAGATACAGCTGATGAACCGTACAGTTTACCCCTTCCGTTCCAAAAGCACGAAAACTGGTTGGATTCTGTTCTGAATAGGTTCTCTTAATAATCCGATCCTGCTCCCGATCCGTTACTACGATAAGCTCCGGGGCAGTATCTGAAATAGTCATTCCATGCTCTGTCTGAAATACGATATCTCCTGCTTCCAAAGAAGGAGACAGTACCTGCGTACCTGCAGGAATCGCTACTTTTCCTTCATATCCGCTGACCGGTCGGAACTGCACATAGGCTCTTGATGCACTGACCGGCTCTTTTAACAAATGTTCAAACAAGTTCAAATACTGAATCCGGTGTCTGGGAATGACTTTTCCATAGCGCTCCCTGCTCTCCTCCATCATGGTCCCGCACAGATCGGTCAGCACGCAGCCCGGGTCAGATGCCCCATGCTCATATGCAAATTCCGGCACATAAGAATGCATCAGTTTCTGCAGTTTTTCATAAGTTTGATTGTCACTCATGCTCTTATGCCCCTTTCCTAAAGTTCACCGATTCCCTCTTCCAGATAATAAGGAAATACCAGGTTATTCGGATTATTGGTCGCCCGTACATAGTAGCTGATATTCAGGTAAATAGTTCCCCGTGGCAGATCTTTTTTATCCACCGTTACTTCCACCTGCCGGATTCTTGGCTCATGTCTTGTCAGGGCATCCTCCACTTCCCGGATCAGTCTTGACTCAAAGGCGGTATCCGGGAGATCAAAAATATATTCCTGCAGATTGCATCCGAATTCCGGCAGCATTGCCCGCTCCTTCAGCCTTGTCATCAGAATAATATAGATGGCCTGGCGGATATCTTCTTCCCCCTCCGCCATGCGGAAATGTCCGGTCACCGGATCCACCTCCGGAGGAAATGCAAATCCTTTTCCTAAAAATGCTCTCGAACTGTCCATCTCTTCTCGCTCCTTTAGTTAATCTGAACCACAGCTCCCTTAACGGCCACCGGACCGGAAGCCTGGAGATTGATCTTGGCCTGACCCTTCACATCGATCTGCGCGCCTTCTGCCTTTAATGCAGAATTTGCTTTCAGCCCAATCTCATTATCCGCCGTCACTGTCACTTTTTTTGCTTTCAGGCTGACCGCTCCTGCATTTCCATCCATGGTCAGTTCCGCGCTTCCTGCCTTCAGAGAAATATTTTTTTCCGACTGAATGGTAATCTTTCCATTTTTATAATCCATGCTCAGCATGTTCTTTCCGTCTTTGTCAGAGATCTTACAGCTTTCCGTACTGTCATCCACTGCAATGACGCTTCCTTTTGGAGTCGTCAGCGTGATACTCTGCTTTCCGTCTTCCTCCTGAATCAGAAGATCCATTCCGCCCTTGGTCTTCAGATGTTTTTTCAGATTCTTCTGATCAAAATTCTCCGACACTACAGAAGCTCCGCTGGGATACAGACTTCCTAGCAAAAACGGCCGCTTCAGGCTTCCGCCGATAAATCCAACCAACACCATCTCGTCGATTTCCGGCACCAGATAAGTACCATAATCTTTTCCCGCATAGGGAGACAGAAGACGCACCCACTCGCACATATTTTTTCCGGTCTCCCAGACGGTAAATTCTACTTTTACCATGCCTTTAAAATCAGCATTATTATTCTCGACTACGATGCCCTGTACAAAACCGGGCACCTTCTGATTGTCGTAATATTCATTCTCACTGTGTAACAGATCCGTAATAGAATTCACAGGCTATTCACCCCCGCTTTCAGATAAGTCCGGTATCCGTCCTCGTCCAGCACATGCCGTACATAGGTAATATAATATTTCCGGTCTGCCTGGGAAGAAAGTTCTTCTACTTCCACAAAACGTCCCGGTGCCAGTTCCGGAATGCCGACACATTCACATTCCAGTTCTCCGAACTGCTGGCAGACCTCTGTCATTCTGGCCTTTGCCCGTTTCGACGCTTCTGACGCGTCCTTCACTCCCGGTTCATAGAAAACCTGCCTGGATTCACCCATCATTTTCTTTGCACTGGAACCATTGCTGAAGGTTCCCTGAATGGACGCTTCCCCTTTGATCTGCTTTCCACTGTTCTCATCAATGGACCGGATCTCTATCTTTTTCACCAGCTGCTGTCCGGATAATGACAGCCTTGCCTTTAAAATACCATGCAAAGGGGACAGCTTCATGATGGAGGACGTGACCTTCTGCCGTTTCCGAAAATAAGCTTTGCCCTGAAGAATAAAAAATTCATATCCCTGTTTGTTTGCCTGTTCTGTGATCAGTTCATAATCCGTCATCATATGGCTTCTTAAAGGAACTTCCTCCTCCGGGCAGGTATCAATCTCTTTTCCTGACAGATAGCTGCTCACCGGCTGCTCACTTAAGATTGCCTTTACCACGGCATCTGCACTTTTCTGCGTAAAAAATTCCATTCTGCGGTTTTTCATGAGAAGGCCTTTGGCATCCATGCATTCCACCCGCACACGGTAAGCCCCTTCTTCCATACCATACTGGTATTCCACCTGGCTGATGTAGCCTTTAAAAAGAGATTCCTTCCGGACATATCCCATGGCTACTTCCACATCCTCGCCAATCTGAATCTTTTTTACAAATTTTTTAAAATCCGTCTTTTCTTCGTCATACGCACCGTCGATATAAAAGACACATCCAGATGCTTCATAACCACTGGTCAGTTCCAGCTCCACATCCCGTATATTGGCATTGGCTCCTGCTGCCAGCTTCGTTCCTCCGACGGTGATCTCAGCGGAAGGGGCACGGAATTCATCATATTTCCTGCTCAGTGCACGAAAGTTTGTGCTCCCTTTCATCAGATCCATGCTGCTCCCTCCTTCCGCTTTTTCTGTCCGGTACTATAGCGCCGGAACTTTTAATCTCTTTGTGTAATCAATCTTCCTGGGATTTAAAATCCCATTCTCCCTGGCAATCTCTTTCCAGCAGGAAACATCATGATACTCGGCATCTGCCAGCATCCAAAGTTCTTCCCGCTGATTCAGTCTTCGATATTTGGTACGGTCCGGAGATTCGTGGGGATTCGCTCCGATTACATTGAGGATGCTCTTATCCTCTCCCTCGATCTCCATGTCTAACTTTGCCCGAACCGGCATACCGTTCAGGTTAAACATCTGATAGCTGATGCTTAAGGAAGTAATGTGTCCATAAAATGCCATGCTGCCCCAGGAAAATGTCACCAGGCTCTGCTCGTGATTTTCCGCGTTCATTTTCATAATCAGAGAAATGTCCTGGCAGATTTTCGTCAGTTCTTTGTCATCATTCAGATATTTGCTCAGGCCCTTTGGCACCTGATACTCTGGCATATAGGTAGAGGTATCCAGAATCAGGCTGACTCTCAAATTCGCCAGTTCACTGTCTGCCGCCTGTGTGTTTTCCGGATGGGATTCTTCCCCATGTCCGGCATTATTTTTAAATCTCAGACCCCGGCTGATGGAATATTCCGTAGGATTAAACTGCACTGGAAGTGTCACTTCCCGGCCGGTCTGTGCATTCTTATAGGTGAGAGAGGCTTTCTGAAGCGCTCCGTCTCCGTAGATTAATTTCTGTCTGGTATCAATGGAACTCATTTAGAGTAATCCCCTCCTTCCCCGTTCTGTTCTTAGTTTTTCTTCGATTCTTCGATATACCCGGTTGGTCATCTGCCCGAGGCTTGCATCCACCTGGGTCTCCACTTCCCGCTGTACCTGTCTGCGGATCAAAGTAGAAACATCTTTCTCCTTCACCGTCTCCGGTGCCTGTCGGATGACTTCCCGAACCACTTCTTTTTGCTGTTCCGTCAGAGTTTCCTGACGGACAACCGTCGTTTTCTTTACTTCTTTAATATCCTGGGTGATCTCATGGATCTGTTTCTGCAGATTCTGGTTCTGTTCTGCCTGCTCCTGTGGAGAGATTTCTTCCGGATAGATCATCGGTGCCTGCTCCATGGCAGCCTTTACTTCTCCCACAGATATTTCCGGTACCTGTATCAGTCTGATGGCCTGCGGCATCTGGCTTTTTATCCGGAGCATCTCTGTTCCCGGACGACTGGTCATCTGCGGCTGCGACCTCACGGCCCCCGGCTGACCAGACTGTCCTGCCATTGTCTGCTGTATCATCACAGTTTCTGACTGTCCCGGTATCTGCTGCACCATCATGGTTTCTGGCTGCCCCGGTATCTGCTGTACCATCACGGTTCCTGACTGTCCCGAGGTCTGCTGTACCATCATGGTTCCCGGTTCTCCGGACCTGACACCTGCCGGTGCCTGTGTCATCATCGTCTTTGGCTTCGTTGACCGTGCTGCTGCTTTCACCGGTTCCTGACGCACACGATAAGCATCCAGTATCCGTTCTACCCTATGAATTACGGTATTCTCATCTGATGACTTCCTGTCCGTTAATTGTAATTGCTTCCCGACTGGCTGCACTGCCTGTTTACTCTGTCCACTCTGCGTATCCAGCACCTGTTCCAGATATTCCAGTGCTGCCGGATGGATCGTAATCGTTCCGCCAGTCTGCAGCCGAATATTCTCCCCGGCCTGCCGGAAAATCTGATCTGCCAGCTCTCTTGCCCTCGGAACTGACGTGCTTGTTGGCTGATGAACGGATGGTTCTTCTGATGGCTTTTCGAACTCCCGGTTCTTATCCTCCCGAAGTTCCTTCACAATCTCCTGCCGGATCTCATTCCAGTGCTCATCAGATGTCTGCTCGAAACTGTACAGAAGTTCCGCTTCCTGAAATGTACGATCAGGCTGATGCTGGTGCCGCTTCAAATCTTCCACCCGGAATATGGATCTGCTCCGATGTTCCGGAACCGTCAGCGTTTTATCATAAATGTCCGGCTCCCTTGCTTCCGATTGTGCCGGCTCTACATTCTGCAAAGAGACTGCATCCTGTGGCGATTCTACATTTTGTAACGGGGCTGCGTCTTGTGACGGCTCTATATTCTGTAATACTGTTGTACTCTGTAATTGTGGCTTATTTTGTATCGCTGATACTGTCTGCTGCAGGAGCAGACGTTCCTGTTGCTCTTTATTTCTGGCGACAACCGCTCCTTCCGCCTGCTGTGTCAGGCTTCTGAACTGCCTCGCAATCATCTCCCTCTGCTGTTCCAACACGCGTTCCTGCTGTTTCAGGAATTCCGGCGTATCCGGCTTACTCTGAGCCTGGATATTTGCAGTCTCCTCCGCCGGGTCCTGTACTCCATATTCCAGATGCAGGAAATCAAACGACCTCTGGGGAGCCTTCTGAGCTTCCAATGTCGGTGTCTGTAATGCCGGTGTCTGTAACGTCGGTGTCTGTAACGCCTGCGTCTGCAGTTCCCGCGTCCACACCTTAGTTCTTTCCGGACTGTTTTCTGTCTGTTCACCGGCCTGCTCAGCATTCCCATAAAAATGGTTTTGTGTACTGCTGTAATATATATTTTCAATTTTCCGAAGCAGAATTTCCTGCTCCGTCAGATTCGTAGTCTCCGTATGTCTGTTCTGTTCGACGCTGAGTTTTCTCTCCTCCGTCTGAATTTCATGTTCTGTTTTATTCAGCCTTTCAGTAATCCGGAGTTCTCTCTCCAGCTTTCCTGCAAGTTTTTCTGTCCGCACTTCTGTCTCTTTGTGCAGCAGTTTTTCCTGTCTCTCCGTCTCTCTGTACAGCTGCTCTTTTTGTCTCTCCGTCTCTTTGTACAGCTGCTCCCGCAGCATGGTAAGTTCCTTTACACCGCCTTCTTTTACCAGTGTGTGCAGCCGTTCTGCCATTTCATGAACAATCTGCTTCTCTACGTCAGGCAGCTCTTCCTGTATCGTCCGCTCCACCAGTTTTTCTACGGACGGAACTACTCTCTGCTCCAGTTTTTTTTCCAGGATATTGGTAACAAACCGGAGATTCTGATGGTATAAATGATTTTCCTCTGTCAAATTCTGAATCTGATAGAGATTTTTAATATAATGATTTTCAATGGAGGTGCCTCCGGTCTCCCCTGCAGACTCCTGTTCCGGAAATACCATGGGCGCACTGTCAAAGGTCTGTCCGAAGCCTTTATGTTTTGCAATCATTCGGTTGGAAAAATCCTGAAACTGATTATTCATTTCCTATGCCTCTTCCAGTGTAAGATACCCCATCTCTATCGTTCCAAGCATCAGACTGCTGTTTTCTGCATTTAATTCACTGACAGAAATTCTCCTGACATAGCAGCCTCTCAGATAATAGGATTTGACCAGTGACTGATCTGATCCTAACACCCCAATCATCACTTCTCCGCGAAACCGGTATCCCGGCTCATAGATCGTGAACTCCTTCTCATCCGAGAAAAGTCCTCTCTCCAATGTAATCGTCCGTTCCGCAGTGTTTTGGTTACTCAGGGAATACACGACTGTGTTTCTTCCCCCTTCTCTCAACGCTTCAAAATTTCCTTCCGCTGAAAGTCCCGATACCTTCTGAAAGGGGATCCGTTTCTTTTCCAGTTCAACAACAAAATTGTAGCCTCTCCGGTACAATTCTTTTGATCTGTCTGCCATTTTGTTCTCCCCTTTCTCTTATAATTCAAATATATTCTTCGGTTTCCCGCTGATTTTCTTATGAATTTCTGATATTTCCGCGCAGAACCGCCGCCTCGTCTTATGATCCATCTGCATCACAGACTCAAAACTCCAGTGGAAATAATAAGCTACAAAAGACACTTCCTTATATAGCTCATCCTCCGGATAGACGGTTATTCCGCCCTCGTAAAATTTATAGGCTTTTTGTATTTTTCTCCACAGGCCGGGCAGACACAGGTTTCCATGAGATCATCCATGGAATTGATGGTCTGATACATATTCTGCAAAAATGCAAGGTCTGCGGAAAACAGTTTTTCAATGGTGGTCGGCCGGATGTTGGTCAATGTTCCTAAGGAAGTGACCACTCTGGAAAGAAGAATGATCGTCAGATATGCCGGATTGCTGACCACCCGCGGATCGCGAAGCGGCAGAATCTCATCGGCTGCCGTTGCCAATCTCATGACGCCTTTCTTATGGACTTCCCCATTCTCATCCACATATCCTCTCGGAAGTTCAAATTCAAATTCTGTAATCAGTTCCATCGTGTTTCTCCCCTTTTATCAAATTCTGAATCCTGTCAGGGAAGTTCCCGGGAGAAGACTCCCTCTCCCGGACATCCCATTAAGTGAAAGAATTTAGCTCTCTCTTGTCATAGATTCATATACCAGTTCCACACTCTCAAATGCGATCTCACTGGAGCTTGCATTGAAATCCGGAGCGGTATATTTGCTTGGCCATGCATTGGTCAGATTCCATACTGCCAGTGCGGTGGATCCGTCATCATCAAACAGGGTAATGGTCACATTCTTGTTGTGATCCTCTCCGAGAGACGTTCCCTGGGAGATAGAGGTTACCCAGTCATAGAAGCTTAAGGAACTGGTCATGCCCCATTTCAGCGTTACATTACCGAATTTGGTCAGACCGTTCATTTTGCGGGACCAGTTCACACCTTCATCACCGGTACGGTATTCAATAACATCAATACTTGCGTCGAAACCGCTTACTTCTGAAAAACTTGCCTCGGTAATTCCATCGATCTCGACCTTATAATTATATTTTTTAAACGGATATGCCACGTGTTTAATCCTCCTTTATCTTTCTTTTATGCCTTCCTTATGACTCTTCCATGAACTGGGTGATTCTGAAGATGACGAACTCAGCCGGGCGGCTCGGAGCTACTCCGATCTCGCAGATCAGACGGCCATTCAGAATATCACTCTGGGACATCGTATCTCTTCCGATATTTACGAAGAATGCCTGGTCTTCGGTAGTTCCAACCAAAGCACCGCTTCTCCACATATCACGCAGGAATGCACGGATGGTTCTTCCAACTCTTGCCCACAGCATCTCATCGTTCGGCTCAAACACAGCCCAGTTGGTCTGGGATTTGATGCTCTCCTCCAGGTAAATGAAGAGACGGCGAACGTTGACATATTTCCAGAGGCTGTTGCTGGAGCAGGTTCTTGCGCCCCATACACGGATGCCCTGTCCCGGAAGTGCTCTGATCAGGTTCACACCTGCCGGATTCAGGATATCCTGCTCAGCCTTGTTGTACAGGCAGGAAAGTCCGATGCAGTTATAAACTACTTCGTTTGCCGGAGCTTTGTGAACGCCTCTCTCCACATCACTTCTTGCATAGATACCGCATACAGCTCCTGAAGGCGGAATGTAAGCCGGTCTCTTGTTAAGCACGTCGTAGATCTGAATCCACGGATGATACATTGCTGCATAATCAGAATCAATCTTCTCTTTATGAGCCAATACATCCTGAGGTTTGGTCAGATTCTGCGGAACATCCAGTACTGCGAAGGATGCACCGGTATTTGCGCAGTGTGCAGTCAGTGCCAGCTGAACCGCCGGACTGGTCACACCAGGAATTGCCATAATACTTACATTATTAAGCTCTTTGAAGGCTGCAAGACCGGTTCTCTTTCCAGGACCTCCGTCCACGCCGAGGAATACATCATCCGTGATTGCTTTCTTGCCGCCGTCACTTCCACCTGCCAGGAAGACGATTGCTTTGTCAGCATCTGCTGCTGCGCCAAATACAGACAGCGGATTGATGGCCTCTTTGATCTCCTCTGCAGATACATCTACCAGATCGGATTTGGAAAGCACTTTGCTGATGAAGGAAGCAGCATCTGCATTCAGAGAAACGCCCTCATAGATCTCTACCTGATCTCTGTAAGATACTTCCATGTTCATCTCACAGGTAGAAAGAACCTTTCTCGGAACCGGGGACTTGTCCACCAGGTCTTCTTTTACCGGCAGTGCCAGAGTAATGGTATTTCCCTGTACCATGGCAATCTTGTTATAACCAACTGCTTTGCCATTATTGCGGATTACAACCGTATCTCCCTCTGCGAAAATAGAACCATTTGCTACGGTATAAACCTTTGCTGCCGGGTCCTCACCGGTTGCCTCAAGAACAGCGGTCTTGCCTTTGGTAGCTGCCACTGCAGTTACTTTGATCTCATTGCCCCATTTTCCAGGATTCTTTGCTTTGATGGTGATACCGCCTGCGGATACGGCTGCGATAGCTGCATCTGCTGCTGCGGTACGCATAACATAGCATCTGGAACCGCCGTTTGCAAAGAACTGCTCTACTGCATATGCCAGATAACGGTATTCTCCGTAGGTACTCTCCGGCAGATAGCCTCCGAATTTCCGGTTGAAATCAGCAAAGCTTGATACAAATTCCGGAGTTCCGATTACTTTTCCTTTCTCAGCCATTCCGACAAAACCTGCCGTGCTGGTGCTGACACCCTCCATAGGTCTCATTCCTGATTCAAATTCCTCTACATATACTCCTGGGGATAAATATTCTGCCATTCTTTTGTCTGGTCCGAGGCCCTTTTGCCTCGTACCTGTCCTCCTTTCAATGTAATCTATGTTTCACGACCTATGGCACCATAGTTGTCGTGGCGGGTCCGGGATTTACAATTTGTATTACCCCGCCCCAGTTACACATGCATTTGCACGTGTTATTTACTGCTGGTTTTCCTCCCACCAATACGGTCGGAGACCCCGGTGCCCAGGGGGCTGCTGTCACCGGCACACAGGGCATTGGGGTTAAGACTCCAAGCGCCGCCGCTGTTGCCGCTGCCACCTGCGGATTTGCCATGGAAGTGCACATTCCAAAAGGCATGATATTGACCATCGGTTGATTGTCCGTGATGCATGCAGGCGGCATGTTACTGCATTGGACCTTACTTGCCGGAAGTACATTCAGTACAGATGGCGCCATTCCGAAACTGCACATCAGCTGCGCTCCCGATGTTACGATCAAAGACACGTTCGACCTCCTTTCACCTATGATGGTTTTTATATATGAAGTACCATTACTTCCTCAATTAACTGCTCTTCCCCCGGATCTACGGGAATCGCATAGGCTCCTGCCCCGTCTGTGACGGACCGGTATATTCTGGTTATCGGAGCTCCTTCTTTTAATTTCGCCGGAAATGTTCCCACCGGCTCGATCCGGTATTCATTAATTCCTCTTTTTTCCATGGGAATAAATCTTGCTGTCTCGCTTCCGCTTCCTGCCATAAAAGGCTTTCCGATAAGATTTTCCTTTGTAAATCCCTGGAAAAAGATCCATTCCCCGTCCGGCCCCTTCCTGTATTCCCGGAATATAAGACCCGTCGGTCTGGTTCTCACAGCATACACTTCTGCCGGAAATGCAGTTCTACTGCTTTCTATCTTTCCGGTCAGATATTCATGGGGATATGGATGTCCCCTGCCCGGCTTTCCATAAAGTCTTACATCTGCAACAGGTTCGTCCGGATTCAGCTGTTTTTTCTCTATCAGAACACTGCAGGAGTGATAATCCGTACTTTCTATCCGTACTCTTGTCACCGATTCCTGTGGTTCCATAAAAAGATACAATCCTTCGTCTTTTTCTACCGGATGAATTACTCTGCCTTCCACGGAAAACAAAAAACCTTTTTTCCGGATACACTGTCCGGTAAAATCATCCACCAGCCGCAGGGCAAATGCCATTCTCATCTGAATCATATGGGCCTCCTGTTACCGCTGTCTCTGGGAAACATCGAATTCGGCTGCTACCACGCGCTTGAAGCTGCGGATTCTTCTGGATGACAGAAGCACCGGAGCCACGCTGAAATAGATTCCCAGCTGATATGGAATGGACAACACCGACCATATCTTCGTCTTTTCCTCATAACTCATCGGCAGCAATGTAATGGATGCGCTGGTTTCATCATTTTCTGCGGTCTCATAGAGAATCGCATGATCCATCAGAACCTGCATAGCCCGTCCAAGAATTCGCTGCTCATTTTCCACATTGGACATCATCTGGGATTTGGTATTCATGTACAATGCGAAAAACAGATTCAGAGGCTTCGGCGGATACTGGGCCTGATTGCCGCGGAGTCTGATCATATCCAGATTCTGATACTCCCGCAATTCCTGAATATCATAGAGATACAGTCCCAGCTGAAAATCTGCATTCTTGTCTGTCGGTGCCGCAAGGGCAATGGATTCCGGCGACTGGATCAGCTCCGGACAGATATTTTCCCGCAAAAGCTTCAGGACCTCATTACTTACGTCCGAAATGATTGAAAAATCTGCCATGTCTTTCCCCTCCTCCCTTATTCATTTTCTACGGTAAGGAACATCAGCTGATCCGGTTCACTCATCTGATAACATAACCGGTATCGGATATTGTCCGCTTCGTATACTTCTTCATAGATGGCTTCCGCCAGATTGATGCCGCCCACTTCCACGTGGCTGCTGTTTCTTGTCACCAGTTCATAGCTGATACTGCTGAATGCTGTTGGAACGGTGAATCGTACCCTCTCAATGGCAACGCATTCCTGCAGATTGGTAGCGCCGTTCTCCGGCGTCATCTCATATCCTTCCAGAAACTTTAAATCCAGATCGTTGTCATAAGTAGTCACTGCGGTAATTGTAATTTTGCTTTTATCCAGAGTGCTTTCCGGCTGCCATTCCTCATCGCTTAGATAATAGTATGCGTAATAGCGGTTACCTGCCGGAAGACTCTCCATAAGTTCCTGTTCTTTCGTTTTCTTTTCTGTGGCGGTGCTCCCTGTTTCTGAAGTGGTTCCTTCAGTGGTCCCGGCAGCAGTATCCGTCTCATCCAGCTTACTTTCTTCTGTCTCCGCCAGCGTCTCCCCGTCTTCATCCGGAAGATACCATCCGGTTCCTTCTGCGGAATCTGTACCGGAGAGCTTTAACTCCACCAGGCAGTCTGCTCTCAAAATCACTTTATTTTTCTCATAGAGAAAACTGGTCTCTCCCTCGCTGTAATAGACAATGGGTGTCTCTTTCAACATCACTTCCGCATCTTCCAGCGAGAGGCCCAGAAGCGATTCATACTGAATATGATCTCTGGCAAACTGTCCTTCGAAGAGTTCTCTTCCAGAAGAAGCGTACCGTATGCCTTTTCCCTGCTCCTGGCTCATATAGAACTCTCCCTCGTATTTCTTAATGCCGGAATCGTAATAGCTGGTTCCCTGTCCATGGTAGGCACCGCTCTGGAAGTTTCCTTCATAGATCATGATGCCTTGTTCATTGTAGAGTACCCCTTCCCCGTTAAAGGCTCCGTTTTCAAAAGTGCCTTCATACTGCACGGTTTTGTCCGGATAATACAGGATGCCGTCACCGGAAAACTGATTGTCTGCGAATTTTCCGGTATACTGCGGATTGCCGTCTGCGTTATATAAAGTTCCGGTTCCACTGAATTTATTGTTTTCAAAAGAACCTTCATAAATTTTCAGTCCGTCCTGGTTCCATAAAGTTCCACTTCCACTGCACACACCAGCTTTGATGTCTCCTGTATAGACCACTTCCCCATTGGCTGCCCGAATGTTCGCTTTTCCTGTATAATCTCCTAAATCCATATCATCATAGTCATAATAGACGGTAGTGATGAGGTTTGAAGTAGCAGTGGTATCAGATACCGGCGCTGCAATCCAGTTGAAGTAGATAAAGACTGCCGCGCATCCTGCCATTATCAGAAAGTAGACCAGCATCTTGGAGATCCAGAACCGCCCGACGGTAAAGTAATCTTCCGGGGATTTTGCCTCTCCGTTTAAGATCTTCCGTACCTTGGCATTGATCGGTGCTACCAGTCTGGAGGTAATAATATTGACATTGAAAATCTGCTGTACCCGGCGAACCACTCTCTGGAAGGGATTCATAACTGCCGTACGCAGTCTCAAGAACGCCTTTCCGAGAAGCTGAAAAGCATAAGATCCTTTCATGCCGCGGAATATCTGCATAATTAGATTTCCCATTCTGCCTTCTCCTCCATCCGGTTACTTAGTTTTTCTTCTGCAAATCCTCGCATCGGAAAATGTAATACTTCGCTGCCATATCTTTTGGATTTTCCCTCAAGACACAGGCAAGCAGGTTCTTTGCCTCGTAATAGAAGCCTTTTTCGTAGAGTTCCATGGCCTTGTCAAAGGCGTGCTGCGTCTGTTTTACCAGCCGGATCTCTTCTCCGCTTCTGTCGTCATAAATATCATAAAGTCCTGTTACCAGACTGCCGTCTTCCAGACGTCCAATATAACGGCCTGCATAGGAATCTTTGTTTGCCATTCGTTCATAGGCTGCTTCCGTAATGAGCAGACGGCTTCCCATGCTCCGTAAGAATTTTCCATTGCTTAACAGCTGCTCAAATTCCGGTGCAATCACTGCCGGGATATACCGTTCCTCATCTCCACAGATACCAAAATATACTTCCGTCTGATCCATGACAAAGACAACGTTCAACTGTTCTTCCGGTCCATAGCGGCGGTTATCCGCGTCCATCCTTGCCAGAATTGTCAGCGCGGTTACTGCTGCGGAATCCGCTCCGTTCTGGCACACCAGCATCATGCTCTGCAGGTTGGCATCATCCACAATGGAAATAATATTATTCTGCTGGGCAAACCGGTTGACTGTATTGAAGAACCGATTCATAAGAGCCTCTGTCTGATTCAACGGAAGGGAGTCTTCCAGGTAAAGCCGTACATTCAGCACGGCGAAATTGCCTTTGACATTGCTTCCGAGGGTCAGAGATCCCAAATTATCTTTTCCAAGAAGACCGATGATACTGGGCGGTACGAACCGGTAATAAGTTTCACTCATACGCTCCAGATTGAGAATCTGTACGTCAATATCATCTGCCATCTTATTAAATACCTGTGCAATTCCTGTCAGTTCATCCTCCGATGTACTGGTAATCCGAATGCTCCGGTCTCCGTCTGCAAAAAGCTGCATTTCCCGCTTCATCTCTCCTAACGGGAACAGAATCTGATAGAACAGCAGCATCATAAGCACCATGACAATCAGCAGAAATGCCACACTCACTATAGTGAAATCTTTAATGTAGGTGGCGGTATAAGCCGCAATGTTGGCAGCATAGATACCCGTTTCCAGCAGGTAGACGGTCTCACCGGAAAGTCCTCCCACTGGGGTAATACATACCATACGCTCTCCCAGCTGATCATGAATGGTTCCCGTAACCGATTCTCCGGTCAACGCCGCTCTCCGGTAGAGCTGTTCCGCCGGAAGATTCATCAGAATCTCACAGGGATAAAAACATGGGCTGTTTTTGTCAACACCAATATATAAATCTCCGTTTTCATAGTAAATCACTCTGGTATAGAGTTCACGGGTTGCCAGCTGCTGGCTCAAATAGGAATAAGCTTCCCTTGAATAATCGTAAGGATATTCAATCTCGTTAAAGGACTCCTGTCCGAACAGAGCCGCCAGCATGTTGCCCTCGTCAACGGTCTGTTTTACAAAGTTCTCATCAATAGCGCCCTTGTAATACTGGAAGGAAACTGCTCCAAACAGCGCCATGGTGATGAAGAGAAGCGGGATCGTCGCACTTAACAGCCGTTCCATAATGGTATGTCCGCCCCGGATAGCGCTTGTGAAAACCACCGCAAACCCAAAGATCACCAGAATTACCGCCGCATAGACTGCCCACTGGCGGAGGATTTCCAGGATCATGGCCGGAATACCATACCGGAAAGCGCTGATCACATGGCCGTTTCCATCCTGGCAGACCAGAAAATGAAATCCGTCATCCTGCCCACTCTTCACCAATGCGGTAAAGGTGTTAAGTCCCGACATGGACATGAGCACCACATCTCCCGGTGTGTACAGATTGGAGCCGCCAAAAGGACTGCTGCCGCTTAACACGGTTTCCTCCGATCCATCCTCCAGATTGAGCCTTATGATATTTCCGGTCTCATACTCTCCAAAATAGACATAACCGCTTTCCGCATAGGAGATGAAGGAAGGATACATAAGCGTGTCCACCGTCCGGGCCGGATACACTTCATATACCCGTTCCTCGCTGGCACAGTAGATCTTACCGGAATCGGAAATATAGACCAGATTTGTGCCGTTTCCAATCGCTTTATAAATTCCTTCTCCCGTTCTCATGGGATAGGTTCTTTCGTTTTTCAGTGACAGGGTATCTTCCAGTACGGAACCAAATTCATAATTTTTTCTAATCGCTTTGGTTTCTTTTTCATCGGTTCCGATAACGGTGATGGTACTGCCGGATGCATTGACCCATCCATAACGGATTCCGTCTTCATTATCCAGTGAAAAAATCTTTCTCTGCCGTCCGTACAGACGGTCGAAATCGATGACCATCAGCTCCTGTCCCAGAACCGTTCCGTCATACCGGTCAACTTTATCCCGCAGGACGTAGACATATTTTTCCCCGGCGGTCACTCCCAGAATCTGATACATGGCATCTTTGCGTTCCGTGCGGAATTTTAAATGCCCGTTAATTGTTCCATTTTGCTTCAGTCTGGCGATGACGGTACTGTTCCCATCATTCCATGCAGCAATAGTTCCTCCGTTCTGTGCCGTACAGAAGGTCAGAAGCGAATCCATGGATACAGTACTTCTTCCAATTCCCCGATACCCGGCCACCACTCCGGCAATTATCAGTGCGATCAGCAATATAGTCCTGAATACTTTTTTCATAAGTACAACACTCCTTTTATTCCCCATCGCCCAAATAGACATTGCCGATGTATTCAATACCGTTATAACTTACATTACTCTCATATGCCTTCCGGACTTTCCAGCGGGTTCTGATCTGTCCTCCCGCATAAATGAGGGTAACCAGCACCAGAATCGTCAGAAACGCTGTCATGGCATTTCTGAACAGGAAATTCCGGACTCTGCGGAAGCGGCTCCGAAACCACCAGAGAATTCCTCTCATCTCCACAGGCTTATCCGCCATGCTGCGAATTGTGGCGATAATAGAACCAAAGGAAGTGAATCCGGTCGTCCGCATTTTCATATCAAACAGCCGTAAATCTCCGGGATAACCATCCCTTGATTCATAACGTCCCTTATAGTTCAGTTCCAGAATGCCGAATGCTTTTTCCGCTGCTGCGAGAAAATACTCCGCCTCTTCTATTCCTTCTTTCAGTTCTGCGAAATCCATAAAATAATTAAACTGAATTCCGCCGTCCCTTGTAATATTAATATTTCTGTCATGAAGAAGCAGGATTCCCAGATCAGCATCTGCCCCGGATTCCGCACAGGCTGCAATAAGGTTTAATGCTGCCCTCTTACACTGTACAAACTCTGCCAGATACACTCCGCCCAGAAGGGACAGGAGATTTTCGTGATAATAGCGGAACACCAGATTCAGCCTGCTCTCATAGACAAAGGATCCTAAAAAATCCTGATTGGAGAAGAACAGACGTCCTGTATTCAGTTTTTCCGTCACCGTCTTTCTGACAGCTGCATCGCGAATGGCAATCACGGTATAGAACACTCCCGTCTCTCCGGAAAGGTCCGTACATACGTAGATATCATTCACCTGATTCTGAAGAACGGTTCTCACCGTCTCCAGCTCCATACCCAATGCTGGAATCATCTGTTCTCACCTGCTTCTTTCGTTATTCTTCCGTCTTCTTCTGCGACACAATCATAAATGCATGTGTAAATATCTCCGGATGTGCCAGTGCTTCCACTTTGATCTCATAGACACCTTCCTGGGCGGGAGCGGTATAGACACCGTTGTTGTCTATCTTGCCGCCTTCCGGATCAAGCAGCGTATAAGTCAAGGTCTCCTCCGGCATATTGATAAATACCGGATTGATGTGAACACTGCTCTTCGGTGAAAGAACCATGGTATCCGGCTGTATCATAATGCAGCCCTTCTGGTCTTTCTGACTGTAAACTCTCTGCTCCAGGTCCTCCGGCTTATACGCATACCAGCGGATCCGAAGTCCGATCTTTCCCATTTTGCTTCTGGGCCGCACACCTACGATAAAGGTTCCTCTCTCCGGCAAAATCTTGATTGCCTGATCCAGTTCAAATACCTTTTCATCCGTCACCGTACTGTCTGAAGCAAAGATACTTCCGTCTCCCAGAATAATAGACTCCCGGTCACTGCTGCTGATATTGTCCCGGCTGATATATTCCACACCAATCTCCACACATACAGGACCGTTTCCCAGTCCATGCATAATCTCATCGGAAAAATATACTTTTCCCATCTCTCCGCCATTTCCAAGAGACATCTCGAAGACGCCGCTGGAATTGACACGCCGTTCTTTCTCTGAATGATAGCTTCCTTGCTCCTGTATCCGGACTTCCGATACCGGAAGCTGTCCCTGACAGGAAGATTCCGGAACCAGATATTCATGAAGCTGCTCAAGAATCATCAGCTGCTCAGCGCTGCTCACATACTGGTCAAAGGGTGGTCTTCCCACCTCATCAATCATGGAATGATGATCAGACCGAATCAGATGAATCTCCGCAATGAACAACTTTTCATCATAGGTACGATCCAGATCCACATCCAGGGTTCCCTGATAACTGGTCTTTCTTACATGTTCCAGAACCGAATCCTGCACCGGAGTCACTTTCATGCTTTGAGCTTCCGCCGATTCCTCCGATCCGGTTCCCACAACCTGGATATCCTGAAAATCAAGCAGCAGTTCCTCTCCACTGAAAATGTAATCTTCCGGTCGGAAGGACTGTTCCAGAATGACTTTCTTTCCATATTCCAGGCTGACATTTTCTGCCCGGATCACTGTCTGTTCCGGTTTCATCCGGTCTGCCGTTACCTTGCAGGAAAAAGAAAATACAGAAGGCGTATGGCTGATTTTCCTGATCTCTGTCCTGCCCTTCAACACGGTCTGCGGAGTGATAAAAGCAGGCAGATACTGGATCACCTGAATGTCCTGATCCTGATAGAGCACCGCTGAAGTCAGATAACGGTCCTCCGTCTTCGTATCTCTGATACAGTCTTTTCTGTCAAGCAGATACAAACGGTACTGCTCTTTCGTACTGTTGTACTTTCTTCCGTCTTCTTCTGTATCCATCACTGCATAGACCGGTTCGGTTCCCTTTTCCTCATAGGCAATTCCCAGACAGATCGTATCGGTCTTCAGACTGCTGTATCCTTCAATCGTGGATAATTTCAGCACCTGCGTCCTTGGAACCACAATCTCCCTTCCCGCTGCATCAAGGGCCATACCGGACTGCAGAATGATGGAAGAGTCATCAGCTGCCACCACATCCAGTCCATAGACGATGCCGACTCCATGCAGAACCCGGTTGATCAGTCTTCTTTTGTTATTTATGTAATCCTGCTCATTTTGAAAATCCTTTGATGTCAGCAGTTTTCCATAATAATAATTGTTCCGTTCAAAGGAATAATACTTTCGGTTCATCATTCTGCTCTTTCGTCCTCTCTTTTCTTTCTGGATCTGCGCAGCAGCAGGATTCCGATCCCGGCCAGCACGACTGCTGTACTATAGGCAACCGCAAGCCACGGGAATGCTTTCTTTCCTTCGCTGTACTCTGTAGGTGCCGCAATGGCATATACACTTAAATGGTTCGTTTTAATGTAGGCCTCTCCTCCGGATCTTCTGGTCTCAAACGTTTCCACAGAACCATCTTCCTGTAAGCAGACTACCTGAACAATACTGTTCTCATAGGCTGCCGGAATGGGAAGTCCGATCTCTATCTCTCCATTCGGCTGAATCTCCTGTCCATCCGAAAGAAGCGTTACATTGTAAGCTGCCACCAGTCCGTAATTTTCATTGATGATCTGCTTTACCATACGCTCGGAAGCATCTGTCGTTCCCGTCTGCTCCACCAGAAGCTGTACATTTTCCGGAAGTACCTCTTCATCTGTTGAGACCACCACTCCATAAACAGCATTCTTCAATACTACATCTGTAAAGCTGGGACCTGCCTGTACATTGGAAAAATTCCGTCTGCTCTGAAGTCTTCCCGTTCCGCTGTTATCCTGCGGGGTCTCTTCCTCCTCGATTTCTTCTACTACAACCGGCTCCCTCACCGTATAGCCGGCAGTCAGAACCTTACTGTCCGCCATCTGATTTTTTACTGCAATGACCTTGAACGTCACTGCCTTTTCCACGCTGATCGGACCTGTATAAAGAATAAGACCTGTCTTTTCATCCGGATTGGGATCCATTCCGTCTGTCCGGTAATAGATGGAAGCACCATCTGTCTCCGTGCTGAAGGTGATCTCCGTTCCCATCTCCAGTTCCCCGCTGGCGAAATTCGCAGTCGGAGCTGCCACCTGATCGGCAAAGCCATAGGTAAACGTGCTGATTTCGGACTGTTCATAGTCATCTGCAACCGCTACTGCTTTAATTGTCACGGATTCTTTGATGGAAATTGCTTTCTTATAAAGGTTGCTTGCCGTTGTCGGATCCGTTCCATCTGTCGTATAGAAGATTCTTCCGGTCTCTGCGGTAAGCTCCACCGCACCTTCTTCCGTAAAAATTGCTCCATCCGGTACGGATGCGGACGGTGCTGCCAGCCTGTCCATAATTGTGTAAGTAAAGGTAGCTGCTGATACTGCTTTGTCAGTGCCGTCTGCTATGGCAATGGCTTTGACAATCACATTTTCACCCGGTGTTCCGGTGATCGTCACTGCGCTTCCTGCGGAACTGCTCTCGCTGGGAGTTGAACCATCTGTCGTGTAATGGATCGCTGCCCCTGACACGTCGGAACTTAAGTGAATGATCTCTCCGTTCTTTACAATGCTTCCAGTCTCTTTATCTGCGAAGATACCGCCCTCATAACTACTGATACTGTAACTGTAATAACCAACCTCACTGTCACTGTATCCGGTCTTTGCCGCATAGGCACGGACACTCACTACATCTCCGGCCTTACCGCTGATGATCACACGGTCACCTACCAGTACTTTCTGGTTATCCGTTTTCTTGGGATCGCTTCCGTCTACCGTGTAGTAGATCGTCGCATCCTTCTCCGCCTCCAGACCGATCACCGTTCCAGACGCTACTACCGATCCTGTATCAATGGATGGTGTCGGTGTGGAAAGTTTTTCTGATACTTCATAGGTTAAAGTAACAATCTGACTCTCCATGCCATCTTTTACCGCATAAGCTTTGATGGTCGTCTTCTTTGTAATCGTAAACGGGTTGTCGCTGTCAAATACATTGCTTTCTTCTGTCGGATCTTTCGGTGTATCTCCTCCGTAAGCAATCTCATAGTAGATCACCGCATCTTTCGTTGCAGTCTTCAGAGTTACCTGCGTATTCTCTGTCACCGCGCCTCCTGATGGAGTTGCGTAAGGAGAAGAAACTGCTGACGGATATGCGAACACCAGCCTGGAAATCGCACTGCTTGCCAGTCCTTCTTTATAAGCCACTGCTGTGATCGTAAACAGGGAAGAGTCACCGATTGCCGGTACCGTAATGCCTTCTGAACCATTATACTTTCTGGTCGCACTGTTCTTTGGCTCCAGTGCTGCCTCATCAAATACCGGTTCAGAGCCATCCGTCGTATAGAAAATCGTCACACCTTCCGTTGCGGAATATAGCCGGATCTTTGTACCAATTTCTACGATGGTACGGTTTTCCGAATCCGTAGATGGAACAGAAGTGACCGATTCCACTACCGGCTGATCTGTTACCTTATATACAAATCTGGTCAGTTCACTGTCTTTCATAGTCCGCACCAGCTCACCATACTGACTGGTCAGGCTGCATGCAATGGCCGTGATCGTAAGAGAACTTCCATAGTCCGCAATATCATCTGTAATCTCTATGGGTGCATCTTTGAATTCGTACGTATCTTTTCCCATCACCACTTCCGTTCCGTTCAGAGTCACCACCGGTGCGCTTCCGTTCAGTGTATAGAAGATTCTGCTTCCTCCGGTACTGCAGTAAAGACTGATGGAATCCCCCATGGAGATGGTTTCTCCATCCTTCGGGTTGGCTGTAGGTGCTTCCGCCTGACTCCTCAGGGAGAAGGAATAGGTAAACCGGTCTGCTGAACCAATGATTTTTCCTTCTGTCAATGCCTGTGCATTGATAATCAGGTAGTTGGATGTATAGATGCTCTCATCTACCGTAATCTTGTCTTCGTAAAGCTGAGTATCCTCCCCGCATTCATACCAGAGTCCATTCAGCTTCACATACCGTTTTCCATCCAGTGTAATACTGCCTGCCGTTGCTTTGTCATAAAGTCCATCCAGCACAGAACGCTTTGAATAATCGACTTTCGTAAACACCGGCTCTGATTTATTGATCGTGTAAAAGATCAGTGCATCCTCTTCTTCCGTTGTCAGACGGATCAGCTCAATCTTATCACCATAATCTACTCCGCCTTGCACTTCCTGATCTCCGGCATATGCAGTTGCCTTTACGCCCCCCGGAGTATCTTCTATGTACTGCAGTTCGTATTCCTGCGGGATACTTCCCGTATATCCTTTCGTCCCGTCCTCATCCTTCGGAATTACCCGGACATACAGATATTTCTTTCCGTCCAGAGATACCGGACTGCCTGTCCAGGTCATCCAGCGATCTACCGACGTCAGTTTCCGGTCACTGAGATAGTACTGAAGGGTAACTTCCACTTTCGAATCCAGCTGATCGGTAAGTTTCAGATCTGTGATCTGGTCCTTTTTTTCCACTTTCTGATCCAGAGCTTTTCCACTTTCCAGCGTAACAGCCGGAGGATTCAGTTTCCGATACTGAAAGAGAACTCCACTTTTATTTACCTTCTTACCTTCCTCCAGTTTCCATGTATACACATCCATGGTTTTTCCTGTGATCTGATCATGGGGAAGCTTCACTCCATCCGTGTAAAGACTTACACCGTCTGCACATTTATACCAGACACGATTGACACGTACATAACGGTGTCCTTCATATTCCACGCTTGCAGGTGTTTCCTCTCCTGCCAGTTCATTCAGCTTTGAGATCACATCCGAACTCTGCCCTGCGGTAAATGGCTCCTCCACTTTTGTATCAGAATAGAATACCAATGCCTTACTTCCGATTCCGCCAAACTGTACGGTATCGGAAAGGTCCTTCCCGTTTACTGTCGTATTGGTCTCCACCGAAGCTGTCACGCTTCCCGCTCCCTCGGCAATGTAACTGATATGGCGCACCCGAACCTTGCTGGCTACCTGGGTATCGTTCTCCGGCATCGTGCGGACGTAGAGATAAAACTTGTTATTGAGAGAAATTGCACCCTCCCAGTCTTCCCATTTCACACCGTCGAAGTCCGAACGGGAACTGTCACTCAGATAATAGACCCATTTTCCGGTCTTCTGGCCCTCCGCTTTCAGGATGACTCTGTCTTCTGCCGCAATAGAAGTATTATTGTCCAGTCTGGTCTGACCATCTTCCAGATAGACATCCGGTGGTGTCAGTTTCTGATAAATGAGATCCCGTTTTTTCCCAATCACCTTACCATCTGATGCTGCCTGTACTGTTACCTTTGCCTTCTGATCTTTCCCATATTCAAGGGCAACAGATTTTTTATCATCATATTTTTCTGTCTGCTCATTGCATTCATACCAGAGCTGATTGATTTTTACATATTTCTTACCATCAAGGGATACGATCGTTCCGGATGCTTCTCCCTGAGCAGATTTCTCCAGTTTTTCTCTCTGTTCTTTTGAGACTTTCTTACCAATAGGCGTCTTGCCGTTCAGCGTGTAATAAATGCCTGCACCTCCGGTTTCTGAAAGCTTCAGGGAATCCGGTTCACTGCTGCTGGAATCTTCTCTTATTATCACATCGATGGCTTCTCCGGTCACTGAGCCGGGCTTATCAGTCCGATAGTTCCACTCATAGCAGGCCGGTTCACTGTCCGTAAATCGATAACCGGATCCCTTCTGTTCTTCTGTCGGCGCAATTGCCTTTACATACAGATATTTTCTCGAATTCAACGGTATATCCTCTGCATTCCAGACATTCCACCGCACATTTGCAAAAGAAGATAATTTGCTGTTGGAAAAATAATATTTGTATGTGATCTGGCTTTTGATTTTCTCATAGCCATTTGTCAGATTCACATCACTAGGGTCCGGGTTCACCGGCTCTATTCCCACAATACTGTCATCCGCAAATACGGAAGCAGTTTTACCTTCAGAAACATCTGCGCCGCTCTCCAGTCTCAGAACCGGAGCTGCCAGCTGTGCCTTTGGACCTGCAAACTCATAGCTGTAACAGTGATAAACCACCTCATCATAATCATGGGAAAGATACTTCTCACCTATCGTGACACGCATAAAATGATCAATATAGGTCATTGTGATCATGTCAATCCGCTTCACGTCTTTCAACGGAATCTTTGATGATGATTCATAAACGGCTGCTTGTTTTTCGTTCATATATGCCGTCACAGATCCATCAAAAGCATATCCTGCAGGCGAGCCTTCTTTGTTGGTCGCAAGCATTTTTTCTGAAATACCAGAACTCAGATTGGACGCTTTGAATTTTTTTCTGACAATGTCTTCAAAATCTGCAAATGCGTAGGAATCGCTTGCATCCGTAATGACCTTATAATAGGTCTTTGTCGATCCGCTTTTGGGAGATACATAATAACCGCTTTCTGTCCCCTCGCTTCCTCTATAGACCAGCGTTCCTTTGGTATACTCCACGGAAGGATTCAGGTTGGCAATCGTCATTTCAGATTTTTCCCTGTATAACAGATCTATCTGATAGGTCTCCCGATCCTCCGCTGAACTTCCGGACAATGTATATGAAGTTCCATCAATCCGGATCTGATCGGTCGTTACCTTCTGTTCAGCCTTATAGTCCTTAAGTTGAATATCTTCTCCCCACACATTTTCTTCGTCTGTCCACTCCAGAGTCCCGCTGGCTTGGGAGACCGACGGAAATGCTGTCCACAGATTAACGAGCAGCACTGCCGTCAGCACTGCGCTGAAAAGTGTCTTTCCCCATATGAACTTTTTCCGATGATGGTTCTGTCTTTTCATACACATGCTCCTTCTTGTAAAAAAGAGTATCATACTTTCGGGCAGTGCTCATTACTCGTTCGGGTAGTCTTTACCTGTCCCTTTTCATTTTTTTCCATTTTCTTGAAATATAATAGCCAAGTCCTGCAATCACAGTCACCGCTGCTGCCGCTTCCAGTATAAGCAGATAAGAAACTGTCCAGCCGTCGGATGCCGCTTCTTCCAGACCTACCAGTGCATAATTGCTGAAATGATCGGTCTTCGCATACGCCATGCCATCCTGTCTGCGGGTCTCTTTCTTCGTGATCTTATTGTTTTTATCAATATAAACAATGGTCACTGCTGCATTTTCATAAGCTTCCGGTATTGGCATTCCAATCTCCACCTCACCCTGCGGCTGTGCAATGGTACTGCCCCGCATCAGATACATATTATAGGAACTGATAATCGTATAATCATCTCCGAACAGCTGCCGCACATTGGCAAGGGCTTCCTGCCCATATTCCTGTTTTTCCGTTACCAGAACCGCATCACTGGGGATGGATTCCCAGGTAGAAGAGACCACCGTATTGCAGTCCCGTTCCCTGAGCACCCTGCTCTGATAGGAAGTGCTCTGCTGCTGTCCCTCTGTCCTTGCCAGTCCGCTGCTGTCGGTATCCTTCAGCTGCTGCTCTTCCAGAAGCGCCTCTTCTGCTTTTTTCTGTTCCACTGCAGGTATCGTATCTACCTGGTAGTACAGTTCGGTTACAGCAGAAAGCTGCATATCTTCCCGGTATGCTGCCGCCAGAATCGTGACAGTCCGGTTCACAGTAATACCATCTTCCGTATAGAGCGTCATGGAATCCAGATTGTCCCGGGTGGGTTCCGTTCCGTCGGTGGAATAATAAATCTCCGCACCGGATGTGTCTGTATGCAGAGCCACAATCGTTCCCGGTTCCAGCACGGTGCCGGTGTCATGGGATGCTGTCGGCTTCGCTGCCTTCAGCGCTGCCGTATACTGGAAGGATGCCACCTCGCTGACCTCACCGTCTGCAGATACCGCAATCGCTTTCAGATTGGTGGTCTTATTGATCAGGATCGGCTCCTTATAAAGACTGGAACTTTCCGTCGGCGTCACACCATCCGTCGTATAATAGATTTTCTCCGCAGAAGAATTCAGTTCCACTCTTGTTGCCACTGTCAGCGTACCGCCGGATGGCGATGCTGTCGGTGCAGACGGCTTCTCCTTAATCTTGTAGGTAAATGTACATACGGTTCCTGCATCTCCGTCCACAACAACCACCGCCTTAATCATAAAGCTGCTTCCGGATGTTCCTTCCACTGTCACAACGGTACCTTTGATTCCGCTGTCTGCCGGAGAAGATCCATCCGTCGTATAGCGGATCTCAGCATCTGTTACATCTGTCATCAGATTGATCTTGGAACCGATAGACACCAGTGTCCCATTCGGCACATCTGCCGTCACGCCTCCTGCGCTCTGACTGATCTGATAAGTAAATGTCACTACCTCGCTGACCGATTTTCCGTCTTTTCGCGCACAGGCTTTTACAGTGACCGTACTTCCTGCAGTACCATCCAGAATCAGTTCACTTCCGGATATGACAGACGCATTGCTCTGGTCTGACGGATCACTTCCATCCATGGTATAGTAGATAGACGCCCCGTCAGCTGCTTTCAGTTTCAGTCTGGTTCCTCTTGATACCATGGCGCCGCTGTCGATGGATGCCGTCGGTGCGGACAGCTGCTCTCTGGAATTATAAGTCAGTGTCAGAATACCACTCTTCACACCATCCTTTACCGCAATCGCCTTGATCACCGTCGCTCCGTTAATGATAATCGGCTGGGTCGCATCAAAGACAGAACTGGAGATCGTCGGATCTTCAGGTGTGGTTCCATCTCTGGATACTGTGTAATAAATTTCCGCACCTTCCGTTTTATTCTTCAGGATGACCTCTGTTCCCATATCCACATCACCGGATGGAATATTGGCATAAGGCATCTCCACATCAGAAGGAAAACTGTAGGTATATTTTGCTTCCGGACTGTTGGACAGCTCCAGATGTACTGCAATTGCCCTCACGGTAAAATAGCCATTTCCGGAAGACGGTGCTATGATTCCCTGTCCTGCATCATAGAGAAGCGTACTGCCCGCCGGAGCAAATGTACCATCTTCTGACTTTGTCACCGACGGTGCTGATCCATCAGCGGTATAATAAATAGAAGCACCCTTTGTCGGTGTGGATAAAAGGATCTTATCTCCCGGCGTAATTACGGTTGGTTCCTGATCAGAGGTAGATGGTGTAGCTGTCGGCGCCACTGCCTGATCCTGATCCGCAATGGTATAAATAAACCTTACCGTTTCGCTGTCTTTCAGCTCTTTTCGTCCGGTTCCGTCCGTGCTCCATTTCACGGCTTTCATCCGGATCACAAACTGATTGCCATAATCTCCTTCTACCTCAATTCCATTTTTACTGTCGTAAAGCTTCGTCTCTCCTTCTTCATGATCCAGTACTTCTGCATTGCTGTCACCGATCACATAATAGAGTTCTGCCCCCGGTGTCAGCGACTGGAAGGAAAGGCTTGCTCCCTTCTGCACCTGTGTACTGTCTTTGTCTTCCCCTCCCGGGAAATGAAGGGTATCCATGGAAGCTTCCGGCACAGAGGCCTGTCCCATCGGAGATACCTGATATGCATAGGTTACCGTTTTTCCCGGTTCCCCTTCTGTTCCCAGCACTGCAGTATGGATATACTGCGGCTTTGTGCCGGACTCTCCATTATAGAAACTGATGGAATCGGTATACACCTGGACACTGGCATCTGTCCGGTACCAGCGGTTTCCGATCTTAAAATATCCGTTTTCTCCATCCTTCAGTCCGGAAAGATTTTCCGTCACACGGATAAAAGAAAACTTATTATTCAAAGTATCACTGATCAGATACAGAATTCTTGCCCCTTTTTCCTGACAGCTCAGATAGACCGGTGAACTGGAGGAAATGATGGACGCCGCAGATGCATCTGATGTACTTTCTACTGACACTGTACGCGGAGAGATCGTTACCGTACCCGCTTCATCTACAAACAGATAGTGGTACGTATCCACTTCCTGATACTTCTTCTCTTTTGCATTGTAAATGCGGGCATAGATATAATATCCATCTGCACCGGATGGCCGGTTAATTGTGATCGAAGTATCTTCATATAACGTCCAGTTTCCATCCAGATGCAGTTTTTCTCCGGAAAGCTCTGTCGCAGATACCAGATACTGCAATCTCGTCATTCCCAGCTGTTCCGCCTGTGTCATGGTAAAGCGGAATTTAAAGCTGTCGCCTGACGCAATCCTGTCATTTTCCGCCAGTTCTGTTCCATCATCCAGATAAACATGGATATCTGCTGTTGCTTTCAGACAAGTCGTGCAGGAACCGTACCGATAAATCGTAGACGGATATCCGGCTGCCTCCACCTTCACATACAGATACCAGGTACCTTCCTTGTCGGAAAGCTTAAATCCATCTGAAACATCTTTCCATTCTGCATTCTCAAATGCACTGCTATTTACGGTATATCCCGTTGCATTATGCTCCAGCTGTGTCGTGGTCCATCCGATTTCCAGAAGTTCCTTATCCGACAGACAGTACTGATAACTGCATTTGGTATTCACATCTGTAATATCAAGTTTCGATTCCTGTCCATAGAATGCCTGGTCTACAAAATCCACTACATTCTCAGTACCATTTTCCTTATAGAAATCAACTATTGTTACACGCGGTGCGGGAAGTGGCAGATGGTCTT
Source organism: Clostridiaceae bacterium Marseille-Q4143 (assembly GCA_018228645.1). GTDB lineage: Bacteria > Bacillota > Clostridia > Lachnospirales > Lachnospiraceae > Hominiventricola > Hominiventricola filiformis. The sequence continues at coordinate 3,025,202 of CP073693.1, forward strand.
CCGCTGTAAATGGTTTAGAAGTACTCTCCTCATAAAATTTCCCGCTTGATTTCGGCAGCAGTCGAATCGTTACCTTGTCAGCAGTAAACGGATAAGTGATCACATTTCTTCCATCAATATCGGAATACTGTGCTTCCACCCACTTGCCGCTGCCGGTATCGTAATAATACATGGTACAGTCAATAGTCGCATTTAATGGCAGCTGTATCTGATCCGTCAGGCCGTCTTTGTCTGTTCTGACAACTTTCCAGTCACTGTCTTCATAGAACTTCGGTTTCTTACCGTCGCTGGAAAACGGATAAACCATAGCTCCTTTCCCTTGCAGATAATGATAATATCCATCCGTCGCATACAGATTTTCAATCTGATAATAACCACTGTCTCCTATTGGCAGGTTCTGCTCGTCGCTGTAGTATAACTGTTGATCTTTATCATCCTGCGCCTTTCTCGCCCGGTATGCCATATGCCAGGATGATACGTCTCTTGTCAGTCCACCAATACTGGTTTTTATCTCTGTCTCCGTACTTTCCGGAGAAATAACCGTAAATGCATTTTCTTTTACGAGCCATGCAAGGTCAAATCCGGATATTTTATCCGACTCTGATGCCGAGCTGTAATAATCATAATTTTTCCAGTTATGCCACCCTGTATCCGAAGGTTTTTTCTGCTGTCCAACAAGCACGGTATCATCTGTTACTCTGGCCGTTCCCAGATTTGCAACATCTTCCGTACCCGTTACAATAATATTCTGAAGTGTCAAAGCAGTGCCGGTGTCGGTGCCGGTCAGATAGTTTCCGTTCTGTATATCACCCTGCACATACAAATCCTTAAGAGTGAGGTTTTCTGACTTACCGATAATTCCACCAGCCATCAGGGCTGCTCCATTGTCTGCCGGCTGCCCCTCTACATTTGCTGACAGATTGATCTTCTGCGAAACTTCGGATATGGTACTGTCCGCACTGCCCCTTCCTGCTATCGCACCTGCATACAGGTAATTTCCCGTATAAACAAAGCCCGCATCATCAGATGAAGTTTCGGAAGATGCATCGTTTCCAGGTACAGGATCTTCCTTCTTTTCCTGATACAGATACGCATCTATCGCCTCAATTGTCTGTATTCCGCTTAAAGACACTGTCTTCTGAAAACCTGGCGCTTTCGCCTCTGCTTTTGCAGTTTTTTCGGTAAAGGTTATGGATTCTCCGGCCGGCAGAATATTCCCCTGCAATGGTTCAGAAGCCACCCCGTCCTTAATACTCCGATATTCCTTGGAATCCCAGGCTCCACTGGTTTTCGTCCAGCCGTCAGGAAACGTTCCAATGTAAATCCTTTTTGCGGCATCGGTATTGCTTAAGGTTAAGGTATAAACAGCTTCCTCCTTCGTTGTGTATGCCGGCGTTGACAGCACCATCGTCATCCTGCCTGCCTGAACAGTGTCGCTTAAGGACGCATCCTTTTTATAAACAGCCGAAGTTATTTTGCCTGTCTCCGCATAAACGGTATTCCCCTCTGTCTCATACAAAGCCGTAAACTGATTCTCAATCTGAAGCGGTGTTTTATCATCTGCTGGATGATCGGATACCGTTACTCTATACGTTACCGTCTGCTCACCACTCGCTGTGGTATAAGAAGCACCGTCCGATGAAGTAGTACCTGTTCCAGTCCAGGTACCGCCACTTTGCGAAGCCGTCAGTTTTGTTCCCGCCAGTATTCCTGCACAATCAATGGTATAGGTAATTACAGCAGAACCATTGTCCTCTTCCAGCACTGCAGGTGCTGTTACATTCAGCTTCAGCGTATCTGCTTTTATTGTACTGTTCTTTTTCTCTTGGGGAGTTGTCTTCGTAGCAGTGTCAATTTCATTTACTTTTAATGATGTTTTACTGATAGAGAAACCCGTTCCTGTCAGGCCAAACGTTACTCCATTGTTGCTTGAAATCCGATATGTAAAATTTTTTGTTTTGGAAAGCTCATTTTCAGCAAAAGTTACCGATCTGGAATTACCACTGACGTCTGCCCAGTTTCCTCCTGTCGGTCCGGTCAAAGTAAAAGTTCCCGCCCTGTCACTTGTGATCTGTACTGTGTAATCAATCGTCGAACTTTCTGCTGCATATTCCGGAGACTGAATGGACAGATTCAGACTTCCAATTCCGCTGTTCGAACTCTCCGGGTTCGTTTTTTCTCCATTTGCCGGAGGAACCAATGTCGTTGTTTTCGAACAAGGTGCGGTTGTAATTGTCGTCGATTGTTCTCCGCTCAACAGACCACCACTTGCAGTAACAGATAAAGAAACAGATTGTCCTGATGAAAATCCGGTTCTGGTAAACGTGTATTTCTTCGATTCTCCAGTTGCCATGGTACCGACACTGATCGCAGAATTTTTTACGGTAACCGCTTGTCCATCTTTATCCTTCACATTCCAGCCGCTTTCGATACCTGTCAGTTTCACATTGCTCAATGACAAACTACTGGAATTTGTGACCGTCACCGTATAGGTAAGTGAAGCCGTAGCTGTTTTTTCCAGCTCGTCCCTTCCCTCAATCTCGACCTGCAGCCAATTTGCCTCCACACCCGATGATTCTGATGCCGCATTTGAAGCGGATATTTTCGGTTCTTTATTGCCTGCGGATTTAACAACTGTTGTTGAATTGGTGCACGGTCCTGTCGTGATGGTCTGATAGGTTTCATTTCCCAGATTCACCTGGCCGCTGGCAGTCAATGTCAGAGAAATAATCTGCCCCTCTGAAAATGGTTTTTTCTTTATAAATGTATAAGTCTTCTCATCGTTAACCCCTAATGAGAATGAACCCGTATCCTGAGGCTCCTGAATATCCCACCCCGCATTGTTATAATCCAGTGTTATATTTTCCACTGTTTTGTCTGCTGAATTATTTTTAACCGTCACAGTATAACTTACACTTTCAGCAGAGCTTCCAATCTCTTTTACTCCTGAAATGGTAAGCTTCAGCATCCCTGCTGGAATTTCCGGTATCCCACCGGATACGCTCTGATCCTCCTGTTTGGAAACCGTTGTGTGCAGCTCATTCGATGACGCTGTTACTTTCTGATTTTCAACCACCTTATATGCCTGGAATTTCATGGACGTGCTGACAGGCGAACTCTCACCAGAATACGTTCCACGGTATGTAAACTCGACCTCCGTACCCGCGTTGTTGACGGATGTAAGCGTCACTTCATTTCCCGAAGATTCCTGCCCACCTATGATATTCCATGTACCAGTTATACCATCCGGCGCTTTCAGAACAATACCAGACACGTCACTTTCCGTCGCTTTCACGGTCAGCTCATAGACTATGGTATAGGCTCCATCCTTATCCGTTATTACATTAGCAGGTGCTTTTGCTGCGATACTGAATAATTCACCCACTGCAGCATTTGTACCGCTGCCATTTACCGTTTCCCTATAAAATGCCGGTGCACTCAGCGAGATACTGGTATCCCCAACTTCGGAAAATCTGTAATTCTCAATCTTTTTGTAAATATAGGTCTCTTTTGTTGTCTCTGTTTTTTCTGTTTCTTCCTTTTTTTCTTCTTTTGCCTTCTGATTGATCTGCAGTTGATTACCGACAACTTCTACTTTTTCAATCGTTCCTTGCAGATCACCGCAAATAATACCAAAGCTATCTTCTCCAGGTGCATTCGCGTTCTTTGTTGCAATCGTAGTTGTTGTTTTCGTCCAGGTGATCGTCCCGCCGTCCTGGGTCTTATCTATTTGATTATAAGTACTGCGCTGTTCACTGCCATCTGAATCCAGCTCACTGACCGGAATATTTTTCATATAGGGCTTGGGTTCGTCTGTCTGCGCATTTCCGGTACTGTCTGTCCACTTCGACGGTGAATTTCTGGAAATCGTCACGCCTGCATCCGATGTTCTCGTATATGATGCATTCTTATCTTTGATATCTACAATCAGATTATTCACAGAACCCGTAACCGTTCCAAATAAAACACCCTGTGCTGCTTCACCCGGTGTACTGTCACTGATCTTAAGTTCTGTAATCGTAATCACATGACCATTTCCATCAAAGGTTCCGGCGAATGTTCCGGTCGCCGCCGTATTAATGGAAGAAATAGTCAAATCGTTGGTGAGCTTAAATGTTTTTCCCCCCGTATACTCAGCATCTGCATTTCCCAAAGCCATCAACTGCTTAGTATTTTCGATCAAATACGTGCTATCACTTTCGGGCTGCAAGTCTTTCATATTATACTCAGTCCGCGACTCCGCCTGCGCCCCCATTCCATTTCCCAGTATCAGTACCAGCACGGCTGCCACAAGACAGAATAATCCGGCTGCTCCGTACCAGATCTGTTTCTTTCCCGTCCATTTTTTCTTAGGTTCTTTGTTTTTCATTTGTTTTGCCTCCGTCCCGTACTGCTCTATAGAAAGGCTTCCAGCAGCTCCCGCTGGGATGTGCTGAAATTTTTACCCTGTTTGCCATATTCATTTTCGATGCCGCCCAGGAGATGCTTCATCCCCACAGGCACCCCTTCCGACGCTGCCAGCAATGCACCGTGCAGTGCCGCATTTTTAATGGATGCACCGGACAGCTCAAAGGCCTGGGCCAGCATCAGCGCATCCACCTCTCCGGCTACCGGTGTATCTTTTGGGAAAATGCTCTCCCACAGTTCTTTCCTGAGTGCCGCATCCGGCATCGGGAAATGCACCATGTAGGAAATTCTTCTGCGGAACGCATCATCAAAATTCTGTAAAAGATTGGTCGCCAGAATCGATACGCCGCTGTACTGCTCTATCCTCTGTAAGAGATACGCCGTCTCCGCATTGGAATACCGGTCCTGTGCATCCGACACATCGCTTCTCTTTGTAAAAATAGCATCCGCCTCATCAAAGAGAAGAATGCAGTCGCATTTATCTGCTTCCTCGAAGATCCGTCCGATGTTTTTCTGGGTTTCCCCGATATATTTACTGATCAGCTGGGAGAGATCCACCCGGTAAAGGGGCATTCCCAGTTCATTCGCCATGACCTGCGCCGCCATGGTCTTTCCCGTTCCAGGTGCTCCGTAGAACAGAATGGAGATTCCGTTTCCATAGGAAAATTTCTGTCCGAATCCCCACTGCTCCAGCACCTGCTCCTTTGCGGAAATCATCCTGCAGATCTGCTGAAGCTTCTGATACTGCGCGGCCGGAAGCTTCAGTTCCGCAAAGCTTCTCGTTGCCGGAAGAAGCTGAAGTCTCGTGCCTGCTGCCGGAAGAAGCACCGTATTTTCAATCGTCATGCCGGATTCTGCTTCTGCCCGGATATTTTTCAGATACTGAAGATAGGTTCCTGTCGGAAGCTGTCTCCCTGCAATCTGGGCTTTCTTCATCGTCTCCGGGAGGGTATACCAGATCTCTCCCAATACATCTTCCGCCATCTGTTCTTTTAACTGCCGGTCCGGACGTTCGGTACTCCTGGTCAGTACTGCTGCTTCTGTCCTCTCCGTCAAAGGCCGGTCCGCATCCCGGATCATCCCGAAAAAGGTAAAGCAGTCTGCCAGATCCTGCAGCAGTCCTTCTCTTTCTTCTTTTCCCATTCGGATACAGAAAAAGCTGTCATACAGTGCCGTGCAGAGAATGCAGTCATTTAATTCCCGTCTTCCTCCCTGGAACCGGTCACCATCCATCAGCAAAAGCGTCATTCCTTCTTCCGCCGCCAGCTGTTCCATCAGAAAAGTCCTTCCGCTTCCTTTTTCTCCTGTGAGACAAAAGATCAACGATCCTCCCCTTTTTTCTGCCAGACGGAAGATCTTTTTTCCATCCTCCAGAATCGATTCTGTTCCATAAGAATGCTCTTCCCGCGGCAGCACCAGCTTCACGCCTGACGGCAGCTCCGGACTCTTTCCTTCAAGGAAGGAAAACATAACCTCCGCCAGTACGATCCGGCCATCCGCCGGTCGATACCATGTCGGAAGAGAAGCCGTATTTTCCGGCTCCTCCTCATAGATTTCCATATAAAGTTTCCGGAAGGTTTCCGCAGAGATGCTTCCCTCCACCGCACAAAGTCCCCAGGAAGCACATAGAAGTAACTGCTCCATTTCTTCCATATTCAATCGACGGACCGCCTCGGTCCATGGAAAGAACGTTCCTGTATCCTGCCCTTCCTGCATGATTTCACGTAAAACGGCCTGCAGCTGCTCTTTTTTATCAACTGCCTGTCCCTTTGCAAAATCTCTTCCTGCTTTTTTTAATCTGCGGCTCAGAATCTCTGCGTAATTCATATAGCTCTCCTTACAGTCCGGTTATTTTGTACACTCTTTCAACAGCATTTCCTTCATCAGGTCATATCCCATCCCCATCTCCAGAATGGTATCTGCTACGACTCCAGCATCAAAAGGTTCTCCGGATACCCCTGTCACGGTCGCCCGATACTGCACCAGCGGCTCCTGCCCTTCTTCTGCCGAACCATAAAAATAATGTCCCACACGACTTGTGCGATTCATAAAATTCACCATTTTTAAAATGCACTGTTCATCCGGATTTTCCAGTTTTACCCTGATCTGACTGTAAAAGATCAGATATCGGGCAAGACTTTTTCCTGTATCATCCAAATCCACCAGCATTCCACTGGCCAGATGAAGATCTTCACTTTCTATATCATCCAGGTCATCCGGCACTTCATCCACGCTGGGCAGACATACTAACAAAGTGGCATCCTCTGCTAACCTTCCGGGCGTCAGCACCTCTGCTGCCAGATCCAGCTCTTCCAGTTCTTTTTTTAACTGCTCCAGATCTCTTATTTTCTTTTCGATCGTATCCATGCTTTCCTCCATCACTCCTGTCCAAAGGAGGCTGCGATCTTCTTTCTCAGCTCCGCTTTACTTGGCGCATTGATCAATTCCGGCATATCTGCATCCAGTCCTCTTCTTAAGACATTGTGCAGCTGGCTTACATTTCTTCCCTGCCGGACAATGGTCTTAGGATTCACGGTATCAAGCTCCGGCTCATTCTTGAAGCCTCTGGTCTGCGTCCAGATATCCGAATTTCCCACCTCGCTCATACGGTCTATCATCATAATTGCCATGTCATTTCTGGTAGTTTCTTTATTATCTGCAGTTCCTGTCAGTTTGCGTGCAATCCCATAGACCTGTGCCGCACCTCCCCGTGCCAGAGAATATCCTCCGTTGACAATCCCGACTGTCGATGCTGTTCCCAGCAGTGCTGCACCTGCGACTGCCCCAGCTCCGGTCATACATGCGATTTCTCCGGTAAGTTTCGTTCCTGAACTAATCAATCCTACGGTTCCTTTTCCGATCTCTTCCAGCTGATGATATAAAGCTTTTCTCATTTTCTTATGAGATTTATCCAGCTCTCTATACTCTTCCATCAGTTCCAGTGCTTCCATCTGCCGAAGTTTTGATTTATTCTCTTTCATTTTGTTGGGTTGTACGCGTTCTCCCCGTTCCTCTTTTGCCCGGTCTTCCGCAATTTCATTCCGAAGTACTGCCATTCGCTCTCCTATTCCGTACTGGGCCTCCCGGTATCTGGAGTCATTTCTGGAGCGCATCTCATCACTTTTCACGATATGAATTTTGGACGCGCCGTTCTGATTTCCCAAGGCCACCTTCTGAAGCAGAGCTTTTCTTTTTTCGTTTACATCACCGGATCTGCTGCGATACCGTTCTTCCTGCAGCGTGTATGCTTCTGCTGCCGTTTCATCCTTCGTCGCAGCATTCTCATATTTTGCTTTCTTTTTCTGAATTCGGTCAAAAATCTGGTTGCGGTCTCTTCTCATCATCTCTATATGTACACTGGAATCAACCATATCTGTCAGATTCAGTATTATGGCAAGTCCCCCCTGGGTTAAAGAAAGACAGCTTCCCAGAAGAGGCACCAGCGCGGTAAAAACAGAAAGGGTTCCATTGATATCTCCAAACACATCCACAAGCTTATGGAAGATTCCTTTGATATTTTTCCATCTCTGCTGGGCATCCAGCTGAGATCCTTCTGTGGCATTGGCTGCTTTTATCCAGTTGGCTCCTGCTTTCACAAGACTGATTACATGCAGAACTCCGCTGATCAAACTTAATATATTCCCCACGATTCCGTTCGCATCTACAGAGTCTTCTTTATTCAGTCTTGTTTTATTATTTCCCCGTTTTATAAATTTTTCGGCCGTTTCAGCCGCTTCTCCATAATCCTTCTTATCTCCGGCAATTCCACTGGAAGTGGCTGCCGTTTCAGCAATCGCGCTAATGGTTCCATGCCAATCCTTCAGGCGCTCCTTTAAAAACTCTTTGAATGCAGTAAGAGAAAAAGCTTTCCCCAGTTTTTCCTTGGCAATGGATAATCTGTCTTTCTTGTCTGCTTCATAATCTGTACTTTCCGTTGAAGTTGCCGGATCCGCATGTCCGGTAAGATAATCTGCATCTGCATTTGCTCCGCCGTTTAATGTTTTGACCTTTTTAATCAATGTCTCCAACGGAGTTCCCTTTTGTTTCAGGATGTTTTCTTTCTGTTCCCTGACTTTTGCATCTTTTCTGGCCTTATGATCAATGGCATCCTGCGCCCCATCCGCTTTGGAGAGAAACTCCTGTTCCAGTGCCTGATACTCCGCATCCCCCTGAAGATTCATTCCTCTTGCCATCCGCTGCATATTTTCAAACTGTCCTCTGGCATCATCCAGTTTTTCTTTGTCAAGGGCTCCGCCTGCGGATTCCGCATTTCTTGTCAGCTGCGTGACCTGATCCATAATCCGCTTTCTGTAATTTTGATCTGCCGACCGTTCCTTATCCGTGCGTGGAACAGGCGGTCTGTATTCCTGTTTGACAGGTGCTGCTGTTTTCTTTGATGGTTTTCCAAATAATTTTCTTAATAACCCCGGCATCTGCTACTCCTCCTGTTCTTCCATCAGATAATAATAAGGTCCAAAATCACTGGCAATCATCTGCTTCCCGGTCTTCGCAAGTTCCCGCTTTACCCCGGTCAGCACGTGCTTCATGGTTACCTTTTCCTTCTTTGCTGCCGCAAGAAAAGCGGCTGCGACTGCCACATTCTTTATCTGGCTGCCTGAAAATTTGTATTCTTCTGCAAGGAATTCCACATCCAGCATTTCTCTCGGAACTTCTGCCGGAAATACATGCTCCCAGATTTTCCGACGTCTCGTAATATCCGTAAAGGGAAATTCAATGACATATTTAAATCTTCGTAAAAATGCACTGTCAAAATTTTGAAGAAGATTCGTCGCAAGGATCATCACGCCTTCGTATTCCTCTATTTTCTGAAGCAGGTATGCCGTGCTGGCATTTGCATACTTATCATTGGAATCCCGCTGCTCCGTTCTTTTTCCGAATAAGGCATCTGCCTCATCAAAGAAGAGGATGCTCTGGCTCTTCGCCGCCTGTCTGAAAATATTTCCCAGTTTTTTCTCGGATTCCCCTATATATTTGGACATCACCCCTGCCATATCTACCTTATACAGTTCCATTCCAAGGCGGTTTGCCATGACCTGAGCCGCCATGGTCTTGCCAGTTCCGGGAGGTCCGTAGAAGATCATGGACACGCCTCTTCCATAGGCAATCTTCTCTTCAAATTTCCATTGATGATAGACCTGATGATGACACATCACCTGGTCGCAGGCATCCTGAAGCATCTTCTTCTGAAATGCCGGCAGCACCAGATCATCCCATTGGTATTGTGCCTGAATTCTGACTGCATCGTCTCCCAGGCTGTGTTCCAGCCTGTTTCTGCAGGCTTCCAGAATCCATTTTGCTTCCGCCTTTTTTCCCTCCATCTTCAGACGGTTTTCATATTCTTCGGCACTTATCACAATTGCTCCCGGAGTCAGCTGATATTTATCTGACAGAAACAAAAGATCAAACGCATCCGGTATCTGTTCTTCTCTCAGCACATGTTTCCACAGGATCAACCGTTCCTCTGTAGTCGTCTTCGGTATTTCCATATAAATCGTCTGGCTTCTGTTGTCGTGCTGCTTTGTTGGATTTTTAAAAACAGATGTAAAAAATACAGGTTCTTCCCACTCACCCAGTTCCTGCAGCAGATGTTCGGAAATCTCATTGTCTTCCGGCAGATCAGCAAAGCACAAAATGGCATTTCCTCTTAAAACGGTCTCCCTTTTCAGTCTTTGAACCAGCCTGGATAACTCACAGAGGGTATCCGGCAGAGCATTTCCTCTCACAAGCAATATTTCCCGTCCAAAGCTCTGACAAAATGCTGCGACCTGATATTTTTTCCCGGATCCCTGTTCTCCAAAAAGAAATATCCTTTTTTTCTGCCTGATGCTTCTGCTGATTCCGGTCTGTATTTCCTGCTGGATCCAAAGTTTTGGTTCCGGGTGGTATGTATAGTCTACATACATCTTAAGTTCGTCATCCAATGATCCATAATCCTGCAGGTAAGCAAAAATTCTGTCATCCAGATGAAGTCCTTTTTCCAGAAGTGATTCCCCTCTCTGGCCTGCTTCCGTCCCGGAAAACAGCCAGGAAAGCAGTTCTTTTCTTGACAGACATTTTCTTTTAATCTCTATAGTTTCCGCTTCTTCCAGAGCATACAGTCTGGCACAGAAATGAATCGTTGGCCCCTTTTCCCCCTGATATTCGCACATTGCAGAGACAGCAAGCCCCGTCTCATGATCCATCTGTGATGCCCAGGCAAGAATGAGCAAAAAAGCTTCAAAGTCCGTAAGTCCGAATGCATGGATTACATATTCCATGGCGATGACGATTCCCTTTTCCCGCATACTTTTCTTTCCGCATTCCCGGATACGGGACAATTCCTGAAGTGCTTCTTTCTTATGGTTCCAGAACTCCGAATAAGATTTTTGAAGTGTCCGGGTCAGCTCCTGATGAGACAGGATACTTCCGCCAATTCTCGGAAGCATATCGCCTTTTGTCTCCTCCTGGTAAAATTTTTCATATACCAGTAACAGTTTTCGGATACTTTCCAATAAAGCCAGCTGATATTCCAGTTCATTTTGAAATCTGTAATCATCCATATTTTTCATCCATTCTCATCCCCCGGTTCTGTTTCTTCCGGTACTTCTCTTTCCGCTGTCTCCTGAAGTGTCTTTTTCTTTTCCCTGTAATAGGCATCTATATCCTGTTTCTGAAAATCATATGCATAATTAAGTCTTCTTAAAAAATGCTTCTGTGCAGTCTCTTTTCTCGTCAGAATGGATTCCGTCAGGTTTTCCATCGTCAGATTTTCCACTGCTTCTCTTCGAAGCCCTCTCACCTCTTCTGATTTCTCCTGGTTCTCCCGGATTGCTTCCTGTATTTCTTTTCTGCGCTTTCGTATCTGGGTCAGCTCTTCTGTTTCCTCCGACTTCATAAAAAACGGCATCGTCTTCTGTATGGCTTCCATATTATTTCTTCCCAGATAAGTCTGAATGGAATATCTGGTCCATGGCTTATTCTCTTTTTTCTCGATCAGGACAGATGCCATCTCCCATCGTTTGGAAACATAAGCCCTGTTCTCATTATTGCCTTTCAGAAGAGATTTCTGCTGATATTCTTTCATCTCTCTCTGATAGCGGCTTGCCACGGTGTCATAACGGGAGGTTTTCAGATTTGCAAACAGGAATACCCGTTCCCGATTCGGGTTATAGCCCATCTGCAGCGTGCCGAACATATTCTCCTGTTTCAACAGACGATCACAGCCAAACAGATGTCCAGCCATCTGACTCTCATAATAGCCTTCTATTTTTGTATGTTTTGCGAAATATTCTATCTGCACATGGCTTGCCGCTGTCAGACGGTCTGACACTTCCCGAAAATGTTCTTTTTTCTTCTGCTGTAAGTCTCTTTCTGCTTTCATTCCGTCTACCTCCGGCCACACGCAGTCTATTGTAAGATACATTTTGACAGAAAAAGACAGGAACCGCACTGCCCGAACGGGTAGTCCTTGTTCCTGCCTCTATAAAAGCCGATATTCTTTAATCATGTTGACCGCCTGGCTGCGGTTCTTCGCTCCCAGTTTCTGATAAATATTTTTCAGGTGATATTTGACGGTATTTTCTGAAACACAGAGCTGGGCAGCGATCTCTGCATTCTTCTCTCCCAAAGCCAGCAGATGAAGCACATCTTTTTCATAACTGGTAAACTGATCAAGCCTCATGGTCTCCCGCTGCCTTAAATATCCCGGATAGATCAGCATCTGCGCCCTGCAGGCGCTCATAACTTCCCGGATATACGGATCTTTCTTCCATTCGTCCCTCCGCTCTGTCAGTACAGACAATGGCTCATAGACCGCCTCTCCTTCATCAGCAAATACCCGGATGAACCTGGTCTTACGTCCCAGCTCCAGTGCTTCTGTCAGTTTTTCCTGCCAGCAGGACTGTTCTTCCCGATAATCAATAATGGCTTCCAGCATACGGACCTGAATCTCCAGATAATACATCTGATAGTTGACTGCAAATTTCAGCAGAGAACGAAGCAGAAGACGCGCCGCCATATAACTTTCCTGCCAGATATAGATTTTTGATTTCATGAGATACGAATAATACATGGGACTCTGGAATCTGCCGCTGTCATCCGGAGCTTTATTTTTCATCCATGTGAGAATTTGTTCTTTATTATTTTTCAGAAGATGATACTGGATTCTGTGGGCATCGAAACTGGTATTCCAGAATTCATCCTCTTCTGCCTCTTCCTCCAGACGGTAAAGCACGAAGGCATCCGCCCCCTGAGCCTGATTCCTGGCTATCATAAGATCTGCCATTTTCAGACTGCACAGCTTCTGAAACCTGCTGTTCTGCTGTTTTCTCGCTTCATAAAAAGCTTCTGACAAGAGGTTTCCGGCTTCTTCCAGACGGTTATATTCGTAACAGACTTCTGCCCGGAAGAACCGTTCCAGCACATAATACCCGGGACCGACTACCGGTCCCATGTTTTGTGGAAATACATCTTTCTCTGAAAATGCCCCTCCTTTTTCCAGAAAGTGGCAGAAATCTTTGTTTCCATGCAGGATAGAAATCTGTTCCGGCAAAAAATTACCCTGATACTCTCCTCTTCCTAAGATCTCCATGCCTCCCGGAAGGGACATCACCTGCCGCAGCTTCTCTGCTGTCACACCACCTGGCCTTACCTGCTCCAGACAGAACAATGCCTGACTGATCCGGATCTGTTCTTTCCCCGATGTCTGTTCCAGCATCCGATACAACTGCTGCTCATAGAGCCGGCTCTCCTCTGCATTTCCGCGGATCGCCTCCTGCACAGATCTGGCCATCAGAAGTTCCGGGCAGCTTTTTAAGTACAGTTCCGGAATTCTCAGGCAGGCATCTTCCAGTTTTAAAAACACCTCACAGGAAAGTTTTCCCCGGAAAATGTTTCCAAGCAGAACCACCATATGTTCCCAGTCATTTAAAAGGTCTGCGAAACGAAGTGCCGAGAAGCAGTCATTCTTCTGCTCATAGTATTCCATGGATCTCCGATACAGATCGGTTAACATCTCCTGATCCATATATTTCTGTACGCACCGTTTCAGAAATTTTCCAAACAGTATCGAAAACTCCCATCGCCCCACACCGGTCGGAATGAGAATACTTCCCTTTTTTAAAAGTCTCTGTATAAACGCTTTGCTTTCTTTTACTGATAAATCTGCCAGACTCCAGATCAGTTCTTCGGTCAGTTCTTCGAAAAAACTCAGTCTGACAAGAATATTCTGATCTTCCACCAGTAATGTACGGAAAAAATAAAGATCAATCCAGCTGTAGACATCTTCCAGACACTGTTCTTTCACCACCCTGCAATAACCTTTTTTTGAACTGCTCAGAGGATTTTCCAGCATATAGAGGCATAATGGCATATTTCGAAAATCTTTTTCTATCCGAAATGCATCTTCTTCACTCAGATAAATTCCCTTTTTCCCGAAATACCGGCGCACTTCTTCCCTGTTTGGTTTCATTTCCCTGATTCCATAGGTAATGAGCCGTCCGGCTACACGGAATGGAAGTAATTCTTCCGCAATCGGTGCTGAAGACGCAATCACATATTTTTCGCCGTGGCTGCTTTTTCCGATCCTTTTCCACAGGTGCTCCCGGTCACTTTCCTCCGGCAGAATTTCATTCAGATCTGTAATGATAAAAATCTGTCCATCCTCTTCCGGAAGAGATTGAAGCTGTTCTGCTGCATGACCTTCTTCCAGCATCTGTATGGAAAACTCCGGATGATGTTCCGCAAAACCCATGAGAAAAGTATGTTTTCCCCATCCGATGGGAGCCTGCAGCAAGATCAAATCATAACGCATCAGGTCATTGCAGAGCCTTTCATCAAGCTCCCGATTATCAATATGGACTTCTTTTTTATAAGTTGTCCCTGCTGCCATCTGCCAAACCCATCCTTTGTATCATTCTATAGTTTCACTATACGCAGTTCTTCTTTCCGCTTCAACCAAGGTTCGGCAAACGGTAATTTATGTTCCTCAAACGGCAAATATATTTACTTCTGGATATGACAAAAAAGATGTGCTATACTGGAAAATAATGATATAAAAGAGGTCTGTTATGATAAAAATCTCTCTTGTGGATGATGATCCGTCAGACCGGAGCTTCCTCCATTCTCTTGTGTCCGGCTCTTTTGAGAAAACCGGCATTGCCGTTGAGATCAGTGAGTTTGAAAGTGCAGAAGACTTTCTCTCTGTCTTTGAACCGGAAATTTTCGATCTCTGTTTTCTCGATATTTATATGAAAAAAATGAATGGAATGGACGCTGCCAGACAAATCCGGGAGCTGGATCCGGAGCTGGCCATTGTTTTCCTGACCAGCAGTGCAGACTATGTCTATGAAGGCTATGAAGTGCAGGCTCTGCGTTACCTGACCAAACCACCGGTTCCTGAAAAAGTTCACGCGGTTATCGACCAGTTTCTCGCACAGACGGTACTGAAGAACCGACGTCTGGCTGTCTCTTCCGGCAAACAGAACTATGAAGTTCCCTATGGAAAGATTCTCTATATTATGTCGGTGGGCAATAATATTGAACTCCATCTGAAAGACACCTGTATCCGCCTGTCCGCAAGACACACTTTTACGAAAACCATAGAACCACTGCTCCAGGATTTCCGGTTCATCTCATGTGCCCGCGGCGTGGTCGTCAATCTGGCTCATGTAAAAGCGCTGGAAAAAGATCGTTTTCTTATGGACAATGGAGCACCGATTCCTATCAGCCGAAGACAGTATGCAGCTGTCAATGACGCTTATATTGATTTTCAATTTGAGCATATGCTCTGATCTGTACAACTATTGTGAAGGAGGAATTATGACATGAAAAAATTGCTGTTGCTTCCAGTCTGTGTACTGGTTTTATGTATGACAGTTCCTGCTTCTTTCGTATTTGCTGAAGAAGAGCTTTCTTCTGAGGTTTCCTGTGGAGGAATCATTACCGCTATTCAGAGACAAGGATTACTCTCTTCTATTCCGCCTCTGGTATTTTACAGTAATGAAGATTCTTCCACCCTTGATGCCTGCGTGCAGGAATATAGACAGATGCTGGCATCTGTAGTCGCTACCGTCGATGAAAACGGTACCTCTGCCGAAATGCCACTGACGGTTTGCTGGTCAGGTCCTGATGTGGATTTGTCTTCTCCTGGGCTTTATCAAATGACCGGTGACATTTTGGCTCCGGATGGATATACCTTCGCAGAAGGAGTCATTACCCAGATTATTGTTCCGTTTCAGATCAAATCTGCAGATGAGGTTTATCCGATCACTCTGATTGCCAATCAGAATCTCTGCGATGGCGGTATCATGCTTGCACTGAATGATATCGAAAGCTGGAATGAGGCCATAGACGATCTCCATTACATGGCTACGACTATGTATGGTCTTACAGAAGATGAACAGCCTGCTTATCTGGAAGTCGTCTCTATTGATGATACGCTTGTGGATCTCTCCGTTCCCGGAGAATATGAGATTATCATCACACTGGCAGTATCGGAAGAAAACAAGGTATCTTTCAGCCTCCCGGAACATCTTCAGAAAATCCGCGTACCGGTAAAAATCTCTGATCCGGATGCTTTTGAACTGTGGATTACCAAATATGATAACGACTCCTTTTCTTTTGATTATTTAAAAAAACTGGATTCCTCTTTTAAGCTCTATACATTGGAAAGTGAGACAGAACTGTCTCCGGACGAATTGCCCACTGCAGACTGGTCAGTCGACACCAATGGATCTCTGAACGTTGACGCCAACTGCATGTCTGTTCTCAGACGGAATCTTACTGTGGGACATTACTATTATTATCAGATCCGTTCCGATTCCTGCAGTTCCACAATTGTGATGCTGCAGGATAACGGTGAAAAATGCTCCTATGCCAGTATCGGAGGAAACCGGGACGGAAGTTCTGACAATCCCGGAGCAGATGATGTAATTCAGCCGGCGCCCACTGCTCCTGCTGAGACACCTTCACAGCCGGAAACGCCAGCGCAGCCGGAAACATCAGCGCAGCCAGGAGCTTCCGGACAGCCGGAAACGCCAGCACAACCGGAAACGCCAGCACAGCCGGGAACAACTGCACCCATGGAATCTTTTACAGAAGACAGTGATACCATCTACGGTACCCGTCTTGACCTGTCCCGAAAAAACCATGGTGGAAGCGCCTCTTTTTCCAAACACGACATTCAGGCCACCCTTTCTTCTGATACCCTCGACAGTCTGGATATTGGAGCTTCTGATTCTCTGACTGTGGAAATCAAACAGGAAACACCATCCTCCGTGACTATTTCCGTATCAAAAAACGGCGAAACGGTCGCAGAGATTCCGGACACCAGAATCACTGCCCCTGTCAACGGCAAGCTTTATTCCTTTACCGTGCATGAGACCGGTACTTATGAACTGCCCGAACTGGAAGTCGACAGCGAAAGCACCATCCATACTTCCGAGCTACCGCCATCTGACCCTTCCGGCGGTCTCTTCAACCGAAATGGACTCCCCTTTTATCTGGGTCTTTCTGCGCTGTCTCTTGGCGGTAGTTTTCTGATTCTCAGACGGAGGATCTTCCGATGACACGTAAACAAATCATTTCAGGGATCTGCCTGATGCTTGCAGTTATTCTGATTGCATCAGGCAGTTATCTGTTTTTGTATCATTTCAATAATAAATATACCCGTCCGTCCCTGCAGCCTGCCAACGGACTGCTTGTATTGTCTGAAGAAGACCTTGCCGTCCAGCCTCTTACATTTCTGACCTCCGGCTGGGCATACTATCCTGATGTGCTTCTTACCCCCGCAGATTTTGACAACCAGACATCAAACCATTATATGATCTATACGGAAATAGGACAATATTCCCATTTTGACCTGACGGGAAATGATCAGCTTCCTCATGGAAGTGCCACTTATGCCCTGTGGCTTTCTCTGCCCCCAGGAACAGTCTGCGCCCTGGAATTGCCGGAAATCTTCAGTTCCTGCAATGTCTATATAGATGACCACCTCATCTTCCGGACCGGCAACCCGGATCCGTCTGCCTATAAAGCAAGAACTCAGGAGCATTTTCTGACTTTTACTTCCACCGGAAATACCCGGATTCTGCTATCCGTCAGTGATTATTCCCACTACTACAGCGGACTTACTTATCCGCCTGCCTTCGGAACCCCGGAAGCAGTCTCCCGGTATCAGAATCTGCGTCTTGGCATCTGCATGGCTGCGGATGCACTGGCGCTGCTCATTGCCCTTTTGGCATTCTATCTGGGTTTCCGTATGCATTATAAAAATGCACTCTGCTTCGGAGGACTCTGCCTTGCCATGGTAGGATTTACATCCTATCCGCTGATTCATACTTTTTTTGAATTACCTGTATTTCCTCTGTATGCCATGGAACTCTTCTGCGGCTATCTGATTCCGTTTTTCGTGCTTCTGCTTCACAACCAGATCTGCGAAACTGACCGCCGCCCGTCAATGATCAGCCAGTACCTTGCACTTTTCTTCTGCCTGCTGTCCTTTGGCTACAGTGCCTGTGCGCCCATGCTCACCACCGGACTCATGCAGGTATTTTCCGGTCTGGTCTTCACCTACAAAGTCTTTCTTGTCCTGTGGCTTCTTCTAACCGCATCCCTGGCTTTCAAACGGCAGACCCCGGAATCTGTACCTTTATTCTATGGAGACCTTTTCTATGCTACTTCCTTTTTCTGGGATCTGCTGCTTCCGAAATTTGAGCCTGTCTATGGCGGATGGTTCTCCGAATGGGGTACCTCCCTCCTGCTGCTGATGATCCTTTATACATTGTGGAATGATCTGGTGAAGGCATATTCTTTCCGGCTCACCTTCTCTGAAGAACAGCGACAGCTGACCCGGCAGATTGCGATCCAGAAAACCCACTATCAGGACTTATCCGACCGCATCGAGGAAACGGTGCGCATCCGACATGATTTTCGCCATCATATGCAGCTTTTAAATACATTGGTAGAAGAGGGAGAATATGAGAAATTAAAAGACTATCTGAAAGATTATCGAATTGCTTCTAATACGGACAGCCGTACCGTCCTCTGTCGGAATCTGATCATCGATGCGATTTTGCAGTATTACAATACCCGCTGTCAGCAAAATCACATTGATCTGTCTGTCCATGCAGAGCTTCCCGCGGAACTGCCCTACTCAGATACAGATCTTTCCATCCTGTTTGGCAACCTTCTCGAAAATGCCTTTGAAGCCTGCACTTCTCAAATAAACGGTCGGAAATATATCCGCCTTCAGGCGGGATGGCAGCGTGAAAAACTCTGTCTGCGGGTAGAGAACAGCCATTCCAATCAGATCCATACCCACAAAGGCCGATACCTCTCCACCAAACATGATGGCGATGGCATCGGCACCCAGTCCGTCCGCGCTCTGACAGAACGCCTGCACGGACAGATCAAATTCGATGTGACCGACAACACCTTCCGGGTGTCAGTTATTTTATGATTCGTCACAAGACTGTACGTTCCAGTTCCAGCAATGCAGCTTTTTTATCAATTCCGCCCGCATAGCCTGTCAGACTTCCATTGGCTCCTATTACCCGATGGCAGGGAATGATAATAGAAATTGCATTATGCCCTACTGCGCCGCCTACTGCCTGGGCAGACATATGGGAAACTTGCTGTCTTTTGGCCATCTCCCGGGCAATCTCTCCATAAGTCATGGTCTTGCCATAGGGAATCTGTAACAGAATCTGCCACACCGCCTGTTGGAAGGCGGATCCAGCCGGATGAAGGGGCGGAGTGAATGCAGGTTCCTCGCCGGAAAAATATATATTCAGCCAATGTCTTGTCTCTGCAAGAACCGGTGTTTCCTTTAATAGCTGTTCTTCCGGAAGGGTCTTGGCAAAATATTTCTGCCCCTCAAACCACAGTCCTGTAAGGCCAGTATCATCAGCCGCCAGTAAGAGATTGCCTAATGGAGACTGATATGTGCCTATATATGCCATCTTTACATTTCCTCTATTTCAGTTTTTGTCACCCGTTTAATATGTCGTTCTTTCAGACGCAGATATACGAATTCCCGAAAAATCGTATAGAGCACTGACAACAGCGGAATGAAAACAAGCATTCCCACAATCCCCATAAGGTTTCCGCCGATGGTAACTGCTGCTAGCACCCAGATTGATGGAAGTCCTACAGATTCGCCAACCACATGGGGATAGATCAGATTTCCTTCAATCTGCTGCAGCACCAGAAATACGATTATAAATAAGATTGCCTGTTTCGGGCTTACCATGAAGATCAAAAAACTTCCCACTGCACAGCCGATGAATGCCCCGAAAATGGGAACCAATGCCGTAAACGCAATTAAAACGCCTATCAAAAGCGCATATGGCATTCTCAAAATACTTAATGTAACACAAAACATACATCCGAGAATGATGGCTTCCAGACACTGACCCGTAAGAAAATTCGCAAATGTCCGATAAGTCAGCGAACAGATTCGAAGAAAAACCTCTGCTTTTTCTTTTGGAAGGAAAGCAAAAAACACTTTTCTGATCTGTATGTGCAGCTTTTCTTTCTGAAAAAGAATATAGCAGGAAAAAGAGAAAGCAATGAAAAAGGTTGCTACTCCGCTGACGATGGAACCCACGGCCGACACTGTCGTATTCATCATATTTCCTGCGCCATTTCCAAGAAAGCTGATCCCCCACTTGATCGCCTGGTCCGGTTGAAACTGTACCTGATCTACCAGCTTCATAATCTCCTGGTTATTGTGGGAAAATTCCCGAATCCAGCTTTGCATCTGCGGAATAAAATCAGAAATGCTCATGACCAGAGTTCCCATTGTCCTTGTAAGCTGCGGAATCACCCCGAACATCACCAGTGCAATCACACCAATCCCCAATACGATTGTAAGGAGCAGGCTTATCGGTCTTGCCAGTTTTCCAACTGCTTTATTTTCTTTTTTTACCTTCGTAAAAATTTTCTTTTCCAAAAAGCTCATTGGCACATTGGTTACAAATGCGATCACCCCACCAAGCACAAAGGGAAATAGAATACTCCATATTTCCTTTAACACATCGAGCATCACATCAAACTTCCACAAGGCAGCCACAAGAAACGCTGTAAAGACAATGAGTTCCCGGATTTTTTTGACAGATATTTTGCTTGGATCCACTAACATTCTCCTTATTTTCCTACTTTCATACGTATCCATTTGAGCAGCTGAATGATCAGAAGACTGGCAAATGCATACAGATATACGCAGCTAAGCTGCATCAGATTCAGCGTCTCCACTTTAAACATGTGATGAAGTCCCGGAATCGTCAGTACAGCCGTAATGAGCACTGCCCCAAGGGCAAATGCTGCCTGAAGCCATTTGTTATTAAAGAACCGTTTTGTAAAGATAACCGGATGGTCTGATTTACAGTTGAATCCATGGAACAAACGTGCCAGGCAAAGTGTTCCGAACGCATAGGTACTTCCGAGCAGCGCACCATTCTGATGATATCCAGTCAGGAATCCGACCATCGTCATTACCCCAATCACCAGACCTTCCAGGCCGATTTTTTCAATAAAGTCTCTGGTCAGTATGGACTCGTTTGCAGATCTTGGTTTCTCATTCATCACCTCACTGTTATGGGGCTCCACACCCAGGGCAATTGCCGGAAGACTGTCCGTCAGGAGGTTAATAAACAGTAAATGTACCGGTGCAAAAGGAACCGGAAGGCCTGCAACGGATGCACAAAGGACTGTCAGAATTGCACCAAAGTTTCCTGACAGGAGAAACTGTATCGCGCGCTTGATATTCTGATATAAGTTTCGTCCATTTTCCACTGCTTTTATAATAGTTGCAAAATTGTCGTCTGTAAGCACCATCGCTGCGGCATCCTTTGCAACTTCTGTTCCGGTCACTCCCATTGCAACACCAATATCTGCCTGCTTCAATGCCGGAGCATCATTCACACCATCTCCAGTCATTGCCACGATCATCCCTTTCTCCTGCCAGGCTCGTACAATACGGATCTTGTGCTCCGGTGACACTCTTGCATACACAGAAACATGGGGAACAAATTCTTTCAGCTGCTCATCACTCATATTTTCAATATCAGCGCCTTCACAGGCCTCTGATAAATCATGCAAAATTCCAATTCTCTTTGCAATTGCCGCTGCTGTAATTTTATGGTCTCCCGTGATCATGACCGGCCGGATTCCTGCTTTTATACATTCTGCAACTGCTGCCCTGGATTCTTCCCTTGGCGGATCCATCATGGCAATCAGGCCAAGAAATACCAGATGTTTCTCATCTTCCGTTGTCAATACATGGTTGTCCGGAATTTCACGATAGGTAAATGCCAGTACCCGTAACCCTTCCATCGAAAAATCCTGATTCTGCCGTTGGATTTCTTCTCTGTCTGCTTCCGTAATTTCCCTGACTCCGTCTTTCGTCCAGATTCGTTCTGTCCGCTCCAGAAGCCGGTCGACCGCTCCTTTTACGATCATCCGGTTCTCACCATCGATTCTGTGAAGTGTTGACATCATCTTACGGTCACTGTCAAAAGGAAGTTCTCCTTTCCTCGGATAAACCTTTCTTACACTTGCGGCCTCTATTCCATATCGACTGCCCAGATTGATCAATGCAGTTTCCGTCGGATCTCCGATTTCCACTCCATTTTCATTTGTCGAGTCATTACACAAAATGCTGTAATCCAAAAGACATCTTTGTGCCGGGTCTGCTACATCAATTGCGTCTGATGCAATCCTTTTTCCGTCAATATAATAATCTTCCACTGTCATTTTATTCTGCGTGAGCGTTCCTGTCTTGTCCGAACAAATGACAGACACGCTTCCCAGACCTTCCACAGCCTGAAGCTTACGAATGATTGCATGCTCTTTTGCCATCTTCTGGGTTCCAAAAGAAAGAACAATTGTCACGATAGAACTTAAGGCTTCCGGAATTGCTGCAACTGCAAGGGCTACTGCAAACATAAATGCACTGCTGATCTTCTCACCGCGAAGTACATTGATTCCAAACAGGATTCCGCAAAATACAATGATAAGAATGGAAAGTTTCTTTCCAAATTCATCCAGATTTGCCTGAAGGGGTGTTTGTTTTTCCGAAGTTGATTTCAAAAGTCCCGCAATCTTTCCAACCTCTGTCTGCATTCCTACATTTGTTACAACTGCTTTGCCTCGCCCATATGTCACAAAGCTGCTGGAAAACAGCATGTTTGTCCGATCACCAAGGGGTGCTTCTGTCAAAATAGTATCCATACTCTTTTCAACTGCAAGGCTTTCGCCGGTAAGGGCACTCTCATCAGCCTTAAGACTGGCATTTTCAATCAGCCTTCCGTCTGCTGGAATCATATCACCTGCTTCAAGCAGGATCACATCTCCAACAACCAGCTCTCTTGCCGGGAGCTGTACCGTTACCCCATCACGCAATACCTTTGCCTCCGGACAGGCAAGCTTCTTTAAACTCTGCAGGGACTGTTCCGCTTTTACTGTCTGCACAGTTCCCAAAATCGCATTGATCGTAATGACAATCACGATAACCGCTGCACTTTCCACATCTCCAAGGATCCCGGATATCACTGCAGATGCAATTAAGATCAACACTAAAAAATCCTTATACTGCTCAAAGAAAACCTGCAAAATACTTTTTTTCTTTCCTTCTGCAAGCTCATTCCATCCACATTTCGTTCTGGCCCTTTGGACCTCTTCACTGGTAAGCCCTGATTTCCTGCTTTCCACACGGTCGAAAACTTCTTCAACTGTCTGTTGATAAATTTCCTTCATTACTTTTGCCTCCTTTTGCAAACTTATAACAACTGTAATTCTGATGCAAGGAAAGGTTTTTTTTATAAAATGATATAAAAAAAGAGACCTTTATTGCATCACAAATAATGCAATAAAAGTCTCACCATTTTCTTGCAATACCGGGTGTCTCCACCGTACTGACGACATTGCAAACGCGGATTCCCAAACGTAGGTTACTCCCCTTTATCGGGATACATAATATAACAAAGTTCCCCCTGTGTCAAGGTACTTTATGCTTAATACCGCTTAATTTTCTTCGACGGTGTCTTTGGAAACTCTGTATTTCTGACCTTCAGTCGATAAATCCGCTTATACGCCGGTGCCTGCTCATTATAGCCATCGATAAGTTTCTGGAGCGCCTCTGTGATGCTGTTTTCAGCAAGTCCCTGGGCTTTCATCTCCTCTTCGTCCGGGAAAACTTCCGCTTCAATGACACCTTCTGCCTCCCGTACCAGAATCTCCCTGATCAGGGGCTGTTCCAACAGCTTATTTTCCAGTTCTTCCGGTGAAACATTTTCCCCATTCTTCGTAATGATGAGGTTCTTCTTTCTTCCGGTCAGGAAAAGGAAACCGTCTTCGTCCACATATCCCAGATCTCCGGTCAGAAGCCAGCCATTCTGTAATGTTTCCGCTGTCTCCTCCGGCATATGATAATATCCCTGCATGACGCTGCTGCCGCGCACCTGCAGTTCTCCATCCACCACTCTTGCCTCACAGTTAGGAAGGAGCTGTCCTACAGAACCTTTTCGGATATTCCAGCTCAACGTCGTGCTGATCACCGGGGAACATTCTGTCATACCGTATCCCTGCAAAATGGCAATGTCATATTTTGCAAACAGATCCAAAAGCTCCGGCTGCAGATAGGCACCACCACTGCAGATCGTGTGGAATTGTTCTCCAAATACTGCTTCTTTCACCATTTTCGGATCTTTATCTCCTGCTGCCGCCAGCTTTTTCGCCAGGGTTTCAATCATCATGGGCACCATGAGCATGATGTTTGGCCGAAACAGTTTGATATTGGCCGCCATCCGGAACAGGGAATCATTAATACAGATCACAGATCCGCTTGAAATACCTTTTAAAATATCCATGCTCAGACAATAAGCGTGATGAACCGGCAGCACAGAGAGAAGCACACTTCGTTCCGGAAATTTCATATCCAGACAGGTGGCGTTTTCTGCAAGATTCCGATGGGTAAGCATAACCCCCTTACTCTTTCCGGTAGTACCGGAGGTAAAGAGAATAGAAGCCAGCTGATCCGGCTGCAGATCCGCCTTCGCACCAGTTCCCGGTTCCATCTCCTCCAGTGTCATTTCCATCAGCTTCGGCAAAGCCAGGATGCCATCTCCATCTTCTGTCTTCTGCATGGAAATAAGATAACGAAGCTTTGGACACTGGATTCTTGCTGCTTCCAGCACATCTTTTCTTGCTTCATCTGCCACCAGAACCACTGCATCTGCACGGTCGACAAGTTCACAGACATCTGCAGCCGGAAGGGATGCATCCAGCGGTACTGCAACGCTTCCACTGTTCACCGTTCCAAAATAGGACAGAATCCACTCATAGGAAGTAGGACCAATCAGTGCCACATGCCCGCCTCTGACCTTCAGTGTTTCCAGAAGATCGGAAAAATGCTCGCTGTCTTTTCGAAGATCCGTATAACTTTTCTCAGCAACCGTGCCTTTTCCTGACTTATAACGAATGACAATTTCCTCTCCCCAGGTTTCTTCCGCCTGTACCAACAATTCCCGTATGGTGCTTGCCTTCATATCTACTCCTCTCCGGTCAGCTTCTCCAGATAGTCCACTGCCTCCTGCACGGTGCGGATACCTGCTGCTGTCTGCTGATCTACTTCCACTTCAAAGGTATCCTCCAGTTCTCCAAGCATGCTCATAAAATCAAAGGACGTAAATCCCAGGTCTTCCATAAAACGGGATTCCGGCTGAATCTGCTCAGGCTCTACTTCCACATAATTACAAATAATTTCTTTTAACTGTTCCAGCATTTCTTTTTCTCCCCTTTTTTCTTTATACCTGTGCCATCAGATCACCGATGGTCATATCCGGTGACTCAATGCCCCGGAACAAGATTCTGCACAGATAATAGTAGAAATATTCCAGCTTTTCTCTGGTCACGGCTTTCACCTGATGTTCAAAATTAAAATCCAGTCCATTATCATCCGGCCGGTGCATGACGGTCAGGTACATGGCCTGGGTGGTTGCCCCGTTTGGATACCACTTGGTCTTGTATTTGATACCGCCCAGATCATCAAGTCTTTTATCTTTCAGCGTCATGGGCTGATAGGTCAGTGACATGGGTTCATAGGTTTCTCCACCCGGATGCGGATACTTTCTTCCCCGATATGCAAAATAAGCTACCGGGTCATAATTGGCATGGCGAAAATATTCATTCTGCAGATCACGTATTTCAAAGAGTCCCTGCAGGAATGTCTTATCCGGTGTAATGATCGTACGGAATGGGAAAGAATGAATCCTGGTTCCGCCGGATTTCTTTTCTTTTAAGGTAGCACGACGGGCAATGGCCGTATTGATGGAAACATCATCATTCCCATTCATTTTCTGATAGTAGGTCCGAAGTCCCATGAGCAGGAGACTCGCCAGGGAAATATGCTGCTGCTCGCAGAATTTCATCAGCCGCTCCGTCGGCTCAGCTTCCAGATGGAAGATATCCAGAGCGGAATCCACGCTGTCAGATACATTGACTGCCGCTCTGGCATTGGGATTTCCGGTTTTTTCCCGTTCTGCTTTCAATGCACCGTCTCCGTCAATGCCGTTGTAAATCGGCTCCGGCATCTCATCAATCAGCTTCTGGAAATAAGCCTCGTCCCGCTCTTTTGCTTTGCTGCCCATCTCATAAGCCAGGTCTTTTTTCAGCTGCTCCACATAGGACGCCATCTCCTTTGGTGCCGGAACACCCTCATATTTCTGACTGCAGTAAAGCTCAATCACATCTCTTAAAAAACAGATCAAAGACTGGGCATCCATCGTTCTGTGGTCTGCCAGGAAATAGATTCCTTCATAACCATCCGGTGTCTTAATCATGACAATCCGGTTCATGGGAGAATCCTGCGGCTTAAAGGGAACCGCTGTCCATGCAGTCATGGTTTTCTCCGCTTCCTCCATGGTTCCATTGGAGAAATCCACGTATTCAATATCCCGTTCCTCTTTGTCTGCCACATACTGATACCAGGTACCCTGTTTGTCCTGGGCAAAGCGAAGTCTCATGGCCTCGCATCGGTCATAGGCCTGATAAATAGCTTTCTTCAGCAGCTCCATATCCAGCTCCATCTCAATGGTCAGACTGGTACCGATATTCAGAACTTCTTTCTTCGGGCAGAAATTCTGATAGAAAAAATGAAATTTCTGTGCGGCAGTCAGCGGATACACCGGATGACCTTTTCTCTTTCTCATCATTTGATAATCCCTCCAATAAATGCATCCAGCGCTGCCTCATAGGCTGCCGGATCTTTATAATAACTCTCTGCGTGGGCAGCGCCCTCCACAATCAGTTTTTTCTTATTTTCACATGCATAATTCTGATAAATGCGGTCACACATACTGCACGGTACAAACGTATCTCCGGAGCCATGAATCAAAAGTGCCGGAACGGTGGCTTTTCTTACCTCTCTTGCAGAATTGCAGTCATCAAGCCCGTACCCTGCTTTCTTCCGATTCACCATACTGGCAATCTGAATCATGGGGAATGCCGGCAGATGATACATGGAATGAAGTACATGGGTAAAAACTTCTTTCGCCGATGTAAATCCGCAGTCTGATATAATGCCTTTTACCTGGGCAGGCAGTTCCAGTCCGGTGGCCATCAATACTGTGGCTCCCCCCATGGAAGTTCCATGAAGAAGAATCTCTGCATCATCTCCTGCCTTATGAATCATCCAACGAATCCAGCAGAGGGCATCATACCGATCCAGACATCCGAATCCGATATACGTGCCTTCACTTCTTCCATGAGCTCTGGCATCCGGCAATAACATGGAAAATCCATGACGCAGATAATAATCAGAAAGACCAATATAATCGCTCATACCCTGACTGGTATATCCGTGGAAACAGATCACGATCTTTTTCTCATCGCCGTTTGGTATGTAAGTTCCCCGCAGCCGCAGTCCGTCTCTGGAACGGATGGACACATCCTCCCGCGGACGCGCCAGAAACTTTTCTTTCCGCTCTTTCAAAAGATCCTCATACTGGCTCCAGTCAGTACCTGCCATCTTCATCGTGCGTTCCGTACTTGCCATCCCACGTTTCATGGTTCTTTTATAAAAGTAAGCAGAACTTCCTGCTTCTGCCACAGACAGAAGACTTATCAGAATTCCAGCTTTTTTCCATTTATGCACCGGTTTTCCTCCTTGTTCTTTTTCGACTATCGGTCGAACTTGTTTGATTATTAAATTAGCATCTTTTCGACCAGCGGTCAATATGATTTTTGCACAGTTTATTTTCGACTGGCAGTCGATTATTATGGCAATATTCCAGGTTGGCGGTTTTCTTCTACATATGCTATACTAATAAGGATTTTCAGACGAAGGAGAACGATAGAAATGTCCAAGACTCAGAAATACGATATGATTCTGGATGCGCTCCAGTCTCTGTTGGAGCAGAAAGATATACAGACCATCTCCGTCAGTGAGATTGCCCAGACTGCCGGGATTGGAAAAGGAAGCATCTATTATTATTTTCCATCCAAGGATGCCATGCTGGAAGCACTGGTAGAACGAAGCTATGAAAAACCTCTGCTGACCGCAAAACACCTGGCTGACCAGACGGAAATATCCCCATTTACGCGGATGGCCATGATTTTTCAGGCCTGCCACAGCTCTTCTCTGGAATTCCGCAAAAGTGATCACACCTCTTCCGCTGCCAATGCACCGGAGAATGCCTACATTCATCAAAAATTTCTGAATCATCTGATTACAGAATTAAAGCCCACCCTCACCCGGATTATATCCCAGGGTATTGAGGACGGGCTTATTGACTTTGACAATCCCGAAGCTCTCTCCGAGATCGCATTGATTGTACTTGCAGTAAAGATTGATAATACACTGGTTCCTTCCACGCCGGAGGAGATTCATCAAACCATTCAGGGACTGGTCTCTCTCATGGAACGAGGCACCGGCAATCCGGAAGGAACATTGAATTTTTTGAAAATCCTTTAAATTTCCAACAGAACAAGGAGTATCCCATGAATATGAACGAAAAAGAAATCATAGAGCTGGTACACAGCACAAAATCCATTATTTACAACAAAGAACTGGCTCATGCGGTCACCGTCAAGGGTGCTGCGGACTATGTAACCAAAGTGGATGTTGCCGTCCAGGAATATTTACGAAAAGAACTGGCTGCCCGGACACCTGACGTCATTCTCCTAGCAGAAGAGCAGGAAAATAAGAACCTGGACCCGGAAAAATCTTACTGGATTCTCGACCCCATCGACGGCACCACCAACCTGATTCATGATTATCGCATGAGCGCAGTTTCTCTTGGACTTTATGAGAATGGACAGATGACCTTCGGCGTGGTCTACAATCCGTTTACGGAAGAAACCTTCCATGCTTCTCTTGGAAAAGGAGCATTCTTAAACGGCGAACCCATCCATGTATCCCATCGGGAAGCCCTTGATACCTGTATTATTGCCTTTGGCTCTGCGCCTTATGAAAAAGAGCGGGCTTCCATGTTATTTCCCATCTTCCAGCGAGTTTTCATGGAAACCGCTGATTTCCGCAGAAGTGCTTCTGCTGCCCTGGATCTCTGCTACCTGGCTGCCGGACGCATCGATGGATTCTTCGAGCTGAACTTAAAACCGTGGGATTACGCTGCTGGTTCCCTGATCATCGAAGAGGCAGGCGGAAAGATCACCGACTGGAACGGCACCCGCCTTCCCTTCCTCGCTAATTCCGATATACTCACCTGCACACCGGAGATTTATGAACGGATTAAGAAACTGCTGAAGCATTAAACTATGAACTTCATTCTTTTTTCAGATTTATTTTCTCCTCAAATACGTTATAATAGTCTTATACATACTTTCATGATTCATTTTATATCAAAAAAGGGAGGTTCCAATGAAGATCGTCAATTTAGAAAACGAAAACAGAAAATTTGTCAAAACTGTAAATAATTTTCATGTACTGGAATACATACAGGATGCCAGCGTCTCTCCCATGAACGCCCAGACAGAATATTTTATGAGCCAGATGAATGTCAGAAGACGTCAGATAGTCATCGAACTCGACAAGGAACACTCTGCCATTATCCAGGCTGGTGCCATGCAGTGGATGGGCGGTGATATTCAGGCAACTACCGGAGTAAAAGGTATTGGTGATTTATTTGGGAAAGCCTTAAAAGGCGCTGTCACCAAGGAAACCGCCATCAAACCAGAATATGTCGGCAATGGCTATCTGGTTCTGGAGCCTACCTATAAATACATTCTTTTAAAAGATATTTCTGAATGGGGTTCTTCCGGGATGACCATCGAAGACGGCATGTTTCTTGCCTGTGATTCCCACGTTCAGAACAAAATAGTTGCAAGAAAAAATGTATCATCCGCAGTTCTCGGAGGTGAAGGATTTTTTAATCTCAGCCTGCATGGTACCGGTACGGTTGCTCTGGAAAGCAATGTGCCGGAAGAGGAACTGATTGAGATCATTCTGGAAGACGATGAACTGAAAATTGATGGAAATCTGGCCGTGTGCTGGTCATCTGACCTTGATTTCACCGTAGAACGAACCACAAAAACCCTGGTCGGATCAGCTGTCAGCGGAGAAGGCCTTGTGAATGTATACCGCGGAACCGGCCGTGTCCTGATGAGTCCTGTTGCTCCTACTTCTTCCCTGTTCGAAGCTACAAACACTCTTGCTGCAAAAACAGCTGCAAAAAACAGCAATACATTAGGAAAATGATTTTAACAGGGAAAAAATATGGCATATAATTTTGAAAAAGAAAAAAGAGAAGCCATTGATGCCGGCAACAAAGCATTGGAAAGCCTTCATACCGCAAAGGAAAATCTGGACAGTGCCCACAACTGGGGGCTTTTTGATATGTTCGCCGGAGGACTTATCTCCAGTCTGGCAAAGCGCTCCAAAATGAACCAGGCCCGCCAGCATATGGAGCAGGCCAAATGGGATCTGCGAAATTTCAGCGAGGAACTGAAAGATGTGAATATGATTTCTCATCTGGACATTGAGACCGATGATTTTCTCTCTTTTGCCGACTGGTTCTTTGACGGCTTTTTCGTAGACTGGATGGTACAGGACCGCATCAATACCGCCAGAGACCAGGTGGAGGAAGCGATCCAGCGCCTGAAAGTGATTCTGCGGGAATTGGAAAACAGTTAAACTCCCGGCAGAGCCCAGTCCTCGATTTTTCCTTCCGTAATGGCATGGAACAATCGTTCCTTGGTGCCCGGATGCTCTCTCTGTAATTGTGCCACCAGAGCTTTCGCATAAGCACGTTTCGTTGTTCCGTCAATCGGGCAGGGGCTTTTCAACACCGGAAACTCCTGCCTTTTTACAAAACCTTTGACCTGCGATTCTTCCACCAGCATCAATGGACGAATGACTCGCAGGTTTTTATCTTCAAAAAGGGTTACCGGCGGAAACGCATAAAATTTTCCCTGAAAAATCATGGACATGAGCATGGTTTCCACAAAATCATCTTTGTGATGCGCATAGGCAATCCGGGTGCAGCCAAGCCGGACAGCCTCGTCCACCAGCGCACCCTTTCGAAGCTTCGCGCATAAGGAACAGGGATTGCTCTCCTTCCGCTCTTCCATAACAATCTTTCCAATCTGCGTGGAAATCAGTGTCAGCGGCACATCCAGATTTCTGCAGAATTCATCGATTCCCGTAAAATCCGTATTGTCATAACCAAGATCCACACAGATCGCGCAGACCGTAAAATGCTTCGGGTAAAACTGCGATAACTTTTTCAGTGCATAGAGAAGCGTCAGACTGTCCTTCCCGCCGGACACTCCCACTGCAATTTTGTCTCCCTCTGCAATCATGTTGTATCGGTCCACCGCCTGGCGGATAAGACTTAAAAGCTTTTGAAGCTGCATAGGTACTCCTTTCTCTCCCACAGAAAAAGAGGCGCGGTTTACCGCAGCCTCTTTTTCCATTCTTTTACATCTCCAGGAATTCCAGGATCTCTTCCAGCGGATGAAATCCTGTGATTCTCCGGAATATCTGCTCACCGTTCATGATCAGCATGGTAGGTACCTGCATGACCTGAAACTGTTCTGCCAGCCGTGGTTCCTCATCCACATTGACTTTGCAGAATTTCACATCGCAGGCTTCCTCCGCTGCCTGTTCTAAAACGGGAAGCTGTGCTTTACAGGGGCCGCACCAGTCTGCATAGAAATCCAGCAGTACTGGCACACCCGCCTCTGTCACTTCAGTCTGAAAACTGTCCCCGGCAATCTTCTTGATTTCCAATCGGCACACTCCTTTCTGAACTGCACAGTAGCAGTGTACCCCAAATTTGCCCAAAGCATCCGCAGACCTTCACAGCCCCTTTTTATTTCTGAGTGTAAACACGGATCACGGAAGCAACCTCTCGAATCATGGACATTTCGCCAAAAATCATCATTGCATCGTTAAGATGTCTGGTCTCCACTTTATCGGTAATGACAACAAGCTCTGCCACACCGTTCACTGCCGGTTTCTGGATCACCTGATTGATGCTGACGCCGTTGTTTCCAAGAACACCTGCCACACCTGCCAGAATGCCGGTGCGGTCCTCTACGATAAGACGCAGAAAATATTTGTGTCTTGCCTCTCCTGCCGGTTTCATAGACAGGTTCTTATAGCAGCTGCAGCCGATCCGTCCGCAGCAGTCATACTGCATATCTCGTGCCACACTGATCAGATCACCAACAACCGCACTTGCTGTCGGGAACTCGCCGGCTCCTCTTCCCTGAAACATGGCATCATCTACAGCATCACCATGTACAAAGACCGCATTAAAGGAATCATTGACATTGGCCAGCGGATGGGTACTCGGAATCATCATCGGAGAAACCCCGACTTCCATCTTGCCCTCTTCGTTTCTTGCCACACCGAGAAGCTTCAGTGTATAACCAAACTCTTTGGCATACTGAATATCTTTTGCAGTAATCTTGGTAATTCCCTTTACATCCACATCTTTAAATGTCACTCTGGAATGGAATGCGATGGAAGCAAGAATTGCCATCTTACGCCCTGCGTCAAGTCCCTCCACATCTGCAGTCGGATCTGCCTCTGCAAATCCCAGTCTCTGTGCTTCTTTGAGGGCGTCATCAAAATCCCATCCTTCCTGGGTCATTTTGGTCAGAATATAGTTGGTCGTACCGTTGACAATTCCCATTACCTCAGTAATCTCATTGCCTGCCAGACACTCTTTCAAGGGGCGGATAATGGGAATTCCGCCGCCTACTGCTGCTTCAAAACAAAGATCGCAGTGATTTCTCTCAGCAGCCTCCATCAGTTCCTGTCCGTGCTCTGCCAGCAGATCCTTGTTGGCAGTCACTACATTTTTGCCTGCTTCCAACGCCTGCAGAATATAGGTTCTTGCCGGCTCCACTCCGCCCATCAGCTCGATCACAATGCTGATCTCCGGATCATGAATGATGCCTTCCCAGTCATCGGTCAGTACTTCAGACGGAATCCCCTCTCTTTTCTTCTGCAGATTCTTTACCAGAACTTTTGTAATCTTCAGTTCAGCACCTGCTTTATCCGGCATCTCAGCAGCTCTTCTTTCTACCAGCTTGTAGACGCCGCCGCCTACGGTTCCGGCACCCAGAAGTGCCGCCTTGATTTCCTTATATTTGCTCATTCTTCTCCTCCAAACAGTACATTTTCCACAATGGCAGCCGCATCCATGATGCAGTCTGCACAGGAATGAATCGGTGTTCCGGTTGTGATACCTTTCAACTCACAACATACGGTGGATCCGCATTTCTCACGGAACTGATTTACCATGGTTTTGGACAGCTGATAAGTTCTTCCCTTCGTCTTCGGTGCATCAATAGCTCCATCGCTGTTCTTAAGTCCTGCCAAAAGCACTGCTCCCGACAAAGCACCACAGGTTGCCTGCATTCCACCCATTCCTGCACCAAATCCTTCTGTCATGCGGAAAATATCTTCTTCCTTATAACCAAGAAGATCACAGTAAGTACAGGCCACTGCCTGTGCACAGTTAAATCCTTTGTCATGTCTTACGATGGTATCCTTAATTCTGCTATCCATAATTTTCTCTCCTGCTTCCTAGATATTTACACTAATGTTTTTCGGAGTATATCCATTCTCCTGCAGCGCTTTGATGATCCGCTGCTTGTGTTCGCTTCCAAATGCCTCCAGCGTGATCTTCAGCTCTACAGCTGCATTTCTGTTGATGCTGACAAACTGATTGTGATCCAGACGGATGACATTACCCTGTTCTTTAGCAATAACGGACGCCACGCGCACCAGCTCACCCGGCTTATCCGGAAGAAGTACCGAGATGGAGAAAATACGGTCTCTCTGAATTAATCCGTGCCGTACCACAGAAGACATGGTAATAATATCCATATTGCCACCACTTAAAATGCAGACAATTTTTTTATTTTTCACATTCAGATGCTTCAGGGCTGCCACGCTTAACAGTCCGGAGCCTTCCACGATCATCTTATGATTCTCTACCATGTCAAGGAATGCAACGATCAATTCGTCATCCGGCACAGAAATGACCTGGTCGATATTCTTCTGGATGTACGGGAAGATTTTTTCGCCCGGTTTTCTGACAGCGGTACCATCTGCGATGGTTGCACTGTGGTCAAGACAGATTACCTCGCCTTTTTTCAGAGACTGTTCCATACAGTTTGCACCGGTTGGCTCCACACCGATCACTTTAATCTTCGAATTCAGCATTTTTGCCAGCGTTGCCACACCAGATGCGAGTCCGCCTCCTCCGATGGGAACCAGAATGTAGTCTACCAGAGGAAGTTCTTTGAAAATCTCCATGGAAATGGTTCCCTGTCCGGTTGCCACATCCAGATCATCAAATGGATGAATAAAGGTATAGCCATGCTCCTTGGAAAGCTCGACTGCATGCGCGCATGCCTCATCATAATCATTTCCGTAGAGAACAACCTCTGCACCATACTCTTTGGTATGATTTACTTTAATCAGCGGTGTTGTAGTCGGCATTACGATAACAGCTTTGCAGCCATACTCTCTTGCCGCATAGGCTACTCCCTGGGCATGGTTTCCAGCCGATGCAGTAATCAATCCTTTCTGACGGTCTTCCTCACTTAATGTGCTGATCTTATAGTAGGCCCCACGGATTTTGAAAGCGCCGGTCTTCTGCATATTTTCCGGTTTCAGATATACCTTGTTTCCGGTCTGTTCGCTGAAGCACTGACTGTACATCAAGCCGGTCCTATTAGTGACCTTACCCACGATCTCGCAGGCCTCCTCAAATTTTTCCAAAGTCATTTCGTCTGCCATTGGTGTTTCCTCCTGTTGTAAAATGTGTGTTGTATTTGCGAAAATATATATTAGTCTTCGGTCTCGGTCAGGAACAGTGCATTTACAAATGTGTCTGCATCAAATTTCTGTAAATCATCAATATGTTCTCCGACACCGATGTACTTCACGGGAATATTGAGTTCGGACTGAATTGCCACTGCAATTCCACCCTTGGCGGTTCCGTCCAGTTTCGTCAGAATGATTCCGGTCAGGTCAGCCACCTCGCCGAACTGTCTTGCCTGCTCCAGCGCATTCTGACCGGTGGTTCCGTCCAGAACAACCAGAGTCTCACGGTAAGCATCCGGGAACTCCCTCTCAATAATGCGGTCGATCTTCTTCAGCTCTTCCATCAGATTCTTCTTATTATGAAGTCTGCCTGCTGTATCAATCAACAAAACGTCTGCTTTTCTGGCTTTTGCCGCACATACAGCATCGTAAACCACAGATGCCGGATCTGCACCTTCGCTGCCGCCGATAATCTCCACGCCTGCGCGGTTCGCCCACTCGGTAAGCTGCTCGCCTGCTGCCGCACGGAACGTATCTGCTGCCGCCAGAATGACTTTTCTCCCCTGGTCTTTGAGCTTTCCTGCCAGTTTTCCAACGGAAGTAGTCTTACCGACACCGTTGACACCGATCACCAGCACAACAGAAGTCCGATGTTCAAACTCATAGGCAGTCTCACCTACCTGCATCTGTTCTTTAATGCTGTTGATCAGAAGTTCCTTGCATTCCTGCGGGTTCTTAATATGCTGCTCTTTTACTTTCTGTTTCAGATTGGCAATAATTGCGGTAGTCGCATTGATGCCGATATCACCCATGACAAGAATCTCTTCGATCTCGTCATAAAAATCATCGTCAATATCCGAAAATCCGCTGAAAATAGCGTCCATGCCGGACACAATGTTATTTCTGGTTTTTGTCAGACCCTCTGCCAGACGTCTGAAAAAACCTTTTCTCTCCTCTGCCATAACATTTTCCTCCTATTTATCCAGATCATTTTCAATCAGATTGACCGATACCAGAGTGGATACACCCTTCTCCTGCATGGTGATACCATACAGCCGGTCTGCCGCATTCATCGTACCACGTCTGTGGGTGATAACAATAAACTGCGTATCTTTGGTAAGCTTATGTAAATATTTTGCAAAACGATCAACGTTGGAATCGTCCAGTGCTGCCTCGATCTCGTCCAGAAGACAGAAAGGAGACGGCTTTAAGTTCTGGATGGCGAACAAAAGCGCAATGGCAGTCAGTGCCTTCTCTCCACCGGACAGCTGCATCATGTTCTGCAGTTTCTTTCCAGGCGGCTGGGAAATAATCCGGATACCGGTCTCCAGCACATCGTCCTCGTCGATCAGCTCCAGTGTACCTTTTCCTCCGCCGAACAATTCTTTGAACGCCTTGTCAAACTCTGTCTGTATCAGTACAAACTGCTCTTTGAACTGCCGTTTCATACCTTCGTCCAGTTCGGAAATAATCTTTTTCAACGCCTCTTCCGCATCCTGCAGGTCATTTCTCTGACCATTCATGAACGTATAACGTTCCGAGATTTCTTTATAATCATCAATGGCATTCACATTAACATTTCCAAGTGCCTTAATCTCATCTTTCATCTGGCTGCAGTTCTTCTTCAGTTCCGAAAGGCTGGTATATTCTTCCTTTCTAAGCGGGAGTGCTGCATTATAGGTCAGTTCATATTCTGACCACATATGGTTCATGAGACTCTCGGAATTCTCATCCAGTTTTTCCTTCTGACTGTTAATACGGAACAGTTCCTTATCCAGTTCATTCATTCTGGATGATAACTCTTCTCTCTTTCCAAAGAAAGATTTGTGAGAAGCAGACTGCTCCTCCTTCTTCTCCTGAAGTTCTGCTGTCCGTTCCTCCAGCGAAGCAGTTTTCTCCGTGAGCAAATTCATTTCCTGTTTCAGAGCCTGAATGCCTTCCTCCCGGCTTCTGGTATCGGATTCTGACTGTTCCCGGCTAATCTTCAACTCTGCCTGTTCCTGCGTAACTCTTGCGATCTCACCTTCGATTCGCTTCAGATTGGATGCCGCAAATTCTGCTTTCTGTTTGATGGATGCTGTATCCAGATGCAGCTCTTCCAGTTCTTTTGCTGCTTCTGCTTCCAGTCCGCGATCCTCATCCAGTCGTTTCTGGTAAGTCTCCACTGCATAAGTGTGAGCTTTTTCCATACTCTCAGAATCCTTCAATTCTGTCTGATTCTGCTCTTTCAGTGCTGCGATTTCCTGTGTCTGGTGAAGCAGTTCTGCCTCCTCTTTTCTGAGAGAAGAAAGTCCACTTCCGGCGGCTTCCCGCTGTGCTTTCAGTTGTTCCACATTCATGCGGGCCGTATTCTCACGTACACGGATCTCCTGCAGCACTGCTGCATTCTGGTCGAGCTGTGAATAGCAGCTACTGCGGTCGTTCTGGAATTCCACCAATTTTGCTCTGGCAGTTTCCAGTATTTTTCGTGACTGTTCTACCTTTTCCCGCAGTTCCTCAATCTCGCGGTTTCTGCTTAAAAGGCTGCTGCTGTTTCGGAAAGAACCACCTGTCATGGAACCTCCCGGATTTAAGGATTCTCCTTCCAGTGTTACAATTCGCAGCATATGGTGATATTTTCTCTGCAGAGCAATCGCATGATCGATCTGATCCACAACCAGCGTCCTGCCAAGAAGCTGCGCCATAATATTCCGGTATCTGGCATCGGTCTGCACCAGCGTGTGGGCAAGGCCAATCACGCCCGGCTCTTTTAATGCCTGCAGGTTTTTAAATTCCTGCACATTTCTGACTGCTGTCAGCGGTAAAAATGTCACCCGACCAAAACGGTTCTGTTTCAGATACTGGATCAGGCGTTTTGCTGTCTCCTCATCTTCTGTAACTACATTCTGAATACTTCCGCCAAGTGCGGTCTCAATAGCAGTTTCATAGGTCTTTTCCGTCTGAATCAGGTCTGCGACCACGCCGCAGATGCCCTGCTCCTGATTTTTCCGCTCCATGACTTTACGGATACTTCCACCATAACCATCATATCGCTCCGCAAGATTCTGTAAGGATTCCAACCTTGATGCTTCTCTGTGATAAGCGGTCTGACCGTCTTCCAGTCTCTTTCTGCAGATCGTAATCTGCTGCTGAAGCCCGGCAATTTTCTTTTCTGCTGCTTCGCGCTCTGCATTTTTCTCCTGAAGCTCCTTCTGCACAGCTGCAAGTTCTTCTTCCCGTGCTTTTAGGAGTTCTTCCTGACCCATCTCCTCGCTTCGCATCTGAATCAGCTTCTGATTCACTTCTGCTTTCCGGATCTGAATCTGCTCCGTCATAGCCGCATAGCGCTGCAGTTTTCCCTTAATCGTTGCCCGATTATTCAGGAGTGCCATAATCTCGCTTTTACTATTTTCAATATTGGTCTGACTGTCTGCAATACGCTGCTGTATTTCTTGTAATTTCCGGTCAGCTGCCTCCTGTACTTTCTCTGCCTGTGCAAGCTCTGTATCCAGATCCGTCTTTTCTTTGAGCACTTCTGCTCTTTCTTTTTCGCGCACGAAAAGTTCTTTTTCCATACTCTCCATGCGTTCCTGATAATGTCTGGAACTCAACTTTGCAGAACGGGCCTGTTCCTCAAGGACTGCAATCTGTCCTTTCACCTGCTGCTTTTCGACTCTCGCCTGCGCTGCATTTTCTTTTGCCTGATCAATTTCCCGCTCTACTGCTTCCAGTTCTTTTTCAATCCGCTCATACTCAAGCTTTGTGTTCTCAAAAGCGTCTGTCGTCTCAGCCAGATCTGACTTGGCAGCATTTTCTGCCTCTTCCAGTCTGGTAAGCTGTGCTTTCATGTTTTCCATCTCCATGAGGAATACATGTACTTCATACTCTTTCAGAATTTCTCTCTTCTTCAGGTATTCTCTCGCCTTTTCCGACTGACGTTCCAGAGGTCCCAACTGTTTTTCCAACTCTGTGAGAATATCGTTAACACGCAGAAGGTTCTGTTTTTCGTCTTCCAGTTTTTTCTCCGCGGTCTTCTTGCGCTTCTTGAATTTTACGATACCGGTAGCCTCATCAAAAAGCTCTCTGGCTTCTTCCGGCTTGGTACTTAAGATCCGGTCAATCTGACCCTGTCCGATAATGGAATAGCCTTCTTTACCTATACCGGTATCATAGAAAAGTTCCTGGATATCCTTCAGTCTGCAGACAGTTCCATTTAAAAGATATTCACTCTCCCCTGATCGG
Source organism: Clostridiaceae bacterium Marseille-Q4143 (assembly GCA_018228645.1). Lineage (GTDB taxonomy): Bacteria > Bacillota > Clostridia > Lachnospirales > Lachnospiraceae > Hominiventricola > Hominiventricola filiformis. Next base: position 3,064,134 of record CP073693.1, read on the forward strand.
TATAACCGTCTGGTAACCGTTACTTCCTCATATGCCACGGAAAGCTTGTGGTCTGAGTTATCCATGGTAATGGCAACCGATGCAAAGCTTAACGGTTTTCGGTTCTCCGTTCCTGAGAAAATAACATCCTGCATGGTACCGCCTCGCAGCTGCTTCACACGCTGCTCACCTAATACCCAGCGCACCGCATCAGCTACATTACTTTTTCCGGAGCCGTTCGGACCTACAATTCCCGTAATGCCGTTATGAAATTCAAATACGATCTTATTTGCGAAGGATTTGAACCCCTGCACCTCTATACTTTTTAAATACATACATCTTTTCCTGTCAGAGCATGATAAGCTGCTTCCTGCTCTGCCGCTTTCTTTGTTCTGCCGACACCGCGGCCGATGACACGGTCACCCAGCCTTGCCTCCACAATAAACTGTTTCAGATGATCCGGTCCCTCTTCTCCCACCAGTTCATAATGCAGAGTATCCGCATGATGGGCCTGAATCCGTTCCTGTAAAATGGTCTTGCTATCAAAAAAGAGCTGTTTGTGTTCCAAATCGTCCAGTACAAATTTTGCGATAAACTCTTTTGCGCTAGTAAAACCACCATCCAGATGAATTGCTCCGATCAGTGCTTCAAATGCATCTGAAGTAATCGAAGCTCTTAAACGTCCTCCGCTTAATTCCTCACCTTTTCCCAGCAGGATGTAATCTCCCAGCGGAATACTTTTTGCACAGAATGCCAGACTCTGCTCACATACAATACTCGCTCTTGTCTTCGTAGCATCCCCTTCCGGCATCTCCGGAAATTTCTCATATAAATACTCACTGGTTGTCAGCTCCAGCACTGCGTCTCCCAGAAATTCCAGACGTTCATTACTCCGCAGTCTGCCCATATGGTGCTCATTGGCATAGGAGCTGTGACGCATGGCCTGTTCCAGAAGATCCTTGTCATGGAAGGTATATCCTATCTTCTCTTCCAGTTCTTTTAATTTATTCTTCATATCCATTTCATTCTTCTCCGGAAAGAAAAAGCCCCTTTCTACCGAAGGGGCTTTTCATTTGTCTAGTTTATTGCATTTTTAATCTGCTCAACAGCATCCCCGACTGATACGATCTTCTCAGCGTCCTCGTTTGAAATCTCAATATCAAATTCCTCTTCGATGCCCATAATAATCTGAAATACATCCAGGGAATCCGCTCCCAGGTCATCCACAAAGGTAGTGTCCATTGTGATCTCGTCCGCATCCACATTCAATACTTCCGCAATGATTTCCCGTAATTTGTCAAATTCCATGATTTTCAATCCTTCCTAGTTTTCTTCTGCCTGAATCCCGGCTTTGATTTTATCGTTCATCCGCTGTTCCGTGAAGGTTACACACTGGATGATGGAATTACGCACTTCCACTGCCTTAGAACTTCCATGAGTCTTCACTACCAGACCTTTCAGTCCAAGCATCGGTGCGCCTCCGTACTGGCTGGTGTCAAAGCGTTTCAACGTCTGCTTCAATGCCGGTTTTACCAGCAGTGCGCCAATCTTGCTGCGCAGACTTGCCATCATACCTTTTTTCACCATGGAGATCAGTGTTGCGCCGACTCCTTCGTAGAGTTTCAGGATAATATTGCCGGCAAATGCCTCGCATACAATGACATCCGCATATCCGGACGGAATATCACGCGCCTCAATGCTTCCGATGAAATTGATATCCTTGCACTCTTTCAAAAGCGGGAACGTTTCCTTTACAAGTGCATTGCCTTTTTCTTCCTCGGCACCGATATTCACAATCGCTACTCTGGGGTTCTGAATGCCCATTACATTCTCCATGTAGATGGAACCCATCTTTGCAAACTGTACCAGATGGGAAGGTCTTGCATCCACATTGGCTCCGCAGTCAATTAACAGGGAAGCTCCCTTCTCAGTAGGTAAAAGCGGAGCAAGCGGCGGACGTTCCACACCTTTCAGCCTTCCAACGATCAGCTGTCCTCCTACAAGAACGGCTCCTGTGCTTCCTGCCCCTACAAAGGCATCTGCCTCACCATTCTTCACCAGTTTCATGGCTACTACAATAGAAGAATCTTTCTTTGTACGAATTGCCTGTACCGGCGGTTCTGCCATCTCAATCACTTCAGACGCGTTCACCACTTCCACTCTGGCTTCATCATAAGAATATTTCTTCAGTTCCGCACGGACTGTCTCTTCCGGACCTACCAGAATCACTTTCAGATCTTTTCGAAGTTCAAGTGCTTCCACAGCTCCCTTCACAATCTCCAGCGGTGCGTTGTCTCCGCCCATGGCATCGACTGCCACTCTCACCAGTTCCTGCATGCTTTCTCCTCCTTGTCATCTATATCATAATACGAAAAGCATTTCCCGAAGTCAATAGTTTCCCTTTAAAAAAGCGAAAAAGAAAAAACAGGATGCATGCCTTTTCCCGCAATGCATCCTGTATTCATTTTCATAAACAGACTATTTCCATTCTGCTACAACAGTCTCTCCTGCTACAGCATCCATTCCCGTCTGATAGGAAACTCCCGCTGATTTATCTCCTTCCATTACGATCTGCATTACTTCCATGCAATATCCTTTTGCTTCCAGGGCTTCTCTGTCAAAATGGATCAGTTTAGCACCTGCTTCTACTTTATCCCCGTTCTTAATATAAGATTCAAATCCTTCACCCTTCAGTTCTACCGTATCAACGCCGATATGAATCAGAATCTCAATACCGCCTTCCAGTTCCAGTCCGACTGCATGATTACTGTCATCCATGGTAACCGTCACAGTTCCTGCTGCCGGGGCAACCACTACCTCCCCCGTCGGCTGGATTACTACACCATTTCCAAGTGCACAGGACGAAAATACCGGATCCTTTGCCTCGCTCATAGGAATTACCTTACCATCTGCAGCTGCCGTCATCTTATATCCTTCCGGCGCTTTTTTCTTCTTAAAAAAATCAAACATATCCTTCCTCCTACTCTTTGGGCTTTCATCCTTCCCCGCTATGTTGTTCAGTATATCAGAGGCTTTATGCAACGTCTATTCATTATTTCCTGCTTTATATGGAAGATTTTGTTTTTTCCATAGGTACCCGTCCGGGCGTCTTTATTCTGAAACGCTGGATACAGAAACGAAACAGACCATAATACAGGAGACCAAACAACAGTCCCACAGGCCAGAGAATCCACGGATTTTCCGCCATCGGCGCATTTAACGACAGTATGTAATCCAGAAGGCCCGCGCTAAAATTAAATCCGACGCGGAACGGCAGAACCGCACATACAAATCCTGACAGTCCCGTCAGCAGTGCATGAAGCAGAAACAGTTCCGGTGCCAGGAACATAAAGGAAAATTCCAGTGGTTCCGTTACTCCGGTCAGTACAGAGCAGATAGAAGCAGTCAGAAGCAGTCCTCCCGCCATCTTCTTATATTCCGGAAACGCAGTATGGTACATGGCCAACGCAGCCCCGGGGAGTCCGAAAATCATAACCGGGAAAAACCCGGTCATATACACGCCAGTCTGTCCATAGACTCCTGTTCCGCTCCAGAACTGATTCAGATCGGAAATCCCTGCCACATCAAACCAGAATACGGAATTCAGTGCATGATGAAGGCCACTTGGAATCAACAGCCGGTTCAGAAATGTATAGACACCTGCTCCAAGCGCCCCTGTCTCTACCAGGGATTCTCCCAGATATACACAGATCCCATAAAGCGGCGGCCACAAAAACAGAAGAGCCAGTGATGCAGCTGCAGACTGTGCAACAGCCATCAGAATTGCAAGCCGTTTTCCGCCAAATACATGCAGCAAACCATCAAAATGACATTTCCGATAAGTATCACTGCAGTACGCTCCCAGCATACCGCAGAAAATTCCAACCAGCTGATTGTCAATATGTTCAAAAGAAGAGGCATCAACCATGTCTCCTGTCAGAATCAGCACATTGTCAACTGTCAGAATCTGCTGAACCACAATCCAGCTGGCAACACCTGCCAGTGCAGCTGTCCCGTCCTGCTCATCGGCCATCCCCACAGCCACACCAAGGGTAAACAGAAGACTCATATTGTCGATCAATGCCTTTCCTGCAGCCACCAGAACCCGTGAAAGCAGATAACTGTCCCCGTGACCAATCGGATCCATCCAGAACCCGATTCCCATCAAAAGTCCTGCCACCGGCAGACATGCCACCGGCAGCATTAAAGCCCGTCCAAGGCGATACGCATATTTCACAGCATTACTCCCTCTTTTGCCGTATATTGCCATAATGTTATCATATTATGATAGCAAATCACCTCTCTTATGTCAAATGCTCTGCCTTTATTTCTGTATGAAAAAAGCCCCGGAAACCGGAGCTTTTTTCTGAATATATGTGTGTTTTAGGATAGTGGATGTAATTACATCAGCTTCTTGAACTCATCAGCCACGAACTGTACCTTCGGTCCAATGATAACCTGAACAGAAGTTTTGCTCGGACGGATAACTCCGCTGATTCCTGCAGATTTGATCTTCTTCTCATCTACTGCAGTGTAGTCTTTGATCTCCAGACGAAGTCTGGTGATGCAGTTGTCAACGCTTGTTACGTTGTCTTTTCCGCCAAGACCTTCAAGAATGATTGCTGCCATGCTGGTGAAATCATCATTTGCAAGTTCGATCTTGGTCTCATCCTCTTCATCATCCTCACGGCCCGGAGTCTTAAGATTCCAGGTAGTGATTGCGAAGCGGAATACTACATAGAACACGATTGCTGCTGCAATACCGATCGGGATGATCAGCCATGTCTTAGCATGTGCCGGCAGAGATGCACTGAATACCAGGTCGGTAAGTCCTGCAGAGAAGGAGAAACCTGCTCTGAAGCCAAGTGCTACAGTAACTGCTGCAAATACTCCGTAAAGGATTGCATATACAAGATACAGTGCCGGAGCAAGGAACATAAATGCGAACTCGAACGGCTCAGTAACACCACAGATGAATGCACAGATTGCTGCTGCACCCATCAGGGAAGCTGCTGCTTTTTTCTTCTCCGGTTTTGCACAGTGGATGATTGCCATTGCTGCTGCCGGAAGACCGAACATCATACACGGGAAGAATCCAGCCATGTACATACCTGCACTTCCGCCTGCTCCATTGAGAAGTTCGCCTCCCCAGTAAGAACCAAGGTCATTGATTCCTGCTGCGTCAAACCAGAATACAGAGTTCAGTGCGTGATGCAGACCAAACGGAATCAGAAGACGGTTCAGGAAAGAATAAATACCTACACCAACAACTCCAAGACCAACGATTTTCTCACCTACAAATACCAGTGCAGTGTAAACGATCGGCCATACGAAGAACAGAATAGCTGCTACGATAATGGAAACAACTGCCGTTACAATAGCAACACAACGTTTGCCAGAGAAGAAGGACAGTGCATCCGGAAGTCTGGTTCCTTTGAATTTGTTGTAGCAGGCAGAACCAATCAGACCTGCAAGAATACCGATGAACTGATTGCTGATTTTAGCAAATGCTGCATTCGCCTCAGCTCCGGTCAGAGTAGCTACAACACCGCTGGACAGAAGATTGGTGATCATCAGCCAGGATACCAGACCTGCCAGACCTGCTGTACCATCATTGTCATCTGCCATACCTACTGCTACGCCGATAGCGAACAGCCAGGACATATTATCGATCAGTGCTCCACCTGCTTTTACCAGGAAGAATCCAATGATCTGAGCTGCGCCGCTGATGTCACCACCCTGCATGGTGCTCGGACAGAGCGCATAACCAATTCCCATCAGAATACCACATACCGGAAGGCATGCAACTGGAAGCATCAGGGATTTTCCAAGTTTCTGTAAATATTTCATCATATCTACATTTTCCTCCTTTTTTTGAACTCTCGTTCTTAAGTTGATTTTATTATATAAAAATCAGCTGGAAGTGTATAGTTACGATCTTCTCCTTCCTATGGAGTATCTTCGATTATTAAATATCTATAAAATTTTAAGAAAAAAACTTAAAACACCCTTATATGGATTTTTTTATTTTTCCTATGGATTATTTTCTTATTTCCTATTAAAATAGACATACTGAACAAAAATCATTTATACTGTAACTGTTATCTGTTCAAATATGCACGAAAGGAATTTCCATGCATTTCGATGAAAATTACACAGAAAAATCTTTCCGCACTCTACAGAACTTTGCTCTCGTAGGTCTGCGCAATCTGAAAATCCGGCACCGGCTGATACTTTCCTATTCTATATCCACAGTTCTTCCACTGGTTGCCGTCTATATTTACACCTATTTTCGATACGGTACTTCTTCCATCACCGGACAGGTGCTGGTACTGTCGCTTCTCATGGCATGTGTCTCTATGACCATGACTACTTATACTTATTTAAGTATCTCCAGCCCGATCAATCAGATGGTAGAAACCTGCCAGACCATCTCCGACGGTGATATGGAGAAACGTATCCATGATCAGGGAAATGATGAACTCGCCTTCCTGTCCGACAATATCGACAGTATGGTGACAGAGATTCAGCTTCTTCTGGAACAGCGTCAGCAATCTGAAGCCAAAAAACGGGAACTGGAATTGAAAATGCTGCAGTATCAGATCAATCCGCATTTTCTTTTCAATACTTTGAATACGCTCCGACTGGTTGCCCAGATGAATCAGGACAAAGTCGTCGCAGAAGGCATCTGTTCCTTGAGCGAACTTTTAAAAAACACATTGATCAATGATCATGAATTTATTACGATCCGGGAAGAAATAGCCAACCTGAAACATTATTTTTCCATACAGGCGATCCGCTATGCCGGAAGCTTCCATACGAATTATGAAATCGACCCGGAACTGGAACACTGTATGCTGCCAAAGCTAATTCTTCAGCCGCTGGCAGAAAACTCTGTCCTTCACGGTTCTTATAACGATGGAACGATTATGGAAATTTTTGTCCGTTGTTTCCGTAAACAGGATGACATTGTCCTGGAAGTAGCTGATCTCGGCAAGGGATTTGATATGAATGATAAAGCTTCCGCCCCCAAAGGACTGGGTGGTATCGGAAGCCGTAATGTAAATGACCGTATCCATCTGTATTTTTCAGACAATTACGGTTTAACGGTCACAAGCGCCCCTGGCAAAGGAACAACCTGCAGAATTTTAATTCCGGCAATTGTTTCTGAGACAGAGGATGCAAAGGGAGGAAATTATGTATCAAGTACTGATCGTCGATGACGAACCCATTGTTAAAATTGCACTCCGTTCCATGCTGGACTGGAGTACTCTCGGATTTCATATCTGCGCTACTGCTTCCAATGGGCAGGAAGCATTGGAAATGGCAGAAAAATACCGACCCGATCTCATTATCTGCGATCTGAAAATGCCGGTTATGGACGGAATTGAACTGATCCGGACGGCAAAAGACCGTAAGATGGACTGTGAATTTCTTGTCATCAGTAACTACGAAGACTTTAATTATGTAAGAACTGCTCTGGTTCTTGGTGCATCCGATTATATCCTAAAGGTGAGTATCAGCCCGGAAGAGCTGACCTCACAGCTACAGAAGATCCGGGAAAAACTGGAACTGAAAAAGAAAACACAGCAGCAGACACAGGCAGATACTGTCGAGGAATCCCTGATCCATCAGGGTCGGCATGCTGCATGGCGTGAATTTTTCACTCACAAAAGCTATCCTCTCTCCGATCTGCTCTCCATCACCGGTACAGACACATCAAGTCTTGGCTCTCTCGCGCTCTGCGAGATCTCTTTTGACTGGTATGATCAGCAGATGGAGACTCTTCCGTCAACCGAACTGATACGGAGTACTCTGAAAAACGCACTGGAACATTTCAACCGCAGAAGAATCCTCTTCTTCAGTTCCAGTAACACGCTCATTGTTATTCCTGAAGAAGAGTTAAATGCTCATCAGAATACCATAGCCGGACTGGCTGCACGTATCGAACAGTTATTTCGGTACTATATGCCTCTGTCTCCCGCTATCCTCTATCAGGACGGAATTGCCAATCTCGAGGAAGCCCGCAAGACCTATCATCGTTTTCAGGATCTGCTGGAGTTAAACTTCTATCATATGTTCGGTCTCACCGACGCTGCCGGACTTGATACAACCTCCACGATCCCAGCTATTTCCTATAAGGATCTGGCCGCCGATATTCTGGCCCTGCCAAAAGAAACCTGCCTGGACAGCGCACTGGAACGTGTCTCTGAGATTCTCAATGCCTGCAGCCAAAAAAATGTACTGCCCTCCCGGGTAATCCAATATTTCGTCCGCTTTCTGGACGAGCTTGGCTATCACATTTCCGGTGTCAGCATTGCTTCCCATGATCAGATCGTGGAAAGGATCGAATGCATCCGTAATGCCGTCAGTCAGGAAGAACTGAGTCTTCATCTGGAACAGGCACTAACCACCTTTTTCCGCCCGACAGACACTTCCGCTGCGCAGACGGAACAGTACAGTTCTGAGGTTCTGCAGGCCATTTCCTACATCCGTGAGAACTACAGCCGTAAGATCAGTCTGGCTTCTGTGGCCGAGCATGTAGGATTAAGCTCCGGATATCTCTGCCGGATCTTTAAGGAAGAAACAGGTGTCAGCATCAACGCCTACATAAATAATCTTCGTATGACCCACGCCGGTGAACTGCTGGCCGATAAGAACAGTTATATCAAGGAAGTCGCCATTTCTGTAGGTTTTGAAGACCAGCTGTATTTCAGCCGCCTGTTTAAACGCTATTATGGTGTCACGCCGTCTGAATACAGAGCCGGTGGTGCTTCATCTGTATAAAAAAGCAATTTGTTCTTATGCAGCACATACGCATGAAAAAAAGACGTGTCAACCTATAAAAGGAACCGCTCTCGCTAAGTCCTCGTCCAGCAGTACTAACATTCGAACGTCGCCTTTGGCTCGTTCTCATGAAGTACTGGGACTGTGGACGTTCCTTTTATAGGTTGACACTTTCTTTATCATAAGATATCAAGCATACGGCCAATCGTTTGTTAATATCTAAGAATTCAGCATAGTCATCGGCACTTAAATCAATATTGGCATTGGTATTCTTATTTACTCGCTGCGACAATTCTGCGTAACGATCACCGACTTCATCAACTAAATCTGCATGAGATTTATAGGAATTATTTAGCTCGTCGATCTTACTCTGAGCCGTTTCAGCAGCCTCTGTAGCATACTTGGCTTTATTGATATAGTGATCTACTGCATCAGCAAGCTTACTAAAAGCCCATGTACCTGCAGCGATAACAGCAGTCCATCCAATAGCAGAAAGGAGCTTTGTGGCAGCTGTCATGGCTTTTACTTTAATAGCAGCTATTTCAGACTCTCTACCGGTGGCTTTCATCCATGCCTGGTAACCTCGGAGCATGGTTTGGCCTTCTTCAAGCTGAACAGATCCGTTCCTTACAGCTGTAGCAAATTTAATAGCAGAGTCTTCGGTAACGTTAAACTTTTTAGAAGCCTCTGCTAAGTCGACCTTAGCTAAAGAAGTATATCCACTTAGCTCTTCAAACCATTTTAGAGTTTCGTCTGTAGGTAGTTTTATAGCAAATAATGATTGAAGATTTTGAATAAATCCAGTTATATTTCCCGTATCCGGGTTGTATTTTACAAGCGATCAACCCTTTATCACTTACTTTACGTCCGATAAAATAAATGATATATTAAAGAAAAAGGAGATAGGATATATGTGGATTTATTGCGAAAACTGTAAAAAATATACCGCTGTTACTGAATACAGTGATAATATGGAATGTCCTCGTTGCGCGGCCAAATTAACTCATTTATTGCCTTTCACCAGTGATGAAGCTATAGCTTTATTTCATATATCAGAGGACCCCTCATTCATCAACACCATGGTCGACCTAAAAGAGAAAGATCCTATAGAGTTTCAGCTTAAGCTTGCTCAGTTTAAGTCTACTCAGTCAGCACCAACACCTTCTGTACAGAATAAAGTTACCTGTCCTAAGTGTGGCTCTACAAACATCTCTTCCGGAACTAGAGGATTCTCTATGTTTACTGGTTTCGTAGGTAGTGGATCACCTAGAAACGTATGCCTAAAATGTGGATATAAGTGGAAACCTGGTAGCTTAGAAGAGATGAGAGTTCGTAGAGAAAATCATAATTGATGAAGTATATAAGAGTATAATAAAAGAGCAAGAGATTAGTTTCCTTGCTCTTTCTAGTATCGCTTAAAACAATTCATCGTTTGAATCACATAGATCTTTTAGCTCATTGCATTTTGGACTTTTATCAGAATATATGATTTCAATATTATCTGCATCTGCAGAATCCAAAATAAGGCACTTGGTTTTGTTGTGACTATAGTCTTCAATAATTGCCCCATTTTTGTCTTTTACAATATAAGCTCCAATCACTATTTTAGGGTCATTGGAATAACTTTCATAATTATGAAGCATTCCTTCATAAATCACATTAGTATAAGTTGCAACTATTTTCATGGGATATTTATCATCCATTAAATCATCCCAGTAATAAGAATTTACAGTATCCCTGATTTCTAAACAGTCTAGTAATATATTCATTTTATCACTACGCCATAATTTACCTATAAAATAAGCTGCAATAATTGCAGAAGCAGAAATTCCTAAGCTGTCTACTTCATAGGAAATATGAATAGGTATAAATCCAGCAATAGTGCAATAAATATATCCGATCACAAATGACGCTATAAGGACATGTTCTACATCTGAAATAAATTGTTTTAATGAAACAAAACAAAAAACTCGATAAAATAAGTATCCAACAACAATATAAATAATTACATTTGGAATAATCTGAGCTAATGATTCTATATTTTTCACGCTCCTTGTCAATGTATATTCTTAGGTGGCTTATGAGGAGGCTTCCTTAAAGAGGAACCTTGATGTTTTTCTTTATAGCGTTTGCAAGCTCTTGAAAATTTTCGCAAGTTTGCACTACTTTTTCTTTTATTTCTATATGGCATCGGCATATTCTCCTGTAAAATATATTCTCATTATATACCAATAATCACCATATTTCCACAAAAGTGCAAAAACATATTTTTAAGTCAATAAAAAAGCAAGAAATTAGTTCTATTGCGTTTCAATAAAGTTTCATGCCATATCTCATATTTTCCTTTGTTCGGGTACCTATATTACAATAAATTTGTTGTAATATTAAGTATCACAAATAATATCTTTGTCTTAATTAAAAAATACCAGACTCTTCTGCTAAGTCTGGTATTACAAATTCAAGCAATGAGATTCGAACTCATATTCGGCTCCGTCAGCCTACTGATATGATTTAATTTAGAACTATAACATGTTTTTCTTATCTTTTTTGAATATATCCCAAATTGGGATACGATTGGGATACGGAAACAAAAAAATCAAGAGCTTCATTCAGAAACCCTTGATTTTTCAATGTTTTTTGGCTTAGTCAACAGAAACGATCTCTTTCTTGTTGTAGCTTCCACAAGCCTTGCAAACTCTATGCGGCATCATAAGCGCACCACATTTGCTGCATTTTACCAAGTTCGGAGCACTCATTTTCCAGTTTGCTCTTCTCTTATCTCTTCTTCCTTTAGAAGATTTATTCTTAGGACAAATAGACACAGGTTACACCTCCTCTATGCTTTCTCGATTCATTTTATCGTTCGTCGAACCTGCACAGGAGGTCCGTCTCACTCACACTTTATTCATTATACACATCCAAATATTGAATGTCAAGCAAATATTTTAGTTTTTATACAGTTTTTACGTGCAACAGAAAATGCAATTGTCTGATGTCTCGTACTCGGCGGAGCCATCATATACATTTTTCCATCTATTAATTCTGCTCTCTGCCCTTCCGGCAATGCATAGATATCATCAAGTGTATAAACTTCTGATTTCAGCAATGGCATATCCTGCACCTCTTGCACGCTAAGTTTAAAAAGATGCTGCAAAAAACTTTACAGTCTTTCACAGCATCTTTCATCACTCAGATAAACTGGAATTTATATAATTATTCCTCTAACTTTCCCCATTTTATAGGCTTTCCTGCCTGTCCATTAGTGAAATGATATGTAGTTTCCCTTATTTTTGCCCTTATGAGATAATCACAAGGGAAATAAGGGAATTTTTTTTAATCATTGCCTACCACTTTATCAAGAAGCCGAACCGATTTTCGTTTCGCATCTCTTGTGGAGTGAGCATAGACATTCATTGTGGTACTTACATCTGAGTGTCCTAATAATTCCTGCACATCTTTTGGAGCAGCTCCATTTGCCAAAAGGTTGCTTGTATAGGTGTGACGTAACTGGTGGAAATGAAAGCCTTCAAATCCCTCTAATGTTTTTGCCACCTTTCTGCATACCGTCCCCAAAGTAGTCGGAAGTTCCAGACAACCATCCGGTCTTAAGCAGACGAAAGAAATTTCTTTATAATCTGCCGGGACTTCCTCTGTTCTGTCTAAGCAGTAATATTCGTAGTACACTCTGTTTTTCTCTTTGACCTCTTTGTAGTAGTTCGTGTGATAAAGTTCTCCGTACTGCATTCGATTTTTTAACTGCTCTTTCCGGGCATTGCGGAAAATCTCTACCAGCGTATCTCCAAAATCAACAATCCTCACTTTTTTCCGCTTGGTTGGTCCGATGATATATTTGCGCTTTGAGCCATCATATCGGATGCTGCGTCTTATGGTAAGGCATTGTTCTTCCAGATTTACGTCCTGCCATGCCAAACCACAGGCTTCTCCAATACGAAGCCCGGCATAATAGGCTATCTGGATTGGAAGTATTGCGGCTGGGTTCTTTTTTTGAAGATACGCAAGCAGTCTTTCATAATCTTCTCGTGAAATTGGTTGGATATTTCCGTCCATGTCCTCATCCGAAAACAAATCAACTTCGTCCGTCTGATACCGCAGTTTAATATACTGCATGGGATTGAACGTAATATACTGTTTTGGAAATACTGCAAAGCGGAAAGACTGCTGCATGACTGCGGAAAAAGAATGGATGTAATCTTTGCTGTAACCCTTTCTCTCTTTTCCATCGGGATGAACTCCCCCGAAGGAAAGCAAATCAAAGAAAGATTGCAAATGCTCAGAGGTTACATTTTTTAATTTCCGTTCTGCCAGCGGATGTTTCTTAATATTTCGGATTGTTCCGAGGTAATTCTCCACAGTACCATTGCTGAGCGTACCTGTTTTTAATTCCTCCTCTGCCCACACATCCAGAAGTTGTCCGACTGTGAGATTTTCCGCTTTGGCAACAAATTTCTTTTTCTCATAATCATCCATTGCCTGACGGAGCAGCTTTTCAGTTTCACTTTTGCTTTCTGTTCCAACGCATTCTTTCTGAACAAGATTGCCGCTTGCGTCCTCTACATAGAAGCGGTAGTACCATTTCTTTCCTTTTTTTCTTACAGATCCTTTTGCCATAATCGTATGTCTCCTTTCGATATTAGACAATCGGAACTGATGAAATGCTTCGTGCGTGTAAGTATATCATAACTCCGGTTGTCTTACTATACCGATTCGGAATCTTCGTATAAGACTTCTGATAAAAGATTTGCAAGCCTTTGTTCTGCTGTTTTTGGTTTCTTGGAATAGAGCCTTACAACGTCTGTCATCTCATTAAAAGCATTGATGGTAGGAGTGATTTCCCTTAAGAACATAATCTCATTATATTCATCATTCGATTCAAACCCTATTGTTTTGGCAATATCCGTCTGACCAGCATTCCCCTTGAAGTTTTTGCAGGCGAACTGAAAGGAATCCAAAAACAGACCATATTGTTTTAACATCAGCAGTAATAAATCTTTTGAAAAAGCATCTTCTTCTTTGGTAAGGGCAAGCGGTAACTGTTCCAGAATATCTCCCATCGCATCACGAATCTGTAACTCTCTCTTATCCGTAATGTCGGTTTCATATTCATCTGTTTCCCCTTTGAGCCATTCCACAGATACATGGAGTGCTTCCGAAAGACCTTCCAGCACCATTTTTTTCGTATTGTCAATCGAACCATTCTCATAACGCAGGATTGTAGAAGCGGTAACCCCCATCTTTTCTGCGACATAAGGCTGTGTCAGATTCAATTCCAGACGGCGCTGTTTTACTCTGCTGCCTATCAGCTTGCGTAGTTCTTTATCTTTCATGCTGACTGCCTCCTTTTTCGGTATGTATGAATTATAGCATTGTTTTTCCAAAATTGCAATATGCAATATAATATTTGCTTTTAATATTTCGTAACGCTTGACAAAAAGATATGAAAAGGATATACTTACATCACAAGAATTGCATAATGCAATTTATAAGGAGGTGATTATATGACGCAAAGAAAAATTGCATTATCCATCGAAGAAGCTGCTGACTATACGGGAATCGGCAGAAACACCTTAAGACAGCTTGTAGAATGGAAGAAACTTCCAGTATTAAAGGTTGGTCGCAAAGTCCTGATTAAAACCGATATTCTGGAAATGTTTATGGAAGCGAATGAAGGTCGTGATTTGAGGGATAGAGGAAATGTAAAAGCCGTAACAAGAACTGCGGCAAATTAAAAAGGCGGCTTCCAAAGAAACCGCCAAAGGTTCTATCAGACCGAAGCCATGATATACCTACACGCAAGAAGATTATACCATGTGCTTCTTCTGATACGCAACCAAGAACTTATGTTTGCAAGAGAAAGGAGAATGTAATAATGGCAAAATCAACAAAAAGTTATGAAGAACGAATGCTTGAAATGGAAAAGAAAGAGCAGGAAAGCCTTGAAAAGGCGAAAAGATATGCAGCACAGAAGAAAGAACTTCTGAAGCGAAAGAAAGCCGAAGAAAGTAAAAAACGAACCCATAGGCTCTGTCAGGTTGGCGGTGCGGTGGAATCCGTTCTTGGTTCGCCTATTGAGGAAGAAGACATCCCAAAGCTGATTGGTTTTCTGAAAAAGCAGGAAGCCAACGGGAAATTTTTCTCAAAGGCAATGCAGAAAGAAACAAATACCGATATGGAGGAAGTGTAATGGCGGAGGGGATGAGGTTTTCATTCCCTTCATTGCTTTTTTATGAAGGGCGCACTTATGGACAACCAGAGGTCGTCCCAATAAGTTTGCCACAAGTGGCAACCGGTCTGCGCTCACGCTTGCCGGGCTCGTTCCGTCGGCGGGGCTTTCAGCCAGACCTGCTCATGCCGCAGGAGGCACTCTTCGCCAGAGGGGCGCATTCCATGCAGGCTGCTATGCGCAGGGCACTCTTACGCAGAGGGCGTTCCGGCAATGCTGCTTTTCCTAAAACCGAAAGCAATGTTGCCGGAAATCTATGCCGGATGTGCAGAAAGGAGGCATCCAGACATGGCGATTTTTCATTACACAGTCAAAATAGTCGGACGTAGTAAAGGGAAATCTGTTATCTCCGCTTCCGCATATCTCAATGGGGATGTGATGAAAAATAAGGAAACCGGGCGAATCAGTTATTACACTTCTAAAAAAGAAGTGGTCTACACCAGTCTGATGATGTGCGAAAACGCACCTCCTGAATGGCAGATAGTACCAGAGGAAAATATAAAACGCTTTCAGAAATCTGTCCGATACAAAAAGTCAGCAGATAAAGAAGCTGCTTTAGAAAAATTTAAAATCACATTTCAGAAACAGAGGTTATGGAATGAGGTATTGAAGATTGAAAAAAATGCGGATGCCCAATTTGGCAGGTCATTTGAATTTGCCCTTCCCAAAGAATGGAACAGACAGGAACAAATTCAATATACAACTGACTATATCCAAAAAACTTTTGTAGATAGAGGAATGTGCGCTGATTGGAGTATCCACGATAAAGGGGATGGCAACCCCCATGTCCATCTGCTTCTGACTATGCGTCCTTTTAACCCGGATCATTCTTGGGGAAAGAAAGAAGTCAAGGATTGGGATTTTGTCAGAGATAAAAACGGAAATATCGTGATTGATGAATCCCATCCGAACTGGTGGCAGGATAAGAAAAACCCTGACCGTCATGGAATCCGTATCCCTGTATTAGACGAAAACGGAATTCAGAAGATTGGTGCAAGAAACCGCCTGCAATGGAAACGGGTGCTGACCGATGCTACTGGATGGAACAATCCAAAAAATTGTGAACTATGGCGGAGTGAGTGGGCAAAGGTGTGTAATGAACATCTTTCTTTGCATAATCAGGTCGATCACCGTTCTTATGAAAAACAGGGAAAACTCCAGATTCCTACCATCCATGAAGGTGCTGACGCAAGAAAGATTGAACAAAAGTTTCTTGTCGGGCAGGAAATAAAAGGTTCGTGGAAAGTAGCGGAAAATCAAATCATAAAACAACAAAACACGTTATTGCAAAAGATACTGGACACCTTTGGAAAAGTATCGGGTGCATTATCATTATGGAAGGAGCGATTAAATGACATTAGAAGAAAGCCGGGAAATTATACCCTTAATGGAGTCCATGATTGGGCAAATCGAAGAACAGCAGACCTTAATGACAGAAATGATTCTGGAAATGCAGAACCGGGACACCCAACTCTCTCTTATGCAGGAACAGAATCAGAAATTGCAAAAATTAAACAGCGAGTTATCCGAGCTGCTCAACATTTTGCCAAATACCGAGGAACTGCTTTCCAAGATGGAAGAACAGAAAACGAAGATAGAACTTTTGGAAAACGAAAATCAGCAATGGCAGAAATTGGCACAGAATCTGAACAGCGAAAACAGTTTATTGCTGAAACAGAACACCGAATTGCTGAACTGGAACAGCAAATAAGGAAAGGACGTGATATAGATGAACGAATCCAGAGAATCAAAGAACGCCGAACAGTTGGAAGAACTTCTGCTCTTGACCGAGGAGATACAAGAAGAACTGGAACAGAAAGACCAGCTTATCGTGGAACTGAAGACGCAGCTCAGCGAATCTCTGACCTTGAACGAGAAATTAAACAAAGAGAACAGAGCCGGGAATATTCAAGCATTAAAGAACGACTTGAAGCTGGCAGACAGAGCATTGCAGATCGAGAAAGAGAAGCTGCGAAGCGCAAACGTCACGATAGGGGAATGTCAAGATAAAATACGATGCTTAACACAACAACGGGATTATGCCCGAACACATCAGAAAATCGTAGAGATACCGGTAGAAAAGCCGGTGCTCTATGAAAAATGTGAAGCCTGTGACCGGACAGCCTATCAGAATGAAAAAGCGAAATACGAAACACAAAAAGAGCGACTTGCAGGACAGTATAAAGCAAAAACGGTAATATTCCAAACAACCTTGTTCCTTCTTGCATGGTATTCGCTGACAACCACTCTTTTTCAGGCAGTACAGTCAGATGTGTTCCTTTCCGATTGTAAATCATTCTTCCATGATGCAGCGTCATTCATACAAACTTTTATCGGATGGACGATTGCTGCCGGACATTCTGCGGCACAGATTAGTACCAAAATTCCAAATGCGTTTATAGCCGGAATCATATATTGGTTATTGCTGATATTGGTTGTCGGAATATGCGTAGCAGGAACAGGGATACTGGTGATACTGATAGAAATAAAGGTTATAGAATTATATAAGAAAAACTGTTGGGATTTTATTACTCTACTGATGATACTGACAAGTGCTGCTGTCATCATTTATTTTGGAGAATCCATCAAAAAAACACTGTCAGTAAATCTTCTATTGCTTTTTGTACTTTCGCAAGGAGTATATGTTGGACTTAGATGTTATTTGAAAAATCAGTTAAATACCAAGCTATATTAATCAAAATATGATAAAAAACGTATAAAAGCAGGGGATAAAAACACACATCGTCCCCTGCTATTATATTATCCTTTTCCAATTTCTAGTAGGATATGCCTGTTTCATTATGCTTTTTTAAAAGCCTTAGTTTGAATGCTTTACTGTATTTCTTCCTAGACATAAATATGCTCCACATGGTACATAAAAAAGGACATGGCAATACCTCCTTGATACCACCGTATCCTTGAAAAAGGGCGACTTTAACACACCCTCCGTATTCTCATTTTTACAAAAGAAAACGGCGGTTTTGATTGTTATTTCAAAACCGCCGTTAAAATGGCATGAGAACTTTCTACTTCATAAGCGGTTTTTTTTCATGCTTATGAAGTAGAGAATTTTTACCTTATCGTAAATTCGCAAGATAAATTATATGTATCGTAATCCCAATCTCTTTCACTTTCAAAGAACGCAAATTGTTTAATCAAACGATAGTGTCCAGCAGGCAATTCTCCATAAAAACTTTTAACATCAATTTCTAATGTTAATCGTTCGTTAGGCTTAATAAAGCAATCCTTTTCATTGCTCTTTGAGGGGTCATCAAGCTGTTTAAGTTGATACCAAGTGCCGGATTGTTCAGCTTCTATTTCAAAATAATCTGGTGAATATTGGTATTCTTTATCAGAAGTATTTTCTATTAGAAATGAAAGGTGCTTTAAGTCTAAATCCTTTTCTGTACTCATTGAAATCTTCAAATCGCCCAAAGTGTCAAGCGCTTCTTCACTTCCATAAGGAGAAACCTCATATTCTTCGGAATAATCTTGTACTACATGATTATCACTGTCCTTTGCTTGACTACACCCAACAATACACACCAATAACAATAAGGTTAGAAACATACATATTATTTTTTTCATTTGTCCTTATCTCCTTTCTTTTAAATTTATAATAGCAATAAAATGTCTATTTTCAATCAACTTTCATTGCAATTTATTTTCACTGTAACACATGCTCCCCCTGCTTTATTATTAGCAATTTGGATATTTCCGCCATGTCTTTCACTTAAAATCTTACTAATATTCAGCCCTAACCCCAAATGTTCAGTAGCTATATCTTTCGATGATTTATAAAATGGTAATGTCGCCTTTTCAATATCAATATTTTTAAACCCGCAACCATCGTCTGAAACAGATATAACTAAATTATCATTCTCTATTACTACGCTAATAGCAATATCACTTTTTGCGTATCTAATACTATTAGAGAGTAAGTTTTCATAAATCTGCATGACTGTATCTAAATTGATAAACAAGGTTATATTATTACCGCTTGTAGTAATTGAAAAATGTTTGTCATAACAAAGTGCTTCTGCTGTGTTATTAAAATTATCAATAAGTGAATGAAATGTAATCTGTTGTCGTGGAATATCAATATCCTCTAACCTGTATAAGTTCGTCATAGCATTTACATATTTTTCAAGACGTGAAATATTTTTTGACATTACTGATATTTCATCTAATATTTCTTGTTGTGATACTAAGCCTTTGGGAATAAAGGAAAGCAGCATAGTAGCATGACCCTTTAGTAAAGTCAAAGGAGTGCGTAAGTCATGCGAAAAAGCAGCATTTAGACGGCGCTGTTCAGCAAATTGTCGAAACATAGTTTCATTATTTTTCGACAAACAGTCTTTCATTTTTTCAAAGGCATGACAAAGTTTCCCCATTTCATCATTTAATGGATATGATAACGTAAAATCTAAGTCATTTGCTTCAATTTTATGATACGCATTAGTTAATAGCTTAATAGGTTTCGATAATTTTTTTTTATAAAAAAATGTTACACAACATATCATACTAATAGATAATACGATAGGAATAATTGCAATATTTAATGAACCTAAAGCACTGTCAATAAGCCTATCCCGGTTTGTAAAATTAGGTAAAACTTCGATATATGAAACATGGTTCGGATAGACATATTCGTGTACTGGGCGTTCTTTTTGATAATCAACATTGAACTTGCATATCTCGTTTCCTTTCGTGTCAAATATTGTGTATTTTGTTTGGTCATTACTATAAGTGGCGGTAAATGAGCCATTTTCCGGTATATCATACCTCGTTGACAGATTTTCATACTTATAGTTTAAATTTATTCTGTATCTGTCAACCATTGAAATTAAAAGTATACAAATAATTATTCCAATCAACAACGAAAACAAAGCATAAAGAACAAAGGTCATTCTAATACTCATGCTATTTAACCGATTGAACAATCTGCTTCTCTTTAATTTTTCCATCTATATCCGCACCCCCAAACAGTTTCAATGTAAGGTCTATCGCCTAAAGATAAAAATTTTGCCCTAATACGTCTGATATGTTCTGTAACAACTGTATTATCACCAATGCCGTCTAATCCCCAAACTTTTTCATAAATAGTTTCCCGGTCAAAAACAATTCCTTTGTTTTGCGAAAGGAAAGATATTATATCAAATTCCTTTTTGGTAAAAGCCATATCCTTATTATGATAAAACACAATACGTGAGGAATAATCTATAACCATATCTTCATCAAATTGCACCTTTGAAGATATATTGTGTCTTTTTTCTCTGCGAAGATGTGCTGCAATGCGAGCTTCTAATTCATCAACAGAAAATGGTTTTATTACATAGTCGTCTGCGCCAATAGAAAATCCTTTTATTTTATCACTATCTTCAATGCGTGCTGTTAAAAAAATTATAGGGCATGAAACATAATCCCGTATCCTTTCGCAAACAGTAAATCCATCTATATCTGGCATATTGACATCTAACAAAATAATGTCAGGTTTTTTTTCTACTTCTTTTAATGCAGCATTTCCTGCTGTTGCAGTATATACCGTATATCCAAGTTTGCTGAAATAGCAATACAGCATTGATACAATTTCTTTTTCATCGTCTACAATTAAAATACTCTGCGCCATAAATATGCCTCCATTGTGAATATCTGATTTAAGATTATCAAACAAAAATCTATTTCTAATCAATTTCTTTAATTTTCGATGTCATTAGTTATTATATATGGCAATATGAGTTGTAGCAACCTTACTCTACATGTTTTATGCTCTATTACTATCCACACTATGATGTGTGTAATCATATCCCGAAAGCCATACCAAACAAAGCAGTCTATGGCAGATTTAGAAATAAGTCCTATGATTATTGAAAAATAAGAAAATATAAAAATTAGAGTGAAGTAAT
The DNA here is from genome assembly GCA_018228645.1 of Clostridiaceae bacterium Marseille-Q4143. Taxonomy (GTDB): domain Bacteria; phylum Bacillota; class Clostridia; order Lachnospirales; family Lachnospiraceae; genus Hominiventricola; species Hominiventricola filiformis. The sequence goes on from CP073693.1 coordinate 3,085,047, forward strand.
TATATTACAAAAATGAAAAACGGGAGATACACAGATATTGTGCTATCTCCCATATTGTTTTTAGTGTCATATCAAGGCTCATTTATTAGTGGTAAAATTAGCGTTTTTCTATATTTCTCAAAATGCTTGAAAGTAAAGTGTTCATATGGATAATCGAAAATCAGATATAAACTTTTGTTTAAATTGCCTATAATTCAAGTGAATCTTCTGCATCCACCCACATCTGTAAATTGCCATCAAGATATAATCTTGCATATTCCAAAGGCTCATCCACAGCCAATGAAGTAAGCGCACATTCTGATCCATATGTGGTTTTTAAATTTTTTTCAGCTTCCCAACAATTAATGCGAAGCATATATCCGGCACTTGTGTAAACATCAATACTATCGTGGTTTATGTTGTATTCTGCATAAATTGTTCTCATTGTATCTTATCTCCATTTTTTAATAATCATTTACAGAGTTAAATATCGAAAACATTTCATTCAGTTCACCATGTCGTTATTGTTATATGTTATACTATGTACGAATTTTTCTTTCCCTTAATTTTTCCCATATTAAGGTTCATGAAAACCAATGAGAGAATATAATACAAGGGAAAGAGTAAGGGAAAGTTCACTTGCTACAAACTTAGTATTTTCAAGGGTTTGTGAGGAATTTGATAATCAACTATAACAGTTATTAAATTTCCTAAAATAAGTGAAATATCAACTGTAATTTATTTTGTCAGTCTCAGAGTCTCTCTTGCGATAGCCAGCTCCTCGTTGGTCGGGATCAGCATAACTTTTACTTTGGAATCTGCTGCGGAGATCACTCTTCTCTCGCCACGAACATTGTTAGCTTCGTCGTCGATCTTAACACCAAGGTATCCAAGGTAATCGCAGATTGCTTTTCTGCTGACTTTATCATTTTCACCTACACCAGCAGTAAATGCGATGGCATCAACACCATTCATAGCTGCAGTGTAAGCACCGATGTATTTTGCTACACGATATACGAATGCCTGAAGAGCTACATCTGCAAGATGATTTCCCTCTTCTTTTGCTTTCTCAATATCACGGAAGTCACTGGAAATTCCGCCGCTCATACCAAGTACACCGGATTTCTTGTTCAGAATATTCAGCATCTCGTTGATGTCGATACCCTCTTTGTTGCAGATGAACTGGCATACAGCCGGATCAATATCACCACTTCTGGTTCCCATGATCAGACCTTCCAGAGGAGTCAGACCCATACTGGTATCTACACATTTTCCACCAATGGAAGCAGATACGCTGGCACCGTTTCCAAGATGGCAAACGATTACTTTTGCGTTCTCCGGATCCAGATTGCCGAATTTGATAGCCTCGCCAGATACAAACATATGGCTGGTTCCATGGAAGCCGTAACGACGAATGCTGTATTTCTCATAGTACTCATGCGGAATTGCGTACAGATAAGCTTTCTCCGGCATAGACATACCAAAAGCAGTATCCCATACAGCTACGTTAGCTTTGCCCGGCATAACAGCCTCACAAGCCTCAATTCCCATCAGGTTAGCCGGGTTGTGCAGCGGTCCAAGATCGAAGCACTCACGGATTACTTTCTTAACATCTTCGTTTACAACGATGGACTCGCAGTATTTGGTTCCTGCATGCAGTACACGATGTCCTACAGCTGCGATCTCGTCAGTACTCTTAACAACACCGTGCTCAGCATCCTGCAGCGCATCCAGAACCAGACCGATAGCAACTTTATGATCCGGCATAGCCTGCTCTACAATGTATTTGTCTTTTCCCGGTACCTGATGAGTCAGTTTGGAGCCTTCAATACCGATTCTCTCGCAGAGACCTTTTGCTACTACGCTCTCATCGTCCATATCGATCAGCTGATATTTCAGGGAAGAGCTTCCGCAGTTGATAACTAAAATTTTCATGGATATGTTTCTCCTATACTTGAATAATATTTCTGTGCGCAGAGCAGCCGCTCATGTCCGCAATTTTTATTTAACGATCTCGCCGTATACTTCTCTGCCGCATCCAGCTGCGTTAGACTCGTCAGTGTCGATATGCATAGCCAGAGCAAATTTCGGGCTTACACGAACTACTACATCACCGAATACAAGGCTTCTTCCGTCAGTATCGATCTTAACAGATACAACTTCTTTGTCCTGTACACCAAGTTTCTCAGCGTCTTCCGGAGTAGCATGAATGTGACGTTTTGCTGCGATAACGCCCTCTTTCAGCTCAACCTCGCCGCACGGTCCTATCAGCTTACAGGCACCACTTCCAGCGATATCACCAGACTCACGAACCGGAGCTGCAATTCCAAGAGTACGTGCATCTGTCAGGGAGATCTCTACCTGGCTTGCGGAACGAACCGGTCCAAGAATGGAAGCGGTCATCTCTTTCTTCGGTCCAACGATGGTTACCTTCTCATTAGAAGCATACTGTCCCGGCTGAGAAAGGTCTTTTTTCTTGGTCAGCTGATAGCCTTTTCCGAAAAGAACCTCCAGATCCTCCTGAGTTACATGTACGTGACGTGCAGATGTTTCAACAATAAATTTCATAATTTATTATCCTCCTGATAAATAGAATATTATATAATGGTAACGCTGTCTCTGGCAGCTTTACTAACCTGGTAATTTTTCAATTTCAGATACGAGAATGCAGTTTGGTGTCTCCACCTTTAACGGTTTGCCCCACATACTGAAGTATTTCTTCTCATAATTAATCTTGAAAATCGTCATGGTATTCGTCTCATGGTTCAGAGACATAATATGGCGGTTATCCGGGAAGAAATCTGCCGCTTTCGGATAATCTCCGCTGATAGGCAGAATGCAGATCTTCTCCAGCTTTCCGGTCTCCCTGTCAATCTTGAAGATACCAATGCTGTTGTCTCCTGCATTGGAGCAGAGCACATACTTCCAGTCTCTGGAAAAACGCAGTACACATGCCGCGCTTCCGCTGGAATGATAATCATTCAGCGTGGAAATGGTCTGTAGCAGTTCGAAAACCGGCCCTCTTGGACCATCTTTATAAGAGTACACACTGATATAGTTTTTCAGTTCACAGATCAGATAGGCAAATCGTCCATCCGGGCTGAACTTGATAATGCGCGGAGCACTTTCCAGCTCGCAGCGGAGCATGTCTACCAGCGTGATCTTTCCGGTTTCATGGTTAAACTTGTAGATCTTCACCTGATCCACACCAAGATCCACCGCACACAGATATTTCTGATCCGGCGTAATGTTCACACAGTTTACATGCGGACGGAAATTCCGTTCTGCTACGCTTCCAAGTCCTTTATGGAAGATCTCATCTGTCATTTCTCCGATGGTGCCGTCCTCATTCAGGCGCATCACCGTGACTTTTCCGTCATGCCAGCCTCCAACGAACAGGAACTTATCCTGCTTGTCCGTCGACAGATAACATCCTCGCATGCCGCAGATGGATGCACTGTTCATCGGTTCAAGGTCTCCGTCTGGAAGAATCCGAAAAGAACGGACTCCTTCATCAGCAATGGAATACAGGTATTTCCCGTTGTGGGATTTTTTGATATAAGACGGATTATTGATAGGAACTACCTTTCGTTCCTTCGCCTGTCCGTTTTCCACATCCAGATCATAGATATAAATTCCCTTGCTGCTGCCATGCGTGTAGGTGCCTACATATGCCACATAATTTTTTTCTTCCATGATGGCTTTCCTCCATTTGGCAATTCTCTAAATCTGACAAAGGTTCTGCTCACAATCAATAAAATATTAACATATTTTTATTTTTTTGTTAAGCATTTTGGGATTATTTTTCAAAATAATTGTGCATAATATTCAACGTATGTTGAATTTCCTCATCTGTATGTGCATCGGAAATAAACATTGCCTCAAACTGGGAGGCTGCAATATACACACCGTTCTCAAGCATATAGCGGAAGTACTCTGCAAATTTCTTCGTATCAGAAGTTTTTGCACTGGTATAATCCACAACCGGCTGGTCAGTAAAGAACAGGCTTCCCAGAGAACCAACATGATTTACCTGATAAGGAAGCTGCAGATCTTTACACATCTTCTCCATCCCTCCGTAAAGCATCTCGCCCAAAGCATTGAGATGCGCATATACTTCCGGATGTCCGTTCAGATACTGAAGCTGCGCAAGACCTGCTGCCATAGCTACCGGGTTACCGCTCAATGTACCTGCCTGATATACCTTTCCTACCGGAGATACGACTTCCATCACTTCTTTACGTCCGCCGTATGCGCCGACCGGCATACCGCCACCAATGATCTTTCCGTAAGTAGTCAGATCAGACTGCACGTCAAAATACTCCTGCGCACCCGCTTTTGCCAGACGGAATCCGGTAATTACCTCATCAAAAATCAGAAGAGAACCATTCTCTGTACAGAGTTTTCTTAAACCTTTCAGAAATCCTTCCTTCGGAGGAACCACACCCATATTAGCACCGACCGGCTCCACGATTACGGCTGCAATCTCTTTTCCCCAGCTATCAAACAGTTTCTCCACGCCTGCCAGATCATTGTAAACTGCCAGAAGTGTATCTTCCGTTGCACCTGCCGGAACTCCTGAACTGTCAGGAACTCCTGCAGTCATAACACCGGAACCTGCCTTTACCAGCATGGCATCACTGTGTCCGTGATAGCATCCTTCAAATTTGATAATCTTATTTCTTCCTGTATAGCCTCTTGCTGCACGGACAGCACTCATGACTGCCTCCGTACCGGAGTTTACCATACGCACCATCTCGATAGACGGTACCATATCGCAGATCAGACGGGCCATATCTACTTCTGCTTCCGTAGCTGCACCAAAGCTCAATCCCTTTTTGCATGCCTCTGCTACTTTCTCCAGTACCATCTCATTGGCATGTCCAAGAATCATCGGTCCCCAGGAACCTACATAATCCAGATAACGGTTGCCATCGGCATCTGTCATGTAAGCACCCTCTGCAGATGCAATAAATCTCGGTGTCATTCCTACAGAACCAAATGCACGAACCGGTGAATTAACACCACCCGGAATCATTTTCACTGCTTCTTTAAAAAGCTTTTCTGATCTTTCTGTCTTCATCTAGCCAATTCTCCCCTCATCCATAAAATGCGCGATTTCTTTTGCATAATAGGACATGTAAATATCCACGCCTGCGCGATATGCACATGCTGCCATTTCGCAGAGAATGGCTGCTTCATCCACATAACCAAGCTTTGCAGCTGCTTTTACCATGGCATATTCCCCGCTGACACTGTAAGCTGCCATCGGTACATCCGTCAGATCTTTGATCTCACGCACCATATCAAGATAAGACATTGCCGGTTTTACCATAATAATGTCTGCGCCCTCATCGATATCCAGCATTGCTTCCTTGATACCTTCTCTTCTGTTGTGATAGTCCATCTGATAACTCTTCCGGTCTCCGAATGCCGGTGCACTGCCTGCCGCATCACGGAACGGGCCATAAAAAGCAGACGCATATTTAACTGCATAGGACATGATCGGAGTGGTCACAAAACCATTCTTATCCAGGCCCTCACGAATGGCACGGATATGTCCGTCCATCATATCGGACGGAGCTACCATATCAGCTCCCGCCTGTACCTGGGACACTGCAATCTGTGCCAGTTTTTCCAGCGTCAGATCATTGTCCACATACTCTCCTTTCAGGATTCCACAATGTCCGTGGCTGGTATACTCACACATGCAGACATCACCTATGTAATACAGATCCGGAACTTCCTTCTTTGCCTTCTCCAGAGCTCTCTGGATGATACCGTCGCAGGCATAGGCACCGCTTCCCACTTCATCCTTGTGCTCCGGGATTCCGAACAGCATAACACTGCCAACTCCTGCATCTGCCAGTTCATTCAGTGCTTCCGGCATACGGTCCAGCGTATAACGAAACTGCCCTGGCATGGTCGGGATTTCTTCTTTTTTATTTTCCCCGTCCATCACAAACATAGGATATACCAGGGAACTTTTATCCATTCTGGTCTCCCTCACCATTTTTCTTAGTTTTGCTGACGTCCGAAGTCTTCTCGGTCTAATCGTCATATCCATCTTGAAAAACCTCTTTTCTTATCTTATCTGTCCATGTCTTTGCCAGATGATGGTCACTGCCTCCGGCATTGATTCCTATTACCAGATCGCCATTCACTGCCACTCCTGGAAATTGGAAATCACAGTGTTCTCTGTTGCTGCAGACATTTACCAGAATTTTTTTCTTCCGACATTCCTGCCAGATGGCTTCATTTACTTCTGCGCTGTCAGTCGCTGCCAGTACCATAAAAGCATCCTCCGGAATGCTGTCCGGCACATATGCCTCCTGACTGTAGGAGAGCTTTCCTTCTTTCCACGCTTTCTGCACCGGTTCGGAAGCTTCCGGTGCAAAAACAGTCAAAGACGACGTAAAAGCCAGCAACGTTTCCACTCTCCGGGAAGCGATTCTGCCGGCTCCATACACCACAATCTTTTTATCTGAAATATCAAGAAACAAAGGAAATTTTCTGGCCATTACATTCTCTCCATGGCGATCTGTCTTTACTTCTCTTATTGTACCTCGCCGGTGATTATAATGTCAACCGCTGACAGCCGAAAAAAGAAAATGTATGATTTCTATAACATAAATTTCTCAATAATTTCCCTGACAGCTCCCTGATTATTATCAGCAAGCGTCACATAATCTGCTGCCGCTTTCACTTCCGGGCGTGCATTGGCTACTGCACAGCCTGTGCCTGCAGCTTTGATCATGGAAATATCATTATTCTCATCTCCTGCTGCCAGAGAATCCGCAATCGGAATCTCAAGCCGCTTGCAGAATGCTTTCAGTGCTTCCCCTTTTTCCACACCGGTGGGCAGAATCTCCAGGTACTCCCGGCAGCTGAAACACATGCTGATCTGCCCTTTTGTCCAGGCGTCATCTTTGCGGAACGCATCGATCTTTTCAAAATCATGAAGATCAATGGCAAGCATTTTGCAGGCTTCCTCGTGCATACCCTCGTAAAGATCCGGAAGCACTTTCGGCATCATACCTGTTTTATGAGTATAATGATGCAGACATTCCCCGTCTTCATCCGCAATGACATAATCTCCCTCATAGGTCTGAATGTAAAGTCCTGCTTTTCTTGCCTTCTGCACTGCAGTCCTCATTAGTGGAAGCGGAATCGTCTTCTGATACAGAATCTCTCCTGTCACTGCGTCCAGCACCAGCCCGCCGTTAAATGCAATAATATATCGAAGGCCGATCCTCTCCAGATCCCATTTTTTCAAAAGACCTCTGGCACTGGCATATGGTCTTCCCGTCGTAATCACAATCTCATGTCCCGCCTTCGCGGCAGCTTCCATAGCCTCATAGTTTTCCTTCGGAATCTGAATCTTGTCATTCAGCGTTGTACCATCCATATCCAGAAACAGTGCTTTTCGTTCCATTTTTTATACTCTCCTACATGGGTTCTGCCGGAATAAATACCCGGTCATGTACCTGCTCTTCTTCATGCTTTTTCACAAGGCTCTTTGCATATTCCATAAAATACTGCTGTGCGCTGAGTGCCTGCTTCCCGCGGCGGTCCACTTTTTCATAAGTGCCGTCCGGTCTTTTCACCTGCGCCTTCAACGTATCTTTCAGCTGAATTTCCAACACATGCATGGCTTCTTTTTTCAGATGTTCATTCTCAATCGGGAACAGAATCTCCACACGGCGGTCAAGATTTCGCGGCATCCAGTCAGCACTGGACAGATAAACTTCCTCATTTCCGCCATTCAGGAAATAATAGATCCGACTGTGCTCCAGAAATGTTCCCACAATGGAGCGGACACTAATATTCTCACTAATACCCGGAATCCCCACTTTCAGGCAGCAGATACCTCTGACAATAAGATCGATTTTCACCCCTGCTGCACTTGCCTCATAGAGCGCCGCAATGATCCCCTGATCGCAGAGTGAATTCATCTTTGCCACAATATGAGCTGATTTTCCATTTCTGGCATGCTCCGTCTCTCTGTGAATCATCATCAGGAACCGATCCCGAAGCCACAACGGAGCCAGTGACAGCTTATTCCATCCGGCAGGTTCCGAATAACCTGACAGCATATTAAATACTGCCGTTGCATCTTCCCCGATTGCTTCTGAGCAGGTGAGCAGTCCCATATCCGTGTAAAGCTTTGCTGTGGAATCATTATAGTTTCCGGTTCCCAGATGCACATATCTGCGAATGCCGTCCTCTTCCCTGCGCACCACCAGCGTAATCTTGCTGTGCGTTTTCAGGCCTACCAGTCCATAGATCACATGACAGCCTGCGCGCTCCAGCATCTTCGCCCATGCGATGTTATTTTCTTCATCAAACCGTGCTTTCAGTTCTACCAGCACTGATACCTGTTTACCATTCTCCGCCGCCTGAGCAAGTGCAGCAATAATCGGTGAGTTTCCACTGACACGGTACAATGTCTGTTTAATTGCAAGCACATCTTTATCTCTCGACGCCTGCTTTACAAAATCCACCACCGGATCAAACGTCTGATATGGATGGTGCATGAGAATATCCCCTTTACGGATTTCCTCAAAAATATCACTTTTTCCAGTCAGTTCCGGCACCGGCTGTGGGATATATTTCGGCTCTTTCTGTCCATTAAAGCCTTCCAGTCCGTACATCTTCATCAGGAACGTCAGATCCAGCGGACCTCCAATCCGATAGATTCCATCTTCCTTAACAGAAAACTCTTTTTTCAGAATCTTCAGAAGCCGTTTATCCACTTTTTCATCAATTTCCAGCCGGATGACTTCTCCCCACTGTCGCTTTCTCAGCTGTTTCTCAATTTCTTTCAGAAGATCAGATGCTTCATCTTCATCAATAGTCAGATCTGCATTTCGCATAATCCGGTATGCATGTACACAGAGAATGTCATAGCTCAAAAATAACTTCTGCATATTTCTAGATATCATTTCCTCCAGGAGAATCACGGAACGCTCTCCCTTCCTGCTCTCCGGAATCACGATAATACGCGGCAGCACTGCAGGCACCTGCACAGTAGCAAACTCCAGTTCTGCATCTTCCTCATTCTTTTTCTTCAGAAGTGCGCAGAGATTCAACGTTTTATTTACAATCAGAGGAAACGGTCTGGAAGAATCTACTGCCATGGGTGTCAGCACCGGATACACATTTTCCATGAAATATTCATCCACATAACGCGCCTGCTCCTCTGTCAGATCATGATAGTCCTGAATCACCTGCAGACCGCACTGGCGAAGTCCCGGAAGCAGAGAACGCTGCCAGGTAGAATACTGTACGTTGACAAACTCATGCACACGGTCATGAATCGCATCAAGCTGCTCTCTCGCAGTCATGCCGGCAATATCTTTCCCCTTATATTCTGCATTTACCATATCAAGCAGGGATGCCACGCGAACCATAAAAAATTCGTCCAGATTAGAAGCGGTAATGCTTAAGAATTTCAGGCGTTCAAAGAGTGGAATACTTTTATCTCTCGCTTCACTCAGGATACGCTCGTCAAATCCCAGCCAGCTCAATTCCCGGTTTTCATAATATTCTGGTCTGGTATATTCGTTTTTCATATTCCGCTCCTCCTACAAGAGTTTTTTTGCTTTCAGCACCGGACGAATACTGTATACTTCCTCAAAGAATTCCGCCTTTTCCCTGAACAGTGCCTGCTCAAGAGTCAGATCTTCTGCCGTATCCACCAGAATCTGCATGGTATGGCCACCCTTCATGCTCACTTTAATATCTTTAATCTTCTGCTTATGGCTTCTGTCAAGGGCATTGGCTACCCGCAGGATTGCCGTCAGCTTGGCAATAATCAGATATTCTTCTCTGTCCAGCAGAGATCCTGCTGCCAGTTCTTCATAGGACATGAACAGACTGCTGTTAAACCGAACCACATTGGCCACCATCTCACGTTCTGCATGAGAGAGGCCGATGATCTCCGTTGCCATAATAATATTGTAAGAACACGCAGAAGACTGTGCCATATTAATATACTTTCCGCAGTCATGAAGCAGTACCGCGATCTGAAGCAGCAGCCGTTCCCTTCTATCCAGTCCGTGAACCGACTTCATCTTGTCAAAAATAGTCAGTGCCAGATGTTCCATCATCTGCGCATGGCTTTTGTTCGTATGATAGCGCTTTGCAATATTACGCGCAGATTCAATGATATCGTTTTCAAAGTTATGCTTCGGTTTTACAATCTGGCTGCGTTCCGCATAATCATAAGCAAGACCATCTCCCAGATCTGTGCCGACGATGATTACATTTTCCGCACCGGTCTCATCCATCAGCCGTTTATACATCACCAGCGTTGGAAGGAGAAGTGAACTGTTTTCCTGAGAAATTCCCATTTTTTCAGCCATCACCTGCGATCCCTGATTCATGAAATCATCATAAAAGTTAAAAAATTCTGTTCTTGTAATACGACTGCTCTCAGAACTGCTGTGAATGTACTGATTCACATACTGAATATAACTTCCCACCAACAGAATATTCTGGATATTCCGATCTTTCAGAAACAGTTTCCTGTATGTGCGCAGTTCATTATTCAGAAGCTCTTCCATAACCGCCGTATAATGTACCGTACGCTCCGCCACGTCGGTCAGCCGTTCCCTGAGCCTTAAAGTACCCAGGCGGATATTCTGCGTAGTCACAAGATTTTCCTTATCAAACAGTGAAATCTGAATACTTCCGCCACCCACATCCACAATGGCCGTTCCCTGCTCGATAATATCCTGGAATTTTTCCTCATTGGATGCGATGGATTTATACCCGAGAAAACGCTGTTCAGAGTTGCTTAGAATCTCAAGCCGGATACCAGTCCGCAGGAAAATGCGATCAAGGAACACCAGTGTATTCCTTGTCTCTCTGATTGCGCTGGTCGCACAGGCACGGTAGTCTTCCACTCCGAATTCCTTCATCATCTGTTTAAAATCCAGCAACACAGCACACAACTCATCTGTCAGCTCCGTGCTGATCTTGCCGGTTGCATAGGTATCTCTTCCAAGTTCCATCCGATGCCGCACATGGTTCAGCACCCGTATTCCGTTTCTTGCAGAAAGCTCATAGATTTTCAGATTTACTTCATAGCTTCCCACATCAATTGCGCCGAATATCCTGCAAGCCATATCTGTTCCCCCGTCTTTTTCTTTACTGACGTCCTGTTGTTCCGAATCCGCCTCTGTCTTTTCCTGTGAGTTTTTCTGTCTCTTCAAATACAATCTGCGGCTGATGTTCCATAATACGGAACTGGCAGATTCGGTCATTTACATGAATCTCGGTATCTCTCATAGCGAGTGCCGGAAAAAACCACTGGTCATTGTCTCCACAATAGCTCTCGTCAATCAGTCCGCAGCTATTGGTCTGCAGCAGTCCGAAATTTTTGAAAGTACTGCTTCGCGGAATCACATGTGCCTCATATCCTTTGGGAAGCTCCATGGCAATACCAAGTGGGATCAGTTTAAACTCACCCTGTTTCATGGTTATATCTTCTGCTGCGCGCAGGTCAATCCAGTCAGATTTTTCTGCGACATAAGTCAGCTTCTCGATTTTGTCTGAAAAATACTTAATCTTAATTGTCTCCATTCTTCTGTTGCAACTCCTTCTATTATGCGTACAGCACCACTTTTCCAAGCTTTCTCGTCATCTGCACATCAATTACACGCTGGTTTTCGCTTCCTTTCCACGGAAGAGCATTGTCTTTTAACTCTTCTACAAAACGACCATCCACCAGAACATCCAGATATTGAATCAACTCCAATTTCTGAATCTGTTCCCACTGGTAACCGGTATAAAGCCATATGGTCTTATCCGGATATCTTGTTTTTATTTCACGGACAAAAGCGGTCAGTTCTTCTCTGTTGGTTTCAAAAAGTGGATCACCGCCACTGAATGTAATACCGCTTACATAATCTTTATCCAGTTCTTCGTAAATTTCCTGCTTCGCTGCCTCATCAAATATAAGACCTCCGTCGGGATCCCAGGTAATGGGATTCTGACAGTTTTTGCAGTGATGAGAACATCCGGCCAGCCACAAAACTACCCGAAGTCCATCTCCGTTCAACATATCATCCTTGGTAATATTATGATATCTCATCGTTTTTTCTGCCCCACTTATATGTCATAATTCTCCAAAATACATTTTCTGAGAAGTGTCAGCGCACGAATAACTGCCTGTTCACGGACAGCTGCACGGTCTCCTGCAAAATGATATTCTTCCACTTCAACATTTCCGTGTACACAGCAGCCGACATAGACAAGCCCCACCGGGTCACCGTTCTCCCCGCCATCCGGTCCTGCATAGCCGGTCACACTGACACAGGCATCGGATTCTGCCATAAAAGCTCCTCCCTTTGCCATCTCTTTTGCAGTCTGCTCACTTACTGCCGTATATTTTTTAAGTGTAGATTTCTTTACCCCGACCATTTTTCTCTTCGCACGGTCTGAATAAGTTACAAATCCCTGCCGGAATACCTCTGAGCATCCCGGTACATCTGTCAGACGCGCACTGATCATTCCGCCTGTGCAGGATTCTACCGTGGATACGGTCATCTGCTGTTCTTTTAACAGGTCCACTATAGTCTGTTCCAGAGATACACTTTTCTTGGTTGTATAAATACTGCTTCCGAAGCGGACCTTCAATTCTCGCACGGCAGCTTTCACAGTTTCTCTTGCATTCTCCCCGTCGGAAGAGATCTTTATCATCACTTCACCGAAAGCGCCCTCGAGATCGATCTTCGCTGCATCCTGTGCAGTCAGAAGATCACTGATCTTTTCTCTCACTTCCGGAATCTCTGCTCCGCAGAGCTTCACCTGTTTTACAAATCCGCTTTCGTTCTCCATCTTAAATTTCTCCTTCCAGAATCACCTGTTTGTTCTTCACCAGGTAGTCAATCAGGGACACAACCGTCAAAATCAATGCGATCCAGGTAAGCACCAGACCAATCATGTCGAACACACCACCCAGATTCAGAATCAATACAATGATCATGAGCATCTGAAAAGTTGTCTTAAATTTTCCCCAGTAGCTGGCCGCAATGACCACACCATTGTCAGAAGCCACCAGACGGAAACCGCTGATGATAAATTCCCTGCTGATGATAACAATCACCATCCATGCCGGAAGACGTCCCATCTCCACCAGACAGATCATAGCCGCACATACCAGAAGCTTATCCGCCAGCGGATCCATGAATTTTCCAAAATCTGTAATCAGATTATATTTTCTTGCAATTTTTCCATCCAGAAGATCTGTAAGACTCGCAATAATAAATACAGCTACTGCCCACAGATCATAGCCATTCAGCATCAGTGCCACAAAAGGAATTACCAGGATCACCCGGAAAATCGTCAGTTTATTCGGCAGATTCATCGTCAATCTCTCCTATCAAATCATAATCATCCGCACCGGTCACTTTGACCTTTACAAAATCACCGGACATGAGTTCCTCCAGGGTCTGGACAAACAGATAACCATCCACACCCGGAGCATCCTTATAAGTTCTTGCCACATAAGCATACTCATCCGCTACTTTTCCCTCAATCATACACCACAGGGATTTTCCAACCATATCCTCTGCTTTTTCAAAGGAAATCTCCTGCTGAAGCTCCATGATCTCGTCCCGGCGCTCTTCTTTGACTTCTTCCGGGATCTGATCCGGCATAGTGGCAGCCGGAGTGTCCTCCTCCGGAGAATAAGCAAATACACCCAGACGGTCGAATTCCATCTCATCCACGAATGCCATCAGCTCCTCATGATCTTCCTGAGTTTCACCCGGGAAACCACTGATCAGCGTCGTACGAAGACAGATATCGGGAATCTCTTCTCTTAATTTTGCAACAATCGCTCTTAAATCTGCCTGGGAAGTTCTGCGGCCCATTCTCTTTAAGATTCTGTCGGAAGCATGCTGGATCGGAAGATCCAGATAATGACAGACTTTCGGCTCCTCCTTGATGGTCTGGATCAATTCATCATAAATCTCCTCCGGATAACAATACTGCACACGAATCCAGCGGATGCCTTTGATCTTGCATAACTCTTTCAGCAACAGGTGCAGGCTTTTCTTTCCATATAAATCGGTTCCGTAAAGGGTTGTCTCCTGTGCTACCAGAATCAGTTCCTTCACACCCTGCTCTGCCAGTTCTTCTGCCTCATTTACCAGACGTTCCATAGGGAAGCTCCGATAATTACCGCGCAGTTTTGGAATAATACAGTAGGTACAGTGTTTGTCACAGCCCTCTGCAATTTTCAGATGTGCATAATGTCCACCGGTAGTCAGCATTCTCTTTGCCGGAGTCAATACCAGACGGTCAATATCCTCACATTTGAGCATATGCTCACCACCTATAGCCTGCTCAATGGCTTCCACGATGCTGTCATAGGTAGTGGTGCCGAGAACCGCATCTACTTCCGGTATCTCGTCAATGATCTCCTGCTTATAACGCTGAGCCAGACATCCGGTCACAATCAGTGCCTTACATTTTCCTGCTTTCCGATACTCTGCCATCTCCAAGATTGTGTTAACACTCTCTTCCTTAGCATCACCAATAAAACAACAGGTATTTACCACAATGACGTCAGCTTCCGTCTCATCATCGGTAAACGCATAACCTTTGTTTGAAAGCAGTCCCAGCATAACTTCAGAATCCACCAGATTCTTGTCACAGCCAAGAGATACAAATAAAATGTTCATCATAAATGATGTAGTCTCCTTTATCTTTATAGATTCCATAGTATTATAATACAGAAAGCCCCGGGAAAGCAATACCGCTTTCCCGGGGCCCTATTCTTTCCTGTTTTCTATCTCATAATAATGTTAAGCTACGTCTTCTTTTTCTGTATTCAGCACCGGAACTGCTTCATTACTGTGTGCATCCAGGTTATTGATATATTTTCTGGTTTCTTTCATAATCACCGGAGACAACAGGAGCACTGCCACCAGATTCGGAATCGCCATCAATGCGTTCAGGATATCAGCAATAGTCCATACCAGATCCAACGCTACAACCGGAGCAATGGCAGCTACTACAATATAGAGAACACGATACGGAACCAATGCTTTTTTACCCAGGCAGTACTCTACACAGCGTTCTCCGTAATATGCCCAGCCAAGAACAGTGGAGTATGCGAAGAGAATAATTCCAAATACGAGAATCATCGGTCCTATGTACGGAATCTGATCAAAAGCCAGTGTCGTTAAAACACCTCCATTTTCCACTCTGGAAATATCAATATTTGAATTTTTCATAATACTGGTAACCAGTACCAGACCGGTCATGGCGCATACAACCACAGTATCCCAAAAAGTTCCGGTTGCGGATACCAGTGCCTGGCGCACCGGATTTCTCGTCTGTGCAGCTGCAGCTGCGATCGGGGCAGAACCCATACCGGACTCATTTGAAAACAATCCTCTCGCAACCCCATAATGCAGTGCCAGCATGATACCTCCGCCAGTCAGACCGCCTGCAGCTGCTCCCGGCTGGAATGCCAGCGTTACGATCGTCTTCAATGCAGGAAGAAGAAAATCTCCGTTGATACAAAGAATTACGAAACATCCAAGCACATAAAAGAATGCCATGAACGGAACCAGCTTCTCACATACGCTGGAAATGGACTTGATTCCTCCAAAAATAACCAACGCTGTAAAAAATGCAACTGCACCTCCTACCAGCCATGTCGGAATGCCAAGATTCTCAGTGCAAACAGTTGCGATGGCGTTGACCTGTGTCGCACATCCGATTCCAAAGGATGCAAAGGCTGCAAAGAATGCGAACATCAGACCCAGCCATTTCATGTTCAGTCCTCTCTCCAGTGCATACATAGCGCCTCCCTGCATGCGTCCGTCAGAAGTTTTTACTCTGTATTTCACTGCAATCAGAGACTCTGCATATTTGGTAGCAATTCCAAATACACCAGTCAGCCAGCACCACAGTACCGCTCCCGGGCCGCCAAGGTAAATTGCAGTTCCCACACCAATGATATTTCCGGTTCCAATAGTGGAAGCCAACGCCGTTGCCAATGCTCCGAACTGACTGACCTCACCTTCTGCTTCTGTATCCTTTGTCACGGAAAGCTTGATTGCTGTTCCGATCTTCCGTTGAATACCTCCCGTACAGACTGTCATTACAATGTGTGTTCCCAACAATAAGATGATCATTGGCCATCCCCACACAAGTCCGTCCAGTTCATTGATGAAATTTACGATCATTTCCATTCTGCTTTCTCCTCCTTGTTCACGTGCTGTATTTTTGTACTATTGTATCATTGTATACAGTTTTATCAAGAATAATTTATTTTTTAACAAAATATACAGAATTTTTAAATGATTTCAAAAAGAACGCAGAAAATTTTTCTGCGTTCTTCTATGCGATCTATGATTTTCAGCATCTATTATCAGCCATTACAAAAATATGAAATGCTTAAGTCTGCATCTGCAGCCTGGCAATCAATTCCTTCGCCTTCTTCGCCAGATCATAATCATCAGACAGATCACTCCCAGCGTTCCTGCTACACCTGCAATTGTTCCATAGAGTTTTTGCTTATTGTTATAGAACCGTACCCACGCACTGGTAGACAAGGTAAATGTAATGCTCTGTGGTTCTGAAGTATTTCCTGCACGGTCGGTTGCCGTTACAATGACTTTCTGAACCTTTGCATTTTCCTTCAGTGTATATTCCAGTTTACCGGATGCCGCTTCAATGACTCCGTCATCTGCCAGATACTCCACGCTGTCTATCACATCATTCTCATCTGCCCCATTGACTACTTGGATATTCAGTCGTTCCATTTCGTTATTATCGAAATAATTAACAAGAAGCGGCATGCTGGCTTCATTATAGAATCCACCTTCTTCCACACCCGTCAGAGTTACAGTCGGACCTTCCGTATCCTTGCAGAATGCAAGCACAGACGCATATTTTTCTGCGGCCGGATTTTCATTTGTCGTTGCATTCTCCAGTGTATCTTTGGAATATACAAGTACCTTATAAGTTCCATCTTCTACAAAATTGGATGCATGAATCTGATATTCCGTCTGCTTCCAGTTACAGTCATTTCCAGAGTCACCCTGCTTCTGTACACTGTAGTTGGTATCTTTTGTCAGCTGCGTTTCTTCTTCGCTGTTTCTGGACACATCAATCCAGGAATCTGCCTGATTACTCAGGTTGTATTCTGTCAGTGTCAGTTCCTGAGCCTCATTTGTATAATACTGTTCCAGCAAAGCAGATGTCTCTTCGCCAAGTACATAGACAGAGCCATAACGGTTCAGTGAAAATGTAACGTAAGTCTCATCGCTGTTCGGATTTTCCGCCATATCCTGTACTCTCACGTTCAGTGTATAGACCGCATCATTTTCCGGCATCTGCTCCAGTTCCTTCAGCTGCCAGGTACTTCCATTCAATCCTCCGAAATCAGTCATTTCCTCTTCGGAATCCCATTTCATTCTTGACATGGTAACTGTCACACCAGCCGGATCAAAGTTCGTATCATCGATAGTGATATACGGTGCAAATGCACTGTCACTTTTACCGTAAGCTGTCATATCTTCCACATCATGGAATGTAATTACCGGTGCTGTCTGGTCAATGACAAACTCTTCGCAGTCTATCGGAAGTGATACATTTCCCGCCATATCCGTGACAGTACCGGCAAAACTGTAGATTCCGTCCATATGGAATGTTGCGGAAGAAGATTTTCCAGTGAATGTAAATGCCGGTGCCGCTCCGCCACCAGACGCATTTACGGTAATGTCTGCCTGTCCGCCAAAATTCACGTCATCAACCAAGAGAGTTGCTGTTCTTGCGCTGTTGTAATACTTGCCATTTGCCGGATCATTCCGGTCAAATTCCAGAGTCAGTACCGGAGCGGTCTTATCAATCACGAAATCCTGCGGTGCTGTTCCAGAATAACTGGTACTTCCCGCACTCTGTCCCAGCAGATCTTCTCCTGAAATATCAAGCGTATACTCGCCATCCACATGGTAAGTAATCTCTGCTGTCCACTTGTCATCGTCACCATTGGCATCGCTGCCTTTGCTGTAGCTCCAGCTGCTGATATTCGAAGACTGTGTGGAAATGTCTATCAGATCAGAGCTGAAGTTCCGCTCTGTTACAGTTACAGTTGCCACACGATCCGCTTTGAAATACCGTCCGTTCTGCGCATCATTGTTGTCGTATTCCACTTCAATGGTTGGTGCTGTCACATCTATACCAAATGTATAGCTTCTGGTATTGGTATTTCCCGCATTGTCCTTTGCATTCACCACAACACGGATATCATTGTAGTTATGGCTGGATGCATTCACGGTAATTGTTCTGTCAATATTGAAGACTAACGAAGAATCCTCATAATTCTCATTCCATTTTGTAGTGGACTCTGGATTCAGTACCTGTCTGTCACCGGCTACTTCTGATCCGTTTATATACAGATGATACGTTACTTCACTCAGTCCGGAACTCTTAGAACCACCATACGGATCGGTTACCTTAATATGAAGTGGTACATCATCCTTAAAGAGAGAGGTTCCTTTTGTTTCACGCTCATCACTCTCAGAGGTTGCCACTACAGAAATGGTCGGAGCCAGTTCATCCATGGTCGGCGGTGTCACATCCAGATAAATTTTATTGGTCTTTGCAAGGAAACTCATATTTCCTGCACGGTCAGTCATACTGATACCGGAAATTCTGAAAATCTGTTCTCCACTGACACTGTTCTCTCTGCTCTGCTGATAAGAGAAACCATTTCCTTTTATCTCTGCTGCCTCTTTTACTTCATCATTCTCCAGACGATCCGTGGTGTATGCAATCTGTACCGGGCTGAAGTCGTCTGATGTAATCTGAATATATGCCTCTTTTTCTGTCCGATACGGCGCTGCCTGATCCACCGCACCATCCTGTACCTGAATCTGATAGTATGTCTCTTTTCCGTTGCCTACGGTAAGAGTTCCTGTCGGCTTTGTTTTATCAACTATAATGTAGCAGCTGGTATTTCCTTCCATATCTTCATTGATGCCGCTTCCCTTTTTCATGACCAGGGCATTTCCGGCTTTATCAGTTCCATAGACCGCATAGCGGAACACTCCTTCCATACTTTCACTGTCTGTATAGATATTGTTTCCGTTATTGTATGTATCACCTGTCAGTTTTTTGTAATCAGATATTGTAGCTGCAGAAGCATCATAAGCACCTGCCGCTGTCATACCTTTATTAAGAAAAACCTTCCCTGCATCAAAGTTGGTATCTTCCACTACAACAGTAACCCGATAATCTCCGTTAAAATAATAACGTCCATCCTCCTGCTTCTTCTGATTGGTAACCGCTGCATCTGGAGTTACCTGGAAAGTAAAGACCGGTGGGGTTGTGTCACGGATAATAGTATATGGTATGGCGTCTCCGTCTTTACCGGACACATTTTCCTTAAATCCGTCCATCGTCCCCGGAGTCTGCTCTCTGACATTCAGGGTGTTTCCTGCGCGATCAGTTCCATAGATACTGAGATCATATCTTCCGTCTTCTTTATCAATCTTATAAATAGTCTTTTTATTGCTGATATTCTCCACCATTCCCTGTCCGTCTTTCCGGCATATCGTAAACAGCTTCGTAAAATCAATGCCACAGGAACTATCACCGTATTGATCTGTTACTGCAATTTCTGCTGTAACACCTTTGTTGTAGTAGTACTCAGTGCCATATCCATTCGGATCGGCTTTGGAAGTATAAGTAATCACCGCAACCGGTGCGACTGTATCCACGACTCTTGCATAAGAGAGGTTGACCGTTCCATTTTCTGCTTCTGCCTCATCCCACATTTCGTGTTCATATCCATTTTCAGCCAGAACCAGCGGATTTCCTGCAAGGTCCGTTCCTGCTGCTTTAAGATCGGAATATCGGCCGTCTGCTTTCATTGTAAATGTGATTTGTCCGGATTCTGCAGTCCGTAAATCCCCTTCCACATTATTTCCGTCTTTTTTCATGGAAGTCTGCCAGATCTCCGTGGAATCAGACGGTAAGTTTTCGTCTTCAATTGTAATTACAGTCGTAATTGTTTTATTAATATAATAATCGGTTCCATCGTACGGACTGCCATCCGGTTCTCCATTCAGATTTTCACTGGTTATGATCCGGGTAACTACCGGACTTACCTTATCTATTACCATAGAGGTACCGGTAAATTTACCTTCACTCAGAGACTCATTCTTTCTCAGTTCACAGATGTCAGATTTGTCCAACTGATTTCCTGCCGGGTCCTGATAATGACTCTCTACGGTGTAAACATCATTTTCTTCTGTACCATTGATTCCCGTCAGATTTACGATCGCTTTATGAAGTTCTCCGTCATGTTCCCACGTCACCGTATATCCTTCTGTGATCTGCTGACCGTTCTTTTTGACCACGATACTGGAATCATTATCAAGATCTGGATCAAAATTCTTCTCCTGAATGGTAAACTGCATCTGATGTGCAGTCGCCTTCTGCCCATAGTATATATTTCCATCTGTACCTATATGGGTATATCCATCATAGGAAGCATCTACAAGCTTCGGTGTCTCATTATCAAAGTTTAGAATCCAGTCGGATTTTACGGTTTCATTTCCGCAGAAATCAACTGCTGTTACCATCAAAATATAGATGCCATTCAAAGGCTGTCCCTGATCATCATTTTGAAGGACAATCTGATCTTTTACCTTTGTTCTGGATGCTTTTACAACATCCATCGTAAGAGGCATGAAAGCTTCCGTATCTTCTGCTGTCAGAACAATATCTCCTGCTGTTCCGTCTTGATTCTGTCTGCTCAGACTGTAAGTCAGTGACTGAATTCCGGAATATGAATACGGTTCTGTCCCGTCTTCTTTGGCATCTTCTGCCGTAATATTCAGGGTATGTGCATTTCTCGGCGTATCAAAATCATAGCCCTGATCCTGGCAGGTCACAGTAACCGTCGGTGCTGTATTTTCCAGAATCAGCAGATAGAACGGTCCTCCAAAGCTGTTGTTTGCCACTTTGTCAGCTGCCTGAATATAAAGATATCCGGACGCCGGAACGGTCACTGTTACTTTATAGTTTTCTCTATCCTGTGATACTGTGGCGGATTTTTTCCATGCAGAATCTGTTTCTTCCGGAAGTGTTCCGTCTTCTTTCATCGTCTTGTTGTCTCCGATAAAATAACGGATCGAATCTGCATCTACACCACTGCCATCTGTATCTTTGATAATAATGGTAAACTCTGTACTTTCTTTTCCGAAATTGATCTTCTTAATCTCATCAATCTGGTAGGTCGGCTCATCCCCATCACACTGTAATTCAATGGTATAGGGACCATAATACCATACGGTATTGTCTTCTTTTGTCTGCTTTACATAATATGTCTTGCCGGACTCTGTTATGAGACTGTCCATATACTGCACATACTGATCTGTCAGCAGCTGATAGCCCTCATCAACCGTTAAGGGAAGTCCTGCTTCGTTATACCAGTAGGCTTCATCTGTTCCTTTTGTACCTGCAGAAAGAAGAATACCGCTTACTTCATCATCCGTAAGGGCAAACGTCTGATCTTCTTTTGCCTGAGTCATATCATAATCAGAAGTCTCTGGTGCCTTCGGTGTAATCTCTGCAGTTACCTTCAGATCATTTGCAGCGGGAACATCGGCATCCAGCACATAATTAGCACTGTCCGTTCCTTCCAGTTCGAAACTGTCCTTCAGGCTGTTCAGTGATACCGTATTGCTGCCCAGCTTATTCTCTTCATAAGAAAGGCTGCTCCAGGATGCATCATCTCCGACCTTCAGAGACACTTCCTCGTCATCGACAATCCCCTCAAGAGAAAGTGCATTTTCAATCGCGGTGATATTATCTGTTGTCAGTGCTGTTGTTCCATCGCTGACTTTTGTTACAATTGGTCCCTCTGCCGTACCTTCCGTAACCTTTACCTGCAGTTTTGCCGGATGTATGGTCAGCTCCTTCTCGGAACTTCCAGCGGATTTAAAGTAACCATTTCCATCTGTGGATACTTTTACTTTAAAAGCGCCTACTTCACGTGCAGTTACCTTTCCTTCTTTCGTTACTTCAGCTATTTCCGTCCCATCTGTCTCCTCAAAATAAAGCGGAGGCATTTTGTCTTCACTGACTGTTTCATCACCAAACTTTACAGTTGCCGTCAACTGTGCTTCTTTTCCATAGGTAACATCGATATCATCGACAAAAATTTCTGTAATCTCTGCTTTTTTCAAAGTGACCTGCCTACTGGTCTTTTCATTTCCAGCTTCTGCAGTAACGGTTACCGTCTCTTCATCACCTGTCAATTCATGGAGTGTCAGTTCTCCGGTGGATGGATCTATTGAAGCGGTACTTCCCTCATTGACTGACCATGTGATCGTTGGATCATTACAGTATTCTTCATCCGTTTTAAGAGCTGCTGTAAATTGCACACTATCTGTAAATGCCGGATAAAATTCTGCTTCTGCTGGCTGTTCAATTGTAATGGAGGTTACATCTTTGGTCACTTTTACTGCACACTCGGCTATTTTTCCTTCCTGTGTAGTAACCGTGACAATCGCAGAGCCTGTTTCTTCTTCTGTCTGTTCCTCCTGCTCTTCAGCACGGGTAATCATACTCCAATTCTCAACAGAAGCCAGATTTGACATTAACACAGCCGTGCATATCAGTGCCAGAATTCTCTTATGCATTTTCTTCTCCTCCTTAGATTTTTTCCTCTGTATGAATCACCATAATATTTTTAGTGAGAGTAAAGCAGTTTTCTCTTTTCATCATTACTTCGGTTGCTTTCTCTATCTTCCGAATGCTTTCATTTCTGACTCTTCCTGAACTCATCTTCCATGCATCTTTAATATGAAGGGTAAAGAAAAACAAAATCGCAAGTATTACTCCAAATATCGTGATAACCAGACATATATAAAACCCGGCGTTATATGCCTGTATTCGTTCCATTCCCATTGGTTTCCTCCTTAAGCACCGTATGCCATGGCCGTCATATCTCTGGCGCCTTTCACCTGGTTTCTGATTTCTTCCACCAGTTTCTGATCTTCCTCATCCAGATTATTGTCTGTTTCGATCTGCGCTGTTCCCTGCTCGATCCGGTCAAGCAATTGCTCTATCTCTGCTTTTTCAATACCGCCCTGCGCTTTGAACTTATTGATCTGGGATTTGATCTCTCCTGCTGTATATCGGTAAATACCAAGGGCAATATAATATCCTGCATTTGTCACAAGATCGTCCTGTACCAGTCCATTAAGGTCTGTCCAATATTCTGTATAGGTATATTCCGAGTTCACCTTCTTTGTCAGTTCTCCATGAGACTTTGCAATTGTCCAAAGACTTTCCGCCGTTTCTCTTTTTTCTTTTGAGAGGGTTGTACTGTCAGCTGCATACTTCAGCCATTCCAGAGAAAGGCTCTTTCCATTATCTGTACAATAGAGATAATAATTTACACCAAGATCATAAGCGAACTCATCAAATTCTTTTTCATTTCGCTTCTGAAAATAACTCTGAGCCGGATTTCCTTCCAGCATCTGTCCCAGAAGCGTCTGCATTGCCTGTATTTCCTTTATATCAATCCGGTTATCCTGAATGATCGTGTCCAGCAGATGCCTGTATGCTTCATTTCTGGCCGGTGCCACCTGAATGGCCTGTTTATAAATCTCTGTCTTTTCTGAAAGTTCCTGCTCCTTGTCGTCTTCCGCCACCGCATCACCCTGTGAGATATAATAGCCGTAGCTGGATCTGGTCTCATTGGAGGCAGCTATTTTAAATCCGGTCATACCGGAAATTCCGAATACTGCCATCAGAACCGAGCCAAAAAACAGTCCTAAATTTCTGCTTCTTTTTCTCTGTGCTTTTCTTCCGATCTCTTCTACATGATCCAGATCAAATTTCAGCTCCGCACAGGACTGATAACGTTCTTCCGGGTTTTGTCTGGTACATTTCTGAATAATCTTTTCCAGACCTTCTGAAAGTTTCGGATTGATTTTTCTGACTGGTTTCATGTATGGTTCACTGCTTGGGTGTTTTCCTGTCACCAGATGATAAAGAGTTGCTCCAAGGCAGTAAATATCTGTCCTGGCATCCGTTCTTCCATGCCCTCCATACTGTTCCGGTGCTGCATATCCTCTTGTACCAAGACAAGTGGTTGCATCTCCCGATTCATCATATTTATATTCTTTCGCCGTACCGAAATCCAGCAGCATCACCACTCCGTCCGGTCTCAGTACTATATTGGCTGGTTTCATATCTCTGTAAATAATCGGCGGATTACAGCTGTGAAGATACAGCAATACATCACAGAGCTGTTTTGCCAAGTCAATCACCTGTATTTCCGACACGCTCCCATGTTCCAGTACCTTCTCCAGTGAATTTCCTTCCACGAAATCCATAACGATTACAAATGTATCATCAATATCAATCACGTCAATAATACTTGGCAGATGTGGATTATTGAGATGCTTCATGATCTCCACCTCTGTCAGGAGACTCTGCTCTACAACCTGATCCTGATTTACACCGCTCTTTCTGACTTCTTTTACCGCCCAGTTTTTATTTGCCCGTTCATTACGCGCCAAATAGACGGTGCTCATTCCGCCCCGTCCAACAACACTCAGTATTCGATATTTTCCACCCAGTAAATCACCAATCTTCAGCATGTATACACTCCCTCATCTTACCTGCAGACCTGTATCCAGATCGAAGTGATATTATCCTTTTCTCCCCGCTGCTTGCAAAGTTCCGTTAACCCCTCAAGCCGCTTTCTCATGCGATCTTCATGATGCGAAGACGGTAATCGCATGCCTTCTGCAATTTCTCCTGTACTGATTACGTGCCGGAAACCATCACTGCAGATCAGGAACCCCTGTTCCGGTGCCAACTCTCCCTGTATGAAATCCGGTGCCAGATAATTACCTGCCCCCACACACTGCAGCAGCATATTTCTTTTCGGATCTTTTATCGCTTCCTCCAGAGTCATTCTTCCATAATCCATCTCCTGCTGGATATAGGTTTGATCCTTTGTAATCTGCTGTAAAATTCCTTCCTTTTTATAAACCCGGCAGTCTCCGATATGAAATACATAGTATCTTTTTTCATAAAAAAGGACTGCTTCGACCGTTGTCCCCAGTGATAATTCATGCATTTTCCCATACGTGGTCAACTTCTGATGCGTTTCAGATACCAGCTTCGACCAGCTCTCCCGCAAACCATCCGCAGTAAATCTCTGGTTCAAAAGAATCGGGTACTGATATTGAAACCAGGCGGAAAATGCTTTGATCATTTCTGCGCTGGCAATCTCTCCTTTTTGCAAACCGCCAAGCCCGTCACATAAAACCGCCAGCAATGTCGTTCCTGTTACTGTATTCGCTTCTTGGATTAACAGCGAATCTTGATTACTCTTTTTTTGTGTTCCAATATCTGTGTAAAAAGCAGATAAATACCTCATAAAATCCCCCTGTCAAATCAGTCCCAACATCCGGCAGCCTACGCCCAGAAATACGCAGATTGCCAGAGGGACCTCCTTTTTGCATAATATTCCCCATACCGCTGCCATCAGAAAAATCAAAAACAATAACTCCCAGATTTTTTCGCACCCCACGTAAAATCCCACCACTGTCAATAATTTCACATCCCCGGCACCGATTCCTCTGCGGAATACAATATAAAAGATCAGCATACTTCCACCTGCCAGTAATGCCCCTTTTACCGACGAGTTCCACTCTCCTGTCATCCCGTTGCTGTAAATCCCCCATAGAAACAGACAGATGACCAAAGAGTTTGGAATCCTGCGATGTTTCAAATCTTCTACTGCAATTCTGCCAAGCAGCAAAAGAAAAATAATGTTATTCACACTTTGCACTTTCCCCCGTTCTTTTGCACCACAGTTAATTTCATTGTTGTTTGGAAAATTTTGGCCGATATGGCCGAATTTTGACTTGCGTTGTTGTTATGACTGACTTTAGCATAAAGCTTCTGTCTTTGCAACTACTTTTCGACTGTTTATAAAACTTTTAGATTTACATAAAAAAACTGTCCGAAAGAATGTATCTTCCGAACAGTTTCGCTTTTATTTTTCCATGGATAAGAGAATCCGGTCATTGTCCAGATCTTTTCCTGCCTTGCTGTGGAATTTTTCCAGAAGATCGTTCACCGTCATATTGGCACGCTCTTCGCCTTCCACATCCAGTACAATTTTTCCATCGTCCATCATCAGCGTCCGATTCCCCATCGTCAATGCCTGATGCATATTGTGGGTTACCATCAGGCAGGTGGTATTATTTTTTTCAATAATTTCCTGGGTCAGTTTCAGCACTTTGTCTGCAGTTGCAGGGTCAAGAGCTGCGGTATGCTCATCCAGAAGTAAGAGATCTGGCGGTACCATGGTTGCCATAAGAAGCGTCAGCGCCTGACGCTGTCCTCCAGAAAGAAGGCCTACCGGATTTTTCATCCTGTCTTCCAGTCCCATATGTAGAAGGGATAACTGCTCCCGGAAAAACTCTTTATCCTTTTTGGAGATCCGGCTAAATGGAGCGGTTCCCTTAGAAGCTCTTAAATAGGCCAGTGCCAGATTTTCCTCAATAGTCATATGGGGAGCCGTTCCGCGAAGCGGATCCTGGAACAGGCGGCCAATGACACGGCTTCTCTTATATTCCGGGATAAACGTGATGTCCTGTCCATCCAGAGTGATAGAACCTTCATCCACATAGAATACACCTGCAATGGCATTCATCATAGTGGATTTTCCGGCTCCGTTGGAACCGATGATCGTTGCAAAATCACCTGGTTTTAAATGAAGGGATAATCCCTGCAGCGCACATTTTTCATTCACCGTGCCCGGATTGAAGGTCTTTTTGATATTTTCCAGTTTTAACATATCAGTTGCCTCCCTTTCTGGACGCGGATGCGCTCATTTTCCGTTTCTGAAATGCGGCTCCCTCTTTCAGTGCCGGTCCGGCAATGGCCAGTGCTACCACGATAGCGGTTACCAGTTTCAGACACTCAATCGGTACGATGCCGGTCTTTAAAATGACTGCATAAATAAAACGATATACAATACTTCCCACGATGGCTGCGATCACATTTCTTCCCATGGATCTGCGGCCAATGAGAGTCTCACCAATAATCAGGCAGGCAAGACCAATGACTACAATTCCCGTTCCGCCGTTAATATCTGCGGACTTCTGATACTGCCCTACAACAGCTCCGGACAGAGCAGTCAGTGCATTGGAAATGCAAAGGCCAATGGTAATAGTAAATACTGGATTCACAGATGAGGCACGCACCATATCCGCGTTATCTCCGGTTGCCCGGATACTCAGTCCGATACGGGTTCCCAGAAACCATACCAGAAAAACTCCGGCTGCAATTGTGATTCCGGCAGCAAGAAGAAGCTTATACCAGCTTCCTCCAATACCTGTATTCTTCAGAAGCGTGAACAATGTATCCTGTTTCAGAAGACTCACATTGGAACTCCAGCCCATGACCATCAGGTTCACCGTATAAAGTCCTGTGTTAGTTACGATTCCTGCGAGAATCGACGGAACTCCCAGTCTGGTCTGCAGAAATGCAGTGACAAAACCGGCACAGCTTCCGGCAGCCATTGCTGCCAGAATAGCCAGGAACGGATGTCCTGCTGCCGCTACTGTTACCGACACAGCTGCTCCCAGAACAAATCCGCTGTCTGTCGTCAAATCTGCAATATCCAGAATCCGGTAGCTTAAAAACAGGGCCATGGCTACCAGTGCATACATAAAGCCCAGCTCCAGGGCTGTCTGAATCACATAAATCATAATTTACTCCTCAGTTGTGGTAACTTCTACCACTTCTCCCATGTCATTAAATACGGAATAATCAATTCCAAGTGCTGCGGCAGTCTCGGTGTTGACTGTGATGATGCCGCCGTCCATCAGATAGTAGTCTTCCAGGTCATCCATGCCTTTCGTCATTGCATCATATGCAAGATCAGCGGTCTGATGTCCAAGGTCGGTATAATTGACACCACAGGTAGCGAATGCACCATTTCTTACGAAGGAATCAGCTCCGGTGTAATGAGGAATTCCTGCTTCAGCCAGGTTCTCATAGATAGCCAGCTCTGCTGCCATGATCACGTTATCCGTAGGGGTAAATACTGCATCCACATCATCAGCGATCAGTGCGCTTGCTGCAGTGATTACTTCATCGTTGGTGTTTGCAGTTTTCTCTTCGTATGCAATACCTTTCTCATCCAGATAAGCTTTTGCATCTGCGATTGGTTTGGTAGAGTTTGCTTCAGACTGGGAATAAAGAAGACCAACCTTCTGTACATCCGGGTTCTGTGCCAGCATCATATCCATGATAAAGGTGGTATTCAATGCGTCGGAAGTACCGGTTACATAATCGATGCCAGTCAGCTCTGCTGCTTCCGGATCAGAGATGGCTGCATAAACAACCGGTGTCTGGGTATCCTCTGCACAGGTTGCCATCACCTGTGCTGCCAGAGTTGCAATCGGGATGATGGCATCTACGCCATCTGCTACTGCCTGGGTTCCGATCTGGGTCAGTGTGGACTGATCCCCCTGTCCGGAATAGGTTTCATATTCAATGGTAACTCCGTTCTTAGCTGCGATTGCATCCAGTTCTTCTTCTACTGCGTTTGCAATCTCATCCAGTGATGCATGATCCATCTGTTTTACAACTGCTACTTTGTAGGTAGCACCTGCATTGGCGGTCTCTTCTGCATCTGCCGCATCTGCTTCGGTATCATCTGTGCTTTCCGTGGTCTCCTCTGCAGAAGTATCTGCTGCGGTGTCTGCTGCTCCAGTGCTTCCACATCCAGCTACCAGGGTTGTTGTCATTGCTGCTGCCAGTAATACGCTTACTACTTTCTTTTTCATGTCCTTTTCCTCCACAATTCAAAAATCCAGGGCTTATTTGCTGGCTTGAAACGGCTGCCCTTCGCTTTTTATCATACAAAAAAACCGTCCCAAGCTTTTTCTGCTTGAGACGGTTATAAATATCTTATAATCGCGGTACCACTCAACTTGACATTGCTGTCCACTTTCGGTGTACTGTCATACACTCCTCATTGATAACGGGTTTGGTTCCCGACGGTTCCTACTCTTCTCATTTCGGGCCGCCCTCGAAAGGCCATTCAGCAATCAGCTCTGTACCGCAATCCCACCACCTGCGGTTCTCTGTGACTTTACTGGAAAGCTTACTTCTCTTTCTCATCGGTTTTGGTATACAATTGGTTTGAACTTGTTTGTATTCTATGCCTCTTGAAGTGAAATGTCAACTGTTTTTTCAAAAATTTTTCAATTTTTCAGGTAATTAGATAAGTGGAAGTGACCGTCTGTGAGCGGAACCGCTCGCGCTAAGTCCTCGATCCAACGGTACTAACACTCGAACATCGCGTTCCGCTCGTTCTTGTGAAGTACCGGGACTGCGGACGTTCCTTTCACAGACGATCGCTTCCATCATACTCATTACCTGGGACCCGTTATGCGACCTGCATTTTTGCCTTGATTTCACGAACACCACGTTCTAAAGCTAATACGCGGATTTTCATCATTTCCCATTCTTCATTACACAATTGAACCTGTCGAAATTTTCTCATTAAATCAAAATGGCCTTCAGCCACAATATTGATTTTTGTTTCAATTTCGTTTTCCATATATGTCTTGAGCGACCGAATTTCCTGTTTTGTACTACTTTCCAGTTCATCCATTCTTCTGTCCATTTTGTCAAGGCGACCATCCATCTGATCAAAACGGTTATCCATTCTGTCAAGGCGACCATCCATTTTGTCAAGACGACCATGGATCTTTGCAAGTTCTTCCATAATCATTTTCGTATCTTCCGACATACTAACTCCTCCTTTTCTTTTACTATATGTTTCTTTTTGGTAGATTTATCTTATCACATATAGAAAAATAAAACAAGGAGTATATCTCAAAACTATATTTCAAATATAATTTTTTAATCCGTCAGAAAATCTTTCCAATCCAACATCTCTCCGTTCAGTACACATTCCTTCAGTTCATCCTGCTCGTAGTACAATTTCAGCGAAAAGAATGGAACTTCCTCTGTGAGTAATTTAAAGAAAACTTTATCTCCTTCCCAAAGTTCCAGATCTTTGATACGGTCTTTTCTGACCCATTCCAGATCACCTTCCACGCAGTCATAGTTCAGCTTTCCTTCCCATCCGGTCGCTGTAAAGAGACACATATACTGGGTCTCTACATCCTTTAGGGAAAAGGTCACAATGCCCCGGAAACGGTAATCGGTCAGGGTAAGCCCCGTCTCCTCTCGCACCTCACGAAGGAGGCAGTCTTCCGGACTTTCGTAATCTTCCGCATGGCCACCTACTCCGATCCATTTGTCCTGATTTACATCATTCTTTTTCTTTACCCGGTGCATCATCAAAAAGCTATCATCCTGTTCCAGATAACACAGCGTGGTAAGACTCATTGGTAATGTTGGCATAATTTTGTACTCCTGTAATTTATAACTCTTTCGACGCCTTCACCGATGCCATCACTTCATGCCAATCCATGGTGCTCAGCGCATTGATATATTCCTGTGAAACTTCTTTGTTAGGAATCGCCACGGTTCCCTGTTCACTGTCATAAGTTAAATATCCCAGATGAACAAGCAACGTCAGGACATCATCTTTCGTCGAAAATGTCGTCATATCATTGCTGAAAGTACCTGTCTGAACAGGGATCTTTGCACCTGCTATCATTTCAATAACAGAATCTTTCAGTCCATCTATATTCATTTGAATATAAAGCTTCAAAGCCTCATATGTCTCTGTCTGATTCCAATAAGTTCCAAATTTATGGCGAAGCATTGCCTCCACAACCGACTTCGGACTATACATTGAATATTTCTGAATACCTGTAAGAGTATGAGCCGTTAATCCATAACCATCATACCAGTCATGGGCCTCTTCAAAATTCATGTGATATTCTTCACACAGCATCCTTACTTCTTTTTCCGTAAATCCAAAATATGGTGCAAACTCACCCGGTGCGGTCATCGAATACTCATAAAACATATTTAAAGCAGAATGCGAACCATATTTCTTAATCGGCAAGATTCCTGTCATATACGCCAGTGCCACATAATCTTTATCTTTCAACCAGGCACGCAGGAAATCCAAGTACTGCTTCTGTGCTTCTTTGTCCTGTTTATATTCCCGGAAAAGACAATCCCATTCATCAATCAAAATGACAAAAGGTCTTCTTGTCTGCGCAAAAATATCCTGCATGGCAAAAATCAATGGTTCATCTGTAATATAATCCGGATATTTACGCTTCAATTCTGAAACAAGCCTGGACTGTAACAGCTTCAGCATTTCCGACACATCATGAGTCATGCTCAAAAAGTCCTGCATATTCAGTTTTAGAACATCATACTGATTCAAATGTTCTCTATAGCTGACACAACTACTGATCTGCAGATTGTCAAATAATTCCGCAGTATTTTCCTCACAATCATAATAAGCCGCCAGCATATTAGCCGCCATAGATTTTCCGAACCGTCTCGGTCTGCTGACACACAGAAACCGCTGCTCTGTATTCAGATATTCATTTGTTTTTTCAATAAGACCACTCTTATCAACATATATTTTGGAATTTAAACTGTTCCTAAATATGAAACTGCCCGGATTCAGATAGCTGCCCATGAACGCCCTCCTGCTTTTCATGTTTCTTTCTAAAACTAATTATACTGTTCCAGATAGTCAGCGTCAACGAACAGTTTTTCTATTCCAGTATCTCATAATTTTCAAACAGTATCTCTAATTTATCTATCTTTTTTTCTATATGGAAATGGCCTGCGTACCATTTTTCATATTGTAAACGATCTTCAATAGTATCCAGCCAAGTCTCAGTACTCTTGTCCACATTTTTTTGATTGATTCCTGATAAAAAGACTTCTCTTGGCTCATATTTTAAGGGAACCGTATGGCTTAGCACCACATCTACTTTCCAATTCATTCGTTCCAACTGTGCTTCTACATAAGTTTTGATTTCTTCTGATGGCTGTTCATCTGGCCACCATCCGTAACCATATGCAATCCGATACATTTTATCGACACTGTAAGCACCACCAATTGCCATCACACGTTTTCCATTCAGTTGATACACCTCCCCATCTTTTGTAAACAAAACATCTGGGTATTTTTCTTCATAATATACAATTCCGCCTCTCCATTCTTTCTGTAAATAGTCTGGAATGGAAGCTGGACGCATTTCATGATTACCGTGGACGGCCAAAATAGTGATTGGCAATGACTGCAGATATTCCTTCTTTGCCTGATCATACAGAAAGCCACTGAAATTAATCCCCGCATCACCGAGAATAATCATAATATCTGTCTTTTTTGTGTGGAAACGATCGGAAAAATCTTTAATTCGCTCGAAGTCTCCGTGTGTATCCCCGGTCAAATAAATCATGTGCACTCTCCTTATATTTCCTTCTCCTTATTCATCCTGCGATTGTTCTTCCAAAACATCATCAATTGTCAAATAAAAACTTAGAACATTTTCCAATGCATAGTTCTCTGCATCCAATTCAAGAGCTTGCAGTCATTACTCATAAAATGATGGATGAAGCAAATAAAATTCATGTATGTCATCTTTGCAGAAAGATAAAGCATCTACTTCGTCAAAATAACTATAACCTGCATCATACCCTACATTATGTTCAATAATAATCATTTGATTTTCTGAACCATAATAAAGAGTTACTTCATCCCCATCTACTTGATAGATTCCGGACAATTTATCTATATCTTCCCCTATGGTCTCTATTCCATATGTACCAAGGTCAAATTCAAAAGTTCCGTCCTCTTTAAAATACAAGGTAGGAAGCGGCATATACCTAACTCCCATTCCATAATATTCTAGCATACATTGCTCACCTGATGAAGTATCTTTTATGTCATAAACTTCCCATTCTTCTTCACATAAAATATTCTTTAATGCTTCATCTCCTGCTTCCACATTTTCTGATGTGTTTTCCGAATCAACGTTATCCGATTCTAAATAATCATCTTTCAATTGCTCTTCTTTTAAGTTCTCTCTTAATCTGGAAATTTCCGATTTTTCTTTTGCAATATTTAAAATTTTGTTTCCTACTATAACTGCCAATATTATGCATATAACAGCAAATATAATCTTTTTATGTTTTTTTATCGCACCTGTCACATCATAATCACCAGTCAAAAAAGCTAGCATTAGAATTGCAGCACCCCACCGAATAATATTCCAAAACGAAAATCCTGCATATCCAATCAGTATCTTATTAACGAGCGGCATGATAATTGTTTGTATTGCAAGCGCAGAAAACAACAACTTCCATATAAGTTTCTCTGCCCCATTCAATTTTTCTTTTATAATATATAAAGCAACAGCTATGATCAGATAGAGTAACACATCAATCCATCCGCTTATGCCAAAGTAGCTTACAGAGTCTCTCTGCCAGAAAAGATTTCCTAGCACAAGCGCTACAACACAAGCTATGTTAAATACCTTGTCTTTATTGTAAATGCAATAAACTACTAACGCTAATACACAGCCTGCAAGAGTCAAACTCAGAGTACGCATAAGAATATAGATCATATTAGTCGTTGCAAAATTAGTTACCTTCCAACAAACTGGCCATAAAAATGAATAACCACAAATAAGCCCAAAATAGATATGCTCCTCTGTACTATAATTTTCCCACGTATTTCTAATCTGACTAATGACATCACAAGTTCTTTTTTCTATAGTATGTCCTGCCTCTTTTGTTGCAGCTCCAATATTGTTGAAATTATTTAAATCGACAACAATTCCTGATCCATTTTTCCACTGAAATCCAAAACCAACTACACTCAAACCTATTGTGCAAAGCAAAGTCATAGCAATGTAATCCGTTTTTCCCAAAAAGGATGCCATAAATATCTCTACAGGAGTCGTTTTATATAATAGATCTGTAATACCAATTCCCGCTAAAAAAGCACCCGTAATCGCTGTTGTCAAAATAAAAGTAACTCTATCGTATAAATAACTTATGTAAGCTACTATACTTGAAATCAGCAAGGCTACTAAAATCACCACGGCGATTACATCTGAAAGCGGAGTAAATAACAGCATAAAAAATGTTACTAATGCACTATTAAAAAATGCACTGACTGCTCCACAAATTTGGTCATATACAGCACACAGTATCGCACCAATGATTGCAAGTGCTATGACCATGACGATTGCTGTTCTCTCGTCTGAATCATATGAAAAGAAAGCTAATATGAGAATGAGTCCCAATTCTATTCCACAGGTCATTCCCATAAAACCTGCTACTACCTTCTTAAAATATATCCCACCCAGACATATAATTAATCCTATCACAATCAATAAAATATTCAACATTTGTTCCACTCTTCTTACCTCTACTCCTCATTCTTACCATTATATGAATTCTTACATTATTAATTTCCTGTGCTAACGTCTGAAAACGCGATCCAATTCTCTTGCAGTCGAATCATCATACACACCAATTATTTCAAGTATTTGCTCTGCATAGGAACGATCACCTATCCATTCATACAACTCCCCTCATCCATAATACTGTATCTCCTTTTTACTTAAAGTTTCCAGAATACAGGAACAACTCACCTATCCCAAAATGTTCTGCACCTACATTATTAAATGTGTCATCTACATATATTTTCACACTACTCGACTCTGACGCATGATTAAAATACTTTACCTCCCCTAAATAGTTAAATTCATTCGCATATTCAAAATTATACTCATCTCCATTGTCGAATACAAATCTGACCTTTTTCAACTTAGCTAATTTAAAAAATTCGTTTTCACTTGCGGACCCGTTGACCAAACGAACACTTTCCACTATCGTAGGCTCATATTTTATTTCGATATAATCAAAATTTTCCAAACAGATTCTTGAAGTTGATAGCAGATATCCGTCCACCATTTGAGTCTCATCATAACCATCCCAAAACCATCCAGCTAAACTAATTTCTGATATTGGTATATCAATATCAGAGAAATACTTAACAACCTTCTCGCTAACCCAGCCAGAATTTCCTTGATCTGTTTCAATTTTCAACCACTTAGTCCCGCCAGTAGAAAAATTACTATCTGTAATTGCAACACGTGCTCCTCTATTTAGTGTTCCTATGATATTATCCGTTACTTCAGGTGAACTACGCAAATTACAAACGTCAGCAGCTATTTCAACGCCAATATAATCATCAATATTAGTAATTACTGAATTTGTCTTCTTATTTTCTGTTTCCACATTAATTGCTTTTGTTTCCACCGATCCATCTTCTCTATGTACTATTCCGTTAATCAAAAAAGCAGCACTCAACAACAATACAACAATGACTACAAATAGCATTGTCTTATCCATTGGAAATTTGAATATTTTATTATCATCACTTTGAACATCATTATCTCTAATATCATTGCTGTCTAAAACGTATCCATTAGAGGCACGTTTAATATTAGTATTTTCATAAGTATTTATATCTATATTCGTTTGTTTTAAATGTCCCATTATTGCTCCTTATATCCATGATAGAATACTTCGTGTTATGAGAAGCAGACCAATTCCCATGATAAATCCATTTAGGAAGCTTTCCCAAACATCTATAACATAGAAAAAACAGAATTTACCAAAGTGAGGTGCTCTATCTGTTCTACCATTACATAGAGGATCTTGTCCCCATTTTGTTTCTAAGATTTTTAGCCGATTGTGGAAATAAGACAAAGCAAAATTCCTCCAATAACTACAATGGGAAAAACAATTCCTAATACTGCCGATGCAACCAATCCCAAAACACATCCCAAAATACAGCTACCAACAGAAAGAAAATAATTTTCTGCAGTATATCCTTCCAGACCTGTTTGAGCTTTTGTATTATACATGAATACTCCGGCAACCCCACCTATAAATACGAATAATTGCCCGAATACCCCAATACCAGTTGACCCATTACTTTCAATATAATTTCCACTATTAAAATGTAACCAGCTAGGTGATGTAAAAAAATAAGTACCTGCTAATACCACAACTGCCATTAATAATGTTACAATCCAGAATGTACTACGCTTTCCCCATGTAGATACCTGATCCCAGTCAGGCTCTGGCGGTATAACTGAATTTACCGCTGGATTGATTTTATTTACATAACTTTGATTTTTCAATAATGTAGATTGCATTCCTAACCTAACATCCAGTTCACACCATGGACACTCATTAGAATGATCACAATAAACATGATTTTGACCACATCGCACTAAATGCTTTTCCATTTCTTCCAACGCATGATACCATTCTTCCGCAGACGGCCTTTTCCCTGGATTGACATCTCCGTCTATAAATGCTTTTGCAAACATATTCCTTATATTCTTCGTAAGCATATCATATCGAGGTGCATAACATGGGATAGTTATGCCGCTTCTTTTTTGAGCAAATGGAAAAAATCCTTCGCAGATATTTTCGTTGGGTTGTGGCATTACAACTGATGACTGTTGGGATGTAGCCATATTAATGTTACCTGACCCTAAAGTACCTGTTCCTTCAGCGCAGGCAAATGGATGACAACCATTCATCAAAATGGCGAATATATGAACTGCTAATGCGAATAAATCTGTTTTCTCTGTAAATGAAGGGAATGGTATATTTGCATATGTATACGAACCTCTACTCATTTTTATCTGTAATTCTTTTGCTACATATTGAGGTAACCCTACAATACATCGATATACTTTTCCATTCCGACTATTAGTTATATGATATGAATCCGTGTCCACCAGAATTATATTACAGTTAGAAGGCACAACTAAAATATTATTAGGATTAAAATCACCAATTACCTGATTCACTCCATGAACAGCATCAACCGCTGCACACAAATTTTTTGCAATAATAATCCTTTTATCCAGTGACAATTTTAATTTGTATCTATCTGAATATATTGTATTAAGCCCTTCTCCAGATGTAACTTTCCTCATAACATATCCAACAAAGTTTCCATTATTATAGAGTATATCAAATGGCCATGCTACTTGATCAAAAGCTTCCTTTGGTAAACTAGATTGAATCATTGTGAACAATTTTTCTTCTTTTTCATGGTCATTTTTTCCTTTTCCATCAAAATACAGTTTTGCGACCATATCAGCATGACCTTCTATTTCATATACAGCACCTTCTCCTCCTTTACCAATATAAGGTTCTTTTAAAGCATACTGCTTTCCATTTTTGCTAGTACAATATATCGACATTGTTATCACCCCATACTAAATATGATATTCCATCAATTAGAGTTTGTTATTTTTTCGACATTCTCATCTGGATATAAACCAGGATAAGCAAGTCTATTCCAGGTTTCTTGATATTCCTCCCATTTTTCTTCCATATAATAATTTTGTGGCATTTCAAATACATCAATATCCGTATTTACAATGACCGCTACTGTTTTATCATCTTGGACATACTTCATAAGTTCTAACGGATAGCATCTCTTTCCTATCGACTTCGCAATAGCATTCTTTTCTTTTTTTAAGTTATCCGGCAGAGCTTCCAGTAGTAACTTTCTGTACTCTTTCTGCGTCAATTTATTCTGTAAAAATAGTCTTGCAGTGTCTTGCATTAACAATTCCGCATTTCCACATCTGCGGTAACAATTATAATCACTAAATATTCTTATAATATTTTTATAAATTCCTTCATCTGCAAAACGTAATAAATACGGATTACAAATATCCCATATACCATCTGTCATCAGGAGAACTGCACATACGTCTTTCTTTTTTCCAAACACCCAATGTTCTTCAAATCTTAATGGTATTACAGCGCTTCCGTCAGCACCCTTTTGCGCAGATGTCACCGCCTCAAACTTTCCTGAAAAATTACGAACTATTATTCCTCCATCTCCTACATGCCCGTAATATAATACATTATCTTTTAATATCCCCACATCCAATGTAGTATCATAATCTTTTTCTAACCCTTGTTCTTCTTGTACTCTTTTTCTGATTCTTGATAATGCATATGTGTATGCTTCTTTTAGAGTATAAAGAAGCCCCCCTGATGACATATCTGTTGTATTCTGCTGCAGAAACTCCATAATAGCTTCGACCGCCTCATATGACCCAACTTCTGCTCTGGCAGCACTTCCAACTCCATCTGCTGTTATCGCAACAATAATATTGTCATCAATTTGTTCAACTTTACTATAATCTTGACACGGCTTTCCAGACTTGTCATGCGCTTTTCCCTTCAAAGAAAAAGCATACGTAATATACATGTATCCCCCTCCTCTGTTTTAATCCCAGTCCTCACCTATTTCACGATCAGGATCTGCTTTTCTAGCTGTCCGCGGTAAATCTACCGGTCGTGCTTCATTTTCCACATCACTTACAGATATAGCTACCATACTTTCACTTGCCCAATTAAATATACCTTGAAAATCATAATCTTTTAGCTCAATCACTCTCTTTGTCAACTTGAACATTGTCGTTTTATCATACTGTCCAACACCACAAGCCCAAAATTTCAATTTTCCATGACTGCCTTTGCTTTCTTCAATACGAATGCGTTCTGCAACGGCCTCCATATCTTGATCAATATCTGGATATCCATCTGTTATCATAAAAATCCAAGGCTTATAACACGGTGTTCCCAGTTTTTTGTAAAATCGGTTTCTGTCCTTCACCAAATCAATTGCTACATTTATACCATCTGCCATTTTAGTAGAACCACTAGCTTGTAAAACAATTGGTTCCATTCGTGAGATAGGGACAAAATCTTGAATAACCCTAATACTAGATTCAAACGTCACTATTGCAACATCAATTCTGGACAGTGCCAATTCATCCATCAGAACATCATTTTTGAACTTCTTAATCGCAGCATTGAGATTATTTATCGGATCTCCTCCCATGGAACCAGATACATCAAGTAAAAACACACATGCTAAATGTGCCTCCTGTGGGTTGATTATCCCGATATTGTCGTTCATTGCCATTATCATTTTCTCCTTAGAATTTTTATAACAATACATTTCCTTCTTCAATTTCTTTTTTATAAATTCCAAAATCAATCGGAATACATCCCACGTCATTAATATTAACCATGCAATACATTTTTGTGTCCTGATAGATAATGCCACAATCTATTCCTAGTTCCCGGAGTGTCCAAGTAAGCAATCTATATGCTCCTTCTAAATCAGTTATCCAAAATATCGCCGCATTCATCAAGGAAGACCCTATCAGTTTCTCACCTCCATCACAAATACGTATGTGTTCCATTATATACTCATACACTACTGCCATTTTCATCAGACTCGTATGATATTGGCTCGCCACTTTAGTGATTTCTGCGATTCTATGTTTTGGTGAATAAGTTTCCAAATAATAATTCTGTTTTAACTCAACAAATACACGCGTTCTCGAACTCCAGGAAAGACTATATTTACCTGTCAATTTATATGACATTTCCACATGGTCCCGAGTGAAAGCAAGCAGTGTTTTCTGTAAATCCATCTCTACATTATTTCTGTCCACAGTGAGAAACAAACAATCCTTGTTTTCCAAAAGTGATTTATGTATCTCTTTGTAATATTTTTTTTGAATCGGTGACAAGCACTCATAATGATACTCAGCATATTTCCGATCTGTTGTTTTTTCTTTCCCGTTATCTTGCCTATACTTTCTCACCATTTTTATCCTTCCGATCTGTATTTTTGAAAATTTCCCAATATTTTTCAAGAGGATTATAAGATATTGCAGTTCCTTTTTCATTTACTTCGCGACAGTACAAACAGCTGCCAAGCTCTTTTAGTTCTTCCATATCCGAAGAACTCAGAGCAGGAGTCACAACTGCTTTTAATAATTTCCAGGAAAGTATTTCTAGCGGAAAAAATCTGAAATTACATCGTTGCAGATAATTAATTAGCAGTTTACTTTCATTTTCAGTATCTATAAGGTAAGGTACAACTTGTATTAATACCTCTCTTTTTTCAATCATCATATGATAGATCGCTTCCGTAGATGGCAAACTCAAAAGCCACTCTGCATTTGTCCTAGCTTCTTCTTCGCTAAGTAATAAATTATTCGTATCTTTTTCGCAATCCATATGTTCAATGCGTACCTCACAGCCTAGATAACCACCTTCGAAATGAACAGCATAATCAACTACGAATTTTCCGGTTAGTTCTTTTAAGTCAGGCCTGTCCATCCGATATGCCCTTAATGCCATAT
Source organism: Clostridiaceae bacterium Marseille-Q4143 (assembly GCA_018228645.1). Taxonomy (GTDB): domain Bacteria; phylum Bacillota; class Clostridia; order Lachnospirales; family Lachnospiraceae; genus Hominiventricola; species Hominiventricola filiformis. The sequence goes on from CP073693.1 coordinate 3,125,282, forward strand.
ACACATTTTCTTCCACCTGTACGTCTCTGTAATCAACGAAGAACGAGTATGTTAAATAATATATAGCTTTGTCAATTTCATGATAGTATCTTTTACATATATCTTTCTGTAGTCTTCGCTCATGATAATAAGCCGTTATCCCCTGATCTTGGTTTTTCATTGTTTTTCTCCATCTTCACGATATATAGGTTCACTTTGAATCATTTCGTCATACGCTCCGCTATTATGATATTCTGCAATAATGATTTTTTATTGACTTCCATATAAATATTCATTAACTTTTTGAAGGTAAACATCGACGCGCTCTACGCCGGCTTGTCTGCTCGTTATCTCAACTAACTGATTATAATAATCCGAATAGCTGTCTTTTCCGTTTTGATAGTTCTGTAATTCTTCTGCATATTGGGCTACATCCTGAAAAATCAGAAGCTTTCGATCAGCTTCATTAAGATTATTGAATAAGGATACTAATTCATTTTCATATAAATGAGTCACTTCATGGACTAAAGTTTGCACTATGTTATGTGGATAATCTGATTTTAAATATTCAAGGTCAATTACAATCTGTTGCTTATTTCTATCATAATACGCCCTTGTTCCTTCTGTAAGTTTATCTGTTCCTAAAAGAATAGGACGTGAAATCCCATATCGCTGCGCTTCAATATTCACAATTACTTGGCTTACATTTAATTTCTGTTGAATGGTAAGATTTTTCCACTTGCCTGACGCTATATTACTTACTGTCTCTATTTGGTTATCTATCGTCCATTCATTTTCATATTCTTTCACGAGATTCTCACTTGAATTAATAACGGTTCCAGTAAACCATAAAGATAAAGCAGTCGGAATAAGCAGATATAGTAAAGCACAAACTATATTCCATTTCCACATATCAAATATATTTTCGACTCGATTTTTAACAATACTCTTCCATTTATTCTTTCTTTTGATTCTTCTGCATAGAATTACTATCGACAGAAAGCAGGATAAGACTGTTACAATTAAAAATATTGTTCGAATCTGATTTTTAAAGACATCTTTATATATCCAAATGCAAGGGGACCCCCATGCCAGTATAATATTTGCAAAAAGAGAGTATTTATTTCTCCTACGTTTCCATGTACACAGTATTTCAATTGTCATAATAAACATACTTGAAAATGATAGAATCCATACGGATTCAAAATATGTATGCCCATCCAGACATTTATAAAAAAATGTTTCAAACCAAAGAAATACAATAATACTCCATGCAAGATGTTGAAAAATATAATTTGACTTGTTCATACTATTATGCATCATTCAGACTCCCATTTGCATTCTGATCATAGTTCTTCATTGTTTTCCTCCATCACGTTATATACAAAAGTTCACTCTGAATAGTCCCTTGATTCCCCATAACACTATCTATGCAACATAACGTCCTAGCTCATCAAATTTTTAAATAGAAATCCAGTTATTCCTGGTATCTTCATAGATCATATACCTCCCTTTTGGAAAATCAAATGTAGATTTATTGTACAAATTTGATCTACTATATCCTGTTTCAAATTTTCAATACTAATCTCAAACGTGGTATAAGTGCTAGCCCAAAAGTATCCATAATGTTTGCTTACTGTATTAAACAAAACTGCGCCATTTAGGTCAACTAAATCACAAGCAATATCTGGCTCCAAATAAAGGTTAGCATGTTTATTCTCTCTTCTTCTCATCTGACCATAGATTGTCAATTTATTTCCGGCTCCCATTATTGTTTTGACATTTTGAATCAATATACCACTATTCACGCCAAAGTTATCTTCAATAACTAAATTCACTTTAATATCCCCATATTTTCTCTTCCCTGCTTATCCCAGAAACAGGGAAGAGATGACATCTGTAACTACTTAATTAACAACGAAAATGCTACGACACCGCTCACAAATATATTTCCAATGTTGTCCATCAGAACATAATTTGTGTGCAATAAAACCGCAATACGGACACCTTACTTTCTCCAATTTCTTCACTACCTTCTACAATTATCAAATCTCAATCATCTTCTACAATACCTTTACCATCACACCCCGGGCAGACAATCCAACCACTTCCCTGGCAATAATAACATTTGTCTTTTCCATTATTAAGTTTTTTATCTCCTCCGCAACGAAAACAAATCACTTTACGAGCTCCTCTACAAGTCCTACATTCATGTGCCATTATTTGTTACCTCTTCTTTCCTGAAAATTATAATTTACTACAAAACCTGCCTCTTCATTTCCCTAATAGTTTTCCATAGTCTTTCGTTCCTCCTTACAATGAAGCTTGTTTTTTGTTTACAATCTTTTTATAACATGTTGGCCTCAAAAAAAATAATGAAATAGAGATCCTTGGTAGTCGCAAATATTGCGACTTGATCTAACGTAAACGGTAGAACCCGAGTACCTTTTTATCAGAGTCAATTTATGCCATAATCATATTCATCAAAGTTGAAATAGTCTAAAAAGTTCAGTCACTCAACTTTTTAGACTGCTTGTCAAAGATGGAGGTGTGGTCATGGCAGAAGAAACTAGTTTGATAGCACAGCAGATCAGGCTTAGCCAGTGTACTGTACAGATCAGGGATTACCAAAACCGTCCGGAAGGAATGGATGCGACAACCTGGTGTGCGCAGCATAACATTACTAAAGCCAATTACTATTATCGACTCAAAAGAGTACGGAAAATGTGTCTGGATAAAATTTCTGATGCAACGCAATCTACTTTTGTAGAACTCCAACAACCAGAAGAAAAAGGGACTATGTCGGCAGTTAAAGTTCCGGTGATGCGGATTGAAAATGTTCGCGGATTTTCTGCAGAGATATTTTCGTCTGTCACGCCAGAACTGCTCAATTGTCTGGTAGAAGCTTTCAGCCATGTTGAATGATGCTAGGATCTCGCAGTTTAAGAAAGTATATCTGGTTCCTGGATATACAGACTTGCGTCGTGGAATTGATGGTCTGGCATCAATTGTGCGTTTTCAGTTTGAACTTGATCCATACGATAAAAATACACTTTTATTATGTTCTGATGGACAACATTGTAAATATATTTGTGAGCGGTGTCGTAGCATTTTCGTTGTTAATTGAGTAATTATAGATGTTATCTCTTCTCTGTTGCTGGGACAAGCAGGGAAGAAAAAAATATGGGGATATTAAAGTGAATTAGTAGATCAAATTTGTACAATAAATCTACATTTGATTTTCCAAAAGGGAGATATATGATCTATGAAGATACCAAGAATAACTGGATTTCCACCCTTGTTTGTATCTAAACTTCAGGGATATTTAGATGCTAAAATGGAATGGTAAGCATAGGAGAAGATAAGTGCCTGTTTCTTCCAGATTCTGCAGAGTTTGTTAATATAGAAGAAGTAAAAGCAACATTAAAGTCTATTATAGAGCTTGTAAATCAGGATAGTTCTATATCTTTGGGGTTTTGCGGGACAACAGCTAAAGCAGGAACAGCGGAAGGATGTAGAAAGTTGAGTATGGAGTGGGCGAGCGCAGTTGAACGTCTTATGTGTCAAATGGGACTCAATAAGGAACGTGTTGGTAGTGTTATGGGACTTGGTTATGAAAATCCTTATTATCTCAATGATCAGAATGCAGACGGGAGTCTGAATGAAAAAATTACTTGTAATAATCGTGCGGTTATTATTTACAAAATGAACTCGCCGATCACTGAGAAATTAAAAAAATTTAATAAAGAGTAAAAAATAAAAGCAAAAAATTAGGAAGTAGAAATGCCTGCACAGCTATTACTACTTCCGGCTAAAAATTATATATCAAGGTATTCAATATGAAGACCAGATTCAAGGGCCTTCTTTTCCATAACGGAATCAGGCAATACACAAATAACAGGATTATATCCTGAAAAATATGGAATATCGATATCTATATATGGGTTGTAGATAATATATTTTTCAAATAAACATTCTTGGAATGCGTTCGTTCCAAGGCATGAAAGTGATGTAGGAATGAAAAGTGTACCATTTAAGCCGGTGCAGTGTGAGAAAGCATAATCTTCCACAGACACAATTGAATCTGGCAGAACAATGCTGCCACTAAATCCAGAACAGCCTTCAAACGCGCTTGCTCCAATATGTGTTACACAGGAAGGAATAACTAATTCACCAGTAAAGTTATTGCAATTCCAGAAGGCTCCCGCTTCAATTTCCGTGACATTTGATGGAATGTTTAATTTTCCAGTCAAATTTGAACAACCATAAAAAACATATTTTTTTATGATAGAGAGATTTTCCGAAATATGTAACTCTCCGGAAAAATCAGAACATCCAGAGAACGCACCTGCTCCAATATCTGTGACTTGATCAGAAATACTGAGCTCCCCGTCAAACCCAGAACAGCCTGCAAATGCAAAGTTTCCGATACGTTTTACTTGTTCCGGGATGTGTAATGATCCGGTAAGGTTTACACATCCATGAAATGCGCTGTTACCTATATAGATAACATCATTCAAAATATTTAAGTTTCCATTTAAAAATGTAGCTTCCGAAAAAGCAAAATCAGGTATTTCCTCTCCTGATTCAGGTATTTCATAACCAGCCTTAGTCCATTGGTAAGGAACTTGAACATTTTTTGTCACATGAGCACCTAACTCAACAGATTTTGAAACGGAGCCAATTGAAAGATTAGGACAGGATGAAAACGCATAATCCCCTATAGATTTAACAGATTCTGGAATACTCACAGTTCCAGTTAATCCTGCACATGCATGAAAAGCTGCAATTCCAATTGACTGTAAGTTTTCCGGAAGACTCAGTTCTCCTGACAGATTACAACAGCCAGAAAAGGTATAGTTTTCAATTTTGGTAAGATGCTTGGGAAGCATCAGATTTCCACATAATCTAGAATCAGCGGAAAAAGCAGCTGCACCAATAAATTGAATGTTATCTGAGAACTCAAGTGAACCATCCAAACTAATGCAACCGGAGAAAGCTCCTGTTCCTATGGAAACGGTATTTGCCGGAAGTTTCAAAGAACCTGTCAATTTGGAACAATCTGAAAAGGCTTTCGATTCAATATACTTAAGGGAATCTGGTAAGTATAGGGTTCCATCAAAGCCAGAGCAATCCCAAAAAGCTCCAGTTCCAACATAGCAAAGCATTTCAGGTAAATACAAATCCCCCTTAAAACCACGACATTTCCAGAAAGCATATCTGCCGATTTCCCGAATGTTGTCAGGTAATTCTAAATGACCTGACAATCCCGTACATTCGGAGAAAGCAAAATCACTAATTTCTATTAATGAATTCGAAAGACTGAGATTTCCTGAAAAATTACAACAACCAGAAAATGCATGTTCGCCAAGAAAATTCAGTGTATGCGGGAACATAAGTGCCCCGGATAAGGATTTGCACTCTGAGAAAGCGTAGTTGCCTATGGAAAATAATTTTGAAGGAAGGTTTAAATCCCCTGATAAATTACTACACTTTAGAAAGGCAAAATTTCCAATTCTTTCTAATCCGTCAGGTAAATGTAATGCTGTTATTTTATTAGTTATATATGCAAAATAGTAATCAGGTATCTCTTTGATGGGGCATTTTCCTAATGAATCTGGTATATATAGCTGAATTACGGTTTCTGAATCATAAATAAACGATAACAAATGCGCTTCTGGATGAACCTCGGATGCTTCTTTAGAAATAGTATTCAAAGCCAAAAGAGTCTCTTCTGTTTGCGTATCCAGATCATAAGATACAAAAGTATTGCCAGCAGGACTCTCTGCATAAGCAATCAGGATGGCATGATCATTCTTCAGATAATTACGGGTAATTTCCTTGTAGTCAGATGTTTTAAATACAGAGCCGCATACGATATCTAAGGGCATAATTTTTAAAGTATCTCCCTGATGGTACTCGGAATATACTTTATTCATAAAATAAATGTTTTTGTCTACAAAACCAGGCAGAGAGAGCCAGTTCAATAGAACTCTTGAGTAAAATTCGGTTTGTTCCTCCTGAACAAGCAGTTTCTGTTCCGAAGAAAAAAGAATAATATCGGCAATCAGTGGATGAAGCGAAATACATGTTCCATCTGATTGAATCCAATTGTATTTTGCTAAATTTCGAATAGCAGCTTTTATGTTTGTTGCTTTTGGTATGTTACCTCCGGAAAGCAGGGTTTCAACGAATTGTATATCCAAAGAAATTCCAGGCTGAACCTCCAGAATGGTAAAAATCTCCCGAACTACAGTAAGCTTTTCATTGGTACTCATAAATTTGTCAAACAAACCCATTAACAGTTCTACCACTGTTCCCTCGTTTTGCTCATAGTATTTTTGAAGAGCAATTTCCTGTGCCTCAGGAATCTGGGTTAAAACATGTTTGTCACCACTGATTTGTTTGTAAAAATCAACAACAGGTATACCGGATTCTCTTAAGCAGGAAGCAATAATAACGATGGCAATTGTATTGAGACCTGCCTTTTTAATAATCAGTTTGCTGTATTGTTCATCTTCCGATGTCATTTTTCTGTTTGAATCGAGAAGATAATTTGCTTCAAATACTTTTTGTGCAAATAAGAAATCTTCTGAACTATCTTCTTTCGGATCAATGGTGAAGAACTTTGTATTACCGTATGTATTGGATCTTGTGATTCTTGTGGTACAAAGAAGCGTTGACTGGCCGGTCTGCTCAAGCAGTTGTCGATAAAAGCTAACATCGTTATCATTATTAAAATTATCAACAATCAGTAAAGTTGTACCCTTACAGTCCTTTAATGAATCTATGGAAAGGGAATGATCAAACTGCTTCAACAGTGATTCCAGATCAGAAGTGTCATTATCACGACATGACAGATAAATGATCTGGGAATAACGATCTGCATATTCATAGGCATAAGCTCTTGCAAGTTCGCTTTTTCCTACACCACCCATACCATTGATAAATAAGATCTTTTTTTCACTTTCAGGCAGACTGGTAATTTTACTATGTAATACTTCTAATAACTTCGCCCGTGGAACATACGTGTTACGCTGTGCACCGACAGTATCCATGGATATAGGCTTTACTTTAGGTAACGTAACTGTAACAGCAGAACCTGGGATTTCTGTAACAGTATTATGATTCGTAAAATCATAATTAAGTTCATGTATATGACCACGCAGATATGCACCAAGGATCAGCCAGGAAAGCGCTGCACCATAATTCCCACTATCGAGAAGCCCATCTATATAATCTAATAAAAGAGCTAAATCATCAGAGCGGATAGCACTGTATTCATCAGGAACTGATTCAACCGCTTTTTCCGCAGATGGAATAGCTCCCATATATTCTTTCAATCGTTCTTTTAATGCATTGTCAGAAAATGAATATTTTTTTAGTAGCGTTTCATTTGAACTTATTATATTGCTGATCAGGCTTAGATTTGCTGCACATAGCTTTGCAAATTTGCTTCTGATTTTATCTGCACGTGATTTTTTCCCCGAATAAAGAGACATATTGGCATCTCTGCTACAATTACGGTTTTTAATCTCATCCACATTCAGGAACAGATCAATAAAATCTGTCTGTGTGGGATGAAGCATTGTTTCCTTTGGTAAGTCTACACCAGAATCCAGATTTAATTTTCCCTCGTTCTGTCCATCTCCAAAAAGAAGATCAGAAATATTTTTTAATGATAAATAGGGAACTGTATAGTAAGATTTCAATAAAGGAATCTTGTCCCTCAGAGCGGCACCGATCACCAGCCAGGTAAGTCCTTCTGTAGGATCATCATCATATAACCGTATATAGACATTTTTTAAAAAAGCTTGCATTTGTTTTGAAATCGATTTCTGCGCAATAAATTCATGCACAATAATTTTTAATTGTTCAATTTGAAGATTTTTTTTCGAAAGATCATTATTCCAATATGCTGCTGAAGCTTTCATAAAACTTTTCCAGGCATCAGAATCTTTTCGCAAAAGATCCTCGCATAAAAATTCCCGAGTTTTTGGCACACCACCAAGCATGAATTTAGAGATATTTTCCTTCACTTCTTTGTATGAAGAACTTGTTCTTCTTTTACGCGCCTCTACATACTGATCAAAATCCGGGAACAAAATATTTCTATAATCACCAACATGTGCTTTTATAAAGTCTGTATCGTCTTTGTCTTTTCCATATACTTCTTCTTTTAGACTATTTAAACAAAATTTAACTATTTCATCTTTAGAGTTATGATTCGCCATAGGTATCCCTCTTTTGCACAATTTTTATTATTATAACAAATCAGTTCTGAAATAGCTATATTTCGTATCTGATAAAAAGCTCATAGTAAGAAACAACCCCGGTATACTAAGTCGCAATATCTGCGACTAGAAATGGGTGCTATTTCAGTTTTAAAATTTTTCCGAATATAGTAACTTAAAATTACAGTAAACATCAAAACAATCGTTCTATTTTAACTATTCAGAAAGAGGTGATGTTATGAATACTTCATAAGTTATTAAGGTGGATAGGATTTATATAACTAGTCATAAGATCAGATTTCTAAACAAAAGGAGCGAACATTATGGGTAAAATAACAGTACATGTTGAAGGAACTATTAAGGTAAAAATGGATACCAAAGACGATGTTTACTATGATGCAAAAGATCCTCATGTAAGCTTAGAAAGAAACGGAAGAGTAATTCTAAATCATCTTTCACTCGATAGCGTTGATAATATTGTTGGACGTGATTCAGATGAAAAAAAGGCTATTTATTGGATAAGGGATAATAAAGATATGCTTAAAATGAAGTATTTAGAATATAACAGATAGTAATAAACGAGTGTGCGAACCTTTTTCTGTAAATAGCTAATAACAGCAAGGTCTTCTATGGTAAAATATAAATCATAGGAGGCCTTTTATTATGGCAAGAAGAGAAAAGAAACCTGTACACAAAGTAGTAATGACAGAGGGAAAGCGAAACATCATTCAGCAACTTCTTCAGGAATATGATATTGAAACCGCTGAAGATATCCAGAATGCTCTTAAGGATCTGCTTGGCGGCACCATCAAAGAGATGATGGAAGCAGAAATGGATGGTCATCTTGGCTACCAGAAATTTGAACGATCTGATAGCGATGATTACCGCAATGGATATAAATCAAAGCGTGTAAACAGCAGCTATGGCAGCATGGATATCGATGTTTCACAGGATCGTAAATCAACATTTGAGCCACAGATTGTAAAGAAACGTCAGAAGGATATTTCTGATATCGATCAGAAGATTATTTCCATGTATGCAAAAGGGATGACAACCCGGCAAATATCCGAAACCATCGAAGATATCTACGGTTTTGGGACATCAGAGGGCTTTATTTCAGACGTTACAGATAAAATTCTGCCTCAGATCGAAGACTGGCAAAATCGACCACTGGATGAGGTATATCCGATCCTCTATATAGATGCCATCCATTATTCTGTACGAGATAATGGAGTGATCAGAAAACTGGCTGCCTATGTCATTCTTGGCATCAACACAGAAGGGAAAAAAGAGGTTCTTTCAATCACTGTCGGTGATAATAAAAGTTCAAAGTACTGGCTGTCTGTTCTGAATGAGCTGAAGAATCGTGGTGTAAAGGATATCCTGATTATCTGCGCTGACGGTCTTAGTGGCATTAAAGAGGCAATTGCCGCTGCATTTCCAAAAACAGAGTATCAGAGATGTATTGTACATCAGGTAAGAAACACGCTAAAATATGTTCCGGATAAGGACAGAAAAGCGTTCGCTTCCGACCTAAAAACGATTTACCATGCTTCCGATGAAGAGAAAGCTAGACTGGCTCTGGATCGTGTTACTGAAAAATGGACCGCAAAATACCCGAATTCTATGAAGCGCTGGGATGATAACTGGGATGCAATAACGCCGATTTTCAAGTTCTCACCGGATTTCAGAAAGGTTATTTACACGACCAATGCAATCGAAAGTCTGAATTCTACCTACCGTAAGCTCAACCGTCAGAGAAGCGTATTTCCAAGTGATACAGCACTTCTGAAAGCCCTGTATCTGGCTACTTTCGAAGCCACTAAAAAATGGACTATGAGCATTCGGAGCTGGGGACAGGTCTACGGTGAGCTCAGCATTATGTATAAGGGAAGACTCCCAGAATAGCAGAATCTGTATGCATGATGAGAAGGACGTCTTTGACGTCCGCTCTTGACATGCCTGAAATCATGTCGTATATATAAAACAAGAACTGGAAGCTCCAATTTAGTGCTTCCAGCTCAATCATTATCATAGAAGATTATTATTTACAGACTTTTCTTCATAGTCAATGTTCCTCATAAGCAATATCATACTGAAAATACCCATACTCATGAATTACATTTTGATATCCACTATCTGTTGCTTCCAATATCGAAATGTCCCTTTTGGATTTAGAATATCCCAATAACACCCCACCTGTTTCTGTATCCGGAAAGCGACTTAATTCATTTTTAATAACAATCTGCGCTCTTTTAGAAATAAAACAATACATTTTATTTACGATATGCAATCCCACCACACTGAGTACAAATAGAAGTATTCTGCCATGAAGGAGCCAGTTTTCGTTCCTCAAAACCGCAACTTGAGCATTTAAACCCGTCATTTTCGAAATGACCAGTCGGAATTAACAGTTTTTTCATTGGTTGTTTTGATGATCATTTTCATTATTTTTTCAATCTCCTTTTATATAGTTTCTGAAATAAATATTATGCTACTTCGATATTCTACGGTTTTTTCAAAAAATGATTGTCCAACTTCTGCTTTTATATAGCATAAAGAATCAGAACACGAATTAGTCACTAAATAATTTCTACATATAGCTATTAAAAATCATGCTCTCCATTCCTTACTTCATTACAAATTGTTTCTATTTCCAATAAATGTTGGTAATAGAGGTCCTCTGCTATATCGAAATCTTTATCATCAAGATCTCGATTTTTTCCTGGAATTCTTGAATTTGTACGACGTCCTCTTTTGTAAATATGAACATGACTTCCTTCACGATTCATATCGTCTTTTCCAGCTTCTACTGCTATTGAAACACTGCCCTCACTCCATTCCTCAATAATTTTAGCCACAAAAACACCTCCATTATTTATTCCCTATATTTTATGTTATATTTTTATATATTTTATCATATTTTCTTCATTTTTCTATATATTTTTACTATAAATCTAATATTATCTTTTCAATATGTTATCAAATATTATACACTACGGGGTATTATACACTACTTATATCTTTTTTCTCTTTGAATTTCATTTTCTAGATTGGCAGCTAACTCTTTCACTTTTTGAGGAACATTTTCTGATGCTCCTTTTGAAATTGCTATCCTAAATTTTTTTAGATATTCCTCCGCATAAAATATATTCTTATTTACGCCCTCTCCGTAATAATAGTGCATTGCCAACCCATATAATGCACATACATTTCCATTACTCACAGCTTTCTTATAATAATAGACAGCATCCTTACTCCTCTCTTTTTCATCAAAGAGAATTGCACACATATTCATTGATTCTGCATCTCCTCTTTCTGCTGCCTTATAAAACCATATTAGCGCTTTTCGAATATTTTCCTCTGTTCCTTCTCCATGCCAATAACAATACCCCAAATATCTCTGAGCTGCTACATGTCCTCTATATGCCGCTTCAAAAAAATAATTAAATGTCTTCTTGGCATCATGTTTTTCACTCTGATGATATTCTATATATCCGATACTATATATTGCATCCAAATTTCCTAATTTCGATGCCTTCAAATAATATGTCATTGCTTTATCTAAATCTTTATTTTTTCCATTTCGTCCATAATAATAGTTTTCTCCCATTTCATATTCAGATGCACCTTCACTTGTACATTTGTTTCCAATCTTTATCTCATTTGCTTCTTTTCGAATTGATTTCAATGACCATTCTCTATTAGGCTCATAAGATAATTCTTGTAAATATCTTATTATGTAATAAATTAATGTAAATGGAGAAAACACAATTACCAAAAAAGCCACTATATTTAACGCTAACACAGGAATATGCAGCACTGGTCCAATAATGAAACTGAAAACAACCAATACAAGATTTACAATAAACTTATTTTTATATTTTTCACTCATCTATTTCCCTCCACTGCAAATTTTCAACAATATTTAATACCGCAACCCTCATCATTTGTTCTCCTGTATGTATTCACTAAGTTCACTTTATTGTATCACGAATTTACATAACAAAAAAGCAGAGTATCTATTTACTCTGCTTTTATATAATCCCTAATTCTTTTTCCAGCCACTGAATTACAATTCCACAATATCGTCTTATTTCGTCAGCTCCGCAACGACCTGGTTAATGACTTTACCGTCAGCTTTGCCTTTCAGTTCGCCCATAACGGTTTTCATGATCATGCCTTTATTCTTGGTAGCCAGCACTTCAGCAAATTTGCTGGTGAGAATTTCTTTTACTTCTTCTGCACTCAACAGCTTCGGAGCAAACTCACTCATCACTTCGTAACGTGCTTTGTACTCTGCCAGAAGATCTTCTCTGGAAGCCGGGCAGGTATCAATCTGTTCTTTTACACTTTTCAATTCTTTTAAAATGACCTGACTTACCATATCTTCCGGGATATCATCGCGGCAGCCTGCATCGATACCTGCTTTTTTCACTGCAGATACCAGTGCGGAAATGGAATCTTTTCTCGCTTTGTCCTTTGCTTTCATTGCTGCGATCATTGCATCCTGTAAATCTTTTAATTTCATGACTTCTTTTCCTCCTCAAGCCTTCTGGCATACTCCTCGTAGCAGAAACGGATGATATCCTTTCTGGTTACGATGCCGATAAATATTTTTTTATCGTCAATAACCGGAACAAAGTTCTGGTTCATGGCCATCTGTACCAAATCCTCCATGGTTGCGTCGATGGAAACCGGTTTGAACGGAATGCGCCGTTCTACACTGGTCACTGGAATATTCTCCGCTTCCTTCAGATTCATGTTATAGCGCTTTTTCAGCGTCCATAAAATATCCCCTTCTGTAACTGTTCCCACATAGTGTCCTTCCCGGTCGATCATAGGAATGGCGGTATAACCGCTCCGTTCCAGTTTCTCAATGGCCTGTCTGAGGGTCCATTCCTTTTGGAGATGGGCCACCTCACTTTTCGGGGTCAGAAAAAATAATACATTCATCCTTCTCTTTTCATCCTGTCGTAATTATAGTTTTTACAGTACTTTACATCAGCGGAGCCAGTACACGGAGTACGGAAGTAAGAAGATCTCCAATCACACCTTGTCTGCAGTCTCCCATGGTTACTTCATGACACTTCGGGAAACACTCCTCCATATCCTTTTTCACATCCATCACTGCTTTACACCCATACAGCAGTGTTCCACACTCAAAGTGCAGGTAAAGACTCCGGAAATCCATATTGATGGTTCCTACTGTCGCAATCCGGTCGTCGCACACATAGGATTTTGCATGAACAAATCCCGGCGTGTATTCATAGATCTTGACGCCTGCCCGAAGAAGCGGCGGATAATAAGATTTCGCCATATAAAATACCATCGGTTTATCCGGAATACCAGGCATAAGAATCCTTACATCCACACCGCGCTTGGCTGCCGTACAGAGTGCATTTTCCATTTCATCACTGATCAGCAGATAGGGTGTTGCTATATAAACGTAATCCTTCGCCTGATTCAGGATATTGATATAGACATTCTCCCCCAGTTCTTCAAAATCCAGCGGTGTATCGGAGTATGGCACCACATAGCCGTCGCTTTCAAAAGGTTCCGGATGCCACCGATGGGGATCAAAGGCTTTAAAATCCGTCTCCGGCTCCCGGAATGCATTCCACATTTCCAGAAACATCATGCTGAAATTGAAGACGGCCTCACCATGAATCCGCACCCCTGTATCTTTCCAGTGTCCGAACCTCATCTTCCGGTTGATATATTCATCTGCCAGATTGATACCGCCATTGTAAGCTGTGTGACCGTCAATCACCAAAATTTTCCGATGGTCACGGTTATTCATGGCAAGAGACAAAAACGGTACAAAACGGTTGAATGCCATGCATTTGATACCTTTAGATTCCATAATCTTTGTATAATGTATTGGCAGCAATGACACGCATCCTACGTCATCATAAATAAGCCGGACATCCACACCTTCTTTTACTTTCCGTTCCAGTATCTCCAGAATCATGTCCCACATGACACCTTCAGCAATAATGAAATATTCCAGATAAATATAATGTTTTGCCGCCTGCAGATCTTTTAACATGGCATCAAACATCTTTTCACCCACCGGAAAATATTCAACTGTCGTATTTTTCCACGCCGGATAGGGGCCATAATTTCCAATATACCGGATATTTCCGGCAACCCTGGCATCCTGTTTCTCGATTTCCTGCAGGACATCTTCATTTTGCTTCAGCGCATCTGTCATACTGTCTTTGACAACTGCCATCTTTGCAGCCAGTTTTTTCCCCGGCTTTTTGTTGCCGATCATTACATAAAGGATGCCTCCCAAAAGCGGAATCACCATAATGAGGATCATCCAGGCTATTTTGTAAGCAGAATTTTCATCCTTCCGGATCAGATATAACAGAATAATCACACTCAGCACACGGAAAAAACCATTAACGACAATTGAATAATTCGCGAGTCTGTTCAGAAACAACAGGTACCATGACAACTGCACCAGCAGAGCCAGGCCTACCACAACTACACGACTGGTAAATATCTTCAGGAGTTTCCTCATATGCGCTTTCATTCACTCACCTCATGTCTAACTATCCGATACCAGTATATCCCTTTTTCCAGTGGTTTTCCATTAAAACTTTATGAATTCTGATCAAGATGTACAGTCATCTGCGGGAACGGGATGTCTATCTGCTCGGCATTCAGTCGATTATGAACAGCTTCCAGCACACTCCATTTCACTGCCCAGTAGTCCTCGCATTTGACCCACGGACGGATCAGCACGTTCACGCCGCTGTCTCCCAGATTATCCACTGCTACGATCGGAGCCGGATCTTTCAAAATTCGTTCATCCTGATTCAGGATGTCCATAATCACTTCTCTTGCCTTCTTCAGGTCAGAACCATATCCCACATCTACGCTCATATCCACGCGGCGAATTTCATTGGCTGAATAATTCGTGATATTACTGTTGGAAAGACTACCATTTGGCAGTACAACATTTCGGTTATCCACCGTATGTAAGGTTGTGTAGAACAGGGATATCACTGCTACCGTTCCTTCACAGCCACAGACGCTCACATAATCCCCCACCACAAAGGGTTTCAGAATCAGAATCAGGATACCGCCTGCAAAGTTGGACAGGCTGCCCTGCAAAGACAGACCAATGGCTACTCCAGCAGAACCAAGGATAGTAATAAAAGAAGTTGTCTGCACTCCAAAATGTCCTAACAGTGCCAGAATCAATACCGCATAGGCTACAAATTTTACAAATGCGTCCAGAAACTGCACGACTCCGGTATCAATACTGGAACGTTCCAGTGCACTTTTTAACAGTTTTCTTGCCACATTAATAACTTTAATGCCAATAATCAGGAGAATCACTGCCCATACAATGGACAGCCCCGCATCCAGAAATTTCGGCCATACATTGTCAATCCAGTTCGTCATTTCTCTTTCCATAGCTTATACCTCTTTTATCAATCATTTGTAAACCGGTCGATAAAATCCTGTTCGGAAATAATCTCCACGCCCAGTTCTTTTGCTTTTTTATTTTTGGAAGAATTGGACATCACATCGTTGTTGATGAGATAATCCGTCTTTGATGTCACGCTGCCGGTTACCTTACCGCCCTTTGTTTCAATAAAATCTTTAAGGGCCGCCCGGTTATCAAACTGCTCCAGACTTCCGGTGATGACAAATACTTTTCCTGACAGGTTCTGCTGGCTTTCATCTACTGTCTCTTTATAGAGGTCCAGCTCTCCCAGCAGATCGTCAAGCCATCGGTTGTGCTCCTCATTTTTAAAATAAGCCTCCACGCTGGCACCGATCACGCCGCCAATACCAGGAATCTGGCTCAGTTCCTCCGCCGTTGCTTTCCGAAGCTTCGTTCCATCGTCATCATACTCTTTGCAAAGCATCTTCGCATTGGCAAGTCCAATATTCGGAATACCAAGGCTGTAGATCACTCTGGAAAGAGTCGTATGTCTTGCTTTCTGCACACTGTCCATAAGGTTTTCATAGGATTTTACACCCATGCCTTCCATCCCGACGATCTCTTCTTTGTAGCGATCCAGACGGAACAGATCCGCATATTCCTTGATGAATCCTTTGTCAATAAATTTCTCCAGCGTCATCTCTGACAAACCGTCAATGTTCATGGCATCTCTGCTTACAAATAATGTAAATGCTTTGATTTTCTTTGCCGGACATTCCGGATTGGTGCAATAAAGGGATTCCACATCATTGGTTTTCCGGATTTCCGTGGCACCACCGCACACCGGACAGACAGACGGAATCTCTACCGTTCCGCTTCCAGTCAGGTTCTCTGCAATCTGCGGAATGATCATATTGGCCTTATAGACGGTGATCACATCACCAATACCTAGCTTTAATCCTTTTAAAATGCTCACATTATGAACAGACGCACGGCTGACTGTTGTCCCTTCCAGTTCCACCGGTTCAAAGATGGCCACTGGATTGATAAGGCCGGTTCTGGACGGACTCCACTCAATCTCCTGCAGATGAGTTTCCCGCAGTTCATCCTGCCATTTGAATGCATAGGAATCTCTTGGAAATTTTGCTGTTCTTCCTAAAGACTGCCCATATGCAATGTCATCATAGGTTGCCACCAGTCCATCGGATGGGAAATCATTGTGTACAATAGCTTCTGAAAACCACTGTACAGTCTCCGGCACCTGGACACCAGTCACCTTCTTATATTCCACCACATCAAAGCCCTGGCTTTTCAGCCACAGAAACTGCTTTTCTCTGGAATTATCAAACTTCACACCTTCGGCCTGAACCAGTGCGAATGCATAAAAATAGACATTTCGCTTTGCCGTGATCTCATTATTCAGCTGACGGACGGAACCGCTGCATAAGTTTCGCGGATTTTTATATTTGGCTGCTTCATCCTCGATCTCTTCATTGATTCTCTCAAAGTCAGAATAACGAATCACTGCCTCACCTCGAAGAATCACCTGTTCTTTGCAGGGAATCGTAAGCGGAACATTTTTAAAAACTTTTGCATTGTTCGTAATGACTTCTCCCACTTCACCATTTCCTCTGGTGACAGCCTTGGAAAGCTGGCCATTTTCATAGGTCAGAACAACCGTCAGCCCATCCAGCTTCCAGGACAGCAATACCTCATGATCTCCGGCAAATGCCGCCAGTTCTCCTACATCCTTGGTCTTATCAAGTGAAAGCATCGGTGACGCATGACGCTCTTTCGGCAGCTCGTCCACTGCTTCATAGCCTACTGTCATGGTAGGACTGCCGGATAACACCGTGCCGGTCTCTTTCTCTAATGCCGTCAGTTCATCATAGAGCTTATCATACTCCAGATTGCTCATAATCTCCCGGTCTTCTGCATAGTAAGCCTTCGACGCATTCCGGAGCAGTTCTCCCAACTCCTTCATACGTGCAATCTGCTGCTCCTTATTCGTCATCCTGTCTTTCCTCCTCATCAAGTTCCCGGACATCTTCTGACTCGTTCTCGGATTCTTCCAGTAAATACAGCAGTTCCTGAAGTTCTGCTTCTGTTACATTCCTATATCCACCGGTTGTCAGATGCCCCAGATGAATATTCATAATCCGGACACGTTTAATTCCAGTCACATGAAAGCCCAGTTCCTTACACATCCGGCGAATCTGCCGGTTCAATCCCTGTGTCAGAATAATTTTGAATTTCTTTTTACCAAGTCGTTCTACTTCACATGGACGTGTGGTCACTTCCAGCTCTTTCAGGTGCACACCTGCCGCCATGTCTTTCAGAAAGCGGTCATTAAATTCTTTATCTACCGTTACTTCGTATTCCTTCTCATGATAATTTGCCGCACGCATCATTTTATTAATGATATCCCCATTATTCGTCATGAGAAGTAACCCTTCAGAATCTTTATCCAGACGCCCTGCATAAGTAATCCGTTTGGGATAATGAAGAAAATCAATGATGTTCACATCACCGCCCTGACTTTTTTCTGAGCAGACTACTCCCCTTGGTTTATTCACTGCCAGAAGAATGAGCTTATCCTTTTTATCTTTCTGTACTGGTTTTCCGTTCAGGCAAACCTTCTGCCCTTCCTCAATCTGCATGCCGACAGTCGCTTTCATGCCGTCAACGGTCACTTTTCCAGCTTCGATAAGCCGGTCTGCCTCCCTTCGGGAGCAGACACCCGCCTCACTCATATATTTATTTAAACGTATCATGGTATGTACTTCCTTTCTCGGAACTTTTTGCCGCTCTTTTCAGCTGCTGTTTCGTGGGGCTCCATATTGCCCCACGCCATTCTATCATACCAAATTTTCCTTCAAATGACCAGTGACTATCTAAGATACGCTTTCAGTTTCTCAATATTTTTCTCTTCAAAATCCATCAGTTCCTGCGCAATTTCATAATATTCTTTCTGCACACTCTGATTACTCTTCACTGCCTTCATAAGCTCTACAATACCTTTTGTATTTCCCTGAATCATCATATCGGCCAGATGGCTGGTACTGGCATTCAACAGGGTATTCATCTGAATACCTCCCCACAGCATCGTCTTTCCTACCAGATTTTCCTCCGGCAGCGGCTCTTCTGCCTTCATATATTCTTTTTGGATCTTCTCCTCAAACTGCATGAATTTACATGCCTGGCGGTTCAGATCCAACGCCAGATCATCATCCTCCACCTTACTGATCATCACATTGATGGCTTCCCGTCCCATCCGGCTGTTTCGGTAATTTTCCTTCATCACAGCTCTGTCCGCATCTGAAAACATAAAAAAGCTCCTTTCCCTTGTATTGCTACTAGGGTATGGAGCTTTTCCATATTTATTCACTTTTCAAAAATTCATTACTCCAGGAATTCGGTCTTCACATAACCGGTCTCACCTTTGTACTCAACCTTGCTCCAGCCATTATCATAGGACTCAATCTGTGTGATGGCATCTCCCTGATATGCAAGGGCAATACGGTCAGAATCCGTAGACGCCTCCGAACGGATATTGACACTCTCCGTAACACGGGTCTCTCTGTTCTGTGCCTCTGCTGCCGGTGCTTCTTCCTCTGCTGGCTCTTCGGTCTGCTCTTCTGCTGCCGGTTCTTCCCCAGTCTCCTCCTGAGCATCCTCCTGCTCAGCGGCCTCATCTGCTGCAGAAGCTTCCTCTTCCGCAGTTTCCGTATTCTCATTTGCCTTACCGGTCGCATTCTGAACAAATTCTGCCAGAGTCGGATCACTGTTCAGTGCTTCCTGATAGCGGGCATTGACATCATCGTAAAGAGCTTTTACTTCCGGATCCTGTTCCAGCTCCTGCACATAAGCCTGCAGTGTCTGATCCTCCTCTACATTATTATAGCGGATATAACGGTTGCCGGATTCATCCTTCGGTCCGATATACAGGCAGCTGATATAAGGCGCCAGCGTCTCCACTCCGGCGATCTTCATATCACAGCATACAAATACAATATAAGAATCCTCGTCCGGGCCCTTCTTTGTATAACATTTCAGGTCACTGTAAGATTCATATGCTTTATCCAGTTTTTTAACTTCTTCTTTGTCTGCATCTGATAACTCATCTACGATGGATTCCAGCGCATCCACATCACCATTTACGATACAATCCAGATATTTACTCACCAGACGTTCAATTGATGAATGACTGTTTTCTTCCAACTCATTCGGTTCTTCTTCCTGCTCCTGCTGATCTGCTGCCTGCTGATCTGCTGCCTCCTGAGTTTCCTGCGGTTCTTCCGGTACCGTTTCTGTCTTCCGGCCGCCCGCCACAAGCGCAATGATCACAACCAGCACCACTGCAGCACCGATCACATAATACTTATATTTTTCCAGTAATTCTCTCATATTTCTTTGTTCCATTCCATTTCCTCCAAATCTAGTCCGTGTATTTCACACAACATCAGTTCCCTCATAACCAAATCCTTTGGATTTTGGATACAAAAAATGCACCTGACAAGATTCGAACTTGCGACACCGGGCGTCGGAGGCCCGTGCTCTATCCAGCTGAGCTACAGGTGCATGGCTTATTACCTCAACTATAATACACCATGTTGAGGAAATAAGCAAATGTTTTTTGTAATAAAATTGTAATATTTACGATTTTTTAAAATTTCAGTCGTTCTTCGTCCGCATCATAATAATATGCATGGTCTGACAGAAACTCTTCTCTGCTCACACAACGCCGGTTCACGTCCCGGATCATTGCATCCAGATCGTTCCGTGACATTTCCTGATCAGAAGGAATCAGAATCAGTTCATGAATGCTGCTCGGAATCACATGATAACTCTGTCCGAAACGTTCCGCACACATTTTCTGGACATCCTGATCCACGATCACAGCTGCTCCGAACTCTTTCCGGCTGTTGCTTAAAACATAAAGACCACTCCCGGAAAGATCAAGGCCGTACTCCTCCAGAAGCTGCTCCAACGGATGAAGAAATACCGGTACACTGCGCATATTCTCCGATGCCGTCAGAAGAAGATCTTCCTCTGTCTTCTCCCAGCGTTCCATATGCGTCCGGCTGATCAGGGCTGTCGCATTCCTGATAATATGATCAGGAATCCTCAGATAGAATACAAGCGAAAGATCCATCCAGTCCACGTGTGGTGTCTTCTCCAGCAATTCCCTGTTACGTTCCCTTGATACCAGCCGATAAAAAATTCTGTCTTTCATTCGGTCAAAATGAAGCACTTCGTTTAATTCCTCTGAGGGAAGTTTTCTGCTTTCCCGCTGAATCTGAAGAACCGCAGTGGCAATTTCCCGGATATCTGTCATATCCATATTTTTCCGATAATAATGATTCACATATACCGTCGGTTCTTCCTTCCGGTACGGCATCCGATAGGAAAATCCATCCAGACGGACGCTGTTATTTTTGAGAACCTCCACACGGCGGATCTCCTCACCGTTCTTCATAAGGTCATGCAGTTCCTGCTCCAGACAATCTAAAAACTTCTCATATGTCATATTCATCCTTTCCGTTTCTTCTACCGGATTATGCTTTGTCCGATGCTTTTATCATTGGGGAAAGTTTTGTGCGACTGCACAAGAATGTTCTATACCTGTCTATCAGTTTACATGACCTTTCTGTTTTTTGCAACTTCTTTTTACAGTTCTCTGATCTTTATTCAAGAATCACATCGTCAATCAGTCCGTCTCCATCAGCTGCTGTGGTTGCCAGCTGATCGCAGCGCTCGTTCTGCGCATGGCCGTCATGGCCTTTGACCCAGATAAATGTAACCTGATGGGGTCCTTTTGCTTTCAACAGCCGCTTCCACAGATCCGGGTTCTTTACAGGCTTTTTCTGGCTGTTGACCCAGTTTTTCCTAAGCCATGAATCAATCCAGTGCTGATTAAAGGCATCTACCAGATATTTGGAATCTGAATACAGCTCCACTTCACACGGCCGATTCAACGCCTCCAGACCAACGATTGCCGCCATCAGTTCCATCCGGTTATTGGTAGTCTTTTTATATCCCTGAGAATACTCCCGGATATGTTCTTCTCCTTTGGAGTCCATATAAGAAAGAATGGTTCCGTATCCTCCCGGTCCGTCAGGATTGCCGCGTGCTGCACCATCTGTATAAATTTTTACTTTCATAGATTCCACTCCTGCGCTGTATCTTTGATCGGATAATAATGTTCCAGCATGCCGTTTAATTCCGGCTCCTTTTGAAGTTTCCTGCAGACTTCATACTGTCCCCAGCAATGCATGGGGAATACAGCATCTACGTGGGTATTTTCCAGAAAGTACCGGATGCCCAAGCTGTAGAAAGTTCCCAGTCTTGGATCCACCGGGACAAACGCCACATCAAAATGTTCACCTTTGATCTGGTTAATGGCATTCTTATAATTAGCCGCCATATTATTATTCCAATATTTACTCTCTCCAGTCCAGTGCCACCAGTTCAGATCACCCGCATGATAGATTCTTTTACCTTCTGTCTCCACCACAAACGCAACACCCACATCCGTAGATTTTAAAGTTCGAACCTTCAGCTGACCGATCTCATATTCCATATTGGCTCTCACACTGTGAATCCAGGGTTTCCGTTCCTCTTCCCGGAACCGGATATCTCGTGAAAGAATATATTCCGCTGTCGGATACTCCGATTTCAGCTCCAGTATTTCTCTTTTAAAATGATCCGGATGCGCATGGCTGTTCAGAAAGTAAATCTTTTTATTTTCCGGAATCGTCGGAAGCTGTCCCTCCCCGTAATAATCAAAAACCAGTACACAGTTTTCCAGCTCCACGGCAAAACTGCTGTGATAAATAAATGTAATTTTCATGATGTCCCCTGCAAAAAGAGGCAGCAACAACTGCCGCCTCTTTCTTCGTTTTCTTTATCTGCTTTATTCTACAGAAATCACATAATAATAAATCGGCTGATCACCTTCATGCACTTCTACTTCAGTATTTGGATACAGGGCTGCAAGCTCGTCTCCCAGCTTCTGTGCATCTTCTTCCGAGATATCCTCACCGTAATAAATACCGATAATCTCAGAATCCTCATCTACCAGTTCCGCCATCATAGCTTTCGTTGTCTCCGCAATATCCTTGCCGACTGCAAGAATGCCTGCATCGCCGATACCCATGATATCGCCCTCATGGATCTCTTTATCATCAATCTTTGTATCACGAACTGCATAAGTTACCTGTCCGGTCTTGACATTCTTGATCTCTTCTGCCATACGAAGCTCATTTTCCTTCGGTGTCTCCTCCGGAATATAGTTGATCATGGCAGTGATTCCCTGCGGTACAGTCTTGGTCGGAACTACGATAATCTTCTTATCCTCGGTCAGATAACTTGCCTGATTTGCCGCCAGAATAATGTTCTTGTTATTCGGAAGAATAAAAATATTATCCGCATTTACCTTGTCAATGGCTTCCAGCATATCCTCTGTACTCGGGTTCATGGTCTGTCCGCCCTCAATGAGATAATCTACGCCGAGATCTTTAAATATCTGGCCTACGCCTTTTCCGACGGATACAGAGATGAAACCCATCTCTTTCCGCGGTTCTTCCGATTTCTTCTCTTCTGCCTTTTTCTCTGCAGCAATTCTGGAAGCGTCCTTGATCAGCTTTTCTTCATGCTCCAGACGCATATTGTCAATCTTCATGTTGGAAAGTGCACCATAAGTCAGTGCTCTCTGGATTGCCAGACCCGGATCATTCGTATGTACGTGTACCTTGACAACCTCATCATCAGATACTACGACAATCGAATCACCGATGGATTCCAGGAATGCCTTGAACTCATGCTCTTTCTGCTGATCATACGGTTTGTCCAGCATAATGATAAACTCTGTACAGTAACCGAATTTAATCTCTGCCTGAGTCTGCTCACTGATCTTCACCGGAGCAGCCTTTTTCGCATTAGTATCAAAAGAATAATCCACTTCTTTTCCAAGAAGTGCATCATAGGCACCTTTCAGAACCTCTACCAGTCCCTGTCCGCCGGAATCGACAACACCTGCCTCTTTCAGCACCGGAAGCATCTCCGGAGTCTGTGCCAGTACTTCTTCAGCCTCTTCGATGACAAGTCGGCAGAACTCTTCCACATCTTCTACCGTAGATGCCAGATCTGCGGCCTTGTCAGCCGCACCTTTGGCAACTGTCAGAATCGTACCTTCCTTCGGCTTCATAACTGCCTTGTACGCAGTCTTTACTGCTTTGTCCATGGCATTTGCTAGGTCAACCACATCCAGTTTCTCATGGTCTCTGATTCCCTTGGTAAAACCTCTGAGAAGCTGAGAAAGAATAACACCAGAGTTTCCTCTTGCCCCACGCAGAGAACCAGAAGAGATGCATTTTGCCAGTGTCTCCATGTTCACGTCTGCCAGCGCTGAAACTTCACTGGCTGCTGCCGTGATCGTCATGGTCATGTTTGTACCAGTATCACCATCCG
The DNA here is from genome assembly GCA_018228645.1 of Clostridiaceae bacterium Marseille-Q4143. Classification (GTDB taxonomy): domain Bacteria; phylum Bacillota; class Clostridia; order Lachnospirales; family Lachnospiraceae; genus Hominiventricola; species Hominiventricola filiformis. Next base: position 3,149,375 of record CP073693.1, read on the forward strand.
GCACCGGAAATACATTCAGTTCATTAATCCACTCTTTTTTGGATTCCAGATTCTTTGCTCCACCCAGAAACATTTTCTTAATCATCTGGGCATCTATTGTCCTCATCAAGATGAAGTTCCTCCTTAATCAATCACTCTTACACCTTCCACGAAGATATCGATTCTGTCAATCTTCATGCCGGTAAATTCTTCCACCTGATATCTGACGGAATCCATCAGATTCTGAGATACTACCGGAATATTTACTCCATAAGCTACAATCACATGAAATCCCAGACAGATTTCATTATCTTCAATAGAAACTTCGATGCCTCTGGTAATACTGTCCTTCTTTAAAAGTTTCATCAGCCCGTCACGCATATCAAGGGATGCCATTCCGACAATACCGGTGCATCCGAGCGCTACAGAACCCGCATAAGCTGCAATCACATCCGAATCGATTGAAATATTTCCTAAATTCGTATTAATCTGTCCCTGCATACGATGATACCTCCCAATTAAATTACATAACTGCAATTATTATACCCGATACAGAAGAAAAATGAAATAAGTTTTTCTCTTTTTCTATTTTCTTCTTCCGCTGCATATACTAAAACAAGCAAAACAGAGGAGTTTCACCGGCTTTTATGAGAAAAACTATCGGTTTTGTCATGTTCTGGATCGGCATCGGCATATTTTTTACTTTGTTTCTGCCATCAGACAACCTCTTTCCCCGCATCCTTCTCTCCGCCGTCTTCATTATCTGCGGTTACCAGTGCTATTTTTCCTGTTAAATTTATTTTGCAAGCAAAAAGAGGGCATCGCACTGCGACACCCCCTATGCATTCCTATCATATGACAGCCGATTAAGCTCTTTCAACTTTACCGGATTTTAAGCAAGAAGTGCATACATACATTTTCTTTGCTCCGCCGTTTACTTTCACTTTTACGGACTTCACATTGGATCTCCACATTTTGTTGGATCTTCTATGGGAATGACTCACATTGTTACCAAAGTGAACACTCTTCTCACAAACTGCACATTTAGCCATCATTGCACCTCCTTAGGGTTATTTGAGTCCCGGAGACTCACAACTTCTGTTATTCTATCAGAAATATTTCATCTTGGCAAGCAAAATTTTGCATTTTTACATATTTTTTTATTTTGCCCGATTCCGCCTATTTTTCTCCGTCCAGAATATCATTCACAGCCTTGTCAACTTCAGGGTCGGATTTCTTTCCGGAAGTGAATTTATTGACAAAATCAGGTACCATGTCCAATACTTTTGTCACTGCATCCTGATTCTTCACATTGACCAGACGGATATTGCCGTCCTTGATCACCAGCACCGCACTCGGAGAAATCTTGCCGCCCAGTCCGCCTGCTCCGTTATTTTTTCCCTCTGATGCAGCTGCGCCTGCTCCCACGCCAAAAGAAACATCCACCAGCGGAAGAATAATGGTATCTCCTACCGTAATGGCATCTCCCACAACAGTCTTGCTGGAAATAAAATGGTCCATGCCCTGAAACAGGGAAGACACTGTAGATTCAAAGGTATTGTTATTTTTCTCGCTCATAAGAACCTCCTGTTATTGTTTCCATTCCTGATACATCTGACGCACATCCTGATTTCGCCACAGGCGAAATGCTATCAGACAAAGTACATATATCTGTATCCGCCCCCTGATATGAAGTTCTCCTTCCAAAATCTCTCTTTCAAAATCCGGATGTATGGAAAACCTTTTCGGATACCACTGATACAGCATGGACAGCAGTCCGGTGCCAAGGCCGGTCCATGAGGGATCTTCGAATCCGAATGTCACTTTCCCGGCCACTTTACGAGGCCTTGATTTCTTCCACAGAAAACGGGCTTCCTGCAGCACAGCCTGCCGCGCGCGGACATGCTCTTTCCGGTTCCAGAATTCCTGAAATTCATTCGTCTTTCTATACAGGCTCCGCACAAAACTTCCGATGTTCTTTATTTTATCACAGATGTGTCGAAATGTCTCCATGGGATTCCATCGTTTCCGGCGGTGCCGTTCTTTCTTTTCTCTGGATTTTTCCCGAACCGCAGGCAGATCAGCCGTTTTCTTCTCTTCCTGCTGTTCTTCCCGTTTTACTGCAGCTTCAGGTGCTTTTTCCTCTTCCGATTTCTCTGTTTTTTGCATCGGCCTTCCTTCCGGCTTGTTCTTTTTCCGGCAGTGCTTCTTTTTCCATTCCCGTATCCGATTCAGTGAAATTCCGAAAATGCAGATCTTCTTTTCTGTCTGAAAACCATCTTCGCTGTTCTCCCACCTGACAAAAAATATGGCAGTCAGAACCCAACACAGCCAGGAAACTCTGCCCTGCAGCTGAAATCTTTCCCTCTTTTCCATATCCAGACGATAGCCAACCGGAACAAAAAGGACGATGCACAGCAGAAGAAGGACGAGTCCCAGGATACTAAGAAGAAGGATTCCCAGTATTTTCAGAATTAACAATCCCACATGCAGCATGCTATCAGTACCCCTTCATCAGTCTTCAAAATCTTCCTCCCGGAAAAAGGATGACACATCAAATTTCCCGGTCTTTTCATACATTTCCAGAATCATGTCCGATACCAGCCGAAGCGCTTCCTGTTTTCCCTCAGCCACTCCTACAATCTTCTGGCACTGTCGGGAAGCAAACAGCTTCTCTGAAAGCAGTGCATTATGGAAAATATCCAGCAGATTGCCGGGTGTGGACGCCAGCGTAATATAATATACACCTGCCATCCGCCTGTTCGCAAAAGCTTTTTTCCGGATTATCTCAATATGCGCAGCGGCATTCGGGCCAAGATATAAGTTTTTATACCAGCGGATAACCGCCACCTCCTTTTTTGAAAAAGAGGCTGTCGTCTCCAACAACCTCTCCTCTCTACCTGTGGTTTTTCCAAAGATTATTTTTCTTCAGTTCCATATACTCATTATACGCTTTTTCCAGAATCTGCTTCTCATTCGGAAATTTCAGCAGATGGTATGCTTCATGAAATTTGTAATATCCGGAATCCATAAAATACTCTTCACGTTGTGGCTTACTGTAGTAACTGTCTGACATCATCAGATACCAGTGGACGTCTTTTGAGATCACATCCTCCGGCACAGTAAAGGTATACTGGCTTTTACCCACATACTTGATAATCTGAGCATCCACGCCAGTCTCCTCACGCACCTCCCTGGTCGCAGTCTGCGGGTACTCTTCTCCCTGCTCTACAGTTCCCTTCGGCAATACCCATCCTTCGTATTTGTTCTTGTAATTTTTATACAGAAGAAGGATCTTGCCCCGAAAAATCACCACACCGCCACAGCTCGTTGCTTCAATCACTGCAATTCCTCCTGTCACCTGGTGTGCTTTTCAAAACTGCATTTAGCATACCATTTTTTCAATCGGTTGACAAGGCTAACTCCTCTATTTCCCGAAATACGCGTCAAATATTTTTCCGGCAATGGGCACTGCATATTCGCTTCCGGACCCTGCCCCTTCCACAATCACTGCTACGGCCAGTTCCCGCTCTCCGTCGGTCGCATAGCCGGTAAACCATGCATGGCTTTTCTTCTTGTCACTGGAGTACTCAGCGGTTCCGGTCTTTCCGCTGGCCTCATAGATACTACTCTTCAGTGCGGATGCCGTGCCATCCTCCACAACCGTCCGCAGGAACAGCTGCAAAAGTTCCGCCTCCTCCTGTGTCATGATACTTCCATATGTTTCTTCCGGATACCGCTCCACCAGCGTACCGGTATAGCTCTCTGTCCGTTCAAGGAAACGGGGTTTCATCAGCACACCATCATTGGCAATGGCCGACATCAACATTGCCATGTGTATAGGCGTCACAAGCGTATTTCCCTGACCGATAGCCGTCATCATTTTCAGCACATCCGGGTCGGATTCTTCCAGTGAAAACGAGCTCTTACTGTACGAAAAATCAAGCGGAAGTTCTTTGTTAAAGAGAAGCTGATCTGCCAGAGACTCAAATGCAGATATGTCAAGATTCCGTCCAATCTCCGCAAACGCACCGTTACAGGACTTGTCAAATGCCTTTGTGAGATTCAGTTCTCCGTGCTTCTTTCCTTTATAACAGCTGATGGAAGTATCTCCCGTTGTCACTTTTCCTTTGCAGTCAAAAGAAAAACCACCGGTCTCATATTGATGCTCGCGGAGATATTCAAGAAGGGTCACCGTCTTAAACACCGACCCCGGCGGATAAAGTCCCTGGGTCGCCCGGTTCAGAAGAACACCGTCATCTGAATTGCTGAATTCATCCCATCTGGCTGCGATCTCCGCCGGATCATAGTCCGGTTTGGACACCAGCGCCAGCACATTTCCTGTAGATGGCTCAATCACCACCACTGCGCCGTTTTTCGTGCTCAGCGCATCATGGGCAGCTGTCTGAATATCCACATTCAATGTAGTCACCAGACTGTCCCCAATATTTTTCTTTTCTTTTAATTCATTGATAAAACGTTCAATAAAGTAGGCGTTGGAGCGGGTCAATTGAAAATTTCCAAGGCTCTCAATTCCTGTTTTTCCATAATCTGAGTATCCAAGTACATGAGAGAAAGTACAGCCAAACGGGTATTCCCTCTTCTCCGTTCCGTCCTTGTTTACCTTCGTGGAAGCCAGAATCTGACCGTCTGAAGACAGGATATTTCCACGGATCACCTGGTTTTCCATTGCCTCAATCCGGGCATTATATGGATTATTGATCACATCCCGGCTATCAAAGGCCTGAAAATATACCAGATATCCTGCCAACAATGCAAAAAGTGTGGTAAACAGAACTAAAACATTCGTATATTCCCGGCTGTTATTTTTCTTTTTTGGCTTTTTCTTTGTTGTCTTTACTGTCATTTTCCACTACCTCATCCCCTCGTTTCAGATACATTCCCTGAATAATTGCCCACATCATAAAAGAAGTCAGAAGAGAACTTCCTCCATAACTGATAAACGGCAACGTCACTCCTGTGGACGGGATAAATTTTACTGCACCGCCTATAGAGAGAAATACCTGGAACATCAAAACTGTACCAAGTCCCAGTGCAACCAGCTTATAATAACTGTCCTGCAGGCAGACTGCAATATTGATAATCATATAAAAACAGCTGATATATACAAAAATCAGCAGCACGGCAAACAGGACACCCAGTTCCTCAGATATGGCAGAAAATATGAAATCTTCCTCCACAACCGGAATTTTGTATGGCATTCCCTGCCCGATACCGGATCCGAACCAACCCCCGGTTCCTATAGCAAACAATGACTGCGTAATCTGATATCCTTCATTTTCAATGACGGAAAACGGATCACTCCAGGCAAGCACTCTGGCTCTGACATGAGCAAAAATACCGCATGCCGCCCAGGCAGCCGCACTTCCCGCAATCAGCCCCGCAAAAAAATACAGTATTTTTCCGGTTGCCACATAAAGCATCACCAGATAGGTAACGAAGAAGATCAGCGCACCGCCCAGATCTTTGGAACCGACCAGTACCAGTACATAGGCAGCAGCTATGCCCGTTGTGACCGCCACACGCTTCAGGCTATGGTCCTCTTTCAGCATTCCCGCCGTAAAGAATACAAACAGTATTTTTACAAATTCTGACGGCTGAAATGTAATTCCATGAATGGTGATGGCAAGTTTTGCACCAAAGCTCAACGAACCAAGCACCAGTACAGCCACAAGCAAAAAGAACCCCACCGCTCCGTAAATCCAGTACAGATCTCTTAATTTTCCTGCTTTCCGTATGATCCACGGAATCAGAAACGTAAGTCCCATGGCAAGAATTGCCACCTCCAGCTGCCGTTCTGCCTTTTCCGATGACAGTCGCGCCAGCATCAGAAGTCCTACGCTCAGAAGGAGCAGCAGATTATGATTCAGAGTCTTGTCTGCCTTCGGATAGATCAGATGATGCAGAATTAAAAACAGAGAAAACAATCCCAGCTGCACTACGTAAAATGTGATCAGGCTTTCGCCCTTCGTATTCAGATAAAGCACCAGATTTCCCAGAAAATGCATCCCGAAAAACAGGATATTCTGCTGCCACAGAGCCGCTTCTTTTTCTTCTTCGGATTTACCCGCCATGCGGAATCCCAGCAGCGTATAGATTGCCAGAAAAAGAATCAATGCATATTTTGTCAAACCCGTAACTACATTTACCATTGTTACTCTACGCCCCGTTTAAAATGTCCTCTTGTGAATTCGCCCTTTTCCGGCTGTCCGGTCAGACAGCTGCAAAGGATTCTGGATGTCTCCCTGCCGTTTTCTGTCGTAAACATCAGCCGGTATGCCCCAGCATGCAGTGCTTCCAGCTCTTCTTTCCGATCCAGAAGATAGAGAGGCTGGCTGTTATAGATCACATTATAACAGTCCCTGCAATAATTTTTCACTGGAAATACCTTCCGGTACCGGTCTTTCAGACTCCACTGTTCCGGCACACCTTTGCAGCGGTTCAGCGTCTTATGAATACATCCTGCTGTTACCATCATGGGATAACGTCCATAGATCAGCTGAATACTGTCTGCCGCCGAGATTTCTTTCAGTTCTCTGGCATTCAGTTCCAACGGATTCGTCTGCCAGACAGTTCCTGCATCTCTCCAGTATTCTCTGCTCCGTTTATTAAAGGTATAGACATTATGATCGGTTATCATCCCTTTCAGCAGGTCATTTTCCTTCAAAAATGTATATTCTTCCAGATTTCGGATCACATATCCGTCTGTATCAAGTTCTTTCCAGAAATTCAGTCTCTTCTCGTAGCGTTCTCTGGTCTTTTCCCTGAATACAACAGGCAGCATCACATATGCTTTCATTCCTTCTGCATGAATCTGCCTGATGTCCTGCTCCAGATGGTCTTCCAGCGTCTCTGCTTCAAGATAAACCGCTTCCATACCAGATTCTTTACCGTCTTCCTGCACATAAGATAATACACTTTCCAGCTGTTCCTCTGTCTCCACAGAAACATGCAGTACCGTCTTCTTCCATGCCTTTTCCTTTATTGTTGTTTTTCCTTCTTCTGGAAGTTCAACGGGTATCGGACGAAAGAAAGATTCCAATAATGCTTTCCGGATTGCTTCCAGTGCTTCCCGTCTCAGATTATTCAGAGCCCCTACCGGGACAAACAGATTGCCTTCCAGATGAATCTCCAGATGCTCCCATTCAAATGAGGTATTGCCCGTTTTCCTCAGCTGCTTTGCAAACTGTGCCTCTTCCATGGGACGGTTCTGTGCTTTCTGCGGAACCTCTCCTTCTACCCGGACAGAAATTTCCGGGTGTTTCTCCGCGGTCAGTACCAGCGACATGGGATTCCCTTCACAGGCAGACAGACATCCGTTGATCCGCACTTTCTGCTCCGTCTCCACATACTCTTTATGAATCCGCGCAATCAACTCCTCATAGGCACGTTTTTCCTGTTCAGAAGCCTCCGCATTCTTCAGAGCCATCATATTTTTTCCGTTATGCTGTCTATAATAACCTTCCGAAAATCCATCTCTGTTGAACAGAAGAAGCAGTTCTCTTCGATCCGCCTCTGCTACCTTATAATTCTCCTCTCCATATTGCAGGTACTGGTCCACATATTTTCTGTAAATCCGTACTACCCCGGCAGTATATTCCGGCCGTTTCATACGGCCTTCAATCTTCAGCGAATAGACACCAGCTTTCGCGATCTCCGGAATCAGATCCAGAGCACAGATATCCTTCGGGCTTAACAGTGTCTGTTCTCCAGTCAGGTTCTTTCCTTTTTCATCCACTGCTGAATACGCCAGACGGCACGGCTGCGCACAGCGCCCCCGGTTTCCGCTTCTTCCTCCCAGTATACTGCTGAACAGGCACTGGCCCGAATAGCAGTAACAAAGAGCTCCATGGACAAAGGTTTCCAGTTCCATGCCGGTCTCCCGACTGATCACTGCAATCTCATTCAGTGACAGTTCCCGGGAAAGGACTGCACGCTCTGCGCCCAGTTCTTTTAGCACTTTCACTCCTCCGACTCCATTCAGCGTCATCTGTGTACTGGCATGCACCGGAAGATCCGGAAACCACTCTCTGACTGCCTTCAGCACTCCCATATCCTGCACCAGCACCGCATCCAGTCCATGCTCATAACATGGAAGCAGATAGTCGTAGAGTTCCTGCTCCAGTTCTCTTGTTTTCAGCAGTGTATTTACCGTCAGATACAATCTGACTCCATGCAGATGTGCGTAATCAATGGCAGCCAGAAGATTCTCCCCTTCCGGATTCTGGGCATAAGCCCTGGCACCAAAGCGGCTGCCACCCATATAGACTGCATCTGCGCCCGCGTTGACTGCCGCCCGCAGGCTTTCAAATGAACCGGCCGGAGCCAGTACCTCCAGTTTTTTTCCCCTCATATGGTTTCCTTTCGTAAAAGAAGCCAGCTCTCTCGGGCTGGCCTTACATTCATGGATATCGTTGTCAATTATAACTTCTGTTCCGGTCTGTGGATCTTCCGTCCTGCAGCGGACTGGGAAAGCCTTGCCTTCATTTTCTGTTCTTCAGCAAGCTCCGTCTCCAGTTCGTGGATTCGCTTCGTCAGCTTCTCCTGCTCCAGCTTCGCGTCGATCAGATCATGCTTCAGACCATAGATCTCCTTATCGCGGTTCTCCAGTTCCCGTTCCAGCTGTTCTTTCGCATCACTGGCCTTGAAATATTCATCCGCCAGATTCATATTCTTCAGAAGCTGCTTTTCTTCCGATCCCAGCCGGCGGTATCCGTCCATTGCGGTCACCTTTTCTTCCATCTCATTTAAGTATGCCGCAACTTTCTGAAGGTATGCAGTACTTTCGTAACCGCTGATCACATAGATTTTCCCATTAATCAGCACTTCTGCTGTATTCTTCTTTGCCATATAGTACCAGCACCTCCAAAACGGTTTGTTACTTACTAGTATACCGATTTATTTCGGAAAAGCAATCCCCAAATGTTCATATGCCAGTTCTGTCGCCATTCTTCCCCGGGATGTCCTGTTCAGGAAACCATTCTGTAAAAGATACGGCTCATAGACGTCTTCCAGTGTACCGGCATCCTCGCCAAGAGATGCTGCCAGTGTATCAAGTCCCACCGGACCTCCTGCGAATTTCTCTATGATCGTGCGCAGAATCAGGCGGTCTGACTGATCCAGGCCGTGACGATCCACTTCCAGAAGATCCAATGCAAACACCGCTACTTTCTCTGTGATCTTTCCGTCATATTTTACCTGGGCAAAATCACGTACTCTCTTTAACAATCGGTTTGCCAGACGAGGCGTTCCTCTTGAGCGTCTTGCCAGTTCTACCGCACCGTTCCGATCGATCTCCACATGCAGTACTTCCGCAGAACGTAAGATAATCGTCGTCAGCTCCTGTACCGTATAATATTCCAGATGATGAACCACACCAAATCTGTCCCTTAACGGTGCTGTCAGAAGACCAGCCCTTGTAGTTGCCCCTACCAGGGTGAATTTCGGAAGATCCAGACGAATACTTCTGGCGGATGCTCCCTTTCCAATCATAATATCAATGGCATAATCTTCCATGGCCGGATAAAGAACTTCCTCAACCTGACGGTTCAGACGGTGAATCTCATCCACAAAAAGCACATCTCCCTCCTGCAGATTGTTGAGGATTGCCGCCATCTCACCTGGTTTTTCAATAGCCGGACCGCTGGTTACCTTCATGTGCGTTCCCATCTCATTGGCAATAATTCCCGCAAGCGTCGTCTTACCAAGTCCGGGAGGACCGTAAAACAACACATGATCCAGTGCCTCTCCTCTGGACTTTGCCGCTTCTATGTAAATCTTCAGAGTACTTTTGGCCCGTTCCTGCCCGATGTACTCACTCAGATGCTGCGGACGTAAGGTTCCTTCTATTCGGATATCCTCTTCTGATTCCTCTGTTGTGATAATTCTGCGATTATTCATCCCTTTTGCTACCGCCTTGTTTCTTCTACAGCATATGTTTCAATGCTTCTTTTAACAGCTGCTCACTGTCTGCCACTGTATCTGCTTTCACCGCACGTACTGCGCGGAGCGCCTCTGTACTTCCATAGCCAAGCGCTACAAGCGCCTCCACTGCATCCTGAACCATGTCACTTCCTGCTGATACAGCCGCTTCCTGCTGACGGTCAGCATTCAGCTTCTGTTCAAATACTTCTGCAAGATCCAGCTTGTCTTTCAGCTCCAGAATAATTTTCTGCGCCGTTTTTGCCCCGATACCGGGAGCTTTTGCAATCCTCTTCGCATCATCTGCCAACACCGCAAACCGGAGTTCTTCCGTTCCCAATGCAGACAGGATGCCAAGTCCCGCCTTTGGTCCCACACCGTTTACTCCGATCAGCATTTTAAACATGGCCAGATCATCCCTGGTCAGGAAGCCAAACAGTACCACTGCGTCCTCCCGCACTTGCATATAAGTATAAACCTTCAGTTCCTGACCGATTCCCTCCAGCATGTCGAGAAGCTGTCCTGGCACCAATACCTCATAGCCGATGCCATTTACATCCAGCACCAGACTGTTTTCCGTGATATCTTCTATGGTTCCTTTTAAAAACGCGATCATTTTATGATTTCTCCTGTTTTCTCATTCTTCAAAATCATACCACGGATTCCGAAGAACTGCAACCATATGTTCGATTTTCAGATACTTATTCTTTTCGAATCTCTACAATCACCTTATGGGGCATACATACGATCATCTCATGCTCTTTGGAGATACTGCCTGTCTGCACGCAGATCTGATCCGGGCAGTCTGCCTCCGTCATACGAATCTCTCCACCTCTGATCTCCAGATGATTGCCCGTTCCCAGATCAATCGTCTGTTCCTTATCAAGAGCGTAGCTTCCATATTCTGTTCCGTCTATAGTCACTACTGCCCATGTTCCTTCCTCTTTTCCCGCAAACAAAAAGATTCCCAGTAGAACAGCGGTCAGAAGTAATCCGGCCGCCAGTATTTTATCAATTTTTTTCATCATCCTGCCTTTCGACACTCTTCGTATTCCCTTAATTTCTGTTTGGAAGCCTCATTCAGATTTTTCGGCACTTCAATCTGCACTTCCACATAAAAATCACCATGAGCAGATGCATTCCCCATCTTCTGGATTCCTTTTCCCTTCAGACGGATCTTGCTGCCGGACTGTGTACCTGCTGGTATCCTGCACATCACATTTCCGTCCAGTGTTCTTACCTTTGCTTCTCCGCCAAAGACTGCCGTTGTAAACGGAATCTCCGTTTTTGCATAGACATCCTGTCCTTTCCGTTCGAATCCGGCCTTTGTCCCCACATGAACCTTCAAAAGCAGGTCTCCCGCTTCTCCGCCATTCATACCCGGCATACCTTTTCCCCGCAGCCGAATACTCTTGCCGTCTTCAATTCCTGCCGGAATATGGACTTGCAGCGACTGCACCTGTCCGGAGCCATCCTGTGTCCCAATATGAATCAGTTTCTCACCGCCAAAAGCAGCTTCATCAAAGCTGACCATTACATCTGCATGCAGGTCCTCGCCTTTCATCTGATAGCTGCTCCGCCTTGAATTTCCGCCTCTGCCATGAAACATTCCTCCAAACATATCGCCGAAGATATCTCCCATGTCATCCATATCATTGCCTTCAAAATGGAATTCCTGATAACCGTTCTGACCAAAGCCACCCCGACCGAAACCACTACGGAATCCACCGGAAGAAGCTCTCTTTGCCGCTTCCGGATCAAATCCTTCCTGAAATGCAGCAAATCCGTACTGATCGTAGAGTTTTCTTTTTTTCTCGTCTCCGAGGACATCATATGCCTCGTTGACCTCTTTAAATTTTTCTGCTGCCTGTGTGTTTCCCTGATTAGTGTCCGGATGATACTGTTTTGCAAGCTTCCGGTATGCATGTTTTATTTCTTTTTCATCTGCACTGCGATTAATTCCCAGTACTTCATAATAATCTCTTTTCATATCTGCCACCTCCTGGCGCGGCCGTTTCCGGCTTTACAAAATCCCGGTCACAGGACCGGGATTGTTATTGTTCTATATGAACTATAACATATGTATTTTATATTTTCAAGCACCAGAAGCTATTTTCATATACTTTTCACATTTAAAGATAGTGTTTCTTATGAAGTTCTTCTTCCAGCAGATCCAGGTGTTTCTCTGACGGTGCTGCCACCGTATGATAATGCCAGCCGTCCGTCAGCATATTCAGGGGATGTGCTTTACAGGCTGCCATTTTCTCCACAAACTGGCTCACTTCCAGACGGTTATGCACCATTAAGTCCGCCCGGATCTGCCCATAGAGTGGATGTTCCACAAATACATCCAGAACAGTACCTCCATAATCCACCATCGTCTGAAGCTCGTCCAACGTCTCTTCCGTTGTATGATTCACCCGGAACACCCGGACACAGCTGCTCTGCTTCTCTGCTGATGGAAGCACATAGCCTTTATAAGTCGACAGGATCTCTCTGTTCTCCGCTCTCAAAAGGGCCACATCCTGCACGATCACCTGCCTGCTCACATGCAGTCTGCCTGCCAGATCCGTTCCTGACACCGGCTGCTCACTTTTTTTTAAAATTTCCAGGATCTGTGCCCGTCTTCTGTCTCCTTCACTCACTGTTAATCCTCCGGTTTATGGTAAAATCTTCCAGACAACTCTGTCGTCTTGATTGAATTGATAAATGCTCTCGGATCTACCGTCCGCACCGCATTGATTACATGCTTGCTTTCCGCGCTGGATACCACCGAATACACCACATCATGTTCCTTCAATTCATAGGAACCCTCACCATGAAGAATCGTTGCCCCATGGTGACTGACTTCCGAGATTGCCTCACACACCTGCCGCGGATGATCTGTCACAATAAACAGAGTCTGCTGCTGATACTTTTTATACAGTGTGTGCAGCACCTGCGTGGAAGCATATTGATAAATAATGGAATACAGAGCCTTGTCCCAGCCAAACAGGTAACCCGCTGCACCCAGGATCAGGACATTCAATCCAAGGACAATATTCCACGCATCCATACCCTTTCGTTCAGAAAGGAAGATTGCTATAAAATCGGTTCCTCCGGTTGTTGCATTCCCGAACAGGCAAAGACTCATCACTGAGCCGTTAATAATTCCTCCAAAAATACTGATCAACAACGTATCTGATGTGATGGAATATCCAGGAATCAAGTCTGTCAGAATACCCGAAAGCAAAATCATCAGGCATGAGTAGCCTGTGAATTTTATTCCTATAAACCGAAATCCAATATAGACAGGAACTGCATTCAAAATCACATTCACTAACGTATAAGGAATGGAAATCCCTAAAAACATCTTTGCAGATCGCTGAATCAAAATCGTCAGGCCAGTAGCTCCGCCCGGATACAGACCACCTGTCTGTACGAACGTCTTGATATTCAATGCCATCATCAGCGCTGCCAGACATACAATGCAAACTCTTTTTCCATCCTCTTTCCAGCCAAACTTCATTATCCTTCCCCCATTAGTGTCTCAGTTTTCTTTTATTGTACTATAAAACACCCATCTTCATCAATAATTTGAGGTAAAAAAGAGACATGCAGAATCATTCTGCATGTCTCCTGTCATTCTGTCTGTAAAAATTACTCTTCTACAGCTTCCTCTTCAACCGGTGCTTCCAGAGCTTTCATGCTCAGGCTGATCTTGCGATCCTCACCATTAAAATCTACGACTCTTGCTTTGATAACCTGTCCAACCTTCAGTACATCAGACGGTTTCTCTACATGATCTCTGGAAATCTGAGATACGTGAAGCAGTGCATCAACACCCGGCTCCAGCTCTACGAATGCACCAAAGTCAGTCATACGAGCAACAGTTCCCTCTACCTCGTTGCCTACTGCATATTTCTCAGCAGCATTCAGCCACGGATTGGTATCATCAAATTTCAGACTCAAAGCAATCTTGGTATCTCTGATCTCTTTCACCAGAACATTCAGCTTCTGGCCAACTTTGAACATTTTCTTCGGATGCTCAACACGTCCCCAAGACATCTCGGAGATGTGAAGCAGACCGTCTGCTCCGCCAAGGTCTACGAATGCACCGAAATCGGTAATGTTCTTAACAGTTCCTTCTACAACGTCACCCTCGTGGATGCGCTCGAACAGCTCTTTCTGCATCTCAGCTTTCTTAGCTACGAGAAGCTGTCTTCTGTCACCGATAATTCTTCTTCTCTTCGGATTGAACTCAGTAATTACAAATTCGATCTCCTGATCTGCATATTTTGCAAGATTCTTCTCATAAGTATCGGATACAAGACTTGCCGGGATAAAGATTCTGGTCTCATCCACAACTACGCTCAGTCCGCCATCCAGTACCTGAGATACCTTTGCAGTCAGCACTTCTTTATTCTCAAATGCTTCCTCAAGTCTCTTGCTGCCTTTTTCAGCTGCAACTCTTCTATAAGAGAGCTGTACCTGTCCTTCTCCGTCATTGACTTTCAGAACTTTTACTTCCATCTTGTCACCAACATTTACCATGGTTCTCAGATCAGCATTCGGTACGTTGGTATACTCGTTACGGGATACGATACCGTCGGATTTGTATCCTATGTTCAAGATGATCTCATCTTCTTTGACATCAATGACCGTGCCCTCTACGACTTCTCCTGTTCTGATAGTTTTTAATGAATCTTCCAGCATCTGTTCAAAACTTAATTCTGACATCGTTTTTGAACCTCCTCGATAATTTTCTTTGGGGTGGAAGCCCCTGCTGTAATACCTACAAGCCCAGTAGATCGTAATACTTCTAAATCCAGGTCATGAACTGTCTGTATATAGTAAGTATTCTCACACTCTTTTCTACAAATTTCAAATAGCTTCTGCGTATTTGAACTGTGGCTGCCGCCAATCACAATCATGGCGTCTACTTTTCCTGCAATCTGACGCGCTTCTGTCTGCCGCTCTTCCGTCGCATTGCAAATTGTATTTACAACAATCCTATCATACCTCTTTTTGTCAAGAATTTCAACTAAATCTTTAAATTTCTTGTAGTTAAATGTCGTCTGTGACACGACACAGACTTTCGTTCCTTCCGGCAGATTGAGTGCCTCTGCCTGCTCCGCAGATTCAATGACCAGAGCCGGATGACGGCACCAACCTTTGATTCCCTCTACTTCCGGGTGGTTATCATTTCCAATAATAATAATCTGCCGTCCCGCTGCACTTTCTTTTTCCACGGTACGATGGATTTTTTTCACAAAGGGACAGGTAGCATCCACACAATTTAATCCTTTAGCACTGATCTGATCATAGATCTCTTTTCCCACACCATGAGAACGGATAATCACGGTTCCTTCGTTCAACTGCTCCAGATCTTCCTGATTCTCCAGAACCTGAACCCCTTTTTCTTCCAGATCCTGTACGACAACTTCGTTGTGAATAATCGGTCCATAAGTATAAATTGGCCGAACTCCTTTTTCCACCTGCTCATAGACCGTATCTACCGCACGCTGTACACCGAAACAAAATCCTGCACTCTTTGCCACTGTTACCTGCATAATGAAAGAATCCTTTCTACCACCTGCTCAATCGTCATCTCGGAAGAATCCACTAAAACTGCATCCTCCGCCTGACGAAGCGGGGAAGTCTCTCGGTGCATATCCCGGTAATCGCGGTCTGCAATGTCAGCCTCAATCTTCTCAAGATCTGCCACCTGTCTCTTTTCCTGAAGTTCCAGAAAACGTCTCATGGCTCTGGTATGAGTGCTGGCGGTCAGATATACTTTTACATCCGCATTTGGGAGCACAACGGTTCCAATATCCCGGCCATCCATTACCACGTCTTCTTTAGCTGCCAGCTCCTGCTGCAGCTCTACCAGTTTTTTCCGAACTTCCGGTACTGCAGAGGAGACGGAGGCCATATTCCCCACCTCTTCGGTTCTCAGATAAGCATTTACATTCTCTCCATTTAAAAGGACAACCTGCTCTCCTTTCTGGTAAGCAATGGAAATATCTGCATTCTGGCAGGCTTTTGCGATCGCAGCCCTATCAGATGTATCCACTCCGGTTCTCAGAAGATACAGGGCCATCGCTCGATACATAGCTCCCGTGTCCACATAAATATATCCACGCTTTTTTGCAACCAGTTTTGCAATGGTACTTTTTCCGGCTCCTGCCGGTCCGTCAATAGCAATATTATAACTCATCTGTCTTTCCCCCATTTATTCTGTAGCAGCATTAGCTGCGGCTACTGCTGTAGACCAGGCAATCTGCAGATTGAATCCACCGGTTACTGCATCCAGATCCAGCACCTCGCCGATAAAATAAAGTCCCGGAACCGCTTTTGATTCCATGGTGGACGGATCAATCTCTTTTACCGACACACCGCCTTTTGTAATGATAGCCTCATTATATCCTCTTAAACCTGTTACGGTCAATTCCAGTTCTTTTAAACAGGATAGAAAACGTTCTCTTTCTTCCTTTGTTATATCATGAATCCGCTTTTCCGGTGCAATTCCGCACAGTTCATACATGACCGATACGAGTTTGGACGGCAGGAAGGACGGCAATACATTTCGAAACTGCTTGTTGGCATTGGCATCAAACTCTCTTAAAATTCTCGCATCCAGCTGTTCCTTTGTCAGTGCTGGTTTGAGATCCAGATAAAGCTTTACCTCTTTCTCCCGGATTTTTCTGGCACAGACACTGCTGGCTGTCAGAATTAACGGCCCCGTCACACCAAAATGAGTAAACATCATTTCTCCAAAGTCACTGAAAAGTTTCTTTTTCCCGTCTTTTATCAATATTGAGACATTTTTCAATGAAAGTCCCTGCAGTTCCTTCACCCAATCTTCCCGCACATTAAAAGGTACCAGCGAAGGACAGCATTCTGTCACTTTCAATCCGAATTCTTCCGCAAACCGGTAACCATCACCTGTGGAACCGGTACTCTCATAAGAAATACCTCCTGTGGCCACTATGACTTTATCTGCCATATCTTTGGTACCATCTGCCAGCTGCAGAATAAATCCCGTATCATTTTTAAACACTTTTTTTACTTCTGTATTCAGATGTACCCGGACTCCTGCCTGTTTCATGGATCTTCTCAAAGTATCCAGTACATCCGCAGAACGATCTGACAGCGGGAACACACGATTTCCGCGTTCTACCTTTAATTTAAGCCCTTCTTTTTCAAAAAAATCCATGGCATTTTCATTGGTAAATCCATAAAAAGCACTGTACAGAAACTTTTTATTGCTTTTCACACTTTCCAGAAGTTCTTCCATATCGCAGGCATTGGTCAGATTACACCGGCCCTTTCCTGTGATATACAGCTTCTTTCCTGTCTTTTCATTTTTTTCATACACATGTACTTCCGCTCCCCGTCTTGCCGCGAAGATGGAAGCCATCATGCCGGCGGCTCCGCCGCCGATAATCGCAATTTTATCCATAAAAAAAGAATCTCCTTAAAATACAAGGAGATTCTACTATCTATAGGAAGGTTTGTCAATGTTCTGAGATGTCTTTCCTTAGACGACTCAACATTTCTTCGCAAATCTGGTCTGCTGTTTTTTCATCTGTTTCTATTATCAAATCTGCGGCAGCCTCATACTTTTCACGACGCTGCTCCAAAAGTTCCTTAATATAAGCAACATTTTTATTGTTCTCAAGCAATGGCCGATCGTGATTACTCTTTACTCTCTTCAAAATTGTCTCAGGTTTTGCCGTAAGAAGTACAATCCGTCCATTTTTTCGCATTTCCCGCACATTACATTCCCGCATAGGAGTCCCTCCACCGCAAGATACGATTACAGGCATGCCGGACTGCGTTTCCACCAGAAGGCCTGTCTCCAGATCACGAAAATGCTGTTCTCCATATGTTTTAAATATATTGGAAATACTCATGCCCGCACGTTCTGAAATGATCTGGTCCATCTCCACCACTTTTCTGTCCAGTTTTCTGCTCAGACAGTTCGCAATGGTCGTTTTTCCAGTTCCCATAAATCCAATCAGAAAAATATTAAACTGATCCATCTGTTTGTTCTTTTTCGTCCTTCACATATATTTGATAGTAAAACCAATTTCTGCAGAGAATAATTGTAACAATATAACTGATATTTTTCAAGTCATTTTTACAAAATCCGGGTACAATTTGACAACTATTTAACGCACCTCCTCCACACTTTTGCAGTTACTTTCTAGAATGATATAGCTCGATTGCTTTATTTATAAGGGCACTGAAAAACTTCCATTTCTTCTTAAGTGGAAGTTTTTCAGTGCCCTTGAAACTCGGGGATTTTTGCTTATCTGGTACTCATGTTTGAGGATTTACACCGCAAAGCTCAATAACCTGAGACCTTATTATTATTTTAAGCATTTACTCACAGAGCTTCCCAAACTTTGTGATGAAAAAGGAAATATAATAAGAAACGAGAGAACTTTTTCATCTATACATAATTACACAATCTTGCAATTCCGACTTCTCTCATCTTAAATATTTCCGCTTGTGTCTTGTATCCATTAGCAACTTTAACAACGAGTTCAAATAATTCATCCCCATTATCTGCTGCTGAAATATTATCTGTAATGATAGGACTGGCATCAAAATCCATATTACAGTGCATTTTTTTATAGGTTTCTTGATTTCCAGTTACTTTAATAACCGGAATCACAGGATTACCGATTGGTGTACCTCTTCCAGTTGTAAAAACTGCTATTTGTGCTCCGCCCGCAGCCATTCCACATAAAGACGCACTATCCGCTCCTGGAGTATCCATAATCACTAATCCATGTTCAGTCACCTCTTCTGCATACTCATACACTGCCTGAATTTTTGTAGAACCACCCTTGTATATACATCCTAATGACTTTTCTTCAAGGGTTGTAATTCCACCTTTTTTATTTCCCGGTGCAGGATTCGTCCCTCGTAGATCTGTATTCAGATTTTTGAGATAATTTTCATACCTCTCTGTAATTTCAAAAATACGGGCAGCAACTTTTTTATTAACCGCTCGTTCCGCAAGAATTCTTTCTGCCCCCATGAATTCTGTTGTTTCACTGAGGATAACCGTTCCTCCTTTTTCTACCAAACGATCGCTCATCCTCCCAACACACGGATTGGCGGCAATTCCCGATGTTGCATCACTTCCTCCACACTCTGTTCCTACAATCAGATGAGACAGGTCATATAATTCCGAATGAAGAAGACTACTTTCCTGAACGAGCTTCCTTGCCAGTTCACTCGCCTTCTTTACCGTTCCCTCTGTTCCTCCACACTCCTGAATTACCAATTTATGAAGCGGCTTATTAGTACGTTTTCGTATATTATCATATATTCGTTCTGCTCCGCACACTTCACATCCGTTTCCGATTATAATCGTTCCATATACGTTCGGATTTGCTGCAAATCCGCTCAAAATATCAATCGTATACTGAACATCATCCTGTGTCTGAGAACATCCATTCTGATTCGTAAATGTAACCGTTCCATCTATCATATCGGCTACCATACGACAAGTTTCAGAAGAACAATTACAGGTAGGCAGAATCAATACATAATTTCTGATTCCGATTTTTCCATCTGGTCTTTTATATCCTGAAAATTTCATTTATACACCTCTAATTATTTGTTTTCAGTACGCTTTTTACATTATGCTCATGGACATGCTCTCCTTTTTGAATCAACCTGGAGGCAAGCCCTATAATTTCTCCATATTTATATACCGGTCCATCTTCTGGAATCTCTGTCAAGGCAATTTTATGATAAACTGGAATCATATCTTTCGCCTGAATACAGTTCAGACTTTCATTAGATAATATAACGTCTTCCCCCTTCTCTACATTGCCTAAAACTACAGCCACATTATCCATTTCATGGATCTTCAATGCCTTCAACACTATACCTCCTCTAAATCAATCGAAATGTCCCAAGAAAAAATACCCATGCAAAGATAGAAAACAAAGAGCAGACTGAACTTGCCATGACGATTTCACCTGCAAGCTCTTCGTCACATCCTGCCTCCTTAGCCATTGCAAAGGAAGCTACCGCTGTAGGCGAAGCCATTGCTCCAAGTACCATTACTAACATCTGCCTGCGCATGCCCAAACAATAACAAACAATAAACACAATAAGTGGAACAATAAATAACTTCCCTAACACGGTAAATGAGATATATTTCCAATTTTTTCTGATACTTTTTAACTGTATGGTCGCTCCCAGCACAACGAACGCCAAAGGTGTCGAGATTCCTCCGATAGTTCTAAGTGAATCCTCTAATATTTTCGGGAAATGAATTCCCAGCGCAAGAAACAAAAGTCCTACTACAGGTCCTTGTACCAGTGGATTCAATACAACACTTTTTAGAATCTTACGAAAACTAAGCCGTCCACCTGAAGAACCGAAGATTTCCAGCACGATTGCCGATAAGATATTAATAACCGGGATGATCACTGATATCAGCACAGATACCATGCCTGAATCATCCGAACCATAAATAGATTCAAATACTGGAAGACCATACAACATCAAATTGCTTCGATAAAATCCCTGTATCATCACTCCGCATTTTGAACGGTCAGTCACAAATTTAGGCAAAATCATGATAAGAACCGTTACAATGAACACATAACATATCGTAATAATCAGCGTTAATTTTCTGATCTGAGGATTCAAAACATCCTCTAAATTCATCTTATATGTATTCATGAACAGCATTACAGCCATAAAAAAGCGAAACAGCATCTTATTCAGATAATTGATGGTATGATCATCTATCATCTTTCTGTATCTCATAAAGCATCCGCATACCATCATCAGCAATAACGGAAATACCACATTTACAGCAAGTCCAAAACTTTCCATATGCTTCCTATCTACCAGTTAAATATACATTCTCCGGCTTCGTTGAATTTCAGTTTTTCTGCTTCTTCAAGGATTTCTAAAGACGGAATTTTCCTCACTTCCTCCAAATGTGCTTCTGAAACATAAATTGTTTCCATCTCCATTGTATTTTTAATAAAAATCATTCTGGGCATCTGCTTATCAATACCAACACATCCATTTATCAACGCCTGAATTACCAGTTTTTCCGTGTCAAGAACAACGGGTATACGACTGGTAAACATGACTGTATTGGTTAACGCATTCGGATAGGTTGCTGCAAAATCCAGTTCATCAAAGCAGGCTCTTGTAGTTGCTTCTGCATGTCCCAATCCCATAAAATTGCCATGCGACAATTCTGACAGTCTCATAATCCCTACTTTCTGGCTTTTCAACCCGCCAGACGCATATGCGGAAGGCCACCTTCCGGTGATGTTTGGGTCCATGCCGCTCCCTGAAATATTTTTCCCAATTTCTTTCACAATCAGAATGTCTGTTTCAGGAAGATACAGCTGTGCCATCTTAGAAAATGCCATTTTCAAAAGTTCCGGTTCACGCTCTGCAATTTGCTCTGCCGGTATTGCTTCTATATATGCCGTTTTATCAAATGCGTTTTCAACAATTCCAACGCCAAACAATACCGGAAAACGCCGCATAACAATATTGGCAAATAGTGGTATCCTTTCCGCAAAATACTGATACCCCGCTTCGTGCATACTTTTTGCTCCACGCTGTTTTCCCATCCCAATGGTAAGCATCTTGAACAGTCCCGATTCATATGTCCCCCGGAATGCAGTATGCGGTTTAATTCGATTAATCACCACAATTCCGTCTGCCTGCGATGCGTATAGATCTGTATATACCTCTAAACCATCTTCCGTTCTTCCTGCAACAACCGTTTCCATTGTCGCCCGTACAGGACAGCCCAGATATTCTTCTGTTATCCCATATCCGGCAAGCATCTCCTTCTGCCCCTGCGCATTTGCTCCTGCATGGCTTCCCATCGCCGGAAATACAAAAGGCTCTGCACCACACTCTTTCAGAAAATCTACAACTTCCTTCACAATCTCTTTATGATTATCAATTCCACGGCTTCCTGCGCCTACCGCTATTGACATGCCAGGTTTGATTTTCTGCTGCAACCCTTTGCTTCTCAGCTCCCGCTTCATATATTCTGAAACATCTTCTATTTTATTTGCGTCAAACTTCTGTCGCACCTTTACCACCTTAGGTATCGGCACATCTTTCAATATATTGTTAATTACGGACATGTCATTTCTCATTATTTTATCCTTTCATTCAAAACGGGAGACTTTTGACAAGCCTCCCGTTCCATCACTATTTCTCTAATTTGTTTACCGGCCAGCTTACCGATTTTCCTGTTAATACTTCGTCAATACCAATTCCTGCATGAACTGCCATATTGTCGAAACTTTCATACGAATGCGCTCCACAATGCGGACTCAAAATTACATTCTTCAATCCCAAAAGCGGATTATCTTCCTTCGGTGGCTCAGATGAAAGCACATCCAGAGCTGCCCCTTTAATTATACCTGTCGTCAGCGCCTGATAAAGATCTTCTTCATTTACAACCTCTCCTCTGGCGCAATTTACCAGAAATGCTCCCGGCTTCATAAGGGACAGATACTTCATATTTACACTGCCCTTTGTTTCCGGTGTTGCCGGACAATGCAGAGAGACAAAATCAGAACGTTTATAAAGTTCTTCCAGAGAATCCACCATCTCTACATATTCGGGCACTGCATCTTTCGGGATATATGCATCAAATCCAATAACCTTCATATCCAAACCCAGTGCAACCTTTTTTGCCACATAGCGTCCAATTCGCCCAAGTCCGACAATACCCACGGTCTTACCACTTAGTCCGGTCATACGAACGCGATTTCTGGACTCCCAATCATGGTTTCTTACATTCTCATCCATCTCAACAATATGATGAGCCAACGCCATAATAAACGCAACCGCATGTTCTGCTACAGATTCCGAGTTGGAAAGCGGACCATTCGTCACCTGAATGCCAAGCTCTGTTGCCGCCTGAACATCTATATTGTCAACGCCCACTCCATGTCTGGACACAACCTTCAGATTCTTTCCGGCTTCCAGTACTTTTCTGGTAACGGGCGCCGTTCTGATCAGGATTGCATCACAATCAGTTACTTCTTTTGCTATGGTTTCTTCATCCGCAGCAGAGCCCATTTTAATCTCATATCCTTTATCCAAGAGAAATTTCTTTCCGGCTTCAGCGATATCCTGTGGAATTAATACCTTCATCTTACAATTCCTCCATCAAAATTTATTATTTCAGAATCTCCATCTCAATGAGAACTTTCTTTAACTGCGCTTTCTCTTCAGTGGTCATGATACCGGTCGGCATAGCACACGGTCCAGCCTCAATACCCAGAAGTTCCAGAGCCTCTTTGATAACAGTCGGGAAGGAACCAAGACCAAAAGCAATTCTAAGGGGAAGTAATTTATACTGAGCTTCCAATGCGCCCTCTAAATCTCCTTCCTGATACTTATTGTAAATAGAAGAAACAAGTTTTGGAGCAACATTGGCAGTTGCAGCAACCGCACCAGTTGCACCATAAGACAGTGCACCATAAATCAGACTGTCTCTTCCCATCATCATATGGAAATCTTTTCCTGCTCTCGTCGTCTTATTGATAATATCCGCCGTATTAGTCAGATCACCAGTAGAATCCTTCATACCTACAATATTGGAAATATCTGCAAGTTTCGCCACTGTGTTTGGTTTGATTGTAATATGAGTCTTCGGTGCATTATCATACAGAATGATATTCATGTCTGTGCTGTTCGCAATTGATGCAAAATGATTGTACACCTCGTCCTGTGTCAGGCTGATGAAATATGGCGTCAGAACACTGATTGCATCGATTCCGCCAACTTTTTCAGCAATATGTACCAGATCAATTGACTGTCTGGTTCCAATCGCATTGGCTCCTGCATATACTGGGACTCTGCCAGCCACCTGATCTACCGTTGCTTCCAGAACCTCCTGATATTCCTTCGGAGTTACCGCATAGAATTCTGCGGTCGTTCCCATTGCAAAGATTCCGTGCACGCCACCATCAATCATATAATCAATTAATTTTCTAAGTGCCGGAATATTAACGCTTCCCTCCTTTGTCATCGGGGTAATCATTGCCGGCAAAACTCCTCTAGGTACAAATCCCATTTTTCATTTCCTCCTAAATCATATATTATTATTTTTGAATCACACAAAGGTGATTATCATCATTTTTTGGCATTTTTAATACTTTTATAAATACTAAGGGCAATTGATACAAACGCAATCATCAGGAACACCAGTGAAATTGGTCTTGTAAAGAACGGAGTGATACTTCCGTTGCTTAATGACAGCGCTCTTCTCAAATAAGTTTCCGTATATTCCGCAAGAATAAATCCTAAGATCAAAGGCGGAATGGAGAACTTTAATCTCTGCAATACAAATGCGAAAATACCGCATCCAACCATTGCATATACATCAAACAGCCGATTGTTATCAGCGAAAGCACCTACAACACAAAGGCATACGATAATTGGTAACAGGATATTTTTCGGAATAGACAACAATCTAACAAAAACACGGATGCCCAAAAATTCCATTACAAGCATTGCGATATTTGCTACAATCAATGCAGCGAAGATAGCGTATACCATATTGCCATTATTCTGGAAAAGTAACGGTCCTGGCTGAATACCATGAATCATCAGCCCTCCCAGTAACATGGCTGTTACCGTATCTCCCGGTATACCAAGGGTCAGAAGCGGAATCAACGCTCCACCGATGGATGCGTTATTGGAAGTCTCCGATGCCACAATACCTCCCATACATCCTTTTCCATACTCTTCTTTGTTTTTAGCCTGTGATTTTGCAACCGCATATGCAATCATATTTGATGTGCCGCCGCCAATACCCGGCAAAATTCCAATGCCCACACCAATTGCAGCTGAACGAACCATATTTACGGCTTCTGCTCCGAATTCTTTCATACTGAAGCCGAAACCTTTCATCTTAAAACTTTTAACATCGTTCTGACTTACTTTCACTTTGTTGCCAGCCTCAGAGATAACCTCCGAGATTGCATAGAAACCTATCATGACAGACAAAAGTGCCAGCCCATTATTCAGCATATTGCTGCCAAAAGTAAATCTTTTTACACTGTCAATCGGTGCGACTCCGATCATTGCCAATGTAAATCCAATCAATCCTGACAGGATGCCTTTGATCAGGTTACCGTCTGATAAAGCCGCTACCATCGTCAAGGAAAAAATTGTCACTGAAAAATACTCATAAGGTCCAAACTGAAGCGCAATCTTTGCAACCTGCGGAGCAAGCAGCATCAATATCAGGATACTGATCATACCGCCGATAAAGGAATATACAATACCTATTCCTAATGCCTTTCCAGCCTGTCCTTTTTCAGCCATCGGACCTCCGTCAAAGGTTGTTGCAACCGATGAAGGGGTTCCTGGAATTTTCAAAAGAATCGCTGAAATTAATCCTCCGGAAATACCTCCGATATAAAGACCAATCAACAGTGAAATACCTGCTACTGGTTCCAAGCCAAACGAAATTGGCAAACACAATGCTACTGCCATCGTAGCACTCATTCCCGGAATTGCTCCGAAAATAATACCTAACATGACTCCGCCGCAAATCAGGAGAAAAGTCATTGGCTGAAATACCGCTGCAAAAGCTGATAATAACATATTTTTTCCTCCTTATCCCAAAATTCCATCTGGCAGAGCCATCGAAAACCAATTTACAAATATGTAGTTAATCAATACGGAAACTATAATAGACAACACCGCAAAGAAAATTCTCTGTTTTGCTGTCGGTTTATCTGTCATGACATTAATCTGTAAAAAAAGATATAAAATACTGCTAATCAAAAATCCAATCGGCTTCAACAGTACCGCATAAGATACCATTAAGATAAAGCTCAGGAAAATCTTTTTATTATCCGGCTTTAATATCTCCTGTTCATCTACTTCCACTGCTGCTTTTCCTGCTCTCCTACCTTCCAACAATGCAGATACCCCATAAATGATGGATAGCACAACCATCATCCATCCTATGACTACTGGTAAAAATGCAGACCCCACGTCACCATTCTTCGCTTTTACCTCTATTCCTGTGGAGAGAATCAAAATTGCGATTCCAAAAATCAAAGTAAATGAAGCGGCGATCATATCAAGTCGGGTTTCTTTCTTCATTTGCTTTTACCTTCCTTTCCAAGAATCCAGATGGACATTTATTTTATGTCCATCTGGTATCCTATATCTTACTGATTAAGCATATCTCTTAATGCTTCTACAGATGCCTGCTGCTCTTTTTCAAGGGCAATTGCCTCCTCACCCTTTGCAAAGAATGGGCTCTGAGAATAACTTTCAAACTGTGCCTGCTGAATTTCTTTCATATTGAATACCTGTTCGCATGCATCTGCAAATTTATCTACGATTGCCTGATCCGTCCCATCCGGGAATGCAAAGAAGTAATAAATAGGGAAGGAAGCATCATAACCAAGCTCTTTTGCGGTTGGGATGTCTGGGTAATTTTCGTTTCTCTCTTCTTCTAGAAGACAAAGTGCTCTAAAATCACCAGAATCCAGATACTGCTGCGTACTTCCCAGAGGATTCGGAATCGCATCACACTGTCCGCCCATCAGAGCTGCGATACGATCAGAAGCATTACCCATATCAACGAGATTGAAATTTGCACCGGCTGCATTCATCATTGCGCCCATTACATGAGTCGTCGCACCAACATTTGAAGCAAAGGTTACATTTCCATTTTTAGAAGCTTCAACCAGATCTTCTAAGGTCTCATATTCAGATTTCGCAGAAACGCACACAACATTACCAGCATTCTTACCAGCCACACACGCAAGTTCAAAACCATCCATTCCAAACTCTGTAGCACCAGTTACATTATTTACATACAGTGCATCATGGTAAAACAAAACTGTATTTCCATCCGGTTCAGAATCAAATACCTGCTGTGCACCAGTTGCGCCTCCATTACCAGTTACATTCGTCACAATACAATTAACTCCGAGAATCTCTGTTAATTTTTCAGCGTAGATACGTGCATTAAAATCAGTGTCTCCGCCTGCGCTGAATGGGCAGATAATATTAATTGTCTTTTCTGGCCAAGCAATATCTGCAGTTTCTTCTGTTGCTGCATCTCCGTCAGCTTTCTCTGTTGTCTCAGCCGGAGCCGGAGCTTCTGGTTCTGCTTCCTGCTTTGTCCCACAGCCTGCTAAGGAAAATACCATAGCCCCTACAAGTAATGTCGAAATAACTCTTTTCTTCATTTTCTTCCTCCTTTTGAACGTTTTTACTTATTAGAATCTGGTGTCTGGTGTCTGATATATCACACGAATTTTAAAAAATAAAACCCCCAATTTATCACTCTATACGTTTGTATATTTGCATTTTATCCGTGTGTCTTCTTTTTCTCCATATTCCATAACGTTCTTGATGTATTTATCATAATATCTTTTGCAATTTTGTCAATATGCTTTTTTATTTTTTTATTTTTTTGTATATATTGTATATTATATTTTCGGAAGCGTAAAATATTCGTGTTTAATCTGTTTTTTATAAGGAGAAGGAAGACATGTCAGTTTCAGGAGGGACTTCCTTCTCCGCAATCAAAATACTGTAAATAATCATAATTATTGATATCTGATATATCGGTTGCCTTTGAAAAAAATAAAGAGACTATAACTACAGCTCTTCATCTTCCATCGCCAATACAAAAATCCCAACTCTTCTTACATGTGCATTAATCAGTTGTTCCGCTTTCTCAGAATTCTGCTCTTTAACAGCCTTCAAAATCGCCAGATGCTCCTTTTGTGCTCTTATACGTTCATCAATTGTACTAGTCACTGCTGCACTGCGAATACTTTGATCAATGCTCCTCATATTATCAATCAACCCGACCAAATAGGTATTCTTAGAAGCGCTTCTCAATGTCGAATGAAATAGATTATTATTCTCTGTTAATCTAACAGCAATCTCCGAAGTCAACTGCGCTTTATCAACAAGCTCACCAGCACAGTTTAATGCTTCTTCCATAATCATAATCTCGTTATAGGTAGCGTTTCTAGCTGCAAAAAATGCAGCGACCCCTTCCAATGCGCCTCGCATAAATACGGTCTGTAGGATATTTTTTCTCGATAACTTTGAGATATAGGAACCCTTTCTTGGAATACTATACAAAAGCCCCTCTGATTCCAGCACCCGAAACGCTTCCTTCACAGGCGTCGTACTGACCATAAGCATCTGGCTGATCTCTCTTTCGCTGATTTGTTGATCTGCTTTTAATTCTCCATTTACAATCATTTTTCTAATAATATCAGCCACTTGTTCTCTAATCGGAATGGCTTCCACAATCCTTGAATTCATTCTTTCCTCCCTATAACCTTTTTTCACCAATTTGTCTAACGTATTTTAACTTTTTTTAGCATATTTGTCAATATTTTTACAATATATACAAATATTTTTTCTTTTTGCGGATTAATATGGCTATTTACACAAAAAGCTCCTATAAGATGAAGCAATGCCATCATCTTACAGGAGTCTTTTCTTTTACTTCAAATCAAAATAGTCGCAAATAACTTAAACAGGATATGCCCCATTCTTTTCATCAGCAACAGTCGCATCCATTTTTGTCTCCTGCGCTTCTCTGTATTTAAAGAAGTCAGTAGCAACCTGCGGGAACAATGCATAGGTCAAGACATCCTCATCCTGTTCCTTGTACTGTGCCATCTCAGACTCAAGCTGCGGGAGCTCGTTATCTACAAGATCAGCCGGACGACAGGTAATAATTTCTCCATCTCCTACTACTTTTTTCTGTACCTCCGGATTGAATGGTTTTACAGTCTTTCCATACTTTCCTGAGAGAAGGTCTTTCGCTTCTTTGCTCACCATCTTATAACGCTCACCTGCAACTACGTTCATAACTGCAGTGTTACCTACAATCTGGGAGGAAGGAGTAACCAGCGGGCATTCTCCAAAGTCCTTACGCACCTTTGGCATTTCCTCGAGAACTTCGTAATACTTATCCTCTGCATTCATCTCTCTAAGCTGAGAAGTCAGATTGGAGAGCATTCCGCCCGGCACCTGATAGAGAAGAGTCTTGATATTAACGCCCATATTTAACGGGTTCAGGAGTCCGCTCTTCAGAGCGTCGTCACGAATCGGTCTGAAGTAATCAGCGATCTCTGCCAGAAGTTTCTGGTCGAATCCGGTATCATACGGAGTTCCCTTGAAGGTCTCTACCATAACCTCTGTTGCCGGCTGGGAGGTTCCCAGTGCGAACGGAGACATTGCGCAGTCGATCACGTCAACGCCAGCCTCGACTGCTTTCAGGTAAGTCATGGAAGCAACGCCGGAGGTATAATGATTATGGAGCTGAATCGGGATCTTAACGGTCTCTTTCAGTGCAGTAACCAGCTCGGTTGCCTTGTACGGAAGCAGAAGACCTGCCATATCTTTGATACAGATGGAATCTGCACCCATCTCCTCGATCTCTTTTGCAATACCGGTCCAGTAGTCCAACGTATAAGCGTCACCAAGGGTGTAGCACAGAGCGATCTGCGCATGTCCGCCCTCTTTGTTAGCTGCCTTTACTGCTGTCTGCAGGTTACGAAGATCATTCAGACAGTCAAAGATACGGATGATATCAATACCATTAGCGATAGATTTCTGTACAAAATACTCTACTACATCATCACCGTACGGACGATATCCAAGGATATTCTGTCCACGGAACAGCATCTGAAGTTTGGTTTTCTTAGCTCTTGCACGGATTTTACGAAGTCTGTCCCACGGATCCTCTTTCAGGAAACGTAAGGAAGCATCGAAGGTAGCTCCACCCCAGCACTCCAGTGAGTGATATCCAACCTCATCCAGCTTCTCGACAATCGGAAGCATCTGCTCTGTCGACATACGGGTAGCGATCAGAGACTGATGAGCGTCACGCAGAATTGTTTCTGTTATTTTAATCGGCTTTTTAGCGATTTCAGTCATTTTATAATTCCTCCTACAAATTTTCCAGTCCAGTCAGCAGCTTAGAATACTCCGAAAATAGCCATGAAAGTACCTGCAGCAACTGCAGTACCGATAACACCTGCTACGTTCGGTCCCATTGCATGCATCAGAAGGAAGTTGGTCGGATCTGCCTCAGCACCAACCTTCTGGGATACACGTGCTGCCATCGGCACTGCGGATACGCCTGCAGAACCGATCAGCGGGTTTACCTTTCCTCCGGTCAGCTTGCACATCAGTTTACCGAAGAGAACACCTGCTGCGGTACCGAATGCGAATGCAATCAGACCAAGAGCAACGATCTTCAGTGTATCCACATTCAGGAATGCCTCTGCACTGGTGGTAGCTCCTACGGAAGTACCCAGAAGGATAACTACGATATACATCAGGGCATTGGATGCAGTATCCGTCAGCTGACGAACAACACCGCTCTCACGGAACAGGTTACCCAGCATCAGCATACCAACCAGCGGAGCAGTGGTAGGCAGAATCAGGGAAATGATAATCGTAACGATAACCGGGAACAGGATTTTCTCCAGCTTGGAAACCGGACGAAGCTGCTCCATCTTAATCTTACGCTCTTTCTCAGTAGTCAGTGCTTTCATGATCGGCGGCTGGATAACCGGTACCAGAGACATATAGGAATATGCCGCTACGGCAATCGGTCCCATGATTGCGGTCTGCTGCAGCTTACCTGCCAGGAAAATGGAGGTCGGGCCGTCAGCACCACCGATGATGGAGATTGCTGCTGCTGCTTTATCAGAGAAGCCAAGAAGCATAGCTCCCAGATAAGCTGCGAAAATACCAAACTGTGCTGCTGCACCCAGAAGGAAACTCTTCGGGTTAGCGATCAGCGGACCGAAGTCGGTCATGGCACCTACGCCCATGAAAATCAGGGACGGAAGGATTGCCCACTCATCCAGCTTGTAGAAATAATAGAGAAGACCACCAACTCCGTTAGCGGATTCCTCAAAGGAAAGCATAATATCAGGATAAATATTAACCAGCAACATTCCAAAAGAGATCGGAACCAGAAGAAGAGGCTCATACTCTTTTGCAATAGCCAGGTAAAGGAAAACACATGCAACAACGATCATGACATAATTTCCCCATGTCAGGTTAAAAAATGCCGTCTGATGCAGGAGATTTCCCAAAGTCTCAGCAATGTAGCTCATGTTGTAACCTCCAATGATTTATTGTCTTAGTTCATAGTAGCCAATACGTCACCGGATTCTACAGCATCTCCAACTGCAACATTAATGCTTGCAACCGTTCCATCTTCCGGAGCTACTACCGGGATCTCCATCTTCATAGCTTCCAGGATAACGATCGGATCACCAGCTTTTACAGTTGCACCTGTATTAGCCTCAATCTTGAATACTTTACCCGGAACAGAAGCAGTAACTTCTACAGAACCAGCTGCGCCTGCTGCTGCCTTCGGAGCTGCTGCCGCCGGAGCTGCTTTCGGTGCTGCCTTCGGAGCTGCTGCACGTACAGGAGCGCTTCCTGCGCCGCCCTCTTCTACGCTTACTTCATATACAGTGCCATTTACGGTAATGGTATAGTTTTTCATCTTATTTATTCCTCCTAGAATTGTTTATGCTCTCTTCCACTTTGCGGAGTCTGCACGTCTGATGGAACGTACGACAAATCCGTCTGCGGAGCTTCCAGTGTATGCACAAATTGCTGCAGTGATTGCTGCTACAAGTTCGCCCTCATCCACAGTCTCTTCCTCAACCGGAGCTGCTGCCGGGGCCGGAGCTGCTGCTTTGACCGGAGCCGGAGCAGACTGCTCTTTCTTCTTGCTGAACTTCTTCTGGATAGCCGGAATGAAGTTGAAGCAGTAAATAACAAGGCTGATGAAGATCAGCACACTGAATACAGTTCCCATACCAAGGATCGTATTCATAAGAGCTTTTGTAAAGATCTCTCCCAGTGTGTAGGAAGGATCCAGTGTTACAGACTGTGCAACACTCTTCTTATTAAATACAATGCTCAGATCTGCTGTACGCTGCTCATAAGTCAGATGTGCAACCAGAGTGATCTCTTTTCCATCTGTGGAAACTTCGTAACCATCAGTGGAAACATATGCACCCAGCTCCTCCTCATTTCCCATATATCCGGAAAATGCGGTAGTAAATGCCTCTGCTGTGAACGGAAGACCATAATTATCCAGAATACCCTGTGCGTCTTCAGCGTCCATCTCAGCGTACTGTGCAATCTGCTCATCAGACATGCCATCCCAGTTGCCGATCAGAAAATCAGCAACGGACTCCAGATAAGACTCGTCATAGCTGATCTCATCTACTGTTGCGGTGCTGCCGCATGCGGTAAGTCCAAGAGCTGCTGCGGATACAGTGAGCATCGTAAGGATTTTTCTATAATTCTGTCTCATATACCTCACCTCGCTCTAAACAGTTCCGTGTTTCTTGCCCGGGCGGTCTTCTCTCTTGGTAAACAGCATCTCAAAAGCGCCAATCACATATTTTCTTGTATCCTGAGCATCAATCACAGTATCCACATAACCTCTCTTGGCTGCGGAAGCTACACTGTTCTGAAGCTCTGCATAAGCAGCTGCCTTCTCACGAAGCTCTTTTGCATCTGCTTCCGGATACATAACTTTTACTGCAAGTTTTGCATCCATCATACCGATCTGTGCGTTCGGCCATGCGTATACCATATCTGCACCAAGACCCTTGCTGTTCATGGTTACATATGCGCTTCCGAATGCTTTTCCGGTAATTACATTTACTTTCGGTACATCTGCCTCAGCGAATGCTGCGGTCAGAGCTGCTGCTGCCTTTGCAATCTTCTTCTCAGTGCATTTGGTTGCTTTGAAGCCTGCTGCATTGGTCAGGGTCAATACCGGGATATTGAATGCATCACAGAACTTAACGAAAGAAGCTGCTTTTTCACATCCTCTTGCGGAGATCTCTGCGTTGAACTGCTCTACGGCATTGCCTTCCTCATCATACAGAGTGGAACGGTTCGCTACTGCACCCACGGTTGTTCCGTTCAGTTTGATGAATCCGGTAACCATATCTTTTCCATACTCTGCTTTGGTCTCGAAGAATACTCCGTCATCAGAGATCATCGGCAGTGCGATAGCCGGATCTGCTGCGGAAGCTTCCAGATCTGCACATACTCTGTTCAGATCATCCTCGCAGTCAGCGTAGGAAAGATCATCCTCATTGTTAGCCGGAAGCATGGCAACCAGCTCACGAATCTGTGCGATCAGCTCAGCTTCTTCTGCTACAACGTCAACGATGCCAACTTCTTCGCTCTGGAATTTTGCTACGGAAGTATCACATTTAGATGCGTCGTTTCCAGCCAGTGCGTTCGGAGAATTTACAAAAAGTTTACCTTTTTTGCTCTCCATAAAAGTAAAATCAGACATAGCAGATGCTACTGCCATTCCGCCGCCACAGTTACCAAATACTGCCGTGATCTGCGGAACTACGCCGGATGCCAGAGACTGTTTCAGATACAGCTCACCAAATGCGTTCAGAGCATCGGAAGCCTCCTGAAGTCTCAGACCTGCGCAGTCGATAAGACCGATAACCGGTGCACCCATCTTCATTGCCATGTCATAGATTCTGGTAATTTTCTTGGCATGCATCTCACCCATGGAACCTCCGAGTACGGAAGCATCCTGGCTATATACATACACAAGGCTGTCATTGATAACACCATATCCGGTAACAACTCCGTCTGAAGGTGTGTCAGTGTTGTTCATGTTAAAATCAGTTGCACGTGCAGTTACTGCAGCGCCGATTTCAACAAAACTGTTCTCGTCAAGCAGCGCTGCAATTCTGCTGCTCGCCAAGTTCTGTGCTGTACTACTCATTTTTCGTCCTCCACATATATTTGATAGTAAAACCAATTTCTGCCGAGAATAATTGTAACAATATAACCGACTTTTTTCAAGTCATTTTTACAAAATCCGGGTACAATTTGACAACTATTTAACGTACCCGTCTTTCTGAGCAGCAGTTTTTCCTTATTTTTCCAAGAAATCATAAACTGAGATTCAAACTCATAAACTATTGCAAGTCTGATCACAGGATTTTACATGCACAATCACCGGTTTTTTTTCATTTTGCTTCTTCTTTTCGCTCTTCTGTATGAATTTCCCATGCCGCTCACGGCCGCAGAACCGGAAAACCTGCACGCGGCAGCCGCCGTGCTTATGGATGCAGAGAGCGGACGGGTTCTTTTTGAGAAGAATGGAACAGAAAAGCTGCCTAT
This sequence comes from Clostridiaceae bacterium Marseille-Q4143, assembly GCA_018228645.1. GTDB lineage: Bacteria > Bacillota > Clostridia > Lachnospirales > Lachnospiraceae > Hominiventricola > Hominiventricola filiformis. The sequence continues at coordinate 3,183,518 of CP073693.1, forward strand.
GGCAAGCACCACTAAAATCATGACACTTCTCATTGCGTTGGAGAACGCTGATCCTGACGGCATCGTCACGGTCTCCTCAAGGGCCGCCTCCATGCCGGAGGTAAAGCTTCATATCCGGGAGGGTGAGCGATACCGGCTGCTCGATCTTCTCTATTCTCTTATATTGGAATCCCACAATGACACAGCCGTTGCCATTGCTGAGCATATAGGAGGATCCGTAGAGCAGTTTGCCTCCATGATGAACCAGAAAGCCCGGGATTTAGGCTGCTTTGATACTTATTTTATCACCCCAAACGGCCTGGATGCTCAGGATGAACATGGAATCCATTCCACTACTGCAAAAGATCTGGCAAGGATCATGCGCTTCTGTATCCGTAATGAAGAATTTCTCGCCATTACCCGCACCGCTTCCCACACATTCTCTGATCTGGATGGAACACGGAATTTTACCGTCCAAAACAAAAATGCATTTCTAAATATGATGGATGGCGTCTTAAGCGGCAAGACCGGTTTTACAGGCAATGCCGGATACTGTTATGTATGTGCCATGGAATCTGGAAGTAAACACCTGATCTCCGTCGTACTGGCCTGCGGTTGGCCGGGTAACCGTACGTGGAAATGGCAGGATACCACAAAGCTCATGAACTATGGACTCTCTGATTTTGAAATCAAAACATTCGGGGACGAGATCCCGGTTCTTGCTCCCGTTCCAGTACGAAACGGAAGGAGTTCAAAAACTTCTCTTTCCGTCACTGCTGCCCCAAAAGAACTTCTGTGCCGTAAGGAGGATACTTTTTCCATGGATATTCTGATACCTGATACTCTAACCGCACCGGTCACCGCCGGAGAAATGGTGGGAACCGTTGTTTATTATCTCAATGGAAGCATTCTGGATCTTTTTCCCATTACTGCATGTGAAGATATTCCTGCCATTGACTTCCGTTTCATTTTCCGGCAGGTAACAGAAAAATGGCTTCCGGGTACTCCTCCCGAAAGCCATTGAATATAACTTACAGATTCAGTTTCAGCTGTACTTCTTCTTCCGCCTCACTCTTCATCTCTTCCACCAGATCTGGCTGGATGGATGGCAGATCTTCTGCGGTACGAACACCGAAGTTCCGCAAGAACTCTTCGGTCGTTCCGAACAGGATCGGACGGCCCGGCGCATCCAGACGGCCCGCTTCCCCCACCAGCCCGTACTCTACCAGACGATTCAGGGCATGATCAGAATTGACACCACGGATCTTCTCCACCTCCTGACGTGTCACCGGCTGCTTATAAGCAATGATGGACAATACTTCCAGCTGCACATCCGTCAGTACATATTTTTTCGGCTGCTTGGCCACCTTAATCAGGGTGTCATAATATTCCTTCCGGGTACAGAGCTGAAAGGAATCCTCCAGCTCGATAATCTCCAGTCCGCCCGGACGGCTGTTATACTGATCCATCATCTGATGCACCAGTTTTCTTGTCGTTTCTGTATCATGGCCGATTGCTGCTGCAATCTTGTCCACACTTACGGCATTTCCCATCGCAAACAGAATTGCCTCAATCGCCGCTTCGGTCTTTTCCCGTTCCAAATTGCATTTCCTCCTGTTGTGTCCTCTATATCCGGGATGTAATCAACATATCATCAAATGTATGTTCCTGCATAACTGTCAGCTCTCCCGTCTTCATCAGTTCCAAAATAGCGAGGAATGTCACTATCATCTGTATTTTTCCCTTCTGTTCCATCATAAGCGCCGAGAAATAGAAGGAACTGTGACTCTCCGCATAGGTTCGCACTGCATTCATCTTCTCATCGAGACTGACTTCTTCCCGTTCAATCTGGCCGAATTTACTTCGAATCGGGTCGATCTTTTCTGTCTGGCGCCGCATCAGTCCCTGAAAAATCGTATTGAGCCTGGTCAGCGTCAGATCTCCCACCAATTCTTCCAGATCCACCGGCTGCTCATACTTTGCCACTTCATCCGGAATCGTCGGACCTTTATAGAGCGCCTGCCCGGATACAGAAAGTCTGTCCCTCAGTTCATAGGACATATACTTGTACATCTTATATTCCAGCAGTTTCTGTACTAGATCTTCTCTCGGGTCAATCTCTTCCCCTTCTTCATCCACTTCCACCGGAAGGAGCATCTTCGCCTTGATCTCAAGAAGCGTTGCCGCCATAACGAGGAATTCACTCATGACATTTAAGTCTTCCGTTTCCATGGAATCCAGATACTCCATATATTGTTCTGTAATCTCCACAATCGGAATATCAAAAATATTGAATTTATTTACGTCAATCAGATGAAGCAGAAGGTCCAGCGGGCCTTCAAAGCTTTCAATCTTCACCGATAATGCCATATCTCTATGCGTTTCCTTCCACAGTAATCAGAATCAGCTGCGGTGGGTTAAAAATACGGATGGGCACTGTATGTTCTCCCAGTCCCGCGCTGACTACCATATATTTTCCATTGACAGAGATCAGTCCCCTGTCATATTTAGGGAACAGCTGGGCCTGAGGTGTAATCAATCCGCCAATTCCCGGAATTCTTATAATGCCTCCATGCAGATGTCCGGAAAGTGTCAAATCTGCCCCCCAGGCTGCATAAGTATCAAAATAAACCGGGTTGTGTGCCAGGAGAATATGAAAAGCTTCCGGATCAGGTATTCCGAATTTTTCCCGCAGATCCTGTCCTTCAAAAGGCAGCTGCCGAAACTTTTTATAAAAAGAAAGTGGAAGCTCATAGCCGTAAATCCGGATTTTCTGCCCTTCCCAGGAAAAATCCATGACTTCATCTGTCAGGATTCTCACGCCGCACGCTGTCAGTCTGCGGCTGTAAATTTCATACTGCGTTCCGTATGTTTCCGGGCATTGCCGCATACGTGACTCGTGATTCCCGTTTCCGCAGATTACCGGAATCTTTCGCTTCTTTAGTTCTTCAAACAGCTGTACCGCATGATCCATGGCTGCACATTTTTCCGCAATCAGCATATCTCCCGCACACAGCACCAGGTCTCCCTGCAATTTTTCTATTTTATCTGCCAGAAACCGCTGATGTTCCCCCCATAACCGGTCATGGAGATCCGCCAGCATAACTAGTTTCAGAGGACGCATCTTCCGGGGCAATTTTTCACTTTTAATCGTATATCTTACTGTCTCCAGTTTTCTTTTCTTTTCCATAGAGGTTATCATAGCATAAATTCCGGCAGTTCTGCAATTGGTTTACAGCAAAAAGATACGGAACACCTGACCAATGTAGTCTCCGTAAACAGCCCGTTCCACCGTATCTGCCGCCATAAGTTCTGTAGAACCAATCTCTCTGCCGTTCAGCACATAGACCATTCTGCCGATCCTGTCACCTTTCTCCACCGGAGCCGCTACCTCTCCCGGAAGTTCAGGCACCCGCTCCACCTGGGACAAATTGCTTCCATCTGTAGATACATAAGAAAATTCATCTGCATATTGAAGCCCGACCTGTCCCTCAACGCCTCCCTTTACCTGGATTTTCGGCAAAGCAGCCCTGTTCTCATCCGTATAAAGGCTGCAGCAGGCAAACCCGCTGTTCAGAAGCGTCACAGCATCCTGAAAACGGCTTTTGCTGTCTGTACCGCCCATAATCACAGCGACCAGCTCGATATTCTCTTTTTTGGCACTGGCAGATACGCAGAACCCGGCCACGCTGGTATAACCGGTCTTCAGGCCGGTCGCATATTCATACTGCCGGATCAGCTTATTGGTGTTGGTCAATCCGAATTCAAAGGATCCCCTCGCTGTCTGGTGGGTAATATTTTCCATCCAGATCGTACAATATTCATGAATCTGCGGATGGTTCCGTAAAAGTTCCCGGGACATAAGCGCCACATCCCTGGCCGTTGTCAAATGTTCCTCCGCATCCAAACCGCAGCAGTTGACAAAATGGGTATTTGACATGCCCAGTTCTTCCGCCCGGGCATTCATCAGTTTCACAAAGTCCCCTTCACTGCCGCTGATATATTCTGCCATGGCCACGCATGCATCATTAGCGCTCGCCACTGCAATACATTTCAGAAGTGTGTCAACCGTCTGTTTTTCATAAGGTTCCAGATATACCTGGGAACCACCCATGGACGCCGCATGTTCCGACACAGTCACCATATCAGACAGCACAATTTTTCCATCCTCCAGTGCTTCCAGAATGAGAAGAAGGGTCATAATTTTCGTCACGCTGGCTGGATGGACTTTCTCATCCGCCGCCTTTTCCATCAGTACCGTTCCCGTGGAAACTTCCATTAAAAGTGCATGTGGTGCCGATACCTCTGCCGCCACCTGATTTAATTCCCGGTCTTCCTGTGTCCGGCTTTCCTCCGGCACCTCCGTCTCTTCCTGTTTCTGATCTTCCGCCGCCCATACAGCTGCAGGCTTTAAGGTCAGAAGCAATATCATCAGATATGTCACCGCCCATCTCAGAACTTTCAGAATATCACCTCGGAGTTCCTTTACTTTATGTGTAGCAGAAAACCGAAAAAATATGCATAAAACAAGCCGGAAAACCTTCTGATTTTCCGGCCCGTTTATTTTTCTTCTATACTATCTAAGTACCAGACAGGCAACACAAATTCCAAGAATGCAGCCTGCCGCCACCTGCAGCGGCGTATGTCCTACAAATTCTTTTAAGCTTGCCTCCCAAAATTCGTACATTTTATCGTTTTTTTTGAACGCTTCCACGAATCCTTCCGTGCGGAAAAAGTCGATCATTTCATTTAAAATTTTACCCTGTCTTCCAGTCTCCATACGGACACCCATCGCATCGTGCATAACGATAATTGCCAGCATACACGCAATTGCGAATTCAAAACTGCCAAAACCATAAAGAATGCCCGAAGATACGGCCATTGCACTCACTGTCGCCGAATGGGCGCTCGGCATACCGCCATCTCCAATCATCCGCTCCCAGCGGATCTCTCTATTGATCATTGCATAAATCAAGGTTTTCAGAATCTGAGCTACCGCCCATCCTGAAATTCCACAGATCAATACTTTATTATTGATCAGTGCTGTAAAAAAGTCCCCCATCGTTCCGCTCCCGTACTTTCATTTTTCCTGTCCGGAGATCATCCGGAATCATTCCGGAATCGTCTGCAACTAAGAAATGCCTTGACTTTACAGTCAAGGCATTACTGCACAATCCTTAATTATATTTACGCTTTCTAGCTGCTTCGGATTTTTTCTTACGCTTTACGCTCGGCTTCTCGTAATGCTCTCTCTTACGAATCTCCTGCTGGATTCCAGCCTTTGCACAGTTTCTTTTGAAACGACGCAATGCGCTATCCAAAGTCTCGTTTTCTTTAACGATTACATTTGACATAGTATCACACCTAACCTCCCTCCAGTTGTGTATTGTGCAGAATACAACTGTCTGGGTATTTTATTGCACTGCTAAAATTATATGCACCTTATCCCGTTTTGTCAACAGTTTTTTTCTGTTTTTTGCAATTTTTTATTTGATCTGACTTTCGACTACTTTTGCAGCCTCTTTAATGGCATCATCCACACCAGCCGGATTCTTTCCTCCTGCCTGTGCCATACCCGGACGTCCGCCACCGCCGCCACCTACCAGTGCGGCAATTGCTTTGATCAGGTTGCCTGCATGAGCACCCTTCTTCTGGGCCTCATCCGTAGCGGTTGCCATCAGATTTACTTTACCATCATTGACAGATGCCAAAACAACCACACCGTCGCCAAGCTTCTCTTTAAGCTGATCACCGAGATCACGCAGACCATTCATGTCCACGCCTTCCAGTTTTGCAGCCAGAAGTTTGACGCCTTTAATTTCCTGTACCTGATTCATAACATCACCAAGTGCATCTTTGGCAGCTTTGCTCTTCAGAGCATCATTCTCTGCCTGCAGGGACTTGATCTCGCTGTACAGATGCTCGATCTTCTCACATACGGACTGCGGAGCAGTCTTCAGAAGTTTTGCTGCTTTTGCAAGCTCTGCTTCCTGTTCTTTATAATATTTGAATACGCCGTCTCCAGTCAGTGCCTCTATACGACGTACACCTGCTGCGATACCGGACTCGGATACCAGTTTGAATGCAGTAATTGCACTGGTATTTGCTACGTGAGTACCACCGCAAAGCTCTCTAGAGAAATCTCCCATGGATACTACACGTACCTTCTCAGAGTATTTCTCATCAAACAATGCCATTGCACCGCTCTTCTTTGCTTCCTCGATATCCATGACCTGAGTCGTTACCGGAAGAGCTTCCTGAATCTTCTCATTGACCAGTTTCTCTACCTCTGCGATTTCCTCAGCAGTCATCGGCTGGAAGTGAGCAAAGTCAAAACGAAGTCTGTCAGGAGTTACCAGAGAACCTTTCTGCTCCACATGGCTTCCCAGAACAGTCTTCAGTGCTTTCTGAAGCAGATGAGTTGCACTGTGGTTCTTGGAAGTACCTGCACGGCCTGCAGCATCTACTTTCAGGGTCACCACATCACCGGTCTTGATCATGCCTTTGATCATGCGTCCTACATGGCCAATCTTACCGCCCAGCAGTTTGATGGTATCATCCACCTGGAACTGTGCATCCCCAAGGGTAATGATACCTTTATCTCCTTCCTGTCCACCCATCGTAGCGTAGAACGGAGTCTTCTCAGTGAAGATGGTTCCTACCTGGCCGTCAGTCAATGCTTCCACGATCTCTGTATCCGTGGTCAGAACGGTTACTTTTGATTCCTCAGTCAGATGATCATATCCGGTAAACTCACTGGTAACAGCTGCATCGATCTCATCGTATACAGTTGCATCTGCTCCCATGTAATTGGTTACTTCACGTGCAGAACGGGCCTTGGTACGCTGCTCTTCCATGCATGCTTTAAATCCGTCTTCGTCGATGGCGAAACCTTTTTCTTCCAGAATCTCTTTAGTCAGATCCAGCGGGAATCCATAAGTATCGTATAATTTGAATGCATTCTCTCCGGACAGAGTCTTTTCACCGGCTGCATTCATCTCCTCTTCCAGCTGTGTCAGAATGGAAAGTCCCTGGTCGATGGTCTTGTTGAATTTATCTTCTTCCTGATTCAGAACTTTAAAAATAAACTCTTTCTTTTCTTCCAGCTCCGGATATCCGTCTTTAGATCCCTCAATCACGGTCTCAGACAGTTTTGCAAGGAATTTTCCTTCAATTCCAAGAAGACGTCCGTGACGTGCTGCACGGCGGATCAGACGGCGGAGTACATAACCGCGTCCCTCATTGCTCGGCATGATACCATCGGAAATCATGAAAGTTGCGGAACGGATATGATCGGTAATCAGACGGATAGAGACGTCTTTTACATCATCCTTATGATATTCACAGTGTGCAAACTCACATACTTTATCTCTCAGTGCACGAACCGTATCTACATCGAAAATGGAATCTACGTCCTGAACAACGCTTGCCAGACGCTCCAGACCCATACCGGTATCGATATTCTTCTGTACCAGCTCCGTGTAGTTGTTGTGTCCGTCATTATCGAACTGGGTGAATACGTTATTCCAGATCTCCATGTAACGGTCACAGTCACATCCTACTGTACAGCCTGGTTTGCCGCAGCCGTATTTTTCTCCACGGTCATAGTAAATCTCAGAGCAGGGACCGCAGGGACCTGCGCCATGCTCCCAGAAGTTATCTTCTTTTCCAAATTTAAAGATCCGGTCTGCAGGGATTCCGATCTCTTTATTCCAGATGTCAAATGCCTCATCATCCTCCAGGTATACAGACGGATATAATCTCTGCGGATCCAGCCCGACCACTTCAGTCAGGAACTCCCAGGACCAGTGGATTGCTTCATCTTTGAAGTAATCTCCAAAAGAAAAATTACCAAGCATCTCAAAAAAGGTACCGTGACGTGCGGTCTTTCCTACATTCTCGATATCACCTGTACGGATACATTTCTGGCAGGTAGTTACCCGTCGTCTCGGCGGAATCTCTGCTCCTGTAAAGTAAGGTTTCAGAGGTGCCATACCAGAGTTAATCAGAAGAAGGCTCTTGTCGTTATGTGGAACGAGTGAAAAGCTCTTCATTTTCAGATGGCCTTTGCTCTCGAAGAAATCCAGAAACATTCTCCGGAGCTCGTTTACGCCGTATTCTTTCACTTTCTTTTCCTCCTGTCAAAAGACCCGGATTTTCATCCAGGTCTTTCAGAAAATTCTTGCTCAGTTATCCTTATACACGGGACAGATACTCACCGGTTCTGGTGTCAATCTTGATCTTGTTGCCCTGCTCTACGAACAGCGGTACGTTTACAACTGCGCCGGTCTCAACGGTTGCCGGTTTGGTTGCGCCTGTAGCAGTATCGCCTTTGAAGCCCGGCTCGGTATCAATGATCTCAAGCTCTACAAACAGCGGAGCCTCTACTGCAAATACATTTCCGTTATGAGAACAGATCTTAACCATCTCATTCTCTTTTACGAACTTCAGAGAATCTCCAACGTCATCACTGTTCAGTGCGATCTGGTCGAAAGTCTCTACGTTCATGAAGTGATACAGATCTCCGTCACTGTACAGATACTGCATGTCCACACGGTCAATACGTGCTGCCGGGAATTTCTCAGTCGGACGGAAAGTCTTCTCAACTACACCGCCGTTGATAATATTCTTAAGTTTGGTTCTTACGAATGCAGCGCCTTTACCAGGTTTTACATGCTGGAACTCCAAAATCTGATAAACGTTTCCCTCAATCTCAAGGGTAACACCATTTCTAAAATCTCCTGCTGAAATCATTATGTTCGTCCTCCTTATGTTACAAAGGGAATGCACAATCCCCTCACTTTAACTCATTTTATAATACTTTTCCGATCATTTCAACTATTTTATGAGAATTTTTTCATCTGCCTATTCCAGTATTTTTTTCAGTTCGTCCATAAATGTATTCACATCCTTAAATTCCCTGTAGACGGATGCGAAACGCACATAGGCAACAGAATCCAGATCCTTTAATTTTCCCATGACCAGCTCGCCGATTTCCTCACTGGAAATCTCCCTCTCTTCTTTATTGAATATACAGGCCTCCACATCATCTATCATGGCTTCAATCTGTGCTGCGGAGATCGGTCTCTTATGGCAGGCTCTGAATACACCGCCCTCTATCTTGGCGCGGTCATACGTCTCCCGGTTATTGTCTTTCTTAATGACAATCATTGGAATCGTCTCCACCTTCTCATAAGTGGTAAACCGCTTATGACACTCATCACATTCTCTTCTGCGGCGGATGGAATCTCCGTCATCCGCAGGTCTTGAATCAATCACCCTAGTATTATCCTTTCCGCAGTATGGACATTTCATCCCGGAATCCCTCCCTTTTTTCTTTCGTCCAGTATATAACAGCGTCCGCCTTAATGTCAACGAAAGAGCCGTCACTTTACCGGATAAATTTTACTTCGCCGCATACACTGAAATCAAAAAGAGGCATTGTGCATGCATTTTTGTGAGCTGAAAGAAAAAGACGTCATCAACCGCTGTAACTGTAGACGGCTCGGCCGGGTCAATGACCTGATCCTTGATCCGAAAAACGGCTGCATCTGCTCCATCGTCGTACCTGGACCATTCCGGCTCTGCGGGCTTCTCGGACCGGATCAGGAATACGTGATTCCCTGGAAAAAGATCTGTCAGATCGGTCCTGATATCATTCTGGTGGAAATCTGTGAGGAAGAAGTTCTGATGCCAAGAAAAATATGGAAATAGTTATTTCATGCCACCCTGCATAACCGTCCGTTTTTCGGAAATGCTTTTAACAGACAATTGACAGCAGGAGGAAATGAGATGATTCTGAACAAAGTGGAAATCTGCGGAGTCAATACATCGAGACTTCCGCTTCTCACGGCAGAAGAAAAAAATACACTGTTTGAGCGAATAAAAAAGGGCGACAAAGAAGCCCGGGAACTGTACATCAAAGGAAATCTCAGACTGGTCTTAAGCGTCATCAAGCGTTTCTCTTCCAGCAGTGAAAATGCCGATGACTTGTTCCAGATCGGCTGTATCGGCCTTATGAAGGCCATCGACAATTTTGACTGCACACTGGATGTCAAATTTTCCACTTATGCTGTTCCAATGATCGTGGGGGAAATCCGCCGTTATCTCCGGGATAATAACAGCATCCGTGTCAGCCGTTCCCTTCGGGATATTGCTTACAAGGCCATCTATGCCAGAGAAAGCCTGTCCCGCGAGACCGCTCAGGAGCCGACACTTCACCAGATCTCGGAAGCCATTCAAATTCCGGAAGAAGACATCGTCTACGCACTGGACGCCATCCAGAGCCCGATCAGCCTTTACGATCCGGTCTACACAGAAGGCGGTGATACCCTCTATGTCATGGATCAGATTAGTGACAAGAAAAACAAGGAAGACAACTGGGTCCGAAATCTGTCTCTCTCCGAAGCCATGAAGCATCTGACTCCGCGGGAAAGCCGCATTATCCGGCTTCGTTTCTTCGAAGGACGTACTCAGATGGAAGTGGCCGAAGAAATCCATATCTCCCAGGCACAGGTCAGCCGTCTTGAAAAAAATGCGTTAAAAACTATGCGCGGCTATCTGAAATAAACCTACAGACTAAAAACAGAGCCGCTGTGCAGGCGGCTCCGAATCAATTAGTCATTCATATTTTACAATTTCTTTTTTCAGTCTTCCGATAATTTTCTTTTCCAGCCTGGAAATGTAAGACTGAGAAATACCCATAAGATCCGCCACTTCTTTCTGTGTCATCTCTCTGCCGGACGGGTGATTCAGTCCGAAGCGCAGTTCTATGATAGTCTTTTCTCTCCTGGAAAGTTTAGAAAGCGCTTTCTTCAGCAGTTTCCGCTCTACCTCATTTTCCAGATCCCGATAAATGATATCCGCATCTGTACCCAGGATATCCGACAGGAGCAGTTCATTTCCATCCCAATCCACATTCAGCGGCTCGTCGATGGAGACTTCCATCCGCATCTTGCTGTTGCGGCGCAGATACATGAGGATCTCATTTTCAATACATCTGGACGCATATGTCGCAAGCTTGATATTTTTGTTCCGGTTAAATGTATTGATCGCCTTGATCAACCCGATCGTGCCTATGGAAATCAGATCTTCCACACCTACTCCGGTATTTTCAAATTTTCTGGCTATGTACACTACAAGTCTCAGATTATGTTCAATGAGTGTTGCCCTTGCCTGCTCTCCGTTCTCACTTTCCAGTCCGAGAATTGCCCTCGCTTCCTCTTCTGCATTCAATGGCGGCGGCAAAATCTCCGTGCCTCCGATATAGTGAATCTCTCCCTCCCGGGCAAAGATCATGCTTTTCAGTCTTGGTGCCACTTTCAGCTGCACCTGATGCGGTATGGTTACTTTTATAATCATATTGCCTCCCCCTCACGAGGAAAGCAGGTCACGATGAAGTATCAGCGGATATCTTCCGGCCGACTGTGGCATGACGGCAATCCACGGCTTCTGAATCTCCACAGTTTCTGACAGATTGCGAATTTTCATGATATCAATCCGGTAGGCTGTCAGAATTCCTTTCTGTGAAATCGTCTGATAAGGAATCATCCGCGGAATTCTCTCTGTCCTGTCCCCTTTCAACAAAAGTTCCATATAAGCACGGTCCACAAGACTCACCGGACTTCTACTGACAGGATCTGTAAGTCCGTTCCCGGTATCCAGAAGTCCTTCCAGTTCCAGTTGACAGCTGCCGCAAATCAAAACCGCACGGCACACCCGCTGTTCTTCCTTCTTTTTCTCCAGAATCAGCGTTTCCAGCCCGGATAAAACAACCCCGGCAACACTTCCTGCCATCAGGAACACCATGCCATTCAGCCGATAAAACTGGTCTGCATACCTGAGAAAGCCTCCCATGAGAAAACATTCCAGATAAAGCCCTGCCACCGTCAGTCTGAAATGTTTTTCTCTTCCAAAAGCGATGGCCGTCATCAGCACTGCCAGAAACAGGCTCCCCAGAAAACAACCGGCTCTACTGATCCATTCCGAACCAATCGTCAGCAGACAAGCCCCCAGGCTTCCTGCTATGGCCGCCGCAAGAATCCGCCCTGCATGCAGCGGTTTCCGAAACAGCTTTGCTGTCAGAACCAAAAGTTCCGCATCCATCCACAGATTTTCCAGAAATAAAATATCTACATAAACTTCATAGTACACTTGCTGCCCTCTCTCTTATGATAGACAACATTATAGGGAAAGGGCGCCGCAGACTTTGTCAGATACCGGCGGAAAATCCGGCTTTTTCTCGCCATAATCCGACAAAAGGCGGATCGAAAACGATCCGCCTTTTCTGACTCTTATAAAATTATATCCAGTATCTCTCTCATGTTCTCTACCGGAATCTGCCCGGGAGCCGACGCTTCGCCAGCGGTGGCAAAGGTCAGTGCTGAACCGGTCAGTGGTCCGCTGATTCTACTGACAACGCCCTGTTTTCCCATGGACATGGTAATCACCGGAATTTCCAACGTCTCATATGCTGTCAGAGTCACCTGCAGAAGGTTTAAGACGTCCTGCGGGCACCCCGGCATCACTGCCAGTTTGGCCACGTCCGCTCCCAGCGCCTGCATCCGTGTCAGGCGCCGCAGCATTTCTTCCGGCACCGGGGTTGCCGCAAAGTCATGGTTGGATGCGATCGTATGCACTCCCAGTTCCTGCAGTTTTCTCATATGCGCTGCAGTACTGTCCTCATCCATAAAGGCTTCCACGTCTATCAGATCCACCAGTCCCGAGCCTGCTGCCCGCTCATTCAGCTGATAATAAGTTTCTTTTTCCACCATCCGGTGTCCGCCCTCGTCCGCACTGCGGAATGTATAGAGAAGCGCCTGATTTTTCAGAATCACACGAAGCATGGAAAGGATCTCTTCCAGCTTTCCTTCCACAAAAATATCCTCATAGAAATCCGCACGCCATTCTACCACTTCGGTCGGAAGGAGGCTGATCTCTTCCGCTTTTTTCCGAATTTCTTCCACTGTCTCCGCCACAATCGGAATACAGATTTTCGGAGTTCCCTCTCCCATCAGCGTACCGCTTGGTCCAAGTCCGAACGTTTTTTTCATGATTCATCTCCCCTGCTGGTTTCAGCTGAAATATTTTTCTTTGACAAGTCCGACCGGCATTTCATGTCCGGTCCACAGTTCAAACGCATAAGCACCCTGATAAAGAAGCATATACATGCCGTTAAATGTACTGCATCCGACGTCCTCCGCCATGCGGAGAAGTTTCGTCTTTCTCGGATTATAGATCACATCGGAAACAATCAGTTCCGGATGGAAGAACGTCTGATCCGGCACCAGACAGCGATCTTCATGAGGACTCATTCCCACCGAAGAAGCATTGACCAGAATGGCACTGTCCTCGATACTTTTCTTCATCTGCACCTGATCTGCCAGTTCATACATGCAGATCTTACAGTCTGTACCAGCATTGACCCGCTCCACTACTTTCTCTGTCTCTCCCCAGGAATGTCCCTTTCTGGCAATCACATCAATCTCAGGCACTCCGTCAAGCGCTGCCTGCGCAATAATAGAAGCTGCAGCCCCGCCGGTTCCGAGAATCGTCATTTTCTTTCCGATAATATCATATCCGGCATCCTCTACTGCTCGCATATAACCTTTGCCATCCGTATTATATCCGGTCAGGACGCCATTTTCCTGCACGACTGTATTGACTGCACCGATCAGCTCCGCTTCCTGTGATTTTACATCCACCCGTTCAAACATGCTTCTCTTGTGCGGCATGGTACAGTTCCATCCTCTTGCATTCATGACGATCAGGCCATCCACCGCTGTCTCAAACTCTTCCGGTGATACATCAAACGCCAGATATACACAGTCAAGTCCGTGATATCGAAAGGATTCGTTATGCATGGCAGGTGATACACTGTGTGCCACCGGGCTGCCAAGAAGGCACGTCAGTCCTGTATGTCCTGTAATTGGTACTCCATTCATGATTAATTTCCTCCGTATATAACAAAACCGCCCTTGAATGCCTCGGGCGGTTTCGATTATTTATCTGTTTTTCTGAAAGAACTGCGGAATCTTGATCTCCTGCTCTTCCACTGTGCTCTCCGGTTTCTTAAATGTCTTCAGTCCCGGAAGAGGCTGTACCTGAAGCTTCGATTTTGCAGCAGATACGGATGCCTGTCCCATTCCCTGGCTTACCGGTGTGGGCTTCTGTACCTGATGGTATGACGGAAGTACAGATTTTGCTCCTCCGTTGTCCTGCAGTCCGGTTGCAATTACAGTGATACTTACCTCATCTGTGTTCGTTGCATCATACATTGCACCGAAGATAACGTTTGCATCCTCTCCAACCTGCTCCTGTACGTAGCTTGCAGCTTCATTTGCATCAATCAGGGAAATATCTCCGGAAATATTGATGATGACATGAGTTGCACCTGCGATGGTGGTCTCAAGCAGCGGACTGGTAATTGCCTGTTTCACTGCTTCCAGTGCCTTGTCATCACCTCTTGCCGTACCAATACCAATATGAGCAATACCCTTGTCAGTCATGACAGTCTGTACATCCGCGAAATCCAAATTGATCAGAGCCGGCAGATTGATCAGGTCCGTAATACCCTGTACTGCCTGCTGAAGCACTTCATCTGCTTTTCTCAGTGCCTCCGGCATGGTCGTTCTGCGGTCCACAATCTCCAGAAGTTTGTCATTCGGGATGACAATCAGCGTATCTACGGACTCTTTGAGTTTTTCAATTCCCTGAAGCGCATTGTTCATACGCTGTTTTGCTTCGAAACGGAACGGTTTGGTCACAACACCAACTGTCAGGATTCCCATCTCTTTTGCTGCTTTTGCCAGTACCGGAGCTGCTCCAGTACCGGTTCCTCCTCCCATACCACAGGTAACAAATACCATATCTGCTCCCTGGATGGCTTCTTTGAGCTCTTCGATACTCTCCTCAGCAGCTTTCTCGCCTACTTCCGGTTTTGCACCTGCACCGAGCCCCTTGGTCAGCTTCTCGCCGATCTGAATTGCCGTCGGTGCTTTGCAGAGCTTTAATGCCTGTTTATCTGTATTGATACCGATAAACTCAACTCCGCCAATCTGTTCCTCTACCATTCTATTTACAGCATTATTACCTGCTCCGCCGACACCTACAACGATGATCCGCGCAGCAGATTCCATTTCGTTCGTCATGATTTCCAACAAGGTCATATCCTCCTTCAAACACGATATCTCGCGCTATCTTACATTAATATTAATCATAGCTTTTTTTCCGGAATTGTGCAACCATATTTTTGATATTTTTGTTTTTTTCCAAAATAACTACCGGGATGCTTCCAACGAAATATGCGTGCTCTCATCCGTATAATTCTCCATATGAAGCGTTCCTGATTTATCCTCCAAATCCGGCTCCAGTTTCTTAAGTCTTGAGATCTTTTCATCCATGTGGTCACCAGTTCCCAAATTCACCGTTACATCCTTCATAGACAGGTAAAGTTCCAGATTATTTCCAAAGCGGATCTCGTCCGGTTTCAGTCCGTATTTGTCCAGAAGCTGGGTAATATTAAGGATTGTCCCAAATATAGACGCATCTTTTACATTCAGTGCCTGATGCATGGTGAGCCGGTCGAAAGTAAGTCCTTTGATCAGCGGAACACCTTCGATCTCCTGATCCGAGCTTTCCACCACGATACCATCCTTGTCAAAATAGACATTTTTTCCCAGATAGTGAACATAACCAACTATATTTTTCTCATACACCCGGATCGTCAGGCTGCTGGGGGAATCAACCTTCACCTCAAATGCGTCGATGAACGGAATCTCCGGATGTTCCATATAATTATAGCGGACATACAGATACAGCGTATTCCGTTTCAGCCCATCCCCGATCACAAAATCCGCAATCTGTTCCTTCGTATAATATTCATTGCCTGTGACCGTCACTTCCCTGACCCGGAACACTCCGGCCACGCACAGAAGCAGCACCACAGCCGCCGTCAGCGCCGCCCCTGCTATGATCCATCGTTTATAATGCTTCAATCTGTTTGCTTCCTTTTACTTTTTACGAATAGTTTACCACAACTCCGAGTTTTTTTAAATCCCCCTGTATATCTTCATATCCCCGGTGCACATATTCCATGCCTGAGATCCTGCTTTTTCCCTCTGCAGCCACCGCTGCCATAATAAGCGCCGCTCCTCCCCTGAGTTCTTCCGCCTTCACATCTGTTCCCAACAATCTTTCCTTCCCTTCGATAAGAGCAAAGGCCTCTCCCTGCTGAATAGATGCCCCCATCCGCCTCAGTTCCGGCACTATCTGAAATCTCGCCTCAAAAATTTTCTCTTCCAGAAGACTTAATCCCGAAGACACCGACAACACTGCCATCAGAACAGACTGCAGATCTGTCGGGAATCCCGGATACGGCGCTGTAGCCAGATACGGAATTGCCGCAGGACGCCGTCTCATTCGGATGCGGATCTCCTCGCCATCCCCTCTGATTTCCAGTTCTGCTCCCAAATGTGCAAGAATATCAGGCAAATTGCCCAGATGTGCTGCCGGGACATGAAGAAGGCGCACATCACCGCCGGTCATCACCGCCCCACACAGATAGGTTCCCGCCACAATCCGGTCTGCAGGGATGATAAATTCAGCTCCATGGAGTTCTCTGACCCCTTCGATCTGAAGAACCGGCGTTCCTTCCCCCCTGATTTTCGCCCCCATCTTTTTTAAAAATATGGCAAGTTCCACAATTTCCGGTTCCATGGCCGCTCCGTGCAGCACCGTCTCTCCCTCTGCCAGAACTGATGCCAGCAGAAGATTCTCTGTCGCACCCACACTGGGAAAATCCAGATAAATGTTGGCTCCGTGCAGCTGCTCCGCCTGCCCCTTCAGCGTATGCTCGCAGTGTTCAAAGACTGCTCCAAGCTGTTCTAGTCCCCGCAGATGAAGGTCTATGGGTCGTTTTCCGATCGTACATCCTCCCGGATAAGGAATTTCTACCCGATGCATTCTTCCAAGAATGCTGCCAAGCAGTGTAATCGTCGAACGCATTTTTCCCGCACCGTTTCCCGTCACACAGTACTGATCCGCCTGCCGGGTATCTATGAGCAGCATATGTCCTTCTCTTCCCACTGTACATCCTGCGACTTCCAGCATTTCCAGCATATGTTCCACATCCGAGATCTTCGGACAGTGATGAAGCACAAATACACCTTTTCCAAGCAATGTAGCTGCAAGCACCGGCAGCGCCGTATTCTTGGAACCCTGCACCAGCAGTTCTCCCTGCATCTTCTGCGGTCCTTCGATGCACAGATTTTTTCCGTTCACTCTTCTCTCCTCCGACGCCTGCCTGCAGGCAATCCGCTATATACCACTATATGCATCATACGCCCGTCAATGTTCCTTTTTCCAGTCCCGCGAAACACTGAGTACAATTCCGATCTCCAGCATAAAAAATACGACTGATGTTCCTCCATAACTGATGAGCGGAAGTGTAATCCCTGTATTCGGAATCGTGTTGGTCACCACTGCCACATTCAATATAACCTGAATCAGGATATGACCCATAACCCCAGCCGCCAGAAGTGTCCCGAACAGTTCCTGTGTATGCGTGGCAATCACCATCAGCCTCCAGATCACCAACCCGAAAAGAAGCAGCACACCGCAGGCTCCCATAAGTCCAAGCTCCTCACAGATAATTGAAAAGATCATATCATTTTGGGCTTCCGGCACAAATCCCAGTTTCTGCATACTCTCCCCGAACCCCACGCCGAAGAGTCCGCCGGACCCAATGGCATAAAGTCCCTGCATGGTCTGGTATCCTTTCTCATACAACTCTGGATTTCTCCAGATTGCCAGACGTTCCAGCCGATAGGATTCTACCCCCAGAAAGATTCCAACAAAACCACATCCTGACATCCCCAGCCATACAAACGGCAAAAATCTCGGATTTGCCACAAAAATAAGGATAACGGCAATTCCGAGAATAATGACAGCCGTGCTCAGATTATTAGTTCCTACCAGCCCTACAACAGGAAGCGTCATGAGCAGCACCAGAAACATATTCTTCCAGGATTTCATCCGGTCCCCGACATTGCTAATGACAGATGCAAGCAGCACCACGACTGCAAGCTTGGCATATTCAGACGGCTGAAAAGACAACGGTCCAAATGACAGCCAACGCCTGGAACCATTGTAGGAGTCACCAACCAGCAACACCATCGCTGATAGAAAAAGTGACAACACGTAGCCCGGAACCGCCAGATTTTTCAAATTTCGGTAATCCATGCAGGATACCAGATACATAGGCAGAAGCCCCACGCTGGTAGCGAAAAACTGCTTTTTCAGATAATAAAAAGAATCCGCAAATTTCACACGGCCATTATAAGCACTGGTACTGTACAGCATAAAAAGCCCGAACATCGCCAGTAAAAGTACCAGAAACAGAAGCACATAGTCCACTCTTTTTTTCCCCATGGGCGCCTCGCATATCTTCTCCTCTCCAGTCTATGTCTTTCCTGTTCCAGGCAGAACAAAAAAAGAGCACCAATACTTATGTATCAGCACTCTCTTTCTATCTTTTCATTTAAACTGCTGCGAATGCAACCAGGCAGCAAAGTGCGGTAATGATGGAGAAGACAGCTACTACTCTCGTCTCAGACCATCCACATTTTTCAAAATGATGATGAATCGGAGCCATCTTAAAAAACCGTTTTCCGTGCGTTGCTTTAAAATACGTAACCTGAATGATAACAGACAGCACTTCTACCAGATAGATAAATCCTACCAGTAAAATAAACAGCGGCATATTCATCATATAGGCAGTTGCTGCCACAAATCCTCCAAGCGCCAGGGAACCGGTATCACCCATAAATACACTTGCCGGATATACATTAAAAAGAAGGAAACCCATCAGACCGCCTGCCACTGCCAGCGTCACCGGAGCAATTCCTGCGTCTGTTCCGATTGCTACCACCGAGAAGAACACTGCTACCATCACCGTCACGCTTGCTGCCAGACCGTCCAGACCGTCCGTGAAGTTGGTTCCATTTACTGTTCCGATCACTACAAAAAACAGAAGTGGAATGGAAAGCCATCCAAGATTAATACTGATCTCCGGGAAAAACGGTACCAGCATCGTAAGACCCACATCTGAAATATTTACCATATAATAAGCAAATACCGCCGTCACAACCAGCTGTCCTGCCATCTTCTGCGCCGGAGTCAGGCCCTCAGAGCGGTGCAGTACCACCTTGATAAAATCATCCAGAAAACCGACAATTCCAAAACCAACCGTCATAAAAAGGATCGGGATGACCTTCGGATAATGCGGTGCATAGATCAGAGAAGTAATCAGAACCGCCAGAAGGAAAATAATACCACCCATGGTCGGTGTACCATTTTTCTTCAGATGCGTCTGTGGTCCGTCATCTCTGACCGTCTGTCCTACTTTCAATTTTCTCAAAATCGGAATAATTACAGGTCCGGCTGCCGCACTGATCACGAAGGAAATCAGAACTGCCAGAACAATGCTTATTTTCGTCATAACTCACACCTCTTCATTCATTTGTTCTTTTGAAGTATACGTCTTCCGAGGGGAATTATCAACCACTTTTTCCTTGCTTTTTAGACAGTGCAGGTGTAAGATAAAAATACACATGCAGGTATGGTTCATCGGTAGAACATCAGCTTCCCAAGCTGAGGAGGGGGGTTCGACTCCCCTTACCTGCTTAAGCAAAAACTTTTTGAACATTTTCAGAGCGAAAGGGAAGTTTTCTCACAGGAACTTTCCTTTTATCCTTTATCAGCTTTCCGGCATTTTCCGCTCAATTCCCATATATGGCAGAATATTTTCAAAAATATTTTTCACTACAGGTGCGCAGATTGTTCCGCCATAATAGATACCCTGCGGATCGTGGACAATGCAAAGAGCCAATACCTGCGGATCATCTGCAGGTGCGAATCCGAGAAACGAAGAAATATATTTATGGGCGCTTCGCGGCAGCGTCTGCGAGGTTGCTGTTTTCCCTCCGATCCGGTATCCTTCCAGATATGCTTTGTGCCCGGATCCTTCCGATACGACCTTTTCCAGAATTTCCCGCATCTCACCGGATACTTTTTCCGAAAGTATGCCGTCTTTCTCTTTCCATGAAAATATTTTAAGTGTCGTTCCTTCCTGACTTCTTATTTCCACTCCAAAATGCGGAGTTACTCTCCTTCCCCCGTTGATCACCGAAGAAGCCATCACCGCCAGCTGTATCGGTGTAATCTGGAAAGACTGACCAAACGTCATGGTCGCAAGCTCTACTTCCCCGATATTTTCCTGTGCATGCATAATCGTCGCTGCCTCACCTGGAATGTCAATGCCAGTCTTAGTGAGCAGCCCGTAATCCGAAAAATACTGGTAAAACAAAGAGGGACCCATTTTAAGCCCTATCGTCATCAGAGCCGGATTGCAGCTGTTCTCAAGGGCATGGGTAAAGTCTTCCGCCCCGTGCCCACCTGCCTTATGACACCGGATCCTCCGGTCCTCCACAATCTTGTAGCCAGGACAGTAATACTGGTCCTGAAGTGTGGAAGTGCCGGACTGTAGTGCCGCAGACGCTGTAAAAATCTTAAAAGTAGAACCCGGCTCATAAGTATCATTGACACACTGATTTCTCCACATCCGGTTTCTGGCATCCTGTATTTCTTGTTCTGTCATACCTGTGGTATCCGTCCCCTCCGGCAGGGTAAACGGGTCGTTCAGGTCAAACTCCGGCACATTGACGCAGGCATAGATCTCTCCATTTTGCGGATTCATCACCAGAATGGAGACATAATCTGCCTGTTTTGCCTCCATAACCTTCAACGCCTCCTGCTGAGCAAATAACTGAATATTGTAGTCGAGACTTAAAACCAGATCATTTCCCGCTGTCGGATCCACCCGCTCCTCTTTCGCATTCTCAATCTCAATTCCCCGGGCATCCGTCAGCGTCAGTATAGTTCCCGGAATTCCTTCCAGATACTCGTCATACCGCACTTCCAGACCGATGATTCCCTGATTATCCCCGCCGGTAAACCCAAGTACTTTTGACGCTAGATCGCCATAAGGATAATATCTTTTGAAATCCTCGTCCACTTTCACCCCCGCATATCCGTAATTCCGTATCGCATCCCCCGTTTCTTTGTCCACATTCGACCGGATACGCTCGATGGAACTCACCTTTTCCACCCGTTTCCGCACGATCTTCTCCGGCAGTTCCAGTTCTTTTACCAGCATTCGAATCACCGCTTCCGGATCTTCGATCTGGCTGTGAATCACGGAGATCGTACACACAGTCCGGTTATCCGCAAGCACTTCCCCGTTCCGATCCAGAATCCTTCCCCGCGCCGCTTTAATGCTTCTCTCCCTTTCGTGGAGATCCGTTGCCAGCTGCTGATAATAATCTGCCTCAAATACCATCAGCCAGACCAGGCGTCCTGCCAGACCGATAAGCATCACCAGACTCAGTCCGAATACAATGAATATTTTCTTTCTGTGAAATGTCTTTGTATGCAAAAAACACCTCATAAACTGACTTTCTTTTGCTTCAGTCTATGAAGTGTTCTTCTTTCTTATTCTGTCGGATTCCCAGCACTGGAATCTTCCGCTCCGTCCTGCGGTACAATATCAACCAGATTTTCATTGACCGGGGAATCTCCAAGCACATCGTCACTACTCTGATCAACGCTATCCGGATCCGGCATGGTTACTGTCTCTCCTGTCTGCGGATCAATCACCGTACCTTCTTCCAGCGGTGCCTCCTCTTCAGAAGGCTCTTCCTCAGAAGCCGCTGCTGCCGCTGCCTGTTCAGCTTCTACCTCTGCTTTCAGATCATCCGGAATCTCTTCCGTCGGATAAATATTCAGATACGGAAGTGCTTCCTTCATAATATTTTTCCAGATCTCAATAGCAAAGGAACTGGTAGACTGCTTGGCTGCATTTGGTTCATCCACAACCACATAGAGCACGACCTGCGGATCATCCGCCGGTGCAAATCCGATAAAGGATACCAGATAATTGGTCTTATCTCTTGGAATCTTCTCTGCAGTACCTGTCTTGCCGCCCAGAGAATATCCGGCAATTCGTGCGGATTTACCGGTTGCATTATTTCCATTGGCGTCCTGTGGCCCGTAGATTGTATTATAAAGGTATTTGCGAATCAGAGCGGAGGTCTTCGCTGAAATCGGTTTTCTTAGAACAACCGGTTCTACATTTCTCAAGGTTCCTCCGTCGCTGTCCAGAATTTTTTTCACCACATGCGGCTGATAATAACTGCCGCCGTTAATAGTCGCGGAAAATGCAGATACCATCTGAATCATCGTCACATTAAAGTTCTGTCCGAAAGAGTTGGTCGCAAGGTCCGTTGCTCCCATGGTCAGGTTCTCACTGGGTGCAGAGCCTGCCGGATAATAGATCAGACTGTCTGTTCTCGCTTCTCCCGGCAGATCAATGCCTGTCCGGAGTCCGAGATTAAACAGGTTTTGATATCTGGAATAATTTTCTTCCCCAAGCTTTGCTGCGATCTGCATCAAAGCGTCATTGCAGGAATATTTCAAAGCGCCTTCCAGGTCAATAATGCCGTGGCCGATCTTCTTTGCACACCAGATGGTATGACCTCCTACTGTCTGGTTTCCGTCACAGAGAAATGTATCCCCATCGTGTACTACACCTGTCTCCAGTGCCGCAGCAACCGTAATCGGCTTTGCAGTGGAACCTGGCTCATACGTATCACTGACACAGAAATTACGCCACAGCTCGTTCAATGCGTTCAGCCGGTCTTCCTCAGAAAGATTTGCCGCATCCTCTTCTGAATAAAGTCCATTTGCAACTACATCATAGGGATTATTCAGATCATACCGGCGGTTGCTGGACATTGCCAGAATTTCTCCGGTATTCGGGTCCATCATAATGGCAGCCGCAGTCTTACTTCCCGCGCCTTCCCTTGCCGCATCCCGGTATTTCTCCTGAAACTCATCGATAGCCTTCTCTACAATCTCCTGCAGCGTTACGTCAATAGTAGACACCACACTGTCTCCGTCCACTGCCGCCCGAACTGTTTTGTCCTGCTCCAGATCTTCATTCAGGAAATTGTAACTTCTTCCGTTTTCGCCGTTCAACGTAGACGAATACTGCTGCTCAATACCATACTGACCCACATTTCCGGAAACCGTATACCCGATCACGTTACATGCCAGAGAATCATACGGATAACGGCGCAGATAATCCTCTTCCAGCCATACGCCTTCGATCCGGTTCACCTTATTGCCCTTATCATCCTTTTCATCCTGCATATCAAGAAATCCCTGCACCTGATCCTTGGTCAGCTGCTTTTTCAGAGGAACATAATGGCTGTCTTTCTTCTCACTCATCAACATGTCAAGCTCTGATCGATCAATCTCAAAACAGCTGACCAGCGCCTGCAGCGTCGGTTCCACATAATCCTTCTCCGGATCTTCATCGTGGTACTCCCAGAGTACTTTCGGGTCGAGAATCAGATTGTAGACCTTCTCACTGGTAGCAAGCACCGTTCCGTTCCGGTCATAGATATCACCGCGTTTATAAGGCAGCGTCGTGCTGTTGGCATCCTGCTGGGCAAGTACTTTTTTTGTATAACGCTCTCCGCTGATACGATTAATATACACAAGACGTATAATGACCGCAAGCAAAACCAGCACTATTACTACAAATAATAGTGCCAGTTTCTGTTTCATTTTCAATGTTATTTTCTGTTTTCTGGTTAGTTTTCTACGATGTCTGGACACGTAAATCTCCTATTCTCCATCTTTTCCCAGAAGCTTGTCTTTCATAGATGAATAATCCGGCGGAATCGAACCGTTCTGTCTTACATAATCATCAGTGCCTCCATCATAGAGAATCACCTGGTTCGGTTCTGCGTAAACCATTCCCAGTTCATTGATGGCCACATCTCTGATATGATCCAGATCCACAGAAGTCATGATTCTTGTATAATTATCATTATTTTCCTTCCGAAGATCCTCAAGCTCCGTCTCAAGTGATGCAATATGCTTCACTCTACTGGTGGTTTCTGCCTGAAGCTGCAGATAATTGACACAGGACCAGAGTACCATGCAGGATGCTGCTGCGAGAAAAATCATGTACAGAACATTGACATATTGAACATTGCTTTTTTCCGCGTGACGGCGTTCCCGTCTCTCCGGCTGACGTTCTCTGGACGGATATTCCAGAGTCTGCACCTTCCGTGCCGTATTTCCTTCAATTGCTCTTTGCTGTCTTCTCATCGTGGACATCAATTCCACTCCTCCCTCATATCAGCTTATATCCGTTCAAACACCCGGAGTTTCGCACTTTTCGACCGGCTGTTTTCTTCCAGTTCTTTCTCCCCCGGCAAAACCGGCTTTCTCGTTACCACACGGCCTTTTGATACTTTTCCACAGACACACACCGGAAAATCCGGCGGACAAGTACACGGATGCTCATTGGTTCTGAATGCATTTTTTACAATTCGATCCTCCAGGGAATGGAATGTAATAATACAGATTCTTCCTCCCGGATTCAGGAAATCGATCATGTCATCCAGTGAATCCCTTAACACTTCCAGCTCTCTGTTCAGTTCGATCCGGATCGCCTGAAATGTCTGTTTGGCCGGATGTCCCTTCTGCATTCTGATCTTCGCGGGTATCGCGGCCTTGATAATCTCTACCAGCTCTCCTGTTGTCTCCACAGGCTTTTTCTCCCTTGCCTGTACAATATGTTTTGCAATATTCTTTGCAAATTTATCTTCTCCGTAATCTCTGATTACGCGGTATAATTCCATCTCACTGTAACCATTTACAATGTCTCTCGCAGTCTTCTCCTGCCTCTGGTCCATACGCATATCAAGTGCCGCATCTTCCCGGTAGGTAAATCCCCGGTCTGCTTCATCCAGCTGATAGGAAGAAACTCCAAGGTCAAGGACGATACCGTCCACCCCTGTAACTCCCCTGGCTTTCAGTTCCTCCACCATCCGACAGTAGTTGCTTCTGATGATCGTCACCTGATTGCCAAAACATCTCAGTCTCTCTCCAGCTGCTTCAATTGCTGCTGCATCCTGATCAATTCCGTAAAAATGACCATTTTCATTCAAGCGGCTGCATACCTGAAATGCATGTCCGCCTCCGCCCAGTGTTCCATCCACATAGATTCCGTCCGGGCGAATATGCAGTTCGTCAATGGTTTCCTGTAGCAAAACCGAATAGTGACTGAATTCCATGTGTCTGTTCCTCACTCTCTGCCGCTTACATAGTTCAGGTGGCTGGCAATTGCATCCATATCACCAAAGTCGGCATTTTTCTTCCACTCGTCCTCATCCCAGATCTCAATATGATCCAGCATACCGGCAAGCAGTACATCCTTTTTCAAATTCGCAAATTCACGAAGCGTCGTAGGAATTAGAATACGTCCCTGCTTGTCCAGTTCACAGGTTGTAGCTCCTGCGATAATAAAACGGGTAAAAAGACGGGCA
This sequence comes from Clostridiaceae bacterium Marseille-Q4143, assembly GCA_018228645.1. Taxonomy (GTDB): domain Bacteria; phylum Bacillota; class Clostridia; order Lachnospirales; family Lachnospiraceae; genus Hominiventricola; species Hominiventricola filiformis. The sequence goes on from CP073693.1 coordinate 3,208,957, forward strand.
TTTCTGTCAGTAAGCGGAAGTTTTTTAAGCTCTTCTACATAGGCTTCCCAGCTCTCCATAGGATATACGAAAAGACAGCCATCCAGTCCTCTCGTCACAACGAATTCTGCACCAAGCAGTTCGCGGAATTTGGAAGGGACAATCAGCCTGCCTTTGGGATCTACCGTATGTCTGTACTCACCCATGAACATGCGCTTTCACCCTCTTTCGTGACACCGGTTCCTCCACTTTACATCCACAAGAAACCACTTTACACCACTTTTCTCCACTTACTTGTCTATCATAACCCTGTTTTAGGCAAAATGCAAGTGCCATCTTAAGAAATTCTTCAGAAATCCACAAAAGAAAACAGGGCTGCCTGCAGTTGCAGACAACCCTGTTTTCTTTTCCCCTTATGAAATTGTTTTTGTGTGTTCTTCTTCGTAAGCTTCGATGAGCTGATCCATCTTCTGTGCTTCCTGAAGAAGTTCCGTCAGATTATCGGCCGTACCGACCATCTGATCAAGCACCTTCCTCTGTGCTTCAATTTGCTGTCTGACATTCATTCTTTAGCCATTTTGTTCCTTCACTTTTGCAGTTTTCCTGCCCTTCACAATCATGCAAAGGGAGAATACAATGAGTACCCCTGCCAACATCTGCGATACCGGAATTCCCGTTCCTCCAATCTGAAGCTGATCCGTCCGAAGACCTTCAATCCAGACACGTCCGAGCCCATATCCAAGCAGATAAGTCAAGAACAGTTCACCTTGGAATTTTTTTCGGGTACGGTACCAGTAGAGGACACAGATCACACCCAGATTCCATAACGATTCATACAAAAACGTCGGATGAACCTGAATAAACTGCTCCCCACCGATCAACTGTACGTGTGCCCACATCTGATCCGTGATTTCATGCGCACGTACCGCACTCACCGGAAGCTGCATGGCAAACAGTCCGTCCGTGTAACCGCCGAAAGCTTCTCTGTTGAAGAAATTTCCCCAGCGTCCCAGAATCTGTCCTGCTACCAGTCCGATACACGCCGTATCCAGCATCCGTGTGAAAGAAAGTTTTTTCACTCTGCTGTATACGAAAACCGTAGCAACCGCTCCGATTACTGCTCCGTAGATTGCAATACCGCCCTGCCGCAGATTAAAAATACTCAGCAGGTCATTCTTATAGTTGTCCCATGAGAAAATTACATAATACGTTCTGGCGCAGATGATGGACACCACAATGGCATAGATGACCAGATCTGTATACGTATCCGGATTCTGTCCGGTTCTCTTTGCTTCACGTTCTGCCAGATAAAGTCCCAGCAAGATGGAGCATCCCATAATAATTCCATAATAGGCAATATGAAAACCGTTAACGGAAATGAATTTTCCCACATGATCCAGGTAAATACCCAGATGTGGAAAATTGATTGACATGTTCATTGATGTATTTCCTTTCCCACAGTTTTATTCTACGTCCTGATCCGACTTTTTTCAACTTGCACTTGTCGACAAATTTCGACACAGAAAAATATTCTATACATTGAAACGGAACAGAATCACATCGCCGTCTTTAACCACATAATCTTTTCCTTCCATGCCGACGATTCCCTTTTCTCTCGCTGCGGAAAGGCTTCCATTATCAAGAAGATCCTGATAATTCACAACCTCTGCCTTAATAAATCCGCGTTCAAAATCTGTATGAATCTTACCTGCTGCCTGCGGTGCCTTGGTACCTTTCTTGATAGTCCATGCACGACACTCATCTTCTCCTGCAGTAAGAAAACTGATCAGTCCCAAAAGGCTGTAGCTTGCTGCCACCAGTTTGTCAAGGCCACTGGACTCTACACCCAGATCCTCCAGGTATTCTTTCTTCTCATCCTCATCCAGTTCAGAGAGTTCCTGCTCAATCTGTGCACAGATGACAAATACTTCTGCGCCTTCTTCTTTTGCCATCTCTCTTACTTTTGCTACGTGTGGATTGGAAGCTCCGTCATCTGCCAGATCATCCTCTGTTACGTTGGCTGCATAGATCGTCGGTTTTGCAGTCAGAAGATTGTAATTCTTAAACCACAGCTGATCGTCTTCATCATCAGGCACCTCAAAGGTTCTTGCCATCTTGCCCTCTTCCAGATGCGCTTTGACAGCCTCTACCAGTTCCAGTTCTTTGGCATAGGTTTTATCCATCTTTGCCTGTTTTCCGATCTTGGAAATTCTTCTGTCCAGAATCTCGATATCAGAGAAGATCAGCTCCAGGTTAATCGTCTCAATATCTCTTGCCGGATCAATGGAACCATCCACATGAATGATATTCGGGTCCTCGAAGCAGCGTACCACATGAACAATGGCGTCTACCTCACGGATATTTGCCAGAAACTGGTTGCCAAGTCCCTCACCTTTGCTGGCACCCTTTACCAGACCTGCAATATCTACAAATTCAATGGTAGCCGGTGTTACTTTCTTTGTATGATACAGCTCGCCCAGTTTTACAATTCTCTCATCCGGAACAGATACGATGCCAACGTTCGGATCAATTGTTGCAAAGGGATAGTTTGCAGACAGCGCTCCTGCCTTGGTCAGAGAATTAAATAATGTACTTTTTCCTACATTTGGAAGTCCGACGATGCCTAATTTCATGCTATCAATTACCCTATTCAGAAATTCCTGGTTTCCAGGATGTTCTGCCTTTCTCTTTCTTTCCTTACACAGCTCGGGCAAATCCTGGCTGGATGTGCCCGATACAACATTATATTATAGCACATCCCTGTGGGTTTGGAAAGAGGTGGTTCTGGGGTTCCGCACTTTATTGACCGGGTTAGGGCGTGGGCTCTGGGGTTATGTGTCCCGGACCGGGACGTGGATCTCTGCACCAAACTTGCCAAAAAATTTCCTGCCTTTTTTGAAAAATGCGGAACTATCAGCCAACGAATCCCGTTTCTGGCCCATTTCACGTAAAAAAGCTTGTTGTGGCGACGTGAAACAGGAACTGGCGCGGAACTATTTTGATATAGACCCACGCCAGGTTATTAATCCCAGAGATTGCGGTACAGCTGTTCTACTTCTTCCTCTGTAATCGGCCGTCTGGTGTTCTGCGGACTTCCGCTCTCCATGGCATCATGCGCCATCTTTTCAATTACATCGAAAAATTCTTTTCTGTCCACACCGTACTCTTCCAGTGTCGGAGTTTCCAGATCTTTAACCAGATCCTCTACTGCATCCATGAATTTTGCAGCTGCGGCTTCGTCGCTGTCCTCAGCAGTTGCTTTTCCGATGGTTCTTGCCAGATCAGCAAACCGGTCATAAGCTCCGGGCACTGCAAACTTCAGGCACTCTTTCAGCAGCATGGCATTGGAAAGACCATGTGCAATATGAAACATGGCACCGATCGGACGGCTCATGCCGTGAATGACTGTTACAGAAGAGTTGCAGAATGCAATTCCTGCTTCCAGCGCTGCCACTGACATCTGCACTCTTGCTTTCTCGTTCTGTCCATCGTGAAATGCAACCGGCAGATACTGGAAGATTCTCTTCACTGCAGAAACAGCGAAGGTATCAGATAAAGTCTGTGCCTTTCTGGAGGTATATGCCTCTACTGCATGACAAAGTGCATCCAGTCCGGTAGCTGCCGTAATTTTCGGCGGTGCTGTCATAGTGAACTGCGGGTCAATAATTGCCAGATTCGGAATCAGCACATCTCCGGTCAAAAGCATTTTAATATCTCTCTTCGTATCCGTGATAATCGTAAATTTGGTAGCCTCGGAACCGGTACCTGCAGTCGTCGGGATTGCTGCCATCGGCGGCATCTTCACATCAATCACTTTTCCCATATAATCGGAAATGTTTCCACCGCCTGCTGCCATCATACCGATTGCTTTCATGGAATCAATTGGGCTTCCGCCGCCGAGCGCTACCAGGAAATCACAGTTCTCATCTTTATACATTTTCAGGCCAGCTTCAATCATAGTGTCTGTCGGCTCTCCAGTCACACCGCTGAAAATCACATATTTAATTCCCTGATTTTTCAGGGCAGTCTCTACTTTTGCACAGTTTCCAAGACCGACCATGACACTGTCTGTCACAAGCAGTGCTTTTTTTCCCATAGAGCCAAATTTCTTTTCTGCCAGTTCAAGAGCCCCTGAACCTGATACAATCTGTCCCGGTACAATAAAATCTCTTGCCATCTTACGCCTCCACAATTATCTTGTTATTTATTTAACATAATTATAGCACTCCCAAATTTGTTTTTATATGTACTATACTGCAGCAAATATTTCCTATCATAAACGTCCGAATACTTCTGCACAAAAAACGCCTGCGGTTACCCGCAGACGCTTCTCATTTTCATTTCTTATCTTAAAAAAATCTTATACACATCATTAAAAAGAATCAGCACCATCAATCCCATGAGAAATACAAAACCAAGGAAATGTACCATACTCTCTTTCTCCGTCGGAAGTGCCTTTCCGCGGATGGCTTCAATAATCAGAAAGACCAGCCGTCCGCCATCCAGCGCAGGAATGGGCAGGAAATTCATGACCCCCAGGTTGACGCTTAGGAGAATTGCCATCATCAGCAGATTCATAGCCACATAGAACCAGCCATCCGGACGGGATTCCTGATAAGTCTCACCGATGGCATCCACGATACCAACCGGACCAGACATCTCATTTAAGCCCACTTGTCCGCGCACCAGCATGGACAGGCTCTCTACCGTGGCTTTCATCCAGTAGCGGACTTCCGCCCCACTGTAGCCGAACACCTGGAACACATTTCCTTTATCCCGGTAAACAGATTTGGAAAATCCATAGAGGTAAGCTCCATTTTCACTCTGAAACGGCGTCAGAGTCACTTTGTAGCTCTCGCCGTCTCTTTTGTAGGTTACTTCTGCGGTCTGTCCCTGATGTAGGGTACTGTAGAGGCTTACTTCCCTGTACAGAAAAGTGTGACTGCCGCCGATACTGGTGATCTGGTCACCATCCTCCATGCCGGCTGCTTCCGCTGCGGAACCGGGGATGACATTGATTACGGTACTGTCATAGCCCACTCCTGCCACAATGATCATGGCCATCAGATAGGCAAGGATAAAGTTAAAGATGGGACCTGCCGCCACTACGGAAATCCGCGTCCAGACGGAAGCACTTCCAAAGGATCCCTCTTCGTCGCTGTCTCCATCCTCTCCCACCATCAGGCAGGAACCGCCAAATGGAAGCAGCTTCAGAGAATACCGGGTTCCACCCCACTCATGGCTCCACAGTCTTGGCCCCATGCCAAGGGAAAATTCCGTCACCGCAATCCCGCCCCGCTTCGCCAGGAGAAAATGTCCCAACTCATGGAACAGCACAAGGGCACTGAAAATAATCAGTGCAAAAATGATACTCAATCTACCACCTGCTCTCAATCAGTTCATAGGTTGCCGCTTCTGTCTCCAGAATCTGCTCTACTGTCGGATTCTCTGTCACTTTATGTTCTTCCATGCAGCTTCTGATGATTTCCGGAATATCCAGAAAACCGATCTTGCGATCCAGGAATTTGGCAACTGCACGCTCATTGGCTGCATTGTAGACTGTCGGCATAGTGCCGCCTGCTGCCGCTGCATTAAAGGCCAGCTTCAGTCCCGGGAAGTTCTCCATATCCGGCTTCTCAAAAGTAATCTGATTCAGTGTCCAGAAATCCAGACGATCTCCCGGCAGATGCCGGCGGTTCGGATAATACAGGGCATACTGGATCGGAAGTTTCATATCCGGTGTGCCGAGCTGCGCGATGACCGCGCCGTCCACGAACTCTACCATGGAATGGATGATACTCTTCGGCTGTACCACAATCTGAATATCTTTTGGCTCCACACCAAAGAGCCAGCGGGCCTCCATCATTTCCAGTCCCTTATTGACCAGAGTTGCCGAATCAATGGTAATCTTTCTTCCCATGGACCAGTTGGGATGCTTCAGTGCGTCCTCCACCTGGACATTTTTCAGTTCTTCTTTTTTCTTTCCGCGGAACGGGCCGCCGGATGCCGTCAGAAGAATCTTCTTCAGCTGATCCTTATGCTCACCGTTCAGGCACTGGAAAATGGCGCTGTGCTCGCTGTCCACCGGGAGAATTTTCACATGACACTCTTCTGCCAGCGGCATGATAATGTGTCCTGCGGTTACCAGAGTCTCTTTATTTGCCAGCGCAATGTCTTTTCCCGCTTTCATGGCTGCAATGGTCGGACGGATACCAATCATACCGACGATGGCCATTACCAGAATCTCAGATGCCGGGTCTGTTGCCACTTCCAGAAGTCCATCCATACCGGATACGACTTTTACCGGAAGATCCTTTACCCGATCCCGTAATTCTTTTGCTTTTTCCTCGGTCCACATAGCCGCCAGAGCCGGATGAAATTCCCGGATCTGTTTTTCCATCAGATCAACGTTGCCGCCTGCTGCCAGTGCGGTAATCTGAAGATCTCCGTTCTCCCGTACCACTTCCAGGGTCTGGGTACCGATGGAACCGGTGGAACCTAATATTGCTACTTTCTTCATCGTTCTTCTCTCCTGTAGAATCTCCAACTAATGGTTAAAATATAATGCCAGAATGTAAATCATGGGCGCGGTCACAATAACGCTGTCAAACCGGTCCAGAATACCGCCGTGCCCCGGGATGAGGGTTCCATAATCCTTGATATCATGTTGTCTCTTCACCGCAGAAGCTGCCAGATCACCGATCTGGGAGGCAGCTGCGCCGACTCCACAGATTACCGCATAAAGTCCCGGATCTCCCTCTGCCAGTGCACCGAACAGAGCACCAAGAAGGGCAGCTCCCACTACGCCGCCTATGGCACCTTCGATGGATTTCTTCGGGCTCAACACCGGCGCCAGCCTGTGTTTGCCAATGAGCACACCAGTGCAGTAGGCACAGGTATCACAGCCCCAGGCGCTTAAGAAAATAAGCCATACCAGCTGAAAGCCATCCTCCAGCATCCGGGTCTGGTAAATAAAACTCAACATCACCGGCACATACAGAATTCCAAAATAGGCTTCCGTAATCTTCCGGGTATCATACTTCGGAAAAGAAAATACATAAACAGCCAGAAACAGCATCAGGGTAATAACCAGAGTCATCCACAGATTTTCTTTCCATGCCAGATCTCCTCCGCAGACAATCCACTCTATAAATGCCCACATAACGGTTCCGATCATACCAATCCACCAGAGCAGATCATTTTTCTGAATATCCACTGCCCGGTAAAATTCATGCAGTCCCACAAAACCGGCCAGCGTCACCGCAATCCAGAGCGGCCAGCTGCCATAGGCACCAGTCACCAAAATGATTGCCACCAGAAGGATTCCGCTTCCCAGTCTGGTTAAAAATGATTTCATTCTTCCTTCACTCCCCCATAACGACGATCTCTGCCGTTATATTTTTCAATGGCTTTTTCCAGTTCTGCCTTGTTAAAATCAGGCCACGGCACATCTGTAAAATAAAATTCTGTATACGCCAGCTGCCACATAAGGTAATTGGAAAGACGCAGCTCTCCGCTGGTACGGATCAGAAGATCCGGATCCGGGATGCCTGCCGTATCCAGATGGTCAGAAATCGTCTCCTCCGTAATATCCTCCGGACGGATACCTTCCTCCACAATCTTCGTCACGGCTCTGCGGATCTCATCACGGCTTCCATAGTTGATGGCAATGGTAAAATTCAATCCATCCTGATCTTTGGACTCTTCTTCCAGTTTTGCAATGCTGTCCTGGATATCCTGTGCCAGTCCGGTCTTATCACCGATGACGCGGACTTTCATATGATTCTTCTTTGCTGTTTTGACACAGGTTTTCATATAATTGCGGAGCAGTGTCATAAGGGCATCCACTTCATCCTTGCTGCGCTTCCAGTTCTCCGTGGAAAAAGCATAGACCGTCAGATATTTAATCCCCATATTATATGCTTCTTCACAGATTCTCTCCACATTTTTTGCCCCCTGGACATGTCCGTAATTACGGGGCATTCCTTTTGCCTTTGCCCACCGTCCGTTGCCATCCAGAATAATGGCTACATGCTGCGGAATCTTCATATTATTTCATCCTCCACATTTCCTTAAAACGTATTTTAGGCTGCCGCCGGGAAGAAAGCGCAATATTTCCCACACTTTCTCCATTCCGACAGCAGCCTCCCTCACCGCATGCCTTATACGGTCATAATCTCTTTTGTCTTCTCTTCAATGGCTTTGTCGATGTCGGCAATATATTTGTCCGTCATCTTCTGCACCTTGGTCTCCAGATCTTTCTGGTCATCCTCAGTCAGCTCATTGTTCTTGTTCATCTTCTTGAATGCTTCGTTTGCATCACGGCGGATGTTACGGATGGCAACCTTTGCCTCGTCACCCTTCTTCTTAACATCCTTTGCAAGCTGTTTTCTGCGCTCCTCTGTCAGCTCCGGGAATACCAGACGGATGGAAGAACCATCGTTGGTCGGATTGATGCCAAGCTCGGAAGTCATGATGGCTTTCTCGATCTCTTTGATCATTTTCTTTTCCCACGGCTGAATCTGGATGATTCTTGCCTCCGGAACAGAAATATTTCCAACCTGCTGCAGCGGGGTTGGTGTTCCGTAATAATCTACTTTAATTTTATCCAGTACATGCGGATTGGCACGTCCTGCACGGATAGCTGCCAGATCTCTTCCCAGTGCATCAAAGGATTTGGTCATTTTGCTCTCATATACCTGTAATCTCTCGTCCATGAATAAGTCCTCCCTTTAAACCGTTACTTTCGTTCCGGAAAATTTTCCCTTTAATGTATTCACAATGCTGTTCTCTTCATTTAACCCGAATACCATCATGGGCATCTTGTTCTCCATACACATAATGGAAGCGGTCAGATCCATCACTCCAAGCTTCTGATCGATGACGGTCTGGATGGAAATCTCGTCATATTTCTTTGCATCCGGATTCAGCTTCGGATCGCTGTCATAAATACCGTCCACTGCTTTTGCCAGCAGAATGACATCTGCTTCAATCTCAATGGCTCTGAGGGTTGTCGTGGTATCCGTAGAGAAATACGGATGTCCGGTTCCGCCTGCGAAGAAGGTTACCACGCCCTTCTCCAGACACTCTACCGCTGCATCCTTGGTAAACATCTCTGCCATGGGTCCCATGGTAAACGGAGTAAATACCTTCGTCTTCATGCCGACACTGCGGAAAATCTCGGACACGTAAATGCAGTTCATAACCGTTGCCAGCATTCCGATCTGGTCGGATTTGGTACGGTCAATGTTCTCGCTGGTTCTTCCGCGCCAGAAGTTGCCGCCGCCGATAACTACGCCTACCTGCACGCCGCTGTCGCAGACTTCCTTTACCTGTTTTGCCACCTGTACGCAGGTCGCCTCGTCAAAACCGGTGTGCTTCTCGCCTGCGAGAGCCTCACCGCTCAGTTTCAGTAATACACGCTTCATATAGCACCTCTGTCTGTTTCTTTGCGGTACAGTTTGCATACTTTCACCGTCCGCTTACTCTGTCAACACTTTACCATAGATTCCCCATTTATGCAAGCTGATCGGAATCAAGAAGAATAGTAAAGGGTCCATCGTTTAAAAGCTCCACCTTCATGTCTGCGCCGAACTCCCCGGTCTCCACGATTTCTACCTGTTCCCGGCACTTTGCAATGATGTATTCATACATTTCATTTGCCATGTCCGGCTTACCTGCCTTGATAAAGCTGGGACGGTTGCCATGCTTACAGTCCGCATACAGGGTAAACTGGGAAATCAAAAGGAGGCTTCCGCCTACTGTATGTATATCCAGATTGGTCTTGCCGTTCTCGTCCTCAAAAATGCGGAGTCCCAGCAGTTTTTTCACCATTTTATCTGCGGTCTCTTTTGTGTCCTCATCAGACACGCCGATCAGCACCATAAATCCCTGTCCGATCTTTCCAATGACATTGCCGTCTACGGTTACGGATGCATGGGTTACTCTCTGTACTACAAATCTCATCTTCTGTCTCCTTATGTTTCCTTATTTTCTAAGATCGATGCCTGCTGCCAGCACCTCCTGGTAGAGCCGCCCTACCGGGAGCCCTACCACATTATTATAATCACCTTCAATGCCGGATACATAAGCCGCAAACAGTCCCTGGATGCCGTAAGCACCGGCCTTATCCATAGGTTCTCCACTTGCCACATAATCCCGGATCTGTTCTTCTGTCATGGGATAAACATGCACGTGAGTGGTCTCTGCAAAACAGATCTCTTTTTTCCTGACTCCATCCCGCAAAATAACCGTCACTCCGGTCAGTACCTGATGGGTCCGTCCCTGCAGCATCCGGATCATCCGCACAGCGTCCTCCTGATCCTTTGGTTTTCCCAGGATTTCATGATCTGCCGCCACTACCGTATCTGCACCAATCACCACATCTCCGTCGGTCCGCGCTGCCACTTCCCGTGCTTTCTGCCGAGACAGCTCCTTTACTGCCTCCTCCGGTACCGTGGTATTAATGATTTCTTCTCCCTCTGCTTTCACGATCTCAAAAGAAATTCCGACCTGTGCCAGCAGTTCTTTCCGTCTCGGTGAGCCGGAAGCAAGTATGATGTTTCTCATAGATTTTTCTCCTCGTAACTGTTACCGCTATTCAGTGTACCAATTCCCGGCCTGGATTGCAATCTATAATCTGTCACTCTTTTGCAAAAGGGTTCCGGTAGGAAGCCAGTTCTCCCAGTTCCTCCTGAATCCGCAGCAGCTGGTTATATTTCTCCGTCCGCTCTGCCCGGCAGGGTGCCCCTGTCTTAATCTGTCCGGCGCCAACCGCCACAGCAAGGTCTGCAATCAAGTTCTCGCAGGTTTCTCCACTTCGATGGGAAATAATTGTCCGGTAACCAGCCCTGTGTGCCATATGGATCGCATTGAGAGATTCTGTCAGCGTACCAATCTGATTGAGTTTAATCAAAATCGCATTGGCTGCTCCCAACTGGATCCCGCAGGCCAGACGTTTTGTATTCGTCACAAAGAGATCATCCCCCACCAGCTGAAGCTTCCCGCCTAACCGTTCTGTCATAAGCTGCCAGCCGTCCCAGTCATCTTCCGACAGACCATCCTCCACAGATACCAGTGGGTATTTTTCTGCCAGCGCTTCATAATAATCAATGAGATCTTCTGCACTTCTGCTCACCAGATGACCGCCTTCTTTCGCCTCGCCCGGAAATTCATACCGGCCGCTCTTCTCACTCACCAGTTCACTGGCTGCCGCATCCATGGCAAATACAAAATCCGTTCCCGGTTCATATCCCGCTTCTTCCACAGCCTCTTTCAGATACCAGAATGCTTCCTCTGCATTTTTCAGATCCGGGGCAAATCCGCCCTCATCTCCCACCGCTGCTGAAAGGCCTTCCTTTGCAAGCAGCAGTTTCAGTTTGTGATACACTTCTACTCCCATGCGCAGTCCTTCCCGGAAACAGCAGGCACCCACCGGCATAATCATAAACTCCTGAAAATCCAGGGAATTGGCTGCATGACGTCCCCCATTTAAGACATTCATCATGGGAACCGGCATGACGTCCGTCCCCACGCCTCCCAGATACTGATAAAGAGGCACGCCAAGGGCTGCTGCCGCTGCTTTCGCCACCGCCGCAGACACCGCCAGAATGGCGTTTGCTCCCAGGTTGGACTTATTTTCCGTACCATCCGCATCGATCAGCAGATGGTCAATATACCCCTGATTCAAGGCATTTTCTCCCAGCAGTACATTGGCAATCTTTGTATTCACATTGGAAATGGCTTTCTCCACGCCCAGTCCAAGGAACCGCTCCTGCCCATCCCGCAGCTCCACTGCTTCAAACCGCCCGGTAGATGCCCCTGAAGGAACCGACGCCCGGCCTTTATGGATGCCGTCCAGAATAACTTCCGCTTCTACCGTAGGATTCCCCCTGGAATCCAGGATTTCTCTTGCGTAAATATAAGTGATTGGCAGATACAGATTCATAAAAAAAGAACCTCCTCATACTGTTTTTGATAGTATGAGCAGGTTCTTCTGCTTCTATTCCGGTTTGAACTACTCAGCTGCAGTCAGGAACTCAGACTTCACATAGCCTTCTTTTCCATCCTGCTCAGTGCAGCGGATCTGTACCCACTCCTGAGATGCATCACCTACAACCTCCACCGTCTCACCGTTGGTCACTTTGGTTACAATGCTGCTGTCCGTGCTCGCTTCACTGCGGACATTAACAGAGCTTGCGCTTACCTTCATGGTTACAGTCTCCGGCTCTGCAGGTTCTTCTTCCGCCGGCTGTTCTTCTTCCGGAGTTTCCTCCTCAGAAGAATCCGCCTCTTCTGTCTGCTGATTCTCAGCCTCGCTGCTGTCATCAGCGGAATCTCCATCCCCCTTAATGACAAGCTCTGCGTTTCCGTCTTCCTGTTCTTCTGTTGTCTGTGCCGGCTGCTCTGTATTTCCCTTATCTCTGTTCAGGAAGAAATATGCGCCCACTCCGATCACAGCAACAATCACCAGTGCAAGAACAATTCCGAGGATTACCATCTTCCGGTTATCATCTTCCAGATCCCAGTCGTAACGATCATCATCTTCGTCATCTTCGTCGTCATCGTCTTCATCGTCATATTCATCATCTTCGTCCTCGTCATAGGAATTCTCATCGTCATCCTCGTCCTCAGACTCATCATCTTCTTCGTCTTCCGGCTCTTCCACTACCGGTACAACTTTTTTCTTCTTCGGCTCTGCCGGCTCTACGTCCACATCTGCCACAAAATACTCGAAATCATCTGCCTCTTTCACCGGCTCATCCAGAATACCGGCTGCTTTGGAAGCCTTTGCATAGACGCGGTCAATCCACTCTCCCTGTCCGGCAGAAAGAATCTGTCTGCACGCACCGAGAAGAAGAACTCTCCAGTCTGTCAGATAAGCAGCTGCGCTCTCCGGCTGATTTTTCGTCAGATTCGGAAGAAGACTTCCTACTTTTCCAAGCTCTGTTTCCACCTTGTCTGTCGGAAGGCCAAAGATCTCAGCGATCTCCTCTGCCTGGAAATCATCCATATAGGACATTACCAGCAGAATTCTGTGCAGAAGCGGCAGTGCTGCCGGAACTGCTGCCAGGGTACTCGCCTGACAACGCACTCCTTTTTTCTGTCCCTCCAGAAGGTGATGATATGCCTTTCTCATCTCTCTGTAATATCTCTGCCAGAACCATTTCTCCGGATTCACCGGCAATGCGGCTTCATCCACATCCCCTAAGAATGCCGTATAGAACGCTTCCATGAAGTCTGCTGCCTGCTGATCATTCTGCAGTACCAGAAGACTCCGGCAATATACGTCTTCATAGGTGGCATCATATAATTTGCGGTAACCCTGTTCCTCGCCTTTTTTCAGCTGCTCCAGGGCACGTCTCATCTCCAGTACCATAAATACACCTGCCTTATTTTATAAGCAGAGATTTTCCTGTCATCTCTGCTGGCTGTTCCATTCCCATCAGTTCCAGAAGCGTCGGGATAATGTCTGCCAGGCATCCACCCTCACGCAGCTTGTATGCCGGATCTGCATTTACCAGAATGAACGGAACCGGGTTGGTAGTATGTGCGGTATACGGCTCGCCAGTCTCGTAATCTACCAGCTGCTCTGCGTTTCCGTGATCTGCACAGATGAACATCTGTCCGTCAACCTCTTTCAATGCTGCGACTGCTTTTCCAACGCACTCATCCACCACTTCAATTGCTTTAATTGCTGCAGATTCCACACCGGTATGTCCTACCATATCCGGATTTGCAAAGTTAATAATAATTACATCATACTTATTAGAACGAATTGCTTCGCACAGACGATCACACACTTCGTATGCACTCATCTCTGGCTGCAGATCGTAAGTTGCAACTTTCGGGGATTTTACAAGGATACGGTCCTCTCCTTTGTTTGGCTGCTCTACACCACCATTAAAGAAGAAGGTAACATGTGCATATTTCTCTGTCTCGGCGATACGGGCCTGGGTCTTTCCATGAGCTGCCAGATACTCACCGAAGGTATTGTAAAGTTCTACTTTCTTAAATGCAATGATGGTATTCGGGATGGTTGCATCATACTGAGTGAAACATACGTAGGTCAGATCCAGCTTCTTCTCTCTTGCAAATCCATCAAACTCATCTGCGCAAAATGCTCTGGTGATCTCTCTTGCACGGTCCGGACGGAAGTTGAAAAAGATCACGGAATCTTTATCCTGAATGGTTGCTACCGGCTTGCCATCTTCCATGACAACGCTCGGTTTTACGAACTCATCATGTACTTCTTCTTTGTAAGAGTTTGCCACTGCACATACCGGACACTCAGCCGGAACACCTTCGCCTTTGGTCAGCGCCTTGTAAGCCAGCTCTACGCGATCCCAGCGGTTATCACGGTCCATTGCATAATAACGGCCCATAACGGTAGCAATCTTACCAACGCCGATCTCTTTCATCTTATCACTTAACTGTTTTACAAAATCTTTTCCGGATGCAGGCGGAGTATCACGGCCATCCAGGAAGCAGTGAACGAAAACTTTCTCCAACCCTTCACGTTTTGCCATTTCAAGAAGTGCATACAGATGCGTAATATGACTATGCACGCCGCCATCGGAAAGCAGACCATAAAGATGCAGAGAAGAATTGTTCTTCTTTGCATTCTCCATAGCAGTCAGAAGTGCCTCATTTTTAAAGAAATCCCCATCCTGAATCTCTTTCGTAATTCTGGTCAGCTCCTGGTATACGATGCGGCCAGCGCCCATATTCATATGTCCTACCTCGGAGTTGCCCATCTGCCCGTCTGGAAGTCCTACTGCCAGACCGCTGGCATTTCCTTTTACAAACGGATATTCTTTCATCAGCTGATCCATCACTGGGGTAGCTGCCTCCGCAATGGCATTTCCATCTTTTCTGTCATTCAGGCCATAGCCATCCAGAATCATCAGCACTGTTGGTTTCTTACTCATCATTTTATCTCCTTTATCATCTATCTATAGAGGCCTGTCGTCAGGACAAGCCTGTAACCAGCCATATGTCATTGTACATGAAGTACGTAGAACATGCAAGCAATCACGACACGATTTCAGACATTTTTCACTGTTGTGCCGGTACTCTTGGCAAATCCGGATGTTCTCCGGACCATCCCATCTGAGGCAGTCCCCTCAGATACCATATATCTTCTTCCTTAATCGTAAACTCCGGCAATTCCAGATTCTGTCTCATTCGCTCCGGTACTGATGCCTTGGGAATCACGCCTATTCCAAGCTGCAGAAGAAATGTAAGCAGAAATTGCGCTGGTGATGTCTGATATTTCTCCGCCATTTTCTGAATCTGTTCCTGTTCCATAATCCTTCTTCTGCCCAACGGACTCCATGCCTGTACCTGAATCTGATGTTTTTTGCAGTAAGAAACAGCCGCCTCCTGTAGATACCCCACATGCAGTTCTAACTGATCTACCATCGGCTGAATCTCTGCTGTCTTACGGATATTTTCCAGATGATGGGGCAGGAAATTACTAACACCAATAGCACGTACCTTTCCTTCTTTATATAATTCTTCCAGTGCTCTCCAGCTCTCCCGGTCCAGTTCCTTCCAGTCTGCAGATTCCGGATCCGGTTTTGGCCAATGCAGCAGAAACAGATCCAAATAATCTGTCTGCAACCTTTCCAGAGACTCCTGAAAGCTTTTTTTCGTATTCTCATAACCCAGATCTGTCTTCCATACTTTCGAGGTAAGGAAGATCTCTTTTCTGGAAATGCCACTCCGGGTAATGGCTTTTCCTACCTGTTCTTCATTTTTGTAAGCGGCTGCCGTATCCAACAGACGGTATCCAGCCTCCAGTGCCTGGCTGATCACACACTCATCACTTCCGTCAGTACTTTTATACGTACCAAATCCAATTTTCGGCATCTGTACACCGTTTGACAGTTCAAAACAACTCCTCATCTTCATCCCTCTTTTTTCTGTATATAAAGAGAGAGAAGGCGTGGCCTTCTCTCCCTGTGTTCATCTGCACGATGACTTATTTCCAGTTTACAATTTTTCCAAAATCCGGTTTCAGAGCAGCGCCACCTACCAGGCCGCCGTCGATATCCGGCTGTACAAACAGTTCCGGAGCAGTTGCAGCGTTTACAGATCCGCCGTACTGAATACGGATAGCTTCTGCAGTTGCCTCATCATAGATCTCTGCGATGCACTCACGGATGCCCTTGCATACTTCCTGAGCCTGCTCAGTAGTAGCGGTCTTTCCGGTTCCGATAGCCCAGATCGGCTCGTAAGCGATAACTGCGGTCTTAGCCTGCTCTGCAGTTACACCAAGAAAACCAACCTTAACCTGCTGACGGATAAAGTCCATGGTAACACCCTGCTCTCTCTGAGTCAGAGTCTCGCCACAGCACATGATCGGGGTCAGGCCGTGCTCAAATGCTTTCAGCATTTTCTTATTAACAGTCTCGCTGGTCTCTGCGAAGTACTCTCTTCTCTCAGAGTGTCCAAGGATAACGTATTTTACACCTACATCAGTCAGCATGTTCGGGGAAATCTCTCCAGTGTAAGCACCTTTCTCCTCGAAGTACATGTTCTCTGCACCAACCTGGATATTGGAACCTTTTGCAGCTTCCATAACCGGAATGATGTCGATAGCCGGCACGCAGAATACTACATCAGCATCCTCGGTAGCTACCAGCGGTTTTAAAGTGTTTACCAGTTCTACTGCCTCACTGGGAGTCATGTTCATTTTCCAGTTTCCAGCGATAATTTTCTTTCTTGCCATTTTCATAGCCTCCTGAATTGTTTATTAAAACTTATTTATCATCTGCTGCCATAACACCCGGAAGCTCTTTGCCCTCAAGGAATTCAAGGGAAGCTCCGCCGCCGGTGGAAATATGGGTCATCTTGTCACCATATCCAAGAGTATTGACAGCTGCTGCGGAATCACCACCACCGATAATGGTAGTAGCATCCGTCTCAGCCAGTGCTTTAGCAACTGCGATAGTTCCTTTTGCAAGGATCGGATTCTCAAATACGCCCATCGGTCCGTTCCATACAACCGTCTTTGCAGATTTTACAGCATCAGCGTAAAGCTCTGCAGTCTTCGGTCCGATATCCAGTCCCAGCTTGTCAGCCGGAATGTGATCGCAGTCAACAGTTTCAACCGGAATCTCTGCATCGATCGGGTTCGGGAATGCAGATGCAACTACGGTATCGATCGGAAGAAGCAGTTTCTTTCCAAGTTTGTCAGCTTTTGCAAGCATCTCTTTGCAGTAATCCAGTTTCGTATCATCAACCAGAGAAGTACCAACCTCAGCGCCCTGTGCTTTCAGGAAGGTATAAGCCATACCACCGCCAATGATCAGGGTATCGCATTTCTCAAGCAGGTTGGAAATAACATTCAGCTTATCAGCAACCTTTGCTCCGCCAAGGATAGCAACGAACGGACGAACCGGGTTCTCTACAGCATTGCCAAGGAAGTTGATCTCTTTCTCCATCAGGTATCCAACTACATTCTCGCCGCCTTTAGCTCTGATAAATTTGGTTACACCTGCAACGGAAGCATGTGCTCTGTGAGAAGATCCGAATGCGTCGCATACATAGATATCAGCCAGATCAGCCAGCTCTTTGCTGAACTCTTCGCCGTTCTTGGTCTCTTCTGCACCGCGGAAACGGGTATTCTGAAGAAGAACCACATCTCCGTCTTTCATGTTTGCAACAGCTTTGGTAGCTTCCTCTCCAGTTACATGATAATCGGATACGAATACAACCTCTTTGCCGAGTTTCTCAGACAGACGTTTTGCAACCGGTGCAAGAGACTCTCCCTCGTTCGGACCATTCTTAACTTTTCCAAGATGAGAACAAAGAATTACTTTTCCGCCATCAGCGATCAGCTTTTTGATGGTCGGAAGTGCTGCTACAATACGGGTCTCGTCAGTGATCACGCCGTCTTTCAGCGGTACGTTAAAATCGCATCTTACAAGAACACGTTTTCCTTTTGCGTTGATATCATCAACTGTTTTCTTATTTAATGACATTAGACAATGCCTCCATTTCTTTCAGGATTAAAAAAAGGTCCGGTCCTGAAGACCGGACCTTTTGAGGTCTTAAAATATAAGACTGCCGCCTGTCAGCAATTATGCTAACTCAGCGAAGTATTTGATGGTACGAACCATCTGAGAAACGTAAGAGTTCTCGTTATCATACCAAGATACAACCTCAACCTGGGTCTTTCCATCCGGAAGCGGGGAAACCATAGTCTGGGTAGCATCAAACAGAGAACCAAATCTCATACCAACGATATCGCTGGATACGATCTCGTCCTCGTTGTATCCGAAGGACTCAGTAGCTGCTGCTTTCATAGCTGCGTTGATCTCTTCTTTGGTTACTGCTTTATCTACAACTGCAAACAGAAGAGTAGTAGATCCGGTCGGGGTCGGTACACGCTGAGCAGCACCGATCAGTTTGCCATTCAGTTCCGGAATAACAAGACCAATTGCTTTTGCAGCACCAGTGCTGTTCGGAACGATGTTAACAGCGCCTGCACGGCTTCTTCTCAGATCGCCTTTTCTCTGCGGTCCGTCAAGGATCATCTGATCACCAGTATAAGCATGGATGGTGCACATAATACCGGACTCGATCGGAGCCAGATCGTTCAGAGCTTTTGCCATCGGTGCCAGGCAGTTGGTAGTACAGGAAGCTGCAGAAATAACAGTATCCTCTTTCTTCAGGGTCTCGTGGTTTACATTGTATACGATAGTCGGCAGATCGTTTCCAGCCGGAGCAGAGATAACAACCTTCTTAGCGCCTGCAGTGATATGAGCAGATGCTTTCTCTTTAGAGGTGTAGAATCCGGTACACTCCAGAACTACATCTACGCCGATCTCTCCCCACGGAAGCTCAGCTGCGTTAGCTTTTGCATAAATTTTGATCTCTTTTCCGTCAACGATGATGGAATCCTCAGTTGCGGATACAGTATCAGCCAGAGCATATTTACCCTGAGAAGAGTCATATTTCAGAAGATGTGCAAGCATTTTCGGGGAAGTCAGGTCGTTGATTGCTACTACCTCATATCCCTCTGCGCCAAACATCTGTCTGAATGCCAGACGGCCAATACGTCCGAATCCATTGATCGCTACTTTTACTGCCATGATTAATTCCTCCTAAAAGTTGAATAATGATATATGCTGATCTTCCAACTCTTGCCATGATTGTTAAAAGATCATCAACCGTTACTTATTTTACCTGCTTTGCCGAAAAATATCAATAGTAAATTCAAAAGATTATCTATTTTCTTGCTTTACTTTTCTCTTTTTATCCTCTATGATGGTTTCAATCACGGGATTTAAACCATTTTTTACACAAAGGAGAATTTTTTTGAACATACAAGCTGACTATCATGTACATACTTCTTTCTCTGGTGACTGTAACATTGCTCCAAGAATCATGATTGAGCGCGCGCTCTCTCTCGGTCTGACCCATCTGTGCCTGACAGATCATATGGACTATGATTATACGGACGGTGATCTCTGTTTTGAATTTGACCCGAAAGTTTATTTCGAGCAGCTGCTTCCTCTTAAGGAAGAGTTCGCAGACCGGATTGATCTCCGGATCGGCATTGAACTGGGACTTCAGCCATACCTCACAAAAAAACATCATAACCTGATCTTTTCCTATCCCTTTGACTTCGTCATCGGTTCCGTCCATCTCGTAAACGGAAAAGATCCCTACTATCCGGTCTTCTTCGAAGGAAGGAATGAATCCACCGCATACGAAGAATATTTTGAATGCTGTATCCAGAACCTGGAATCCTACTCCAATTTCGATACCTTCGGTCATCTGGATTATATCGTAAGATACGGTCCTAATAAGAATAAATACTATTCTTTTGAACGTTATCAGAAATACATCGACGGAATTCTCCGTCGTCTGATCCGTTATAACATCGGCCTGGAAGTCAACACCGGCGGATACAAATACGGCCTTGACACCACCAATCCCTGCCGTGAAATTATTCTTCGCTACCGGGAACTGGGTGGGACCATCATTACATTTGGTTCCGATGCCCATGATCCGAAATATCTGACCTACGAATTTGAAAAAGCAGCAGAACTTGTCCGTTCCTGTGGATTCCACTCCTACTATATTTTCAAAGACCGAAAACCTGTGGAACTGCCGCTGTAGCTTTTAATCCAGCAAAAAATCCTCTGAAGGAACATTTCCTCAGAGGATTTTCATATTCTGATTACCCAATAATAGTGCCGCCTCCGGCTACATACTCTCCATCATAGAATACCACTGCCTGTCCAGGCGTTACTGCACGAACCGGCTCGTCAAAGACACATTCCACTTCATCTTCTCCCACCATTCGTGCTGTACACATGGCACCACTGTGATTATAACGGATCTTAGCCAGAAAACGCCGTTCTCCGTCAAGTTCCGGAATGCTCATCCAGTTCAAACGATTAGCGCGAAGTGTGGTGCTGAATACCGCATCTGCCTCTCCGATCACCACTTCTCCCGTCTCCGGGCGAATCTCCGTCACGACTACCGGCCGGCCCATGGCCAGTCCAAGCCCTTTCCGCTGGCCGATGGTGTAATGAGTGATTCCTTTATGCTTTCCGATGACTCTGCCATCTTCCCACACAAAGTTACCTTCCGGAATCTTTCTGCCGGAATTTTCTTCAATAAAATGAGCATAGTCCCCGTCCGGCACAAAACAAATCTCCTGGCTGTCCGGCTTATGAGCCACCGGAAGCCCTGCCTCTTCTGCAAAGGCACGGATCTGATCCTTTGTATAAGCTCCTACCGGCATCAATGTATGGGACAGCTGCTCCTGGGTCAGATTGTAAAGAGCATAGGTCTGATCCTTTGCTGCTGTGGCAGAATTCTTAATGGCATACCGGCCATTGGGCAGGTGTTCAATCTGTGCATAATGACCGGTTGCAATATAGTCTGCTCCGATATCAAGACTGCGCTTCAGCAGAGATTCCCATTTTACATAGCGGTTACAGGCAATACAGGGATTGGGTGTACGGCCTTTTAAGTACTCGTCCATAAAATAGTCGATGACCCGCTCCTTGAAATCCTGTTTGAAGTTCATCACATAGTAGGGAATCTCCAGTCTGGATGCCACTCTTCTGGCATCGTCTACCGCAGAGAGGCCACAGCATCCACCATTTGCCTCCACCTGATCCGGATCTTCATCCTGCCAGATCTGCATGGTAACGCCCCATACTTCATAACCCTGCTTCTGAAGAAGCCAGGCCGCCACGGAAGAATCTACGCCGCCGGACATTCCGACAACGACCTTCTTTTTCTCCATTTTAGTATTCTTCCTCTTCTTCTCCCTCATGAATGTCAGACTTCGGTTTCTTCAGTCCGTCAATCTTGATGTGGTTCTTCTCTGCATAATCCCACAGTGCTGCATGGATTGCCTCCTCTGCCAGCAGGGAGCAGTGTACTTTTACAGGCGGAAGTCCGTCCAGTGCTTCCATAACTGCTTTATTGGTAACTTCCAGAGCTTCATAGATGCTCTTTCCTTTTACCAGCTCTGTTGCCATGCTGCTGGTTGCAACTGCAGCGCCGCAGCCGAAGGTTTTGAATTTGACATCACGGATGATCTGGTTCTCATCGATATCAAAATAAATTCTCATGATATCACCGCATTTTGCATTACCTACGGTACCAACTCCGCTGGCATTCTCGATCTCTCCTACGTTTCTCGGATGCTGGAAATGATCCATTACTTTATCACTATACATATCTTTTTCCTCTTTTCTAAAATACTCCGCCGGTTAGACCGTCGCTCTTATTTCTGTTTTTTAATGAAGTCCTCATAAAGCGGAGACATGCTTCTCAGTCTTGCCACGATCTTCTTGATGCAGTCTACTACATAGTCAATGTCTTCCAGGGTAGTCTCCTCACTTAAGGTCAGACGCAGAGAACCATGGGCGATCTCATGGGGCAGTCCGATGGCCAGAAGAACGTGGGACGGATCCAAAGATCCTGATGTGCAGGCAGAGCCACTGGAACCACAGATACCATCCATATCCAGCATGATCAGAAGGGACTCACCCTCTACGAACTGGAAGCTGAAGTTTGCATTGTTCGGCAGACGGTCAGTTCTGTGTCCGTTCAGTCTGGTGTAGGGAACCTCTGCCAGTACACGGTCGATCAGATGATTTCTTAGCTCGATCTCTTTTGCAGTACGCTCTTTCATGGTTCTTGCCGCCCGCTCTGCTGCCACGCCATATCCTACGATACCCGGCACATTCTCAGTACCTGCACGTCTCTTTCTCTCCTGCGCTCCGCCGTGAATAAAGCTTCTGATCTTCACGCCTTTACGGATATACAGGAAACCAATTCCCTTCGGTCCGTTCAGTTTGTGTCCGCTGGAGCTTAACATATCAATGTTCAGTTCATCTACATTAATAGGAAGCTGTCCATATGCCTGCACTGCATCTGTATGGAACAGAATGCCGTGTTTCTTCGCAATCTCACCAATCTCTTTGATCGGCTGGATGGTTCCGATCTCGTTGTTTGCAAACATCACGCTGATCAGAATGGTGGTCGGACGGATTGTCTTCTCAAGCTCATCCAGTTTTACTTTACCAAATTCATCCACATCCACATAGGTCACTTCAAAACCATGTTTCTCCAGCCACTCGCCAGTATGAAGAATCGCATGATGCTCAATCTTCGTGGTAATGATGTGGTTTCCTTTCTCTTTGTATGCCTCAGCGGTTGCCTTCAGCGCCCAGTTATCGGACTCGCTGCCGCCAGCGGTAAAATAGATCTCCTCCGGATTTGCTCCCAGAGTCTTTGCAATCTTCTCTCTGCCTGCTGTAATGGCTTCTTTGCTCTTCTGGGAAAAGCTATAAACGCTGGAGGGGTTCCCATACATTTCTGTAAAATAAGGAAGCATTGCCTCCACTACTTCCGGCGCTGTTTTGGTTGTTGCCGCATTATCAAGATAAATAAGCTTCTTCTCTTCGCTCATATCCAATCACTCCTTTTTTTCACAACATGATCCTGGAATCTGACTTTTCTTCTGTACCGCCCTGCTCTCTTCCAGCAGTTCACTCAGTTTTATCTCATCCACTGTCCGATTAATACTATCGTTAATCCGCTGCCATACATATTTTGTCACACACACATCGGAACCGTCACATCCGCTGCTGTTCTGGATGCCAGGGCATTCCACCGGGTCAAGATTTCCTTCCAGTGCACGGAGCACATCTCCCACGGAAATCTCCTCCACCGGACGTCCCGGTACATAACCGCCGCACGCGCCGCGCACGCTGGTAACCAGGCCTGCCTTCCGGAGCTTCGCAATGAGCTGCTCCAGATAGCTCTCCGATATGTGTTGTCTGGCTGCAATACTTGCTATTGATGCCGGTTCTTTTTCCGAATACAATGCCAGATCTATCATGGCGCGAAGACCGTAGCGTCCTTTTGTAGACAGCTTCATAATCATCACCCCGTTCTAATTCCGAGTATTTTTGTCGGATTTCATTGTTGATAATATCATTCCAGTTACGTTCTGTCAAGCACTCATTCTGAATATATTTTGTAAAAAAGGAAGTACTATCTATGCGATCTTGCTCCTTCTTTCAGGGTACCGTGATTCTGACTGTCTCAAGTCTTCTGATCAAATTTTTGGGCTTCTTTTATAAGATATTCCTGGCACAGGCTATGGGTGCGGAAGGGATGGGCATCTATCAGCTTATTTTCCCCGTATTTGCCGTCTGTCATTCCCTGACTTCCTCCGGTCTTGAAGTGGCTATTTCCCGTTTTACGGCCCGCTCCCGCGGTCACGAGCAGTCGGATTATCTCTGGGCCGGGCTCTTTCTGACGCTGACCTCATCCCTGGTTATCGGTCTTTTCCTCTGGACCAGGTCTGATTTCATTGCCCTTACTCTGCTCCATGAAACACGATGTGCTCCATTGTTAAAATTTTTGGCCGCCACCATTCCCCTTGCAGGCTTTCACGGATGTTTCTGCGGGTTCTGCCTTGGGCGGAAAAATGCATCTCTTCCTGCCTTTTCCCAACTTACAGAACAGGCTGTCAGAATCGGTTCTGTCTGGCTTCTGTATCACATTTTCCTGCAAGAAGGCATGGAAATCACCCCCATGCTCGCCGCTGCAGGTCTGCTTACAGGAGAAATTGCATCGGTTCTTTTCGTTCTCACCTTTGCTGCCAATAAGACTTTGCTGCCTTCCAGCCTGTCCGCCTGTTTCCACCGGTGCCGGACATTGCTCACCATGTCCATTCCTGTCACCGCCAGCCGTGTCAGTCTGACTTTACTCCAAAGTGTGGAAGCAGTCCTGATTCCTCTATCGCTCCGGCAATCCGGTCTCTCTTCCACAGAAGCTCTAAGTCTGTACGGCATTCTCACCGGTATGTCCCTGTCTTTTCTGCTCTTTCCCAATGCAGTCACTTCTTCTCTGTCTGCCATGCTGCTCCCTGTCATATCGGAAGAGCAGGCAAAAGGAAATATGCAGAAAATCTCCCAGGCCATCGAATATACTCTGCTCTTCGGCATGAATATTGGTATTCTCTGCATGGGTATTTTTCTGCGGTTTGGAAAAGAATTGGGAACACTATGCTTCCATCAGCCGCTGGCCGGAGAATTCTTACAGACCCTGGCATGGATCTGTCCGTTCCTTTATCTGTCCGGCAACTTAAGCAGTATTCTCCACGGTCTCGGAAAGACTTCTGTTACTTTTTTTAATCAGCTGGCTGCCCTGCTGGTACGGATTTTCTGCATCGTCCTTTTCGTTCCATTTACCGGCATTCAGGGCGTTCTGTGGGGTATTCTGGCAGGTGAGCTTCTCCTGTCCTTTCTGGACATCCGCGCCGTCGCATCTTATGTCACACCCTCCATCGGTCTTGATGCCTACGTATTGAAACCTGCTGCCGCCATGCTCTTATCTATGGGAGGAATTCATATGCTAAAACCCGCTGCCAGTATTTTAGGACTCTTCTTTCAAATCGCACTGATGGGTCTTGGATACCTGCTTCTTTTATTTTCCTTTGGTATCTGGAAGCTGCTGCGCCCACTTTTTTACGTCAAAGCGTCAAAGTAATGTATTTACAACCGTAAAAAACTATATTATAATGTATCGCAGTAAGCAAACACACGAAGGAGACTGTTATGGGATTCACATTTAACAAAAAGCTGCCAATCCCGAAGGAAATCAAGGCTATGTACCCGCTTTCCGAGAGATGTGCAGCATTAAAAGCACAGAGAGATAAAGAAATTGCTGATGTTATCACCGGAAAAGACGACCGTTTTCTGATTATCGTTGGACCATGTTCCGCTGACAACGAGACGGCTGTTATGGATTATCTGCACCGCCTGGTTCCGATTCAGGAGCAGATCAAAGACAGATGTATCATCATTCCGCGTATCTACACCAACAAGCCGAGAACGACCGGTGAAGGATACAAGGGAATGGTTCATCAGCCGGACCCGGAAGCAGCACCGGACCTTCTGGAAGGCCTCATTGCCATCCGTAAACTTCACATCCGCAACATCGAGGAGACCGGCCTTACCGCAGCAGATGAGATGCTCTATCCGGAAAACTGGTGGTATCTGGCAGACCTGCTTTCCTATGTGGCAGTCGGTGCCCGTTCCGTAGAGGATCAGCAGCATCGTATGACCGTCAGCGGTTTTGACGTACCGGCAGGTATGAAGAACCCGACCAGCGGTGATATGACCGTTATGCTCAACTCTGTTGTTGCTGCTCAGCATGCTCACTCCTTTATTTACAGAGGATGGGATGTCGATACTTCCGGTAACCCCCTTGCTCACACCGTACTTCGCGGTGCTGTTAACAAGCGCGGACAGGTACTTCCGAACTATCACTACGAAGATCTCCGTCTGCTCTGTGAGCTGTACGCCGAGAAGAACCTGAAGAATCCGGCATGCGTGGTTGATACCAACCACTCCAACTCCAACAAGCAGTATCTGGAGCAGATCCGTATTGCAAAAGAAATACTTCACAGCCGCCGTTACAGCGACGACATCCACAAACTGGTCAAAGGGCTGATGATCGAGAGCTACATCGAAGATGGCAGCCAGAAGATCCATGATCATGTTTATGGAAAATCCATCACCGATCCCTGCCTTGGCTGGGAGAAGACCGAACGTCTTCTCTTTGAGATTGCAGAGACCTGCTAAAATCAAGTCAGAACTCTCAAGAAGCTCCACGCCGTTTTACCGGCATGAAGCTTCTTTTCTATTCCTCATTATTTCACATGTTTCTGAATAAAATCCAGTACGATTTTCCTTGTCTCTTCGTAGGCATTGGCTGTTTCAAACCGGCGTTCCGGATGCCACTGTAGTGCCAGAATCTTCATCTCATCCGAGCCATAGGCTTCCACCACATGATTTTCCCGGTCAATGGCCAACGGCTCAAAGCAGGGTGCCAGTCCTTCTTCATAGATACAGTCAGAATGGTAATTGTTGACCCAGATATTCCGTTGTTCTTTCACAAGCCACACCTGATGATCCATGCCTCTCGTTCTGGTCACCGGAAGCTTGGGATGATACCAGAGTTTTCCGCCAAACATGACATTAATATACTGCATACCACGGCAGGTGGCGATAATAGGAATGCCATGGGCCACACAGTAGTGGATCACCTGCTCCTCCATCCGGTCACGGTTGGGCTGCAGTTCATCTTCGTGGGGGCGGTCATACATGGACGGCGGCAAGGAACCGCCTCCCACCACAATGAGGAGATCCCTCTTCTTATTGAAAATCATCTCTACATTCTTTGTAAAATTGGAGACGGTCTTCGGGATAAATCCCAGCAGCTCATAGAACCGCACATAGCCGGACTCCAGAATATCTACCGGGTCACCGTATTGGTTCACGCCTTCTCTCTGAGTAATCAGAGCACTCAGATTTCGGTACTGGATGCCTTCCTCGATCTTTCCCGCCCTACAGTCAAGGCTTAGATAGCTTAAAGAAGATACATAATGGTAAATCTTCTCTCCACAGCCAATCGCCGCCGGAATCTCAAACTCCGCACAGCGGATGGCCATGTGAGATGCCGCTCCGCCAAATCGGGTGATAAATGCTTTGATTCCCTTTGTAAACACCCACTCATAACCCGGATCTGCCTTTGGAACTACCACGATCTTATCATGAATATCTGCGTCCGGCTCCTCATCCAGCAGCACGACCTCTCCTTCCACCCTCTTTGTTGTAATAAAGTTCGGTCTTGCTTCATAGACTTCCACCACATCAAGACTCCGCCTGTTCAGAATTACCTCCGGCAGATACAGTTCACGGAATTCCTGATATCTTCGGTGTCTTTTTGCAATTTTTTCTTCCAGCTGGTCCTTCAGTCCATCTGCCGTCAAATATTGCGGCAGCACAAAATCCTCAATTTCCAGCCAGGACAGATCATTTCTGGCAATCTCCATCATGGCTCCCGCCCGCACTAAAAGTTCCAGAATAAGGCTTAAAGATTTTGTAAACTCAAATTTAAAATATTCTCGTTCTTCGATGGCATGCCGGATAAAATGCAGAAGCTGTTTCGCAGTCACATGAAGCCCGGACTCTTCAATCGCCTGAGTGAGCCTGTCTAAATTCAGTGCGTCTTCCCTCGGCACTGGTTTTCTCTGAGATCTGGATGGGCCCGGTCTGAAATTCATCTGGTCGTAACGTTCTGTCCGGATATCATAAGTACCCACACGCAGATGTCCATATTTCCGGTTAAACTCTGCGCGGCTGATCTCATCCAGAGAAAAGGCCCGGAAATCTTTCTCAAATTCCGTGGAGACCGTGGAGATCGACTGCATAAATGCATCCGTATCCTCTTGGCAGAACCATGTTTGCCCACCGTTTTTTTTCTGTCCTTCCGGTCCGTTTTCTGTCAAACTCCGCAAAAACGCCCTTGCCATAAATGCCATACGGGCCTGACGTGCAAACTGCGGCGTCCCATAATGCTGCAATCCGGCCCGGAGACTCTGCACTGCCTGCATGATCTGATGAAGTGTAGCCTTATCATGATGCAGCAGATCTTCTTCTCTTCCCCGGATTTTCTCCAGTTTTCTGAGACTTTCCATATCCTCTTCCAGGATCTTTTCATAATTCAGCACCGCATCTTCAGTCACTTCCTTCAGATTTTCCACAAGATTTCTTCGGTCCTCTTCAGTAAATCCATACTCTACCAGACGTTTTGTTCTCTGCTCCGTTCCAAAATCATAACTGGAAAATACAATCTCAAATTCTATCTTATCATGTGCTGTCAGATTATGCCGCAGTGAATTCTGATAATAGCGTACAAGTCTTCGAGCCAGCTTCTCCGGTACTTTCTGCGGAATCAACGAGTAGAACGCATATTCCAGACAGATATAAGGCTTATTTCCGATCCGGTGCATCAGATCTTCTGAAAGTTTTCGGAATCCAATCCCTGCAATTCCCTGATTCCACGCCCGGTGCGTAATGATGGCCCGATACAGGGAATAATCCAGCGGTCTGGAGTTATTTCCAATGATCTCCGAAGGATTCCAGAATGCCATATCCGACATCATCATAGGCTCTCCCGTAATCACATTTTTGTGATGTTCATACATATCCGCTGCATTTTCCAGCAATTTAAAAAAGGCATTATCGTCGTACACATTTCCTTGTTTATAACTGGCTACCAGCGGCCTCATCTGAAAGAGAATCACCTGATGATCTTTATTAATGGCAAATTCTATATCCAGGGCCAGTCCATCCATGATGTGTTCCAGCTCACGCACAGCCCTCAAAAGTTCCCTCCAGGGTGTTTTCAGTGTGCCTTCATCCACATTCCGGACCACTTTCATCATCCTGCCTGCCGTTCCACCGGTAACGCTGTCGGTGGATCCTGTCTCATCATAATTGATCAGATAATACGGTTTATTGCTCTGAATATCTCTGGTAAACACTACACCACTGCAGACCACATGGAGCGCCTGACACTGAATCAACACCTGTTCATCTGACAGACTCTGAATGTCTTTCCTATAAGAAGTGATTACCGCGTCAACTGCCTCAATGATTTCTTCCTCGCTGGAAGAATCTACGTCCAAAATACTTTTATAATGTCCCGCATTGGAGCGTTGAAAAGAATCCTCCGCGGATGAGGAACTTCGTACCACAATTCTCCGTCCTTTAAACTGGTCCATAATCTCATGGCAGACTTCCAGTTTATCCATCTGATAATCTCGGACGTATAGAATATACATTTCTTCTATCGTCGATTCATGAATGAGATTTTTTAGAGCAAACAGGGTATCCGCCTTTGTAGAAATTAATTGTCTGTGCTGTTCCATCATTTTTCTCCTTATAAAGCAAAAAGGCACAAAGAATCCTTATGAATTCTCTGCGCCTTTGCAGTCATGTAAAAAGCCTATCCCCGGGGATGTGCTTTGCTGTATTCTTTTCTTATTCCCGGCTGAAATTCCGCATAGATCTGTGTTGCAGCCACATCTGTATAGCCAAGCATCTCCTGAATAATCTGAAGACCTGCTCCGCCTGCCGCCATATGTGCTGCACAGGAATGACGAAATATTCTCGGTGTAATATCTTTATCAATTCCGGCCTTCGCCGCATAACCTTTGAGTACCTTCCAGAATCCCTGACGACTCATGGGTGCTCCTGAACAATTCAAAAACAGCAGCTTTTCCGGCCTTTTTTTCATAAAGGAATCTCTTCCTCGATCCATATATTCCAACAGTGCCCGTCCGGCAGTACCTCCAAAGGGAATCATTCGCTCTTTTCCTTCCTCCCGGCAGATAATCCACCCAAAACGCAGATTCACATCCTCTGCTTCCAGATGCACAAGTTCACTCACCCGCATGCCAGTCGCATAAAGGAGTTCCAGCATTGCCTTGTCACGCAGACCTTTGGGATTGTCCGTCACCGGCTGGTCAAGAATATCTTCCATCTCCTGTACCGTCAGGATGCCCGGTACTTTTTTTTCCACTTTCGGAGCTTTCAGAAAGAAAGACGGATCTTCTTCCAGCACATGTTCTCTCATCAGATATTCAAAAAATGCTTTGATGGATGCAATATAACGGGAAATTGTCGCCGCCGATTTCCCAGTACACTCCATATTCAGCACAAAAGAATTCAGCAGTGTCGCACTGATCTCATCGACTGAACAGACCCCCTGATTCTTCATATAAGCTGTCATCTTGCCAAGATCTCCATGGTAAGACATCACTGTATTCCGTGATACCTTCTTCACATTCTCCAGATATCCGACAAAACGCTGTATTTCTTCGTCCATATAACTTCCTCGAGTTCCAAAAAAGATGGTTACAGTATAGCCGAGAATCTGAAAGATTTCAATATTTTTATACGATTTTTCCTAAAATCTGCCGTAAAATTGCCGGATTCACACAGGCCTCTGTGAGAATTCCAAATAGCAGGAAAAGTCCGCCAACAGCTCCAAGCATCAGATACTTTTTCCGATTACTTCCACCGCAAATTACCCACAGAATCATCCATCCGAATGCCGGAAGATAAAAAAATACCTGAGGCAGTAGACCTGCCACGCAGATCACAATTCCGCGAAATCCAAGCTGCAGTGTAGAAATACTCAATACACTTCCCCAGATCATTCCCAATAAAAAGAGCAGGAATCCCATCCAGATCGGAGCTGCGGGGATTATGCCAGCTCCCATAAGCAACATATACTGTCCCAGCCGATATCCCGCAATATAACGGATCATCTGTACATAATCAATTCGAAAAGAAGCATACTGATTCAGAAAATATTCCCCAAAAATTCCGGAAAACGCAGAATCACTCTGAAGTTGTATGATTCCAATTCCTGCCAGCATACCCATGCCTGCCACCGCAAGATAAATACTGCCTCCTGCCGGATGCCTGTTTTTCTCAAATCCGTACATAAAAAATCCCTCCCCACCCATTCTATGGGAGAGGAAGGATTTTTATGACTGTCAGATTTCTATACATTTCTTATAGACCGCTTCACAGCCTTTGAGCACCGCATTTCGGAATCCTGTTTCCTCCAGTGCAGCCACCCCGGCAATCGTCGTTCCTGCCGGTGAGCATACCTGATCCTTCAGAACTCCCGGATGTTCGCCCGTCTCAAGTACCATGGAAGCAGCACCTTTTACCGCCTGTGCAGCAAATATGTATGCCTGTTTTCTCGGCATGCCGCACCGGACAGCGCCGTCTGCAAGTGCTTCAATAAACATATAAACAAATGCCGGTGAGCTGCCGCTGGCACATACTACAGCATCCATCAGCCGCTCTTCGATATATTCTGCTTTTCCACAGGAAGAAAAAATTCTGGTCAGGACATCCAGTTCTTCATCGGTAAACTCCTCTTTCCGGCAGCTGATTCCTGTCATTCCTTCACCAATCATTGCCGGAGTATTGGGCATCACCCGTACAATCCTTTTATCATTTCCCAGATTGAGTTTCAGCTGATCGATGGTTCTACCGGGTGCCAGCGAAATAATCACATGATCCGGTGTCAACATATAACGAACCGCATTCAAAACTTCCTCATAAAACTGCGGCTTAATCGCCAGTATAAGATATTTGCACCGATTTGCACATTCTGCATTAGAATCCGCATAATCAACTCCAGTTTCCTCATGTACCCCCAGCTTTGTTGCTTCTGTCTTTGCACAAAATACAAAATCTGTCTTTGGAAACTCTTTTAAAGCACCTTGCAAAATTGCTTTTCCCATGTTGCCCATTCCGATAAAACCTATCTTTGCCATGATCCTGTTTCTCCTTTTCCTGCGTAAAATCACAGAAAGGATGCCGCAATTGCGACATCCTCTTTGTTATCTTTTCATCTTTTGTCTTTACTTCGCGTAATCTGTAACTCTGCTCTCGCGAATTACATTGACCTTGATCTGACCAGGATACTCCAGTTCCGCTTCGATCTGTTTTGAGATGTCTCTCGCCAACAATACCATCTCTGCGTCATCTACCTGATCCGGAACTACCATAACACGAACCTCTCTACCTGCCTGAATAGCAAAAGATTTATCAACTCCCTTAAAGGAGTTCGCAATATCTTCCAGTTGTTTTAATCTGTTGGTATAAGTCTCCAGTGTCTCTCTTCTCGCGCCTGGTCTTGCAGCTGAAATAGTATCTGCTGCCTGAACAATACAGGCGATCAGGGAAGTAGGCTCTACATCTCCATGATGTGATTCAACTGCGTTGATCACTGTAGCTGATTCCTTATACTTCTTACATAATTCTACACCGATCTGAATATGGGATCCTTCCATCTCATGATCGATGGATTTACCGATATCATGTAAAAGTCCGGCTCTCTTTGCCAGACGGACATCTACGCCGATCTCTCCTGCCAGAAGACCTGACAGCTGAGCAACTTCAATAGAATGTTTCAGCGCATTCTGCCCATAACTGCTGCGGAATTTCATACGTCCAAGCAGACGTACCAGTTCCGGATGAATTCCGTGAACTCCGACTTCCAGAGTAGCGGCTTCGCCTTCCTCACGGATCATCGTTTCAACTTCCTTCTGGGCCTTTTCTACCATCTCCTCAATTCTTGCCGGATGGATACGGCCATCAACAATCAGTTTCTCCAATGCGATACGGGCCACTTCCCGGCGAATCGGATCGAAACCGGACAAAATAACTGCTTCCGGTGTATCGTCAATAATCAGATCCACACCGGTCATAGTCTCGAGAGTTCTGATATTTCTTCCCTCACGACCAATGATACGTCCCTTCATCTCGTCATTTGGAAGCTGAACTACAGAAATCGTTGTTTCAGCCACATGGTCAGCTGCACATTTCTGAATTGCGGTGACTACATAGTCCTTCGCTTTTCTTCCTGCTTCCTCTTTTGCTCTGCTTTCCAGCTCTTTTACGAGCTTCGCAGTCTCATGTTTTACATCTTCTTCAACTGTTTTTAAAAGATATTCTTTTGCCTGTTCGGAGGTAAGACCTGAGATTCGTTCCAGTTCCTGCACACGTTTTGCGGACAGCTCTTCTACTTCAGCACGTCTCTTTGCAAGACGCTCTTCCTGAGCAGCAAAGCTTGCTTCTCTGCGCTCGATCGCCTCTGTCTTCTTATCCAGAATTTCCTCTTTTGTAAGGACACGACGTTCATAACGCTGGAGTTCCGCTCTGCGTTCCTTGGTCTCTTTCTCTAATTCATTTCTGGTCTTCATAGACTCTTCTTTTGCTTCCAGCATCGCTTCACGTTTCTTTGTCTCTGCTGCTTTCAGCGCTTCGTCTACGATCTCTCTTGCTCTGTCTTCCGCACTGCCGATCTTGGCTTCCACTACCTTTTTGCGATAGCCGACTGCACAAGGCCAG
Source organism: Clostridiaceae bacterium Marseille-Q4143 (assembly GCA_018228645.1). Classification (GTDB taxonomy): domain Bacteria; phylum Bacillota; class Clostridia; order Lachnospirales; family Lachnospiraceae; genus Hominiventricola; species Hominiventricola filiformis. The sequence continues at coordinate 3,242,220 of CP073693.1, forward strand.
GTGATAACTGCGGTCAGAACAACAGCAACCAGAACTGCTATTATGATCGGAACCATATACAGGAGCACCTCCTTATTTAGTTTTCATTGTACATTACACAACATATTAAATTTTAAACTGTTTTTACAATTGTGTCAAGTGCTCTGTGTGTTTTTTTGTGCAACTTGTTCGCTGCATGAGTGATTCACGACCAGCCGTCCGTCTCCCTCAAAACCGCCAGAACATCCCCCATTCGAAAGCCTTTCCGTAAAAGTGCAGCGATCAGTTTCCGCCTTGTTTTTTCATCTGTTATTTCCGGACGATACCCTTTTTTCTCAAGAAACCTGCGGATCAGTGGTTTCTCATCCGCAGGTTCCAGATCTTCATAAACTTTCTGAATCAGTTCCTGCGGCACCCCTTTCCGGTACTGCAGTTCCTGTTCCAACTGCCGGCGGCTCTTCTGTTCCCGCCGGTATTCAATGTAGTTTCTTACATATCGCTCATCATCAATGTAACCGTAACTTTTCACATAGGCAATGGCATCTTCCACCAGTTCCGGCGAAAACTCTGCCTGCAGGAGTTTTTCCCGGAGCTGTGCCTCCGTACGGTCCATCCGTTCCAGAATCTTGAGCGCCTTTAATCTTGCCTTACGACAATTCGAGGTCTGATCTGTCTTTGGCAGCTTCTGCTCCGGTTTCTGTCTGTCTGAATTCTTCCGGTACCGGTAATCCATAATGTTCTCTGACCCTCATCTCTACTTCATCGCGAATCTCAGGATTGTCATGAAGAAACTGCTTTGCATTTTCTCTTCCCTGTCCGATCTTCGCGTCATTATATGCATACCACGCACCGCTCTTGGCAATGATTCCACATTCCGCTGCCAGATCCAGAATATCTCCGTCTGTGGAGATTCCCTTTCCAAATACAATATCGAACTCTGCCTCTTTGAAAGGCGGTGCAATCTTATTCTTTACTACTTTGACGCGGGTATGGTTACCTACCACCTCTCCGCTCTGCTTCAGTGCCTCTGTACGGCGTACATCCAGACGAACAGAAGCATAGAACTTCAATGCACGTCCGCCGGTAGTCGTCTCCGGATTACCAAACATAACGCCGATCTTCTCACGCAGCTGGTTGATAAAGATTACAATACAGTTGGTCTTGCTGACAATGGAAGTCAATTTTCTCAGTGCCTGAGACATAAGACGAGCCTGGAGACCCACATGAGAATCCCCCATGTCTCCATCAATCTCCGCCTTGGGAACCAGTGCTGCGACAGAGTCCACAATCACAATGTCTACTGCGCCGGAGCGAACCATCATCTCGGTAATCTCCAACGCCTGCTCTCCGTTGTCCGGCTGGGAAATATAGAGATTATCCACATCCACACCAATATTTTTCGCATAAACCGGATCCAGCGCATGCTCTGCGTCAATAAATCCTGCAATGCCGCCACGCTTCTGTACTTCTGCTACCATATGAAGAGCTACGGTCGTCTTACCACTGGACTCCGGTCCATAGATCTCCACAATACGTCCTTTCGGTACACCGCCTGCACCAAGCGCAATATCAAGACTTAGGGATCCGGTTGGCACCGTCTCCACCTGCATGCGGCTGGACTGATCACCCAGTTTCATGACAGAACCTTTTCCATACTGTTTTTCAATCTGAGAAAGTGCCGCATCCAGTGCTTTTAATCTTTCTTCTTTAGCTACAGCTTTCCCATTCTGCATTTTATCTTCTTTTCCCATGAAATATCTCCTTATAATCGAATTTCACAATACGAACTTTTGTTCGATTCCCTGTTATCTATCCTATCTTATTTGCATGGGATTGTCAAGAAAAAAATCCTGGCGGACAGCTTTTGACTGTCTGCCAGGATTCTGTTCTGTTCTTTATTTCTTTGTAATATATCCTTTTGCTTTCAGCGTCTCTGCACAGAGAACCGCTCCACCAGCTGCACCACGTACCGTGTTGTGGGAAAGTCCTACGAATTTCCAGTCATAGATGCTGTCCTCACGAAGACGTCCTACAGAGATTCCCATTCCATTCTCATAATTGACATCCAGCTGAACCTGCGGACGATTGTCCTCCTCCATGTAACGGATGAACTGCTTCGGTGCGCTCGGAAGTCCTGCCTCCTGCGGGAATCCGCTGAATTTCTCCAGACGGTCGATCAGTTCTTCCTTGGTCGGGTTTTTACGGAATTTTACAAATACCGCTGCGGTATGTCCGTTCAATACCGGAACACGGATACACTGGCAGGTGATCTTCGGCTCTTCTGCCTTTACAATCACACCATTCTCAATGTGTCCCCAGATACGAAGGGGCTCCTGCTCGGATTTTTCTTCCTCTCCGCCAATATACGGAATAATGTTTCCTACCATCTCCGGCCAGTCCTTAAAAGTCTTTCCTGCTCCGGAAATTGCCTGATAAGTCGTAGCTACTACTTCATAGGGTTCAAACTCTTTCCATGCGGTAAGAACCGGTGCATAGCTCTGAATGGAACAGTTCGGTTTTACCGCGATAAATCCACGCTTGGTTCCCAGACGCTTTTTCTGGAACTCGATGACATCAAAATGCTGCGGGTTGATCTCCGGTACTACCATCGGAACATCCGGAGTCCAGCGATGTGCGCTGTTGTTGGAGACAACCGGGGTCTCAGTTTTCGCATAAGCTTCCTCAATAGCTTTGATCTCGTCTTTGGACATATCCACTGCACTGAATACGAAATCAACGCTTGCTGCTACTTTTTCCACTTCGTTGACGTTCATAACAACGATGTTCTTCACTGCCTCCGGCATTGGAGTGTCCATTTTCCAGCGGCCTCCTACAGCTTCTTCGTATGTCTTGCCTGCGGAACGAGCACTTGCTGCAATCGTTACCACCTCAAACCACGGATGATTCTCCAGAAGGGAGATAAATCTCTGGCCTACCATACCAGTTCCACCAAGGATACCTACTTTCAACTTTTCACTCATTTTCTCATTCTCCTCTTATCCTTGCACGCCACGTGTCCGCGTATGACGTACATTTGTCATTTCTATGAAATAGTACAGGATTTTGACAAAAAAAGCAACCCTTTTTTTCTTTCTTTTTCAAAATTTATGACACTATGCGTTCAAATACTCTTTATAGCCTGCAATGACTTTTTCCATCGCTTCCTTACCTGGTGCACCGATGGTGAGTCGGCGGTTCACACAGGTCTCCATGGAAATAGCATCATAAATATCATTTTCAAATACCGGGCTTTCTTCTCTATACTCATCTAAAGTCAGATCATCCAGAGATTTTCTTTCTGCAATGCACCGAAGAACCAGGCGCCCTACAATTCCATGTGCATCACGGAAGGGCACACCATGATTTACCAGATAATCAGCTGCGTCTGTGGCATTGGTAAATCCTTTCTTTGCGCTCTCATGCATACGGTCTTTGCGGAAACTGATGGTATCCATCATACCGGTAAACAGTGCAAGACAGCCTTTGGTCGTGTCAATAGAATCAAATACCAGTTCTTTATCTTCCTGCATATCTTTATTGTAAGCCAGCGGAATGCCTTTCATGGTAGTCAGAAGAGACATGAGCGCACCATAGACACGTCCGGTTTTACCACGTACCAGCTCTGCAATATCCGGATTTTTCTTCTGAGGCATAATGGAACTTCCCGTGCTGTATCCATCGTCGATTTCTACAAACTGATACTCATTGCTGTTCCAGATAATAACTTCCTCAGAAAAACGACTCAGATGCATCATGATAGTGGACATGGCAGACAGATATTCTATGAGATAATCTCTGTCGGATACGGCGTCCATGCTGTTCTGCATCGGGCCATAGAATCCAAGCAGTTCCGCTGTATAATCACGATCCAGCGGATAAGTAGTCCCAGCCAGCGCACCAGCGCCCAACGGACAGTAATTCATGCGCTCTGCAATGTCATGAAGTCTTGAACGGTCTCTTTTAAACATTTCAAAATAAGCACCCATATGATGAGCCAGTGTAATGGGCTGTGCTTTCTGCAGATGAGTAAATCCCGGCATGATGGTCTCGGTATTTTCCTCCATGATGCGAAGCAGTACTTTCAGAAGACCCTTTACCAGTTCATCCGTCTCTTTCACTTCATCTCTTGTATAAAGTCTCATATCCAGCGCCACCTGGTCATTCCGGCTTCTTCCGGTATGCAGTTTCTTTCCTGCATCTCCAATCCGGTCAATGAGGTTTGCCTCCACAAAGCTGTGAATGTCCTCATATTTATCGGTAATCTCAAGTTTTCCGGACTCTACATCAGCAAGAATGCCTTCCAGTCCCTGTAAAATCTGCTCTTTCTCGTCTTCTGTCAGGATTCCCTGCTTTGCAAGCATTTTGACATGTGCCATACTGCCCTGAATATCCTGTTTATAAAATTTCTGATCAAATGAAATGGATGCGTTAAAACGATATACCAGCTGATCGGTCTCTTTCGTAAAACGTCCGCCCCATAACTGTGCCATGGTCGTTCTTCCTTTCTGGTTTTTGTACAAATTGTCGTTTTATTTTAACACAAAGAATTCCCATACACAAGACCGGGGCATCAGACAATTGTGCTGATGCCCCGGGTTTATATGGGATTTCAAATATAAGATAATTACTATTTTTTTTCTTTCTGAATGATGTAATAAGGGAATGCAACCAGAAGTGCACCACCTGCTATGTTACCAAGTGTTACCCACAGAAGATTATGAAAATATCCTGCAATGGAAACGCCTTCCACACCTGCACCATTCAACAGACCGACTGCCATCACACTCATATTTGCGATGCTATGTTCAAATCCGCATGCCATAAATATGTAAATACACCAGAAAATCATGATCAGCTTTCCAGATTCTGTCTTCATTTTTGTGCAGCACCAGACTGCCAGACATACCAGCATATTGCAGAGCATTCCTTTAAAGAATAAAGCTGATGCGGTTCCGCCCATCTTTCCAGCTGCAATCGTTGCAAAATATTCACCGGTAGCTCCCTTCGGAACTCCTCCAAGCTGGAACAACGCTACCAGGATCACCGCTCCCACAAAGTTTCCAAGATAACAGACAACCCACAATTTCAGAGTGTCAAGCCAGGATACTTCTTTTTTGAAAGAAGCTGCTGCCATTACAAAGTTATTACCTGTAAAAAGCTCCGCTCCTGCCATAACCACCAGACTCAGTGCAGACGCAAAGGAAAACGCCATAATCACTTTTGTAATCGTACATCCCGCTGCTGTCAGAATCGAGCCAAGGGTAAACGTTACAAATCCGCCAAGGGTGATAAAGGCGCCTGCCACCATGGCTGACATAAAATAACCAGCTGGATTGTTGTTAAGAAGTGCCATCTTTCCTTTTGCCGCATTGCATACACTATTGAATTCATCACGAAACATAATCATCTCTCCTATCTGTTTTCGTTTTCCCGTCCCTTACTGTCACAGATTTCTTTATCTGTACCATCCCATATACTTTAAAGATTGTTATTATAATAACATACTTTTCCCTATGTGTGATTGTACATATTGTAGGAAACCATTTCCTGATTTTTCATCTGCAAAACTAGAATTTCAATTTTTTTCAAAAAGCACTTTACTTTTTCTCTACCATAAGATATAATAATTTTCGTTGCTGAATGCAATCAATGCTTCCGTGGCTCAGCAGGTAGAGCGACGCACTCGTAATGCGTAGGTCACCGGTTCGAATCCGGTCGGGAGCTTACTTTGCGGAGTCCTGAATTTCAGGACTTTTTCTTTTTAAAAAGAATATTGCAATGAAAAATTGCATATGTTATAATGCCGATAGGCTAAGAGATACGACTAGACCACAATTGGCTAGGCAAGAAATGAGCAAATTGTTTCCACTATGAAGCAGCGCAAACGAAAAGCCCCGGAGCGGCATCTCCGGGGCTTTTCTATTCCGTTTTGGTATGGTGGCTTAATCCATAGGCTGGTTACCTGCTATTTGTCACTATCCAACCATTTGCAGATGAGATGGCTAATCACACCTGCCGCGATAGCAACAATAAGAGATACGACTATTTCCACAACTGACACCTCCCTTCCGTACCAGTCTAGGAGGCGGTAACATATCAATAATAACACATACAGACTAGATTATCTACTTTTTCTTACAAGCAAAGGGACTGTTGCAAAATAGATGGAGTCATCTGTTCTGTATCAGTCCTTTTTGTGTGATTTTAATAGTCATTTTCTATTTTGTAGGGCAGATAGAAAATAAAAGTTATTTTTTGCCCAATCAGGCAGTGCAGACACGCGAAAATTCTATAAAAAACAAGTCTTGTTATTTGATTTGGACATATGGAAAATCTGTGATATCAGATGCCCAGAAAATTAGGAAAATTTGGGCAAAAGATGCATAAAAATCTCTATATGTCCAATTTATTTAATTTCTGAAACTATATAGCGAAAAATATTTTTTTCACTGCAAATATTGGGCGTGGAGAGGCACGAACATTCCATATACCCAAATGGATCAGCTTCGAGAGAAGTGTTGCCTTCACACAAAATATTCCACAAGTGGGCGAAGTCCATCGTCCGGCCTCCGGTTGCATAAAACCATGCAGGAATGGTGTGATAAATAAAAAGGAGGCTGTACGTATGCTATTTCTTGAATATAATATGCTCCCTTCCAAGTAGACAAGTGAAATAATAAAAACTTGTCACTTAGAAGGGAGCATATCATATTTTGCAACAGCCCCTTTTTTCTCTTTGTAGAAATCCTACCAGCCAATCAGCCAGGAGTAGATTCCTTCGTATTTATATCTGGATGCATCCCATGAGAAATCTTTCTTCATGCCACGTTCTACCATCTCGTCCCATTCTTTGCGATGTACGAAATAAGTATATTTTGCGTAGTTGATGACTTCCATCATATCCCATGGATTATAATTCGTAAAGGAGAATCCGGTTCCTTTGCCTTCATACTCATTGTAGGGTTCTACGGTATCCTTCAGGCCGCCAGTCTCACGCACAATCGGAAGAGTTCCATACCGAAGAGAGATGAGCTGGGTCAGGCCACAGGGTTCAAATGCCGACGGCATGAGGAACGCATCTGCTGCCGCATACAACTTGTGAGACATCTCGTCTGCATAATAAATATTGGCAGATACTTTATCCGGATATTTCCATGCATAGTGTCGGAACATATTCTCATACCGTTCGTCTCCGGTACCAATCACCACAAACTGGGTATTATCATCCACGATCTGCTCCATCACTTCTGCAATCAGGTCGAGACCCTTCTGATCCGTCAGGCGGGAAATGAGACCGATGATCATCTTATTCTCATCTACCGTCAGCCCCAGTGCTTCCTGCAGTGCTCTCTTGTTGGCCGCTTTGCCCTTCTTAAAATCTTTGATGGAATAATGATCCGGAATCTTCGCATCGGTCTCCGGATTCCAGATATCATAATCGATACCATTGACAATTCCTCTAAGATCCATATGTCTTGCGGACAACAGGCCATCCATTCCCTCGCCGTACTCCGGTGTCTGGATCTCCTGGGCATAGGTTTCACTGACAGTAGTGATATAATCAGCGTAAACCAGTCCGCCTTTGAGCATATTGGCATCACGCTTGTACTCCAGCTTATCCGGTGTAAATACATAATCCGGCAGACCGGTCAGACCCTTCATCGTCTCGATATCCCAGATACCCTGGAATCTTAAGTTGTGAATGGTCATGACCGTCTTGATACCCTGATAAAATTCACCGGCTGCGAACTCTGTCTTCAGATAAACCGGAATTAGTCCGGTCTGCCAGTCATGGCAGTGGATCAGATCCGGGCGGAATCCAACGATGGGAAGAATGGATAATACAGCCTTATCAAAGAAGGCAAATTTTTCAATGTCCGTCCGGAAATCCCCATAGGGTCTGGAGCCTCCAAAATACACCAGGTTGTCAATGAAATAGAACGTAACCCCTTCATATTCATAAGTCATGACACCCACGTGGGCACCTGGATTATAAGAACCGGTTCCCATATAAAAATGTGTGATATACTTAAAATTATTCCTGAATTCATCCGGTATACAGGTATAATTCGGTATTACCACACGCACATCCCACTCATCCTTATTAAATCCCTTTGGCAGCGCTCCGCATACGTCCGCAAGTCCCCCTGTTTTGATAAACGGCACGCATTCGGAAGCCGCAAATAATATTTTCTTCATATAAGAACCCCTCCCACAAGATAAGAAAATTCTGTTGTAAATATCATATCATAATCCGACTCATTTCAAAAGGGATTTTTCATTATTTTTCTTGAAAAAACCCGTCATTCATGTAATAATGGAAATCGTGGCTTAAAGACATGAAATTACTGTAATTATGAGGTTTGAATATGATTAGTGCAAACAACGTGACCTTACGTATTGGAAAAAAGGCCCTCTTTGAAGATGTGAATATTAAATTCACCGAGGGAAACTGTTATGGTCTGATCGGTGCCAACGGTGCCGGGAAGTCTACCTTCCTGAAAATTCTCTCCGGAGAACTGGACAGCACCAACGGTGAGATCGTGATCACGCCGGGACAGCGTCTGTCTTTCTTAAAACAGGATCATTTCAAATATGACGAGTATACCGTTATGGATACTGTCATCATGGGAAATGAACGTCTCTATGAGATCATGAAAGAAAAAGATGCCATCTATGCAAAAGAAGATTTTACCGATGAAGACGGTATCCGCGCCAGCGAGCTGGAAGGCGAATTTGCAGACATGGATGGATGGGAAGCAGAATCCAACGCCGCTACCCTGTTAAATGGTCTGGGAATTGAGACGGAGCTTCACTATTCCATGATGAAAGACCTGATCGGTGCCCAGAAGGTCAAAGTCCTGCTTGCTCAGGCACTGTTCGGAAATCCCGACATCCTGCTTCTGGACGAGCCGACCAACCACCTGGATCTGGATGCGATCGCATGGCTTGAGGAGTTCCTGATTAACTTTGAGAACACCGTCATCGTCGTATCCCATGACCGTTATTTCTTAAATAAAGTATGTACCCACATTGCCGACATCGACTATGGCAAGATTCAGCTCTATGCCGGAAACTATGATTTCTGGTATGAGTCCAGCCAGCTGCTGATCCGTCAGATGAAGGAGGCAAACAAGAAGAAGGAAGAGAAGATCAAAGAGTTACAGGACTTCATCTCCCGTTTCTCCGCAAATGCTTCCAAATCCAAACAGGCTACTTCCAGAAAGAAAGCTCTGGAGAAAATCCAGCTGGATGAGATCCGTCCTTCCAGCCGTAAATATCCGTACATTGATTTTCGTCCGAACCGTGAGATCGGAAATGAAGTACTGACCGTAGAAGGCATCTCCAAAACCATCGACGGCGTAAAAGTTCTGGACAATGTATCCTTCATTCTGGGACATGACGACAAAGTTGCATTCGTAGGAAGCAACGAATTTGCAAAGACCACTCTGTTCCGTATCCTTTCTGGCGAGATGGAGCCGGACGAAGGAAATTATAAATGGGGAATTACCACTTCCCAGTCCTATTTCCCGAAGGATAACACCAAAGAGTTCGATAACGACGACACCATCGTTGACTGGCTGACCCAATATTCTGAGATCAAAGATGCTACTTATGTCCGTGGTTTCCTGGGACGTATGCTCTTCGCCGGCGAAGACGGCGTGAAGAAAGTCCGCGTCCTGTCCGGAGGAGAGAAAGTCCGCTGCATGCTCAGTAAGCTGATGATCTCCGGTGCCAACGTCCTGCTTCTGGACGAGCCGACCGACCACCTGGATATGGAGTCCATCACCGCTCTGAACAACGGTCTCATTAAATTCCCGGGAGTACTTCTCTTTTCCTCTCGTGACCATCAGATCGTACAGACCACCGCAAACAGAATCATCGAGATCATGCCGAATGGTTCCATCATCGACAAGATCACTACCTACGATGAATATCTGGAAAGCGATGAGATGGCAAGAAAAAGAACTGTTTACAGCAACAGTAAAGAAGACGAAGACGATAACTAAAATTGAAAATTTCTGCATAACAAAAACACCTCTCTGGATCATCTCCAGAGAGGTATTTTTTACTTCGGCATCTGTTGATGATACCGTTTGATTTCTTCGATGGCGTCCTGCATCACACGGTCGCCTTTTGCCATTCCATAATCACGGGTGTCCACCGCCATGACCGGAATGCTGCGTGCTACGCGCTCTCTCACGTTATCAAGCGCGCAGCGCACCTGCGGACCAACCAGTACAATGTCCGCATCTTCTTTGTCGTAATCGAGTCCTGCCAGGGAAGAGACAATCACTTCCGCATTCACCAGATTGGCTCTGGCCCAGGCAAGCATCCGGTCTCTCAGTATACTGGCTGAGCTTCCGGAATAACACACCAATACGATCTTCATTCTTTTCCCATCCCTTATTCTGCAGTCTTTTCTTTATTCTGGATCGTTATATCCGTTCGGGTTCTGTGACTGCCATCTCCAGGAATCAGCACACATCTCCTCAATGCCATACTCTGCTTCCCAGCCAAGCTCTGCTTTTGCCTTTGCCGGTGTACAGTAGCAGGTAGCAATGTCGCCTGCACGGCGCGGTTTGATCTCATAGGGGATCTCTTTACCGCATGCTTTGCTGAAGGCTGCGATCACCTGAAGTACGCTGTATCCGTGTCCGGTACCCAGGTTGTAAATCAGAACTCCTTTGTTCTCTTTGAACTTCTCCAGTGCTTTTACATGACCTCTTGCCAGGTCTACTACATGGATGTAGTCACGTACACCGGTTCCGTCCGGCGTATCGTAGTCATTTCCGAAGACACCGACACATTTCAGTTTTCCGATGGCTACCTGTGCCACATACGGAAGCAGGTTGTTCGGAATTCCCTTCGGGTCCTCTCCGATAAGACCGGATTTGTGAGCACCAATCGGATTAAAGTAACGAAGCAGGGTAACATTCCACTCCGGATCTGCACGATGGATATCCATCAGTACCTGCTCCAGCATGGTCTTGGTCTGTCCGTAGGGGTTAGTCGGATTCTGCTTCGGGCATTCCTCGCTGATCGGAATCTGCAGTGGATCTCCATATACAGTTGCAGAGGAACTGAAGATAATATTTTTGCATCCATGTTTTCTCATGGTGTCACAGAGAAGCAGGGTTCCGGTCATATTATTGTGATAATACTCAATCGGTTTCGCCACTGACTCACCTACTGCTTTATATCCTGCAAAATGAATGACTGCATCCGGCTTTTCAGCCTCAAAAATCTTGTCCATTGCCGGCTGGTCCAGCATATCGGCATTATAAAATTTTAAAGTTTTTCCCGTGATCTGCTGTACTCTCTCAACTGCCTTCTCGCTTGCATTGTACAGGTTATCCATAACCACTACTTCATAGCCATTGTTCAGCAGTTCCACACATGTGTGGCTTCCGATATATCCGGCACCACCAGTCACTAAAATTTTCATCGATTTTTACCTCACTTGAGTTTAATAGAAAAAGTAACCTTAACTTAATTAGTGTAGCACAATTTACAGGGATTGGCAAACATGGATTCTGCCTTTACACCCTTGTCGTCCACTGGCTGCAGTCCCATACCTTGGTCGCCAGTCCTTCATAGAACTCCGGCTCATGGCACACCATGAGAATACTTCCACGATATTCCTGCAACGCACGTTTCAGTTCGTCTTTGGCGTCCACATCCAGATGGTTGGTGGGCTCGTCGAGAACCAGAAGGTTGCTTGCCCGGTTGATAAGTTTGCAGAGGCGCAGCTTGGCCTGCTCACCACCGCTTAAGACTTTGACGCGGCTCTCGATATGTTTGGTGGTCAGTCCGCATTTTGCCAGGGCAGAGCGGGCTTCGTACTGGGTAAATACCGGGAATTCCTGCCACAGCTCTTCCAGGCAGGTGGTGGTAATATCCTGGCTCATCTCCTGCTCAAAATATCCGATCTCCAGATAATCTCCCAGCTCCACACTTCCGCCCAGCACCGGGATCAGTCCGAGAATGCTTTTCAAAAGCGTTGTCTTACCGATTCCGTTGGCACCGGTGAGTACCAGCTTCTCTCCCCGCTCCATCTCCACAGTGAGAGGCTTTGACAAAGGTTCGTCATAACCGATCACCAGCTCTTTCGTCTGGAAAATATATCTGCCCGGCACCCGTGCCTCTTTAAAATGAAACTCCGGCTTCGGTTTTTCCGCTGCCAGTTCGATCACATCCATCTTATCCAGCTTCTTCTGGCGGGACATGGCCATATTTCTGGTGGAAACCCTTGCCTTATTTCTCGCCACGAAATCTTTCAGCTGTGCGATTTCCTTCTGCTGCCGGTTATAGGCCGCCTCCAGCTGGGCCTTCTTCACCGCATAAACTTCCTGGAATTTATCATAATCGCCCACATAGCGGTTCAGCTGCTGATTATCCATGTGGTAGATCAGGTTGACCACGCTGTTGAGGAAGGGAATGTCATGGGAAATGAGGATAAATGCATTTTCATACTCATTGAGATACCGCTTCAGCCATTCAATATGCTCCACATCCAGATAGTTGGTAGGCTCGTCCAAAAGAAGGATGTCCGGCTTTTCCAGAAGCAGTTTTCCAAGCAGCACCTTTGTTCTCTGACCGCCGCTCAATTCCGTCACGTCACGGTCCAGTCCGATGTCTGCAAGACCCAGCGCCCGTCCTACTTCCTCTACTTTTGCATCAATCATATAGAAATCATGGGCAGACAAAAGTTCCTGGATCACGCCCGTTTCTTCCATATAAGAAGCCATCTCTTCGTCGGTCGCCTCCGCCATCTTGTCATACATCTGGTTCATCTGCTCTTCCAGTTCAAAGAGAAAAGAAAAGGCCGATGCCAGTGTCTCCCGGACGGTCATGCCTTTTTTCAGTTCCGTGTGCTGGTCGAGGTAACCAACGCGCACATTTTTGGACCATTCTACTTTTCCTTCATCCGGCTGCAGTTTCCCGGTGATAATGCTCATAAATGTGGATTTTCCCTCGCCATTGGCTCCGATAAGACCGATATGCTCACCTTTGAGCAGACGGAAAGATACATCCTGAAAAATAGCACGGTCGCCAAATCCGTGGCTTAAGTGTTCGACATTTAAAATACTCATACGTTCCTCTCTATTCCTTCATAATTAAATGGGGGGATAAAGCTTTCTCCCACACAGCCGCCCTCCTGAATGTACACCTGGCTCATTCCCAGAAAGCGGGCATAGTCTACAATTTCTTCATACTCCTCGTCCGTTACCTTCCGGTTAATCTCCGGATAGGCCGCCACATGGGGCAGCGGCGTATACTGGCTCATAATGCTCACATAGATCTGGTTTCCAAAGGTATCCCACAGATACTCCAGTACATCCTTGCTGTCGGATACACAGCCCGGCAATACCAGGTGCCGGACAATGACGCCTTTTTTCATCTTACCACGCCTGTCAAACAGGGGGGCACCCGTCTGCCGCACCATCTCTGCCAGGGCAGTCTTCACCGTCTCCGGATAATCCGCCGCACGGGAATAGCGTGCCGCAAGTTCTGCACTCCGATATTTACAGTCCGGAAGCCAGATATCCACCAGTTCTTCCAGAAGGCGCAGTGTTTCCACCTTTTCATAGCCACCGGTGTTATAGACAATGGGAATGGTAAGTCCCATCTTTTTCGCATGTTGTAATGCCGGAATCACTGTCGGCAGAAACTGGGTGGCTGTCACCAGATTGATATTATTGGCACCTTTTTCCTGTAATTCCAGAAAAATCCGGGAAAGGCGCTCTTCTGTCACCGGCTTTCCTATCGCTCCCGCTGCGATCTCGTGATTCTGGCAAAAGACACAGCGAAGGGTACAGCCAGAGAAAAAGACAGCGCCTGATCCTTCTGTTCCAGAAATACAGGGCTCCTCCCAGAAATGAAGGGCTGCCCTGGCCGCCATCACTTCGGAAGTCATGCCGCAGAATCCGGTCTTTCCTGCCCTACGGTCCACTTTACATTCTCTGGGGCAGAGACGACAGTTCCTGTATAATTCTGTTCTGTCCACTATAATTCGATTCCCTTTCGCGCCGGGATGCCCTGATCGAAGGGATGCTTCACCTTCCGCATCTCCGTCACATAATCTGCCAGTTCCAGCAGTTCTTCTCCCGGCTCTCTTCCGGTCAGAACCACTTCCAGATGCTCCGGTCTGTTTAAAAAGAAATGCAGGGCTTTCTTTTGATCAATAAATCCGTGATTGTAGGCACTTATAAATTCGTCAATGACCAGAAGATCATAGTCTTCCTCTGCGGCGGTCTTCACCGCCTCATCAAACAGCTGATTATAGAGTCTGGCAGCTGCTGCCTTCTGCTCCTCCGTCATATTCCAGAAAAATCCCAGCCGCTCCCCACAGCAATGGTAGTTGACGCCCAGTTTTTTCAGCATCTCCACCTCACCGGATCGTCCGTCCTTCATCACCTGGCAGAAATAGACTTTCATGCCGGTGCCGGCCGCACGGACCGCCAGTCCCACGGAAGCCGTGGTTTTTCCTTTTCCGTCTCCACAATAGATCTGCAGACAGCCTTTCTTTAAATGAGCCATAATACGATTCCTTTCACCAATCCAAAGACCACAAGTGACAGTATTGCTGTTGCATAAAGCAGCCGGTTCACCCTCGGAATATCCTCATATTCCACCGGGCGGTCCGGATCCCCCAGCGTTGGCTTCTCATATAATTTTCCAAAATAATATGCATTTCCGGCCAGCTGAATATGCATGGCTCCTGCTGCCGTGGCTTCTGTGTGGGCAGAATTGGGACTGCTGTGATTGTACCGGTCTCTCCAGTAAATCCTCCAGGCATTTTTCGAATCCATGCCGCAGAAAGCTGCCGCCCCGCACATCAGCATGCCCGACAGCCGGGCCGGAATATAATTCAGCACATCATCAAATTTTGCCGCCGCACGGCCAAAATAAAGATATTTATCATTTTTATAGCCCACCATGGAATCCATGGTATTGACTGCCTTATAGAAAAATCCTAGGGGTGCACCGCCAATCATGAGAAAAAGAAGGGGTGCGATCACGCCGTCGGAAGCATTTTCTGCCACCGTCTCCACAGCTGCCTTGGTCACGCCGATGTCATCCAGCACCTCGGTGTCACGTCCTACTACCATGGATACAGCGAAGCGGGCTTTCTTAAGGTTCCCCTCTTTCAGTGCGTCATAGACTTTCATGGTCTCGGTCTTCAGAGATTTGGTCGCCAGTACCCAGTAGCACATGATGACTTCCAGCGCAAATCTCAGACAGGGATGCACCAGACCTGCCGCCAGGAGAAGTCCCCAGGCAACAGCCGTGGTAATTCCAGCCGTCAGCACCAGCAGTAATCCTCCTGCGATCAGCTCTCCCTGTTCCGTCTTCGGGAAAATACTCCGAAGCAGCTTCTCCAGTCCGCTGATGAGATGTCCCACCAGACGAATGGGATGATAAAGCCAGTGGGGATCTCCCACTATGAGGTCCAGGATAAATCCCAGGATTACTGCAAGCAAAGACAATTCCATAACCTTGTTCCCTCCACCGGCGTCAGCCTGTAGCCGCAGCCGTTCTTTACCTGATAATCAAAATAAGCAGCCTTGGGATAGCCGTATTGTTCCAAGATTGCCATAATGGTGCCGCCATGCACCACAATTCCTGCCCGGAATATCCCGGTCTTCCCGGAAGCGATCCATTCTTGCTCTGCCCCGGACACTTCTTCTACAATCCGGGCAAAGGCCTCAAGGCACCGGCTCTTGAAGGCATCCATGGACTCGCCATTTGGAAAGGGCAGCGTGCCATTGCTGTCGATCCACGCCTGATAGTCCCCATTTCCGGACAGTTCTTTATAATTCTTATTTTCAAAGTCTCCGAAATCGCATTCCCGGAGATCCATCACTTTCTGCATTTTTTTCCGGTCAAATCCCGGCCAGAGGATTTCTGCCGTCTCCACGCACCGCTTCATGGGACTGACATAGAGTCGTTCTACCTCCGGCAGCTGCTTTCCCGCAAGTTCTTCTCTTCCTTCGTCACATAAGGGTTCGTCGGTCCGGCTGCCGATATAGCGGCCCAGCAGATTTCCTGCGGTCTTACCATGCCGGATCAGGATAAGTTCAGCCATGCTTGATCACCGTCCCGATTCCGCAGACTACCCGGTGGACTTCTGATGCCCTCCTTGCCGCCTGACAGCAGACTCTTCCGGTCTTCTCCCGGTAAGCCCGGTCAAATTTGTCAATGGGAACCACCCCATAACCAAGTTCGTTGGTCACCAGCACAATGTCCGGATTCCGTCTTTCCAGCTCTTCAAGATCCAGTTCCTGATTCGCTTCCATACACCGTTTGATATACTCATGAAAATGATAGAGAAGCTTTGTCTCATAGATGGCTTCCATCGGGCAGTCCATGCCATCTGCCGCTTCTTCTTTTGCAATGTGAAAGGTCTCACACGCATAATCTGTCTTTCCCTGAAAGCATCCGCCTGTCACCAGAATCATAATAATTTTCCTCCCAGCATCACCGTACAGGCACATGCCAGTTCACATACCTGTACAAAAAATCCTGCAATATCTCCCGTCGTTCCGCCAAATTCCTTCATGGCTACATGATGGTAATACCAGAACACTGCTGCCTGGGTCAGGAGCATAATTCCTCCGATCACCGGATTCAACCAAAGGGCCGCTGCCCCACAGGCAAGAATCCACAGGGTCAGTGTCCCCAGCAGGATCTTTTTCTGAGCCGCATCAGAAAACATGCTAAGAGATCCGCTCTTATTCGCCTTCGGGAAGGTAGAAAGAGCCAGCCCGCTTAAAGCCCGGGACAGGGCAAAAGCCACCGCCATCACCGGCAGAAGCTCTGTCTTCATCTCACTCCATACACCCAGTCCTAATGTAAAATAAGCACATCCCATAATAATGGCAAAGGCGCCTGCATGGGAATCCTTTAAGATCTGCAGTTTTTTCTCCAAGGGCTGATAGGAGCTGAGGGCATCCACCGTGTCCAGAAATCCATCCAGATGAATGCCTCCGGTCACAATGAGCGGAATCAGCACAAAACCTGCTGCCCGCATCAGGCTTCCAAAATCGAGCTTCATTGCCACCCATCCGTAGCCCCATTCCAGCAGACCGATGATCACACCGATGGCCGGAAAGAAGCAGATCATATATTTCATATTTTCCTTATCCCAGTCTGCCCGCGGCACGGGAATCTTGGAAAACATGGCAAAGGAAATTAAAAAACTGTTCCATACTTTCTTCATCGTCCAAACACCTCGTTTAAGTCTCCCTTATGAATCAGCGGGATGGAATATACCACCTCTGCCACCAGATCCGCCATGGAAGCCATCCGGACATTAATCTCTCCCAGATACTTCTGATACCGCCTGGTTTCCTCGTCGTAGTCCATTCCATCCGAGAAAATCTCATTGGTCACAATAATGAGATTCCGGCACTGTTCCTTTACATGGCGGATTCCTGCAAGAATCTCCTCCACGCAGTGATCCCCGCTGCCCTTCTCCTGGTACATCTCATTGGCGGTCAGATTGGACATACATTCCAGCAGCACCGTATGATAACCAGACACATCTGCATGTTTTAACCCTGTGTAACACTCCAGTGTATCAAATCCCTTATCTTTCCGCATTTCCCGGTGCCTTGCAATCCGCTTATGGCATTCCTCGTCAAAGGGGAACATGGTTGCAATATAGAGATTCGGACCGTCCGCCAGTCCGGTTACCAGCGACTCCGCAAATTCTGATTTTCCGCTGCCGCTTCCTCCGGTCACCATCATTAACATCCGTGGTATTCCTCACATTTCTTTAAAAATTCGTAAGCTGCCTCAGGGTTGGACCAGAAAAAGAGATGGGGGAATCCCGCATACAGGGATTTACTGCTGTTCACACAGTCCCATTCCCGTTTTCCCACTGGTTTCTTTGCATGGAAACTATTTCCGCACTGCTCACTGTCCCAGTAATGAAATTCATGTCCGCGAATTTCCATCCCTGCTTTTCCCAGAAGCTGGTCTTCCTCTGCCGTCAAGGTAATATATCCAAAACGTCCCAGCCGGTCCGTCCTGTAGGCCTTCGCATCCAATACTCCTGCCATAGGATAGAACACACCGTCCTGTCCTTCCAGCTCCCGGTGAAGATAAAGAAAACCGCCGCATTCCGCGATACAGGGCATACCATCCTCGATCGCTTTTCTGATGGCTTCTCTCATAGAGTGATCTTCGCTCAAGGTCTTTGCATGAAGTTCCGGATAACCGCCACTTAAAATCATGCCGTCCACCTCTTCCGGCAGCTTTTTATCCTGAAGAGGCGAGAAAAAGACAAGCTCTGCACCCATGGTTTCCAAAAGCTTCAGATTATCCTGGTACGTAAAGCAGAAGGCATCATCTGCCGCCACTGCCAGCCGTATTTTTCCCAGTTCTTCTAATACCGGTATCTCCGGTACCTGTATGGACAGTTCTTCCGTGTCTTCTGCCAGTGCGCAGAAGGCATCCAGATCCAGCGTCTCTTCCAGCACAGCTGCCAGCCGGTTCAGCTTTTCCTTCAAGGCTTCGATCTCTCCCGGCAGTACCAGTCCCAGATGACGGCTTTCCAGATTAAGATCCGTAAGCCTCGGCACATAGCCAAGTACTTTCACACCCAGTTCCTCTTCAATGAGGGGCTTCAACTGTCCGTAGATCATGGGAGAAATCTGATTCAGAATCACGGCTTTGATCCGGCTGTCTGGCCGGTATTCCAGAAATCCTTTGATCATGGCCAGAATAGAAAGACTGGCCCCCCTGCAGCTGACAATCAGTACCGCCGGTATGGCAAGGGCAGCCGCCACATCATAGGTGCTTCCTTCCGTGCGGATACCTCCCAGACCGTCATAATATCCCATAACCCCTTCTGTCACGGCAATATCACAGTCTGATGCGTTTTCTGCAAAGAGATAGCGGGTGGTCTCTGTATCTGTAAAAAAGGTATCCAGGTTTCTTGACCGGGTTCCAATGACCCTTCCATGAAACATCGGATCAATGTAATCTGGTCCACACTTAAAGGATGCTACTTTCATCCCTCTGTTCACCAGTGCCTGCAGAATTCCACAGGTAATCAGAGTCTTGCCGCTTCCGCTGGCCGGTGCGGTCAGAAGGATTCTCGGTATGTGTCTTTTCACTCTTTCACAGCCCCCCTGCAGGTAATAATGTAAATCGGATTCTGTCCCATCATGAGATGATAGCTTCCAAGTTTCTTCGCCTTCGCCACACTGACGGAAACGATCTCTTCCTCCAGCAGCGGCAGATCTTTTAAGCACTCCGTCACTTCCCCGATGGTCTCCAGCGTCACTGTATTGATCACCACACGGATCTTCGGATTCTTTGCCAGCAGACTTTCCAGAATTTCTTTTAAGTTACCGGCAGAACCGCCGATAAAGGCATGGGTCGGTGCGGGCAGATCTTCCATGGCCTCCGGTGCCAGTCCGTGAATCACCTCAATATTCGGTGTTCCAAACTTCCGCTTGTTCTGCTCAATGAGATCACACGCCTCCTGATTCCGTTCCACAGCATAAACCATACCATCTGGGGCAGCCAGTGCCAGCTCAATGGTCACGGAACCGGTACCTGCTCCCACATCATAGACCACGGAATCTTTTTCCAGATGCAGTTTTGCTACGGAAAGACTTCGGATCTCACTCTTGGTCATAGGCGCTTTTCCCCGCAGGAATTCTTCATCCTCCACGCAGGAGCGGATCCCCTTGAAGGGGTGAGAATTTTCAATGAGAGCCACACAAAGGTCATCGTAACTTCCCTGTTCCAGTTCTTCCGGCGTTCCAGTGGTAATCTTTTCCTCCGGGTAGCCAAGTCTCTCTCCAATATAAAGGGTCACATCCATGAGACCATATTCCTTCAGTTCTTTACACAGTCCTTCCACACTTCCATGAGCACTCAGAAGCGTAAAGGTCTTCTTATGGGCTTTCACAGCCCCTATAAGATTCGCATTCCGTCCATGGGTACTTTGAAGACATACATCTTCCCAGGAGGTTTTCAGCTTTCCGCAGAAATATACCACGGAAGAAATACCGCACAGACTTTTCACTTCATAATTCTGAGGATCCAGCACCTCATAAAGCTTCTTTGCCCCACTGTAAAATCCAATATCTCCGGACAGCAGAATCACCGCACGTCCATATTCCGGATGAAGCTCCAGATAATCGGCGATCTTCCGGGGCTCATAGGCTGCAAACTCCTGTTTGCCTTCATAAAAGGCCGGATCTGCGCCCTTCGTCTGTACAGCGTCCAGCATCCGTCTGGCTCCGATAAGCAGATCTGCTTTCCGGATCTCTTCTGCTGCTTCCACCGTCATTCCTTCTGCAGTGCCCATACCGATGCCAATAAGAGTCACCTGACGACGGGCACCTGACTCTTCTGCCCGTTTCTCCAGTGCTCCCGGCACATGACTTCCGGCAGCTTCCTTCTGCTCCGGTTCCAGTCCGAACCGCACATTCAGCATCTCCACCACCCGGTCATAGGAAAAGCCTTTCTGCTCCGGAGGACGTCCCACCAGCACCAGTTTTGCTCCGGCACGCTTTGCCGCCTCTACCTTTTCCTCGTAACCACCGGCTTTCCCCGTCTCCTTAGTGACCAGATACCGGCAGTCAAACTGCTTTAACATGGCTTCATTCAATGCCTCGCTGAAGGGTCCCTGCATACAGATGAGATTTCGTCCCACAAATCCCAGTTTTTCACAGGCTGATGCCACTTCCGCAGTGGACAGCACCCTTGCAAAAACCCGGCTCTCATAATTCGGAATCACCGTATATTTAAAAAGCTCCTTGCTCCCTGTGGTCGCCAGAATATTTCCTTCGGTCTCTTTTAAGAAATTCACCGCCTCATCCACGGAATCCACCAGAACCGCATCTTCCGTCTCAGAAGTACTGGACTCCCGAATCAGGCGGAGATATTCCACTCCTGCTTTTTTACAGGCTGCTGCCACATTTTCCGACACGACCGCCGCGTAGGGGTGGGTTGCATCCACTACCAGCTCCGTCTTTTGTTCCTCAAAAAACTGCCCCATGGCTGCCTCGTCCATCCGTCCGGCATGCACCTTCAGGTATTCCGTTTCCGTCAGGAGAGTCTCGCCATATTCCGTTGCCACACAGGCGGTCACCGGAACTTTTCTCACTGCCAGATACTCTGACAATTTTCTTCCTTCTGTTGTTCCTGCAAATATAATCACTGGTCTCATACGCTAGTCCTCCATACAGATGGTCAGATCCATCACAGCTGCTGCTACTGTCACGCCATTTCTCGCCGTCTTGGGAATCAGGAGTTTCTGTGCCCCTGCCGCCAGAAGGGCCGAACGCTCACATATATTTCCCACTCCGGTAACGGATTCTACAAAGGCTGACTCTGCAAATCCGTCTTCACACACTGCTTTTTTCAGCTCCTCTGCGGGATAGGTGAGAAAGGGAACCTGATAGCTTTCCGCCAGCTCCAGAATCCCTGTTTCGTCTTTTTTCAGATCTATGGAAGCGATCTTACAGATACTTTCCCTGAAAATACCGTTGACCTCCAGCACTTCTTCCACCAGTTCCTGGATGACTGCCCTCTCTGTTCCTCTTTTACACCCAATTCCCAGCACCACTGCCTTCGGCACCAGATGAAGCGTCTTCTCAAAAGGGCTGGTCTTTTGCACATCTATGGAAAATCCCAGCGGCTCTTCCCCTTCCGTGTCCAGTTCCGGTGGAATTACACCGGTTACCGGAAATGCGCTCCACATGCCGACTTTCAGATTATCCACCAGTGCTGCTGCAATTTCCTTCGCTGCAGGCATGGAATCCATATACAGATTTCTCCTCGCCGCAAATGCGTCCACTGCAAATTTTCCATGAAGATCCGTTGCCGTCGTAATCACCGGTTCCGCTCCGGTAAGCTCTGCCACCAGAAGGGTCAGTTCATTGGCTCCACCAATATGGCCGGACAGAAGAGAGATGGCATGCCGTCCCTGCTCATCCACCACGATCACCGCCGGGTCTGTCTTCTTGCTCTGCACGTAAGGGGCAATGCTCCGCACGGCAATTCCCGTGGAACCGATAAAAATCAGAAGGTCTTTGGAACGGAACTGCTCCGCCGTCCATTCTGACAGGGTTCCTTCCAGAAACGCTACCTCCACAGGCAGCGCTGACCGGTATTCTTTCTTCTTAAGCCATGCCTTACATAGAATTCCGTGAGCAGCCAGTCCATTTACCAGCTGCTCAGCGAGCAAAACTCCATGCTCCGTAAAACAGATGATTCCCGCTTTCATGAATCTGCCTGTCCTCCCTTTTGATGTCCGATTTTTTCCACCAGATCCGGCACTTTGGAAGTCTGTCCCAGAATTCCGAATACATTGGAAAAGGTAATGACGCCAAGCTCGATACTGCTCTGGGTCCGGTGATTGACATAGAACTCCATCCGCTCCATAATTCTGTCCATAACAGGCTTCAACAGCCCCGCTTCTTTCAGATATTTTAATGCATCATCGGTGGTCACACACTCCATCATCTTCTGAAGCAGTTCTATGGGGGCTCCTAAAAGTGCCGCATGGACCGTCAGAAGCTCCATACGGGAATCCGCATTATGGGAATGGGTATTCATAATGCCCCCCGCCAGCTTCACAAATTTACCGATGTGGCCCACCAGCAGTACACCTTTTGCTCCGAATTCCACGGCTGCATCCAACGCCTCGCCTACAAAATTACTGCATTTCACAGCATCATTGAGGTCCAAACCATGTCCGTACTGCTCCAGAAAATCAATCCCGTAATTGCCCGGCACCACCAGAAGATACTCCATGCCATTTGCCAGTTTCTGCCGCATTTCCACCCGGATAGTCTCGATCAATGCCTGCTCACTCATAGGTTCCACGATTCCGCTGGTGCCAAGAACCGAGATGCCGCCCACAATACCAAGGCGCGGATTAAAGGTCTTTGCCGCCAGTTCTTCTCCCTGAGGGATGGAAATGACTGCTTTCAGACCACCCTGCCAGCCATATTTTTTGCAGACAGCCTCCAGATTCTCCCGGATCATCTGCCGGGGTACTTTGTTGATGGCTGCTGCCCCTACCGGCTGTTCCAGTCCCTGTTTTGTGACACGGCCGACGCCTCTGCCGCCGTCAATCAAAATCCGTTCTCCCCCTGCCTCCAGTTCATCTGCCGGAATCCGGGTCACTTCCGCATAGATCAGAATGCCGTTGGTCACATCCGGGTCATCCCCACCATCCTTCCGGATCGCGCAGGAGACAGATGTTTTCGTGCAATGGATTTCCAGCACTTCCAGCCGAAGGGCAATGCCTTTTGGCGTCATCAGTTCCACATCCGAGATCTCTTTCCCTGAAAGCAGCATAGCAGCAGCCGCTTTGGAAGCAGCCGCTGCACAGGAACCGGTCGTATATCCGTATCTTAGTTTTTTATGATTTTTATAAATGTATTCTTCCATCAAAAAAGGTCTCCTGCCGTTATTTCTGATGTGTATAAGCCTCCACATGAGCACCATCCCAGGTTGCCACATGATAGTATACATTCAGTCCCTGGTCAATGAGAGAAAGACCCATGATTGCTCCGGTTCCCTCTCCTAAATGCATGCCTGCCTGTATCGGTGCCTGCATTCCAAGATGTTCCATCGCCAGCTTAGCCGCCGGCTCTGCAGATCCGTGGGTCGGAATCATATATTCCTTTGCGGTCTTAGAGAGCATGACTGCCAGATATGCAGAAATAGCGGAAATGAAGCCATCAATCAAAATTGGGAGATGGTAATAGGCTGCTCCGAGATAGCATCCCACCATACCGGCAATATCAAGACCTCCTACCTTTGAGATCACGTCAATGGCATCTGTTTTATCAGGATGGTTTACCTCAATGGCCCGCTCAATGGCACGTACTTTTTTATTCAGTCCCTCGGTGGAAAGACCGGCACCTCTTCCTGTCACTACTTCCGGCGCCTGATCAAACAATACGGCTGCACAGGCAGAGCTGGTGGTTGTATTGCCAATTCCCATCTCGCCGGTCACAATCAGATCATATCCTTCTGCTTTCAAGTCTCTGACCGTATCCACACCCGTCAGAATTGCCTGCACACATTCTTCTCTGGTCATGGCCGGACCTTCTGCAATATTTCCGGTGCCATAACGTACCACACAATTACGGATCTTCGGATGCACCCCATCCTTCAGTCCTCCGATATTGACCGGAACCATCGTGCATCCCGCCAGGTGGCTCATAATGCAGGCAGTGGACAGGTCATTTCCCATATTTTCCAGTACCTGCATGGTAACAGAACTGTCCGTCTGGGTTACGCCTTCTTTTACTACTCCATTATCAGCGCCCATAATCACGACGGCACGTTTGTCAGGATGGGGATGGGCATCTCCATAGATTCCGGCGATCTGGACCACCACTTCTTCCAGCCATCCAAGTCCTCTTAATGGTTTACATAAGGAATCCCAGTTTTTCCATGCTTCGTCTCTGGCTTTTGCATCTGTCGGCTGAATGCCGGCAATGATCTCTTTCAGTCTGTCCATCTTCTCTAACCTTTATAATACAGCATGGCATTACAGATGGTTGCTGCAATGTTGCTGCCGCCCTTTCTTCCTCTTGGAACAATATAGGGAACCCCCGCCGTCATGATCAGCTCTTTGGCCTCTACCACGTTGACAAATCCTACTGGTGCACCGATGATCAGTGCCGGATTTACCTTACCTTCCTGGATCAGCTCATAGAGACGGATCAGTGCAGTCGGTGCATTTCCCACTGCAAAGATCACTTCTTTGCCGAGAGCTGCGCCCCGCTCCATGCAGATGGCTGCACGGGTACATCCCCGCTCCTGCGCTTCTTTTGCCACATCCTCGTCGGACATGAAGCAGTAAGCTTTTCCGCCGTACTCTGCCAGCTTTTTCTTATTAATTCCGGACCAAGCCATCTTCGTATCCGTCACAATGACAGCGCCTCTTCTTAAGGCTTCCACGCCCAGCATGGCTGCATTTTCAGAAAAGCACAGGTTATCCGCATAGTCGAAATCCGCAGACGTATGGATGCAGCGTTTTACGATGGAGAACTGGGGCTCCTGCCAGGTTCTTCCATTTAACTCCTGCGTGATAATCTCCATACTGCGCTTCTCTATCTCATTTGGTTTTACAATCTTAATCTCATTCAGCATCAGATCCCCGCCTCCAGAATTTCGTATATTTTTTTCATGTCAAATGATGATCTGACCAGATCTGCCAGCTTGTCATATTCCTGCTCTTTGTGAGCAGCCAGATCAAAGTGCCAGCTACCGTAATCAAGGCCTTTGCTTCTCATAAGTTCCCGGATCATGCTCTCTGCAAAATCATCCGTATCAAAGAGACCATGGAGGTAACTTCCCAGAACGGTACCCTCCTCATTGGCAAGGGCATCTATTCTTCCGTCCTCCAGACGAACCAACTCCTGACAGCCGCCCAGATTTTCGGAAACACCCATATGAATCTCATAACCGGTCACTTCTTTTCCTTCCCAGTCACTCCACAGGCCGGCACCCTTCCTCATAATGCCATGAATCTGGGTTCTGGTCTTAGATTTGGCAAAGACAGTCTTCGTATCCAGAAGACCCATGCCTCTCATGGTACCGCCGTGCTCCACATTGTCCGGGTCTTCCATGACTTTTCCCAGAAGCTGGAAACCGCCGCAGATGCCGATGATCGGCGTCTTCTTCTCTGCCTGCCGTAAAATCAGCGCTTCCATACCAGACTCCCGGAGCCACTGCATATCGTCCATGGTATTCTTGGTACCCGGCAGCAGAATCAGATCCGGATCTTCCAGCATCCCCGGCTGGGATACATACCGGAGTGATACCCCATCCATCCGCTCAAAGACGGAGAAATCCGTAAAATTAGAAATATGAGGCAGACGGATCACCGCCACATCAAGGCCTGCTCCTTTATGAGTCTGCTCAAGGCGGTCGGAAAGACTGTCTTCATCATCGATATCCAGTCGTTCCATAGGAACCACTCCCACCACCGGAATATCCGTCTTTTCTTCAATCATCCGAAGTCCCGGCTCCAGGATCTTCACATCCCCGCGGAATTTGTTGACAACCAGACCTTTAATCATGGCCTGCTCATCCTCCGGGAGAAGCTTTACAGTGCCGTATAAGGCCGCAAAAACACCGCCCCTGTCAATATCTCCCACCAACAGTACCGGTGCTTTCGCCATTCTCGCCATTCCCATGTTGACGATATCATTTTCATGGAGATTAATCTCCGCAGGACTTCCTGCTCCCTCAATGACAATGATGTCGTACTCACTGCTCAGCCGCTCATAAGCTGCCAGCACATCCG
The DNA here is from genome assembly GCA_018228645.1 of Clostridiaceae bacterium Marseille-Q4143. Lineage (GTDB taxonomy): Bacteria > Bacillota > Clostridia > Lachnospirales > Lachnospiraceae > Hominiventricola > Hominiventricola filiformis. Next base: position 3,268,504 of record CP073693.1, read on the forward strand.
GAATCAGCTGCTTTTTATTCTTATAATAATCCATGGCCTTCATGTTGCCGCGGACTTCCCCGTTTACAATGACCTGGCTTCCCACATTGCTGGTGGGTTTGAGCAGAATCGGGTTCATATCTGCTGTCGGATCAATACCGCATGCTTCCGCCTGCATGGCCTGTGCCCGGCCGATCTCCAACCCTTCCTTTGTAATGTAGGAATTGAGGGCCATATTCTGGGATTTAAAGGGTGCCACTTTATAGCCATCCTGCTTAAATACCCTGCATAGTCCCGCTGTCAGGAAACTCTTTCCGGAATTGGACATGGTTCCCTGCACCATAATCGCTTTTGCCACGTTTCTCACCTCGCTGTCTTCTTCAATACTTCTATCAGCCGTTCATTGGCTTCATGATCTTTGACTGCCACCCGGTAACAGGTCTCATCCAGTCCCCGGTAATTGCTGCATCTGCGGATCATAATCCCCTCCGGCAGAAGCCTGTCATAAAGATTCCGGATACCATCCGTGCGGAAGAACAGGTAATCTGCCTGTCCATCCCAGACGGTCATCCCCAGAATCTCCATCTCTTTTTTGAGATATGCCCGTTCCTCTCTCACAAGAGTAATGGCCTTCTCCTTATATTCCCCTTCCCCAAGGGCCGCAATGCCTGCTTCTGACGCCAACACGCTGACGCCCCAGCACTGTCCGGCTGCTTCCATCTTCCGAAGGAGTGCCCCATCACCGCAGACTCCATATCCCAGCCGGATGCCCGGCATGGCATACATTTTAGTAAAGGATTTTAAAATAAACAGATGTTTATATTCTGTTGTTTTCTGAATCAACGACCGTTCTTCCTGACCGGTAAAATCAAGGAAACATTCATCCAGCACCAGCAAAATACTCCTGCTTTCTGCCCGCTCCAGAATCCGGAGCAGCAGCTCCTGCTCTACCAGGATTCCGGTGGGATTATTGGGATTGCAGAGGAACATCACATCCATGTCTTCGGTCATCTGTTCCAGAATGTCTTCCCGCACCCGGTAATCCGGCTGCATCTCATAGATGTGAATCTTCGTTTCCACCTGTTTTAATGCTTCCTCATATTCCAGGAACGTAGGGGCTGTTAAAAGGGCATGGGCAGGCTTCGTCCCATAGGCAAGGCGGTAGATGAGATCCGCTCCGCCGTTTCCGCAGATCAGTGCTTCTTCCGGGACTTCATGGTACTCTGCCAGTGCATGCTTTAATTTCCGGCTTTCCGGATCCGGATAATGCTCCGCTTTATCAAGAGCCTCCATCACCGCCAGCCGGACTCCTGCCGGCATGCCCAGCGGATTGATGTTCGCAGAAAAATCCAGAAATTTCCTGTCTTCTTTCGCTATCTGTTTCTGGATCTCCTCACTGTAAATATCTCCTCCGTGCTGTCCCATGCCCGGTCCTCCTGTTTCTATTTCTCTTTTTTTCCGGCTTTTACATCAGCAAGAAGTACATTTCTAATTCCTTCTGCTGTGTATTCGACCGCCGACTGCCCTACAGCAAGTCCTGCCGCTTCTGCTGCCTTCTCCGTTACCGGTCCGATGCAGATGATCTTCGCCGGACAGTCCACACGGACGCCGTCTTCTTCCAGCATGGAGGCAAAGGCGCGTACTGCAGATCCGCTGCACAGCGTCACATAATCCACCTGGGAAATCATTCTTCTTAACTCTTCTGCTTTCCGCAGATCCACCGCTGTATGATACATGGATACCTTACTGTAGGCGATACCGGCTTCATCCAGCGCCTGATCCAGTTCCTTCGAAGCTTCTTCTGCACGCACCAGCACTACCCGCTCATCCTTCTGTAGCGTCGGTACCCACTCTTTTGCCAGTGTCCGGCTGGTATATTTCGTCGGTACAAAATCTGCCAGAAAACCTTTGCCTGCCAGTGCTTTTGCCGTGCCCTCGCCGACTACGGCAAATTTCAGGTTTGCAAGGCTTCTGAAATCTTTTCCTGCTGCCAGCAGTTTTTCAAAGAACAGCTCTACGCCATTGCTGCTGGTAAAGGCCATCCAGCTGTAGACTTCCGGATGAGCCACCAGACGGTCGAGTTCCGGACTCTCCAGGGTTTCTGTATGAATCAGGCTGAATCGGATGGCTTCTGCGCCTTCCTCTTCCAGCACTTCTGCCAGGTGCTCTGTCATCTTCTCCGTTGCGGTCACCAGTACCCGTTTGCCAGATAAGGGCTGATTGCCGTACCAGCCGATCTCATTTCTTAAAGAAACCACATCACCGATTACCGTGATGGCCGGTGTCTGAATGCCTGCCTTTTTGGCTTCTTCCACGATGGTCTCCAAGGTTCCCACAGCGACCTTCTGTCTGGCCGTCGTACCTTCCTGTACCACCGCTGCCGGGGTCTTTGGATTCTTGCCATTGGCAATGAGATTTTTCGTAATATTCGGAAGGTTTTTAAGGCCCATCAGAAATACCAGGGTACCTTCTTCCTTTGCAAGGGTTCCATAATCAAGAACCGTGCTATCCTTGTGGGCACCCTCATGTCCTGTAATCACATGGAAAGAAGACGCATGATCCCGGTGGGTCACCGGAATACCTGCATACGCCGGTGCTCCATAGCAGGAAGACACACCCGGTACGATCTCATAATCCACACCTGCTTCTCTGAGCTCCTGGGCTTCCTCTCCTCCGCGTCCGAAGATAAAGGGATCTCCGCCTTTTAAGCGGACTACATTCTTTCCTTCTTTTGCCAGACGGATGAGCAGCGCATTGGTCTCCTCCTGTTTCAGATGATGATGGGAAGAGCGTTTTCCTGCGTAAATCAGCTCTGCATCCGGTCTTGCTTCATTGAGCAGGGAGTCCGTTGCCAGACTGTCATAGACCAACACATCTGCGCTGCGGATACAGGATAAGCATCTCTGGGTCACCAGACGTTCATCTCCAGGTCCTGCACCGACCAGCCATACTTTTCCCTGGCAGATTTTCCGCGCCAGTTCCTGTCCAAGTGCTTCTGCCTGCTCCGGCTGAATTACATTTTCAATGGAACCGGACGCCCGTTTTACATGCTTCGCATCCTGAGCAAACAGCACTTCCATAGAAAGCTTCGTTCCCTCCACTTTCGCCAGTGCTGCCGCCGGTGCATTGCAGCTGCCGCCAATGGCTTTCAGGTAAGCACGCTCAGCACTTAACATCGCCATCGCTTCTGCATCATTCAACGCTTCCATCACTTCTGTCAGATGTCCGTTCTTCGTCTCCACTGCCAGAATTGCCTGGCCGGCTGCCGGAAGGCACCGATCCGGTGACAATTTTTCAAAATGAAATTCGCCGCCGGATACCATATCCAGACGTTCCAGTCCTGCGGATGCCAGTACAATGGCATCATAGAGACCCTCTGTCAGTTTTTTAAGTCTCGTCTGTACGTTACCCCGGATAGGCCGAATGACCACCAGCGGATTCAGTGCCCGGATCTGCAGCTCTCTTCTTAAACTTCCGGTACCTACCACACTTCCTGGTTTCAGATCAACAAGCTTCGTTCCGTCTTTTGTAACGATCACATCCTCCACAGGACCTCTCTTTAATGCTGCCCCGATTCCCAACCCTTTCGGGAAATCCATAGGCATATCCTTGGCGCTGTGCACTGCCAGATCGATCCGTTCATCCAGCAATGCCTCCTCCAGTTCCTGGGTAAAAACACCTTTTCCGCCAAAGGACGTCAATGTCCGGTCCAGAAGCTCGTCACCCTTTGTGGACATCTCGCAGATCTCCACCCGAATGCCCGGAAATGCCTCTTCTATCTTCTGTCTTACGATATTTGTCTGAACCAGTGCCAGACGGCTCTTTCTGGTTCCGATCCTTATCAGATCCTGCATGTTATCCTCCATCTCCATACATGAGAGGTCCGCTTTCCTATACGCGATAACCTCTCGGAGTAATCATTCTTCCATTCTTTGTATATGTCTGGGAATTCCCCACAATCACCACACTGAACATGTCAATATCTGCATTTTTCAGTTCTCCCAGGGTCGTGATACAGGAAGCCTCATCTTTTCGTCCTGCATTTCTCACAATACCGACCGGAGTCTCCGGTTTCCGGTATTTCATCAGAATATCTGCTGCTTTCTCTACATAGTCTACACGTTTTTTGCTCTTCGGGTTGTAAAGGCAGACGATCATGTCTCCCTGCCCTGCACAGTCCACGCGCTTCATAATCAGATCAAAAGGCGTCATCAGGTCGCTTAAACTGATCACTGCAAAATCGTGCATCAGCGGAGCGCCCAGTACAGAAGCGGCCGCGCTGGCTGCCGTTACACCCGGAACCGTCTCGATCTCAATATTGGCATTCATCTCTTCCGCTACCTGATAGATGATGCCTGCCATACCGTAGATACCGCTGTCGCCGCTGGATACCATAGCAACGGTCTGGTCCTTCATTGCTTCCTCTACTGCCATCTGACAGCGCTTTACTTCCTGCATCATCGGCGTTGCAAGGTAATTTTTATCCGGAAAGAATTCCTTTAAAATATTTACATAAGTGGTATAACCGGTAACCACATCCGCATTTTTAATCACTTCAATGGCTTTCTCTGTCATATGCTCATAGCCGCCGGGGCCGAATCCGACTACGTATAATTTTCCCATAAATTATTCAATCTCCTTTAAATGTCCAAAAAGTGCGTGAAGCTCTGCCGGAGTGGAATGATCCCGCAGACGGTAAAACATCTTATCAATGGCTTTATCAAGTCCCTTTTTTTCCGCTTCCTGTTCCATCCATTCCTTAAAAGAAGCCATATCCGGCAATGCCAGCTGGAATACCATCCAGCGTTCAAAATCCATCTGTACTTCGTCAAGAATCTGGTCTGCAGCCACAACTTCATGCTGTTTTTTTTCGTTATTTGTCCGGGCAAGCTCTTGGAAATCATCAATATCATAACGCATGATTCCCGGCAGTTTCTCCACCTTTGCCTCAATGTCAATCGGCACTGCCAGATCCACCAGTACACGGGGTTTCTCTGTCACAAGCTTCTCCGCCATCTTACTGTAAGTCAGCGTATAATGAGGGCTGCTGGTGGCACTGATAATTGCATCCATCTCATTGACCAGCTCGTACCGTTTTTCATATTCCATGACGCGGTATGTAATCTTGTGATGATGATCTTCTCCTGCCTGTCCCATATTTCTGGACGTAATATAAACCTCCGCACCATCAATGCACTGGAGGTTCTTTAACACCGTGCTTCCGATCTTGCCGGATGCACCGATGATCATAACTTTTTTGCCATGAAGGGTTCCCAGCCCCTGTTCTGCTGCCTTGATGGCCATGGTAGCAGTGGACACACTGGTTCTGGAAAGATCCGTTTCTGTCTTTACCTTCTTGGCTGCCGTTACCGCATAGCGGAACAGCGTATTCAGATAGACGCCGCAGGTGCCTGTCTCTCTTGCCTGATCATGGGCACGTTTCACCTGGCCGAGGATCTGATCCTCGCCCATAACCATGGACTCAAGACCTGCTGCCACGTGGAACAGATGACGCACAGCCTTACTTCCATTATAAAAGCGGATATAGTCACCGATATTTTCCACATCCTGTGCACCGGCAAATTCCAGCACCAGATCCTGCAATTCTGTAAAATTGCCGCCCGGACAGGCAGTATAAATATAAACCTCTGTTCGATTACAGGTACTGATAATCACGCACTCTTCCGCGATGCCTCTCGCGATCATCTCCTTCATCAGTTCCTGCTGCCGTTCTGCCGGAAATGCAAACAATTCCCGGACAGCCAGCGGCGTATTATGATGACTGATTCCGATCAGTGAGATTCCCATTACTCCGTCACTCCCTTTCGGAATTCTGTGGTAAAGGTCTTGTCATACAGTTTGGACAGATCATAGTCATTTCCAAGGAAATCTCCGACTACGGTCAGAGCCGTCTTGGTAATACCAGCTTCCTTCACGCGCTCTGCAATATTGGTCAGATCACCGCGGACAATCTTCTGATCTTCCCAGGTCGCTTTATAGACAACAGCTACCGGAGTTTCCGGACGATATTCCTGTCTCAAAATCGCAGACATCTCATCCAGCATGCCAACGCTTAAGAAAATGATCATAGTTGCATTGTGCTTTGCCAGATCTACCAGCTTTTCCTTCGGCGGCATTGGGGTACGTCCTTCCATACGAGTCAGGATCACCGTCTGGCTCACGCCCGGAAGGGTATATTCCTTCTTTAACACTGCTGCAGTTGCAAGGAAAGAACTGACACCCGGAATCACCTCATAGTCAATGCCCAGTTCATCCAGTCTGTCCATCTGCTCTCTGTGAGCACCATAAATAGCCGGATCTCCCGTATGAACCCGGGCGACCTTCAGACCCTTGTCTTCTGCATCTTTCATCACATCAATGACTTCATCAAGGTTCATCAGGGCACTGTTGTAAATAACAGCTCCCTCTTTTGCATCTGCCAATACCTGTGGATTGACCAGAGAACCTGCATAAATGATGACATCTGCGCTGTCAATAATCTTCTTTCCCTTAATAGTCAGAAGTTCCGGGTCGCCAGGACCCGCTCCGATAAATGATACCATGTGTTTTCCCTCCACGTAATAAAAGGAGTCCCCGCAACACAGCCGCGAAGACTCCCTCGTTTTTCTTTTGATCTGAATGTATTTCTTTGTCAGAAATTTTCAGGATCTGCTTTCTTCGGAAGCTCTCCCAGATCAGATAGCAGGTCTCCTGACTCACGGTCTTTTAAGGAAGAACTTTCCCTTCTCACCCTTATAGGGCAATGGTTACTGCAGTCTCCTCATTCCCGCTTACAGTGGCCGGACCGTTCAGGCTTCTCACCCGATTCCCTGTTAGGCTTCACTAAGCACTTTCTGATGGTTTTGCATATAGGAAAGCATATCATATTTCTTATAGTTCGTCAATTTACACCAGAATTTTCTTTCAAAACCTGCATGAATTCATCTCCGGTGATGGTCTCTTTCTCATACAGGTATTTTGAAAGGGCATGAAGCTGCTGTTTATTCTCCGTCAACAGGGTCATAGCTTTGTCATACTCCTTCTTGAGAAGGGCTTTTACCTTCTCATCCACAACGGCTGCCGTCTCCGCTGCACATGCCAGAGAAGTATCTCCGCCCATGTACTGGTTATTTACCGTTTCCAGTGCCATCATGCCAAACTCATCACTCATACCATAACGGGTAATCATACCTCTTGCAAGTTTCGTCATCTGCTCGATATCATTGGAAGCACCCGTAGTAATGGAACCAAAGATCAGAGCCTCTGCCGCACGTCCGCCTGCGTAAGTTGCAATCTTGTTCTCCAGTTCTTCTTTGCTCAAAAGATACTGATCATGTTCCTCCACCTGCATCGTATAGCCAAGGGCACCGGAAGTTCTCGGAATGATCGTAATCTTGGTAACCGGAGCAGAATGACTCTGAAGCGCCGCTACCAGTGCATGTCCAGTCTCGTGGTATGCCACAATCAGTTTTTCCTTGTCGGAAAGTACGGCATTTTTCTTCTGATATCCGGCGATAACCACTTCAATACTCTCTTCCAGATCTGACTGGTTTACATAGGTCCGCCCACTTCTGACTGCACGAAGAGCGGCCTCATTAATCATATTGGCAAGCTCTGCACCGGAGGCTCCGGCTGCTGCTCTGGCCATCGCATGAAAATCCACATCATCTCCCAGTTTTACTTTCTTGGCATGGACTTTCAATATTGCCTCACGGCCGATGAGATCCGGAAGTTCTACCGGAATTCTTCTGTCAAAACGTCCCGGACGTAAGAGTGCCGGATCCAGCGTTTCCGGACGGTTGGTTGCCGCCAGGATGACAACACCCTTGGAACCGTCAAAACCATCCATCTCGGTAAGCAGCTGGTTCAGCGTCTGCTCACGCTCATCATTTCCACCCATGCCGGAGCCATCTCTCTTCTTACCGATGGTATCAATCTCATCAATGAACACGATACACGGTGCTTTTTCATTTGCCTGCTTAAACAGATCTCTTACCTTGGCCGCACCCATACCAACGAACATCTCTACAAATTCCGAACCGGAGATGGAAAAGAAGGGTACTTCTGCCTCGCCGGCTACCGCCTTTGCCAGCAAAGTTTTACCAGTTCCTGGAGGGCCGACTAACAGGGCACCTTTGGGCATCGTTGCACCAATTGCCTGATATTTTGCCGGATTATGGAGGAAATCAACAATCTCCTGAAGCTGCTCTTTTGCTTCATCCTCACCAGCCACATCATGAAATTTGATCCCCGTCTCACTGGCTACATAGATCTTGGCATTGCTCTTTCCAAACTGCATGGCATTGCCGAGTCCGCCTCCGCCCATTTTTTTCATCAGCATTCTGGACAAAAGCTGTCCAATTGCGACAAAAATAGCAATCTGGATCACTACCAGAATAATCTGATCAAACAATGATGAATCCTGCTCCTGCACTGCACCGAAATCACATCCCGATGCCATCAGACGGTCTACCAGACTCGTATCATTTGGGAACGGTACTGTTGAATAATAAGTAGGATTGTCTTTATTATTATCCGTGAAATAGATCACGTCATCCTCTACCTGGGCCATTGCTACTTCCTTGTCATCCAGCATGGTCAGGAACGTACCATAATCGACTTCCTTGATCTGATGCTTTAAGAAACTAGGAACTACAAACGTATTTAATACAAACATTACCAGAAGCACAAGAACATAATAAAATATCAATGGCTTCTTTGGTTTCTTAACCTGCTGCATATATGTTTATCCTCCTTTTGTTGTTGATTGCAGTGTACCATAGCACCGAAACGTGAATTAAATGTAAACTGTAGGTGATAATTTGATGAAATAGTGGTATACTTACAGAGATTTATTTCTACAAATTCCGGTCATCGACCGGCGACGGAGGCATTACATATGAGTAATCTGATTTTCAGCCTGAATTCCACGCTTCCTATCTTTATCGTGATTATCATAGGATATGTGCTCGGGCAAAAAAAGTTTCTAACAAAAGAATTCTGTTCCGTGGCAGATAAGCTGGTTTTTCGTGTCGGACTTCCGGCCATGCTGTTCTGTGATATGACATCCATTGACCTGACGGAAAATTTCAATGGCAAATTCGTTCTGTTCTGTTTCGGAGCCACCGCCATTTCCATCATCGTCATCTGGATTCTGGCACGTATTTTCCTGCGTGATAAAAGTCTGACCGGTGAATTCGTGCAAGCCTGTTACCGAAGCAGCGCAGCAATCCTTGGCGTAGCCTTCATCCAGAATATCTATGGCACTTCCGGTATGGCTCCGCTTATGATGCTCGGCAGCGTGCCGCTGTTCAATATTTTTGCAGTGCTGATTCTGACCATTGAAAATCCATCCCACAAGGGTAAGCTTCATCCGGGCGCCATCCTCTATGGCATCCTGACCAACCCGATTCTGGACGGCATTCTGATCGGTACTATCTACAATCTGCTGCCCATCGGCCTGCCGGCCATGGCTCAGAAGACATTCAACACTCTTGGAAGTCTGACCACTCCACTGGCGCTCCTTTCCATCGGAGCTTCTTTCGAAGGTGCCAAGGCAATCAAAAAACTGGGACCCACCGTTGCAGCGTCCTTCTGCAAACTAATGCTGTTAGATATGATATTCCTTCCCATTGCAATCAAATTCGGCTTCCGCGGACAGGAGCTCATCGCTCTGCTCATTATGCTGGGCAGTCCTACCACTCCGGCATCTTATGTCATGTCGAAAAATATGGGACACGACGGTATCCTCTCCGCCAGCTGTGTTGCAGCAACCACTCTGTTCTCCGCTGTTACCATGACATTATGGATCTATGTCCTAAGTGCTGGCGGATTTCTAGCTTAAAAGACAAAAAATTCCGGGGATTCGATCATTTCCCGGAATTTTTTTTCTTCATTATATTCTTATGTTCATCAATCGTTCCGCAATCTGCAGATCACTTGCTCCTGCATCCTTTTGCAACATATCTGCTATTGACTGAATATAACCCAATGGCAGCTCCAGTAGTTCTGCTGTTTCTTTCGGAGTTCTCTTCTTCTTTTCAAGCTGTGTTCTCAAAATTCCCACTTCTCTCTCTTTTCCTATTATCATTCCCTGCTCAATTCCCTGCTCGATTCCTTTTTTAATTGCTTTTGCTTCAATATAGTCTCCCATATTACACATTTCCTCAACTCCTTCCTCGATCCGGTCATCCACCCGCATCCCTAGATTCTTCTGTCTTTTCAGTTTCTCTTTTTTTGATAGTCTGTCACTGGATAATGTCTGCAGCATTTGGAGCGTTTGATCCTTTAATTCTGTTTTGTCATTGTATCTCATAATAATGACACTTATCAGATCATAGATCTCTTCGTTTCTTTTTACTTTACCAATTATATCATTTTTGTTCAAAGAATACAAGCTTACAGTGTTTTCTTCATATACTGGAACATTTCCCATACACAGCCAGATACTGTACACTTTTTGCAAAGTCCCATAATTTGTATCTTTATCAACCTTTTTCAATTGTGCCGTCAAACGTCTTGATGCATAGTAAATTCCTCTGGGCTCTATAGGATACCCAGGATAATAGTCTGACTGTGCTTCCAGATTCAGATACATTCCTATCTGTTTTCCTTCCATTTTCGGATACCAGACATGAAAAAGAACATCATAAAATACAGTAGCTTCTCCCTGTACCGTATCCTCATTTCTTATACCCTGAATACTTTCACTCCCCTGCTCCACCCCCATCTTCGACACCATAATTGTCTCTGGCTGTATATATTTCTTTTCAATATCTTCCAGTTCACAGTCCTTATACTCCGGTACAAAACGCTTTAAAATCCAGGCCAGAACCTGACTGTCCGCTAGCAATTTCTTCATTGTCTGATCATACTTTGCCTTTCCTTCTTCCATATCCATAACTATCTGACTCAAGTTACTCACGTAATTCCTCCTGTTGTTATTTTTCATCATGGGATTTTTTATCGAACAATTTGAAATATCTTAAGATGTGTTTAGTATACTCGTTGTTTCAGAAAAAGCAACTATGTTTACAGTTTGTTTACAATTTTTGTCTACTTTTACTAAGTTCATAAAAAAAGATCCTGCCAAGTCCTCTCAGCAAGACCTCTTTTCATCCTTTTATTTCGCCGTACGTACAATCTCTTCTGCCCGGTTCAGAGCCTCTGTAATATTTGCGCAGAAATTCTCTTTTCCGACCAGTTCCATAAATCCGTCTTTTTCCATAACATGTCTTGGCTGCTCATTCACATGGGAGAACACCAGCGCAATTCCCTTTGATTCACAGTATTTCGTCAAGTTATGAAGGGCATTCATAGCGGTACTGTCCAACGCCGGAACTGCACGCATACGGAATACCACACACTTCGTAAAATCCTTCACCACAATGTGTTCAATGGCACTGGCTGCACCGAAGAACAGCGGTCCGGTGATCTCATATACCCGGATCTGTTTGGACAGTTTCTGCAGATGTTCATCAACCATCTGAGAATCATCATCCATATAGATCCAGCTGTCCACATGAGTCTCGTCGCTCATCCGCTTAATGAAAAGCAGACATGCCAGAATCATGCCGACCTCAATTGCTACGACGAGGTCAAATACAATCGTCAGCACAAAGGTAACTACCAGCACGATAATATCGCTCTTTGGAGCTGTCTCCACCAGATGTTTGAAGGTTCTCCACTGGCACATATTATAAGCTACGATAAACAGAATCGCTGCAATGGTCGGCATAGGAATCATACCGGCATAAGGCATCAGCACGACCAGAACGATCACCAATGTGATGGAATGTACCATACCGGCCACCGGCGTGCGCCCGCCATTTTTAATATTGGCTGCTGTTCTTGCGATGGCTCCTGTCGCCGGAATGCCTCCAAACAGAGCAGAGGCAATATTTCCTGCACCCTGAGCTACCAGCTCCATGTCAGAACGATGTTTTCCATTGATCATACCATCGGCCACCACACAGGAAAGCAGGGACTCGATAGCTGCCAGCACCGCAATGGTAAATGCATTGGGCACGGCTGCCTCAATGGTCTTAAGGTCAAATGCCGGAAAATGGAAGGACGGCAGCGCATTGCTGATAGTATAGAGATTTCCAATGGTAGACACTTTTAATGGAAGGAACTGCACCATCAGGATTCCCACGATTACCGCAATAAGAGAACCCGGAATTTTTTTGAAAATATAAGGAGATACAATCAGGATTGCCAGACTGACCGCGCCCACAATCAATGCATCCGTATTTACCGTATTGATATTTCCGATAAATGCTTCCAGTTTTTCCATGGTCTCGATCGGTTTTACCCCATCCGGATAGGTCACACCGAAGAAATCTTTCAGCTGCCCGATAATGATAGTCACTGCGATTCCTGATGTAAATCCAGTCGTAATCGTATAAGGAATAAATTTAATCAGCGTTCCAAAATGGCAAAGTCCCATAAGAATCAGGAACACACCTGCCAATACTGTCGCAATGACCAGACCATCCAGTCCGTCTCTTGCCACAATTCCTGCCACGATTGTCGCAAAGGCTGCAGTCGGACCAGCAATCTGCACACTGCTCCCTCCCAGTGCAGAGATCACGAATCCCGCTACAATAGCCGTAAAAATACCTGCCTCCGGTCCCACACCTGATGCAAGTGCCAGTGCGATGGACAACGGCAGCGCGATAATCGCCACAATGATTCCAGCCGTCACATCTTTAAAGAACTGTTCCCGGCTGTATGACTTTAAAGAAGTCAATAACATAGGTTTTAAAGAATTCATCCGTATTTCTATTTCCTTTCATCCTTTATGCACAACAATTCAAAATTATAGCACAGATTTTTCCTAATTATCAACCGAAAATATGACAAGTATCTCTTTTCAAGCACCAGTTTTTTTTGTACAATAGATATATTAAAGAACGGAGGCTTTTCTTATGAAAAAATACGACGTAATCGCTCTTGGTGAGCTTCTTATTGATTTCACCCAGAACGGGCTGAGTGAACAGGGCAACGGACTTTTCGAAGCCAATCCGGGAGGTGCTCCCTGCAATGTACTTTCCATGTTAAATAACCTTGGGAAGAAAACTTCCTTTATTGGAAAAGTAGGAAATGATCAGTTTGGAAAAACACTGAAAAAAGCGTTGGAGGAGCTTGGTATCGGCACGGAAAATCTGCTGATGGACAACGAAGTGCATACGACCCTGGCACTGGTACATACCTTTGCAGACGGAGACCGTGATTTCTCCTTCTACCGCAATCCGGGCGCTGATATGATGCTCACTGTGGACGAGCTGAACCTTGATCTGGTACGTGATACCAGAATCTTTCATTTTGGCACCCTGTCCATGACCCATGACGGCATCCGCGCTACCACAAAAAAAGCAGTAGGAACTGCCAAAGAAGCCGGTGCACTTATCAGTTTCGACCCAAACTTAAGAGAACCGCTTTGGGATTCTCTTGACAATGCCAAAGAGCAGGTTCGCTGGGGACTTGGAAAATGCGATGTACTGAAGATTTCTGATAATGAGATCCAGTGGCTCACCGGAGAAAATGATTTCACTGCGGGTGTGAAGAAAATCCGCGAGGAATTCCCAATTCCGTTGATTCTTGTTTCCATGGGCCGTGACGGAAGCCGCGCATACTATGGTGATCATTATGTAGAAGTAGCTCCATTCCTTCAGGAAAATACCATTGAGACCACCGGAGCCGGTGATACTTTCTGTGCATGTGTCCTGAACTATGTACTGGAGCATGACCTGGAAGCACTGACGGATGAGCAGTTAAAAGAAATGCTCACCTTCGCCAATGCGGCCGCTTCCATCATCACCACCAGAAAAGGCGCCCTCCGCGTCATGCCGACCCGTGAGGAAGTTCTGGATTTTCTGAAAAAACAGGAGGCATAAATTGATGGAACTGTTTGAAAAACTGAATGCATTTGCAAAAACTGCGGCTGACAAAACCAATGAACTGGTAGAAGACACCCGTCTGAAGACCCAGATTCTCCATGACGAAAAATCCATCCGGGAACTGGAGGCCAAGATCGGCGCTTACTATTACAAAAAATTCGCAGCCGGAGAGTCAGTAGATGAGGCTGTATCTGAGTACTGCACCGCTATCTCCGTGCACAATGCAAATATTGAAGAAAAAAAAGCGGCTCTTGCTAAAGAAGCCAAAGAAGAAGCACCTGCTTCTGAAGATGCTCCGGCAGAAGAAGTTTCCGAACCGGAAGAAGACCCGTTTGAATAACCAAAAATTTTCCAAAAAAAGGCTGCCCATCCAACGATGAGCAGCCTTTTTATCATCTATTTTCAAAGTTCCTAGATCAGGAAATATTTCACTAAGAACAGTACAGCCAGAATATACATCACCGGACTGATCTTCTTCTCTTGTGCTTTTCCTGTCAGCAGATTCAGGATCACATAGGAAATCACTCCCATGGAAATACCTTCGGAAATGCTGTAGAAGAAGGGCATTGCCCCAATACAGATAAATGCCGGAATTCCCTCACTGAAATCAGAGAAATCAATCAGTCCTACCTGGTTGACCATGTAGAATCCTACGATAATCAACGCCGGAGCCGTTGCAAATGACGGAATAGCGAGGAAAACCGGGGAGAATAACAGTGCCAGCAAAAACAGAACTGCCGTCGTAATGGAAGTAAGACCGGTTCTTCCTCCCTCTGTCACACCAGAAGCACTCTCTACAAAAGTGGTCGTAGTAGAAGTACCAAGTACCGCACCTGCTGTCGTTGCAACCGCATCTGCCAGAAGGGCTCCCTTGATATTTGGAAGTTTTCCTTCCTTATCTAACATATCTGCTTTCGTAGCCACACCAATCAAAGTTCCCAGTGTATCAAACATATCTACAAATAAGAACGCACATACGATAACAATGAACTCAGCCACCGGAATAGATGTAAAGTCAAGTTTCATAAAGATCGGTGCCAGGCTCGGCACGGAAATACCTGCTGAAAAATCCGGAAGCAGACTGTAATATCCAATCTCCGGGTTCGGCACATACAGCCCCGTAAACTGGCAGATAATACCGAGAATCCAGGTTCCTAAGATTCCCCAGAGAATATTTCCTTTTACATTTTTGATAACCAGAATGGCCGTCAGAAATACACCGATGAGGGCCAGAATCACACAGATACCCGCATCCTGCATGGTTGCACCCTCTACCGCATCCAGGGAAAACAGTTCTACCAGAGTCGCTCCCCCAACAACAATTTTCGCATTCTGAAGACCAATAAAGGCAATAAAAAATCCAATTCCTACGGATACTGCTTTCTTTAGGTTCGACGGAATGGAATTAAAAATTGCTTCCCGAATATTAAACAGCGAAAGCAGAATAAAAATCACACCTTCTACAAAAACGGCTGCCAGCGCAGACTGCCATGGATACCCCATACCGATGACGACCGTATAAGCAAAATATGCGTTCAGTCCCATACCCGGAGCCAATGCAAACGGATAGTTTGCAAACAATGCCATGCAGGCAGTTCCAAGAAATGAAGCCAGCACCGTTGCAGTGAAGACCGCTCCTCTGTCCATACCTGACGCACTTAATACATTTGGATTCACAGCAAGAATATATGCCATGGTCATAAATGTGGTAATCCCCGCCAGAATCTCTGTTTTCACTGTCGTGTGGTTTTCACGCAGTTTAAACACTTTTTCCAACATAATGTTGAATCCCTCCTGTAAACTTTTTTCCCGCAAAAATCGGGCAGAGATGAATCATCTCTGCCCGGCTCACTGCGGGTTCTCCTTTGATCCTTATACAGTATAGCATACTACTTCTCTTTCTTCCACATAATTGTGACTTTAAAAAGATCTCCGTCTGTCTCTACCTTAAATTCACCGCCCTGCAGTTCCGTAAAACTCTGGGCAATCGCAAGACCAAGACCGCTTCCTTCGGTATTTCTGGAAAGATCACCTCTTACAAACCGCTCCGTGATCTCCTCCGGTGTAAAATTCATCTCCGTTGCAGACATATTTTTCAGGCTGACGGTAACTTTTCCATCCTGATCATTCATGGCAATATACACGCGAGAATGAGCCATGGAATATTTTAGAATATTCTGCACCAGGTTATCAATAATACGGAAGGTTCTCTGCGGATCCAGACGCAGGATACATTTCTCCTCCGGCAGACTCCACCGGAAATCCAGTGTGCTTGACTGAATTTTATCCTCATTTTCCAGTCGTACTTCCTTGATAAGGCTCACCAGATCTACTTCGTCATAATTCATGACGATGTTGTCAGTGGTCGCCTTGCTGATCTCAAACAAATCCTCAATCAGCACTTTCAGCCGCTGGGATTTTTTCTCCAGGGTTGCCACATATTCTTTACGTTCTTCCTCTGTGATATCTTCTTTTTTCAGCAGATCCACATAGGTGATAATAGCGGTCAATGGTGTCTTTAAGTCATGAGATACATTCGTAATAAGCTCCGTCTTCATATTCCGGCTTCTTACTTCCTCATCTACCGCTTTCCGGAACCCACTTTGAATCGAAGTCAGCTGATCCCGGATGGGATTAAAAATCCCCATGTCCTCTTCCGTAGAAGCATTCAGATCTCCATCAGCAATGGTCTGTGTGACATTTAAAAGTTTTTTATAATTTTCCTGAATCTCTCCGCATTTTTTCTTGATAAGCACATACAAAAGAATCGAATAAATAATTGCTCCAAAGATTCCTCCAAACCAGATACAGCACAGCAGAACCACAATCAGTCCATTAATGCCGACCACTTTCCAGATATTTCTGGTCAGATGCTCATCCAGCTCCACATCCGTCGCCCAATTCCACAGCCTGAGCCACTGACGTTTCAGCCATACGAAAAACCGGAAGAACAGCGTCTGTTCCCAGATCGTCCGGAGTGGATGTGTGATATACGGAAGCAGGGAAGCCATCAGCCAGTACCAGCCAAATGCAAAGCAGCTCCAGAACAGCCAGATCAAGAATACCGCTACTGCGGGGGCATACTGTCCCAACGCCATATCTGATTCCAGGTAACCGGTCAGAGAATCCGATCCTCTCTTAAGCGTCAGTATCGCAAATTCATTCCCCAGCGCCCAGACTGTACCAACTGCTCCCATACACCCGATCACAAAGCTTACTTCTGTTGGCAGACGGAAAATCCGGTATTTCCGCAGTTCGAGAGAAGGGATATTTTGCAGGATAAGCGCCAGCAATGCCATGGCAATGATGATGACCATACCTGCCGTGGCAATACCGCTGTTATTATAAGCAACTCTTTCCACCCAGTACTCATCATCCATGTAATTATAGCTGTCATAATTTCCATTAATTCCGAAGACAAACGTCACATTCTGAATGATTGGAAGTGACATCTGCCTCAGCAGTGCATCATTACCAGCCTGATCAACTCTCAGATAGGTTTCATCACCAGATACCACGGTACCAGACTCCACATTGATGGCAGTATCCTCGTCGGTCTCATCATAGCTGACCTCATAGTCTTCGCCTTCATCCATGCCATTGTCATCCATGAGCTGTCCAATCGTTGCCTGCGTGAGACATTCGGTCAGATTTGACAGGCCGCCGATCTCATCCAGATCGAGATTCCATGTCTTACGGATATTCGGAACGCCTCTGCTGTCATAGGAAATGACCAGGCCGGAAGAATAGTAATCAAACATATCCACTCCGTCGTTATAAACTGCCTGCAGCAGTCTGGCATCCGAGCCGAAATTTTTGTCCACCCCTTTCGCATAGCTGGCATATTCGTAGATATCCTGTACCGTTACATACTGGTTTCTCATGTTCTTCATGAGTCTTGCGGCCGCTTCTTTTAAGCCCGCCTGCTCACTGTCTGTCAGTTTTCCTTTGTCATAGTTCTGTGTCAGATAAGTATAGGCATTCATATCCGGTGTAATCTCATAATTCAGATAGTAAATCGAGGATAACAGATACCGTTCAAAGTCGTCACCTACTGTAAATGCAGCCACATCACGATTTTTACTTACTCTGGCTTCTTCCTCTGTCTGATAAGTCTGAATCCTTTTCTGCGCTTTCTGCCAGAATACCGGATAGAGATTGCACATAATCACACCTGCCAAAGACACGCAAAGCAGTACTGCCAGTATTCCTTTGTATTTATTGTTTTTCCATTTTATAGCCAACGCCCCACACCACCTTCAAATATTTTGGATTTTTCGGGTTAATCTCGATCTTCTCACGGATATTCCGCACATGCACCATGATCGTATCTGAATTGACTGCTTTCTCATTCCAGACCCTCTCATAGATCTCATCAGAAGAGAACACTCTTCCCGGATGCTTCATCAGCAGCAACAGAATCCGGTACTCCATTGGGGTCACCTTCACCGGCACACCATCCACCCGGAGTTCTACTTTTTCCTCATTGAGTTCCAGACCGCCGATCCGGTAAATGTGCTGTTCTTCTTCCTTTGATCCGCCGTCCTTTAATTTTTCCAGATAACGGCTGTAGCGGCGCAGCTGGGAATTGACCCTTGCCAGAAGCTCCAGCGGCGTAAAGGGTTTGGTCACATAATCGTCCGCTCCCATGTTAAGTCCCAGAATCTTATCCACTTCCTCCGATTTTGCAGAGAGCATAATCACCGGGAAATCATAGTCTTTACGCATCTCCATGACCATCTGGATTCCATCTTTTCTCGGCATCATCACATCCACGATTGCCAGATGAATTTCCTCTCTGTATATGATCTCCAGTCCTTCGATTCCATCCGCAGCTTTGAATACTTCATAGCCCTGACTTTTCAGATAAATCTCGATTCCGTCCCGAATCTCTTTGTCGTCCTCGACGACTAACACATGATATTTCTCCATTTCACTTTTCCTGCCCTTCATGACTTGTATTCTAACTGCCGATTCTTAAAATCAAATGCAGGTATTTCTAAAAAAATTCTGAAGAAATACCTGCATACTTTCTAATTATAAATCTACTCTATGAACTTCAAACATGTCCTCTGACCGTCTGGTTACCTGCAGGACAAAATCGAATCGGTCCACATCTGTGCACAGCTGATAATCTTCTGCCGGAAATACCTCCTGGGTCTCCGGCCGGAAAAATTTTTCCCCGGATTCGGTGTGACGGAGTGTTTTCAGTTCTGCCTCCATATCAAGAGAGGTTCCTTCCACCAGACTCTTAATATAGCGGGCACATAAAACATCTTCCGGCGCGGAGGCCTTTCCTTCCAGTCCCATGGCAACCAGAGAGACCTGATCCGGCTGTACTTTCTGAATGTAACGCGCAATGGCCGCTGCGTTGACCAGACTTCCCGTGATAATCTCCTCTGCTCCTGCAGCATTGACGATTCCCTGGGTTCCGGCACTGGTGGTGTGGATCAGTGTCTTTCCCTCAAGATCGGCGTCTGCGGTCTGGGACGGAGAATTTCCATATTGAAATCCCGGAAGAATCACACCGTGACGCTCTCCTATCAGAACCGCCTCCGGATGGTTTTCTTTCCATGCATAAGCGGTCTCTTTCGCCCCCACCGGACACAACTGTGCCGGATGTTTTGCCATCAGATAGCACTCCAGGGAAAATGCCCGGAAGACATCAATAATAACGGTCAGCCCTTTCGCCTGTCTGGCCCCTTCTATCATTTCCAAAATCTGAATATTCATCTTTTTCTGCCTCAATCTAATTGTCTGATCCATTCTGACAAAGCCTTTCTGCCAGCTCGTCCAGTTTTTTTCTCACATCCGGGCGCTCCGCAAGTCCTTTCTTATCTGAGCCGCCCATGGTTACGATACCTTCACAGACTGCTCCCAGATCATCCAGCATGTACTGGAACGTAGTGGATGCTCCCAGAAACTGCCGTTCGGATTCCGGTGCTCCGCCCACCAGCAGAATCGCCCCTTTCCGGTAAGGCTTTTTTCTCCCTCCCCGGATGATGGCTGCCCAGTATACCTGCAGCCGGTCCAATACTGCTTTCATGGATCCTGGAATATTATAAAAATATACCGGAGCTGCGAAAATAATCCGATCCGCTGCGTCGAGCTTCGCGTAGATCTCATTCATAGGATCATCAATGGCACATTTAGGATGGGTAAAGCAGTAGCGACAGTCCCTGCAGGGAGTAATGTCTTTCCGGTTATCCACCGACAGCCATTCCACTTCGCCGTCAAGCTGTCCTGCCAGATATTCTGCCATGGCAATCGTATGTCCTTTTTTTCTCGGTGTTCCAGTGATAATCAGTGTTTTCATCATTGTTCCTTTTCTTTTTTTATAGAAGCATTCCCGGTAATATCCATCTGCCGATAACTCCGTAGATCAGCAGATGAACTGGATAAAACCAATAGAAAAACCATTTGGGCTGCCGCCCCCGCTCCCCATTATAAAACCAGATGGGGATGAAAGCCAACGGTGCCGGAAGCTCCCAGTAAGTACAGATCGCTCCTGTGATACACTGCTGGAATCTGGATTCCCGCATAAGATAGAGCACGACAATCAAAGCCACTCCCATTGCTCCATAGTCACAGTGCACCAGTTCTCCCAGCGCACATCCGGCTGCGGCAATCACCAGACGCAGATACCAGACATCCTTCTGGGTTTTCAATGCCCAGATGGTCAGAAGTCCAAGCAGCAAAGTTACATACACATTCTGATACTGCCAGTCAAAGAATTTCCCGCGCACTGCCAGATCAAAAGGAATCTCGCTGATCAGTGCAAAAATTCCCAGCCGCATGGCATATTTTTTCACATCCCTGGTATGAAGAAATCCTTCCACCAAAAGGAAACAGAAAATCGGAAAGGCCGGCCGGCCAATATACCGTAAGATCCGGTCCACCCGCAGTAACTCGTTCCAGTGATCGGAAAACAGATTTCCCAGAGGTGACCTGCCCCAGACGTTCATCACATAGGTTTCCAGAACAGATGCCCCGAAATGGTCAATGACCATGGTGATAACCGCAAACCATTTGAGTACGCTGCCGCTGATCCCCCATTTAGTCTTCATGCTTCTTCACTACTTCGCCCTGTTTCTTATAAATAGAATGTGCCGGCACTACACCTCTTACGGAAGACAACGGATAAATATTGCTCTGTCTACCGATCACCGTACCCGGGTTCAGGACAGAACCGCATCCAACTTCTACATTGTCACCGATCATGGCACCAAATTTTTTGATACCGGTCTCAATATCTCCCTCCGGTGTATGTACTTTCACCAGATGTTTATCAGATTTTACATTGGACGTGATGGAACCCGCTCCCATATGTGCCTTGTATCCAAGAATAGAATCACCCACATAGTTGTAATGGGGAACCTGTACTTTATTGAAAAGCACCACATTTTTCAGTTCGGTGGAATTGCCGACCACAGCCCCTTCGCCTACCAGTGCGTTACCGCGGATAAATGCACAGTGACGCACCTCTGCTTCTTTTCCGATGATGGCCGGTCCATGTATATAAGCGCTTGGAAATACATTGGCAGATTTTGCAATCCATACATCCTCGCCTACTTTGTCATACTCCTCCGGATCCAGGGCTGCACCTAATTTTTTGATAAATTCACCGATTTTCGGAAGTGCCTCCCACGGATAGGTCAGACCGTCAAAAAGCTCTGCTGCGATCGTCTCGTTTAAGTCATACAGATCCTGAATGGTAATGTTGCTCATACTGTTATTCTCCTTTTTGCTTTGTTGGGGTTTTCTCTGTCTTTTTATAATATGCTGCTGCCGCCTCAAAATAAGGCCTCATGGCAAAATGCTGTCGGCTTCCCAGCACCTGCTCCGTTCTGCTGCGGACAAAATGTTCCAGTTTTCCCATATATTCATCCTGGGTAATCTGGCCTTCCGCCACATAGGTAAGTCCCTTTTCCCAGCTGGCGGTCAGCTCCGGATTCAAAAGGGACCGGATGGATACGCTGACCACGTCGAAAATATTTTCGCCCAGCAGAGTGGGGGTGATGATCTGTGTTTTTTTATTTAACGCAATATATTTATTGTTCACCAGCTTTTTCAAAATCTCTGCTCTGGTTGCGCTGGTGCCGATGCCGCTTCCCTTGATCTGTGCACGCAGATCCTCATCTTCAATAAGCTGTCCTGCATTTTCCATGGCCAGAATCATGGAACCGGAATTATAACGCTTGGGCGGAGAGGTCTCTCCCTCCTTGATCTTCGCATTCTTCACCGCAAGCTTCATGCCTTTCCGAAGCTTCATCAAAAGCTCCAGCGTGGAAGCATCTCCTCCGGTCTCCTCCTCTTCCCCTGCATCGTCCTTTTTCTTCTTGAACTCCAGGGCTTTCGGCGCGATTTTGAGGTATCCTTCCTCCATGAGAATCCGGAAATTCGCAAAAAATTTCTCCGTTCCCATACAGGTCACCAGCGCTGCCTTCTGATACACCGCCGGCGGATAGAAAATGCTTAAAAATCTTCTCACAATCAGCTCATAGACCTGCTGTCCGGTCTGTGACACACTTCGAAGCGCTCCAAATCCCTGACCAGTAGGAATAATTGCATAATGATCGGTAATCTGCTTGTCATTGGTGTAGCGGCTCTTTCCAATCCCCTGCCAGGATTTTTTCTCCAGAATCTCAGCCGCTGCTTCTGCCAGCGGCTGATAATTCCGTAAGCCACCGATATTTTTATAAATCTCCTTTGCCACCGCCGTGGATAACACACGGGCGTCCGTTCGAGGATAAGTCACCAGCTTCTTCTCATAGAGCTCCTGGGTGATCTTCAGTGTCTCATCCGGACTGATCTTGAACCGCTTGGAACACTCATTCTGAAGCTCTGCCAGGTTAAATAAAAGCGGCGCATAGCGGGTCTCTTTCTTCCGCTCGATGGAGACAAGCTCCGCCTCCTGAGGTTCCATGGCTTTTAATTTGTGAATCAGGGCTTTCGCGTCCTCTTCTTTTTTGAAACCATTTTCCTTATAAAGAAGCGGCGACTGATAGTAAGCGCTTCCTTCCACAGCACGCCATTCTCCGTCAAAGGGTTTTCCACCCAGATCCTGTACCAGCAGTACCCGGTAAAACGGTGTCTTTACAAAGCTTCGGATCTCCCGTTCTCTTCGAACCACCATACCAAGAACACAGGTCATAACCCGACCCACGGAGATCACCGTGTATTTAGTGTTCTGAAAGCTGGAAATAGCTCTTCCGTACTGTAAAGTAAGCAGTCGGGAGAAGTTGATTCCCATCAGGTAATCTTCTTTGGCACGTAGGTATGCGGCTCCCGCCAGATTATCATACTCGGACAGGTCTTTTGCTTCCCGGATGCCGCGCAGGATCTCCTCTTCCGTCTGGGAATCGATCCAGACTCTCCGGCGTTCTTTGTCTTTCACACCTGCCATCTGTTCTACCAGACGGTAAATGTATTCTCCTTCCCGTCCGGAGTCCGTACAGACGTAAATACATGTCACATCCGGCCGGTTCAGAAGTCCGCTCACGATCTGAAACTGCTTCTTTACACTGCCGATGACCTCATATTTCCATTCTGTGGGAAGAAACGGCAAGGTCTCCAAGGACCAGCGTTTGTATTTTTCATCGTAGACTTCCGGGTAACTCATGGTTACCAGATGACCCACGCACCAGGTCACGATGGCCTCATCGGATTCGAGGTAGCCATCTTTTCTCGCCATATTCAGTTTCAGTGCTTTTGCGAATTCCTGCGCCACGCTGGGCTTCTCCGCAATATATAAAGATTTATTCATAGGTACTACACTTTCTCATTCTTTGCCATGTGCAATTGTAACATACTTATGCTATAATGTCCATGATGTAGGGGCTTCTCCATGTCTACATCAGTGGCTGAAGGGCCAGGCGGGATGGTCATGATATTCTGTGAGCGGAACCGCTCGCGCTAAGTCCTCGATCCAGCGGTACTAACACTCAACCATCGTCTTCGACTCGTTTTCGTGAAGTACCGGGACTGCGGACGTTCCTTTCACAGAATATCATGACCATCCCGCTTGGCCCCTGCACTATTATTTCCAGGGAGTACTTTCATGAAGGTTGTAGGTATCATCGCAGAATATAATCCTTTTCATAAGGGACATCAGTTTCATTTATCGCGTGCGCGGGAATTGACCGGTGCGGACTATGTGATTGTCGTCATGAGCGGCAATTATGTACAGCGGGGAACGCCTGCCATGTTCGATAAATATACAAGGGCAGAGGCAGCTCTGCGAAGCGGTGCTGATCTGGTGCTGGAACTTCCTGTATCTGTCGCCACGGGAAGCGCCGAATACTTTGCAGCCGGTGCTGTGAAGATGCTGGCAGATACAGGAATCGTGACAGATCTCTGCTTCGGCAGTGAATGTGGTTCTCTTATGGATCTTCAGAAGCTGGCAGACATTCTGGCAGAGGAGCCGGAAGAATATCAGATTCTCCTTCGAAAGTATTTAAAGGAGGGAATGAATTTCCCGGCTGCCCGGGCGCATGCCATGAAGGAATATGCACCGGATCTTGCCTCTGATCTTCTCGATGCGCCCAACAACCTGCTGGGGTTGGAATATTTGAAAGCGCTGAAACGGCTTCACAGCACGATCCTTCCTCATACCATTCAGCGGGAGGGAAATGCTTACCACGACATTACCGTTACAGACGGAAGATCTGCCTCTGCCAGCGGTATCCGGGACACTCTGATGAAGAGTCAGGGTGTCTTCACTGACCGTATATTGCAGCAGCTTCCATTTCCGGAACTCTACAAGGACTACGAAGGACTGTCACCTGTCTCGGAGAATTCCTTTTCTCTGCCCCTTTTGCAGAAACTGCGGGCATTACAGGATCAGCCACTGGAACAGTACTTTGGTGTCAGTGCAGAGCTCTCCAATCGGATCTGGAACCGTCTGGATGAATTTTCATCCTTTTCCGGTTTTACGGATCTTCTGAAAACCCGGGAACTGACCCGCACTTCCGTAAGTCGTGCACTGCTCCATGTTTTGCTGGATGTCCGCGAATATAAGCCTGCAAGTGTATTCCGCGTACTCGGATTTCGAAAATCATCCGCCATACTGCTGAAAGAACTGAGTGCTCATGGGAATCTGCCCGTGATCACTTCCCTTTCCCAGGCTGGAATTCCACCGAAAGAGCTCTATGCAGATCATCTTTATGAATCCGTCCGTTCCCTGCTGCACGGACGGCCCTTTCAGAATGAATACCGAAGAAAAATGCTGGTCATCTGACCACAGGAGGTTCTGCTTTTGAAAAATTATATCTGGAAACTGTTCACCAATTTTGTGGAACGAATTTCGCGCACCCATACCTTTCATGCCCATTTCAGTCTGCTCTTTACCATTTGGGCCATGGCGCTGGCTACCGGGATTTCTTCCATCTACCACCATGTCAATCCTACCGGTTCTGCCAATGTGGCGTTGATTTACATTCTGACCATTATCATAATTTCCTACCATACGGACAAATACCGGTACGGCATTATCTCCGGTATTATCAGTGTCTTTTTTATTAACTATCAGTTCACTTACCCATTTGGCCAGTTCAGCTTTGCTGTGTCCGGATATCCCTTCACCTTTATGGTCATGTACTTCATTTCTATTTTGACCAGTGCTACCACCTTCCGCATGAAAGATCAGGCACGAAAAATTAATGAAGCAGAAAAGTTTCTGGCTGAAGCAGAAAAAGAAAAGCTTCGCGCCAACCTGCTGAGGGCGGTTTCCCATGATCTTAGAACCCCTCTCACCAGCATGATCGGAGCCAGCTCTTCTTATCTGGAAAACGAAGCCGCTCTTCCACCGAAAGAAAAACGGGAACTGGTCTCTGAAATCTATGAAGATGCCAACTGGCTGCTTCATATGGTGGAGAATCTTCTGTCCGTCACCCGGATTACCGACGGCGGAGCAAGTGTTCTGAAAAAAACACCAGAGGCTGCAGAAGAAGTGCTCTTTGATGCAGTGTCCACTTCTCGAAAACGATACCCGGACCTGCAGATTAAGACCGTCATTCCCGATGAATTCGTAACTGCTCCCATGGATCCGCTGCTCATAAAGCAGGTGCTCCTGAATCTCATTGAAAATGCATATTTTCATGCCCGCAGCACAAAACCGTTGGAATGTACCTTAAGCAGTACCGAAGATGCCATCAAATTCTGCATCCGTGACTATGGAACCGGAATTGCCCCGGACCGTCTGTCAGGTATCTTTGACGCGGTTCCGTCTGCTCCCAGCTCTGCTGCATCCACTGTGGATACCCGCAAAGGCATGGGCATTGGGCTTTCTATTTGCAAAGCCATCGTCAATGCCCATAACGGGGAGATTACCGCACGCAATCTCACCGAAGGAGCTGAATTCTGTTTTACTATTCCGAAGGAGGAAATCCATCATGAAACCTACGATCCGAATCCTCGTCATTGAAGATGAGCGAAATATTCTGAGCTTTATTACTTCTGTCCTGGAATCTCAAAACTACCAGGTAATTTCTGCTTCAAACGCTACGGAAGGACTTTCCCAAGCCGCTTCTTCCACGCCTGATCTGATCCTTTTAGATCTGGGACTTCCAGATCTGGATGGAACAGAAGTGATTCAGAAAATAAGAACCTGGTCCGCAGTTCCCATTCTCGTGATCTCTGCCCGTACTCAGGAGCAGGACAAGGTACTTGCACTGGATCTGGGCGCTGATGACTACATCACAAAACCCTTTGGCAATTCCGAGCTTCTGGCAAGAATTCGGACAGCCCTCCGCCATACCATGCAGCACCAGACAGGCAGCGATCCGCTCCTCCATCCCTATCACCATAGCGGACTGACCATTGATTTTGAAAAACGACTGGTCACCAGAGACGAAACGGACATCCATCTGACTCAGAACGAATACAAAATCGTGGCGCTTCTGGCTCAGAACAGTGGCCGCGTACTCACTTATGATAAACTGATTGAATATGTATGGGGACCTTATTCCGAAAATGACAACACCAGTCTCCGGGTACATATGGCAAATATCCGAAGAAAACTGGAGCCAAACCCTGCAGAGCCAATTTATCTTTTTACTGAAATCGGAGTTGGCTACCGCATGGCAGAAGAAGACACATAAGATGTGCTGATAATAATGACCCCTCCGGGAGGCAGGATGTTCAGGAACCTGCGCCCGGAGGGGTCATTGTCTGTTGCTGGACTGATGTGCCATTCATATGCGATGAATATGGAGGATAACGCATATACACCAGTCATATATTCGTGCATTCTGCATGAGATTTCACATAAATAAAAAACTGCCGCTATAACCCACAAGCCGACATTTCGCAAAATGAAGTGCGCCATTCACTCCATCTGTTGGATGTTAAGCCTTGCTCGGAAGCTCATCTCATATACCAAGCAGGTTTCCTGACTTACGGATACCAACGTCTGTCCTCCCCTTCTCACATGTATGATTGGGTTATGCAATGGGATTTTGAAAACAGACTCTCCGAATACAGTGACCGGATCGCTCAGGACTCACACCTGATTCCCTTTTCGTACCTGTTGTATGGTAGGTACGCACTTGATACAGCACTCTCTGCACATTTTTGATTATAGACGACAGCAGCCGAACTGTCAAGAGTTTTGGGATAATTTTCCCAATTTTCTTTTCCAGCCCGGCTGTTTCATTGGCAATTATTACCTTTTAGTTCTTAAAACTGTGAATCGGAGCCGGTATTCTTCCGGTTCTTCCTACAAATGCGTCGCAGGAGAAATTATTTACCGGCATGATCGGTGCATAGCCAAGCAATCCACCAAACTCTACCATCTCACCTACACCTTTTCCGATAACCGGAATCAGACGAACTGCCGTTGTCTTCTGGTTAACCATACCGATTGCCATCTCGTCAGCAATAATACCAGAAATGGTAGTTGCTTTTGTGTCACCCGGAATAGCAATCATATCAAGACCTACAGAGCAGACACAGGTCATAGCTTCCAATTTTTCCAACGTAAGTGCTCCCGCCTGTACGGCATCAATCATTCCCTGATCTTCACTGACCGGAATAAATGCACCGCTTAAGCCGCCTACATAAGAAGATGCCATAACGCCGCCCTTCTTTACCTGGTCATTTAAAAGCGCCAGAGCTGCAGTGGTACCCGGTGCTCCTGCATGCTCCAGACCAATCTCCTCCAGAATCTCAGCGACGCTGTCTCCAATGGCCGGAGTCGGTGCCAGCGAAAGATCGATAATACCGAATGGAATTCCCATTCTTCTGGATGCTTCCTGAGCTACCAGCTGACCAACACGGGTAATCTTAAATGCAGTTTTCTTAATCGTCTCACAAAGTACCTCAAAATTTTCTCCACGAACCTGGGAAAGGGCCTTCTTTACAACACCAGGACCACTGACACCCACATTGATGACAGCATCTCCCTCAGTTACTCCATGGAAAGCACCTGCCATGAACGGGTTATCATCTGGTGCATTGCAGAAAATAACCAGCTTTGCACAGCCAAGAGAATCATTCTCCTTCGTCATTTCTGCAGTTTCTTTTACAATTTCACCCATCAGACGGACTGCATCCATATCAATACCGGTCTTGGTGGAACCCACATTGACAGAACTGCAGACACGTTCCGTCTCTGCCAGTGCCTTCGGGATGGCACGCATAAGAAGCTCGTCACTCTTCGTCATTCCCTTGGAAACCAGTGCAGAAAATCCGCCCAGGAAGTTAACGCCTACCGTATGGGCTGCCTTATCCAGCACCTTTGCAATCTCCACATAATCATCCGGTGTCTTGCAGGCCGGTCCACCGACCAGAGCAATCGGAGTTACGGAAATACGTTTATTAACAATGGGAATTCCGTACTGCGCCTCGATGGATTTTCCAGTGGATACCAGATCTTTGGCCATCGTGGTGATCTTCTCATAAATATTTTTCTTCAAAATCTCAAGGTCAGAATCAATGCAGTCCAGAAGGCTAATGCCCAGCGTAATGGTACGTACATCCAGATTCTCTTCCTCGATCATTTTATTGGTCTCAAGAACTTCTGTAATATTGATCATAGTCTTCTTATCTCTCCTTAGATACGATGCATCATGTTAAAGATATCTTCATGCTGACAGCGGATCACTACGCCGATCTCCTGTCCCAGTGCACCGAGATCACTGGAAAGCTCTGTCACATCTCCTGCCTGTGCAGCGTCCACGATCATCATCATATTGAAATAACCGTCAACGATGGTCTGGGAAATGTCCAGAATGTTTACCTGATGTTCTGCGAGATACGTGCAGACTTTTGCAATAATGCCTACTGTATCGTGTCCTACTACTGTGATAATAAATTTGTTTTTCATAGGTTCTCCTCCATATTGGTTAGAAATTACATACTCCGGAGCATTGTTCCCTGTCTGCTACCTGAATATCAAAATCTCCGGATTTATAATCCACCGGATCCAGCTCAATTTCCAGACGTACCGTCTCATAAGCCAGTTCCGCGTAGTTATTTTCTTTGCTCAGATGTCCGAGGTAAATCTTCTTAATATTATCATGCAGAATTCTGCAAAGAAGCTGTCCGGCACTCTCGTTGGACAGATGTCCCCTCTCTCCTAAAATCCTCTGTTTTAAAGGATAAGGATAAGGTCCTACCTGAAGCATCTGAATATCGTGGTTCGCCTCCAGAAGAACTGTATCCAGTCCCTTAAGATGTTCCACAATATAATCGTTATAGACCCCCATGTCCGTGGCTACCGCCGTACTCTTCTCTCCGCACTCAAATCGATAAGCCACCGGTTCCGCCGCATCATGAGAAATAGCGAATGGTTCCACCTTCATATCCCCTATGAAAAAATCTTCATCAGCATGCACCACATGGTACAGTCCTTCGTCTATGGTTCCAAGACTGCTCATAGACTTCATCTGACGGATCGTGCCTTCCGTTGCATAGATCGGCACACCATATCTTCTGGCCAGAACACCCACTCCCTTAATATGATCTGAATGCTCATGGGTAATCAAAAGCCCCTGAATGTCGCTTCCTTCCAGCTCCAGTTCCTTTAAACCCGCTTCGACCCGTTTCGCGCTGATGCCCGCATCCACCAGCAGATGGGTATTGTCACTTCCTGTATAAATACAGTTTCCGCTGCTTCCGCTGGCAATACTGCATAATCTCATCTATTCCTTCATCCTTCTGTCTATCTGTCGAAATGTCTCTTCCTCACTGCCGTTATTATCAATCATAAACATACAGCGCTTCTGAAATTCTTCATGTGTTTTCTGGCTTCGGAAGATCTGATCTATCCTCTCGTCGCTGTAACCGCGGCTTTCCTTCAGTCTTTGACGCCGAATTTTTTCATCTGTATAAATATACCATGTTTCATCACAGAATGCATCATAATTTTCTTCCAGAAATAAGGCAGCTTCTACTACAGCAGAGGACAAATGTGATAATTTCGCCTCTTCCAGCCGCCGCAGAATTTCCTGCCGCACCGCCGGATGGATGATCCGGTTCAGAATCATGCGTTTCTTCTCATCCGCAAATACGATAGCTCCCAATGCTTTCCGGTCAATGGTTTTGTCTTCACTTACTATTTCCTGACCAAACGCCTTTACTACCTGCTCATAAGCTTCATGACCTGGTTCCATCACTTCATGACCTACCAGATCCGCCAGGATAAGCTTCGCTCCGTAACGTTTTTCCAGATAGTTCAGCACCGTACTCTTGCCGGCTCCCACACCGCCGGTTACTCCGATAATTTTCATCTGTTATTTCGCCTCATACCAGTTTTTTCCTCTGTGGAGATCGATTTCCAGCGGAACCCGCAAAGACGCGGCCTGCTGCATCTCCTCCCGCAAAATTTCTTCTACCCGGTCTGCTTCAGAAAGCTTTGCCTCCACCAGTAATTCATCGTGCACCTGCAGGATCAGCCTTGATTTCATTCTCTCTTCCCGTAACCGGTCATGTACCCGGTTCATGGCAATCTTGATAATGTCCGCTGCCGTTCCCTGAATAGGGGAATTCATGGCCACACGCTCTCCAAAAGATCGCTGCATAAAGTTAGAAGATTTCAATTCCGGAACCGGTCTTCTCCTGCCGTACATGGTGGTCACATAACCTTCCTCTTTCGCATGCTCTACCAGTCCATCCAGATAAGACTTGATTCCCGGATAGGTTTCAAAATATCGTTCAATATATTCTTTGGCTTCTTTGGTGGAAATGCTCAGATCCTGAGACAGCCCAAAAGAACTGATTCCATATACAATACCAAAATTAACTGCTTTCGCATTTCTACGCTGCTGCGGTGTCACCTCATCAATGGGTACGTGAAATACCTGAGAAGCAGTCAAACGATGAATATCCTCTGCCTGCTGATAAGCCTCAATCAGTTTCTCATCCCCGGACATATGAGCCAGCACACGAAGTTCAATCTGGGAATAATCCGCATCCAGGAAAATACAATCCTCCGCCGGAATAAAGACCTTTCGGATCAGTCGTCCAAGCTCCATACGTACCGGAATATTCTGAAGGTTCGGCTCCGTACTGCTGATCCTTCCGGTGGCTGTAATGGTCTGGTTAAATTTACTGTGAATTCTTCCATCCTTCGCAATGCAGCCAGCCAGTCCGTCCGCATAAGTGGATTTTAATTTGGTCAGCTGACGGTATTCCAGAATATCCCTCACTATAGGCTGATCGCCTGCCAGCTTTTCTAATATGTCCGCTGATGTGGAATAACCGGTCTTGGTCTTCTTACCACCCTTCATCCCCATCTTTTCAAACAAAATCACACCCAGCTGCTTGGGAGAATTTATATTAAATACCTCACCGGCTGCCTCATGAATCTTTTTCTCCAGCTCCTCAATCCGGCCAACCAGCGCTTCCCCATATTCCCGGAGTTCTTCACCATTCACCCGGATACCCGCCTGCTCCATGTCATACAGGGTAAATACCAACGGCATCTCGATCTCATCGAACAGCTTTCTCATACCCATCTCATCCAGTTTTTTCAGAAGCTCCGGCATCTTTTTAAAAGTAGTGAGTGCCGCATACGGTTTTTTCAGATCTTCATGCTCATAGCTGCTCATGAGCGGATTGATAAGATAAGCTGCAATCTCAATATCAAACAAATGTTCCCGGCAAACCGGATGGACAAAAGCTAATAATTTTTTCACATCTGAAGCCCCGCAAAGCGGTACTTCCTCGATGATTTCTCTCAGCTTGTCCAAAAGATATTGTTCCGTCAGAAATCCTTCCTCGGAAACGCAGAACACTTCCTGCTCTGAATCTGTCAGAGATACATGCAGTCCCTCTTCATAATACAGTTCAAAGGCAATCTGCTTCTGATTTTTCAGTCGCGAAAACAGATTTTCTGCCTCGGCAAAATCGGTAACCATCGTCACTTCCGGCTCTGCCGGCTTGCCTGCTTCTGCCTCCTCAAAACGTCCCAGGAGCTTCTTAAAATTCAGTTTTCTGCACCATTCATAGGCCTCCGGCGTATAGAGGTTTGTAAGCCTTGCATCCTCAAAAGAAAGAGTAAGCGGTGCTTCCAAGCAGATGGTAGCCAGTTCTTTACTCATCTTGGCCATATCGTAATGGTTTTTCAGCGCTTCCTTTGCACGGTTTGGCTTAATCTCCTCTACATGGGCATACGCATTTTCAATCGTGCCGTAAGCAGCGATCAGATTGGTTGCTGTCTTCTCTCCAATACCCGGTACCCCCGGAATATTATCAGAAGCATCTCCCATAAGTGCTTTTAACTCGATAATCTGGGACGGTGTTACCTGATAAGCGTCCTTTACATCCTGGGCATGATAATTTTCAATTTCCGTGACACCTCTCTTTGTTTTCGGCATCCGGATCATAATTTTCTCTGTGGCCAGCTGCAGAAGATCCCTGTCTCCGGATACAATGACTGCATCCACGCCTGCCTCTTCGCTCTTTTTTGCTGCTGTTCCCAGCAGGTCATCCGCCTCATAACCCTCCATCATAAGCAGTGGGATACCCATGGCTGCAAGCAGTTCTTTTAATACCGGCACCTGCTCACGCAGTTCCTCCGGCATAGGTTTTCTCGTTCCCTTATAAGCGTCGTACATTTTATGCCGAAACGTCGGTGCCTTCAGGTCAAAAGCCACCGCCAGATATTCCGGCTTTTCCTCGTCCAGAATCCGGAACATAATATTCAGAAATCCGTAGATTCCATTGGTATGAAGTCCCTCCGCATTGGTCAGGTCCGGGACACCATAAAAGGCACGGTTGATAATACTGTGCCCATCAATCAAAACTATTTTTTCACTCATTAAAAGAGCCACCTCACGATCATATATATAAGTGCCATAATGGCTGCGGCACGCAAAAACAGGACATACGTATACAGAAACCTCTCATCCTGTACGTCCGCCTCGGAAGTCTCAAGGGAATCCTCCACCAGTGTCCGGTAATTTACCGTCTCTTCCGCTCCGTCCAGCTGCCGGATACCTGCAAATACCGTCGCATATACTTCCAGTTCTTCATAGCACTCCGGGCAATGCCGGATATGTTTTACAAATTCGCCTTCTTCTTTTTCATCCAGTTCGCCGTTAATATACGGCACTAAAAGCCTCTGCGCCTGCTTACAGTTCATTCTTACCGCTCCTGCCATACATATATAGGTACATACACATTTATTATATCCAATCAAATATGGGAATGCAAGCCGCCTGTTCTGCTTTTCATGATTACTTTCGATTTGACAAAACAAAAAAGACCTTGAAAAATCAAGATCTTTTTAGTGGACCAGAGGGGAATCGAACCCCTGTCCGAAAGCCCATCCATCGCGGTATCTCCCATCACAGCCGCTTATTTGACATTCCCTCCGCTGTACACCAACCGGCAGGTTTACAGCTTCAGTAGCTTCATGATACGCCCACACGCGCAAAGCTTAACGTGTGTCGTTTCCCACATAGTCGATGCCTGGGTCACAAAGTGTGGGTGCTCTGAGTCAGACAGCTGCCATTAGGCAGCGATTGCTAAATTATCTTCAGCGTTTATATTTATTTTTGCACCTTACGCGGTACCTTCGGATGGCTGCCCCAACTTCAAAACCCCCGTCGAAACCTTTACTAGCCCTGATACTGCCTGTAAAGTCGCGTGGCTGAAATTTAGCGTATTTATATCTTAGCCGCCATAAATAAATTTGTCAAGAAAAATACCATTAAAAATAACAATACAGAATGCGAAATTGTTCCAAAGAAGGTGCTCAGGAACATATCCGACGATGGAATCTCCGGATCTTCTCAGTCAGATCAAAGCAGAGCATCAGAACTATCGATCCGATCGTTCTGAAACCGTGACAGATGCTCATAGGGCAGAATAAGACGTCCTCTGTAGAGTCCACAGCCATCATTGATCAGGCTGTTGTCCACGGCAGAGAACATATTGACATCCAGTCTGGAAAGATCCAGATGCTGCAGGCGGATACCACGCTCATACGCTTCATCGAACCAGATACATTCCCCTTCCGGGATCTGGTGGCGTCTGCCTCTTTCTTTCTCCTGCCGTTTTTCATAATTCTGGTGATTGGCACTTCCAATCTCTGCCGTATCATCCATATCTTTGGTCCGAATCTGTACTTCCATATGACAGTTGGCACAGTTATCAAAAAATGTAATGTGCAAAGACTGATAGCTGGAAGTATTTTCGTTAGAAATATAATCCCGGAAACAGTCTTTTACTTCTTCCTTCATAAGCGGTGATGTACTTCTCTTGATACCGCCTGTGGGAATCACGGTAAATCCGCGTTTCTCCAGAAATCCTGGCAACACATTCGCAATTTCATAAATGCATTTTAATTCCTGCGCTTCCCTCTCTTCTTCACTTTCCAGATGGCATCTGGGCATGGAAATAACGATCCGGTATGCAATGAGATCCCGGAAACGCTGCAGACGCTTCTTCACCTCTTCCACCGGCGGATAGGTGCCATGCTCTATATAATATTTGTAAATATCTTTCACAATATAGCCGTTGAACTTTGCCTCCGCACGAATCAGGGATTTGATCCGTCCTTTAAATGTAAATGCCAAATATGGATATTCTTTTGCCATATACATATAAAATTCCCTGATTTTCTGGGACTGCGCCGTCAGGAATTCATTGTGTTCCAACAGATCAATCATCTGGTGCAGAAACTCATGGTGAATCAAATCAATCTCATTTCCCGTTCTATCTGCTTCCTTCTTCAAGTCATCTGCATAATTGTGTAAGATTCGAAGTACTGTATCTCCTGAATACAGGTAATCATTTAATGCTATCATCTGTCTGTTAGAATCCTTCCCGCTCTTTCCGTAAGCTGTAATGACGTTCTCCGTCTTTTTATTTATACTTCATTTTTATCATCCAGTTCAAACCAGAACTCCACACCATTATCATAATTGTTGACTCCATAGCGCTGATGCATGGATTCCATAATCGCTTTTACAATGGAGAGGCCCACACCGCTGCCGCCATATTCCCTGGTTCTTGCCTTATCTACTTTATAGAACTTATCCCAGATGCGTCCCAGATCTTCCTTCGGAATTGGTTTACCAGTGTTGAAGACCCCAACACGCACATGATCAGGTTCTTTCTGAATGGTGATCTTAATAATCTTTTCCCCTTCCACATGGTTCAGGGCATTGCTGATATAATTGGTCAGCACCTGTTCCATCTTAAATTCATTGGCCCAGGCATAGACCGGCTCCCTTTGATCAAATACCAGATGAACTTCCTTCTGTTCGAACAGAATCTTCATGGACTGCAGCATATTGTGAAGCATGGATGTCAGATCAAAACGTTCCATGGTCACCACTTCATTTCCAAATTCCAATTCATTGAGTGTCAGCAGATTTTTCACCAGTTTGTTCATTTTTGACGCTTCATCCATAATGACTT
Source organism: Clostridiaceae bacterium Marseille-Q4143 (assembly GCA_018228645.1). Taxonomy (GTDB): domain Bacteria; phylum Bacillota; class Clostridia; order Lachnospirales; family Lachnospiraceae; genus Hominiventricola; species Hominiventricola filiformis. Next base: position 3,304,254 of record CP073693.1, read on the forward strand.
CACAGTAAAAATCCCGGCTCTCCGCATCATCGTTAATACATTCCTTCAGTCCTTCTGCGTACCCCTGCACCAGTGCAATGGGTGTCTTCAGTTCATGGGATACATTGGACAGGAATTCTTTCCTCATCTGATCCCTTTTTTCCTTCTGCTCAATATCCCGCTGCAGTTCGTTATTGGCTGTCTTCAGCTCTGAGATGGTCTTTTCCAGTTTTTCCGACAGCTGATTCATATGATTACCCAGAAATACGATTTCTTCATCTTTACCACCGGAAAATTTTACATTAAAATCCAGATCCGACATTCGTTCGGACAATTTTGCCAGTTCCAGAATTGGCTCGGAAATTCTTTTGGACAGGATCTGAATGGCAACCGCTCCAATCAGCAGTACAAAAATTCCCACCTCCAGCAGAAACTTGTTAGCCAGCATGACGCTTTCCCGCAAAGGCTCCACCGCTGTCCGGATTAAAAACAGCTCTCCTTTATCCAGGGTGCCTGTGATCTTCAGATATCCTCTTCTGGCTTCTCCGCCACTTAAACTCATAGTATAATTGTCTGTCTGTTCCCAGATTGTTTTCTTATCTGGCTCTGCTCCCAGCACATACTCATATAATTCTCTCTGCAGTTCTGCGGAATCACGCACCGTTGTCAACTTGGCATGTCCATCACTTCCCATGACAAACAGACTGACATTATCCACCTCGCAGATAGTATTCAGCTTTGTTATAAACGCATCTCCACTCATAGCATCCGCCGCAGAGGCCTCATTTAAATACTGATACGTTTCCTTTAACGCTTCCATCTTATTCTTAATATAATATCGTTCCAGGAAAAACATATTCGCCAGCATACAGGCTGCCAGTGCCACGATCAGTACCAGTGAAAAGATCACTGTCATCCGGACTCTGATGGAATGAATATGCCCTGGCTTTTTCTTGTTTTCCGACATGATTATCCTCTCCTGTTCTCTTATCGGATCATCAAAAAGGCGGAGCACTTCAGGCGCTCCGCCTTTTTTACTCTGACGCTATTTTACCACAACATCAGAAAACTTCCATCCTTTTCACAGGAATTTCACGTTTCTGCCAGGATCTATGAAGAACAGAACTCATGATTATGAAGCAGTTCATGTTCTTTTCCTTTCAGGAAGCCTTCATAGAGGGACATTACCATCGGGTTCTCATCACATTTTTTAATCACCGCTACATTATCTGCACGATAAATGCCTTCCTTGCGGGCTGCTTTAGTACGGTCACCTGCCAGACGCGGCTGACCGCCACCCATGATACAGCCTCTGCGGCATGCCATGACCTCTATCAGATGGTAATTCTTCTCACCGCTCTGTACCTGTTCCATGACTTTTCTTGCATTGGCAAGACCGCTGACTACACAGATATTTAATTCTGTTCCTCCATATGGAACAGAAAATTCTCTGATCAACCCGTCTTCATCGTCACCACGTACACCACACTCTGCAATGCTCTCCAGCGTTGCTTTGTCATGTCCCGGTACCAGATGACGGATCACTGCCTCGGTTACACCACCGGTTACACCGAAGATCACACCGCCGCCGGATCCAAATCCAAACGGGATATCGGATGATTCCGGCTCCAGCTCTGCAAAATCAATGCCGGTCATACGGATCATATCGATAAACTCGGTCGTTGTGATCACATAATCGGTATCCTGCTCCCCATTGGTAAAGCTGTTGGGACGTTTTGCCTCCATCTTCTTCGCTGTACACGGCATGAAAGATACCATGACGGTCTTCTTACCCTGACTGTTTTCCGGATTTCGGAAATACTCTTTGGTTACCGCAGACATCATTCCCTGAGGAGAACGGCAGGTAGATACATTCTCCCTGTAATCCGGGAACTGCTCTCCTACGAATTTCACCCATGCCGGGCAGCAGGAGGTCAGAAGCGGAAGTTTTCCGCCATTTTTCAGACGATCCAGAAATTCTGCAGACTCCTCCACAATCGTAAGATCCGCACTGAATGCGGTATCGTATACTTCATCAAATCCCATGCGGTGAAGCACATTGACAATCTTGCCCATCACGCTCTTGCCCTTAGGAAGTCCGAAGGCGCCGCCGACTGCCACACGCACTGCCGGAGCTACCTGTGCTATCACACGGGTATCCGGATCAGCCAGTGCTTCCCATACTGCTTCTCTGTTATGACGGATGCTGATGGCACCGGTCGGGCAGAAGATCTGACACTGACCACAGTTGACACAATCAGTTTTTGCAATCTCTTTGTCAAATGCCGGCATCACCATAGCTTCGGAACCACGGAATGCAAAATCAAGTGCGCCTACCCCCTGCAGCTCATTGCAGACACGTACACAGTTACCACAAAGAATACATTTATTCGGATCACGCACGATGGACGGAGAACTGAAATCAATCGGCTTTTGCTCTCTGTAGTTGTTGTATCTTACACTGGTCACGCCAAAACGGTGTGCCAGAGTCTGCAGATTACAGTCACCGCTCTTGACGCAGGTAGTACAGTCTCTGCAGTGTGCAGCCAATAAAAGCTCGATAATCAGCTTTCTGTAGCGTTTCAGTTTTCCGGTATTGGTATAAATCACCATACCATCCCTTGGCTCCTCTGAGCAGGAGGCAAAGGTTCTTCCCCGGTCATCTTCCACCGTACACAGACGACACGCTCCAAAGGTGGAGAGTTCTGAATGATAACACAGTGTAGGAATATCAATACCTGCCTTACGAATGATGGTCAGGAGATTTTTTTCATCGGTAAATTCTACTTTTCTACCGTCAATTGTAATGGTTCCCATATTTCTCCCCCTTTCTACATTTCAACATAAACAGCGTCAAATGCACAGTTGTCTTTACATGCTGAACACTTGATACACAGGTTTGGATCAATATGGTAGCACTCTTTACGCACACCGGTAATAGCGCCAACAGGACAGTTCTTCGCACATTTTCCGCAGCCTTTACAGTAATCCGGATTGATGATGAAGCGACGCATTGCCTGACAGACTTTCGCACGGCACTTATGATCGCGGATATGCTCTTCATATTCCTCACGGAATGTTTTCAGCGTACTTAATACCGGAAGCGGAGCACTCTTGCCAAGCCCGCACAGAGCCATGCTCCGAATCATGGTTGCAAGCTCTTCCAGCTGATCGAGATCTTCCATTCTGCCTTCTCCGGCTACAATTCTCTCCAGAATTTCCAGCATACGCTTGGTACCCTCACGGCACGGTACGCATTTACCACAGGATTCTCTCTGGGTAAAGCTCATGAAGAAACGGGCAACCTCTACCATACAGGTATTGGTGTCCATAACTACCATTCCGCCGGAACCAACGATGGCATCAAATTTCTTTACAGAATCAAAGTCAAGGGGTTCATCCAGATGTTTCTCTGTCAGACATCCGCCGGACGGTCCGCCGATCTGTACTGCTTTGAACTGAGCGCCATTCTTCAGACCGCCGCCGATATCAAAGATAATCTCTCTTAAAGTACTTCCCATCGGGACTTCGATCAGACCGGTATTTTCGATGGCACCGGTCAGTGAGAAAGTCTTGGTTCCCGGGCTTCCCTCCGTACCAATGGTACGATACCAGTCTGCACCCTGCAGAATGATCTTCGGAACATTAGCATAGGTTTCTACATTATTCAGAACCGTCGGTTTCTCCCACAATCCCTTTTCTACCGTTCTTGGCGGCTTGACACGCGGCATTCCTCTCTTACCTTCGATGGAAGCCGTCAGTGCGGAACCTTCACCACATACGAATGCACCGGCACCTCGGTTAATATGTAAGTGGAAAGAGAAATCCGTTCCGAGGATATTGTCTCCTAACAGTCCTCTTTCTTCCAGCTGTGCAATGGCATGGCGCAGTCTGGCTACAGACATGGGATACTCGGCACGTACATAGATATAACCATCAGCTGCCTTTACTGCATAAGCGGCGATCATCATACCTTCAATCAATTTGAAGGGGTCACCTTCCATAACAGAACCGTCCATGAATGCACCAGGATCACCCTCGTCACCGTTACATACCACATAACGAACCGTTTCTTTCTGGCGTGCTACCTGCTTCCACTTGCGTCCGCACGGGAAACCTCCGCCTCCACGTCCTCTTAATCCTGAGCGGTCTACTTCATCAATAACCTCGTCTCTGGACATCTCGAACATGGCTTTGTTCAGTGCCTCAAAGCCGCCGGATGCAATATACTCATCCAGAGATTCTGCATCCACGCGACCACAGTTTTCCAGAACAATTCTTGTCTGTTTTGCCATGAACGGAATATCTTCCGGATGCTTATAATGAACATCTTTCTTCGTATAAAGCAGATGATCGACGATCTCTCCCCTTACGACCGTCTCTTCAAAAATCTCTCTGCAGTCTTCCGGCTGTACCTTTACATACTGAATCACTTCATCCCCGCGCTGGATTCTTACGAGGGGTCCAAGTTCACAGAAGCCCTGACATCCGGTTTTCTTAACGCCTACATGCTCCCCGTCTTCATCGTGAGGTGCAAAATCAAGCACGATTCCCGGTGTGTTTTTTACCAGTTCCAGAAATTCTTCGTAGATCTTCGTGGAACCTGTAGCAATACATCCGGTACCGGAACAGACCAGAATCCGGCAATCATAAGCTTCAATCTGCCGTCTGGCATCTTCTCTTACCTGCTGAAGCTCTTCCCTTGTCATCATGGTTTATCCCCTCCCTCTCAATTCTTCGATCACCGCCAGTGCTTTCTCCGGTGTCATGGAAGGATGCACGTCTTCATTAACCATCATGGTAGGTGCCAGACCACATGCTCCAAGACAGGACACCGTCTCTACGGTAAACATCATGTCATCCGTTGTATGCTTTTTCTTACTAAGTCCAAGTTCCTTCCAGAGCGCTTCCAGAACCGGCATGGACTTCCGCACATGACAGGCGGTACCATCACAGACTTTAATCACGTATTTTCCCTTTGCTTCAAAGGAAAAATTCTCGTAAAATGTTGCTACACTGTACGCTTTCGCCTCTGTAATTCCAATCTGCTCTGCTACATAGGTGAGCAGCTCCCCCGGCAGATAGCGGTACTCCGCCTGGATGTCCTGCATGATGGGGATCAATGAACGGGCATCCTTGCCATAATGTTCAATGATCTCATCTGTCTTACTGTAATAAGACTGGTCAAGCATTTTCGTTATCCTCCTTATCCCATATACTTTTATGCATTTTGTGCATAATACGATGTGTTAATTCTATCATTTTTCAACGTTTTGCACAATTTGCATTTTTCACAGAATTTGGGTTCGGAATTTGACAAATCCAATAGTTAGTACATGTTAATAAAGTTAGTGCTGATGTCAAAACAAAAAATCCTCTGGATTTCTCCAGAGGATTTCGTCAGAAAAGCCTTGTATTTAAGCCAGTGCAGGAAATGGGACTTGAACCCACACGAAGTCACCCTCGTCAGATTTTGAGTCTGATGCGTCTGCCATTCCGCCATTCCTGCGCATCTAACTCAATTATCTTACCACAAGTTTCTTCAAAGTGCAAGAAATTATTTTACAAGTTCTTTTAAAAATTATTTCTTACTTCCGTCAGATTCTTCTTCATCCTCCGGCGGGGTCTCCAGCATAGAGTATGCAATATTGGTTGCATGGTCAGCCACGCGCTCGAAACCGGAAATGGTATCGGAAAATACCATGCCTGCTGCTGCGGAACATTCATTTTGAGTCAGACGCTCAATATGGTGTTTCTGAAGTTCACGCTCCATCTCATCAATGCTGTCCTCCAAAGTCATGATATCATAAAGATGTTCCCTTGTATTATTGGCAAACATGTCCATAGCATATTTGAGAATGGTGTTCACTCTGGATCCCATCTCTCTTAATTCCTCTAACGCAGTATCACTGAAAGCAATCTGCTCTTTGATACGGGTCTGGGCGGAATCTGCCAGATTTTCCGCATGATCACCGATACGTTCGATATCATTTACCACATGGAACAGAGCACCGATACTCTTACTATCGTCAATAGGGAGGGTCATCTGGCTGATCTTCACCAGATAATTGGTGATTGCATGGTTCATAAAGTTAATCTGCTTTTCCACTTCATAGATCTTACTGATCTCATCCTCATTTAGGGTAATTAATGCATCCAGACCACGATTCAGGTTCTCATAGGCAAGTTTACCCATATGCTCCAGCTCTCTGACAGCCTCGATGACTGCAGTTGTCGGAGAAAATACCGCTTTCTTTCCAATATAAAGAAGTTCGCATTCGCCCTCTGCGGTCTCATCCTCACCCGGCACTGCTAAATAGGTCAGTTTTACAATCCCCTTCGTAAACGGAAGCAGCATGATAACCTGGCTGATCTTGAACAGTGTATGGGCATTTGCCACACATCTTCCCGGTTCCGGTCCGGAGATGGTCTGCAGCAGATACAGCACCAGATCCCCTGCAAATGTCAGGATCAGGAAAATAATAATGGTTCCGATAATATTGAAGAACAGGTGAATCAGAGCTGCTCTCTTCGCATTTTTATTTCCATTCAGAGATGCCAGCAGTGCGGACATACAGGCACCAATATTACATCCCAGAATGATATAGAAGCAGATCGGAAGCTCCATCAGACCCTGCTGTGCCATCAGAAGAAGGATACTGACGGTTACAGAAGAACTCTGAATAATGGCCGTGATGACCGTACCAAGGAGTACACCCAGGAACGGATTGGTCAGGCTGCTTAAGAACTCTGCCACCAGCGGAGAATCCTTCATATTGGACATGCTGCCAGACATAATGTCCAGTCCCATGAACAGAACTCCGAATCCAAGAATGACTTCACCGATCTTCTTAATCCGGTCATTCTTCACAAACTGCGTCATCAGCACACCCACAAAGAGGATGACCGGCGCATAAGCTGACAAATTAAAGGACACCAGCTGTGACGTAACCGTCGTACCGATATTTGCCCCAAAAATAACACCGGCTGCCTGATACAGATTCATCATGCCGGCATTTACGAAACTGACGACCATAACTGTCGTCGCACTGGATGACTGGATCACCGCGCAGAACAGAATTCCGACCAGTGTTCCCATAACCCGGTTGGAAGTTACCGCTTCCAGAATATTACGCATTCTGGCTCCGGCTGCCTTCTCCATACCATCTCCCATCTGATGCATACCCAGAAGGAAGAGGCCGAGTCCGCCCATCAGTGTCACAATTACACTCAAATCCATTTTTTTCTCTACCTCATTCGTCCATTTTATGACAAAACAAAAGCGTATGTTGTTTAACATACGCTTTACTAATACTTTACATGAATTTCATAAAACTTACAAGGGTTTCTTTTGTTTTATTTTGCTTTTTCCCCAGTTTACATCAGATAAAATCCTTCTTTTCAGCACTTCCAGAGATTCAAACTTCTGTTCCGGGCGCTCAAACTCCAGAAATTCCACCCGAAGCTTTCTTCCATAGAGGTCTCCGTTGTAATCAAAAAGGTACGTCTCTACCCCTTTCTGCTCCGTGGCCCCTACCGTTGGCTTGTATCCGATATTGGTGATTCCGTAATACTCCCACTCTTCTCCGTCCATGGGAATGGTTCTGGTAAGATAGACCCCATTGAGCGGAAGCAGTTTCACCTGCGGAGGAAGAAGATTCGTCGTCGGAAGCCCCAGAGTCCGGCCGATCTGACGGCCATGAAGCACTTCTCCTGTCACATAATAAGGATATCCAAGCAGCTCATTGGCCAGTGGAATATTTCCCTCATGCAGTGCTTCCCTTATATAGGTGCTGCTGATATCCCGACCATGGCTCTGTGCTTTTTCCACCACTTCCACTTGAAACCCATACCTGTCTCCCAGTTTCAGCAGAAGTTCATAATCCCCTCTTCGCTGATAACCAAAGTGAAAATCCGTCCCTACTGCAATAAAAGCTGCTTTTAACTGCTCTACCAGAATCTTTTCCACAAAACGTTCCGGTTCCATATGGGCAAGTTCCGGTACAAAGGGACATTCCACCAGGCAATCAATGCCTTCCTCTTCCAACATAGCACGGCGTTCTTCATTTGTAATAATATTCTGGGCGGATAATCCTGACAGCACCCTAGTCGGATTCTGCGTAAAGGTAAAAATCACCGATGCAAGTCCGTTTTTCTTCTGCTTCAGCACCTCATCCAGAAGTTTCCGGTGTCCGCGATGGAGCCCGTCAAATTTTCCCAGACTGACTGCTGAAGGTCTGTCCATGGTATATCCGATTTCACCTGTCACATACTTCATACTGTCCCTTTTCACTTCTCGTAAAACATTTTCTCCGGACGGAACTGATCTCTTTTGCTGTCATAAGCATAGACGCCGATAAATACTCCTTCCGGGTCATATACACGGAACCATTTTCCACCGTCCAGGGAAATATCTGATGATTTTTCCACCATCTGATCATTTTCTGTCAACGCCTGTGTGGATGTAAATGGATTTCCGTTATATCCAAGCTTTGCCGCTTCTTTCGTAAGCTTCAGCGCCGGACAGTCAGAAAATACCTGATCGACAGGCATCACAATTTCAGTAATCCTGTTCTCATCCCGGTACGCTTCCACCTGTGCAAGAGTCAGGCTGTCCTTCAGAAGAAACTGGCCTACTCTGGTTCTCAGAAGACTTTCCATACATCCATGGCACTTAAGTTTCTCTCCGATATCATGACACAGAGTCCTGATATATGTTCCCTTAGAGCAGGACACGGTCATCCTTACTCTCGGAAGATGAATCTCCTCGATCTGAATCTCATAGATCTCCACCGGGCGGGCTTTCCGCTCCACCTCTTTTCCTGCTCTCGCCAGATCGCAGAGTTTCTGTCCGTTCACCTTCAGTGCGGAATACATAGGTGGAATCTGGTCATAAGGCCCCACAAAGCTCATAATTGCTTCTCGAACTTCCTCTTCTGAAACATCCACCGGTGCCTCCTGCAATACGTTTCCTGATACATCCTGGGTGTCCGTGGACTGTCCCAGCAGCAGCACCGCCTCATAGACCTTACTGTGGTCTGTCAGCATGTCGCAGAGTCTGGTTCCTTTTCCCAGACACACAGGAAGGACGCCTTCCGCATCCGGATCCAGCGTCCCTGTATGTCCGATTTTTTTCTGTTTTAAAATACCACGCAGCTTTGCCACCACATCGTGTGAGGTAAAGCCGCGCTCTTTGTAAATATTAATAACTCCGTTAATCACTAATCTTCCTGCCCTTCAAGCTGCCGCTCGATGTGTAAGGTTAAATTATTTACAATATCATGAAAAGTTCCCTTCATGGTCACTCCGGCTGCCCGGACGTGTCCGCCGCCTCCAAAATAAGAGGCCACTTTGCTGACATCCACAATATTTTCAGAACGGAGGGATACTTTATATTCCATATAATCAGTTTCATAGAGGAAAATTGCTACCTCTATCCCCTTCGTCTGCTTCATCTGGCTGACAATGCCATCCAGATCCGTGGTGGTTACTCCAAAGAAATCCATATCTTTCTGCCGCATGACACTGACAATGCATTTGCCATTTAAGAGACGCATGCTTTCCAGCAATGCTTTTCCCATTACCTGGTTCTGAAGATAGGTCTTCTTGTAGAAAGTCTCCTCCAGGATCTCCGTATACGGGATCTGCTTCTCCATCAAAGCCGCAGCCAGCCGCATGGTCTCCGGTGAAGTGCAGCTATACTGGAACACCCCTGTGTCATGGGCAATTCCCATGTACAGAGCAGACGCTGCGTCCCTGGAAACTTTTTCCATATCCAGCAATCTGCAGATTACTTCGCAGGCGGAGCTTGCGTCTCCGTCAATGATATTCGTCAGAGCATAGCCTTTATTGCTCACATGGTGGTCAATACAAAGGGTTTTTCCGGCTTTTTCGAAAGCCGGCTGTGCTCTTCCCAGACGATCCAATGCCGCACAATCCACGGCAATGAACAGGTCATATTCCCGCTCCTCCCCGTCTGGCTCACGAAGCTCTGAAAATCCTTTGATCATGGAAAACTTCTCATCCGGCTTTTCCAGCCACATGTCCGCTTCCACCTGTGGATAGTTATCATTGATATAAGTCCATAATCCGATGCAGGCGCCAACGCTGTCACCATCCGGCCGAATATGACCGGCAATGGCCACTGTAGTAACACCTTCCAGTTCTTTCTGCAACTGCATACTTATTCCCCGTCTTTCTCTTCACTCGCTCCGTCTTTACGTACCACATCATCAATCATTTTGGACATGTTCACTCCATACTCGATGGACTGATCCAGCACGAACGTAATCTCCGGAGTATTCCGAAGATTCAGTTCCTTTGCCAGCTGACGGCGCACATAACCTACTGCACTCTTTAATCCTGCCATGGTATTTTCCTGTGCCTCTTCATTTCCAAGAACACTGATAAATGCCTTGCAGGTCTTCAGATCCGGTGCCACTGATACGGATACAACCGATGTCAGCGGACTGATACGCGGATCCTTGATCTCACCCCGGATAATCTCGGAGAGGACTTTCTGTACCTCTCCATTGATCCGGGTATTTTTAATACTGTTTTTTCTCATTCTATCTCGGCACCTCTACCATTGTATAGGCTTCAACCACATCCAGCTCCTGGATATCGTTGAATTTATCAAATACAAGACCGCACTCGAAACCGGCCTTTACTTCTTTTACATCATCCTTGAAACGCTTCAGGGAAGCCAGCTCGCCTTCGTAGATCTGTTTGCCCTCACGGGTAATACGAACTTTGCAGCCGCGCTGGAACATACCGTCAAGCACATAGGAACCTGCGATGTTGCCGACACCGGATGCCTTGAAGATCTGACGGATCTCCGCGTGTCCAATGACTTTCTCCTCGAAGATCGGATCCAGCATACCCTTCATGGCACGCTCTACATCTGCGATAGCATCATAAATGACTCTATAGAGACGAACGTCTACTTTCTCACGCTCTGCGGTCTCCTTTGCAGCCGGATCAATTCTGGTATTGAAACCAATGATAATCGCATTGGATGCACTTGCCAGAATAACGTCGGACTCGTTGATGGCACCAACAGCTCCATGGATACATTTTACTACGACTTCCTCGTTGGAAAGTTTCAGGAGGGACTGTTTCACAGCCTCTACGCTTCCGGCAACATCCGCTTTGATGATCAGATTCAACTCTTTTAAGTTACCTGTCTGGATCTGGGAATACAGATCATCCAGAGACATCTTAAGCTTGGTGTCCTCCAGCATCTTCTCACGACTCTCTTTGATGAAGGTCTCTGCGAAAGTTCTTGCCTCTTTATCACTCTCCGGAGATACGAAGATCTCACCTGCCATCGGTACGTCATTAAGACCAAGAATCTCTACCGGCGTGGACGGGCCTGCTTCCTTGACTCTGCGTCCTTTATCATCCATCATGGCACGTACTTTACCATAGGAAGCGCCTGCCGCAATGAAATCACCTACATGCAGGGTACCTTTCTGTACCAGAACGGTAGCAACCGGTCCCTTTCCTTTGTCAAGCTCTGCCTCAATAACAAGACCTCTCGCCTGACGTTTCGGGTTTGCTTTCAATTCCAGAACATCTGCAGTCAGAAGTACCATTTCCAGAAGATCCTCAATACCTTCTCTGGATTTTGCAGATACCGGAACACAGATAGTGCTTCCGCCCCAGTCCTCAGAGATGAGGCCGTACTCGGTCAGTTCCTGTTTTACACGGTCTATGCTTGCGCCCGGTTTATCAATCTTATTGATGGCAACGATGACTTCTACGCCTGCTGCCTTGGCATGGTTAATTGCCTCTACAGTCTGCGGTTTTACACCATCATCTGCAGCCACTACCAGGATGGCAATATCCGTGGAATTTGCTCCACGCATACGCATGGCGGTAAATGCCTCATGTCCCGGAGTATCCAAAAATGTGATCTTACGGTCTTTGATGGTTACGGTGTAAGCACCGATATGCTGGGTAATACCACCTGCCTCGCGATCTGTTACGTTGGTATGGCGGATCGCATCCAGAAGGGAAGTTTTACCATGGTCTACGTGACCCATAACACATACAACCGGCGGTCTCTGTACAAGGGTATCCTCCGGATCTTCCACATCCTCCAGAAGTTTTCCGATGACATCCTCTTTTACTTCCGGTTCCGGATCAAAGTTATATTCCAGTGCAATCTCACCTGCTGCCTCAAAATCCAGCTCAGAGTTTACAGTCAGCATCTTGCCTTCCAGGAACAGTTTTTTAATGATTGCGGACGGCTGAATCTTCATGCGCTCTGCCAGATCAGAAATACTGATCATCTCCGGAAGCGGAAGCTTCTTCGGTTCCGTACTTTCTTTCTTCTGCTCAACAGGCTGCGGAGCCGGTTTGATGAAACGTCCTGGGCGATTCTTCAGTTTGCTGATATCCTCATCCTTATACTGTTTCTCCTGTTTCTGATGGTTACGATTATCGTAACGTCTGTTTTCCGGCTTGGTCTCTACCGGCGTATCAAATGCTTTATTCATCTGACGTCCGATTCCGCCACGTCCGTTCTGGCCGCCGCGTCCGTCACGTCCGCCTCCCTGGCCTCCACGGTTAAATCCATTGCCCTGTGGTCTGTCTCCTCCGCGGTTGTATCCGCCGCCCTGCGGTCTGTCTCCTCCGCGGTTATATCCACCGCCCTGCGGTCTGTCTCCTCCGCGATTGTATCCGCCGCCCTGCGGTCTGTCTCCTCCGCGGTTATATCCCTGACGGTCTCCCTGCGGTCTGTCTCCGCGGTTATATCCCTGACGGTCTCCCTGCGGTCTGTCTCCGCGGTTATATCCCTGACGGTCTCCCTGCGGTCTGTCTCCGCGATTATATCCCTGACGGTCTCCCTGCGGTCTGTCCCCGCGATTATATCCCTGACGGTCTCCCTGCGGTCTGTCTCCGCGATTATATCCCTGACGGTCTCCCTGCGGTCTGTCCCCGCGGTTATATCCCTGACGGTCTCCCTGCGGTCTGTCTCCGCGGTTATATTCCTGACGGTCTCCCTGCGGTCTTCCTGCAGGACGTCCCTCAGTTTTGTTTTCTGTTCTTGTCTCAGCTACCTTCGGAGCTGCTGCCGGTTTTACTTCTGGTTTTGCCACCGGTTTTGCTTCTGCCTTCGGAGCTGCTGCCGGTTTCTGTGCCGGTTTGGCTGCCTGAGTCTTCGGCTGTGCCGGTCTTCTCTCCGGGCTCTTTCTGTCACGACTGTTCTCTGGATTGTGTACTACAATAAATTTCTTTTTCTTCGGTTTTGCATCCTGTGCCGCACCTTCTGCTGCCTTGGCAGATTCCTGATTCACCTGGGCGCGTACCTGATCTGCCTGATTATCTTCCAATGTTGCCATATGTGTTGTCACCTCTATATTTTTCTCTGCCAGCAGAGAAATGATTTCCCTGCTTGTTTTGTTCAGTTCCTTAGCGAGTTCGTAAACTCGAATATTTCTATTTGCCATGCATCTGCCTCCAGTGACTATTGCTGGGAAAGTTCCCGGGCTGCCGCTCCGGCTAATCCTTCGTCTTCAACAGCCATTGAAATACGGAAATCTTTTCCGCATGCGCGCCCCAGTTCTTCTCCTGTACCAAAAAAGTACAGGGGAATCTTTCTGAATTCACACATGTCCGTGAATTTCTTTCTCGTATTCTGTGAGGCTTCCTCTGACACTATCACAAGCTTTGCCTTACGCTGCTTTATAGATTTTTCCACGGAGAACTCTCCGCTCACCGCTTTGCGCGCTCTTGTGGCAAATCCGAGATAGGACAGAATTTTATCCTTCTGCAAGTCCTTCCATCTCCTTTTCAAGACGATCATAGACTTCCTGCGGGATGGCCATCTTAAAAGACCGCTCCAGGCCTCTGGATTTTATCGCTTTCCGGAGGCATTCCGGATTTTTGCACAGATAGGCTCCCCGACCGTTTTTTCTGCCGGTCGTATCCAGAACTATCTCATTCTCCGTCGTCCGCAGAATCCGCATCATCTCTTTTTTACTTTTCATTTCCTGACATCCGATGCACTGGCGCATCGGGACTTTCCTGACTGTACTCAAAGCAATTACTCCTCTTCTGAACCGGTCTCTGCCTCGAGCTCCGGCTCTTCGTAGTTTTCTGCATCCTCATCGTCGTCATCTTCATCGTAGAATCCCTCGTAGAATCCCTCGATCGCATTTGCCTGACTCTCGCTCTTGATATCAATCTTGAAACCGGTCAGTCTTGCTGCCAGACGCGCGTTCTGCCCTTCTTTACCAATAGCCAGGGACAGCTGATAATCCGGTACAACTACCTTTGCAGTCTTCTCTTCCGGATCTGCCAGTACGACAACAACTTTTGCCGGGCTCAGCGCGTTCTCAATCAGGAGTGCCGGATTCTCATTCCAGTTAATGATATCAATCTTCTCACCTTTCAACTCGTTAACGATGGAATTGACTCTGGCACCGTTCATACCTACACACGCACCTACCGGATCTACATTCGGATCATTGGACCATACGGCAATCTTGGTTCTGGAACCTGCCTCACGGGCAATGCTCTTGATTTCAACAATACCGTCTCTTACCTCGGTTACCTCAGACTCAAACAGACGTTTTACCAGTTCCGGATGAGTTCTGGACAGAAGGATTCTCGGTCCTTTGGTGGTATCCTTTACTTCCAGAATGTATACTTTGATACGCTCCGTCGGTTTGAACACTTCTCCTTTGACCATCTCGTTCTCATTCAGGATCGCATCTACCTTACCAAGGTTCACACTTACATTCTTTCCGATATAACGCTGAACCACACCGGTAACCACGTCTTTTTCTTTTGCATAATACTGATCAAACAGCACTTTGCGCTCTTCCTCACGGATTTTCTGAAGGATGACGTTTCTTGCATTCTGAGTTGTAATACGTCCGAACTCCTTGGATTTGATCTCTTCACTGACTACATCACCGAGTTCATATTTGCTGTCAATCATTTTAGCTTCCGCCAGACTGATTTCAGTTACATCATTATCCGGTTCTTCCACAACAGTCTTATCCACATATACATGGAAATCATAGGTGTTGCGGTCAATCTCCACACGGAAATTGTCGGTATCTCTTCCGAAATGTCCCTTACATGCGGTAATTAAAGAATTCTCAATGGCTTCCAGCATGATTTCCCTGCTGATATCTTTTTCCTTTTCCAGGGTTTCCAATGCCATTTTTAATTCATTGTTCATTTTTTGTATTTTCCTCCTTAAAAATCAAACGCCAGCCGGATCAGCGCAATATTGGATCGTTCGATCACAAGCTCAGCTTCCTCTTCAAACTCCAGCGTGACGGTATCTTTATCCCACGCCTTTAAAATGCCTGTAAACTCTTTCTGTCTGTCCATGGCCCGGAACAGTTTCACATCCACAGATTCTCCCAGACTTCTCTCCAGATCCTTGTCTTTTTTCAGCGGTCTTCCGAGTCCCGGAGAGCTCACTTCCAAAATATAGGCTTCCTCAATAAAGTCTTCCTCATCCATGCGATCTGACAAAGCACGGCTGATCACCTCACAGTCATCAATGGTGATTCCACCAGGCTTATCGATGTATGCACGCAGAAACCAGGTTCCTGCCTCTTTCACAAACTCCACATCTACCAGTTCAAACTGATGTTCTTCCATCATCGGCAGCAGTAAGGCTTCCGTCTTCTGCTCATACAACTCTTTCTTGGCCAAATATGCTCCTCCTCTTCCGGATAAAAAGTATTCAGACATATAAGAAGGAGTGGACTTAATGCCCACCCCTTTCTTCAGTCTACGTATCATGTTATCTTCAAGTATATCACAAAATACTGTAATTGCAAGACTTTTTTTCTGATAATTACAGTCTTGCCACGCCGGTTTCCCGTGCTGCGTCTGCAACAGCCTTCGCAACTGCCTTACCGACTCTCTTATCAAATGCCTTCGGAATGATGTAATCCTCGCTCAGCTCCTCATCTGTAATGAGATCTGCCAGCGCTTTGGCTGCTGCCAGTTTCATCTCGTCGTTAATATCCTTCGCACGCACATCGAAAGCTCCGCGGAAGATACCCGGAAATGCCAGTACGTTATTAATCTGGTTCGGGAAATCACTTCTTCCTGTTGCCACAACTCTTGCGCCGCCTGCCTTTGCATCATCCGGGAAGATCTCCGGTGTCGGATTTGCACATGCAAAAATGACAGCATCTTTATTCATGGTCTTTACCATATCCGGTGTTACCATGCCCGGTGCGCTGACACCGATGAAGACATCTGCTCCCACCAGCATATCTGCCAGGCTTCCGCTCTTCTTCTCCAGGTTGGTGACTTTCGCCATCTCCTCTTTCACCGGATTCATGCCCTCGGTACGTCCTTCGTAAATTGCACCCTTACGGTCACAAAGCGTAATATTTTTTACACCTGCAGTCAGAAGAAGACGGGTGATGGAAATAGCCGCTGCACCTGCACCGTTGACTACAACTCTGACATCCTCTTTCTTCTTTCCGACCAGTCTCAGCGCATTGGTCAGACCTGCCAGTGTAATGATGGCAGTACCGTGCTGGTCGTCATGGAAAATCGGAATATCACATTTTTCTTTCAGTTTTCTCTCAATTTCAAAACAGCGGGGAGCGGAAATATCCTCCAGGTTAACACCTGCAAAGCTGCCGGAAATCAGGTAAATCGTATTGACAATCTCGTCCACATCATGGCTCTTGATGCAGAGCGGGAATGCATCCACATCACCAAATGCCTTGAACAGCACACATTTTCCCTCCATAA